>OY970152.1:0-2967470 GCA_963706305.1 uncultured Acidimicrobiaceae bacterium | reverse complement strand
TGCGGGTCGACAGGTCGAGGTCGCTCTTGAGCGCGCCACAGTCTGAGCATGTTTTAGAACTCGGAAAGAATCGGTCGGCTACTCGCACTTCAACCCCGTGCCACCGAGCTTTGTAGAGGATCTGGCGAGAGAGCTCTCCCATCGCCGCGTCAGAGATCGACCTCGCCAGGCGGCGGTTCCTCACCATGCCCGCGACGTTCAGGTCCTCTAGAACGAGGATCTGACATCTGTTCACGAGGGCGTTGGAGGCCTGGTGCACCAGGTGTCGGCGGGTGTTGGCAACCTTTCGATGCGTCTCTGCGAGTCTTGCCCGTGCTCGCTGGCGGCCGGTGGACCCCGTTGTGGTTCTGGCCAGGGCCCGGTTGGCCGCCTTGAGCGTGGATTGCGCTTGCTTCACTGTTTTCACCCCCTCGAAGCTCTGGGTGAGAACGCCGTCGGCGCCAGCGGCGACGTAGAGGGAGGAAATCCCTCGGTCGACTCCGACGGGAACGGCGTGACGGACGCTACGACTGCGCTGGGCCTGATGGAGTTCGGCGGCGACACCGGTCAGTGACGCAATCCAGCGACCGCCACGCTGCGTGAGCGTCGCCGAATAGACGTGGAAGCGACCGGCGTCGATCATCCGGCGCACCTTGCGAGTGGGCCCGAAGACCTTGACCGGTCCGAACTTGGGCAGTCGCAGGTGCGAGGGATCGGTGAAGCGGATGGACTGGCTCGAGGGAGATCGGTCAGCCGTCGCGCGATTGCGCACTCGGAAACTCGGTATCACCTTCCCCTTGGCCTGGAAGCGGGGAAACCCGACCGGCGCTCCACCCCGCTCACCGCGGCGCGATGCGGAGAAGTTCTCGAGCGCTCGGGCCGCGTCCACGGAAGCGCACTCAAAGACGTCGCCGGGCAGTTCGTGGCGCCAGGCCAGGCCGCAACTGCCATCCTCGTTGACCGGCGAGGTGGCAGACTCGCCATTCTTCCAGGCGTTGAACTCGTTGATGAAAGAGAACGCGGTCCAAGAGAGCGAGGGAGTCGATGGTTCGCGCGGATCGCCGCTCTCACCGAGAGCTTCTCGCTCGGCCGACCGGGCGTCCAGATTGGCTTTCACCCGAGCCAGGTGGTGATTGACGGTGAAGCGACGGGCGCCCGCGCACTTGGCCAGAAGTATCCTCTGCTCGGCGTTGGGGTCAAGGGCGAACTGGAACGTAACGGGTCGCGACAGCACCTGACCCGTGTGCGAGAGGATGGTGGCAGTCGGTCGCGTCGCCACTGAGCTCAGTATTGGATGGGCCTGTGACACGTCGCGGAGCGATACTGGATGTGAGAACTGCCTCAGTCGACCGCAGCAAAGATGTGATCAGTGGACGATGGCCTCAACCTCTGGCGCGAACGCTTCTTGGGGATAATGAATTCATGAGCCTTCGATGGGCCGCCATTGACGTCGCGCAGTCGATGGCACGCATCAACGCGAAAGTTCAGCAAGTGCGACTCGAGGAGCGACCTCTCTACCCTCATCGCCGAGCGCGACGACATCGCGTTGGGCTTGACGTGAGATTTTCTGTTGCCTTTTTTGGACTGCTTCCTTCTACGGTTGAGGGATTGGGCTTCCCATCAGTCGTGCGCTCGACCAGGGCGTGGGAGCTTCACAGTGAGACCCTTTGAGAGCCGCCAGTCGTCTGCGGTGGATGGCCTGACTATCGAATAGAAAAGCCTTCCGTTAGTCGGCCTCCGGCCTCGTCAAGAACAGCCTCGCCACTCCTGACCAGATGGTCGACCTGCCCCGTGGCCACGGCTTCTCGGTGGGCCAACATCAGGTCCTCGACCAGCTCAACGTCTGCCGACCGCAGCTGTCGCACCACCCACTTCCCTCGACCTTGCCAGGCGCCCCGCAGATTCAAAGCGAGCTCAGCAACCATCAGTAGCACCTGCCCTGCCACCGCGTCGCGCTCATCTGGGTTACTGGCTCCGACAAGGTCGTCTAAGGCATCGGTGAGTGCGTATCTGCGTTGCTCTAACTGCTCCGGCGTCCATGGTTCGGGGCCGTCAGCAACCCAGGCCCTCGCCTCTGCCTGCATTGTCTCAGTCTCTGGACCGGTCAGTGCGACACCCGTGGCCAGCATGTGCGCCAGCGTGCAGCGACCTTCGGATCGTTCTCGCTCGTACCAGTACAACTTCGAGTCAGAGGTGTGAACGAACAACTCAACTGGGGCCTCTTCGACACGCACTGTTTCGCGGTAAGGAGCAGGGGGCCCGGCGAGCAGGACGACAATGTCAAGGTCACTCGTGGCGGTGGCGTTCCCATTTGCGAAACTTCCCGCAAGCACAGCCGCACGGACGTCGGGGAACCGGTCAGCAACTATGGACCTGGCCGTCTCCAGGACATTAGGGCGTGACGGAGCGCCTTCATTGTTGTGCGGCGCATCTAATCGTCCAGCGTCGTTCATGGAGAAGACTGTACTTATCGACAAATCCAGCGCACTCAATACCCCCATCAATCTCACGTCAAGAGCAAGGGAGCGGCGCTGTGGCGTCGGCCACGAACTTCTCAATTTAGAACTGGCGAGTGGGGTGTCGGCCAGCCACACTTAGTGCTGAGCACCCGGGAGCTCTATGTCGACACGGCGCTTCTTTGACGCCGATGGGTTCGAGACTGAGTCGCGGGAATGTCGATGCCGTGGCCATCGTCCTGACGACGCGGTCCAGGTCTTCGGAGGCGGTGCTTGAGTCGCCAGTGGATCAGCACAGGACCCGGAGGACTTCGGTGATCGAGGCGACGTGCAACCATCCGGTGGCTGAAGCCACGGTGTTCTCGAAACAGCGCGCCAGACGACGACGTCGCACGAGGCGACCGTGGGCAACCTCGACTCGCCAGGCGTGTCGGATGGGACGAAAGATCTTGGCCACATGCTCGTTGCGCGAAGGCTCGTCCCATCCGACCCTGCGAACCTCGTAGTTAAACTTTGTCGAGAGTCGTGTGGCCGCTGAGGCCGCAGTGCCGCGGTCAATGAGCACGAGCTCTAGTCGTTCGCCCGCACTCGAGTGGGCAAGGTCATTGAGTATCTGTTCGACGGCGCTCGCTTCGGAGGTTGAGGCGGGGACGACTCTCACGCACAGCGGTAGCCCCGTGACGTCCACGCACACGATGCGTTTGGAGCCGTTGGTCCGGCCGTAGGGGCCACCCTGGTTGTGAAAGGTGACACCCCCGTTCGAAGCTCCCCGAGCGAGGTGCGTATCGATGACCACCATCGAAGGGCGTGAGTCCGTTTTGCCAAGCTTCATGCGAGATGAGGCGTGCAGTGTGGTGAGGAGCCGCGTCCACGTTCCGTTCCTCGACCACCGACGAAATTGAGACCACACCCGGGTCCAGGGACCGAACTGCTCGGGCAGGAAACGCCACTGGCACCCGGTGTGTGAGATGTAGAGCATCGCGTCGACGACGTGGCGCAGGTCGGATCCGTGCTTCGGCCCCCGTTTGGAGGAAACCAGAAGCAAGGGTTCGAGGAGGTTCCACTGGGCGTTGGTCAGGTCACTTGAATAGGCCACGACTTGATGGTGTCGGTCGTGGCCCTTGGCGCACTCACCAAATAGAACACAGCCTCTTAGGGAGTGCTGGTCCATCGAGCGGTCGCGCGCGGAGACTTTTCTCATCACGTTGGGCGAGTTGCCGTCGTCGATGAAAGTCTCGCGAGGATGGACTCTGCTTGTTCGACGATGCGGGTGACCAGTTCGCTGGCCGGTACCAACTCCTCGATGGCGCCGACCGCTTGGCCCGCCGGGTAACCCTCGCGACGCGGGTCGACACCCAGCGTCGTCTCGTCGCCGCCGAGATGGAACGTGCCCTCACCGATCGAGACGGCGAGCTGGTCGGGGAACTTCTTGAGCAGCGTCGGATCGAGTTCGTATCGCTCGGTCGTGTCGTTCTTGATGACTCTCATCGTCTTGCCGCTGTACGCGCGCGAGATGATGGTGTCGTCCTCGTGAGCTTCGAGAATGCGCTCGCGAAAGCCCGGGAGTGCTCGTGCTTCCGGCGTCGCAATAAAACGCGTCCCGATCCAGACGCCGTCGGCGCCGAGTGCGAGGGCCGCCGCGAGTCCGCGGCCGTCGAAGACGCCTCCCGCAGCGACAACAGGAATGGCGCCGTCGACGGCGTCGACGATGAGCGGCACCAGAGGAAACGTGGCGACAGTGCCGGTGTGGCCACCAGCTTCGGTGCCTTGGGCCACGACGACATCACAGCCCGCGTCGAGTGCGCGACGAGCGTGTTCGACCTTTCCGCACATTGAGATGACGAGGACCCCGTTTCGATGGCAGAGATCGATGACGTGGCGCGGCACGCCGAGTCCCGCGACAAAGGTGCTCGCACCGCCCTCGATCAGCAGCTCCACGTTCGAGGTGAGGGTGTCGGGGAATGCGGTGAGCAGGTCGACACCGAACGGCTTTGACGTCAACGCCTTGGTGGCAGCGATCTCGAGCGCCAGCTGACTGCTCGACATGGTCGACGCGCCAAGGCAGCCATAGCCGCGGGCGTTAGAGACGGCAGCGACAAGTGCGCTGTAGGAGACGCCCCCCATTCCAGCGAGCATCACGGGATGCTCGACGCCGAGCAGGTCGGTCAGACGCGTGCGCATGTTCCCTCCACCGCAACAACCTATCGAGCCACTCGGTGGTTGAACTTAAGCGCCGATCGATCGTTCATGCAATCGAGCACGAAGCACCGACGTCAGACGCTCGCCCCCGGACTTGAGCATCGCAAGACACTCGTCGAACTCGCGGTCGTCGCCGTAGTACGGATCGGCGACATCGAGGTCGTGTCGCGGATCGAGGAGGTGGCGCCAGAGCACGACCTCGGTCGCCCGATTCGTGAGCCGGCTCCTCACTTCGTGAAGATGCTCGCGTGTCATGACGGTGACGATGTCTTGAACGTTGAGGTACGCCGGACTTGCGAAGGCGCCGGGTGTGCCGTCAAGGGAGTACCCGGCGCGATCGAGCGCTCGGCGCGCGCGGGGATCCATATCGTCTCCGACGTGCCAGTTGGCCACGCCGGCGCTCGTGACCTCGACCCACCCCCGGAGCGACGGGTCCTCGGCGATGAGGTGTTTTAGGATCACCTCGGCCATCGGCGAGCGGCAGATGTTGCCGGTGCAGATGGTGGCTAGCTTCAGCGCTGGCTGGCTCACGTCACTCCTCGCGAAATAATTGTGTCTGGGCCGGGATTGGTCGGTCGCGACGTGCGAATATTACGCGGGTAAAGATAAAGTACGGGTTGGGAGTAACGGAAGGAGTCGTGATGCCCCTGTCAGACCACGAGCAGCGAATCCTGGCCGAACTTGAAGAGTCCCTGTCAAAGCAGGACCCCCGTTTCGCCAAGAACGTTCGCGAGACGAATATTTACTCGCACAGTGGTCGGCGCGTGCGCTGGGGTGTTGCCGGATTCATCGCGGGCCTCGCCATTCTCGTACTCTTTTTTTCGCACTCGGTCCTCCTCGGACTCGTAGGTGTGGCATTGATGTTTGTTTCCGCAGTGGTGGTTGAGCGCAACGCTCGGCTATTGGGGAAGGCGTCCTGGCAAGACATCACACGTGGCCAGGGCGACGACGCCCACGCGAACTTTGGTCCCCGTACCAGTTCGCTTCGCGACTGGTTGTCGCGTCACCGTCACAAGAGCGAATGACCGTCGTCGGAGACGTGCTCAGCGCGTCTCCGTGTTTGGCGGTTGACATAGGGGCATCGAAGGTTGACGTCGCCGTCGTGGAGCCGGACGGCACCTTTGTCGCCCGCGCCCGCCTCGAGGTTGTCGATCACGCGGAGAATCTCTTCGATGGAATCGTTCAACTCGTGCGTGACCTTCAGGCTGATTTCCCTGTCGAGCTTGTCGGTGTGGGGTGCGCCGGTCCGATGACGTTCGGTGGTGAAACGGTCTCGCCGCTCAACATCCCGTCGTGGCGAGAGTTTCCGCTTCGCGCCGCGCTTCGTGACGCACTTGAACTTCCGGTCTATGTGGACGGCGACGCGCGCGCGTTGGCACTTGCCGAAGGTGTGTTCGGTGCAGCGCGAGGACAGCGCTCCTATCTCTCGATGGTCGTCTCGACTGGTGTCGGGGGCGGCATCGTCCTCAACGGTCGACTCCTCGACGGTGACAGTGGTAACGCGGGACACATCGGTCACCTCAACGTCGTGCCGAACGGCGCCTTGTGCTCGTGCGGTGCCTACGGCTGTCTCGAAGCCGAAGCCTCCGGACACGCGATTGAAGAGCGAACGGGTCGTCCGGCGAGCGAAGCCGATCAGGCGACGCGACAGCGAACCGGGCAACTCGTCGGGCGCGCGGTAGGTACGTTGGCGTCCGTTCTCGACTATCACTACTGCTACGTCGCTGGCTCCGTGGCACTCGGTTATGGCGATGAGTTCTTCGACGAAGCCACGAAGGCGGCACGAAGTGTGGCGATGCTCTCGTACTCCCACGACATCGACGTACGTCGTTCCGGACTCGGCACTGATGGGCCGATTCTCGGCGCCGCACTCGTCGCGTGGCGGGGCGCGTCATGATCGGTGTCGATACGAAAGGCATCGCGGGGCATCTGCTTACACAGCCCGCGGACACGGGTCTGTTGCTACGCGCGCTCTGGCGACTTCGCGCGACCAACTGGTGGCGCCGCGCGCCGTTTCTTCCGCTGCCTTCTCGCGCGTACTGGCACTTTCGACTCGCGACGGCGACCGGATCACCGAAGGGTTCGACGAACGTTCGAGAGATCGTCGAGTTCGCGAAATGGTCCGATCGACAACGAGTGGGACGATAGGTTTTCCTGATGAGTCGCGTCCTCCTACTCAACGCAACCTTCGAACCATTGCAGCTGGTCTCTGAACGCCGCGCCGTCGTGTTGATGCTCGCGGGTCGAGCCGAGGCCATCGCAATGCCTGACGAACCCGAGGTCTGTCGCTCGGCGAGCATCGTCGTCGAAATTCCCGCCATCGTTCGTCTGCACGACATGGTGAAGCTGCCGAGCAAGATTCGCACGCCGCCGCTGACGCGCCGGTCGCTGCTGCTGCGCGACAGCTATCGCTGCGCCTACTGCCTCGAGCACGCCGACACGATCGACCATGTGGTGCCACGCTCACGCGGTGGGCGGCATGAGTGGACCAACGTGGTGGCAGCCTGTCGACGTCACAACATGCTGAAGGGTGACCGTCTCCTCGAAGAGATCGGGTGGCGGATGCACTTTGAACCGCGGGTGCCCGATGGCCCGTGGTGGCGCTGGCGGCACGTACCCGACCCCGATCCGCTGTGGGCTCCGTACCTGCCGCGCGCGTCGTGATTGTTGAGGATCTTTACGACTACAGCTCGATTCGACGCCTCGACGTAGCCACCATGTTTATGGTGCGCACCGAACGCGCGACCCTCGTGCTCGGAGGAAGCCAAGCGGCCAGCGTGCTCGACGCTCGAAAGCGTGGTCAGATCCCGCTTCGCCGCCGCCGCGGCGGAGGAGGGCTCGTGCTGGTTCGCCCCGACGACCTCTGGGTCGACTGGTGGATCCCTCACGACAACGAGCGTTGGAGTCACGACGTGCACGTGAGTTCGGTCCGGGTCGGCCAATGGTGGGCGCAGGCGCTTCGCACCTCGGTGGACGACGTTGAGGTCCACGAAGGACGCCTGGAAGGCGAAGTGGCTCACCGAGTCGTCTGTTTTGCCGGTCGCGGCCCGGGTGAGGTGTTCGTCAAGGGCCGAAAGGCCGTGGGCGTCACGCAGTGGCGAGTACGCGAAGGTGTCTTCGTGTCAACCATCCTTCACGCCGAGCCGACGACGGACGTACTTGAGTACCTCGCCATAGTCCCGCCGGGACTCGACGACGCTCTCGATCATGAGGCGTTGTCGACGCTGCAAACTGTTGACCCAATCGCGATCGGGGCGCAACTGCGCACGCTGAGCGCGCCATCGGACCACGTTGACGTGGTCATCACGTAGCTCTTTGTAGCGGTCGCTTCGCTCCTCCTTCGGTCTCACCCGCGGTCACGCTCCAACGCTTCCGCGTGACCCGTTACGAACGTGTGATCGCTTCGTCAGAGTCGACGGGAGCGACCTCGCTCATTTGGATCAAAACCGCGACGATTTTGGAGAAGAGTGGCGAGAAGTGGTGTAATGTGTCACGAAGTGGGGGAGAGTGGTGAGCCCACGGGAGGATGGAAATGCTCGGTTTTGTCGGCCAGTTTCAGCACATGCTGGATGTGAAAGGTCGACTGATCCTGCCCTCGAAGTTTCGTCCCGAGTTCGAGCGCGGCGGTCACCTCAGCCCGGCGACTGAAGGCTGCGTGGCACTGTGGACGCCCGGTGAGTTTTCGCGCCAGAACGAAGAGTGGCTGCAGCTCAGTCGACTCGGCGGCGCGTCGGCGCGTCAGCAGATGCGTTACTGGGCTTCGAACTCTTGGAGCGTGGACTTCGACAAGCAGGGGCGCTTCGCATTACCGACGTCGATCCGTGACTACGGCCAACTCTCAGGGGATGTGCTCGTCGTTGGCGCCATTGACCACGTCGAGCTGTGGAACCCCGAGACGTATGCCGAGAAGGTGGACGCCGCAGAGGAGATGTTCAAGCAGGGCAGTGACTAGTGACGGGAGCAGCAGAGCGTTATCGGCCGCGGACCACGCGCAGCCTGGCAATCGCGACAGCGAGACGGGAATCCTCCTCCGCTCTCTCGCCCGTTGTCGCGATTGAAAGGCTGCGGATGGCCCAGGAGCGATTTCACGAACCGGTACTCGCGACAGAGATCGTCGAGTTGTTTGCTGGCCAACCGGCTGGCGTAGTGGTCGACGCCACCGTGGGCGGCGCGGGCCATGCCGAAGCGTTGATGCGGGCGGCACCCCAACTCCGAGTCCTTGGCATCGACCGCGACCCGGCGGCGCTGAGCGAGGCGCGAGCGCGGCTCGAGCCATTCGGTGACCGCGCTCTCGTCGTGAAGGCGACCTTCGCCGAGCTCGGCGACGTCGTGGTGCGCCAAGCGGAGTTCATCGGGGACAGCGACATCGTCGGGATCTTGATGGACCTCGGCGTCTCCTCGCACCAGCTGGACGAGACTGGTCGGGGCTTCTCGTTTCGCGCCGACGCACCACTCGACATGCGGATGGATCCCACGTCCGGCGAGACGGCAGCCGAACTTCTCGCTCGTGTCGATCAGCACGAGCTCGGGCGGTTATTGCGCGCACATGGTGAGGGTCGATTCGCGGGAGCCATCGCGAAGTCGATCAATGAGCGTCACCCTCGAACGACCAGCGAGTTGAGTGAGGCGGTCGAGCGCGCGGTGCCCAAGGCCGCCCGGCGCCGCGGCCATGTGGCGACCCGTGTCTTTCAAGCCCTGCGAGTTGCCGTCAACGGTGAAGAAGGTCAACTCGACGAAGGACTGATCGCGGCCCTTGACGCTCTCAGCGTCGGGGGAGTGATCGCGGTCATCTCGTACCACTCGGGGGAAGACCGCACCGTGAAGGCTTATTTCGCCGAAGAGCAGAGCGGCGGGTGTCGTTGTGCCCCCGAGCTCGGTTGTGTCTGCGGCGCGATACCTCGAGTTCACGTCTTTAAAGCCAGTGCTCAACTCGCGAGCGCGCAGGAGATCGCGGAGAACCCCCGCGCTCGCTCGGCGCGGCTGCGCATTGCCCGAAAGGTCGCTCCGTGAGTGTGATCAGTTTTCCGCGCCGAATCGACGACACGCGCCGGGCGCCCGCGCGCCCTTCGACGCTGCCGCGGCCCGCGGCGCCTGCTCGCCCCAAGACGCACGTTGCCGCGGCGCCTCGCCGAGCGGAAGCCACGCGCCAGTGGCGGGGCACGCGCTCGACGCGCAAGGCGGCCGTCGTGATCGTCCTCGCTCTTGCGGTCGCGCTTGGCGGCTCGATGTTCGAGGCGAACCGCCAGATAGAGATCCACACGCTCCAAAGCCAGTTGCTCCAAGATCAGTCGACCTACGCGGAGAACGTTGGTTCGCTGTCCGACCTGTCTGCGCCAAGTCTGATTGCGACGAAGGCGGGGGCCTTTCACTTGGTGGACCCCACGTCGGTCACGCAAATACCGTCCACGTCACTTGATGCGCCATTGCCGCTTCCGAAGTTCTCGGGTTACGCACCGGCTACATCAAGGACGCTGCGGTGAGCGTCCACCAAACCTCCACCCACACCCGAACACGTAGTCAGCGAGATGTGGTGCGCGTGAAGTCGTCCGGGCCCCGTCGGCTGCTCCTTCTACGCGCCATCATGGCGGCGTGCTTCGTAGCCCTGGGTGCTCGACTTGTCTTGCTGCAGGTCGCCGATCACGCGCACTACGCCAAGCTCTCCGTCGAGCAGGTTCGAGAAGACCTGACGACAACGGCGCTGCGCGGAGGCATCTACGACCGATACGGACAGACCCTCGCGGTGTCGCGGCCGACATCGCTGGTCATCGCTGATGACTTCCAGATCAAGCACCCGAGTACCGAAGCGGCGGCCATGTCGCCCCTCGTGGATGTGCCGGTGGCCAAGCTCACCCCGATGCTCTCACGTCACAGCGGCTACGTCGTCGTGAACAACGCGCTCAACTTGAACGATGGTCGACGGGTGTCGTCCCTCGCCTTTCCCGGCGTGGTCGTACAGAACTCTTCGGTGCGCACGTACCCCGATGGCACGCTCGCGACGTCGCTGCTTGGTGGTGTCAACGCGAGTGAATCGGGGACCTCGGGACTCGAGTATCAGTATCAGAAGCTGCTGGCGGGACAGACGGGGATCACGCGTGAGTACGTCTCCGCGACCGGCGTCGCGTTGCCCGCATCGACGGCCACGGTCATCAAGAAGGCGAAGCCTGGAGTGGGGCTCGAGCTCACCCTCGACTCGTCGCTGCAGTACGTCGCCGAACGTGACCTGGCGCGTCAGATGAAAACGATGGACGCGCTCAGCGGGCTCGCCGTGGTCATGGATGTGAAGACCGGCCAGATTCTCGCTGACGCGTCCCTCGTCAACACTAAGACCAACGCCGGAGCCCTGGGGCCTATCGCGTCGTGGGGTAAGAATGTTGGCTACGCCGGGATTCAACAGACCATTAACAACTTGCCGTTCTCTCAGGCGTATGAACCGGGGTCCGTCTTTAAGGTCGTCACCTTCTCCGCAGCCCTGCAGGCCGGACTCATCACACCGAGCTCTGTCTTCACGGTGCCGTACTCCAAGTACGTGGACGGACGGCTCTTCCACGATGCGGAGTACCACGGCCTCGAGCACCTCACGGCGACCCAGATTCTCGCGCAGTCGTCCAACATCGGCACCTATGAGATCGGAGCGCGCGTGGGCGAGGCGGGGATCTTGGCGCAGGTGCAGCGGCTCGGATTCGGCCAGCCCACGTCGCTCAACTTTCCCGACGAGACCAATGGTCTGCTCGTGAACGCGTCGAACTGGGAGGGGAGCGACCAAGCAGCCTTGCCGATCGGCCAAGTGGACGCGGTGCCCGCCATTCAGGTGCTCGACGCGTACAACGCCATTGCGAACAATGGGGTCTTCATCGAACCCAAGCTGGTTCGTGCGTACGTCGACGCCAACGGCTCCCTCAAGGCGACCGAGCCGAGCGCCACGCACGAGGTCCTCTCACCGAGCGTGGACGCGACCATGGTGAAGCTGCTCGAGCAGGTCGTCCTTGATGGCACCGGCACTGAAGCCATCATTCCGGGATACGAGGTCGCGGGCAAGACCGGCACGGCGACCATCCCCTTCCCGGGCAAGGACCAGCTCACCGACTACTACAACGCGAGCTTCGTCGGCTTCGCGCCAGCGAACAATCCGACGTTCTCGACGATTGTCGTGATCGAGCGACCGCTGAACGACATCTACGGCGCCAGCGTGTCGGCGCCGGTGTTCCAAGAGATCATGTCCTACGCACTGCACCACTACGGCATCCCCTCCAACGGTGCGGTGCAAAAGCCCTTGACCGGAGCTGCCGCCAAGATCTCCTCGGATGTGACCTGATGCAGCTCGGCGACATCCTCGATGACGTCTCGCTGGACGTCGCGACGAGCAGCCTCGAGATCTCGCGCGTCGAGAACGACTCGCGACGGTGCGGACCGGGCGCGCTGTTCTTTGCGATGCCCGGCACCAACCAGCACGGGGTCGCGTTCGCTCGCGAGGCCGTTGCCCTCGGTGCCGAATGCGTCGTGGGCGACGTCAAGATCGACCTCGACGCGCCCGTGATCGTGGTTCCGGCGTCCCAGCTGCCCGCGCTGCTTGCGCACGCCAGCGCGACGATCGTCGGCCATCCCGAAACGAAAGCCAAGCTCGTTGGGGTTACCGGCACGAACGGCAAGACGAGCGTGACGACCATCCTCGCGGCGCTCGCCGATGTCATGGGTTGGAACGCAGCGAGCATCGGAACGCTGACGAACGAGCGAACGACGCCCGCCGGTCCCGAGCTCTACCGCACGCTCGCTGAGCTGGTCGCCAGCTTCGACCCCGAACGTCGCCACTCGGTGATCGCCCTCGAGGTCTCGAGCCACGCGATCGATCAGCGGCGCATCGAAGGGCTTCGCTTCTGTGTGGCCGCGTTCACCAACCTGAGCCACGACCATCTCGACTACCACGGCACGATGGAAGAGTACTTCTTGACGAAGGCGCGTCTGTTTCGCGAGGAGCACGCCAAGCACGCCGTGATCTGGGTCGACGACCCCCACGGCGAGCGACTGGTCGGGCTCACCGAGCTACCGACGACGCGCGTGTCACGCAGCGACGCGAGCGAGGTGCTGAGCTCGCTGCGCGGTTCGACGTTCTTCTGGCGGGGACATCTCGTGAACTCGCCGCTCGTGGGCGGCTACAACGTCGACAACGCGCTCATGGCAATGGCGATCATGAGCGCCCTTGGCGCGGACGACACCCTGATCGCCGCATCGATGGCGGACGTGCGCTCGGTGCCCGGACGCTTCGACGTCCTCTACGGACGGGGCATTACCGTCATCGTCGACTACGCCCACACGCCCGAGGGACTTGATCGGCTGCTCGGTGACGTGCGCGTGCTGCAACCCGAAGGTCGACTTATCACAGTCTTTGGCGCGGGTGGCGATCGAGACCGTTCGAAGCGTCCCGAGATGGGTCGCGCCGCGTCACGCGCGTCCGACCTCACCATTGTGACCTCGGATAACCCTCGATCCGAGATGCCAGATGCCATCATTGATGCTGTGATGTCGGGTGTCGGGTCGGGTGCGCAGGTTGTTCGCGAGAGCGACCGAAGAGAGGCCATCGGCCAAGCCATCGGCCGGGCTCGCGCGGGCGACGTGGTGGTCATCGCGGGCAAGGGCCACGAGTCGACCCAGACGGTGGGCGATCTCGTGATTCCCCTGGACGATCGCGAGATCGCGAAAGAGCTGTTGAGGAGCACGTCGTGTTGAGCTTGATGGAGTCCGGAGGCGTCGCCTTCATTCTCGCGCTCCTGCTGACCCCGGTGTGGATTCGCTACCAGCGCGCGCGTTCTCTGGGGCACCACATTCGCGAGGATGGTCCGGCCCACCAACACAAAGCTGGCATTCCCACCATGGGCGGTGTGATCATCGTGTTCGCCGCCGTCATGGGCTACGCCATGGGCCACATTGGCACCGCGGTCGTCTTCACGCGTTCGGGGATCCTGGTCGTGCTCGTCATCGTGGCGTCGGCACTGCTCGGGCTCGTGGACGACTACCTCGCTATTCGCAACGCGAGAAACCTCGGCCTCAACAAGCGTGCCAAGCTGGTCGGCCAGCTCGCCATCGCCGCTGCTTTCGCGATCCTCGCACTCACGTGGGTGCACACCTCGACCGCGCTCTCCTTCACGCGCTTCTCGCTGCCGGGTTGGAGTCTGACGTCGGTGGGATGGTTCTTTCTTGCCGCCATCATCATCATCGCGACCTCCAACGCGGTCAACCTGACCGATGGTCTCGACGGTCTCGCGGCGGGATCGGCGACCTTCTGCTTCGGCGTGCTCGCGATCATTGGCTACTGGCAGTTTCGCCACTTCGCGATCTATCACCTGCACTCCTCGCTCGACCTCGGCCTCGTCGCGGTCGGGCTCGTCGGCGCCTGCCTCGGCTTTCTGTGGTGGAACGCGCCGCCCGCGCGCATCATCATGGGCGATACCGGCTCGCTTGCCGTGGGAACCGGCCTCGGTGCCCTCTGCTTGCTGATGAACCTTGACCTCTTACTTCCAATCATCGGCGGTCTGTTCGTTGCCGAGACGATGTCGGTGATCTTGCAAGTGTTCAGCTTTCGACTCTTTGGACGGCGCATCTTTCGCATGGCGCCCTTTCACCATCACTTCGAACTGCGCGGTTGGCCTGAGACGACGGTGCTCATTCGTTTCTGGATCCTCGCGGGCCTCCTCGCCATGTTGGGCCTCGGGATCTTCTACGGTGACTTTCTCAAGATCGCGAAGGTGGTGTGATGGCGACGCGTGAAGAGCGTCAGATCCCCACGTACCAACCCCGGGGCCTTTGGCAACGGCTGCCGCGCGGCAACGCGCTCGGGCGCATGTTGCTCGCCGTGACGACGGCGCTTGTCGTGTTCGGCACGATCTTCGTGGCGTCGGCGAGCGAAGGTCAGTCCGCGGCCGACGGGGGCACGGCCTTTTCGATCATGATCCACGACATCGCCTACCTGTGTCTTGGTGTCTTCGCCCTCTACCTCGGCGCTCGGGTCCGTCTCGAGCGACTCGTGAAGAGTGCGCCGCTCATAGTCGCCAGCGGACTGGTGTTGCTGCTCGCGGTGAAGGCTGTCGGTATTACGGCGAACGGGGGCAAGCGCTGGCTCAACCTTCGCGTCATCGACCTCCAGCCATCGGAGCTCTTCAAGTTGTGCGTCGTGCTGTTCATCGCGTGGCTCGTCGCGCACCACCACGACGAACTGAACAACTGGAAGCAGCTGCTCATCTGGACGTCACCGGTGTGGATCGGATGTGGCTTCATCGTCCTCGAGCCCGACATCGGAACGGCGTCGGTGGTGCTCATCATCGCCGTGGCGATGCTGGCGGTCGCTGGCCTCTCGCGCCAGCTGATCGGATGGGTGCTTGCCCTCACCGGCGCGGCGGTCGGCGCCTACCTGTTGTTCGAGCCGTATTCGGCCAAACGCTTCTTCTCATTCCTTCACCCCAATACCAACCTGCTCAGCAACGGCTATCAGCTGCTGCAGTCGAGAATCGGACTCGGTGCCGGCGGCGTCACCGGTCTGGGACTCGGGCACAGCCGCGAGAAGTGGGGACTCTTGCCCAACCCCCACACTGACTTCATCTTCACGATCGTGGGTGAAGAGTTGGGCCTTGTCGGTTCGCTGGCAGTGATCGCGCTGTTCATCGCGTTCCTTATGGTCTCGGTGCGCATCGCCCAGCGCTGCTCCAATCAGGTGTACCGGCTCATGGCGGTCGGCATCACCACGTGGATCGTGGTCGAAGCGCTCATCAACATCGCTTCGGTCGTGGGATGGTGGGCGGTGACGGGCGTCCCGTTACCGTTCTTCTCGTATGGAGGAACCGCGCTCATCACCGAACTCGCGGCAGTCGGCATCTTGTACAACATCGCCAACGACCGTTCTCGAACCGGGGACCTCACCATTCGAGAGCACCGAGTGAGCAACTTCCGCGCGGCGATCGAGCGACCGCGAGCGGGTGCTCGTCCGTCGCGCCTCGACGAACCTCGTCGCGCCGACGCCCGCCGGGCTGCTCCCCGCCGCGTCGACCCGCGCCGCGTCGATCGTCGCAGCCCGGGCCGCCATCCTCAGGAGTACTAGTGAGTGGTCCCGTCGTCATCACTGGGGGCGGCACAGGCGGCCACGTGTTTCCGATGCAGGCCGTTGCTGAAGCGCTGCGCGAGCGCGGACTCCGACCGATCGAACTTCGCTACGTCGGCAGTCGCCGCGGCCAAGAGGCCCAGCTGCTGCGCGGCGACGTCGCGCTCACGCTGCTCCCGGGTCGAGGCATTCGCCGATCAGTGCTGCCGCGCGACGCGGTGATCAACTTTGGCGCGATCGTCGGTCTCGTCACGGCCGTCGCGATGGCGCTGGTGCTCGTGCGTCGCTGGCGCCCGTCGGCGGTGGTCTCGGTCGGCGGCTATGCCTCGTTTGCAGTCTCCTTCGCCGCGGTCGTCTGGCACGCACCACTCGTCCTGGTTGAGTTCGACGCAACACCCGGAGCCGCTCATCGGTTCTTTCAGCGCTATGCCACCAGGCGGTGCTGCGCGTTCTATGAAGAGGGCGACAACGTCGTCGTGACGGGAGCGCCGTTGCGTCGGACCATCGAGGACATCGACCGCTCACTGACCGCGCGAGAGAGGGCGAAGGCGTCCTTCGTGCCGCCGATCGAGTCCGACCGTGATGTTGTGGTGGTCATGACGGGCTCTCTCGGCTCGACGAGGGTGAACCTCGCGGTGCGAGAGCTCGCGCGCGAGTGGGCGGAGCGAACTGATCGAGCGATCTTGCACGTCACCGGTCGGCGCGACTACGACGAGTTCCTGGGCACCAGTCCGATGACCAGCGGCCTCGACTATCGCGTGAGCGCCTTTGGCGACATGGTTGAGCTGTGGGGCGTCGCCGACGTCGCCGTGTGCCGCGCAGGAGCGATCACGGTCGCCGAACTTACGTCGCTCGCCATCCCTTCGGTGCTCGTGCCACTGCCCGGTGCGCCAAACGATCACCAGATGAAGAACGCACTCGCGGTCGCGGCCGCGGGCGGCGCCCTGGTGCTGCGCGACGACGAGTGCACCGGCGAAGCGCTCGCCCTGGTGCTCGATGAGATCACCGATCCCGCGACGCGACTCGCCATGGAAGGTGGTGCCCGATCACTGGCGCACCCTCACGCCGCCGAGGCCATCGCTGAGGTCGTGCTCGACGTTCGAGGCTCGTCATGACATCGCTCGCTCCCGGACGTCGCGTGCACGTGGTCGGGGTCGCCGGCGCGGGCATGAGCGCTCTGGCCATGCTGCTCGCCGAGATGGGTGCGATCGTGAGCGGGAGTGACTCGAGGGACGCGCCGATCCTTGAAGAGCTTCGCGGCCGTCGCGTGACGACCTTCGCCGGTCACGACGCTGGCAACGTCGCAGGCACCGAGATCGTCCTCTGGTCACCCGCGGTCAGGGCTGACAACGTGGAGTTGGTGGCCGCGAGCGAGCAGGGCGCCGCGCTGATGCCACGCGCGCGGGCCTTCAGCGAACTCGCCGAGATGAAGCGCGTGATCGGACTCACTGGCACGCACGGCAAGACGACGGCGACGTCGATGATGGTTCAGGTCTCCCTCGCGGCGGGGCGCGACGACGGCTGGCTCGTCGGCGCGCCGGTGCTCGGCGTTGGCGCACAGGGCCATTGGGGCGAAGGCGACCTCATCGTCGAAGTGGATGAGAGCTACGGCACGTTCTCCGAGCTCAGTCCCTACGCACTCGGGATTCTCGCTGTCGAAGCCGATCACCTCGACTACTACGGGACGCTGGACGCACTCGAGGCGGGATTTGCCGACCTGATCGCGCGAACGAGCGGCCCCGTCGCGGTCTGGGGCGACGACCCCGGGGCGCGCCGCGTTGCCACGGGTCGGAAAGATGTGATCTTCGTCGGGACAAACGCCGCCGACGCATGGCGCGTGTCCTCGGTCGAGCTCGAACGGCGTGGCGCGTCGTTCCACCTGGACGGGCCGCACGACTCCTTTGATGTGACGCTGCGCGTGTCGGGGGCGCACAACGTCGCGAACGCCGCGGTTGTTGCCGCGCTCGCCAGTTCGGTCGGCATCAGTGCCGACGCGATCGCGCGAGGGCTGTCGAACTTCGTGGGGGCGCCTCGGCGATACCAGTACCGGGGTTCGTGGCGTGGCATCGATGTCTATGACGACTACGCGCACCTGCCCGGTGAGATCGCGGCCATGTTGGCAGCGACCCAGGCCGCGGGCTACGAACGAGTCACCGTGGTCTTTCAGCCGCATCGCGTGACGCGCACCCTCGCTCTTGCCACGCAGTTTGCGAGCGCCTTCGAAGGCGCGCGGCACGTGATCGTGACCGACATCTACACCGCTGGTGAAGAGAATCCGACGGGGGTGACCGGTGAGCTCATTGCCGAGGCGCTGCAGCGATTCGACCCGACCCTCGACACGCTCTATAGCAGCGATCTGAGCGTTGTGAGCGAGTTGCTCGAACAATTGAGTGACGACAGCGACGCCATTCTCGTCCTCGGTGCCGGCGATGTCGGCTCGATCATCGACACGTTGCTGGGAGGTGTCTCGTGACGGCGATCGATGAGCTGGTGGCACTGGGTGGTGCGCGCGTGCGCGAACACGAACCAATCGGTCCGCGCACGACCTACCGCGTCGGCGGCAGTGCGCGACTCTTCGTGAGCGTCGCCACGGCGTCGGATCTTGACGAGCTCGGTCCTCTGATGCGCGCGACGGGACTCGCGCTCCTCACGATCGGCAACGGCTCGAACCTGCTCATCGATGACGGCGAACATGAGCTGCTGGCGCTGCACCTCGAAGGCGAGCTCGCCGAACTCACGTGGCGAGACAGTGAAGGTCGCGTTATCGTCGACGCGGGCGCGGGCCTCGACCTTCCGATCGCCGCACGGCGACTCGCCAAGGAGGGCGTCGTCGGCTTCGAGTGGGCGGTAGGAGTGCCCGGCACGTTCGGCGGTGCGGTGGCCATGAACGCGGGAGGCCACGGTGACGACCTCGCCGGATCGATCGAGAGCGCCGACGTGTGGCGTGAGGGCGGAACCACCAGATGGCTGAAGGATCAGCTGGAGCTCGGTTATCGCACGAGTGCGATCGGCGCGAGCGACGTCGTGGTCTCGGTGCGCCTGGTACTCGCTCGAGGGAACGCGAACGACGCGGATGAGCGCCTGCGGGAGATCGTGCGCTGGCGCCGTGAACACCAGCCGGGTGGCGCCAACGCGGGCAGCGTCTTTCGTAATCCGCCCGGTGACTTCGCGGCTCGACTTGTCGAGGCGGCCGGTTGCAAGGGAATGAGGTGGGGCAGTGCGTACGTGAGCGAGAAGCACGCCAACTTCATCCAGGCCGAGCCCGATGGACGCGCTCGCGACGTGTTCAACCTGATAAACGCAGTACGAGAGCGGGTGCGCGACTACGCCGGCCTCGAGCTGATCGTCGAGAACCGCCTGATCGGATTCGAGTAATCGTGAGCCGCGTCGCCACCGCTCGTCATGAACGCCGCGTCGTCCAGACCCCGGTCGAGCGTCGCGACGTTCGACCACCGCGAAGAGGGCTTCGTCGGATGACGAAGTGGCTGCTCGTCATCGGTCTCGTGGTGACCATGCTTGTCGTCGTGGGTCAGTGGACGTTTCGCCAGAGTTACTTTCGCGTCGAGCACGTGACGCTGATCGGCGTGCACCACGAACCAACGACTGCCGTGCTCGATGCGTCGGGACTGCTCGCGCACCCGTCGATGGTGGGATTGAGTGACGCGTCGATCGAGCGACGCCTCTCGAGCTTTCCCTGGATTCACTCCGTGTCGCTGCAGAAGCACTGGCCCAACACCGTCGTCGTGACGGTGCACGAGAACGTGGCGGTCGCCGTTGCCTTTAACGCCGCGCACGTGCTCGACTACGTCGATCAGTACGGGAGCTCGCTTGGGCGAGCGCCGCTGCATGAGAACCTGCCAACGCTCGAGTACCTCCATCCGGCGTCGTCCAGCTGGCCCTTTGGCGTCGCCGGTCGCGGCGCTGCGTACGTGGCGAGTCAATTGCCACGAGCCTTTTCGAGCCAGGTGTCGGTCATCACCGATGACGCACAAGGCTCGGTCACGCTGCAGATGACAACTCCGTTGACGTTCATTCTCGGCCCGGCAAACAACCTGCATGCGAAGTTCGTGGCGGTCGCGTCGGTGATCGCACATAGCACGCTGCAACCCGGCGACGTTGTCGACGTGACGGTGCCTGACGAGCTCGCAGTGACACCACCATCGAACTCGTGAAAACCCTGGCATTTGACCAAAAACTAGGCACTGACTAGCCTTCAATGACTTGTTCGCCGCGCCGCCCCCGCGAAGGCGGTAACAATAGAAGAGATAACCAAGGGGAGCCCATGAGTCTCAGTCAGAGCAATTACCACGCCGTTATCAAGGTAATCGGCGTTGGTGGTGGTGGCGCGAACGCTGTTAACCGGATGATCACTTCCGGTTTGAAAAACATCGAGTTCATCGCGGCCAACACGGATGCTCAGGCGCTGCTTCTCTCTGAGGCTGACCTCAAGATCGACATCGGACGCCAGCTGACGCGCGGACTCGGCGCGGGCAGCGACCCTGAAGTAGGGCGCCAGGCGGCCGAGGACCATCGCGGTGAAATCGAAGAAGCCCTAAAGGACACCGACATGGTCTTTATTACCGCCGGCGAGGGCGGGGGGACGGGCACTGGGGCTGCACCCGTCGTCGCCGAGATTGCCCGGGCACTTGGGATCTTGACCATCGGGGTCGTCACGCGACCGTTTGGCTTTGAGGGCAAGCGTCGAGCGACTCAGGCTGAAAAAGGCATTCAGCTGCTTCGCGACAAGGTCGACACGCTGATTGTGATTCCCAACGACCGCCTGCTCTCGGTGACAGCACCCGACACATCGATGCTCGACGCGTTCAAGATCGCCGACGATGTGCTCCTCTCTGCGGTGCGAGGCGTGACCGATCTCATCACGGTGCCCGGTCTCATCAACACCGACTTCGCCGACGTCAACACTGTCATGCGAAACGCCGGCACCGCGATCATGGGTGTGGGGAGCTCGACGGGCGAGGGTCGTGCAGTGAACGCGGCGCGTGCCGCGATCACTTCGCCACTGCTCGAAGCGTCCATCGACGGCGCGCGCGGCATCTTGATGAACATCGTCGGCGGGCCGAACGTGACGTTGAGCGAGGTCACCCAAGCGGCAGAGATCATTCACTCGGTCGCTCACCCCGATGCGAACATCATCTTTGGCAGCGTGATCGACGATTCGGTGGGCGAAGCCGTGCGCGTCACCGTCATCGCGGCGGGCTTTGACGCGAACAGTCCGAAGACGACGTCGGAGCCTTCGATGACCGAGGGTCCGCGCAGCGATATCTTCACCTCCACGGGCGACGACTTCTTTGACGTCGGTGGCGATGACGACCTTCCCAGCTTCCTCCGCTAGCGAGGACCTCATCGAGCGCGTGAGCGCGAACCTCGACGAGGTGCATCGGCGCATCGCCTCGTCTGGCAAGGATCCTGCCAGCGTTCGAATCGTGGCGGTGACCAAAACCTTTGGAATCGACGAAGTGCGCGCCGCCTACTCGCTCGGACTGCGCGACTTTGGCGAGAACTACGTCGATGAGCTCTGCGCCAAGCGAGCGACCTTTGCCGAGACCGACGTCACCTGGCACTTTCTTGGGGCGCTGCAGACGAACAAGATTGCCCGGGCGCTTGGCTGCGCCGAGGTGTTGAGCGGCGTCTCGCGAGGAAAGGAGCTGGACAAGATCGCTGCTGTCAAAGCGGGCGCGACGATCGACGTTCAGGTCGATTTCACAGGTGCCGCCGAGAGAAACGGTGCCCTGCCCGAGGAAGTTGAGGGTTTGGTGGAACGCGCTCGAGAGTTGAACTTGAACGTTCGAGGTTTGATGGTGGTGGCTCCTCCCGGCGAGGCGCGAACGCGAGCGGCGTTCGCGGAGACAGCCGCGCTCGCCAACCAACTCGGGCTGAAGGAGCGTTCCATGGGCATGAGCGAAGACCTGGAAATTGCCCTCGAACAGGGCACAACCGAACTGCGCCTTGGACGCGCGATCTTCGGTCCCCGACAGCCACTGGGCGCACTGGCCTAACATGGTGCCGGGCGTATTGCCAAGGAGACGCGGATGAAAGAAAAGTTACGAGGGTTTCTCGGATTCCTCGGACTCGTAGAAGACGACTACGGCGACTACGGCCCGAGCAACGCGCCACGGCCCTTTTCCGAGCAGCCCGAGGAGTTTGAGCCTGAATGGGCGCCCACCCCGACCCCGGCCGCCCGCACCTTCACTACCCAGCCGGCCAACCCGTCGCCTTTTCGCCAACCAGGGGGTCAACTTGGACCTTCGAGGGGCGCTCCCATCTCGGTACTCGAAGGTTCCAACGGCGTGAGCCGGGTGCGCCCGATCGCGAACCCGAACGCGCCGCGCCGCTCTCAGTCGGCCGGTCCGGAACGTGAGCGTGACGTGGCGATCGTCTCGCCCGAGAACTACGACGATTCGCGTCGCATCACCGACCTGCTGCGCGCCAACCGCGCCGTCGTGCTCGCAACCCTCGACGTCGATCCGGGCCTCGCTCGACGGCTCGTCGACTTCACCGCGGGTACCGCGTACGCAATGAACGCAAAGATCGAGATGTTGATTCGTGGTGTGTATCTGATTAGCCCCCAAGGCATGCACGTGGGGCCAGAGATGAAAGAGCGACTTCGCGCGGCGAACTATCACGCGTATGACCAAGCATGATCCTCATTCACGACCTGATCACGATCTACATCTGGATCCTCATCATTGCGGCGCTGCTGAGTTGGTTTCCGAGCCAAAACTCTCAAGGTGGACTCGCCGCGACCAAGCGCTTCTTGGCGCGACTCACTGAACCGGTGCTGCGTCCGTTGCGTGCGATCCTGCCGCGACCGAGCTTCGGTGGTGTCGGCATCGATCTGTCGGTGCTCGTCGCAGTCATCTTGCTCGAGGTGATCAACGTCGTAATTTGAGGTGACGATTCCGTTCGACCGCTTGAGTCTCCAGCGGTAGGGTGGCTGCATGGACAGCACGGACAACTCACCATCGGCCCTCGACAGCATCGACACGGTGGCCTTCAAAGTCGGGCTGAAGGGGTACAACGTCGATGAAGTCGACGAGTTCCTCGAACGACTTTCGGTCGAGGTACGCCAGCTCAAAGATCTCGCACAACAGCAGCGCCAGCAGCTTCGTCAAGCGGCCGAGCGCATCAATCAGCTTGACGCACGTGGCACGACCGGCCCTGTGCCCGTGGCAGCAGCGCCCGTCGCGCCAGCGCCGGCGCCGGTCATTCGTACCGGGGGCGCCGCCGGGGCGGAACAGGTCACGTCGATGATCGCGCTCGCCCAGAAGTTCATCGAAGACGCGCAAGCCGAAGCCGAAGCCAAGGCGCACGAGTTCACTGCCGCTGCGCAAGAGCGCGCGCGCGAGATCGTCAACGAAGCGCGCAGCCGCGCTGAAGACGAAGTCAATCGGCTCAATGGCCTCAAGCAGCGTCTCAGCGAAGACGTCGACACGCTGGCTCGTCAACTGAAGGCCGAGCGCTCGCGCATCGCACAGGTGTTAGCTGAGTTCACCCACTGGGTGGAGCACTCGCTGCAGACAGACGGCAACGCGCCGGCCGCTCCTCCCACTCCCGCACCCG
This sequence comes from uncultured Acidimicrobiaceae bacterium, assembly GCA_963706305.1. Taxonomy (GTDB): domain Bacteria; phylum Actinomycetota; class Acidimicrobiia; order Acidimicrobiales; family RAAP-2; genus RAAP-2. The sequence continues at coordinate 2,944,172 of OY970152.1, read as the reverse complement.
CACCCGCAGCGACTACGCCGCCACCGGCTCCTACGCGCAGCGCGCCACCACGCCCCGCTGTGTCGCCACGGCCTGCGGACGTTCCGCCACCGGCACCGGCGCCAGCTGACGAAGAAGATCCCACGACGGCGGTGCCCACGATTGCCCAGGTTCTTAAGTTCGACCAATCTTCAAGAGACGATCGCTAGGAATTGCGCCTCTAACTGCTAGCCTCGGCGAGCACTGTTCCCAGGAACGCGAGGAGTAAAGCATGTCGTCGAGCGCAAAGCCCGTCAAGAAAGTCCCAGCCAAGAAGGCGGTCGCGAAGAAGACCGTCACGAAGGCCCCCACGAAGAAGGTAGCGAAGCACGTGCCGGCGAAGAAGACCGCCGCGAAGAAGCCCGTCCCCGCAAAGACCATGGCAAAGAAAGCGGTCGCGAAGAAGCCCGCGGTGCCTACCGCTGCCCAGAAGGCAGCGGCCGCAAAGAAGTTGAAGGCCGCCGCCGCCGAAAAGGCACTCAAGGAGCGAGAGGCCAAGGCGAAGGTTGCCGCACAGAAGGCACTCGCGCGTCAAAAGGCACTCGACGCGGCCAAGGCCAAGAAGGAGCGAGACGCGAAGGCCCGCGCGCTTGCGAAGGAGAAGGCGGCCGAGCAGAAGGCCCGCGCCGTTGCCGCCGCGAAGGCGAAGAAGGAGCGAGAGGCCAAGGCGAAGGTTGCCGCGAGAGAGCGCGAGATTGCACGCAAGGCCAAAGAGAAGGCAGCGATCGAAGCCAAGAAGCAGCGTGAGATCGATGCGAAGCGCAAAGCGATCGAGGCGGAACGCCAGCGCAAGCTCCGTGAGATCGAGCGTCGCGACGCCGAAGAGCGCAAGCGCCAGGAGCGTCGCGAGGCCGAAGAGCGCAAGCGGATTGAGGCGCTCGAACGCAAGATGCACTCAAAGCCCTATGCAGAGGATCTCGAGTTCCTCGAAGAGCTGCGAGGCCTGTTGCTCGAAGCTCGCGCCGCGACGACCTCGCAGATCGCCGTCAGCGAGTCCGAGGCGAATGAGATGCTGGTTGACCGCGAGCGTCTCGAGTACGACGACGAAGACGGCTCGAGTGTCGCGTCGGACATCCAGCGAGACCAACTGAAGGAGTTCGCCACGGCGCTTCGCCAGAAGGTCGACGAAATAGACGTCGCACTTGCACGTATTGACGACGGCAGCTACGGGCGTTGCGACGAATGCTTCGAGCCCATCTCGCAACCCAGGCTGCGCGCGCAGTTGCCGGTGTTCACCTGCGTGTCGTGCCGCGCCAGCGTCTAAGGTTTCGACTCAATCTCGCCGTCATCGTGGTGGCGTTGGTGGTGACCGCCATCGACGCGGCGACCAAAGCGTGGGCGCGTCACGATCTCGCCCATCACAGCGTGCACGTTTTCGGGTTTGTCTGGTTGCGTCTGGAGTTCAACTCGGGCATCTCGTTTTCGATCAACAGATCGGGGCCTGTGGTTACCACTGTCGCGACCATCGTCATCGCGGTGATCGTCGTGCTGGTTGGCATCAACGCGAATCGAGGACTGCCGACGATCGGCTTCGGGCTCTTGATCGGCGGGGGCGTCGCCAACGTGATCGATCGCCTTGCCGCCACGCCGCATGAGGTCACCGACTTCATTGCCCTGTCCACGTTTCCGGTGTTCAATGTCGCCGATGCCTGCATCACCGTCGGCTTCGTCATCTTGATGATCGCCGCGGTACGCGGCGATCGGCTGGTCGCGCGATGAGCGACGACGAGCGCGACGCTTTTGACGGCGAGGTGCTCGACCTCATCCTGCCGGGCACGCTCGATGGCATTCGTATCGATCGAGTGCTCTCGATGCTCACTGGGCTCTCGCGCTCAGAAGCGCATCTGGTCTTGACGAGCGGTGCGGTGAGTGTGAATCAGAAGGTCATCGTGAAGCCCTCGACGCCGCTCGACGAAGGACAGCACTTGGTGGCCGTGCTCCCTCCACCGGTGAGCGACGACGTCGCACCCGACGCGAGCGTGAACGTCGAGATCGTGTTGGATGACCCAGATTTCGCGGTGGTGAACAAGGCACCTGGTCAGGTGGTTCATCCGGGCGCGGGTCAGCGCGGGGGCACCCTCGTCGCCGGGCTACTCGCTCGGTACCCGGAGATGGCGTTGCTCAGCGCAGAGGGTCTCTCGGATCCTTCGCGACCGGGCGTCGTGCATCGACTCGACAAGGGGACGTCAGGACTCCTCGTGGTCGCAAAGACGCCCGAGGGATTCGTCAGCCTGAGTGAACAGCTCTCCGAGCGAACGATGGAGCGCACGTACCTGGGCATGGTCCAAGGTCGCGTCACCGAAGAGCGCGGTGTCGTCGACGCACCGATTGGACGCTCGACGCGCACACCGACGCTCATGGCGGTGCGCTCAGACGGTCGTCCCGCGCGCACGGGCTACGAGGTGATCACGCGACTCGATCGCCCGTTCAAGGCGACCTTGCTGCGACTACGCCTTGAGACGGGACGCACGCATCAGATCCGCGTGCACCTTGCGACGATCGGACACCCAGTCGTCAACGACCTGCGCTACGGGCAACGCCGCGACGCACGACTTGACGACGAGCGATTCTTCTTGCACTCAACCACGCTGGCGTTTCGACATCCGCGTACCGATGAGAGGGTCGCTACGAGCGCGCCCTTGCCGCCAGACCTCGCGGCACTTGTGCCGAGCGACCTCGAGCTTTAGGCGACGTCGTGGGCGGCGAGGACGCTCGCGTCATCGCGAAGGAGCGCCAAGGCCTCGTCTTCAGCGCGGCGCACGCGGCGCACGCCGATGTCCATCTTGGTTGCCGTTGCCTGCAGTGAGAGGGGAGTGGCTCCATTGAGACCGAATCGCAGCGTCAAGACTTCACGCTGAAGATCCGTCAACTTCGACAGGGCATCGTGCAGCTCGTCGTTCATCATCGACTGCTCGATGTCGTTTACCCAGTCGTGCTGGCTCGGCGCGACGAGGTCACCCAACGTCGTTGCTGAGTCTGAGCTCGCGGGCTGGTCGAGACTTGCTGTGACGCCTGCGAGACCACGCAGGTTCTCGCGCTCGGCCTTTGACATGCCCGTCGCCTCAGTGAGTTCCTCATCGGTGGGCTTGCGAGCAAGAATGGACGTCAGCTCAGCCGTCGTCGCTTCGAGACGCTGGAGCTGCTCACCCACTTCGAGCGGGATGCGAATGGTACGGCCGTGCTGTTGGACGGCGCGCTGCAGCGCCTGACGGATCCACCAGGTTGCGTAGGTCGAGAACTTGAAGCCGCGTTCCCAGTCGAACTTCTCGACGGCGCGCAGAAGGCCAAAGGTTCCCTCTTGGACGAGGTCGACCATCTCGACGCCGCGGTCCTGGTAGCGGCGGGCCCAGTGCAGGACCAGGCGCAGGTTGGCCGCAACCATCTGCTTTTTTGCTTCTTCGTCACCGGCGGTGACTCGTTTGGCCAACTCGACTTGCTCGTCGTAGTTCGGCATGGGGTAACGGTCCAGGTCACGCATCAAAAGACCCAACATGTCGTTGGTGTTGACGGCTGACCGGCGGGGGGTCGTATTCACTGGCATCTCCTTGTCTTTGGGGGGTACAAAGTCGATGCGTCCTAAGACTGGGTATTTCTCCTATGGGCGCCTTACTAATTTACCACGAGGTAAAACCGTTTTCAAGCCCCCACAAAATGGCTACCTAGGGGGATACTTTAGCCCATCCGTTCTGGCCCACGGAGCCGAATTCCTCGTATGGGTCAGTTTCAATCTGAGCGTTTGATTAATTCTTCGGCCGCACCTTTTCGGCGAGGCGACAAGGTCCCGCAGGCGGCTGCGGAGAGCCTCTTGCTATCAGGGAGAAAAGAGCTTCCAGTGCCCCTCGGAGATGACGTCGACCGCCGCCGCGATGTTCAGCCGCTGTGCGTTTTCGCCACGGGCTTGCCGCCGCGCGCCTGGACAACCATGTCAGCCAGGGTAAAGCTCGCGAGGTGTTCTCGCATGTGATTTCCCACGTCAGCCCAGACGCCGAGCAGGACGCACTGACCTTCGTGGTCGCACGCGCCATCTTGGTGCGGCTCGCCGAAGTCTCCAGCGGCAATCGGTCCATCGACGGCGGCGACGATCTCTGCCAGCGTGATGGCCTCTGCAGGCCGGGCGAGCACGTAGCCGCCCCCGACTCCCCGCTTCGAGCGCACGAGTCCGACGCCCTTCAAGCTGAGCAGGATCTGCTCGAGGTAAGGCTGGGGGAGTCCGGTGCGCTCGGCGAGGTCGCGCACCGACGTTGGTGACTGGTAGTTGTCGCGAAGGGCCAAACTTAACAACGCGCGACTCGCGTAGTCCCCCCGAGTGGATACTCTCACGGGCTCAGCCTATCGACAGTTTGGATGATTTTCCGAGGTCGTGTGGCCTTGGAGTTTGGTTACCTACACTGGGCGCGTGAGCGAATCTTCCACCCGCGATGTGAACGTCAATCCCGACCAGGTGCTTGCACCCGGTGAAAGCGGGAAGAACGGCGAGGACGAGAACACTGATTACATCAGTCAGCCCGCGAAGGTGATGCGGATCGGTTCGATGGTCAAACAGCTGCTCGATGAGGCACGAAGCGCTCCGCTCGACGAGGCAGGGCGCACCCGTCTGCGCGAGATCTACGACACTTCGGTGCACGAACTGTCGGGTGCCCTGTCGCCTGACCTCGGCGAGGAGCTTGGTCGAATGACCATGCCCTTTAGTTCAGAGGTGCCAACCGAGTCTGAGCTGCGCATTGCCCAGGCTCAGCTTGTTGGCTGGCTCGAGGGTCTCTTTCACGGCATCCAGGCGTCGCTCTTCGCCCAGCAAGCCGCCGCCGCCGCCCAGCTGCAAAAGATGCGCGACCGCTCGTTGCCGCCCGGATCCAACGAACCGCGCGCCGGAACCTACCTCTGACCCGCGACGATGGCGAAGGGCGTCGACTCGTACTAGCCTGCGAATCCCATCCGTGTAGTTTGGGCTCGAGTAAGAGAAAGAGTTCGGCCCATGGCTGAGGGCTTCGTTCACCTGCACAACCACACCGAGTACTCGATGCTCGACGGGGCGGCGCGCGTCGAAGACATGGTCCTTGCCGCGAAGGCCGACGGACAGCGCGCGATCGGGATCACGGACCACGGAAATATGTATGGCGTCATCGAGTTCTACGAAGCCTGTCGACGTCACGGTGTGACGCCAATCATCGGCCTCGAGGCGTACATGGCCGCGAACTCGAGATTCGACCGTCCCACACGCCGGGGCAAGATCGACGACACCGGTGGCGATACCGAGGGCGGCCAGAAGCTCTATCACCACCTGACACTGCTCGCCGTGACCAACGAGGGGTATCGCAACTTGCGCGAGCTGTCGTCCCTCGCATATCTCGAGGGCTACTACTACAAGCCGCGCCTCGACTGGGAGCTCCTTGAACGCTTCAACAGCGGGCTCATCGCGACGTCAGGCTGCCTCGGGGGAGTGGTCCTCCAGGCCCTTCTTCAAGATGACTATCAAAAGGGTCTGGAGCTGGCCGGCCGTCTCCAGACCATCTTCGGGCCCGAGAACTTTTTCATCGAGCTCCAAGACCATGGTCTCGCGGCGCAGCGGCGCACCAACCCGCAGCTGCTGCGCATTGCGCAAGATCTCAACGCACCGCTGCTCGCGACGAATGACTTGCACTACGTACGCCACGGCGACGCGGAGATGCACGACGCGCTGCTCTGCATCGGCACCGGATCGCGCGTCGCCGACCCCGATAGGTTTCGCTTCGAGAGCGATCAGCACTACTTGAAGTCCACGGCGGAGATGCGCTATCTCTTTCGCGAAGTGCCGACAGCGTGTGACAACACGCTGCTCATCGCGGAGCGAGCGGACGTCACGATCCAATTCGACAACGACGCGTTGCCGGAGTTTCCTCTCCCGGAAGAGTTTGTCTCGACGACGCATATAGAGGGCGCGACGACGTACTTGCGAGAGTTGGCGTACCGAGGCGCGCGCGAGCGATACGGCGAGGCGCTGAGCGATGAAGTGCGAGAGCGTCTCGACTACGAGCTGCGGGTCATCGGTGAAATGGGGTTTCCCGACTACTTCCTTGTCGTGTGGGACCTTATTCGTCACGCCCGTGACCAGGGAATACGGGTGGGACCCGGACGAGGGTCAGCGGCGGGATGCTGTGTCGCCTACTGCCTGCGCATCGTCGATATCGATCCGCTTCGCTACGGCTTGTTCTTCGAGCGTTTCCTTAACCCCGGGCGACGTTCGATGCCCGACATCGACATGGACTTTGACGAGCGCTATCGCGGTGACATGATCCGCTACGCCGCGGAGCGCTACGGCGCCGATCACGTCGCCCAGATCGTGACCTTCTCGACGATCAAGGCGCGCGCGGCGGTGCGCGACGCGGCGAGAGTGCTCGGCTATCCGCCGCAGCTCGGCGACAAGATCGCCAAGGCCATGCCGTCACTCGTCATGGGCCAAGACTTGCCGCTCGCCGCGTGCTTCACGCCGATGCCGGGCTACGAGGGTCGCTACGGCGAAGCCATCGAGCTGCGCGCGCTCTACAGCAGCGACAGCGAGGTCCAGCACGTTGTCGATGTCGCGAAGGGTTTTGTCGACAAGCGCCGCCAGGACGGCATTCATGCGGCGGCTGTCGTGATCACGAAAGATCCGGTCCTTGAGTACGTGCCGGTCCAGCGCAAGGCGGGACCGAACGGCTCGCTGGACAACGCCCCCATCGTGACGCAGTACGAAGCCACGGCGATCGAGAAGCTCGGTCTGTTGAAGATGGACTTCCTCGGTCTGCGCAACCTGGCGATCATCGAGCGGGCCCTCGAGCACATCGAACGTCGCCACGGCGTCAAGGTCGACATCGATCACGTCCCTCTCGACGATCCCAAGGTGTTCGAGATGCTGCGCCTCGGCAACTCGCTCGGCATCTTCCAGCTAGAGGGCGACAAGATGCGCCAGCTCATGCGTCGTCTCGCCCCCACGAGCTTCGACGACATCGCCGCCATCAACGCGCTCTATCGCCCCGGACCACTGAGTGAGAACGTGCACAACGACTACGCGGATCGCAAGAACCATCGCCAGGTCGTCACGTACGACCACCCGGTGCTCGAAGAGATCCTGTCGGAGACGTACGGGCTGATGATCTATCAAGAGGACATCATGCGCGTAGCCACGACGCTGGCAGGCTTCTCGTTGACCGAGGCGGACGATCTCCGCAAGGCCTGCTCGAAGAAGATCCGCGACATGATTCAAGCCCAGCGCATCAAGTTCGTCGACGGCACCGAACGACAGGGGTACGGCCGCGCGCTCGGCGAAGCGACCTTCGACAAGATCGAACCCTTCGCCGACTACGCCTTCAACAAGAGCCACGCCTACGGCTACGCCCTCGTGGGCTATCAGAACGCGTGGCTGAAGGCGAACTACCCCGTCGAGTACATGGCGGCACTGCTGACTTCGTTCAAGGACGACAAAGACAAGACGGCCGTGTACTTGAACGAGGCGCGCCAGATGGGCATCACGATCGGTGTGCCCGACGTCAATCAGTCGTTCGCGGAGTACGCGCCGTCACTGGTGGCGGACGACACGATCCTCTTCGGCCTCGCGGCAGTGCGCAACGTCGGTGAGGCCCTCGTCGAAAAGATCGTCGCCGAACGAGAAGCGACCGGTCCCTTTGTGAGCGTGTACGACTTTGCGCGCCGGGTGGATCCAGTCGTCCTCAATCGACGGTCCATGGAGTCGCTGATCAAGGCGGGTGCGTTCGACTCGCTCGGCGTGGCGCGTCAAGGCTTCTTGATGAAGGTCGACGAGATCATTGACGTCACGCTGAGTCGTCGAAAGGACCTGTCCCTCGGCATCACCACGCTGTTCGCGGCCTTCGGCGGAGAGAGTGCCGAGGGCGACTGGGAGGGCACCGAGATTGCCATCTCCGACATGGAGTTCGAGCAGTCGGTGAAGCTCGACTTCGAGCGGGAGATGCTCGGGACCTATATCTCCGACCATCCGCTCTACGAGGTCGTCGAGGCTCTCAGCGCGAAGACCGATGGGGCAATCATCTCCATTCGCGAACGCGCCGAGGAGCTCGCGCGCAGTAATAAGGCGGCCGTCGTCGGGGGCATCCTCGCTGAAGTCCAGATTCGACAGACCAAGGCCAACAAGCCCTACGCGCGCGTCATCTTGGAAGACCTCGGCGGTTCGCTCGAGGTCAACTTCTCCGTGTCGGCATTCGAACGCTTCAGTGGCTTTCTCGCCAAGGACACGATCGTGGTAATGAAGGTGCGCGTCTCTGACAACGACGAAGAACTCCGCTTCAGCGCCGTCGACGTCGAGCGTTTTCACGCAGAGCGAGGAAAGAGCGAGCTGCGTCTCCTTTTGCGGCCCGAAGACCTCACGCAGCACGCGATTTCGACCTTGCGGGAGATTTTGACCAGATATCCGGGCCCGTCGCCCGTGATCGTTGACACGGGTGATCAGGGCAAGATATTCCGTCTAGGACCCGAATACAACGTGAATATTCCCAGTGTGGTCGCAGATCTGCGCTCAGAATTCGGTCGAAACGTCATCAAGGCGTGACTCTGGCGAGGGCAGTGCCGAAGTCCCGTAGAATGGTGGCCTATGGCAATGACGGTCACTACAAAAGACACCACTGCCCTCAGTGACGCAGAGCTCGCCGAAATGGCTGACCTGTGCGTCGACCGGGAGCCCAACTTCGACATCGGATTCCTCTCGAAGCAGCGAGAAGAGTGGGTGCTCGTTACGCACGCGCGTGAGGGGAACAAGCTTCGGGGCTACTCCTTCTGCACGCTCGAGCGAATCGGTGGCACACCCTCGCTGTTGGTGGGACTGCTGCTGGTCGATCGAAACGCCAAGTCGGATCAGACGCTGAAGACGATCCTGCACGATCAGTTCCGACGGGCTTTGCTCGCCTTCCCTGATGAGGATGTGCTGCTCGGAGCTCGACTGACCGCAGCCGACGGCTATCGCGCCTTCACGGGACTTGATGACGTCGTGCCACGTCTCGGCTATCGACCGACGGGCGAAGACCGCGCGTGGGGTCGTCGTCTCGCGAAGCGCTTCGGCTCGGAGAAGTCGATCGACGACAAGACCTTCGTCATGACAGTGTCACCCGGTCCGGTGGGCGGACTGGACTACGTTGCCTCCAAGGGTCCGATCCCCGAGGGCGTCGACACCTTCTTCAAGGGGCTGAAGCCAGAAAAGGGTGAGCGACTGGTGGTCTTTGGCTGGGCCATGGCCGAGGCGCTCGCGACCGGCAAGCTGCCGAAGTAGCTCAACCGCGGGGCAACAGCCCCGTACAGCTCTTGTAGCAGTGCCCGTCGAGGGGCTGGGACAGGGTTGTCAGCACGTAGGTCGGGCGAAACCCGAGCGCTGTAGCGAGGTCCTTGCCCGCGAGTGATGTTCGCCTCGTCGCTTCGATGGTGCGGATCGCGTGCTGATCTTCACAGAGCAGCCAGACGTCGTCGCCAAACCAACCAAAGCGCACCCAGGTCGACCCGTCGTCCGGCCGACGAAGGAGCTGGGGACCGCGGTCGGCGGCGATGAGCGCGACGCTCGGTCGCTCACCACGGAACTCCCAGTACGGCGCGCTCGGCCCGCGAAAGCCAAAGAGAGGTCCGTCAGCAGGACTGGCCAGCTGCTCTAGCCAACCGCGAACCCGACGTCCGCGATAGGTGCCAAGACGCCGGGGGAGATCCATGAGCGTCACCGCTTCGGGCTGAGCGAGGTCGTCGCGCTCGATGTTGTCGGCGAGCTGACCCTCGACGACGTCGAACGCGGCGAGGTCGGTCTCGATGTCGAGGGGCCACGGGATGCGCCAGCGCACGATCGCCTGGCTCGCGAGGTCGATCACCGTCGTCGATTCGTTGGTCGAGCCGAGGACGAGTCCATATACCGGTGCGCCCGCGCGAAGATCCACCGAGTCGCGTTGGGGTGTCCGCGTGATCAGGCGCTTGGTGGCCCGCACGGCCGGATCGCGAGTTAAGAGGGCCATGTCAGGCTTGCTCTCAGATCGCGATCTAAGTCGACCAACGACGCGACTGGCATGGCGCAGACGCCGCCTCGACAGACGTAGGCGAGTCCTTCTTGGCGGCCGACGAGCAGGGGAGAGCGGCCGGTGCCGGTAATGACAACAGTGCGCGGCATGGACATCGATCGTACGTGATGAACGAGATCGCCCTGAGTGCCCGGCACGACGACCTCGACGCCCTGGAGTGCGTAACCGGCTGCCGACACGAGATCGACCACCGCCTCGGGATGGTTGAGGAGAAGTGTTCCCGCGAGGTCGACGAGGCGTTGAGCGATCACGAGTTCGTCGACGTCGCCCCGGCAGAGCGCGAGCCGCGCGAGCGCCCGCGTCGTCACCGCGTGTGCCGACGGAGTGGCGCCATCGAAGATCTCCTTTGGTCGTGTCGAGAGATCGGTGACGAGGTCGCTCTGGGTGAAGACGCCGCGGCCCTCGTCCGGTGAGGCCGGGCTCGGTAACGGCCCATCCCAGTAGTGCTCGACCAAGTACCGAGCGACGCCCTCTGCCGCACTGAGCCACTCGTCATCGCCCGTGTGTTCGAAGGCGTCGACCTGGGCGTTCACGAGCCACGCCAGATCCGACGCTGTGGCGTGGGCCTGCTGGTGGGCGGTGCGCCACCACGTCTTGTTCGCGAAGTGCGTCGAGTGAAAGGAGCGCAACAGGTCTTCAGCCCGAGCCGCAAAGCGAGGATCGCCGCTCTTGAAGAACGCCGAGGCGAGCATCGCGTTCCACTCGAGGATGACCTTCTCGTCACGTCCAGGCTGCACGCGAAGTGCGCGATCTCGCTGGAGCGCCGAAACCGCCCCGCGAAGGTGCTCGGGAGTTACGAACGGAGCGTCGCTCGCGAGTTGCGGGATGCTTCGCCCTTCGAACGTGCCGCGGTCTTCGATTCGCCAGCGATGCAGCGTCTCTGGCAAAAGGTCGTCCAGGCCCTGATCGTGCAACGCCGCAGTCACCTCCTCACTCGTCCACGTGACGTGGGAGCCTTCGATGCCGCCGGCGTCGGCATCGAGCGAGGCGGCGTACCCCTGTTCGAGGCGCATCGATTGCTCGACGAAGTTGAGCGTGTCGAGGGCGACGTCGCGCCACTCGGGGCGTGCGAGCACGCGCGCGGCGTCGAAGTAACAGGCGGCGAGCAAGGCTTGATCACTGAGCATCTTTTCGAAGTGGGGGACGTGCCACTCGCCATCAACGCTGTAGCGCGCAAATCCGCCGTCAATGTGGTCATAGAGCCCGCGACGGGACATCGCATCAAGGGTGATGGTGACAGCGTGGCGAGCCTCGTCGTCGTCGAACTCGAGCAGGGCCTCAATGAAGCTCGGTCGAGGGAACTTGGGCGGCCCGCCAAAGCCGCCGTCTGCGTCTAGCTTGGCAACGAGGTCGCCGCGGAGCCGCCGTCGAACGCTGGCGAGATCGATCAACTCGTGCAGCGGGGCCAGGTGATCGACGAAGCGAACCTCCCGGGTGAGCGCTTCGCTCAGTTCGCCCGCCTGGCGCTCGAGGAGCGCTCGCTGATTCACCCACGCGTCGCTCAGCGCGTCCAGCAGGCGGCCAAATCCCACCTGGCCGCCGCGATCGACAGGCGGGTAGTAGGTGCCCGCCATGAACGGCCGTCCGTCGGGCAACAAGAAGACCGACATCGGCCAACCGCCGCGCCCTGAGACCAACTGGGTCGCTGCCATATAGAGGTCGTCGACATCCGGTCGCTCTTCACGATCGACTTTGACGGGAATGAATCCCGTGTTGAGCCGCTCAGCGATCGATGGGTCCTCAAAGGACTCGTGTGCCATGACGTGACACCAGTGACACGCGGCGTACCCGATAGAGAGGAAGATCGGCCGATCGCTTCGTTGCGCTTCGTCGAGCGTGTCGTCGCCCCATGTACGCCAGGCGACCGGATTGTCAACGTGGTCGAGGAGGTATGCCGAGCCGAGTTGATCGCGAACATCTTTGAGCAGTGCCATGAATACCTCGAAGAGACACTAATGGGCGCCTTCGCATCGCCCCGGCTCTCGTCAGTTGTTGGCGCGCCACTCACTGGCTCGGATCGCGAGGACAACCTCGTCGGTCCATTCGCCTTTGACGAACTCGTTCTCGATGAAGTGCGCTTCGCGATGCAGTCCTGCCTTCTCGAGCGATCGAATGGAAGCAGCGTTTCGCCCGTCGCACCGTCCAACGACGCGGTGAAGACCGTAGGTCGTAAATGCGAGCTCGAGGAGGGCACCGTAGATCTCGCTCGCGTAGCCACGCCCATGAACGTCCGGATGGAGCGAGCCGCCCATCTCACCTTGTAGGTGCTCGTCGGTGTGCCAGTGCAGCATGAACTCGCCGATGACTTGCCCGGTTTCGAGCAGCTCGACGGCCACGTGCAGCACGTTGTCGTCGCCGACCTCATCTGGCCGTTCGAGTCGACGTTCCAGGGCGGCGAGCGCTTCGTTGCGGTCGCGCGGTTCGGTGTAGAGATAGCGATTCACCGATTCGTCGCCGACAATGACGGCTAAGTCGTCGAGGTCGTCGAGTTGGAATCGTCGAAGCGTGAGTCGCGCTGTGGTGACAGGCTGGATGAGCTGGACCATCCGTATGTTTTAGTGCCGTGCAGTAACAAATGGGACCACCTTGCTCGCTACTGTGATGAGTTCCCCCTAAGCACTGGAGACAACATGGCCGAAGCGATTCGATGGGGCATCATTGGCACCGGGCTCATCGCTCACATCTTTGCAAAGGATCTCGCGTTCATCGACGATGGCGTGGTGGCGGCGGTGGGCTCTCGATCGGCGGCATCTGCCGAGGCGTTTGGCGACGAGTTCGACGTGCCTCGTCGTTATGACTCGTATGAGGCGCTCGTCGCCGACGACGACGTCGACGCGGTCTACGTCGCAACCCCTCACCCCATGCACTTTGCCAACGCCTCGCTGGCGCTCGAGCACAATAAGCCCGTGCTTGTCGAAAAGGCCTTCACGATGAACGGACGAGAAGCGAGGGATCTCGTTTCCCTCGCGCGATCGAAGGGCCTCTTCTTGATGGAGGCCATGTGGACGAGGTTTCTGCCGCACGTCGTCGCCCTTCGCGAGATCGTCGCTCGCGGCGATCTCGGCGACCTGGTTTCCTTCGAGGCCGATCACGGTCAGTGGTTCAAGCTCGACCCGGGTTTTCGACTCTTCGCACCGGAACTTGGCGGTGGTGCGGTGCTCGACCTCGGTGTCTATCCCATCTCGTTCGCCTCGATGCTGTTGGGCACACCCGAACGGATCGCGGCGTTGATCGAGCCCGCCTTCACCGGTGTCGACGGACAGACGTCGATGGTGTTCAGCTACGCGAGTGGCGCGCAGTCGATTCTCAGCTGCACGTCACTCGCCCGTACCGCGACGAGAGCCTGCGTATCGGGCACGCGCGCTCGTGTCGAGATCGACGGCGACTTCTACGCGCCGACGTCTTTCACGCTGATCACCAAGGTAGGCGAGCGCGAGCGATTCAGCTTCGAAACTCGCGGACGCGGACTGCACTATCAAGCTCAAGAAGTGGCGAGATGTCTTCGAGAGGGCCTGCTCGAAAGCGACGTCATGCCACTCGACGAGTCCGTTTCGATCATGGAGACCGTAGACGCGGTGCTCGCGACGCAGTAAGCACGTGCACTTCTTCACGTGACGTCAGCTTTGCCTCGAAAGCGTGGTTGATCCGTCGCGCAGCCATCGTCACAGCGTGGACGAGTGGCTCGCGCGAGTTACTTGAAGGATGGTCGCGAAACATCGGCGACAGGATTCTCGAGGTTGAGCGACCGCAGGGCTGTGGATTTCTCGGAAGCGTACTTTTTTATATGCTCTCACGTGCTACGTTCTCCTGCGGACGTTGCTGTCACGGGGCGTTCATGTAGTAATCACAAATTTGGCATCGTTGGGGTGCCACTGAAGGGTTGGGGAAACTAATGAGATTGAGAAAAAGTAGGGCCCTTGCGGCTGTCGCTTTGGCGGGGTCGTTTGGCGCCTTGGCGTTACCGCTGGTGAACAGTACGGGTGCGGGAGCGGCGACAGTGTCGGCGTCAACGTTCAACAAGAACTTCACCACAATGAAGTACTTGACGTCTATAGCCAAAAAGGGTAAGGGCAAGATTGCCGAAATCCTGCCGGACACCACGTCATCTGCGCGGTACGTCGACTTCGACGCTCCGATGATGAAGAAGTCGATGGCGGCCGCGGGATTGCCCGGCAAGGACTTGATCGTCCAGAACGGCCAGGGCAGTGACAACACGTTCTACACGGACGCTGTTGCGGACGTCGCCGCTGGCGCGAAAGTGCTTATCATCGACCCCGAGGACTCGACGACGGGTGAAATTGTCGAAGCGTATGCACTGTCGCACGGCGTCAAGGTCATTGACTATGACCGCCTGACGCTTGGTGGTCAGCGCTCCTACTACGTGAGCTTCAACAACGTCACCGTTGGTACGCAGTTGGGCCAAGGCCTCACGGCGTGTCTCAAGTCGTGGAACGTGGCGAGCCCTGTGGTCTATGTCATGTATGGCGCGCCGACGGACAACAACGCGACGCTGTTCGGCAAGGGCTACAACGCCGTCCTCTCAGCAGCGGGCTTTGCTCCTGGTGAAGGTGGCGCGGGCAGTGCGAACACGATCGACGAGAGTGTCGGTACGTGGACGCCGAGCCAGGCTCTGACGGACTTCGAAGGTGCCGACACGGCACATCCGAGCATCAACGCAGTGTTGACGCCGAACGACGAGAACGCCGCGCCGATCATCACGTACTTACAGTCAAAGGGCCTCAAGCCTGACACGATTCCTTTCACCGGCCAGGACGCGACGCCCGCGGGCTTCCAGAACATCATCTCTGGTTACCAGTGCGGCACCGTGTACAAGCCGATCTTTGAGGAAGCTCAGGCCGCTGCCGCGTTGGCGCTGTACCTGCGTGCGGGCGTCAAGCCGCCGTCAGGCCTCGTCAACTCTGTAACGACGGACCCGAACGCAACGGTTAACAAGTACAAGTCAGTGCCTTCGGTCCTCGAGACATCGGTCTGGGTCACCGCTTCACAGATCCAGTCGACCATCATTGCGCAGGGCTGGCTGACTGCCGCGGACATCTGCACCAACACCTCTCCGACGGTCGCGGGTGCTCCGCAGCCGACGTATGCTGCTGACTGCACGAAGTACGGCATTAGCTAAGAAGCCAAAAGGGTTTAAAATGACGTTCGCCCCTGAATCATCGCCAGACGACGCGCCCAGTGAAGGGCACACGAGCCAAGCTGATTCAGGGGCGAACGTTGCCCCTAGTTCGGTCGATGTTCTGTTAAGTCTGCGCGGGATATCGAAATCCTTCGGTCCCGTCCAGGCGATACAAGAAGTCGACCTCGACGTTCCCGCCGGACAGGTCACCGCGCTCATCGGTGACAACGGCGCAGGAAAGTCCACCCTCATCAAAATTGTCGCCGGTATCCACACGCCCTCGAGCGGCCACATCTATTGGAACGGTAAGGAAGTACACATTCACACTCCTCGCGAAGCCACGGAGCTGGGAATCGCCACCGTATACCAGGACCTCGCGCTGTGCGACAACCTTGACATCGTCGAGAACCTCTACCTCGGCAACGAGCCGACCAAGTTTGGCATGCTCGACGAGATCAAGATGGAGCTCGCGACAGTCCAGACGTTGAAGGACCTCGCCGTCACGACCGTCAAGTCGGTACGCCAGAAGGTTGGCTCCCTGTCTGGTGGACAGCGCCAGGCCGTTGCGGTCGCCCGCGCGGTCACCCGCGAATCCAAGCTCGTCATCATGGACGAACCAACGGCCGCTCTCGGCGTCACCCAGACAGCCCAAGTCTTGGGTCTCATTAAGACCCTTGCGTCGCGGGGCGTTGGTGTGCTGGTGATCTCTCACAACTTGACCGACGTGTTCGAAGTAGCCGACCGCGTGGCGGTCATGTACCTCGGCACGCTCGTCTCGAGCGGTCCGATCGCTAACTACGACACTGCGAGCGCAGTGGAGCTGATCACCACGGGTGCGTCGTCCCGGGTCCCATCGTCGACCCTGGCACCCGTCCAATAATCGAAAGGTTCTAGCCCAGTGACCGCCTCCCTCCAGGATGAGCCCACCACCAACGTCGCTTCGCTTCAGGCCGAAAATGAATTCGGCAACATGCTCAAGCGCTTTCGCCAGGGCGATAGCGGACTCATCCCTGTTGTCCTTGGCCTTGTGGTGCTCGTCATCTACTTCTACGTTCGCAACCACGTCTTCTTCGGAGCGCAGAACCTAACCAACCTCTTCATCCAATCGACTATCTTCATCCTGCTTGGCATGGCGGAGATCTGGCTCCTCCTTCTCGGCGAAATCGACCTTTCGCTCGGCTATGTGCTTGGCATTGGTGGCGCTACTGCCGCGATCGTCACCAGCATTGCCTGGGGTTGGCCCTGGTATGCCGGAATCTTGGCGGCCCTCGCGCTGACGACCCTCATCGCGCTCATCTCCGGTCTTTTCGTTGTCTATTTGAAACTGCCCTCGTTTATTGTCACGTTGGCCGGACTCATTGGCTATGAGGGCGTCCTCATTTATATGGTCGACAAGGAGAACGCGGGCGGCACCGTGCCGGATCAGAATCACGTCCTCTACAACCTCGTCTACGGGAACTTCACTCCGTTGTGGACGTGGATCTTCTTTGCCGCGCTCGTCGGCGTCGCGTCGATCGTCTTGCTGCGCGCGTACCAAAATCGTCGTGGAAGTGGGCTTGGTTATCGGTCGATCTATTTCACCATCGCCAAGATCGTCGCGTTAGCCGTCGCCGGAATCGTGCTGGCACTGATCTTCAACACGGACCGCTCGTCGTTCGCGGTGATCAAGGGAATGCCCTTTGCGATTCCGATCGACATCGCCATGCTGCTGGCTGGTTCGTTCATCCTGACAAGGACCAGGACGGGCCGATACATCTACGCGATTGGCGGCAACAAGGAGGCCGCTCGTCGAGCCGGCATCAGCGTGAACAAGTTCCGTCTGCTCGCCTTCGTGTTCGCGGGCTTCACCGCCGGCGTCGCGGGACTGCTTTACACGTCGAACCTGGGCGGCATGTCCGACTCTGAGCCGGGTGGCATCTACGTCCTCTACGCCGTGGCGGCAGCTGTTATCGGTGGCACCAGCCTGTTCGGAGGTCGCGGCAAGATGATCCACGCCGTGATCGGCGGCATGGTGATCGCCGTCATCTACAACGGCATGGCGCTCATCAGCGTGAGCACGGCGGTCGAGTACATCGTCATTGCGATCGTCCTCTTGGCGGCGGTCACCGTCGACTCCATCGCCCGACGCGGTACGACCGACCAGACCTAGAAGCTCTAGCGAAGGAACGTGAGGTCCGCCCTACGGATCTTGCCGTTGCTGGTGCGAGGTATCGCAACGACGTATCGGATGTCCTTGGGCTTGGCCCACGGGCCGAGGCGTTCGCCCGCGACTTGGCGAATCACGTCGTCGTGGTTATTGCCGTCACCGACGACTAAGGCGACGACGCGCTGGCCCCACTCGGGGTCGTCGACACCTGTCACCGCCACGTCAGAGATGCCGTCAACGCCCGCGAGGATCGATTCGAGGTCCTCCGGCCAAAGCTTCTCTCCACCGGTGTTGATCACGAAACCGAGTCGACCGCGCACGCGCACGCGTCCCTCGACGACCTCACCGCCGTCACCCGTGGGGAACCAGTCGTCACGTCCGTCGGGACCGACGCTGGTAGGGCGCGCGGCATTGCGATAGGCGCGAAAGAGCGTCGGAGTGCGAACGCACAATTCGCCGTTGACGGCGACGAGTTTGACGCCCTCAAGGGGATAGCCGTCGTAGACGACACCCGACCCTGTCTCGGTCATGCCCCAGGTCGTGACGACGTTGTCGGGAAGTTCATGCGGGGGGCGAGCGCCGCCGAGGAGGACTCGGCAGTAGCCGCTGATGTCGTATCGCGCAAGCTGCGTGCGAACGACCGACACGTGGGTGGCGCCGAGGGTCGCTGCTCGCGTGATGTCGCCGTCGTCGCTCCAGAGCAGCGACGCGTCAGAGAGGATCGCTCGCAACAGCACCGCGAGGCCGCCGATGTGGTTGGCCGGTAGGCAGGGAAACCACACTGGGGCTGTGTCGCCGCGAAGCGAGGCTTGAGTAAGGGCAGCGCTCGCTCGAAGGGCGGTCCACGTCAATTCGGCGGCCTTCGGCGCGCCACTTGATCCCGAGGTAAGCATCACTAGTCCGATGTCGTCATCGACTTCGCGTCCCCCAGGAACGGGATGTTGGCCAGATTCATCGAGCACAGCCGTCGCACCAAGCGCGGCGAGCTCTTCCAACTTGCGGCGCGCAGACAGTCGTTGATCGAGGATGCTGAACGCCTGCTCGTGCTCTGCGGAGCTTCTCAGTGCTGCTTCGAGTGACGGACCAAGCGGCAGATCGATCGCGAGGAGAGGTTGCACTCAGCGAGCATAGGCGGAGGTGATTTTCGTGCACGTGGTAGAAGGGTTCATGGCTTCCATTCGTCACGAACGGCGCATCAACGCGCCCGCTGACGTCGTGTGGCACGTGATCGAACGCCCCGAATCGATCGTCGAGTGGTTTCCCGGCATCGTCTCGGCAACCGTTAAGGGCACGCTCCGCACGATCACCCTCGCGTCGGGCATCGTTATGCCTGAAGAGTTACTGACCATCGACCCCTCCCAGCGCCGCTTCGCGTATCGCATCACCGCGGCGCCGTATCGATTCCATCTCGGCGTCATCGACGTGATCGAGCTCGCCGAAGAGGATTCACTCTGCGTGTACTCGACAACGGCCGAACCGGATGCGCTCGCGCTGATTATCGCCGGCGGCACCGTGGGTGCGCTGAGCGAGATCCAGCGCCTCGCCGAGGCGTCGGCGAAGGGGAGCTAGTGGGCCGCAAGATTCTCTTCATCACCACCGACCAGCAGCGCTACGACACGCTCGGCGTGAACGGCGGAGAGGTCGCGCGAACGCCCGTGCTCGACCGACTCGCCCGCGAGGGCATTCGCTACGAGCGGTGTCAACCGACTGCGGTCGTGTGCATGCCCTCGCGGGCGTCGATGCTGACGGGGCAGTTCCCGTCGACGCACGGCGCGTGGATGAACGGCGTGGCGCTCGCGATTAACGCGCCATCGGTCGCCGAGTGTCTGCACGACCTTGGGTACGCGACCGCACTGATCGGCAAGGCGCACTTCGAGCCGTTCATGGATCCCTTCGGAAGATTCGCCGAGAACGCGCTCGCAAGCCTCGGGATCCCTACGATCGAGCAGCCCTGGTTCGACGGCCGTCGTGGCGTCCACCGCGGCTTCGACTACCTCGAGTTCGCGACCCATGGGGTGATGGGACCGCTCCATTATGCGAAGTGGATTCAGACCCAGCACCCCGAAGCGCTCGCGGGGTTCTATCCCGTTGTCGACGGCGATCTCAACGTGAACGCCGCGGGCGGCGGTGACACGGGGGCCGTGCAGGTGAAGCTCAACGACGTGCCCCGCGAGTGGTACCACACCGAGTGGGTGGCGGATCGAACGATTGAATGGTTGAGTGGACAGGCCGACGACGCGGACTGGTTCTGTTGGATGAGCTTTCCCGATCCGCATCACCCGTGGGACCCGCCCGCGTCCGAACGACATCGCGTGAACTGGCGCGATGTTCCGCTGCCTGCGAACTACCCCGAGACGCCAGCGCTGCGTGAGACATTGCTCGACCACAAGGCGCGTCACTGGCGGGCCTGGTATGACGGACGCGTCGTGTCGAACTACGAGGCGCCCGCCAAATGGGTGCCGGCCACAATGACCTCGGATCAAGTGCGCGAGGTGAACGCGATGAACGCCATCGAAGTGGAGCTCATTGACCAGGCAATCGGGCGGGTCCTCAATATGTTGGCGGCCAAAGGCTGGGGCAGTGACGTCGACGTCATCTTCACCAGCGATCACGGCGAGCTCCAGGGCGACTTCGGCCTCTTGTTCAAGGGTCCGTACCACGTCGACGCGCTGATGCGCCTTCCTCTCATCTGGCGTCCGGCGCCCTCGATCGGTGTCAACCCCGCAGTGGTTCGTGCGCCGGTGAGTCTGGTCTCTCTGGCAGCGACGTTCCTCGACGTCGCCGGTCGGTCCGCGCCTTCGTGGATGGAAGGTGCGTCGCTGCCAGTGAGCGACGAGGAGGCGGCTAACCGCTCCTTCGAAGCGACCGTCACCGAGTGGGACTCTGTGCTCTTTGGCGTGAGCGTGCACGTGCGGTCGGTCGTGACGAGCGACTATCTCTACACCGAGTACGGCGCGGGCACGATGCACGACGGCACCGAAGGCGAGCTCTACGACTTGAGCGATGACCCATTGCAACGCGTCAATCGTTTCGGCGATGCGTCATACGCTCAGGTGCGAGAAGCGCTGGCGCAGCGACTGAGAGATCACGACGCGCGTCCGAGCGAGCGCGCGGCGCCTGGTCAGCTGGTCGCTCCGGTGTAGGAGAAAGGTATCGTGGTCGTCATGGCGACGACCGTTATTTCTGGCCCTCCGAACGACCCGCTCGACGAGTTTCGCGCTCAGCCCTTGCCGACGTGGCAGCGAAGTGGCGACTACCGAGACATCATCTACGAAGTGGCCGAAGGCATCGCCCGCATCACGATCAATCGTCCAGAGGTGCGAAACGCCTTTCGGCCCCAGACGCTCTTTGAGTTGACTCGTGCCTTCGAAGAGGCGCGCGACGACCTCACCGTCGGGGTCATCATCCTCACCGGCGCGGGCTATGACGCCTTCTGCTCGGGCGGAGATCAGAGCATCCGTGGCGATGACGGATACATGGGTGACGATGATGTCGCCCAGCAGGGTGTGGGACGGCTCAACGTCCTCGACCTCCAGATTCAGATGCGTCGACTACCCAAGCCCATCATCGCTCAGGTCGCGGGCTACGCGATCGGCGGGGGACACATCTTGCACTTGGTGTGTGATCTCTCGATCGCGGCCGACAACGCTCGCTTCGGTCAGACCGGTCCTCGCGTCGGTTCATTTGACGGTGGATACGGCTCGTCGCTGCTCGCTCGCACGATCGGTCTCAAGCGTGCCAAGGAAGTCTGGTTTCTCTGTCGCCAGTACGACGCGGCGACGGCCCTCGATTGGGGTCTTGTCAACACGGTCGTCGCCCTCGACGACCTGGAGCGCGAGACCGTCGCGTGGTGTCGTCAGATCCTTACGCTGTCGCCAATTGCGCTTCGAATGCTGAAAGCAGGGTTCAACGCGGCCGACGATGGTCTCGCCGGTGTGCAGCAGCTGGCGGGGGACGCCACCATGTTGTTCTACATGTCCGAAGAGGGCCAAGAAGGTCGTAATGCCTACGTCGAGCGCCGAAAGCCCGACTTCTCGAAGTTCCCGAAGCGTCCATGACCGATCAGCCTGGGCGGTACCGGCGTTGGGTGCTCGCGGCCCGTCCGAGGACGCTGCCGGCGGCAACGGTGCCCGTCGTGATCGGCACGCTGCTCGTGCGACCCGCATCGATCGACTGGCTGAACGCAGCACTCTGCTTGGTCATCGCCCTGTCGTTGCAGGTCGCGACGAACTATGCCAACGACTACTCCGACGGCGTGCGCGGTACCGACGAGGTACGCGTCGGTCCGTTTCGACTGACGGCCTCAAAGCTGGTGGCTGCGACGAGCGTGCGCAACGCTGCGTACGGGGGCTTTGCGATCTCGTGTGCCTCAGGTCTGTGGCTCGCGTCGCGCACGTCGTGGTGGCTCGTGGCGATCGGTGCGACCGCCGTGCTCGCGGGATGGTTCTACACCGGCGGTCCTCGGCCGTACGGCTACTACGGATTCGGCGAGCTGTTCGTCTTCGTCTACTTCGGACTCGTGGCGACAGTGGGCAGCGCCTACGTACAGCACCTCACCTTTCCCACACGCGCGTGGTGGCTCGGCGTTGCCGCGGGCTTCATGGCGTGCGCACTGCTCGAAGCGAACAACTTGCGCGACGTCGACGGCGACCGGGCGGCGGGAAAGAAGACACTTGCCGCACGGCTCGGCCGCGAGCGAGGCTCGTGGCTGTACGCGATCTGCGTGCTCGGCGTTGCGGTGGGCGCGATCTTGGCGCACCAGGTGGCCGTCGCGATCGTCGCCGTCCTCATCTACGTGCCGGCGCTTCGCTACGGATTCTCGAGTCGACGTGGACGGGAGTTGCTACCGATGTTGAAGTTCTCCTCGCGCGCGCAGCTCGGCCTTGGCGCGCTGCTCGCGGTACTCCTGGCGAGCAGCGCCTACTGGGGGTGAAGGCCGAAGAGCGCGCTCGCTGTTGCTTCCGGTCGCTCAAGGTGCGCCGCGTGCCCCGCGTCGAGCACCACACTGATCGAAGCGCAGGGGATGTAGCCGGCGAGTCGCTCGGCTTCGGTCACGAACTTCGCGTCGCTCGCACCCGCCACGATCGTTGTCGGCATCGTAAGTTCATTCAGCCTTGCCCCAAGCCACGCTTGAGTTCCCGTACCCGCGTGACGAAGGGACCCGGCAAGACCCTTCGCGTTCGAGCTTCGTGCGGCGCGCTCGCGTGGGTCTGGTGGCAACGACGAGAACATCGGCTGGGCGAGCCACTCGTCGAGAAACTCCTCAGTCCTGATGGACTCGATTCTGGTGGCGAGCGCTTCGTCGCGCTCTCTGCGAGCTTGTCGCTCGTCGTCGTTGGCGATGCCTGCCGTCGCGCTGAGAAGAGAGAGCTGACTGACTCGTTCAGGATGACGCAGCGCTACGTGCAGGGCTACTCGCCCTCCGAGTGAGTAGCCGGCGAGAATGAAGGGCTCCGTCGGCAACGCGTCAACGAGCAGGTCGGCTGTTTCATCGAGCGATGCAGTGACGTTCGCGTTTTCGCCGTGTCCCGGCAGGTCGACGGTCAAGACTTCGTACTGACCTGCCAGAATGGAACGGAACTGATGGCCTGTCGACTTCGTCTGGGTGAATCCGTGCAACCACACGAGGAGTGGGCCTGAGCCATCACGTTGTACACCGAGGAGCGACATTGTCACGTAGCGTACCGAGCGCCAGCGAGGTGCAGGCCACGTACGCGGCGACGCTCTTTGATGAATGGATCATTCGCGGCCTTCGCGACGTCGTCCTCGCTCCCGGTTCGCGTTCGACGCCGCTTGCCCTTGCCGCGGCGTCACGGAGCGAACTCACCCTTCACGTTCGCCTGGACGAGCGAAGCGCCGGCTTCTTCGCGCTCGGCCGTGCGCTCGCCACGTCGCGACCCGTGGTGATGATGACCACGAGTGGCACCGCGGCGGCAGAGTTGCACGCCTGCGTCGCCGAAGCCGATCTCGCCTTCGTTCCTCTCATCGTGATCACGGCCGACCGCCCGCCGGAGCTGCACGGCGTCGGCGCGCCGCAAACCATCGAGCAGGCTCATCTCTACGGCGACATGGTCCGTCGCTTCGATGACGTCTACGACGTGTCGCTCGACGCCGCACCGCGATGGCGAGGCGAAGCGAGCGGACTCTGGGACGCCGCGATCGGCGAGGTGACCTCGCCCGGGCCCGTGCACCTGAACATTGGATTTGTCGAACCACTGATGGCAGATGCGCTCGCGTTGCCCGAACGGCGAGAGATCTCGGCGCGCCCGCTGCGTCACGTTGACGGTATGGATACCTCCACGCTCGATCTTGAGGGCTTATCCGTGCTGTGCGTCGTTGGGCGAGGTGCCACGCCCGAGATGATTGATGCCGCGACGGCGCTCCAATGGGTCGTGCTTGGTGACGCCACCGCACGAAACTCGCTCGCGTACTTCGACCCGCTCCTTCGATCCAACGACTTCGCAGACCGCGTGCGCCCCGATGTCGTCGTTCGGCTCGGGGGAGTGCCGGCATCGAAGATCCTCGGTGAGCGTCTCCGCGAATGGAAGGGGCGAACGATTGCCCTGAGTGGCGCGGGATTCGTCGCCGATCCGGATCGACTCGTCAGTGACACCTATGTTGGCTCGCCAAACAGTGACGTGGCGTCCCTGAAGGCGAGCGGTGACTACGTCGCGCTCTGGCGCAAGGCGTCTGCATCGGTTGGTCGCTGGCTCGAAGAGGTCGACGCGCAAGAGGGCGAGCTCACCGAGCCGCTCGTTGCGCGAACTGTGGTGGCCGCCGCCAACGACGCGGAGGTGCCGCTCATCGTCGGATCGTCCATGCCGGTTCGCGATGTCGAGTGGTGGACGCCCGCTCGGCGCACTCGCGTAGTGGCAAATCGCGGCGTGAACGGGATCGACGGTGTCGTCTCCACGGCACTCGGCGTGACGGCCGGTGGGCGAGGCATCGCGCTCGTGGGCGACCTCACGATGCTCCACGACGTGTCAGGACTGGTAGAGGGACTGGGCAACGCGGGCGGTACGTGCGTGCTCGTCGTTGCCGACAACCAAGGAGGAGGGATCTTCTCGTTCCTGCCACAAGCGACCGCGCTCGAGGAAGATCGCTTCGAGCTCCTCTTCGGCACCCCACGACGGCACGACCTCGACGTCATCGCCGAGGCGTTCGGACATGTGGCGACGACCGCCTCAAATGTCGGTGAACTTCGTCGAAGCATCGACAAGGGGCTGGACAGTGAAGGCCTCACGGTCGTGGTCGCGAGAGTGCCATCGCGACGCGAGAACGTTGAGCTGCACGAGCGCTGGAACGACCACGTGCGTGGGCTCGTCGAGACGGCACAGTGATCGGGTCGCTTCCCGCCTCGCTGTTCGCCGCCATCCCGCTCGCGATCGCCGCGGGACTTGTGTCGTTCGTCTCACCGTGCGTGCTCCCTCTCTTGCCGGGCTACGTTGCATTCCTTACGGGAGCGACCGGGCGCATCGAGGGACAGTCCGGCCGCGGGCGAGCCCTGATCGGATCTATTGCCTTCATCGTGGGCTTTTCGATCGTCTTTATCAGCGCGGGCGCGATCTTCGGCGATTTCGGAGCGCACCTCAAAAGCCAGGAGCGGATCCTCGAGATCGTCTTTGGCGCGGTGACCATAGGGCTCGGGCTCTTCTTCGCGGGCCTGTGGCCCAATTCCTGGCTCAATCGCGAACGACGCATTCATCACGTGCCGCGCGTCTCGGTGGTCGGCGCGGCGGCCCTCGGCTTTACGTTCGGCCTCGGATGGACGCCGTGTATTGGCCCCACCCTTGCATCGATTCTCTTTCTCGAGACGTCCTCTGCTGGGGCCACGGCACTGCGCGGATCGATCCTCGCGTTGTTCTACTGCGCTGGACTCGGCCTCCCCTTCATTGTCGCGGCCATCGCCACCGAGTGGATGGCGGTTGCCTCCAAGTGGCTGCGCCGACACGCCAGGATCATCGGTTTGATCGGTGGACTCTTGCTCATCGGCATCGGCGTGTGTGAGATTACGGGGTGGTGGCACTCCTTCGTCATCTGGCTCCAGGTCCACTTCCCAGCTACGACCAGCATCTAAGAGCCCCGTAGACTTGACCCATGAAACTGCACGAGGACTGGCTCTTTCGCGGTCTGATACACCAAACAACCGACGATGGAGTGTTCGAGCGCCTCGACGCGGGTGGCGTCGTCGCCTACGTCGGCTTTGACCCCACCGCCCCCTCGCTCCACCTGGGACACCTCTTGCCCCTGTGCAACTTGCGCCGCCTTCAGCTCGGCGGCAACACGCCCATCGCCCTTGCCGGGGGAGGCACCGGGCTCATCGGCGACCCCAGCTTCAAGGACACCGAGCGGCCGCTGCTGACGCTCGACCAGTTAGAAGAGAACCTCACCGGAATCCGCGCGCAAATGGGCCGCCTTCTGGACTTCGCTCCCGGTGCTGGCGAATCCCGGGCCTTGCTCCTCAACAACGCGGACTGGCTCACCACCATCACCCTCACCGACTTTCTGCGCGACGTGGGCAAGCACTTCACCGTCAACCAGATGATCGCGAAGGAGGCCGTCAAGAGCCGGCTCGACCGAGACGATGTCGGGATCTCCTTTACCGAGTTCTCCTACATGCTTCTCCAGGCGTACGACTACTTGCGCCTGCACCTCGACCAGGGCTGCACCCTCCAGCTCGGCGGGTCGGACCAGTGGGGCAACATCACCGCGGGCTGTGAGCTCGTGCGAAAGGTCACCGGCGGCGTCGCGAGCGCGTTGACGTCGCCGCTGTTGCTGCGCTCCAACGGCCAGAAGTTCGGCAAGTCCGAAGGCGGTGAGCAGGTGTGGCTGGATCCACAGCTCACCTCGCCGTTCAAGATGTACCAGTTCCTCTTGAACAGTGAAGACGACCTCACGCCGTCGCTGTTGCGCTTTTTCACCTTCCTCGATCACGCGACGATCCTCGAGCTCGACGAGTCGATTGAGACTGCGCCGCAAGAACGACGCGCTCAACGCGCCCTCGCGAATGCCGTCGTGACTATGGTGCACGGCGAAGACGCCGCCGCGAAGGCTGATCGGGCGAGCGAGGCTCTCTTCGCCGAGTCCATTGCGAGTCTCGACGAGGCAACGCTCCTCGAGGTCGTGGCTGACGCTCCGTCGTCAACGTGGTCGCGCGACGCGCTGGCCCAAGGAGTCGACCCCGTGGACCTGCTCGTCGGCACGGAGCTCGCGTCGTCGAAGGCAGAGGCCCGTCGTTTCATCGACCAAGGTGGGGTCTACCTCAACAACTTCCGCGTTGAGCCCACGGCAATGATCGGACTGTCCGACGCCTTGCACGGTCGCTACCTCGTCCTTCGGCGAGGTCGCAGGCAGCTGCACCTCGTGGTTGCGACGTGATCCGATGGTTGGCGGCGATCTTCGCCGCCGGGTTACTACTCAGTGCGTGCGGCTCGCAGTCGATGACGGCCGCGATGAAGGCATGGGCATTTCAAGGCAGCACATATTCCTATGTTGCGACGAACCGTCAGCTCATCACCGATGCCACACGCGCGGCCAAGGCGCTTCGCACGAAGGACGAGACGAACGACCAGCTTCATCTGGTCTGTGGGGTGATGGACTACGACACCGATGCCGCGAACGCGTTCTTACCGACGCCCGACAAGGCCGCGTCCACACTGTTGAGCAGCGCTTACGGCGACCTGGGCGCGGGTGCGACGATCTGCTACGGCGCGAGCACGAATTCGAGCAAGCGCGCGCGGGCGCTCTCGTACCTGTCCAGGGGCCTCGGCCAACTCGACGAGGCCTACGCGGTCATCGAGAGCGACCTGTCGACGACACCCAGTTAAAACTTGCCTAAGAGTTCGGCGGACGCAGGTCGATCTCCAAGCGCAAGATTCCGTCGTCAAGGGTGGCCGTGGCATCGCCGAGCATCGCGAAGTCTTGGAAATCGATCTTGGCGGCCTCAATGAAGCGCAAACGCTCGGGTCCTTCCACGGGCGGGAGTCCGCGGCGGCGCACGGCGTCCGCTCGCTCGCGAAATCTAAGAATCATTTCGTTGGGATCAAAGGCTTGGGTCACATGGGCGATGCTAGAGGCTGTAGCGCAAGGTCTACTTGGTAGTATGAATACTCAGCTCAGGTGATAGCGAGCTGTGGTCGCCGCCAGGTCGTGGCCCGCGGCCAGTAAGGAGTTGACGTGAAAAAGGGTCGCCATCGCCGATTTGTTGAAGCCCGGGAACTGAAAAGGTCAACGGGACCGCGCGCGACCACCTGCGCGGAGTGCGGCGCTGCCCCCGACGACGTGCACGCCGATTGGTGCCTTGCCGAAGAGGATCGCTACGACGAGATCCTGGGATCCCTACCGCGCACCACGTTCAACGAGGAAGACCCGCTCGCCGCTGAGGGTTAGCCCTTCTTGCGCAGTACCGGGTGCGCCAGGCGCGTCGCTTTTGGCTGTGTAGCCCGTTGGTCCATGTACGCGTAGAGCCGGTCATAGACCACCTGCCCGATCATCGCCACCAACTCGTCGCGCATGGAGTCGACGACCCGCGTCTTGCCAACGAACGCCGACGCTGACTCGGTGCACCACCAGTGGAACTCTGCGCCGCCGGGTCCCCAGTCGCGTCGATTCCACTGACCGATGCGCGTGATCACGTGGCCGTCGTCTTGAACCTCTTCATCACGACGCAACGGCAGCTGCCAGCACACCTCGGGCTTTAACGGAATGTAGCTTTCGTCGTTGTCGATCGCCATGACGTGCAGCGCGCAGCCGGCTCCGCGGTGGAAGTCGGGACGGTTGAGAAAGATGCAGGCGTCTTGGACGATGCGCGTGGTGATCTCGCCGTTCTTCTTCACCCGCGTGGTGCCGGTCTTACCCTTTGACTTGAACTGCCACTGGTCATCGGTCAAGCGCTTCGCTGCTTTTTCGACTCGACGCTGGTCCTTCTCATCGGTGAAGTGCGCGCCGTAGCTGCAACATCCCTGGACGAGTTCGGGCGTCGGTCCCGTCAGCACCCCCTGGCAGCCGTTGCCGAAGATGCAGGTCCAGTTGCTCTCGAGGAAGGTCACGTCGAACATCCAGGTTCGTTCGCGCTTTAAATCTTCGAAACTCACCCACTCGTGGGCATCTGGGGGGATTGTGGTCACGCTCAAAAGATACTTGCGAAGTGCCTGCAGCTTGCGCCACTTGGTCCGGTGCGCGCACCAGATCGCACCTCTAGACTTTCGACATGACTTCCATCGACACCTTTGACGTGCTCACCATGACTGACGAGGCGCGCAACGTCGTCACTGACGCACTCGCCAATGAGACGCCGAACGACGCGCTCGCGCTCTGGGTGGAAGTCACCGGCACGCGAGGGACGGGTTACACCTATGACCTGTACTTCTCCGAGCTGAACCTTGCACCCGATGACGCAGCGATCGGCAAAGACGGTGCCATCACGATCGTCGTGCCGAAGGCGAGCGTCGATCGTCTACGCGGGAGCCGTCTCGAGTTCGCCAACGAGGGTGGCGGCGGTCTCGTGCTCGTCAATCCGAATAGCCCGTCGCTCGAGGAGATCAACCCCGGCGTGCCGGCGGAGATCCTGGCGCTTGGGATTGAAGGACCCCTCGGCACGGTCGCCGTCGCGGTCCTCGAAGATCAAGTCAACCCCTCGATCGCCCAGCATGGCGGACGCGCGGACCTCATCGCGATGGACGAAGAGAGCCACACCGCCTACATCAAGCTGTCAGGCGGATGCCAAGGCTGTTCGATGAGCCGCCTGACGCTCTCCCAAGGGATCGAGACGATGCTGCGCGAGGCGATTCCCGAACTCGAGAAGGTCCTCGACGTCACCGACCACGCGTCGGGCGACAACCCCTTTTACACGAGCTAAAAGTTCCGCTGGCGCACAACGTAGAATTATTCGATGTTGCGCTTCCTCACGGCCGGTGAGAGTCACGGTCCCTCGCTCAGCGTCATCGTCGAGGGTCTCCCCGCCGGTCTCGACCTCAACGAGGAAGAGATCTCTGCAGAGCTGGCCCGTCGCCGTCTGGGCTTTGGTCGTGGTCCGCGGATGCGCTTTGAGCGCGATGTCGTGCGCCTCATTGGTGGGGTGCGTCACGGCCGAACCCTTGGCTCACCAGTCTCCATTGAGATCTTGAACTCTGAGTGGCCCAAGTGGGAGCAAGAGATGTCGGCCGCTGCTGGCACCCCGTCAAAGCGACTGACCGCGCCGCGCCCGGGTCACGCCGATCTCGCGGGGATGTTGAAATACGGCTTCGATGACGCCCGCGACGTGCTCGAACGCGCCAGCGCTCGCGAAACCGCTGCGCGAGTGGTTGCGGGTCGCCTGGCCAAGGCGCTCCTCGCAACGATCGGCGTGCACATCGTGAGCCACGTAATACGAATCGGCGCGGTCGAGACGCCCGTGGGTCTTCGCCCGCTGCCGAGCGACCTTGCCATTGTCGACGACAGCGAAGTTCGCTGCTTCGATCCGAGCAGCGAAGCCGCGATGATCGTGGAGATCAAAGCCGCAGCCAAAGATGGTGACTCGCTCGGGGGCATCATCGAGGTGGTCGCCTACGGCGTGCCGGTCGGACTCGGCAGCTACGTGCACTGGGATCGCAAGCTTGACGGGCTCCTCGCGGGAGCGTTGATGAGTATTCAAGCCGTCAAGGCCGTTGAGATCGGTGACGGCATGGTCCAGGCGAGCCAGCGAGGCAGCGTCGCGCACGACGCCATCGCACGAGACGAAGAGTTCGTTCGCGGCGGCGGCTATATACGACGCAGCGACCATGCGGGCGGCCTCGAGGGCGGCGTATCGTCGGGCGCGCCGATCATCGCCAAGGTTGCCATGAAGCCGCTCGCCACATTGAACCGTCCGGTTCTAGAAACGGTCGATGTCGCGACGGGGGAGTCGACGATCTCGTTCAAAGAGCGCACGGACGTGACTGCGGTGCCCGCCATGGGCGTGGTGAGCGAGGCGATGATGGCGCTCGTGCTGGCCGGTGAAGCGCTTCGAAAGTTTGGCGGTGACTCGGTCGAGGAGTTCGTGCGCAATCACGACAGCTACGTGGCTCACCTCGGTACAACCGTTTCAGCCGCACGATCGGACTGACGTGGCGCGACTCGTGCTGGTCGGACTGCCCGGCGTGGGAAAGACGACACTCGCGGCAGTGCTCGCCGAGCAGTGGCGCTGCAGCGTTGTCGACACCGATGATCTGATCGCCATCGCCGAGGGCGAGCCCGCTGCCCAGTACCTGCGAGAGCATGGCGAAGAGGAGTTTCGTCGCTGCGAACTCGAGGCGCTGCGTGGTGCCCTCGCGAGCGACGCGGTGGTCGCGACGGGCGCGGGGGTGGTCACGACCGCACCGGCTCGCGCACAAATGGCCGATCAGACCGTCGTGTGGCTCGACTGTGACGATGAGATCCTTGCGGAGCGCGTCGGCCCCGGCGAGCGTCCGTTGCTCGGTGACGATCACGTCAGCGCGCTCGCAAGGCTACGCAAAGAACGCGAGCCGTGGTACGAAAGTGTCGCGCGATGTCGCGTCGACGCCTCAGGTACTCCCGACGAGGTGGCAAGCCGAGTGCAGGACGCTTTGGCGAGCGAGACGCCGTGAACATCGGCGTCGAGCTCGGTGAGCGCCGCTACGACGTGGTGGTGCGTGACGGCGCACGAGGCGACCTGAAGACACTGCTCGACGAGCGTGCGCCCGCGGCGCGCAGTGTGGCGATCGTGACGTCGGGTTCGCTTGAGGCTGCACCGTGGTTCGATCTCAAGAGCGGACGCGAGCAGTTCATCGTTCGCGTGCCCGACGGCGAAGCAGCCAAGTCGTTAGAGGTCCTCGGAGCCCTGCTCGAAGAGCTCGCTGCGTTGCGCCTCTCGCGTGACGACGTGGTCGTCGGGGTGGGCGGGGGAGCGATCACGGACTTGGCAGGATTTGCCGCCGCGACGTATCTGCGCGGCGTCGCCCTCGTGCAGATCCCGACGTCGCTCGTCGGACAGGTTGATGCGGCGATCGGTGGCAAGACCGGCGTCAACCTACGCGCGGGAAAGAATCTTGCCGGTGCGTTCTACCAGCCACTCGGCGTCTTGTGCGATACGAGCACGCTCGCGACGTTGCCCGAGCGAGAACGCCTCAGCGGTCTCGGTGAGGTCGCGAAGTGTTGGCTCCTCGAAGAGCGCGGCGTCGAGGATCTGTGCGACGCGTCGCTTGCCTCGTTGATCGAGATGTCAGCGGGGCTGAAGGCCCGACTGGTCTCAGACGATGAGCGCGAAGGGTCGTCGCGCGTTCTTCTCAACTATGGTCACACCCTCGCCCACGCGCTCGAGAAGATCGCGCTGCAGCGGGATCCCGATGAGGTGCGCCACGGTGAAGCGGTCGCCATCGGCGTCGCGTTCGCGGCGAGGCTGGCGCGAGCCCTCGAACGAGTCAGCGACGACGAGGTCGCCTATCACGATGAAGTGCTCGACGCGCTCGGACTCGACGGGCGACTGCCCGAAGTGTTTGGCGTGGACGAGCTCGTCGAGGCGATGACCTTTGATAAGAAGGGCCGTCACGACCTGCGCTTCGTTCTTGCAGGCCCGGGGGGCTACGAACTGGTTGCCGGCGTCGAGCCATCAGTTGTGGGTACGGTGCTTCGGCAGTTCAAGGGAGAAATATGAGCGGTCAGATCCTGTTGGTGTCGGGGCCGAACCTCGATCTGCTCGGCGCGCGCAGCCCCGAGATCTACGGGACGGCGACGCTCGAAGAGCATGTGCGCAGGTTCCGAGAGGCGGCGCTTGATGCTGGGTACGGTGTGAGTGACGTTCAGTCGAACTTCGAAGGTGACCTCATTGAGGCCATTCACGCCGCCCGCGGGACGGTTGACGCGATCGTCGTCAACCTCGGGGCGCTGACTCACACGTCGTGGGCGCTCGCCGACGCGCTGGTGATGTTCGAGGGCGTCAAGATCGAGGTGCATCTGTCCAATCCGGCCGCGCGCGAGCCCTTTCGCCATGTGAGCACCATCGCGGGGGTTGTCAATGGCACGATCGCGGGCTTCGGGGGACTCAGCTACGACCTCGCCCTCGTGGCCGTTCGTCGCCTGCTCGAGGGCTAGATCGAGCCCCGCTCGCCATTACATAGAATTAACTCCGCACCAATCGCGAAAGGCATAAGGGCCCATGGCCGCAATATCTACCTCAGACCTGAAAAACGGCATCACTTTGAAGATCGACGAAGGGCTCTTCACGGTGATCGAGTTCCAGCACGTAAAGCCCGGTAAGGGTGGGGCGTTCGTGCGCACCAAGCTGCGCAACGCTCGCACCGGCGCCGTGATCGAGCGCACCTACCGCTCCGATGAGCGCCTCGAGCAGGCCATCATCGACAAGCGCGACACGCAGTACCTTTACCGCGACGGCGACGACTACATCTTCATGGATCAGACGAACTTCGACCAGGTCCCGGTGTCGTCGAAGAATCTGGGCGACGCAACCAACTTCTTGAAGGAGACGGGCAAGGCAATGCTCATCTCCTTCAACGACGAGATCATCGGCGTGGAGCTGCCCGCGTCGGTCGAGCTCACGATCGCCGATACCGAGCCCGGGCTTCAAGGCGACCGCGTCTCAGGTGCTCGTAAGTCAGCCACGCTCGAGACGGGGTACGTCGTCCAGGTGCCGCTCTTCGTCGGACCGGGTGAAGCGATCAAGGTCGACACGCGCACCGGCGAGTACATGACCCGAGCGTGAGGTGAGCGAGCTCGGTAGAAGTCGCCACCAGGCGCGTGAGCGAGCGCTCGAGATCTTTTACGAATCGTCTATCAAAGGTCGACCGGCTTCGGTCATCGTGTCTGATCTCAATGTTCGCCCCGACAACTATGTGCTCGCACTGTTGAACTCAGCTGAACAGCATCAAGCACGCGCCGACGAGCTGATCGGTGAGTTCTCCATCGACTGGCCCCTCGATCGCATCGCCCTCATTGATCGACTCATCATGACGCTCGCCATTGGCGAGATGCTGATGGAAAACGCGCCACCTCGCGCGGTTATTCTGGACGAAGCCGTCGAGATGGCGAAGGTGTTTTCCACCGACGGCTCTTCGTCGTTCGTGAATGGTGTGTTATCGGCGATCGCTCAGCGAGTTTCCGAGTAAGGAGGAGCGCTGAATGGGAGGGATGTTCCGCAACTACGTCTCGGTAACGAACCCGACGATCGTGGCCCTGTTTCATCATCACCTCTACGGCACCGCCACGTACTGGATCGTTGGCACCGGCATCGTGCTGCTCCTGGCCGCCACCCTCACGCGCCGACTCAATGGATTCAACCTCTCGCGAGAGGGTTCTGAGCGAACCGCGCGCTCGAACGCTTCTGCGCATCGCCTTCGGCTGCATTTGGCTCTTCGACGGAATCCTGCAGTTCCAGCCGGCCATGCCCCTTGGACTTGCCAACGAAGTGGTCCAGCCCACGGTCTCGGGCGCACCCAGCTGGCTGCGACCCTTGCAGATGCACGCGATCCATCTGTGGAACGCGCACCCAATCGCGCTCGCAACAGGCACGGCGTGGATCCAGGTCGGTATCGGCCTCGCGCTTATCGTTTCGAATGGGGGCCTGGGTCGACTTGCTGGCATCGCAGCGGCTGGCTGGGCGGCGTTGATTTGGCTGATCGGCAATGGCGCGGGCGGCGCGTTCGCGCCGGCGTCGTCGATCCTGTTTGGATGGCCCGGGGCGACGCTCTTCTACTTCGTCGCCGCGGTCTGGATCGCGCTGCCGCCGGGGTACTTCGCGAAACACTTCTCGGGCTTCACCCTGCGCTTCATTGCGCTCATTCTGGCCATCGCGATCGTCCTCCAAGTTCTTCCCTCGGCGGGCTTTTGGCACGGCGGCAACAAGAATGCATTAACGGCAATGTCGCGCGACATGACGCAGACGGCCCAACCTCATGCTCTGTCGTGGATCGTGCTGCACGTCGGCACGCTCGCGGGCACGCTCGGTGGGGGATTCAACGTGATCGTCATCCTTTGGCTCGGCGTGTGTGTCGTCGGCCTATGGTACGCGAGCGTCCGCCAGGTGAACTGGCCGATCACCGTGCTCGCCGTCGGGTGCGTCTTCTTTTGGATCACCGGCGAAGACCTCGCCATTTTCGGTGGCGTGGGGACTGATATCAACTCGCTCATACCTCTCGCAGTGCTTGCCTGGTGCGCTCGACCCGCGCTGCGCTCGATGCCGCCACTGGCGCGTCACCTGCCCGAGGAGTTTCGCTCGAGCACTGGGGCAGTCGTTGCCGCATTCGCCACGGGCATGATTCTCTTCTCAGTGGTCTCCATGGGTGTCGCCTCGGTGTCGGCGGCGGAACCGACGCTCTACGTAGCGCAAAACGGCACCGTCGCGCCCGGCAACAACGCGAAGGCGCCGACGTTTACGCTGACAGACCAGTTCGATAAGCCCTTCACCCTCTCTGCCCGCAAGGGCTACTACACGCTCCTCACGTTCCTCGATCCGGTGTGCTGGACCGACTGCCCGTTGCTCGCCGCCCAATTGAAGCAGGTACGAGCCGATCTGCCAACGAACGCCAAGATCGATATCGTCGCAGTGGCGGCGAATCCATTGCACCAGACGCTGGCCGACGTACGTCACTTCATCAAGATCCACTACCTCTCGGGTGTGAAGGACTTTTACTACGTCACCGGACCTACTTCGAAGACACGTCCCGTCTGGCGGTCCTACGGTATTGAAGTGGAGAACGTTCCCGGTGATCTCATGAGCATCCATTCTGACGAGATGGTCATCATTAATGGGCGCGATCAACTGAAGTGGATCATTCCCGATGACCCGTTGAAGGACGTCGCGGGCCAGGAGTCGGCCGAGAGCGAACTGCTGATACTCCTGCACAAGTCGGGACTGGACTAGCAATGTCCCCCCTAGGCGTCGTTGCCGTCCTGGGGGCCGTACTTTCGATACTCGCTTATTCGCGGCGGCCATCGAGGTCGACGCGAGTCAATCTGCAGTTCCTGCTCTCGCTGCTCAGTTTCGCGCTGCTCTGGTATGCAACCTCGTCGCCGTTTGCGGCCGAGGGCATGATGAACCTGCCTGACCACATGATCGCCCACATCCTCGCCATGTTTATGGTGCCGATTGGCATCGTGGGATCGAGCTACATTCGCTCGCTGTGGTGGATCCTGTCGCCGGAGCCACGCCGCCGACTGCTTCGGTGGTGGTATCTCGAGCGCACATGGCGAGCGCCGCGGTGGCTTTTTCACCCCATCACGGCGACCATCGTGTTGAATGCGGTGATGGTGACGTCGCATCTGCCGTCAGTATTTGACTACGTCATGGCGCGAACTTGGATGATGCAGTGGCTGGTTGAGCCGGCGTTTCTTCTGAGCGGGCTGTTCTTCTTTCACTTCATCGTCGCCTCCCCGCCCCGAAAGAACAAGGTGCGTCTGCGCTATCAGCTGATTGCTCTCATCGTCACCCTCTTTGAGATGTTGATCTTGGCGATGTCGATGTCGATCTTCACGAACTCATCGTGGTACACGGTGATGTTGCCGCATGCTGGCATGGCAGACATGCCGGGTATGGCGACGTCGGCGGCGGTCGCCTTCTCTCAGCAGCGACTCGCTGCGGGGATCTTGTGGATCTGCGGTGACGGTTGGGCGATTCCCTGTCTGATTGCGGTGGGGTATCGAATCGTCAAGCGAGACGGATCCCTCTTCGCGGCCCTCGAACGTCAGTCGTCGAGGTTGTCGGGGGTGAGTGGCTGACTCTGGCCGT
Organism: uncultured Acidimicrobiaceae bacterium; assembly: GCA_963706305.1. Classification (GTDB taxonomy): domain Bacteria; phylum Actinomycetota; class Acidimicrobiia; order Acidimicrobiales; family RAAP-2; genus RAAP-2. Next base: position 2,908,122 of record OY970152.1, on the reverse strand, counting down.
GCACAGAGGCAAGGTACGCGTTCCACTCGTCAAGTCGTTGTTCGTTCTTTGCATTCACTCGGGCCGCCCGCCTCGGCTTGGCGAGTCCGCGCTCTTCGAGAAGCATTTTGTGCCACATGTATATGGCATAACATCCGAGCGCGGGCCACTCAAACACGTACGCCCATGAGAGCTCGTTGCCGCCGAGTGCGCGAAAGATCTCGATAATGAACGCAGGAATACAGATGAGTTCTGCCAAGAACAGTCCCAGATGGATCCTGAAGACGTTCTTACTTTGAGCCTTCATTAGCAGTGACTTTAGTGTGCTTTTTTCGCACGTATACAGTACGGTGAGTTACGGCGAACGCGAGGGCTGCCTTGTGGCGACCCGGCGCAACAGCGCAAAGGAGACCGCATGAAACACTCCAAGTCACTGGGGGTCGCCGCCGCATCCGTGCTGATCGGTGGCGCCATCTTGGCGATAGGCGGATTCGCGCTTGCGACGGCTACGCCGCACCAGAAGCCACTCGACTGCGTCGAGAGTTCGACCCAAGCGCACACGTGCAGCATTACGTTGGCGACTTTTCCTGACTCATTGGAGGGTGTGCACGGCGCGAACGGCGGACCCCATCCAGACTGGGTGACGTACTCGAACGACAACATCGACGTACCCGCACACACGACTGTTGACGTAACGATCGATCAGTACGACACCGGTGGCGCCGCGAACAACCCGTTCTTCGACAACGTGATCGGTACGAACGGTGGCTACGACACGGTCAACGGCGTCAAGACCACCCACATCGGCGTGAATGACGTCGGTCACACATTCACGCTGCACGCGATTCCTGGCAACGGGAAGTACCTCTTCATCTCCGTGCCGCTGCCGTACAACCACGGAACGAAGACCCCGGTGCACCTTGGTATTGGCGTCTACCCGAAGCCCGTTGTGGTGAAGTTCTCGTTCACTACCGGTGGTGCCACCGTCTACGACTGGAACTGCGAGTTTCCATGCGGCGGATCGCGCTTGGGTTACGGCTTCGGTGAGGCGATGAGCAGCTTCGGTTACATGTCCGGAACGATCACGGTCGAGTAAGGAGACTTCGTGGCTACTTCTGATCAAAAGCGGTCGCTCCACTTGTTTTATTGGACGTGGGGCATACTGACGGTCGTTGGCGTCGTGCTGTCCATCTGGCTGCCGCACCGCTACATGCCGAAGATGATGAGCAACGATGGCCACCTCGCGCTCACCACGACCATCCTCTTCAGCATTTTGGCCGCGCCCGTTGCGGGAGGTGTGTACGCCGCAGCGTTCTACATCATTCGCAAGTTTCGCTATCGCGGTGAGGGCGTGCCGCCGCCCGCCGAGCAGGTTCGAGAGAACACCAAGACCTTGGTGTGGTGGCTGACCGCGTCAACTGTGTTGACGGTCTTCGTCTTGGTGTGGGGCCTCGGCGCCCTCGCGGCCGAGAATGCCTCGTCCTCTTCGAACCCGCTCGTCGTCAACGTCACGGGCCAGCAGTGGGTCTGGACCTTCGCCTATCCGGGCACGCACGTTGTCTCCCAGGAGCTGTATCTGCCCGAGAATCGCGAAGTGGAGTTCCGCATCACGTCAGTCGATGTGACGCACGGCTTTTGGGTCGCTAACTTCGGCGTGCAGGTCGACGCCAACCCGGGCGTGATCACCACGATTCACACCACACCCGATGCGTTGGGGTCATTCATTGTTCGTTGCGAGCAGTTCTGCGGACTCAATCACGCATTCATGGAAGCTGTAGGTCACGTCGTGACGCCACAACAATTCTCTAACTGGCTCGCAACGCAGCCGCAACGGTCGTAGGGAGGCAACATGGTAACGACACTTGAGCAGACAGCGACTTCTGCGCAGCCCAGGGGGGGCGGGCTTGCTCGCCACCAGAACTTTGCGACCGCGATAGTCGGGGGCGTCATCCTCGCGTGGGTCTTCTGGTTCCTCGCGCGCCGGATCTTCTGGAGCGGCAGCGACGATTGGAGCGACCAAGTTGCCGTGATGACCGGAGCTGGCTGGATGATCGGCTTCTGGATCGGCATCGGCGCATTCAACGCGCCGTTCAAATGGCTCCTCGGTCGCGACAACACGCGAGAAGACGACCTTTATTACGCTGGCCAGAACCTTGGCCGCGCACGATACTGGAAGTACACGACGGACCACAAGGTCGTTGGCGTCCAGTACATCATCACGACCATGAGTCTGCTCGCCGTTGGCGGTATTCTCGCGATGGCTATTCGCACAGAGCTCATCGTTCCGGGTAACCACTTCGTGAACCAGCAGGTCTATAACGGCTTCATCGCCATCCACGGAATGGTGATGATCTTGGCGCTGATCGTGGCGGTCTCGGGCCCGTGGGGCAACTTTGTCATGCCCATCATGATTGGGGCACGAGACATGGCGTTTCCGCGCCTGAACGCTTTGAGCTTGTGGACGTTGGTGAGTGCAGCGGTGCTTCTCGTGACCGTCCTCGCGGTCGGCGGTCTGCCCGTGGGCTGGGTGGTCCTCGGCACGATTGGGGATCAAGCGGGCGTCGGTATGGACTTCTTCGCGCTCGCGATCGTCACCTTCACGGTGTCGACGACCGTCGCCAGCATCAACCTGATCACCACGGTGGTCACGATGAGAACAAAAGGAATGACGCTCGACCGGCTTCCGATCTTCGTGTGGGGCACCGTCATCACGGCGACGCTCGCGCTGTACGCGTTTCCGTTCTTCTTCGTCGCCGAGTTGAACCAGATCCTCGACCGGACGGTTTCGACGAGCTTCTACATTGCCGCGGGCGGCGGCACGAGCTGGTTGCAGGCGAACCTCTTCTGGCTGATGGGTCACCCCGAGGTGTACGTGATTCTCATCCCGGCGGTCGCCGCGCTGTTCGAGATCTCCTCGGTGATGGCGCGAAAGCCAGTCTTCAGCTACCGAACGGCCGTCGGCGCGATGGTGGCGCTGACCGGCCTCTCGGCACTGGTATGGGCCCACCACATGTTCACGTCGGGCTGGGCGCCCACACTGGGCGGCCCTTTCATGGTGACGACCGAGTTGATCTCGATTCCGACGGGGATCTTCTTCCTCGTGCTCGTCGGCACCCTCTGGCGAGGCAACGTGTGGATGAAGCTACCGACGGTCTGGCTGTTCGGGTTTATCTTCAACTTCATCGTCGGTGGCGTGACGGGCATCTACCTCTCCGACGTGCCCCTCGACGAGCAGCTGCATGGCACGATGTTCGTGACTGCGCACTTCCACTACATCTTCGTGGGATCGGTGCTCTTCGGCGCAATCTCGGCGCTTGCCTTCTGGTTCCCGAAGGTCACCGGCCGATATCTCAACGAGTTCCTCGGAAGGATCTCCTTCTGGTTCGTCTTCATCGGAGTACAGCTGACGTTTGGCGCGATGTTCCTCTCGGGCCTGAAAGGAATGCCGAGACGCGTCGCGTCATTCGACCTCGCCTTTGAGCACACGAACTTCATCTCGACGATCGGCGCCTACATCATCATGACGGGGATGTTGATCCTGCTCGGCGCCATCGTCACCTCGTGGAGCCACGGCGAGCCCTCCGGCCCGAACCCCTGGCACGCGAACTCCCTCGAGTGGCAGGTACCAACGCCAGTGCCGCTTGAGAACTTCGACACCGAGCCGGTGGTCACCGAGGATCCCTACCACTACGGAGAGGACATGGTGCATTCATGAGCATCGATCTAGAGCCGCACAGCGAGATGCACGGTGGAGTCCCGGGTCATCACGAACCACCGGAGAAGGTTGACGCCCGCCAGCGTCTTGGCGTCTGGCTCTTCATCGGCGCCGACATCATCACGCTCGCCGCGCTGCTCTTTACCTACCTCTACCTTCGTGGCGTCAATACCGGTGGTCACTGGATGGCGATGTGGGGCTACAAGGGCAGCCTGCACACCTATGAATACTGGGAGAACGCATATCTCAACGGCACGCTGAAGAATCCGACGTACATTCACGTCGGCGTCGTCTCAGCGGGCTTGCAGTGGCTGATCGCGGCGTTCACCGTTGCCAGCGCGGGGGTCTTGTGGCTCGGCGAGAAGAGTCTTCGTGCCACGAAGAACGCGAAGGCGTTCTCGTCGACCGCGTTGCTCGCCATGCTCCTCACGTTTGGTGGAATGGCCGTTGGCGCGGTGCTGTTGAGCGATCTGCCGCAGATCTTTGTGGGAATCAACGACTCGATCACCATGAACTACACGACCTACGACTCGGCGATGATGGCCATTCTTGGCTCGACGATCGTCCACCTCGGCCTTCTCGCCTTCCTAGGGCTAGGCCTCGCGATCCGCTCCGCGCGCGGTGCGATCACCGGGGATAAGTGGTACCAGGTGCGACTGGTTCGATTCTTCTGGGTGTGGGTCGCCATTTCTGCCGTGGTCTCGACGCTGATTACGACTACGATTACAAAGGTTTAGTAGCTACAGGTCTTCGGTCGCCGTTTGCGGTGGCCGAGGGACTGTCGTGAAACGAGTCCAGAGAGGCTCGTACGACAGGAGATAGATGCAGGAAGATAACGATCGCCGGGCGCAACGCGGCCTGGCGTTTTTGGCAAAAAGCCAGCTGCTCTCGAGCGACGAGGTTACTCGCGCGCTCACCCGCATGGCCCATGAGATCGTCGAGCATCACCACGAGCTCGAGACGGTCTCCTTGATCGGCTTGCAGACCGGAGGAGAGCCCTTCGCGCGCCGGCTCGCGTCGCTGCTCGAAGAGATCACCGCAGAGCATCTCCCGGTCGGGCTCCTCGATGTCTCGTTCTACCGTGACGACCTCTCGCTCCACCCGGCGCCACGCTCGTCGCTCACGCTCATCGACCACGATCTGACTGATCGTTCTGTGATATTGGTTGACGACGTCCTCTTTACCGGTCGCACGATTCGAGCCGCGCTGAACGCGCTCACCGACTGGGGCCGTCCTCGTTCGGTACAGCTCGCGGTGATGGTCGATCGGGGACACCGCGAACTGCCGATTCGTCCGGACTACGTCGGCAAGAATCTGCCGACCTCGCGCGACGAGGCCATCAAGGCGACACTCGATGGCGTCTGGATCGGTACGAGGGAGGTCTGATGGAGACCCTGCGCGGCCACAGCCTCCTCTCGCTCGACGACCTCACCCGTGAGGGCATCGTCGAGGTGCTCGACACTGCTGAGACCTTTGTCGAAGTCAATCAACGCACGATCAAGAAGGTGCCCGCGTTGAAGGGCCGCGTCGTCGCCTCGCTCTTCTTCGAAGAGTCGACTCGCACACGTCTCAGCTTCGAGACCGCGGCCAAGCGCCTGAGCGCCGACGTGCTCTCACTTGCCATCGCGTCGAGCAGCGTCAAGAAGGGCGAGTCGCTGCGCGACACCATCTCCACGATCGATGCGCTCGGGATCGACGCGGTCGTCATGCGGCATCAGTCGAGCGGCGCAGCGTTGCAAGTGAGCCGCTACGTGCCGCACGTTCGCGTGATCAATGGCGGCGACGGCCAGCACCAGCACCCAACTCAGGGGCTGCTTGACGCGTTCACGATTCGCCAGATTCTCGCTGAACGGCGTGGTGCGAACGGCCAAGAGACTGGCGCAGAGCTCTTTCGTGGCCTGAGGATCGTTATCGTCGGTGACCTTCGACATAGCCGGGTGGCGCGCAGCGACGTGAGCGCCTATGTCGCCCTCGGCGCCGAGGTGCGCGTCGCGGCACCGGGCACCTTGCTGCCCGATGACGTCGCCTCCTGGCCGGTCACCGTTGCCGAGAGCTTCGACGAGGCGCTCGACTGGGCCGACGTGGTGGGACTCTTGCGCCTACAAGTCGAGCGCGGCACCGGATCCTTCGTGCCGAGCTTGCGCGAGTTCACGACTACCTTTGGCCTCACCGTCGAGCGCGCGCGCCGGCTCCGTCCCGAGACGATCATCATGCACCCCGGCCCGATCAACCGCGGCGTGGAGATCGACTCGCGCGTCGCTGATATGCCGGCTGCGGTGATCAATCGTCAAGTGACCAACGGCGTGCCGATTCGCATGGCCGTGCTCTACCTGAGCGTGGCCGGATCGATGGGAGCATGATGAGCACGTTTGTCCTGCGTGGCGGACTGGTGGTCGGCCAGACGTCGAGTGACGTGGCGGACGTCGTCATCGAAGATGGGCACATCAAGGAGATTGGTCGCACGGTGGTAGCACCGAGCGGTGCCAAGGTAATCGACGCCGAAGGATGCTGGGTTGGACCGGGCTTTGTCGATCTGCACACGCACCTGCGGGAGCCGGGTCGCGAGGAGGCAGAGACCATCGAGTCGGGCGCCCGCGCCGGTGCCATGGGCGGGTACAGCGCGCTCGTCGCCATGTCGAACACGGAACCTGCGCTCGACACGCCAGCGATGGTGTCCTACGTCCTGGCGCGAGGAGCGGCGGCACCGCTCGACATCGCCGTCGCGGGAGCAATCACCCAAGGTCGACGAGGAGAGCTGCTGGCGCCGATCGCGGAGATGGCTGCACTGGGGGTGCGACTATTCACTGACGACGGCACTGGCGTGCAAAACCCGGCGCTGATGCGAAAGGCGCTGAGCTATGCAAAGCCGCTCGGGGTGAGACTTGCCCAGCACTGCGAGGACGAACAGCTCGCGGGGGGCGGCGTGATGAACGAAGGGGCACTGAGCAGTCGGCTGGGTCTCGTGGGCCGGCCCGCACTCGCCGAAGAGCTCATGGTCATGCGCGACATTGAGCTCGTTCGCCTGACCGGCAGCCCGCTGCACTTCATGCATCTCTCGACGGCTCGTTCGCTTGCACTGGTGGACGCCGCCCGTCGCGAAGGACTCCCCGTCACGTGCGAAGTCACGCCGCACCACTTCACCCTCGACGAGAGCGAACTCGCGACGTTCGATCCCACGTTCAAGGTGCACCCGCCGCTTCGCGGACGCAGTGACGTCCAGGCGCTGGCGAACGCTCTCAGCGGCGGTGCAATCGACGCCGTCGCCACAGATCACGCGCCGCACGCACCCGAGCTGAAAGATCTGCCCTTTGACGAGGCGCCCGCTGGCATGCTCGGTCTCGAGCACGCGGCTTCGCTGACGTACTCAGCCCTCGGTGACGACCCGAGCCCCGAGGCGTTCTTCCACCTCTTGAGCCGCGGTCCCGCGCGCATCGCGCAGCTCCGCAAAGAGGACAAACACCCTGATCATAGCGCCCATGGAGGTGCGATGCTGGCGGGTGAGGATGCGAACATCGTGGTCTTTGATCCCTCCGTGCGCTGGAGTGCATCGCGAGACCACTTGGAGAGTCGCGCGACCAACACTCCCTATGACGGACGCGCGATGAGCGGAAAGGTGCGAACTCTCATCGTACGCGGCGCTCTCGTCGTCGACGAAGGCGCGCTCGCATGAAGCGATCGCGCGCCTCGCTCGTCCTCGCGGACGGGACGGCCTTCGAGGGGTACGCGGCCGGTTACCTGCCCGACGCGAGAGTCACGACCGGCGAGTTCGTCTTCAATACGTCACTCAGCGGCTACCAAGAGGTGATCACCGACCCAAGCTACGCCGGCCAGATCGTCACGTTCACGTACCCGCACATCGGTAACTACGGTGTGACGCCGCTCGACGATGAGGCGGCACGACCGTGGTGCGAGGGGATCGTCGTGCGTGAGCTGAGCGAGCTGCCCTCCAACTGGCGCTCGAGAGAGTCCCTCGAGCAGTTCCTTCTGCGCCATCGAGTTCCCGTCATCGTGGGGGTTGACACTCGTCGTCTCACGCGGCATCTACGTTCAGCCGGCGCACTTGCGGGAGCCTTTGGTCATGCGAGCACCGACGACGTCCTTGCCGCCGCACGACGCGCCAAGGGAACAGACGGGCGTGACTACGTCACGAAGGTATCGACGCACGAATCGTATGAACGGGGCGAGGGCGACTTGCACGTCGTCGCCCTCGACTACGGCATCAAGTCGACGATGGTCAATGAGCTGGCGACGCGGTTTCGCGTAACGGTGGTGCCCGCAACGACGAGCGCCGACGACGTGATGGCGCTGCAGCCCAGCGGCGTCTTTCTCTCGAACGGGCCGGGCGACCCCGCGGCGCTCGACGCACAGGTCGACGTCCTTCGTCAGTTGATCGGGGTAACGCCGATCTTTGGCATCTGCCTCGGCCACCAGCTGCTCGCCGAAGCCCTTGGAGGATCGACGTTCAAGCTGCCCTTTGGCCACCACGGGAGCAACCATCCCGTCCAAGACCTCGCGACAGGCCGCATCGAGATCACGGCCCAGAACCATAACTACGCCGTGGTGCCGGACTCGCTTGAGCGCGTCGCCGTCTCGCACGTCAACCTCAACGACGGCGTGATAGAAGGGATGAGCCTCGCGAGCGAACGGTGCTTCTCCGTGCAGTACCACCCCGAAGCAGGGCCGGGACCTCACGACGCTCGCTACCTCTTCGAACGGTTCGAGACACTGCTGCGAACGAACTCCCTGGAGTTGCTCTAGTGCCGCGCCGCGACGATATTTCGTCGATCATGGTGATCGGATCTGGTCCGATCGTGATCGGCCAGGCGTGTGAGTTCGACTACTCCGGCACACAGGCCTGTCAGGTGCTGCGAGCCGAGGGATATCGCGTCGTGCTGGTCAACTCGAATCCCGCGACCATCATGACCGACCCCGCGACGGCCGATGCGACGTACATCGAGCCCCTTGACGCCGACGTCTTGATCGACATCATCGAAAAGGAGCGCCCCGACGCTCTGCTGCCCACGCTCGGTGGCCAAACGGCGCTCAACCTCACGATGGAGCTCGTGCGACGCGGAGAGCTTGAACGCCTCGGAGTCGAAGTGATCGGTGCGCGGCCGGAAGCGATCGACACCGCCGAAGACCGCGAGCAGTTCAAAGAGGCCATGGCCGAGATTGGGTTGGCGGTACCCGAATCGGGCTTCGCCCACGACGTCAACGGCGCGCTTTCGATAGCCCAGCGCATCGGGTATCCGATCATCATTCGTCCGAGCTTCATCCTCGGAGGAGCAGGCACGGGCATCGCCGACAATGACGAAGAGCTGCTGCGCCTCGCGGGCGAAGGGCTCGACGCGTCGCCGATCAGTGAGATCCTCGTCGAGAAGTCGATTGCTGGGTGGAAGGAGTATGAGCTCGAGGTGATGCGCGACGCTGCCGACAACTGCGTTGTCATCTGCAGCATCGAAAACGTCGACCCCATGGGTGTGCACACCGGAGACTCGATCACGGTTGCGCCGCAGCAGACGCTGTCGGACGTCGAGTACCAAGCGATGCGCGACGACGCCTTCGCGGTCCTGCGCCGGGTGGGGGTCGAGACCGGGGGATCGAACGTGCAGTTCGCGGTCAATCCAGCGACCGGAGAACGGCTCGTCATCGAGATGAACCCGCGAGTCTCTCGCTCCAGCGCGCTGGCGTCAAAGGCGACGGGCTTTCCGATCGCGAAGATCGCCGCCCGACTTGCCGTGGGCTACACGCTCAACGAGATCGACAACGACATCACCAAAGTCACGCCCGCGAGCTTCGAGCCGGTCATCGACTACGTCGTCACCAAGATTCCCCGCTGGGCCTTTGAAAAGCTCCCCGGCTCGTCCCCCCGACTCGGCACGCGCATGCAGTCCGTGGGCGAGGTGATGGCGATCGGGAGAAACTTTGCCGAATCTTTGCAAAAGGCAATCCGCTCCCTTGAGCAGGGGCGCGAGGGATTTGCACCCGGCGCACCGTCTGAGTTCGAGGCACTCTCCGACGACGCCCTCTGGGAGCTGTGCGTCGTCGCGACGCCGGACCGACTCTTCGCAGTGCATGAAGCGTTGCGGCGCGGAGCAACTGTCGAGGCGCTGAGTGCCGCGACCATGATCGACCCGTGGTTTGTCCATCAGCTCGCGGGCATCGTCGAGCGCGAGGGTGAGCTCGTCGGTGCCGCGCCCGCGAGCTTTGACGCCTACGACTGGCGCCGCTACAAGCAGTGGGGCTTCTCCGACGCTCAAATCGCAATGATCACGAACGAACAGCGAGCGGACGTCGCTGCGTGGCGGCGCGCGGCGGGCGTGACGACGACCTTTAAGACCGTCGACACGTGCGCCGCGGAGTTCGAGGCGACAACGCCGTATCACTACAGCACCTATGAAGACGTGAGCGAAGTAGCCACGTCGTCGCGCGATCGGGTCATCATCCTTGGCTCGGGTCCCAACCGCATCGGCCAGGGGATCGAGTTCGACTACTGCTGCGTGCACGCCTCGATGGCGCTGCGCGACATGGGCTTCGAGACGGTCATGGTGAACTGCAATCCCGAGACGGTCTCTACGGACTACTCGACCTCCGATCGGCTCTACTTCGAGCCGCTCACTCCTGACGACGTCGCCGAGGTACTCGCGGCTGAAGAAGCGGCTTGCATCGATGGCGCTCGGGTCGTGGGTGTGATCGTCTCGCTCGGGGGCCAGACACCACTCAAGCTGTCGCACTCGATTGATCCGGCGCTCGTCCTGGGCACGCCGGTGCGCTCGATCGACGTTGCCGAAGACCGCCAGCAGTGGTCGTCGATCTGCCAGTCGCTCGGTCTGCGTCAACCGCCGGGCGATGTCGCGACGAATCTCGAGCAGGCGCGCGCCATCGCTCGAAAGGTTGGCTATCCCGTCCTCGTGCGACCGAGCTACGTACTCGGCGGCCGGGCGATGGAGATCGTCTACGACGACGCGGCACTCACTCGAGTGATGGCTGACCTCACGAGCGCGCACGGCTCGCTCGCGCGAGAGGGCGGGGTATCGAAGACCCGTCCGATCCTGATTGATAGCTTCCTCGAAGACGCCACCGAAGTCGATGTCGACGCGGTGCGCGACACGAGTGGCGACATCTTCGTTGCCGGTGTCATGGAGCACGTCGAAGAAGCTGGCGTGCACTCGGGCGACTCGGCCTGCGCACTCCCGCCTCAGACCTTGAGTGAGAGCGTGCTCGTCCAGCTCGATGAGTACACGAGAAAGATCGCGACCGCGCTCGAAGTAGTGGGACTCATCAATGTGCAGTACGCGGTGAAGAACGATGAGGTCTTCGTCCTCGAAGCGAACCCACGCGCGAGTCGCACCGTGCCCTTCGTCGCCAAGGCAACGGGCATCGCCCTCGCCCAAGTCGCGGTGCGCGTGATGATGGGCGAGTCCCTCGCGCAGCTGCGAGGGCGAGGGATGGTGCCCAAGTCGACGCCGAGGCCCGAGCTCGTCAGCGTGAAAGAGGCCGTCTTGCCGTTTAGCCGCTTTCCCGGCGTCGACACGCTGCTCGGGCCCGAGATGCGCTCGACCGGCGAAGTCATGGGCATCGGCGAGAGCTTCGGTATCGCCTTTGCGAAGTCACAGCTCGCGGCGGGAACCGGCCTGCCCGACGAAGGACAGGTCTTCATGTCGCTCGCCGACCGCGACAAGGTCGCTGGTTTGGACCTGGCGCGCCAGCTCACCGAGCTCGGTTTTCGCCTGGCCGCGACGGTTGGTACGGCAGGGTTCCTGCGCTCTCACGGTGTGACGGTCGAGACGCTCGTCGGCAAGGTAGGCCTCGGGGATCTCGGGGTGGATGCCGTGAAGCTGATCGCCTCCGGCGAGGTGCAGATGGTCGTGAACACACCGTCTGGCTCGAGTGCGCGGTCCGATGGCGCGGAGATTCGACGCGCCAGCGTCAGTCACGGCGTCGCGTGCGTGACCACGATCAGCGCGGGATTTGCCGCGGCCAAGGGCATCGCCGACACGCGCGAGCGCGGGTGGCGTGTACAATCTCTCCAGGAGATGCACTCGTGACGGGCTTTCCGACCACGGTCGGCACGGTGGCGCTGCGCTCGGCGGTGCTGACCGCCTCGGGCACCGCGGGATACGGCGACGAGCTCGCGGACTACGGAGATCTTCGCGAGCTGGGTGCGGTGGTCGTCAAGTCGCTCGCCGTCTTCCCCTTCGAAGGCAATCCCGCGCCGCGGCTCGCCGCATGGGGCGAGCACATGGTGAACGCCGTCGGCCTCTCTGGCCCCGGGGTCACTGCGTGGCGCGAGCAGTACTTACCCGTGCTCGAACGCCGAGGTGCGACCGTCGTCGGATCGATCTGGGGACGCACCGTCGAAGAGTTCGCCGAAGCGGCCGAAGCGATGCACGGCGCATCGATCGTCGCGCTCGAAGTGAACGCGAGCTGTCCCAATCTCGAGAGCCGACGTGAGATGTTCGCGCACTCGCCGCAGGCAACGGCTGATGTTGTCGCGGCCGCGCGCGCCGCGGGGGTTCCGCTATGGGCGAAGCTGAGCCCCAACACTCCCGCACTCGTTGAAGTCGCGAGTGCGGCGCTCGAGGCGGGTGCCGAGACGCTGGTACTCGTCAACACGTTGCTCGGTCTCGTCGTCGACATCGAAGCTCGTCGCCCGACTCTCGCAAACGTCGGCGGTGGAGTGAGCGGCCCGGGCATCTTGCCGGTGTCGCTGCGTGCCGTGTACGAATGCCGCGAAGCCTTTCCTGACGCGGGCATCGTCGGGGTCGGGGGAGTGAGCAGTGGAGAGGACGCGGTCGCACTGTTGATGGCGGGCGCGAACGCCGTCGAAGTTGGCACGGCGACGTTCGCCGATCCGCGAGCCCCGTGGATCGTTCAGCGAGAGCTCTGCGAGTGGATGGCGACCCACGGCGTCGCGTCGATCACATCACTGACAGGAGCGGCCCATGGCTGAAGCAACCCAGACGTTCGGAGAGCGTCTCCAAGAACACATTCGCGAACTTGGGCCACTCTGTGTCGGTGTCGACCCAAGCTCAGAGCTGCTGTTGACCTGGGAGCGCACGGACACCGTTGAGGGACTCGAGTTCTTCTCCCTCGCAGTGCTCGAAGCGGTCATCGGCGTAGCGGTGGCGATCAAACCCCAAGTCGCCTTCTTCGAGCGTTTCGGTTCAGAGGGGTATCGCGTGCTCGAGCGGCTCATCACTGAAGCCCGCGACGCGCAGCTCCTCGTCGTTGCGGACGCGAAGCGCGGTGACTTTGCGAACACCAATGAAGGATACGCCGAGGCGTGGCTTTCTGATCGTTCGCCGCTCGCCGTCGATGCTGTGACGGCGCACCCGTACCTGGGCGTAGGCGCTCTCGCGCCGCTGTTCACTCGCGCGTCGTCGAGTGGTCGAGGCGTCTTCGTCCTGGCCGCGACGTCTAACGGCGAAGGACGAGAGCTGCAACAAGCAGTGACACAGGACCACGAGCGAGTGGAGGACATGGTGCTCAACCAGGTCGCTGATCTCAACCGACGTGAGGGGCGCCTCGGATCAATTGGGGTCGTGATCGGCGCCACACGTGACGCGCCGCGTTTCGATCTGGCGACACTCTCAGGGCCGTACCTCGTGCCGGGCGTGGGTGCCCAAGGAGCGGGGGCGAGTGACGTCGCTCGCTTGTTCAATGGGGTGGAAGAAGGTACGGTGCTCGTGAACGTCGCCCGCGACATCTTGTCGACCGGGCCTGAACGGCGTCGCCTCAACGATTCTGCTCGACGGTGGCGCGACGATATTCGCGCTGCGCTCTAAGTGAAATAGGGTGCAAAGTTGGTGTGCAAAGAAGCAGAGACCCTCTCTAGCCAGGGAGGGTGCGCCGGAGTAGTCTGACGAACGTGACACCAACTCCTCCAACTCTGTCGCAAGAACAGCGTGTTGAGGCGTCACGCTTGGCGGTTGCGAACCGCCGTCGTCGTGCTGAGGTCAAGCGGATGGTGAAATCCGGCGAGCTGTCGCTCGAGGAGCTGTTCGCACTCGCCGCGAAAGAAGAGCCCGTCGCGCAGATGCGCGCGTACGACTTGATCAGCGCGTTGCCGGCGATTGGCGAAGTGAAGGCCGAACGCATCATGAAGAGTGCGTCGATTGCGAAGACTCGACGTATTCGCGGTCTCGGCCCCAAGCAGCGCGCCGAGCTGTTTCGAGCTCTTGTCCGCTGATCCACTGCTGGTCGTACTGATCGGTCCGGGCGGTGTTGGCAAGGGGACGCTCGCGCGTCGACTTGTTGATGCTGATCCGGCGCTGTGGCTGAGTCGCAGCTGGACGACTCGCGAACGGCGCCCGAGCGAGCGTGGCGACGAATACTTCTACGTCGATCGATCGACGTTCGAAAAGGCGATCGAGTCACAACAGTTCCTCGAGTGGGCCGAGTTTCACGGGCACCTCTACGGAACGCCGCTGCCCGAAGCGCCCGAAGGTGCCGATGTGCTGTTGGAGATCGAGGTGCAGGGCGCGGAACAGGTACTCAAAATCAACCCGAACGCCGTCGTTCTACTGATCCTTCCTCCTTCCATCGAACTCCTCGAAGAGCGTCTGCGCGCTCGCGGTGACGATGATGAACATGTCGCTGCGCGCCTCCAAAGCGCCCCCGAGGAGCTCGAAAAGGGGCGCCAACTGGCCTCATACGTCATCGTGAACGATGATCTCGAGCGAGCTAGTCGAGAAATCGTCTCTATACTGGAGGGACTCCGTCGGCAACGGCGCGAAACCCCGTCAAAGGACTAATTTCATGGCCGAACGCCCCACCCTCGTCGATCCACCCATCGAGAATCTCCTTCTCAAGGTGGGCGACTCCAAGTTCACGCTCGTCGCGGTGTCGGCCATTCGCGCGCGCGAGATCAACGAGTACTACAACGGCCTGGGATCGGGCCACGGGGCGCTCATCCCGCCGCAGGTGACCTCGCTGTCGAACAAGTCGCTGTCACTCGCCATGGAAGAGCTCTACGAAGGCAAGCTGCAGTTTCACCGCCCGACCACAGAGGAGCTCGAGAATGAGCGCCTGCAGGCCGAGGCCTTGGAGCAGGCTCGCCAGGACGCCAACAGTGACCTGGATGCCTTCACCGATGCCCTCCGCGACGCCTGAGTCGTCAACACCCCGCATTGTCCTAGGCGTGGCCGGCGGCATAGCCGCCTTTAAGTCGGTCGAGCTCCTCCGGCTCCTTCGCGAGCAGGGCTATCACGTCGCTCCGGTCCTCACACCTGACGCTGCGCGCTTCGTCGGCACCGTCACTTTCTCCGCGCTGGCGAGCGAACCTGTACGTACGTCGCTCTACGGCGATCCGACGACGCCGATTCCGCACACCTATCTCGGCTTGAACGCGACGGTCATCGTCGTTGCTCCCGCGACGGCACATCTCATTGCGCGCTACGCCATGGGGCTTGCCGACGATCTGTTGACCGCGACGCTGCTCGCGACGCGCGCGCCGGTGCTGCTGTGCCCCGCGATGCACACCGAGATGTGGGAGCAACCGTCGGTGCAGGAAAACTTAGCCACGCTGCGCCGACGCGGCGTGCTCGTGCTTGAACCCGAGACGGGCGCTCTCGCTGGGGGTGACGAGGGGACGGGACGGCTGCCCGAGCCAGAAACGATCGCCGAGCTCGTCACGCACATCGTTGAGGGATACCGCGGCCGGCTTACCGGTCGCCGCGTACTCGTGAGCGCTGGTGGCACTCGTGAGGCCATCGATCCGGTGCGGGTGATCTCCAATCGCTCGTCGGGACGACAGGGTTATGCCCTCGCTGAAGTTGCCCATCACATGGGAGCGGCCGTCACGCTGGTGACAACCGTTGATCGCGAGCTCGCGCTTGACGCTCAGCGCTTCATCGACGTCGTGCGGGTCGAGAGCGCGGAAGAGATGCACGACGCCATGATCCAACGAACCAACGAGAGCGACGTGGTGATCATGGCGGCGGCGGTCTCGGACTTCACGATAAAGGCATCGCCGGAGAAGCTCAAGCGCCGCGATGGACTCCCCGAGCTGCACATGGAGCCGGCCGTCGACGTCTTGGCGGACCTCGTCGCTCGACGCCACGAAGGCCAAGTCATCGTCGGCTTCGCCGCCGAGACATCGAATGTGGAAGCCAACGCTCGCGCAAAGCTGCTGCAAAAAGACGTCGATCTGCTAGTCGTGAACGACGTATCTGCGCCCGGCGTGGGGTTTGGGCATGAAACGAACGAGGTGCTGTTGGTAGGGCGCGACGAAGACGTGACGAGGGTGTCACTGCGGTCGAAAGATGCGGTTTCCTGGGAGATCTTGGCTAAGGTCGTGGCATTGTTACAGCAAGGAGAATCATGAGCGATCGCACCCTCTTCACGTCGGAGTCGGTGACTGAAGGTCACCCCGACAAGATCGCTGACCAGGTCTCTGATGGCGTGCTCGACGCCATTCTCGCTCAAGATCCCTACGCTCGCGTCGCCTGTGAGACGCTTTTGACGACGGGACTGTGCGTCGTGGCCGGAGAGATCACGACTAGCGCAGTCGTTGACATCACCGCCGTCGCACGGCGCACCATTCTCGACATCGGCTACGACGACGGCGCGAAGGGCTTTGATGGACGCAACTGCGCCGTGCTCGTCT
Organism: uncultured Acidimicrobiaceae bacterium; assembly: GCA_963706305.1. GTDB lineage: Bacteria > Actinomycetota > Acidimicrobiia > Acidimicrobiales > RAAP-2 > RAAP-2. Next base: position 2,891,818 of record OY970152.1, on the reverse strand, counting down.
CGCTCGACAAGCAGAGCCCTGACATCGCGGGCGGCGTCGATGTCGCCCTCGAGCATCGTGACGGCTCTGGTGGCGAGGACGCGCTGAACGCACTGGGCGCGGGTGACCAGGGCATGATGTTCGGCTACGCGTGCAACGACAACGACGACTTCATGCCGCTGCCGATCTGGTTGGCGCACCGTCTCTCTATGCGCCTCAGTCAGGTTCGTCGCTCGGGGCAAGTTCCCTACCTTCGTCCCGACGGCAAGACCCAGGTCACCATCTCGTATGAGGAAGGCCGACCGGTCGGCGTGGACACCGTGCTCGTCTCCACCCAGCACGAGGACGGCTACGACCACGACACCATTCAGCGCGACGTGCTCGAGCACGTGATCAGGCCCATGCTGCCCACCGACCTCGACACGAGCTCGATGCGTGTGTTTGTCAACCCCTCTGGCAAGTTCGTGCTCGGCGGACCGCACGCTGACGCGGGCCTGACCGGGCGAAAGATCATCGTCGACACGTACGGCGGCATGGCTCGCCACGGCGGCGGCGCCTTCTCCGGCAAAGACCCGTCCAAGGTTGACCGCTCGGCCGCGTACGCGGCACGCTGGGTCGCCAAGCACGTCGTCGCCTCGGGTGCCGCCGAACGCTGCGAAGTGCAGGTTGCCTACGCCATCGGTGTGGCGCGTCCGGTGTCGGTGTTGGTCGAGACGTTTGGCACCGAAAGGGTTGATCGCCAGAAGATCGCCAAAGCGGTCGACGCGATTTTTGACTTGCGCCCGGCGGCCATCATCCGTGACCTCGACCTACGCCGCCCGATCTACCAACGAACGGCTGCCTATGGCCACTTCGGAAGGACTGACCAGGGCTTCGCCTGGGAGCAGACTCCTCGTCTGGACGACCTGCGCCGGGAACTATCGCTCTCTTAGTGGCGCGCGCCGTTCGAGTCATCACCGAAGTCGCAGCCGTCGATCGGCCTTTCGACTACCTACTCGCCGACACCATGAGTGACGTGGGGCTCGGCGACCGCGTGCGCGTCGACTTTCACAACCGTTCGGTGCGAGCCTGGGTCGTCGATGAGGTGGCGCCGAGCGACGAGCTCAAAACCGTGAAGAAGTGGCTCGGTTTCGGACCGCCCGCGACGCAGCTCGCGCTGCTCAAGTGGGCGAGCGAGCGCTGGTACGGCACGTGGTCACGGTTCCTGCTCGCGGCGTCGAACTCGCGCCTTGTCACCGCACTGCCGCTGGCACCACCCGCGACGCCATTATCGGTGATTCTTCTCCCGTCGAGCATCGAGCCCGGCGTGACGCAGCTCGCGCCTACCACCGATCCAATCGGCGTCGTCCTTCACGCGTACGAGGAGACACGCGATCGCGAGGGCTCGTTGCTCGTTCTCGTGCCGACCGAAGCCTGGGCCAGCCGCTTACGAGGAAGGCTCGAGCAGCGCGGGTGCCCGGTCGCCTCGAGCGATGAGTGGGAGCGCGCTCGCGCCGGGTGGCCCGTGGTCGTCGGCGCAAGGGGTACCGCGCTCGCAGCCGTGCCACGGGTCGCGGGCGCGGTCGTCATCGACGCGGACGACGAGTCCTATCGCTCGAGCGCCGCACCGACGTGGGAGGTGACTGCGTTGTTGCGCGAGCGCTGTCGGCGCGACGGCGCGCCACTATGGGCGACGTCGATGATTCCTTCGCCGGCGCTGTTGGACCGCAGTCCATTTCAGAAGGATCCAGACCTCGTCGGCGGGTGGCCTCGCGTGGAGGTGGTCGACCGCAGGGGGAGCGATCCACACGAAGGCGTTCTCTCATCAGCAGCACTCCGTGCTGCGCACTCCGCGCTTGACGGCGACGAGGCCGTCGCCGTCGTCGTGATTCTCCAACGACTCGGCACGGGACGGCTGCTCGCGTGTGTGCGGTGTGGCGAGCTCGCGCGATGCGCCCAGTGTCAACAGGCCGAAGAAGAGGTTGGTGACGAGCTTGCGTGCGCCGAAGGACACGACGTGCGTGCGCACTTCTGTCGCCATTGCGGGTCGACGAAACTTCGTCGCGTGAAGATCGGCGTGACGACCCTTGCGCGCGACGTCGCTGCGCAGCTCGGTCGACCGGTCAGCGAAGTGACGGCAGCGCTCGACCCTTCGGCGCCGCTCGAGCGTGTCGTCGTTGGAACGGAAGCAACGTGGCAGCGCGTGCGCCGAGCGGGCGTGGTGATCTTCGCCGACTTCGATCAGTATCTGCTCGCGCCACGCGAATCGGCACGGCGCAGCGCCATCACGGCGGTTGGCAAGGCGGGACGCCTCGTCGGATCTCGCCGCGAAGGTCGAGGGCATATTATGCTCCAGACACGTCGTGGCGACGACGGCGTGCTCGAGGCACTTCGTGAGGCCAGCTTTGACGCGATCATCGAAGGTGACGTCGCGACCGCCGAGCTGCTCGGCCTCGCGCCGTACGGTGCGAGCGCCGAAGTGTCGGGCGACGGTGCCGAAGCCTTCGTCAACGAACTCCAGAGCGAACTCGTGCGCGTTCGACCGACGCCGAACGGTTTCGTGGTTCGAGCCAAGGACGTCGCGACGTTGACCACGGTGCTGCGCAGCGCACCACGACCCGCAGGCAAACTGCGTGTGGCGGTTGAGTAGGCCCACTTCGGCGCTCGAAGGCCCAAGTAACGTAGAAGAGTGAGTACGTTACCCATCCGCACCTATGGCGATCCGGTGCTCAATACCCCGACCACCGAAGTGGAGAACATCGACGCCAAGATCGCGGCCCTTGCCGAGTCGATGATCGAGACCATGCACGACGCGCCCGGCGTCGGCCTCGCGGCCAATCAGATCGGTGTGCAAAAGCGCCTGTTCGTCTACGACAAGGGAGACGGCGCACACGTCGTCGTGAACCCGGTCATCGTGGAGACGTCCGGCGAGTGGACCTATGAGGAGGGCTGTCTCTCGGTACCGGGGCTCAGTTGGCCGATCGTCCGCGCAAACGAAGTGCACCTGACCGGCTTCGACCTCGATGGCAACGAGATCGATATTCAGACCAGCGAGTATGAGGGGCGCATCCTCCAACACGAGTGTGATCACCTTGACGGCGTGCTCCTCGTCGAGCGGCTCAGCGACGACCAGAAGAAGGAAGCCAAGAAGATCCTTCGAAAGCGTCGACTGATCCTGACGCGCGACGACGACGGGCTGCGCCAACTGCTCGGCGAGTAGATGCGTCTCGCGTTCCTCGGCACGCCCGAGGCGGCCGTTCCACCGCTCGATGCACTCCTGTGGTCCGGTCACGATGTCGAAGTCGTCGTCACGCGTCCCGATCGTCGGCGGGGCCGCGGGGGCGCCTTGACCCTGAGTCCCGTCAAGGCAGCGGCACTGGAGCGCGGACTTACGGTGGTGCACCGACTGGCGGACCTCGACGACTTCGACGTCGATCGCGGCATCGTCGTCGCCTACGGTGCGATCATCCCGGCGTCGCTCCTGGAACGTGTCCCGATGCTCAACGTTCACTTCTCGCTGCTCCCGCGGTGGCGGGGCGCCGCACCCGTCGAGCGGGCGATCCTCGCCGGCGACAAGGAGACCGGCGTCTCGATCATGACGCTTGAGCCAACGCTCGACACTGGTCCCGTCCATAAGGAGCGACGCCTTGAGATCGGCGAGAAGACGGCGGCCGAGCTTCGACGCGAGCTCTCCGAACTCGGCGCCTCGGCGCTCGTCGAGGTGCTCGGAAGCCCAGACCTGCTCGCACATCCGTCACCCCAAGTTGGTGAGGCGACGTACGCCGAAAAGCTCACCAAGGAGACGTTTCATCTTGAGCCGTCGATGTCCGTTGAACTCGCATCGCGCACCGTGCGACTCGGAGGTGCGTATCTATTCGTAACGGGGAAGCGCATCACCGTCGTCGCGGCGTCAAAGGGCGAGGGGAGTGCCGAGCCGGGCGTCCTCACGGTCGATGAGCGCGGTGTCGTCGCCGGCTTCGCCGACGGTGTGCTCGTGCTCGACGAGGTGCGTCCCGAAGGTTCGTCGACGATGGATGCGCCGTCATGGTGGCGGGGCCTACGTCACGAGAAGCTCTCGTGGTCCTAGCCGCGAAGACGGAAGCCTAGGCTTGACAACGTGACGGACAGAGACGTAGGCGCGCCGGGCGGCCTTCGAATTGCGCCGTCGATCCTCTCAGCCAATTTTGGTGATCTCGGGCGGGCCGTCGAAGACATCGATGCAGAGACTGACTGGCTGCACGTTGACATCATGGACGGCCACTTCGTGCCGAACATCTCGCTCGGACCACCGGTCGTTACCTCGCTACGCAGCTACAGCGGTCGATTCTTCGACTGCCACCTCATGATCAGTGAGCCGAGCAAGTACCTCGACGCGTTCAAACGCGCGGGTGCCGATGGCTGCACCGTGCACGTAGAAGTCGGCGAGACCTTGCGGCACCTCGAAAAGACCCGAGCCCTGGGTCTACGCGTCGGACTCGCCGCGAACCCCGACACGCCCTTCGAAGCGGTGGCGCCGTTCCTCGGCGACATCGACATGCTGTTGTTGATGACGGTCTTTCCAGGCTTTGGCGGTCAGGCGTTCATCGCCGATGTGATGGACAAAGTGGAGCAAGCCCGCTACGAGATCGACCGTCGCGCACTCGACGTCGACCTTGAGGTCGACGGAGGCATCGATGTAGCGACGGCGCCGACGGCGGTGGCCGCGGGAGCCAACGTGCTGGTCGCGGGTTCCTCGATCTTTGGGAGCGATGATCCACTCGGCGCCGCTCGGATACTGCGCGAGACCGCGTTCAGTACACGTCGATGAAGTTCTCTGTCTCCGAGCTCATGTCGATGGCGATGGACGAGGGGGAGCGAGCCCGCTTGCACGCGCCACCCAACCCGTGGGTCGGAGCGCTCATCGTCAACGACCGCGGCGTCATCGTCGGCGAAGGTCATACGCAGGCGCCCGGCGAGTCACACGCCGAGATCGAAGCACTTCGTCGAGCGGGTGAAGCCGCCCGCGGCGCGACCATGGTCGTTACGCTCGAGCCCTGCTCGCACGTGGGCCGCACTGGTCCGTGCGCCGACGCGATCATCGAGGCCGGCATCGCTCGCGTCGTTGTCGGCATGATCGATCCCGATCCGCGCGTTGCGGGCAGCGGCGTCGAACTGCTGAAGGCCTCCGGCGTCGACGTCGAGGTCGGCGTCGAAAAAGATGCTGTCGCAGCCCAACTCGCGCCCTACATCTGGCAGCGTGTGACGGCCCGTCCGTACGTAGTCGCAAAGATCGCGAGCACCCTCGATGGTGTGGTTGCCATGGCTGACGGCACGAGCCAGTGGATCACCGGACCCGACGCACGTCGCGACGCGCATCTGCTACGTGCCCAGTGCCAGGCCGTACTCGTCGGCGCGGGCACGGTGCGTCAGGACAATCCACGCCTCACCGCACGACTCGACGACATCGTGCTCGAACCCCTCCGCGTCGTGCTCGGACACGTGCCCGAAGGGGCGAAGGTTCGTCCGTGTCTTGAGCTGTCGGGCGACCTCGGACTTGTTCTCGATGAGCTGGGACGACACGACGTCCTCCAGGTGCTCGTCGAGGGCGGTCCAACGACCACGAGCTCCTTCTTTGAAGCCGGTCTCGTCAATCACGTGGTGTGGTACCAAGCGGCGGCCTTCGCAGGGGCTGCGGACACGCTTCCGGCCTTAAAAGGGCTCTCCACCCCTACGATGGATGCCCTACGGCGCGGTCGGCTGCTCGACGTCCGTAGAATTGGTGACGATATCCGCATTGACGTGGAGGTTTGATGGGTCTCGCGACAATTGAAGAGGCGCTTGACCAGCTGCGCAATGGCGGCATGGTCGTTGTCGTCGATGACGAGGATCGCGAGAACGAGGGCGACCTCATCATGGCGGCCGAGGACGCCACGGTCGAGAGCATGGCGTTCTTTCTCGAGTACACCTCGGGGATCTTTTGTGTCCCCTTAGAGAGCCAGCGCGCCGATGAGCTGGAGCTGCCCCTCATGGTCGTCGCCAACACCGAGGCCCAGCGGACGGCGTTCACCGTCTCGGTCGACTATCGCCACGGCACGACGACCGGAATATCTGCGCATGACCGCGCCGCGACGGTGCGCGCGCTGATCGATCCCGCGACTCGTCCGAACGACCTCAATCGACCTGGACATATATTCCCCCTGCGCTATCGCCAGGGCGGCGTCCTCAAGCGCGCCGGCCACACCGAAGCGACGATCGACCTGTGTCGTCTTGCCGGGAAGAAGCCCGCGGGTGTGCTCTGCGAGGTTGTGACGGCCGACAAGTCGGACATGGCGCGTCTTCCCGAGCTTCAGGCGTTCGCTGAAGAGCACCACCTGCCGATCGTCACGATCGCCGACCTTGTGCGCTACCGGCGCCGCAATGAAAAGCTCGTCAGGCGCATCGCCGAAGCGTCGCTGCCCACCGAGTTTGGGAACTTCCAGTCCTACGTGTTCGAGAGCGTCCTCGACGGCGAACAGCACATGGCTCTTGTCTACGGCGACATCGCGTCGGTGCGCGACCTGCTCGTGCGTGTGCACTCTGAGTGCCTGACGGGAGACGCGCTCGGTTCGCTGCGCTGTGACTGCGGGCCCCAGCTCCACACCGCACTGGCCAAAATCGCCGCGGAGGGTGCGGGCGTCGTCGTCTACTTGCGAGGTCACGAAGGTCGCGGTATCGGTCTGGGCCACAAGATTCGCGCTTACGCACTCCAAGAGGAGGGTCATGACACCGTTGATGCGAACCTCGAACAGGGGTTGCCGGTCGACTCGCGCGAGTACGGCATCGGGGCTCAGATCTTGGTTGACCTCGGTGTGACCTCGATGCGACTTATGACGAACAACCCCATCAAGTACGGCGGTCTCGAAGGATTCGGACTCAACATCGTCGAACGCGTTCCTCTAGAGAGCCGTCCGACGTCGTTCAACATCGACTATTTGCGCACCAAGCGCGAGCGGATGGGCCACCTCCTTGAGGGACTCGATGACGTCGAGTGACGATACGACGATCGATCCTGAGGCCGTCAATCGGTTGCGCGCGCGCGCCGGAGAGTTTCTAGAACCGAGCACGTCAGGCCGCGGTCTACGGATCGCCCTGGCCTGTGGTCAGTTCAACGGCGCCATCTCCACGCGTTTACTGGAAGGCGCGCTAGCTGCGCTCGAAGCGGCGGGCGTCGATCGCGCTGACATCTCGGTGAGCTGGGTTCCCGGCGCATTCGAGATCCCGCTCGTCGCGCTCGCCTACGCCGACGCCGCGCGACCATACGACGCGGTCATCACACTCGGTGCCGTGATTCGCGGTGACACTGGGCACTACGAGCTCGTGGCGGGCGAGTGCGCGCGTGGTGTGCAGGACGTACAGCTCAGCACCCGCGTCCCCATCATCTTTGGCGTGCTCACCACCAACACCGTCGAGCAGGCGCTCGAGCGCTCTCAAGACGATGAGTCCAACAAGGGACGAGAAGCGGCCCTTACCGCGCTCGCAATGGTGAACCTACTGCGACAGGGATCGCTCGCTCGACCGTGATGGTGCGAGGGATCGTAGAGACATTCGACGAGCGTCGCGGCGACGGCATTATTCGCAGTGATCGTGGCGAGCGTCTCTACTTTCACTGTGTTTCAATTGCCGACGGCTCACGTCAGATTGATCCGGGAGCGCGGGTCGAGGCTCGACGGCGAGTTGGTCACGTGGGGCGCGACGAAGTCGTCGACGTGACGACGGTGTCGGAGTAGCCGGTCCTAAGAGTTTGGCGGCGTCGGCTCGTTGCCAAGAGTCGTCAGCGAGAAACTTCTCGTCGCGGCCGCCTGGATGATGGCTTGCACACGCGTCTGTTCCGCGACGCTGCGCTGGGCAGACGTGGTCGCTGAACTCAGCGACCTTTCGTAGGTTGCATTCGCGGTGTCGACGCTCGAGCGGAACGTTGCCTCAATGGCCGCACGACTCGCCCTGTACGCGGCCATCTCTTGGCGATAGACCTTCATGGTCGGCGCGGGGGTCGTCCCAGGACCGTTTCCGGCCGAGGCGACTGCCGATACACCGAGACCGAGGGACGTGACGAGCCCAAGCACCACCAACCCCCGTACTACTAACTGCTTCATGAATCAAAGAATACCTGTCGAGGGGCCAAAAAATGCTGTGAAGTAACTGTCGATTTCTTTAGAAATACTGAGGATCCCTCTCCTAGAGGGGCAACGCGAGACGGTACGCTCCTCCTATGGCGGTGAGACGGTGACAACCATCCTGGTGGTAGACGATGAGCCTGGCGTGCGCGACATGCTCCATGACGCGCTCACCGAGGCGGGCTACCGGGTGCAGACCGCGACCAACGGGGCCGACGGCCTCGACCAGTTGCGCCGGCGCAGCGCCGATCTTTGCATCGTGGACATCAACATGCCCACGATGAACGGATTTGAATTCCTAGAGAAACTGCGAGCCCACGACACGAAGACGCCGGTGCTGATGCTGACGGCGCGCGACTCTTCCGTCGATGTGGAGTACGGACTGCGAGTCGGCGCCGACGACTACGTGAAGAAGCCCTTCAGCCTCGAAGAGCTCCTATTGCGCGTCGCAGCAATCCTTCGGCGCACCGGGCTCGACGACAACGACGACCAGGTCTTTACCTGTGGGCCACTTGTCATGAACATCGATCGTCACACCGTTACGTTGGACGGTAATGAGATCGAGCTGTCGGCGACAGAGTTTCGTCTCCTAGAAGTGCTGCTCGAGCACCAAGATCGCGTCGTGACGCGCGATCAGCTGCTTCGAGAGGTTTGGAACATCGACTTCGACTCCGAGACATCGGTGCTCGATACCTACATCTCCTACGTGCGGCGAAAGATCCACCACGATGACTTTTCGCCCATCACGACCATCCGGGGTGTGGGTTTTAAGTTGGTGGACCAGGCCGCTCGCCAGTGAGGATTGCCACACGCCTCACCCTGCTCTTCGTCTTCCTCACCCTTATCGTTGCCTTCACGGTGGGCTGGTTCGCCGTCGCCATGAGTTCGAGGGCGCAGTACGCGACGCTTGACAGCTCGATCAACTCTGTCGTCGATAGCGGGCTTCGCAACCCGAATACTGCTCTGAGCAACGCGCTATACGTCATCCAGCGTGACGGCTTTGACCTTACCCTCGACGTCGTCTTTCCCGACGACCAGATCACCGAGGTGAGCACGCCGCCAGATCCGATGCGCGCGACGCCCACGTTGGCTGATGTGAAGGACTCGCTCGATCGTGTCATCGCGCCGGGCAACCTCTCGGGGTTTCGAATTCGATCGCTCGACATCGGCGGCGGCGACTACCTTGTCGTCGCCGGTTCGACGGCCGGCATCTCCAAACAGAACCAACATCTCGCGCTGCTCGTCGCGGCCGCGGCCTTTGTCATCACGTTGCTTGGGCTCGCCCTCGCTCGCCAGGTCATGCGCCGCGACCTGCGCACGATGGCTCGGCTCATTGACTACGCGGGCGACGTCGCGACCGGCGACGAGGTGGGACCGGTTCCCGAGAGTGAGGGAAGCCGCGACCTGCAAGAGCTTCGCGAAGCGCTCGTCGTCATGGTCGACGCGCTCAAAGAGCGAATCCAGCTCGAAACGAGAAACGCGGACGCGATGCAGCAGTTCATCGATGATGCCTCCCACGAGCTGCGCACGCCCCTCACCGTCGTCAAGGGCTACAACGATCTCCTTGCGAGTGGCACTGCGAGCGACGAGCTCCAAGCTCGCGCCGTGTCGCGCATGCGGCGAGAGGTCCAACGCATGGAAGAGCTCGTGCGCGACCTCTTGCTGCTCGCAGAGCTCCGTGAGGCGCCCCAGCACGTGGCCCAGATCTTGAATCTCAGCGAACTCGTGAGCAGCCGTTTCGAGGAGTTCGCACTCGAGCAGCCCGATCGCACGGTAACGATCGACATCGAAGAGGGGCTCAGTGTCGAGGCGCGAAGCGACTTCGTCGAGCGTCTGGTCAACAACGCACTGACGAACGTCCTGCGCTACACCGCTGTCGATGTGCCGGTACGAGTGACTCTTCGAGCGAGCGGCCCGCGGGCAACACTGCTCATCGAAGATGGAGGGCCTGGGCTCCCGGTCTACGGCGAGCGACCGCAGCGCTTTCATCGTTACGACAATTCGCGATCGCGTGAGACCGGGGGCTCAGGACTCGGCATGAGCATTATGGCCGACGTGGCAGAGGCCTTCGGCGGCTCCATGACGACCGAACGGAGCTACCTCGGGGGCCTGGCGCTGCGCTTTGTGATCCCGATCGTGGTGTCGGTGCGGCCTAGTTTGTAGTGCTTACCGCTCGCACGTAGGCCTGTTGGATCTCGGCGATGGCGTTTCGATAGAGGTCGACGTGTTCGCCGAGTCGCTCACCGCCAGCGTTCACCATCGCGGCGGCGGTGTCGATGACCAGCTGCGCCGCGGGCAGGTTGGGCGGCGTCTCGGCGAGTCGTAGGGCCGCGACCTGGAGCAGGACAAAGAGATGGTTGGCGAGGATCACCTCGACGGGCGTGTTGTGCAGGTAGGCGACCTCTTCGTTGAAGTCGTGTTCGGACGTCTCATCACTCACGCGAACCAAGGTAGCGGCTGGGGCTCGTGGGTCGGCGCCTGTTGCAAAGAAGGACGTTGCTTGAGGGCCGTGGTGGGCGAATCGAGTCCATCTGGTAGCGTGGTGGGGCAGTTCAGCAAGCGAGGTTGGCTGTCCAACCTCCACCCGGCCACCAACGTGCGTCCGGGTTCCAGGAGTTATGCGCCTCGCTTGCCGTGGCGACGCCAGTGTGGCGTCGCGAGAGAGCAAGGAGTGAGTTATCGCAACAGTGCCTGGAGACCACCGCGTCAATGATCGTATTCGTGTAGAGACCGTTCGCCTGATTGACCAAGACGGCAATCAGCGAGGTGTAATGCCTACCCGCGACGCATTGGCGTTGGCCCGAAGTCTCGATCTTGATCTCGTAGAGATAGCGCCCACTGCCCAGCCACCCGTGGCTCGCATCATGGACTACGGCAAGTTCAAGTTCGACGAAGCACAAAAGGCCAAAGAGTCTCGACGAAAGACCCTCAACGTGGGCGTCAAGGAGATGAAGTACCGCCCGAAGATCGGTGCGGGCGACTTCGACACCAAAACTCGTCTCGTCGAGAAGTTCTTGAGTGAAGGTCACAAGGTCAAGGTCACGATCATGTTCCGCGGACGAGAGTCGGCCCACCCAGAGTTGGGCAAGAAGATTCTCGACCGCATCGTCGAGCGTCTCGACGACGTCGCGAAGGTGGAGTCAGCGCCCAAGCTCGACGGCCGCAACATGATCATGGTGCTCGGACCGGACAAGAAGGCGAAAGCGAAGACCGCAGAGAGTTCGAAAGCAGCAGAAGTTGAGCAGCACGTGGCGCCATCAGGTGCCGAAGTATCGCTAGAGGAGAGTTGAAATGCCCAAGATGAAGACCGACAGTGGCGCGAAGAAGCGCGTCAAGATCACGGGCAGCGGCAAGCTGCGCCGCTACAAGGCCTTCCGTGGCCACCTCATGGAAAAGAAGTCATCGACTCGGGCCCGCCGTCTCGGGCGCGAGACCGACATTGCCCCGGGCCAGGAAAAGCGCGTCAAGCGCATGCTGGGCATCTAGAGGACACTAAGAGAGAGGCAGTGCTATGGCACGAGTAAAGAGGGCCGTTAACGCCAAGAAGCACCACAAGGCGATACTCGAAGAGGCGAAGGGCTACTACGGCGACCGCAGCCGGACGTTTCGCGCCGCGAACCAAGCCGTCCAGCACTCGGGCGTCTACGCGTTTCGCGACCGCCGCGCGCGCAAGGGCGAGATGCGCAAGCTGTGGATCCAGCGCATTAACGCGGGCACCCGCATGCACGGCATGAGCTATAGCCGCTTCATCGCGGGGCTCAACGCCGCTGGCATCGAAGTCGATCGCCGCATGCTGGCCGATCTCGCCGTCAACGACGAGGTCGCGTTCAAGGCCATCGTCACCCAGGCCAGCGACGCGCTGACGAAGTAGGTCGCTCATCGAGACGCTGGGCTCGACGCACCAGCGAGTCCGCCGCCTGCGGCGGCTCGTCCAGAAGCGGAGTCTCCGCTGGAGCGAGGGCGTCTGCGTACTCGAAGGTCCCGACCTCGTGCTGAGCGCCCTGGCGTCTGGTGCCGAGTTCGAAGCGATCTATCTGGACCAGGGCTACGTCGACTCCGAGGAAGCTCGACGCATCGGCGACCTTGCGAGGGCGTCCTCGGCGCGCGTCTTTCAGCTCGCGCCGGGTGTGCTGGCACGCGTTGCTGACGCGACGACGCCCCAGCCGGTGCTTGCCTCGATTCGCATGCCGGTGTCGTCTCTCGACGCGATCGACGTTGAAGGACTCGTGCTCGTCCTGCACGACGTGCGCGATCCCGGCAACGCCGGGACCCTTGTCCGTTCGGCTGACGCTGCAGGCGCGACGGGTGTCGTCTTTACCGGTCACTCGGTCGACCCCTTCAATCCAAAAACGCTGCGAGCGACCGCGGGTTCGATCTTTCACGTACCGGTCGCCGTCAGCGAACTCGACGAGGCGCTGTCGGCGTTCGAGGGGCGCGGCGCGGTGACGCTCGCGACCGTGGTGCACCGGGGGGTCGACCATCGCCGCGTCGACTTCACGAAGCCCACGGTGGTTGTCATCGGGAACGAGGCGGAAGGTCTCGACGACGAGTCGATTCGTCGCTGCGGAGGCGCGATCACCATCGAGATGTCGGGGCTCAGTGAGTCGCTCAACGCAGGGGTCGCGGGTTCGCTCGTGGCGTTCGAGTCGATGTGGCAACGTCGAAGCACGGACGCGGCGCCTCCACCCCCTAGCCTTTAGGACGTCATGTCCAGTTCACCCCTCTCCTCACTGCCCGAACAGACGGCCGCACTCATGGCCACGGTTGCAGCGCTCTCCGACCTCGACGAGCTTCGCGAGGCCGAAGCGACGATCACCGGAAAGCGGTCGGTGTTCGCGAGCGTGCAGCGGTCGCTCGGCACGCTCGAGCCCGAGGAGCGCAAGAGCGCGGGGGCTCAGGTCCAAGAGGCTCGCCGCCTGGTCGTGGAGGCGTTCGAGGCGCGGCGACTTGAGCTCGAGGGCGATGCCCGTCGCCGCGGGCTCGAAGCCGATCGCCTCGATCTCGGCGACGTGGTAGCGAGTGACGTTGCCTGGACGCTGAAGGCAGGGCATCCCGGACTGGTGGCGATCACCCAACGTGAGCTCGAAGATGTCTTCGTCGCGATGGGCTTCACGGTCGCCGAGGGCCCCGAGGTCGAGACCGACTGGTACAACTTCGAAGCGCTCAATATTCCTCCCGCGCACCCGGCGCGGGGTATGTGGGACACCTTCTACGTCGACCTCGGCGAGCCCGAAACGGTCGTCTTGCGCACGCACACCTCGCCGACGCAGATCCATCTCATGGAAGACGCCGTCGCGACCAACACCCTGCCGATTCACTCGGTCATGCCCGGTCGCTGCTACCGCCGTGACACGCCCGACGCGAGCCACCTCTACTGCTTCCACCAGGTCGAAGGTCTGGTCGTCGACCGAGGGATCACCTTCGGCGACCTCGCCGGCGTGATCGAGACGTTCACCCGCGCGTACTTCGGATCGGACATCGGCTCGCGACTGCGTCCTGGCTACTTTCCGTTCACCGAGCCTTCGGCCGAGTTCGAAGTCACCTGCACCATCTGTCGCGGTGAGGGGTGTCGCACCTGCTCGTTCACCGGATGGATCGAACTTGGCGGGTGCGGCATGCTGGACCCCGCGGTGCTCGCCGCGGTCGGTATCGACGCCGACGTGTGGAGCGGGTTCGCCTTCGGCTTTGGCATCGATCGTTGCGCGCAGATGCGCCACCAGCTCACCGACATGCGTGCGCTGACCGAGAACGACGCCAGGTTCTTGGAGCAGCTCTCGTGAAGATCTCTCTCAACTGGCTGCGCGAGTTTGTCGACCTCCCCGAGACCACGGAGGAGCTACGACCAATCCTCGATGACCTCGGCCTCGTCGTTGAAGGCACCGAGATCGTGGGCGAGGGACTGGAGAAGGTTGTGGTGGCTCGCGTGGATGAGATTCGCGCCATCAATGGCGCCGATCGCATCCGACTCGTCACGGTTGACGCGGGCGACGGTCCGATTGAGATCGTCTGTGGCGCCATGAACTTCGAGGTCGGCGACCATGTCCCGCTCGCGCCTGTGGGCGCGGTCCTGCCAAACGGCATGGAGATTGCCGAGCGCTCCATGCGCGGTGTGACCTCGCACGGCATGCTCTGCTCTCCGCGTGAGCTGCACATGAGCGACGACCATGAAGGACTCATGATCCTCGACGGCCTCATCGAGCCCACCGTCGGCGAGCGACTCGTTGACGCACTTGAGATCACCGCTGACGTGATCTTCGACATCTCTGTCGAGGGCAATCGTCCCGACGCGTGGTCGGTTGAGGGCGTCGCTCGCGACCTCGCGGCAAGGCTCAAGCGGCCGCTTAAGGAACCGAAGCTGGCGTCACCGAACTCTGCGATTCGTAGCGACTCGGTCGCGGCGGCCGGCATCGAGGACCCTGACGTGTGTGGCCGCCTGACGGTCTCGGTCCTGCGCAACCTGAGCGTTGCCCCATCGCCGCCGTGGCTGCAAGAGCGCCTGCGCAACGCGGGCATGCGCCCGATCTCCAACATCGTTGACGCGTCCAACTTCGTCATGCTCGAACTCGGCCAGCCCACGCATCCCTACGACGCGTCGCGAGTCGCGAAGCACACGCTGCGCGCGCGACGCGCGCGGCCCGGCGAAACGCTAACAACCCTTGATGGTGTCGAGCGTCAGCTCGCAACCCCCGGTCGTGGTCTCGGCGATACTGGAGAAGACGGCGTCATCGTTGATGGCAACGACCACGTGCTTGGACTCGCGGGCATCATGGGCGGATCGTCGAGTGAGATCGACGACAGCACGACCGAAGTACTGCTCGAAGCTGCTTACTTCGACCCCATGACGATCGCTCGCTCCTCGAAGCGCCACGGACTGCGCAGTGAAGCCTCACACCGCTTCGAACGCGGCGTCGATCCTCAACTCCCGCTTCGCGCCGTCGCTCGCTTCGTCGAAATCCTCGAAGAGAGCGTGCCCGACCTCGAGTGGCTCGCCGACCCCTTGGATGTGTGGGGTGAGGTGCCGACACCGCCGACAATCGCACTTCGCGATGGCGACGTCGAACGATTGCTCGGCATCGAGATCGCTCGCGACGAGATCGTCTCGATTCTCACGCGGATGAACTTCGCGGTGGTCGAAGAGGCCACAGAGCTCGTCGTCACGGCGCCCTCGCGCCGGCCCGATATTCGAGAGGGCAGCCTTGGTCGCGCCGACGTGATCGAAGAGATCGCTCGGCTTTATGGGTACCGGAGGATCCCGCGTCACCAGCCCGCCTGGCCGGAGGTGGGTGGCCTCACTGAGCGCCAGCATCTCCGTCGCCGCGCGCGCGATGTCGTCGTCGATGCCGGCGCGCTCGAAGCCTGGACAGCGTCGCTGGGCAGTGACGCCGACTTCGACTTGCTGCGCCCGGGCGTGGAGCGCGTGCGCGTGACGAACCCGCTCTCTTCTGATGAGTCGGTGCTTCGCGCAACGCTCGTCACCGGTCTTGTGCGCGCGTGGGCGAAGAACTTCGAACGCGGCAGCGGAGACGTCATCCTCGCCGAGTTCGGTGTCGTCTTCGAGCACCCGGCCGCGAGCGCTGAGCCGAGGCTCGCCAAGGGCGGCGTCGGGGGAGCGCTGACGCTCGCGTTGCCGCATGAGAATGAGCGCCTGACGATCATCCTCGGTCGTCCCGAGGACGACGCGAAGAGTGCCGTGGCCCTGTGGAATCTCATACGAGATCGCCTCGGACTCGCTGATGTCGTCGTGCGCTCGCTGCGCGAAGTGCCACGCGGTCTTCACCCGACGCGGTGCGGGTCGCTGGTCGACCGGGCGACGGGCGCGGTCCTCGGTTACGTCGGCGAAGTCGACTCGGAGTTGGTCGGTGCGATCACGACCGTGCTACCGCTGCGCCGTCTTGGAATTGTCGATCTTGACGTTGATGCGCTTGCCAATCGCCGGCTTGCAACGCCACGCTCACCCTTCGTCGAGGTGCCCAGTCGCTACCCGAGTGCGGCGATCGACCTCGCGTTCGTCACACCGCGTCGCGTGAATGCCGCCGACCTCGCCGAAACGCTTCGCCATGCGAGCGACCTCGTGGAATCGGTCGAACTCTTCGACGTCTACGAAGGGCCCGGCCTGCCTGAGGAGGCGCGCAGCCTCGCGTACGGCGTGCGACTCTCATCGGCGGAGCGCACGCTGAGCGACGCAGAGATCACTGACGCTCGCGCCGCCTTGATCGCGGCCGCCTCAACGCTCGGCGCGGAGCTTCGTTAGGATCAACAGACCGTGCTCGAGTTCGTTCCCCTCACCGACCAGGGTCGTCGCTTCGCCGAGCAGTACACCATCCGCCTCGGGGACGTCGACAGCAGGGGTCTGTTGCGAGTCGACGGGGCCGCTCGCTTCCTCCAGGACGTAGCGACCGATGATTGGAACGACACCGGCATCGAGACCGACGACACGTGGGTGGTGCGTCGAACGACGCTGCGGCTCGTCGAGGGAGGTCGCTGGCCGCGCTACCTGGACCAGGTGACCATGACGACGTGGGCCGGGGGAGTCGGGGCCGCGTGGGCTGAGCGGCGCACCAACTTTGACATCGACGGGCAGCACTCCCTCGAAGCGGCCGGCCTCTGGGTGCCGATCAGTCCCAGCGGACATCCCGTGCGCGTGCGCGAGATGTTCTTCGATGTCTACGGTCAGTCAGCCAAGATGAGAAAGGTCTCGGGCCGGGTCAGTCTGCCCCCGGTCGCCGACGACGCGGTACTGCGTCCGTGGCCGCTTCGTGCCGCCGACTTCGACATCCTCGGTCACGTCAACAACGCGGCCGTCTGGCAAGCCGTGAGTGACGTCGTGGCACCACCGCTCTCGTGGGTGAGCGTGACGCACCATCAGTCTCTCGAACGCGACGACGATGTGACCCTCGCCTCCGTGCCAGGGGCGATGTGGCTTATCGCGGCTGGGGTGGTCAAGGTCTCGGTCGAGTATGAGAGCTAGACCACCGCGATGGCGGGGCGTGGCGCGCTGGTCGCAATGACGCACCCCGCGATGACGAGCGGAAAGCCAACCATGATGCCGACCGTCAACGGCTCGTGCAGTCCGATGATGCCAAGTGCGACGGCGATGGCGGTATTGAAGTAGGTCACGATAACCGACCGCGACGGTCCAACTTCCTTTACCAGCTCGAAGAACACGAGGAAGGCGGCCGCGGTGCACACGAGCGAGAGCACCGCCACGCACTCCCAGGTCTCGGTGGAGACGGTGTGTGGCCAGTGCGTGAGCGCCCAGGGCATCCAGGCGAGTGAGACGACGGTCGTGGCGCCCATGACGATCGCAGGGCCGGCCACGTCCTTGAGCTTCGTTGCGAGGATTGCCGGTCCAATGGTGTAGCCAACACAGACGAGGAGCATGAAGACGATCCACGTGATCGAGCCCCCGCCGAGGTCGAGTCCGACGAGAAACGCGACGCCCACGGCGCCGACGGCGAGGCCCACGTAACGACGTGGCGTGATGCGGTCCTCAATGCGCCGGATGCGCTGTCCCAAGACCGCGAAGAGTGGGACACAGCAGACGAGGAGGCTCGCGAGCGAGCTCGTGATGTGCTCTTCAGCCGTCGACATCAAGAACCAGGGGATGCCGAACTCGATCACCCCGAAGATGATGATCCACTTGATGTTCCTCCACACGGCGGGAAACTGACCCTGGCGCCAGACGATGGGGGTGAGGAGCACGGCGACGGGCGCAGTGCGCAGGAAGACCAGGACGCCAGGTTCGAGCTGGCGCACCGCCACTCGGATCAACAGATATGGGAGCCCCCAAATGACGGCCATAGCGAGGAAGAGGACCCAACCACGTCGCGACATCTGAGAAGAGTACTGGTTCGCTACGACAGTTCATCGCCGATTTTCATGGTGAACGCGAGACAACTGCGGCGTTGTTGACGCGCAGGAGCGACGATTCGATGTCGACCACGCGACCGCGAACGTCCCGTCACGGTCATCGCGGTGGGGGACAGCTCGCTCAGGCCTCATTGATGAAATCGCCACTACGTCTATCCAGATTCACAATTTTTGAACTTTTCTTGATGCGTGTGCATAAAATGTCATATGCGAATTGGCGTGATGGGCGCGACCGGCTACGCCGGATCAGAGGTGTTGCGGATTGCGGCATCCCACCCGGACCTCGACGTGGTCACGGTGACTGGTGCGACGAGTGTCGGCCAGCGTCTCGGTGCCAGCGTGCCCGCGCTCGCAGCGGCGTATCCAGACGTGGTGGTTGACGCATCCGAGCGAATATTCACTCAGGACCTTGCTGTCGTCTTCCTCTGCCTTCCCCACGGCGAGAGTCAGACCTACGTCCCCGAGCTTCGTCGTCGCGGCGTGCAGGTCGTTGACCTCGGCGCGGACTTTCGTCTGAAGAACGCACTCGACTATCCGACGTGGTACGGGCACGAGCACACAGCGAGCGAACTGCTGGCCACGTCGGTCTACGGCCTCGTCGAGCGCCACCGCAAAGATCTCGTGGGCGCCGAGCTGATCGCCGTGCCGGGGTGCTATCCGACAGCGAGCGTGCTCGCGCTCGGCCCCTTCGTTGATGAAGGGGTGATCGAGCGAAACGGCATCGTGATCAACGCATTGAGCGGTGCGTCGGGCGCCGGTCGCGCGATGGCCGAACGACTGCAGTTCTCGCGTCTTGCGGGCAATGCCGAGGCGTACGGGCTGTTGACGCATCGACACACGCCCGAGATCCAGCAAGAGCTCGACGCGACCGTGCTCTTTACGCCGCATCTTCTGCCCGTGAGCCGAGGCATGCTCGTCACGGCGTACGGCCGTATCGCAACGTCGATCACCAGTGACGACGCGATCGCGCTGCTGCGCGCTGCGTATGCGAACGATCCCTTCATCGTCGTCGCCGACGAGGCGCCCACATTGAAGGATCCCCTCGGGAGCAATCTCTGTTTCGTCAGCGCGCGCGTCGACGAGCGCACCGGTTGGCTCGTCGCGTTGAGCTCGCTCGACAACCTCGGCAAAGGTGCTGCGGGCCAGGCTGTCCAAGCGTGGAACGTCGCGACTGGCCGTGACGAAACGCTGGGCCTCTCGCGGGTAGGGGTGACCCCGTGAGTCGCTACATCGTCAAGCTCGGCGGCCACGCGCTCGACTCGCTGCATCCCTCATCACCACTGCTCGCCTCACTCGCGAGCGATGTGCGAGATCTTTGCGCCACGGGCGGCCACGTCGTGATCGTGCACGGCGGGGGACCCCAGATCACCGAGCTGCTCGAAGCGTCGGGCATCGTCACGCAGTTTCACGACGGGCTGCGGGTGACTGATGAAGAGACCATGAGGTACGTGGCGATGGCACTCAGTCACGTGAACCTGCACCTGGTCGCAGCCCTGGTGCACAACGGACTCGCGTGCGTGGGACTCTCGGGCGCCGACAATGGCTTGCTGCGCGCCGAACCCGTCGGTCCGCCGTGGGGCCGCATCGGGCTCGCACCCAAGGTCGACGCAGAGCTCATCGCAAATCTCTGGCGGGACGGACTGACGCCGATCGTGAATCCAGTCGCACTTGACGCTGCGGGAGAGCTCGTCAATTGCAACGGCGACGTGGCCGCCGGGGCACTCGCCGCAGCGCTGGACGCCGAGCTGCTCGTGCTCTTGAGTGACGTCGATCAGCTGCGCGCCGATCCGAACAAGCCCGCGAGTGCGCTGGACGTCGTCAGTGGCGAAGATGTCCGCCGCCTCGTCGACAGCGGCGCGGCCCGAGAGGGGATGCGCCCAAAGATGCTCGCCGCACTCGACGCCTTGGGGGGCGGCGCGCGCTCGGTGCTGCTCGCGAACGGCACGAGAGAGCACGCGCTGCGCGACGGGTTGGCGCGGACGATTCCAACGACAGAGGTCGTGCGATGACCCGGCACTTTCTCACCATTGCGGCGCTCTCCAACAAGGACCTCGCGTCCATCTACTCCCTCGCCACGAGCGCGTTTGACGACGAGACCCTGAAGGGTCAAGGTGTCGCGCTCGTCTTCGAGCGTCCGAGCTTGCGCACCCGTGCGTCGAGCTCGGTCGCGGTGCACGAGCTCGGCGGGTACGCGACCTTCTTCAGTGACGAGGAGATTGGACTCGATTCACGCGAGAGCGCAGAGGACGTCGGGCGGACGATCGCTGAGATGTACGCCATAGCGGGACTTCGTGTGCGCGACCACGGCATCTTCGAACGAATGCGGGTCGCGACCAACGACCGACTGTCGTTGATCAACCTATTGAGCAACGCGGCCCACCCGACTCAGGCGGTTGCCGACGTCCTCACCATCGCTGAGGAGTTCGCCGACGGCGACGTGAGCAAGCTCGCGGGTCTCGAAGTTGCCTACATCGGCGACGCGACGAACGTGACGCGTTCGCTCGCGGTGGCGCTGCTGCGCCTGGGCGTGAACGTCACGATCGGCGCGCCCGATGAGTACCAGTTGGGAGAGGGCCTCGCCGAGGACCCGGTGGCGTTGCACGGACCGGGCATCTTGCGCCAGTGCGCCTCGGCGGCCGAGGCCGTCAAGGATGCCGACGTCGTCTACACCGATGCGTGGGTCTCCATGGGGCTTGAGGACGAGACGGATCGCCGGCGCATTGACCTGGCGTCGTTCCAAGTGAACGACGTCTTGTTGACGCTCGCAAAAGAGGGCGTCATCTTGATGCACTGTCTCCCCGCGCACCGCGGTGACGAGATCACAAATGAAGTACTCGACGGAGGGCAGTCGCGCGTGTGGCGACAGGTGTTTCACCGCCGCTCCGCGATGATGGGCGTACTTCGCTGGATAAAAGGAGAGGTATGACCAAGACACAACGTCAACACCGAATCAGCGAGCTGATCGATCACGATGTCATCTCGACGGCGGCGCAGATCGTCGCTCGACTGCGAGAGGAGGGAATTGCTGCGACCCAGGCAACCGTCACGCGCGACCTCCAAGAGCTGGGGACCGTCAAGGTTCGTGACGAGCACGGCACGAGGAGAATCGTCCTCGCGGCGTCGCCGAAGCTCGCACCCGCGCCGCTTGACCATCTGCGCCGCATGATGGGCGAGTGGGTCGTCTCGGTGGACAGCTCGGCCAACCTGGTCGTGGTGCGTACACCGCCAGGATGTGCGCACGTCGTTGCGTCGGCGCTTGACCGCAGCGCGCTCTCGGGCGTGCTTGGTTCGGTCGCGGGTGACGACACGATTCTGGTGATCTCTGCCGATGAGCAGGGCGGCAACAAGCTCGCCGACGAGTTTCGCACACTCGCGGGACTGAGTGATCTGATTGAACGGCAAGTGAAGGGATAGACGAATGACAAAGCGCGTCGTGCTGGCCTACAGCGGGGGCCTCGACACGTCCGTCGCGGTGCGGTGGATGATCCAAGAGTGGGGCGTCGAGGTCGTCTGCGTCCTCGTCGACGTGGGCCAGGACGTCGAGAAGTCCGAGAGCTTCGACGACATCAAAGCGCGAGCGATAAAGGCCGGCGCGGTCGACTGCGTCATCGTCGATGCTCGCAACGAGATGGCTGAGGAGTTCTGCGCGAAGGCCATTGCGGCCAACGCGCGCTACGAGGGCAAGTACCCCTTGGTGTCCGCACTCTCGCGTCCGGTGATCGTTCGTCACCTGGTCGATCAGGCGAGGAAGTTCAACGCCAGCGCCGTCGCTCATGGCTGTACCGGCAAGGGCAACGACCAAGTGCGCTTTGAAGTCGGCACGCACGCGCTCGCACCCGACCTCGAAGTGCTTGCGCCCGCACGGAACTGGGGCATGACACGGGCCGACTCCGTGGACTTCGCGGAGAAGTGGGACATCCCAATTCGCGCCACTAAGGAGAAGATCTACTCGATCGACGAGAACCTATGGGGCAGGGCGATCGAGTGCGGCGCCATCGAAGACCCGTGGGCCGAGGCGCCCGACGAGCCCTACACCCTGACGCGCATCACGGCGACCGACCCCGTCGAGCTCACGGTGAGCTTTCGCGAAGGTGTGCCGACAGAGATCGATGGCGTTGCGATGGAGCTCGCCGATCTCATCGCGACGCTGAACGATCGCGCAGGTTCCACGGGATTTGGTCGCATCGACATGGTGGAGAATCGCCGCGTCGGCATCAAGAGCCGCGAAGTCTACGAGTGCCCGGCGGCGCTTGCCCTGATCGCCGCTCACCTCGAGCTCGAAGATATGGTCCTAGAGCGCGACGTTCGCCACGAGAAGGCTCGGCTCGAAACGCGTTGGGCAGAGCTCATCTACGACGGCATGTGGTTCTCCCCCCTCAAAGAAGCCCTCGACGCCTTTGTCGAGGAGACTCAGCGTCACGTGACGGGCGACGTGCGGCTGCGCTTTTACGCACCGGGTCTCATGCGGGTGCTTGGCCGACGCAGTCCAGAAGCCCTCTATGACTACGGTCTTGCGACCTACGACGCGGGCGACACCTTTCGCCACAGCGACTCCGAAGGCTTCGTGCGCATCTACGGACTCGGGGTGAAGACCTGGGCGCAGCGTCAAGGCGCGAAGAACGCCACGCCTCCGTCGTGACGCTGTGGGGCGGGCGCTTCACGTCGCCCATGGATGAGACCCTCTGGGATCTTTCAGAGAGCTACTCCTTCGATCATGTGCTCTACGCCCACGACATCACGGGCAGCAAGGCGCACGTACGAGGTCTGTTGGCAGCGGGAATCTTGGACGAAGACGAGGCGACGACGCTGCTCGCAACGCTCGAAGAGATTCGAGGGGAGTTTCAGCACGGTACCTTCGTTCGCGCTGACAGCGACGAAGACATTCACACGGCGATCGAGCGGCGCGCCACGGAGCTCGCCGGTGGTGTGGGTGCCAAGCTGCACACCGCGCGCAGCCGCAATGACCAGGTCGCGACAACGCTGCGCCTGTTTACCCGCGACGCACTGAGCGACGTAGCGCGAGCGACGATTGAGCTCGCAACAACGTTGATCTCCGTCGGCACGGAGTCGCCCGATGCACGCCTGCCCGGCTATACGCACCTTCAACGTGCACAACCGGTGCTGCTCAGCCATCACGTGAACGCACACGCCTGTGCGCTCCTGCGCGACGTGGATCGCCTCCTGGATGCGAGAGAGCGCCTGAATATCTCACCGCTCGGCGCGGGCGCCCTCGCGGGGACGTCGCTCCCGATCGATCCGGCGCTCACCGCGTCGCTGCTCGGCTTCGACGGAGCATTCGCCAACTCGATGGACGCCGTGAGCGACCGCGACTTCGTTGCCGAATCGCTCTTTGATGTGGCCCTCCTCGGGATTCATCTCTCGCGGATGGGCGAAGAGCTGGTGCTCTGGACGTCGTCTGAGTTCAACTTCGCGACGTTGGGCGATGCCTTTACGACCGGTTCGTCGATGCTGCCCCAGAAGAAGAACAGCGACGTCGCTGAGCTCGCGAGAGGAAAGAGCGGACGACTCATCGGCAACCTGACGGGGCTCCTCGTCGTTTTGAAGGGCCTACCCCTCAGCTACAACCGAGATCTCCAAGAGGACAAGGAGCCGCTCTTCGACTCATTTCGCCAAGTCCTGCTGGTGGTGCGCGCCCTTACTGGCGCTTACCGGTCACTCGAGTTCCACGATGCCGTCGCGGGCGAGGCGGCGAACGACGAGTTGCTGGTCGCGATCGACATCGCCGAGGAGCTCGTCGCCGAGGGCATGCCGTTTCGTCAGGCGCACGAGCGGGTGGGCCAATTAGTCGCGACAGCGGTCGAGTCGAATCGCTCGCTGCGCGACGTCGTTTCGACGACAGCCTTCTTTGAGCGCTTCGAGCCGCTCTTTGAAAAGGGCGGTGCCTTAGGGCGACGACGGTCACCGGGGGCGTCCGGTCCGTTGGCGCGCGAGACGCAGTCCCAATGCCTCCAAGAGGCTCTCGCCGAAGCTTCGTCTCGTCTTTGAGGTGCGGTCTGGTTGAGGGCGCGTCGTAGTCGACGCGCGTCCGCCCCGAGGATGCCGGTGGTACTACTACGACGTCGCGGGGTGCGCTGACTGCCTTGGAGTCTCCCGCACGGGCGGACAAACTGACGACGAAGATCAAGTCGCGTTCGTCGATTAGTGAGAGGGTGCCAAGGTGAGTGGACTCCCAGTTCGCACCGCGTGGTATCGGTTCCGGGCAAGCTTTCGGCGACGGCTGTCGGGCTACGTGAGCGTGGTGCTGCTTGTTGGACTCGTGGGAGGTTTGGCGTTGGCGTCACTCGCGGGAGCGAGGCGTACGGACTCGTCGTTCGCTGTCTACCTCGCGAGCACCCATCCCTCCACCGCAGGAGTCATCTCTCGCTACAACGACCCCGAATTGGGACTGGACACGGGCTACAACGCCGCGCTCGTGCGAAAGATCGCGCACTTGCCCCTCGTGGAACGAAGCGCCAACGCCGTCATCTTCGACGGGAACATCGACCTCACCTCCATACGCGGCGTTCACTACCACGTCGGCGCGGGCGAGGAGCCGCCGACGTTTCTCGGCAGCTTCGACGGCGAGTACACGAGCATGGACCGCGTCACCTTGCTCGCGGGCCGAACGATGACTCCTTCGTCGCGCAACGAGGCGTTGATGAACGCGCAGGCGGCCAAGGAGCTGGGACTGCACATCGGCTCGATGATTCGCATCCCGCTCTACACGGATGTTGCGGTCAATTCGCCCAAGGCCTTTAAGCCCTTCTTGATCGCCAAGGTAACCATCGTGGGCGAGTTCGAAGCGAGCAGCGACGTTGTCGAGAGCGATATCTCCGCGCTCGGGTCGAGCGCGATCATCTTCTCCCCGGGTCTGACCCGCGAGCTGGCCCCGAAGTGCTCCACCGGCACCGAAACCTTCTTCGTGACCAAAGAAGGAGACGCCGGCGCGAAACAGGTGTTGAAAGGGTTGTACAAAATTGACCCGGTCGCCGAGCATTTTCAGTCCGAGCTCACGTCCAACTTCTTGCCGGTGGCCCAACAGTCGATCTCACCCGAAGCGATTGCGCTTGCGGTATTCGGGGGTGTTGCGGCGTTAGCCGCGCTCTTGATCGCGGGACTGATGATCGGGCGACTCTTGAGGCTGGGCGCCGGGGAGTTGGATACCCTTCGCGCCTTGGGAGCCTCTCCGACCATGATGCTGGTGGACGAGCTACTGGGGATTCTGTTCGCCCTCGTGCTGGGCTCGTTGTTGGCTGTCGTCGTCGCCGTTCTCTTGTCTCCTCTGGCGCCGCTTGGCGCGGTGCGTTCGGTCTACCCAGACCGTGGATTCGCATTCGACTGGACGGTGCTCGCATTCGGGTTCGTGGTGCTAGTGGTTGGCTTGGGTGTTCTCGCGGTGTTGCTCGCCCAGCGTGAGGTGCGCGCGACGTCTCAGCGTCGTTCGCGCGAAGGGGAGCGTGAAGCGCGACTAGTGCGGTCGGTGGCCAATTCGGGTCTGCCTATTGCCGCGGTGACCGGAATTCGCTTCGCCCTTGAGCCGGGGCGAGGGCGAAGTGCGACGCCTGTTCGGTCGGCGGCGCTTGGCGCAGTGCTGGCGGTATGCGCGCTGGTCGCGACGGTGACGTTCGGGGCCAGCCTCGATAGCCTCATCTCGCATCCCTCGCTGTACGGGTGGAACTGGGACTATGCGCTCTTGTCGAGCTTCGGAGGTGCCGAGGACTTGCCGGGCCCGCAGATAACCAAGCTGCTCGATCAGGATCACGACATTTTGCACTGGTCGGGCGCCTACGTCGCGAGGTCCGCCATTGACGGCGAGCGGATCCCGGCGCTGGTCGAAGATCCAGGTGCTTCGGTGCAGCCGCCAGTGCTCACGGGCCATGGCCTCATGGCGGCGAATCAGATTGTCCTTGGCGCCGCGACGCTCGACGCGCTGCACGTGCGAATCGGCGATCTGGTCACTTTCGACAATGGGACATCCAAGCCGTCGATGCTGCGGGTCGTTGGCACGATGACAATGCCCGCGATGGGCCAAGACACGGGGCTCGGACAGGGCGCCTTGGTCGCCACGAGCGATTTTCCAACCGCGTTGCTCAACCTACAGAACGCCCCGATTCCCGGGCCCAACGCGATTCTCGTTCGTATGCGACCAGGCATTGCCCCGTCGCTCGCTCGCCAATCGCTCGAGGATGTCAACGCTGCCGTCAACAGGAACCCCGCGTCACAGGGCCTCGGTGGAGGGGTCGTCACGGTTCTTCGCCCGGCTGAGATCGTGAACTTCCGGTCGATGGGCACGATTCCCGCGGTCCTTGCCTCGGGCCTGGCCGTCGGAGCGGTGGCGGCACTTGGCTTGACCCTCGTCACGTCGGTACGGCGACGGCGGCGCGACCTCGCCTTGCTCAAATCGATGGGATTCACCCAACGACAGCTCGCCGCGTCGATCGCGTGGCAGTCGAGCGTCGCGGCGTTGATCGGTTGCGTGGTGGGAATTCCGCTGGGTGTGCTGGTGGGGCGCGCATTGTGGCTCTCGTTCGCGCGAAGTATCAACGTCGTGCCCGCTCCCGCAGTGCCCGCATTGACGCTGGTTCTAATCGGTGTGGGCGCGCTGGTTTTCGCGAACCTCGTCGCGGCGATCCCGGGACGAATTGCGGCACGCACGTCAACAGCTCTCGTGCTACGCGCCGAGTGAACTAGTCAATCGACGCTTCTGCCCTCTGCCCGGCGGCCTGTCACAGGCCGCGAGGAGAGTGAGTGCGTGCCGCGCGCGCTCTATCTCCACATCTACAGTGAAGCAAGATGGTCGAACGCCTCTTAACCCCGTCCAAGATCACGGCGTGGCTCGGCTGCTCCCACTTCCTCACGCTGCGACATCAAGTCGAGTCGGGTCTGTTAACCCCCCGTGAGACGCCGCTCAACGCACTCGCGGAGATCCTCATTGACAAGGGTAACCAGCACGAAGTGAGTTGCCTCGAGGACTACGAGGCACTGGGAAAGACTATCTACGAGGTTCCTGGACGTAACGCGAACGAGTCGTTCGAAGAGTGGGTCGCGCGCGTGCGCGGTTCGCTCGACACGGGCTTTGACGTCATCTACCAGATGCCGTTTCTGCACGACGGTATGCGCGGCATCGCCGACTTCCTCGTGCGCGTGGATGAACCCGGATACGCAATCTACGAGCCCGTCGACGCGAAACTCACGCGCAGCAAGGCAAAGCCCGGTCACGTCCTGCAGCTCTGCTTCTACGCCGAAGCGATCGCGGCGCTCACGGGTGCGGCGCCACGGCGCATGCACGTCTGGCTCGGCTCGGGGAGCACGGAGTCACTGACGGTCGAGGAGTTCCTGCCGTACTGGCGGCGACTTCGACGCCAGCTGGAAACCACGCTCGGCAGCGACGTGACGAAGGTGACAACAACCCCGCGTCTGTGCGAGAGCTGCGAGTACTGCGAGTTCCAGAGTCACTGTGAGGCGCAGTGGCGCGCCGATGACGCGCTTGCGTTCGTGGCTAACTCACGAGAGAACGAGCGCAACGTCCTGGAAGCCGCGGGTGTCGTGACCGTCGCTCAGCTCGCTCGGCGTAGTGAAGCCGTCGCCGACCTGCGCGAAGAGAAGCGCGAGCGACTGGCGAGCCAGGCAGCCTTGCAAGTCGCCTCGAGAATGGCACAGGGCGAACCGCCCGCCTTCGAGTTCATCGCGGCGAGTGAAGATCCTGTCTATGGGCACGGCTTCGAGTTCTTGCCGGAGCCCGACAACGGCGACGTCTTCTTCGACTTCGAAGGGGATCCCTTCTGGACACCTCAGCACGATCTCATGTTCCTCGCGGGCCTGCTCTACCAGGACGCGACCGGACGGTGGATCTACGACGAACGGTGGGCGGACGACCTGGCGAGCCAGCAGTCCATGATCAAAGGGCTCGTAGAGTTCTTCGCCACCCGCGCGGAGCAGTATCCACGCATGCACGTGTACCACTACAACCACACTGAGAAGTCGGCGATCGAGCGGCTCATGCACGAGACCGAGGACGAGAACCTCTTCGCGAACCTCGTCGAGCGGGGCCTCTTCATTGACCTCTTTACGGTCGCGAAGAACGCGGTGCGCGTCGGCACCGAGTCATACGGCCTCAAGCACCTTGAACGCCTCGTGAGGTTCCAGCGAAGTGCCGGCATCGAGCAAGGCTCCGGGGCAGTTGTTGAGTACGAGGAGTGGATGCGCGACGGCAACGACGAGCGCTTGCGCGAGATCGCTCGCTACAACCGCGACGACGTCGAGGCAACGAAGGCGCTGCGCGACTGGCTGATCGATCGTCGCCCCGAGGGACTTCTCTGGCGCGAGGCGATTCTGAGTCGAGAGACCTACGAGCTCGACACCGACGAGCTCGTCGAAGGATTGCACCACTTTCCTGAACACGGGCCTCAGTACCTTCTCGGCGATCTGCTCAACTACTGGCGTCGCGAGCGTTCAGCCGACGTAACACCAAAATATGTGGCGCTGAATGGCGACTACTCGGTCCTCTATGAGCACCTCGACTACGTCGCCGGCCTAGCAGCGGTGCGTGTCGACGAACCAACGGGGCGCGAGCGTACACCGAGGCTGGTGCTCACGTGGCCCGAGCAGACGGTCGACCGATCGCTCGACGTTGGCAGCGACGTGCTCTACGCGGGCGTCGGTACGCCGTATGGCAAGGCGTCTGTCACCGCAGTCGACTTCGATCGACGCGAGTTGTCGTTGCGCTGGGGCGCCGTGCAGCAAGAGAGTGGGGGAGCGCCCGCAGCGCTCACGCGCGACCGGTACTTTCGCCCGGGAGCGAAGGCGTCGGTGCTGAAGGACATCGCGAGACAAGTACTCGCACCTGAAGAGCACGGCGCCCCGAGCCGCCTTGCCCTCGCGCTATTGGCGCGAGAGACGCCGCGCTTCGTCGAAGGCAAAGGTCCTTACGCCGGTATCTTCTCCGACGACCTCGACTCGGTCTACGCGTGGGTGGACGATCTCGACGAGAGCTTCGTCGCGTTCCAGGGCCCTCCGGGTGCGGGCAAGACCTACAGCGGTTCGCACATCATTCATCACCTCATCGCGTCCGGCAAGCGCGTGGGCGTCGTCGCGATGAGTCATCACGCCATCGACAACCTCATGACGGCGACGTATGACGTCTTCGACGAGGCGGGCGACCTCGACAAGATGCGCGCGTTGCGCTGGCAGAACGATGACGACGAAGGCGTCGCCCTCGAGTTCGCCACGTATTCGAAGAAGAACGCCGACCTTATCTCTGAGGAGTACAACCTCATCGGTGGCACGGCGTGGTTGTGGGCCAAACAGGAGATGCGCCAGCACCCCGTTGACGTGCTGATCGTTGATGAAGCCGGCCAGCTCGCCCTCGCCGACGCGGTCGCGTCGGCGAACGGAGCGAAGAACATGATCCTGCTCGGTGATCCGCTGCAGCTGAGCCAAGTCGCCAAAGCCGAGCATCCCGGTGGATCGGGTGCGAGCGTCTTGCAGCACGTACTGGGTGAGCACCTCACGATCCCGAATGATCAAGGCGTCTTCATCTCAGAAACATGGCGGCTGCACCCCGACGTGTGTCGGTTTATCTCTCAACAGATCTATGAAGGGCGCCTGACGAGCAACGAGCTGTGCTGGCAGCAGTCAACCGAGTTCGGGACCGGCCTGCGATGGCTCGAAGCGCATCATTGGCGCCGTTCGACCGAGTCGCCCGAAGAAGCAGAGATCGTCGCCGTGCAGATCGCCGAGATGGTCGGTACGAAATGGGTGAACCAAAAAGGCGAGTCTCGAGCGCTCGAGCCGCGCGATTTCATGGTGGTAGCGCCCTACAACGATCAGGTCAACTTGTTGCGCGCTCGCTTTCAGACCGACCCGCGGTTAGACGGCGTACAGGTGGGGACGGTCGACAAGTTCCAGGGCCGCGAGGCGCCCGTCGTGTTCTTTACGATGACGACGTCTTCGGCCGAGGACATGCCACGAGGCCCGGAGTTCCTCTTTTCGCGCAACCGCTTGAACGTCGCCGTGTCACGGGCCAGGTGCCTGGCCTACCTCGTGTGCACCGAAGACCTGCTCAATTCGCGGGCATCAGACCTCGATGACATGCGCCTGATCTCGACGTTGAGCGCCTTCGTGGAGTACGCGCAAGCCACAGGGGACTCAGCCAGTACGCTTCGTGAGCGAGTGATCAAGCGCTAACGCGTGGTGGTCAAACGTGGTCGTCAGAGTGGTCATAGGGCGACCCGCGAACTGCTAGGATGGTCATCCTGCCTTCAGCGAGAGTGGCGAACGACTTGCGTCGTGAAACCAAGCGCTAGTAGGGTAGGTGTCCCGCCACTGGGGTAACTGGTGACGGATTCGACGGAGAAATCCTGAGATGGTGAACTTCGCACCTCCGACTTCGGTCGTGTGTGTTGTCGCTCCTTGAAAACGGAAGAACGAGAGCCAAAAGCCAGTACGGGCGACGATGGGCTGATCTAACAGAACACGTCGTTCGTCAAAGAAGTATTGCAGTAGGCAAGGTTCGCACCCCGTGTGAGCCTTGTTGTCAGGCGAGTATTAGAGTCGCTCGTCTGGCTCTCTGATTTCTTAGAGGACTTCGGTTCTCGAAGGATCTTGATGGAGAGTTTGATTCTGGCTCAGAATGAACGCTGGCGGCGTGCTTAACACATGCAAGTCGAACGGAATCCAAGGAGCTTGCTCCGAAAGATTTAGTGGCGAACGGGTGAGTATCACGTGAGCAACCTGCCCCGAAGATTGGGATAACACCGGGAAACCGGTGCTAATACCGAATACCCTCCACACATCGCATGATGAGTGGAGGAAATGTTTTTCGCTTCGGGAGGGGCTCGCGGTCCATCAGCTTGTTGGCGGGGTAACGGCCCACCAAGGCGTCGACGGATAGCTGGTCTGAGAGGACGATCAGCCACACTGGAACTGAGACACGGTCCAGACTCCTACGGGAGGCAGCAGTGGGGAATCTTGCGCAATGGGCGAAAGCCTGACGCAGCAACGCCGCGTGAGGGACGAAGGCTTTCTGAGTTGTAAACCTCTTTCGACAGGAACGATTGTGACGGTACCTGTAGAAGAAGCACCGGCCAACTATGTGCCAGCAGCCGCGGTGATACATAGGGTGCAAGCGTTATTCGGATTTATTGGGCGTAAAGAGCTCGTAGGCGGTTCAATAAGTGACGTGTTAATCCCCCAGGCTTAACCTGGGGCCGCCACGTCAAACTGTTGTGACTAGAGTTTGGTAGGGGATCACGGAACTCCTGGTGTAGCGGTGGAATGCGCAGATATCAGGAAGAACACCAGTAGCGAAGGCGGTGATCTGGGCCAATACTGACGCTGAGGAGCGAAAGCGTGGGGAGCGAACAGGATTAGATACCCTGGTAGTCCACGCCGTAAACGGTGGGCACTAGGTGTGGGGACTTTTCAACGGTTTCCGCGCCGCAGCTAACGCATTAAGTGCCCCGCCTGGGGAGTACGGTCGCAAGACTAAAACTCAAAGAAATTGACGGGGGCCCGCACAAGCAGCGGAGCATGTGGCTTAATTCGATGCAACGCGAAAAACCTTACCTAGATTTGACATGCTGGGAAAAGCCACAGAGATGTGGTGTCCTTCGGGGCCCAGCACAGGTGGTGCATGGCTGTCGTCAGCTCGTGTCGTGAGATGTTGGGTTAAGTCCCGCAACGAGCGCAACCCTTGTTCTATGTTGCCAGCACGTTATGGTGGGGACTCGTAGAAGACTGCCGGGGTCAACTCGGAGGAAGGTGGGGACGACGTCAAGTCATCATGCCCCTTACGTCTAGGGCTGCACACATGCTACAATGGGCGGTACAGAGGGCTGCTAAACCGCGAGGTGGAGCCAATCCCTAAAACCGCTCTCAGTTCAGATTGCAGGCTGCAACTCGCCTGCATGAAGTTGGAGTTGCTAGTAATCCCGGATCAGCACTGCCGGGGTGAATACGTTCCCGGGCCTTGTACACACCGCCCGTCAAACCACGAAAGTTGGCAACACCCGAAGCCGGTGGCCTAACCGCAAGGAAGGAGCCGTCGAAGGTGGGGTCAGTGATTGGGGTTAAGTCGTAACAAGGTAGCCGTACCGGAAGGTGCGGCTGGATCACCTCCTTTCTAAGGAGCACATCTGTCCACTAGGGACAGACAGCTACCGAGTTGAATGCTGGCTAGTTGGCTGTTCGGTTTAGCCACCGCGAAATATCCCTCACTTCGGTGTCGGTGATTTGGTCAGGTGACGGCTGAACAGGCTGACTCTCGTCTTCCGTTTTGGAGGAGCGACTGCTCCTTCGAATGATGCCCCCTGGGGCCACTCATTCCCCGACGTTCCTACCGCGACAGAGGTCTAGTCGCGTGCTGGTCGAGCGTCGGTGCGCTGATCTTTGAGAATTCTAGAACGAGCACGAGCATCTATATTTTTAAAAATATCAATTTCTCCAAGCTACAAAGAGTCAACGGTGAATGCCTTGGCGTCTAAAGCCGATGAAGGACGTGGATGACTGCGATAATCCATGGGGAGCTGTCTATCAAGCATTGATCCATGGGTGTCCGAATGGGAAAACCTTGTACCCGTCATGGGGTGCAACTCCCGCCTGAATATATAGGGCGGGTTGAGGGAACCGGGTGAATTGAAACATCTCAGTAACCCGAGGAGAGGAAAACAAAAGTGACTCCCTGAGTAGCGGCGAGCGAAACGGGAAGAGCCTAAACCGAGCTGGTGTTAAAGCACTGGGCGTTGCCAGTTCGGGGTTGTGGGATTTACTAGAAGGAACCAGCAACCTTCACAGAGTTACAAAATTGCGTCGTAGCGGAAGTACCTGGAAAGGTACGCCACAGAGGGTAACGGCCCCGTACGTGAAACGACAAAATCTCTGAGTGAACTCCCGAGTAACGCCGGATCCGGGAAAGCCGGCGTGAATCTGTCAGGACCATCTGATAAGGCTAAGTACTCATAGACGACCGATAGTGAACAAGTACCGTGAGGGAAAGGTGAAAAGTACCCCGGGAGGGGAGTGAAATAGAACCTGAAACCGTTGATTTACAATCAGTTAAAGAGTCGTCACAGCGTTACGACGCTGTGGCCTCGATAGCGTGCCTTTTGAAGAATGAGCCAGCGAGTTGCGGTACGTGGCGAGGTTAACCCGAGAGGGGTAGCCGAAGCGAAAGCGAGTCTGAATAGGGCGTTCAGTCGCGTGCTGCAGACCCGAAGCCGAGTGAGCTTGCCATGGGCAGGTTGAAGCGGGGGTAAAACCCCGTGGAGGACCGAACCCACCTCAGTTGAAAATGAGGGGGATGACCTGTGGTAAGGGGTGAAAGGCCAATCAAACTCGGTGATAGCTGGTTCTCCCCGAAATGCATTTAGGTGCAGCGTCAGTCGTTCAGCATCGGAGGTAGAGCACTGGATGGGCTAGGGGGCCTACAAGCTTACTGACCCCAACCAAACTCCGAATGCCGATGCTCCAGAGACTGGCAGTGAGACCACGGGGGATGAGCTTCGTTGGTCGAGAGGGAAACAGCCCAGATCTTCAGCTAAGGCCCCAAATTCTGGACTAAGTGGAAAACGATGTGAGAACGCTCAGACAGCCAGAAGGTTGGCTTAGAAGCAGCCACCCTTTAAAGAGTGCGTAATAGCTCACTGGTCGAGTGGTCTTGCGCGGATAATGTAACGGGGCTCAAGTCCAGAGCCGAAGCTAAGAATTGCGTCTTTTAGACGTAGTGGTAGGGGAGCGTCGAACCTGCTGTGAAGCGGAGGTGTAAACCTACGTGGAGCGCGTTCGAGTGAGAATGCTGGTATGAGTAGCGAGAGAGGGGTGAGAAACCCCTCCGCCGTAAGCCCAAGGGTTCCTGGGGAAGGCTAATCCCCCCAGGGTCAGTCGGGAGCTAAGGCGAGGCCGAAAGGCGTAGTCGATGCACAACAGGTTGATATTCCTGTACCACCGTGTCCGCGCCCATTCCAATGTGGGGGTACTAAGGGGCTGACCTTCGGGTCGAACCGACCAGCCCCGCGGCGGAAAGCGAAGGAGGGACGGAGGAGGATAGGTGAGCCCAGGCGTTGGTTGTCCTGGGGTAAGTGTGTAGGGCGAGGTGTAGGCAAATCCGCACCTCATGTGCCTGAGACACGATGCCGAGCCGCTTAGGCGAAGTCACTGATTCCATGCTCCCAAGAAAATCTTCTAGCGAGTTGACACGGTGCCCGTACCCCAAACCGACACAGGTGGGCGGGTAGAGAATACCAAGGCGATCGGGAGAACTGTAGTTAAGGAACTCGGCAAAATGCATCCGTAACTTCGGGAGAAGGATGGCCTTACTAGCGTGAAGGACCTCGCGTCCGGAGCGTGAAAAGGTCGCAGAGAATTGTGGGTAGCGACTGTTTACCAAAAACACAGGAGCGTGCTAAGTCGTAAGACGACGTATACGCTCTGACGCCTGCCCGGTGCTGGAAGGTTACGGGGATCGGTTAGCTTTCGAGCGAAGCTGAGAACCTAAGCCCCAGTAAACGGCGGCCGTAACTATAACGGTCCTAAGGTAGCGAAATTCCTTGTCGGGTAAGTTCCGACCTGCACGAATGGCGTAACGACTTCCCAACTGTCTCAACTACAGACCCGGCGAAATTGAAGTACGAGTAAAGATGCTCGTTAGCTGCATCAGGACGGAAAGACCCCGTGCACCTTTACTACAACTTGATGTTGGGTTTTGGTTCAGTTTGTGTAGGATAGCTGGGAGGCTGTGAAGCGTTGGCGCTAGTCAATGTGGAGCCACTGTTGAAATACCAGCCTTTCTGCGCCGGAACCCTAACCTCGGTCCGTGATCCGGATCAGGAACAG
Source organism: uncultured Acidimicrobiaceae bacterium (assembly GCA_963706305.1). GTDB lineage: Bacteria > Actinomycetota > Acidimicrobiia > Acidimicrobiales > RAAP-2 > RAAP-2. The sequence continues at coordinate 2,857,028 of OY970152.1, read as the reverse complement.
CGTCAGGCGGGTAGTTTGACTGGGGCGGTCGCCTCCTAAAATGTAACGGAGGCGCCCAAAGGTTCTCTCAGGCTGGTTGGCAATCAGCTGTTGAGTGCAATGACACAAGAGAGCTTGACTGCGAGACTTACAAGTCGAGCAGGTACGAAAGTAGGGCATAGTGATCCGGCGGTTGCTTGTGGAAGCGCCGTCGCTCAACGGATAAAAGGTACGCCGGGGATAACAGGCTCATCTTCCCCAAGAGTCCATATCGACGGGAAGGTTTGGCACCTCGATGTCGGCTCGTCGCATCCTGGGGCTGAAGCCGGTCCCAAGGGTTGGGCTGTTCGCCCATTAAAGCGGTACGCGAGCTGGGTTCAGAACGTCGTGAGACAGTTCGGTCCCTATCCGATGCAGCCGTAAGAGATTTGAGAAAGGTTGTCCCTAGTACGAGAGGACCGGGACGAACGCAGCTCTCGTGTGACAGTTGTCCTGCCAAGGGCATGGCTGTTTTGCGACCTGCGGGTGGGATAAGCGCTGAAAGCATCTAAGTGCGAAGCCCGTTTCAAGATTAAATCTCTCACTGGATAACCAGGTAAGGCCCGTGGCCAGACGACCACGTTGATAGGCCGGAAGTGTAAGTGCGGTAACGCATTCAGCTGACCGGTACTAATCGGCCGAGGGCTTGGAGTTTGATGCTCGTGCTCGTTCTAGGACGCTCAAGGAGCCGGGAGACCGGTTTCGGGCTGCGAAAGTAGCCGGGCGCACATGATTTCCGGTGGTTATGGCGGTGGAGATATACCTGTTCCCATTCCGAACACAGCAGTCAAGCCCACCAGCGCCGATGGTACTTGGGGGTCCCCCCCTGGGAGAGTAGGTCGCCGCCGGGATTTCTTGAAAGACCCTCACCGAAAGGTGGGGGTCTTTCGCATTTCGCCACGTCGTTGCAAGTAAGAAAGCGAAGGGTCGCGACAATGATGAGACTGTGACCGCTCATTGGATCAGACGACTCACTCGAGTACTCGTCTCGCTGTCGTGCCTCTCGCTCGTGTTGGTCGGCGTCTCCATCGCCGGCGCGTCGACGACCTCGTCGTTCATGCCGTATCGCCTCGTTCGCGCCGGAAACTCCGATGTTGTCTATGTCATCACGTGGTCCGGGTGCAAGCAGGCGAAGTGCTTGGGTCTCTATCGCTCGAACGTGGAGGCGACGACGTTCACCAAGGTCGAGCTGCCACCGGGCGCGAGCTTCGAGACGCTCGGCGACATCGTCTTCGCGACGCCGCTCATCGGTTACGCGACGCTGGGCAGCTACTCACCGTCGACCCTGTACGCCACCGCGAATGGCGGGCGCACGTGGCGAAAGGTGATGAGCGAAGACGACGTCGCCTACCGGGTGATCACGACGTCGAGCGAGGTCATGGTGTCGTCGATGCGTTGCATCCCGCGCACGGACGACTGCGGTCAGTACACGGTGCAGCGCGCGTCGCTCGCAGCCACGCACTGGGTGACGCTTCGCGCACTCTGGAAGACGGGTGACCGCAAGGACGAACAGCTCTACGGTCCCTCACTCGCCGCCTTCGGCAAGAACGTGTGGGAGCCCGAGACTGCGTCCAGCGGCAACTTTGGTGTCGCGATGTGGGCGTCGCACAACTTCGGGCGCACATTCTCGCGGACTACACCGAAGTTCCCGCAGCTCGTGAGCGTCGCTGGATGTTCGTTCTACCCAATGAGCTCGACCACGCTATGGGCGGAGTGTCCAACGGGTATGGAGGTGTCGTTCTGGCACTCGAGTGACGGAGGGGTTCACTGGACGCAGGTGTCGCAGAGTCAGTTCGCGGGAACCGGCGGGGGAGCCTTCGACCCGGTGAGTGCCACCGTTGCCTATCTCGACTATGGGGGCGTCGTCGGCAAGGTCAACTTCGTGCGACTGAGCGACGGCGGTCGCGTCGCACAGTCGGTCGCTGAGATCAGGTGCACGAACGCCTCTTTGGTCTTCACCACCGTCGATCGCGGCCTCATGATGTGCAATGAGAACGACACCCAAGTCGTGTTGCGAGTGACGAACGATGGCGGTACGACCTGGACACCGGTGGCGACTGCCTAAGGCGCGAAGCCTCGCCGACAGCCACTCAGCTCTTTTAGCCGATCCTTACGCGAGGTGTCGTCGCGACGATTCGGAGTAACTCATTCGCCGACGATGCGCGTTACGCGTCAACCTCTGCGTTCGAGCTGTTCCTCGAGAAGCTGATCAATCAGACGGCGAGCAGAGAGACCGCCTCGATCAATCTTGAGGCTCATCTCTGTGATCTCCTGGCCCTCGTCGATGCGCCGCTGCAGGACGTTCAGCGCGTCGACATCCTCTTGAACGACGCCCGTTTGCATCTTCTCCAAGAAGTCGTCGGCGTCACGATCGTCACATGCGAAGTCACGCGCCAGAACCCAGAAGTCCCACACGGATGTCTCCGTTGAGGGAGTGAGGCCATAGAGAATCTTCATGTGGAACGCGTGATCATCAGATCCGTCTGGCTCGGGATACTCGCCGACCTTCGCGATCCTCGAGTTGAGCTGGTAGTAGCCGGGCGGAAAGTAATCGATGTCCTGCCAGCGATCGATCCGGTCACTGAGGCCCGTCGTATTGGCGTAGAAGGGAGGACAGGCAACGTCATTCATGTGGCGATAGACGTTGACGACTTGCCGCTCTTCGTCCACCTCCACCTCGATGGGGGTCGTGGCAACCTCGGGCGTCCCGATCGAGCCACTATGCAAGAACGTTTCATGCGACAAATCCATCAGGTTGTCGACGAGCAATCCGAAGTTGGCGTCAATGCGTGCCACGCCGGAGATGACGGACCATGCCTCGTCGTTGAGCCACGGTGTGTCGGGCAGCGCCGCCATGTCCGGCTCCTCGTGGCCCGTCCAGATCCACACCCACGCTCCTTGTTCGATGAGAGGGTAGGTGCGAACGCGCAGTCGCGAAGGAATCCGGTCCTGTCCGGGGACCGCCACACAGATGCCTTCGCAGTCGAAGGTGAAGCCGTGGTAGCCACAGACCAGGGTGTCGCCCACGACTTTTCCGAGCGACAGCGGGTAACCGCGGTGGGGACAAGTATTGGAGAGCGCTACCACACGGCCGTCGCCGCTTCGATACATTGCGACATACTCGCCAAGAATGGTGCGGGCGATTGGCTTTTCGCTCAGCTCACGGGTCAAGGCGGCGACGTACCAGTTCTCTTTCAAGAACATTCCATACCCCCACTCTTGGATTCGCAGCGATTACGAATGAGATGTGCGAATACCTGCTGAGAGCCTATGGAGTTGGCACCTGAACGTCAATATTCGGGCTCGAAGGGTCGTTGCGGGGTAAATGGTAAATCAGAACCTTTAATCGTTCCTTACTCGTTTTCGGATGCAGACGAGCCAAACCCGCGTAACGTTCGAGTGGCGTGACAGTGGGTCCGCAGCGCTCGCGGGCCCGCAGTGGTTCGCCGCGGTTTTGACGAGAACGACGAATCATGGGCTTTGCATCAAGTGGCACGTCGAATGGGTTGTCAACGCGTCGACGGAGGAAACCTCGACGTCGGTGGCCTCGCTTAGTTGCGCTTATTGTCGTCGCTGTCGCGGTGACTATCGGGTTGATGATCGTCGCGCCTCGGCTCAATCCGTTTCGCGGACCCAGTGCTGCTCAGATTGCCCAAGCCGATGTAGTCGCAGCCAAGGCGATATCTCCACTGCGCGGCCGCATTGTGCAGATCGCTGAGGGCCAAGTTGGCTACACGACCAACCCGTCGGACACCTACTGCAACAAGTACAGCGCGTACTGGTATGCGGGATCTGAGAACTGCGGCAACTCGAACCGCAGCGAAGAGTGGTGCGCCGACTTTGCCGCGTGGGTGTGGCAGGGCGCCGGCGCTGACGTGGACTATGAGTTCATTAACGGCGACCTGAACTCCTCGTCGGCGAGCTTCTATGAGTGGGGCATCGCACACGGCACGTGGCATTCGTTGAATTCCGGTTACGTGCCCCAACCGGGTGACGTCGCTGTCTATGGGCTTGACACCTCAACGCTCGTCGCTCAGCACGTCGCGATCGTGGTCAGCGATGCACCCGGCGATCGAGGTCCAGACGTCGTGAACGGCGACGGCGATCACACCGGCTTCAGTGTGGTCGAAGTAGGAAATGATGAGTACAAAGCGGACGCCCCGGGCGCTCCCGCGTATCTGTCCGGCTACGTATCGCCCTTGAGCGCAACTTCGTAACACCGTTCTCGATCTTCCGCGCTGCGTTTGGTGAACAGTTGCTCAATACTGATTATCTACGCATGAACGACCGAGAAACTACGAAAGAATCATCTGCTGTGAAGGTCCTGTGAAGTCAACGTTCGTAACGCAATTGCCATCGTTTTTGCAACGGTAGTACGAGCCTTGGGTGGTAGACACGTTATACGGTCCAATGACCAAAAGTGCAGTCGCGTCACATATTGAGGAGATGCTGATGGATATCAAAATGAACCGAAAAGGATCTGGACGATCTGTCTACTCGAAAGCACGGGGCCTTCTGGGCGCCGGTGCCGCATCGGTATTAGTGATCGCGAGCCTTGCTCTCGTCGGTGTGCTGCCGGCGGCCGCGACCGCGACACTCGCGTTTGGAGGTCTGCCATCAGGTAGCATCGCCGCCGGCTCAACGTTCGGCTTCACCGTCGCTGAGACGAGTGGTACCGCGACTGACTCGATCACGATCAGTTCGTCATGCACCCTCACCGGTACCTTGACCGAAACTGCATCAGGAGGAACGGCAACGTTCGCTGGTGTCGCCATCGACACGTCGGGCTCGTGCACCCTGACGGCTACCGACACCACGTCGGGCGGAACTCAGGCGAGCAGCGCGATTACAGTCACGCCACTCACCGCAGTGAAGCTGGGCTTCAAGACGGCACCGCCTTCGACGGCCGCCGCCAGTACGGCACTGCCAACATTCACTGTCGCGACGGAGGACACGTACGGTAACGTGGTGACCTCGGGCGCCGGCTTGACTGACACGATCAACATCACTTCATCGTGCGCACTGAGTGGCACGACGTCAGCGGTCGAAACAGCTGGCCTGGCGACGTTCAGCGACGTCATCATCAACACGGTGGGCGCCTGCCCGTTGCTCGCAACGGACACGACTGCGGGTGACACCGGCTTCACGCCCGCCACGTACTCCTCGGTGAACGTCACCGCGGGCGCTCCGGCCAAGCTTGTCTTTACGACGTTGCCGCCCACGACCGATAACACGATCGGCGCTGCGCTCACGACATTCGCCGTATCGGTTGAAGACGCCAACGGCAATGTGGAAAAGACCACCGCAGGCTCGACGGACTTGATCACCATCACGGCCTCGGGATGCACGATTGGCGGGACGGATGCCGAAGCGGCAGTCGCCGGTGTGGCGACATTCGCCGCTGTCACCGCGACGACCCCTGGCACCTGCGTGCTGACCGCGACTGACTCGACTCGAACGATCACAACGGCCACTGCAACAACGCAAGTGGGCACGCCTCAGGCAACGCTGACGGTCACGTCGCTTACTGGCTACAAGGATGCGCCGCTGACGCTTGTCTCTGGCGGCGGTTCGGGCACCGGCGCGGTTACATTTAGCGTCACGAATGGCACGGCAACGGGATGCCTCATCACGAACGGCGCGCTTACCGCGACCACCGCGGGAACGTGCATCGTGACGGCCAGCAAGGCGGCTGCCGCGCCATACGCGAGCGCCAACTCAGTGGCGACCACGGTCACGATCTCGTCGGCGCCGAAGGCGATCCGCGTGTCGGGCACAGTCATCAACAACCGCAAGTCGAGCGTGACCGTCACTGGTTACAACTTCAGCGGTCGCCCCAAGGTGATCAGCAACGTCGCAGGCTTCAGTGCAGTCGTGACCCATGACTCGGGAACGTCGTTGACGGTGGTACTCACGATCAAGGGCAACTCGAAGCCAGGCGTGAAGACCATGACCATCACCTTGGCGAGCGGGGCTCGTACCTCAGTGAAGTACAGCCTTCACGGATAACACCCCAGCTACACCCCGAAGCCCCCGTCGCATCGTCGACGGGGGCTTCGTGTTTAGTCCTTCGCAGCGCCCAGGATCGGCCCAAGGACAAAGTGCTCCATCGCAAACGCGAAGCCGTTGTCGTCATTGGCCCTGGAGACATGCGTCGCTCTCGACTTGACGTCGTCGGTGGCGTTGCCCATCGCAATGCTGATGCCGGCGCGCTCGAACATGGAGACATCGTTTTCTGCATCACCGATGGTGACGATGCTGGCGCGGTCAATAGAGAGGTCGTCGGCGAGGTAGTCCACGACAGCGCCCTTGTTCGCTCTGCGATGCGTGATGTCCAAGTAGTAGGTCTGCGAGCTTGTGGCTGACACGTCCTTTTCGAAGCTCTCGTCGATACTCTTCGTCGCCTTCGCGATGACTTCCGGCTCGTCGCTGACGCCTACGATCTTCACCACGTCTTTGCTGATGCCGTCAAAGCTCTCGAGCTGCGTTGGCTCAAACTGGACCACGCCGGCTTCGTGTTGCACGTGAGGGGCGTTGAGATCGAGGACGAACCAGTCGGTGCCTTGGTACACCCAGACGGAAAGCCCGTTCGACGTGAGCGACGCAACGATGGGTTCGACGAGCTCTTCCTTGATGGTCAGTTCGTGGAGGGGCTCCATATAGCGGTCAACCATGAGGCCGCCGTTGAACGCTCCGATCGGTTCGGAGAGATCGAGTGGATTCACGTACATCGACAGCCCTCGGGGCGGACGACTGCTCGTGATGGTAAAGAAAATGCCGTGCTTGCGCAACTGGCGCACCGCGAGGATGGCTTCGTCGGTCAGCACTTTGTCAGGCGTGACGAGCGTCCCGTCGACGTCGCTGATGACCAGCCGAATAGGCGCGTCGCTCACTGGGGGAGTGTCCAGTGGTCGGGCTTGACGACCTTGTCGACCGCGGCCGGTCCCCACGATCCCACCGGGTAGATCTCAATCGGCGAGGGATGCTCCAGCACGGGGGCTGCGACTTCCCACAGCCGTTCGATGCCGTCAGAGCGCGTGAAGAGGGCTTGGTTGCCCAGCATCACTTCGAGCAGCAATCGCTCGTAGGCCTCGAGGTTGTTCTTCTCTTGGAACGACTCGCGGTAGTGAAAGTGCATGCGCGCTTCGCCCAGCGTCATCTCGGGACCGGGCTCCTTGGCGAGAAAGTAGGCGTGTATGGATCCGGGGTCTTTGAAGTCGATGAGCAAGCGGTTGCCTTCGTCGTGGTGTCCGCTCCTTTGATTCGGGAAGATCTCCATCACGGGCTCGCGCAGGCCGATCGTGATGAGCTGCTTGCTCTCGGCCATGCATTTGCCGGTCCGCAGGTAGAAGGGCACGCCCTTCCAGCGCGTGTTGTCGACCCAGGCCCGCAGCGCGACGAACGTCTCGGTGGTGGAGTCCGGCGCGACGCCGGGCACGTCAAGGTACCCCTCGTATTGGCCCCGGAGCACCGGCACCGGATCGAGCACCCGCAGCGAGTCGAAGACCTTGTTGATCTCGTCACGCAGGGGCTTGGCCGAGAGCGACGTGGGCTGCTCCATGGCGACGATGCCGAGCACCTGGAAGAGGTGGGTGACGACCATGTCGCGAAAGGCGCCGGTCGCCTCGTAGAACGAGCCGCGTCCTTCCACCGAGAGCGTCTCGGGAACGTCGATCTGGACGTACTTAACGTGGCTGCGTCGCCACAGCGGCTCGAAGAGCTCGTTGGCAAAGCGCAACGCCAAGATGTTGTCGATCGACTCCTTGCCGAGGAAGTGGTCGATGCGAAACACCTGGGACTCATTGAAGTACTCGTCGATCTCCGCGTTGAGCTTCTTGGCCGAGTCGAGGTCGGTGCCAAAGGGCTTCTCGAGGATGATGCGGGCGTTCACGTTGAGCCCGGTCGTGCCCAGGCGACGAACGATGTCGGGTGTGGCGTCCGGCGGGACCGCGAGGTGGTACATGCGCCGCACTACGCCGCCAATGGCCCGCTCGGCGTTGCCGACGGCCGTGACGAGTCCGTGGGGACCGTCGTCGGGGTCGATCGCAAAGCTGAGTTGCTCGGCGAAGTGCTCCCAGTCGGGGCCGGTCGGGTTGTCGGAAGAGAACTCGGTGACTGCTTCGAATGCGTAGAGGCGGAACTCATCGTCACTCATGTAGTGGGTGGGGCGCGCGCAGCCGATGATGCGGTAGCGCTCAGGCAGGAGACCTGCGACCGAGAGGTGGTAGAGACCCGGCAGGATCTTCCTTCGCGCGAGGTCGCCCGTGATGCCGAAGATGACGATCACGAAGTTGTCGGGCCGTGGACGAGAGCTGGTGTGAGGGGTCACGAGCATGCTTCCTTTGGTTGTGCGAACAGACTGATCACGCGCCTCGGGCCGCTCGATCGGCCAAGATCAGTGACGCGCCGGCCCCGACGCGACCGGCCGGAATAGACGGATCGCCCGCGAGCAGCTTCTCGAGCGCATCGTGCTTGTCGGCGCCGCTCACGAGCCAGAGCAGCTGGTCGCCGCGAGCGAGGGCGGGATAGGTGAGCGTCATGCGCATCGTGTCCTGGTACGGGCCACTGATGGCGACCAATCGGTCGGTGACCTCGAGCACCAGGTCGTTTGGCACCAACGAAGCGCAGTGCCCGTCGGGTCCGAGGCCAAGGTGAATGAGATCAAACCGCTCGGGCAGGCGCGACGCATAGTCGCGACACGCCGCGTCGAGGTCGGGGCTCTCCACGTCCATCGGCTCGATAGGCGCCTCCGTGCCGAGGAGGCTCTCGCGCAAGCTCTTGAGGTTGCGAAGGTCGCTGTCAGCGGACACCACCCGCTCGTCGACTTGGAAGATCTGGCTGCGATCCCACTCGACGAAATCGTTGGTGAGATTCTCGAACATGAGCCACGGGGTCTTGCCGCCGCTGACCGCGAAGCTGAAGGTGTCGCCGCGGTCGATGACGCTGCGGGCACGTTCGGCGACGTAGTCCGATGCCGCCCGCGCCAACGTGTCCGTGTCGTCGAAGACGCGCAGCTCGTGGTTCACGACGCGGGCTTTTCTACGTGGCCTCCGAACTCGGCGCGCATGGCCGAGAGGACCTTGCCGGTGAACTCGCCCTCGCCGCGTGACTCGTAGCGTTGCCAGAGCGCCGCGCTGATGACGGGCGCCGGCACCGACTCGTTGATGGCGGCCTCGACCGTCCAACGTCCTTCGCCGGAGTCAGAGACCCGTCCTGAGTAGTCGGAAAGATCGGGCGACTTGGTGAGCGCGTCGGCGGTCAGGTCGATGAGCCACGAGCTGATCACCGAACCGTGGCGCCAGACTTCGGCTACGTCGTCGAGCTTGAAGTCGTACTGGTAGTACTGGGGATCCTCGACCGGCGCCGTCTCCGCGTCGGCGGCAACTTTCTCTGTGCCAACGTTGGCGTGCTTCAAGATGCTGAGGCCCTCGCCGATGGCGGCCATCATCCCGTACTCAATGCCGTTATGGACCATCTTCACGAAGTGGCCGGCACCGTTGGGACCGCAGCGCAAGTATCCCTGCGACGCGGTGTCACCCGGGGGACGGCCCGGTGTTGGCGACGTGCCGTCATCGCCGGGAGCGATGGACTTGAAGATAGGGTCGAGACGCGTGACGACGTCCTCCTCGCCGCCGATCATGAGGCTGTAACCGCGCTCGAGACCCCACACCCCGCCACTCGTGCCGCAGTCCACGTAGTGCACGCCGTGCTCGGAGAGCACTTTCGCGCGCTTGATGTCGTCTTGGTAGAAGGAGTTGCCGCCATCGATGATCACGTCATCGGCTTCCACGAACTTCATGAGCTGGTCGAGTGTCGACTGGGTGATCGCGGCCGGCAGCATCAGCCAGATTGCCCGGGGCGTTTCGAGCTCGCGAACGAAGTCCTCGAGCGAGTTGGACAGTGTGACGTGCTCGCCCTCTAGGGACGTGACAGCGGCGGGATTGACGTCGTAGACCACACAGCGGTGCCCATCGTTCACGAGACGGCGAACGAGGTTTGAGCCCATTCGACCGAGCCCGACCATTCCGAGTTGCATGGGGTTAGAGGTCGTCATATCGTCGCATCCTTCTTGTGGGTTCGATAGTAGGAAATCAAGGCATTCGTCGAAGGGTCATGGGTGAGTTCGTCTCTGCTCGCAAGCTCGGGGATGATCTTCACGGCGAGCTGCTTGCCGAGCTCGACGCCCCACTGATCGAACGAGTCGATGTTCCAGATCGTGCCCTCAACGAAGACCGAGTGCTCATAGAGCGCGACGATGGCGCCCAGCACGCGTGGCGTCAGCTCATCGGCGAGCAGCACGTTGGACGGTCGATTGCCCTCCATCACCCGGTGGGGGATGACCTTCTCATCGACGCCCTCTTTGCGAAGCTCGTCGGCGCTCTTGCCGAAGGCCAGCGCTTGGGCCTGGGCGAAGACGTTCGACATCAAGATGTCGTGGTGGTTCCCGAGCGGGTTGAGGCTGCGGGCAAAGCCGATGAAGTCGACCGGAACGATGGTCGTGCCCTGGTGGATGAGCTGATAGAAGCTGTGCTGCCCGTTCGTGCCGGGCTCACCCCAGTAGATCGGACCTGTCTCATAGGTCACGCGCTCGCCGTCTTGGGTGACGTGCTTTCCGTTTGACTCCATCGTCAGCTGCTGCAGATACGCCGGCAGGCGGTGCAGGTACTGCTCGTAGGGCATGACACCGACAGTGGGAAAGCCCAGGAAGTCTCGGTTCCAGACGCCCAGGAGGCCGAGCAGCATGGGGAGGTTCGACTCGATGGGCGTGGATCGAAAGTGCTCATCCATCGCGTGGGATCCTGCGAGCATCTCGTCGAAGTGCTCGGGGCCCACCGCAATCATCGTCGAGAGTCCAATCGCGCTTTCCATCGAGTAGCGCCCACCGACCCAGTCCCAGAACTCGAACATGTTCGCGGTGTCGATGCCGAAGGCGGCGACCTTTTCGGCGTTGGTGGAGACCGCGACGAAGTGCTTCGCGACGGCGGCTTCATCGCCAAGGCGCTCGACGAGCCAGTCGCGCGCCGATGCGGCGTTGGTGAGCGTCTCCAAGGTTCCGAACGTCTTCGAACAGATGACGAAGAGCGTCTCTTCAGCCGACAGGTCGCGCACGGCCTCGACAAAGTCCGTCGCATCGACGTTGGAGACGAAGCGAAGGGTGAGGTCGTGGTCTGAGTAGTGGCGAAGTGCTTCATATGCCATCACCGGACCGAGGTCCGAGCCGCCGATGCCGATGTTCACCACGTTGCGGATGGGCTTGCCGGTGTAACCGAGCCACTCGCCGCGCCGGATTCCATTCGAGAAGTCGGCCATGCGATCAAGTACGGCGTGCACCTCGGCGACGACGTCCACGCCGTCGACAACGAGGGTTGCGTCTCTGGGCAGGCGCAGCGCGGTGTGCAGGACCGCCCGGTTCTCGGAGACGTTGATGTGCGCGCCCGCGAACATGGCGTCGCGGCGCTCTTCCACCTGGCATTCGCGCGCCAGCTGGGCGAGCAGGGCCATCGTCGCCTCGTCGATCAGGTTCTTCGAGTAGTCGAAATAGAAGCCTTCGGCTTCAAGATGGAAGCGCTCGGCGCGGCCCGGATCAGCGTCAAAGAGCTCTCGCAGGTGCCGTGATGTGAGATCCGTCGCCCGATCCGTGAGCCCGTTCCACGCGGGGCGTTGGGTCGGGAAGCCGTGTATCGAGGGGTCGTACATGCGCTTCCCAACATAGCGCCGTGTCGAGAACCGCACTTCGAACGCATCGGTGTCGAACCTGCTCCGCTGGGGTGCGCGAGCTCAGTGCCATCTTGAGCAACCACCCTCAAGCCTCGGGTCGGGAAATGTACTGATTAGTGTTATTGGCGCGGTGGAAGTGAGCAGCAATGGGGAACAAATGACGTCAAGCAACGCCAGTCCGAACGGTGACGAAGGACGCCAGCGCGACCCCGAACGCACGAAGCAGGAGATTCTTCTCGTAGCGACCGAAGAGTTCGCGAAGAAGGGATTTGCGGGTACGAGGGTCGACGAGATCGCAGCCCAAACCCGTACGACCAAGCGGATGATCTACTACCACTTCGGCTCCAAGGAGCTGCTCTACATCGCCGCCCTCGAACGGGCGTACGAGAACATCCGCATCACCGAGCAGAGTGTCGACATCGACAACCTCGATCCGGTGTCGGCCGTGCGAAAGCTGGCCGAACTCACGTTCGATCGCCACGAGGCCAACCCCAACTTCAGTCGCCTCGTCAGCCACGAGAACATGCAGCGCGCCAAGTTCATTACGACCGCGGGCGGCTTCCCCGGACTCGATCGACCAGTGATCAAGATGCTCCAGCACGCCCTAGAGCAGGGGAAGGTGACGGGCGTATTTCGACGCGATATCGACGTCTTCGACGTCCACATGCTGATCAGCTCGTTCTGCTTCTTTCGCATCAATAACCAGTACACGTTTCGGGCCAACTTCGGCAGGAATCTGGTCGAGCCGGCCCGCCGGGCGATGTATCGCCAGATGATCGGCGACGTGGTGGTGCAGTATCTGACGAGTGCGCCGACCTGAGCTACAGGAACGAATCGTCGAGATCGCGCTGCAGTTTGCCAAGCACTGCGTAGCAGTCGAGCACCGAGGCGACCGAGGCGTTCGGTTCATCGCCGTCACGAATCGCTCGCAGGAACTCTCGGTCCTGCAGTTCGATCCCGTCGAGCGAGACGGCTACGTGTGAGACATCGACGGGCTCATCGTTGCCGGTGGTGAGGTCGTCGTAACGAGCGAGGTAGGTGCCGTTGTCGCAGATGTAGCGAAAGAAGGTGCCAAAGGGCCCTTCGTTGTTGAAGCTGAGGGACAAGGTACATAGCCGACCGGAGACGGTCCGGAGTTGGATCGACACGTCCATCGGAATGCCTAGCTCAGGGTTGACCGGTCCGGCGAGGATGTGGGCCACGTCAACCGGTTCGTTGGCCTGGTAGGCGAAGAGATCCACCGTGTGTGCGGCGTGGTGCCACAGGAGATTGTCGGTCCAACTTCGCGGCTGTCCGAGGGCGTTCGTGTTCGTGCGGCGAAAGAAGTACGTCTGCACGTCCATCTGAAGGACCGACAGGTCGCCAGACTTCACGCGCTGGTGGATCCATTGATGGGACGGATTGAACCGTCGCGTGTGTCCGACCATCGCAACCAGAGATGAACGCTTCGCCACGTTCTCGACGGCCCGGGCGTCATGCCAGCTGTCGGCAAGCGGGATCTCCACCTGGACGTGCTTGCCCGCCTCAAGGGTGTCGATGGTCTCGCGGGCGTGCAGCTGCGTCGGTGTGCACAAGATGACCGCGTCGACGTCGGGGGAGTCGAGAACGTCGCGAAGCTCCTCGGTCGCAAAGGGCACGCCGTATCTCGCAGCGACTTCTTCGGCCTGGGCGAGTCGTCGACTGACGACAGCCACGACTTCGGCGTCCTCGATGCGCGCGAGTGCGTCAAGGTGCTTGATGCCAAAGGCGCCAGCACCCGCAACCGCGATCCGGACCGGCATCGCTAGCTCGAGGGCTGTGCGTCAAGCACGAGGTGACCTACGGCGGTGTTGGACGCGGGTACGTGGTAGAAGCGGTGCAGCTCACGCACGTCGTCACCGAGGGCGCCTCGCATGATGAGCCACATGACCAGCTCGATGCCTTCAGAGCCCGCCTCACGCAGATACTCGAGGTGGGGGATCTTGCGGAGCCGTTCGGGATTGGCCGTCATGTCGTCGAGGAACGCGTTGTCAAAGACCGGATTGATGAGGCCTGCTCGAGGGCCTTGCAGCTGATGGCTCATGCCACCGGTGCCCCAGACCTGGATCTTGAGATCATCGTCGTAGGTCGCGATGGCCCGGCGGATCGCCTGGCCGAGCTTGAAGCATCGCTCACCGGTGGGTGGCGGGTACTGGATCACGTTGACGGCGATGGGGATCACCTTGACGGGCCACGCCTCAGGTTGACCGAACAGGAGCGACAGCGGTACGGTCAGTCCGTGGTCGACGGTCATCTCGTTGATGACGGTCATGTCGAACTCGTCGAGGATCAGCGACTGGGCAAGATGACACGCCAGGTCGGAGTGTCCGATGACCTGGGGCACGGGGCGCGGCCCGAACCCTTCATCGGCGATGTCGAACGTGTCGGCGCACCCGATCGCGAAAGTCGGAATGACTTCGAGTGAGAACGCGGACGCGTGATCGTTGTAGACGAGCACAACGACGTCGGGACGTTCGCGAGCGATCCACTGCTTGGACCAGTCGTAGCCCGCAAAAAGCGGCGCCCAATATTCGGTCTCGGTCTTTTTGAGATCGATCGCCGCACCGATGGCGGGCACGTGGCTCGTGGCGACGCCACTGATGATGCGGGCCATCGTCAGCGACCTTCCTTGATCGATCGCACGCCGTCGGGCGAGCGCCCACCGGCCAGCATCATGGCCGCGTACTCCTCGTTGGTCATGCCGGTCATTGACGCCGCGGCGGCCTGGAAGCTGATGCCGTCCGAGGAGAAGATCTTCGCGAGAAAGTAGATGTTGCCGCCGTTGGCGATCATCGCGTTGTAGTCACGATCGAGCACGGCCTGGCGTTGTGAGGGGGTGAGCTTCCACTCATCGAGGTAGGCGCCTTCGTCTCGCTTGAAGCGTTCGCGGTTCTCTGGCTTCATGAGGCTCATGCAGAACTGATTGAGATGGAAGCCCTGATGGGATCTCGCAGCTGTGAAGACCGTGGTGCCCGGGATGTCGTCGAACTCAGCGTTGTCCATCATGACTCAATCATCCTCCCAGTAGAGGCGCTCGGGGTTGACAACGAGCAGTTTCTGCTGATGCTCAGGCGTGGGCGCGATCCTTGGAACGAAGTCAACGATCTTGCCATCGTCGGGCATGAACCCCTTGAGATTGGGGTGCGGCCAGTCTGTGCCCCAGAGCACTCGGTCGGGAAACTTTTCGATCACTCGGCGAGCAAAGGGGACCGCGTCAGCGAACTCAGGCGGTCCCGAGAGGGAGATGCGCTCGGGGCAGGTGACCTTGGACCAGAAGTTCTCGTGCTCGCTCATCAGTCGCAGGAAGCTCGCGAACTCGGGTCCGTCGACAGACTTGGCGACGTCGGGTCGACCCATGTGATCGACGACCACGCGCGTCTCGAGCGAGGTGAAGAAGTCCCAGTGCGCGTCGAGGTCCGCTGCTTCGAAGTAGATGACCACGTGCCAGCCAAGCGGCGCGATCTTCTCGACGATCCGGTGGTAGTAGACGTCAGGTTGGGGATCGACGAGTCGACGAACGTAGTTGAACCGCACTCCTCGAACGCCTTGCTCGTGCATCTCCAACAGCTCGGTTTCGGAGATGTCGGGAGAAACGGTGGCGACGCCGCGAGCGCGCCCATGTGAAGAGGTCAGTACGTCGAGCATGGCCGCGTTATCCGAGCCGTGGCACGTTGCCTGGACGACGACGTTCTTGCTCACCCCGAGAAAGTCGCGAAGTCTGAAGAGGTCGTCCTTACCCGCGTCGCACGGCGTGTACTTGCGTTCGGGCGCGTAGGGAAAGACGGCGCCGGGTCCAAAGACGTGACAGTGCGCGTCAACGGCGCCTACGGGCAGCGTGAACGTGGGCTTGGACGGATCGGGATCGAAGACGAGCCAGTCACTGTCCATCGAGAAGGTGGTGCTCATGCCGCACCCCTCGCACTGAGCACCGTCGCGAGACGCGGGTATGCGCGAAGGGCGTTCCCCGAGTAGACCTGCTCGCGCTGCTCGGGCGTTAGGTCTGCCGCGTCGACGTAGCGCTTGGTGTCGTCAAAGTAGTGCCCCGTCTCTGGGTCGATGCCCCGCACGGCTCCGAGCATCTCCGAGCCGAACAGCACGTTGTCGACGTCGATGACGTCAACCAGCAGATCGACGCCAGGTTGGTGGTACACGCAGGTGTCAAAGAAGACGTTCCGCATGACGTGCTCGGAGAGAGGAGGCTTGTCCAGCATGTCGGCGAGTCCCCGGTAGCGCCCCCAGTGGTACGGGACGGCGCCGCCGCCGTGGGGGATGATGAGGCGAAGTTCAGGGAAGTCTGAGAAGAGGTCGCCCTGAATGAGCTGCATGAAAGCAGTCGTGTCCGCATTGATGTAGTACGCGCCGGTCGAGTGAAAGTTGGCGTTGCAGCTTCCCGACACATGGATCATGGCGGGCACGTCGAGCTCGACCATGGCCTCGTAGAGGGGATACCACGAGCGGTCGGTCAGGGGTGGGCCGGTCCACCATCCGCCGGTCGGGTCCGGGTTGAGGTTGAGTCCGACGAAGCCGAGCTCGAGCACGCAGCGCTTCAACTCTTCGATCGAACCGGTGATGGGAGCATCGGGGGACTGAGGGAGCTGACAGACGCCCACGAAGGAGTCCGGGAAGAGCGACACCACCCGAGCGATGAGATCGTTGCATGCCCTCGACCACGCCACGCTCACCGCTTCATCGCCGAGGTGGTGTTCCATGACGGACGCGCGAGGCGAGAAGAGCGTGAGATCGGCCCCACGTTCTCGAAGCAGGCGCAGCTGATTGCCCTCGATGGACTCGATGATCTCGGCGTCGGAGATCATGGGATAGGGCGGGGCCTCAGTATGTGCGTCGTAGGTGGCGAGCTGCTCGCGTCGCCACATTGCGTGGGATTCGGGTGCGGTCGTGTAGTGGCCGTGGCAGTCGATGATCACGCGATCTCCCACGTCGACGAGGGGACAAAGACGTCGCCTCGCATCAAGAGGCGGGCGGTGCGTAGCAGGGCCGCCGAGTTGACCGTGACCTTGCCGTCGTCGGTTGAGACATTCATCGTCACGCTGAAGTAACCGGTGGGGTGCTCCACGTCCAGGGTGACGGACGCGTCGGAATCGACAACGCCGGCAATATCCGCGGCGACGGAGCCCTTTACGAGGCATGCGGTCGCCACCGAGACCGCGCCGAAGACGCCGATCGCGTCGTGCACGCGCTTTGGAATGAACGTCCGTGTCGTGACAGCGCCGCCGTCTTTGGCCGGCGCGAGGAGGCTCACCTTGGGCACGGTCTTGTTCGTGACGTCGCCCAGGTTCATGAGCCGTCCGGCCGCGAGACGGATCCGCTCGACCTTCTCGCACACGTCCGCGTTGGCCTCGATCTCGCTTGGCTCCTCGTAGCCGGAGATGCCCAGCGCTTCGGCGCTGACGCAGACGACGGGCATGCCGTTGTCGATGCAGGTCACGTCAACGCCCTCTACGACGTCAACGGCGTGGCCCGTCGGCAGGAGCGCGCCGCACGTCGAACCAGCGACATCGACGAATTCGATGGGAATCGGCGCGCTCGTTCCCGGGACGCCGTCGATGCGTGCGGCGCCGTCGTAGTTGACGCGCCCTCGAGGTGTCTCGATTCGTGCGACCGCAAGGCTCTGCGTGTTCTCCATCCAGATTCGAACGGGCGTCACGTCGCCGACCGTGGCGACGAGTCCCTCTTCGATCGCGAACGGACCAACGCCAGCGAGGAGGTTCCCGCAGTTCTGATTATCGGAGACTTCGGCCCGGTCGGGCCAGACCTGCAAGAACAGGTAGTTGATGTCAGCGTCAAGACGCATCGAGGGGCTCACCACGGCGACCTTCGAGGTGAGGGGATGGCCACCACCGAGCCCGTCGATCTCTCGCACGTCAGGCGCACCCATGGCCGCGAGCAGCACCGCGTCGCGAGCCGAGACGTTGTCGGGCAAGTCCTTCAGTTGAAAGTAGAGGCCTTTTGACGTACCGCCTCGAATGATGGAGCAGGGAATCGAACGCTGAGCGCTCACGCGGGCGCCTCGTCGACGTAGCGAAGTCCTCGCAGCTCGAGCCGCTCGCGCATGTTGTAGAGATCGAGGCCCAGCTCGCCCGCGGCGAGTCGTTCTCGCTTTTCAGCCTCGGTGTCTTCGCGCTTTTGACACGCGGCCCGGACGGTCTCGGCATCCTCTCGGCGCACGACCACGACACCATCGTCGTCGGCGATGACCACGTCGCCGGGACGAACGTAGATGCCTGCACAGACGAGCGGGGTCTGCACATTGGCGGGAGTCTCCTTCACCGTGCCTTGGGCCGAGATCGTCTTTGACCACACGGGAAAGCCCATGGTCGTGAGCTCAGCCACGTCGCGCACGCCCGCGTCGATCACGAGTCCGCGAACGCCGTGTGCCCGCACGCTGGTGCCGAGCAGCTCGCCGAAGTAGCCGTTATCGCAGGGACTGGTCGGACTGACCACCAAGATGTCGCCCGGCTGCGCCTGTTCGACCGCGACATGTATCGGCCAGTTGTCACCGGGCGCGACCTCGCATGTCAGCGCGTTGCCGGAGATGCGTACCGGTCGGAATATCGGACGCAGTCGCGACGCCATCAGCCCGGTGCGGCCCTGCGCCTCGTGCACGGTGGCCACGCCAAAGCGCCCCAGGGCGTCGACCAGCTCGAGATCGGTTCGCTGGGTGTTTCTAACGACGACGGCCATAGACCTCTCCGCCAAGTCTGCGGTGAGGGGAGAATGCTCTCAGGGCGCCGCAGGCTTGAGATAGGTGGTAATTAACTGAATAGTACACTCCTTTGGGAGCCTACACGAAGGGCTCGGCGGGGTAGTCGTACGCTGACGCGATCGTGAAGAAGGAGCCGTGAGAGCACTCCGCACGCAGGTGGTCATTATTGGGGCAGGGCCTGCGGGGCTGTTACTTGGCCGCCTGCTCGACCGCGACGGCATCGACAACGTCATCGTCGAACGGCGCAGCCGCGACTACGTGGAACAGCGCGTGCGCGCGGGTGTCATTGAGTTTGGCATCGCAAACTTCATCGACGAGGTGGGCGCGGGCGAGCGCATGCGCCGCGAGGGACTCCAACACCGAGGCGTCGAGTTTCGCGTTGACGGCGTCGCTCATCGCATTGCGCTGGGCGAGCTCACAGACGGCAAGTACATCACGGTCTATGGCCAGCAAGAGCTCGTCAAAGACCTCATCGAGTTGCGCGCGCGATCGGGAGGAGCGTTGCACTTCGATGCCGAAGCGGTCGCGGTGCACGATGTGGCAACGGACACGCCGAGCGTCGAGGTACGCGACGAGTCAGGATCGTGGCAACTCACGTGCGACTACATCGCGGGCTGTGACGGAAGCTTCGGCGTCGCCGCACACTCGGTGCCGGCAGGCGCGTTCGTGCGACACGAACGTTCGTATCCGTTCTCATGGCTCGGCATTCTGGCTGAAGCGCCACCCGCGAGTGAGGAGCTGATCTACAGCCGGCACGAGCGCGGCTTCGCTCTCTATTCGATGCGCACGCCGACGTTGAGCCGTCTCTACCTGGGAGTGAGCCCTAACGACACGCTCGAAGACTGGCCGGATGATCGCATCTGGGAGGAGCTCTCCATTCGTCTCACTGCCGACGCGGCGAGGTCCGTGAACGAGGGGCCGATACTCGAGCGTTCACTGACGACGATGCGCAGCGCGGTGCTTGAGCCGATGCGCTACGGACGACTCGTGCTCGCGGGTGACGCCGCGCACATCGTGCCACCGACGGGAGCCAAAGGGATGAACCTCGCGCTCGCGGACGTTCGAGTGCTCGCAGGGGCGCTCGCCGATCACTACGCAGAGGACGACGACCGACTTCTTGATGACTACTCGACGACGTGTCTCGATCGCGTATGGCGAGCCGAGGAGTTCTCCAACTACATGACGCAGATGCTCCATCCAAGCGACGGCGACGGATTCGAAAATGGCGTGCAACGCGCACGACTTCGCCAGGTCGTGACGTCGCGAGAAGCGGCCACGGTGCTGGCTCGCAACTACGTCGACCTCAACAGTCTCTAGAACGGATACGCGGGCATCTCGCTTTGGGCGGTGATCCACTGGGTCTCGGTGTAGGCGTCCAGGTTGGCAAGGCCGCCCATCCGGGCGCCGTTGCCCGACACGCCGACCCCGCCGAAGGGGATGACCGCCTCGTCGGCAACCGTCTGGTCGTTGATGTGGATGGCGCCCGTGGGGATTCGACTCGCCAGCTCGAGCGCGCGAAGACCGTCGCGAGAGAGGATGCCCAGAGAGAGACCATAGGGGCTCGCGGACGCCAAGGCCACCGCTTCATCAAGCGAGGAGAAGGGCACCACGGGTGCCACTGGCCCAAAGATCTCTTCGCAGTACGCGCTCGAGGTGAGTGACACGTCGCTCAGTACCGTGGGGCGATAGAAGAGCTCGTCATAGGTTCCACCAGCGAGGAGCGTCGCGCCGGCGTCAACGGCGCCCGTGACCATCGCGTGGACTCGATCGCGCTGCTTCGCGTCGATGAGTGGACCGAGTGCGACCTCTTCGGTCGCGGGATCGCCGACGGGGAGGTGGTTGGCGTGCTCGGCCAGCAACGCGGCGTACTCCATTTCGATGGAAGCGTCGACGATGTGTCGACCCGTCGTCATGCAGATCTGACCCTGGTGCATGAACGACCCAAATGCTCCTACCGACACGGCCTTTTCGAGATCCACGTCGTCCATCACGATGAGTGCCGAGTTACCGCCCAGCTCGAGGTGCACGCGCTTGAGGTGCTGTGCGCCGAGCGCGCCGACGACCCGTCCCGCTGCGGTCGAACCCGTGAAGGCGATGACGCGGACGCGCGGATCGGTAACGACCGCCTCGCCCACGTCGGCGCCGCCGGGCAGAACGGCGAGCAGCCCCTCGGGCAGGCCCGCTTCTTCTAACACCCTTGCCAGTATCACTCCGCCCGAAACGGCCGTACGGGGGTCAGGCTTCACGATGGCGGCATTGCCCAGCGCGAGCGCGGGGGCGACTGATCGAATCGCCAAGATGAGAGGAAAGTTGAAGGGCGCAATGACGCCGACGACGCCGACGGGAATGCGGCGCGAGAAGCTGAGTCGTGGGAACTCGCTTGGGAGTAGCGAGCCGGTGGGATGAGAAGCCAGCGCCGCCGCTTCGAAGCACTCTTCGGCGGCGATGCTTAGCTCGAGTCCCGCTTTCGGCTTGATGCCGCCCGACTCACGAACGATCCAGTCGGAGAGCTCGTCGCTGTGGTCCAAGAACAGCTGGCCCGCGCGGCGCAACACGGCACTTCGGGCTGTGAAGGGCTGCGCTGCCCAATCGGGTTGCACCGCCATGGCGGCCTCGCTCGCGCGCTCTACGTCCTCGCGCGACGCACGCCCAATCAGCGCAAGCTCCTTGCCGGTAGCGGGCTCCAGCACCGGTGAATCACCCGCGCCGCCGAGCGACCAGCCGTTGAGAAAGATGCGTCCGTGCCACTCGTCCGTAAGAAACGACATTATGAACCTCCTAGTTCATAGGTGTCTGTTTGCTTACCACAGTCGCGCATCATTCTCCATGTCGATACGGCGCCGGTCACGAGCGTCGATGACCGCGACACCAATGACGAAGCCCGCTCTTGACGCGACGTGGTGCGTGGGATTGGCTGTCTCATCGGGGAAAAAAAGAATGGCAAGTTATGTACGAAATAGTGTGTTAGGAATTGGCAACGCTTATTTAACTGGGGGGGATTACATGAGCAGTGGGGAAACGAGCAGTACCGGATCAGGCGGCGGCGTCATTCCGGGCTGGGGAAGCATCGAGTTCAGCCGACGCCTCGGACTGAAGGCAGCCGGCGCCACGCTGGCAGCGGGCGGCGTCGCATCGTTGGTGAAGGCGTCAGAAGCGTCAGCGGCTGTGAAGTCTGGGACGATCAAGATCGGCTACGTAACGCCGAAGACGGGTTCGCTGGCCGACTTCGCGGGACCGGACAGCTACGTGCTGAGTCTCATTCGCTCCTCGAGCGTCTTTTCCAAGGGCATGACGATCGGTGGCACGAAGTACAAGTTCGAGATCACCGTGAAGGACAGTCAGTCCAATCCGTCAGTGGCAAGCCAAGTCACGACTGAGCTCATTCAATCGACCGGCGTGGACATCATCGTGACCAGTTCAGCGCCGGAGACGACGATTCCGGTGAGTGCGGTCTGTGAGAGTGCGCACATTCCGTGCCTTTCGACGGTCTGTCCCTGGGAGGCCTGGTGGACCGGCGTGTCGTCGACCAACTCCATCGGCAACGCGGGGAACGCGGTGGGAACATCACCCAAGTACTGCAGCATGTTCTTCTTCGGCATTCCGCAGTTCGTGTTGTGCTTCTTGCCGATGTGGAATCGGATCAAGGCGTCAACGAGCGCCGACACCGCGTACGCCGCCATGTTCCCGAACGACGCGGATGGCAATGCATTCGCCGCAGCGTGGCCCCCTACGCTCGCGGCGATCTCTTCCGCCCAGGGTGGCGCCACGTGGACCGAGGTGTTCGGCGGGGCCTACACCGATGGGACGACGGACTTTTCGACGATGATCGAGACGTTCAAGTCCGGATCCAACGGACAGAGCTGCGACTTCTTCATCAACTGCCCGCTGCCACCCGACTTCTACACGTTCTGGACCCAGGCGGCGGAGCAAGGTTGGAAGCCGAAGCTGGCGACCGTCGCAAAGGTCATGCTCTTTCCGACCGACGTGTACGCGCTGGGTTCGTTGTCCAACAACGTCGCAACTGACTGTTGGTTTTCTCCGAACGCGCCTTACAAGTCGTCTCTGACCGGGCTGTCGGCATACGACTTCGCGGCGAAGTATCAAACGGTGACGAACGGACAGTGGGTGCAGTCGATGGGGTCGACGTATTCGCTGTTCGAGATCGTGATCGAGGCGCTCAAGAAGGTACGGAATCCTCACGATCGTGCGGCAGTGGCGAACGCCTTCACCGAAGTCAAGTACGACGGCATGTGCGGACCTCTCAACTTCTCTGCGTCGACGAACCCTGCGAAGGGTGTCGGGATCATCAATCCCGTCGGCATCCAGTGGAAGCCAGGGTCGACGTCGCTCGTCGGTCACAAGGCATGGAAGTGGTCGCCGTGGGTCGTCGACAACACATTGAACAAGGACATCCCCATTCAGGCGTCACTCGAGCCAACGAACTCGTAATACTGAGGACATGTCGCTGCTCCAACTGGAAGGAATCTCTAAGCACTTTGGTCGGGTAGTAGTCGCAGAAGAGGTGAGCTTCCAGTTGGAAGAGGGTGCGCTGGTGGGTGTCGTCGGGCCCAATGGGGCGGGCAAGACGTCGCTGTTTGGCATCATCTCAGGCGACATCAAACCCGACCGCGGTGTCGTGCGCTTTGACGGCCGTGCGCTGAACTCGACGAACGCGGCGCAGCGCTGCCGTCTCGGTATCGGCCGCACGTACCAGATACCTCAGCCGTTCGAGCACATGACGGTGTTCGAGAACACGTTGCTCGCGGCGCAGCAAGGTGCGCGAGCGCGCCGCCGTCGCAGCTACGAGCTTGCCTACTCGTCCCTCGTCCGCACGGGTTTGAGCGAGTTCGCCAACCGACCCGCGGGCTCGCTTGGGTTGCTCCATCGCAAGCGATTGGAGCTCGCGCGAGCACTTGCGACGGAACCGCGTCTTTTGCTCCTCGATGAGATCGCGGGAGGCCTCACCGATCTAGAAGTAGTGGAGCTGACCGCGGTGATTCGCGAGCTGCGCGATGTCGGCATCACGATCCTTTGGATCGAGCACGTGGTGCGTGCATTACTCTCGACGGTCGATCGCTTGCTCTGTCTTGCCAGCGGCGAGATCGTCGCCGATGGCGATCCCAGAGAGGTGCTGGCCTCGGAGGTCGTCCGGCGCGTCTACATGGGAGGGGCCATCATCAACGAGACCGCGCCCGACTGATGTCTGACGTTTCGCCCGCGAACGGTGCAACACCACTGCTTGATGTACGCAGCTTGACGGTCTATCACGGTCAGCTTCGTGCCATTGACGATGTCAGCCTGCATGTGAACGAGGGGGAGGTGCTCGCCATCATCGGGGCCAACGGGGCGGGCAAATCGACGCTCCTGCGCACGATTGCGGGTCTGCATCGGCCCTCATCGGGGACCATCTCGTTTCGCGGCGAGGACATCTCGCGGCTCGCCGCTCACCAGCGCGTTCGTCGAGGCATCTCGCTCGTTCCTGAAGGGCGTCGCCTGTTCGCCTCTATGACCCTCGAGGACAACCTGCTCGTCGGAGCCCACAAGGCGGCGAAGGGCCCCTTCGATCTCGCGAGCATCTACGAGCTCTTCCCCTGGATGACCGAACGTCGCAAGAGCAAGGTGTTTCAGTTCTCGGGCGGCGAGCAGCAGGCCGTTGCGATCGGTCGCGCCCTGATCGCCAATCCCACGGTGTTGATGCTCGACGAGGTCTCACTCGGGCTCGCGCCCATCGTCATACAGACCATCTATGAGGTCATTCCGAAGATCACAGCACAGGGCATCGGGGTCTTGCTCGTGGAGCAAGACGTGAGCCAAGGTCTGAGCGTCGCGACGAGGGTGCACTGCCTGCTCGAGGGGCGCACATCCCTCACGGGTGCGCCCGCTGCGCTCACCTCCCAAGAGATTGAGCGGGCCTACTTCGGATCGGATCTACGACACGAGCCGACGGATGAGCTGACATGATCTGGGTCAACGTCTTGGTGCAAGGAGCTCTGATCGGAGGCTTCTACGCGCTCTTTGCCTGCGGGCTCTCCCTGATGTTCGGTGTTATGAAGGTCATCAACTTGGCCCACGGCGACATGGCGGTCGTGGCGGCTTACGCGGCGGTGTTTCTCACGCCGAAGTTCCACATCGGCCAGATATGGGCGCCACTGATCATCGTGCCGCTGTTCGCACTGCTTGGCTACGTCCTGCAGCGCACCCTGCTGCAGAAGGCGATCGATCGGGACCCGTTCACTACGCTGCTCGTGACCTTCGGGCTGTCGGTGATCATCGAGAACCTGCTGCTCGAGATCTACAGCGCGAACGGGCAGTCCGTCAACATCGGACTCTTGATCGCGAAGTCCTGGCAGATCAACTCCATCGTCTACGTCTCGTACGTGTCACTCGTGGTCCTGCTCGTCGCGGTGGTGGTGCTTGGCGCACTGCAGCTCTTTCTTTCCAAATCGTCCCCTGGACGTCTCATACGCGCTGTCTCCGATGACCGAGAAGCGGCGCAACTCTGCGGCGCCAACTACAAGCACATCTTCGGTGTCGCCGCGTCGATCGCGTTTGCGACCGTCGCTCTTGCGGGGATCTCCTTTGGCATGATGACGGAGTTCTATCCCACCTCGGGCGGCAGCAACCTGCTCTTCGCCTTCGAGGCGGTTGTCATCGGCGGCATTGGCTCGCTTTGGGGCACGTTGGTGGGCGGCATCGCCCTCGGTGTCGCCCAGCAGTTCGGTGCGCACTTCAACCCGGCCTACCAGGTGCTCGCGGGCAACATCTTGTTCCTGCTCGTCCTCGCGGTACGACCGCAAGGGCTCTTTGGCAGAAGGTCGTCGATCAATGAGTGAGCGCGAGCTTCTCAGTGGCGATCTGAGCGTCGAGCGTTCGACGATCCGGCCCACCTACACGATCATCGGCGTGCTCGTGATCTTTGCCTTCTTCACCTCGGCGCCATGGATCCTTGCCGCGTCGTGGGTCTCGGTGCTTTCGAACTTCTTCATTCTGCTCATCATGGCGACGATGTGGAACCTGCTCGCGGGCTACGCCGGGATGGTCTCGATCGGACAGCAAGGATTCGTGGGCCTCGGCGCGTACGCAACGCTGTACTTCGCCATCAAGGGCGTGAACCCCTTCGTCGCGATCCCCATTGCGATCATCGCGTGCGCCATCTTGGCCTACCCGATCACGTATCTCATCTTTCGACTGCGAGGTGGTTACTTCGCCGTCGCCACGTGGGTCATCGCGGACAGCGCGATGCTGGTCATCCTGTCGATCGCCCTGCTCGGTGGCGGCACGGGCAAGTACCTGCCAGGGCTGACCAATCTGAGTCCCACGCAGCTCAATCACGACACGTACCTCGCGACGTGGTTCGCCGCATTCGTTGTGTTGGTGGCGACCTACTTCATCTTGCGCAGCCGCATGGGACTGGTGCTGTCATCGATGCGCGACAACGAGACGGCGGCACGGAGCGCCGGCGCGCGCGTGACCTCGACGCGACGTCTCATCTACGTGATCGCTGCTGCGGGGTGCGCTGCTGCGGGCTCGGTGCTCGCGATCAGCCAGCCCTTCATTCAGCCCGGGAACGTCTTCAACATCAACTGGGCGGCCGAGATGCTGTTCGCCTCGATGATTGGAGGTATGGGGACGATCGAAGGTCCGATCATCGGGTGCGTCATCTTCTTCGTGCTCCAGCAGTGGCTCCAGAACCTGGGCGCGTGGTACCTCGTCATCTTCGGCACGGTGGCGGTGACGATCGCCTTATTCCTGCCACAGGGCATCTGGGGCTTCATTCGTGACAAGACTCACGTCGAGCTGTTGCCTGTCGGCTATCGAGTGAGTGGGGTGACGCTACTGCGACGCATGACGCGCACTCGCGAACCGGAGATCATCGACTAGCGCCTTGGCCACCGTCAATTTTGAGACGGGTACACTGGCACGTGGCCGCTTCGACTCCTCCCTCTCGCCGAAGCCCTCGCGCTCGTCCCACTTCTGGCGGCGCTCGACGAACCTCCAGCGACCAGCGACCGGCTCGGGGCGAAAAAAGAGCACCCCGTCAGGAGAGATCGGCTAGTCGCGGTGCGCCGGAGCGCGCAACGGGCCGAGGGGAGCGTCCGAGCTTCGCCAAGGCTCCCTACGACCGACCACGCCGCACTGAAACGAAGTCTGAATCGTCTGGCGGGACTCCTCGTCGCGGACGACCAGTGACTCGGACGGCGCGCGACGAAGACTCGCGAAGCGCACGGCCAGCCCGTCCCTACAAGGCGCGCGACGAAGACTCGCGAAGCGCACGGCCAGCCCGTCCCTACAAGGCGCGCGACGAAGACTCGCGAAGCGCACGGCCAGCCCGTCCGTACAAGAATCCCGACTCCTCGAGACGCGCCAGTGCTCCGGGTTCTCGACCGGTTCGGCCCTCATCGCGTTCGAAGGAGCGCGCTCCCGCGCCGTTAACGCCGGAGCAGCGTCAGCGTCAGGTCGCCGGTGACGTCGCGAAGAAGAAGGGTTGGGGGAGCGTCGCGCGCAAGGGCGCGGTCAACATCACGAGTACCGGGCACGAGCTCGACGACGCCAAGAGTCGTGCTCGCACGCCGGATCCGGTTGCGGACTGGCAGGAAGTCCAACGATCGCCGCGACCAGTGACACCTCAGAAGACGAAGACGCGCGCGCCATATGCGCTGCCCACTGATATCGCTGCCGATGTCCGCAAGGCCTTCATTGGCACTGCGTACATGCGAGAGAAGATGGTCTTCACGCTCACGCGCGCGGCCGAGGCCTACGACCGCAAACGCTACGAAGAGGCCCTGCGTCTTGGACGTATCGTCGCTGACGCCGTTCCTGGCGTTGCCGCAGTGCGCGAGCTCACGGGTCTTGCCGCCTATCGCGCCGACCGGTGGGCGATGGCGAAGATCCACTTGCGCGCCTACTTCACGATCACGGGCGACCCCGAGCACCTGCCGCTCGTGATGGACGCCGATCGCGCCAACCACCGTTACCGGGCCGTCGAAAAAACGTTCGATGAGCTGATCGAGAATGAACCCTCACCCGAGGTGTTGGCGGAGGGCCGCATCGTCATGGCCTCCACGTGGGCTGACCAGCGCCGCTACGACGAGGCGATTGAGCTCTTGACGCGCGCCGGGGCAACGAAAAACCTGCGCAACCCCTCGTATCGCCACGTGCGGCTCTGGTACGCGCTGGCTGATGTTCTCGATCGGGCGGGGGATGTGACCGGAGCGCGCGAGCTCTTCGCTCGCATCGTGCTGGCCGAACCCGACGCCTATGACGCCGCTGACCGTCTCGCCGAACTTGGCGCTACGGTGCCGCGCAAGAATCGCAAGCGTCGCGTGACGCCAACTTCAAAGAAGAAGGTGCCTTAGGTACTACGACAAGGTGGCGAGCGCCGCCGCGAGCACGAACGTCGCGCCGCGCACGTCTCCCACGAGTCCAATCGCCATCTTGTTCATGTCGTACGCCACGGTGAGCTCGAGGTCTTGATCCATGAAAATGATCGATCCGCCGAAGCCGCCCCAGTAGCACGCGCGCGGTCCGATCGGGATGCGTGCGCTCGAGAGTCCGTAGCCGAGTCCGAAGTTGCCCTCAAAGCCGAGGACGAGGTCGACGCTGCTGATCATGGGCTGAAAGACTCGCTCGAGCGTCCGCTCACTCACGAAGCGGTGTCCGTTGGCGTGTCCGTTGTTGGCGATGATCTGTTGCACCAGGGCGACCGAGTGGGCATTGCCATGGCCGTTTGCGGCAGGGATCTCTGCGGCGCGCCACCACCGATGTGCGGGAGCGAGCGGATTGATGGGCGGCGAGGTCAGCGTTCGATAGCGCATCGACGAGGGATCGTCTGAGACCACGCCGAGATCTTCCGGCGCGACCACCACGCTCACGCGCGACTCCTCGGACTCGGGGAGTCCGATATAGAAACTTGCTCCTAACACGGATGCGACCTCGGAGGCGAAGTACTCGCCGATGGTTGCGCCGGTGATGCGGCGTACTAGCTCGCCGAGAAGGAAACCTTGGGTCAGCGCGTGGTAACCCGACTGCGAACGATCGGACCACCAGGGCGCGGAGTCGGCGAGATCCGTGACACACCGCTCCCAGTCGGCAAGGTCATCCAGCGTGATGGACGGGCTAAAGCCCGAGAGGCCCGCGGTGTGGTTCATCAACTGATGCACCTTGATGCTGGCCTTACCTTCCTTGGCGAACTCGGGCCAGTAGGTGGCGACGTCGTCGTCGAAGTCGAGTTGGCCTCGGTCGCTCAACATCAACATGACGAGAAAGACCATCGTTTTGGTCGTCGACCACACGTTCACGATCGTGTCGCGCGTCCAGGGTGTCGTGCGCGCGGCCTCGGCGTAGCCGCCCCAGAGATCGCAGACGAACTCGCCGCGGTGGATGACAGCGAGAGACGCGCCGAGGTCCTCGCCGCTCGCCAGGCTTGCCTCGAGTCGCTCGCGTAGGTCGTGGAATCGGTCGGTGGTTGTTCCTTCGACGAGCGCCATCGGTGTCCCCTCCTAGGACGTCATGCCGGAGAGGCCGACAAGCGAGCGACCGTGTTCGATCTCTCCCAGGTGACGAAGCGCGTGCTGGTACACCCAGCACTCGAGCGCGTCGCTTCGGGTGATGCCCGCGTCGCCGCCGACGAGAGCCGAAAACGTGTGTGCAAGCGTCTCGCCGTAGGGGGCTGGCGCGATCACGTCCATGAACGAATCTGACTCGATCGAGGCAACGTATGTTTCGCTGGCATTAAATACTGACACCTGAAACTCGCGAAAGGCGTCGTAGTTGTCGATGCGCTGGTGCATCATCTCATCGACAGTGCGCGCTTTGCCGTGGTCGTTGACGCCGAGCCCGATGCGAGACGCCCATTCGTCGTTGAACAGGGGAGCGGGTCCGCCGAGAAAGACCAAACTCCCATCTTCGATCAGTGCCTGGTGCACCAGGGAGAAGGCGATGGGCAGCGTGGTTGGAAGTGTGACGGCGTTCACCTGTTCGAGCGTCATGGTGCGACAGGCTTCGTCGTAGAGCGAGTGCACGGCGCGTAGCCGACGCACCAACGATGAGCGGTAGTCGGCGTCCACTTGGCCACCTTACTGATGCGTCCTCGCCCTACAGGATCGCGGAAGTCGCGGCGTACGCCTCGCCTATGATTCGCGGATGGACACAGCCTCACTCTTGGGCGACGAAGCGTCGTCACTTCTCGATTACACGACCACGGCCTTTCCCAAGGAGTGGTTGACACTGCCTGGCCCTACGTTTCTCGACGAGGTCTTCGCGTGGAGCGACCGGACACCCGCGGTGTTACGCAACCTCGGCACGCTCTACAACCACGGCCGTCTCGGCGGCACGGGGTACCTGTCGATCCTGCCGGTCGACCAGGGCATCGAGCACTCGGCGGCGGCGAGCTTTGCCCCGAATCCCGAGTACTTCGATCCCAAAAATATCGTCGAGCTCGCGATTGCTGGCGACTGCAACGCCGTGGCGACCACGCTGGGGGGCCTTGGGATCGTGTCGCGGCGCTACGCCCATCGGATCCCTTTCATCGTGAAGCTCAACCACAATGACCTTCTGCGCTACCCGAACACCTACGACCAGCAGATGTTCGGGTCGGTCCAACAGGCCTTCGACCTGGGTGCCGTGGGCGTCGGGGCGACCATCTACTTCGGTTCCGAGGGGTCGGTGCACCAGATCGAAGAGGTCCGCAAGGCCTTCGCCGAGGCCCACCGACTGGGCCTGTTCACGGTGCTCTGGTGCTACCTGCGCAACGACGCCTTCGTCACTGGAGGCGTCGACTACCAGCTGAGCGCAGACCTCACCGGACAGGGAAATCACTTAGGCGTCACGATCGAGGCCGACATCATCAAGCAGAAGCAGGCGGTCAACAACGGCGGCTACAACGCCGTCAAGTTCGGCAAGACCGACCCTCGCGTGTACTCCGAGCTCACCACCGACAATCCGATCGACCTGACGCGCTGGCAGGTTGTCAACTGCTACGCAGGACGCGTTGGCATGATCAACTCCGGCGGTGAAGCAAAGGGCGACAACGACCTCGCGACCGCGGTGCGCACCGCTGTCATCAACAAGCGCGCGGGCGGTCAGGGCCTTATCCTTGGGCGCAAATCGTTCCAGCGTTCAATGGAAGACGGCGTTGCGATCATGCACGCGGTGCAAGACGTGTATTTGGATCAGTCCATCACCATCGCGTAGTAATACGCTCAACTCGTGACCGACAGCGAGGACGCAGGGTGGCGCACGCTGCCCAACGCCATCACGCTGCTGCGGCTGTTGATGCTGCCCGTTTTCTTGTGGCTGCTCTTTGATACGAATCACCGCGCCATCGCTGCCTGGCTGCTCGGCGCACTCGGTGCAACAGACTGGATCGACGGATTTGTTGCGCGACGACTTCATCAAGTGTCGAACGTCGGCAAGGTCCTCGACCCGACGGCCGACCGCATTCTCGTCATCACTGGCGTGCTCGCCGTGGCGGTCGCGGGAGGCGTGCCGTGGTGGTTTGCGGGATTGACCTTGGTGCGCGAGATCATCGTCTCGGGAATGACGCTGGTGCTGGCGGCCTTCGGCGCGACGCGTATCAACGTGCTCTGGTGGGGCAAGGTGTCAACGTTTGCCCTGATGACGACATTTCCCCTGTTCCTGCTCACGACCAACCCGCATGGCGCGCCGTTGCTCGGTTGGCAACACGACGCGAGAGACGTCTGCTGGGGAATCGGCATCATGGGACTCTCGCTGTCCTGGCTCGTTCTGTTTGGCTACGTGCGGCCCGCGCTGAACGCGCTACGAACCGGACGTCAAGGTCGCAAGATCTTGTAAGTTGATGCTCATGCAGACGCCGAGCGACCTTCGTTACTCCTCCGATCATGAGTGGGCCAAGAGCGAAGAAGGACGTGTGCGTGTGGGCATCACGGACTACGCTCAAGACGCGTTGGGTGATGTCGTCTTCGTCGACCTGCCGAAGGTCGGCACGTCGGTAAGCGTCGGTGGCGTCATCGGCGAAGTCGAGTCAACAAAGTCGGTGTCGGAAATCTACGCACCGGTGTCGGGAACCGTGTCGGCCATCAACGAGACGCTCACGTCGTCACCCGAGTTGGTCAACAGCGACCCCTACGGTGACGGTTGGATCTGCGAGATCGCGACGACCTCGACCAACGACTACGACGCGCTGCTCGACGCGGCTGCGTACGAGGCACTCACGACAAATTAGCCCCGGCGTTCATTTGGAAAGTTCAGTAGTGTGAGACTGGTGAACTGTCGTCGCTGTGGGGAGATACTCAACGCCAACGCGAACTTCTGTTGGTCGTGCGGAGCCCCTCAACATGACGCCACTTCACCAGAGACGATCGCTGTACCCGTCGTCAGCACCCCCGATGCGATGCACCCCGACGCCAATCGGGGACCACAAGGTGAACATCGTGACGAACTGGTGATTGCCGCAGGTCCACAGGCCGGAACACGCATCGAGCTGATCGACGACGTGACGACCGTGGGACGCCACGAAGCGAGTGACTTGCTGCTCGACGACGTCTCGGTCTCTCGCCACCACGGTGTTTTTACGCGCACCGCGAGTGGCCGCATCACGCTGCGCGATCTCAACTCACTCAACGGTACGTACGTGAATGGCAAGCGCGTCGAAGAGACGACCTTGCACTCGGCCGACGAGGTGCAGATCGGCAAATTTAAACTGGTCTTTTGGGAGGCAACTCGATGAGCGTCAATCAAGGTGTGATGCGCATTGGCGAAGTGCACGCGGAGCTGCGGAAGGTCTTTCCCAACGTGGAGCTCTCCAAGATCCGCTACTACGAAGATAAGGGCCTCGTCCAGCCGAGTCGAAGTCGCAAGGGCTACCGCCTCTACTCCGAGCGCGACGTTGAGTGCTTACGCGAAGCCATCCGTCTCGCCCAAGAGGAGTTTGTCCCGCTGCGTGTCGTGCGTTTGCGCCTGATCGAACAGGGACTCCTCGATCCACCCAACGCCTCGACCAACGGGCGTCACGTCGCCCGCGAGGCGAGTGTGGGCGTCATCAACGCACCGGCACCAACGCCGAGTGCGCCGCGAACGTCGTTGAGCGTCGTGCCACCCAGTGACGAGATGGTCGATGACATCGTGTCCTCACTCGTCGTGGAAGAAGAGACCGACGCGCCGGCACGCGTGAAGGAGTACTTCTCGACGAACGACCTGCTCGCGACAACCGGTCTCAGCCCCGAGGAGTTCAATCAGATCCACGCGCTCGGCCTCGTCTCGAGCGTCTACGTGAATGGCGAGACGTGCTTCAGCGCGCTCGACGTGCGAGTGGCGGCCCACTCGCGCGCCCTGCTTGCTCGCGGCGTGGAGCCGCGCATCCTCGGGTCGCTGCGACGAATTGCCGAGCGCGAGATCGGCGTGGTAGACGACCTGACCTTTCCGTTGCGCCAAACGAGTACGGAGTACTCGGACGATCAGGTGCGAGCTATCACGGCCGACGTCGCCCGCGAAGTCGCCGCCCTCCGCAACGTGCTCGTCGAGCGCGAGCTGAACGAATACCTGCGCCCCTAGACGCCCCCGTTTCAGGTGCTCGGTCTAGGCTGACAGCATGATCGAGGTCGTCCTGCGAGCCGTTCGAGTCGACGTCGGCACGTCGACGCCGCTGCTCCTGCTCGAAGAAGTCGGGGGAGAGCGCGTTCTACCGATCTTCATTGGTGCGCCGGAAGCGGCGGCGATCGCCTACGCCCTCCAGGGCACCGAAGCGCCTCGACCGATGTCCCACGACCTGCTCGGTCACGTGATCAGCGCCCTCGGCGCGCAGGTCTTCTCAGTCGAGATCACCGAGCTCATCGACAACACCTTCTATGCGAACCTGCGACTCGTGCGCAGCGGTGACGAGATCATCGTGAGCTCGCGACCGAGCGACGCCGTCGCCTTGGCGCTGCGGGTTGGTTCGCCCATACTCGTCAGTGACGACCTCATGGCCAATGAGGGCAAGATCATGCAATTGGCCTACGACGAAGACGACGACGACGAGTATGTCGAAGTCGAGGCGCCAAATGAAGCCGACCTCGTCGCGCAGCTGCGTGAGTTTCTCGATCAGGTGCGCCCCGAGGACTTTGGCACGTGAGGCGGGGGCTGATAGCGGTAGGCCTCCTCATCGCCTTCGTAGCGATTTTGCTGTTGAGCCGGCACGTCATCGATTCCAACAACACCACGACGACAACGTCAACGTCGACAACGACGACCACGAGCGCCTCATCGACCACGACGACCGTGGCGAGTGACACCTGTCTCGCGAACGACTTCACCGGTATCTACAACGAGGGTGAAGGCGCGGCGGGCACCATCTACGCGAGTGTCACGCTCACCAAGACCACGGGAGGAACGTGCACGCTCAAGGGCTGGCCGATCTTGACGCTCTCGAACCGACTTGGCGCGGTGCTGCCCTCGACCGCCCTCGACGTGCCCTCCTCGGGCACTGGCTTTCAGTTCTTGACATCTCAGGCGAACGCCGCGCCGACCACGCTCACGATTCACCAGGGCGGAACCGCGACGTTCTCACTTGGCTACTCCGACGTTCAAACTGGCACGACGGCCTGTGAGAGTGCGGTCACGGTGAGCGTGCAGTTCGTAAAGGGTGGCGACACGATTCCCGTCACGCCGCAGTACGCGGTGCAGCCCTGTGACGGCGGCCAGCTCTGGTTGAGCCCGTTCTACAGCTAATCGCCTCGCGCGAGGTCCACCACGATCCGTCCACGCGTTGTGCCACGACGAACGTCGCCGAGCGCCTCATCTAGCCCGTCAAGACCAATGTCCCGGTCGACAAGCGAGTTGAAGTCAACACGAGAGGCCACCTCACCGAGGGCCTTCCACACGCGCGCGCGCGTCGTCGGCGTCGCTTCGACGGCATCGATGCCGAGGAGCGCGACCCCGTGTGTGATGAAGGGATAGACGGTCGTGGCCACGTCCGCACTCCCCACGAGTCCGCTCGCCGCAACCGCGGCTCCGTACTTCAACGACCGAAGAGTCTCCGCAAGTGTCTCACCGCCGACGCAGTCGATTGCACCGTCCCACAGCTCGCTGCCAAGCACTCGACCGGCCCGATCGCTGACATCGTTGCGGCCGATGACTCGAACAGCTCCGCGCTCGATCAGCCACGCGGACTGGTCGGGCGAGCCGGTCGATGCGACGGGCTGGTAGCCCTTCGTCGCAAGATAGGTGACCGACTGGGAACCGACACCGCCGGTTGCGCCGGTGACGAGCACCGTCGCTCCGCTCGCGAGTCCTCGGTCCTCGAGCGCAAGGACGCTCGCCATCGCCGTGAAGCCCGCGGTGCCAATAACCATCGCATCGCGCGTTGAGATCGTGTCGGGCAGCGCGGAGAGATAGCGCGTTGGACTGACGACGTGGTTCGCGAATCCGCCATCACGTCCGACACCCAGATCGCCACCGTGGACAGCGACACGCAGGCCAACGGGGTACGTGTCGTCAGACGACTCCTCCACGACGCCGGCTGCGTCAACGCCACCAACGAGCTCCGCGGCTCGACGCACGCGGCTCGACGCAATCGCGACCATCGCGTCTTTGAAGTTGACACTCGAGTACTCGACCCTCACCAGCACGTCGCTTGTGTCCCGCGGTGAAGAAGGCCAGTCGCGAACGCCTTGTGACAGTTGACCGTTCACTTCGGAGACGACGTAGGCGCGCATGGGGACAGGTTGGGCAAACGACTATGGCACCTCGCGCGAAGCAATACCATTTCCCCGGTGACTCGAATAGACCTGAACGGCCATCCCACCTGGGTGAAGCTTCCCAAGAAGAGGGGACGAACACTTGTCCTCTTACACGGGGGCCTCAGCGATAGCTCGAGCATGATGCGCGCTGTGGGTCCCTACCTCAAAGACCAGTTCACGCTCGCGGCGTTCGACCGTCGCGGGCACGGCCGCACGGCCGACACGGAAGAGCCCTTCAGCTACGACGCGATGGCCGACGAGACGATTGCCTTCATCGAGCACCTCGATCGAGCGGTCTACCTGCTCGGACACAGCGACGGCGGCAACGTCGCGCTGATTGTTGCACGACGCAGGCCCGACCTGGTGCGCCGGGCCGTCGTGGTGGGCGCGAACTTCCACTACGAGGGCCTCGTGCCGCTTACCGACTTCACGCCCGAAAGCGAGGGCTTTCCCGAGTTCGCTGTCGACTTTGCGCTGCATTCGCCCGACGGCATTGAGCACGCGGCCGCCGTCGTCGAAAAGGCGCTTGAGCTCGTCAAGACACAACCGATGATGACAGTGGAAGAGCTCTCAACGATCGTGGTGCCCGTGCTCATCGTGTCGGGCGACGACGACGTGGCGCAACTGCACCACACCGTCTCGATGTACGAAGCCATACCCGAAGCGCAGCTCGCCGTCATACCCGGCGCCTCGCACGGTGTGTTGAAGGAGCAGCCGAAGCTCGTGGTGCGCATGATCGAGCGGTTCCTGCTCGGGCCGATACCGCCCGAAACCCGCTCGCCGCTTCGCCGAGCGCGTCCAGAGACCGCGTAACAAACCGTGGTAAGACGACAAGCCATCGGTAGACTCGACACAATGTTGGCGCTGCCGGTCCGCACCCGTGAGCGTTGTGTCACGTGGTGGTGTGCACAGAGCGCCCTATCGCGCGATGGTTGGCTCTACCTCGTCGCCGCCGTGTTCGCGATCGTGCTCGGTTGGACATCCACTCAGGGGCCGCAGTGGGAGTGGGGCTACCTCACCGTCGGGCCCTACGCGCTGATTGCGGTTGTCGCCTTTGTGCTGAGTCGGCGAGTACTGCGGCGCGAGAATCTTGTGCGCCTCGTCCTTCTCTGCGCGGTGGTCGTGGGTGCCGTGTTCGTGCCGCTGGGCCTTGAGGCTCATTGGCGTCACGCGCAGCCCGAGGTGGGGGTCATCACGCGCGCGGGCGATCAGTTGGCAAAGGGCAAAGACCCCTATCGCGCCTACGACGACCACGGTCGCGTCGTGAATCAGATTCAGGGTCTGCCGGCCTTCGAGTCGTTCTTTCCATATTTTCCGCTCATGGGAATCTTCGGCCTACCCTCGGCCGTGACGCACAAGGGGAAGGGCCTCACCGACGCACGGATCATCATGACGCTCATGACCCTCATCGCGAGCGGGTGGGCGCTGGCGATGTTGCGCGCGTCGAAGGAGCAAAAGATCCGCGTCGCTCAGGTGCTCGTCGCACTCCCGACCGGCGCCCTGTTTCTCGCGACGGGCGGTGATGACATGCCGATCCTCGCATTGATGTTGCTTGGGGTGGTCGCTCTGCAACGTCGTCGGACCAACCTCGCCGGCATCAGCCTCGGGCTCGCCGCCGCGATGAAGCTCACCGCGTGGCCGATGGCCATCGGCGCGCTGCTCGTCACGCGCGACAAGAATGGTCGCTCGACCTGGAAGCAGGTGCTGGCCTGGATCGTCGCCATCGTCGCCGTGACGACGGTGCCGTTCATCTTTCACGCGCCGGTTGCCTTCATGCAAAATGTGTTCGAGTTCCCGCTCGGGATCTCGGGCGTCGCATCGCCAGCTGCGAGCGCACTTCCCGGTCACATCGTGACGACGTGGATGCCGGTGCTCGGTCACGTCCTTGCCCCGGTCACGTTTGTCGTCGGTGGGTACTTCCTCACCAAGTACATGCGTCGCCACTGGCCGCTCACGCTCTCGCGACTGCTGAGCGTCCTGAGTGTGTCGTTCCTGGTCTTGATCTGCGTCGCCACGGCGACGCGCATTGGCTACGTCATCTATCCGCTCAACCTGGCGCTCTGGGCTTCGGCCACGCGCGAGGTGAAAGTCCCAGAAAAGGAACTCGTCGCGGTCGCTGACTAGATGCTCCCCGAGTTCTGGTAGATGTCGAAGGTCCAGTCGACGTGGGTCGCGGTCGTCTTGTTGACCGTGACGCCGATCTCCCAATAGAAGCCGTCGTCGCCAGCCTTTTGGAAGAGTGACTCCGGGTCACCGTTGCTTGCGGCACCTTTGGAGAAGAGGCTCCAACCACGCGCTTCCAGCTGCGCGTCAAAGAAGTCGAGCACTGCTCCCGCGCTTGCCCTGGCTGTGGACATGGGCTCGTAGCAGTCGTACTCGCCCGCGCCTTGGTCGGGGGTGTTCGCACCGCGGCGTGGCTCGGTATTGACCGGCACGATGAAGGCACTGTCAATGTTGGACGGCACCTCTTCGGCTTGGTCGCAGTACTGGAGCGCAGGACTGGGCTTGACGTCGCGAGCGAGGCCGCCGACGACGACAGGAATGGTGGTTGGAGGTGGTACCACACCCTTGCTGGTGACGAAATCGACCAAGAGAAAGACGCCGAGCATTACGACGGCGAGCCCGAGAATCGCTGCTGCGGGCCAAATGCTGGTGGTCGTGGTTAAGGGGGGTTTGGGCGCGGGAGGCGGCCCGGAAACTTCAGTCACTC
Source organism: uncultured Acidimicrobiaceae bacterium (assembly GCA_963706305.1). GTDB lineage: Bacteria > Actinomycetota > Acidimicrobiia > Acidimicrobiales > RAAP-2 > RAAP-2. The sequence continues at coordinate 2,819,143 of OY970152.1, read as the reverse complement.
ACTCCATCCTAAGTGGTCGATCGGACCACGTCCCTTACCCAGGTTCCAGGACGCGCCCCCTTCGAGCGCGGCGAGCACAAAGGACTTCGCGTCACGCGTCGCGTCGGTGACGCTGCGCCCAAGTGCGAGTCCTGACGCGATCGCGGAAGAGAGTGAGCATCCAGTGCCGTGATCGTTCGTCGTGGCGACGCGTGGTCCATCGAGGACGATGAGCTCGTCGCGATTGAGCAGCAGGTCGGGGGAGCGGTCGGGGTGGCGCGACTCAACGAGGTGGCCCCCCTTTATAAGTACATAGGCGGGTCCGAAAGAGAGAATCGTGCGCGCGAGCGCCTCGAGATCATCGAGTGATCGAACGTCACCAACGTCAATGCCACACAGGACAGCCGCCTCGCGAAGATTGGGCGTCACGACCTCGGCGCAGGGGAAGAGATCGTGCCGGTAGGCCTCGATGCCGCCTTCGGCCATCAGCACGTCACCGCTCGTCGCCACGAGCACCGGGTCCACGACGAGGTGGGGGAGCAGACCCTCTCTGGCGAGCTCTGCGACCCGTCGCACGGTGCTCGCTTGGGCGAGCATGCCGGTCTTGGTCGCGCGTACGTCGAAATCGGTGACGACCGAGCGAACCTGGGCTTCGACCATGTCAGGATCAAGGTTCGCGATGGCGCTCACGCCCAAGGTGTTCTGTGCGGTGATCGCAGTGAGCGCAGTCGTTGCAAAGACGCCAAAGGCGTTCATCGACCGGATGTCGGCCTGAATTCCCGCGCCGCCGCCGGAGTCAGAACCAGCGATACTCAAAGCGACGACCGGTTGCACCCGTCAAGCCTACTGAGCGGGTTTCGTCGGTACGCTGGACCCCGTGGGAGACCTCTTTCAAGTCGGTTCGTTCACGTCGAGCTCTCGGCTCGTCGTGGGAACGGGGGGTTTCCGTTCGCTCGACGTGCTCGAGCTGTCGATACTCGCCGCAGAATCGTCCATCGCGACCGTGGCGCTGCGTCGCGTCGACCCCAATGTCGAGGGTTCGATCTACGATCTTCTCACGCGCCTCAACATCACGTTGCTGCCCAATACGGCCGGCTGCTACAGCGCTGAAGAGGCGGTCAAGGTTGCGGAGCTCGCGAGAGAGGCTTTCTCGACGCCGCTTGTCAAGCTCGAAGTCATTGGCGACGACATCACCTTGCTGCCCGACACCAGCGAAACGCTGATCGCCGCCAACGAGCTCGTGCGGCGAGGCTTTGAGGTGTGGGCGTACACCTCAGATGACCTCATCGTGGCTCAGCGCCTCGAGCAGGTGGGTTGCGTCGCTGTGATGCCCCTTGGCTCACCCATTGGCTCGGGGCTGGGCATCCGCAACCCACACGCCATCTCTCTCATCACCGAGCGGGTCTCGGTGCCGGTGCTGCTCGACGCCGGCGTCGGCACGGCATCAGACGCCGCGCTCGCCATGGAGCTGGGTTGTGATGGCGTCCTGGCCGCCTCCGCGATGAACCGAGCATTGGAGCCGGTCCTCATGGCTGAGGCCCTGCGTGACGCGGTACGGGCCGGGTATTTAGCCAGGCGAGCGGGGAGAATACCGACGCGCCTGCACGCCGAAGCCTCCTCGCCGTCGCTGGGACGGCCAGATCTTTTCGCTGGTTAGGGCCTGTTGAACTACACTCGTGTAGTCCATCGATATAGTCTGGACGAACCTCGGTCGGGAGGAATGACAGATGACAGAAAATACAACCTTCGGATTTAGCGGACCGACGGTGTGTCGCCTCAGCGGGGTGACGTACCGCCAGTTGGACTACTGGGCACGTACTGGCCTCGTAACGCCATCGATCACGCCCGCCACGGGCAGTGGGTCCAAGCGGGCGTACTCCTACGGCGACGTGCTCGAGGTCAAGGTCATCAAGTCGCTCCTCAAGTCGGGTGTCTCGCTCTCACGCGCCCGCCAGGCCGTCGAGTGCTTGCGCTCTTCGCTCGGCGCCGATCTTGCCGCGAGCAGCCTGGTCCTTTCAGATGCGGGCTCTGTGCTCGCCGCCAACGACGGGGAGCTCGTCGACCTTCTGCGCGGAGGACAGGGCGTCTTTAACATCGTGCCCCTCGGCACGGTCGTGGCTGAACTCACCTCAGAACTCTCAAAGTCGGAGAAGGGGGCCGCTACGGCGTGACGTTTTCGTCGATGAGCGACGGCACCCGCCGTCGCCACCCGAGCGTGGTACCCGCTTCACCCCAATTATTCGCCCACCCCAGTGAGCGACTCTTCTCGCAACTCCTTACTCTCTACGGCCACGAGTGGCTCTACGAGCCGCTCGAGTTTCCCCTCGCATGGAACGAGCGCGGGGTACCGGTAAAGGGATTCCGTCCCGACTTCTATCTCCCCGAACAGCACCTCTTCATCGAGCTCACTGTGCTCGCCCAGCGACTGGTCACGAAGAAGAACCGCAAGGTGCGTCACTTCCGCGAGCTCTATCCCGAGATCCCACTGCTCGTCGTCTACCAACGCGACTTTCACGCGATTTTGCGACGACACGATCTCGATATCGTGGACGGTCGAGCCGCCTAAGGAGACCATGACCGATCGACGACCGTATCTTTACGATCTTCACGTTGAGCTGGGCGCGAAGATCGTCCCCTTTGGCGGTTGGGAGATGCCCCTGCAGTATGCGACCGGCACCGTGGCCGAGCACCTCGCGTGTCGGCGCGACGCCGTCGTGTTTGACGTGAGCCACCTCGGTACCGTGCGCTGCGACGGGCCCGACATGTTCGAGATCCTCCAGAACACGCTGACGAACGACCTCAACAAGGTCGCTCCAGGCCGCGCGCAGTACACGCATCTCTTGACTGACGATGGCTTCGTTGTTGACGACATCATTGTTTGGTGGGTTGGTGACAACGAGTTCGACGTCATGCCGAACGCCTCCAACACCGAGGGCGTCACCTCGGCGCTGCCGGGGGTCGACGTCACCCTCGAGCGCTGTGTGCTCGCCGTCCAAGGCCCCAACGCTCGCGCGAAGGCGGCGCTCGTCGATCCACGATTCGGCGAAGTAGCCCGATTTCGTGTCGATCGTTTTGACTACCACGGCGTCGAGGTGCGCGTCGCCGGGACTGGCTACACCGGTGAACCGGGTCTCGAGATCGCTGCCCCCAACGCCGTCGCAGAAGAGATCTTTCGAGGTCTCATCGCGGCTGATATCACCCCCGCCGGGCTCGGAGCGCGCGATACTTTGCGTCTGGAAGCGGCGCTGCCTCTCTACGGGCACGAGCTCACCCTGCACTCGACCACGCTCGAGGCAGGACTCGGCTGGGTGCTCGGATGGAAGAAGCAGACGTTTCGCGGACGCGAAGCCGTGGAAGAAGAGAGAGCGCGCGGCGTGACCCGGCTTTTGACCGGCGTTGCGACACCTGATCGAAAGCCGTTGCGCGACGGAGCCGACGTGCTCGTCGAGGGCGACCCTGTGGGCACGTTGACCTCCGGGAACTTCTCGCCCGTGCTCGAACACGGCATCGGCATGGGACTGCTGGAGCCGGGACTCGCGCCCGGCCAGCCCGTCACGCTCATGTTGCGTGGACGAGAGCTCGAAGGCACGGTCGCCGCGCTGCCATTTGTGCAAAAGGAGTCGTGATGGCCGACTACCTGCCGCACACCAAAGAGGACGTGGCGAGCATGCTGTCCTTTCTCGGGATGAGCTCACTCGACGATCTCTTCGCCCACATTCCCGCGGCCGTGCGTCTCGCAAAGGGCCTCGAGATCGAACCGGGGCTGAGTGAGCCCGACGTCGCGGCAATCTTTGCCGGCTACACCGCAAAGAACACGGCCAAGGCAACCGCCATGACCTGCTTTGCCGGCGGTGGTGCCTACGACCACGAAGTGCCCGCGGTCGTCAAGGCCCTGGCCGGTCGCTCGGAGTTCGTCACCGCGTACACGCCGTACCAACCCGAAGTCGCCCAAGGCGTGCTGCAAGCGATCTTCGAGTACCAGACGCTGGTCTCGCGCCTGAGCGGACTGCCGATTCCCAACGCTTCGCTGTATGACGCGGCGACCGCCTTGGTCGAAGCGCTCAATATGGCCGAAGGGTCGAACGGTCGCCAGAAGATGGTGATCTCTGCCGGCATTCATCCGCACTGGCGCCAGGTCGCGCGCACATTCGCGAGTGGCACGGGGCACGAGATCGTCGTGGTGCCACTGCGTGACGGGGTGACGGACTGGGAGGGCGTTGACGCCACGGGCGCGTCCGCCATCGTGGCCGCGTATCCGAACTACCTCGGCGTGCTGGAAGACCTGTCGACGGCGAAGTCACTTGCAGTGCGTGAAGGCGCGCTGTTTGTCGTGGGCGCCGATCCCGTCGCCGCAGGCGTCCTGAAGACCGCGGGACAGTGGGGCGCTGATGTCTTCGTCGGCGAAGGTCAAGCGTTCGGCACGCCGCTCTCCTTCGGTGGACCGTATCTTGGACTCTTTGCCTGTAGCGAGGACCAAGTGCGGCGCCTGCCCGGTCGCATCGTGGGTGAAACGGTCGACTCGAGCGATCGCCGCGCGTTTGTCACGACGTTGCGTGCGCGAGAGCAGGACATACGCCGAGAGAAGGCGACGTCCAACGTCTGCACCAATCAGACGTTGATGGCGGTCACGGCTGCCATCCAGCTCGGCTGGCTCGGCACGAACGGACTGCGCGAGGTGGCAACACGCTGTGCGCGCGGTGCGCACTACCTCTTCGACGAGCTCACTGCGTTGCCCGGCGTTTCGCCGGTGTCGTCACAGCCCTTCTTCCGCGAGTTCGCGATTCACCTGGATCGCCCGGCGCAGGATGTCATCGAGGAGATGGCCGAGCACGACGTGCTTGCTGGTCTCTCGGTGAGTGCCCTGGGCCGCGGTGCAGACCCTTCCATCGAAGGGTCCATCGATGACGTGCTCTTGGTCACCGTCACCGAGCGCCGCACGAAGGACGAGATCGATCACTACATCGCCGCCATGAAAGAGGTGCTGTCATGAGTCCGCAGCCGGGAGGACGCGCCGCTTCCGCACCGCTCATGGGTCACGAGAGCGAACCCACGCTCTTTGAGATGTCAGTCGCCGGTCGCCACGCCTATCAGTTGCGCACCACGGGCATCCCCGATGCGGCGCTGAACGAGCTCATACCCTCCGAACACTTGAACCCTGACGTGGTCCCCATCGCCGAGGTCTCCGAGCGGGACCTCGCCGGGCACTTCACGCGCCTCACCCATCGCCAGTTTTCGGTCGACCTCGGCATGTACCCGCTCGGCTCATGCACCATGAAGTACAACCCGAAGTTCTGTGACGCGATCGCCAGCGACCCAGGACTCAACGCGGTACATCCGGGCACGCCGGCGTCGCTCTCCCAGGGCTGGCTTGAGATCCTCGTCACGTTGGAAGAGAAGCTCTGTCAGGTCACGGGCATGAGTGCTGCCACCTTGCAGCCCGCGGCCGGTGCCGCGGGCGAGCTCACGGGGTTGCTGCTCATGCGCGCCTACCACGATGCGAACGGCGACGATCGCAAGCGCGTGCTGATCCCCGACTCGGCGCACGGCACGAATCCCGCCTCGGTCACCCTCGGCGGGTACGACGTAACAACGGTGCCGTCCAACGAGCGGGGACTCGTCGATCTCACCGCGCTGCGCGCCGCCCTCGGGCCGGACGTCGCGGGCATCATGCTCACGAACCCGAACACCGTGGGCCTCTTCGAGGAAGAGATCGTGGAGATCGCCCAGGCGGTGCACGACGTCGGCGGACTGCTCTACTACGACGGGGCGAACCTGAACGCGATTCTCGGTGCCGTACGCCCCGGCGACATGGGCTTTGACATCGTGCACATGAACCTGCACAAGACCTTCGCCACGCCGCACGGCGGTGGGGGACCCGGTGCGGGACCCGTTGCGGTCGCGAGCCATCTCGTGGACTTTCTCCCAGGGCCGAAAGCCGCTCGGGTGGCGGACGGCACGTTTGATTGGGTCGCACCGGAGCGCTCGATCGGACGAGTCCACGGCTGGCACGGCAACGCGTTGGTCCTCGCGCGTGCGCTCGCGTACATCGACGTGCACGGGGGCGATGGCCTCACCCGGGTTGCCCAGCATGCAGTCTTGAACGCGAACTGGCTACGGCACCGACTGCGCGAAATCCTCCCCGCCGCGTACGATCGCGTCTGCATGCACGAGTGCACGCTGAGTGCGACGGGCCTGAAGATCAAGCACGGCGTACGCGCACTTGACGTGGCAAAAGCCCTGCTCGACGAGGGATTCCATTCGCCGACTGTCTACTTCCCGCTGATCGTTGATGAGGCGCTGATGTTTGAGCCGACCGAGACCGAGAGCGTGCAGACATTAGAGGCGTTGGCTCAAGCGCTCGAACGCATCGCTGAGCAAGCCGGTATCGATCCGGAACCGCTGCATCACGCGCCGCAGCACACGCCGGTCTCTCGCGTCGACGAGGCGAGGGCCGCTCGTCATCTGATTGCGACGGCCGACGCGAAGTAGTTCGTTCTACGCACTCTCCGAAGACGTTCTGCCGTAAGCACCGATCCAAAAACGACACCTCGCGTTCACCAATATCGATTGACGTAGGACACCATGCGGGTTACGGTGAGGCCATCTGGGAGTCATGAGAGGAGCGGTGACATGCCGTACGTTACGACTGAAGATGGTACGCAGATCTACTACAAAGACTGGGGGAACGGACAGCCGATTGTGTTCCACCACGGCTGGCCGCTGAGCGCGGACGACTGGGATGCACAGCTGATGTTCTTCCTCAATCACGGCTATCGAGTGGTCGCGCACGACCGTCGTGGCCACGGCCGTTCCACACAAACCTCAAACGGTCACGACATGACCACGTACGCCAAGGACGCAGCTGCGGTCGCCGATTATCTCGACCTCCGTGACGCTGTCCATATCGGCCACTCGACCGGAGGTGGCGAAGTCGCACGATACGTCGCGCAGTTTGGTGAGGGTCGTGTGGCGAAGGTGGTGCTCATCAGTTCGGTGCCGCCGCTCATGCTGAAGACGGACAGCAACCCGGGTGGGACGCCCATGGAGGTCTTTGATGGTTTCCGAGAGGGCACCGGCTTCAACCGCGCGCAGTTCTATCTCGATGTGGCGTCGGGTCCGTTCTATGGTTTCAACCGACCGGGGGTGAAGACGATCGAAGGGATCGTGCAGAACTGGTGGCGTCAGGGCATGATGGGCGCCGTCAACGCCCAGTACTTGGGCATCAAGGCGTTCTCGGAGACCGACCAGACCGATGACCTCAAGGCAATCGACGTTCCCACCTTCGTGATACAGGGCGACGATGACCAGGTGGTGCCCATCGCCGACGCGTCGTTGCTCTCGATCAAGCTGCTGAAGAACGGCACGCTGAAGGTGTACCCGGGCTATCCACATGGGATGCACTCGGTGCACGCGGACGTCATCAATGAGGACCTCCTCGCCTTCATCAAGGCGTAAACCTCGTCGTTGAACGGTCATCCATTGCGACGTTCGCGTCGCGGTGAGCCGCAAGAACGGAGGGCCACGTTTGTGACGTGTTCGAGCACGGGAACGCCGTTCGCGGCGAGTGCCGCTGCGTGCGGCGCTAGACGAGTGAAAGACGCCGGCGAGTCCTAATAATCCGATATCGTTCTAGGTGTCGGATGAAGCCCCGACAGGCGAACGCCGCAACCGCCCCAGTGGGCTAATGGCTTCTACGGGATTGATATCGCGTGGAAGGCAGAGGTATGGGCTCGCTGATTGTTTCGCCATACGGCGTACAGGCAATCCAGGTTCTCACGATTCTCCTTGGCGCCCCACTTGTCAGCGGAGTCATCGCGCACGTCGAAGGCCGACTCCAGGGTCGACGGGGACCACGAATGCTCCAGCCGTACTACGACATCACGAAGTACTTCTCGAAAGAGACGTTGGTCACGGACGATTCGAGCTGGGTCTTCCTTGCGGGCCCCATTGTCGCGTTTGCGTGCTACCTCACGGTGCCGCTCTTGATTCCCGTCTTAACGACGTTCCCGCTCCCGCTCGGATTCAGCGGGGACATCCTGGGCGGTGGCTTTCTTCTGGCGCTCGCTTCCTTTTCCATTGCGCTCGCGGGCGCGGAGTCAGGCGCGCCGTACGCGCAACTAGGTTCCAGCCGAGCGATGACGTTTGGCGCGCTGATCGAGCCGACCATTCTGTTCGTCATCTTTGCCGTCGCCCTCATCACCCACACTGACCTGCCGTACGCATTGTCCGCCACGATTCGTTCCTCGACGTCACAGATGGTGCGGCCGAGCCACGTGTTGGCCGCGGTGGCCTTCTTTCTGGTTGTCCTGGTCGACACCGGTCGCATCCCCGTCGAAACTCACTCGGGAACCTTGGAGTTCGGAATGATCGACGAAGCTCGCGCCCTCGAGCACTCCGGTCCGCCGCTCGCACTCTTGACGTGGGGTGCGACGATGAAGCAGCTCATCCTCTACACGATCCTCATCAACGTCTTCGTCGCGCCGTGGGGTCTGGCGTTTACAGGAAGGTGGAGCTCCGTCGCGCTCGCGGTCGCGGCCCTGCTGGGCAAGGCCATGGTGCTCGGCGTGGTCTTCGCCGCTATTGACAATCTCTTTTCAAAGCTCCGTCTCTTCAAAATCACCGAATTCATCGCGAGTGCGTTCCTACTCGCCGTCCTATCGGTGCTCGTGTTCTATGTCGGAGGAGGGTGATGGCTGGACTGCCCTCGACCTACGACAGCGTCGCGGCGGTGTTGGCACTGCTGGTGCTGCTCAGTGAATTCGCCATGCTTCGCGCCCCGATGCTGCGCTCGCAAGTCCGTCTGTACGCCTTTCAATCGCTCGTCGTCACGGGACTCGCCACCTACGTCGCTGCCGCAAAGCACATTGATGATCTGTACGCTCTCGCGGCGCTCTCGCTGATTCTGAAGGTAGTCATCGTTCCTGCGCTGACCTTGCGGCTGCTGCGCGACGCCGACACCGATCTGGCGGGCAGTTCCAGCCTCGGTGCGGCGAGTGCCATCTTGATCGCACTGGTCGTCGCTGGTTTTGGCTTCTTTGCCGTGCGTTCGCTCCATGTCAGCTCATCGGCGCTGCCCACGTCATCGCTCGCCATCGCGTGCGCCATCGTGCTCGTTGCCTTCGTCTTGATCATTCTTCGCTCGGACGTGGTGTCACAGGCGATTGGGTTCTTCTCACTTGAAAATGGCGTCTCCGTCGCGAGTCTGGTGGTGGCCTCACAGCTTCCGCTCGTCGTCGACGTCGCCTTCCTCTTCGATCTCCTCGTTGCGGTCGTGGTCTTTGGTGTCATCATGCGAGTGCATCACGCGCGCAACGCAACCCTGTCCACGTCTGACTTCGACCGGCTGCGGGGCTGAACGTGCCCGCGATCGTCCTCGTGTTGGTGTGCCTGCCGTTTACCGCGGCGGTGGTGACGTTGGTCGCCCCGGTGCGACTTTCCCAGTACTTGACGATCGCAGTATCGATCGCATCGTTCGGGTTGGCGCTCGTGCTCTTGGCCCGAGCCAGTCACTCGATCGTGACGACAGGAAGTCTCTTTCGGGTCGATGCGCTCTCAGAGGTCTTCGTGCTGGCGGTGACGTTCCTATACGCGACGACCAGCCTGTTCGCAAAGGGATATCTCGCCCTCGGCGAAGGAGTGAGCGCGCGCCGCTATGGACGACGGTTCTACGCCGGCTTCAACCTCTTCTGCTGGACGCTAATGATCGTGCCGCTCGTCAACGGACTTGCGTTGCTCTGGGTCGCCATGGAGATCACCACGGTGATCTCGGCGCTCCTCGTAGCGATCGACGACACTGAAGGAGCGTCCGAGGCGGCCTGGAAGTATGTCCTGCTCGCCTCGCTCGGTCTCGGAATCGCTCTGTTTGCCACCATCATGATGTACTACGCCGGCACCAAAGTGCACGGTGCCTCGTACAGCCTTTCGTACTCCACCCTGCTCGCGGGGGCCGCCCGCTATGACCCCAACGTCGTTCGCTTCTCCTTCGTGCTCGCCGTCCTGGGCTACGGCACGAAGATGGGCCTGTTTCCCGTGCATACGTGGCTGCCGGACGCCCACTCCGAAGCGCCCACGCCGATCTCTGCTCTCCTGTCGGGCGCCCTGCTTGCCGTGAGCTTCTACGCGATCCTGCGGTTCTTCCAAATTGCCGTACTGTGCCTCGGTCCGCGGTTTCCCCAGAACGTGCTGCTCGTCTTTGGCGTGGCGACACTGCTGTTGGCCGCGCTGTACCTGCTCAGTCAGCGAGATATGAAGCGTCTTTTGGCGTATTCGAGCGTCGAGCACATGGGCATCATGGCGATCGGCATGAGCTTTGGCGCCACCATTGCCGTCGTGGGGGTTCTGTTGCAGGTGCTGGCTCACGCTGCAGCGAAGGGCACGGCATTCTTTGGCGTGGGCTCCGTCATTCGAAAGTTCGGGACGAAGGACATGACGAGGATACGCGGGGGGGTGGGAGCACTCCCCTGGAGTGGACCGATGTTGGTGCTCGTGGTGCTCGCGCTCTCTGCGGTGCCACCCTTCGGCATCTTTCGCAGCGAATTCGACATCGTTGAAGGAGGCCTGTCCAAGCCGCATGACGTCGTCGTCGCCATCCTCGTCGTGCTGGTGATCTTGGCCTTCTTTGGCCTGTCATGGTTCACGACAGAGACCCTGTTGAGTGGCGACCCGACTGGCGAGGGAGCGGTCGTGGTGCAAAAGGGCGAGGTGAGCAACTGGATCGGGGCGGCGATGCTGATCGGCCTTGTGGCACTTCTCATCCTGGGCGTCTATCCTCCCGCGCCGTTAGCCCATCTGCTGAACCGAGCCGCCTTCGAGCTCCGAGGGGGACGGTGATGGGCGTCGCGCCAGGGCGGTCTCCCTCCTACGACGTGTTGTCCGGGACGGTTCGAGCACGCGTGGCCGCAGGCGCGCGGTTCGCCGGGCTCGTAGCGAGTGCGAATGGGCCCGAGTTGGAGTTGATGGTCATGCTCAGTGAGCGGGGCGGGCTGAGCCTGGAAAAGACGACGCTGCCCGCGAGCGTTCGCCACTATCCGTCGCTTGCTGGTGAGATCCCTTCGGCACTCTGGTACGAGCGCGAGATCCACGACCTCTTTGGCGTCTCCTCGGTCGGGCGTTATCCACTGGAACCGCTCATCCTGTCGCTCGAGCCCGACGCCCTGCGGCCGAGACCGGGGTCGGATGAGACGATACCGATGGTCTCGATTGACTGGACTCCACCGGTGATGAGGCTGAGCGGCGAGGGTGTCTTTACCATCTCGTACGGTCCCGTTCGTTCCGGAGTGTTCGAATCCATCGAGTATCTCGTCGAGACGCCCGGTGAAGAGATTCCTTCGTTGAACGTCCGGGTGTCCTATAAGCACCGCGGCGTGGAGAAGGCGTTCGAAGGCATGAGTGTCGAGGACGGCGTGCTGTTGGCAGAGCGGTACGAAGGCGTGGCATCGGTGGCCCACGCGATGGCGTTCTGCCAGGCGGTCGAGGAGGTCGGCGAGGTGACGATCCCGGTGCAGGCGGGTTTTGTCCGCGTGCTTCACGCCGAGTTGGAGCGCATCGCCAACCACCTCGATTCTGTGATCCGTCACGTAGAAGCTGCCGGCCAGGCGGTGGCCTACGCGCGCTTTTCGCTGCACAAAGAGCGGGTCCAGCGTCTTCGCGCCCGACTCTGCGGTTCTCGCTTTGGGCGCGGCGTCGTGCAGGCTGGGGGAGTGAGCGGTGCGCCCGCACTCTCTGCAGTGCACCTGGTTTCGGATCTCGACGAGCTCCAGCGAGACATTGCCGCTGACACCAAGCTCCTCATGACAACGCCGTCGTTTATCGATCGCTTGAGAGGCACAGGAGTATTGTCGCTGGCGACGATTGTGGCGTACGGCGCCCTCGGCCCAGTGGCTCGTGGCTCGGGCGTGCTCGAGGATGTTCGCTTCGCTCGTCCCTACGCAGCGTACGACCGACTCGGACACCGGCTATTGCACGTCGACGGTGAGGGGGATGCGCTCGCTCGACAAAGGGTGCGAATGCAGGAGATCGACGGGGCGTTTGAGCTCATTCGACGGGCCGTCGAGGAACTCGATGAGTACGGCGAGCCGCCTGGCGAAAGGTGGTCGGTCACTCTTCCACCGGTCAGCGGCGAGGCGGTGGGTTGGGCGGAAGCGCCGCAAGGGGAAGTCCTCACCTGGGTGCGGCTCAGCGACGGAGTGCTGACGAGGGTCAAGCCTCGTTCGGCGTCCTTCCACAACTTGGCGACGTTTCCCCTCGCCTTCCCTCACGACATCCTCACCGACTTCGCGTTCATCGAAGCGAGCTTTGGTTTCTCGGTGGCAGGAGTAGCCGGCTGATGCCCTGGATACCGCGCGGGCTTCGAAATGGCATCGTCACGACGGGCTATCCGCGCACGCCGGACGGGTACCCTCCGTCGTTCAGAGGTTCGATCGACGTCGATTCGAACAGCGCATCGGCGTCGATCGCGGACGTGGTATCCAACTGCCCGACGCGTGCCATCAGCGTCGATGGAGATGCTATTCACGTGGATCGAGGGAAGTGCGTCCTGTGCGGTCGCTGCGTCAGCCAGGCCCCCCAGGTATTCAGGTTTTCATCCAGCGTTGAGACGTCTTCGCTGCTTCGAACGGCCCTCGTGGTTCCCGCGCTTGAAGAAAGTGACGTCGCGACTCAGCTGGCACGCGCGGCCCTCGCGCGGCGCGTCAAGTCGCTCCATCGTTCGATTCACGTGCGCCACGTGGACGCAGGCTCCGACGGCTCGGACGAATGGGAAGTAGCCGCGCTGACGAACCCTGTCTACGACGTGCAGCGACTCGGCATCTACTTCACAGCAAGCCCACGACACGCCGATATTCTTCTCGTCACCGGCGTCGGCTCGTTGGGCATGGCCGAGTCGCTTCGGCAGACCTTTGAGGTTATGCCTGACCCCAGGGTCGTCGTCGCGGCCGGCGTCGAGTCGATCAGCGGTGAACTGGTCGGCGAAGGCTACGCGTCCCTCGGCGGCGTCGACGCGCTGTTGGATGTCGATGTGTTCGCGCCGGGTTCACCGGCCACGCCATTCGGGCTTCTCCGCGGCATTCTGATGGCAGTCGACCTGCTGTCTCGGTTCGAGGGGCGTCGCGGCGACGGCGCTACGACGAACGGCCGCGCCGGTCGGCGGAGGAAATGAGATGAGCGGCGTGCTCGTGGCGATTGGCCTCGGATGTTTTCTCGTAGGCGCCATCATTGACGTCGTTCTGGGCGTAGCACACAAAGCAGTCCGAGCGCTGCCGTACGTGCTCGGTCTCCTCGGCAGTGCCAGCTTCTTCGCCCTTGGCGTCCACGCCACTGACTCTCACTCGGTCGCCGTGAATTTCGTGGTCCTCTCGGGAGCCGGCAGTCACGCTCTCCGGATCGATGCGTTGAGCGGCCTGTTTCTGACACTGCTGTTCGGTCTTTCCATCGCTATTTCCGCTTGCTTTATGTCATGGGTCACGCCGAGCGACAGGGAGTATCACCGAGGGACGGCGCTCGGGTATCTGTTGCTGCTCGGGTCCGTGGCGATGATCTTGTGCGCGGCGAACGCATTTCTGTTTCTCTTCGCATGGGAGTTGCTGACGGTGTCGTTTTACGTGCTGACGTCGGTGACGCGCTCTTCCCTCCGTCAAACGGGTGCCGCCTGGTCGACGCTGGGCATGGGGAAGTTTGGGGGCGCGTCACTGCTCGTGGGCTTCTTACTGCTCGCCGGTAGAACGGGCAGTCTTGAACTCGCAGGCTGGCACGCGGTCGGGTCCGGAGCGCTGCTTGATGTGGCGTGGGTTCTGATCGTCGTGGGGTGCGGTGCGAAACTGGGCGTCGTACCGTTCCAAGTTTGGGTTCCCTTGGGATACCCGGCTGCCCCCGGCCCGGCGCGCGCCGCGATGGCGGGTGTCGCCGCCAACGTGGGTGTCTATGGACTCTGGCGTTTTCTGGAGATCCTGCGCGGTCCACCTGCGTGGCTCGTCGTGGTCACTCTGCTCTGCGGCGGCGTGACCGCTTTGCTCGGCATCACGTTTGCGGGCGTTCAGTCCGGACTGGCGCGCGTGGTCGCCTATTCCAGCATTGAGAACGCCGGTCTCATCCTGACGGCCTACGGACTCGCTTTGACCGGCAGCGCCGTACACTCGCCCGCACTGATTGCGCTTGGTCTTCTTGCCGCAACGCTGCAAACCTGCGCCCACGCCGTCGCGAAGTCGGCCCTCTTTGTCTCGCTCGCGAACATCGAAGCTGTCGAAGGCTCCGACGATCTCGATCGGCTGCGCGGTGTGGGACGACGCATGCGATGGAGTGGCGTCACCTTCGGCGCGGGCGCGCTCGCGCTCGCAGGTTTGCCTCCGACCGTGGGCTTCGTCTCGGAGTGGTTCATTCTGGAGGCGCTGATGCAGCAGTTTCGGGTCATGGGGCTCGCGCTGCGACTCGGGCTTGCGGTGTCGGCCGCACTGGTCGCACTCACCACTGGTCTTGCCGCTTTGGTGTTCCTGCGAGTACTCGCGCTGACGTTCCTCGGCAAGACGCCTCGCTCCAGCGAGCGTCACCTTGAGCACGGCATTTTCAACATGGTCGGACTGTCAATCTTGATCCTCGCTTGTTCGCTCGGCGCCGCGTTCAGCCCTCTGGAAGTTCGATACATCGCCTCCGGCTTGGCGCCCATTGTCCCGCGCTCGATCACTCTCGGCGCCGCCAAGGCGCCCTGGGTTCTTCAACCCGTCTTCGCAGGTTTCTCAGTTCTTTCGCCGTCGTGGCTCTGGCTCATCCTGCCGATTGCCGCCGGCGCCGTGTTTCTCGCCGCACTTTTGTTGTCGCGCGGACGGTTCCTTCGCATTCGGCGGGTTCCTCCGTGGCACTCCGCATCGGCGGGGGTGAACGGCCGTTCGAACTACACCGCGTTCGGATTCGCCAATCCGCTTCGCCACGTGCTGGCGAACATTCTGGGTACGACCACCACAGTGTCGATCGTTCCCGACGGGGGATCGAGCGAGGCATTGTCCTACGGCGGGCAGGTCGAGTCGAACGCCGTGGTGGTTGAGCCCGTCGAGACCTACCTCTATCGTCCCCTGCGGAACGGCGTGCTCAGAGTCGCGAAAGCCGCCAAGCGCCTACAGTCGGGCCATCTCAGCGCCTACGTCGCGTACATGCTCGTCGCGCTGCTTGCGGTGCTCGCTGTTGTGGCAGCGATGAGATGAGAGGAGCAGGGTGACTGAAGGAGAGGGCGTCAGCGTCGGTCCCCACAGCGGAGTGTTTCGTCGCGTACTCGTTGGGTTTGACGGATCCCGCGAAGCGCGTCACGCCGTACGCGTCGCTCGATCGCTTGCGGCAGATATTAGTGGCGAAGTTCATGTCATCGCTGTCGTCACGCCTCGCGCACACGCGGAAACATCTGAGGAGATTCTCGCATCGCTAGAAGAAGAGCGCGGCGAACTGGCAGAAACGCTGGGCGCGGAGCAGCCCGTTGACTCGCGCGACCGACCGCCGATCTTGCATGTGGTCTACGACGACAATCCGGCCGAAGCGATGGCACGATTCGCAGCGGAGCACGGCTTCGACTTGCTCGTGGTCGGCACTCACGGACAGGACCAGCTGATGCACCGAGGCGTCGGACGCGCACTCGAGGCACTCATCCGCTCCCACCCGTGCCCGCTCTTGGTCGTCTAGAGGCCACGTTCACAGAGCGTCTCGGCACTAAGTCTCGGACCGACCACGCCGATGGTAGGGAAATCTACGTGAGTTCGTCGGTATCGCTAATCGTCTTGAGCACCAGTCGAAGAAGGCGAGCGAGCTCGAGCTGGTCAGCGTCACTGAGGGAACTCACGGCCAGCGTCTCGTGCCGATTGAACTCAGGAAAGAGTCGCTCGATGAGTCGCTCACCGGGCTTCGAGAGACCGATGGAGACGCGACGACGGTCATCGCGGTGGGGGATACGCCGGATAAGCCGGCGCGCCTGGAGCGTCTTCATGACGCCGGTCAAGGTTCCCTTGGTGATGCCGGCTTCTGCCGCGACGAGGCCAGTTTCCTGCTCCCCCCAGATCCAGAGCACCCACAAGACGGTGAAGGCGACCCAACTGAGGTCGTACTCGGCGAGCAGCTCGCGCTCCATGTGATTACGGATCGCCGAACCTGCGCGATAGATGTTGGAGACTGCGCTCATGGCGGTGAAGTCGAGGTCGTGATCGTCGAGGCGAGCGCGGATGTCGCGCTCCGCTTGGGAGACCACCGTTGCCTCAGAGCTCGCGATTCGTCGCGACATCTACGTAGCGAGCGTGGTGCCACCGTTGAAGGTGGTGCCCACGGTCCGGAAGTAGCCGCTAATCATCTCGATAGGGGCGAGTGCAGAAAGCTCCTCGGTGGGAGACTCGAACACCTCGAGCGTCGCCGAGCCCCGATACGCAATACCGAGGTCGACGTTCACCCCTGACATCGTAACCACCTCGCTCAATGAGTCTCGGTCGTCCAGCTCAATGCGCGGGAACCATCGGTGATGCAGCATGGGATGTCCGTTGACGAACCCGCTGCTCGCGCACTCGCCCTCGAGGGTGATCGTCGCATGGGCGAGACGTCGATCGTTCGCGGCGAGCGTCATGCCAAAGGTGCCACCGGCTTCGAGTCGTGGACCCGCTTGGCCGTGGGTGATGGGGCGCGTTTGATGCACTGAACCGAGCTTTTTGGGGTATCCCTGCAGGTGGCCTCGAACGAGCGCGAAATCCTTGTCGACCCAGATGAACAGGCATCGGCTATACAGGTTGCCGTCGTAGCGACAGCGCACGACGACGAAGGCTTCCTTGTACTGGCTGCGTACGGGATCGAGCAGCTCGGCTCCGTCGTCGCCACAGCTTTGCCAGTCGGCCCAGATGAAGGCGACCGCGCCGGGATCCTCGTCATCATTCGCGAGCGACACACCCTCAGGAAGAAATGTCTTGATCACTGCGGGATCCGCTCGGTACTCAACGGTCAACAGGTCGCCGGAGTAGTGCCAGGGGAGCGGCGGCAACAGTGACGCCTGTCCGCTCGGCGTGCGAGGAAACGGAACGCCGCGCAGACTCACGCGCCACCCGTCCAGCCCGTGTCGGGTGGATCGAACCAGACGTGGATCTGACCCGTGCCGATCGCGTTCTCGTACGTGGAGTAGAGACGGCCCGGAGCGACGCACTCCGGTCCACCGAGGGCGGCGACCATCATCTGGTAGTGGGCGAAGTGACCTTCGGGCCTCACCTTGGCAAACTCGGGCATGTCCTCGAGCACACTCTTATGATCGCCGCGGCACAGGGCCTCGATAACGCCATGGTCCGCTCGGCGGGCTTCGCTCGAGATGATGTGCTCTTCGCCGGCAGCTTCGTGCTGACGCAGCGTCCGCAGCGTATGAAAGGTGTGGCTCAGCGCTCCTGAGGCGATCAAGACGACGCGACGGTCGCTTCGTTCAACGGCCGCCGCGATCACTCGACCGACGGCCGCAAAGTCGGCGGGTTCGGCGGTCTGGCATGTGCTCACTGAGAGCCACGCCTCGTCGCCTTGGAGGAAGGGAAAGAAGTTCGTGGTGGCGTACTGGACAGGGAGGTGCTCGTTGTCGATCGGTGTGATCCAGCACTCAGGCGTTGCGTCAGCGATGGCGCCCACGAGCTTGGCAAAGGCGGGATCGCCCTTGGCGTCGTACGGGACGCTCGACATGCCCCGGGGAAGCTCTTCGGAGGTGAAGTAGCCGAGCCTTCGCGTGGCTGCGGTGATGACAAACTCCACCGTCGTGAACCAGTGACTATCGAAGACGATGACGAGATCGGGCTTCAACACATCGAACACGTCGCGACGCAACTTGTGCAGACCCGTGTACAGGGTGCTTTCGTTGCCATTGTTGAGTTGGCGGCGCTGGTCGTCGGGCAACACGATGGTGGGAACATGCGCCAAGAGACCAGCGCCAACAATCTCACCCATTGGTGGTCTCCTCCTTCACTTGATACGTCTTGAGATCACTGTGGAAGTCGAGCGCGTAGTCGCCTCCCTCTCGGCCTACCCCGCTGATGCCCGTGCCCCCAAAGGGGGCGGTGAGGTCGCGCACCAGAAAGCAGTTGACCCAGATCGTCCCTGCTCGCACGTCCTCGCCGAATCGGTCAGCTCGTTTCTGGTCCTCTGTAAAGACCATGGCCGACAGTCCGTACGGCGTCGAGTTGGCGAGCTCAACCGCTTCGTCGTCACTGGAGAATGTTTGAAAGGTGAGCACCGGGCCAAAGACCTCGTTCTGCACGATCTCAGCGTCGTTGGAGCGGGGCTCGATCAACGTCGGTTCATACCAGAGCCCGTCGGCGCGAAGCCGCTCGCCGCCAAAGACGAGCGTGTCACCGGACTTCAACGAACGCTCGACGAATCCTTCGACTCTTGCGAGATGCTCAGGATGGATGAGCGGAGAGATCGTCGTCACGGCGTCGCGACTGTCGCCGAGCACATGGCGCTCGGTCGCGGCAGTGAAGCGGTCGAGGAACTCGTCGCGCACGCTCTCGTCCACGATGAGCCTCGTGCCGGCGAGACAGACCTGGCCCGCGTCGTCGTACATCTTCGCGGCGGTCTCGGCGGCGAGATCAAGGTCGGCGTCGGCGAAGACCACGAATGGCCCTTTGCCGCCCAGCTCGCCGGTGAAGGGCACGAGGTTTCGGGCCGCCGCCGCCCCAATGCGCCGACCGGTCTCGGGAGAGCCTGTGAAGGAGATTCGTCGCACGCGTCGGTCGGTGACGAGCGCTTCGCCGACTTCGTCGCCAAATCCCTGGACGAGATTGAAGACGCCCGGAGGAAACTCGGCGTCGGCGACAAGGTCCATGAGGAGCGAGCAGCTGAGCGGCGACCACTCGGCGGGCTTCAAAACGACGGTGTTGCCAGCGGCAAGTGCAGGAGCGCACTTCCACGTCGAGAGCATGAACGGAGCGTTCCACGGCGTGATGACGACGGTCGGTCCCGCGGGCATGCGAAGGACCGTGTTGTGGGTCCCGTTCGACGCCCACCGGCGCGGTTCGTAGGCCTCCACGAGGTCTGCGTAGGCGCGAAAGTTACGGGCACCGCGTTTTATCACTCGAAGGCGCAACGAGTCTTCGAGCATCGCCATGTCAAGGCACTCGACGCGCGCGATCTCTTCGAAGCGGTCGTCGATCAGATCCGCGAGACGGCGCAAGCAGGTCGCACGTTCGTGCGGGCCGAGGGCCGCCCAACCGGGAAAGGCGCGCACCGCGGCGTCCAGAGCCAGGTCGACCTCGTTGGCGCCGCCTCGTGAGACATCGGCGAGCTTCATGGACCAGTCGAGCGGCGAGCGGTCTTCGAAGGTCTTTTCTGAATCGACACGCTCGTTATCGATGAAGTGTCCCGTCGCGACCGACACCCCCGCGACGTCGACGCGCCGACTCATGACTGGAACTTTGGATGCACGAGCGGGTAGGGGAGCGCCGAGCGATCGGTCGGCTCAGGCCGTCGTTGTCCGCGTAACTCCCAGTCGCCTCCGAGAGCGGTGGAGAGCACTTCTTCGGTGGCAGTCGGCTGCGCTCCTACTTCGTCACTGACCGGATCGGGTCCTTCGACAACATGGTTCGTCAGCGCCCCGAGCCCCTCCACCTCGACGGTGACCACGTCACCCGGTTCGAGGGGTCGCGAGAACGCGGGCGTGCCCGAGAGGATGACGTCGCCGGGGACGAGAGTGATGAGTCGGGCCACGTCGGTGACGAGGTAGTACATGTCCCAGGCCATCTCGTCGGTCGAGCCGTCCTGGCGAACGACGCCATTGACGCTGGTGCGCATCGATTTGCCATGGAAGTCCCACGCGGTCACGAGTCCCGGCCCGAGAGGACACAGGGTGTCAGCACCCTTCACGCGCAGCATCGATCCGGCGTCGGTGTCGCGAAAGTCATGGAGCCCGAAGTCGTTCGCGATGGTGTAGCCGGCGATGTAGTACGCCGCGTCGGCCAGCTTGATGTTGCGTGCAGTACGCCCGATGACGATGGCAATCTCGCCCTCGTAGTTGAGGTAGTGACAGTTGGCGGGTCGAACGACAGCTCCGCCGTGCGTGTTGAGCGCCGAAACGGGCTTTTGGAACCACGTCGGCGCGGGCGGCAGCTCAATGCCGAACTCGCGCACTCGCGATATGTGGTTGAGGTGACAACACAGGATCTTCGTGGGTTCTACCGGCGCGAGGTGGGTGGCCGTCGCCGCTTCGACACGTCGTCCGTCGGCCGCAACGAGGCTATCTTCGTCACGGACCACCTCGACGACGTTGCCGTCAAGCAGAATTCGGCGATACTCCACGGCCCCTCCGACAATCGTTTGTGATCAAATGATTCTCTCACTTTACAAACCAACCGGCTGAGAGCGTGCTACGTTCGCCAGGGTCATCCGAGGAGGCTCCATGACCAGTTCCTTTGATCGCGTAAGAGTACTGTGGCCCGACCATTTGGGGCTCGCGCGCGGCAAATACGTGCCGGCAAGCCTGGCCGAGCACGGCGCGCGCTATTGCACGGGTACCTGGGCACTCGGCTACGACCGCGAGATGACGCCCGAGACGCCGGGTAGCCACTGGAGCGAAGGTCTGCCCGACTTCGAGGCGGTCTTTGACGTGGCGGACGCTCGCACCGGGTGGGAGCCCAACACCAAGGTCGTCGTCGCGAGCCTCGTGCGAGACGAGAAAGCGCTGGCCGTGTCGCCGCGAGCGGCCCTCGAAAAGGCCGTCGCCGACTGGCGAGCGTTGGGGTGTGAGCCCTACGTCGGCGTCGAGTTCGAGGCGTACGTGTTCGTGCCTGATGGCAACGGCGGCTGGAAGCCCATGGATACGCCCGGCGCCTTCGTCTATGGCACCGGGACCGCCGTTGATCCCTACGGATTGGTGGAGGCGATCTGGTCGGCCGCGAACGACGCGGGCATTCAGCTTGAGTCAGTCAACTCCGAGTACGACACTCCGCAGTTCGAATTCACCCTTCGCTACCGCGACGCGATGGTCGCCGCCGATGAGGCATTCCTCTTCAAGGTGCTCGCGCGCGAAGTGGCCCAGCGCATGGGGCTGCTCGTGACGTTCATGGGCAAGCCCTTGAACAACCGAGGCGGATCCGGGCTTCACATCAACTTCTCGTTTCGCAACGAAGACGGCGTCAACGTCATCAACGACGAAACGGCTGACGATGGGCTCTCGGATCTCGCGAAGCACTCCATCGGCGGCCTGCTTGAGCACCATCAGGCTCTGGCCGGCATCTGCGCGCCAACCGTGAACGCTTACAAGCGTCTTCGACCCGCGTCGCTGTCGGGCTACTGGGCGAACTGGGGCTACGACCACCGAGGCGCGACAATCCGCGTGCCGGGAGAGCGCGGGGCAGCGGCGCGTCTTGAACATCGCTTGAGCGACGGGGGAGCGGTCGTCCACAGCGCGATGGCGGCGGTGCTGCAAGCTGCGCGACTCGGCTTCGCCAATGAGACAAGTCCGGGAGACCCCGAGGGTGGCAACGGCCTTGACACGATCGACGCAATGGTCGGCGTGCCGCCATCGCTATCCGCTGCCCTTGACGCGCTCGAGGCCGACACTGAGCTTGTAGAAGCTATCGGTTCCGAACTCGTTGCTCAACACGTGGCAGTCAAGCGCACCGAGTGGGACCGCTTCACGTCCGCGACCACGGACTGGGAGCTACGAGAGTATCTGCCGTTCCTCTAGGAATTCATGAGTTGAAAGCGCGTCGCTCTCAGTGGCTCGTTCAGACCCGTGCTGACGGACGATCGCTGAGAAGAAGGAGCACGACGCCGTAGCAGGCGATCGCCGCGAACGCGAGCAGCGACATGAGGAGTGAGCTGATGTTGTTGTTGAAGTCGAGGAAGCTTGCGCCATTGAAGCCCGCGCCGACCACGAACAGCGCGGCGAGGACTGTCCAAACGTTCAGCGCGCGGCGGTGAAGTGCCGCGATGCGAATCGAAAGATTGATCACCAACAAGACGAGAGCGAATCCGAGGACGGAGTGAATGGCGAGAACGATCGCCCCGTGAGACACCGACCATCCGATACTCTGCGCGGAACCTGTGAAGTAATCGGACGGATTCGCGCCGCTGTGATGAGCAGGATTCGCGACGTAGAGGTTGGTCGCCATTCCGATGCCGGCTTGCACCAGAATCATGAACACGGCGCCGAGTGTCAGTCGTCGAGCCGCCGCCAGATCGTGTAGGCGGCAAACGTCTGGCGGAGCAACGCTCATGGGGTCGCCTTTGCGTTAGGAAGTAGCGGCATGCCGCAATCGTAGAGTTCACCATCGGACCAGCCGCGCACTACGACGCGAGAGGTTCCTTTACTGCCACTGCACGGTAATCGGAAGTGTCTTGATGCCGCTGATGAAGTTGGAGCGCAGGCGTTCGGGCTCGCCGCTCAGCTCGACACTCTTCCAGCGAGACGCGAGCTCTTCGAACAGGACGCGGATCTCCAATCGTGCGAGGTGCGCGCCAAGACACAGGTGTGGGCTGTGCAGCCCAAAGGCAACGTGATCGTTGGGTGTTCGATCGGGCTGAAACTCATCGGCCCGTTCGAAGTGCTCCTCGTCGAAGTTCGCCGACGCATACCAGAGGACCACTTTGTCGCCAGCCTTCATGGCCGTGTCGCGCAGCTCAAGATCTTCGATGAGGGTACGACGAAAGTGCATGGTCACGGTGGTCCAGCGCAGCATCTCTTCTGTCAGGCTCTTTCGCTGGTCGATCGTCATCGATGGAATGCTTGCGAAGATCTCGGGCCGTTCGACGAGCGCGAGGAGACCGCCGGTCATGGTGTAGCGCGTGGTGTCATTGCCGGCTGCGACCATCAGCGTGAAGAAGTTCTTCAGTGCGAGATCGTCGAGTGTCTCGCCTTCGGTGGTCGGCTCGAGGAGGGCGCTCAAGATGTCATGCGTGGGCGTGATGCGCCGCTCTTCCAGCGCGTGGGCCGCGTACTCGAAGAGCTCGAGCGACACGGGAGATCGGAAGGGCAGCAGTCGGTAGTCCGAGGTGTCGACTTGGTCCACGACGTAGTCCGTGAAGTCGGGATCGGTGTTGCCGATGAGTGCATCGCCGCGCGAAACGAGCCAGTCGAGGTCATCGCCGGGGAGCCCGAGAAGGCTCCCGAGCATGCGCATCGGCAGCTCACGTGCGATGCGGCTGACGAAGTTGAACTCGTGCTCGCCTTGCATCGAATCGAGAATCTCGATGACGATGGCGCGCACGGCATCTTCGTAGGCGGCGACTGTCTTCGGCGCGAACGGGCGGCTCACAAGCCGACGCAGCTTCGTGTGCTCGGGTGCGTCCATCTCCATCATCGTGCGCCGCGCTTCGGTCTCTTCGGGATCCATGTCCTCGATGCGTATGCCGAGGCGACTCGAGAACAGCTCCGTGCTGCGACTCGCGAGCAGGACGTCGTCGTACTTCGTGAGGCTCCAGAACCCGCGACCTCCGCTCGGCTCCTCGGTCCAGTGCACCGGGTCGTGCTCGCGCAGATATCGGAAGGTCGCTCGCGGCACCCTGTCGACGTAGGTGTCGTGCGATGTGAGATCAACGGTCGATTCGGTCATGGCCTCTCCAAGATGTTTGCTACCAAACAATCCTCCCAGTACACCACAGGCGTCGCTGCGCATCTACACTGACCATATGGCCCGACCACTGATCGGAATCTCAGGAAGACGCTGGCCGGCAACCGCATTAGGGGTCAACGTGCCCAGGGCCATGCGCGAGCTCCACTTCGACCTGCACTTCACGGACTATCCGCGCTCGGTGGCCCTTGCGGGTGGGCTGCCCGTGGAACTCGCCCGCGACGCGGATCCTAAAGAGACGGTCGACCATCTTGAAGGGCTCGTGCTCACCGGGGGCGCCGACATCAACCCCGCCTACTACGACCAGGATCCCGACCCCGACCTCGGACCACTCGAGCCGGACCGCGATGCCTGGGAGATGGCGCTCCTTGCCGCTGCGCGAGAGCGTGAGATTCCCGTGCTCGCCATCTGTCGAGGATTTCAGATCTTGAACGTCGTCTTTGGCGGCACGTTGCGCCAGCACGTCGAACTTGACGACGGCGCGGGTCACCCACAATGGGATGTAGATGGCCACGAACAGACTCACCGGGTGCACGTCGTCGACGGCACCACGGCGGGTGCTCTCTATGACGGCGAGATCGGCGTCAATTCGCTACACCACCAGGTAGTAGACGAGGTGGGGGAGGGGCTGATCGTCTCGGCCAAGGCGACCGATGGTGTTGTCGAGGGGCTCGAAACGCCGGACGGTCGCATCGTTGCAGTGCAGTGGCACCCCGAGCTGTTGAAGAAGCCCGATCCGGCTTTCGTGTGGCTCGTTCGTGAAGCCGCTCAGCGCGCATCTCTGTAGCAAAACCTTGACGCAGGTCGTTTGACCCCTTCCGGTTATCCGTCATCGGATTGTCGGCCGCGGTGTTGCAGCGACTGGACGCGTCATCAGACTCAGATCACCTGAGTTGGAGACGCAGTTCGACGAAAAGGATCAGTGCGCGAGGGACATGCCGACTACGAACAGGCCAGCGCAGAGCAGCGGGGTAGTGACGACGAGCGTCACCGAGTATCCCAAGTGATGCTCACGCTGCAGGATGGCTGGAATCGCAAAGGCCGAAGAGAACGTGGTCAGTCCCCCGCAGAATCCAGTGATCACTATGTCTCGCAGATGCGCGTCGAATGAGCCCGCGAACTGGTACTCGACAAAGCCCGCGATCCCACATCCAATCGCGTTCGCTGCCACCGTCGCCCACGGTCGGTTGGTGGGATGATGACGGCGCACGGCGTATTCGGCCAAATAGCGCACGATGCAACCCAAGGCGCCAAAGACGGAGACGAGAAAGAGCGTCACCGCTGGCGCCTCTGCAGTCCGAGCCAGGCGGCGAGCACCCCGCTCAGAATGGCCCCCGCAAGGACGGCGAGACAACCACCGACACAGACGTGCCAGATAGCCGCGAGATCGACGTAGAAGCTCGAGTACGAAGTCAGCCCACCGAAGAAACCCGTGATGATGAGGACGCGCGCAATGTCGTTCGGGTCGCGATGGCGAAGTCTGCCTCGTAGAAGTCGGGTCGCGAGGAAGACTCCCGCAAAGTTGATGGCGAGCAGCACCCAGGGAATCTCCTGCGGCCAGGTCACAGAACCGTTCGGGTTCGGCAGGTGCTCGAGGCCAGTCAGCCATGCTCGCAGCAGGGTGCCGACCAATCCTCCTGCCGCCGTCGCGCCAATCGCCAGCGCGAGCTGGCGCGGTCGGAGAGTGATGTTGGCTGGCATAAGGGGCTAGATAAAACCTAGCGAACCGGCCTCACAGTGCTCGGCATCGCAGGGCACGCGATTTGAGCGCTACAAAGCAACCGGCGAAACGGTGATGACGCTACGGAAAGTCGTTCACATCAAGAGGTTAAGTTCGCTCAATGACTTCGAGGGCCTGGCTGCGACCTCTGCACGTGCGAAACTATCGCCTCTTCTTTATCGGACAAACGGCATCCCAGATCGGAAGCGGGATGGCGCCGGTGGCGGTCGCGTTCGCCGTCTTGGCTCACGGCAGTGCAAGCGACGTCGGCTACGTCCTGGCCGCGGGCACGGTCCCGCTGGTCGTGTTTCTGCTGGTCGGTGGGGTAGTGGGTGACCGAATAAGCCGACGCCGACTCATGTTGCTGGCCGACTCCTTACGGACGATCGCCGAAGTCGCCTTAGGACTCTGGGTTCTCGAAGGTCACCCTCCTCTGTGGGGATTCATGATGCTGGCAGCACTCATCGGGGTTGGCCAAGCGTTCTTCAGTCCGGCGATGACGGGCATCATGCCCCAGCTCGTTGAGGCCGAGATTCTGCAGCAGGGGAATGCCCTGAATGGACTCTCCAGGTCGAGCGGAGGCATCCTCGGCCCAGCGATCGCGGGCATCATTGTCGCCGTGGCGAATCCCGGTTGGGCAATACTCGCCGATGGTACGACGTATCTCATCAGTGTCGTCTCGCTTGCGCTCATTCGTGTTGACTGGAGCGCCACCGGGCACCCCGAGTCGTTCGTCGCGCTATTGCGGGAGGGATGGCGTGAGTTCTGGTCTCGTACGTGGCTGTGGACAATCGTCGTTCAGTCGGCGTTCGTCAACATGCTCTTTGCCTCACTGCTGGTGTTAGGACCCTTGGTAGCCAAGCAGTCCCTCGGCGGAGCTTCCTCGTGGGGGGCAATTTTGGCAACGTTTGGCGCTGGCGCCGTCGTGGGGGGAGTCGTGATGTTGCGGGTACACCCCCGCCGTCCGTTGCTGATCGCGAATCTTTTCGCCCTGATGTATCCGCTACCGCTGTTTTTCATCGCCGCACGCTCCGCGGTGGTCATGATCGCGATATCAGCTTTTCTCACCGGCGTGGGCGTCGCAGTATTCGATGTGCAGTGGACGACCACCATGCAGCGCGAGATTCCGGCCAACGTGCTGTCACGCGTAAGCGCCTACGACTGGTTTGGATCGCTCGTCTTCGCGCCGCTCGGCATGGCACTCGTCGGACCGGTCGCGTCAAAGCTCGGCATCACCAGGACACTCGACGGATGTGGCATCTTGACGATTGTGTTAATTCTTGCGACGTTGCTCGTGCCGTCGGTGGTGCGTCTCACTGGTCCTGCGCGCGAAGAGAAGGGGACCATCGCACAAGCCTCATGAGCGTTGGTGAATGATCGAGAGCGCGACCAACCACGTGGCGAATGTCCGATCTCGGACGTTTCTTTCTAACATTACATAACGACGATTATCGGCGTTGTAAACCAATGATTCTGCTAGGGTTCTCCACATGCGTCGGGTATTTTTGGCGTCGCTCTTTGCAGCGGCCTGTGTGGCAATTGGCTTTGTGGGGACGGCTGGCGCCGATATTGCCCCGACCGTGTCGCTCAATCCCACTGACCCGGTGCTCTCGGGAGTTCCGATTTACGGGAATGTGCTCCTGGCCTTCGACTTCACTGATAACTCCACGCCTCCTTCAGCCAGTGCCGGGATAAACGACGAATTCAACATCGTCGTCGATGTGTTCCCGCAAAACACTGGTGGCTACATCCGCATGGTCGCAGTTGCACCCGTCAACTCCGGAGTTTCCAACATGGTTTGCACAACTTCTCCATACGGAACATTCCAGCCGGTGCAACAGGGTCAGGCGGAGTGTTCCTTTAACTTCACGACGCCCGGCGTGTGGGCAATACACGCGCAGTACGAGAGCGTCTTGAAGTCGACAGTCACCTCGGAGTCGATCACTAACCTGCGCGTCGGTCAATAGCTCGACGTTGCGCGCAACGCCTTTCGCGTTGCTCTTTTTGTCATCGCTAGGGCGTCGCCTACACTTCGCCCATGAACTCACTCTTTGACGTCTCAGGCAAGATCGTGCTCGTGACCGGCGGGACGAGCGGCATCGGCGAGATGATCGCGCGAGGCTTCATCGACGCTGGTGCCATTGTCTACATCTCCTCTCGGAAGGCCGACGTCGGCGAGAAGCTCGCCAAGGAACTCTCTGAGACGGGCCCCTGCACCTTCATTCAAGCCAACCTCAACACCGAGGCCGAGTGTCGACGTCTCGCAGAGGAGATGACCCAATGTGAGGACCATCTCGACGTCCTGGTCAACAACGCCGGAGCCACGTGGGGCGCGCCCATGGGCGACTATGACGAAGCGGCCTTTGAGCGAGTGCTCTCGCTCAACGTGAAGGGCGTGTTTCACCTCACCAAGTTCCTTCGCCCCCTACTGAGCGTCGGCGCTACGAGCGAAGAGCCTTCGCGCGTGATCAACATCGGATCCATCGACGGGCTGAAGGCTCCTTCAATGGAGACGTACGCGTACTCGAGCTCGAAGGCGGCAGTGCACCAGCTCACGCGACACCTTGCCAAGTTCTTTGCGCCAACGATCACCGTCAACGCCATCGCGCCTGGGCCATTCGAATCGAGAATGATGCACGCGACGATCGAAGCGGCGGGCGATCAGATTGTGCGTTCGGTCCCCATGCATCGACTCGGCAAGCCGTCGGACATGGCAGGAGCCGCCATCTTCCTCTCCTCCCCCGCCGCGACGTACATCACCGGCGCAATACTGCCGGTCGACGGAGGCGCAGCGACGGTCGGTTAGCTCGACGGCGTGTGGCCGAGCGTAACTTTGAGGTCAAGATGTTTTGAACCGCGCACGATGTGCAAGGTGATGACGTCGCCCGGGCGCAACGAGGAGAGCACCGAGGTGACGTCCTGAGCGCTCTCGATCTTCGTGGTGTTGATGCCCACGATGATGTCGCCCTGCTTGACGCCCGCAGTCGCTGCCCCTGTGCCGGAGATAACGCTCATGACGACCGCGCCCGTCGAGACGGTGAAGCCATACTCCGATTGGATGGTCGGATTCATCGATTCAATCTCGACGCCGATGAACGCACCGTGCGAGACGATGCTCTCACCTGCCATGAGCGTGGGCAGGAGTGACTGGATCGTGGCGGTCGGAATCGCGAAGCCGATGTTCTGCGTGTTCTCGCCGTCAGAGAGCGTTCCGGCAACAGCGGTGTCCATGCCGATCACGTCGCCGCTCGAATCGAGGAGCGGTCCGCCCGAGTTGCCGGGATTGATGGCGGCGTCTGTTTGAATCATGTCGTTCAAAGTCTCAGTGGCAGACGTTGAACTGGCGGTAACGGTTCGACCCAAGGCGGAGACGATTCCCGAGGTCACGGTTGGCGTACCGGCGGCGAGGCCCAGCGCGTTGCCGATCGCCACGACGGAGTCGCCCGCTTCGAGCAGGCTCGAGTTGCCGAAGGTGACTGTCGGCAAGTGCGAGGCGCCGTCGATGCGAATGAGCGCGACGTCATCGATGGGATTCGTGCCCACCAACGTGGCCGAGATCGACTTAGTGGTGCCACTTCGGGTGACCGTGATGGAACCTCCGTCAACCGCGGCAGCAATCACGTGATTGTTGGTGACCACGAGACCGTTCTTCGAGATGATCATGCCAGTGCCCTGATCTTCTTCCCCATTGCCAGTGACGTCGATGCTGACCGTCGCTGGCAGCACCTTCTGCACGAGCTTCGGAATGCTCAGTCCCCCGCCTGTCGATCCGGCACCCGGGGGAGCGGTGACCTCGTTGATGGTCACTCCCCCACCGCTCGTCGATGACGGCGCGGCGAAGTGACCAGCCAGTCCCCCCACGAGTGCCGCGACAAGCAGTAAGGACACCCGTGTTGACCACAGCGTGCGCGACGCACGCTGTTGGGACGCAAGCGGCGCTTCGTCGACGATCATCGAACTCGTGGACTGTGGATTGCGTACGGCGCCTGTACCTTCCGGTTCATTGGGCGGCGCCCACGCATCACTCGCGGGAGCTGAAGCTCCAACGGGAGTTGGCGGTGTTGACTGCTCTTGAGCCGACGGCAACGGTATAACTACTTCCGACGTCGGTGCCGTGTGAGTGGGCTCATCGAGTGGAGGAGGCGACGTATCGTCGGGCGTTTCTGTTGAGGAAGACGTCGCGTCGTCCGGCACCGAAGGCACTTCGGGAGACTGTTGATCCTCAGGCGTGCTCGGTGGGAGGTCTGTCACAAATACATGCTAGGCAAAGAAAATAAAATCGGACTAAATCTCTGCGAAATGTTGGTCCGTTGACGAGCGAGTAGATTGTAACCCTATGTCTCGACGCATTGAGATCGAAATAACCAGTCTGAGCGGCGACCTCGCGACATGGCGCGCGGCAGGAGCGAAGCTCCCCAAGGGTGTTCTCGCGGCGTCGCTCATTCCCGGTGGACCCGTCGTAGGCAACGTGTATCGCGCCGACATCGAGCAGTACATGGAAGGCATCGAAGTGCTCTCGGTGACGGCACCAAAGACCGCATCGCCTCTCGATCCGCGCAACGAACGCATCGAGCTGATTCCAGAGACGAAGAAGGGTCCCGACGTCGTGGTGACCTATGCGCCGAAGGGTCGCGGCGCTCGTCGAGACGATCGTCATGAGGGCCGTGAAGGTCGCGACGCACCACGTCGCGACGCATCCAAGCGTCCAAGCTCCCGCGGTGACCGCAAGGCTGTTCCCAGTGCCAACGGCGAACGTCCCGCCCGGGCTGCGCGAGCCGAGCGTCCGGCCAGAGAAGAGCGCCCGGAGGGTTCTGCTCCCACTCGCGAGCGCCCGGCCCGTCCGCGCTCCGAGCGAACCGGCGGTCGTCCGGCGCGCCCCGAGCGTCCCCGCGGTCCCCAGGCTCCTCCGGTTACGACGACGCACCGGAACGCCCTCCTTGCGACCCTTTCGCCTGAGCAGCTTCCTGTCGCCGAGCAGCTCCTGCGAGGTGGCATGCCCGCCGTTCGCGCCGCTGTCGAGTTGCAGAACAAGAACGCGACGACCCAAGGTCGTCCGACCATCGACGCGACGACCATCGACCGTATCGCCGAAGACCTGCTCAATCGAACGAACCTCGCGATGTGGAAGGACCGCGCCGCGGGCGCCATCGGCGCAGGGCGAGAGCTTCGTCTGCGCGACTTGCGCGCGGTCGTGACGTCAGCCAAGACCGTGTCGTTGGACGACGAGGCGCGCGCGCAGCTGAAAGAGCTCCAGGTCTCACTGACGGCGCGCGTCGAACACCTGCGCACGCAGTGGAACGAGAAACTGGAAGCGGCCATCACGGCGAAAAACGTGAAAGAAGCGCTCGGCCTCGTTGCGCGACCGCCGGACATGTCAACGCGCGTGAGTGCGGATGCCGCGACACGAGTAGTCGCACTCGTCTCTGAGACGTTAAACGCCGATCAAGAGCCCAAGCTGTGGAACGAGATCGTTGAGCTCACCGCCGACACGTCAATTCGACGCAACGTGAAGCCGCTGGGAATTCCGAGCGACGAGTCGAGTCACGCCGTTGCCATCCACAACGCTGGCGCCATTCCGGAGCTCGCGAAGCTGCTCGGCATGAAGGTGCCACCGCCGCCTCCACCGACGCGTCTTGTGCGTCGGCCGCCTACGCGCCGCGCATCGTAAGCAGTCGGGCCTTCCAGCCGATCGACTCGTAGAGGGACTTCATCCCCCGATCCCCTGGCAGTGCATACGCGTCAACCGGGGGCGTCGGGCCATTCAGCAGTGCGCGCACAAGCGACGTGGCGATCTTTTGACGTCGATAGTTGTGGGCGACGTAGACCGCTTCGACGAGCGACGCGCGACAGAGCGCGAAGCCTTTCAGCCCCTCGCTATCTTCGTAGGTCCACAGCGACGACGACGCCACGACCACGGCGAGCAATTCGTGCTCGGGCATGCCGTTGGTGAGTGTCGCGAGCAACGCTCCCCCACCGCGCTTGGCGAGCACGTCGTGATGTGCTCGTTCCCAGAGCTGCGTGAGTTCGGGCGTGACGCCCTGAGCGAGCGAAACGCTCACACTATGCCGCTGAGTGGTCAGACACAGTCGCGACAGAGCATGTTCGGCTTGTCGGCCAGCTGACTCGTCTTCTTCAGCAGCCGGCACGACTTGCAGCGGAACTCGTCGTCCTGCTTGGGCAGGATGGCCTCGGCCGCGTCGAGCGTGGGGTCGACTTCGAGGGGCGCCTCGTCGTCGTCTTCGGGCACCGAGGTGCGCAGAATCGTCTCAGCCAGCACTTCGTCCAGCGCCAGCTCCACGTCGGCGTCATCGACCACGTCATCGTCATCCTCGGTGATCACCGCAACGGCGACGACGACCTCGTCATCCTCCGCGGCGTCGTCGACGACCAAGGCGTCAACGTCTTCTGCTTCTTCTCCGTCTTCAATGTCACCTACGACGTCTTCGAGGTCATCCTCGCTCACGATCTCCTCATCGAAACCCTCTGCGAGCTCTTCCTCGTCAAACACTTCGTCGTTCTCAACATCACTTGCCATAAGTTCCTCTTCTGTAGCGCAGGCATTGTAAGGCTTTTTTGCCAAGTCGTGCGCCCTTTCCGCCTAAAGAGTGGATAAAAGTGCGCGTTCTCAGCGTTGGAGGCGGTTCCGTTCGGCCGCGCGCTCGGCTTCGAGCCGCTCCAGGTCAGTATCCGAGAAGTCTACGAAGCTCATGGCGTCGGCAATGGCGCCGTGACCAGCCTCTTCTCGAACCAGGCGTGCCATCTCATGTGCGATGCGGCGGTAGCTCGGATGGCCCTGGGGACCCGAGCGCAGCTCGATGAGATGCATCGCCTCACGGGCGTTCATCTGCATGACGTAGCGGATTCGAAACGCCAGTGCCACGCAGTACTGAGCCTGCTCGGGAAACTCGCGCCGCACGTTGTAGAAGAGGTCGGCAGAGCGGCCGAGGGACTCCTCGTAGCGATCGCCGAGGCCGGCTTCGGCGACCACCTCGGGGACGTCGTAGCCGAGGTCAACTGTGAGCGGCTGCCACTCGACGGTGAGCATGCGGTGACGCTGGAGATCGCGGAAGGCGCCGTAGTCGCTCACGATCTCGAAGCGGTACTCGGTGCGCTCGAACGCGCGGCCCGGTCGGTGGCGACGGTTGCCTCGTTCGCCCACGTAAGTCTGGAAGAGCGCACGACGTTCATCGGCGCCCATCGCGCCTACCCGTCGCGCAGCGTCGTCGTGCGAGCTGGTCGAGTTGCCAAAGACGATCGCTTCGAGCACACGGGTCTCACCCTCGGGGTCGTAGCCAACGAGACGGACAGAGCTGTCGACCTCATCGCTTTCGTCGTCGTCGATCTCCATCGACTCGAGGAGCGCGTGCGTGGCGCTCTTCGCGTCAGCGAGATACTCGGTCCACGCGATGCCTCGCTCCGGTACGTCGAGTCGTTTCAAGAACGACGGGATGACCTTCACGAGCTCGTCGTACATCATCTGCGCGTACTCGCGCACCTCGGGAAGGGCGTGCGCGCGCATGCGAAGCAGCAGTGCTTCGTACGCCTGACCGGACGCATAGATGCCGAGATTGGAAAGAGCACTGGCCGGCAAGAGTCCGCGCAGGCCGTCGAGCGCCTTCGCACGAATCGCCTGGCGGTAGACGAAGTCCGTGTCGGCCGGTGTCTTGGGATACTTGAGCGTGAGCCAATCGGTGAGTACCGGAAGGAGCTCGCGGTAGGTGTCGAACATCCGGTCCATCTCGCCGATGTAGCGAGCCCCGAAGCGTGAGTCAAGCAGGTCGCTGTCACGATAGAAGCGGTAAAGACCGTTGCTCAGGCGTCGGTCGTAGCCGAGATAGCGCGTCGACTGCTCGAGATAGCTCATGAGTCGCCCGCGTTCGAGCACCTTGGTCAACAGGTTGCTCGCCTGCTCGCAGGCGAGGTGCACGCCGCCGAGCTGAGCGACTGAATCGTCACCGTATTCGAAGAAGATGCGCTGGTAGAGGTCGTCGGCGCGTTCGAGCCCGAGCGTGGCGTCGACGGTCACATCGCCCGCAAGTTCGAGGTCGCCCACGAACTCATCGAGAAAGAGGCGACGAAGGCTCTTCGAGGAGCGCGAGTACCGCGCAAACAGGGCACCCTTGACAACCTCGGGCAGGTTGACCAGGGCAAACACCGGTCCTTCAAGGTTGGTGAAGTAGCGGCGAAGGACCGCGACCTCCGCGTCAGTGAACTCTTCGGCAACGTAGGGGTGCATGGAGTTACGAGACTAGAGGCGAATTTACGCGCGAGGGTGGACCGTGGACGCCCCCGCGACAACGCTGCGCAGCACGGCATCTCGGGCTTCGAGGGCAGTGTCCGCCACGTCGGTGAGGTGGCGCATGCGGGCCAGCTGCTCGCAAAGATCAGCCACTTGCTTTGCGTTTCGTACGAAATCGCCGGGTGACGTCTGGCCGATTTCAGCGTCCGCGAGGTCAAGCACAGTCGAGAGCGACGCTCCCCTGGCCCAGGCCGCGATGACGGTGGCAAAGTGGCCGTCGGGCTCTTTGAAGTGCGGCACCTGGTAGCGCTCTTCGACCTCACGCACGGTCGTTGCGATCACGTTGATCTCGGACAGTCGCTCACTGATGCTCGCGCGGCGCTCCTGGCCAAGGCGGTCGTGGTGGACCTTCTTCTTCTTGGTCGATACCTGCTTGGCCGCGTTGACGGCCCGTGTCGAGCGCTTTGACTCATAGACGAAGCACGAAAGAAGTCCAGCCAACGACGCCGCGTCCAGTCCCTCGAAGACGCCCGCACTGATTGATTCAGCAATGAGGAGGTCGCACTCGTGGTAGATGGAGCGAAGCAGCTGACCCTGGGCAGTGAGGTGCCAGCCCTCGGCGTAGCCGAGCTCTTCGAGCACGTGGAAGCGCGCGACCATCTGATCGGTGAGGGGCCGGCGACGTCCGGCGGGACGTCGATCGTTCTCGAACTGAGCGAACGAACGGCGAACCACGTCAAGCGCGGTCTCGAAGTCAAAGTGGTCGATGAGATTCGCCGTGAAGTTGTAGGTGGGCCGAAACGAGGAGTGCAGATCCGCGGGCGGCGCCAGCGCCACGCGAGCGACGTCGTGTAACGAGAGGTCGCTCGCGAAACAGACGATCGCGTGGCCCTCGTCGTCAAGACCTCGTCGTCCCGCTCGTCCGGTCATCTGTGCATACTCCGCACTCGTGAGGAACTGTCGGCCCGCGTCTGAGTACTTCGTGAAGCGTTCCAGCGCGACCGATCGGGCAGGCATGTTCACCCCGAGGGCGAGGGTCTCGGTTGCAAAGACGACCGCGAGCAGGTTTCGCTCGAAGCAGGTTTCGACGATCTCGCGAAACGCGGGCACCATTCCGGCGTGGTGCATTGCGATCCCGCGACGCACAGCGTCGATGAAGTCCGCGTACTCGAGGGCCTGCAGATCATCGTCGGAGAAGTCGACGAGTCGCTCTTCAGCGATGCTCTCAATCTCACGCCGCTCCTCGGGCTTGGTGAATAGCAAGCCGTCGCGGCGCAACTGGTGGACCGCGTCGTCGCACGCCGCGCGAGAGAAGATGAAGACGATGACGGGCAGGAGGTCGTCGCGTTCAAGGGCCTGCATGAGCTCAGAACGTCGAGGCGCTCGAAACGGCGGCGGCGGCGCACTCGACTTCGATCCCTGCCACTTAGCGCCCGGGCGAAAGCGACGCGATGACTTCATCAGATTGTCGATGCGTCGGGCGTCGTTGGAGAGCCGGGGACCGTCGAGCAGGTCGTGGATCTCGGCATACGCGTCGCCTCGTTTCATCACGGCGACGTGGTTGTGGAGTTGAATGGGGCGAGTTTGCTCGACGATGACGGTCGTGGGACCGCGCACCTCGTTCAGCCACTCTCCGAGGAACGTTGCGTTGCCGATCGTCGCCGAAAGTGCGACAAAACGCACCAACGGCGGGGTGAGTATCAAGACCTCTTCCCACACTCCCCCGCGAAAGGGATCTTGGAGAAAGTGCACCTCGTCAAGGATGACCAAACCCAATGTCGTGAGCTGGTCGGACTCGGTGAGGAGCATGT
The DNA here is from genome assembly GCA_963706305.1 of uncultured Acidimicrobiaceae bacterium. Lineage (GTDB taxonomy): Bacteria > Actinomycetota > Acidimicrobiia > Acidimicrobiales > RAAP-2 > RAAP-2. Next base: position 2,783,848 of record OY970152.1, on the reverse strand, counting down.
TTCGTAGCACTTCGGTGGTCATGACGACGATCGGCGCGGTGCGATGGATCGACGTGTCGCCCGTCAAGAGCCCGACCCGCGAGGTGCCGAAGAGCTCGCAGAGTTCGTGGTACTTCTGATTGGAGAGCGCCTTGAGCGGCGTCGTATAGAAGGTTCGTTGTTCACGCTCGAGCTCGCGCCCGATTGCGTAGTTGGCGACGAGCGTCTTGCCCGACCCGGTGGGAGCGCTGACGAGGACGTTGACGCGCTTGTCGACCGCCTCGATGGCGTCGAGCTGGAATCGGTCAAGGCCGAAGCCCAGTCCTTCTATGAACTGGCGGCGGTAATCGAGAATGCTCACTTATGCAGCAACTTACCCACTCCGATGGCGAGGAAGTAAAACGCGACGAGCGGCGCCGCGAGCGCCAGCATCGACAGGGGGTCACTGCTCGGCGTGAAGATCGCGGCCGCGAGCGTGATGATGATCGTCGCGTAGCGCCAGCTGTGGAGCAGGCGCTTTGGCGTTACGACGTTGATGAGCTCGAGGGCGACCAGTATCACGGGAAAGAGAAACGCGATCCCGAAAATGAAGAGCATCAAGAGGAACAGCGTCAGGTACTGATTCGGGTTGTACTCGGTGAGCAGCGTCTTTCCGCCGATGTCTTCCAACCACTGGATGGCCTGAGCGAAGCTGAAGTATGCGAGCGCCATGCCGGCAGTGAAGAACACGAGCGACGCAGCGACGAAGGGAATGGCGTAGCGGCGCTCGCGAGCCTTCAGCCCGGGCGTGATGAAGCGCCAGGCTTCCCACAAGATGACCGGTGAAGAGATGACGATGCCGGCGAAGAAGGCGATCTTCACGCGAAGATTGAGTCCGTCGAGCGGATTGGTAGCCAGGAACTTGCAGTGGGTGGGGCTGGCGTTGCAGTACGGATCCTGAAGGATCCTGAGCAAGTGCGGGTAGAAGATGAAACCAAGCACCGCAATGACGAAGACGCAGATAAAGATGATCATGCAACGCTGTCGGAGTTCGGCCAGGTGCTCGGCCAGCGTCATACCGCTTTCGGCGCGACGAAGTTTGGGCATGGCGGTTTAGTTGAGCGAGGGATCGGGCGGCGGAGCGTCGGCGCGTGGGGGCGGCGTCGGCAATCGCGGCGGGGGCGTAATGAGTGGCGCCTCCGCGGGCGCCTCAGGGGTGGTAGTCGAGTCGGCGGCCTCCTTCGCGTCGACACGGTCCGCGAGTTGGTTGAGCAGGGACACCGGACTGCGCGCGATTCGAGCGATCTCTGACGCGCTGGGCAGGTCGGGTATGGCTTCTCGGACCTCCGCTTCCATCTTTTCCTGCAGTTTCTTCAGGGCGCGCCATCCGGCGCCGAGTCGGTGGGCGACCTCAGGAAGTTTGTCGGGTCCAAGGAGCAGCATGATCACGGCGGCCACCACGAGGAGTTTCAGTGGGCTCAAACTGATCACGAGCCCATTGTAGGGCCGGAATCATCGAGAATTTTTCGAGTGACCTCCGTCGACGGATGTCACTTTCTGAGGATTTTTGCGCTACGTCCTACCCGTGGCGTTCGAGTGAAGCGAGGAGCTTTTGGAAGCGCTCGTCCGTGCTCTTAAAGGGATCCTTCAACAAGACGGTGCGCTGCATCTCATCGTTCAACTTGAGGTGCACCCAGTCGACCGTGTAGTCGCGTCGCCACTGCTTGGCGGCCTGGATGAAGGTTCCTCGCATGTGGGCGCGCGTCGTCGACGGCGGGCGGACGGTCGCGCGCTCAATCTGCTCGTCGGTCACCATGCGCTGGAAGTGACCGCGCGCGGAACGTCGGTAGAAGAGGCCTCGGTCCAAGTTGGTGTCGTGGTAGAGCAGGTCGATGAGGGCGATCTTGGGGTCGCTCAGCTCGATGCCGCTGCGCTCACGTTCGCGGTTGATGATCTGGAGCTTCGCGATCCAGTCGACGCGGTCGGCGAGGCCCATCGGGTCGCTGCGGTACTGCTCGATCACCTCGCGCCAGAGCTTGACTGCGTGGACCTGGTCATCGGGCAGATCACGAACCGTCACGAAGCGCTCGGCCCGCTCGCAGAGGTCTTCTTGGATCTCGAGCGCGGTGAGGTCCCGGCCGTTCATGAGCTTGACCGGCTCTTTGCTCCAGAGGTCATAGGAGATGTCGCGCAGCGCGTTGATAGGAGACGCCATCGCGTAGTCGCGCAGCTGGACGATGTCGTCTTCGATCATCGCGAGCACGACGGCCGCGGTGCCGAGCTTCAAGTAGGTCGCGAACTCACTCATGTTGGAGTCGCCGACGATCACGTGAAGTCGGCGGAACTTCTCGGGGTCAGCGTGAGGCTCGTCGCGCGTGTTGATGATCGGGCGGCTGCGTGTCGTGGCTGATGAGATCGCCTCCCAGATGTGCTCCGCGCGCTGGCTCATCGAGTACGCGGTGCCCTTGGCGTTCGTCACCACCTTGCCAGCCCCGGTGAAGATCTGGCGGCTGATGAGGAACGGAATGAACACGTTCTCCAGGCGGCTCAGGTCCTCGATGCGCTCGATGCAGTAGTTCTCGTGGCAACCGTACGAGTTTCCGGTTGAGTCGGTGTTGTTTTTGAAGAGAAAGATGTCACCGCGGATCCCTTCGTCAGAAAGTTGTGACTGCGCGTAGCCCACGAGCTCACGCAGAATCGACTCCCCTGCTTTGTCCTGGGCAACGAGATCGCTCAATGTGTCGCACTCGGCCGTCGCGTACTCGGGGTGGCTGCCCACGTCGAGATAGAGACGACTGCCGTTCTCCAAGAAGACGTTCGATGAACGGCCCCAGGCGACGACCTTGCGAAAGAGGAATCGCGAGACCTCGTCAGGGCTGAGGCGGCGCTGTCCGCGCAACGAGAAGGTGATCCCGTATTCGGTTTCGACGCCGTAGATTCTCCGCAGCATGGGAACCCAAGCCTTAGCTCAGGAGCTCGCTTACTTGCTCGTCGGTGAAGCGCTCGAACGTCCTGCGCTTGCCACGGTCCTCCAGGACGCAAACCTCAAGATCGCTCGCGGTAAAGACGCGGTCCGGTCCGGCGAGCGCGCTCGCGGCGTCCTTCAGGGTCTGTTGCAGCGACTGCGGTGAGCTCTCGGACAGCGCAAATCGGTCCTTGATGGTGTCGGCGTCGCCGCCCAGCACGGCGTAGTTGGGCTCGTCGGAGATGGTGCCCTCGTAGGCGATCCGATAGAGCTTGGTCGGACGCAGGTTGTTGCCCAGCTGGGCGACCAGGATCTCGACTTCGAGGGGCTTTTGGCCCTCGGTGAACATGTCGCCCACGTGCTGGGCGTAGTAGTTCGCCAGTGCGCGCGCGTCGACGTCGTCGCGTGAGTAGGTGAATCCCGTCGAATCCGCCCAGCGGATGCCGGCTTCGCGCAGTCGGTCGAACTCGTTGTACTTGCCCACGCCCGCGAAAGCGATGCGGTCGTAGACCTCTGAGATCTTGTTGAGCGACGCCGATGGGTTCTCTGCCACCATCAACACGCCCAGATCGTACATCGCGGCCACGATGGAGCGACCCCGGGCGATGCCCTTCTGGGCGAACTCCGCGCGGTCCTTGATCAGCTGCTCGGGCGAGACGTAGAAGTAGTTCGTCACCGCAGTGATCCCCCGGCAACACCACGCGACTGGGTGCGTCGCTCGTTGATCGCGCGGAACCTGTCACCCACGTCCTCGTTGCTGAGCTCTTGAAAGCCGTCGGCGCTGACGGTGATCATCATCGGGAAGATCTCTCGCACGAAGTCGGGTCCTCCGGTCGAAGGATCGTTGTCGCCTGCTTCATAGAGTGCGAGCGCACCGAGCTCCAACGCCCCTTCTCGGTCGAGGTCCTGGCGGTAGCCGAGGCGCAAAGCTCCGTCGGCGAACGGCGAACCCGACCCGATGGTCGAAAAGTCGAAACGTTCGTAGCATCCACCCGCGCCGTCGTATTCGAAGATTCGCCCCTGAAGGTGGCTGCGGTCCCACCCAGCGAGCAGGGGAAGTACGGCCAAGGGTGAGGTCAGATTGTTGCGCTGAATGATCGGCGAGAGGTAGTTGGCCTTACCTTCGAGACTGAGCGAGGAGTCGGTCATCTTCTCGTAGTGCTCAAAGGAGAGCTGGGCGATCTTTAGGAGCTCCATGCCCCGCGCGGCGCTGCCGGAAATGGCGAGTGCGGTGTAGTGGTCCGCCGCTTCGATTTTCCTGACATCGCGGCTCGCGATGTAGTTCCCGGTCGCCTGGCGATCGCCCACCATGACCACGCCCTGGTCGTAGCGCACGGCGATGACGGTGGTGGCGTGGGGAATGTCGCTCGAGTCGCTTGGTGCCCGATTCAGCCCGGCAAGGTCGACGTAGTGCCAGAACGAAGGACCAGGGTCTCCGTGAGCGCTGAAGAGCGGGAGACCCACGTGACTACTCGCCGCCTTTTTGGACGTAGTTACGCACGAACTCCTCGGCGTTCTCTTCAAGCACCTCGTCGATCTCATCGAGCAAGTCGTCAAGGTCGGCCTTTAACTGGTCGCCCTTGGTCGCATCGACTGACACCTCATCGGAGGTTTCAGCGGTGCGCTCAGTGCGCTGCTTTTGAATACGTTCGCGTTCACTCATACTTCAGTTCTACCTGTCTAGTGCGGCAAGAAGTTCACTTGCCGTTGCACTCGTTTCTAGCAACTCTGCGGTCAGCGCATGTGTACCCCTTAAAGGGTCGAGCATTGGCACGCGCTGCAACGGACCCTCGCCCACGTCAAAGACGACCGAATCCCAGTTGGCGGCGACGATCTCTTCGGGATATCGCGCCACGCACTGGCCGCGAAAAAAGGCCCGTGTACTGGGAGGAGGGTTGTGAACGGCTTCACGAACGTCGATCTCATCGACCAGCTTGCGCAGTCCCACTCGTTGAGCGAGTGAGTGCGACGCACGAAGATCGTGATACTGCAGGTCGATGGCGCGTAGCTTGGCGTCTCGATCACTGAGTCCGTGACGCTCCTTAAAGCCGTTCACCACGCGCAGCTTCGCGACCCAGTCGATTCGATCGGCGACCGAATCGGGGTTGTCGCGCACGCCGTCGAGCATCTCTCGCCACTGTTCAAGGATGAGACGCACTTCGTCGGGCTCACCGACAGCCGACGCACCCGTGCGCTCGACGTAACGAGCGGCGAGCTGAAAGAGCTCGTCTTGAAAGTCCCACGCGGTGCGCGACTGTTCGTCATCACACGGCACGGACTCTTTCAGCGTGAGGTCGAGCGCGAAGGCACGAACTGCGTGCACCGGCGAGCGCGGCATCGCGGGGAACGGTTCGGGGCCGAACTCTTCGAGTGCCGCGAGCAGCAGCGCGGTAGAGCCGAGCTTTACGAACGTCGCCACCTGACTCATGTTGGCGTCACCGATGATCACGTGCAGTCGGCGAAAGCGCTCTGCGTCGCTGTGGGGCTCGTCACGGGTGTTGATGATGGGCCGCTTGAGTGTGGTCTCAAGACCGACGATCTCTTCGAAGAACTCGGCTCGTTGGGAGAGCTGGAAGGTCGGATTGCTCTCGAGCGCGGCTTCGGTCTCAGCCCCCACCTTCCCCGCGCCGACGATGATCTGGCGTGAGACGAAGTGAGGCACCATGGCTCGGATGAGGTACGCAAACTCGAGCTCACGCTGGACGAGATAGTTCTCGTGGGTGCCGTACGAGTTGCCCTTGCCATCAGAGTTGTTCTTGTAGAGCGTGATGGCCTGGCTCGGGTCGAGGGTCTCGTTGGCGATCTCGAGCGCACGTCGCATGATCTCTTCACCGGCCACGTCGTAGAGCGTCGCCTCGCGCGGCGTGCGACACTCGGGCGAGGAGTACTCGGGGTGCGCATGATCGACGTAGAGTCGCGCGCCGTTGGTGAGGACCGTGTTCGCGAGGTGCGTCTCGACGATCGGTGCGAACGAGGTCAGATCGACGCGCCCACGCGCGTCCAGGTCGGGCGTCTCGCCTTCAAAGTCCCAGTTGATGCGGGTGCGGCCTTGCTGGGCGTAAGCGTTGACGATGATGCTCGAGGACGTGATGGGATCGAAGTCAGGACCGCCCGCAATTCCGTACTCGGTCTCGATGCCGAGAACCTTCGCAATCGCCATGGAGTTAGAGATACTGTCCAGTACCCACGTGCTGGATCGAGCGTCCCCCCTTGACGTCGTCTTCTTCGCGGTTGATCAACGTGCGAATGAAGATGATGCGCTCGCCCTTCTTGCCCGAGATGCGAGCCCAGTCGTCGGGGTTGGTCGTGTTAGGAAGGTCCTCGTTCTCGCGGAACTCCTGGCGGATCGACTCGACGAGGTCACCGTTCTTGAGTCCTCGCCCCTGGCCCGCGATCTCTCGCTTGACGGCGATCTTCTTTGCGCGTCGCACGATGTTCTCGATCATGGCGCCGGAGGCAAAATCCTTGAAGTAGAGGACCTCCTTATCGCCGCCTTGATAGGTCACCTCGAGGAAGCGATTCTCGTCGTCGATGCGGAACATGTGCGTGACCGTGTCTTCGATGACCGCTTGGATGGCTTTGGAGCGGTCTCCCCCACCGAGCTCGTTGACCATCGAAGGATCGAGCGGGAGCTCTGCGTGGAGATAGCGCTGAAAGATCTGGGCTGCGGCATCGGCGTCGGGACGCTCGATCTTGATCTTGACGTCGAGGCGGCCCGGGCGAAGAATTGCGGGGTCGATGAGGTCTTCGCGGTTCGTCGCACCGATGACGATGACGTCGCGCAGCGACTCCACGCCGTCGATCTCGGCAAGGAGCTGAGGAACGATCGTCGACTCCATGTCCGAGCTGATGCCCGTGCCACGGGTGCGAAAGAGCGAGTCCATCTCGTCGAAGAAGACAATGACCGGCACGCCCTCCTCGGCTTTTTCGCGAGCGCGCTGGAAGACCACGCGGATCTGGCGCTCGGTCTCTCCGACATATTTATTGAGCAGCTCAGGACCCTTGATGTTGAGGAAGTACGACCGCACGTTCCGATTGCCCGTGAGCTCTGCGACCTTCTGGGACAGCGAGTTCGCCACGGCCTTGGCGATGAGCGTCTTGCCACATCCTGGCGGGCCATAGAGAAGGATGCCCTTGGGCGCGGGAAGGTCGTAGTCGTGAAAGAGCGCTCGATGCAGGTACGGCAGCTCAACGGCGTCGGTGATCGCTTCGATCTGCGCGTCGAGACCCCCGACGTCGGCGTAGCTGATGTCGGGCACCTCTTCGAGAATCAACTCCTCGGCCTCTTGGCGAATGAGCTTCTCGGTGAGGAGGTTGGAACGGAGATCAAGCAGCAATGCATCGCCGCTTCGCAGCTTCACCGAGCGCAGTGCCTCGGCGAGCTCGACGACGCGCTCCTCGTCGGCACGTCCGTAGACGAGGACGCGGCGCTCGTCGAGCACCTCTTTCACGGTGACGACCTCACCCTGGCCATCAGAGTCACGAACGCCGATCACGGTGAATGACTCGTTGAGGACCACCTCGTCGCCGCGGGCGATCTGCGCGGGGTCGAGCCCAGGATGCAGCGCCACACGCATCTTCCGTCCGGAGGCGAAGATGTCGACCGAGCCGTCGTCGTTAAAGCCCGTGAAGGTGCCATAGACCGCGGGTGGTTGCGTCAGCTTCTCCACTTCGTCGCGAAGGGCGGCGATCTGGTCACGTGTCTGTTGAATCGTGATGGTCAACTTCTCGTTGTTCGAACGACTCTGGGCTAGCTGACCGCGGGCTTCGAGCAGCTTTTCTTCCAGAAGCTCGATGCGGCGGTTGGCTTGTTCTACTTCGCTCAGCGCGTAGTCGGGCTGCGTTGCCCCAAAAAGGTCGTCACGATCCCCTCTCGTGGTGTCATCGAATCCAGGGGAACGATCCATAATCCCACCCTAGGTGAGGCGGAGAGTTTTCGCGAGGTCATGGAAACACTGGGCCATAGGTCACGTGCGCATACCAACTCCCACTAGAGTGACATCACGTAATTTGGCCACGGAGGACAAGCAAATGAAGGTTTGGATTGACCAAGACCTCTGCACGGGAGATGGGCTCTGCGAAGAGATCTGCCCCTCGGTCTTTACCTTGCTCGATGATGGCCTCGCCTACGTGAAGCAGGGCACCGAAGTGAAGAGCAATCCCGGTGGCGCCGATGGCGTCGCGATCGTCCCGTCGGAGTTTGAAGACGCGGTTGTCGAGGCCTCGGAAGAGTGCCCCGGCGAGTGCATCTTTATTGAGCGCGACTAAGCCTCGAGCCGTCCGACGAGGCGGCGAGCAGACGTGAGAAAGCCCGTATGGGCGACCATCCGATGATCCGGACGCACCGATCGCCCATCGACGTGCCACGTGCGCCGCAAGATCTCAACCGTCTCGGCGAGCCCAAACGAGTGTTGGTGCAGCGCCTCTCTCAGTAGCTGCGTCTGGTTGATCGTGGGCAAGTACGACAAGAAGATGCCACCGGGGCGCAGCGCGCCTTCCGCGTGCTTGACCACGTCCCAGGGCTCGGGCATGTCGAGGATCACGCGGTCGAGGTCGACCTCGTCGATGCCATGGGTGACGTCACGAATCTCGACGCGGTAGTCGACGTCTTCACCCAAGAAGTCGTGGACGTTCTTGATGGCGTGCTGAGCGAAGTCCTCTCGAAGCTCGTACGCGGTGATCGATGCCCCCGCGCGTAGCAGCGTCATCGAGAGCGCACCTGAGCCAACGCCGGCCTCCAGCACGCGCATGCCTGGCCCAATGTCGGCCTGCATCAAGATCGCACCCAGGTCCTTTGGATAGATGACTTGTGCGCCGCGCGGCATCTTCAACACGACATCGGAGAGCGTTGGACGCAGTACCAAGAATGAGCGCTCGGTGCTCGAAGAGATCAGCGAACCTTCGGGGTGACCGATCACATCGTCGTGTTGCACGATGCCGGCATGCGTGTGAAAGGCAGCGCCCGGCTTCAGCGTGATGAGGTAGTGGCGATCCTTCGCGTCAATGAGCATGACGCGTTCGCCGGCGTCGAGCTGTGCTCCGCTCACGCGCTCTGGCGTCGCGCGCGCTTGGTTGAGCGCGAGTCGAGAAAGCGAAAGACCAGGACGGCAAGTCCGAGACTCAACCAGACCAGCGAGCGCTGCGCCCAGGCTCTGCCAAAGGCGGCGAGGGTCGCGTAGCGAAGGATCAGGCGCAACACCTAGACCCTCTTCTGCCTGTGGCGACGACGACCTCGGATGCGCCCCAAGACGTAGCCGGTGACCACGCCACCGAAGCCCACTGCAGCCACGCCGGGCTTGGACTCGGTGAGCGACTTGCCGATGTGGCGCTGCTCGGGCAGGAACGAACGCAGCGAGGCTTCGAGTTCCCTGCGAAGGTGCGACTGCTCTCTCACTTGGTCGCCCTCAGGCGACGCTTCGCGGTGCCACTCACGATTCGCCAGAGGGCGAGACCGATGACGGCGAGGGCGAGCATCGCCACGATGACGTACGGCAGCCAGGACAGCGAGCCGTCGAGGACGGGAAACTGCCACTGGAGATAGCGAAGCGCCCCGATGAGCAGCACGACGGCGCCGAATCCGACGAACAGACTGCCCAGCGTGCCCCACATGACGAAGCGGCCGAGGTCCTTGAGCGGTTGGACGGTCTCTTCTTTGATGTAGCGGATGACGAGGTCCTTGATCTCATCGAAGTCGCGCTGGAGGTTGGCTCCCCACAGGAACTTGCGCCACGAAAGGTTCTTCATCGCCCCAGCCTACTCAGGCCTGTCCTTGATCAGGTAGGTAGAACTGGCCGTCGCGACGAGCTCTCCTGCCTCATTGGTGACCTTCGCCTCGACAAAGGAGATCACCCGGCCGGGCTTTAAGACGGTCGCAACGCACGTCAGGATGTTGTGCTCGCGAACCGTGCGAAGGAACGAGATCTTCATCTCGGTGTTCGCCACGCTCACTCGACGCTCGCCCACCGCCGTCACCGCTGACGCGCCCATCGCCGAGTCGAGCATCGCGGCCAGGAACCCACCTTGCAACAAGCCAGCGGGGTTCAAGAAGCGCTCATCAACCTTCGCTCGCCACACCGTGCGCCCCGGCTCCAACTTGTCGATGCATGTGAGCCCGAGTGTCAGATCACAGTTCGGAGGAATCTGCAACGTCACGTCGCGAGGCTAGTCCTGGCTGCTCGGGGCACGCGGCGCATTCGGTACTGTCTAGGGCATGACTGACTCTCTCTACCCTGGCGCCAGCGAACTAGAAGGGCGAGCCATTCGCCAGGTGGTGACCTACGCCATGGACGCCCCGGCGAAAGCGAACTCTGGTCATACCGGCACGGCCATGGCCCTCGCGCCACTCGGCGTCATGCTCTGGCACCGCATCATGCGCCACGATCCCACGGACCCGAAGTGGAGTGACCGTGACCGCTTCATCTTGAGCGCCGGCCACGCCTGCATCCTGCAGTACTCGCTCGCCAACATCTTTGGCTACGACCTCACGGTGGAGGACTTGAAGGAGTTTCGCCAGGCCCACTCGAAGACGCCGGGCCACCCCGAACGGGGCCGCACGCCAACGGTCGAGGTCACCACCGGCCCCCTCGGCCAGGGCATCGCCGACGGGGTGGGCATGGCGCTCGCCGAGCGAATCCTGCGCAGTGACTACGGCGAAGGCCTCGTGAACCACCGGACCTGGGTCATTGCGGGTGATGGGTGCTTTGAAGAGGGCATCAGTCACGAGTCCGCATCACTCGCCGGGTCGCTCGGCCTCGATCGATTGACCATCTTCTACGACGACAACCACATCACGATCGACGGGCCAACCGAGCTGGCGCTGCACGACGACCCGGCCGAGCGCTTTCGCGCTTACGGCTGGCAAGTCATTGTGGTCGGAGAGCACGCGAACGAACTCGACGTGTTGGAAGAAGCGGTCCGTTCGGCAATCGCAGAGACCAGCCGCCCGAGCGTGATCATCATTCGATCGCATATTGGATTTCCGTCCGTCGAGCTGATGGACTCCAACAAGGCTCACGGCACGCCCTTTCCTCCTGAAGCGATCTCCGCCGTCAAAGCGTTTATCGGCGTACCGGACGTGCCCTTTGCCACTGACGCCGAGCTGCCACGTGACTTGCTCGCCTCGATCGGAAAGAACCGCGACGAGCGCGTCGCTTGGGAGTCTCGACTCACCGCGAGCGGTGAGAAAGGGGTTCGCCTGCTCGAACAGCTCGACACCAACGGCGTCGCGCAGATCACGACCAGGGCGGAGCTCTTCGCGCCCGGTTCCATGGTCGCCACTCGCAAGGGCATGCAGCGCGCGATGGATGCCTACTGGTCCCAGACGCCGGGAATCACCGCCGGGTCTGCGGACCTGACGGACAACACCGGTGTCGAACTGAAGGGCGCGGCGAGGCAAACGCGAGATACGCAGGGCGGTCGCCAAATCCACTACGGGATTCGTGAGCACGCCATGAGCGGCTCGATGGTTGGCCAGTACTGCCACGGCGGCATACGACCCATCGGTTCGACGTTCTTCGTCTTCAGCGACTACGCGCGACCGGCCATTCGACTGGCGGCCCTCAGTGAAGCAGGCGTCCTATTTGTCTACACGCATGACTCGGTCGGCGTCGGCGAGGACGGTCCGACGCACGAACCCGTCGAGCAGCTCATGGCGCTGCGTGCGATGCCTCACCTGCACGTCGTTCGACCGAGTGACGCGAATGAGACGGTCGATCTCGTTGAGCAGTACCTCACCATGAAGGAACCACCACCCACGGCACTCGTCCTTTCGCGTCAAGATATCCAAACCTTCAGCGATGAAGAGCGTGCAGCGAGCGTCAAGGGAGCGCGTCGCGGCGGATACGTCGTCAAGGAAAACGACGACGCGGTCTTCAGCTTGGTGGCAACCGGATCGGAGGTTGCTGTGTGCTTGCGCGCGTCCGAGCAGCTCGCGGCAGACGGCTTCCCCACCCGCGTAGTTGCCCTCCCGTGCTGGCGCTGCTTTGATGACCAACCCGAGGAGTACCGTCGCGACGTCTTGCGTCGTTCGATCCCCTCAGTCTCGCTCGAAGCGGGCGCCACGCTGGGCTGGGCCAACTACGTCGACGATTCGCTCGGCATCAACACCTTCGGGATGTCCGCGCCCGGCAAGGTCGTCTTTGAGGAGTACAACATTGTCCCCGCCGCCGTGGTCGCCCACGTCGAGCTCGTTCTAAGAGAGAACCAATGACCAAACTGACTGACCTCTTCGACAACTATGGGCAGAGCCCGTGGATCGACAACCTGCGTCGTGACTGGCTGCACGATGGCACGCTGGCGACATACCTCGCCAACGGCGTTCGCGGATTGACGTCGAACCCATCCATCTTCGCCAAGACCATCAGCGGCTCGTCGGCCTACGACGAGGACATTGCGAACTCCAAGGAGACCGACCCCGAGAAGGTCTTCGAGAGCCTCGCCGTCAGTGACGTGCAGAACGCGTGCGACCTTCTGTCGGTCGTGCACGAAACCTCCAAGAGCGACTTCGTCGACGGCAAGCGCCGTTATCTCGACGGCTTCGTCTCCCTCGAGGTGTCCCCTCGTCTAGCCCACGACACCGACGGGACCGTTGCCGCGGCGAAGCGACTGTTCGCCGAGGTGAATCGCCCGAACGTGATGATCAAGATCCCCGCAACGCTCGCGGGCCTTCCCGCCATCACAGCAGTCCTCGGGGCCGGCATCAACGTGAACGTCACCTTGATCTTCTCCGTCGACCGCTACAACGAGGTCATCTCGGCGTGGCGTCAAGGCATCCGGGACGCGTTCGACTCGGGTCACGACGTCGCCAACATTGGCAGCGTCGCGTCGTTCTTCGTCTCGCGCGTGGACGTCGCCGTCGACGCACTCCTGCCCGAGGGCGACCCACGACGCGGCACGACGGCGAACGCGCAAGCGGCCGACGCCTACGAGCTCTATCGCACCCGTGTCGGCGGGGATGACATCACAAGCCTGCTCGAGCTCCGTGCGCAAGTCCAGCGCCCGCTGTGGGCCTCCACGTCGACGAAGAACCCCACGTACCCGGACCTGCTCTATGTCGATCGCCTCGTCGCCGACGAGACGGTGAACACGATGCCCGACGCGACGCTGGCCGATGCGCTCGACCATCTCAACCCCGCCATGTCGTATCTCTTGAGCGGCGAGACCACGCACGCGGAAGCGGCAGTGCTCGACCAGCTGGCACCCGACGTCGACCTCGCCAAGGTGAGCGAGCAGCTCGAGGAAGAAGGCGTCGCCTCGTTTGCCAAGGCCTACGACGATCTGCTGCAAACGGTGGCGTCAAAGATGCACTCAGTCAAGTAACGCGCCTCGGTTGGCACGAAGCGGCGACGCTCTGGCCAAGACCGAGCCTCATAGGATCGGAACCATGACGACATTGCGAGCCTCCATAGCGAGAAGTGACCTTCTAGAGGCGACCGCCGCGTCGCTCGCCGACGAAGCGTTCTCACGAGCGCGGTCAGCGCACGGCTATGTGGTGACCTATTCGCCAAAGGTCTTCATCCCGCTCACCAATCTCTGTCGGGATCGTTGCGGCTACTGCACCTTTGCCCAGGCTCCCGCCCACGTCGCGTCGCCCTACATGGGTCTCGACGAGGTCATGGCGGTCGCACAGGCCGGCAGCGAGGCGGGTTGCACCGAAGCACTCTTCACCCTCGGTGAACGCCCTGAGCTTCGCTACGACGAGGCCGCGCGCTGGCTAGCTGCTCGCGGCTACCGCTCGACGGTCGATTACGTGACCACATCGGCTCAGATGGTGCTCGAGGCGACGGGCCTTCTCCCCCACGCGAATGCGGGCGCACTCTACGAGCACGAACTTGCTCAGCTGCGCACCGTCAGTGCGTCACAGGGCATGATGCTCGAGGTCCTCGCTGACATTCCTGCGCACCGGCTCGCTCCCGATAAGGCACCGGAGCGGCGCCTCGAGACGCTTCGACTCGCGGGCGAGCTGCAGATTCCCTTCACGACGGGCCTCCTGGTAGGTATCGATGAGACCCGTGAGGAACGCTTGGCGACGCTCGAAGCGATCGCCGCGAGCCACGAGCGCTACGGCCACGTGCAAGAAGTGATCATTCAGAACTTCCTGCCGAAGCCACGCACGGCGATGGCTCACCACGCCGCCGCGAGCGACGAAGAGTTCCATTGGACGATTGCGGCGGCTCGGATGGTGCTGCCCAACGACATTCACCTCCAGGCTCCCCCCAACCTCAGCGACGACCCGACGAAGCTGCTCGAGTTCGGCATCGACGACTTCGGCGGCATCTCGCCCGTGACCGCAGACCACGTCAACCCCGAGCGTGCATGGCCCGCGGTCGCGACGCTCGCGGCTGAGTGCGAGGAGCGTGGCTTTCACCTCACGCCGCGGCTCACCGTGTATCCCGACTTCATCGATCGCGAGGGCTTCCTCGACGAGAAGGTCCGTCCGTACGTGCTGGCCCAGGCGGACGCGCACTCCTTGGCGCGCAACGACGCTTGGTATTCGGGCACCGACCAGACACCACCGTCGGCCCCCACGTCGAAGACGAAGACCGGCGACGTGGAGAGCCTGCTACGCCGATACGAGCCCGGTTACGACTTCGACGAGCGCGAGCTCGTGGCGCTCTTCGGCGCCCGCGGTGGCGATTTCAACAGCGTGGTCGAACTCGCCGATTCGTTGCGCAAAGAGCTCGTCGGCGACGCTGTCAGCTTCGTCATCAATCGCAACATCAACTACACGAACGTCTGCACGTTCAAGTGCCGCTTCTGCGCTTTCTCGAAAGGCCCGCTCTCGCTCAACCTACGAGGCGATCCCTACTTGCTCACGCTCGAAGAGATCAGCGAACGCGTGCGCGAAGCCGAAGAGCGAGGCGCCACCGAGGTCTGTCTCCAAGGTGGCATCCACCCGAACTTTGACGGCGACTACTACATCCATGTCGTCGCGGCCGTGCGCGCGGGCTCACCGACTATCCACATCCATGCGTTCAGCGCGCTGGAGGTATTTGAGGGTGCTCGTCGTTCCGGACAAGATCTCGCTACGTACCTGACGCGGCTGAAGGACGCGGGACTGAAGACGCTGCCCGGAACCGCTGCCGAGATCCTGGACGACGACATTCGCCTGATCCTCTGTCCGGACAAGATCAAGACGGACCAGTGGCTCGAGGTGCACCGCACCGCCCACAGCGTCGGACTTCGCTCCAACATCACGATCATGTTCGGCGCGGTCGAGAGTCCAAAGAGCTGGGCCACTCATCTGCTGCGCACTCGGGCGCTGCAGAAAGAGACCGGAGGATTTACAGAGTTCGTGCCGCTCCCCTTCGTGCACATGGCGACGCCGCTGTTCTTGAAGGGGCGTTCGCGCAAGGGTCCGACCTTTCGTGAGGCAGTGCTCATGCACTCGGTCGCGCGGCTCCACTACGCGACGCTCATCGACAACATCCAGGTCAGCTGGGTGAAGATGGGCGTCGAGGGCTCGCGCCGGATCCTCGCTGCCGGCGCCAATGATCTCGGCGGGACGCTGATGGACGAAAATATCTCGCGGGCGGCGGGTGCGACACACGGCCAGGAGATGGACGTCGCGGCGCTGCAGGCGTTGGTCGAGCCCCTCGGACGTCCGTTGCACCAGCGCAGCACTCTGTATCAGACGCTCTAGGTATGACGACACTTATCGACCAACTGCTTGACGACATCGCGAACGACACGGCCATGTCCGATGACCGACGTGAGCTGCTTCGCGAGCTCTTGGCGAGAGTCGTCGCGGTCGCAGAATCTGACGCTCACACGAATGACCTACGCGTCGCCGTCCAGGCCATCGACGAGCTCCTCGAAGCGTTCGCACTTTTCGAGCCGTGGAGCGACAGGCCCAAGATCACCATCTTCGGATCGGCGCGTGTCGAACCCGACGCGGCAACGTACCAGATGACGATCGAGCTCGCGCACGCGATGGCCGAGCGCGGATGGGTGATCGTCTCAGGAGCGGGCCCGGGCATCATGGAGGCTTCAGCGAAGGGAGCAGGGAGCGAGAGCACCCTGGGCGTGAATATTCGTCTTCCGTTCGAACAGAGCGCGAATTCCTTTATTGCAGCGACGAACCTCGTGACGATGAAGTACTTCTTCACACGAAAGGTCGCCCTCACGCGACCGTCAATCGCCTTCGTGGTGCTGCCAGGAGGGCTGGGCACCATGGACGAGCTCTTTGAGGTGCTAACCCTCCTCGACACGGGCAAGACGACGCCCGCGCCGGTCGTGCTACTCGACACCCCCGACGGGACGTTTTGGCAGGAGTGGCTCACGTTCATGGATCAGGCGATCGTCAAGAATCACTTCGTCGACACCGACGACATGTTCATCGTTCGCTTTGCCACGACGATCTGCGACGCGGTCGACGAGATCGAGCACTTCTACTCCAACTACCAGAGCTTTGAGATCGTCGGTGATCGCGGCGTCATGAAGGTTCGCCACACACCGACCCCGGAACAGCTCCGCGCGCTCTCTGAGGACGTGCCCATGTTCGCCAGCGCTCCCGGCTACCGAGTCGACAACGACTCAACCATCTCGTTCAACTTCGACGGGCGCAACTACGTGAGCTTGCGCCTCGTCATCGACGAAGTCAACAGCTGGGCTGTCTAGTGCGGGACGTGGCTCCGCCGTTTGGCGGAGGGTGCACAGTTGATATCGGCGAGCGCCTCGATTCAAGGCGGACCCTCTAGGTTGGGGTGAAGGGCGCGACGCGTCCACGAGGAGCGACAACATGGAGATCATCCGAAATCCAGACGGAAGCCTGGTGGTACCGATTCCAGAGACGCGACATCATGAAAGTGACGACGTAGTAGAGACACCCACCGCAGAAACGGGCGACGCGGTCGCGGAGCCGACGACGCGAGTGTTGCACCCGGGCGAGGGTGGCTACAACGAGGCTCTCGCCGAGTGGGATCTCCAACAGAATCCCGATCGTGCCCCCGCCGTCTCGACGGCAAGTGGACGAGAAGAAGCGATGAACGTCGTGCACACCGTGGCCGAGTCGCCTGACCATGACGTGGCCGGTGCGCTCAAAGAGGTCAAAGACTCCGAAGCGAGCGGCGAGGCGTTGCGACACGTGCTGATCGGCGGGACACACTCGGTCGAGGCGTTCTCTGAAGAAGTGGCGGAAGCTGAAGGTGGCGAACCACTTCCGGCGCACAAGATGACCAAGATCATCGGCGAAGTCCTCGCCGAGTTGGACAAGTAGTTCCTTCATCCCTGGGCGATCGGACACATCGGCCATCGGGCGCTGCCGTGACGACGCGCCTCATCACACGTTGACGACGCTCACGTTTAGTCAGCGTCTTGGCGTCGCAGAAGGTGCTCCGCCTTCTGCAGGCTGCGCCGCACGCGCGCGAGTTGTCGCTCGAGCTCCTTGGCAGTGTCAGCACCATCATCGCGCAGCTGCGCGCGCACTGCGTCGAAGATCGCGTCAGCCACACGACGCTCGATCGCTGCCACCTCATCGGCGAGGTCATCAAGCGATTCCACTAACTGAGCACCTCGACGCCGAGCGCACCGTCGGCGTACTGGGCCCGCAGCACCTTTTTGTCAAACTTGCCGACGCTCGTCTTCGGCACGCTCTCGATGAAGGTCCACCGCTCGGGCAGCCACCACTTGGCGACGCGCTCGGCGAGAAAGTCGCGCAGCTCTTCTGCGCTCGCTGTCGCGTCGGGGTTGAGCACCACACAACAAAGCGGCCGCTCGCCCCAGCGCTCGTCGGGCACGGCAATGACTGCAGCCTCAAAGACCGCGGGGTGCGCCATCACGTTGACCTCGAGGTCGACCGAGCTCACCCACTCGCCGCCCGACTTGATGACGTCCTTCGTGCGGTCGCTCACCACCATGAAGCCCTCAGCGTCGAGCGTCCCGATGTCCCCGGTGCGCAGCCAACCGTCGCGGAACTTCTCGGGATCGTCAACGCCGAAGTACGAGCCGGTGATCCATGGCCCGCGGATCTCGAACTCGCCCACTGATTTACCGTCGCTCGTCAGGACGGTGCCGTCATCGCCGACGACGCGCAGCTCGACACCTGCGACGACTCGTCCGGCTTTGACTCGGTAGTCGACTTGGAGCTCCCTGGGCGTGCCAGCCGGAGGGATCGAGACAGCTGCGAGTGGGCTGGTCTCGGTCATCCCCCACCCCTGGATGAGATCGATGCCGTAGCGATCGCGGAACGCTTCGATCATGAAGCGAGGTACCGCGGCACCGCCTGCAAGGATCCCCCGCAGACTTGAGAGGTCGACATCGGGCTCGGTTTCGGCGACGCGCAGCACGTCGTTCCAGATGGTGGGCACGCCGAGCGAAATGGTCGGGCGCAGCTCGCGAACCATTTTGATGATGGGAGCACCCTGGAGGAACATCTGGGGCATGATGAGCTCCATCCCCGCGAAGAGCGCGGTGTAGACAGAGCCCCAGGCATTCACGTGGAACATGGGCACGATGAGCAGGCACCGGTCGCGTTCGCTGAGCCCTATCGAGTTGGCGGTCATCGACGCCATCGAGTGCAGCCACGTCGAGCGGTGCGAGTAGACGACGCCCTTCGGATTGCCCGTGGTGCCCGAGGTGTAACACATGATCGCGGCGTCGCGTTCATCAAGCTCGGGCCACTCGTAGCCGGGTCGCTCCGCGGTGAGCAGCGTCTCGTAATCAAGCGTTTCGCCGAGTACGCCCGTTGGCTCGTCGCCGTGGACGATGATCGTCTCGACAAGGGGAATCTGGTCACGGATTCTCGCGAGAAGCGGCGCCAACGACGCGTCGACGATGATCATGCGGTCCTCGGCGTGATTGATGATGAAGGCCAGCTGCTCGGGAAAGAGTCGGATGTTGAGTGTGTGCAGTACCGATCCCATCGCGGGCACCGCAAGGTACGCCTCCATGTGCGCCTGGTTGTTCCACATGAAGGTGGCAACGCGGTCGCCTCGTTCGATGCCGAGCTTCTCGAGCGCCTTCGCGAGCTGTTCGGCACGCCGGGTGATCTGGGCGAACGTTGCCTCATCAATACCCTCGGGCGTCACGGTGAAGACACGCTTCTCCGCGTAGATCGCCACGCCGTGACGAATGATGCCGCTCAGCAGCAGCGGCGCGTCCTGCATCGTGCTCTTCACGTGATCCCCCTCGTAGCGGTGCTGCCTCGATGCTACAAAAACGGCCAGGGCCAGAGTGTTACCAGGAGAGCGCGTACGGCGCGACCGGCGCCGGAAGCTCGCTCGGCCCGCCCGTCAAGTAGGTGTCCACCGCTGCGGCGGCACTGCGTCCCTCAGCGATGGCCCACACAATGAGGCTCTGTCCGCGCACCGCGTCGCCGCACGCAAAGACCGCCTTTTCCTCGCCAAGCGACGCAACGCGCCAGTCGGCATCAACGCTCAGAGTGTCTCGCGTCGTGAGGTGACGCGCGTCGAAGAGCCCCAGCGCATCCAGCTCTGGACCAACGAACCCGGCAGCTATCAGCACGAGATCGGCTGGCACTGCGATCACCTCGTCGCTTGAGTGGTCGACGATGGCCAACTCAACGACACGATCGCCTCCTCGAAACTCGAGAGTTTCGGTCGAAAAGCGACGCTCGCCACCCTCGTCGTGCGCGGAGGTCGTCTTGAAGAGTCGCGCCATAGTCGGCCACGGCTGGTCGGCGGGACGTTCGTTCGGCGGTCGGTCCATGATCTCGATCTGGGTGACTGACGCGGCGCCTTGGCGATGGACGGTGCCAAGGCAGTCCGCTCCGGTATCCCCGCCACCGAGAATGACCACATGCAGATCCTTCGCGTCAATGACCGGTGGGATCGACTGGTTGACGGCCCGGTTGGACGCTTCTAAGTACGTCATGGCGGGCATCACACCGGAAAGGTCCGCACCCACGACGGGGATAAGTCGTGGTCTCGTGGAACCGAGCGCCAAGACCACCGCATCGTGGCGCTCGCGAAGCTCATCGAGTGACGTGCCGTCGGCGCCAACGGTGACGCCCGGATAGAACTCAATGCCCGCCGCCGCCATGACAGCGAGGCGTCGATCGAGGACGGCCTTTTCCATCTTGAATTCGGGGATGCCATAGCGCAAGAGCCCGCCAATTGCGTCACTTCGCTCGTAGATGGCGACGGCGTGTCCCGCACTTCGCAGTTGTGCGGCCGCCGCGAGTCCAGCCGGCCCAGAGCCAACGACAGCCACCGAATACCCCGTCTCGGGCCGCGTCGGCACGGAGACCGCGTAGCCGTGCATAAACGCGTGCTCGGCGACTTCGTACTCGATGCGTTCGATGGTCACCGGGTCGCTCGAGATACCGAGCACGCATGCGGACTCACACGGCGCCGGGCAGAGTCGGCCTGTGAACTCGGGAAAGTTGTTGGTGCTGAAGAGCTGGTCGGCCGCACTCGCCCACTGATCGCGAAAGACGCGATCGTTGAACGCGGGAATCGGATTGCCGAGCGGGCAACCTTGCATGCAGAAGGGAATGCCGCAGTCCATGCAGCGCGCACCTTGCACGGCGATCTCATCGTCGCTCTGGGGCTCATAGACCTCGCGCCAGTCGCGCAGGCGCACGGGAACCGGTCTGTACTTCGGTCCCTGGCGCTGGTACTCGAGGAAGCCGGTGACCTTACCCACCGCGGGCCTCGTCGCGGATGCGTTGGTACTCCGAGGTCTCAATGCGCACGAAGTTCATGCGCTCCGCACGCCAGTTCTCAAGCAGTCGGGCAGTCTTCTCTGAACCAGTTTCTGCGTAGAAGCGCTCGAGAAGCTCGTGGAGCCGCTCGTCATCGTCAAGCTCGAGCGGATCGATCTCGTAGACGCCCGCACTGAGGTGGTCGTGTACTTTCGTCTCGGGGTCGTAGACAAAGAGCGTGCCGCCGGACATGCCGGCCGCGAGGTTTCGCCCAATGCCTCCGAGAATGACGATGGTGCCCCCAGTCATGTACTCCCCTGCGTGATCACCAGTGCCCTCGACGACGATCGTCGCACCCGAGTTGCGCACCCCGCACCGCTCGCCGACGACGCCGCTGATGAAGATCTCGCCGCTCGTCGCGCCGTAGCCGATGACATTGCCCGCGATGATGTTCTCGTCACTCGCAAAGGTGGCCGATTCATCGGTGCGAATCACGATTCGCCCGCCCGAGAGGCCCTTGCCGGCGTAGTCGTTGGTGTCACCGGCGAGGCGCAGCGTGACGCCGGCGGGAAGGAAAGCGCCAAAGCTCTGACCGGCGGACCCAATGAGATCAATCACCACCTGATCGGGCCGCATCGTCCTTGCCCCGAGGGCCCGCGTAATGGCGCTGCCGGTCAGAGTGCCGACCGCACGGTTCACGTTGCGAACGGGACTCGCAAAGTAAAAATCAGTACCGCGCGTCGCCGCGTCAACCGCGCCACCGAGAAACTTCCAGTCAAGGGCGTCGTCAAGTCCGTGGTCCTGTTTGATGCTCTGGCGGCGTTGCTCGGGATCGACGACCTTGAGCAACGCACCAAGGTCGAGGTCGTTCGTGGGATCGTCGAGGGGCTTGACGCGCAGCTTGGTGACGTCGCCGATGACCTCGTCGAGCGTCCTCGCACCGAGCTCGGCGAGATACTGACGCACCTCTTCGGCGACGAACTCGAAGAAGTTCTGGACAAACTCGGGCTTGCCAGTGAAGCGCTCGCGGAGCACCGGGTTCTGCGTCGCGATGCCGACGGGACAGGTGTCAAGGTGACAGACCCGCATCATGACACAGCCCGCCACGACGAGCGGTGCCGTCGCGAAGCCGAACTCTTCGGCGCCGAGCAGCGCGGCGATGATGACGTCGCGACCCGTCTTGAGCTGTCCGTCGGTTTGCAGGACGACGCGACTTCGCAGTCCGTTTGCCGCGAGGGTCTGGTGCGCCTCGGCGAGGCCAAGCTCCCACGGCGTGCCCGCGTGCTTGAGTGACGTGAGCGGCGCAGCGCCCGTGCCGCCGTCGTGGCCGGAGATCAAGATGACATCAGCGTGAGCCTTCGCGACGCCCGCCGCAATCGTGCCGACGCCCTGTTCGCTGACGAGCTTGACGTGGATGCGCGCCTCATCGTTCGCGCACTTGAGGTCGTAGATCAGCTGGGCGAGGTCTTCAATCGAATAGATGTCGTGGTGTGGGGGCGGCGAGATGAGACCGACGCCCGGGGTCGAGTGGCGGGTTTTCGCGATCCAGGGATAGATCTTGGTGCCCGGAAGCTGTCCTCCCTCACCCGGCTTAGCGCCCTGGGCCATCTTGATCTGGATGTCATCTGCATTCACAAGGTAGCGACTCGTCACCCCGAAGCGGCCCGAAGCAACTTGTTTGATCGCCGAGCGGGTGTTCTCACGCGGATTGGAGGTGTCGTAGCGCTCCTCGTCCTCTCCCCCTTCGCCGGTGTTGGACTTCGCTCCCATTCGGTTCATGGCGATGGCGAGGGTCGTGTGCGCTTCCATGGAGATGGAACCGTAAGACATGGCCCCGGAGCTGAATCGCTTCACGATCGACGCTGCACTCTCGACCTCGTCGAGAGGAATCGGCGTGAGGCTTGGTACGAGGGAGAGGAGTGAGCGCAGCGTCAGCTGGTCCTTCGTCTGGTCATCGACCAGTGCGGAGTACTCCTTGAAGAGATCAAAGCGCTTCTCACGGGTTGCGTGCTGGAGCTTTTGCACGGTGCGCGGGTTGAACAAGTGCAGCTCGCCGTCGCGGCGCCACTGGTACTCACCATGATTCTTGATCTCGACGCGATCGGCTATCTCTATGTCAAAGGCGCGTGCGTGCGTGCGCAGGACGTCACCTGCTAGGTGCTCGAGCGTGACGCCGCCGAGTCGACTGGAAAATCCCGGGAAGTAGCGACCGAGAATGTCATCGGAGACGCCAACCGGTTCGAAGAGCTGGGACCCGACATAGCTCGCTACGGTCGAGACCCCCATCTTCGACATGACCTTCACGACACCCTTGTTGAGCGACTTGCCGTACTGGTAGCGCGCTTCAAACGCGCTGAGGTCGCTCAGCTCACCCTCGAGGACAAGCGCGTCGATCGACTCGTACGCGAGGTACGGACACACTGCAGACGCGCCGAAACCAAGCAACAGTGCCACGTGGTGGACCTCGCGAACGTCGCCCGCCTCCAAGATCAGTGCGGCGCTCGTTCGCAGGTGCTCGTCCACAAGCCGGTGGTGCACTGCCGAAGCGAGCAGCAAGCTCGGAATCGCGGCGAAGGTTGCCGACGTGCCTCGATCGCTCAAGATAACCACATTGACGCCACCGCGCACGAGCGCCACGACCTCGTCACTGACGTCGTTGATCGCGGTCGCGAGCCGTTCGGCTGGACTCGTGTCGCCCCCCGCGGGAAAGAGCCCGTCGACGGCTGCCGTGCGGAAACCAATCACGTCGGACTGTTCGTCGATATAGCGAATCTTCGATAGCTCGCGCACGCTCAAGACCGGCGACGGCAGGACGATCTGATGGCAGTGCTCTTCCGCTTCGTGAAGAAGATTCTCTTCGCCGCCAATGACCACGCGTGTGGACGTGACCAGCTCCTCACGGATCGCGTCGAGCGGCGGATTGGTCACCTGGGCGAAGAGCTGGGTGAAGTAGTCGAAGATCGAACGAGGATTCTTTGACAGGGCAGGCAACGTGGTATCTGAGCCCATCGAGCCAATCGGCTCCTCACCAACTTGAGCCATGTGACGAATAATGAGGCGCAGGTCCTCTTCCGAGTACCCGAAGCTCTTTTGGAGGCGAACGACGGAGGCGTACTCAGGCGTCAGAGCCTCGGGGGCGTCGATTGAGTCGAGAGAGATTTGATGGCGATCCAGCCACTCGCCATAGGGCGCCTTGTCGGCGAGCGAGTCTTTCAGCTCGTCGTCGTCGATGATGCGTCCTTCTGCCACGTCAACGAGAAAGACCCGTCCGGGCTGGAGGCGACCCTTGCGCTCGATGTTCGCGGGATCGATCGGCAACACGCCAACTTCGCTCGCCAGGATGACGCGACGATCTTTCGTGACCCAGTAGCGAGCGGGGCGCAGTCCGTTACGGTCGAGGACCGCTCCCGCCACGGTGCCGTCGCAAAAGGTCACCGATGCCGGACCGTCCCACGGCTCCATCAAACCGGCGTGGTAGCGGTAGAAGGCGCGACGAGCGGGGCTCATCGCCGTTGAGCGCTCCCAGGCCTCGGGAATCATCATCAAGACGGCGTGCGGGAGCGAGCGTCCGGAGTGAACGAGCAGCTCCACAACTTCATCGAAGCTCGCGGAGTCACTCATGTTCGGTGTGACAATCGGGGTCAGTTCACTCACCGGCAGTGGCAGGGCATCGCCCTCGAGCGTCGTCTCGCGCGCGGTCATCCAGTTGCGGTTCCCGCGCACCGTATTGATCTCGCCGTTGTGGGCAATGAATCGAAAGGGCTGTGCGAGGTCCCAACGCGGCAGGACGTTGGTCGAGAACCGGCTGTGCACCACGGCGATCGCCGACGTGAGTCGCTCGTCGCGCAGATCGTCGAAGTAGAGCCTCAACTGGGGAG
Organism: uncultured Acidimicrobiaceae bacterium; assembly: GCA_963706305.1. Classification (GTDB taxonomy): domain Bacteria; phylum Actinomycetota; class Acidimicrobiia; order Acidimicrobiales; family RAAP-2; genus RAAP-2. The sequence goes on along the minus strand of OY970152.1, from coordinate 2,759,445 downwards.
AGGAGAGCATGCCCTTGTAGATCAGAACCTTCGAGGAGCACGAGGACGCGTAGACGTCGTGGCGGTGCTCGATGACCTTGCGCGCGCAGTAAAGGGCTCGTTCGAGATCGACGTCATCGCGATCCGCGGCGGGTGCGATCAGCTGCTGAAAGAAGAGAGGTTCGGAGGCCCGCGACGTCGCGCCAAGGATGGACGAGTCGACTGGCACGCGACGCCAGCCGAGCGACGCGAGCCCGACTCGGTCGAGGACGCGGGAGATCGCGGTGCCCAGCGCGTCGAAGTCGAGTGTTGGCGGAATCATCCAGTGCGCCACGCCGTAACCGCCCGGCGGGGGTATGTCGCCGTCGAAGACTGATCGGACGAACGAGTCGGGCATTTGGGTCAGAATGCCCGCTCCATCGCCCGAGTCGACGTCCGAGCCGGTCGCGCCACGGTGTTCAAGATTCTCGAGGATCGTCAGCGCGTCGCTCACGGTCTCATTCGATGGGTGTCCGCTTAAGTCCGCGACCATCCCCACACCGCACGCGTCGTGCTCAAAAGAGGGGTCGTAGAGGCTTCTGGTCATGGCGTTCACACGGGGCAACGCTGACCCACCGCAATTATACCGAAGCGGCCGGCGCGCTCTGTCGTCATACGCTGTGCACGTGAGTTCGAAGAACGGTGCGGCCCTTGTCGTCGGTGGCGGCATTATCGGCACGACGAGCGCATTTCTGCTCGCTCGTAAGGGATGGCGCGTCACGCTGTTCGATCCCGAGCCTGGTTCTGGCGCGACGTGGGCAGCTGCCGGGATGCTTGCTCCAGGCGCCGAAGCGTCCCCCGGTGAACGGGGAAACTACGAGCGACAGCGTGGTGCCGTCGAGGCGTGGCGCAACGTCGCGCACGAGATCCACGACGTCACGGGCGAGACGCTCGACATCGCTGAAACCGGCACGCTGCTCGTCGGATTCGACTTGAGCGACCGACGCCTGGTCGAACAGTTCGAGTATGTGGCGCACGACTTCGGTGTCTCGTATCAACCGGTGACGCGAGAGATCCATCCGTCGTACTTCGAGGGTCTCAGCCCGCGCATCCGCGATGGCCTCTTCCTCGACGGCGACGCGTGGCTCGATCCCGACCAGGCGATGCAACTCCTCACCGACGCGGGTCGTGCATTGGGCGTTGAGACAGTTCGCCAGCGCGTTGAGTCCGTGGCCGCGCTGAGCGATCACGTGGAGGCGACGACCGTCGACGGCACGTATCGCGCGGATATTGGCGTGCTCGCGACCGGCGCGATGACGCTTCCCAAAGGCGTCGTCGAGAGAGTCGATCATTCGGTTCGACCCGTGCGGGGCATGACCGTGCGGGTGAGCGGCCTCGATCGGTCCTCCCAACCCGTCGTTCGTGCCTTTGTGCGAGGTCGCTCGTTCTACGTCGTCAGTCGGCCAGGCGGTTACTGCGTGCTCGGCGCCTCCTTGGACGAGCATGGCGAGCTCGTGGTCGAAGTCGGGGAGCTGCAGCGTCTGCTTCGCGATGCGCTTGACGTCGTGCCCGCACTTGAGTCGGCAGGCGTCGTCGAAACGCGTCAGGGCCTTCGTCCCGCCACGGGCGACCTCACGCCATTTCTCGAGGTCATCGACGATCGTTGGGCGTGGGTGTCCGGCCACTACCGTCACGGCGTGACGTTGGCCCCGCTGAGTGCCAGTGACATCGTGCGATTCGCGAGGACGTTCGCGTGATTCGCGTCAACGGTGGCGACGAACGGTTCTGCGTCGAAACGGTGTCGGACCTGTTGCGTCGGCGATCGATCGAGCCGCGCGGCATAGCCGTCGCCCTCAACGGCGAAGTCGTACGTCGTTCTGAATGGGAGACGACCTCGATCCCTGATGGTGCATCAATCGAGATCGTGACGGCCGCCGCGGGTGGATGACGCGCGGTCTAGTGGCCCAAGCCTCGGGGGCTAGAATTGTCTCTTCACGGGCTGTGGCTTAGTTTGGTCTAGAGCGCTCGGCTGGGGGCCGAGAGATCGGGAGTTCAAATCTCCCCAGCCCGACCACCGCATCGTCGTCGACGTGGATCGGCCACTCGTAACGACCAAGAGGAATCGGCGTTTCGCCCTTCCTTTCGAGGTACTCCGAGAAGCTCGAGAGCCACTCTTGATACCACGCACGGATGGTCACACTGAGGTCGGCGACGGGAATTCTGTCGACCTGGGGATATCGCGAACGAACGACCTCAAGAACAACAAGACTCGCTTCCGCGTCGTGGGCGGCCGAGTGCGCATTGCCGAGCGTCACGCCGTAGTGGTGACACAGGTCGGTCAGCTTTCGCCCGCCCTTTCGCCACTTGTCGAAGTGACGGTCGAGCACCAGCACGTCGACGACGGCGCCGACGTCGCTGCGATCGCTCAGCGTGGCAAGACCGAGGCGACGACACAGCGAGTCAACCATCGTCAGGTCGTAGGAGACGTTCATTCCGACGATGACGTCGCCATTCGCCCAGTGCTTGGCGAGCCGATCTGCCAAGACCTCTACCGCCTCATCGAGTGGCGTTGCCTCACTCACCATCCCATCGGTGATGCCGTGGATCGCCGACGCTCCAGCGGGAATGGGCACGCCCGGATTGACGTACGCCTGCTCCATCAGTGACCCTCTCGCGTCTTCCGAACGCTCCACGAACCCATACGAGACGGGCACGTCCTGGAAAGGGTTGATGCCCGTGGTCTCGAGGTCGAAACCTATGAATCGAGTCACCGCAGGAGCCCAATTGTCACTGTGATCAGGCTATCGACCTGCATGTCGCACATTGGGGATGGTCAAACCCGGTGCGTCCGGCGGCGACGCTACGTCGCGACGTTCTCGATCTGGCCGAGGCGCTCGATGGCGGTGACGACGCGGTCGCCCGGTTTGAGAAAGACCGGAGGATGTTGTCCTTGACCAACCCCATGGGGAGTGCCAGTGAAGATGAGATCGCCGGGACGCAGTTCAACGATTGAACTGAGGTAGCTCACGATCTCGGCAACGGGAAAGATCATGTCCCCCGTCGTTGAGTTCTGATACTGCACGTCGTTCACCCAACAGCTGATGCTGAGGTCGTTTGGATCTGTGATGTCGTCGGTCGTTGTAAGCCACGGACCCACGGGCGTGAAGTTGCGATATGACTTCGCCAGCGAGTACTGAGGACTCGCGCCACGACGCTGCAGCGTCCGTTCAGAGAAGTCCTGTCCGACGCAGTACCCCGCAACGACGCCGAGTGCCTCCTCCTGAGCGAGGTCACGGGCTCGCTTGCTAACAACGACGACGAGCTCCGCCTCAAAGTCAGTGGTCTCACCTCGCACCGGTAGCTCGTCGTTCGGTCCGCACAAAGAGGAAGCAAACTTGGTGAACACCATGGGCTCGCTCGGTAGCGACATCTTCATCTCGTCGGCGTGGTGGCGGTAGTTAAGTCCAACACCGAAGATCTGTTGCGGACTCGTGACGACCGGCCCGAGTCGCGGATCGCCGTACAGCTCGTCGGGAGTGATCTCGCTCGTCACGGCTGGCTGCGCGGATGCCAGCCATGTGTGCAGAGTGTCTAATCGCGCGATGTTCTTATCGACGGATGCGGAGAACGCGCCATTTGACGCGGTTGCAACATCGATGAGTCCGTGGTCGGTGACGATGGTCGCTCGGCCCGCCAAGTTGGCAATGCGCATGAGGTGACGGCTTTCTAGGAAGGGATCGAAGCATTTTACGGCACGAGCGATGAGACGACGTAGGAGCGTCATGCGCGATGAGGCGAGGAACTCGAAGGTGACGTCAGTAGAATCTGGCCGAGGGGTCGGATAAAAGCCCGACGTGGGCGCGATTGCTGCGCCAGAGATGTCTGCCGAGAGAGGGTATTTCCAGCTTCGAGTTGGACACGATATGGAGAAGAAGGACACCTTCGTCTTACGCCACCTCGCCGAAGTCCAGCCCGAGTTGTGGTGGTTGGACTCCGATCCCCTCGAACCGGAACCACATCCAGCGCTCATTGGCGACATCGGCGCCGACCTCTGCGTTGTGGGCGCGGGCTACACCGGACTATGGACGGCGCTGCTCGCAAAAGAGCGCGACCCCCAGCGCGAGGTGGTCGTCGTCGAGCAGTACGAGACCGGCGCCGGCGCGTCGGGTCGCAATGGCGGCTTCTGCAGCGCGTCACTCACCCACGGCTTCACAAACGGTATGAATCGCTTTCCTCGCGAGATGCCCGTCATCGAGCGACTGGCGCGCGAAAACCTAGATGAGATTGAAGCCACCATCACGCGCTACGGGATCGAGTGCGACTGGGAGCGCACAGGTGAGCTTCGCGTCGCCGTCGCCCCGTGGCAGTTCGAAGGCATGCATGAGGAGGCTCGGCTGCGCAACGAGATGGGCGATCACGTCGAAGTCTTGTCAAAAGAGGAGGTGCGGTCTCGGATCCACTCGCCCTCATATGTCGGCGCACTCTTCGACGTCGACGGCACGGCGCTCGTCGATCCTGCGCGCCTCGTGTGGGGGCTCGAGCGAGCGTGTCAGTCACTCGGCGTGAAAATCTTCGAGAACTCAAAAGTAGGGTCACTCGAAGACGTCGAACACGGTGTGCGGGTCCACACGCCCTACGGTGCGGTGACCGCCGCACGGGTGGCGCTCGCGACCAATGTCTTTCCCTCGCTGGTTCGCCAAGCTCGCAAGTACGTGGTGGCGGTCTACGACTACGCCCTTGTCACCGAGCCGCTGAGCGAGGAGCAGATGGCGAGCATTGGCTGGGAGCACCGCGAGGGCGTTGCGGATTCGGGCAACCAGTTCCACTACTACCGGCTCACGAAGGACAACTCGATCCTCTGGGGCGGCTACGACACGATCTATAAGTTTCGCGGCAAGGGACGGCGTGACCTCGAGTTCAATGCCGAGACCTACGCCAAGCTCGCGGCACACTTCCTCGCGACATTCCCGCAGCTCGCCGGCATCAAGTTCACGCACGCGTGGGGCGGAGCGATCGACACCTGCACGCGCTTCTCCCCCTTTTGGGGAATGGCGCACGACAAGAAGGTCGCCTACGTCATGGGGTACACGGGGCTTGGCGTCGCGTCGACACGTTTCGGCGCCTCGGTCATGCTCGATCTCTTAGATGGCAAGACCACCGAGCGCACCGTGCTCGAAATGGTGCGCAAGAAGCCAGTGCCCTTCCCGCCTGAGCCCTTTCGTTGGCTCTTCATACGATGGACGCAACGAGCCATCGAGCGCGCGGACGAGCGCGACGGTAGGCGAGGCCCGTGGCTCCGGCTTCTCGATCTCCTCAATCTCGGGTTTGACTCGTAGCCTGTCGCGTCGAAAACGGCCAGATTCGATCGCTCCTAGAGGTTTCTACTCCTCGTCGGCGCTCGATTCGGTCATGAGCGCGGCGATCGCGTTGACCACGCCCGGGTCGGTGAGTGTCGTCACGTCGCCGAGCGGGCGGTTCTCTGCGACGTCACGCAAGAGCCGACGCATGATCTTTCCAGAACGAGTCTTCGGCAGCTCCGGCGTGAGAATGATCTGGCGAGGCTTCGCAATGGGGCTGATCACCTTGGCTACGTGTTCGCGCAGCTCGTGGATGACGCCGCTGTGGTCCTTTTCTGCCTCGTCGGCCGAGAGCTTCAGCGTGACGAAGGCGACGATCGCCTGGCCCGTAGTCTCGTCCGACGCGCCAACGACCGCAGCCTCAGCAACGGCGGGATAGCCCACCAGTGCGTGCTCGACCTCGGTCGTCGACAATCGGTGACCAGAGATGTTCATGACGTCGTCGATGCGACCGAGCAACCAGATGTCGCCATCCTCGTCACGCTTGGCACCGTCGCCGGCGAAGTACACGCCCGGAAAGCGCGCCCAGTACGTCTCGACGAATCGCTCGGGGTCGCCATAGATGCCGCGCGTCATCGAGGGCCACGGCTTGGTGATGACGAGGTATCCACCTTCGCCGTTTCCGACCGACTTCCCATCATTGTCGACGATGTCCGCATAGATCCCCGGCAGGGCTTTCATCGCCGCGCCCGGCTTGGTAGCGGTGATCCCCGGCAGAGGCGAGATCAAGATCGCGCCCGTCTCGGTCTGCCACCACGTGTCAACGATCGGGCAGCGATCACCGCCCACATGCTTGCGATACCAGATCCACGCTTCGGGGTTGATCGGCTCACCCACCGTGCCCAGCAGTCGAAGGCTCGTGAGGTCGTGACCGGCCGGATGTTCGTGACCCCATTTCATGAGGGTACGAATCGTCGTCGGCGCCGTGTAGAGGATCGACACCTTGTTCTCTTCGATGATCTTCCACCAACGATCGCGCCCGCCCGAGTCGGGCAAGCCTTCGTACATGACCGAGGTCACACCATTGACGAGCGGCCCGTAGACGATGTAGCTGTGTCCGGTGATCCAGCCGATGTCGGCCGCCGTCCAGCAGATGTCGGTCTCGAACTTGACGTCGAAGATGTTGTAGTACGTCGTCGCAGCTTGCGTGAGATAACCGCCCGTCGTGTGAAAGATGCCCTTCGGCTTTGCGGTCGTGCCCGACGTGTACATGATGAGCATGGTGTGCTCAGCGTCAAAGGACTCGTACTTGTGGGTGTCGGGCTGATGGTCCACGACATCGTGCCACCAGTTGTCACGCCCTTCGATCCAGTCCACCTCGCCTCCTGTGCGCTGCACGACGAGCACGGCGCGAACGTTCGGACAGGACTTCAGGGCCTCATCGACGGCGGGCTTGAGCGGGCTCGCGACACCGCGTCGGAACGCGCCATCGGCGGTGACCACGACCTGGCAGTCTGAGTCAAGGATGCGGCTCGAGAGCGAGTCCGCGGAGAAACCTGCGAAGATCACCGAGTGCACCGCACCCAGACGCACGATCGCGAGCATCGTGACGATCGCCTCGGGGATCATCGGCATGTAGACCGCGACGCGGTCGCCCGACTTGACGCCGAGCTCGGTCAGTGCGTTCGCTGCCTTGGCGACCATCTTCTGGAGCTCTCCGTACGTGATGGTGCGACCTTCTCCTTCGGCGTCAGCGACCCAGTGATAGGCGACCTTGTCGCCGCGTCCTGCTTCGACGTGACGGTCCACGCAGTTGTACGAGGCGTTCAACGTGCCGTCGCTGAACCACTTAGCGAAAGGCAGGTCCCACTCGAGGGTCTTGGTGGGCGCCTTCGTCCAGGTCAGGCGGTCAGCCTGCGTGCGCCAGTAGGCGAGATAGTCCTTGTCGGCTTCTTCGTAGATCGATGGCTGCGCGTTCGCTTGTGCGGAGAACTCGGGAGTCGGTGGAAAGCTGCGCTTCTCGTCGAGCCATGCTTCAAGTCTTGCTTCGGTCATGAATCCCCCTGCAGTTGGTGTGTACACATTGAGGCTTGCACGCCGATCGTGATCGGCTGAAGTTGACAGTAGTGCTGAGTGTCGTATAGATGCCAACAGCGCCCGTACCTTTCGGGACGGGCGCTGTTGGCGGTTGGGTCCGGTGGCATGCCACCAGTGACCCCCACCTTAGCTTCGTGGACCCACCGGTATCACAACCCGGCCGTGCGTGGCATTTGTCACGCCCGCGAAGGACGCGTACCATGCCGCCGCCGCCGTCGCGAGACCCGTCCAGCCGCCGGCGCGAACGAGGTCAGTGAAGGTGTGCGTCGTCCCCCAGTTGCCGATGGTCAGCAAAATGAAGGTGATCGACAGCAGCACGAACACCGTCAGAACCGCGTTGTTGGTCTTCGTCGCAGCAATGGTCATGTACACCGTGAATATTGCCCAGCCGAGCAAGAAAATCGGCACGGTGTCGCTCCCGCCGCCGGGAATGTTGAATTTAATAAGCGCGTAGAACGCCAACCAGAACGCGCCGTATGACGAGAACGCCAGGGCCGCAAAGGTGTTCTTACGCACGAACTCCCACATTCCCGCCAGCAGCTGCACCGACCCTCCGTAGAAGAAGGCGAGGGCTAAGGCTGCTTCGAGACCGGCGCCATGCCAAATGTTGGCATTCCAGCTACTCAGGCAGAACGTTGTCATGGCGAATCCAGCTAGTCCCAGAGGGCCCGGATCCGCAACTCTTTCTTCAGGCATGTAAATCCCCCCAATAAAAGTTCACAGCGGGCCATCGGAATGATGGCCTGAAATGATTAAACACCTCTGAACAGCGCTTGTGCGGCTTTAGATGGGTCGATTATGGGACATGGCACGCAGTTCTGCGTGACTTACCGATGGGTAACCCCAGTAACCAGTGGAGTTTTCGGGCAATCATGACTTCTGGAGAAGACTCTCAGGATTTACGCGCTCATCGATTGCAGTGCGAAATGAGCGCACCGCGGCCTCTACTTCTGCGGGCGTCGCATTCTGGAGAACAACCTGCACGAGCGCCGAGCCAACGATGACGCCGTCGGCGAAGGTTGCGGTCTCGGCCGCCAACTCTGGCGTTGAGATCCCGATCCCGACATAGACGGGGTTGTCGCTCGCGGCTCGCACCGCCGCGACGACGCGTGTACCTTCGCCCTCATCGCTGCTCAAGCCCGTCACCGCCATGCGAGCCGACGCGTAGATGAAGCCTTCGCTGCACGTCGCGATCTCACCAAGGCGTCGCGGCGGTGTTGACGGCGCGACGAGCAGGATCGCAGCGATGTCGTGGTCGTCGCACGAGCTCTTCCACTCGGTGGTTTCTTCGAGCGCGAGATCGGGGATGATCGCGCCCGAAAATCCAAACTCGTTGAGACGTCCCGCGGATCGGTCGAGGCCGTAGTGCAAGAAGATGTTGTAGTAGGTCATGGCGATGAGCGGGACGCTCGCATCAAGGTTCGCCAGGTCTTGACCGATCGATTCCAGCGTCGTGCCTCGCGCGAGGGAGCGCAGTCCCGCCTCTTGGATCACGACACCGTCGATCATGGGATCGGAAAACGGAATGCCAATCTCGATGGCGTCCGCACCGCCAGCGACCGCCGCTTCCACGTGACGCGTCCAGTCGGGCGTCACACCAGCCATGAAGTACGGCACGAGAGCTGTGCGACCGTCGTCGCGCAGCAAGCGGAGACTGGTCTCCAGCGACTTCACGACTTGGCCTTCATGATCGCGCGAACTTGCGCGACGTCTTTGTCGCCACGGCCCGAGAGATTGAGCAGCACTGTTGAACCGGTCGGCAAGAGGCCACCCACCTCGCGTGTGATCCAAGCCACGGCGTGGGCCGTTTCGAGCGCGGGGATGATCCCCTCGCTCTCACTGAGCAACGAGAGGGCGGCGAGCACCTCTTCGTCGCCGACGCCGTAGTACTCCGCACGACCGCTGGCGGCCAGATGGGCGTGCTCGGGCCCGATACCGGGGTAGTCGAGTCCGGCAGAGATCGACTCTGCCTCTTCGATCTGGCCGAACTCGTCTTGCAACAACATCGAGCGCATGCCGTGCAGGACGCCGGGAGAGCCGCTGGCGATGGCCGCTCCCCCGCGGGCTTCGATGCCGATGAGCCGGGCGTTCGTCTCGGCAAAGCCCGCAAAGACGCCGGCGGCGTTCGATCCTCCTCCGACGCAGGCCACCACAAGGTCCGGTTCACCCACTCCAAGCTCGCGCATCTGCGCCGCCGCCTCGACGCCGATGATGCTCTGAAACTCGCGAACCATCCAGGGAAACGGGTGCGGCCCCATAACCGAGCCAATGCAGTAGTGCGTATCGACAACACAGGTCACCCATTCGCGAAGTGCTTCGTTGACGGCGTCCTTGAGCGTCTTCGAGCCCGACGTCACGGGTACGACGGTCGCCCCGAGCAACTCCATGCGAAAGACGTTGAGCTCTTGACGGATCGTGTCGACTTCACCCATGAACACGGTGCACGCGAGCCCGAACCTCGCGGCGCCCGTCGCCGTCGCCACGCCGTGCTGGCCCGCACCCGTCTCGGCGATGATGCGCGTCTTGCCCATTCGACGTGTCAAGAGCGTCTGGCCGACCACGTTGTTGATCTTGTGCGATCCGGTGTGCGCGAGATCCTCTCGCTTTGCGTAGAGCTTGAGGCCGAGCTTCGCCGAGAGGCGCGGCAGCGACGTCACGGGCGTAGGCCGCCCTACGAACTCGCGCAACGTCGTTCGGTACTCCTCGACGAACGCAGGATCACTCCACGCGTCGCGGAACGCTTCTTCGAGCTCCAAACACGCTGGCATCAGCGCTTCGGGTACGAACCGACCGCCGAAGTCGCCAAAGCGTCCGCGTTCGTTGGGCGCTCCCATGACAGGACGGGTTTCCGTCACGACGCCTCCACACTCGACAGTGCGCGCCTGGCGTTCGAGACAAAGCGCGCGACAAGTTCAGGACTCTTCACACCGGGACTTGCCTCGACGCCGCTCGCCGAGTCGACCCCAGAGACGCCGGTCGACCGCACGACGTCTGCGACGTTCTCGGGGTTCAATCCGCCAGCAGCGATGACGGGCACGCAAAAGGATCGCGCGCGAAGGCGATCCCACGAGTGCGACTCGCCTGAGCCTGGCCGCGCGCCGTCGATCATGATGGCGTCCACGGTCGTTTCGTCAAAGTTGTCGAACTCCTCCGCCTCGATGTTGAGGGCCTTGACGATCCGCAGCGGACGCGCGCGTAGCTCAACGAGCAGGCGCTCGCTGAGTGCTCCGTGCAACTGAACGATCTCGACGCCAGTGGCGTCAACTCGTTCCAGGATGAACTCGTCCTCGTCGTGGCGAAAGACAGCGCACCTCAGCACCGCGCCCTCGCTTGCTCCCGCGATCTCTCTGGCTTGTTCCAACGTGAGGCGACGTGGCGACTCGGCAAAGATCAACCCGAGCGCGCTGGCACCAGAGGCTGCGACCATCATCGCGTCGTCAACGGACGTGACCCCGCAGATCTTGATGTAGCCCTGGAACGTCTCAGGCACGTTGACCACTTGGTACGAGCGCGAACGCCTTGACCGTCGCCGCCGGGTCCGACGACGTGATGAACGCTTCGCCCACGAGCACCGCGTCGAATCCGGCATCAGCTGCGCGCTCCACGTCGGCCACGCTCGACAGGCCCGACTCGCACACTGTCAAGCATTCGCGAGGAAGTGCGGAAATGAGTGAGGCGGCACGCTCAGGGTCGACGTCGAACGTGCGCAGATTCCGCTGATTGACACCGATGATGCGAGCCCCCGCGTCGATCGCCCGGCGAGCTTCGTCGTCGTCGTGGATCTCGACGAGGGCGTCGATCCCGCAGAGATCGGCGAGTGCCAGAAACGCGCTCAGCTCGTCGTCGCTGAGCGCCGCCACGATCAGGAGCACGGCGCTGGCGCCGGCTTCCACCGCGTCCAGGACATCGTTCTCGCTCACCGTAAAGTCCTTGCGCAGCACCGGCAGCACCACGCTCTTGCGTACGGTGCGCAGGTCGTCCATCGAACCCTCGAAGAAGTCGCGGTCGGTCAGCACCGAGATGGCGCTTGCTCCTTCGTCACGATAGGTCTGAGCAAGCGCGGTGACATCGAGATCTGGCGCGAGCAGACCCTTCGACGGAGAGCGCCGCTTGACCTCGGCGATCACCTTGATGAACGGCGACGCTCCCTGGCGCAGCACGAGCACAAAGGACGGTCCGTCGTAACGAATCTCGTCGACGCGTGCGCGCCAGTCGCGCTCGTCACTCGCCGCACGCCGACGGTGGCTGTCCAAGATGGTGTCGAGGTAAGTGGGAGTCATCACGAAATCGTAGTTGTGGTGAGCACGATGTTGGCCACGGCTATCGTGTCGCTATGTCAGCGCCAGGGTTTACGACGAACTAGACAATGGACTCATTCGCGCTCGACGTCTTGAACCCACTCGTTCGTGGGACCAGTCTTGAGCGGCTCGACGCCCGCTTGGCGTTGACGGAGATTCTCACCGGATCGGTCGAACCGGTCTTGATCGCGAGCTTTTTGACCGCGCTCACGGCCAAAGGTGAGACGGCTGACGAGATGATGGGGTTCATCGACGCGATGATCGAGTCCGCCATCACGTTCTCCATCGGTCCCGATGCGATTGACATCGTCGGAACTGGTGGCGACCAGTTGCACAGTGTGAACGTCTCAACCATGGCGGCCTTCGCCGTGGCGGGCTGCGGCGTGCAGGTCGCCAAGCATGGCAATCGCTCCGCCTCATCGTCCGTCGGATCTGCTGACCTGCTGGAGGCGCTCGGTGTGCGTCTCGATCCACGCGAAGAGGTGGTGCGTGCCTGCGTGGAAGAGGCCAACATCGGGTTTCTCTTTGCGCCGGTGTACCACCATGCACTTGGCTATCTCACGCCGATTCGTCGAGCGCTCAACTTCCGAACTGTCTTCAACGTGCTCGGTCCCCTCGCCAATCCCGCGCTGGTCGAACGCTCGCTCATCGGTGTCGCGCAGTTGCCTCTCCTCGAGAAGATGGCGCGCGTCGTCGAGTCGCGCGGGACGCGCTACGCGATTCTCGTCAACTCCGATGACGGGCTTGATGAGCTAAGCCTCGGTGCGATGGCCACGTTCGAAGTCGTCTCTGCCGAAGGGCGCATACGTGAGCGGGTCGACGCGGGTGCGGTGCTTGGCATCCACCACGACGCGGAAACGTTGCGCGGTGGCGACGTCGCACACAACGTGGTGGTCACGCGCGCCTTTTTAGAGGGGCGTCAGGATGCGGTGTTCGACGTGGCGTGTGCCAACGCTGGATTGGCAATGATGGTGGCTGGTCGTGCCACGACGCTGACGGAGGGGTTTGACCTCGCGAGCGCGAGTGTGATCGATGGACGCGCCGCATTGGCGCTCGAACGCCTCGTCGCCGTGTCGAACTCCTAGAGCTTCTTCAGCTCTTCCTTGTAGCGGCGAGCATTCTGGGCATACAGCGCGGCAGACGCAAGGGCAACGCTCGCAGTGCATGAATCTAGCTTCAGCTCGGCGGGTACGCCGAGCGCGGTCGCCTTGGACGGTACATCAGTGCGGTTGCGCACGACGGCACCTGCGCCCACCGTTGCGCCGGAGTGCACGACGGCCTCGTGCAGCACGATGGAGCCACTTCCGATGAGCACCGCGTTGTGGACGTTACAGCCCTCGAGATGGGCCAGGTGTCCAATCACGCAGTCATCGCCGATGACAGTGGGATACTCGTCGACGGCATGGATCACGGCGCCGTCTTGAATCGACGTGCGCTCGCCCACGATGATCGCTCCGTAGTCACCGCGCAGCACCGCACAGGGCCAGATCGAAGAGTCGGCACCAATGCGAACGTCGCCGATGATGACCGCGTCGGGGTGTACGTAGGCGTCCTTGTGGATCTGGGGCACGCGGTCTCCGAGAGCGTAGATGGGCATCTCACCTCCTAGCGATGGACTAGCCACGAAACTACCTGGTAGGTCCGCCAGCCAAGATAGATGATCGAAATGACGATGAAGAACCGCCAGCGCCACGGGACGGGTTCGCGCTCCTCTTCGATGAGCTCTTCCCCACAGACCGCACACACGTCGCTCTCTTCGGGGCGATCGCAGTGCTCACACCAGTTCGCCACTACTCGACTCGAACGCGGACTCGAATCGGCGACGCGCCTAGCTCGAATTTCTCGCGCAGGCTGCGTTCGACGTAGCGCAGGTACGTGGGCGGCAACTTGCCGGCGATGAACAGCGTGAACGTCGGCGGTTCGGTCGCGCCCTGAACGGCGTAGCGGATCTTGCCGGTGGGAGCAGGTTGCTTGATCTGAATGTCTCGAATCGCGCGATTGAGCACCCCGGTTGGCACTCGCTTCGCGTAGTCGACCGCGGCGTTGGAGAGTGCTGGCAGGAGGCGATGCACGCCTCGACCCGTGAGTGCCGTCGTCTTTATCACGGGGGCGTCACCGAGAAAGGCCAGCTTGTCCCCCACGCTCGCGAGCACGGCATCGCGCTCGTCGGTCGGTACCAGCTCCCACTTGTTCAGTACGACCAGCGCGGGACAGCCCGCCGCCGAGATGCGCTCGGCGAGGCGTTGATCCTGTCCTGTCGCCTGCTGGGTCGCGTCGATGACCAGGATCGCGATATCGGCGCGATCAAGCGCGTCCAGGCTGCGCAGCACCGAGTAGGTCTCAAGGCCCGGCTCGGTGCGGGCTCGTTTGCGCATGCCGGCGGTGTCAATGAATCGAATCAGTCCCGCGCTCGTTTCAACGACGGTGTCGATGGCGTCGCGCGTCGTACCGGGCATGTCGTGGACGACTGAGCGCTCCTCACCGATGAGCTGGTTGAACAGCGTCGACTTGCCGACGTTCGGTCGCCCGACGATGGCGACGCGCAGTGCCCCGTCGTCATCCGGCGACGCGTCAGGGTCCGGCTCGTTCACCACATCGCCCAGGTCGTCGACGATGCGGTCGAGCAGATCGCCCGAGCCCCGTCCGTGCTGGGCGCTCACCATTACGGGCTCACCCACGCCGAGAGAGAGAAACTCCCAGCTCGCGGCCTCGTGCTGTTGATCGTCGACCTTGTTCACTACGAGGAGCACCGGACGACCCGAGCGAAGCACCCAGCGCGCGGCGCGCGAGTCCTCGTCGACGGGACCGGTGGAACCGTCCACCACGAGAATGACAAGGTCCGCCGCCTTGAGCGCGGCGTCGGCCTGCTGGGACACCTTTTCTTCCAGCGAATCACCCGCAGCGAGCCAGCCGCCGGTGTCAACGACGTCGAAGGTGACGCCACGCCAGTCGACCTCTACCGCCTTGCGATCACGGGTCACGCCGCGCTGCTCCTCGACCACGGCGATGCGCTTGCCGGCGAGGCGGTTGACGAGCGAACTCTTGCCGACGTTCGGGCGCCCGACGATGACAACTTGCGGTCGACTCACGCGGGGCTCAGCTTCTTCGAGCGAACCGACTCCAAGGTCGCGCGCAGGTCCTGACCCGTCGTCGGCACGCTCATGACCGGGCGCGGCAGATCGTCGAGCGTGAGGCCGTCGAGAAAGCGGCCCTCGGAGAGGCACACATCGGGCACGAGGCAGACCGTCGACGTAGGAATGTGCTCAAGAGCGCGCTGCAGATCGGCGCCGGTCATAAGTCCTGCGACCTTGATGTTGCCGCCGAAGTAGTGATTCTTCACTGCCTTCACCTCGACATCAGGGAAACCGTGCTCGTCAAAGAGGGCGCGCAAGATCGGCGCGGCGTACTCGCCTGTGAGGACGGTGATCTCTTCCCCTTCGAAGTCACGGTCCTCGACGGTTCGCGGCGCGCGATAGCCAAGCGCCGGAGCACCATCGACGGACTGAAAGAAGCCCGAGCCGAGCTTCGCCATCGATGTCCGCTCAGTGAAGCTCTCTTTGAACGCTGCCACCAGTCCCACGCCGTTCTCGGCCTCGTCGAGGCTTTCGAAGCTCTCGCTGCCCGGAGGTTCGATGCCCGCCACGATGTAGAACTCGTCGCTCGCGAACACCTTCGCCGTGCCAAAGATCTCTCGCGTGAGACGCTGAAACGACTCCGCGAGGGCCACAACGTGTCGAGCCTCGTCGGGAGTGTGCGAGCGCATGGATTCCTCGGCAGTGAAGTCACTGACGCCCACCGGCACGAGGGCAATCGAGGCGAGCTCCGGATACAGCGAGACCACATCGTAGAGCGTGCGCTCGAGTTCCGGGCCGTCGTTCACGCCGGGGCAGACGACCACCTGACCGTGGACCATGACGCCTGCGCGCAGGAGCTCGCGCAGCCAGCGCAAGCTCGTTGCGCCGCGAGGGTTTCGGAGCATGTTGGCGCGCAGGTCGGGGTTGGTCGTGTGGATCGAGACGTAGAGGGGTGAGAGGCCTTCGTCTATGACACGCTCGAGGTCGAACTCCGTGAACCGGGTCAACGTGGTGTAGTTCCCATAGAGAAACGAGAGGCGAAAGTCGTCGTCCTTCACGTAAAGCGATCGGCGCATGCCCTTGGGCAGCTGGTAGATAAAGCAGAACGTACAGTGGTTGTCACAGGTGCGGATGCGGTCAAAGACCGCGGAATCGATGCCGAGGCCGAGCGGCTGACCCTCGGTCTTTTTAACTGTCACCTTGTGCGACAAGACCTCGCCTTCGCGCCGCACGACCAGGGTGACCTCTTCGCCGTCGATCAGCTGCTGGTACTCGATGATGTCCGTTGGTTCGCGGCCGTTGACCGAGACGAGCTCGTCACCAATGGCGAGATCGACAACCGAGGCCGGCGAATCCGCCGAGATAGAAGAAATTCGGGCCCCGGACACCCCTCTAGCCTAGGGACTACGAAAAGCATCGGCTAACTAGGCTGTTCACGTGAAGGTTGACAAAGTCGTCCTCGCGGCCCCACGGGGCTTCTGCGCAGGCGTCGAAAAGGCCATCAAGGCGCTCGATTGGATGACGAGGGTCTTCGAGGCACCCGTCTACTGCTACCACGAGATCGTTCACAATCAGTTCGTCGTCGACTACTTCAAGTCGGTTGGCGTGATCTTCATCGACGATATTGCCGTTGTCCCCCCAGGCGCGCCGGTGATGTTGAGTGCCCACGGCTCACCCCCGCAGCTCGTGGAAGCGGCCCGGCGCAATGGCGGCACGGTCATCGACGCGGTCTGCCCGCTCGTGACAAAGGTTCACCACGAACTCAAGGTCCGAGCTAACAAGGGCTACACCGTGCTCTACGTCGGACACGAGGACCACGAAGAGGCCGTCGGCACGATGGCCGTCGCGCCCGAGGCCGTCCATCTGATCCAAGCCCGCGAAGACATCGACGCCGTGCGCTCTCACGACGGCCCAGTGGCGCTGCTCAGCCAGACAACTCTCAGCCTCGATGAATGGCAGGACCTGCGCGAATACGCCGAGGAGGTCTTCCCCGATATCTGGATGCCGAACCGCAGCGACCTGTGCTTTGCCACGACGAATCGCCAGGCGGCCCTTCGTGAGATCGCCGAAGGCGCCGACACGGTCATCGTCATCGGCTCGGCGAACTCCTCCAACACCGTCGCCCTCACGAAAGTTGCCGAAGCGGAAGGCGCCCCACGAGTACTGAGGGTGAACGGGGCCGATGAGCTGCCCGATGACCTCAGTGGAATCATCGCCGTCACGGCGGGCGCTTCGGCGCCCGAAAGTCTCGTCACCGAAGTGCTGAGCGTGCTCGATCCGACCCAAGGCGTGACGGTGAAGTCCGTCATCATCGAAGATGAGTACTTTCCCCCGCCACCTGAGCTGCGCGAGATGTTAAAGGCGATCTCCGCCGTCGTCGATCTCGTGTTGCAGACACCCGATCGCTCGACATTCGACGGGCAGGCCGATCGCGAATTCACCGCAGCCGAGGTCCTTTCGGCGCTCAGCCGCTAAAAAAGAGCCCCACCACTAGTATTGACCGGTGGCATCGTTTCCCAGCATGGACGTTTCGACACGCGAACAGTGGTCAGAAATCATCGAGCGCACGATCGAAGCCCAGCCTCGAGTCGCTCGCCAGTTACTTTCGATGGTGAAGGGACTGAGCGATATCAGTGACGGTTTCTCGGTCGATCAGATGCAGCACGCACTCCAGACGGCGACCCGAGCCGAGCGCGATGGCGCGGACGAGCAGGTCATCGTCGCCTCCTTGCTCCACGACGTCGGCAAGCTGATCTCCGTGGCGAACCACCCAAAGATTGCCGCCGAGATTCTCAAGCCCTACGTTCGCCACGATGTCTACTGCATGGTCGCCTTTCACCAAGACTTCCAAGGCCGCTACTACTACGAGCACCTCGGCATGGACCCCAACCTTCGCGACCAGCACCGCGACCAGCCGTGGTACGACCTCGCCGAGCGCTTCGCTGATTCCTACGACCAGAAGGCCTTCGACCCGCAGTACGACGCCGAGCCCCTCGAGCACTTTGAGCCCATGGTGGTCAACGTGTTCGCGCAGGCTCATTCCATCTAAGGAGCCAAATGTCATCGCAAGACCTCGAGAAGCGGCGCATCGCGCGACTGCGCGGCTACGCGATCGATCAGGCGATGACCCGCTTCCACGGCGACTACCCCGATTTTCAACCTGACGCGATCGTCGCATCCATCTGCGCCTACGAAGAAGAGGGCAACATCGGCGACGTCTTGAAGAAGATGCCTGACACGGTCAACGGTGAGCCGTACACAACGCTCGTTGTCGTCGACGGCGGCGACGACCGCACGGCCGAGATCGCTCGATCATTTCCGGGCGTCAAGGTCATCGAGTTTCCCGTCAACCTCGGCCACGGGGTGGCGCTCCAGGTCACCTATCGTTACTGCATCGATCACGACGTCAAGTACGTCGTTACCCTCGACGCCGACGGACAGAACGACCCGAGCGAGATACCCCAGATTCTCCAGCCCTTGATCGACGACACGTCGGACTTCGTGGTGGCCAGCCGTGTCCTCGGCGAGGATAAGACCTCCGATGTGGTGCGAAAGAGCGGCGTGCGATTCTTCTCCTTCGTCATGAACCGCATGACCGGGGCGAACCTGACCGACACCTCGACCGGATACCGGGCGCTACGGGTCACCATGCTCGCCGATGTGGTCGATCGCTTGACGCAAGAGCAGTACCAGACAGCGGAGCTCTTGATTACGTGCTTGAAGCGCGGATGGCGCGCCTCGGAGGTACCGACGGTCTGGTACCCGCGCGCCTCAGGGACCACGAAGAAGGGTAAGAACTGGCTCTTCGGCTTTCGATACGCACGCGTGGTCTTTGGTACCTGGTGGCGCGAGCGCTAACGAGCCAGCCGCTGGCGGGCCTCTCCGTAGACAGCCTCGAGCTCTTTTCGTAGCTCCTCGGTCTTGGCCGTGACCTCGGAGCGAGAGATCCGGCCTTCCCCCGAAGGTGGATCGATCGGTGTGCCGACGACGACGTGGATCTTCGTAAAGCGCGGAAGCTTTGCCCCCTTGGGCATGGCCTTCTCGCTGCCCGCGATCCCGACCGGCACAATTTTCGCCTTGGTGCGAGCGGCGAGGAACATCGCGCCGTCGTGAAGGGTGCCCACTGTCGTACCTTCCTTGCGCGTGCCTTCGGGAAACAGCACGAGCGCTTGGCCGCGTCGCAGCACCTCTTCGGAGAGTCGCATCGACTCGCGGTCTGTCGTGGCGCGGTTGACGGGAAAAGCACCCAGTTTCGTCAAGAGCTCGGCGAAAGGCTTGGGATGAAAGACGCCCTCTTTTGCCATGAAGAAGACCTTGCGCGGTGAGATGAACAGGCTGAACGCGAAGTCGACGTTCGAGCGGTGGATGGGCGCGATGATGACCGGTCCTTCAAGCGGAATGTTCTCTGCTCCTTCGACGACCGGATGGAAGAAAAGCCACGCCAACGAGCCAACGACCTTGGCACAGACCCGATAGGTCAGCGTCTTCTCGGGATTTAGGACGAGGTCCGAAGCTTCAGGCATTGCGTAATCTCCTCAACGACCTCGTCGACCGATCGTCCCGTCGTGTCTAGCACGAGCGCGTCGTCGGCCTGACGAAGGGGCGACGCCTCGCGTGTCGAGTCGATGACGTCTCTGCGCACCACCGAGGCTTCGGTCTCATCGTCGCGGCGCCGCGCGCGCTCTTCGAGTGACGCAGTGAGAAAGACCTTCACCGTGGCGCTCGGAAAGACGACCGTGGTGATATCGCGACCTTCGACCACAGACCCGATGGGCTGGGCGGCGGCGAACTCGCGCTGGCGTCGCACCATCTGCGTGCGCACTTCCGGGTTTGCCGCCACGACGGAGACCGCGACATTGACCGGTTCGCTTCGAATCTCGTCCTGCACGTCGTGCCCATTGATGGTGACCCGCGGCACGGTCTCGATCGTCGCCGCGCGAGCAACATTGGCGACGGCCACCTCATCGAAGACATCAATCCCCTGATGCAGGACCTCGTGGGTCACCGCCCGATACATCGCTCCCGTGTCGAGAAACGACCAGCCAAGCGACGTGGCAAGCGCACGGGCCAGAGTCGACTTCCCCGAGCCAGCGGGTCCGTCAATCGCGATGACCTGGCTCATTGAAGCAATGTTAGGTCTCTAAAAAAGTTCGGATAGCTGGACGCCACCGTGGCCGCCCCTTCGATGGTGGCGCCATTTCCCGCACAGCCCGCGACGGCGGCCGCCATCGCCATGCGATGATCAAGCGTCGCCCTCAACGCGAACTCCTTGAAATGAGTCGCCGAACCCAGTCCTTCGATGAAGAAGTCATCGTCTTTGTGCCACACGCGACATCCGAGCAGCTCGGCGAGCGCCATGGACCCCGCGAAGCGGTCCGACTCCTTGACGCGAAGCTCGCTCATCTTGCGAAAGACGCTGACGCCCTTTGCCGCGCACGCGGCAACCGTCAGCACCGGCACTTCGTCGACCGAGGGCACGTCAGTCGAGTTGACCTCGGTCGCCACGAGATCCGAACTCGTGGTGTGCAAGACGGCGTAGCGCTCGTGATCGGTGAGCGACACCCTGGCGCCCATCCGCTCCAGCACGTGCACGAAGCCAATCCTCTCGGGAGCCGAGTCGATGCTCAGCACCTCCATGGTGGCGTCGGGGTGAATCGCTCCGAGGACGGCGAAGAATGCGGCTTGGGAGGGATCGCCGGGCACGATCCAGTCGTGTCGGTTCGGTCGTCCTGGATGGACCGTCACCTCTCGGCCGTTCTCGACATCGCGAGCGTCGACGACAATGCCGGTTTGACGCAGCATGTCCTCTGTCGTGCGCCGAGTGCGCACGTCTTCGCGCACGTGCGTTGGGCCGTCGGCGAAAAGTCCGGCAAGCAGGATCGCGGACTTCACTTGTGCGCTCGCCACGGGCACGTGATAGTCGGTCGCCCGCAGATGCTCAGGGCTCCGTACTCGAAGCGGCGGTGTCACGGTGGGTCCGTCGCCTTCGATTGCGACGCCCATCTGAGCGAGTGGCGTCGTGACGCGATCCATGGGGCGCGCGGAGAGCGATGCGTCACCGACCAGCTCGTGCGCACCCGGAATCGAGCTCACGACGCCGCACATGAGTCGCATCGTCGTCCCCGAATTGCCACAGTCGAGATTGGCGCTCGCAGGATGAAGCCCTGCCTCCGGTCCTTCGATGTAGATGATGCCATCGCCATCACGACGTGCGGCGCCCAGCTGTTCGACGATGACACTCGTGGCCGCGACGTCTTCGCCCGGCGAGAGTCCGGTGATCGAGCTCTCGCCTGCGGCGAGTGCGCTGAGCATGAGGGCGCGATGCGAGGCGCTCTTGTCGCCAGGGACGCGGACCGATCCGCGAAGCTGCTGTGCGTGCTCAACGCGTTCGACGTCCTTCATTCGCGTCCGACCTCGAACCCGCGCTCGATGAGCGCCTGGCGAAACAGCTCGGCTTGACGTTCATCGATGGCGAGCAACAGCGTGCCGCTCGTGCCCTCGATGCGGTGGGCGATCTCGATGTCATAGATATTGACAAGCATCTCTGAGGCTGCCATGGTCACCGCGGCCAGTCTGCCAGGTTCGTCGGTCAGCGCGACGCGGAGATAAGCGAGGTTCTCAGAATGAAGAGCGCGGCCAGGGAGCTGGCGTCGAGCCGAGGCCGCGTTCAAGAGATCGGCCGCCACGGCGTCGTGGTCATTGGTGGAGAGCGCGACGCGCAAGTTGGCGAGGCGATCTTCGAGTGCTTGGAGCGATTGGCTGATGGCGTCGCGATTCTCGAAGAGGATGTCGGGCCAGATGCCGGGGTCCCCCGCGGCGACGCGCGTCATGTCCCTAAATCCTCCCGCCGCGAGCTGCAGCAAAATGGCGTCCTGCTCGGCGACGCGGCTTGCCTCATTCATGAGCGCCCCGGCGAGCAGATGGGGCACGTGGCTCGCGATGGCCACCAGTCGGTCGTGGTTACCGGCATCGACAGCAACGACGTTCGCCCCGAGCTCTCGCAAGATTCCGTGCAGCGTCCCGTAGGTTTCAGGTTTGGTGTGCGGCGTTGGTGTCAGCACCCACGTACATCCTTGAAAGAGGTCGCCGCGCGCTCCCGCCAATCCGCGCAGCTCTGAGCCGGCCATCGGGTGGCCGGCGAGAAAACGCGGATCGGCGACCTCATCGACGATTGCTTCCTTCACGCCGGCGACATCGGTCACGATCATGGCGGCGGCGTCGTGATCGGCGAGGATCTTTGACGCCGTCTCGGCGACCACGCTCGCGGGCGTCGCGACAATCACGAGTGAGGTCTCGTCGTGAAGTTCGCTGCCGACGATGATGCCTCCCGTGAGCGCCGCTTCTGTGACTGTCGGATCAAGGTCGCTCCCTGTAACCAGCCAATCGTGCTCACCGAGCGCTAAGGCGAGCGAAGAACCGATGAGCCCGAGGCCCACGACGTGGGCGCGACGGCTATTCGGGGAGATCATCGCGGAGCGACCCGGCGTCGCGCA
Source organism: uncultured Acidimicrobiaceae bacterium (assembly GCA_963706305.1). Taxonomy (GTDB): domain Bacteria; phylum Actinomycetota; class Acidimicrobiia; order Acidimicrobiales; family RAAP-2; genus RAAP-2. Next base: position 2,737,228 of record OY970152.1, on the reverse strand, counting down.
GATAGACGTGACGCAGCTCGCCACGAGCCCGCTCGGTATACGCATGCAGGAGAACTCGCACGGTGAGCGGCATCGAACCGGGCACATCGATCTCACTCGCACAGAGCAGGGGCACGTCACCGAAGCCGACGCCGCGCGCGGCCGTCGCCGGGAAGGATGCCGTGAGGTCTGGGGTCGTCGTAAAGAGCACGCTGATCACGTCATCGTGGCTGATGTCGTTGCGCTCGAGCATGGCCACCAACAGCTCCTGGGTGACCTCATTGATCTCTTCGGGCGTGTTTGCCGTGCACGTCGACGCGCCGCGAACTCCCCTTACCATTGCAAAAGTCATGAAGGCATCGTAGATGCCAACTCATCGGTCATCCCAACCGCGTCCATCAAGCGACGAACTTCGTTGAGCGAGAGTTGACGAGATGAGCCCGGTGACAGCGTGGCGTCTTGGAGAGGGCCGATGCGCGTACGCACGAGTCGTGTCACTTCGTGGCCGACCGCGGCGCACATCCGTCGCACTTGACGGTTCCGTCCTTCGTGAATCACGATGCGCAACAGCCCCTCGCTGACACGCGAGACCTGCGCCGGTGCCGTCATGCCGTCGTCGAGCTCAACGCCCTCTCGCAGCCGCCGGAGCGCACCGGGTGATGGATCGCCTTCGACGCGGGCGAGATACTCCTTGGTGATCCCCGAGCTCGGATGTGTCAGCAGGTGAGCGAGACGTCCGTCGTTCGTCAAGATCAGCAGACCCTCGGTGTTCATGTCGAGGCGTCCCACGGGAAAGATCCGTACCGGCGACTCGACGAGGTCGAGGACGGTCGTCCTTCCCTGGGGGTCGGAGGCGGTCGTCACCACACCGTCGGGCTTGTTGAGCAGGAAGTAGACCTTGCTCTGCGAGGTCGGCGCGAGCTTGCCGTCGACACAGATGACGTTCACCTCAGGGTCGACGCGATTGCCGAGCTCGGCGACTCGGCCGTCGATCGTGACTCGGCCCTCGACGATCAAGATCTCACAGGCCCGTCTCGAGCCGTACCCGGCACGAGCGAGCGTCTTTTGCAGCCGCTCCCCGTCGTCCAACTAGGACACCTCGGACTCGTCCAGGCGCGCGGCGAGCTCGTCGGCGAGCGCGTTGGCCGCCTCGATGGGCGGCATGAACTCTTCGATCGGAGGCAGATCATCGAGCGTCGCGAGCCCCATGCGATCAAGGAACAGCTCGGTCGTGCCGTAGATGATTGGCGAACCAGGACCGGGCGCGTGGCCGAGCTCCTCGATGTAGCCACGCTGTTCGAGAAGGCGCACCACGCCGTCGACGTTCACCCCGCGCAGCGCGGAGATCTGCGCGCGCGAGATCGGCTGGCGGTAGGCAATGATCGCGAGCGACTCGAGTGCAGCGGAGCTCAAGCGATGCGACACATCGCGGTTCGCAAACTTCGCGACCCAGCTCGCGACATCCGGCGAGGACTGCATCACCCAGCCACTTGCGAGCTCGACGATCTGAAAACCACGGCGCTCTTCGAGGTACTCGGCACGAAGCGTTCGCAGCGTTTCGATGACCTCGCCCGAGTCGGCGTCGACGACATCGGCCAACTCCTCGGCTGAGATCGGCTCGAGCGCGACAGTGAGCATCGCTTCGAGCTTCTGTTCCAGCGAGAGCTCATCCCTCATAACTGTCCACCCCTCCAATATCGAGTCGTGAGTCCGTGTCGATCCAGGTGATCTGCACTTCGCCGAACGTGGCGCCTTGACCGAGTTCGAGGTGGCCGAGCTTGCACAGCTCGAGGATCGCCAAGAAGTGGACGATGACCTCAATGCGAGTGACGAGCTCCTCGGTCAGCTCGCGAAACGAGAATCGCCCCATGCTCGGCAGTCGCTGGGCAAGCCTGGCGACGGTTTCAGCGACCGTCACGGCGTCGACCGTCACGTGGTGCAGCCGCACAACGGGCACCGGCTTCTCCTCGATGCCGCGCAGGTACGCGAGGGCGAGCTGCGCGGTCGTCACGCCGGCCAACAGGTCGGGCGGCTGGACGACGAAGCCGTCATCGATGCCGCGAAGCCGCGGATAGGAGCGACTCGCACGTTCAAAGATCGAGACGAACGCGTCCGCCAGCGCCGAGTAGGTTCGCAGCTCCAGCAGTCGAGCGAGCAAGACGTCGCGCTCCTCCCAACCGACGAACTCCTCGTCCACTTCGCCGCTCTCGCGACCCGGCAGAAGTCGGTGGCTCTTCATCTCCAAGAGAATGGCTGCGATCAGGAGAAACTCAGAGAGACTGTCCATATCCAGCTCGCCGGTCTGGTTTCGAAGGGTGACGACGAACTCATCGACAAGCGGCGAGAGCGGGATGTCCAAGATGTCGAGGTCGTGCGTCGAGATGAGCTGCAACAGCAGCTCTATAGGGCCGCTGAAGGACGGCGTCGTCACGACGAAGGTCACCGGATAAGACTATCGGGCAACCCCTTGGAGCTCCTTATCCTACGATTGAGCGATGAGAATTCTTTCTGGCATGCAGCCATCAGGGAGGTTGCACCTCGGCAACTATCTCGGTGCGCTACAGCGCTGGGTCCAAGAGCAGAACAGCGATGCGTACTACTGCGTCGTGGACCTGCACGCACTCACATTGCAGATCGACCCCGAGACGCTTCGTGAGAACACGACCGATCTGCTCGCGAGCTATCTCGCCGCGGGGCTCGACCCCGAGATCTGCACCGTCTTCATCCAGAGCCAAGTCCCTTATCACGCGCAGCTCAACTGGCTCCTGGAGTGTGTCGCCACCTACGGCGAGCTTTCGCGCATGGTCGCCTTCAAGGAGAAGTCCGAGCGCCAAGAGGGCTATCGGGTGGGACTGCTCACGTACCCCGTCCTCATGGCTGCGGACATCTTGCTGTACGAGACAGAAGAGGTGCCTGTCGGCGACGACCAGCGTCAGCACCTGGAGCTCACGCGCGACGTCGCCGAGCGCTTCAATAACCGCTACGGCGAGACCTTTGTCGTTCCTGTCGGCGTCCAGCCAGCGGTCGCCGCTCGCGTGATGGACCTCCAAGAGCCGACGCGCAAAATGAGCAAATCGATCTCAAGTCCGCTCGGGACGATCTACCTCTTTGACGAACCGAAGGAGATTGAGCGAAAGATCTCTAAGGCCGTCACCGACACCGACGGTGAGGTTCGCTTCGACTGGGACAAGAAGCCAGGTCTATCCAACCTGCTTGAGATCTACGCGAGCTTCAGCGGCGAGACGCCCGACGAGGTGGCCGCGCGCTACACGCGCTATGGCGAGCTGAAGGGCGACCTTGCCGCGCTCATGAACGACTCGCTGGCACCGCTTCGCGTTCGCTACCACGAGCTCTTGAAGTCGCCCGGCGAGCTCTATGACGTCGCGGCCATGGGTGCGGAGAAGGCGAGCAGTGTGTCAGGGCCCGTCTACCGTCGCGCGGCCACGGCCATGGGCCTCGTCTAAAGCTTGCTGATCCACCACGTTTCGAGGTCGTAGAGCCAGTTCGTGCCGATGTGGAGGAACTGGTAGTCGAGCAGAATGAAGATGAAGAAGAACGGCAGCGCCCGCTGGCGAAAGCGATAGTACGCCGGCAAGTTGCGCACGGGGATGAACCGCTCGATGATGGCGGATCCATCGAGGGGCGGGATGGGAATGAGGTTGAACGCCGCGAGCACCAGGTTGACAAGACCGAACGCGACGAGAAACAGCTGCACGTCGTAGGTCCACGACAAGGCGATCGCAATGCGACAGAGCACGAAGCCAATGGCGGACAGCACGATGTTTGTCGCCGGTCCCGCCAAGGCAACCCAGAGAGCTTGCTGACGGGGCTTGCGCAGTCGACTGATGTTGACTGGCACCGGCTTCGCGTAGCCGAAGGCCGGAAAGTGGAGGAAGACGAGTAGCGCGGGAAGGAGCACCGTGCCGAAGGGGTCGATGTGGCGCAACGGATTGAGCGTCAAACGATGCTGCTCTTCAGCCGTGGGGTCGCCGAAGAGCTTCGCCACGTAGCCGTGGCTCACCTCGTGCAGGACGACCGAGGGTACGAGGCTGATGAAGTAAAACCAATAAAACACGCTGCACTACCTCTTAGTCGTGGGCTCGGGGGTGGGCGTCTTGGTATTCGCGCTGCAAGGTGGTGACAGAAACCGCGGTGTACAGCTGGGTGGTGGCGATGGAGGCGTGCCCCAACAGTTCTTGGACCACCCTAATGTCTGCGCCGTGGGCGAGCATGTGGGTCGCGCAGCTGTGCCGAAAGACGTGTGCACTGATGCGCTTGCGGTCGATGCCGACGATGAGTGCGCGCTTGTGCACGACGAGATCAATACCTTGGCGTGTGAGCGGCCCCGATCTCGTGTTGAGAAACACGCGATTGCCCTTCTTCGTTGACAGCAGCGTTCCGCGTCCGCTCGGCCTCAAGTACTCCTGAAGAGCCTCCTTCAGCGTGCGTCCGATCGGCACGAGTCGCTGCTTCGAGCCTTTACCCATGAGGAGTATCAGCTCTTCGTCGAAGTCGAGGTCGTGCAGGTTGAGCCCCACGACTTCGCTGACCCGCGCGCCCGTGCCATAGAGCAGCTCGAGGAGTGCTCGATCGCGCAGGTCAACCGCGTTCTCTCGCGGGATCGAGTCGAGCAGGGTAATGATCTCGCGCTCGCTCAGTGGCTTTGGCAGCGTCCTGCCTCGGCGGCCACCCTTCAGACGTGCCGCGGGGTCGATGTCGAGGTGGCCCTCATCGAACACGTAGGCGTACAGCCCTCGCACCGCCGCCATGTTGCGCGCAACAGTGTTGAGCGCAAGCTCCTTGTCGCGCAACGCGTTGAAGTAGTGCTCGAGGTCCGGTTCTTTGACGCTGGCGAGCTCAAGGTGCTGATCGTCCATCCATCGACCCAGCGCAATCAGATCGCGTCGATAGGACTCAATCGTCGAGAGGCTGCGTCCTTTTTCGATGGTCATCCACTGGAGGTACTCGTCAAGCGCCTCGTCAAAGTTCGTCAAGGAGGTTTCCCAAGACCCGTTGGAGCGCGATCGCCGTGGTGGAGTCGATGGCGAAGGCCGATCGAAGGGTCTCGCGGATCATCGCGGGCGAGAGCCAGTGCACCGTCGCTCTCGCCTCTTCAGGCCCGGCCGGATCGCGCTCGCGCTTTGTAAGGCCCCGGGCTTCGTAGACCACCATCACCTGCGTCGACCAGCCTGGCGAGTTCATGAAGTGTCCGAGCAGCGTCCATTCGCTCGCCTCGTAGCCGAGCTCTTCGAGCAGCTCGCGCTTGGCGGTGTCGAGCGGCTCTTCTCCGGGGACATCGCGGGTCCCTGCGGGAATCTCGTAGAGCTCTTGATCGAAGGCCGCGCGAAACTGGCGTATGAATCCCACGTCGCCCTGCTCGTTGAACACCAGCACGGCGACGGCGCCGGGGTGCGCGGCGATGTCACGAACGAAGACATCCTCACCGTGGGCAACCGTGCGACGTTCAACGTTGAAGACGCGCGAGCGAAAGACGACCTCGGTCCCTTCAACGTGGAAGGAGCCGCTCACAGGGTGCTGTCGACGGTCGAGGGATCGATGATGTGCGGTTCGCGTCCCTCCGCGCGCAGATCGGCCGCCTTGATAAGTCCGAGGAAAAGAGGGTGCGGCCGGTCCGGGCGCGACTTGAACTCGGGATGAGCCTGGGTGCCGACAAAGTACGAGTGGCCCGGCAGCTCAACGAACTCGACGAGGCGACCGTCGGGCGAGTTTCCTGAGCAGCGCATGCCCCCTGCTTCAAACTGATCGCGGTAGCGCGCGTTGAACTCGTAGCGGTGACGATGGCGCTCCGAGACGACCGTCGCTCCATAGAGCTCGGCCACCTGGGAGTCTTCGTCCAACATGGCGGGCCAGGCGCCGAGGCGCATCGTGCCCCCAAGATCAGTGACGTCCATCTGTTCGGCGAGGAGCGAGATCACCGGCGCCGAGGAGCTGTGGGAGAACTCGGTCGACTGCGCGTCGCTCAGACCAAGGACGTGGCGAGCGAACTCGATGACCTGGATCTGCATGCCGAGGCAGATGCCGAGATACGGGATGTCGTTCTCGCGCGCGATGCGCGCCGTGGCGATCATGCCCTCGATGCCGCGCTCACCGAAGCCGCCGGGCACGATGATTGCATCGAGCTGTCCCAGGCGGTCGGCGTCAAGCTCCGAAGGGACGCGCTCAGCTTCGAGCCACTCGATCGCCGTCCTCGCGCCAATCGCGAATCCCGCGTGACGAATGGACTCAACCACACTCAAATATGCGTCGGGCATCGTCACGTACTTGCCGATAATGCCGACCTTCAGCGTGCGCGTGGTGTTGTGCACGCGTCGCACGACACTCTCCCAGGGAGCGAGGTCAATCGGGTGCTCATCGAGATCGATCCCGAGTGTGTTGCAGACCATGGTGTCGAGGCCCTCGTGATGCAGGGTGATCGGAATGTCGTAGATGCTTGCCTCGTCGACCGCAGAGATCACCGCGTTGACCGGCACGTCGCAGAGGAGTGAGATCTTACGCTTAAGGCTGTCCGAGATCGGCTGGTCGCTTCGACAGACGATGATGTCGGGCTGAATACCTCGCGAGCGCAACTCGGTGACCGAGTGCTGGGTGGGCTTGGTCTTCTGCTCCCCCGATGGCGCCAGATAGGGCACGAGTGTGAGGTGCACGTAACAGACGTTGTCGCGACCCGCGTCGCGGCGAAATTGGCGAATTGACTCGATGAAGGGGACGATCTCGATGTCACCGACCGTGCCACCGATCTCCACGATGACGACGTCGGCACCGAGTGACCCTTGGCGGCGGATCCGTTCTTTGATCTCGTCGGTCACATGAGGGATGACCTGGACGGTCTTTCCGAGATAGTCCCCGCGTCGCTCCTTGGCGATCACGTTTGAGTAGATCGAACCCGTCGTGGTGTTGGAGATCTTGGACAGCGACTCGTCGATGAAGCGCTCGTAGTGCCCAAGGTCGAGGTCGGTCTCTCCCCCGTCATCAGTGACGAAGACCTCGCCGTGCTCGCCGGGGTTCATCGTGCCCGGGTCGACGTTGAGATACGGGTCCAACTTGCACATGGTGACCTTGAGGCCACGAGACTTGAGGAGGCGGCCGAGCGAGGAGGCCGTGAGCCCTTTTCCGAGCGAGCTTGACACTCCACCCGTAACAAACACGTATTTTGTCATCGCAAAACTGCGCTTCTCACGGAACAACATCCTAGCGAGAAAAGTCGACGATGGTCGGATCCTGAGTTGAGTTTTGAAGTAATTGTTCGGCGAGAGCGCGTGACTCATCGGTCACGTCGGTGCCGGCGAGCATTCGCGCAACTTCACGAACTCGTTCTTCGCCGCGAAGCGCCTTCACTGACGTCGTGGTGACCCCGTGCGCCACATCCTTCTCGATGACGAAATGATGATCGGCGCGCGCCGCGACGGAGGCAAGATGCGTGATCGCGATGACCTGTTGCTCACGTCCGACCTCGCGCAAGCACTCGCCGATCTGCTGGGCGACCTGTCCCCCGAGGCCGGCATCGATCTCGTCAAAGACAGCGACAGTGTCGTGGTGCACCGTTTCGAGCGACACTGCGAGCAGCACACGACTGAGCTCTCCCCCGCTGGCGAGCGCCGACAGCGGGCCCTCGGGCTGACCGGGGTTCGGTGTGAACAGGATCTGCGCGTCAGAACCGTCCACACCGTCCACGACAAAGCGCAGCGTCGCATGAGCGAGCGCAACTCGAGCCATCTGACGAGCAATCGCTACCGTGAGCGACTCGGCGGCGATCTCGCGCTGGCGCTTCACCTCGGCGACAAGGACCCGCTCCTTCTCTTCGAGGCCCGCGATCTCGACATCGAGTCCGCCCAAGCGCTCGCCTTCGGACGTGAGCTGCTGAAGCCGGGCTCGAAGGTCCTCTCGGGTCGAGAGTGCCGCCTCGAGACTGCCCCCGTACTTGCGGGCCATGTGCTGGAGTACCTCGGCCCGCGACTCGAGTTCCGCCAAGACTGTCGGATCGAACGCCTCGGGATCGGTGAGGGCGGCCAACTCGTGCAGCGCCTCTCGGGCCTGGATGAGCGAAGCATCCAGACCTTGGCGAACAGCTGCGTAGGCGTCGCCATCGGGCAGGCGACTCAGCGCGTGCGCAAAGAGGTTGAGCACCGCTTCATCGCCTTCACCGTCGAGCAGCTGGAGGACTTCAACGAGAACGACCTGACCATCTCGAAGGGCCGTAAGGCGAGTGAGCTCTTCGAGCGTCTCGTCGAGTTCGCTCGCAGACCGTATATCGGCCCCGTCGAGCTCGCCGAGTTGGAATGTCAGGAACTCGGTTTCGCGCTCGCGCGACGCGAGATCCCCGCCGAAGTCACTGCGAAGACGGAGCGCCTCACGCAGCTCTCGTCGAACCAGGTCGAGGGGACCGGAGTCCACCGTCCCGCTGTCATCGATCAGGCGCAGTACCTCACTTCTGCTGCGCAGCGTCAATGAATCGTGCTGGCCGTGGATCACGATGAGACCTTCGGCGAGATTCCGCAGGGCCTCCACACTCGACGGAGCCCCGTTGAGGGAACTGCGAAGACGGCCTGAGTCGCTAACCTCTCTGGAGAACGCGAGCTCGTCGCCCTCCCGCTCGAAGAGAGCGACCGCTCGAGTGTCCGCGGTGAGCGCATAGCGCGAGGCGCTGGCGTCAGCGCCCAGGCTGAGGCCGAGCGCGCCCAGCAACAGCGTCTTGCCGGCTCCGGTCTCACCGGTGATGACGTTAAAGCCTGAGCCAAACTCGAGACGAGCATCATCGATGACGCCGAGCTTGTGAGCGTAGAGCTCGACGAGGTTCGCCTTAGGCATGACCCTCTCTGAGGCTGCGGCGCAGCCGCGTCGCGAGATCGAAACTGCGCGTCGCCGCCACGTGGACGGGGGTCGGGCTCTGGCGCACCTCGATGTACTCGCCGGGCTCGAGTGACCCGATCGTCTGACCATCGGCAACGAGCACGGCCGGTTTGTCGTCGATCAGCAGGCGGATGACCTTATCGACAGGCACCACGATCGAACGGCCGATCGTGAAGTGCGGTGCGACCGGAGTGAGGATCATGAGCGCGAGCGCCGCGTCAACGACCGGACCACCCGCGGAGAAGTTGTAGCCGGTGCTGCCGGTGGGGGTAGAGACCATCACGCCGTCGGCTGAGTACGTGAGGAACTCCTCTTTGTCGACGAAGGTCTTCACCTTCACCATGTGCCCTGGGCTCGCGCGCTCGACGACCACTTCGTTGAGCGCGAACTCGATGGCGTCGGAGTTGGAGATCGTGATCTCGAGCGCGAGGCGCTCTGAGACCGCGTCGCTCACGAGCGCCCACTTGATGTTCTCCACGATCTCGTTCGACGGCACGTTGAGGAGGAATCCCACCTGGCCAAGGTTCACCGCGACCACCCGGGCGCCGACCCGGTGCGCGAGCCTCGTGGCCCTCAAAAACGTACCGTCGCCCCCCAGGCTGACGACGAGCGTGCTCGCGTCGAGCGCTGGCTCACCGTCAGTGTCGAAGAGGTACAGGGTCGAGGTGACGCCGTCTCGGGCCAGCTGCTCGCCCACCTCACGGGCGAGTTCGACCGCGTCTGTACGGTTGCTAAATGCGGTAAAGAGCAGTTGGGCCACGGTCACCTCGACCTAATGGTAGTAACAACGGTCGCTGAGCCCTGCGGACACGATCACCGCGCGAACGCACGCTCGACTACGACGTCGCGACGTAGTGCGAACAGTCGAGGCCCTTGGGTACCCTCCACCCGTTGTAGGCGGCCGCCAAGATGAAGACGTTCTCCTGCTCGGGCAGGGTCTCTTCGCTGTCGTTGAAACCCTGAGGTTCGTCGACCTCGAAGTGGCAGAGTGACGCAACGACTCGCGAGAGCGATGTCGTGCGGGCGAGGGACATCATCGAGGGGTGACTCTTGGCGTAGAACAGCCACGCGCCCACGTTCACCCGATGTCCGGAACAGAGCAACGGATACGCGTTGCCATCTTCAGAGAGCCACACCGCCTGCGCGCACTCGTGTCGAACCGGTGGCGTGCGTTCGCCAGGGAGGACTGCATCGTCGTGGAACCAGGGACCGCTGGAGACAACAAGGCCAACGGGCCACGAAGGGTTCGGGCTCTGTGCGACGACCGTCCCCGCGGTCGCTTTCGATGGGACCCGTAAGGCGACGTAGATGCGACCGTTTCGGAGTCGTGCGAGCGATCGCGCGTTCGTAAGAGTGAGCCCCTTAAATGTCGGAACAGCGGAGACGGGAGGAGTCGCGTAGGTGGTGGTGGTCGACGGGGTTCCTCCGGTGACGACCACCGCGAGCACGAGTGCGAGGCCCACGATCACGAGGAGCGTCACCACCACGAGCTGGGTTCTTCGAGTCGGCACACTCAGTTGTAGCCCAAAGGGCCACCCACCGTCGCTGCCGTGTCGACGGCGACGGTGGGGGCCTGGTGCGACTTACTTATCCACCACGGAAGCTCTGAGTTAGCTGGTCCAGCTGTCAGTCGTCGGGCTGGTCGTTGCTGAGGCGGCACCACCCGAGGCGGCGACACCGGTCAGTGATGGCAGCGAGAAGTACGTGCCTTCGCACGCCGCCGGAGCAGCCGAGGTCATCGTGGCGTCGTTGGTGAACGTTACGGTCAGCGTGCCGCTCGCCGCCACCGTCAGCGGTGTGGCCAAGGTGTGCGCCGTGCCGGACGTTCCGGTCGCGAAGTTCCAGGTCACGCCGCTTGGCGTCGTCGAAAGGCAGCCTGTTTGGGTGGTCGTCAACGTCGAAGACGTGTACCCGTTCGCGTACACCGTGTTCGCCGGCAGATTCACGCCGGTCACGGTGACGGGAAAGGAGTTCGGGTTGGTGATGGTTGCCACCACATCACCCGAGCCGCCCGGAAAGAGCTGATTGGTCGCTGAAGGGGTCGCGACTGCCGTGATCGTGAGGTTGCTCACGCTCGCCGACTGTCCCTCCCCCGAGGATCCCGCATTCAGCCCGACGATCCAGCTGGTCACGCCATACGCCGCGCCGCCGACCATGGCCATGCCGGCGAGGCCCGACACGACCTTAAAGGTCACGGACCGGCTGCTGAGGCGATGGAAACGCTTCTTGCGTGTGGAAGTTGACGAGGGGTTTGTTGAACCAGTTTGTGCTGACTCCATGAGGTTCCTCGTCGTTCGGTTTATACGAGTCTGTTTCATTGCTTCTCTCCCTAGTAGTGGACTGCCTCACGTAGTGGCCGTCCCCAGGTCCTTTGTCTCTTCATCACTGAAGAGGGACCGCAGAGAGTTGCCCTTGCGTGTTTTATACAGGCTGTATCTTCCCAACCGAAAATCACGATGCCTGCTACTTACTCACAACTACGACACAACTTTGATGCTGTCTTGCCCTTGGTGCTCATCACCGCTGATGAGCGCGCATAAAACCGCACATACGCTGCAATTTTGCGCTGAAGGTTCTCCGCAAACGGTGCGAAAATCGTCGACTACTACGGGGTGGCCGAGCACTCCGTTCCTGACGTCGCCATCGTCAAAAAGCCGCCATTTGTGCCGCCCACCGATGCTTCGCGCGCGTTCGTGATGGTCGTGCCCGGAAAGCTCCAGTTCGCCGACTCCGCTTCGAGGCGGTAGTACTTCTTTCCCGCGGTGGTGTAGGTCTCGGTGACGGTGAGCGCGGTGCCCGAAGGCTGCGTGGCGTCGACGCTGAAGCCGCTTGAGGCCGACGCGCTGACCAGGACCTCATAGCCAGTGACGGCAGATCCTGCTGATGTCCAGGTCAAGACCGCGCTTTCGGTCGACGATGAGCTGCACGCCGCGGTGAAGGTCACGGGATTGCCCGTCAAGCTGGTGATGGCAGCGCGCGCCGCGCCCTCTCCACGTGAACCAGAGTTCAACGTCGGGATCCACTTCGTGACCGCGCCGGCAAAGGACAGGTTCGTTGCACCAAAGAGCGCCGCTGCTCCACAGAGTGCGGCCAACGTGCCTCGAGACCGCCTCCGCGACATGGTCCTAGCTCGTCCAGCCGTCGGTTACGGGCGTTGACGTGGCGGTACCCGCTCCACCGGTGGCGGCAATGCCCGTGAGCGATGGCATCGAGAAGTAGGCGCCAGCGCAGGCGGCAGGCGCGGAGGCGGTCATTGAGGCGTCGCTGGTCAACGTGACGGTCAGAGGGTTGTTCGCGTTGCCGCTCGCCCCCACGACTAAGGACGTCGTCAGCGTGTGCACGCTGCCTGAAGAAGAGGTCGAGTCGTTCCAGATGACGTCGCTCGGGGTAGACGAGATGCAACCGCTTTGTGGGGTAGTGAGGTTGGCATTCGTGTAGCCCGTTGCGTACGTCGTGCTCGTCGGAAGATCCATCGCCGTGATGGTGACCGGATAAGGGTTGGGGTTGCTGATCGTGACCTCGACGTCACCGGTGCCCCCGGGGTAGAGCTCGTTCGAAGGAGACGGTGTCGACACGCTCGTAATCGTGAGGTTTTGGATCGTTGCGGCCTGGCCTTCTCCTGATGAGCCCCCAGTCAGGGCAACGATCCAATTGGTGGCGCCGTACGCTGCGCCACCGGCGAGGGCCATGCCCGCCGCTACCGAAACGACCTTGCGTCCCGCCGAGTAACCGCCCCAGCGATGAGCTCGTTTCGTGCGGGCGGTTGGCGCATGCTTCACGGGTTGAGCGATTACCGCGACCGGCCCCGCCATCAGGGGTTCGTTGGTTGCATTCACGATGGCGAGTTCGTAGGGCGGGTCAAGCACTAAAACGGTCGCGCCGTCAACGGGCGCGGTGGTGCCAGTCAAGCGGGCCCCGTGCTTCGGGACGACCAGTGGAGTAAGGGATTGCATGGCCGTTTTGTGACCATTGGCAGTGTGGACGCGATTGTTCGCCCTGACGTCGGTGCTCACCGTTCTCCCTTGCCAGAACCGGTTTCCCGGAAACTAAATGAAAAGTTTAATTGACGGAGAACGTGAGTTAGTGGATACTCCTCATTTCTAAATCGATAGAAATTAGCCCAGTTTCTTCCCGAAAAGCACCTATCTCTTCGGCTCGTTGGACAGACGGCGAAGAGGCGGCACGGTGGCGGGAGGTCGCTGGCGAGGCGGGAGTTGCCGCAAAAGTTCCGTGGTTGCCATGGCGATGACATGGACGGCCTGGTCGAAGGCGACGTCGGTGGAGGCCGAGGTTTTCTGCACGCCGCTTACTTTCCTCACGTACTGGCGTGCGGCGGCCTCTATCTCTTGGGAGGTGGCTTCTGGCTCGAGCCCCCTCAAAGTGGTGATGTTTCTGCACATGCCTCGACAGTAGGGCGACGCGCGCTGATGCGAGACCTCGCCAGCAACCTTTAGCCTGCGAAAAAGACGAGAGGGGAACGATGAGCGACGTCAACGACTGGAACACGAAGGTGATTGAGGAGTTTCGAGCGAGTGGGGGCCACGTGATGGTCGACTCCAAAGACGTGCCGATCCTCCTTTTGCACACGCGCGGGGCAAAGACCGGGGAGGATCGCGTCAACCCGGTCATGTACCTGGAAGACAATGGACTGCTCTTCGTGTTTGCGTCGAAAGCCGGCGCTGATTCGAACCCCGACTGGTATTACAACCTCACGGCGCATCCCGAAGTCATCGTCGAACTGGGCGGTGACACGTTCGCCGCCACGGCCATCGTCGTCAAAGGCGAAGAGCGCGACCGGATCTGGAACCTCATGGCACAGGGCATGCCGCAGTTTGGTGAGTATCAGACCAAAACGACGCGCGTCATTCCCGTCATCGAGCTTCAACGCTTTACAAGTCCAATGTGATCACGGCGCGAATCAGGTAGCCGACTACGTGATCCGCGTGCTCACGACGAGCCGAGGCTGACCGTAGAAAACGTGCCACCGCTCGGGCCGATCACTCCCTCGCCGTTGCCCGCGGTTCCGCTCGTGTCGATGCCGCCGCGTGGGAGCAGGAATACCTTCTCACGCGAATAGAGATAGAGCGGCTTACCGTCATAGGTGACTTGGAGGCTCCCGTTGCTTCGTGTGATCGTGCCGATCGACGGCGCGGGAATGCCGGGCGCCACATGAGGCGTCGAGGTAGTCGTGACGGGCACCCACGTAGCCGCGCACGTGCCGGTGCAGGTGCTCCTGTCGCGAGGGTCCCTGCTGAAGGTGTAGACGACCACGGCGAAGGGATCGATGTTGGGGTCGCCATCGACGCCAAGAACTCGAGACCCGCTGGGCAACGTCGCCATCTTCATTGACGCGACACCGGCGATTGGATCGCCGTCCTTAGAACCGACGAGGTACCAGTAGCCGTGCCAGGGCGCGACGGGCTGAACCGTTTCCACGTACTGGACGCCAAGGGGACGAAACGGCGCGGACGAGGGATCAAAGAGATAGAGCGGGTGCCCGGCGTAGGTGACCTGATTGCCGATCCCTTTGCGATGCACCGTGCTCAGCAGAGATTGATGAACGCCCGGACCGGCGACGGGCTGTGCTTTGGACGTGAGGGCAGGCCAGTCATCGGAAGTGACCCCGTTGACAATGTTGTCTTCGGGTCCCGTGCAGGTAAGGGTCACGCGAGCGTCGGGATCGAGGTCATAGCCCTGTTCTTTGACGGTGCCACAGCCGAAGTGGCCGGGAACATCGCCGCTGAACTCATAGACGGGGAACCCGCCGAGCTCTCCCCCATCCACGACCAGCACGTCGCCGTACTCGCGTGACGTCTCGACCCCTAGCTCAACGCCCTTTGCTCGCGATGGTCGCGCGTACACGAGTGTGACGACAACAGCAAGCACGATGACGCACGCGACGGTTAGGGCGAGGCGCGGGGCGTTTCGATGCACAGTATCTCCTCTCGTACGTTACGACGCGCAGCGTTGATCGCCGCGATGTCGACGTGCACAACGGCGCCCCTTGTCACCATCGTTGCCTGAAGCGTTTCTCAGCATCGAAGTGGTGAAGGATCGGCAAAGCCGCCCGAGCGAGATCGTCACCGCACGCGCAAGAGAGTGTGTTCGCACGCTGGCCTTTCATATACAGGCTGATAGGTTAATTTTCATCGGAATTGCAAAGGGGCCGCTGGTGTCAAGCAAGTTGACGCAGACGATAAATAGTTTCTTCGGCGCACGCGATGAGTTCTCACTGAAAGCCAGTCGAGAGAACTTCCCGGTCGCCTCACGACTGCTGCCTCGAGACGTTCGCTCCAATCTCATGGCCATCTACGGTTTCGCGCGATTGACCGATGACATCGGTGATGAGGCGGGAGGCGATCGAATGGCGCTCCTCGACTGGCTAGATGACGAGCTCAACCTCGCCGCAGCAGGACAAGCCATCCATCCTGTGTTCCAACGTCTCACGCCGCTCATTCGCGACCTCAACGTGAGCCTTGAGCCATTTCGAAACCTCATCGAAGCCAATCGCGTCGACCAGGTCGTTACGCGGTACGAGACCTTCGACGACTTGGTGGGCTATTGCATGCTGTCGGCCGCACCCGTAGGCCGACTAGTGCTCGCCATCTTTCACGTCTCGACGCCTGAGCGTACGGAGTGGTCCGATCAAGTGTGCATCGCCCTGCAAGTTGTCGAGCACCTTCAAGATGTTGGCGAGGATGCGCGACGCGGCCGCATCTACCTACCACTCGATGACCTTCGCGAGTTCGATTGCGCGGAAGAAGACCTGCTCTTGCCGACAACGAGCGAAGCGCTGCGTCAAGTCGTTGCAAAAGAGACGCTGCGCACAAGAGAGCTCTTGGACGCCGGCGATGTGCTCGCCGCGTCACTGCCCATTCGAGCTCGCCTCGCGGTCGCGGGCTTCGTCGGCGGCGGACGAGCCGCGGCCGACGCCATCGAACGGGAAAGCTACGACGTCCTTGGTGTCAGCTGTCGAACCAGCAAGCGCGACGTTGTCGCGCGCACGGTGCGCGGCTTCGCGGACGCGAGTCGGCACCGGAGTACGGCATGAACCTCGAAGCCGCCTACGACTGGTGCGAAGGCGTCACACGTCGTGAGGCCAAGAACTTCGCCTACGGCATCCGCCTCCTCCACAAGCCTGAGCGTCGGGCGCTTTCGGCGGTGTACGCGCTGGCTCGGCGCATCGACGACATTGGCGACGGCACCGACACGCCCGAAGAGAAGCTGGCCGGTCTTCAGCTCGTACGCAAGGAGATCGAATCGATCGACCCGAGGACGAACGATCCGGTGCTGTTCGCCATCGGGGACGCAAAGTCTCGCTATCAACTGCCAATGGAGTGCTTTGGTGAGATCATCGACGGCTGCGAGATGGACGTGCACGGCACGAACTATGAGACCATCGACGATCTGGTGAAGTACTGCCGGAACGTCGCGGGTTCTGTCGGTCGGCTGTCCCTCGCCATCTTCGGCACCGATCACCCTACCGAAGCGGTGCCCCTTGCCGACTCGCTCGGCGTGGCTTTGCAGCTGACCAACATCTTGCGCGATGTCGTGGAGGATCGCTCCATCGGACGTGTCTACCTGCCCCGCGAAGACGCCATCCGCGTGAGCTGCAATCCTGACCTGATGGGTCCACCCTCAGAGGTCGCTCGACTCGTCGCCTTCGAGTGCGGTCGTGCCGAACAGTGGTTCGCCGAAGGCCTGCAGCTGCTCCCACTTCTGAGTGGTCGCGGCCGCGCATGCGTTGCCGCGATGTCGGGCATCTATCGCCGCCTGCTCCTTCGCATCGAGCGCAATCCCATCGCGGTCACCGAAGGACGCGTCTCCCTACCGGCCTACGAAAAGATCACAGTGGCGCTGCAGAGCCTCGCCGCCGCTCGCGCATGAGCACGCCGCGCGTCGGCGTCATCGGTGGAGGGCTCGCGGGCATCGCTGCGTCGCTCGCGCTCGCCGACGCGGGAGCCGAGGTGACGCTGTTCGAGCGGCGCCCCCACCTCGGCGGGCTGACGACGTCCATCGAACGAGACGGCCTCTCCTTTGACAACGGCCAACACGTGTTCCTTGGTTGCTGCACGTCGTATCGCGCGTTCATCGATCGCATCGGCGGGAGCCATCAGGTCTACTTGCAGCCTCGACTTGACGTGCCCGTGCTCTCTCCCGACGGCACGCACGCCACGATACGTCGAACCAAGCTCCCGGCGCCGCTCCATCTCGCCGCGTCACTCGCCCGCTATCGATTCCTCTCGATTCGAGAGCGCATCGGTCTCGTTCGTGCAGTCCTTGCACTTCGCCGACTTGATCCCAACGACCCCGCGCTCGACAGTGAGACCTTCGCGTCGTGGCTCGCGCGTCATGGTCAGTCTCCACAGGCCATCGAACGGCTCTGGAACCTCATCATTCAGCCCACCGTGAACGTTCCCGCATCCGAAACATCGCTCGCACTCGCTGCACAAGTGTTTCGTATAGGTTTCCTCGAGCACTCCGACGGCGCCGACATGGGCTGGTCAACGGTGCCACTCGCGCAGCTGCATGGAGAAAATGCCCTGCGTTCCTTGCATGAGAGCGGTGTGTTGGTAAATATCAACACCTCAGTCACGTCGATCGCGCGCGGACTGAACGGTACGTTCAGCGTCGTCGCAACTGAGGATCCATTCATATTTGACGCACTGATCGTGGCGACGGCCCCTAGGGTGGCGGCGACACTAGGGGCTTTGCCCGGCGACGAAGACCTCGCCACGAAGTTAGGTGCGTCTCCGATTGTTAACATTCACTTCGTTCTCGATCGAAAGGTAACCGAACTACCGATGGCCGCGTGCATCGACTCACCCATCGAGTTTCTTTTTGACCGTACTGACTCGTCGGGCGTAACGACGGGCCAGTGTCTCGTCGTGTCACTGTCGGCGGCTGACAAGTACGCAGCCGTCGGATCGAGCGAGCTTGTTCCCACGTTCTTCAACGCGCTCTGCGACCTATTTCCCGCCGCACGCAACGCTGTCGTGACGACGTCGGTCGTGACTCGTGAGCACGCGGCGACGTTTCGCGGCTCCCCAGGTATCGAATCGCTTCGTCCAGCGAACGAGACTTCGATCCCTGGACTCTTTCTTGCGGGGGCGTGGTGCGACACGGGCTGGCCCGCGACCATGGAAGGCGCGGTGCGCAGTGGCAACGACGCAGCTGCAAGGATCCTGAGCCTATTTTCGGGCTCATCGAAGGCTGACCCACAAGATCGCGAGAGGGTAACCACGTGACCTTGGCCAACAAACTGTCCAAGCAAGAGAACGAATCGAGCGCCCTCGAGATTCTCGCCCGCACGAAGACGCTTGTGAACCCGGCGCTCGACGACGCGACGCGACGCCTCAGCCCCGAGTTGCGCCCCCTCGTGAACTATCACTTATCGGCAGGCGGCAAGTACGTTCGCGCGAGTCTGGCGCTGCTCTCGGCAAGTGCTGGCGGTGCCGAAGAACGCGTAGGACTCGTCGGCGCACTCGCCATCGAGTTCGTGCACAACTTCTCACTCATTCATGACGACATCATCGACGGCGATCTCGAGCGACGTCACGAACCCACGGTCTGGGCCAAGTACGGCGTCGGTCCCGCCATCATCGCCGGCGACGCGCTCTCGACCCTCGCTTTTCAGTTGCTCTTAGACGAGGCAACGCCCGAACGCGTACGCGCCGCGGCGCGTCTCGCCGAAGCGACGCAGGCGATGATCGTTGGTCAAGCCCTGGACATCGCCTCCGAGCATCAGGTCTCGCTCTCGGTCGAAGAGTGTCTGCGCATGGAAGCGGGCAAGACGGGCGCACTGCTGGCCTGCGCGGCATCGATCGGAGCGATCCTCGCCGGCGCGAACGATGACGTCATCGACGCCCTTTCAGAATTCGGCGATCATCTCGGCCAGGCCTTCCAGGCGATCGACGACATGCTGGGCGTGTGGGGTGAACCAAGCGTGACCGGTAAGCCGGTTGGCAACGACCTTCGCCTCCGCAAGAAGACGCTGCCGGTGTGCATCGCGTACTCGAAGGGTTTTGATGTCTTCGCCGAGACGGCATCGTCGCTCGACAAGGAGCTCACCGACGCTGAAGTAGACGCCGCGATGACCTTGCTGGATGAGTGCGGTGCCAAATACGAAACCACGGAGATGGCTGAGTCGGAGCTGCGTGGCGCCCTTGCCGCCCTTGAGCGAGTGCCGATGCACGAGAGCGCGCGACGCGAGCTCGGCGTGCTCGCGCGTTACGTCATCGAGCGAGACCAGTGAGCGAGTTCACACCCCACGGCGCCTTTGACGCACCAGGCGCCGAAGGGCCCGAGCCACCGTCGCCGTCGTTCGATCGTGACGTCAAGAACTCTTTGAAGAATGCCGTCGACGCGCTGATTGCGCTTCAGAGTCCGCACGGCTGGTGGAAGGGCGAACTCGAGACGAACGTCACCATGGACGCCGAAGACATGCTCCTACGTGAGTTCCTCGGCATTCGCACGGTCGAACAGACCGCGGCCGCGGCAAAGTGGATCCGCTCGCGCCAACGCGAGGACGGTACCTGGGCCAACTTCTTTGGCGGTCCCGCCGATCTTTCAACGACGATCGAGGCGTATGTAGCGCTGCGCCTCGCGGGCGACACGCCCGACGATGAGCACATGGCCCGCGCCCGCCACTTCATCTACTCATCGGGTGGCATTGAGAGGAGCCGCGTCTTCACGCGCATCTGGCTCGCCATGTTCAACCTCTGGCCGTGGGAAGAGTTGCCGGTGATACCGCCGGAAATGATCTTCGTCAGCCGCCATCTCCCCCTCAACGTCTACGACTTTGCCTGCTGGGCGCGACAGACGGTCGTGGCGCTGACCGTAGTCAGCGCGCACCGGCCGACCCACCACCTCGATTTTTCAGTCGACGAGCTTAAGACGGGCGTGCCGGCACCGCGCCGCGATCCGCTCAACACATGGGCGGGACGGTTTCAGGCCATCGACGTACTGCTGCACTTCTACTCGCGTCGCCCGATCAAGTTCCTCCGCCGTGCAGCGTTGCGCAAGGCCGAGCGCTGGATCGTCCAGCGCCAAGAAGCCGATGGCTCGTGGGGCGGCATCCAGCCACCCTGGGTGTACTCACTGATTGCGCTACGGCTCCAGGGCTACTCCCTCGAGCACCCCGTCATGCACGCGGGCATCACCGGCCTCGACGGCTTTACCATCGAAGACGCGACCGGGCGGCGCCTCGAAGCGTGTCAGTCGCCCGTCTGGGACACTGCACTCGCGGTCACCGCGCTCGCCGACGCCGGCCTCTCACCCGAAGACCCGGTCCTGCGTTCTGCCGCTCGCTACCTCTTAAGCCAAGAGATCACGGTAAAGGGTGACTGGGCAATGCGTCGCCCATACCTCAAGCCAAGCGGCTGGGCGTTCGAATTCGAAAATGACACGTACCCCGACATCGATGACGCCGCCGAAGTCGTGCTGGCGCTTGGCCGCACCGCAGAGCCGTCACTCGACGCGGAGCGGCGCGGCCTGACCTGGGTCGAGGGCATGCAGTCGCGCGATGGCGGCTGGGCGGCGTTTGACGTGGACAACGTCCAAACCCTCGTGCGTGAGCTTCCCTTCTGCGACTTCGGCGAGCTGATCGATCCCTCGAGCGCCGACGTCACGGCGCACGTGCTCGAAGCGCTCGCCGGACGCGAGCAGTACCAAGGATCCGTCGAACGCGGTGTCGCGTGGCTTCTTGAGAACCAGGAGAGCGACGGCTCCTGGTTCGGGCGGTGGGGTGCCAACTACGTCTATGGACTCGGTGCGGTCCTTCCCGGACTCGTCGCCGCCGGCGTCGCCACCGATCACCCCGCGATCCGCCGCGCGGTCGTCTGGCTCGAAGACCATCAAAATGACGATGGCGGTTGGGGCGAGGATCTTCGTTCCTACCGCGAGCCGAGCTATCGCGGTCGCGGTCCTTCGACCGCATCGCAGACCGGCTGGGCGCTCATGGCGCTCATCGCGGCGAACGAGCGCTCGGTGTCGACCAATCGCGGTGTGCAGTACCTCGTCGAATCCCAGAACGACGCCGGTTCATGGGACGAGCCGTGGTTCACCGGCACGGGCTTTCCTGGCGACTTCTACATCAACTACCACCTCTACCGGCTCGTCTTCCCGCTCATGGCACTGGGGCGCTACGTGAGGCGAGGTGATCCCAACGGCTGATCTCAAAGTCCTCGCACCTCTTCGGATCGAGTCATTCGCCTTCGGTGGCGCCGATGCCGTCATCGGCGCCGGTCGAGAGCGGGCCTCACGCGCGGGTGCCAAGCTCGCCGCTCGCCTGGATGAACAGACGGCGGTCGCGCTCGTGGGCGTCGCGGGTGCCCTTGCCCCCGAACTCGTCCCGGGCGACATCATCATCGCGAGCGAACTTCGAAGCACCGAGTCCTCGACGTCGCGCGACCTGCCGGGTTCGGCGCTCCTGAGCGCGGAGTTTCGACGCTCTCGCCACGCGGTGCGGCTCGGTCCGCTCATGACCTCGCCGAAATACGTGCGAGCAGGCGAGCGAGCCGGCCTCGCCGCCTCGGGAGCCATTGCCGTCGACATGGAGTCGTCATGGGTGATGGACTACCTCCCGAAGAATCCACTCGCCGTCGTTCGTTCGATCTCTGATACCTCCACGACCGGCCCCATGCGTGGGGGTCTACGCGCGCTTAGCTCGCTGTCGTCGGCAAGGGGGCCGCTCGAACGTTGGGCACGAGCGTGTGGCGAGCACGACATCATCCTTGCCTCGCCTCGCTCGTTCTGCGCCGGTGTGGAACGGGCCATCGAGACCGTGGAACGAGCACTCGCCCAGTTCGGCGCGCCGGTCTACGTGCGCCGACAGATCGTCCACAACCTTCACGTCGTGCGAGACCTCGAACACCAGGGCGCCATCTTCGTCGAAGAGCTCACGGAAGTTCCCGACGGCGGGGTCGTCGTGCTCGCTGCCCACGGCGTCTCACCTGAGATCCGTCGTCAAGGCGCCGAACGCGAGACCCTCACCGTCATCGATGCAACGTGCCCGCTCGTTGCGAAGGTTCACGTCGAAGCCCGCCGCTACGCCGCTCAGGACTACAGCCTCGTCTTGATCGGCCACGCCGAACATGAAGAGGTCATAGGCACCTACGGTGAGGCTCCCGAACGGATGCGCATCGTAGCGAACGTCGAAGAGGTCGCGAGCCTCGAGTTCGACCGGGATGAGCCAATCGCCTTTCTCACACAGACCACCCTCGCGACCGACGAGACGGCTGAGATCGCGAGCGCCCTGCGCGGGCGCTACCCCGATATCGCGGCCCCGGCGTCCGATGACATCTGCTACGCCACCCAGAACCGACAAGACGCCGTGCGCTCGATCGCGCACCGATGCGATCTGATGATCGTGGTGGGCTCGCAAAACTCGTCGAATACGGCGCGGCTCGTCGAGGTGGCCGAGCGCGAGGGCTGTACGGCCGTCCTGATCGAAGACGCGACGCAGCTGGAGCTCGGTTGGCTCTCGAATGTGCGCAGCATTGGTATCACCGCCGGGGCGTCAGTGCCCGACGTCCTTGTCCACGACGTCGTCGGAGCGATCTCCTCGCTCGGGCCCGTCCATCTCAGTGAGGAAAGAATCGTGCAAGAGACCGTTCATTTCGCACTGCCGACTAGGGTGCGGTAATGGCCGTCCCTCTTCGTCAGAATCTGCGCATCGGTACATATCTCCTCAAACACCGACTGAAGCGCACGAAGTACTACCCCTTCATCATCGAGATCGAGCCGCTGTTCGCGTGCAACCTCGCGTGCCCCGGTTGCGGCAAGATCCAGTACCCCACGGAGATTCTCCGCAAGCGGCTCACCGTCGACGAGGTGGTCAACGCCGTCGAGTCCACTGGCTCGCCAATGGTCTCAATCGCCGGCGGTGAGCCGCTCTTGCATCCCCAGATCGCCGAGATGGTCCAAGAGCTCATCAAGCGCAAGGTCTACGTCTATCTCTGCACCAACGCCGTGCTGCTCGAGCGCCGGCTGGAGAAGTTCACGCCGTCGCGCTACTTCTCTTGGGTCATCCACATGGACGGCCTCCAGGAGCGTCACGACCTCGCAGTCAATCGCTACGGCGTCTTCGACGAAGCAGTGTCCGCGATCAAGGCCGCTAAGGCCAAGGGCTTTCGCGTCACGACCAACTCAACGTTCTTCAGCACGGACCAGCCCAAGACCATTCGCGACGTGCTCGACTTCTTGAACGATGACCTCAAGGTCGACGCGATGATGATCTCCCCGGCCTACGCCTACGAGAAGGCGCCTGACCAAGAGCACTTCCTCGGTGTCGACCAGACACGTGAGCTGTTCAAAGAGGCCTTTGCCGACGGTCACCGCAAGCGGTGGCGTCTGAACCACTCGCCGCTCTTCCTCGACTTCTTGGAGGGCAAGCGAGACTTTCAGTGCACGGCGTGGGGCATCCCGAGCTTCTCCGTCTTTGGTTGGCAGCGTCCCTGCTATCTGATGGCCGACGGCTACGCCACGACCTATCAAGAGCTCGTCGAGACGACCGACTGGTCCAAGTATGGACGGGGGCGTGACGAGCGCTGTGAGAACTGCATGGCGCACTGTGGTTACGAGCCCACCGCGGTCATCGCGACGATGGACTCTCTGCGCGAATCAATTCGCGCAATGCTAAACCGCTGATCAATCGGCACAGGTCTGTTCGCGCGGTTCTGCCTAGAAATTTTCGCTGACCCCGGATGGCGCTTGCCATCGAATGGTGAGCGCGGCGAGACTTCGTAGTGGCGAGACGCCCCAGTGTGAGGCACTTGACTATAAGGTCGATTGCACGTCCCCCGCGGACGAGTTGAGATGAGGTGAGCGACGGAGTCCAACCCGCAACCCCGCGACGCGCAAGGGCGCGGAGGTTTTGACAACGCCACGTCGGCGAGCGGACTTTCGTCCGGGAGTAGCGCAGCGCTGGATGTCTCCGACCAGCTCGCTCAGCGCCGCAGCCCGCGCTTCGGATTGAGCCGGGAGTTCTTTCGGCTCTGGTTGCTCGCTCGCTATGGATGGTCGCGCGGCTCACGGCCGCGGCTGGGGCTCGCGACGGCCTTAGCGACGATACTTGTCGCGGGCTTCTTGCACTTTCACATTTTGCGACCTGAGCTGTGGCACTCGGGTGACGTGTCTGCATCCCTCCCGCTCACGAGCGAACTCGCTCGGCTGCCGATGTCATTCTTCTTTCCGACCGCGTACTTACCGCTGTGGGCGGCATGCGCACAGCTGATCGTTGTCATCGGACTCGGCGAGCTCATTCTTGGACGATGGCTCACCATTGCCGTTGCGGTCGTGGCACACATTGGCTCCACGCTCCTCGCGAGGGTGCTGCTCGAGACCGTGCACAGTCACCTGCTCGGTCTCACTCCTGCGCTCGCTCGAGTACTCGACACGGGACCGTCTGCTGCTACCACCGCCGTGGGAGCGTGTCTCTTGATCGCCGCACGAATGAATCGAGGTGCGGCGTTGCTGAGCCTGGGCCTGCTGATCGCAGCAGTCGTCGCGCCCGGCGTTGACGGCATTGAACACACCACGTCGCTGGTGTGGGGGCTTCTCGCAGGAGCGCTCTACGTGGTGGTGACGTCCAGAACACGCAGCACGGGCGCGAGCACCGCGTGGAAGACCCGGATCGTTGGCATCCTTCGCGCCTTTCGCTCACCTCGCTCGGCCCTTGCCGGCATGCGCGACCGAGACTAGGAAGACTCGACTCGGGTTGCGCTCGAGGTGCGGCTACGGGGTGACGCTCACTCCCAAGCCCGTCGCAAGCAGCTCGACCCACGTCTGTCCGGGGGTCAGATTGATGATCTTTCCTTCGAGGTTCGTATAGATCGCGCGGTGCCGCAGGTTCGGACGCGACCACGTGCCGTGTTCGACGCGCCCATCGCTGAAGACTTCCACCGGGCCCTTACCGATCAACTGCGCGTAGGAGTCGATGACGCCGACGCCGCCGACGTAGTTCACCGTCATCACGATGACGTTGGTCGGCGACAGCCTCTGGCCGGTCGCGGTCACATCCGGAGCGCCGAAGATCGACCGGTCCCACGACTTCGTCTTGGTGTCCCAGTTGTAGGTGGCGGCGTAGCCGGATTCGAAGTTCACCGTGAACGAACTGACCTTCGGCCCACCGAACTGCTCACCGCTCGAGAGATACGTAAAGAGCGGGGGCGGCGGTCGGGGCTTGCCGTCCTTGTCCATCAGCAGCTGGGCGTAGGCGAAAAGGTTGTGCGGGACGATCCGGTTCGGATCACGAAACATAGCCCCGCCGCTAGTGGACTCGTCGTAGAGCTTGACTGGTGCTGTCTCGATGCTTCTGACCGCATACTCCGCGCCACCCGAGAACGCGAAGATCCCGCCGATCGGAAAGACGATCTCGCGGTCCGTGCGGCGAACCGATCGAACGGGACCGACAACCGAAGGGACCCTCGAATTGAAGATCGCCGCCAGGCGCGTGATGCCGCCTTCGACAATCTCTTCGTAGACGACGTCGGCGTCCTGCACGCCGTACTGCGGTTGGGCCTGCGGCGTGTTGTCGATCTTGATCGTGAGCGCCGAGCGATCCTTCAACAGTCGCTTCGGGTAGGGCAACCCCGTCAGCGGCGCGACCGAAGGCCCCTGCTTCGGCTTGGTGGTGGTGGTCGTGGGTGCCGTCGTGGTCGTCGTCGACGTTGATGTCGTGGTGGTCGTTGTCGTGGAGTCGGCAAACGCCACCGACGCCATCGTCAAGGTTGACGCAAGGCCCAGTACGACCGCGAGGGCGAGAGGGCGGCGCATAGGGAAGAAACTACAGCGCAGCCGTAGTCGCGGCGGCGACGGTGCGACAACTTCTCGGCAAAGAATCGCCTAAGGCCGTTTCGGCGCGCGCCTAACGTTGAGACATGAGCCCCGACCCCTCCGATTCGGCGAGCGATCGCCCCGGTACCAAAGCGATCCATGCGGACCACGACGCGCGACACGGCGCGATCGTTCCTCCCATCGTGCAGGCGACCACCTTCGCCGCCGATACGAATGACGCGTTTCTCGACGCCGCGAATCGCGCCTTCACCGACGAGTTCTACACGCGCTACGGCAATCCCAACCACACCCAGGTCGCTGACGTAGTCGCCGCTCTCGAAGGCGCCGAGCGGGCGATCGTCACAGCGAGCGGCATGGGTGCACTGGCGACACTCGCCCTCAGCATTCTGCAACCCGGTGACCACGTTGTCCTCCAGCGCACGATCTACCCAGGGACGACGGGGCTCGTCACGGGGCTCCTGCAGCGCTTCGGTGTCACCGCGTCGCTCATCGAGCAGCACGATCCCGTCTCGCTGGAAGAGGCGCTCACCGGCTCAACGCGCCTTGTCCTGCTCGAGACGCCGAGCAATCCTTTCTTGGCAGTCACCGATCTGCGCAGTTCGAGCGAGCTCGCTCACCAGCGCAGCGCCCTGGTCGTGGTCGATAACACGATCGCGACACCCATCAACCAGCAGCCGATTGCCCTCGGTGCTGACCTCGTCTGGCACAGCGCAACCAAGTACTTGAGCGGTCACTCCGACGTGTCTGCTGGCGTTATCGCGGGTCGAGCCGACCTCGTCGAGATCATCTGGCGCACCCATCTCGCGGTGGGCTCGGTCCTCGGTCCCTTTGACGCGTGGCTGTTGCTGAGAGGACTGCGAACCCTCGACGTTCGGATGGAGCGTCACAACCACAATGCCCTTGCGCTCGCAACAGCGCTCGCGGAGCATCCCGAAGTCCTCGCCGTCTACTATCCAGGTCTCGCGACTCATCCTCAGCATGAGCTCGCGCGGTCACAGATGAGCGGATTCAGTGGTCTGCTCTCCTTCACACCCGCGGGCGGCGTGGATCGAGCCGAGCGCCTACTCGACGCCTTGCGTCTCACCACTCGCGCGGCGAGCCTCGGTTCGGTGCACTCGATCGCCACGCGTCCGTCGGCCATGTGGAGCAGCCAGCCCGCCTACGACGCTCAACACTCTGACGAAGCAAACGACGCCCTCATCCGAATGTCGGTAGGCATCGAGTCGACTGATGATCTCGTTGACGATTTCATGTCCGCGCTCAAGGCCACCTCGAGTACCTAGATGGTTTTGGGATTCGCCCGCTGAGCTCTTACTACCTCGCCATCGAGCCGCCCGCGACTGACCTCGGTCGTCTCTCGCCGCTCATGAGACGACTCGGCGATCCCTCACCTCTCCCCCACATCACTGTGATAGAGCCGCCGCTTCTCTCCGATGACCTTTCGTGGCAGAGTGCAACGCGCGATGTCGTTGCGCAGAACGGTCCGATACCGATTTCAGTAGGGGGACCGCGAACCTTCGGCGACCGCGTGCTCTACCTCGCGGTAGATGCGCCAGAGCTCCATAGGCTTCGCCGCCACTTGCTGGATGCCATCGCCCCTACGGGCGACGCCTCACGAGTTGGCGAGACGCATCCCTACGTGCCGCACCTCACCTTCGCGCTCGCGCGACACGGTGGATTCCTCCCTCGTCACAACAAGCTCGACTTGTTCCCTCTTCACGTCGACGCCTTCACGGCCACAGAGCTGACGCTCTTTCGTCGCGACGACGCTCGCGACAGGTACCGGGCGTGGCAGCGCTTCCCCTTCACCGCGAGCTGATCACCCGAGCGATTTCGGGCATTCTCGCTCGTGTGTGTCCCCGCGACACTCGCCGGTATATTGCCTCGTGTTGTGGTATTTGACGACGGTGAACCGGAGGTGTGCCATGCCAAACAGCAAGCAGGGCTCTGCATCAGGCAGCGCTAAGAAATCAAGCAACACCGCGAGTGGGCAGTCCTCGCGGCTCAACACCGCGGAGAAAGACGAGCTACCTGACACGTCGTTCGCGTTTCCCAATGAGCGCAAGGAACCCCTCATGAACGCGGAGCACGTGAGAAACGCCATCGCGCGCTTCGATCAAGTGGAGGGTGTGACCGACGCCGAGCGCGACCGTGCTTGGAAGCGGATCACGGACGCCGCGAAGAAGTTCGACGTGACGATCTCCGAGAGCAGTTGGCACGAACTGGGCAAAAAGAAGTCTTGACCGTTCTGCGCCGGTCCTGCGAGTCTTAAAGGACGCGCTCGGCGACTATAGATCGTGGGTCAGCAAGGCGACGTTTTAGGCGACGCGGTTTCGTTGCGTCGGTGCTGCGCACTCGCGGCACAGCACCACCGACGGACGAAACGTCTTCGCCGGATCGGGTGCGCGCATGACGCGGACGACGCCGCTCCCCTTGCACCCTCGCATGTGCCAGCACGAGTTGCGTGAGCATCCGCACGCGCCCGATGCCGGGCGCCGAATGGTCTTGGGCGGGCTCGATGGCTCGCCTGTAGTCACGCTGGACCGTTCCTCTGGAAGCACAAGTGCAAGAGCACTCACCGACATCTCCCTCAGTAGTTGTAAGGCATTTTACCGGACGACTTCACTGAAGCCCGTTTCATTCTTCGCAAACTTGCAGGCGAGTTCTATACAAGAGTCACGCAATGCCCGTCGACATGGCGTCGACTCACTCGACTTCGCGATGCCAGACGTGGGAGCATTCGAAGCCTCATGAGGTCTGCTCACCGATCTAGGACGTGGGGTGGAAGCAGCCGCTCTGGACACCCCACGTGTGGACGTTCACGCCCTGAAACGTCACGACGAAGGATGACGATGGTCGAGGGCACGTGGGAATCGAGATGGCGTTCGGACATAGTGCCGAGCCGTTGCTCAGCAGCGACGTCAACGTCGTTGGACACGAGAAGCTGGTCCCATACGAAACACCGAGGATCACGCTGATGCCCAGCACGAGCAGAGCTATCGGCGTGACGACATGACGATGAGCACGATCCATGGCCACTCCTCGCAGGATGAATGCAGTCTACGAGACCGTGGTTGTACGAGGGTTACGGAATCTTTTGGTAGAGCGTTGCCTGGTTGGCGCTGACGTCTGTTCCGTAGCAGGTGAGTGAGTCCAGATACTCAAGCCACGACTCGTCGGCCGCGACCTTGTTGTTCGCGGCTTCGAACGCGGCTAGGTCCGCATAGGCCGACAGCCATCCGACGCCCCCGTAGTTGCCTGTGACGTTGACGTGGAACCCCGAGGGCTGCCCCGTGATCGACTCAAACTTCTGGGCGATGGTGATGCCTGACGTCACCGCTTCGACCGACTTGCCGACGGCGGTGACGGCACTCACGGTGCCGACCACGTTCATCGAGCTCATGTCCCCTTCGGTCATGTACAGCGACTGATAGAGCGCATCGTCGACACCCATCGGCATGTACTCAATGCCTTCGACGACCAGCTCGACGTATCGCTGGTCGGCCGTGAGGCGCCGCATCGCGGTTTCTAACGTGGCGAGGTCGCTCCACCACGTTGTCCACGTCATCGTGCCGGCAGCAGGCGAGTACGCCGTCGACCAGAGGCCAACCTCATTCCCAATGATCTGGCTGACGTGATCACGAATGGTCGTGGCCCACAGCACACCCTGCACGCCCCGCGTGAGACGCCCCCGTCTCGTGAACAGATACATGATCGCTCCCCTCACGCCGCGCGCAGATCGTGCAGCGCTTGGCGGACCGTAACATACATTTCATCTAATTGCTCAGTCGCCGTCGCTGCCTACTCGCCGGTCTCCCCATCGATCGCCTCGCGCAGAAGATCGGCGTGGCCGTTGTGGCGGGCGTACTCCTCGATCATGTGCGACAGAATCCACCGAGCGCTCGGCGAGGGTTCACTCGATGACACTTTGCGTGCGAGTTGATCCAATGAGGCGCCCGCGAGGAACTCGGCGAGGTTGCTTCGAGATCGCTCGACATTCTCCTGCCACAAGCTTCTCAGCTCCTCTGGCGAATCGTCAGAGGCCGAATGCCACTCCCAATCGCTGTCCTGCTTCCAGTCAACGAGGTTCCACGGCGGCGACGGCTCGACGCCCATCAACCACTGTGTGAACCAGTAGTCCTCGACCAACGCCAGGTGTTTCATCATGCCGCCGAGCGTCATAGAAGACACCGCGATTGTCACAGCGAAACCTTCGGCGTCCAATCCTGCCGTTTTCCAAGCGAACGTGGCGCGTTGGAAGTCAAGAAAACCTAAAAGAGTCACCAGCTCATCCGCCGTTTCGGGGGGATTTACTCGTCCGTGGTTATCGAATGTTGTCATGACGCGAAATGCTAGAGCCTTGCTGTAATGGCGCAACTGACAAACGAAGTAAACGCGCGAGATCCGAGGCAAGAACATCGCTTTGACCAGAAGGTGACGCCGCACTGACTAGCGGCCTCCATAAAAATTGTTGCCTTCGCGCGCGACCGTTCGGAGGCCCACGGCGCCCTTTGCCCAGGTGACAGCCGTCGAGGATCCCGAGATTGGCGTCGCCATGCGTTACCGTTTGCTTAGTGAATGATGTCGGTTGACATCGAGCGACCCATTGATATCGTGACTCCAAACACACCATTCGACGCCAGACAGCGGACTCGATTGCTCGACGAGCTGCCGGATCCGACGCTCATCCTGGGCGCCGACTTCAACCTTCTTTGGGCGAACCACCAGGCTGAAGAGGTATTTCAGGCCAGCGTCGACGAGATGCTCGGCAGGTCCGTGGTTGAGCGCATTCATCCCGATGATCTAGAGCTCGCGTTTCGCTCGTTTGAATCCGTACAGGACAGAGAGATCGGCACGTCCATCGAGATTCGCGCGCTGACCGGTGGCGGGTGGCGCCTCTTCGAAGTGGTGGGCCGCACCGTCAACTGGTTCAGCCGAGGTTCGGTCCTGTTCACCTTCCGAGACCTCACCGAGCGCCGTCGCTTTGAGGTGTCGAGCAACGACGTCGCACGATTCCGCTCGCTCGTCCACCACTCGAACGCCATCGTCTTTCTCATATCGCGTTCGGGGATCGTCGACTCGGTGTCAGGGGCCATCACGCGCAATCTCGGCCTCGATCCCGAGTTCGTCGAACGTCGGCCCCTGCGGGCGATCGTCCACTCCGACGACTGGCCGCTTCTCGAGTCCGCGATGGACCAAGCCCTGCTCGGCGCGCACGCCACCAAGCCGATCGTCTGCGTCGTTCGCCTCAGCCGCCACAAATCTGACGCGCCCGTCGCCTACGAGCTCTCGATCGTCAACCTCCTCGACGACACGACGGTAGAAGGGATCATCGTGACCGCGCACGACGTCTCGACGCGGGCCCTCGCCGAACTTGAACTGCGCGACGCGATGCGCGAGCTGCGAGAGACCTCCTCCCTGCTCCACGCGACGCTCGAGTCCACCGCGGACGGCATCCTCGTCGTCGACACCAATCGCCACATCACCAGCATGAACAGCCAGTTTCTGCGCATGTGGCACCTCGACGAGAACTACATCACACTCGGCGACGATCACATTCTTGTCGCGGCCGTCATCGATCAGGTGAAAGAGCCCGACCGGTTTCTCGCTCGAGTGGAGGAGCTCTACCACTCGCCTGAGTCCGACAGCCAAGACACGGTGGAGTTCAGCGACGGGCGGATCTTCCGACGACTCTCCAAGCCTCAATACATCGATGGCAACGTCGTCGGTCGTGTCTGGAGCTTCATCGACATAACGACCCAGAAGAACCTGGAGTCCGATCTCGAGCGCATGGCCTTCTACGACGATCTGACGGGGCTCGCGAACCGCGCGCTCTTCCACGATCACGTGGGCCAAGCCCTCGCCCGCGTCGAGCGCAACGGAAAGTTTGTCGCGGTTCTCTATCTCGACCTCGACAACTTCAAGACGATCAACGACAGCCTCGGTCACTCCATTGGCGACGGCTTGCTCAAAGCAGTCGGTGCCCAGCTGGTCGGATGCCTGCGGCGCTCTGACACCGCCGCGCGACTCGGGGGCGATGAGTTCGCGATTCTCGTCGAGGATATGGACAACCGCCAAGAGGCGCTGCAACTCGCCGAGCGGGTAATGGCGAGCCTGCGCGATCCGCTCGTCGTCGGTTCGCATCACGTAGCCACCACTGCGAGTATCGGGATCACGTTCGGCGCCGCAGGGAGCTCCAGCGAGCAGCTGTTGCGCGACGCTGACCTCGCCATGTACCGAGCCAAGGAACAGGGCAAGGACCGCTACGAAGAGTTTCAAGACCACATGCACACGGCGATGCTCGCTCACCTAGAACTTGAAGCCGACCTGCGACGGGCAAAACTCCTCGAGCAGCTCACCGTGTACTACCAGCCCATCGTCGACCTCGCTTCGAGAACGCTGATCGGCTTCGAGGCCCTTGTGCGCTGGCGCCATCCCGTTCGAGGGCTCCTGCCTCCTTCGGAGTTCATCACCCGCGCCGAAGAGCTTGGCATCATCTCGGGCATCGACTACTTCGTGCTGGACGAAGCGTGTCGCCAGTTCAGCCAATGGAGTTCTGACGGCCTCGGGACGGACGATCTGCTCATCAACGTCAACGTATCGGCGAGTGAGGTCGCCGACCCCGCGCTCGCTGATCGCGTAGGTGCGGTGTTGCGGGCTCGAGCATTCGACCCCGCGCGGCTGGTCCTCGAGATTACCGAGAGTTCCATTATGACCAACGTGCGCGGCGCCGTCGCCAATCTGCGCGCGCTCAAGAACCTGGGCCTCAGCATCGCCGTCGACGACTTTGGCACGGGCTACTCCTCGCTCTCCCACCTCAGCACGCTGCCCATCGACATGTTGAAGATCGACCGCTCCTTCATCGAGTCGGGCGACCACGACGAAGGCCGTCCGGACC
The DNA here is from genome assembly GCA_963706305.1 of uncultured Acidimicrobiaceae bacterium. Lineage (GTDB taxonomy): Bacteria > Actinomycetota > Acidimicrobiia > Acidimicrobiales > RAAP-2 > RAAP-2. The sequence goes on along the minus strand of OY970152.1, from coordinate 2,704,686 downwards.
TCGCGCGAGCCATCGTGCAGCTAGCCGACACGTTGCAGTTGCGCACGATCGCCGAAGGCGTCGAGACCGAGCAGCAGGGCGACTACCTGCTCAGCATCGGATGCCGCTGGGCACAGGGATACCAACTCGGCCGGCCACACGATGCGCGAGCCACCGAAGTGCTCTTGCGTGGGGGCCTCGGTAAAGCCTGATCGCCCTTTGGCGATTGGAGTCTCAGTTGTGGCCAACATGCCACTTGGTGCAGGTGCCGCACTGATAGACCCCCATCGAGACGCCGTCGCGCTGTGACATCACCTGCGCGCGTGCCGCCGCCTCCTCTCGGGTCGCGTAGCCCTTCTTTGGCTGACCTCGTGACGTAGTGTGCGCGCTTCGTTCGCGACGCAGCGACGTGCCAGACCCGCTCCGACGATCGCCGTGGCGACTCGACCACGTCAGGACGAGCGCGACCACGACCACGGCAACGACGAGGACGACAAGAGTGCTCATCGTCGCTTCTTCCACGGCACCGTCGCGTCATTGCGCATTGCGTCGCAACCCGACCATCAGCTTCATGAGCCAAATGTTATGGGCGTCTTTGCGACGACACGTTTGCTGGTCATCGGTAGATATCGTGAAGGAATGTTCATGACGCCGATGGTCAATCTGTACACGAAGAACATCAGGAAGAGTCTCGCGTTCTACCGTGACCTCTTGGGATTCGTTGAGACGTTCCGTACTCCTCTCGACGGCGTGCCAACGCACGTCGAGCTGCAGCTCGACAACTTCACCCTGGCCCTCAGCAGTGACGACGCCGCGCGGGAGGAACATGGCATCGAGCCATCGCCGGGGAGCCCCGCCATGGCTCTTGTCGTGTGGACGAACAATGTCGATGAGTCCTATCGCGCGCTCGTCGACGTCGGCGTCGTTACCGAGCAGGTTCCTCACGACAGGGGCAGCAACCGAACCGCTCTCCTTCGAGACCCCGACGGCAACTTGGTGGAGATCGTCTCGAAGACGACGTAGGCGCGCGGCGTCGACATCGATCGCCTCACGCTTGGAGATCTTCCGGTCCGGCCGGGACGTCGACGGCGTGCTCGCGCAATGCCTCGAGCGGCACGATGTCGAGGGCGCGCTCGTGGGTCGAGGCGAGCACCACGTAGGCGGCCGCACCGTCGCGATGTGCACGCAGCCAGTTGGCGGCCGTGACGCACCATCGGTCGCCCGGCACCAGCCCAGGGAAATGGTACTGAGGCATAGGTGTGATGAGATCGTTGCCAATCCGCTGCTGGTGCGCAAGGAACTCGGCGGTGACGACGGCACAGATCGTGTGACTTCCGAGGTCCTCCGGCCCTGTCGTGCAACACCCGTCACGGAAGAAACCCGTCACCGGATCGGTGCCACAAGGCTCTAAATCCCCACCCAAAACGTTACGGTCGACCATCCATCCAGTATCACCGAGAACGCGAAACCCCGTTACGCGAACGAGCGGAGATAAGGGCGGCCTTACACCAGCTCGAACACGGTGTCAGCGCGGGCGATCACGTCGGCCTCATGCGACACGACCACGACAGCGGCGCCACGGTCCAGCTCGATCTCCAGCAGCGACAACAAGAGCCCCCGGTTCGCGGGGTCGAGCTCCGCAGTGGGCTCGTCCATGACGATGACGTCTGCGCCCTTTGCGAGCGCTCGCGCAATGGCCACGCGTTGGCGCTGGCCTCCAGACAGTTCCGTTACGGGTCGCGCGGCGCATGCAGCAAGTCCCAAAGCGCTCAGCCAGGTTATTGTGCGCTCGCGGATCTCCTCTTTCGAGAGCGCGCGCACTTGTAGCGGAAGCGACACCGTCTCTTCTGCGGTGAGTACTGAGATGAGTCCGAAGTCTTGCGGCACGAGCGCCGGGCGCTCGGTGAAGGAGGACAGCGTGCTGAGCTGTGTGCCTCCGATCGTGACTTCGCCACGAGTTGGTTCGATGACACCTGCGAGCGTGAGGGCCAAAATGGTCTTGCCCGTGCCCGAGGCGCCGGTAATCACGAGCATGTGCCCCGAATCGACGAAGAGATTCACGTCGTCCAGCAGCACGCGCCCGTCGACATCAATACCGATCGATGCTGCTCGCAGCTCAGTCGCCAGCACCGTCAACGCTCCTCTTCATCGGCTCGCCGTAGCTCGACGCCGTTCGAGAGTCGAATGACACGCACCAGGCTGTCGGGTGGAAGGAGATCCAGCACCTCAGGCGGCAGATGCAAGCTGCCGTCGCGTCCCACCACTGCGTAGTCGACGCCGTAGCGTCCCTCTGCGCCTACGCGACCGTCGCGAATGGTCACGGTCCGTTCGAATCGACTCGCGACCTCATTGTCGTGCGTAACGACAATGACCGTGAGGCCGATCTCACGATGAATCGTCAAGATCGTGTCGATGACTTCATCACGCTCCCTGCCGCTGAGCTGACTCGTCGGCTCATCGACAAGCAGCAGTCGCGGTAGAACAGCGACACCCGCGACCAGTGCCACGCGCTGGCGTTCGCCCATTGACATCTCGGCGACCCGACGCGACGCGAGGCCCCCCACGTGAAAGAGCTCAAGCAGCTCCATTGCACTGCGTGGCGGTGACTTCTTTCGACGCCGCGAGCCGTGCTGGGCAAACCACACGTTCTCGAGCGCGGTGGCGTACGACAAGAGGTTGGTGGCTGCACCTTGGACAACGAGGGATATCTCGTGTGCTCGCAGTCGCGACAGAGCGTCCGCTCCGAGCTTGCCGAGGTCGTGCTCGCCGATGCGCACGGACCCGGCTGAGGGCGCGAACTCACCCGCGAGCAAGCCGAGGACGGTCGACTTTCCCGCCCCCGAAGGTCCAAGGAGAGCGACGGACTCACCCGCTTTGATGTCGAGGTCCACGCCGCGTAGGGCAACGACCTCACCCTCGGGCGATGGGTAGAGGTGCACGACGCCTGAGAGATGCACCTCGGCCCCCACTGCATTGACCTCGATGGGAGTGTCAAGCGTGCTCATTCGTTCGACCCATCGTGACGCAGTCCGGTGTCGCGAATCACTGATCGCGTCGAGAGTTCGACGGCGAACGCGAGCAGAAGGCCAAGTATCCCCACTGCACAGAGGACGGGCACGATCGGCACCGCCGTGGAGATCGGCACTCCCCCGGGCCCAACGACGAACTCCGGCAACGAACCGAAGGCCAGCGCGTCGCTCACGATACCGATGACGGCCCCGAGGATCACGGCGACGCCCAGCACGATCGCGTTCTCGAGTCGGTGCGCTCGTTTGACGATCTTCGCAGGTACTCCTGAGATCGCCAGCGACGCAAACTCGCGTCGACGGCGACGACCGTCGGAGACGAGGACGAACATAACGGTCCCGATCGCCAGCAGCGCAGCGATCGGCGAGACGATGAGCGCCACTGCGTACGCCAACGCGATGCCGCCGTGATCGAGGACGCCGAGGCGCGCCGACGCAGTCGAGATTGGACCAATTGCCACGCCCTCATTGCGCAGGCGCTGAAGGATCGTCCGGCTCGCCGACGGCGCGAGCCAGATCTGGAACGTGGCGTCGCCCGCACTGCTGCCGAAGGCCCGCTCGGCGAAGTCGAGGTCGACGATTGCACCGCCGTTGCCAATCAGAGGCAGCGTCGAGACCTTGACCAACGGATGGATGGTAAGCAGATTGTTGTCGATGTCGACGCTGAGGTTTCCTCGAGGCGACGGCGTCGGCGGAGCGTCGGTCACCTCGGCCCCGTTCGTAATGATCGCGGGGGTCGCGCGAGGAAGGTCGACAGGACTGAGAAGCAGTCCACCGAAGGGGAGCTGTCGACCTGGGATATCAAAGGCGACCGAACAACACGTGCTCGCGGGCGGCTCGACGCGAACCGACGAAGGCTGAGCGCTCCACGTCCCGTGCTTCCCCGCCCCGAAGTCGACACGGTGCCACCGGCCGCCATTCTGTACGGTCATGCCCTGGACCACAAGGCGCACGTTTCGCGAGAAAGTGTTGGACGGATCCTCCCAGTTCGGCGCCAAGCCGGTCAGCCGACAGACGCCCGGGCAGTCGTTCGCCAGTGGGACATTTACCACGTGGAGCCCCGCAGAGAGAGGTCCGAAATACTGCTGCTCATTGGATTGAAACGTCTGGTCGAAGAGGTTGACCCCAAGGATGATGGGGGGCGTTCCCTTCTCTATGTCGATCGTCACACGAAGCTCGTTGCCGGTAAAGGTGACGCCGGGCGGTACTCGTGGCGCGAGCTTGCGTGCCAGTGATGTCAGCGCATCATTGGACAGCGCACTCGGCCAGAAGGCCACGGTCGCGAAACGAGAGCTGTCGACCGCGAGCAGGTCGCCGGACGACGACGAGTAGTACACCGCCGCCATCGCCTCATGTCCCGTCGGATCTGCCTGACGCACTGCTTTTTCGAAGTTGAGTCCGGGAGGCGGGGTGACATCGACCACTTTTGCGGCGCCGACGTCCACGTTCGCCACGAGCGCTCGGTTCGACGACGCGAGAAAGAAGCTGCCGACGGCAAAGAGTAAGACGGCGGTTGCTGCGGTCAAGGGGAGAAGCTCGCGGAGCGAGGCGGGGCGGCGCCCGATCTGGCGAAGCGCCAGGAACGAGGCGACGCGAGTGGACTCACCCGTGCGCGCGATGAACATCTGAATCAGCAGCGCGGCGAGCCGGAGGCCGACAAGCGCCGCTGCCAGCGTCAAGAGACCTGGGGCGAGCAGGGCCAGCGGTTGGGCTCTTGCACCGCTCAACGATCCCTTCGTCAAGAGCGAGATCACGCCGGTCACGGCGAGTGCCACGGCGAAGACGTCGACGGCGATGCCCACGCGCCACGCCTGTCGGCGGCTCGATGCCCGCGATCGCCACAGATCCGACGAGGCAATCGTCATCGCGCAGACGCCGGCAATGCATGCTCCCGCGGCGGAGGCGATCGCAATGCCCGGGAGCGACACGGGCGTGCCAGCCACGAACAGCGTGCTCGTGCAGAGCGCGAGCACGCCCCACGCGAGCAGCAGGCCCACCGGGAAGGCTGCGATGATCAGCGCCGAAGGTTCGCCGACGGCGAGGGCGATCAGCGCAGAGCGAGGAAAGCCGTGTCGGCGAGCGAACTCCGACTCCTGTCGGCGCTCAAGAATGGTCGAACGACCCAAGGTGTACAAGATGATGAGCGAGAGCAGGATCAGCTGGAGCACAATAGCCAGCACCACCGTGCTCATCAAGTTGTCGTCGTGACGTGCGGTATCGACAACGGACGTCAGTCCCGTCGTCACCGACAGGTCGTACTGAGAAAAGACCTTCGCCTTGATCGTGCCGACATCGGACTCAAGAGCCGCTGCACCCGACAGCGTTGCACCAGCCCGCCATGGAATGTCCGCGCTGAGCTGAGGTGCCGTGATGCGATCCATCTCAAGCGCCGTGCTGAACGTTGCAATGAACGGATCAAGAATGACCTGGGGCGGCACACCAGTGCCGTAGTCAAAGTAGTTGCTGCCCCGCCAATAGGCGTTGTTGATATTGGGCGGTTGCTGGTAGATCGCCGTGACGGTCACGTCGGTCATGACGCGCGAGTGGGGTTCCGTGATGGTCAAGCGCGTGCCCACCACGACGCTCGCGGTCTTCGCGCTCCGCGCGCTGATGGCAACCTCGTTGATACGAGTGGGACAGACGCCGCTAACGACACGCAGGTGTGCACAGATGCCGCTGCGAGCCAAAATGTCGGCTTCGTACGGCTGATGCTTCGTGGCGAAGTCAGAGCCGACGTCAGCGGTGAAGATGGGCGCCGACAAGAGCCCACCGGCAAGGTGTTGGGCGGTCTTGGCCGCCGACGCAAGCTGTGCCATCTTGGTCGCGCCACCGTTGGAGATGACCAGTGCATCGGTCTGGCCGATTGGTGCCGCGTTCGCGGTACTGGTCAACACCGACGTATCGGCGCTGTGCAAGAACATCGGCCCGATGGCGGCGGCAGCAACCGCGACGACCGCCACGCCAAACAGCGTTACCGCCGTCCAGCGTCGTGCTTTGATGGCAGCCAGAAGGATCCGGGCGCGAATCATGTGATTGGTTCTACTCTTGGCCACGCCATAGGCATGCTACCGATCCCGCGTTGTTCTACCCGAGCAGTAGCCGAATCGATCTCGCGTTGGCCTCGATTACGAATGAACGCAGTCTCCAGCGCTCGATGGCCGAGGAAGTGCGAAGCGGAGAGCCTCGAGCGCGTGAATCGGCGACAGTACTCTTGACCGATGGATCCACGGCTCGAAACCAACCGGACGAATTGGGACAGTCGCGTACAGATTCACGCCCATTCTCGCTTCTACGATGTCGACAGCTGGCTACGCGACGCGCCGGGCCCGCCGAACCGAGAAGTGGAAGCCCTGGGCGATCTAACGGGCAAGACCCTCGTGCACCTGCAGTGTCACTTCGGTATGGACACATTGAGTTGGGCACGAGCGGGCGCGATCGTTACGGGCGTCGACTTCTCCCCCGCGGCGATCGACGAGGCTCGCTCGCTCGCCCAGCGTGCGGGACTCTCTGACCGATCGACCTTTGTCTGCGCCAACGTCTTGGACGCCCCTCGCGCGCTCTCTGGCGCTCGCTTCGACGTCGCCTACGTCAGCCTCGGTTCGCTGTGTTGGCTTCCCGACGTCGACGCGTGGGGCGGCGTCGTCGCTGATCTGCTCGAACCATGGGGTCGACTCTACATTCACGACGTTCACCCGCTGTCGGAGTGCTTGGATAGTGACGGCGAACGCGTTACCTACGGCTACTTCGAAGAGCCAAACGAACCCCTCATCTTCGACGACTCGTCCACGTATACTGACGGCGGAAAGCTCGGCGAGTCCACCACGTACGAGTGGAACCACTCCATCGGTGAGATCGTGGCGTCATTGATGTCGCGCGGATTTGTGCTCGACGCACTCATGGAACACGATTGGACGGTCTTTCAACAGTTCCCGTGGCTCATTGACACCACCTCGGGCGTGTTCAGCATTCCTGAGGGTCGCGTTCGCATTCCGCTCTCGTTCACCATTCTCGCCCGCGCACCACGCGTAACCAAGGAATCGACGCAGCCGGACCCGTCGAACGGTAAACCGCAAGGAGCGTTAGTGCGGCACCCCGCTATATCGCTATGACGGCCATTTCGCGATAGTGCGGCGCGATCTCATCAAAACGGGCGTCAGATCCGGTCGATGCGCGGTCCTTCCCTTCGAGATGAGCTCGAAGGTCCTCGACGTGCTCCTGCCATCCGGCGCCGTAGGCCCAAAGAACGTCAAGAGGCACGCCGCGCACTTCAATCGCGAGATCCGTTTTCGCGCCATCTGGTAGCAACTCCGCCGAAACCGAGTGCCTCGAGCCTTCTTCTTCCCACATCGTCACGCGTAGCTCGCGCCGTGGAACGCACTTGTCGATGTGAACCCGGCCATCCCATCCACTTGACATGACGAGGGCGGTGGCTTCACCATCCTCCTGCAAGTCACCATTTACCTTCCCAAACCAGCGGGCCAAGCGCAGGGGATCCGTGAGCGCTGACCACACGTCATCGACGTCAGCGCCGCAGTGAGTTCTCATTCGAACGATCCCTACGCCATCAGCCGAGTGCAGCGTCCCTTCGACAGCAGGCTCCGAAAGTTCCACGGGGGTTTACTCCTTGTCACGCGATTCACACAACAGCCCCGACAATAACGAACTGACTGAAGACTCGGACTGACCCCTGCTAGACAGTTCCCGCAGCGTCGACTGATTCGAACACTGAGATCTCGGGGGCTCCGTTCGCGCCGCAGGACACCATTACTTCGGCAACCTTCGGATTCCCGTCGAAGAACCTTTGGAACTGCTCCGCGGAATCCCATTCGTCAATGACCAGGAGTTCGCCGTCTCCCGCAACGAATCGGTGGTGAATCATGCCGTCGCTCTTCGTGGACTCAGTGATCTCTTCGAGAAACTGGGCGTTGTCGCGGAGACCCTTGATGGCCGCGGCGACGTCTGCAACCGGAATATGGATAGTCACAACAACACTCATATCCGTGCCCTTCAGTTCGACCTACCAGCTTGACTGAGAGGTCTTCCGCAGGCTACATCTTTTGTCGAGAATTTTCTTGAGCGCGTCGGCGTGGCGCTCGATGGCCGAGGGCAAACGTTTGGCTAGCGACGTTCGTCGAGACGCTCGCGACTCGCACCGTCTACGATCGCGACGCACTCATCGTGGCGTAGGTCGATGTTTATCTCATACCAACTTGGTTCGTCAGCGATGTACATCACCTCCCATCCACAAAGCGCCTCGCTGACCTCGTTCACCGCGTGGAACGGTGAGACCATCACGGGAGGGTTCAGCGAATCATCGACGGTCAGTGTGCCGATGCGATAGGGCTGGTGGTCCTTCGCTGATGCAGTTACGGAGCTGGCTTCATTTGGGTCTTCCTTCATTGCTAGATCATGTCCCCTAATCGTTTCCTGGTCAACCACTTTTGGCATCGGCCATGCGACGGACGGCGCATTTAACGACTCGCGGCGTGGGTTGCGGCTTTCCTCGAACACAAGAATCGTCATCGAGCGCGATACTCCATCACGCACTATGTTCTCCCTTTGGGGCTCGATTTGGCGTTGCGTCAACAGCCCCCGTGCGAAAGAGGAGGATATCGGTGCCACAGTTCATGGACTTCCACGACGATCTGAAGCTACCCAAGGACGCTCTCGATCAGATAGCGCAAGACGCGAAGGACCGCAAAACAGATGAGTTCGGTGTTCGGCAAATCGAACTCTTCCACAACGCCGAGGGCAAGGTCTACTGCCTCCTCGATGCTCCAGACGCCGATGCCGTACGTCATCACCACGCTGCGCTTGGAATTCAGTGCGGAGAGGTCAACGAGGTTACTCAACTTCTGTAAATCCGAGCGTCAACGCGGATACCACTCGCCCAAGGCGCCACCTGGTCGTTTCTGTACGAGACCTACTAACCGCTGTCAGGGCCTAGTGCTTAGGGTATGTCGTGATGAGCATTCGCCATCTTCGAGGTATCGCGTGCGTCGTGGTCTGCGGCTTGTGGGTCGTGTCGAGCAGTTCGGTAGCGTCGGCGCAGGAATCCCACAGGAACCAACGCCAGCTCGAACGAGCGGCGTGCAGACTTGTCAGCGTCCCGGAATTGGCAGACGGCTCCGGCGCCTTTGAGGCGATTTCAGTGCCGACTTCGATGTTGGTCGCTCTCCACAAAACAAACGACAAGTCCCTGCGAGAAGCGGTTCGGGCCTATAACGCTGCCGCGACTGCACAGGAGACCGACGCCATGATTCGAGCACTCGCCGACGCCGCGAAGGTGTGCCAGAGTCTTGGCCTGCCGACAGCGCCCGAATGACAACGCCGCCGCGCACCGGATTGAAACGTCTCATATCTCCCTTCGAGTACCGCCATCTCCGCCCGGTCGCCGGACTTCACTTTGGCGGCGGCATCGTCTTGTTGATCTTCGCAGGCATTCTCTTCCCCTACGCCTTCTGGTGGGCATTGCTGCCACTCGCCGCAGCGGCGGCAAACTTCGTATGGGGCTATTGGGATCTAACCATTGCCCGCTCCGCTTCTCAGCGTGAGCAGTCGACCGGGGAGAACCAACAAACCGAGGAGTAGAGGATCCGGCCGAACATCCCGACCCCTTGACATATGCCGGTAATGGAATATATTGGATCTGTGGCTCGTACCCCGTCGACGTCAGATGTCTTTAACGCAATCGCCGACGCGCACCGTCGCGAAATTCTCGACACGCTGATCACGGGCGAGAAGGCGGTCGGGGCGATCGTGAAGGACCTGTCCATGTCCCAGCCCCAAGTTTCCAAGCACCTGCGAGTGCTCAACGATGTAGGGCTCGTCCGGTGCCGGGCGGAGGGGCGGCGTCGGTTGTACCGCTTGGACGCTGCGCACCTCCAGCCCTTCCAAGAGTGGCTGGCCAAGTACGAGCAGGCGTGGAAGGGGCGACTCGATCGGGTGGACGACTACCTCAAAGAGCTACAACAACAAGGAGGGAAGGAATGATACATAATCGACATGGGTCGGCAGTCATCGAGTTCCCAAACGATCTCGAAATCGTCATCACTCGAGAGTTCGACGCTCCCATGGAACTCGTCTTCGACGTCTTTACGAAGCCGGAGCATGTGAGAAAGACCTTCGCCCCATTTGGGGAGGAAGTAACGAAGTGCGAGATCGACTTGCGCGAGGACGGGGACTACCACATCGTCTTCGTCACCAATGATGGCACGGAGTGCTCGTTCCGAGGCACGTACCTGGAGGTTGAGCCCCCTAACCGCACCGTCTCGACGTGGCACTTCGACGGGTGGCCCGATGCGGACGCCCTCGAGACAATGGATTTGCAGGAATCCAATGGGGTGACGACACTGACGCATAGCTTGGCGTTCCGCGACCAGGTTGGCCGTGACCGCATGGACAGGTTCGATGGCATCGAGGCCAGCTTCGACAACGTGGAGGATTACTTGAGATCACGGATCTGACCACGCTTGAGCGATGCGAGTTGTTACCAGACGCTCGACGAGACCCTTGGGCAACGGAACGTCGATCGGAAACTGCAACGCGCCTTTCGAGGTCTTGTACCCGGCGACTTCGTCGCGAAGCGCTGGTATCACAGATCCGCTGTAGGGCAGATAGCTCAAGTGATTCTTGAACGCAGCGAAACCGGCGATGGCTTTTCCGTTCAGCCACAATGCTGGCATCGTGTAGTAGATCCCCTGTTCGGCTTCGGGGACGAGCGCGAGGATCGTTTCTCGCAGTTGCTGCAACGTTGACCGCTTCGGTTCATCGAGTTTCGCGAGGTAGTCGTCGATCTCAGCGCTGGACACATACGTGAGTCTCAAGGTCGCCGATGCCCCTGTCAAGCGATGGCCAGATCCGAGAACTCGGCTTCGCAGTAGCCGGGCACATGGGCGATCACCGCCGCCGTCAATGCTCACGACATCGGCGACAGGCGAACTCCCCTCTTGCCCATCGTCATTATCGATCGCGACCTGAACGCCTAACAGCAGTGCGGTCGTGGTTGCCTCACCGGCCTTCACTAGTCGAGGGTCGATGCGCGCAATGTCCTGAGGAGTTGGCGACGTCGTCAGTCTGAGTAGCATCAGCCAATGGGAGCAAGAGGAGCCGTCGTGCTGTACGTGCTCGCGATGGTAGCCGTCGTGGTAGCCGTCGACATCTTGTTCTTGCGACACCACTTCCTGGCGCGGCTCCTCGTAAATATCGGAATTGTCCTGGTGTTCGGGGTGTTCTATTTGACGTTCCTGAGGCATCAATGAGTCGTCGCGCGTGCGGCTCACCCAGCACCGCGTTACCGATTGACAACGCATTGACCGCCGGGTAAACAGTTGGCAATTACAGAGGAGGAGGTCACCATGTCTGGATTGACCCGCAAAAGTCTGAATACGCCAGACGAGACCCGACCGTTTCAAGACGGGACCGGGCAAATCGAAGTCGTGTATGCGGATGGAGGCGCCGTAGGGCGAGCAACGTTCTTGCCCGGATGGAAATGGTCGAAGCACGTGAAGCCAATTGCCAAGACCGAAAGCTGCCAAGCTGCCCACACCGGTTACTTCATTTCCGGCCAAATGAAGGTGGTCATGGACAACGGCGAAGAGATGGAGTTCGGTCCTGGAGACTTTGCTCTCATGGCGCCTGGGCACGATGCGTGGGTGGTTGGCGATGAGCCCTGCGTAGTTGTCGACTGGCAGGGCTACACCGAGTACGCGAAGGGCTGAACGAGACCGCTGCGCCGGCGAAGCTCGAGAAGCGATTCATCGAGGCGGAGCCATCAACCGTGGGCGTCTGAGTCGCGCCTAGATCTTGTTACAGCATGATGATGAGTGCACTCGCTAGACCTTCGGGCGGAGGGATCAGTTGTTGCCTACACGGCCGAGGAGCGGCCGAACCTTTGGGAAGGCGCGCGATCGTTGTTTCGCGACGCGTGGCCGGAACATAACCTTCACGGCAACGACAGTCTGAATCATCATCCGTAGAGATGTGCGTCTTGGATCAATCCGTCCGCGACTTGGTAGACCACAGCAGCGTGAATCTCTGATGGCATACCGGGAAGCGCGAATCCAGTGACGCGTTCTTCGTCAATGACGACCGCTCCGATTTCGATCCGGTTTCTGATCTCGGCTCGCAAGTCGGGACTGTGTTCGAATAACTCTCCGTAACGGGCACGGATCTCATCATGACCCGACGCGAGCAATGACCCATCTGGTTGAACGACCTTCGCATTATCCGCGTAGCAGGCAACGAAACCATCTATATCTCGGCGGTTGTAGGCGGCGATCTGTTGATCGACCACGTCACACGCTGTCACCATGTGCACCTCCTCGCGCATTGGCTGAGTGGGGCCTAGGGTATCCGAAATTGTTGGTGTCCGAGAGCCGACGCAACAGGTCTGCTACCAACCAATGGCGCCTGTGTCGCACCTCGTTCTTGCACCCATTGCGCCGAGAGTGAAGAACACTCAGCGGGCGGATATCGGCTGCGATGACGGCTGCCACTCCCGTCTGAGAAGCCCGTACACCCACGAGTCCGAGACGTCGCCATTCACGACGCAGTCTTCTCGTAACGTCCCTTCACGCACGAATCCGAGCTTTTCCAAGACACGGGCAGACGCAGCGTTACGGGTATCAGTCTCGGCCTGGACTCGATTCATTTTCATCGTGTCGAATGCCCACTGCAGTAGGGCCCGGGCGGCCTCGGTCGCGTAGCCGTGGCCCCACGCTGCATCATCGAAGCAGTAGCCCATCGATACGCTCCGGTAGTCCGAGTTCCATCGAGTCAGGCTGCACCAGCCGATGAACGCATCGTCAGCAACTCGGTCCACGGCCAGCCGCGTTCCGGTGCCGGCCTCGGCGATCTCTCGGCAAGCCGAGATGAACTGCTCGGCACGCTGTTGCTCGATCCAAGGCGGCGAGTCCCAGTAGCGCAGCACGTGGGCGTTGCTGTGCAGCGAGAAGAGGGCGCTCGCGTCCGAGTCATTAAAGGGACGCAGTCGCAGGCGAGCAGTGCGCAGCGTGGGAGCTGACAAGGACATGGGTGTCATGGTAGGTCGCCACGGATTCGACTCACTCACAGCCCGGGAAGATATTCCGCCCTCACTCTTTGGATGCAACGAACGCTGGATCGTCCAACAAGTCGCTCTTCGCTAGTAGCACCAAGCGACCGAGTAAGAGCCCGGCCCGGTATTTGTCACTGGAGGAGAGCCGGTCACCACCATTGTGCACGTAATCGATGCGCTACTTAACTTTGGGCTGTCGTAGGCAATGATCGACGGGAGTGCACTTCCCGATGCAACCACGGTGAATGGCAGGTGCGCATGGTCTTTATGAACGGTGATCGTTCCATCCGCGTACGTAATTGTCGCCGTTGAGCCATCAACCGCAGTTACCGTGTACGTCACGCTCGGAAACGTTGGCGCAGTGACGAGGTAGTCCCACTTCACTGTGCCGCCTCTGGGCGGCGTCAAGGTGACTTGGGTAGATGCAAGTTGCTCTCCGGCCTTGTTTGAGGTGACGCACGTGAACACGTAGCCAGTCTTTGCGGCGATTTGCGCGTAAGCGCACTTTGTCGTTTCGCCGGGTTTATTGTCTTGCGGGAATTGCTTGTTCACGTCCCTTTGGGTGACGACCTCGAATTGTTTCGCGGTGAGCACCGCAGAACTCGATGCATATACCGGAGTTGAGAACAGCGCAGCCAAACCGGCAACAGCAACCACCAGCGATGCCTTCGACGCCTTCACGAAGTCGTTCTACACCCGGAGACGGGCAGACGCACTTCGCACCTCATTTACGGCACGTGACCTGATACGACACTTTTCGGCTGCCTCGCTCATGGGTTCACGTCAGTTGGTCAAGTCCTTGTCTTCCATTTCCCACGCGTGATCCATCGTGTGATAGGCGGTGTGTCGAATGAGGAATGGCAACGGCCAAGTTCGCGCCTTCTTGTCTTCCGCATGAAACTCTCGAATCGCCGCACAGTAGTCCTCCCGATATGCCCTCAATCCCCTGGCGTCGGTGACCACCAAGCCCTCCGGGATGCGCACTCCGACCTTCCGGGCCCAATCCTGCTCGTTGGCGAGCGTGTGGCGAACAATGTGATCTCGATCACGACCTCCGCCTCGCGGGCCCTTTTGCATCTCCGCCGAGACCCGCGCTCGGACACCGTCGAAGAACTTCCAGCACGCCCGCATCAAGCTCAGTTCGCGCTCTAACTCCGTCCCCGACATTCTGCGCCCGTCAATGCTCGAGAACGCGAACGAGATGCCCCAGAAATCGGTCGAACCAGTGCCTCGGTATTGTTCCACGACGTCAATGCCATCAAGCGCCGCAAACTGTATTTCCCTCCCCGCCAGCTTCGCCACGTTTGCGTAGCGCGGCACGTAGGACCGTAACTTTTCTATTGCGGCATCTCCATTCGTCGCGCCACGTTCGAGGCCAGGCCAGTCCGGTGCTACAGCGGCAAACTTTTTTTCCTTTGGTCCCGCTTCCAGCACCACTCGAAGCTTGTTGGCCACTTTGCGCCTCCAGCATGAAACCGATTCAGCGAGTTCTCAATCGGTGTCGGAGACGGGACTTCGGTCCTGTACGGCGACAGATTTCCCGCTCCTCATTTCACTCTCCTTGCGATCAGCGCTACGCGGCGTGTCGCACCCATTTGCGACCACCATCACTTGAAGTGAACACGTATTTTGCCGGAGCCTGGCCGGTCTTGGAGACGGCGACCTGAATGGTTCCTGATGCAGAAGCTGCGTGTGCGCTCGGGGAATAGGTGACGCTGACGATGTAACTAAACGCAAAAGAGGAATACCAACGGCGCCCCCCGTCGTCGGTGGCATAAAGGGTCTGCCCGCCCTGGGAATACGAAACTGCGAAACTCGCTGTGTAGGCCTGAAGCGAGCCAACCCAAGCCGGAGCATCCGCCCACGGTCCGTGAAAGTAAGGACCGTCGGTAGCCCACGTCTTCCCGTGATTGGTGGAGTACAAGGGATACTCGTAGCCGTTTCCGTCTTGTCCGAGATTTGCGATGGCCCAACCGACATTGCCTACGAGTTGCGATGCCTGAATAATGTCGAGATGGTTCCTTGCAGACGACGAAGGCGGACCGGACAAAGACACCGGCGTGCCGAAGCCCAATGATTTGGGATTGTCGCCCTTTGCATAGGTAAGTAACTGCGCCGTGAAATGGACGGGTCCAAAAAAACCGTCATCGGAGGCTGAACTGGCCGGAGATACGCTGAGGAACAACCCGGCGGTCGCAGCCAGAGCGGATGCCACGGCACCGAACGCGCGAAATCGTCTCCTTGGAGACCGCTTGACGCCTTCGTCACTGCCCACCTCATCAAATGTAGTGACCACCGCTTTTCGGCACACGCTCCGAGATGATCCCCGTCATCTTCGCGCCAGGTTTTCTATATCCGATCCGTTCATGAGCTGTATGTCATGCAGTTGTGCCCGCGCCCGGGCTTGGTCGGTGTACTCCGACGTCGTGATGAACAGTTTTAGATCCGCGTGTTGGTGTACATGAGACATGCCAATAAATTTCTCGATTTCTGGAGATCCAATCTTCTTTGTCCTCGCACGCCTCTTGCACTGGACCAGTACGGTGCATCCCGAAGCGTCACGGGCGGTGGTAGCGATACCTAGGTGACCTCTACCGCCAACTCGTTGGATTTCGGTCATTCCGAGCAACCGTAGGATGGCGGCCATTGTGTACTCGAATTGTCTTGGTGAGAGGGCCAAAATTAACCCAAGGTCCCCGGACCGTGCAGCGGAGCGACCGGCTTCCTGCAGATCTTCGGTTTCCCGTGCTTCGTTTTCGGCACGGTGTTTTTTTCTTCATTCTCTTGGTCATTGATTGACGCGATTGCGTCGGAAAAGAAGTAATAGCTCATCCAACTGCCGCTCATCGGAACTCCTCTTCAGGAAAACGAACCCATCGTAATGGAGGGGAATCATTTATCGAGTTCGATTCCGTGACTAGAGCTGCCACCTCAGCCGACTCAACGCCGCAGGTGACAAGGTTGGACGTCCGGCTGTACCTCCGTCACGGTCACTCCGCACACCCGCGATCACCCGGCATGGGCTGCACTCTGAAACCAGCGGCGGTGAGGAACTGGCGGATCTGGGAGGCGTGCTCAACGAGGTGCAGCGGCATCTGGCCAACATTCACGACATACAGCGTGCCGTGGTATCGATGGGCGTCTGGGAGGTGTCGGGCTGCCGCGTCCTCGGTGAGGGCGTCAAGGGTTCGGTGCATCCTCGCGCGGCAGTGCTCGACGTAACCGAGGAGCTCGGTCTTGGTGAAACTCCGGTTGGGGAAGCCGAAAGTGTTCTCGTCAAAGGGTTGTGGAGGCTTCCACTCCTCAAACTCGGCCGTGAGATCGTAATCGAGGGTCGACAGTGCGTGGTATCCCAGGAACCACGGGGCTGAGCCGTGCAATCCCCCGTGCGGCGTCGGAGTTGTGAGCGCTTCGTCTGGCCACAGGTCGGTCTCCCACAGGCTGTCAGGACAATCTGTCAGTGCCGCCTGCATCAGCCGCAACGCGTACTCGAAGTTGCTCGCCAAGCTCTGCACGAACGGGTTCGTCACGCCATGAGTAATAGCACGTGCGTATGGACACGGAAGCATCAATAAACTCACCGGCGAAGCTGTCGGGTCCGCCAATTACCCTTGCCACCATGGGCTCGCGACCATGAATCAGCACGTTGATATGACTGGTCACGTTCTGATCGTTGGCGTCAACCCGTACGTGGACGTATCTTCCGAATGCGTTATGCCGCTGCGACCCGGGTGGCGCAAGCCCTTACCGGTGCTCGTGCAATTAACGAAGGACCTACGACGCCGTGGCGCACGAATCTCACTCCATCTGGTGACGGCTCGTTCCGGCTCTACCTCCATGGTGCGACGCGTAAGACCGCGAATATTGGAGTCGGTGACAAAGTGCGCATCGGAATCGAAGTCGACAACGACTACTACAGCAATCCCGCGCATCCAATGCCGCAGTTTCAGGCGGCCCTCGACACTGATTCGGTAATCAATGACAACTGGTTGAGGTTGTCACCCAGTCAACGCAAGGAAGTGGTGCGTTACCTCGGGTCCCTGAAGTCGCAGGACGCTCGAGAACGTAACCTGCAACGAGCACTCCGTGTGTTGCGGGCAGAGCCCGGTCGATTCCTTGGACGCAACTGGGTTGACGGCCACTAGCAAAGCGGTGGAATTTCGCGTTCGGTGGCATGGCGGGGGCTGCGGCGCTCGCGGCGATTCCACTACTCAGTGTGACGGCGGCGACGCTAATCGCGAGAACTACGCCAACCAGTTCAAATGAATTGAGGACCTTCATGAAGGTCTCACGAGATAGTTGCGATTCTTCGAGCCACACTGCAAGAAAGTATTCGTGAGCACTCGTTCGCTCCGAACCTTGAGTTCTAGAGGTTCTTCTTGAACCAAGCGAAAGTCTCGGACGAATTCGGGCCAGATGAAGCCCAACGAGCGCTACCAGGTTCCTTTTCCGGAAATTTAATTACGAGCACTGTCGCCGGGTTGGAAATCGCAGGCGCGATTAAATCGCGCCATTCTTCGACGGTTTTGCCGCTGGCGATCCAGACATCAATGAATCGATGCCACCAACCCTTCGAATTGGCCTTAATGAGCTCATGAACGGCGTTCCGTTGCTCCGTTGTCGCTCTATCGAGGATGATGACGAAATCGGGACTGCTCACTGCTCGTCCTCGTCCGTTGCTTCCGGAACATCCTCCTCAGTTTGAGGCGCGTTCAGAATCATTGATGGCTCGGGATACGTTGGCACTAACCGTTCAGACGAAGTGCTGTCGCTATCGCCTTCCAGCGTCTTACTCAATACCCGCTCCAAAACCTTACTGAACTGGCCCTCAAAGGAGTGCAGCATGCCTTGAGTCGTGGTCTGAACTTCGGTGAGCGCCGTGAGTGTTCTGGTTGAGATCTCTTCCGTTCTTCGGATCTGTTCTGCGTCGGTTCGACTTTGCCCAATGGCAATGATGATTTGAGATGAGAATGCAACAATCGCGAGAGACAGCGCAATCGTCGAAAGGGCATTCGCGCCTCTAACTGAAGCGACGACGATCAAGGCAGTCGTCGAGCAAACAGCTAAGACCGCGCCAATTATCGCAACGGATCTCCATGAAACTGAGATTCGACTGGGGTCCGGAGGGTCCACGGTACGAAACGATACATTGAGCCACGCTTTGACGCTCGGCTGGGGACGCAACGGAAATCCCTGGAGTCGAGACGACCTAAAAGCCTTCAACCTCGTCAACGCCATTGAAGCGCAACCGGTGCATACGTTGGCTGAGAATCGACGCCAACAATCTTCAACTGGAGGCTCAATGTGTGGGACTTCAACCAGGCAAAAGAGGTAGGTCCTGTTAGAAGAAGGGCCGACGTATCTACGACTCGCGCAACGTGGATTTACCCTTCAGACTGAAGTATTGGAGGAAGACGCGGTGCCTGAGGTTCCTCCAGTGGGGAGCCAGGACTCAAGGAGTCGGACATCGTTGGCGTCGGAGATCCGAAACAGCACATCTGCTATCAAACACTGGCGCCTATGGCCGTGAGTCGAGATATCAATCGAGGTCAATGCCCCTCCGAGTCTGCCATTGAATTTCGATAGTGGAGAAATACCACCCCGTTTCGGAATCTGCGCTCTCCAACTAGTTCGAAATCAAGTCGAGTCTGACTCGGCAATGCCGGTTTGCCGCCACCCAGGGCGACGGGCACCAGCAAAAGTTGACACTCATCCACGAGACCAGCCCGGAATGCATGCGCTGCCAAATTAGGGCCGGCCACTGTGATGTCACGTTCATAACTCGACTTCATCTCTTGGATCACCGTCGCGTCAAAGACTCGCTCTATTTGAGTTCTGGCGCTAGACGCCACCGCAAGCGACCTTGAATAAACGATCTTCTGGGCTGCGCGCCAAATCTCACCGAACTCCTGAGATTCGGAGTCCAAATCGACGAGAGACTGTGCGGTCTCCCAATAGACCATGGTCTCGTACATCCGCCTTCCGTAGAGATAGGTACCCATCGGCGCTTCGAGGTCGTTGATAAAGCGGGATACCTCCCGGTCGGGTCTCGCCCAGTCAAAGTTGTCGCCCGCGTCTGCGACGTAGCCGTCGAGCGATGTAATCGCCGTGAAGATCAACTTGGCCATAACGCGAGAATATTCCGCGTTGGTATTCGTGCCAAGTGTCGGACATCCGAGATGACGATACTGACGGATACCATTGCCGAGTCCGGCCTGACCGAGTTCAGAAGGTGCTCCTTGCGCGAATCTGCCTTCTTTGTCCTGCTACTGGGATGTTGCGTTCTCGCGTTGCCTCTCGCCTCGACAGGTGTCTCTGACGCCTCGCCCAAAGTGCCGCGGATCGCGACGATGGATGCGCAACAGATCTTGACAGCAATGCTTGCGGACGCCAAACAACAGAAGAGCTGCACGAGTACAAGTACGTCGCTACTATCGGGCATTCCGTTTCGTCTTGTCACGGACTCCTCAACGAAGGCGGGCGAGCAGTTCCTTTCCTACGACGGCGCGGCAATGGCCTTGAGGGTGGTGAAGGGAATCGTCTATGTGTACGCCAACCGAGTCGGTTTGTTCATTCAGTTTGGGGTCAAGGAGCCTCAGTTCGTGGACAAGTGGATTGAAGTGACGCCGACCTTCCGCGAATATTCCCAAATGGAGGGCGGCGTCCTGCTTGCTTCGATGCTTGCCGAACTGCCACCCACTGGGGCGCTTACGACCACGAATAGGTTGACTGTGCATGGAGAGCGAACAGTTGCCATCATGGGAAAGCCGAATAAGAAGTCAGGCTTCAGCTCAGGAAACGAGACAATCTATGTCTCTGCCAAGGCTCCTTACCTGCCGATTGAGGTGACTATCTCAGGAGTGACAACAGGAGACGTTCGTGGCTTTGAAGTCACGTTTTCCAATTGGGGGAAAGTGTTCCAGATCGTCAAGCCCGCGAATGCGGTTCCCGTCTCTGAATTGAAGGTTCCGTCCTGATTCCCTCGAATTAACCCAGTGTCGGAGAACCGACGTGACGAATCTGCATCCTCGCACTGGCGGATAGCGAAACGTAATGACAAGTTGAGCGCGTCATATTCCTTCTTTCAGCCGCCCTTCGCAGCGCGCTCCTCGAGGGCCCACGGGGCACCATGGCTGTTAACCAGGTCGAGAAACGGGTCGGCGGGCAGGGCTTCGGGGCCTAGCACCCCCGCGCCGAACCAGACACCCGAATCGAGGAGCTCGAGAGCAATAATCGGATTCATCGCGGTCTGCCACACGACCGATTGCGAGCCAAACTCCGACATGGACCATTCGTTATCGACCACGTGGTGAAGATATACCTCGCGCGGTCCGCCATCGACACCCGTCCCGGTCACCCACGTGCCGGCACAGGTCAGGCCGGAGATCCGGTCACCGAGTTGGGCCGGGTCGGGCAGGCATGCGCCGACGAGATCGCGCGGAGAGACTTCGACGTCGCCCACGCGAATCGGGACGGTCGAATCAAGACCCAACTTATGCAGCACTGAAAGCACCTCGATGAACTCGTCACCCAAGCCGTACTTGAAGGTCACTCGGCGTGCGTCCAGCCAGCGCGGGATGAGCACCACCTCCTCGTGCTCGACGTTCACGCATTCGACCGGCCCGATACCGGCAGGGAAATTGAACGTTTCAGGCTCCGAGAAGGGTACGGTGGTGAACCATTCCCTATCGCGCTCCCAGATGATCGGCGGATTAAGGCACTCCTCGATCGTTGTCCAGATAGAGAACGATGGGGCGAACTCGTAGCCTTCGACCTTGAGGTTCCCGCCGTCCCTGATCCCGATCTCGTCGATGGACGAGAAGAGGGAATCCGCGGCGTAGCGCGCGAAAACGTCCGAGAGGCCGGGCTCCACGCCGATGCCGCACAGCGCCAGCAACCCGCGGTCCCTCCACTGTTCGTCCAGCGTGAACTGCTCGTCCCCCAGCTTCACTCCGGGCAACCGGTACGGGTCAGTGGAGTGCGGATGCGATAGCGACATCGCCATGTCTAGGTAGGTCACTTCGGCGCTGAAGGCCGAATGAAATACCGGCATCACGAATCGGGGGTCGAGGGCGTTAACGATCGCGTCCACTCGCTCCGCGCGCAATAGGGCGACGATGCTCTGTTCGTCGCGCCCGTCGAGTTCAAAGGCGGCGAACCGCTCGCCAGCTCCCTCGACCGCCCGCTCCGCTCGCTCAAGGTTGTAGTCCGCAATGGCGACGTATTCGAACAGATTCCACTTCGCCGCCGTGCGAGCGATAGCGCTACCCACTCCGCCGGCCCCGATGATCAGTACTCGCATCTCTGCTCCTAGTCTCTTGGTTCGCAGACTCGGGACGTTCTCTGGACCAGTTTTGTCGCGGCTGACCTACTTGGCCAGAAGAATCGCCAATTCGACCGTCCGCCTCGTCTTGCGCGGTTCAACCGCCGGGTCGGTCCAGAAGGCCTCGTAGCGACACGCAAATTCATCACCCTCGGGGATGGTGCGGCGGTCGAGCGCCAAGCCGTTGTCGCGTGCCCAATCCTGCAACCCCTGGTTCGCTCTACGGGCGTGGTCTTGGTACTTCATCGTCGCGTAACTTCCCGCAGCCATCGAGCCAGCCCGGAGTCTCGGTTGTACGCTGTGCGCGGGTTCGGCCGTGAAGTACCCGGCTTCTAGGTCCATCGGCCCACCCATGTCGATCACGTGCAGCCGGAGAAAGCCATAGCCGACGGTCTCGACCCCGGCCTCTTTGATTACCGCGCGCGCCTCTGCCAGAAGACTGTCTCGAGCAGCCAACATCCCCCGAAAGGGCGTTATGACGCAAATCCCCACGTACGGGATTGCGGGCCGCTCCTCCACTCTTGGCGGCTCGACGATCTCCATCCGGACACCGTATAGGACTGGACCTGCTAAGCACCTGACAAGAACATACGTGTCACCGTAGGTCGTCGTTACGGATGTCCCCCACTCATGCGAGCAGCCCAGTGTCGGAGAGTCGACGTCCACAATCTCCGACTGGAGGCTGGAGCACTGGTTGCCCACTGGTTCGACTCCCCGTCGAGGGATACAGAGCTAATCTTCTGAACGACGAGCCGATCAGTGAGGAGTTCCGATGACCCAAGAGGCACCCGCTCGAACAGGCGTCGAGATCACCACGAAGATATTTCCTCTGGCATTCCTGCTTGTCTTCTACAAAACCAATGTCACCATTGATGGCACGACTTCTACTGTTCCGTGGGGGACGCACTTCTATGAACTTGAGCCAGGTCGACACAACATTCGGATTGGGTTCAGGTACATGCTCGGCAAGAACATGGGCGAAAACCAGATTGATGTCGATGTTGCGCCGGGACAAGCAGTAATGGTTTCCTATCGCTCTCCGCTGGTTGTCTTTTCACCCGGATCAATCAGCGCGAGCTAAGTCGACGGCACCAACGGAAGAACGAGACGTATTCAGATCTTTAGACTCATCACGTGCTCCTACTGACCCAGGTTGTCGCCATGTCCGCCTCTTACGTTGAACGCGGACTGTTCTGCCTCGGCGCAGGGCTGGTCTTCCTTCTTGCAGGAATCGTGTACCTGCGCATCTTGAGAAAGAAGCCCGAACAGGAGCGCGACCGCGTTATGAATGGGACGTATGGCACTCCCCAAATCTTCATCGTCGCCGCCGTCGGATTATTCATCGCTGGGCTGTACTTCCTCGCTTTAAAAAGTTGATACGAATTACCGCAAGGGCGAGGGTGGCGAACCGGGTGCGCTCCCTGTATAACAGCACCCGCAAACTGCATGATGACTCCCCGACAACGACCCACGCGAACTTCGGACCCTCGCAACTAGGTGGAATCTGACTCGCTTCGCCGAGCTTGATTTTCCCTTCTAGCGCGGTTCCGTTTCTGCGCAAAGCTGATCGAGGCATAAAAGGCGCCGAGGCCAACCACTGCAAGCGCGCACGTATATATCCCAGAAAAGCGGACAGCGTGGTACCACATGTACGAAATAGGAATAAAGATGATAAAGACAATCAAAGGTATTTCAAATCCGACACGAAGCAATTCGAATTTGGGCACCGATGCGTAGCGAGGACTTCGTGATCGAAAGAAATAGGCGACCGCCGGTACCGCTATAAACACAACTGCGGCCAATATCACGGCTTCCACGAATTTCGAAATTGTGCCCTCCATCATCAGAACGCGAGGCTGCTAGTGAAGATTACTAACGCGCCGGACCCTCTAACCGCCACTGCAAGGCTGGAGATCCCTTGCTTCGCCCCCCCGGTCAATTCCAGGAGCTGCCTAAACGCTGAACGGAACGAATCCGATCTTCATGGCGGCCACATCGGTCGGGCGCCGACGTGACTTGATGTTGTTCTCGAAATCGGACATCTTCTTACTGGCTCGCCTGACAATGGGCAGAATCGCGGGATTATCTACATAAGGCGCCGGTGAGTCCAGCATGGGAAACGCCTTCTTGAAGGCGGAGTGGTCTCGGTAGGCGGTGCGAACTGACGCGTTCCAGTACTCCGCCACCTCTTCCACGGTCGGGTCGTGCTTGAGTATCTCGCGAGTGATTCCCCAGCACCAGGCCCAGGTTATGGCGGTCGCCCCCTTGACCACCCCCGCGTTACTGACCGCTACCTCGATCCAGGTGGGTTGCCGTGGACTTGCCTGAACGCTCATGAACCCTCCACCGTCGTCGAGCAAAGTATGCCACATTTTGGCAGCGCTTGATAGACTGCCAGTATATGGCAGCACTTAATCTCGTCGATCAGAGGCCTCTTGGACCTCGCGAACTCGCCTCAGGAGTGGACGCGCTCTATCTCTCTGGACGTGCCGCGCTGCCCGACGAACTGCTCAATCAGTTGGACGCGTTACGCCTTCTCGCCGATCAGCAGGAAGCTCCCGTCGAGATCACGCTGGGCGATCTGATGATGCAACTCCAGCCGCGCAAGTGGGGCCTCTATCGCTACTGCCTCGACCACCCCTACGCCCGCTTCGGCTTCACGCCTAAGAGCAAGATTCCCGCGATCCGAGTCCAGCCTCGAGCCGAGTTTCTTCACGGTGCGGGAGTCGAGTACGTCGTCGAGTGGTCGCGGTCACTTCTCGAATCAGTGTGCGGACCGGTGCTACTGGAAGTGAGCCGCCTGGACCTCTTCGCCGACTTTCAAGGGCTAAGCGTCTCGGGCGATCAGCGCCACGAGTTCCTATGTCGGGCGGACGCGCGCCATCTGTTCGAAACCGCCGAGGAGTTCAACGGTCTCCAAATTGGCTCGCGTTCTTCGGGCACCATCTTTGCTCGCATCTACGACAAGACCATCGAATCGGCCAAGACCGGCTCGACGTATTGGAAGGATGTCTGGGGCGACCTGTTCGACCCGGATCTCCCCGTCACGCGCGTCGAGTTCGAGCTGCATCGCGAACTCCTGCGTCAGTTCGGCATCTCCACCCCCGACGAGGTGCTGGGCGCGGCGGGTTCTTTGTGGCACTACCTGACCCAGGACTGGCTCACCCACCGCACCCCCACCGACGACGACACCAGGTCTCGCTGGCCCGTCTCGGACCAATGGCGCTGTGTCCAGCGTGCGCGTATCGGAGACGGCGCCGTGGGGATCGAACGCGCCTACGGGGCGAAGCAGTCGGGGGTCCTGGCGAATCTCATGCCGTCCCTCGTCGGGCAATTGGCGAACTTCGGCGCCCTGACCAACTGCGAGTCGACCATCGACCTCATCCCCTCGCTGGAGCGACACCTGCAGCACTACGCGCGATCCTCGGGCCGCTCGATGATCTCGCGCATTAGCGAGAAGCGACAGAAGTATGGCCTGCCGTGATGGTGCCCGACTACGACGCGGTCGTCTCAACGCTCGTCACCGTGGCGCTGCGTATTGTGAACAAGGACCGAGGACCCAAAGGAGGTCTGCGTGCTGACCCTGGCGTACTGCCGTGTCTCGACGGAGGAACAAGCGGAGGAGGGCTGGTCGATCGAGGGCCAGACGGACAAACTCCGGGCCTATGCGAATTTGCACGACCTCGGCGAGATCACGGTCATCACCGATCCGGGCGTCTCTGGCAAGAACTTGCTGCGACCTGGTTTGCAGCAGTTGCTGGCAGTGGTCGAGGCGGGTCACGCCACGCACGTCGTCGTCTGGAAACTTGACCGGCTCTCTCGCAACCTGCGCAACTTGATGGAGCTGCGCGACGCGTTCGAGCAGCACGGCGTCACCCTCCACTCGGTCTGTGAGAATCTCGACCTCTCCTCTCCCGCCGGACGGTGGTTCTTCTCCATGATGGGGGGCCAAGCGGAGTACTACCGCGAGGCGCTCTCGGAAAACGTCCGCATGGGCCTCGACCGGGCGGTGAAAGAGGGCCGCTGGATAAATCGGCCCAAGACCGGCTACGACCTCATCGACGGGCTGCTCGTCCCGAACGTCGATGCCACGCTCGTGATCGAGTGCTTCCGACTCCGGGGCGAACGACACTCCTACCGCACGATTGAGGAGCGGACAGGGATCAACTACTCGACCGTCAAGTCGATCCTGGACTCGCGCATCTATCGCGGCGAGGTCCTGCACAACAAGAAGTGGTACCCCGGCACCCATGACGCGCTCGTGAGCGAAGAGGAATGGCAGAACGCGCATCGAGGCAGCGCGAAGGGAGTTCGACAGTCCCACGACCCGCTCTCGGGAAAGGTGATCTGCGGTATGTGCAACCGGCGAATGGTGGTTGCCCAAAACGGCAAGGGGCACCTGACCTATAAGTGCCACCACCGGGGCAAGGGCTGCATGCAACCGGCCCGCAGCAACCTCGGACTGGCGCGAGCGGCGGTGATGGGCCTGCGGCTGGTTGGTCACGATGACGACCTGCGAGCGGCCATTCGGCGGCAGTTGGCCGGTGGGGGCCCGGACGCGGCGGGGACGCCGCGCCGGCGCCCACGGTCGGCACCGGCGAAGACGTTGAAGGTCCTCACGGACGAGCGACGCAAGCTCCTCGACCTGTACTACGCGCAGAAGATCAGCGCTGACGGTTTCCAGCAAGAGGAGGCTCGCATTGCCACTGCCATTGAAACCGTTCGTCAACAGATCGCTCTAGAAGGGCACGGAGAGCGCCTCAAGACCGACCTGGAGGTTCAATTTGAAGAGGTGGCGCGCATCCTGGCCAACCTCGACATGGACGCGGTCTGGGCTGAGGCTGACGAGCGCGAGAGGCGCGTCTTTGTAGAGAACCTCGTCGAGTGGATCAAGGTCTTTCCCGACCATCTGGAAGTCAAAGTAGTAGGAAGCCCAACGATCAACGTCGTGCTATCCGAGGTGGGCCTCAAGGTACCGGAGAATGTTGGTGTCGGAGACCCGACATGACAGATCTGCAACCTCCCACTGGCGATTGGGCTGAGTCGTGTGGGTCTTATTCAGTGTGTTGTATCGAGGGCCGTACCGCAGTTACCACAGTGATTCGCCGGGGCTTGAACCGGCGTCCCGCATTCCGGGCATGGTCTTATGGACAGAGAAGGTGATTTGGCATAGTCGATAAGCCCTTTGATCGCAAATATGGCCGCTAGCGCAATAAGTCCCCATGCCGCATACCACCTAAAGGAGTCACTCGAACACGCAGACTGATTCACTGCGGCGACGAGAGCGGAGCTGCACTGCGAATGATCGGGACCCAACTCGGAAAGCCACGCTCCACCGATCACGCCAACAATGATCGCCAGGACTATCGATCCGCCGCCCCTACGTTTCACCTGGCGACCGTCACGCTACGAAAGTAGCGCGTAGCGGACTTGCACGCTGGATCAACCCCATATGAGGGGTTCGGAGGCCCATCCGCTATGCGACGGATTATCGACGGATAGGGTCGATTCTTCAACCCGAAGAATTTTGTTGGGCTCCCCGGGGTAGGCACTGATTGGAGCCGCGACGGCGAATCGGAATCTTCGTTCGAGGATGTCTCGACAGATCATGACAACAACAACAGTTCTGCGACCATCTAGGTCTGGGTAGCCATCGAAAATCGAAGCGATTGAGTTCCCGTAGGGCCATGAAGGTTGCTCCTTCTTCCTCGCCACTCCCGGTCGCAAGTCGCCCAGTCTGACAAGAGTCCAAGTGTGTATCGGATCGATCAGTCGAGCCACGACGACAACGTCAATCGCCGGTCCCGCCCCTGAATTAGCAACTTCAATGTGCCAGTCTCCATACTCGTCTTGGCCATGTCGCAGAAGTTCAAGTTGGGGTCGCCATGCCAACTGTCGATCAGTTTTGGCTTCTTGAGCGAGGGCCTCCGTCGCAGTTGCCTCCTTGAATGATGCGTCAACCTGTGAACGTGCATTGTTCGCCAATTTGACCGTCACGGCGGCAAGAGAAAGGGTGCCGACCGCCACCGCGATGGACGCAATTCCGTCAATTTCAAGCCAGTTGGTTGCCACTGGCAAGAGAATACCGATCGACTGTGACGCTCGGGAGCGCCCTCTGTAACAGCACCGGCCGACTGCATGCGCCGCCCGGGCGTTGCCCGCGAGCGTGAGCGAGCGGGCACGGCCGCCGGCTCAGCACATTCCGGGGAAATGCAGGAGGTCACCGCTAACAGATCCTTGCGCCTGTCACACGTCGCTTGGTAGAGTTTTAGCCGAAGGGCAAACCACCAAACTTTTAGGTAATCGACCCACATAAAAACAAGGGCCAACGAGCCCACATAAAGAGCACTACACATACAAGGCCATCGAGCCACCGGGGATACAAGCCCCTTCTGAAAGCGCCAGTGAGCGCAACGAAGTAAATCCGCTCGACTCCTTTGGGGCTCTTTATGTGTTCAGATTTCAAAAAGACACCTCCTCGCATCGACGGAGAGCCACGCGCCTCGACGACCGCCGAAGGCGGGCGCTCTTTACTTGACCTAAGAACACAACTCGTTAATCCCCCTCCTCGGCCGATGCAGACCACGGGCTGGAAATTCACATTTTGGCCCGGATGTAGCGAAGCCTCGTTGGTCATTGTCACGTCGGGGTCTACGCGCTCTCGCGGCTTTGGGGATCGCCCACCGCTGAGCGAAGAAGGAGTAGCCCTTCACTGGCAGATCGCCAACGGAAGGGCGGGTACAAAGTCGCGACGTTACTTCGTCGTTAATCAACTTCGCTACATGTGGGTGCTCACGTATCCAGCCGAAGGACAGTACGACCGTCGCACTGTCATGGGCGAAGTGTCAGAGTTCGCACGACGTCTTCGTGTAGCGCGCAACGGTGAAACGTTCCCGTATTGGTACTCGCCCGAACTGCATCCGGGCGGCCACGGCTGGCACGTCAACTTCTTCATCTCGTTTCGAGTGCCGCACGCCGAGATCGAGTTGCTGTGGAA
Organism: uncultured Acidimicrobiaceae bacterium; assembly: GCA_963706305.1. Classification (GTDB taxonomy): domain Bacteria; phylum Actinomycetota; class Acidimicrobiia; order Acidimicrobiales; family RAAP-2; genus RAAP-2. The sequence continues at coordinate 2,676,304 of OY970152.1, read as the reverse complement.
CCGCGGCTTCGTCTGGGTGACCGACTTCGCGTCGGCAATGAGTGGCCCGAAAGGCGAGCCGCTCGGACTGTGTCGTACCCCTCGCGATGGATACCGTCGCGCGGCTCACTACGGCTGCAAGTATGCCCAGAAGGATTGGTCACCCGAACACGTCGGCGCACAGAACCACCGTTACGAAATCGGGCAGGGCTTCGCACCCAAGAAGATCGCTCAATGGGTTCAAAACCCTCTCGAAGCTGAAGCACTGGTCGCGGACCTCGTGCCGATGGATGAGCGCAGGTACCTCCAGCGCTGGGACTCCAACGATGAGCCGGAATGGCTTAGGCCACCGATCAGGACCTGGCGATGGTAAACATCGACTCAGACGAAATCATCGTGCGTGACTATTCGCGCGCGGCCCAAGTCTTCGTGGAGATCATGCTTCGCGAACTTGACGAGAAGAAGGAGAGCGGGGATGAGCCAGACCGTGGCCTACGTGCGAGTCTCAACTGAGGATCAAGTCGAATTCTCCCCCGACGCTCAATCGAAACGGTGTCGCGACCTCGCGCGCTTACGTGACCTCGGACCAGTGACCGTGCTCTCCGACGAAGGCTGGTCCGGTAAGAGTCTCGAGCGTCCCAACATGCGCGAATTGTTGCGGCTTGTCGAAAGCGGCGCGGTTGGTCACCTTCTCGTGTGGCGGTGGGATCGCCTAAGTCGCGACCAGGGCGACTTCGCGCACCTGGTGAAGTTGTTTGGCAAGCACTCCGTCATGGTGCACTCGGTCAATGAGGGTGACCTCGACCTCTCCAGCGCGTCAGGAAAAATGCAGATTGGCGTGACGGGCGTCTTCGCGCAGTACTACCGGGATCAGATCGTTGAGAACACGAAGATGGGTCAGCGCCAAGCCGCAGAGAGCGGACGCTGGCAAAACCACGCCCCCACGGGCTACGACATGGTGAACGGTTACCTGGAGCCAAACGAGATGGCCCCACTGGTGCAGCGCATCTTCACTCTGCGCGCCGAAGGCGCGAGTTACCCCGTGATCGCGGCTGAAGTGGGGATCAAATACTCCACCGTGCGCAGCATCTGTCTCAATCGCGCGTACCTCGGCCAGGTCAAGTACTCAGGCGACTGGTACCCCGGCATCCATGCCCCCCTAGTCAATGAACTGCAATTCAATGCCGCCCAGCGCGGCCACACGAAGGGCAAGCGTCGTAGCAAGCACCTTCTCTCCGGAAAGATTCGCTGCGGGCTGTGCGGACGCGTGGCGGGCATTGAGTACAACGACCGAATGCACGCTTTCTATCGTTGCCGGAACCGTGGCCAGGGTTGCAAGCAGCCAGCGCGAGCCGCAAACGGGTTGGAACGCGCAGCAGTGCTTGGCATGAGGGTGCTCGCAGATGACGTTGACCTCCAGTCAGCCATTCGACACCAGTTGACAGCGCATCGGCGCGCAGAAGAACCCAAGGGTCCTTCGGTGACGTTGGTGATCGCTTCACTCCAAAAGAAGGAACGAAAGCTGCTCGATCTCTTCTACTCCGATCAGATCGAATCAGACACTTTCAGTTCGGAACATCGCCGAATCGCAACACAAATCAAAACCCTACAGAAGGAAGCGGACGACTTTGCCAAGGATCAGAAGGCCCGAGAGGAAGCAGTAGACAAGTTCGACCAAATTGCCGCGTTGGTCGTAAACCTGGACCTCGAACGCCTGTGGAACGTAGCAAACCCCACGGAACGGCGAACACTGGTCGAAGACCTGGTTGATTCGGTTTGCATCTATCCGGATCGGATCACCGTTCAAGTGGCTGGCGCACCGCCATTTATCGTTGCCCTGGATGAGGTTGGGCTTACCCAAGGTTGCAAACCTGTGGTGTCGGAGACGGGACTTGAACCCACACGCCCCAAAGGGCACCAGCCCCTCAAGCTGGCGCGTCTGCCTATTCCGCCACTCCGACGCGGGTTCCACTCTAGCCGCTGACTCGCCAAAAGCCGAATCGCTATGTGGTGGCAGTCGTCGGTACTCTCGACCATGTCGGTAGTTGATCGACGAATCCGGCGACGGTGAAACTGTTCGCAACCATCGAGAGCGGCGTGGACCAGATGGTGAGCGACGGAGCTGTAAATAGCGGACGGACCCAGAAGTCCGTCATGATCGTTTGATCGAGCTTCAACCATGTGGCCGACGCGGTCACGGGATTGAAAATCGCTCTCGCTTGATCGAAGAGCGTCGTTAGGTGAGGCGTGCGCACGCCGCTCGGATACGTGTCGGGATACGCGGGTCCGGCCCACGAGCGGGCAGCATACGCAGGAGTGGTGGTTGTGGGGCGCGCGAAGACCGCCACGTCGACCCTGCCGAACGCAGAAGCTTCGGCCGCGCCAATCTCGGACGCCTCATTGACGAGTGTTGACGGCACGCCGATCTTCGACCAGTCGGCCTTGACGAGCAACGCTACCGCGTGATCCAGCGCGCTCGGTCCGACCCCGAGTCGCACCGAGAGCTTCTCGCCGGCGCCGCTTTCCCAGCCCGCGGACGTGCGCACGAATCCGCTCGACCTCAGGATCGAAAGAGCACACGACACACAATCGTTCAACGTGTTCGTCGTTGTGGGCGTTGTCGTGGTCGTCGTCTGTCCCACCGGGTTGGATCCTGTGCCGCCCGGATAGTCCGTCTGGCCCTGGGAGAAGATAGCCGACGCCGCAATCGACGGTGAGTAGGTGACCGCACCGAAGAGCGTGTCGATCAACGACTGACGTTCGATCGACCAGCTGAGTGCTTCGCGCACAGCGAGGAGGCTCGTCGTTGCGGCAGTCGGTGAGAACGTCAGCTCTTCGATATTGCTCGAGGATGCGATCTTGCTAGACAGCGTGGGACGATTGCTGAGCGTGACCACCGTCGTTCGATTCACCGTCATCGAGTAGTCCGCGAAGTTCACGCTGCCGGCGCTCGGGAGGTCTTGCGAGTCGGTGATGACGATGCGCCCGAATCGATTGGTATCGAGCGGCCATGCCGAGTTCATGTTGAGCACCAGTCGATCGGGTGTGGCGCTCGTCACGTCGTAAGGACCAAGGGTAGGTTCGGTGAGCAAGTTGCTCACCGCACATCCTTCCGAGGTACCCGGCGGTTCGATGTCACGAAAGAGAAGATCCCAGTCGGCGTAGGGGGTCGCAAAGACCGCGGTCACCGAAAGGTGGTTTTTCGAGACGACGAGCGACTTCATCGCGCGATAGCCGTCGGAGTCGACGCTTGCGAGAGTGCGCGCCTCGTTCCACCAGTCAACGAGGTCTTCGCCGGTGAAGGCGACGCCGTTGCTCCAGCGCATCTTCGGAGCGATCGTGTAGCGCACAGTTTCGGGCGAGAGTGAGGTGAGCTCTGCCGACGAGATTGGCCCATCCTCGCCCTCCAAGACGCCGTTCGGCTCGGTGATGAACGCAGAAGGGAGGATCAGGTCGAGGATGGCGTTTGAGGTCGGGGTCGCATCCTGGCTGAGAAACGAGCAGCCGTTAAAAGGCCCGGGCAGAGCGAGATCGAGCGTCTGGGAGTTCTCGTTCTCGTTGGCGCTCGAAGCGGCGCTAGAAAACGAGAACGGGATGGCCGCTGCGCATAGGCACACTGCACCCAACGCCAGCGCGAGCCAGCCGCGACGCGAGGGCATCGCCGTTACTGCAGGCGTAGGTCGAGCGCCAGTGTGGCAAAGGTGAACACCAGGGCCACCGCGATCGTGATCCGGTCGAGGTTCTTCTCAACGACGGTCGAGCCGGACGCCGCAGCGTTGATCGAGCCACCCATGAGGTCAGAGATGCCGCCTCCGCGGCCTGAGTGCAACAGGACAAGAAAGATCAGGGACACAGCAGTAATGGCTTCAATTGCGATGATTGCCCAGGTGAGCATTGGGTCCTCCGATTAGCGCTTTATAGCGTAGCAGTCGTCACACGCTTGAAGGATGGCGTAGAACGACTCTGCTTTGAGTGACGCGCCGCCGACCAAGAAGCCGTCGACCTCGCCCTCGCGCACCAACGAGTCGGCGTTCTCCGGGTTGACCGACCCCCCGTAGAGCACCTGCGGCGTGCCGAGAGAGAGCGACGAGAGCACGCGGCGAATGAAGTTGGTCATCGAGCGAACCTGCTCGGAGGTCGCGTTGACGCCGGTGCCGATCGCCCAGAGCGGCTCGTACGCGACGGTGATCAAAGGGTGATAGCGCTCTTCGAGTCCGCGCAGCGCGCTCGAGAGCTGTCCTTCGACGAAGACCTCTTGATCGCCCGCCTCTCGAAGCGACAGATCCTCGCCGACACAGAGCACGGCGTGCTGACTCGCGCGCACGACGCTACGCAGCGTTGATGCGACGATGTCGTCGCTCATCGCGTAGTGCGTGCGCCGCTCGGAGTGGCCGACGATGACCCACTCGACGCCGAGACGCTGGAGCATCGAGGTACTGATCTCTCCCGTCTGGGCGCCGTTGTCGTGGGGATTGACATGCTGCGCGCCGAGACCGATAGCGAGACGTTCTGCGTCGATGACCGAGCTCACGCTGCGCAGGTCCACGAAGGGCGGCGCGACGACCACGTCGGTGTGCTCGACCGGGTGGTTCTTCATCAAGACGCCGAGCTGTTGGACGAGGTGCAGCGCCTCGACGAAGTCGAGGTTCATCTTCCAGTTGCCGATGACGAGGGGGCGTCCGCGCATCTAGATCCAGGGGCTCTCGCGCAGGGCACGCAGGCCCGGCAGGTCACCGAGCTCCACGAGTTCGAGGGAGGCTCCCCCACCGGTCGACACGAAGCTCACGTCGTCGCTGAGCCCGTACGAAGAGAGCGCCGCGACAGAGTCGCCACCGCCCACCACGCTGATGGCCGGGGTGCGAGCGATCGCCCGGGCGACTGCTTCGGTGCCCGCGCCAAAGCGAGGGTCTTCGAACACGCCCATCGGCCCGTTCCACAGGATCGTCCGCGCGGTGCTGATCGCTGCTTCGAAGATCTCGATGGTCGAGGGACCGATGTCGAGCCCGACGAAGTCGTCGGGAATGTCTTCGCCGAAATCGACGACCTTGTCGGGTCCGCCCTCGGGGCCAAAGCGGGCAAAGGTCGGAAGGCCCCGAGCGTCGACGGGGATCAGCACGTTGCCGCCGTCCAAGAGCTCGCGACACTCCCCGACGTAGTCGGCATCAAAGAGCGAACTGCCGATCAGCCGGTTCTCCGCCGCGGCGAACGTGAAGGCCATCCCCCCGCCGACAATGACAACATCAGCCTTCGCTGCGAGCACCTTCATGATGGCGAGCTTGTCGTTCACCTTTGCGCCGCCCGTGATGGCCACGAACGGCCGGTCGGGCGCGTCGAGCAGGCCGAGCAGCGTCGACACCTCGCGAACCAGATTGGGCCCGCCCGCACTCGGGAGCAGTGTTGGTGGAATCATGATCGACGCGTGGGGCCGGTGCGACGCGCCAAACGCTTCGTTCACGTAGTAGTCGAACCCCTCGACGAGTGACGCACCAAAGGCCGGGTCGTTGTCCTCCTCGCCGCGATGAAAGCGCAGGTTCTCGAGGAGCTCGACGTTCGGGCACAGCGGCGCGAGCGCACGACGAAGCGGTGCGACGCTGAAGCGCTCGTCAACTCGCCCACCAGGCCGTCCGAAGTGGGTGCAGGCGATGACGGTCGCGCCACGTTCGAGCAGCGCCTCAAACAGCGGCACCGCAGCGCGCAGACGAAAGTCGTCGGTCACGGTGAGCACGCCGTCGACCTCTTCGACGGGCGCGTTGAAATCGACGCGCACGAGCACGCGCTTGCCATCGAGGCTCTCCCATCGCTCGATCGTGGGTAGCGAGAGCGCCACGGCTAGCCCGCCACGTAACGGGCGAGGTCGACCAGTCGATTCGAGTAGCCCCACTCGTTGTCGTACCAGCCGAACACCTTGACGAGGCACTTCGCGCCGTCAATGGGCTGGACCATGGTCATCAGCGAATCGAACGTGCACGACGCGGGACTGCCCACGATGTCCGAGGACACGATCGGCTCGTCGGTGTACACCAGGTACCCCGAGAGCACACCCGCCGCGGCCGCGCGGAACGCGTCGTTCACGGCACCGACCGTCGTCGTCGGCAGCACGGCCGTGAAGTCGGTGATGCTTCCGACGGGAATCGGTACGCGCAGCGAGGTGCCGTCGAGCTTGCCCTTCATCGAGCTCAGCACGAGGCTCGTCGCCCGGGCGGCACCCGTCGAGGTGGGGACGATGTTGATCGCGGCCGCTCGTGAGCGACGCAGGTCCTTGTGGGCGAGGTCGAGCAGGTTCTGGTCGTTGGTGTAGGCGTGCACCGTGGTCATGAGCCCCGCCTCGACGCCGAAGGCGTCGTCGAGGACCTTCACCATCGGCACGAAGCAGTTCGTCGTGCAGGATGCATTCGAGATGACGAGGTCAGTTTCGGGCTTGAAGGTCTGCTCGTTCACGCCCATCACAAAGGTCGCGTCGGGGTCGGGAGATGGCGCAGAGATGATCACGCGCTTCGCGCCCGCCGCCAGATGCTTCGCCGCCGCCTCACGCGTGGTGAAGATGCCCGTCGACTCGATCACCACGTCGACCTTGAGGTCACCCCAGGGCAGCGTGGCCGGGTCGCGCTCGGCAAAGACCTTGATCGTGCGCTCTCCCACCTGCAACGAGTTCTCGCTCACGCTGACCGGCACGTCAAGGATGCCCTGGGTTGAGTCGTACTGCAGGAGGTGGGCGTTCGTTGCCGGCGGCACGAGGTCGTTCAAAGCGACGATCTCGACGCTCGGGTCGGCGAGGGCGGCTCGCAAGAAGCCGCGCCCGATGCGCCCAAATCCATTAATCGCGACCCGTGTTGCCACTGGCTTCTCCTTTACGTTGTCTCTGGCGCAGCCTCGAAGACGGCCACCGCCAATTTTTGCACATCGTGCACGAGGCCATTTCTGCCCGAGAGGTCGACGACCCGCCGCTCCACGCTCGACGGGTCGTTCCAAAACGACGACCGCTCGTCGACGAGGACGAGATCGACGTGCACGCCGTGACGCTCGAGCGCGTCGAGGTGGTCTTGCAGCGTGAACCCTTTGGTCTCGGGCACCTCGGGGTGCAGGTTCGCAATGTAGATCTTCTTCGCTCTCGTACCCGCGAGCGCCTGGGTGATGCCGGGCACGACGCAGGCGGCGATGACACTCGTGAACAGCGAACCCGGGCCGATCAGGACCACGTCGGCGCGTTCGATCGCCTCGACGGCGTCAATCGGCGCCGCGGGCCTCGCCGGTTCCAGGCTGATCCGTCGGATCGCCGAGGTGCGAGCGACCTCGGTCTGACCGCGGGTCTCTCCCTCTTCGGTCGTCGCGACGAGCACTACGCCCTCTGAGCTCGCGGGCAGGATGGTGCCCGTCACGCCCATCACCTGGGCGAGGGCGCGCACCGACTCTTCGAGGTTGCCGGTCGCGTCGATGAGGCCAACCAGCAGCAGGTTCCCGACGGCGTGGCCACTGAGCTCGCCCACGGTGAAGCGGTGCTCGAACGACGCGGTCAGTGGATTGGCGGGGTCGGCCAGCGCCACGAGACACTTTCGAATGTCGCCCACCGCCGCGACGTTGAGCATCGCGCGAAGACGCCCGGTCGACCCCCCGTCGTCGGCGACCGACACGACACCCGTGACGTTGGGCGACAGACGCTTCAGGGCTCGCAGGGACACGGCGGTGCCGTGTCCCCCACCCACCGCGACGAACTTCATCGCGCGATGTCGCGGTGAAACACGGCGTGCTCGAGGCCGAGACGCCGACGGATCTCTTCGGCAATGGCGACGCTGCGGTGCCGTCCGCCGGTGCAGCCGATCGCGATCGAGAGGTACGACTTTCCTTCGAGGGCGAAGGCGGGGATCTGCCAACCGAGCAGGCCCACCACGTCGTTCAAGAAGTGTTGGGCGGGCTCTTGGTCGAGCACGTACTCAGCGACGGGCTCGTCGAGCCCCGTGAGCGGTCGCAGCTCCTCGATCCAGTAGGGGTTCGGCAGGAACCGGCAGTCAAAGACGAGGTCCACGTCGCGAGGGATACCGTAGGAGTAACCGAAGCTCACCAGCGACACGCGCAGCGAGCCGAGCGAGTCGACGTCGGTGAAGGTCTCGACGATCCGTCGGCGCAGCTGATTGGTGTTGATGAGACCGGTGTCGATCACGAGGTCGGCCGCGTCACGCAGTGGCGCGAGCAGCTCGCGCTCCCCGGCGATCGATTCAGCCAGCGTCGCCGCCTGCAAGGGGTGGCGGCGGCGATTGCCCTCGAAGCGCCGGATGAGGACCTCATCGGGCGCGTCCAGAAAGAGGATCTTCGCGTTCTCGTGCGCGCTCTTGAGCTCGCGCTCGACCTGCAGCAGTGTCTCGGGCTCGAGACCGGCGGCGCGTCCCACGATGAAGGCGACGCCCGTGTACTCTCGCGTGCCGGCCGAAGCCAGCGCACCGGCGCTGACGACGAGCTCGAGCGGGAGGTTGTCGATCACGAACCACCCGAGGTCCTCGAGTGCGGCCGACACCGTCGAGCGTCCGGCCCCCGACATGCCGGTGACCAGCAGTACCTCACTCATCGTCGCTGCCCTTCGTGGGTCGAGGCGCCGTCGGCGCCCGTAAGTGATCGTAGAGCCTCGTCGCGACGTCACTCGGCAGCCACGCGAGTGCGTCGAGCTCGTCACGCGTCGCCTGACGCAGCGCGTTGAGGGACCCGAACGCTTCGAGTAGGCGCTCGCGGCGCGCCGGACCGAGGCCCTCGACGCCCTCGAGCGACGACGCGACCATCGAGCGTCCGCGCTTCGAGCGGTGAAAGGTGATCGCGAAGCGGTGCGCCTCATCGCGGATGCGCTGGACGAGGTAGAGCGACTCGGAGCCGCGCTCGAGCACGATCGGCACTGAGCTGCCCGGTCGGTAGAGCAGCTCTTCGCGCTTGGCGAGGGCCGCGAACTCGACCAGCCCCAACAGGTCGAGCGAACGGGCCGCCTTCTCCGCGGCGTGCAGCTGCGGCAGTCCACCGTCGATGATGATGAGGTCGGCCCGACGAAACTTCGAGGTGCCCTGATGCTCCTCCCAGTGCGAGAGCCGTCGTCGCACGACCTCTTCCATGGCCCCCACGTCATCGTTGCCGAGGACTTCGCGCACGTTGAAGTGCCGATAGTCCTGCTTGATCGGCAACGCGTCTTCGAAAACGACCATGGAGCCGACGTAGTTCGTGCCCTGAAGGTGGCTCATGTCGAAGCACTCGACACGATAGGGCGGTTGCTCGAGCCCGAGCGCCGCGCCGAGCTCTTGGAGCGCTCGCGCGCGCACGTTGTGGTCAGCCTGACGGCGGAGCGAGTCGCGCGAGATGACCGCCTGGGCGTCGCTGGCCGCGAGCTCGACGACGCGCCGGCGCTTGCCCCGTTGGGCCACGGTCACCTCGACCGGTCGTCCCCGCACAGACGAGAGGTACTCGGCGACAAGTGGCGTTGCGAGCTCCTCGCTCTGGACGACCACTACGCCGGGCACCGACTCCGCGTCCACGTAGAGCTCGGTCAGCACGTTCTCGAGGATCTCCTCGTCGTCTTCGTCCAGCGAACGATCAACGAGGTGCACGCTGCGCCCGATGACACGCCCGAAGCGCACGCGAAAGCGCACCAGCGCGGTGCGGCTTCCCGCGCTCGCGACGGCGATCACGTCGAGGTTCGAGTGGTCGTCGAGCACGACGCTCTGGGCGCCGGCTGCTCGCTCGAGCGCTTCCAGCCCATCACGAGCCTGCGCCGCGGCTTCGTAGTTCTGGTGTTCCGCCGCATCGTGCATCTGACGTTCGAGCAGGCTGCGCAGCTGGCGCACGTCGCCCTCGAAGAACCGAGCCCAGGACTGGACGAGCTGCGCGTAGCCATCCTCGTCGATGTGACCGACACAGGGCCCCGAGCACTTGCCGATGTCATAGAGCAGGCAGGGCCGCCCGATCCGCTGCTGGTAGAGGAACTTGTGCTTGGAGCAGGACCGCAGGGGGAAGGCTCGCAGGAGCTCGTCCATCGTCGCGCGCAACGCGCCGACGTCACCAAACGGGCCGAAGTAGCGCACCCCCCTCACGTGCGAGGCGCGCGTGATGTAAGGCGCGGGGAACGGCGTGCGTGCGTCGAGCGCGACGAACGGGAAGCTCTTGTCGTCCTTGAGGCGCATGTTGTAGCGCGGCTGGTTGTCCTTGATCAGCTCGTTCTCGAGGATCAGCGCGTCGAGCTCGGTGGGCGTGACGATCCACTCGACCGACGCGGCCTCGGCCATCATCAGCTGGGTCTTCTGACTCAACGCGGCCTCGCGCTGGAAGTAGCTCGACAGGCGTTGGGCGAGGATGCGGGCCTTGCCGACGTAGATGATGGTGCCCGCCGCGTTGCGGAACAAGTAGCACCCGCTCTGGCGCGGGATGCCCTTGGGCTTGTCGAGCATCAGACCCGACCGTGGCCGGCGAGCACCTCTTTAAGAACCGTTCCGGTGGCCGTCTTCAGCTTCGCGATCGCCTCGGGCGTGCCTTCACCGACGACCTTGCCGCCACGTCGACCACCCTCGGGACCGAGATCGATGACCCAGTCGGCGGTCTTGATGACGTCGAGGTTGTGCTCGATGACGAGCACCGTGTTGCCCTGGTCGACGAGACGGTGCAGCACGTGCAGCAGCCGGTTCACGTCTTCGAAGTGCAGGCCGGTCGTCGGCTCGTCCAGCACGTAGAGCGTGTGACCGGTCGGACGACGCGCGAGCTCCGTCGCGAGCTTCACGCGCTGGGCCTCGCCTCCCGAGAGGGTCGGCGCCGGCTGGCCAAGGCGCACGTAGCCGAGTCCTACGTCATAGAGGCTCTGGACGTGTCGCAAGATGAGCGGCTGGCGCTCGAAGAACTCCAGCGCGTCGGCGATCGACATATCGAGCACGTCGGCGATCGACTTGCCGCGATAGAGGATCTCGAGCGTCTCGCGGTTGTAGCGCGCGCCGTGACAGACGTCGCAGTTCACGTACACGTCGGGCAGGAAGTGCATCTCAATCTTGATCGTCCCGTCGCCCGCACAGGCCTCGCAACGACCGCCCTTCACGTTGAAGGAGAAGCGGCCGGGCTGATAGCCGCGCACCCGCGCCTCTTGGGTCTCGGCGAAGAGCTTGCGGATCTTGTCGAAGACGCCCGTGTACGTCGCGGGGTTCGACCGCGGCGTGCGACCGATCGGCTGCTGGTCGACCGCGACCACCTTGTCAAGGTTCTTCACGCCGAGGATGGTGTCGTGCTCGGCGACCACGGTCTTCGCGCGATTGAGTTGACGCTCGAGCGAGGCGAGCAGAATCGCGTTGATGAGCGAGGACTTGCCCGACCCGGACACGCCCGTGACCGCGACGAACTCACCGAGTGGAATGTCGACCGTGATGTTCTGCAGGTTGTTCGCCCGCGCGCCCTTGACGGTGAGCTTCTTGCCGTCGCCTTTGCGGCGCTCAGCGGGAATGGCGATCGACTTCTTGCCCGACAGGTACTGACCCGTGAGCGACTTGTCGTTCTGCAAGAGCGACTCGTAGGAACCGGCGTGCACGACTTCGCCACCGAACTCCCCCGCGCCCGGGCCGATGTCGAGCACGAAGTCAGCCAGGCGAATCGTCTCTTCGTCGTGCTCAACCACGATGACCGAGTTGCCGAGGTCGCGCAGTCGCTCGAGTGTGGCGATCAGGCGACGGTTGTCGCGTTGGTGCAACCCGATCGAGGGCTCGTCGAGCACGTAGAGCACCCCCACGAGGTAGCTGCCGATCTGGCTCGCGAGGCGGATGCGCTGAGCCTCACCGCCCGACAGTGTTGCCGAGGCCCGGCTCAATGTCAGGTAGTCGAGTCCGACATCGAGCAAGAAGGTCAGCCGCTCGACGATCTCTTTGATCACCTGGTGGGCGATCGCCTCTTCGCGGTCGGTGAGCTTCAGGTTGGTGAAGTAGTCGATCGCCTCGTCGATGGTCAGCGCATTGACCTGGGCGATGTTGCGATCGTGCACGCGCACCGCCAAGACTTCGGGCTTCAACCGCTGGCCGTGGCATGTCGTGCACTCGACCTCGCGCATGTACTGCTCGGCCTGCTCGCGCGACCAGTCGCCGTCGGCCTCGTTGCGCTTGCGCTCGAGCCACTCGACGATGCCGTTGTAGGTCGTCTCGTAGGTGCGCACCCGTCCGTAGCGGTTGCGGTACCGCACCGGGACCGACTTCTTGTCGACGCCGTAGAGAATGAGCTTGCGATCCTTCGCCTTCAGCTTCTTCCACGGGGTGTCGACCGAGAAGCCGCCAAGCGTCGCGATGCCCTCGATCAGCCGCTCGAAATACTTGAAGCGTGCGCCCGCCCACGGCGCGAGGGCACCTTCGGCGAGTGAGAGCGTGTCGTCGGGCACGACGAGGTCAGGTGCCACCTCGAAGCGCGTCCCGAGCCCAGTGCACACCGGACAGGCACCGTAGGGCGAGTTGAAGGAGAAGTCACGTGGGGCAAGCTCGCTGAAGCTGATCCCGCAGTCGCTGCACGCCATCTTCTCGGAGAACTGCACCATCTCTTCGGGATCGAGGAAGAGGAACTTGACCACGCCCTTGGTCAGCTTCAGCGCCAATTCGACCGACTCGGTGAGGCGCTGGCGGTTGGACGCCTTGACGGTCAGTCGGTCGAGCACGACATCGATCGTGTGCTGCTCGTAGCGCGCGAGGTTGAGCGAGTCGCGCTCGGACAGCTCCATGACGATGCCGTCGACGCGCACGCGCGAGAAGCCCTGGCCCGCCAGCTCGTTGAGCAGCGTGCTGTACTCGCCCTTTCGTCCCTCGACGACCGTCGCGAGCACGAGGAAGCGCTCGCCATCGGGACGCGCGAGGACCTGGTCGACGATCTGCTGGGGCGTCTGGCTCGTGATGGCCTTGCCGCAGTTGGGGCAGTACGGCACGCCGATGCGCGCGAAGAGCAGTCGCAGGTAGTCGTGGATCTCGGTGATGGTGCCGACCGTCGAACGCGGGTTGCGCGACGCGGTCTTCTGGTCGATCGAGATCGCGGGCGAGAGTCCCTCGATGAACTCGACGTCAGGCTTATCCATCTGGCCGAGGAACTGTCGCGCGTAGGCCGACAGGCTCTCGACGTACCGGCGCTGGCCCTCTGCGTAGATGGTGTCAAAGGCGAGGGAGGACTTGCCCGAGCCCGACAGACCCGTGAAGACCACGAGCTGGTCACGTGGAATCTCGACCGACAGGTTCTTCAGGTTGTGCACCTTCGCGCCCTGGATGCGAATCGACTTAGACATAGGGGGAATCTACCGGTTCGACTTCGTCCGCCAGGCTGGCGACGGGGGCGATCATCTGGCGTTGGAGCGTCTGCAGCGCGTCGCGCAAGACGGCCGCCTCTTCGAAGCGCAAGTCGCTCGCCGCCTTCAGCATCGCCTCTTCGACACGGGCGATCTCGAGGCTCAGATCGTCCGGCAGGAACTCTTCGAGCGATGAGATGCCGTGCTGCTTGGCCGTGACCTCACGAGGCGACTCGCTGCGCAGCCGGTTCAAGATGTCGGCCACGTTCTTCGTCACGGTCTGGGGCTCGATGCCGTGCTCTTCGTTGTAGGCAATCTGCGCGTGTCGGCGCCGCTCGGTCAACGAGATCGCAGAACGCATCGAGTCGGTGATCTTGTCGGCGTAGAGGATCGCCTCGCCGTTCGCATTGCGCGCGGCGCGACCGATCGTCTGAATGAGCGCGCTGCGCGATCGCAGAAAGCCCTCCTTGTCCGCATCGAGGATCGCCACCAACGACACTTCCGGCAGGTCCAAGCCCTCGCGTAAGAGGTTGATCCCCACGAGTATGTCGAACTCACCGAGGCGCAGCGAGCGCAGGATCTCGATGCGCTGAATGGTGTCGATGTCACTGTGCAGGTACTGCACCTTGTAGCCGGCCTTCGTGAGAAAGGCGCTGAGGTCTTCGGCCATCTTCTTCGTCAGCGTCGTGATGAGCGCTCGTTCGCCCCGCTCGACGACCGCGTCGAGACGAAGCCGCAAGTCGTCGATCTGATTCTTCGTCGGCATGACGGTCACTACGGGGTCGAGCAGGCCCGTGGGACGGATCACCTGCTCGACGATCTGGTCGGAGTTCTCGATCTCGTACGGCCCGGGCGTCGCCGAGACAAACACGATCTGGGGCACGAGCTGCATGAACTCGTCGAAGTTAAGGGGACGGTTGTCGAGCGCGCTCGGGAGGCGAAAGCCGTGCTCGACGAGCGTCTCCTTCCTCGCTTGGTCGCCGGCGTACTGACCCCGAATCTGGGGTACCGCGACGTGGGACTCGTCGATCACGACGAGAAAGTCCGACGGGAAGTAGTCGAGCAGCGTAAAGGGCCGCTCGCCGCGCTTGCGGCCGTCGAGGTGCGCCGAGTAGTTCTCGATCCCCGCGCAGACGCCCGTCTGCTCCAGCATCTCGAGATCGTGTTCGGTGCGCGAGCGAAGGCGCTGCGCTTCGAGCAGTTTCCCCTCCGCCTGAAAGCTGGCGAGCTGCTCGCCGAGCTCGTCTTGGATGGTGCCACACGCTCGCTGGAGCGTCGCCAGGCTCGTCGCGTAGTGCGACGCCGCGAAGAGCGTGAACTCATTGACCTTGCCCCGGTGCTCCTGGGTGACCGGATTGAAGAAGGAGATCTCTTCGACGACGTCGTCGAAGAACGAGACCCGCACCGCTTCGTTGCTGTACGCCGGTTGCACCTCGAGCGTGTCGCCCTTCATGCGAAACGTGCCGCGGTCAAGGACCAGCTCATTACGGGTGTACTGCATCTCAACGAGTCGACGCAGCAACCAGCGCTGATCAAAGCGCATGCCCACCTCGAGGGGCAGCATGCGCTCGCGGTACTCGAGCGGCGAGCCGAGTCCGTAGATCGCCGACACCGAAGCGACGACGATCGTGTCGCGATGCGTGAGGAGCGAAGAGGTCGCGGCGTGGCGCAACCGGTCGATCTCCTCGTTGACCGAGCTGTCCTTTTCGATGTACGTGTCGGTGCGTGGCACGTACGCCTCGGGCTGGTAGTAGTCGTAGTACGAGACGAAGAACTCGACACGATTCGTGGGGAGCATCTCTCGCAGCTCCGAGGCCAGCTGCGCGGCGAGCGACTTGTTCGGCTCCAAGATGAGCGTCGGGCGCTGCACTTGCTCGACCAGCCACGCAATGGTCGCCGTCTTGCCGCTGCCCGTGATGCCCTCCAGCGTCTGATAGCGCAGCCCGTCGTCGACGCCTTCAGTCAGCTTCGCGATGGCCGCCGGCTGATCACCCGCTGGTTGGAATAGCGACTCGACGAGAAAGTCGGTCATTGGGTCACCAGGTCCGCGAGCGCCTCGTCGACGCGCGCGTACAGATCCTCGAGGGTTCCCTCGTTCCAGATCACCCGGTCGGCCAGTGCCGCTCGCTCGTCATCGCCCATCTGCGCGGCGAGGCGGGCCCGCGCGTCGTCCTCGCTGAAGCCGCGGAGATTGGTCAAACGTGCGATCTCCGTCGCCGGATCGGCGAGCACCGCCCACACCTCGTCAAGGGCGAGGGCCGCCCGGTGCTCCGGCATGAACAGCGGAATGGCGATGAACACGGACTCACCGCTCGCTGCTCGCACCTCTTCGTCGAGCTCGACCCCGATGTAGCCGTGGGTGATGTGATTTAGTCGGCGCAACGCGCTGGCGTCATGAAAGACCACGTCTGATAAGAACTTTCTGTCGATATCGCCCTCGGGCGTCAATACGGCCGTTCCAAACGCGTCGCGCAGGGCGCGCCACGCCGGTTTGCCCTTTTCGACCACGCGTCGCGCCGCTTCATCAGCGTCCACGACCGAAAAACCGAGGGATGCAAGTCTATTGGTCACGGCCGTTTTCCCAGCACCGATCCCGCCAATGATGGCGATCCTCTTCACACGACCACGGTACTTGTGGCCTGTCACAGCGCCATCGTTCGCCCCGTGCCGAGAATGCCCTGTGGCGTTGGGTAATGTCGATAGGCAGGTCTCCGAGGGGGAAATTTGGCCCGGTATTTATTGAAGCGGCTGATCATGTTGATCGGCATCGTCTTTGTCATCACCGTAGGGGCCTTCTACCTCATCCACCTCTTGCCCGGCGATCCCGCGGCAGTGATTCTGGGCACCGGGGACAGCCCCGCCAATCGGGCCAAGCTCTATAAGCAACTCGGACTCAACAAGCCGATTATCGAGCAGTACTTCGTGTGGATCAAAAACGTCCTACGCGGGAATCTCGGCACCTCGTTTATCACCGAAACCTCGGTATGGAGCACCATCAAACAGGCCCTGCCGATCGACGTGGAGATCATCGTTCTGAGCCAGATCTTGGCCTTTGCCTTCGCCATTCCCACGGCCATGCGCAGCGCTCGCAAGCCCGACGGCATCCTCGACCGCATCTTGAGCGCGGGCAGCTTCACCCTGCTGTCGATTCCCTCATTCGTCCTCATCGTGGTGCTCGTCCTCGTGATCGCCATCAAGCTGGGCGTGCCCCACACCGGCCCCTCGTCGTACGTGTCGCTGGGCACGGACTGGATCGCCAAC
This sequence comes from uncultured Acidimicrobiaceae bacterium, assembly GCA_963706305.1. Classification (GTDB taxonomy): domain Bacteria; phylum Actinomycetota; class Acidimicrobiia; order Acidimicrobiales; family RAAP-2; genus RAAP-2. The sequence continues at coordinate 2,659,815 of OY970152.1, read as the reverse complement.
TTGGAGAGCCTGGCGCTGCCGGCCGTCACGCTCGCAGTGGGCAGCTTCGTCGTCTATTACCGAGTCCTGCGCAGCGACCTCATCGCCACGCTGCAAGAGGAGTTCATCACGATGGCCCGCTCCAAGGGCATCACGCAGCGGCGCATCATGTGGCGTCACGCCCTACGACCCTCCTCAGTGTCACTGATGGGCACGGCCGGCGTCAACATCGGAGGGCTGCTCGCGGGGGGATTCATCGTCCAGTTCCTTCTCAGCATCCCCGGACTTGGCTACCAACTCATCGCCGCCATCGGGCGCAGCGACTATCTCGTTGTCCAGGGCATCGTGCTCGTCGTCTCGGTCGGAGTCATCTTGATCAACTTCGGCTTCGATCTACTCGCGAATGTCATCGATCCAAGGATCAGCCGTGAGTAACTTCTTCGTCAACGAGCTCGTCGAAGAGGCGACGACCCAGGTTCAACCCGCGCGCAAGAGGCGACTTGGGATCCTCTTTTGGATCTGTGTGGGATGGCTCGCACTCAACGTCTTCGGCGCGATCTTCGCCAACGTGCTGCCACTGCCCAATCCGCTGGCACAGAACTACAACGCAGTCAACGTAGGGCCCTCGCTGCACCACCTCCTCGGTACCGACGACCTCGGTCGCGACATCTTCTCGCGCATCGTCTACGGCTCGCGGGTGTCGATTGAGGTCAGTCTCGGGTCGATGCTCATCGGCTTTGGCATCGGCGCGCCCCTCGGCATGCTGGCCGCCTACCGGCGCGGCAAGTTCGACACGATTCTCAGCGGCTTCATGTACGTCTTTCTCGCCTTCCCCGCCATCATCGCGACGATCGCCGTCTTGTCGTTCTGGACGCCTCGTTCGCTGCTCAAGATCATCATCGTCGTGGGCATCGCCTCGATTCCGCTCGTCTTTCGCGTCATCCGAAGCGCCACCATGAACGTCGCGACCAAGGACTACGTCGTCGCCGCCAAAGTGCAAGGAGCGACCGACCGGCGGATCCTGATGAAAGAGCTCCTGCCCAACATCGCGCCTATCGGCGTCTCGTTCCTGCTTGTCGGCATCGCGACGGTCGTCACCCTCGAGGGCGCCCTCGCCTTCCTCGGGCTGTCGGTCAATCCCCCGACGCCGTCGTGGGGCAACATGATCAACGAGAGCCTCTCGATCCTCCAGGTCAATCCCTGGCTCGCCATCTTTCCCTCGGCCGCTATGTGCCTGTTCTTGTTGTGTCTCAACTTCATCGGCGACCGACTGCGATCGCACTTCGACGTCTCGGAGGTGAAGCTGTGAGCGACGCCGATCAGCTCCTCGTCGTGACGGACCTCCACACGACGTTCGACACGCCGACGGGCCCGCTCGCCGCGGTTGGTGGCGTGTCGTTCACGTTGGACCAGAACGAGACCCTCGGCATCGTCGGCGAGTCCGGCTCGGGCAAGACGGTCCTGTCGCGCACGATCATGGGTCTGCAGCCACGAAAGAAGGTCACGGTGGAGGGCTCGGTGCTCCTCAACGGCTTCGAAGTCGTTGGCGCGAGCGAGAAGGACAAGCGCTCGATCTGGGGACTTGAAGTCGCCATGATCTTCCAGGACCCCATGACCTCGCTCAATCCGGTCATGCGCATCGGCAAGCAGATCGATGAGATCCTTCGCGTTCGCCTCGGGATGAGTCGCGAAGCGGCCAAGGCGCGCGCGATCGAGCTGCTCGAGCTCGTCGGCATCCCCTCGCCCGTCGCGCGCTATCGCGCCTACCCGGGCGAGCTGTCGGGCGGCATGCGCCAACGGGTGGTCATCGCGACGGCCCTCGCCGGTTCGCCGAAGCTCCTCCTCGCCGACGAGCCCACGACCGGCCTCGACGTCACGATCCAGGCGCAGATCTTGAACCTGCTCGACGAGATCAAAGAGCGGATGCAGATGTCGGTCGTGCTCGTGACGCACGACCTGGGCGTCGTCGCGACGCGCACGTCGCGCATCATCGTCATGTACGCCGGGCGCATCGTCGAGACAGGATCGACGCGCGAGGTGTTTGCGCGTCACCGCATGCCCTATACCCGCGCACTGCTCGAAGGCTCGCCCAAGATCTCCAATCCGTCGCACACACGACTGCTCGCGATCCCCGGGCGTCCGCCCAACCTGCTCAACCTGCCGCCGGGCTGTGCGTTCGCCCCTCGCTGCGCGTACGCAACGGCCCGCTGTCACGTAGAGCGCCCTGAGCTCCAACCCTCCGATACCCCCGGACACGCATTCGCCTGCTGGAATCCCCTGCCCGTCGACGTGGAGATCCACGCGTGAGCGATCGTCCCACGCTGCTCACGGTCCGTGACCTCACCGTCAACTTCGGGTCGCATCGTCGACGCGTGAGTGCCGTCGCGGGTGTCAGCTTTGACATCTTCGAGGGCGAGACGCTCGGGCTGGTCGGCGAATCGGGCTGTGGCAAGTCAACCACCGGCAAGGCCCTCATGAGGATCGTGGAGCCGTCGAGCGGTTCGATCGAGCTCGAGGGCATCGAGCTCACGACGCAAAAGGGCAAGGCACTGCGCAACCTGCGCACGCGCATGCAGATGATCTTCCAGGACCCCATCAGCTCGCTCAATCCGCGCCGCCGGGTAAAGGATATTGTCGCCGAGCCGCTCGACTGCTGGAAGATCGCTCAAGGCGAAGAGCGTGATCGGATTGTGACCGACCTCTTGAACAAGGTCGGCATCGACCCCGAGATCTACGGCAACCGCTACGCGCGACAGTTCTCGGGCGGTCAGTGCCAACGGATCTCGATCGCTCGCTCCCTCGCCATGCGACCGAAGCTGCTCATCTGCGACGAGATGGTCTCCGCCCTCGACGTGTCGGTCCAGGCGCAGATCTTGAACTTGCTCGAGGACCTGAAGGCGGAGTACGGATTGACGCTGCTGTTCATCGCCCACGACCTGGCCGTCGTGAAGAACGTGTCGGATCGGGTCGCCGTCATGTATCTCGGCAAGATCTGTGAGATCGGACCGGCCGACGTGCTCTACGACTCGCCCGAACACCCGTACACGAAGTTCCTCCTCGGCGCGGCGCTCGAGGCCGATCCCGACGCGCCGATGCACGGCGAGGTCCTCGGCGGCGAACCGCCGAGTCCGCTCAACCCACCAAGCGGCTGTCGGTTTCGCACGCGCTGTCCGTACGCAACGGACAAGTGCGCCCAGGTCGAGCCGCCACTCGTTGAGATCGCGACGGGACATCAGGTTGCGTGCCACTATCCCCTCTCGCTCACCCGGGCCGAAAGCGAGCTTGCCGGTCTTTAGACTCGCCGTCACCGACCGTCTCGGGGGTGCCATGGGCGACATCTACGACTTCGACGCCGTGGCGCTCCATTGCGCCCTGGACGACGAACGCATCGCGCGAGGGCTCACCTGGAGCGGCGTCGCGCGCGAGATCTGGATGCTCTCGTCAGTCCTCAACGACCAACGGCGCGATCATCCCATCAGCCCGTCGACCCTCGCCAACATGGCGCGACGTCGCAACACCTCCTGCCAACACGCCCTGTTCATGTTGCGCTGGCTCAATCGCACGCCCGAGAGCTTCCTTGCGGGGGCATCGCCTCGTGAGGGGGCGGCCCTCCCCGAGGTCGGGCCGGACCGCCGGTTGCGTTGGAATCTCGCTCGCCTCTACGAGGCGTTGAACGAGAAGCGCCGCGCCGATCAGCTCACGTGGGTGGAACTCGCGCGCGTTCTTCGCTGCGCGCCCGCCCAGCTCACCGGACTGCGCACGGCGAAGTACGCGACCAACATGATCCTCGCGATGAGGATCACACAGTGGTTGGATCGCCCCGCAACGGACTTCGTCGATGCGCGAAAGTGGTGAGGGCGCCGAACGCGCCCCGACTACTCGCTAGGCGTCGACTCCGCCGTTGTCTCTACTTCCGGCGCGGTCCCTGACTCGGTCCCCGGCTCGGTCCCTGCTTCGATCTCGGCGGGCTTCGGCGTGGCCTCAGTGGCGTACTCCGCCCATGCGGCCTGGGCCTCGGTCTCGGGCGTGAACTCGCCGTATTCGATGGCACCGATGTAGTTGCCCTCGGCGTCATAGGCGTGCGAACCGAACGCCTCGCGGTACTCCTCGGAGACCTCGCCACCTTCAGCCGCCTGCTTAATCGACAGGCTGATGCGACGGCGCGCCGTGTCGAGCTCGATGATCTTCACCCACAGCTCTTCACCAGCGGTGACAACTTGATCGGGTGAGTCGACGTGGTGGGCTGCCATCTCCGAGATGTGCACGAGACCCTCGATGCCCTCGCCCACCTGGATGAAGGCGCCGAAGGGCACAAGCTTGGTGACGCGACCGTAGACGAGCTGGTCGACGGCGTGGCTGTCGGCGAAGACCTGCCACGGGTCGGACTGGGTGGCCTTCAGCGACAGAGAGATGCGCTCCTTTGAGAAGTCCACGTCGAGCACCTCGACGTCGACCTCATCGCCGACGGCGACAACCTGGCTCGGGTGGTCGATGTGCTTCCAGCTGAGCTCAGAGACGTGAATGAGTCCGTCCATGCCGCCGAGGTCGACGAAGGCGCCGAAGTTGACGACCGAGCTGATGACGCCGTGACGGCGCTCGCCGGGCTTGAGGTTGGAGAGGAAGTCGCCGCGCTGCTCTTTCTGGGTCTCTTCGAGCCAGGCACGACGCGAGAGCACGACGTTATTGCGGTTGCGGTCGAGCTCAATGATCTTCGCCTCGACGGTCTTGCCGATGTAGGGCTGGAGCTCGCGCACACGGCGCAGCTCGACGAGGGACGCGGGCAAGAAGCCGCGCAAGCCGATGTCCACGATAAGGCCGCCCTTGACGACTTCGATGACGACGCCCTTGACGACCTCGTCGCGGTTCTTGAGCTCTTCGATGTTGGCCCACGCCTTCTCGTACTGCGCGCGCTTCTTCGAAAGGACAAGTCGTCCCTCCTTGTCCTCTTTTTGGAGGACGAGGCACTCGACGCGCTCGCCGATCGAGACGATCTCTGAGGGGTCGACGTCGTTGCGGATGGAGAGCTCGCGCGAGGGGATGACACCCTCGGACTTGAAGCCGATGTCGAGGAGGACTTCGTCGTGGTCAATCTTGACGACCGTGCCGACGACGAGGTCGCCGTCGTCGAACTCGAGGACGCTGTCGCCAACGAGGGCGGTGAGGTCGGTGCCGACCAGGTCGTCTTCGGTGATGACACGCGGAATGTAGCTTCCGTTTTCGTCAAAAGTGCCCATCTGCTGGGTGGAGAGGAGGCTCGTGCCGTCCGTCATGGGGTACGTCTTTCGTTCGACCACACCGGGGTCTGACTCGTCAATAGGGCTGGGTCGCCGGTGTAAACCCAGGAATCAATGCTACCACTTGAGGCCTCAACCCTTAGCGGCGGCCCAGTTCTCGCCCCAACTGAGCGATACCTCAAGTGGCACCGACAGCCGCGCCGCATTCGTGAGAGCGTCGACCATGATCTCACTCACACGCTCCTTCTCGTGCTCCGGCGCTTCGACCACCACCTCGTCGTGCACTTGGAGGATGAGCCGCGCCTCGAGGTTCTGTGAAGTGAGCTCGCGGTCGAGCCGCACGAGGGCCGACTTGAAGATGTCCGCCGCGAGGCCTTGGATGCCCGCGTTCATCGCCTGTCGCTCAACGGCTTGGCGCTGGGGGCCGACGGCGGTGGCGAGATCCGGGAAGGGACGCACGCGACCGAACTCCGTGCGCGAAAACCCTTGGATGCGGATCTCCTTCACGACATTGTCGAGGTATTCGCGCAAATTGGGAAAGCCCTCGAAGTACTTGTTCATGATCTCTTTGGCGGCCGAAACGGGAATGCCGAGACGTCGACTGAGCCCGAAGGCCTCCATGCCGTACACGAGACCGTAGGAGACGGCCTTCGCGCGTTCGCGCTGCTCGTTGGTTACCTCATCGGACGCGATGCCAAAGACCGAGGACGCGATGGTGCGGTGCACATCCTCGTGGCTTTCGAAGGCGGCAAGCAGCCCCTCATCTTGGGAGAGGTGGGCCAAGATGCGCAGCTCGATCTGGTTGTAGTCCGACACCGCGACCAGCCAGCCCTCGGTGGGCACGAACGCGTAGCGCAGTCGTCGCCCCTCCAGCGAGCGCACCGGGATGTTGTGCAGGTTCGGATTCTCCGAAGAGAGCCGCCCGGTGCGGGCGACGACTTGGGAGAACATCGCGTGGATACGACCGTCGTCTTCGACCGCGTCGATGAGCGGTGACCCGTAGGTCGAGCGGAGCTTCTCGATCTCGCGGTAGCGAAGGATCAGCGACACGATGCGGTGCTCGTCTTCGATCGCCTCGAGGCTGGCCGCGTCGGTCGAGTAGCCGGACTTGATCTTCTTCACCGCTGTCAGGCCCAGCTCGTCAAAGAGCACGACTTGGAGCTGTTGGGGTGAGTTCACCTTGAACTCGTGACCGGCCACCTTTTGTATCTCTGCCTCAAGCTCGCGAGCTTCTGTCGCAAACTCATCAGAGATCGTGCGCAACATGGCCGCATCGACGCGAATGCCGCGCGCCTCCATGCGGCCGAGCACGGCAACCAGGGGCAGCTCCACCTCTTCATAGATGCGGTTCAACTCCCAGCGATCGATCTCGGAGCGCAGCACGTCCCGCAAGCGCGCGATCTGTTGGACGTCGCGCACGAGCGTCTCGTCACTCGACGCGCTGAACAGCGACGGACGCGTGTCTTCGATCGGCTCACCGAGGAAGCGCAGCGCGACGTCGGCGAGCTCGTAGTGCCCGCTGATGGCGTCGACGAGGAACGCCATGATCGATGTGTCGTCAGCCGGTTCCTGCAACTCGATGCCGGCTTCGCCCGCCAGACGATAGAGGCCCTTCACGTCGTGCCCCGCAAAGGGAATGTCGCTGACGGCGGCAAAGAACTCGCCACGGTCGACCACCGCGACGGCACCAGAGATGGGATTCAACACGGCGACGCGTTCCTGATTGAAGGCGACCAGTGGGGTGACGGACTCGGTCAGCACCGCCGCCAGTGACGACTCGGGCACGAGCGTCAACGCCGGCGCGACTGCCACCACGGGTGCATCTGCCTCTTCGCTCTCGGCCGGATCGCCGAGGAGGCCGTCTTGCATCAGCTTGTTGAAGCGCGTGCGCATCGAGTTCATCTCGTAGCGCTCGAAGAACGCGTTCACCTCGGCGCGACGCCACCCGCCGAGGGTGATGTCCTCCAAGGAGAAGTCGAGCGGCACGTCGCGCACGAGGCGCATCAGCTTCTCGTTGTTGCGCGCGCGTCCTTCATAGGCGGCGAGGTTCTCTCGGAGCTTGGGCGTGAGGGAACCGAGGTTGGCGTAGAGCTCGTCGAAGTCTTGATACTGGGCGAAGAGCTTCGCCGCTGTCTTCTCCCCCACGCCGGGCACGCCGGGCAGGTTGTCCGAGGTGTCGCCACGCAGGGCCGCAAGCAGCGGATAGCGCGCGGACTCGATGCCGGTCCGTTCGAAGATGCCGGCCTCGTCGTACAAGGAGTAGTCGGACACGCCGCGGCGATTGTAGAGAACCTTCACGTAGGGATCTTCGACGAGTTGGAACGTGTCGCGGTCCCCCGAGACGATGACGACAGGGATCTGTGCGTCACGACCCCACGTCGCGAGCGTCGCCAAGACGTCGTCCGCCTCGAACCCGACGACGCCGAGCACCGGAATGTGCAACGCCTCGCACATGGTGCGAATGAGATCGAACTGGTGCTCGATCTCCGGTGGCGTCGCCGCGCGACCGCCCTTGTAGTCCTCGGTCAGCTCGTCGCGAAACGTGCCGCCGGCAAGATCGAAGGCGACCGCCACCGCGCGGGGATTCTGTGTTCCCACAAGCAGCGCGAGCATCGAGGCGAAGCCGTGCAGGGCGTTCGTGACGAGCCCCGCCGACGTTTGGATGTCGACGGGCAGGGCGAAGAACGCGCGAAACGCGAGCGACATGCCGTCGAGCAGTACGAGCGGCCGCTGATCGGCCTCGCTCGATTTTTCAGCCAATGAACTCACCCTTGAGGATCAGCTGGGCGACGTCGCGCATGCGGGTTCGCCCGCGCATCGCAGACTGCTGGATCACCTCGAAGGCCGCAGGCTCGTCGAGGCCTCGCTCGGCCATCAGCAGCTCTTTGGCGCGCTGGACGATCTCGCGCGTCTCGATCTTGTCGTCAGCGCTCGAGCTTTCGCTCACCAGCGGCTCACTCGCCGTGGGATTCAATATCGCGGCCAGCTTCGGAAGGATCTCGCTGCTGCGAAAGGGCTTCACCAGGTACGCGGCGACGCCGGCATCGCGAGCACTCTCAATCAGCGTGCGTTGGCTGAACGCCGTGAGCAAAACGACGACCGTCGAGGATCCCTTCAGCGCACTCGCCACTTCGATGCCATCGAGTCCGGGCATTTTGATGTCGAGCAGCGCGAGGTCAGGCTCGTGCTCTTTGATCATGACGAGCGCGTCGTCGCCGCGCGCCGCCTCGCCCACCACCAAGTAGCCGTCGTCTTCGAGGATCTCTTTGAGATCGAGTCGAATGATCGACTCGTCGTCGGCGATTACGACACGCTTATCCATTGTCATCCTTTGGGGTCCACTCTCGCAGAAGCTCGTCGCGCTGGGCCATCAGTTCTCGAACCTCCGTCGATCGGCGCTTCATCTCGGCGTTCGCCACCTGCACGTGGCGCGAGAGTTCATCGTATTCTTTCGACTGCAGGGGGGTCTCTGAGACGAGGGCGCGAATCCTCGCGTCATCGAGCGCGTCGTTCCACACCACCACCTGCTCTTCCAAGACCGCCAGGCTCTCGCGGGCATGTGACAGCTGACGTTGGACGTCTTCAAGGCGTCGCTTGGTGAGTCGAGACCCCATAGCTCCAGTGTAGGACTGGGTTCCTCAACCAACAGATAGCGACTCAGCGGCCGCGAGCATCGACGCAGAAGGCTCTCGACCAAAGCTCGACGTGATGACGGTGACCTGGCCACCCGCGTCTTCCAGCGCGACGTCGCCGAGATCGCTCGGCTCGGTGACGGCGCTCCCACTCGCGAGCGCCCAGTGCACCCGACGCGCGTAGGGCGACTCGAAGAACCCACCAAGATAGACGCGCAGTCCGAGCTGCTGGGCGTGCGCGATGATCGTGCGGGCGTTCGCGAGCCCTCCCACGCGCGCGGGCTTCACACAGACCATGGACGCTGCCTGATAGCGGTTTATCTGGATGAGATCGCTGAGCGAACGGACGCTCTCATCCAGGCTGAGAGCGACGTCGAGGCGCGTCGCGAGGCGTGCGTGATCAACCAGGTTCCCTACCGCGTAGGGCTGCTCGACTGCGTCAAGTGTGGCCACCTCACGAACGGCTGTGACCTGGGTGAGCACGTCCTCATCGCTGGTCGCCGAGCAGTTGTAATCGAGCAGCACCGGCACGCGGAGCTGTGAGAGCTGCTCCAGGGCGCGCTCGCTCAGCACACCTGGCGCCGTCTTCACGCGCACGCGCGCTTCGAGTTCGGAGACCTCCCACGTGCGCTCGTCGAGCGCCGAGACCGTGGTCTGACGCGGGGGCGTCGTGCGTCGTGGCCAGAGCTCGCCGATCGACATCACCCGGTGACGAAGCTCATGATCGAGGAGCGCCATCTCGATGAGCGCCCCGGCGAAGCGACGCGGCGGCGAATCAGCGAAGATTCCCGCCATTCGAGTCCACGCTGGCAACGCTCCCTCGCGTTGGGCGAGGGCTTCCACGCGAGCGAGCGCGTCAGCAACCTCGTCGACCACATCGTCCACGCTTGGATCACCGTTCAGCGTCACCGGCTGGGGTGACACCTCGCCGAATCCCACCGCGCCATCTTTCACTCGAAGGAAGAGCCGCGAGCGTTCGAGGTGCAGCTGATCACTCGCCAGCACCGGTCGCTCGAGTGCAACGCGCTGCAAGTAGAGGTCAGCCTTCATGGAAGCACAATAGGGTTCCCTGCTACCGTGGTCGCCGCGGCCCGGATGGCGGAATTGGCAGACGCGGAGGCCTCAAAAGCCTTTACTCGAGAGGGTGTGTGGGTTCAAGTCCCACTCCGGGCACTGTTACTGTGGCGACCATGTCAGAGCTGACCTCGTTTCGCGACGACGTGGTGGCGCTCTTTCCGGGCCAAGGCTCACTCTCGGGCGGAGCGGGCCTGCCCTGGCGCGACTCTTCTCACTGGACACTCGTCGACCGTGTGAGCGAGGTCTCTGGTGTTGACGTCGCGTGGCTCCTGCTCGGCGCCGACGACGACGAGGTCGTGCGCACCGACCGCGCCCAGCTCGCCACCTTCGCCCTCTCCCTCGTGGGCTTCTACGAGCTGCTCGACCTCGGTGTTCGACCGCGATTTCTCATGGGTCACAGCCTCGGTGAGTTCTCGGCGCTCGTCGCGTCCGGGCTGTTGGGCATCGACGGAGGCGCACGTCTCATCGCCGTGCGAGGTTCGGCCATGGCCCGAGCAGCCGATCTTGAAGAGGGATCGATGGTCGCTGTGATGGGTGGCGACAAGGGTGCGCGCGAGAAGCTGGATTCGCTCGACGATGTCTGGATCGCCAACATCAACGGCACGGGCCAGATCGTCGTCAGCGGCACACGCGCGGGGCTTGACAATCTTATGGAGCAACATCGCGACTTGGGGTGGCGTCGAGCGACCCCGCTCCCGGTGGGAGGCGCGTTCCACTCCCCCTTGATGGCGCCCGCCCAAAGCGAGCTCGACGACGTACTCGACGCGACCGAGTGGGGCACGACCGAGGCGATCTTGATCTCGAACGTCGATGCGAACGTGCACACGAGCGCCGCTGAGTGGCGCGAGCTCTTGCGCCGTCAGCTCACCTCACCGGTGCAGTTCCTCGACGCCACGCTCGCGCTTCCCGAGTCCCTGACGACGACCATCGAGATGCCACCGGGCGCCGTCTTGACGGGACTCACCAAGCGCATCCGAACCTTCGAGCGCCAGCTCGCCCCCCAAAGCCTCGCCGAGCTACAGGAGATCGCACTATGAGTCGTCACGTCATCGTCACCGGTGCGAGTCGCGGCATCGGCGCCGCGATCGCCGAACACTTCATTGCAGAGGGCGACACCGTCGTCGCGTTCTCCCGCTCGGGTGCAGCTCCCGCCGGCTGCGCCAAATCCTTCGTCGTCAACGTCACTGACTCACAAGAGGTGAACGCCGCAGTGAAGGCAGCTGTCGATGAGTTCGGTCCCGTCGAAGTAGTCGTCGCGAACGCTGGCGTCACCCGCGACGGCGTCGCGATGCGCATGTCCGATGACCAGTGGCGCGAGGTGCTCTCGACCAACCTGGATGGCGTCTTCTACACAGCCCGCGCGGCGATGGCGTCCATGGTGCGTGCTCGTAAGGGGTCGATCATCTTCATCGGTTCGGTCTCTTCGTTCGTTGGCACGCCCGGCCAAGCGAACTACGCCGCCGCGAAGGCCGGCCTCGTCGGGCTGGCGCGTTCGCTCGCCAGCGAGCTCGCGTCGCGCTCGATCACCGTCAACGTCGTCGCACCCGGACTCATCGACACCGAGATGACGTACGACTTGCCATCACGCGACGCGATGCTGGCCATGATCCCCCTCGGCCACGCGGGCCAACCGTCCGATATCGCTGAAGCTGTGGGGTTCCTCGCCAGTAACCACGCTCGCTACATCACAGGGACGGTGATCCACGTCGACGGGGGCCTTGGACTCGGTCACTAACGTCTCCTCGCACCACCCTCTTTGAGTACGATGGGGCGACAGAAAAAAGGGGCAACACCATGGATCGCAACGAAGCTCTGGCGAAATTTACCGATGACACGGTTGAGGTGCTCGCCGTCGACCCGTCACAAGTAACCCTGGACGCGTCATTCGGCGACGACCTCGGCGCTGACAGCCTGGACCTCGTAGAGCTCGTCATGGCACTCGAAGAGACCTTCGACATCGAAGTTGCCGAAGACGAGCTCAAAGAGATCAAAACCGTCGGCGAGGCCTTCGAACTGATCTACGCCAAGCTGTAGTGCGCGTCGCCATTACTCCCTCGGGGCCGATCCACGGCCGCCGAGTGGCCGTCACTGGTCTCGGCGCCCTGACGTGCGCCGGAGAAGGCGTCGACGCCCTCTGGAGCGCGCTCACGAAATCCGAGGCGCCCGTCTCCAAGCGCGTCGCTCCCTTTGACGCCAGCCATCTCGGCAACGCCAAGGAGCTGCGCCGTCTTGACCCCTTTGCGCTCTATGCGTTGATGGCGGCCGACGAGGCGTGGCGTTCAAGTGGGCTCAGCGGAAACTTCGATGACGCGGGCTGCATTGTCACGACAGGCATCGGCGGACTGCAGACCACGCTCGAACAAGATGCGGTGCTCACCTCGCGAGGACCTGATCGAGTGTCGCCGTTCCTCGTGCCGATGATGATGCCCAACGCCGCGACGGCAGCCGTCTCGATGCGCTTCGGCTTGGGCGGACCTTGTGAGACGGTGACGACGGCGTGCGCTGCTGGTACGCACGCGATCGGTAATGCCGCGCGCCTCGTCGCATCGGGTCGCTCCACCGTGGCCGTTGCCGGCGGTGCCGAAGCCGTCATCGTCGAGATCGCCCTCGCCGGCTTCGGCAACATGACGGCGCTGTCCAACCTCGACTTTTCGCGACCCTTCGATATCGACAGGGACGGTTTCGTGATGGGCGAAGGCGCGGGAATCTTGATACTCGAAGAGTGGGAGCACGCGCTCGCACGGGGCGCCACCATCCTCGCCGAAGTGATCGGCGCTGCCTCAACAGCCGATTCGCATCACATCACTGCACCGGACCCGACCGGTCGCGGCGCGGTTCGCTGCATGGAGCTGGCGCTGGAAGAGGCAGAGCTCACCCCGAGCGACGTCTCGCACATCAACGCGCACGGCACGTCCACGCCGCTGAACGACCTCGCCGAGGCGAACGCCGTTCGTCAGGTCTTCGGCGATGACGCGCCGCCGACGACATCCATCAAGGGCCACCTCGGGCACTCGCTCGGTGCCGCCGGTGCGCTCGAAGGCGTGGCGTCCGTGTTGACGTTGCAGAATCAGCTGATTCCGCCGACGGCTGGCACCACAGTGATCGACCCCGAGATCGCTCTTGACATCGTGATCGGCGAGCCACGAGTGGCGGACGTCGACGTAGTGCTGTCGAACTCGTTTGGCTTCGGCGGCCACAACGGCAGCGTGATCTTCAGGCGCTATAGGCCGTAGCTACACCGTCCACTCGTCGTAGTGGCGTTCGACGTAGGAGTTGTCGTAGGCCCACTTCGCGTTGGCGATGAACTCACCGAGCAGCGCTGGATCCTTGACCCCCGGGATGCTTTCAACCCCTGATCGCACGTCGACCCCGAAGACGGGAAAGTTCTGGACTACGTCGATCACGCTCGCGGGTGTCAGACCACCCGACGCGATGAGCGGCACGCGCGGGCCCGCGTCAAGAAACAGCTCCAGAGAGTCGGCGAGCGCGGGACGATCGTCGATCTCCGGCAAGACGAGGTAGTCGACACCGCCGAGCAGCGAGAGGTGGCTCGTGCCATCGGGCACCGTGCGCAGGACCGTGTTCACTCGTTCAGTCACGTATGTGAGCTCGTCGACGGTGATCGCGCCGTCGATCTGCACCGCGCTCAAACCCAGCGTGTTCGCGATCTCGACGACGCGCTGCGGCATCTCGTTGCGGAACACACCCACAGAGATCGCGCCGCTCGGAAGGCGACGGAGGATGTCGTGGGCGGCTGACGGAGCAATCTGACGCGGGGTGACCCCAAACTCGAATCCGATCGCGCTCGCCCCGAGTCCAATCGAAAAGAGCGCGTCGTCTTCGGTCGTGACGCCCGAGATCTTGATGAAGAGACCCTCAGTGTTAAATCTCACGCGCGCCCCATGCGATCACGTTACTTTGGGCTACTCGATCTCTTCGATGGTTACGCCTTCTGGAGTCTCGGAGCCGATCAACGTACGGTGCGCAACGCCGAGCCCCTCCACCAGTCCTGCACGCTCGCGCCAACTGGAAAGGCCCTTCGGACCCTCCGGCCCCTTGGAGGTGAGGACGTCATCAAGGACGGCGACGCTTGGCCCTGTGACCCGCACGAAGCGCCAGGGAACGCTCGAGCCACGAGCATCCAGCCGACCGACGAGCTCTTGACCGGTGAAGCAGCCCTTTTGAAAAGAGATGGTGGCGTCAACGAAATGGCGTCCGAACGAGTGCGGCGTGAGCGATCGTGCGAACTCATTGGCGCCGGGCCAACGTGCGTCGATCAGCTCGTCGACCGTCGCGTACGGGCCCGCATCCGCGTCGCGCACGACAAGCGTGCACTTTGTACGGAGTAGGAAACGCCGAAGCCTGGCCGCCGTCGTCTCGGCGAGTTGGCGCGGCACGACGAGATCGATGCCCCCTTGTCGCGGCACAGCCAGCGCAGCGGTCACCACGACGCTGTCGGGTGCGAGGACCAGGGTCCACGTGCCGCCCTCGTCGAGTGAAGTCAGATCCTGACTGAGCTGACCTTGGAGGAATGTCTCGGCCTCGTCACCACGCGCCTCAATGACCGACCATTCGAGGGTCGTTGTTTCGCTGTCGGTCACGTTGCTCATCGACCATTACAGTATGCGCCGACGCGGCGAGACTCGCCGGGAAAGGGTGGCCCGGGATGAGCATGCAGACCGAACTCAACACGATCACGTCCACGATGACCGAACTCTCCGCTCGCATCACGGCGCTTGTTGAGTCCGAGGGCGACGCCATGGCGCCCGACGTCTACTCCGAGTTGGTCGCGGCCGAGCGCACCGTGGGCGCGCTACTACGCCGCCTCACTCGCGTCGCCGGTCGAAGTCTCTAGTTCACGCCGATAGTGTTTTCACTATGGCGTCTCAGTGGTCGCGTGTCCTCTCACTCACGCCACAGGAACGTCTCGACGTCCTGAGTTTGCTCGACCGAACCGAGGCACTCCTCGGTCGCGAGGCCATCGACGAAGGTCGCCGACGCATCGTCGTGCACGACTGGCGAGCGGAACATTGGCTCTACTACGACAACGGCGTCCTCACGCAGTACGCCATGGCCAACGGTGACGAACACGCCACGGTCGAGATGGCCGGCGGCGACATCGACGACGAGCTGCTAGGTCACCTGCTCGCCGTTCACGAAGTGGTCGACTGGTGGACGCGAGGCAGTCAAGCCTGCGATCATGCCCATGGCACCGTCATCCGCATGCTCCAACTCCTTCGCGTCACCCTGCCGGTGCCCGTTGACGAGGTCCCGCCCGGCTTCACGCTGCGCAACTTCGAGCGCCACTGCGACGAGGAGGCGTGGATCGAAGAGAACAACGCAGCGTTCGCGAACCATCCGGAGCAGGGCGAGTGGCAGCTCGCGGACCTCGAGGAGCGAACGCACGAGCCGTGGTTCGACCCCTCGGGCTTCTTGCTGCTCGAGATCGACGGTCGCATCGCCGCGTCATGTTGGACCAAAGTCCACGAGCTCCACCCGGACCGCTTTGGGGAGATCTACGTCATCTCGGTGCACCCCGACTTTCAGCGCCACCACCTCGGTCGCGTCATGGTGACCCAGGGCCTGAATGTGCTGTGGCGTAAAGGCGTCAGCGACGCCGTCTTGTTCGTCGACGAGTCCAACGAGTCGGCGAGGAAGCTCTACGACTCACTGGGCTTTCGCCTCGAGCGGGAAGACCGGCTCGTGCGATTCTGTCAGGCCTAACAACGACAACGATCGTCGCTAGTGCACGCCCACGAGGTAGCCAACGCCATAGGTGACGGCTGAGGCAAGCGCCATGATGATGAGCGCCCGCGCCGCGGAGAAGGTGACGCCGCGTCGGGTGTAGTGACCGACAGCGCCACCCACAAATATCGTCGCGGCACCCGCGAGCCCGACAGACCACCACATGACGTTGCCGAACGAGGTCACGATCCAGGGCAGCAGCGGGATCAGTGCGCCGACGGAGAAGAAGAGAAACGACGAACCCGCAGCGAGCCACGGCGAACCTGTCGCCGAAGGGTCAATGCCGAGCTCTTCGCGGGTGTGGGTGCGCAACGCGAGATCGGGATTAGCCATCAGATCGATCGATAACCGCTCGGCCAACTCGTTGTCAATACCACGTTGGATGAAAATTGCCTTGAGCTCTTGGCGTTCGAGTTCGGGTTCTGCGGCGAGCGCACGGCGCTCGACGTCAATCTCGTATTCGAAGAGCTCCTTCTGGGAGCGCATGGAGAGGTACTCGCCGCTACCCATCGAGAAAGCGCCCGCCACCAGACCGGCAAGTCCGGCAAGCCGCACGACATCGTGGCCCGGATTGGCACCGGCGAATCCCAAAATGAGCGAGACGTTAGTGACAAGACCGTCGAGAAGACCAAAGAGCGCCGCTCGAAAACCACCGTCAGCGATCTGTCGGTGATGGGGCTCACTGGTCACGGACGTCATTGCAGCGAGCCTACCGGCGCACCTATGGCAAGACTCGTGAATGAAAGTGACGGATAAGGTTTTGATCGGAGGCACACATGACCACGCACGTGAATAGCATCGAAGACCTCACCGCCCTCGTCGGCACCCATTTGGGATACTCCGACTATCAGACCGTGACTCAGGAGCAGGTCGACCTGTTCGCCGATGCCACAGGCGACCACCAGTGGATTCACGTCGATCCCGTGCGCGCGGCGGCCGGCCCGTTTGGTCACACGATCGCGCATGGCTATCTCACCTTGTCCATGATTCCTGTCCTGCTCAGCGGGGTCTTGCACGTCGACGGTGTCGCGATGGGTGTCAACTACGGCTCCAACAAGGTTCGCTTCACCGCTCCCGTGCCCGTTGGCTCGGATGTGCGCGCCGGCGCGACGCTCTTTTCGATCGACGAGGTCAACGGCGGCGTGCAGGTCGTGCTCGACGTCGTGGTTGAAGTGCGCGACGCACCAAAGCCTTCGTGTGTCGCCCAAGTGGTCTTTCGTTACTACCGGTAAGGCCTTGTTGAGTACTCCCCTGCCCCACGGTGACGAGAAGACACAGCACGTTCGATCGATGTTCGATGCCATCGCACTGCGCTACGAACTTGTGAACACCCTCATGACCTTCGGACTTGACAAGCGCTGGCGCCGTCGAGCCGTCCATGACCTACGTCTTGCTCGTGACAGCGTCGTGCTCGATGTCGCCGCCGGTACGGGCGACTTCTATCGCGAGCTCGCACGGCAGGGGCACCGACCCGTAGCCTGTGATCTCAGCTACAACATGCTGCACACTGCGCGCGACGTCGTCGATCGCGTCCAGGCTGACGTGTCGGCGTTGCCCTTTCGTTGGGCGAGCGTCGACGGTGCGACGTGCGGGTACGCGCTTCGGAACTTCACTGACCTTGAAAAGAGCTTCAGCGAGATGGCCCGCGTGCTCCGCCCGGGAGGACGGCTCTCCCTCCTCGAGGTTGCAGAACCCTCTTCGGGCATTTGGCGAAGCGGGTTTCGTTTCTGGTTCCGAACGGTCGTGCCGCTCATTGGATCGCTGGTCTCAGATCGCGACGCGTATCGGTACCTGCCCGCCTCGACCGCGTACCTCCCCACCGCCGCGGAGATCGTGACCATGTTGAATCGCGCTGGATTCAGCGCCGTCAACCACCGGCGCATCATGGGTGGCCTGAGCCAGCAGTTCGTCGCAACGAGGTCCGCGTGAAGTTCGTTCGTCACGCCCTCGCCCCGCTTCGAATTGAGACGCTACGCACGCTGGGCGCGCGCGAGGGCTGGCTCATAGAGACCCCCGAGTTGATCCGCATGGGAGCCGGACGCGTCGTCGATCGAATCGAGTTGGTGGGGGGTCTCGATGCAACGACCAGCGCAACCTCAGCGCTCTCGCACCATGAGCTCCTCGGCGACGACGGACCCGCAGGAAGCGGCGTCGCCGCCTTTGGCGCATTGCCCTTTGATCGCAACGCCGCGGGCACGCTATGCGTGCCCGAGTTCGTCGTGACCCAGCTGGTAACGGGCGAGGCCTGGCTCACGACGTCGAGTGACGTCAAGAGCTGGCAAGCGCTCTATGACAGCGTCGTTGAGCCGATGCAAGTCACGCAGCGCCCAACGTCAGTGATGTTTCAGCCCGAACCTGAGGTGTACGCGCACCATGTCGCTCTTGCGGTCGAGATCCTTCGCCGCAAGGAGATCGACAAGGTCGTGCTCGCCCGCGCCGTCCTCGGCACCGTGCCCGACGTCATCGACGCGGGCGCGATCGCCCATCGTTTGCGCGCGCGCGAGCCGGTCTGCACCCTCTACAGCGTGCCGACCGATGACGGACGACGGTTCATCGGCGCAAGCCCAGAGCTCCTCGTGCGCCGCAGCGCCGAGGCGATTCAGTGCCACCCTCTCGCGGGGACGATCACCCTGCCCGAGAACGTCGCGCCAGACGACTACGAGACGTGGCTGCTCGGCAGCACCAAGAACCTGCACGAGCATGCCGTCGTCGTCGACGAGATTGTGAGCAACCTGTCGAACGTCTACGAGGACATCGAGGCTGACGCCACGCCGTCGATCGTAACGCTTCGCACTGTCGCGCACCTTGGCTCACGCATCACTGCGCGCTGGAGCGGCGAGAGCCCTGCGCCCGACGCGCTCGAAGTGCTGCGCATGCTGCATCCGACCGCCGCCGTCGGCGGCATACCGCGCGAGAGCGCCTACGAACTGCTCTGTCGACTCGAAGAGCACGATCGCGGCGTCTTCGCCGGACCAGTCGGATGGATTGACGCAGCGGGCGATGGCGAGTGGTGGATCGGACTGCGCGGCGTGTTGTTGCGCGGGCGTGACTTTGAAGCCTGGGCCGGAGCCGGCATCGTCAGTGAGTCCGATCCCTTGTCGGAGCGAGAAGAGACGCGCGACAAGCTCGCCGTCGTCTTGGGTTCGGTCCTCGTCGATCCGCTTTAGCGGCGGCGAGACTCGCGGTACTTCTTGAACGCGCGCTCCACGCCCCATGTCGTCACCAGTCCCAAGGCTTCAACGACGATGGCCTTTGACATCTTGGACTCGCCGCGAAGGCGGTCCTTGAAGGTGATGGGCACCTCGACGATGCTCACCCCGTTGGTGCGAGCGCGGTAGGTCATCTCGATCTGGAATCCGTAGCCGTCGGCTCGCACCGTCGCGTAGTCGATCTTCTCGAGCGCCGCTGCCGAGTAGACGCGAAAGCCCGACGTTGAGTCAGCCACCTTCAGACCAAGCACAAGCGATGCGTACTCGTTGCCACCTCGTGAGAGCAGTCGACGCGACAAACGCCAGTTGGGAATGTGGCCGCCCTTGATGTAGCGAGACCCAATCACGAGGTCATAGTTCTCCGCCGCGACAAACAAAGAAGGAAGCGCTTTGGGGTCGTGAGAGAAGTCAGCGTCCATCTCGACGAAGTGATCGAAGCCCCGTTCGAGACCCCAGGCGAATCCGGCCCGATACGCGTCACCGAGGCCGGACTTGGCGCTTCGCTCAAGCACGTCGACGCCGCCAAGCTCGAGACCCCACCGCGTGCGCGCGCTTCGCGGTGCCGTCGGGGCTGCCGTCATCGACCACGAGCACGTGGCACTCGGGCACGATTTCGTTGAGCGTGCGCAGCATCAGCTCGATATTGAATATTTCGTTGTACGTGGGCAGAACCACGAGCGTGCGCATTTAGATGATTCTACGACGTCAACTACACTTGTCCGGTTGCCGCGCCGCTTGTCCGCAGCGCCAGAGGAAGCACTTATGCCCGACGCCGCCCCGAAGAAGCGACTCGCGCTCCCCCGTGAGATTCGCCTGATTCTCAGCTTTGGCTCCCTCGTTTTCGTCTTTGAGTACCTCGTGCTGCCCCAACTGGGCAATGCGCGACACTCGCTCTCAGTGCTCGGTTCGGTGAACCCGGTCCTCGTCATCCTGGCCGTCGGGCTCGAAGTCGCCGCCATCCTCGCCTACGTCGAACTCACCCGAACGGTGCTCTACCCCTACGCCCCGAGCCGCTTCAACACCCTGTGCGTCGATATGGCCGCCTTTGCCATCAGCCACGTGGTGCCGGGCGGGACGGCTCCCGCGGGTGCGCTCTCGTATCGGATCTTCAACGACCTCGGCGTGCCAAGGGATACCAACGCCTTCGGCCTGGCGGCCCAAGGCTCGGGCTCGGCGGTCGTGCTCAACATCATCTTTTGGATCGCGCTCGTCATCTCGATTCCCCTCAACGGCTTCAACCCCGCCTACGGCTTCGCCGCTCTTGCGGGAGTCTTCTTGCTCCTTGCGTTCTTCGGTACGATCCTGCTGATCACACGAGGACAGCGACGAGCTGACGAGTGGATTCGAGTGGTCGCCCGGCACGTGCCCTCGGTCAATCCCGACGCCATCTCCGCGTTGCTGCGCAAGGTGGCCGACCGCATCACGTTGCTGATCAACAATCGTCGAACCCTCTGGTGGGCCTTCACGTGGGCCGCCCTCAACTGGATTCTTGACGCCACGTGCCTGTGGGTCTTTCTCTGGTCGTTTGGCTCCGTCATCTCGCCGATCGATCTGCTCGTCGCCTACGGCCTCGCCAACGTCCTGGCAGCCATCCCGATCACCCCGGCGGGGCTGGGTGTCGTCGAAGCGGTGCTCATCTCGTCATTCGTGGGTTTCGGCGTGCCCCACAGTGAGGCGATCCTCGCTGTGATCGGCTACCGGCTCGTCAACTTCTGGTTGCCGATTCCCCTCGGCGGAGCGTGTTACGCGAGTCTTCAGTGGCGTCGGCCGACGGAGGTCAAACCTGTGAGAGGGATCGCGCCCGATCCAT
Source organism: uncultured Acidimicrobiaceae bacterium (assembly GCA_963706305.1). GTDB lineage: Bacteria > Actinomycetota > Acidimicrobiia > Acidimicrobiales > RAAP-2 > RAAP-2. The sequence goes on along the minus strand of OY970152.1, from coordinate 2,639,129 downwards.
CGCCAGACGTTTGAACTCCGCTTGGGCGGAGAAGTTGTTGACCGGCTGCAGGCGGCGCCAGCGTCGATCAGTCCCAAGCACCCAGGTGAAGAGGTCATCTCGCCACGTGATCTCAAACGCCTCGAGTAGCTCGGCCTGCAGCGCCTGCTCCTCGATCGGCACCACGACCTCGACGCGACGATCGAGGTTGCGCTCCATGAGGTCGGCCGAGCCGATGTAGATCGAGTACTCCTCGTCGCCGGGCTCGCCGAAGATGAATATCCGCGAGTGCTCAAGAAACTCCCCAACCAGCGAATGGACTTTGATGTTCTCCGAGAGCGCGGGAACCCCGGGTCGGAGCGAGCAGAGCGTGCGGACAATGAGACGGATCTCGACGCCGGCGATGCTCGCCTCGTAGAGCGCGTCGATGATCGTCGGGTCGGTGAGGCCATTCACTTTGATCGCGATCTTTCCGCCCGAACCGCGATCGCGCTGACCCTTGATGAGCTCGATGATGCGTGTTCGTGTCGAGAGCGGGCTCACGATGAGCTTCTCGTAGTCGCCGATCCGTGAGAAACCAGTGAGAAAATTGAACAGCTCGCCGACGTCGTGGCTGATCGCGGTGTCGCGAGTGAGGAGGCCGAAGTCCTCGTAGATGCGTGCCGTCTTGTCGTTGTAGTTGCCTGTGCCAATGTGCACGTAGCGGGCGGTCGTGTCGCCCTCTGATCGCAGCACGAGAGTGATCTTGCCGTGAGTCTTGAGGCCGACGATGCCGTAGACAACGTGAACGCCCACGTCTTCGAGGGCTTTTGCCCACTCGATGTTGGCGGCTTCATCAAAGCGAGCTTTCAACTCGACCAATGCGACCACCTGCTTGCCACGTTCTGCGGCGTGGATGAGCGACGCGACGATCGGCGAGTCACCCGAGGTTCGATAGAGCGCCTGCTTGATGCCGACCACCTTCGGATCGACCGCCGCCTGCGCCGTGAAGGACTCGACCGAGTCAGTAAAGGACTCATAGGGGTGGTGCAGGAGAATGTCGCCTTCACGAATCGCAGCAAACACATCGCCAACGTGATCGCCGTCGAGGAGCCGGCGTGGAGTGATGGGCGACCAGCTTTCGCTTTTGAGGTCCGGCCGATCGAGGCGGTAGAGGCTCCAGAGGTCACTCAAGCCAAGCATGGCGTCACTCACGTACACGTTCGACGCGTCGAGGTTGAGCTGGGTGATGAGCAGCTTCAAGAACTCCTCGTCCATGCCCCGCTGAATCTCTACCCGCAGCGCCTCACCGAAGCGTCGACGCCGTAGCTCCACCTCGAGGGCGACCAGGAGATCGTCGGCCTCGTCTTCTTCCAAGGTCAGGTCCGCGTTGCGCGTCACTCGAAAGAGGTCCGCACGACCGATCGTCATGCCCGGAAAGAGCTGGCCGAGGTGCGTGATCATAAGGTCTTCGAGGAGTATCCACTCGTTCTCGCTCGCCTGCAAGAACCGCGGCAGCGAGTTGGGCACCTTGACGCGCGCGTTGCGCTCATCATTGGTGACTTCGTCGCGCACCGTTACGGCGATGTTGAGCGAGAGGTTGGAGATCATCGGGAACGGGTGTCCCGGATCAACCGCGAGGGGCGTCAACACGGGGTAGACGTTTTCGTCGAAGTAACGCGCGAGGCTGTCTTTCGCGTCCTGGTCGAGCTCATCGTGACGCACGATCTTGATGCCGCCGTTGGCGAGAGCCGGTTGGATCGAGTCCAGCATCAGGCGGTCCTGGCGCTCTACGAGTTCGAGCACGCGTTCGCGGATGGCCTCGAGCTGCTGACGGGGACGGATGCCATCGACTGAGGGCGTCTGGACGCCTGCGGCGACCTTGTCCTGCAGGCTCACGACGCGAACCTGGAAGAACTCGTCGATCATGTCGGCAAAGATCGCGACGAACTTGCAGCGCTCAAGGATGGGGAGTCGCTGGTCCTCGCCGAGGTCCAATAGACGCGCACCGAACTCGAGACGGGACAGTTCCCTGCTCGAGAACCGTTCCGGCCCGAACGACGACAGATCAGTAGTCACTACGCCTTTCTTCCGGTTGCAGTCGAGTGTTGTTCACTATCGTAGGACTACTGTTGAAACGTGGCGAGACAAGCAGGCCCCAGCGCCGCCCTCCAGACGTCACGCGCCCGTCAAACGCCGCCTTCTGCAGAGCGACGGGGCAGTGCGCGCCTGACCGAGCTCAGCTTGATGGTGCTCGCGTGGGTCATCACCGCGTCGTTCTATACGCTCGCCTCACTCGGCAGCCAAGGCAAGATGCCTCCTCGATTCCTCTGGTTCCTCGGGGGCATCGTCGTGATCTCTTTACTGATGCACTTCGCCATTCAGCGATGGGCGCCGTTCTCCTCAGAGGTGCTGCTCCCGATCGCGACACTGCTCAACGGCATCGGCTACGTCGAGATCGCCCGGTGGAATCCGACCTTTGCCAGAGACCAGTCGCTGTGGTTCCTGCTCAGCGCGATCGGCCTCGTCGCAGTCTTGATGGTGGTTCGAAGAATCCAGGACCTCGATCGCTACCGGTACATGACCCTCGTCGTGGCGATTGGCCTGTTGCTGTTGCCGCTCGTTCCGCACGTCGGTGAGGATCTGAACGGCGCGCGACTGTGGGCGAAGATAGGGCCGATCTCATTCCAGCCGGTGGAGTTCGCCAAGATTCTGCTCGTCTTCTTCTTTGCGTCGTACTTCGCATCCAACCGAAAGCTGCTCTCTACACCCACCATGAGGGTGGCCGGGCACCTCTTCGTGCCGCCGAAGGTGCTGCTGCCAATACTCTTCGCGTGGGGGCTAGCCATGGCGATCCTCGGCGCTGAGAACGACATCGGATTCGCTCTCTTGCTCTTCGCGCTGTTCATCTCGCTGCTATGGGTCTCGACCGGGCTCAAGACGTACGTGGTGCTGGGCGTGGGGCTGTTCGTGGGGGGCCTCTACGCTCTGGCGAGCTTGTTTAGTCAGGTTCACGCTCGCGTCTCCATCTGGCTCGATCCCTGGACGATATGTGCCAAGGGTGGGAGCTGCCAGATCGCATACGGCTGGTTCTCCCTGGGGGCCGGTGGCGCGACGGGCACCGGACTCGGCCTTGGTCAGGCGGGCAAAACCGTCCCCAATATCACGTCGGACATGATCTTCGCGGCCGTGGGCGAGGAGCTCGGCTTCCTTGGCATCATCTTGGTGTTGTGCCTCTTCGCCGCGTTCGTCGGTGAGGGGTTCCGAATCGCCCAGCGCGCGCACTCGGACTACGCGCGCCTCGCCGCCGCCGGGCTCGCGGCGATGATTGGATTCCAGGCCTTCTTCATCATGGCTGGTGTGCTGCGCATTCTGCCCTTCACCGGACTCGCGCTGCCCTTCATGGCCTATGGAGGAAGTTCGCTATTCGCGAACTACATCATCGTGGCGATACTTCTGCGCATCTCTCATGAGAACAACACTGAGCGAAAGGGCGGCGAGATCGTCGCGGTGAATCTCGCACGAAAATAGGCCTACGAGTAGTAGTGCTGCAGTACCTCTTCGGAGCAGAGTATTGGCGCCGCTGTCTTCTGCCGTAGCGCCATCGAGATCGCGTCGCTCGTGCGACAGTCGAACACCCGACGGCCTTTCGGTGTCATGAGGTCGAGCTCGGCATAGAACACGCCACTGTCGTAGCGCACGATGCGAGCGGCGATGACTTCGGTGCCGAGACCGGCCAGGACGGAGTAGAAGAGCTCGTGGGTGGATGGACGTCGGCCCACGATCGCCGAGTGCGCGTACTGAATGGCGATGGCGTCAGGCAGCGCCACCGGAATCACGAGGTAACGAAACGGCGACTCGGCCTCCAGCAGATGCACCATGGGCGAGGGGTCGGTCAGGTCGTAGAGCACTGACTCCAGGTGCATGACACGAAACGGCACGTCCTCGTACGGCGCCAGCACTTCGACCGTTGCCTCAACCTCAGCCTCGACCTCGGCCCCGACCGGCACCTCGTTCGATGCGACCTCGTCAATCATGTCGTTCATCGCTTCCGTTTCGCCGTTGTAGGTCTCTTCGCTCATTACGGCGTCCTCGTCGGACCACGACGCGACACGGACAGCACGACGCCACCGGCGACACAGAACACGAGTGTCGCCGAACCTCCATAACTCAAGAGCGGTAAGGGGACGCCCGTCACCGGCATGATGCCCATGCACATCCCGATGTTCTCGAATGTGGAGAACGCGAAGAAGATGAAGATGCCGATGCAGAGGAGGCGACCCATCGTGTCGCGAGCGTTCTTGCCGATGACGAACATGCGCCACGAGATGAAACCGAGCAGACAGACGATGGCAACCGAGCCGATGAAGCCCATCTGCTCGCCGATGGCGGTGAAGATGAAGTCCGTCTGCTGTTCGGGCACGTAGCCGAGTGTCGTCTGGAGTCCGTGAAAAAGGCCGGCCCCGTGGATCCCGCCCGAACCGATGGCGCTCTTGGCGTTCTGCACCTCATAGAGCAGACCCTGCACGGCCGGATTCGGATTGGTGGAGTTCTGGTTCAAGAACGAAGTGATGCGCTCGACCTGATACTTCTCGAACAGATCCAGGTACACCGCTCCGGCGAGCCCCAGCGATCCGAGCACCGCGAGCAGTGTGATGAAGCGTGGCGGCACGCCGGCGATCACCATCATCGCTGAGACGATGAGGACGACAATGATCGCCGTGCCGAGGTCGGGCTGCCTCACGATGAGGGCGAGTGGGACCGCAGCCATCACGAGCAGTCTGATGACGTCGTACATCTTGAGGCCCTCGGATCTTCGCCCACAGAACGTCGCGATGGCGAGGATCAAGAACAAGACGGCGAACTCGCTCGGTTGGACCTGGATAGTGCTGCCAAAGCTGTACCAGCGCTCGGCGCCGAGGGCGGACTGGCCGACGACGAAGACGCCCGCGAGCGCGAAGAGCGAGATGATGTAGAGCGGCGTCGCGACGATCTCATAGCGGCGATAGTCGATCCTCGCGACGATGAACATGGCGATGAAGCCGAGGACCACGAATAACGCCTGACGCTCTAGGTAGTAGTGCGGATTCTCGTAGGCGTTGATGAGCTGTTGGCGCGACGCGGAGTAGTTGACGACGATGCCGGTGATCCCGAGGACGACGAGCCCCCAGAGAAGCCCGTAGTCGACGTGATCCCTGCTGCGGATCCGCGTCGTAATAGCAATCAGGGTGTCGGTCGTCATAGCAGCGCCTCAAGTAGTTGGGCGCCCTCCAACGTTACGCCCCACCACCACTCCATCTGCAGGGCCGCCTGAAAGGCCAGCATCCCGAGGCCGTTCATCGTGCGACAGCCCGCCTCCTCATAGCGAATCAGCCACTCGGACTCGCGAGGCACGTAGCTGACGTCGACGGCGATCGTGTCGTGTTGCACGCCTTGGAGGACGGCCGCCTCGATGGCCCGTCCCGCGACCGGGATTGTGTTGACGATGAGATCGATGGGGCGATAGACGAGCGCGGCGGGAAAGACGTTCGAATAACGATTGACGATGGCTTCGACCCTCGAGCCGGTGCGTCCGAGCACGGCGACCGACGCGGCGCCATGTTGCACCAACGCGTCGACAATCGCGCTCGCGGCTCCCCCAGCCCCGAGCACGGCAACGTGTGCGTTGTCGACGACCGGCCCAAAGGCGTACGTGAGCGACGAGATGAACCCTTCGCCGTCGGTGCTCGCGCCGCAGAGAATCCCTTCGCGCACGAGCAGGGAGTTGACCGACTGGGTTCGCTCCGCGGCCTCGCTGCGCTCCTTGGCGATCGCGAAGGCGGCGCCTTTGAGCGGGCTCGTCACCGAGAGCGCGTCGAACTTGGAGGGAAGGAGTTCACCCAGCTCTTCGGCGTCAGCAAGCGCCAACTCGACTCGAGTCGACGTACCGGTGAGTCCAGCGAGACGCAGCCCGGCTTCGTGCAACTGCGGCGAGAGCGAGTGTGCGACCGGCGAACCAACGACGCCGAGACGCCAGTTCACGGCATACCGTTTTTCTTCGCGATGGCCTCGTTCTCGAGCTGTTGGGCGAAGGTGGTGGCAAAGAGTGTCTTGCCCTGGTGAGTCACCGTGTCGAAGTAGAGCCACGTGCCACGGGGTGCGTGCAACACGCCCTTGAGCGCCGCCTTCGACACGGTGCAGATCGGCGTCGGCGTGAGACCTGTGTAGAGGTACGTGTTGTAGGGGGTGTTGATCCTCAGCATGGCGGGCGTCACGGTGCCTCCATCTTGGCCCAGGTAGTAGAGGACGGTGGAGTCCATCTGCAGCGGGCCGCCTCGCGCCAATCGGTTGTAGATGACACGGGCGACCTTTCCCATGTAGCGCGGGTAGTACGCCTCTTTTTGGACAATAGACGCCGCGGTGATCAGCTGGTAGGCGTCCAGACCGTTAACGGACGTCGTCGGTGTGAGACCGACCGCCGCCGCCTCTTTGTTGAAGTCTTGGACCATCTCGTGCGCGAGGTGATGTGCCGATGTCTTCGGCGTGATGAGATAGGTCTTCGCGCCAATCAGCCCTTCGAGCGAACTGCCGTGACTGTAGGGGCTCGGCGTCATGTCCGCTCGCACGTCACGAGCGAAGGCATCGGCGTAGCCGTCACCCTTCACTCCGTCAACGAGAAAGGCCACCTCTTTGATCGTGAGGCCCGGGTCAACCGCCACAACATCTACGTTGGGAGCGTTGCCGAGGATGGATTTCACCGCACCGAACGAGGAGCCCTGGCGCAGCTCATAGCTCCCGGACTGGACGAGCGGTGCGCCGAAGATCAGCGTGTCGATGCGAAAGGCGAACGGCGAAGCGATCACGCCTTTTTGGTGCAGCTCGCTCGCAATGGTCGCAAGGGAGTCTCCTTGCGCGACGGTCACGATGACCTCTTTGCCCTTGCCTGCGAACACAGGGTCGACCTGGAGGAGAAACCATCCGACGGCAACGACCACGATGACGACAATCGCGAGCAGAATCCGGCCGAGCGGCTTAGTCAGCAGAAAGGCCATCAACATAGTTTTGCAGCATGATCACGGCAGCGGCGCTGTCGACGTGGTCGCGCTGCGCCTTCGCCCTGATCCCGGCTTGGGCGAGGGAACGTTGCGCCTCGAAGGTCGTAAGTCGCTCGTCCCACTGGATGACTTCAATCTCACCAAACGCCGTGACCAGTCGTTGATAGAGCTCGTCGGCGCTCTGGGTGCTTGCTGTCTCGTTACCCGAGAGCGCGATGGGACGTCCGACGACGATCGTCGTCGCGTCCTCCTCACTGACGAGTGCGCGCAGCACGTCGATCAGACGCTCGTCGTTCGCGAGCGCCGGTCGAGGGAAAGCCATCGTGAGGCCGGAGTCGGTAATCGCAACTCCGCAGCGCCTGACGCCGGGGTCGATGCCGATGGTTCTTGCCATCGAGGGTTAGAGCGCCTTCGCCGCGACGAGCACGGCGTCGATGCCGCTCGCGTCGCGACCGCCGGCAAGCGCAAGGCGTTCTGATCCGCCACCGCCACCGCCAACGTGGGCAGCCAGAGTCTTCACGGTCGTCGCGGCGTCAAGCGATCCGTCCGTCGCTACCGCAACGGCGACCTTGCCCTCCTGTTCGCCAGCGAGTACCACAACGCGACGGCCGCGGTGCTGGAGGTCTTGGGCAAGGATGCGCAGCTGCTCACCGGGATAGCCGTCGACGCGCGCGACGACCACGTCACCGGTGCTCGCGTCGCTTAGCTCGTTCGCAAACTGACTGAGCTGGGATTGGCGCAGTGACGCCACCTGCTTTTCGACGTCACGCTGGCGCTTGAAGAGCCGTTCGAGCGCGGGCACCACGTCATCGGTTGACGTCTTGAGCAGACCGGCGACCGAGGCGAGGGTCTGTTCCATCTCATAGCTGCGCTGGTACGCGCCGAGCCCGCTCACTGCTTCGAGCCGACGCGTGTTGGCCCCGATGGAGGCTTCACTCACGACCTGAATCTGGCCGATATCACCGAGACGATCGACGTGCGTGCCGCCGCAGAACTCAAGGCTGTGTCGCCCCGCGCGCACCACGCGTACGCGGTCACCGTATTTGTCGCCAAAGAAGGCGACCGCACCCATGGTCTCTGCTTCAGCCTTCGTGGTTTGAATGGTGTCGACGTGCTCGTTCAGCACCACGTCGGTGTTCACGAGCGTCAAGACATCGCGTGTCTCTTCGGGCTTGAGGCCGCCGTCGTGCGAGAAGTCGAAGTGGAGGCGCTCGGGCCCCACGAACGATCCCTGCTGACGAACATGGTCACCCAGCACTGTGCGAAGCCCCGCGTGCAAGAGGTGCGTGGCGGTGTGATTGCGTCGTGTCGCCTCACGACGCTCGCCATCGATCGTAGCGACCGCGATCTGGCCGGGCAGGATCTCACCGGTCAGGCGGCCCCGGTGAGCAAAGAGCCCACCAGCCACGCTTTGGGTGTCGAGCACCTCGAGGCGCCCCGTCTCGGTGACGATCGCCCCGGTGTCGCCGACTTGACCACCAGACTCCGCGTAGAAGGGCGTGGTGTCCAAGAAGACTTCGCTCTCGCCGTGCTCACCCGCGAGGACCGCCACCACGGTCGTCTCCAACGAGTAGCGCGTGATGTCGCGCCCGACGAACTCCGTCGAGCCGTGGCGCTCGATCAAGTCTCGGTACTGCTCGTCATCGGCCACCCGGAGCGTCTTGGCGGCCTTGCGCGCGCGCTCGCGCTGGGCGGCCATTTCGTTGTCGAACACCTCACGTTCGACCAACAGGCCCGACTCCGCGACGAGCTCACTGGTGAGCTCAATGGGAAAACCGTGGGTGTCGTGCAGCTTAAATGCCGCTTCACCAGGAAAGACATGACCGCCCTTGGTCACGACGTCATGCTGGGCTTCTTCGAGGAGAGCGAGTCCCGTACGGAGCGTTCGTGCGAATCCTGCCTCTTCGCGTTCGAGGATCTCGACGATGAGGTCGCGCTGTTCGATGAGGTACGGGTAGGTTGGCCCCATCTTCTCGATCGTCGCGTCAACGAGCGGCTGCGTGAGCGACGAGTCAGAGCCCGCCCGTCGGGCGGCGAGTATTGCTCGACGGATGATTCGTCGCAGCACGTAGCCGCGTCCTTCGTTCGACGGCAACACGCCGTCACCGACCAGCATCGTCATGGCGCGCCCGTGGTCGGCCATGCGGCGTATCGCGACATCGATGGCGTCGTCTTTGCCGTAGGGGGTCTTGATGACCTTGGCTGCCGTCTCAATGAGCGGAGCGAAGTAGTCAGTCGCAAAGACCGACTCCACGCCGTTCAAGATGGCGAGCGTTCGATCAAAGCCCGCCCCGGTGTCGATGTTCTTCTTGGGCAGCTCGGTGAGCGAGCCGTCCGGCTCCCGCTCGTACTGCGTGAACACAAGGTTCCAGAACTCGACGAAGCGGTCCTCGCCGCCAAAGGCCGGTCCCCCGTCGGCGCCAAACGACGTGCCTTTGTCGAAGAAGATCTCCGAGCTCGGCCCACAAGGCCCCACTTCGCCCATCGACCAGAAGTTGTCCTCGTCGAGGCGCTGAATGCGCTCGGCCGGGATCCCGATGAGGTCGCGCCAGAGGTCGGCCGCCTCGTCGTCAGAGATGTGCACTGTGATCCACAGGCGGTCAGGATCGAGACCGAAGCCATCGGTGATGAGCTGCCAGGCGTACTTGATGGCGCCCTCTTTGAAGTAGTCGCCGAAGGAGAAGTTGCCGAGCATTTCGAAGAAGGTGAGGTGTCGCTGGGTGATGCCGATGTTCTCGATGTCTGAGGCCCGGAAGCACTTCTGGACGGAGGCGGCGCGCGTGAAGGGTGGGGCCTCTTCTCCCGAGAAGTATGGCTTGAACGGCACCATGCCCGCGACCGTGAACAGGAGCGTCGAGTCGTGCGGGATCAAGCTCGCCGACGACACGATCGTGTGGCCGTTCTGTGCGAAGTAGTCAAGGAATATTGAGCGAAGTTGCGAGGCTTCCACGACGTCACTCTACTGGCGCAGGCGGTTCATCCTGGTGGGAGCGGCCAGTTCTGACCCGCCACTGTTCGACGAGAGGGCCCTCTCTCCCGTTTGTCGAGGGATCGAAGAACGTTGCGTCGAGGTAGCGGTCGGGCAGGTACTGCTGGTCGACCCAGTTGCCCGGATAGTCGTGCGCGTAGCGGTACTCGGTGCCGTGTCCGAGCTTGGCGGCACTGCGATAGGAGGCGTCGCGCAGATGGGCGGGCACCTCGACAAGACCACCCGCTTGGACGGCCGCGGTCGCTGCGCCGAGGGCGCGCGTTGCCGAGTTGCTCTTGGGCATCAACGCGAGCGTCAGTGTCGCGTGTGCCAGAGTGAGTCGCGCTTCGGGCAGGCCGACGAACTCAACGGCGCGTGCCGCCGCTTCGGCCACGAGCAGACCGAGCGGATCGGCGAGTCCGACGTCCTCACTCGCCAAGATCACGAGGCGCCGGGCGATGAAGCGCGCGCTTTCACCGCTCTCGAGCAGCGTGACCAACCAGTAGAGCGCGGCGTCAGGGTCGGATCCCCGAATGGACTTGATGAACGCGCTGATCTGGTCGTAGTGGGTGTCGGCTGACTGATGGTAGAGCCGCCCATCGCGAGCGCGAGCGACGTCTTCGATCTGCACGCTCGACTCATCGTTTGTTTCGTCGTTCATCTTCGCGAGGACGATCGCCGTGTCGAGAGTGGTGAGCGCACTTCTCGCGTCACCGTCGGCAGTGGCGACCAGTGCCTCCAGCGCCTCATCAGAGATGGTTGCGCCGCGCAGGCTCAGTCCGCGCCGCACCAGCGTGTTGAGATCGTCATCACCGAGCGGCTTCAAGCGCCAGAGTGTTGTGCGACTCATGAGGGCTGCGTTCACCTCGAAGTAGGGGTTCTCGGTGGTCGCACCGATGAGGACCACTTCACCGGTCTCGGTTGCCGGAAGCAGGAGGTCCTGTTGGGCTTTGTTGAAGCGGTGCACCTCGTCGATGAAGAGCACCGTGCGCACGCCGCGCTCGCCCAGACGCTCTCTCGCGCGCACGATCGCCTCGCGGACGTCTTTCACGCCGCTTGAGACAGCAGACACGTTCTCCATCTCATAACCCGCCGCCGCTGCGAGAATTCGCGCCATCGTCGTCTTGCCGGTCCCCGCGGGTCCCCAGAGAATCATCGACGTGAGCTGGCGATTCTCGACGAATCGGCGCAAGGAGCCTTCAGGGCCAACGAGGTCGTCTTGACCAACGATCTCGTCGAGGGATGTTGGCCGCAACAGCTCCGCCAGCGGCGCCGCCTCGCGCAGGCGGTTGGTCACGGCGTCATCAAAGAGCGACGTAGATCACGATCCCTTGGCGCTGATGCGCAGATGCAGCTCGCGCAGCTGACGCTCGGTGATGTTCTTCGGCGCGCCGGTCATAAGATCAGCGCCCGACTGAGTCTTCGGAAAGGCAATGACTTCGCGAATGTTCTCCTCGCCGGCGAAGATCGCGACCAAGCGGTCGATGCCAAAGGCAAAGCCGGCGTGCGGGGGTGCGCCGTAACGAAAGGCCCCGAGCAGGAAGCCGAAGCGGTTCTGGGCCTCTTCGTCGGTGATGCCCAGCGCCCTAAAGACTCGTGACTGGATGTCCGCGCGATGAATGCGCACCGATCCGCTGCCGAGCTCCCAGCCGTTCAACACGAGGTCATACGCCTGGGATCGAACCGCCATGGGATCGGTCTCGATGAGGTCCATGTCTTCGGGGTGCGGCATGGTAAAGGGGTGATGCGCGGCTATGAGATGGCCGTCTTCGTCCATGCCCTCAAACAGCGGGAACTCAGTCACCCAGACGTAGCGGTGCGGACCCTGACCGACCGGTGGCGATCCCAAGGTGACGCGTAGTGTGCCGAGCACGTGGCAGGCCTCTGCGTACTCATCAGCGACAACCAGCACGAGGTCGCCCACTTGCGCCTCGTCGACGCGCAAGAGAGCGTTCGCTTCGTTGTCGCTCAAGAATCGAGCGAGCGGCGAGTCAAGCCCCTCTGGCGTGATGCGAAACCACGCGAGACCTTTCGCGCCGAGTGACTTCGCCTGCTCGGTCAGCTGATCCAACTTCGCGCGCGAGAAGCTCGCAGCACCCTCCACGCGAATCGCTTTCACGGTCGGGGCGGCGAACGCCTTCACGTTGCTGGTAGCGAACACCTCTGAGAGGTCCTGCAGCGTCATGCCAAATCGCAAGTCCGGTTTATCCGTGCCGTAACGATCGCGAGCTTCTGTCCACGTCATGGTGTCGACGACTTCAGGCCGCTCTCCGGTCACCGCTTCCGCGGCGTCGAGCACGGCCTTGGAGACAAAGCGCAGGACATCCGACTGGGAGGCAAAGCTCGCCTCGATGTCCATCTGTGTGAACTCGAACTGGCGGTCGGCGCGTAGGTCTTCGTCACGCAGACATCGAGCGATCTGGTAGTAGCGGTCAAATCCACCAACCATGAGCAGCTGCTTCGCGATCTGGGGGCTCTGGGGAAGGACGTAGAAGTCACCGGGATGAAGTCGCGAAGGGACGACGAACTCACGCGCACCTTCAGGGGTTGGCGCCCAGAGCAGCGGCGTCTCCACTTCGCAGAAACCTTGAGCGTCCATGGCGGCTCGCAGCGACGCGTTCACCTTCGCACGCAGGCGGAGGTTGTGTTGCATCTTGTCGCGCCGCAGGTCGAGGTAGCGATAGCGCAGGCGAACCGCCTCATCGATGTCGACGCGGTCATCGAGCTGGAACGGCGGCGGCTCGGCGATCGAGAGCACCTCGACCTCGCAGTCGGTCAGCTCGACCCACCCGGTGGCGAGTCGCTCGTTGACGGTGCCTTCGGGGCGCGGTGTCACTGTGCCGGTCACGCGCACGACGTACTCGCTGCGTACGGCAACCGAACCCGGGACGACGGCTTGGACGATCCCCGAACGGTCACGTACGTCCAAGAACGCGAGATGCTCGCCGTGTTCGCGGCGCTTGGCGACCCACCCGCAGACGCTCAGGCGCTCGCCGACGTGGTCAACGCTCACGTCCCCGCAGAGGAGGTCCCGCAGCGCGGTGGCTTCAACGTCTTCAGTCATGATCACTTTTTCGTCAGTAAGTCGGCGACGGTCGCCACGGTTTCGCTTCGAGCGACACAGCGTTGCGTCTGATCGAAGTCCTGGCTTCGCAGGTCTCTAATGGTAACCTCGCCGGCCGCGATCTCTTCGGGTCCCAAGAGCACGGCGAAGCGAGCGCCCGAGCGGTCGGCCGCCCTCATCTGGGCCTTCATCGAGCGCTGGTCGTAGGCGCGATCGGTCGCAAGACCAGCCATGCGCAGCTCCTCGACGAGCTGGGCCGCCGCGACGTCGCCGGTCGTATCGATGACGAAGACGTCAAGCGTGCGCTTGAGGAGTGGTGTCGCCACGCCCTCTGCTTCGCGCGCGAGCAAGATCCGCTCGACGCCGCTGCCAAAGCCGATACCGCTCGTGGGCTTGCCGCCGAGCTCCTCGGCGAGTTGGTCGTAGCGCCCTCCCCCACCGATCGAGTTCTGTGCGCTCTCGAACGCGTCGGCGATGAACTCGAAGGTCGTGCGGTTGTAGTAGTCAAAGCCGCGCACGAGGCGAGGAGCAAGCGTCGCTTCGATACCAATGCTCGTCAGTCCCTCCACGACGCGATCGAAGTGCGCTCGGCAATCGTCACACAGGTGATCGATGAGCATCGGTCCCTTCGAGGTCACATCAACGCACGCCTCTTTCTTGCAGTCGAGCACGCGCAGCGGGTTCTGGCGCCACAGCTCGCGGTGCTCGTCGCACAGCTCATCCTGGTGTTCTTCCAGGTACACGGTCAGGAGGTTCACGTAGCTGGCGCGGCACTCCGAGTCGCCCATCGAGTTGATGAGGAGCGTCACTCGTTCCAGCCCGATCCCTTGGTAGAACCGGTGCGCGAGTGCGATGACCTCGACGTCGACCGCGGGGTCGTCGGTGCCAAGGACCTCCACGCCCAGCTGGTAGTGCTGGCGGTAACGGCCCTTCTGGGGACGCTCGTAGCGAAAAGCCGGCGTGATGTACCACGCCTTCCACGGGGTCGTCGGCTGGTGCTGGACGAAGGCGCGCACGACCGAGGCCGTCCCTTCGGGGCGCAGTGCGTAGCGGCGATCACCGCGATCGGTGAAGATGTACATCTCTTTCTTGAAGACGTCGCTCTCTTCGCCGATGCCTCGCGTGAAGACGCCCACGTCTTCGAAGATCGGCGTCATTACGAGTGAGAAGCCGTAGCGGTACGCGTACTCGGCGAAAGTCGCAACGAGTCCTTCCCACTGTGCCGACTCCGGTCCGAGGACGTCGTGGGTACCTATCGGTGCCTGGAAGGGCACGACTGAGTCGCTCATGACGTCTTGTTCTGACCCGGTAACTGTCGAAACGCGTCAAAGACTCCGTCCAAGCCCTTCAATGCCGCGAGCAGGCTCGAAAGGTGCCCCGGATCGGCGAGCTCGACGTCAAAGATCATGCGCACGATGCGCGCGCCCGACGTCGTTGAGCTCGAGGAGATGATGTTGAGGTGGTACTCGGCGACGACCTTGGAGACGTCGAGCAGCAAGCGCGACCGATCAAAGGCCATGATTTCGAGCACCGCACGGTACTGGCCACCCGCCGAGCCATCCCACTCGACGTCGATGATGCGCTCGCCGAGGCGTTGTGCCAGTGCAACGGCGTTCGAACAGTCGTCACGGTGCACCGAGACGCCCCGTCCTTGGGTGATAAAGCCCATGATGCTGTCGCCCGGGACCGGCGAGCAGCAGCGCGCCAGGTGGATCATGACGTCGTCAAGTCCTTCGACGTAGACCCCCGCCGAACGTCGTGACGTACGTGAAGGACGCGGCGCCTTCGTGACGGTCGTGGGCATCTGCTCGGCGTCACCGCCGCGCAGCTCACGATCAAGGCGCTGGACGACGGCGAGGGCGGAGATCTGGTCGCTATCAATCGACATGAAGAGCGCGTCACGGTCCTCGAGCCCGAGTGATTTGATCACGGCATCCAGCGCGCTCGACGACAGCGACGTCGCAATGGGCAGCCCCTCTCGGCGGAGCGCCTTCGTGAGCTCCTCCCGCCCGCCCTCGATGGCGTCGTCGCGGCGCTCGCGCTGGAACCACTGGCGAATCTTCGATTTGGCGCGAGACGACTTGGCGATGTTCAGCCAGTCGCGCGACGGTCCGGCGTTGTCGTTCTTGCTCGTGACAATCTCAACGACGTCAGCGGAGCGCAGCACGGTGTCGAGCGGCACAAGTCGACCGTTCACTTTCGCGCCCACGCACCGATGTCCGACTTCGGTGTGCACCGCGTAGGCGAAGTCAATCGGCGTCGCGCCCTCAATGAGCGGGATGACGCGGCCCTTGGGCGTGAAGATATAGACCTCGTCTTGGCCGAGGTCGAGCTTCAATGCCTCGAGGAAAGCGATCGGATCGTTCTCTTCTTCTTCGACGTCGGCGAGACGTTGCATCCACGCAACCTCTTGGGCCGTCGCGCCCTCTTTGTAGCTCCAGTGCGCCGCGACGCCGAACTCTGCGCGGCGGTGCATCTCCTGGGTGCGAACCTGGACCTCCACCGACTTGCCGCGTGGGCCAATCACGGTCGTGTGCAGCGACTGGTACAGGTTGAACTTTGGCGAGTTGATGTAGTCCTTGAAACGTCCCTGTACCGGCGACCACAGCGCGTGAATCGCACCGAGCGCCGCCCAGCAGTCGCGCTCTTCGTCGACGATGAGGCGAAGTCCCACGAGGTCGAAGATCTCGTCGAACTCCTTGCCGCCGACCACCATCTTTTCGTAGATGCTCCAGAAGTGCTTCGGTCGCCCGCGCACCTCCGCGGCGATACCGAACTCCGCGAGCTTCTTTGACAGGGTCTCCATGACCTCGCCGAGGTACGCCTCGCGCTCGGGCTGGCGGGCGGCGACCATCTGCTCGATCTCGGCGTAGCGCTTGGGGTGCAAGGTCGCAAAGCTCAGGTCCTCGAGCTGCCACTTGACCTGTTGGACACCGAGCCGATGCGCGAGGGGGGCGTAGACGTCCAATGTCTCTTGTGCGATGGCGCGCTGGCGGTGCATTGGCATGACCGAGATCGTGCGCATGTTGTGCAGGCGGTCGGCGAGCTTGATGAGCAGCACCCGCCAGTCCTGGGCCATGGCGATGAACATCTTGCGGATCGTGGCCGCCTGCTGGGCCTCTTTCGAGTCGAACTCCAGCCGATCGAGCTTGGTGACCCCGTCGACGACGGCGGCCACCTGGGCGCCGAACTCACTGGCCAACCACGTGGTCGTCACGCCGGTGTCTTCGACCGCATCGTGCAGAAGCGCTGCGGCAATCGTGACCTCATCGAGCCCGAGGTCGGCCGTGATGCCCGCGACGGCGATCGGGTGGGTCGCGTAGGGCTCTCCTGTGCGACGAAGCTGGCCCTCGTGGGCGTTGATCGCCGCAACGCCGGCACGGCGGATCAAATCGACGTTCCCGTCTTCGTGGTGCTCGTTGAATCGCGCGATCAGGCGTTCGATCGAGCTCAGAAGGACCGGATCGGCCGTAGAGCGCGACGTAAGGCTAACCATGCATTCAGCCTACCGGCGCTTCTCTCTTGCCCAGATGCAAACAAGCGCCGTCCAGAGGCCCGGCGGGTGCTAACACGAGGCAGATGCGGGCGGCTAGCAACCTGCGCTCTAGCCGCGCGACGCGCCAAACTACGCGAGGTGCGTGCCATCTATCGTCCTGGTTCTGACGCAACGTGAGCTCCGTCCTGCGCGTCGCGTGGTACCGGTTCAAAGCCACGTTCCACGATCGATGGGGCGGCTACCTCGCCATCGTGCTGCTGGTGGGTCTGCTGGGCGGACTCGCGATGGGCGCACTGGCCGGTGCTCGACGAACACAGTCGTCCTACCCGGAACTGATAGCCCAGTCCAACAACTCCGATATGTACGGCTTGTCGGGGGTCTACAATCCCGCGATCGGCCAGAACGTCGGCTACAGCCCCGCCCTCGAACGCGCCATTGCTCACTTGCCGTTGGTTTCATCGATGAGAAGCGTCGTGGAGCTGAACCTTCTGCCGCTCACTCCAAAGGGCGAACCGGTGCTCGCAGCCGAGGGCGTTGCGTTCTACGGCAGCGTGAACGGGGAGTATTTCACCCAAGACCGCGTCATCATCACCCACGGGCATATGGCCAATCCGCGGCGGGCCAATCAATTCGTCATGGACGCGGCATCTGCCAAGGCGTTCGGATTCCACTTGGGCCAGGTCGTCGCCATCGACGCCTACTCCAATGCGCAGACCGCAGAACTCGAAAGCATGAGTCCATCGCAGGCCGTCAAGAAGGTCAAGCCGGTCCTTCAGATTCGGGTGAAGCTGGTTGGGGTCGGGATCGTGCAGGTGACGAATCTGATGCAAGACAGCATCGACACAACCAACTCATCGCTCATCCTGTTCACCCCGGCGCTGGCCGACCAGCTGCTCAAGTGCTGCGTCAATACCACGATTAGTGCGCTCCAGCTGCGCGGCGGCACCGAGCATGTGAACGCCGTCGAAGCAGAGATGGCCAAGGTGCTCCCCAAGGGCCTGCCCACCGAGTTCACCCAAGTGAGAGGCGTCATCGCCAAGGCCGAACAGACCATCAAGCCCGAGTCGATCGCGCTGGGCGCCTTCGGTCTCATCGCACTGCTCGCGATGTTGGTCGTTGCTGCCCAGATGATTGGGCGCCGGCTGCGTTTCAATGCGGCTGACGTGGAGGTGCTGCGCGCGCTCGGTGCCAAGCCGGCGATGGCGTTCTTTGACGGACTCATCGGCATCTTCGCCGCAATAGTCGCCGGCTCGCTGCTTGCGGTCGTTGTCGCGCTTGCCTTGTCGCCACTTGCGCCGTTGGGGCCAACCCGTCCGTACCTTTCACACGGAATTGATGCCGACTGGACGGTGCTCGGGTTCGGTTTGGCCCTCATCGTGTTCGCGCTCGGACTGATCGCCGCGGCAGGCGCGTACCGCACGATCGCACGTCACGCGTCGGCGTGGCGCGTGCGCATTGGCTATCGAAGTTCGAGCGCGGCGCGAGCCGCGGCGTCGGCGAATCTCCCCGTGTCGGCGGTTACGGGCATCCGCTTCGCCCTCGAACCAGGTACCGGTCGCAACACGGTGCCGGTGCGCTCGGCCATCTTCGGCGCAGTGTTAGCCGTCGCGATCGTTACCTCGACGATCGTCTTCGGCGCGAGCTTGCGAACATTGGTCTCCAAACCCGCTCTCTACGGCTGGAACTTCACGTACGAGATAAACGGTGGCGGCGGTCTAGGCGACATTCCCGCCAAGCACGCGGCCGCGCTCCTCAACCAGGATCCCTACGTGCAGCAGTGGGCCGGTGTGTACTTCGGGAGTCTGACGATTGACCGGCAGAGTGTCCCGGTGATGGGCACCAGTCCCCACTCCCCGTTCGGACCGCCGCTGCTTTCAGGTCACGCCTTTCGCGCGACGAACCAAGTCGTGCTCGGCACCGCCACGCTGGCCGCCCTCCACAAGAAGCTCGGCGACACAGTGACCGTGAGCGGTGGCGCCACTTCAACCCGTCTCACGATCGTCGGCACGGCGACACTCCCGACCATCGGCGTAGGGGGTCTCACTCACCTGGAGATGGGGAGCGGCGCCGTCCTCTCCTACACGCTCATTCCGCCCGGTGAGCGAAACCTCTATGACGTGTCACCCGGTCCGAACGCCATCCTCGTGCGGATAAAGCCGGGAGTAAACGGGCCGAAGGCGCTCGCGTCGCTGAACGCGATACTCACCAAAGTGGGCGGCAGGTCCAATGGTGGGCTTGTCGTCGGCGTGCAACGCCCCGCCCAGATCATCAACTACCGATCGCTCGGGTCGACGCCGACGATCCTTGGCGGCGCACTCGCACTCGGTGCGATCACCGCGCTCGGACTGACGCTGATCGCCTCCGTGCGGCGTCGTCGGCGCGACCTGGCGCTGCTCAAGATACTTGGCTTCACGCGTGGACAGCTGGCGGCGGCCATCTCATGGCAGTCCAGCGTGTCGGTGGGCATCGGCACGCTCGTCGGCGTGCCATTGGGCATCATCATCGGACACCTGGTGTGGGATCTCTTCGCCCACGAAATCGACGCGGTGCCCCAACCCACGGTCCCTGTGCTCTCGATCGTTCTGATCGTGCTTGGAGCATTGGTGCTCGCCAATATCGTCGCAGCCATTCCCGGCAGGTTGGCGGGACGCACGCCGACGGCGCCACTGTTGCGGGCTGATTAGATCATCGGGCGACGCGGGACTCTCGCGACGTAGTCCTCGAGTACATGGGAGAGCTCGTCGGGGCGCAGCGAGTGGTTCACGATGACCAACGAACCCTCCCCCCACGCGAGGGCGAGAATTGACTCTGACGCCGAGGTGGGCTTGAGCGCGAGGGTGTCAGCGACGAGTGTGGCAACCACGTCGCGCGGGGGCGTCTCGAGAATCTCCCTGCGCCCGGCGATCTCAATCAAGCGGATCTGGCTGTCGGGCACTTCGTAACCGTCACCCGCGTGGATGTACAGGGCGTCGCGGTCGAAGGAGACCATGACCCATCCATCTTCGAGTCCCTTAATGCCCGACGAGCTCAAGATTTCGCCGAAGAGGACTCGTCGACCGACAAACTGGACGACACCTTCGAAGTCGATGCCAAAACGGGCGTAGAACTTCTTCGTGGTGGACCAGTCCGACCGGGCCCCGACCAGGCGACCAGCGCGTAGCGAGCGCGTCCTGGTCACAACGCCACAACCTCCGCATGTCACCGTGTCGGGGCCATCCATCCCCCACGCTTCGGCGGGATCGTGCTGGGTGGGAAAGGTTGTTCTGCACCCACGGCAGTAGAAAAAGCGCGTGACGTGCAGACACACTCGACACTGGAACGTGTGGGTGTCGGGGCCCAAGACGTGTGGCGCACCGCACGCGGGACAGGGAAAGAGCACCTTGGGTCGTGCGTCATTCTCCATCGCACGAGGCTAACGCTCCGTTGCCATCACGCTGAACGTCGACCTAGCGGCGCTTCGCCTTGGCTCTCGCCTTGCGCGGGCGAGCTTGGATCGTGCCGCTCGTTGCGCCCGAGCGCTGAGGACGAGCCGCACCGACCGTTGCGACCTGCGCGCCCGCGAGCGCCGCGCTCGTCGCGGTAAACACACGACGATCTTGGCGAGAGTTGACGCGCGCAGCCAGATCGCGGTAGCGCGGCTCGCGCTCTTTCATCCACGCGAGCAGCGGGCTCGCAATGAAGATCGAGGAGTAGGCGCCACTCATGAGGCCGACGAACAACGCGAGACCGTAGCTCTGCAGCGTCGTCGCGCCCAGCACGTACGCACCGATCACCAACACGGAGAGTACGGGAAAGATGGCGACCAACGACGTGTTGATCGAGCGCGCCAACGTCTGGTTCATCGAAAGGTTCACCATGTCGCTGTAGGTGAGGTCGCCGCTCTTCAAGACGCCGTTTGTGTTATCTCGAACGCGGTCGAACACGACGACGGTGTCATAGAGCGAATAACCGAGGATCGTCAGGATCGCGATCACCGTGTCCGGCGATACCTGCAGACCGAAGAGTGAATACACCCCGACCGTCACCAAGAGGTCGTGCAGCATGGCGACAAACGCCGCGATGGCCATCTTCAACTCGAAGCGGATGCTGATGTAGGCGACGACGGCGATGAAGAAGATGATCAACGCCTCGAGCGCCTTGTCAGTGATCTGGCCGCCCCAGGTCGGTCCGACGGCACTCGTCGACACCTGGTTCGGCGTCGTGTCGGCGACTTTCGCCAACGCGTTGACGACGTTGTTGGTGACCGTCAGCTGCTGGCTCGCCGAGAGCGCGTTGATGTCGGCGGTCACCTGATAGGTCTCAGAGCCCAGCTTCTCGACCACGGGGTTGGTGAGACCGGCTTTGGTAGCTGCGGTCGTCACAGCAGCGATTGTCGTGTGCGGTGCGAGTACCTCCCACGAGCTGCCACCCTTGAAGTCGATGCCGAGGTTGAACCCTCGAAAGCCGAGTGAACAGAGTCCGGCCACGATGACAAGCATCGAGACGCTGAACCAGATCTTGCGCCGGCCGACGAAGTCGACCGTCGTCAAACCATGATAGAGCCGTCCGATCGGCCCGTAGTGGCGGTCTTCTGCCGGGGCGAAGGTGTCGGTCGCGCTACTCACTTTGGGCTCCCGCTCCCGCGTGAAGGCCAGCCGCCATGGACAGCATCGAGCTGTTCGTTGATCCGCGTCGCCCGAGCAAGATCACGAGCGGGCGCGTGAAGTACCACGTGATAAATACGTCCATCAACGTCGACAGACCAAGGAAGAAGGCAAAGCCCTTCACGTCACCGACCGCGATGATGTAGAGCAAAATCGCGGCAAGCAGGCTCACCGTGTCGGCGGCGAGCACTGTGCGCCAGGCTGAGCGGAAACCTCGGTCGACCGACGAGCGCACCGATCTACCTGCGCGAGTCTCGTCCTTTAATCGTTCGAAGTACACGATGTAGCTGTCGACCGTGATACCGATGGACACAATGAGTCCGGTCACCCCCGCGAGGTCGAAGCTCGGCGCGAGCGCCGTGTGGCCGAGCGCGGAGATGATGGCCCACAGCAGCGACGCCGTCACCGCAAGGCCGAGCACGATCACCAGACCGAGCGCGCGGTAGTAGAGAATGGTATAGAGCAACACGAGCGCGAGTCCCGCGAGGCCGGCCCCGAGTCCCGCGATGAGGGCTGAGTGGCCGAGGGTTGGCGAGACGGTGGTCGTGTCAAGGGGTTCAAGGCGAACCGGGAGTGCACCGAAGTTCATGGCGAGCGCAAGGTTCTTGGCCGAACCCTCGGTGAAGTCGCCGGAGATCTCCCCCGCGCCGTCAAAGCTCGTGAAGGTTGCCTGGCTGGGCTGGATGATGGGCGCCGACTGCACGACGCCGTCGAGCTCGATGGCGAGCAGGGCATGGAAGTTCTCGTCGGCAACGTGGTCCCACTCAGGGCTACCCTTCGAGGTCAAGGTGTAGTTGACCACCCACGCACCGGCCGGGTCCTGCTGGGCCACGGCCTTGTGCACCGCGGTGCCAGATAGCTGTGAGGGGCCGAGCACGTAGCGCACGCCCTTCTCGCCGAGCACCGGAAGGATGACAGTTTTGCTCTTGTCGTCTTGGGCAGGCGTCGTCGACTTGTAGTCGGCGAAGGCGGGGTCGGGGGCGATGTCGTTGGTCGGTGCGCCCGATGAGGTGTTCACATCGAGGTTGGCCGCCGTCATCTGGTAGTCGGCGCCGCACGGAGGAAACTTCCCTGGCGCCACGTACTTCGCCTTCGCGGTGGGGGCTACCGCCTGGCAGAGCACGGGGCGAAACAGCAGCTGGGCGGTCTCGCCGACCGTGTGAAGGACCTGGCGGGCGTTGGTCACACCGGGCACGCTCACGACGACGTCTTTACCCTGCAGGTTCACCGTCGATCCCGACACACCGAGGCCGTTGACGCGGTTGTTCAGAATCGAGACAACTTCTTGCATGTCGGCAGTCGAGGCTTTCGCGGCGGGTTTATAGACGACCGACAGGCCTCCCGCGAGGTCGAGACCAAGCTTCGGACCCCACCCAAGCGAGATGGTCGTCGCGAGCGCCCCGAACGAGACCACGATGGTGAGAATGAGGCTGACGATCAGCGATCGTCGTGACCCTACCTGAGGGGGCATTACTTAGCGTCACCTTCCGTCGGGTGCTCGTCATCGTCAGTCGACTCGGGGACGCTTGGCTCGGAGACGACGGGGTCGAAGCGGCGAGCGATCGCCGAAGGAATGAACTCGAGCTCGACGCCCGCGTCGGTGCGCAGCGTGACCAGGTCGCTGTCGTTCCGCACGACCGTGCCGACGAATCCGCCAATCGTCTGGGCCCGCTCGCCGACCTGCACTTTTCGTGCGTCCTGGCGCTGAGCCTTCTGGCGGCGCGAGCGCGGGCGCAGGTAAAAGAAGTAGAGCGCGCCGAAAATGACGATGTAGATGAGAATTAGGTAGGAATCAGACGAACCCTTGGTGGCGGCGAGCACGACAGGCAGCATGTGGGAATCTTTCGTTAACGGACAGGGAAACTCTAGTCGCTAGGCCACGACTGATTAGAACAGCCCACCATGACGAGGCTGAATCCTCAGATGCTGGTAGGCACGCTCGGTCGCCACGCGGCCCCGTGGCGTTCGCACCATCAGCCCCGCGCGCAATAAGAATGGCTCGTAAGCGTCTTCGATGGTCAGTGGCTCTTCCCCACAAGCGTGAGCCAGCGTCGTGAGACCAACTGGCTGCGCCGCGAACTGCTCACAGAGCAACATCAAGATGCGCCGGTCCAGCTTGTCAAGACCGAGTTCGTCGACACCGAAGAGTGCCAGCGCGTCCCTGGCGACGTCAATGGTCACCCGATCGTGGTCCTTTACCGAGGCGAAGTCGCGCACGCGCCGAAGCAGTCGGTTGGCGATGCGCGGCGTACCGCGGCTGCGCGTCGCGATCAGCGTCGCCGCGTCGGGGTCGAGAGCCACGCCCAGCAGCTTGGCCGAGCGCTCGGCGATCTTGGTCAGCTCTTCGACCTCGTAGAGGTCAAGCTGTCCGATGAAGCCGAAGCGGTCGCGCAGCGGCGCGGCGACGAGCCCCGTGCGCGTGGTCGCACCAACGAGGGTGAAGTTCGGTAGGTCGAGGCGAATGGACCTCGCCGAGGGACCACGCCCGATCATGACATCGAGGCGGAGGTCTTCCATGGCGGGATAGAGCACTTCTTCCACCGCGCGCGAGAGCCGATGCAGCTCGTCGATGAAGAGCACGTCGCCGTCTTGGAGGTCAGTGAGAAGCGCTGCCAAGTCACCCGGGCGAGAGAGCACGGGACCCGAGGTGACCCGAAATCCGGTCCCCATCTCGCTGGCCACGATGCTGGCGAGCGACGTCTTGCCAAGTCCGGGTGGACCAGCGAAGAGCAGGTGATCGGCACACTGTCCTCGTGCGCGCGCTGATCCGAGCACCACCTGAAGATGACCAACAAGGTCGCGCTGGCCGACGAAGTCGTCGAGGGTCTGGGGGCGCAAGGACACCTCGGAGCGACGCTCCTGCTCGCTCGCGACAGGTGTCACGACATGATCGCTCAAGCTCTCGAGGTCGATCTCGTGCTTCATGGTCGCCTTAACAGCTGCAACGCCGTGCGCAGCGCGGCGGCCTCGTCACTCGGCAACACCACGTCGCGCAGCGCGGCGCGCACCTCATGGCTCGTGTAGCCAAGGGCGTGCAGTGCGTCATCGATCGCGGCGTCGACCTGCTCACTAGGTTCACTCGGCCCAAAGGTCCCGTCGACCACCACCTTGCCCTTGAGTTCGAGCACGATGCGGCTCGCGGTCTTCGGTCCGATGCCCGAGATCGTGGCCACCTTCTTCGCGTCGTCGTGCTCGATGGCAAAGGCCAGCTCGGCGACGCTCATCGTGCGCAGCGCTCCCAAGGCAGTCGAAGGCCCGACACCAGGCGTGGCGAGCAGGAGCTCGAAGAACTCACGGTCCTCGAGCGTGTGAAAGCCGAAGAGCTGGATGGAGTCCTCGCGCACGACAGTGAAGATGAACAGCTCGATCAGCTTATCAAAGAGGGGTAGATCGTTCGACGCGACCTGCACTTCGTAGCCGACGCCGTGCACGTCGACGAGCAACGCGCCGTTATGGAGCTGGTGCACAACGCGGCCCGCCAGCCAACCGATCACGCCGGACTCCCGAGCGCGAGTCGACGTTCGGTGCGAACGATCGCGAAGTAGGCAATGCCGAGTGCAAGTGCGTCGGCGGCGTCGGCGGGACGTGGGACGTCACTCAACCCACAAAGCCGCGCCACCATGCTCTGGACTTGTGACTTGCTGGCCGCGCCGTAACCGGTCACTGCGAGCTTCACCTCTTGGGCGGTGAACTGGCGCACCGTCACGCCCTCGATACCGGCCAGTGCGATCGCGACGCCGCTCGCTTGCGCGACCGGTATGGCGGTCTTGGCGTTTCGCTGGTAGAAGAGGCGCTCGACGACGACGGCGTCGGGCTTGGTCTCGCGCAAGAGGGCGTCAAGCTCGACGTGCAACTGTCGTAGCCGCTGCTCGACGGGCGCCTTCGGGTCCGTTTCAACGGTGCCCGCTCGCACCGCTCGAAACGACTCGAGACCCTCGAAGGAGCCTTCGACCAGTCCGAACCCGCATCGAGTCAGTCCGGGGTCGATGCCGAGTACGAACATACGTTCGATGCTACTGCGCGGGTGCTGCGCAATCGGGTTTTCTAGCCTTCGTAACTCGCCAGCAGATCGTCGGAGATGTCGAAGTTGGCGTAGACGTTCTGGACGTCATCGTGATCGTCAATCGCGTCCATGAGGCGAAGAATCTTCTTCACTTCGCCCTCGTCAGTGATGGGAATGGTGTTCTGGGGCACGAGGGTGAGATCGGCGCTCGTCACCTTGAGGCCTTGCTTTTCCAGCGCGTCGCGCACCAGCGCCAGATCGTGCGGCTCGGTCGTCACGCTGTAGTTCGCCCCGTTCGCCTCGTAGTTCTCGGCGCCGGCTTCCATGACCCACTCCAGTAACTGATCCTCGTCCACGGGACCTTGCACATCGAGAACGCCCTTGCGGTCGAACTGCCAAGAGACCGCGCCCGGTTCTGCGATCGTCCCTCCGTTCTTGCCAAAGACGTGTCGAATCTCGGCACTCGTGCGATTGCGATTGTCGGTCAGGGTTTCGACGATGACCGCCACGCCGTCAGGCCCGTAGCCCTCGTAGCTGATCGCCTCGTAGCGAACTCCTTCGAGTTCGCCGGTACCCCGCTTGATCGCGCGCTCAATCGTGTCGATCGGCACCGACGACTCGCGGGCCTTTTGAAACATGGTGCGCAGCTGCGCGTTGGCGTTCGGATCTCCCCCGCCTTCGCGCGCTGCGACTTCTACTTGGCGAATCAGCTTGGCAAAGACCTTCGCGCGCGCCGAGTCTTTGGCGCCCTTGCGATGCTTGGTCGTTGCCCACTTGGAATGGCCGGACATTGTTCCTCCTGCCCGATAAGGGCTGGTTCATCGTATCGGAGATTAAAGCGAATTGAGAAAGAGACGGTGCAGACGCATGTCGCTCGTCAGTTCGGGGTGAAACGATGCACCCCAGACGTGCCCCTGACGCACGAGCACCGGGTGAGGCCCCTCGCCGTTGTCCTGGTCGTAGATCGCAAGCACCTCAACGTCGTCGCTCACATGCTCGATCTTGGGCGCGCGAATGAAGACCCCGGGCACCGTGCCCACACCCTTCACCTCGAGGGGTGCTTCGAAGCTCGCGATCTGGCGGCCGTAGCCGTTGCGACGAACCGACGCCTCAAGCACGCCGTAGGTCCACTGGTCGCTCCTACCACCAAGCACCTGCTCACTCAGCAGGATCAGTCCAGCGCATGTGCCAAAGACAGGCATCTCCTCTTTGAGTCGCATCCCGAGTGCGTCGCTCAGTCCCGACGTCGTCAGCAGATGCGCGATCGTCGTCGATTCGCCTCCGGGGAGAATGAGTCCGTCGACGCTCTCGAGTTGCTCGACCGTGCGGACCTTGACCACTTCACAGTCAAGCTGCTCGAGGGCTCGGACGTGTTCGCCGACGTCGCCCTGGAGCGACAGCACCCCGACGCGCTTCATTACCAACCGCGCTCGGCGAGGCGCTGCTCGAGTGACGCGGTCTCCCAGCCCTTCATCGCAGCGCCGAGTCCGGTAGAGACCTTCGCGACGACGCTCGCGTCCTCAAAGTGCGTGGTCGCTTCGACGATGGCTTGGGCCATGCGAACCGGGTCGTCGCTCTTGAAGATGCCCGAACCGACGAAGACCGCCTCGGCGCCCAGCTGCATCACGAGTGACGCGTCTGCCGGCGTCGAGATGCCACCGGCACAGAACAGCGGAACCGGCAGCTTGCCAGTCTCGGCGACCTCTTGTACAAGAGGAAGCGGCGCTTGAAGGTCTTTGGCGAGAGAGAAGAGCTCGCTCGCGTCAGCACTGTGGAGACGACGGATCTGGGTGTTGATCGTACGCAGGTGGCGCACCGCTTCGACCACGTTGCCGGTGCCGGCCTCGCCCTTCGAGCGGATCATGCAAGCGCCTTCGCCGATGCGACGAAGCGCCTCGCCGAGATTCGTCGCGCCACACACGAAGGGCACGGTGAAGGCCCACTTGTCGACGTGATTCTCTTCGTCGGCTGGCGTCAAGACCTCGGACTCGTCGATGTAGTCGACGTCGAGGGCTTGGAGGATCTGCGCTTCGGCAAAGTGTCCGATACGAACCTTTGCCATCACGGGAATCGTGACGGTCTCTTGGATCTGTTGGATCATCAAGGGGTCACTCATGCGCGCAACGCCCCCGTCGCGGCGAATGTCCGCGGGAACCCGCTCGAGCGCCATGACCGACACGGCGCCGGCGTCTTCAGCGATCTTTGCCTGCTCGGCGTTGACGACGTCCATAATGACCCCGCCACGCAGCATGTCGGCGAGCCCTCGCTTGACGAGCGCAGAACCGGTTACCGAAGAATTACCTGAAGAACTCATGGCACCAGCCTACTGGGCGGTCTCTACCACTCTTCGAGTGCTCGCGCCCTCAACTCGACGTCGTCGAGGTCGCCCAGCTCGCTCTTGGCGCGATCGCTGTGCTGATCGAAGAAGACCCACCGCCACTGGTCGTACGCGGGCGACACGAAAAACGACGTGGGCGCGAGCTCTTGGCGCGCGCACTTGCGAAGCGCACCGGCGAGCCCGAGCGGGTAGCGGATGCTGGCGGCCGCGACTTCGTCGGCTCGATAGGCCTGTCCTTCACCTGCCAGCGAGCCGCGCAGGTCGTCGCCAATCTTCAAACTGCTAGCGAGGCTCTGGCGATCGAGCAGGCCAAGTCGCTGGCGCGCCAGGCAGTGAGCGACGACCCCTTCGAGTTCGATCAAGTCGAAGTCCGTCATCATCGCCGAGGTGGCGAACATCGAGTACTTCGTTCCATCGGGCACGAGCGCCGCGTTGTAGGCCTGGTCTCGCACGATGAACGCGGACACGTTGTCGACGCCAAAGGTCGCCGCCAGCCGATCGAGCACCGTGACGAGGCGCACTCGATCGGTCGCGTGGCCCCCCGGTTCGAGCTCGACGAGCATCGCGGCACCCATACTCTGGCCTCGCTCGTGATATGTCGAGACCGTGCGATGCAGCGACCACGCGTAGAGGGCGGCGACAACGACGGCCACGGCCGGCAGCCACGGCACCGCGACCACGCCGACCACGAGTGCGAGGACGATGACCGACACCGCGATCGTGAGGGGCAGGTTGCGTCGAATCGCGAAACGTCGCACGGCGCGCAGATGGTCGTGGCGCTCAGCCAGCGACGGCGCGTAGGGGTTCTGCCAGTTCGGATCAAGCACGGGGGCCACGTAGGGGGCAACGCGATCACGCGAGCCGTGCGGGCGCCGAGCGCGCGATCGTTGCTTGGTAGCCATATATCTAGGCTAGTTCGCGGTTTTTGAAACGGCGTCGTGCGAGGTCGTAGCGTTCTTGGTACTTGTCCATGAGCCGTGCCATCGACCAGTCCTGCGCGTAGTCGCGAGCGGCCGCGAGCTTGTCGTCGGTCTCGCCCTCGAGCGCGAAGAGGACGGCGCGCTCCAATGACGCCGCGTCGCCCGGGTGAAACAGCGTGGCGTGACCGTTTGCTGCCTCGCGATATCCATCAATGTCACTCGCGACGACAAGGGTCTCGCTCGCCATTCCCTCGAGGAGTACAAGCCCAAAGCTCTCGCCATGCGTCGAAGGAGCGACAAGTGCGTGCACACGACGCATCCACGAGCGCTTCTCCCCATCGGTGATGCGACCGAGAAAAACGACGCGCGGATCGTGGGCCGCGAGTGCCTCGAGACGCGAACGCTCGGGCCCGTCACCACCGATCACGAGACGCCAGGGCTTGCCCGGCTTCGCGTTGTGTTCGCGCGTGGCCTCGATGGCGGAAGCCACACCCTTTCGCTGTTCGAGTCGTCCGACGTAGAAGAGGACTGTCTCGACGGAACGCTCGCGCGGAGTCTCGGTGAACCGCTCGGTCTCGAACCCGTTGAAGAGGACGTCGCTCTTGAGGCCAGCGGCACGTTCAATCGTCGCGGCCGCGGGCTCGCTCACCGCGACCGCCTCGTCGAGTCGCGTCCCGAGGTGACGGAGCAAGGGCCGCGTGTAGCGAAGCGCGGGGCCGTCACCACTGCGATGAAAGGTGCCGACGGTCGGATGCTCGTGGGCGAGCAGCGTCGACCAGGCCAGCAGCGGCGCGAAGGGTTCGTGCACGTGCACGACGTCGGGGCGAAAGAACGTGACGGCGTCCTTCGCTCGCCACGAGGCGACCGGCGAGAGGGTAAGCGGCGCGCGCGAGCCGTTCGCGGGCACCGAGAGGCGTGGGCCCAACCGCACCACCTTCGCGGGCGTGTCGTAGCTGGTGTGATCGCGAGCGTCCGGCACGATGACCAACACATCGGCCCCGCGCTTGCTCAGCACCCGGCTCATGGCGAGCACCTGCTCTTGGACTCCCCCGTAAACGCTCAGCGCGTAGGGCGAGATGAGAACGACGCGTTCGCTCACGAGGCGAAACGAGGCTCGAGCACGTGCCACTGCTCTGGGGCGCGCCGGATGAGACCTTCCAACTCGTGCGCGACGAGCTGGGTCACGCGCTTGACGTCCTCTCGGAGCTTGCCCGTGCGCGCCGTGTCGATCGGCGGGGTCACCGCCGCAAAGTGATCGCGCCGCGGACCCGAGTAGCAGGCGGCAGCGACGAGCGTGGCATCAGTTCGCAGTGCCAGCGTGGCCGGACCTGCGGGCATCGTCACCCGTTCACCGAAGAACTCGACCTCGATGCCATTGCCTTGGATGTCACGATCGCAGAGCAGCCCGACCACACCGCCGCCGCGAAGCGTCGAGAGCAGCGTCGCGCCTGCTTTGTCGTTGAGCGGCTCCACGCGAATGCCGATCGACTCGCGCTTCTCCTTGAACCACTCGAAGAGCTCCGGTGGCTCGAGCTCCTCGGCGACCGCAGTCATGCCCATGCCGAGCGAGTTCAGATACGACCCGCCCCACTCCCACGAGCCGATGTGCGGCAACGCGATGATGAGTCCCTTGCCTCGTTCCTTGGCGGCGTAGAGATGATCGATGCCTTCTGAGACGACGAAGCGCTCGTAGACGCGAGCTGGCTTGATCGAAGGCAGCTTCGCGCCTTCGGCCCAGTACTGCCCGTAGCTGCGAAAGCCACGCTCGACAAACTCGTTCAAGAGCTCGTCGTCGACGCCTTCGCCCGGTGCTGCGAGCACGTGGCGCAGGTTCGCCGCGAGATTCTCGCGCGCACTGCGGCTTCGGTGACCGTACGTCTGGGCCATCGCCATGGCAAGCCCGACGTCGACGCGTTCTGGAAGCGCCTCCATCACGGCACCGACCGACTTAAAGAGCGCGACGCGCGCCTTCGGCGCCACGATCAGTGACGCGGCGCGCGGCTGAGCCCTTGGCGCAGGCGTCGACTGTGCTGACGAAGTCGCATGGTCGACGACGGCGAGGGTGCGGGAGGACGCGCCGCGATCTGCCACACCCGCCAAAAGCGCCCTCCGGCGGTCATCGCTGTCAGGGCGAGCATGATCCAGAGCACCGGCACGAAGACCGGGGCGGCCACGAGGCCAATGCCAAGGAGGATGAGGCGCTCGGCGCGCTCCATGAGGCCGCCCTTCGCCGCAAGACCGAGGCTTTCTGCCTTCGAACGCTGGTACGAGATGAGGAACGTGGTGGTCAAGATCGCAAAGGGCAACAGGACAAGCTCGCCGCGGTGCTGGGCCGTGAGGTAGTACGCGACGCCGCCCATGAGGAGGGCGTCGGCGATGCGATCGCTCACCGAGTCGAAGAAGCTGCCGCGTTGGCTCGCGCGATGCGAGGCCTTCGCGACCGCGCCATCGAGAAGATCGTGAAAGCCCATGGCGGTCAAGAGAATGATCGCCTCCCAGTGCCAGCCAATGGCGATGGCCCACGCGGTCGCACCAGCGAAGACGAGTCCCGATCCGGTGATCCAATCGGCCGAGAAGCCGATGCTCACGAGTCCGCGCCCGATGGGGGCCATCCTCGCGTCTACCGACTGGCGGAACTTACCGTCGAACATGGCCCTCTTGGCTCATATGGGTGAGTCTACCTATACCCACCGGTAACTCCCGGCGTTAGAGATGGGCGTGGACCTTGCGCCACGTCGAAGCAAGTGATTCTGAGAGCACCCGCGTCTCGCCAATAGATGTCATGAAGTTCGTGTCGCCGTTCCAGCGCGGCAGGGCGTGCGCGTGCAGGTGCTGGGGAATCCCGGCCCCCGCCGCCGTACCGAGGTTCATGCCGACGTTCATGCCATCAGGCTCGTAGGCCTTGTCGAGTGCGACCGTCGCCTCGCGGATCAGCCCTGAGAAGTCGGCGTACTCCTCGTCGCTCAGCTCGTCGAGCCCGCCGACGTGACGATACGGCACGACGAGGAGATGGCCCGATCCGTAGGGAAACGCGTTCAGGACGATGTAGCTGTACTCGCTCTTCTTGAGGACGCCCGTCGACTCGTTGACCTCTTCGGTGCCAAGGACGCAGAAGACGCACTCTTTGCGCTCGTCCTCGAACTCGTGGTTGAAGGCGCTCGTGACGTACGTCTCGCGCCACGCTGCCGAGAGTCGCTCGAGCGGCACTAGGGCGCCTCGGGAGAGGCGTGATTGCGAATCTCGTGCTCGAGTCGAGTGGCGAGGGTCTCGACCGACACGCCACGCTCGGGATCGTTCGAACCGCGCGCGTTGACACCAACCGTCGCGTTTGTGACGTCATCGTCGCCCACCACCAAGATGTAGGGGATCTTTTCGAGCTTGGCCTTGCGAATGCGTCCTCCAAGTGGCTCGCTCGCCTCGTCGACGCTGACGCGAACGCCGCGCTGGCGCAGCAATGCTGCGACCTCGTAGGCGTAGTCGTCGTGGTCGTCGCGCACCCCCAGCACCCGGACCTGCTCGGGAGAGAACCACGTCGGCAGGTTGCCGGCGTAGTGCTCGATCAAGATCGCGAGGAAGCGCTCGACCGATCCAAACAGCGCTCGGTGAATCATGATCGGTCGCTGGCGCGAATTGTCAGGCGCGACGTAGGTCGCGTCAAAGTTCTGCGGCGTCTGGAAGTCGAGCTG
The DNA here is from genome assembly GCA_963706305.1 of uncultured Acidimicrobiaceae bacterium. Lineage (GTDB taxonomy): Bacteria > Actinomycetota > Acidimicrobiia > Acidimicrobiales > RAAP-2 > RAAP-2. The sequence continues at coordinate 2,607,019 of OY970152.1, read as the reverse complement.
AACGGTCGACATCTGGTGCGTGCGCCCGATCGCGTCACGTGCCTGGACCGAGATCTTTGGACCGTAGAAGGCGCCGCCGCCCGGATCCATCACGAACTCGAGGCCCGCCGCCCGGCATACGTCCGCCAGGATCGCCTCGGCCTCTTCCCACTCCTCATCGCTGCCGACGGCCTTGCCAAGCGGCTTTGTCGAGAGCTCGAGATAGAAGTCGTTGAGGCCGAAGTCGCGCAAGAGGTCGAGAACGAAGTTGAGCGTCCTGGTGAGCTCTTCGGCCATCTGGTCGCGCGTGCAGAAGATATGCGCATCGTCCTGGGTCATCCCGCGCACCCGAGTGAGTCCCTGGATGACGCCCGACTTCTCATAGCGATAGACCGAGCCAAATTCGAACATGCGAAGGGGCAGTTCCCGATAGCTGCGCTGACGGGCCTTAAATATTGTCACGTGGAATGGACAGTTCATGGGCTTGAGGTAGTACCGCTGGCCCTCATCGAGGGTCATCGGTGGGTACATGCCCTCGGCGAACCACGTGAGGTGACCCGAGGTTTCAAAGAGGTCGGCCTTGGAGATGTGGGGTGAGTAGACGAACTCATAGCCCGAGACCTCGTGGCGCTGGCGCGAGTACTCCTCGATCACCCGGCGAATGATGCCGCCCTTGGGATGAAAGACGGCGAGGCCCGGGCCGATCTCGCTGGGAAACGAGAAGAGGTCGAGCTCGGCCCCGAGCTTGCGATGGTCGCGCTGCTCGGCCTCTTCAAGCTGGGTCAGGTGTGCGGTGAGCGCGTCCTTCGACTCCCAGGCGGTGCCGTAGATGCGCTGCAGCTGGGGGTTGTGCTCGTCACCACGCCAGTAGGCACCGGCCACGCGCATGAGGCGAAAGTGACCGAGCCGCGAGGTCCGAGGAACGTGCGGGCCCCGACAGAGGTCGATGAAAGCGGGGGTATTTGAGTAGGTGGAGATGAGCTCGACGCCGCCGGTCTCGGCGAGGTCGTCCTCGCTCCCTCGAGCGACCGCTTCGATGATCTCGACCTTGAAGGGCTGATCGCGAAAGAGGGCGAGGGCATCTCCAATCGAGAACTCCTCGCGAGTGAAGGGCTGATCTTCTGCGATGATCGCGCGCATCTCTTTGTCGACCCGAGCCAGATCGTCGTCGCTAAAGTGGGCGCCACCAGGAAGTTCGAAGTCATAGTAGAAGCCATCGCGAATGGCGGGGCCGATGGCGTAGTGCGCACCGGGCCACAGTCGCGTGACCGCCTGAGCCATCACGTGGGCGCTCGAGTGGCGAATGACGTCGCGCCCGTCCTCGCTCGCCGGAGTGACGATCGAGACCTTGTCACCATCGGCGAGCGGCGTCGCCAGATCGGTCATCAGCCCGTTCACGCGCGCGGCCAACGCGTCTTTGGCGAGACGTGAGCCGATGGCGCGCGCGAGGTCGAGCGCCGTCGCGCCCTCATCGAGGGTGCGGGCGCTGCCATCAGGGAGCTCAACGCTGATCTCTGTCATCGGTGCCTTTCGTCGCCTACAGAGTAATGCCGAGCAACGAGGCAGCCGATGTGACGTTGGCCCCCGCGTGGGCGGCCGCATCGATGGCGCGCAGTGCTCGCGGTGTGTCGAGATCGTCGTCGAGCGCTTCGCGCACGTCGTCGATGACTAACGCCGGACGCGCGGTCATCGTTGAGCGCCAAGTGGCAAGACGCGACTGCGCACGAGTGAGCAGCTCCTCGCGCCACTCCCAGTCGTCGCGGTAGTACTGGTCGAGCAGCGCCAGGCGAACCGCCGCGGACTCTGAGCGAGCGACCAGATCGTGCACGAAGACGAGGTTGCCGAGGGATTTGCTCATCTTGATCCCGTCGAGTGCGACAAGGCCGACGTGCATCCAGTGCTTCACGAATGGGGCACCCGTCACCGTCTCGCTCTGGGCCGCCTCACACTCGTGGTGGGGAAAGGCGAGGTCCTTGCCCCCGCCGTGCACGTCAATCGTCTCGCCGAGATCGCGCAGCACGATCGCCGAGCACTCGATGTGCCAGCCGGGACGCCCCGGACCCCACCGTGACTCCCACGCCGGTTCGTCCTCGAGTGATGTCTGCCACAAGACGAAGTCGAGCGGATCGCGCTTGTGCGGATCGTCGGGTTTGCCACCATGAGTCGCCGCGAGATCAAGCATGGCGGCTCGCGAATCGTGGCTCACCTGACCGAAGCGCGGGAACTTCGACACCTCGAAGTAAACGTTGCCGTCGATCTCGTAGGCGAATCCCTTGTCGAACGTGCGGCCGATGAGACTCAGGATCTCAGAGATCGCCCCCGTCGCTCGAGGCTCGGAGTAGACCGGCAACAAGTTGATGAGCTTCATGTCCCGTTCGAACACGACCATCTCCTCAGCCGCGAGGTCGAGGTAGTTGACCCCGAGCTCGCGCGCCTTGCGCAACATGTCGTCGTCGACGTCGGTGACGTTGCGCACCAGGTGCACCTCGTGACCGGAGTCGATGAGACGGCGCGAGAGCACGTCAAAGGCGAGATAGACGAACGCGTGACCGAGGTGCGCCGCGTCGTAGGGCGTGATGCCACAGCTGTACATCTTGACGACCGGTCCGGCCTCGAGCGGGTACACACCCCGGCGCGCGGCGTCGTACAGCAGCATCAGTGCAGTCCGGCGAACTTTACATAACTGTGTACCTTGTGACGGATGTTGATCGAGACGCATACGGCAGTAAAGGCCTCGATCGCGCTCGCGAGCGACATCGAGCCCGCGATGACGGCGTGCAGTCCCGGCATCTCGTCGACGATCTCGGCGACGAGCTTTCGCGCCGCGTCGCTGTCGGAGAAAATGGCCACGTCAGCATCGATGCCGCTGTCGAGGTTCTCCAGATCGCTCGCGGGCAAGTGGTGAAACGCTCCGACGATGGTGCTCTCGGGCAGGGCGAAGGCGAGCTGCGCGGCCATCGAGCCGCGCGGCGGGTAGAGCGGCAACAGCTCTTTGCCCTCGCGCACGAGCGCGTTCACCATCGAGATGACCACCTTGTCCTTCAAGCGCGCTCGCAGTGCGCTTACGGTCGCCACCGCCGAGTCCCACGGCGTCGCAACAATGACGATCTCGGCATCGGCCGCGACATCGTTCGTCGCGCCACGGATCACGCCGTCGCCTCGAGCGAGCAACGTCGTCGCTATCTCCTCAGCACGGAGTGCATCACGTGAACCGAGTATCACGTCGTATCCCGCGCTCGCAAGACGTATCGCTACGCCTCGACCGGCGGGGCCGGTGCCGCCTAACACGCCCACTGTCGTCATTGTCGCCCTTCGTTCACAACACCTAGAACTACGCTAACAAGATGGCACTGCTGAGCGATAACCGTATCCTGGTCACGGGGGTGTTGACCGACGACTCGCTCGCCTTTGGCATCGCCAAGCGCGCTCTGGAAGAAGGCGCCACGATCGCCCTCTCCGGTTTTGGCCGCGGCACGTCGATCACTCGACGCACGGCGCGCAAGCTCGGTGACGTGGGCGAGATCATCGAACTCGACGTCACCGATCCCGATCAGGTGAGTGCCGCCGTCGACGAGGTGACTGCTCGCTTTGGGCGTCTCGACGGCTTGGTGCACGCCATTGGCTACGCCCCACCGAGCTGTCTCGGCTCGGGGATGTTCACTGCGCCCTTTGAGGACGTCGCGGTCGCGATGCACGCGTCGACCTATTCACTGTCCGCGCTCGTCGGCGGGTTTCGGCCACTGCTGCAAAAGAGCGAAGCCCTCGGTGGGGCATCGGTGGTCGCGCTCGATTTCGACGGCACGCGGGCGTACCCGATGTACGACTGGATGGGGGTCATGAAGGCTGCCCTCGAGTCCCTCGGGCGCTACCTCGCGCGCGAAGTGGGACCGGACAAGATTCGCGTCAACATGCTCGCAGCCGGCCCGGTTCGCACGATGGCGGCGAAATCGATACCCGGCTTCTCACTCTTCGAAGAGACCTGGAGTGAGCGAGCGCCGCTCGGTTGGGACGTGCACGATCCGAGCGCGGTCGCGGACACGGCCGTCGCGCTGCTCTCGCCACTGCTCCGCGCGACGACGGGATCGATCATCCACGTCGACGGAGGCGCTCATGCGATGGGCTAGTCCTCCTCCTGGTTCTTGAACTGCGTCTCGTAGAGATCACGGTAGAGACCCACGCGCGCGTGTAGTTCCACGTGCGTGCCGCGCTCGACGATCCTGCCGTTATCGACCACGAGGATCTGATCGGCGTTGCGAATGGTGGAGAGTCGGTGAGCGATCACGAGTGACGTGCGCTGGCTCATCGTCTGGTCGAGCGCGCGCTGCACCGCCGCCTCACTTTCGGCGTCGAGGTGCGCCGTCGCTTCATCGAGCACGACGATGTGCGGCGACTTGAGGAGCAGGCGCGCCAGCGCGACTCGTTGCTTCTCGCCGCCCGAGAGACGATAGCCCCGCTCCCCCACGACGGTCGCCAGACCCAGCGGCAGCGAAGCGACGAGATCGGCGATCTGCGCGGACGCGAGCGCTTTGGCAATCTCTTCATCCGTCGCGTCGGGCTTCGCGAAGATGAGGTTCGCGCGCAAGGTGTCGTGAAAGAGATGCGCGTCTTGGGTGACCACGCCCACCGTCGCATTCAGCGACGCCGTCGACGCGTCGCGCACGTCGACGCCGTTGATCGTGACTGACCCCGCGTCCACGTCGTACAGCCGTGAGACCAGCATCGAGATGGTCGTCTTGCCAGCTCCGCTTGGACCGACGAGCGCGGTCATCGTGCCCGGTTCCACATCGAAGCTGATGTCGTGCAGCACCGCGGTGCGCGGCGTGTCGTCGAGTCGAGCGACCGCCTCGAGTGAGGCGAGCGAGACGTCCTGAGCGCCGGGGTACGAAAAGTCCACGTGAGTAAAGCGCAACGCGGCCGGACCGGACGGAATCGGCACCGCGTTCGGGCTCTCTTTGATCATGGGCTCGAGGTCGAGCACCTCGAAGAGCCGCTCAAAGCTGACCATGGCCGACATGTAGTCGATGTTGAGGTTCGAGAGCTGCGTCAGCGGGCCGTAAAGGCGAGCGAGATAGGCCGTCAGTGCGACGACCGTGCCGACCATGACGACGCCGCGGGCCGCCTCGACGCCACCGAAGCCATAGGCAAAAGCCGTTGCGAGCGACGCGGTGAGCGAGAGCGTGACGAAGAAGTAGCGCTGATAGGTCGCCTGGCGCACACCGATGTCGCGCACTTGGGCGGCGCGTTGTTCGAACGTCGCTCGCTCTTCGCCAGGACGACCGAAGAGCTTGACCAGCATTGCGCCTGCGACGTTGAATCGCTCGCTCATGACCATGTTCATCTCGGCGTTCAGCTCCATGCCCCGCTGGAACAGCGTCCCGAGCCGGCGCCCGACCTTGCGAGCGGGTATCAAGAAGATCGGCACGAGAATGAGCGCCACGAGCGTGATCTGCCAGCTCAGAAAGAACATGACCACAAGAATGATGGCAACGACAACCACGTTGCCCACGACGTTGGAGAAGAGATCCGTGAATGCTTGCTGCGCGCCGATCACGTCGTTGTTGAGGCGACTGATGAGCGCCCCGGTCTGCGTTCTCGAAAAGAACGCGATTGGCATCTCTTGAATGTGGCGAAAGACCTCGGCGCGCAGGTCGTAGATGAGCCCCTCGCCGATGATCGCCGAGATCCGTCGCTCCACCAGCTGCAACCCCGCGTCGCCGACGGCCAGCGCCGCCGTCAGGGCGGCCAGCCCAATTACGAGATTGACACGATGCTTGGGAATGCCAATGTCGATGATGGCGCGCAGCAACAGCGGGGAGATGGACGAGATCACGGCGTCGAGGACCACCACGCTGAGAAAGATCACCAGCGCAGGGCGATAGTGCTTGGCGAACTTGAGGATTCGCGGGAGCGTGCCCTTCTTCAAGCGGTGCTCGAGAATCTTGCGGTCGCGACCCATCGAACGAGGAACCGAGAACCCTATGCCGTGTGCGCCCATGTCGACTCCTTCGTACAGGCAGTGTAGGAAGGCGTTCTCGCAAAGACTTCGCTACGAGGCCACTGCACTCACGACGATGATCACCCCAAGCGTCATCATCACGCACGCACCCACGGTGCGCAGCACGACGAGTCGGTTCGCCGAGCCCGAAAGCCACTCTCGCGCCGTGCCCGCGATAATGCCCCACGTCGAGTCGCTGCAGAAGGCCAAGACACAAAAGAGCCCGCCAAGGATGAGCAGCTGTCCAGTGACGTCACCGGCCGACCGTTTGACGAAGTGGGGGAAGACCGCGGCAAAGAACACCAGCGACTTTGGATTGAGTATCCCAACGATGTAGCCCTGGCGCACCACGTGGATGTTCGAAGGGCGCGTGGCCTCACGTTCGGTCATCGCCCTCGCGTGCTCGTGTCGATGGCGAAACGCGCTGACACCCAACCACGCGAGATAGAGACCCCCGGCGAGTTGCAGGACGATCGAGAACGTCTTCGAGTGTTCGAGGAGCGGCCCGAGGCCGATGGCAATGATCACCGACAGCGTCAGCGTACCAAGGGTGTTGCCGAGCACGGTGAGGACGGCCACACTCCGTCCCCACGCGACGCCCCGCGCCAACGTGAACAGGACGCTCGGTCCCGGCACAATGATGATCAGCATTGACGCCAAGAGGAATGCCGCAAGCTGACCGCCACTGATCATGACCGCTTACCTTAGGAGGCGACACAAACGTCGGCGGAACTGACGGCCGTCACGAGCGGTGGCGTCGCTGTGCCAGTCATTCGTTGATCGGTCTATGCGCGCGTGATGACCGAACGTCCTAATTTGGTGCCGTGGGTCCTGCTGTCACATTCCCTGAGGAGTTCCTTTGGGGCACGGCTACCTCTGCGTACCAGATCGAAGGTGGTAACACGAACGCCGACTGGAGCCGATACGAGCATGCGCCGGGCACTCGCGCAGTTGAGCCCTGCGGCGACGCCTGTGACTCGTGGCACCGCTATGAAGAGGACCTCGATCTGGTCCAAGACTTCGGTCTCAATGCTTTTCGCTTTTCGATCGAGTGGGCGCGCGTTGAACCGCGTCACGGGACGTTCTCCACCGAAGCGATCGACCACTATCGAAACGTCATCGAAGCGTGCCTCACGCGCAACATCGTGCCGGTGGTGACGCTCCATCACTTCACCTTGCCGAAGTGGGTCGCCGACGAGGGCGGCTTCGAGAGCCCAGAGATCGTGTCGTGGATGGCCGACTACGCGCGTGTCATCAGTCGCGAGTATGGCGACATGATTGGCGTCGCGTGCACCATCAACGAGCCGAACATCGTCGCGGTCTATGGCTATCTCTACGGAATCTTTCCTCCGCAAGTGAGGAGCTGGGAACGGTTCGTGGATGTAAACGCAACGATGCGTGAGTGCCACTCGGCGATGCGCGATGTCTTGAAAGAGGGGCCGGGCGACTTTCCCGTCGGACTGCCGCTTTCGATGCAGGAGTGGGAGGCGCTGCCCGGTTACGAGCATCGGATGGAATCGTTCCGAGAAGAGATGGAAAACAAGTATCTGGAGGCCGTTCGCGACGACGACTACCTCGGCGTGCAGTGCTATACAAAACTCCTCATCGGGAAGGATGGTGTGGTCACGCACCCAGAGGGCGAGACGACTGACATGGGCTACCTCTTCTGGCCCCAGTGCGTCGAGTACACCGTGCGCCGCGCGATAGGACTCGCTGAAGTGCCTGTCATCGTGACCGAAAACGGGATCGGCACAGCACACGACGAGCAACGGATTCGCTACGTGGGAGAGGCGCTGCGCGGCGTGCATGCGCTCCTCGACGACGGACTCGACGTGCGCGGGTACTTCCAGTGGTCGCTGCTCGACAACTTCGAATGGGCGCTCGGCTATCGCCCAAAGTTCGGGATCGTCGAAGTCGATCGCACGAGCTTCGTGCGCACGCCAAAACCGTCAGCGACGTGGTACGCCAACGCGGCGCGAAACTTCTTTACAACTGCGTAACGAAACCGACGATTTGTTCTTTACAACTTCGTGACAAACCAGTACGCGCAACAAAAATGCGCATGATGCACCCCTACCATTGATGGTGCATGGCGTCTAGTCCTCACAGCAGCTTTGGCGTCCGGCACCGAGTGCACATAGGAGGTGCGTGATGCGTCGCCCTGGCATTCTCCTCAACCGGCATCGCACCGCCCATGGTGTCACCATCGCCCTCGCGTTCGTCCTCGTCGCTGCGCTCTTCGCCTGGGGCTTCGGCTCTCGAGCCATCGCTTCGTCCGCTGCGACCCCGCCCGCTTGCACGACAGCGAACCTTGACGTCTGGCTCAACACCATGGGCAGCGGCGCCGCGGGCAGCGACTACTACAACCTGAACCTGACCAACCTCTCTGCGGGCACGTGCACGCTCTACGGATACCCCGGCGTCTCGGCCGTCACGCAAGCAGGTATTCAATTGGGCAGCGCCGCGGGACGTGACGCCGCGCACCCCGTGAGCGAGATCACGCTGACGAGTGCGCGCACCGCGAGAGGTCTTGAGACGTCGACCTCGCACAACACCGCAACGATCATTCTTCAGATCACCGACGCCGAAAACTTCCCCTTGTCGATCTGTGTGCCGATCACCGCGGCGGGCCTCCGTGTCTATCCGCCCAACCAGAAGGAGTCGACCGTCGTGCCATATCCCTTCGTCGCCTGCGGCAAATCCGGACCGCGTTTTCTCCACGTCGAGGCAGTACAGCGCTTCGTGAATACCCAATAGGCCTTTACTTATACTCAGACACCTGCTATACAGTTTACTAGGAGACTAGTGCACTAGGAGTCTGGATGATTGAGTTTTACATCGACGCTCAAACGGGCGTACCGCCCTATCTTCAGCTGATCCAGCAGGTCCGAAGAGCGCTCAAGCTGGGCCTCCTCTTCGAAGGCGACCAGCTGCCCACGGTGAAAGAGGTCGTCAGCCGCATCGCGATCAATCCGAACACCGTCTCAAAGGCGTACCGCGAACTCGAGCACGAAGGACTCGTAGTGGCTCGCGCCGGCGTGGGGACGTTCATCGCGACGTCAGTGAGCAGCGAGGCTCTCGCGAACCTTGCGCCACTGCGCCACGACCTGCAGAAGTGGATGCAGACGGCGCGTCAGGCGGGTCTTGACGACGAGAGCATCGAGGCGCTGATACGAGAGTGCTTTCGGTCCACCTCGGGGGCGGTAGTGGCATGAGCTCCGTCTTAGAAACCGAGGACCTAACCAAGCGCTTCCGTGGCAAGACCGCGCTCAGCCGCTGCACGCTCGACGTACCGCAAGGACATGTCGTAGGTCTCGTGGGTCCCAACGGTTCAGGAAAATCAACGCTGCTCAACATCGCCGCGGGCCTGCTCTCACCAACAGAGGGAATGGTCCGCGTGTTAGGTGCACCACCCGCGTCGAGTGCCGCTCAGCTTGCTCGGGTTGGATTCGTGGCCCAAGACACGCCCTTGTACTCGGCGTTCAGCGTGAGTGACCATCTCCGCTATGGCAAGCACGTCAATCCTGGGTGGGACCACGACCTCGCGCGTCGTCGCATCGATCAGCTCGGACTTGACCTCGCCCAACGCGCGGGCAAGCTCTCGGGAGGCCAGCGCGCGCAGGTTGCACTGACGCTCGCCATCGCAAAGCGCCCCGATTTTCTCTTGCTCGACGAGCCGGTTGCGAGCCTGGATCCGCTCGCACGCAGAGAGTTCCTCCAGATCCTGATGGAGACCGTGGCTGACCACGGCGTCAGTGTGGTGCTGTCCTCCCACCTCGTCAGTGACATCGAGCGCGTGTGCAACTACCTCGTCGTCCTCGTGTCCTCGAGAGTCCAACTCGCGGGCGACGTCGACGATCTCCTCGCGTCGCACCATCGGCTCATCGGTCCGCGCGACGCGCCTCCCCCGGAAAATCAAGTCATCATCGAGTCGAGTTACACCGATCGTCAGAGCACATTGCTCGTGCGCTCCGACGGACCGATTACCGACTCGCGCTGGATGGTCGAAGCCGTCAACCTCGAAGACCTCGTACTCGCCTACATGGGCCAAGGCCGTGGCCGCCGCGACTCGACCACCGAGGAGTCCGCATGATCTGGTTCGCGTGGCGCCAATTTCGCCTCCAAGCGATGATCGCAGGAGCAGTGCTCATCGCACTCGCCATCTGCTTTCTCATCACTGGCCCTGGACTCGTGCACTTCTACAACACGGCGATCGTGGGATGCGCGGCCCGCAACGACTGCAACGGCGTCACCAGCAGCTTCCTCTCGCGGGACCCCTTCTTTCAGAATCTGCTCACCGAGAGCTGGTTGCTGTCTGTGTTAATTGGCATCTTCTGGGGCGCGCCCGTCGTGGCCCGCGAGTTCGACACCGGCACCTACCGATTGGCGTGGACACAGAGCGCGACGCGCACGCGCTGGCTCGCCGCAAAGATCTTCGTCGGCGGGCTCGCAAGTGTCGTCACCGCCGGCCTGTTCACGTTGATGGCCACCTGGTGGTCAAGTCCCCTCGATCGAGTGCGCGACATGCCATTCAGCTACTTCGACACGCGCGACATCGCCCCGATTGGCTACGCCCTCTTCGCCTTCGCGCTCGGCGTTGCCATCGGCGCGCTCGTGCGGCGGATGATCCCCACCATGGTGCTCACGCTCGTTGGCTTCGCCGCGATACGCCTGAGCTTCCTCGAGTATGTGCGGCCGCACTTCGCCAGCGCCTTGCACTCGGTCACGAAGTTTCAGCTGCCAATCAGTAACGGAAATAGTGTCTCGCTGAGGCAGGGCATCAACCCCGCCGACTGGACCCTGTCCAGCGTGGTGAAGAACGCCGCGGGGAAGATCAACCAGCAGCTCTCCAGCAACAACATTAATTTCCAGAACAACCCCAACGGATCGGTGAGTCTTGTCGGCGCGGGTCGCTGCCCCAACAAAATCCCGACTGTCGCTGGTCACGGAAACTCAGGCCCGCCAAAGGTGGTGCAAGAGGCGCTCTCCAAGTGCGTGGCCTCGTTCCACCTCACCAACTACCTGACGTATCAGCCGGCCAACCGATACTGGATGTTCCAGTGGTACGAGCTCGGTTCATATGTTGTCATCTCTGCGCTGCTCATCGCCTTCAGTGTCTGGTGGATTCGACGCCGTTGATCACGGCGTCGCTTGGGGGGTGACACGATCGCGGCGATACGCAACCGCTGATCGCGCCATGAATGATTCAACACGTCGATACTCCCCCACTAGAATTGTTCGGTGCCTGGCGAGAGAGCTTCAACCAGTCGCGAGCCATCAAGAAGGAAAATCGCGAACCACGATCGACTCGTCGCCATGGGCGAAGCCGTCGAACGCCATAACGGCAACGGCAAAAAGAAGGGCCGCCGAGTGCGCACGCGCCGCCAGGTCTGGGTCCGTCGCTCGGTCATCACGGTCGGCCTCGTCATCGTCCTGATCATCGGTGGTGTCGTGGGTGACTACTACTACCTCGGTTCATTGGTGAAACGAACCGACGTGAAGACGCTGCAGTCATCGGGACCAACAGAGAACATCTTGCTCATCGGCTCGACGGACCGCTGCGCGCTCAAAGTCCAAAACAAGGCCTATGGGCTGTGCTCCGATGGGGTCAACGGCGTGAACAGCGACATCGTCATGATCTTGCACCTCGTGCCCGCGACGCACACCGTGTCGCTGCTCTCGATTCCCCGCGATACCTTCATTCCGAACGCGCGAGAGATCGGTGCCAACAAGATCGACGCGGCGCTCTACGAGGGACCGAGCCAGCTTGTTACCGCCATCGAAGAAGACTTCGCGATTCCGATCAACAACTTCGTCGAGCTGAACTTCGACACGTTTGCGGACGTCGTGAACGCGCTCGGCGGAATAAAGATGGAGTTCCCAATTCCCATCTACGACGCCTACTCGGGCCTCAACATCGAACGCCCCGGTTGCTACGACCTTGATGGCTACCACGCGCTACAGGTTGTGCGAGCTCGTCACCTTCAGATCCAACCGAACTCATCGAACCACGATCCGCAGACGTGGCCCTACGAGTCGCTGTCGGACATCGCGCGAATTCGCAGGACGCACGAGTTCCTCCGCGTGCTCGCGACCAAGGTCTCCGCTCGCGGTCTCGGCAACCCGTTCGTGGACCAGAGCATCCTGACGTCGGTGCTGCCAGACCTCACAGTCGACAGTGGATTCTCTGAGGGCAAGATGAGGAGCCTCGCCGAGACCTTCGCGCACACGAGCATCGGCGACGTGCCCCAGTTCACCTACCCGGTCTCGGACGTGCAATCGGGGAGTAACGGCCTTCTCTACCAGGGCTACTCCTACGGCGACGTGGTCTTCCCTATACAGCCGAACGGGTTCAAGGCGACGAACACGATCTTCGGCGTCAAGTCGGGGTACAACTCCTTCACCGACACGTTGTTGCCCTCACCCGCGAGCATCAAGCTCACCGTGGAAAACGGGACCGGCATTGCCAACCAGTCAGCCGCGATCGCGAGCCCGCTTCGCGCGAAGGGATACGACGTCCTCTCAACCGGCAACGTGACGTCGGATGGGCCGATCAGCGAAACCATCGTGTGGTACGGCGGACCGCCACCACCTTCGAACGGTGACTGGACCAGCCCGGCACAGGCGGCCGCACAAAGCGTGCTCGCCCAGCTGCAAGGACCGGCGATTCTCGGCTACGACCCCTCGATGGTGACGCCGGGCGCCACGGTCACCGTGCAGACGGGTGACGGTCTCACGGTGACGACCACCGCGTCCTCGGCAACCACGACAACGACCCTCAAGCACAGCCACGGCAAGAAGAACAAGGCCACGACGAAGGGCTCGACGACCTCCGTCACAACGACGACCGTCTACACCCCCCCGGGGATGAGGAACAGCCCGGACTTCACCACGCCAAGTCAGACGGACATGCCGCTGCAGCCCTGGGACCCACGAGCCTGCACCCCGGCGGAGTCGGCGTCGCCCATCATGACCGACGCATCAAGCACCTAGTGTGCTGTCAGCGTGAAGCACTAAGTTTTTCGTTGACGTCGGAACAGTAGCCAGCCAGACGCTCGAGAATCTCGTCGGCGCTCTTGTGCCAGACGAAAGGTTTCGGGTTTTCGTTCCAGTTGGCCGTCCACGCTTCAATGTCCTTCGCGAGTGCCTTCACGCTGCGGTGCGCCGAACGCTGGAGCTTCTTCGTCGTGAGGGCGCTGAACCATCGTTCGACGAGATTCATCCACGAGCCGTAGGTCGGTGTGAAGTGGAAGTGAAAGCGGCGATGACGCAACAGCCACTTTTGGACCGTGGGTGTCTTGTGGGTCGAGAGGTTGTCGAGCACGACGTGCACGTCGAGCTCCTTGGGCACGTTGGCGTTGACCTTGTTGAGGAACGCCACGAAGTCACTCGAGGTGTGGGTGTGGCGGATATCGGTGATCACGCTGCCCGAGGCGACGTTCAGGGCGGCGAACAGATCACAGGTCCCGTGACGCTCATAGTCGTGGGTGGCCCGCTTCGGAGTGGTGGGCAACATCGGCAACGTCGGGGCGGTGCGGTCGATCGCCTGGATCTGGGGCTTCTCGTCGAGGGCGAACACGACGGCCGCCACCGGGGGGTTCAGATAGAGCCCGACGATGTCGCGGATCTTCTCCACCAGCAGGGGGTCGGGCGAGACCTTAAAGGAGTCCTCGCGCCAGGGTTTGAGCCCGAAGGCCCGCCAGATCTCCGAGACGCTCTGGCGGCTGATCCCGTGTCGTTTCGCGAGCTCGCGCGTTGACCAGTGGGTCGCGTCGGGTGGGGCCGACTCCAGGGTCTCGACCACGATCGCCTCGACCACGTCGTCGCCAATCGTCCTCGTTGCCCCCGGGCGCGGCGCGTCAATGAGCCCATCGAGGCGCTCGGCGGCGAAGCGGTGACGCCACTTCGATACCGTCACCGGATTGATCCCCAATTGGGCGGCGGCCTCGTCGTTGGTGCGGCCCTCGGCGCAGGCCAGCACGATCCGACAGCGCAACGCGAGTGCCTGCGCGGAAGTGGGTCGACGAGCCCAACGCTCCAGCGTCTGACGTTCATCTCCGCTGAGGCTGATCTCGACTGTTGGTCGACCACGACGTGCCATAGGTACTCCTTCTCGAGTGTCCTACCACGCACGGTGCATGGAGAGGGGGTGATCCCTCTCCATTCTAATTACTTAGCGGAACTAACTGACAGCACACTAGCCGCAGCGACTGACGAATTCGCTGGTACCGGGCTGGAGTGCTTGGGCTGAGTTGGGGCTCACCGTGAGACACGATTCGTCCACTGCGACGAACGCACTCGCAGGGATCTGCTTTAGCTGGTCAACGCCGGTGTAGGACCAACGGGTGTCGGCCGTTCCCTGGAAGTACCAGTTGCTGCCGTTATCGGCGAGAATGAGCCCGTAGGTCTTCATCGTGGTCAAGACCGTCTGGCAGAACGCGCTGCAGCTCGATGCGGGCAACGTGAACGACGCATTCAGCCGAAACCGAGCGCCCATCGGCGGGCAGTTGGCATCTGCTTGGCCCGCTTCGTGTCGCGCCGGCCAGAGGTACGACTCCTGCGTGCATTGGGCGGTGAAACGTATGGCGTGATCCATCACACCAGAAGCGACTTCGTCGTAGTTGACAAGTCCGGGCAAGATGGGCAGTCCTGCCGCGTCGGCGGAGGTGTAGCCGGCCGGGCGAAGTGCGTTGGAGTTGAGGTTCCACATGGCGCCCGACCCTGCCGTCGATCGGCCGTTCGAATGGTAGTTGGTGTTCCACGTTTCAAAGAGCGAGCACGCAGGTGATGTCGCCGTCTTCCTCGGATCGACCATCAGGGCGTGGCGGTCCGATCCGTTCTCGATTGGGGTGCGGGCGCTGAGCGGATACAAGCCGCGATAGCTCTGAGAGGCGTAGAGAAAGCTGACCCGTGTAAAGGGCGTGCCCGCGGGCACGATCTGCCACGGTATTCCATAGGGCTCACTGGCGTTGCCCGACGGTCCATAGTCAGGGTGAAGGTACGTCGACGATGAATTCATGGCGGCAAGCCACGCTGAGCTCTGCGCGTTGACCGGCAGATCGGTGATGGGCGTGTTCCATACGTTGTCCGCTGGAAAGGCAGGACAGTTCGTGCCGGGTATCGTCGTCCGCGCGAGACGGGGTGAGGTTCGCGCTGCAGATGCCGCCGGCCGCGGTATTGCCTGCGCAGTCGTTGCAGAAAGCAACGTCAACGCAAGCACGGAGAGAACGCCGACAGCCGTCCGACGCGGTGTTCTATGCGTTCTGTGACGCGGGGTTCGATCTCCCATAGATATGGCGAGTCTTACGCGCGACACGACGTGATGTGTCGCGCCAAGTGAATACCCCATCCGCGGACCTCGTCGTCGGCCGAAACGCCGTGTTCCTACGATGTGGTGGTGAGCCAAGATTCGCCGAGCAAATCCAGTGACGCCAGGGGCAGACAGCTTGGACAGCAGTTCTTTGGCCGCGCGCCCGACGTCGTCGCCAAGGAGCTCCTCGGTACGATTATGACCGTTCGAGGGGATCGTGTGCTTCGCGCACGCATCCTCGAAACGGAGGCGTACGACGGAGTCAACGATGCGGCCTCCCACGCCTATCGCGGGCCCACGCCACGAACCGCGATCATGTTCGGTCCCCCGGGTTTCCTCTACGTGTACCTCAGCTACGGCGTCCACTGGTGCATGAACATCGTGACCGGACAAGAGGGCACAGCCAGCGCGGTGCTGCTTCGTGCTGCGGAGGTCACCGACGCTTCAGAAAGATCGTCGACACCGGTGCGACTGATTGGACCCGGTAATCTCACCCGTGGCCTTGGGATCACCGGCGCGGACAACGGCCTCAACTGCTGCCTTGGACCGCGTCACCGCCTGAGCTTTGCCGCAGCTCAGGCGCCCATCGATCCTCGCTTGATTGGCCGGTCGCCACGCATCGGACTCTCGCGCGCGCAAGATCGACTTTCGCGGTACTTCCTCACTCCCGAGATCGCGAAATGATCGTGGCGAAGTGGCCAAGCTACTGAACGGACGGGCGATTCTTGATCGCTTCGACCATCTGGGCGTCAATGCGTAGTGTCTGATCAACATACGGTGCCATAACGGCCCCCAGGTCCAGCAGCTGCCACTCGTCATCGATGTCATCTTCGGTGATGACAATCTCCAAATGGTCTTCAAGGATGTTCATGTGCAGTCCCTGGAGCACCTCTCCTAACTGGCGAGCTCCTCGGGTGCCGCCGCGGGTGCCGTAGGTCGCGAGACTGACCGGCTTGCCTCCCCATTCGGCGTACAGGAAGTCGAGCGCGTTCTTCAAGACGCCGGGATAGCCCCAGTTGTACTGCGGAAACACGAAGATGAACCCTTCAAAGGAGCTCACGATGCGACTCCACTCGCGCGTGTGCTCATGCTCATAGCGTCCCAGCGCCGCCATGAAGGGCTCATCCAAAAACGGCAGGTTGATGTCTTGCAGATCAACCAACTCGTAGCGAAGCGGGCTGGATCGTTGCGCCGCGTCGCGAAGCCACTCGGCGATGCCCGGGCAGATCCGGTTGGGCCGAGTGCTGCCGATGACAACGGCGATGCGACGGATCGAGTCGTCCATATTTCCCCTCTGCTCGAAACACCCATGTTCCCACTTCACATCGGAAATCCCGGTTCTCGATCCGGACCGCCGCTCGGCAGCGTCGCTCAGGGAAGGATCAGGTGGGTGTCACCAAACTCGTGCCATCGATAGCCCTGCACGAGGGCCGCGTTGTACGAATCCTCGAGTAGATCACGTCCGATCATGGCCTCGAGCATCATGAGATGCGACGAGACGGGCTCGTGCCAACCCGTTACCATCCCGTCGACGATTCGCAGTTCCCGTTGGGGCGAGATGACGAGATCGGTCCATCCGTCGAAGGCGAGGGCTTCCCCGTTGCGCGTCGCGCAGGTTTCTAGCGCGCGCACCACCGTGGTGCCGACGGCGATCACCCGATGTCCCAATCGATGTGCACCATTCACCCGTTCCGCAGTCTCCGACGAGATTCGAACTCGCTCGGGATAGGGCACCTCATCGTCTTCGAGCGAGGCGACGCCCGTGTGCAACAGCACGGGAGCGATGTCGACTCCCTTCGCGACGAGTCGCGTGACGATCTCGGTCGTGAAGGGACGCCCGGCGCTCGGCATCTCGGCGCTGCCGTACTCCGTTGCATAGACGTTCTGATATGTCTCGATCGGCCACGTGCGCTGCACATAGCCGTACCTGATTGGCCGTCCGTGCGTCTCGAGCCACGAGAGTACGGGCTCATCCAGGTGCAGGGTGGCGACCCACAGTCGCTGCCCTGATCCATAGGGTTCTTCGAGTTCCATCGACGCGCCGCCCCTCAATTGCAGCGGCCGTGATGGGACTCGACCCGACCACCGCTGAGTAGAACCACCAACCTTTCGTCTGAGTTCGACGACCCACCTCGCGGCGTTGAGTTCGCTCGAGAGGTGGACCATCAGCGACGTGCCATCGCTGGTCGTCGCCTCGAGCGCCGCCGGGATGGTTCCCGACGTGTTGATCACCACGAGGTCTCCGGTTTCGAGATAGCCGGGCAAATCCCTAAAGGTGCTCGACACCAGTGCCCCGGTCGATCTGTAGGCGACAAGCATGCGCACACTGTCGCGAGAGAGACCTCGCGCTTCACGCGGCTCCGTTGCCTCCTGGGACGCCGGCAATTCGAAGTTGAAGCGTTCGTACCTATCGGCGAGTGTGCTCATGAGCCCAACTCGCTCGCGAGATAGCGCCCGCTCGGCAGGTTCGAATCGAGAAGGAGACGAAGCTTCGGTACGACCGTCTCCGGCTCCGGACGATCCGAGATGTCCTCGCCGGAAAACGCAGCCTGATGCATCTCGGTACGCATGTCGCCCGGGTCGAATGAATAGAAACGCACGTCGCTGACCTCAGTCGTAAGAACTCGATGCAAGTGATCGAGCGCCGCCTTCGCAGATCCGTAGCCGCCCCAGCCTTCGTAGGCCTCAGCCCCCGCGTCAGAGGTGACCGATACCACTGTTCCGTGAGTCCGCTTCAGCAGCGGGAGAGCCAGTTGGATCAGAGCCAAGGGAGCCACGGTGTTCACCTCAAAGACTCGCCGTAACACCTCGAGATCGTACGTGGCAAGCGACGGCAATGGCGTTTGGCCGAGCGTGCTCGCGTTGTTGACGAGAAGGTCCAACGACGCCAATTTGATCGCTGCATCCATCACGCTCTCGCGATGGTCGGCGGTGGCGACGTCCCCGGCGATCGCGACGACTGTTCCGCCTCGAGAGGAAAGTTCCGCACGCACCGCATCAAGCTCCTCGGGACGCTGCGCGTCCAGGACGAGGTCCCAGCCGTCGCCGGCGAGATCGAACGCGAGCGCTCGCCCAAAGCCGCGCGACCCTCCAGTGATAATGCCAACCGACATACTCAACCAACTTTCTTTGCCGTTTATTGCTCGCTGCCTTAAACTACAAGTTAAAGTAATGTTTAGGTCAAGTCATTCTTTGAGAAAGTTGCAAAGCCATGGACGATATCCTGCTCGCCATAGGTGAAGTAGCCGGTCGCAGCGGACTCACCACGTCCGCGATTCGCTTCTATGAAAAGGAAGGATTGGTCCACGCCGATCGCACGGAAGGAAACCAGCGACACTTTCGTCGTGACGTGCTGCGAAGGCTCGCATTCATACGAATAGCTCAGAAGGTTGGGCTGTCGCTCGACGAGATCAAGGAGGCTCTCAGTGAACTGCCCACTGACAAGGCTCCCAACGCAAAGCAGTGGCAGCACTTGTCGCGAGGATGGCGGCAGCGGATTGACGAGCGCATTGAAATATTGGAAGCGCTGCGAGGTGGGTTAACAAGTTGCATCGGTTGTGGATGCCTCTCCCTTCGCACCTGCGCGCTAGCAAATCGCGATGACCGTGCAGGACGATCGGGCTCGGGACCGCGATACGTAGGCGACTTCTAGTGCGACGGAAACAGACGGTTCGGCGAAGGCGTCACGCGCGGCCTCCGCGAGCACGACTGTTCACGATGTCGTGACAGATTTCAATGGTGGACCTTGGGTCACACAATAAGAACCCGGGCAACTCGTTCCAAGGCGCGCCATTTGCAATGGGTGCCGAGACCGAGTTGCTGATATGACGAGATGAAAATATGTGGACCGAGATGACCCGAACCACGACCGTTGGAATTCAAATCGGTACCAAATACCGAAAGTCTCCCGAATTGCTTCTCATAGGCTGAACTTCGCCGCAGTGTGTTCTTGGCTGAGATCGGCGCCAGTAATCAAGGTTGTGGGATAAATAAGGCGAGTGAGGATCTCCGTGGCGTCAGGAACGCGCACTTGACTTCGGTTCTGGTCGTTGTCCGCAAAAGGGGCGGATCGGTAAGCACACCTGACGCACAAGGCGAGCATCGCATATCAGCAAAATGGTCCAACACGGCAGACTCTCGGATTGGGGGTTCGAACAAAGCGCACCGCGTTTTGGGCGATCGGAAGTGTAACCTTCGTGTTCATCAGGTACAACGTTGTACTTTTGACGACAACGAGTGGACCTTGAGTCACACAATAAGAACCGCTGGGCCGTCTCTCAATCGATTATCAAGCGACCATCACGAGATGGCGTTGCCTACAGCAAGTCGATGAACTGACTCACGCTTAGGCCGGACTGTCGAAGTATTGCGGAGAGCGTCCCGCGCGCAAGTTCCCGATGTGTCGGAACAATAACTGTCCGACCGGCGCCGTCTCGAAGCTTGGCGTGACTTCCTCGCTGGCTGACTTGTTCGAAACCAATCTTCGAAAGCGCCGTGATTGCCTCTTGGCCGGAAACAACAGGAAGCGAGGGGCTCACGCAGGAATTAGAACAGTTGTAATGATCGGTGGCTCTAGCGAGTCGGGAAGATCCTCCCCTTCGAAATACAATTCGAGTGCTTCTTCGAGATTGGCGACAGCTTCATCAACCGTCTCACCTTGACTGACTACGTCGACATCAAGGCACCTCGCGACGTACCAAGGTGCTTCGTGCGTAACCGCAACGGTGAATTTCATGACTAAATCGTACCAGCGACCCGTGTCATCGGGCCCGGTTCGTCTTCTGCTCGTGAGTGGGCGCTAGAGGACTCGAACCTCTGACCTCAGCCGTGTGAAGGCTGCGCTCTAACCAACTGAGCTAAGCGCCCGGGCCAACCATGCTACCGGACGAGGGCAAGTTCTTCTTTTGTAGAGAGTTGTAACCTTCGATGGTGCCAGAAAACAGTGAGTCGACCTCCACGGGGTTGTTTGGGCGCAGATCAGGTCGGCGACAGTCGCTCGCGCCTCGGGCAGCAGTTCTCGGACTGGACCCCCTCGAGCGGGGCATCAGCCTTTTCGCTGCGTCGATCGCGTTCGTGCTGGCCATCGTCACGGGCACCGAGTGGGCGCGGAACATACCGGTCACGAACACGGCCAAGCCATCGAAAACCAAAACCTGTCCGCCGCACTACCACCTGACCAACACCAAGCTTCTCTGCGAACAGATCGTCAGAACGACGCGGAGCGAGTGGGAAATCAAGACCTTCTTCATTCTCTTCGTCGCGGTCTGTCTCCTCTACTTCGCCCTGCGACGCAAACGCGCAGGCGTTGCCTGCTTTGCCGTCTTTCTTGGCCTCGGACTCGGCATCGAGTCGGGTGCAGTGTTCTTCTTCTTGGGCCTGTGGCTCATCGTGCGCGCGTACCGACTCCAGAAGTACGGCGTCGCCACGATGCTGGCATCAAACCGGGTAGCGCGGGAAATGGCCACTGCCCGAAAAGAGGGACGCGCGTACGCGTCCGATTCCTCAGCCCCCGCCGCAGCCGCTTCGTCTAAGTCGACTCCCCCCAAGCCGGCGACGCCCGAAGCTTCCAAGCGCTACACGCCGAAGAAGCCGCCTCGACGCCGCCGGTCATGACGAAACTCGGCCTGGACTTTCCCACCAAATGGGGTCGGGGCTACACGATGCGCTTCGCGCGCAAGATGCTGCATACCTACGTCATGAATCCCTACGTTCGTTACCTGTCGACGCTCGAGGTTCGTGGCGTAGAACACGTCGAAGGCGAGCGGCCGTTCATCTTTGTCGCGAACCACGCAAGTCATTCCGACACCTCTTTGCTGTTCGCGTCAATCCCGGCGAAGGAGCGCACGCGAACCGTGGTGGCGGCCGCCATGGACAGCTTCTTCATGGACTACCGCCAAGCCATCAAGACGGTCGTCCTGTTCAACGCGATACCCGTCGATCGTCTGAAGGTCAACCGACGCAGCGCTCAGCTCGCCCTTGAGCTGGTCCAAGACGGATGGAATCTCATCATCTATCCCGAAGGCGGACGCACGCCGGACGGCAACCTGCAGGAGTTCAAGGGCGGTGCCGCATACCTCGCGGAGCGATCAAAGGCGACCGTGATCCCCACCTACATTCACGACTCGGGATACCTCAAAGCAGCGAAGTATGCGAAAGCACCGATCTACGCGGAGGCGCCAAAGGAGCGTCGTCATCACGTGATCGTGGCCTTCGGACCAGCGATGCGCTGTGAAGCCGGAGAGAACATGCGCCACTTCGGTGCGCGCATCGAAGACGCGGTTGAGGCACTCGGTCGAGACGTGAGCGGCGACCCCAGCTACGGACGGCGGCCCGAAGCAGCCGAGTGATGCAGCGTCGCTCGGCGCTCGGCATACAGTTCATCAGCGACGCTCGCCAATGGCGCGAGTTCTTGGTCGAGCACCCGGGTCAAGATCTCGTCGGCCAGCCAGGGATTGATCGCGAGCACCGGGCCGTGCGCGTAGGTGGCCCAGATGCTCTCGGTGCGAAACCCATCAACGACCCCGTCGTTGCCACGTCCCACCTCGACCTTTCCAAACGGTGCGACCCCTTCGCCAAGCGTCGTGCGACCACCGTGATTCTCGAATCCGATGAGCACCGACGCTCCCGTCGTCACCACGAGGTCGCCGACCGAACGCGTCGGTCCGCGGCGGGTAATCGCACTCACGAGTCCGAGTCCCTCATACTCATCGTCGCCTTCGACGGCAAACGTCGTGCCGAGCAGCTGCAAGCCAGCGCAGACGGCAAAGATGAAGCCGCCGTCGTTCACGCGCGACGCCAATGACGACTGGCGCAACAGGTCCGCGCCGAGGCGCTGTGGACCGTCCTCTCCCCCGCCCAGCAGATATAAGGACGCGTCAGGCATCTCATCGTCGCTGCCGACGCGCAGGACGTCGGCGTCAATGCCGCGACGTCGAGCGCGCTCAGCGAGCACGAGCGCGTTGCCGCCGTCTCCGTAGGTGCCGAGCAGCTCTGGGTAGATGAGGGCGATGGTCAGCACGCCGTTGACTTCTCTCGCCACTCTTGAAAGGCGGTGTAGTTGGCGAGCACGTCGATGACGTCGTGTGCGGCCGGCAGCTGTGCGTCGTCGTGGACGACGACGTAGTCGACCCCCCCGTACTCGAGGCGGGAGGCGAGATCGAGCCGGCGTTCCCCGAAGCAGTACACGCGATGCCCTCGCAGCAGTTCAAAGGGCACGTCATAGAGCCATGACGGGTCGCGGCCGTCTGCCACGCGAGCATTGATAGCGACCCACACGTCGTTGTTATCGGGCGCAATCGCTTCGAGCATCGCGGAAAAGCCAGCCGGATTCTTCGCAAGAAGGAGCCGCAGTCGATGACCCCTCCACTCTCGAGCGCTGAAGCGTCCCGCGACGCTCGACAAAGCGTTGATGCGTTGAAGCGCCGCCGTGAGATTCACGCCCAGGTACGACAGCGCGCCGAGGGCCATGGCGGCGTTCGCTTCGTTAAATGAGCCCGGCAGGGAAAGATCAAGTGCCAGTGGCGTCCCTTTCACCGTCAGTTCGCCGTTCAATGTCACCGCCGGAGCGCTCGGTTTGGCGAAGCCACAGTCGCTCCACCATCGGTCAGATGAAAAATGAAGCGGGAGCGTGCACTTCGGACACGACACGGCATCGGTGTTCCACGGCGTAGGCACGTCGCACCAGGCGACGTCGGGGGCAGCCTCCGTGGCGTAGACCACGAGAGGATCGTTCGCGTTTGCGATGACGGTGGCACCTTTCAACTCGCCGAATAGCGTGCGCCATCGCTCGGCCAATTGACGAACCTCGTTGGCTCGGTCAAGTTGGTCACGCGAGAGGTTCAACAGCACCACCACGCGCGGTGAGGTTGCTTGTGCCACTCGAGCGAGCCACGCCTCATCGACTTCGAGCACCGCATTTGCACTCGACGACGCCGCGAGCGCGGCGACGTGGCCCTCGGGCATGTTTGACCCTGTTGCGTTGGTCGCGACATCGTCTTGCCAGCCGGCGACCATCATCGCGGTCGTCGTGGTCTTTCCGTTCGTGCCGCTCACAAGCGCGACGGTGCGGCCTCTCGCGAGACTCGTCAACAATTGAGGAGAGATCGCAAGACCGACGCGACCACCTATGACGGTCCCGGAGCCCTTCACGGTCACCCGAGACAGGAGATTTACTGTCCGAACGGCCCTCGTGGCGAGTTCATCGCGAAGGGAGCGTGCCGGAGACATTGAGCCAAACGCTAACGGGTTGCTTGGTCTAGAAAAAGCAAAAGGACCAACCGGGGGGTGGCTGGTCCTCTTGCAAAACCTCTGGATCACTCGAGGGGGGGTTCGAGTAATTCGGGCTCCAATAAGTATGACGCCCGTCTTCGTATCTTTCAAGTGAATACATTAGATACTTCCCATCTATACTTGAGATGTGGAGATTCGCCAACTCGAAGCCCTGGTTGGCATTGCTGACCACGGCACCTTTTCCAACGCCGCCGAGGCGCTGGGCACCGTCCAATCAAACATTTCGAACCGTATCGCTCGTCTAGAGAACGAACTCGGCTCCGAACTCGTGAACCGGTCCGCGGGAACGCTGACCGAGTCCGGTGTCATCGTCGTCGAACGTGCTCGCCGTATTCTCATCGAACTTCGGGCCATCGCGTCGGACGTGTCTGAGCTCAACGCGGAGATCCGCGGCCAGGTCACCCTCGGCATGATCGGGACGGCAGGGCGCTGGGTCGTGCCGTTGCTGCTGGAGAGCCTGCGCCACCGGTACTCGCACATCAACCTGCGCATCAGCGAAGGAACTAACTCAGCACTGGAACCGCGCCTGGTCAATGGCCAGCTCGACCTCGCAGTCCTCGCCTGGCCCGTCATGGCCGACGAGCTCACCGAAGTCGACCTGTTCACTGAAGATCTCGTCGTGATCGCGCACCACGATCATCCGCTCGCTCAGTATGAAGGCCCGATCCCCTTCTCGGTGCTGGCGGCGCACGACCTCTTGCTGCCGATGCGCGGCACGCCGATACGCCGCGAGATCGATGAAGCTGCCCGTCAGGCGGGCGTCGAGTTGAAAGCACTCGTCGAGATCGATGGGCTTCGCACCATTGCCTCGATGACCTTCGACGGGCATGGACCGTCAATACTTCCCGCCACGATGCTGTCGCCCCACCTGCGCGCGAACTTCGTGGGTCTACCAATTGAGAACATCGCCAAACGACGTGTCGTGCTCGCGAGCCGACGATTCGGCTTTCCCGCGGCTCCGGTTCGAGCGATCAGCGCGCTGCTCGAAGACGTGGTTGCGAACGCCACCAATCCTCCCGAAGGCGTCTATTTGCCAAATCTAACGAATCCTGCGTAGATCCCGGCTTCCGCTACCGACCGCGGCGGGAGTGAGACATCGCCTTCTGGTCGCGCGCCGCCGATTTGGCGAAGCCCGGTCGAGGCGCAGCGGGAAGTCTCCGATCGGATGAATTGACTGCTGACAGCGGAGTCGCAACGTCTTCGAGCGCCTGTCGCTCTGCGTCGACGCCAAGGAAGACTTCAGCAAGTCCGCCGATCACCATGACACCTGCGCCAACAAGGTACGCGGCGAACAGGCCGCTGTGGCTATTGACGAGTCCACCGTAGATGTTCGGTCCAAGAGCGCCGAACGCCTGGGCAATAGCGAAGAACACTGCGATTGCCTTGGCCCGAACCTCAAGTGGAAACACCTCGCTCACCGTGAGATAGCCCGCACTCGCCCCCGCCGACGCAAAGAAGAAGATCACCGACCAGCACATGGTCTGGGTAAAGCCGTTCAAGAGGTTCGCATCGAACGCGAACGCCGTGATGGCAAGAAGTACCCCCGACAGCAAATACGTCGCACTGATCATGAAGCGTCGACCGATCGTGTCAAAAAGGCGACCGATGAGTAGGGGGCCCGCGAGGTTGCCGACGCAAAAGGCGATGAAGTAGAGGGGAATCGTCGTGCTGCTGATGTGGTACACCGTACCGAGCACAAGCGCGTAGGTGAAGAATATGGCGTTGTACAGAAACGATTGAGAGATCATGAGACACGCGCCCAAGATGCTTCGTCGTGGCATCTGGCGAAACAGCACCCAAGCGAGCGCGAAGAAACCGATGTCGCTTCGCGGATTGATCTCAATCGCCTTTGAATCGTCGGGCATCGGCATGTTCTCTTCGTGCGACATTTGCTCGATGCGTTTGATTGCCTCCTCGGCTTCTTTCTCTCGGCCGTGCATGATGAGCCAACGCGGACTCTCGGGTAGATTCCGTCGGACGTAGAGCACGAAAAGGGCGAGCACCGGTCCGATTAGAAATCCGATTCGCCAGTTCACGGTGTCGCCGAAGTGACTGAGTATGTAGTACTCAGCGATCGTGCCGATGAGCGCACCGCCCCAATACGTGCCGTTGATACCAATGTCAACTCGGCCGCGGTAGTGCGCGGGAATCATCTCGTCGATAGCAGAGTTGATCGCCGCATACTCGCCACCGATCCCCATGCCCGCCACGAAACGAGTGGCGTATAAGAAGGTCACCCAGCCCGCGCCGTGACCGAACGTCGCGGCGGTCAACCCCGAGCCGACAAGATAGACGCCGAGGGTCGCGAGGAACAGTCGCCGCCGGCCCAGCTTGTCGGAGAGCCGACCAAAGATGATCGCGCCGAACACTTCGCCTATCAGATACACCGACGCGATGTCACCCACCGCTCGCGGTGACATGGCAAGCGTGCTTTTCTTTTCGAGGATGTCGGCCACGTCCGCCGCGAGGGTGATCTCAAGTCCGTCCAGGATCCACGCGATACCAAGCGCGATCACCATGCGGGTGTGAAATGGCGACCAGCGCAGTCGATCGATGCGTGCTGGGATGAGGGTTTTTATGGTGGACTCGTGCGTCGTATCAGTAGCGTCGCTCACGGTGAGTTCCCTCCGGAGCGGAGTCGCCTACCCGTCGAACTGTCTCCGCTCCCGATGACATTTCAACGATCTTGCTTACCGACCACAAACCATATCGATCTCATTACACCTTTTCTCTGAACTATTCGTGACTTTGCTTAGAACACCTTCAGAGAATGCATCGCACCTTGGCATGTGAGTGTCTTCTGCAATAGTTCAGATGATGGCTCGTGCGATGACAACAGTAGAGCGAGCGACGGCGATCGGCGAACGTGACGAAGCTTTTCGCCCACTGATCAATATTGTGGGACCTCCCCGGGCACGGCGTAACGCGCCAGTCGCTGATCGCTTCGGGAACCTCGCTCGCTCGATTACGTATCAGCTACTCGCAACCAAAGCCGCCAACACGATTCATCAACGTGTCATCGATCTCTGCGGAGGAACTGTCACGCCTAACACGATCGCCGCGGCTGGACACGCCAATCTGCGAGCGGTTGGACTCTCTAACGCCAAGGCGGCCGCGATGATCGAACTCTCGTCAAGCGCGCTGGACGGACGCCTTGAGCTCGCCCGACACGGCCGCATGAGCGACCACGACGTATTGACGAACGTGATCTCAGTGCGCGGCATCGGTCCGTGGACCGCCCAAATGTATTTAATGCACAGCCTCGGTCGCCACGACGTTTGGCCCGCGAGTGATCTTGGCGTGCGAGGGGGCTGGACGTTGATTCATGAGCTCGATGAACTTATCGGCGTGAACGATCTCAGGGCTCAAGGTGATGCATTCGAAGGCGTGCGCTCCGACGTTGCCTGGTACTGCTGGGAGGCGGTGCACCTTTCGCGCTCAAAGTAACCTCGAACGCATGCCTCTCATCTCACTCGCCGATTTCGAACGTGACGCCTTGCCGACCCTGACGGAGTTCGGCGCCATCCCCTCACTCTCGCCGATGTTCGACGAGCACTGGGAGCAGACCGGCCACTTGGAAGATGCCACCACGCTGCTCGCGAACTGGGCGCTCTCGCGCAAGCTCGCGCACGCAGACGTCGCCGTCCACCGCCTCGAGGGTCGCACGCCGATGCTCGTCGTCACAGTGGATTCGACCGCAGGCGATCAGGGCACCGTCGTTCTCTACGGGCACCTCGACAAGCAGCCTCCGCTTGGCGACTGGTCCGACGGCCTCGAGCCCTTCATCCCTGTCCGGCGCGGCGACCGCCTCTACGCTCGCGGTGTTGCTGACGACGGTTATGCCATCTTTTCCGCGTTGACCGCTATCGAGGCAATGGAACACCACGATATTCCTCACGCGCGCTGCGTCGTGCTCATCGAAGCGAGCGAGGAGAGCGGGAGCATGGACCTTGACGCGTACCTCGACTCCCTCGCGGATCACCTGGGCGACGTGCAGCTGCTCATATGTCTCGACTCGGGCGCGCTTACCTATGACCGGCTTTGGGTGACCACCTCACTGCGCGGCGTCGTCAACCTCGAAGTGACAATTCGCGTGCTCGAACACGGCCAGCACAGCGGCTCGGTCAGCGGCGTCGTGCCATCTTCCTTTCGAATTCTGCGCCAGCTGCTCGATCGGCTCGAAGACTCGCGCACAGGCGAAGTGCTCGTACCCGAGATGCAGCCCGATATACCGGCCGCGCACCGCCAGGCCGCGCACGACATCGCCGAGGAGTTCGGTGAGGTCATCGCACAAGAGCTTCCCTTGACCAAGGGCGTCGAGCTGATGGGCTCGAGCGCCGAAGATCGCGTGCTGCGCCGCAACTGGTTTCCCACGCTCTCGGTCATCGGCATGGGCGGCATACCGACGACTGATATCGCCGGCAACGTGCTGCGCCCCTTCACATCAACGGTGCTCTCGTTCCGCCTGCCGCCGAACGTCGATTCGCACCGCGCGGCTGAAGCGGTCATAAAACTGCTGACGACCGAAGTACCGTCACACGCGCAGGTGACGATCTCTCACGTCAACCCGGCAGACGGCTGGGTCTCGCCTGAACTTGCGCCGTGGCTCGCGCCCGCACTTGAGCGCGCGTCGCTCGACGCCTTTGGCCGCTCGGTCGGATTCACTGGCGAAGGCGGCTCCATTCCCTTTCTCGGCGAACTCGCCAAGCGCTATCCCGGAGTGCAGTTCGTCGCGACCGGCGTCGATGGCCCGCAGTCGAACGCCCACGCCATCGATGAGATGTTGAACCTGCCGATGGCGGTTGGGGTGACAAACGCGGTCGTTACTGTGTTGGAAGCGCACGCGACCAAATAAGGAACTCTGATGACCGAACGCATAGACCTCTGGGTCGACCCCCTCTGCCCCTGGGCGTGGCTCACCTCTCGGTGGCTCCTCGAAGCAGCAAAAGTACGCGACCTACAGGTTGACTTTCACGTCATGAGCCTCTCCGTGCTCAACGACGGTCGCGACGTCTCCGAGCAGTACAAAGAGCTGCTCGAAAAGGGCTGGGGGCCGGTGCGCGTGCTCATCGCTGCCGAGGAGCGCCACGGCAACGAGGTCGTCGAGCCTCTCTACAGTGCCATGGGCACTCGGCACCACGTGCAGGGAAACAAGAACTGGGACGAGATCATCGCCAGCGCCTTGAGCGACGTCGGTCTCGAGCCCGAGCTAGCGAACGCCGCGACGAGCACCGACTACGACGAGGCGCTGCGCAAGAGTCACCACGCGGGGATGGATCCCGTCGGCTACGGCGTCGGCACACCCGTCATCCACGTGGGTGAGGTGGCCTTCTTCGGGCCGGTCGTGACACCAGCGCCCAAGGGAGAGGCCGCCGGCAAGCTCTATGACGGCGTCATGCTCGTCGCGAGCACGCCCGGCTTCTACGAGCTCAAGCGCACGAGAACCCTCGGTCCGACCTTCGAATGAGCGAGCACGTCGGCCCGCGTTTCCCGGTTTACATCACGGGCGATCCGACGTCCGCGCGCTCCATCGTCGTTCTCCAAGAAGGTTTCGGGGTCAACCGACACATACGCACCGTCGCCGATCGATTCGCCGACGTGGGATTCTTCGCCGTCGCGCCGCACCTGTATCACCGCGACGGCTCACCAGAGATCTCCTATAACAACATTGAGCAAGCAAAGCTCGCCATGAGCCACCTCAGCCTTCAGGGCCTCCAGAACGATCTCGACGCGACAACCGACTTTCTTACCGCCCAGGGATACGGCTTTCGTTCGATCGGTGCTGTCGGATTCTGCATGGGCGGCTCCGTCGCCTTCTACGCCGCGACGACGCCGAACTTCGGCGCAGCCGTGAGCTTCTACGGGGGTGGCATCACCACCAGCCGGATGGGACTGCCACCGTTGCTCGACCTCGCGAGTGAGTTGCAAGTTCCCTGGCTGGGGCTCTTCGGTGACCTCGACGAAGGCATTCCCGTTGCCGACGTCGAGGCACTACGTGCGGCGACGTCCAGCGTCGCCGTGACCACCGAGATCGTTCGATACGCTGACGCCCATCACGGCTTCCACAACGAGGAGCGACCGAGCGTCCACGATGAAGTCGACGCCGCCGACGCGTTCGAACGCGCCGTCAACTTTCTTAACGCGAACCTTCTCGGAACCTAAGGGGCATTGCCGTCAGCGCGGCACGTCTTTCCACGGGACGCTCTTGTCGCTGCGCGGCTCGCCGGCAAGTCCGAGCACCCGCTCGCCAATGATGTTGCGCATCACTTCGCTGGTCCCGCCCTCGATGGAGTTCGCGCGCATGCGCAGGAATGCCTTTCGCATATCGCCCGAGGCCAACGCCGATTCCGTCGGACGAATGAGCGGATAGTCCGACGGGTAGAGCATTCCTTCTGCGCCCAAGAGATCAACGCAGAGCTCGGTCGTGCGCTGGTTCTCCTCGGCGAACGCGAGCTTCGCCACCGAACCCTCAGGGCCCGGCGTGCCGGACTTTCGAAGGTCGCTCGCCCGCCAATTGGTGAGACGCGCGACCTCGTTGCGAACCCAGGACTCCATCAGCTCGGCCCGCACGGCAATGGCGTGCGCGTCGCGACGCGATGCCCACCTGGCTCGCCAAATCTTCATCGCCTCGCCGATCAGTCCGGACTCTCGCGGCGGTACCGTGCCGCCGATGGAGACTCGCTCGTTCATGAGCGTCGTGATGGAAACTCCCCAACCCTCGCCGACGCCACCAAGGCGATTGGCGTCGGGGACTCGAACTTCGTTGAAGAAGCACTGGTTGAACTCTGCTTCTCCCGTTACCTGAAAGAGCGGCAGGACCTCGACGCCCGGCGCGTGCATGTCGACAAGGAACGCGGTGATGCCCTTGTGCTTGGGTACGTCGGGATTGGTGCGCGCGATGATGAGACCGAACGCGGAGATGTGCGCGAGCGTCGTCCAGACCTTCTGGCCGCTGAGGACCCACTCGTCGCCATCGAGCGTTGCGCGCGTGGCGAGCGCCGCCACGTCCGAGCCCGCGCCCGGTTCAGAGAAGAGCTGACACCAGATCTCCTCGCCCGTGAAGAGCGGCCGAAGGTATCGCGACTTCTGCTCTTCGGTGCCGTGCACGACGATCGTCGGCGCCACCATGCCATAGCCAAGTGGGTTTATCCGCGCCGAACTCGGCGCGCCAAGCGACGAAAGTCGGCGAAGAGCATGCAGCTGTTCGGTCGAGCCGAGACCGAGACCGCCGTGACCAACGGGAAAGTTCGTCCACGCGAGCCCACGGTCGAACTGCTCGCCCAGAAACTTGACCGGATCAGTGGTCCTCGGCGGAAATGTCGTGACGAGGTCGTCGATGAGGTCGTCCAGTTCCACTTCGCTCGTGCTCACCTGATTCCCCCAAAATTGTCGTCAGTCGAATACTTGCATTAAAACAGACGCATGACGACTCCACGAATCCTCGCCACATCGGGCGGCTTCGTCGAGGGACCGGTGCAAGGATCGGTTCGACTCGGCGACATGCTGCTCCACGCGCTCACCCTCACCAAGAAGGACCGCCCTCGCGTCTGCCTTGTGTACACCGCTGTCGGCGACGGAGAGCTCTACTACGCGAGAAGCTACGAAGCCTTCAACGCCGCGGGCTGTGACGTCACCGAGCTCAGGCTCTTCACTCAGCCTTCAGCCGACCCTGAGGAGCGACTCTGTGGGAGCGACCTCGTGTGGGTTGGCGGTGGATCTGTCGCCAACCTCCTTGCACTGTGGCGTCTTCACGGCGTCGACACGGCAATGCGCGAGGCCTGGGAGAAGGGAGTCATTCTCGGGGGTGTCTCCGCGGGAAGTCTCTGTTGGCACGACGGCGGCACGACCGACTCCTACGGTCCGACGCTCCGTCCCGTCACTGACGCGCTCGGTTTTCTGCCGTACGCCAACGGCGTGCACTACGACTCTGAGTCGCAACGTCGACCACTGCTCCATCAACTGATGAAAGACCGTGTCCTCGGACCGCTCGCGTACGCGACCGACGACCGCGTCGGCATCTGGTATGAGCGCACCGAACCAACGACCGTCGTCGCCGACCTCAAGGTCGACGCGAAGGACGGACCGGCCGCCTACCGAGTGGAGCTGGTTGAAGACGACAGCGTGCGAGAGACTCGCGTCGGCGTCGGCGGACACCTCAACTAAGGCGCAGCGAGGTCGATGACGACCTTGCCACGCGGCTCGTGGTCACTTCCCCCGCGCAGCGCCGCGATCGCTTCGACGGCGGTCTCGAGCGTGAAGCGGTGAGTGATGAGAAACGAAGGATGGAACTCTCCCGCGTTGAGTCGTGCGACGACGTCCGTGAACGCTGCGCGGCCGTAGGAGAAGCTCGCTTGGATGATGATGTCGTGGTTCACGAGATTGTCCGGCGCGATCTCGACGGTGGTGCCGTGCGGCGGAAGACCGAGCAGGATCACCATGCCGCCTCGCGCGCAGTGTTCGATAGCGCTCTGTACGGCATTTGCGTTACCGGCTGCTTCGATCACGAGATCGAAAGACGCATTGGGCATCTCGGTGAAGAACTCTTCGGCGCCCGCCCGCAACGCCAACTCGCGTTGCTCCTCGCGACGCCCAGCCAACGTCGTCGTCAACGGCGAAAAGAGCTGTACGAGATGGACCGCTAGCAGCGCGATAGTCCCGTCACCCACCACCGCAACGCGCAGGCCCGGTCGCAAGGGGATGCGCGTGAGCGCTCGCCACACGACCGCCATGGGCTCGACGAGCACCGCGTCGGCTAGGTCAACGTCATCGCTCAGACGCTGCGCCGACGTCGCGGGCACGCTGATGCGCTCGGCGACGGCACCGTCGCGGGTGAACCCAATCTCGTCGTAGACCTCACAGAGATTTGTCGCCCCACGCCGACACGCGTCGCACACAGTGCAGGGAATGATGCCCTCAACGACCACACGTGTGCCGATGGGCCCAAGCTCGCCTTCGGACATGAGTTCGCCCACCCACTCGTGTCCGAGCACGAGCGGATAGCGCACGTATGCAGGATCGATCGTGCCGTCGATGAGTTCGAGGTCGGTACCGCACATCCCTGCGAGCAGCGGCCGCACGAGGATATCGTCGTTCGCGGCGGACGGCTCAGGCCACTCGAGGACCGCACTCGAACCCGGCTCGTTGACGACCAACGCCCTCACGACTCAAGCGACCACGAGAGGGCGCCTGCCGCCAAGCATCAAACTGATCCGATCGGCATGCTCGCGCACCGTGACGCCGAGCTGTTGAACTTCGCGCAGCGCGACGTCAACCTTGAGACCCGTCACGCTCAGTGCTCCGGCGCAAACGCCTTGATGGTCAAAGAACGCGGAGCCCACACAGAAGACGCCTTCGGCTTCTTCCTCGTCGTCGAGGGCGTAACCCTCGCTGCGAACACGATCCAGCTCACTCAGCAGTGATTCGACATCGGTCAAGGTCTTAGGTGTGTAGCGCGTCATACCGGCCTCGCCGAGGAGCGCGCGCACGTTGGCTTCGCTGAGGTGAGCGAGGATCGCCTTGCCGGCGGCCGTGGCGTGAGGCTGTTCGCGTTGGCCAAGCGGTGCATGAAAGCGAATCGATCCCTCGCCGTCAATGCGCTCAATGAACACGGGATAGCCCGATTCGTTGGAGGCCAACCGTGCGGTCATGCCGGTGACCGCGGAGAGATCACGCACGGTAGGCAGCCCCAGTTCCCCGATCGACGTCTGTTGTCCAACGAGATCTCCGAGGCGCAACAGGTTGAGACCCAGCACATAGCGAGGACCTGGGTCCACACTGCGCAACAGCCCTGCCGCTGCCAAGGTGCGCGCGAGGGCGAGGGCCGTGCTCTTCGCGACACTCAATCGATCAGCGATTTCAGTGACACTCAAGCCGCCGGCTCCGCCATCGGCGATCTCGTTGAGCAGCATTGCGGCCCTGCCGACCGACTGCACGTGATAGCGATGATCGTCATGAGGTCGCATCATGTTCGGCACAACAAAACAATATACGGATTCTTTGCCATACTGCGCAACAGTAACTTGACCAAGTAGCGAGAACGTGCTTGGATGCTTGTATTAATTCCGACACTCGTTTCGTACAGCCGAACACGGACCGACTGGGTCTGCGCGCCGACGCGGCGAAGCGCGCGGCCAGCGCGCTGCGCGAGACGCACGAGGGCCGAGCACTTCTGCTCACCACGCCGGGCTCGGTCAACTGGCGCACCGGCGGACTGTCGAATCCAATTGACATCACGGCCGCAAGCGACCCTGTCTGGGTTCTTGACAGCGACCACGGCAGCGCACTCATCACGTCGGACATCGAAGCGCCGCGACTCGAACGCGACTATCGCGTTTCCGATCTCGGATGGGACGTTGTGAGCGCGCCGTGGTACGACGACGACGCGCGCTTCTCGCTCGCCTGCGACTACGCGGGAGTCTCCGCTCTTGAACTCTTGAGTGACACCGTCGGCGTCGGGAAAAACGTACGCAACAGCGTGGTCGCCACGCGCCTCACGTTGTCCGCGCCCGAGCAAGAAGAGTTGCGCGAGCTGGGCAGCCTCGTAGGGCGCGCCCTCGGCGCCGGTCTCGACGCATGGACACCGGGCATGACCACCGATTTCGACACAGCGTCGGCGATCAGTGCAGCCCTTGAGGCCGAAGGCGCGACGGCAGTTTGTCTCATCGTCGGCGGTGACGATCGGATGCGCGCACTGCGTCACCCGTTGTCGGTCGGGGCGGTAGTGCGCGACGCGATGATGGCGGTGGTCGTCGCCAAACGCGCAGGACTCCACATTGCCGCCACACGCATCGCGCTTCGCAACGCGGACGACGACATCGCGACACTGATGAAGTCGGTCGCCTCTGTGCACGACACCGTCGTCGAGGCGTCGCTCCCCGGAGGCGCATGGGGCGAGAGTGCTGAGGCGCTCGGCGCAGGATACGAGGAGATCGGCCAACCCGACGCGTGGCGCGAGCACTATCAGGGCGGCCCCATCGGTTTCGAGCAGCGCGAGTTCGAGCTCGCGCCCGGTCACACCGACTCACCGTTCTGGCATCTCGAGCGTCGCGCTCCATACGCAGTGGCGTGGAATCCGAGCCTGCGCGGCGGAGCCAAACTTGAAGAGACGTACCTCATCGGCGACTCGGTGGAGCTGCTCACCCGAACCCCGGGCTGGCCGCTCGACGACGGTCCCCTTGGCGCGCCTCGAAGCTCCATCAAAGTGCTGTAGACGAGAGAAGGGATCAACATGATCAATGGCGCAGGAAGTCCACGAGGATCGGCGGCCCTTTCACGGCACATCGGAGCACTTGCCGACTCCCCCGCCGCGAGCACGGCACGATTCCCTGACGGAGCTCACTTTCGCGTTGAGATTCCCAGCGTGGAGAACCCCGAGGCACTACGGGGCGTCGTTGATGAGGCTCGGGAGCGAAAGGTTCCGATTCACCGAGCATCTCAAGGCAGCGGCGCGATGCTGCTCTCGAATGAGGAGCTCGCCGAGATGGCCCGCATTGGCGCCGACGAAGGTATCGAAGTCAGCCTCTTCGTGGGTCCCCGCGAAGAGTACGGCTTAGGCGGATCTGCGCGCAGCGCAGAAGGCGGCGCACTCGCAGGACGGCTTCGCGGATTTCACCAGTTGCGCTACGCGATCGAAGACATCCAGCGGGCCGTGGACGCGGGCATTCGCGGGTTTCTGATCGCCGACACGGGGCTCATGGAGATCTTGTCGACGATGGTCCAAGCGGACGAGCTGCCCGCTTCCATCGTGTGGAAGATCTCGGCCGTGCTCGCGCCGTCCAATCCTGTGACCTTTCGCCAACTGGTCGCTCTCGGTGGCTCCACGGTCAACGTGCCGAGTGACATCACGATGGTCGAACTTGCCGAGATTCGCACGCTCTGCGATGCACCTATCGACCTCTATCTCGAATCGCCCGACTCCATGGGTGGCGTCGTGCGCGGACACGAGCTCGGTGAGATCGCCACGGTCGCTGCTCCGCTGTACGCGAAGTTCGGACTGCGCAACGCCCGTCCCGTCTACCCCGCGGGTGGGCACCTGCGCAGCGACGTCGTCGCGAACGTGCGCGAAAAAGTGCGCCGCGCCCAGATCGCGCTCGAATGGCTCGAAGCGTCGGCGCTCGATCTGACCGTGTCCAAGCCAGGTGCCGAGGGCATTGGAGTGCCTGAGGTATGACCCTGCGTAGCGACCGCTGGGTGCGAGGTGACGATGAAGTCGCCCTCGACAGCCGCGTCGCGCTACGCATGGGCGGTGCCCCCGTCAACGCAGCCGGCGGTCGTCCGATCATCGGCATCGCCAACTCCTCAAGTGACCTCAACCCCTGCAATCAACCCCTCAATGAAATGGTCGCGCCACTGAAAGACGGCGTTGCGCGAGCAGGGGGCGTCGCCGTCGAGTTTCCGATGATGTCGCTCGGCGAAGACCTGATGAAGCCGACATCGATGCTCTATCGCAACCTCGTCGCCATGGAACTCGAAGAGTCGCTGCGCAGCCAGCCGCTCGACGCGATCGTCGTGCTCGCCGCGTGCGACAAGTCGGTGCCAGGTGCGTTGATGGGTGCATTCAGCACGAACCTGCCGACGCTGCTGGTCGTCTCGGGGCCGAGGCCGGTCGCAACCTTCGAGGGTCGGCGTATCGGAACCGGCACGGACCTGTGGCGACTGTGGGACCAGCGCCGCGCTGGCGAACTCTCTGACGAGCAGTGGGAAGAGCTCGAACGAGCGCTCGCGCTCGGCAAAGGTACTTGTAACACCATGGGCACGGCCAGCACCATGGGCGCGTTGGCCGAGACGCTCGGACTCGCTTGGCCCGGGTCGACGACAGTACCCGCGGGCGATCCGCGCCATATCGAAACGGCTCGACTCGTGGGTGAGCGCATCGTTGAGCTTGCTAAAAGCGGACGCACTGCGACGAGCATGGTGACGCCCGACGCACTTGCCAACGCCCTCGTCGTCCTCGCCGCGATCGGCGGCTCAACCAACGCCGTCATTCACTTGACGGCCATGGCGCGACGCCTCGGACACGACCTCACCCTCGCCGACATTGACCACGTCGGACGGTCGACGCCGGTTCTGGTCGACGTCGAGCCCTCGGGATCGGCGCTGATCGAAGACCTCGATGCTGCCGGAGGATTCCCGAGCGTCTTCCGTGCCCTCGACAGCCGCTTGAACGGCGATGTCGAACTCGCCGACGGGCGGACAATGAAACAGGTCCAAGCAGATGCACTGCCACCAGGTGGCGTAGTGCACGACCCCGACGATCCCGTTGACGCCAACGGCGCCTTTCGAGTCGTGAGGGGCAACCTCGCGCCCGACGGGGCGCTCATCAAACGATCGGCCGCGACCCCCGCGCTGCTCTCTCATCGCGGTCCGGCTTACGTCATTGGCAACATCGACGATCTCGCCGCCCGTACCGGCGCCGACGCGAACTGCCCCGAGGACGCAGTCCTCGTCTTCTCAGGTATCGGACCTGTCGGTGGCCCGGGCATGCCGGAGTGGGGCATGATCCCGATCCCCGAGCCACTCCTCGCGCAGGGCGTGACCGACATGGTGCGCGTCACTGATGCGCGAATGAGCGGCACCAGCTTCGGCACGGTCTATCTGCACGTCGCGCCAGAAGGCGCAGTCGGGGGCGTCATCGGACTCGTGCGTGATGGCGACCTGATCCGCGTCGATGCCGAAGGAGGCATCATCGAGCTCGAGGTCGACGACGATGAGCTCGCGCGCCGTGGCAGCGAGCAGCCAGACAGCGTCTCTCGTGAGCGCGGTTACGTCGAGCTCTACCGGCGCCACGTCACGCAGGCGCCTTTGGGCTGTGACTTTGATTTCTTGGTGCAACCGAGCGGCGAGCCGCCGATTTTGGTTGAACCGGTAGTGGGAAGGTCTTGAGAAGTGAGAGCTTCACGAGAATTGGAGTTCACCGTGAACTTCTTGATAGTAGGGGAGAACGACTTTGAAACGGATACGAATAAGGGGGATCGGAGCGGCGGCGGCCGCTTTGATGCTGGTGGGCACGGTCTTGACCGTCGCGCCGGCCTCGGCCAGCTCAAAGGTCACATTGACGTTGTGGCAGAACTACGGAACCGAGCAGAACGCGGTAGCGACGAAGAACCTCATCAAGGCCTTCGAACAGCTGCATCCCAACATCACCATCACCGATGTCGCTCAGCCCGGTACCAACTACTTCCAGCTGCTGCAGTCCTCGGCGATCTCGAACAACGGACCGGACTTGGCCGTGATGTGGACCGGAATCTATGACCTGCAGTACTCCAGCTTCCTCGTGAACCTGAAGGGCAACGTGCCCGCAGCCGACCTCGCGAAGATGGAGGGCCTGCAGTGGGAGGCGCCCAACTTCAACACGTCGCTCGGCGCCTACGTGATGCCGCTCGAGACGCAGTTCTACATCGGCTTCTACAACAAGAAGCTCTTTGCAGAAGCGGGTATCACGACGGTGCCGACGGACTGGACTCAGCTCTTTGCCGACTGCAAGCTGCTGAAGGCGAAGGGCATACAGCCGCTCGTCTACGGCAACGGTGGACAGGCGATCAGCACCGAGTTCTACCCCTGGTACGACATGAGCTACCTCATGATCGGCGCGCACCCGCTGTCGCAGTGGAAGGACCTCTATGACGGCTCGCTGCCCTGGACGTCTTCGACGAACATCGCCCAGCTCAACAAGTGGGATGAGCTCGAAAAGGACGGCTACACGAACGACGACGTGTTGACGAACACCACCAATATCCAGCAGTTCGAAAAGGGCAAGGCAGCGATGCTCGTCGACGGCACGTGGGACACCGCGCAGTACACGGGCGCGATGGGTACCAACGTGGCAGCCTTTGTGCCGCCGTACTCCAACACCCCGATCAAGGGCGTAGTCGAGTACCCGGGCGACGGCTTCTCGGTCATGAAGTGGTCCAAGCACAAGAAGCAAGCCTTCGAGTTCCTTGACTTCCTGACAACGACCCAAGCGGGCAACATCATCAACGCGGCGGGCCTGATCCCGGACATATCGGGACTCAAGACGACGAACCCGGTGAACCAGGAGATGTTGAACTTCGTCACGGTCCAGCACATGACGCCGTACCCGATGATGGACAACTACGTCCAGGTCAACGTCGGTGACGCCGCGGACAAGGTGCTCCCCGCGGTGCTCGCCGGTCAGGAGAAGCCGCTCGCGGCACTTCAGAACATGGCCCAAGCCTGGCAGCAGCTCCCGGCAGCCCAGCGCAGCAGCAAAGACTTCGCGGGATAGCCGCGTTCGTTCTCCCGCCCGGCTCGACCCCGAGCCGGGCGGGAGCGACGACTTAATCTGATGAGACCCCGAGTGAACGACGTACCCGCATGAGCGCAATCTCTAGCCCACCTCGAGCGCGACGCATGACGCTGCGTCGACGCCGTCAGGTGGCCGGGTTCCTGTTCGCTCTGCCGGCAATCGGACTCGTCATTGGGTTCATCGGCGTGCCGATCGGCCAAGCGGTCTACTACTCGTTCACCGAGTGGAATGGCATCACCTCCACCTGGATCGGCACCTCAGCCTGGACCCAGGCGTTCCATAACTCCAACCTCTGGACGGCGCTGGAGAACAACGCGAAACTGCTGCTCGCCGTGCCCTTCGCACTCGGTCTCCCGCTCTGCATCGCGGTCTTGTTGCACCAACGGGTCGCGGGCTGGAAGATCTTTCGCTCCATCTACTTCCTGCCAACGGCCATCTCGTGGGTCGTCCTTGGTCTCGTCGCCGAGCGATTCTTCGCGTACCAGGGCACGCTCAACTCGATCATCCACTTCTTCGGGTTCTCCCACACGAACTCCAACCTGCTCGGCTACGAGTCGACGGCGCTCACCGCTTTGGGCATCACGTTCGTGTTCACGATGATCGGCACCAATACCATGCTGTTCCTCACCGGTCTCGCGACCCTTGACCCCAGTCTCGAAGAGGCCGCGCGCATCGATGGCGCGGGACGTTGGCGCATCTTTCGCAACATCACGCTCCCCCACCTCAGCCGCTTCATCCAGCTCGCCTTCGTCATGACCGTGATCGCGCTCTTCTCCGCGCTCTTCAGCCTCATCTTTGTCATGACCGGCGGCGGCCCCGGCTACGCCACCACGACGATGGAGTTCCTCATCTATCAGACGGGCTTTGACCAAGGCGCCTTTGGCACCGCCGCGCTGTATGGACTCATCTTGTTCGTCATAACGGCCATCGTCGGCGTCGTGCAGCTGCGACTGATCGGATCGAACGAATGACTACGCTCTCAACCCCACCGGCGACACCCGAGACGCCAGTCGCCGAGCAGGAGCCCGTCGTCCACCCTCCCCGCAATCGCCGAAAGCTCGGACGGTGGATCCTCTTTGGCGTGATGATCATCATCGCCGTCGTGATGCTCTACCCCTTCTGGGTGATGATCATCACAAGTCTCAAATCCGAGAACCAGTTTCTCTCCGGCAGCGGCTTCTCGTGGCTGAGCTGGAAGGATCTCTCTTCGGTCATTCCCGTCGTTCAAGAGGTGCTCAGCTCATCGATCGTGTGCGCTTCGTCGATTCTCATCATCCTGGTCGTCGGACTTCCTGCAGGCTTCGCCTTTTCGAAGCTGCGCTTTCGTTCCTCTACGCTCGTCTTTCTCGTCATCGTGAGCGCCATGATGGTGCCGCTGCAGGCGATCCTCATTCCGGAGTTCGTCAACGTCACCAAACTCGGGCTCACCGGTGGCTACTTCGGCGCGATTCTCGTCTACGCGTCACTCGGCACCCCTTTCTCCGTCTTCCTCTTCACCACCTACTTTCGCGGCGTCCCCGATGAGCTGATCGAAGCCGGCATCGTCGATGGCCTCGGGTACTTTGGCGCCCTGTGGCGCCTCGTCGTGCCCATCGCCATCCCGGCCATCGCGACGGTCACCGTCTTGCAGTTCATCCAGATCTGGGACGACCTGCTGGTGGGACTCCTCTTCATTCAAAACACCGACGAGCGTCCCATCACCGTTGGCCTCGCCGTGCTCGCCGCCGGCAGGACCACGTCCATACCGGAGCTCATGGCGGGGTCACTCATCAGCGCCGTTCCAGCGATGATCGTCTATCTCGTCTTCCAGCGCTATCTCGTCAAGGGCCTCACGATGGGCATCGACCGATGACCGCTGGACCAGATTCGCACAAAGGAGAAGTACCGCATGGCTGAGATTGATTTCGACGGCGTCACGAAGGTCTTCGGTGACGGGCCGCCGGCCGTCGACCGACTGTCGCTGCACGTCAACGACGGGGAGTTCATGGTGCTGGTCGGGCCGTCGGGGTGCGGTAAGACGACGGCTTTGCGCATGCTCGCCGGACTTGAAGAGATCACGTCGGGCACGCTGAAGATCGGCAACGCCGTCGTCAACAACACGTTGCCGAAGGACCGAGATGTCGCCATGGTCTTTCAGAACTACGCGCTCTACCCTCACATGTCAGTCGAGAAGAACATCGGATTCGCGCTCAAGATCCGCGGCGACTCGAAAGCCGAGATCAAGCGCAAGGTCGCTGAAGCCGCGGCGATCCTTCGCCTCGAGGACTACCTCGAGCGACGGCCGAAGGCGCTCTCTGGCGGACAGCGACAGCGCGTGGCGATGGGCCGCGCCATCGTGCGAAGCCCCCAGGCGTTTCTCATGGACGAGCCGCTGTCCAACCTGGACGCGAAGCTGCGCGTCGAGATGCGCCTTGAGATCGCGCGCATCCAACGCCTGCTGAACGTCGCGACGGTCTACGTCACCCACGACCAGGTCGAAGCGATGACCATGGGCGACCGCGTCGCGGTCATGCGCGACGGCAAGCTGCAACAAGTCGACACGCCACAAGACCTCTACGACCGACCGGCCAACGAGTTCGTCGCCGGCTTCATGGGCTCCCCCCCGATGAACCTGCTCGCCTGCGAGGTGCGATCGGGACGCGAGCGCATTGAGGTGGTGCTCGGACAGCAGGTGGTGGAGCTTCCGCTCAGCTACGCCAGCACGCACGACCTGCCGGCGAGCGGGAGTCAGGTCATCTTGGGTGTGCGCCCCGAAGACGTGCTCATCACCGACGCGGCGAGCTCGAACACCGTTAAAACTCGCGTCGAGCGCTCCGAAGCGCTCGGCTCGGAGATCCTCGTGCACCTCTCGCACGCCGACGCTCTCGATGAGTCACTGTCTACCGCCGAGCGACTGCGACAAGACCTCGCTCGACGCGCCGCGCTCGTGGCGAAGATGGGGCCACGCGTTAAGGTAAACGCCGGCGATGTGCTTTCAGTGCAGATCTCGCCCGAGCACGCCCACTTCTTTGACGTCGAGACCGGCATATCGCTGCGTAGGAGCTGACATGACGACCCACCCAGAACATGGCGAAGACGCGACCCGCGTCGTCAGCGTGAATCCCGCGACCGGTGAGGAACGACTCCTCGACGTGTACGAGACGACGCCCGAAGAGGTCATACAACTGAGCGATCGCGCGGCGGTGGTGGCGCTCGACTACGCGCGTCGCCCGCTTGCCTGGCGGGCGCGGCTCCTGCGCGCGATGGCTGACGAGCTCGAAGCCGACAGCCCTCACCTCATCGAGGTTGCGCGTCGCGAGACCGCACTCACCGACGCCCGCCTTGAAGGCGAAGTGCGTCGGGCCGCCTTTCAGTTTCGGTTCTTTGCCGACGTGGTCCTCGACGGAGCATTCCTGCACGCATCCATCGACCATCCAACCGACTCGCCCATGGGAGCACTGCCCGATCTTCGCCGCATGCAAGTTCCCCTCGGTCCGGTCGCGGTCTTCGGCAGCTCGAACTTTCCGTTCGCATTTTCCGTCCCCGGGGGCGACACTGCGTCCGCACTCGCGGCGGGTTGTCCCGTCGTCATCAAGGCGCACCCCGCCCACCCCGAGACGAGCCTCGCGAGCTTCGCGGCACTCGCGCGCGCCGCGCGTGAATTCGAGTTCCCCGATGGTCTGCTTGCTCTCGTCTTCGGCTTTGCCGCCGGTGCCGCCCTGGTCGACGCACCCGCGATCGCAGCCGTCGGCTTCACCGGATCGGTCCCCGCGGGCCGAGCGCTCTGGGCTCGGGCGAACGCGCGTGCCAATCCGATCCCCTTCTACGGCGAGCTTGGCTCGGCGAATCCGCTCGTCGTGACGCCCGCCGCAGCGAAGGAGCGCGCCCGCGAGATCGGCGAGGGCGCCGCCGGCTCGATGACGCTCGGGGTGGGACAGTTCTGCACGAAGCCGGGGCTGCTCTTCGTGCCACAGAGCGACGACGGCGACGAGCTCGTGAGCGCTCTTGTTGGCACCCTCGAGAAGATGACGTCAATGACCATGCTGAGCGCCGGCATCGCCGAGCAGTTCCGTACGGGGATCGTGACGATCGCCGGCGTCGACGGGAACCACCACCTCGTGAGACAAGTAAGCGAACGAAAAGACGGCGCAGAGGTGAACCCGCAGCTCTTCGAGGTGCCCGCCGAGCTGTTCGCCGATCCGTCATCGCTGCCGCTGCGCGAGGAGCGCTTCGGTCCGCTCGCCCTCCTCATTCGCTACAACACCGAAGAGGAGCTGCGATCCGCGCTGCGTGTCACCGAACCGGCCCTCACGTTCAGCATCTTTGGAGCAGACGTCGACAAGGACGCGGAGTGGCTCCTCGAGTTTGGCGAGACGAAGGCGGGCCGAGTGATCATGAACGCCTACCCCACTGGCGTCGGGGTGAGCTGGTCGATGCAGCACGGCGGTCCCTGGCCGTCGACCACGTCATCATCGACGACATCAGTGGGCGCTGCGAGCATCGATCGGTGGACGCGACCCGTGACGTTTCAGAACGTTCCCGCGGCACTCTTGCCCGAAGCGCTCCGCGACGACAATCCGCTGGAGATCCCACAGCGAGTAGACGGATCGCGTTAACGCTGCGGCTGGGGTAGCGCCGCCCGCACGTCGTCGGCTCGACGACTCAAGCTCACAGCGAGTTCGGTGACGCCTTCAGCGCCGCAACGCTCGAGCCAGTTCGCGAGCATGAGGTACCCATCCTGGGTGAGGACCGACTCGGGATGGAACTGCACCCCCTCCAGATCGAGCGTCCGGTGACGCATGCCCATGATGAGCCCGTTCGATCGCGCCGTCACCTCAAGCTCGGCCGGCAGGTCCTCATCGAGCACGACCAGCGAATGGTATCGGCCGACGATCAGGGGATTCGAAACGCCGCGGAAGACGCCCGTGTTGTCGTGGGTGACGAGGCTCGCGCGGCCGTGCAGTAGCTCCGGTGCGACGGCGACCTCTCCGCCGAAGGCTTCGGCGATCGCCTGGTGACCAAGGCAGACCCCAAGCAGCGACAGCTCGTGCTCGGCGCAGTACTGCACCAGATCGAGACAGTTGCCGGCGTTGCGTGGATGGCCCGGCCCCGGCGATATCAAGACGCCATCGACGCCGAGGCTCGCCATGTCGCGCGAGCTGACGTCGTCGTTTCGTCGCACGACCACCTCGGCCCCGAGCTCGCCGAGGTACTGAACGAGGTTGTAGACAAACGAGTCGTAGTTATCGACAACCAGGATCGTGATCTCGCCGGACATTCTAGGAATCATACGGCGCGCAGTAAGTAACCTTTCCCCATGGAACCCCTCTCGCTCGACTTGTTCCTCGACCTCGTTGACGAGGGCTTTAATGTCGTCCCGCTGCACGTCACGCTGCAGCTTGACCGAGAGACGCCCGTCTCGCTCTATCAGCGTGTGCACGATCGAGCCATCTTCTTGCTCGAAAGCGCCGCTCTCGGTGAAACGACCGGTCGGTACTCCTTCATCGGCCTCGATCGTCGCTGGCGCCTGACGACAAGGGATGGGATCACCTTCGTCGAAGGCGCTGAGGCACGAGAGAGTGACCTCGCACCACTCGATGAACTTCGACAACTCTTGGCGACGTATCGAACCTACGTATCGGGCGAGCTGCCAGACTTCATTGGCGGCGCGGTCGGATTTTTCACATATGACTACGTGCGCCGTCTCGAACGTCTACCCGGTCGCTCGAGCGATCCGGTCTGGCCCGACGTCGACTTCTCGTTCCCCGACGCCGTCCTCATCTGCGATCACTTGCGCCACTCGACCACCGTCGTCCTGCTCGCCATCGTGGAAGGCGACAACCCACCGATGATCTACCACCGGGCGATCGAGCGA
This sequence comes from uncultured Acidimicrobiaceae bacterium, assembly GCA_963706305.1. Classification (GTDB taxonomy): domain Bacteria; phylum Actinomycetota; class Acidimicrobiia; order Acidimicrobiales; family RAAP-2; genus RAAP-2. Next base: position 2,562,327 of record OY970152.1, on the reverse strand, counting down.
CTCAATGATCTCGTCGCGCTACTACTCGGCCCCGCGCCGTCAACCGATCCCGCAACCGAGCGACTCGTAGCGACGGCGCCCCAACAACGCGGGACCATCGACGTTCACGCACTCGCCCGAGAGCTCTCGAACTTCTCCGAGCGTGACTACGACGAGGTGGTCGAGCGCGCGAAGAAGTACATCATCGCGGGCGATGTCTTCCAGGTCGTCCCGAGCCAACAGTTTCGGCGCCCGAGCACGGTCAACCCGCTCACGCTCTATCGCGTGCTGCGCGCGCTCAATCCGTCTCCCTATATGTATCTGCTCGATTCAGGTGAGCACCAGATCGTCGGTGCGTCACCTGAGATGCTGATGCGCGTGCACGACGGCGTGGTGAGCACGCGACCGATCGCCGGCACGCGACCGCGCGGCGCAAGTGACACCGAGGACCTCGCGCTTGAGGCGGAGATGCTCGTCGACGAAAAGGAGATCGCCGAGCACGTCATGCTGGTTGACCTCGGTCGCAACGACGTCGGGCGCGTGGCAACCCCAGGTACCGTGCGGGTCGAACGGCTCGCGCACGTCGAGCGGTTCTCTCACCTGATGCACCTCGTGAGTCACGTCGACGGCGAACTGCGCGAGGGGCTCGATGCGTTCGACGCGTTCAACGCGCTCTTCCCCGCGGGCACGCTCACTGGCGCGCCGAAGGTTCGAGCGATGGAGCTCATCGACGAGTTCGAATCGGTCTATCGCGGGCCGTACGGAGGAGCCGTGGGTTACTTCTCCCTCTCGGGCAACGCTGACTTCGCGATCACCATTCGCACGGTGTCATTGCGCGACGGCTTCGCGACGGTGCAAGCAGGTGGTGGTGTGGTCGCCGACAGTCGCGGCGATCGCGAGTTCCGCGAATGTTTGAACAAAGCGTCCGCCCCGTTGCTCGCGCTCGCTATCGCCGACGCGTAGCGACTTCCCCGTCGCTACGCTGGGGTCTCCAGTGGCCGTCCGAGCTCGACGGACGTTCTGCCCAAAGCGCAATGATGCGCGAACCGGATCGGAGATCCATGGAGCAGCATTCCCTACTTCGCCGTATCAGTCGCATCCTGCGATCGATGGGCGAAGCAACCGCGCGCGCCAGCACCGCCGTCGCGGTGGCACTCACCTTGCTGGTCTTTCTCATTATCCTCGCTGCGAGGGGCTTCCCTTCGAGGTGGATGACCGTCTTCTCCGCGGTCGCCGAAATCATCACGCTCGTGATGCTGTTCGTTATCCAGCACACTCAGAGTCGTCATCAGCTGGTCTTGCAGCTGAAACTCGACGAGCTGATCCGGGCGGTGCCCCAGGCTGACGATCGCGCCGTGAAACTCGAAGTGGCTACGGACGAAGAGCTGAGCAAGCGGGAGCAGGAGCAACTCGCCCACCACGAGTCACTGCGCGAACCCACCGACGACGAGCAGTAGCGCCCGACAAAGGCGGAGTTCACGCAGTTTCTCTATTCAGTCGACACGCGGAAGCAGAGGCGGGTGTCTCGGTTATATATTTCCGCTGCCCTATACAGGAACGACCTCGGTTGGCTCTTCGGTCACTGCGAGTGTCTCGTTGTCGCTCTCGGCGTCGATCTCGCCGTGATCCACGTGTTGAGCGATGCGATGACGCTGGCGACGCCCTGAGAGGAGGCCATCAATGCCAATCCAACTCGACGTTCGCCAGGTCGCGAGGTCGCGAGGATGACGATCGCGAAGAGCGCGTAGAACCGGCACACGCTGGCCGTACCCGACATCACGTAGGTAAAGAGAAGAAGGAGACTGGCAAGGCACGCGAGTGGCGTAAAGAGACCGAGCGCGAGTCCTACCCCGATTGCGAATTCAGCGCACGCCACCAAGATGCCGATCCATTGTGGAGGAAAGCGGGGTTTTCCGCGCCCGAGAATTTGGCGATCCCGGCTTGCAGCCACATGACCCCAGCCAGATGCGCACTGTCTCTTCGAAATGGGACAGGCCCTCACCCTACGTCTTCGAAGCATCAATACCTTGACGAGGGCACGCGACGTGCGACGCAACGCGCAAGGGCCGAAGGACCTCTTGATGCGGCGAACGACCGGAGGCCCGAAGTGGACGACTCTATGCTGATACTCGAAGTTCCAAGCAAGGAGTCGGCGTGAGCGAAGAGAGTGCCCAGGAGCAGTGGCGCCGACTCTACGACACGTCACCACTTCGCTCCGGCACGTTTTCAACGATGTCGGGCGTCCCCCTCGCACCCGTCTACGGTCCGCCCGACGCTGAGTTTCCGGGCATCTATCCGTACACGCGAGGCGTGCACGCGTCGATGTACCGTACGAGGCTCTGGACGATGCGCATGTTCGCAGGTTTTGGCACCGCGGTCGACACCAACGAGCGCTTTCGCGAGATCATCCGTTCGGGCGGTACGGGACTGTCGACGGCCTTTGACATGCCCACGTTGCTCGGTCTCGACTCCGATGACCCCATGTCGATTGGCGAAGTCGGACGTTGCGGCGTTGCCATCGACTCTCTGGCGGACGTCCGCGACCTCTTCTCCGGCATTGATCTCGCCACTATCACCACGTCGATGACGATCAACTCGCCAGCCGCCGTCATGCTGGCCCTCTTCGTGGCGCAAGCCGAGGAGTCCGGTGTGAAGCGAGCGCGCCTCGGCGGCACGCTGCAGAACGACATCTTGAAGGAGTATCAGGCGCAAAAGGAGTTCGTCTTCCCGCCTCGCCCCTCGATGCGTCTTGTGCGCGACACGATCGCCTTTACCGCGGCCGAGATGCCCAAGTGGAACTCGATCTCCGTGTCGGGCTATCACATTCGAGAAGCGGGCTCGACGGCCGTCGAGGAGCTCGCCTTCACCCTCGCCAACGGCTTTGCGTACGTGGAACTCGCACAGACGACGGGGCTGAGCGTCGACGAAGTTGCTCCACGGCTCTCGTTCTTCTTCAACGCGCACATCGACTTCTTCGAAGAGATCGCGAAGTACCGCGCGGCCCGGCGACTATGGGCGAAGTGGATGAGAGAGCACTACGGCGCCCTTGACGAGAAGTCCTGGCAGCTGCGCTTTCACACGCAGACCGCCGGAGTGTCGCTCACCGCACAGCAGCCCGAGATCAACATCGCTCGCACGGCGATCGAGGCCCTCGCGGGGGTGCTCGGCGGGACGCAATCCCTGCACACGAACTCCATGGACGAAGCGCTCGCGCTCCCTTCGGAGAAAGCGGCGCGGATTGCGCTGCGTTCCCAACAGATCATCGCGCACGAGACGAACGTCGCCAACGTTGCCGATCCGCTAGGTGGCTCTTGGTTCATCGAGGAGCTGACCGACGAGATGGAGCGAGAAGCAGAACTGCTCTTCGCCCACATCGCCAAGCTCGGTGATGGCTCTATGCTCGAAGGCTGCATCCGCGGGATCGAAGAGAACTGGTTCCAGGGCCGCATCGCCGATTCCGCGTACGAGCTCGAGCGCTCCTTCAACAGCGGTGAGCGAATCGTCGTTGGCGTCAATGAGTTTCTCGAAGGGAACGATGACGAAGATCTCGTCACGCTGCGGATCACCAACGAAGACGAGGGCAAGCAGCTCACACGGCTCGAACAGGTGCGCGCCGAGCGCGATGACGAGCAGGTGCGCTTGTCGCTCGAACGTCTTCGGCACGATGCGTCCGACCCCGAGCTGAACGTGATGCCCGCACTCATCGACGCGGCCAAGGCGTACGCCACGGTCGGCGAGATGATGTCGACGCTCGCCGACGTTTTCGGGCGTTACGTGGAGATTCCGACGTTGTGAGTGTGCGCGTGCTCGTCGCCAAAGTGGGCCTCGACGGCCACGATCGCGGCATCAAGGTCGTCGCTCGACTGCTACGCGACGCAGGAATGGAAGTCGTCTACACGGGTTTGTTTCAAACGCCCGAGACCGTCGCATCGGCCGCCATTCAAGAAGACGTAGACGTCGTTGGACTCTCAATGCTCTCTGGAGCCCACATGACGCTCGCGCCACTCGTCGTCGAGGCGCTGCGCGGACGTGGTTCCGACATACCAGTCGTGCTCGGCGGCATCGTCCCGCCCCAAGACGAGGCCGAACTGCGCGCCGCAGGCGTGGCCGCGGTCTTTGGGCCAGGAGCGAGCGCGGAGGACATCGTGCGCACGATCTCGGCCGTCGCGACACTTCCTTCGTAGCGGCGCGATCCGCAGGTACGGGCAGACACGTCATCTTTGGCCCGCGCACTTCAGAGTAGTTTGGACCGCTGTGACTGACACCGACGCCCGACCGATCACGCTCGCCTTCGAGCACGTGTCGGTACGCTTCGGTGGACTGCGCGCGCTCAGCGACGTCAGCTTCGAGGTTCCCGAGTGTGAGATCGTCGGACTCATCGGCCCGAACGGTGCTGGCAAGACGACCGCGTTCAACGTCGCGTGTGGGTTTCAGCGTCCGACGTCAGGGTCGGTGAGCTTTCCTGACCTGCACCGTCGCGGTCTTCGCCCTTCCCAACTCGCGAAGGCCGGCGTCGCGCGAACGCTCCAAGGTGTCGGGCTCTTCAATCACTTGAGCGTGCTCGAGAACGTCATGGCGGGGGCGCAGAGCCGCCCGGGTGGCGGCGTGTGGACCTCCCTGCTGGGGCTACCCATGGGTCTTCGTCACGAGCGCGCCATTCGTGACGAAGCGATGGGCCAGCTCGAGCGTCTTGGCGTCGCCCGCTACGCAGCGTCGCTGCCAAGCGGTATCCCGTACGGCATCGCGAAGAAAGTGTCGATCGCCCGCGCGCTCATGGAACAGCCCTCGCTGCTGCTGCTCGACGAACCGGCGTCCGGGCTCGATGAGAGCGAACTGGAAACGTTCACGGCGCTCATCATCGAACTACGCCAGTCGATGAGCGTGCTGCTCGTCGAGCACAACATGGACTTTGTTATGCAGCTCGTTGACGTGCTCGTCGTGCTCAACTTCGGCGAGGTCATCGCGCAGGGAACACCCGGTGAGATCAGCCACAACCCCGACGTGCTCGCGGCGTACCTCGGGATCGACGAATGATCACCGTCAAGGGGCTTTCGGTCAACTACGGAGCCGTGCGCGCCTTGCGTGACGTGAGCTTCGCGGCACCGACCGGTCAGATCACCGCCGTGCTCGGCGCCAACGGTGCTGGCAAGACGACGCTGCTCAGGACGATCTCGGGCCTCGTCGCGCCCAAGGCTGGTTCCGTCGACCTCGACGACCACGCACTCATTGGCCTTGCGACCGAGAACATCGCGAGGCTCGGTGTCGCCCACGTTCCCGAGGGACGCGGCGTGATCGAAGAGCTGACCGTCGAAGAGAATCTCCGCCTCGGCGCGCTGTCGAGGAAAGTCGACCTCGCGAGCGGCCTCGCTGAACAGTATGAGAGGTTCCCCGTCCTGGGCGATCGGCGCAAGAAGCTCTGTGTGACCCTTTCGGGGGGTGAGCGTCAGATGCTCGCGATGGCCCGAGCGCTGATCTCCAAGCCCCGCGTGCTGCTCTTGGACGAGCCGTCGCTCGGGCTCGCGCCCCAAGTGACCGCCCAATTGATGAAGACCATCCACGATCTGTGCGAGAACGAGCACCTCACGGTGATCCTCGTGGAGCAGAACGCCAAGAGCGCGCTGCGCATCGCACACCAGGCCGTTGTCTTGCATCTCGGGTCGGCCGTCGCGAGTGGCGACGCGGCAAGTGTTGCCGCCGACGATGACCTGCGTCGCTACTACCTCGGAGTCGTCGTCGAGTGAACGCCTTTTTGACTTCAGCGTTCATGCACAACGTCTTCGGTGGACTTGCGCAAGGCGTCATCTACTCGCTCGTCGCACTGAGCCTCGTCATCATCTGGCAGTCCACGCACATCCTCAACTTTGCCCAGGGCGCGATGGCCATGTTCGCCACGTACGTGGGCATGACGCTCATCGATCGGAACATCGGGTATTGGTGGTGCGTCATCATCTCGGTGGCGGTTGGCATGCTGCTCGGAGGACTCACCGAGCGCGTGCTGATCCGCCCTCTATATGGCAAACCGGAGATCAATCCGATTGTCGTGATGGTGGGATTCCTTGGTGTCCTCGAAGCACTCGCCGCGGCGATCTGGACGAGCACGACGCGCAACATTGCCGAACCCTTCTCGCAGATCTTCTGGCACGACCACGGCAACCTCGTCTACCTTTCGCCGTTCATCATCTTCCAGATCGTCCTCGCCATTGGGATCATGCTGATCGTCGCGGCGCTCTTTCGCTACACGAAGCTTGGACTGCAGCTTCGAGCGTCAGCCCTCGCGCCCGAGGTCTCGAGGCTGCTCGGCATTCGGGTCTCGCGCATGCTCACGATCGGGTGGATCCTCTCGGCGGGGGTTGGCGCCGTCGCGGCGGTGATTCAGGCGTCCCAGACCTTCGGACTCTTTCCCACCGACATGGACGGCATCTTCGTCGCCGGATTCATCGCGGCGGCCGTCGGTGGTCTCGAGTCGCCGATCGGCGCGGTCGCGGGTGGGCTGTTGATCGGCCTTGCCGAACAGTTCGTCCTCGCCTACTGGTCGCCCAACGTGGCGCCGCTCGGAGGCATCATCATCCTGGTCGTCGCCTTGATGATCCGTCCTCAGGGCCTCTTCACCAAGATGGCAGGGCGCAGAGTCTGATGCGTCGCACGTTCCTTCGCCAAGAGACCACGATCTCGCGCTTCGTCGCCGTGACCTTCCTTACTGCCGTCACGCTCGCGATCACCTTCATCCTGCCACCGGTCGCCGACTCCGAGCTCGCCGGTGGCGCGGCAATCGCGATCGTCGTTCTCGGACTCAGCTGGTTGATCGGCTGGAGCGGCCAGATCTCGCTCGGTAACTCGGGCTTCATGGCGGTCGGTGCTTATGCTGCGGGCATCTGGGCGCATCACCACGCGTCGACCCCGCTCATCTTCACCTTCTTCTTGGCGATCGTGGCGGGCGCCATCAGCGGACTCATCATCGCGATCCCCTCGACACGGTTGCGTGGGCCGTATCTGGCAGGGATGACACTCGCATTTTCCGCAGCGGTCACGCCGATCGCCCAGAACTTCACTTCCATCACGGGCGGCGAGGGCGGGATCTTCATGAACTCGCTGGTGACGCCCAACTGGTTCGGTCACTTCTTCAGCGGACCGAACGCCTCCATCAACGCGAACGCGCAGTGGACAGCCGACCTGGCCGTGGTCGTAGCGGGCGTGACGTTCTTCTTCATGGCAAACCTCTTTCACTCGCGCACGGGCCGTGCGATGCGCCTCGTGCGCGACAATGACGTCGCCGCCGAACTCATGGGCGTCAACCTTTCGCGCACCCGCTCGCTGGCCTTTGTCATCGCCGCCGCGTACGCGGGACTCGGCGGCGCGCTGTACTCGCTGCTCGAGGCATCGGTGCGGCCCGAGACATTCCCACTCACCCTTTCGATCACGCTGCTTACCCTGATGGTGCTCGGAGGGATCGGCACGCTGAGCGGAGCGGTCATCGGGGGGATCATCTACGCCTTCAGTGCCAACCTCGTGGCCCACGTCAACTCCCTCACCGGCGTTAACCCGACCTCCAACCTGGGCGCGAATATGCAGGGCATTATCTTCGGCGCCCTTCTCATCCTCACGATGCTGTACGTGCCGCGGGGGCTTGTGAGCGTCAAGGAACCGATCCAGCGACTCTTTAGGGCCCGACACCAGGTAGTGGACGCAGCCGAAGTACATTAGTCCCAGGTTGTTTCCAGACAATTCACTTAGGGGGATTCATGATCACACGACTACGCCGACCGCTGACGTTCATCAGTGCTTCGGCACTCGCTTTGGCGGGCCTCAGCACGGGATTACTGGCGGGTAACGCAGGCGCCGCGGGTTCCGCGCCGGGAGTCACTTCGAACAGCATCACGATCGGTGCAACGGTGCCGCTGTCGGGTATCGCCGCAAGTTACGCCCCGGTCTCGGCAGCCGCAAACGCGGTCTTCAAATGGATCGACTCGCACGGCGGCGTCAACGGGCGCAAGATCAAGTACATCCGCCTGGACGACTGCTACGACCTCGCCGCCTACGGACTCGGTTGCACGGCCGGTGCCAGTGTCACGACCCTCAGCCAGAACCAGGTGCTTGTCGCCCAGGATCACGTCTTTGCGACAGTGGGATCGCTCGGAACGGCCGCCGAAGAGAGCGTAGAGAGTTACTTGAAGCAGAACGGCGTGCCTCAGCTGTTCGTTAACTCGGGCTCCATTGCGTGGGACGAGCCCTCGAAGTACCCGGACCTCTTCGGTTTCCAGACGAGCTACGTCGTAGAGGGCAAGATCCTCGCGCGCTACATCGAGGGCCACTACCCCAACCAGTCCTATGGATTCATTGGCCAGAACGATGATGTCGGTGGCGACGGCTTCCTGGGTCTCGAAGACGCTGGACTCAAGATCAGCAGTGCCAATCACTTGAGCTACAACGCAGCAGACGCGGTCACCGGTTCCTCGAGTGACATCCAGGCCGACGTAGGGACGCTTGCGGCGAATCACGTCCAAGTGGTCGTGCTCTACTCGGTGCCCGGCTTTACCAACGGCATCCTGGAGGTCGCCAAGGCCCTCGGTTACTCGCCGACATGGGTCATCACGAGCGTCGGGTCAGACCCGACGTCCGTGGACAATGCCGGCGAAGCGGGCGCGATCACGATGGACTACTTCCCGTCGGTCACCGACACGGGCGACCCGTGGATCCCGTGGATTCGCAAGGTGTTGCTCGCGGACAAGGCGGACTTCCCCACCTTCACGTCGTCGTCGATTCTCACGGGCAACGAGCTCTACGGTGTGGGCTACGCCGTCGCCTTTGCGGAGACACTGAAGGCCGAAGGTCGCAACGTCACCCGCGCCGGGTTCGTGAAGACACTCGAATCAGTGAAGCTCGACGACCCGGCCATCACGCCGTTGCAGTACTCGGCATCGAATCACCAAGGCATGGAGGGTGGTGTGATCGCAAAGATTGCGGCGAACGGTGGCAAGGCGCCGGTCGTGGCCGATCTGACGAACACGACGGTGTTCACGTCGAACAACGTCGCCTCGACGCCGCTCAAGCAGAACAGCAGCCTGCTCATCAGCCCGATACCGAGCTGGCTGCAGTAAGCCATCATCTCGAGCGCACGAAGCCACCACCTTTTGGTGGTGGCTTCGTGCGGTGTGGCCTCAACACGTTGAGTTGGCGCGCCTCTAACATTCCAATCGAGTGTCGATCGAGCGAGGAGGCAGGATGATTCCGATTCTCTCGCTCTCGGCGATGCGCGATGCTGACCGCATAGCAGTGGGCGAACGCGGTCAAGATGCGCTCGTGCGCGCGGCCGGCACCGCGGTCGCAATCACTGCGCAGCAGATACTCGGCGGTTACTACGGTGCGCGTATCGCGGCCGTCGTGGGTCCCGGCCTCAACGGCGCCGACGGTCGGATCGCCGCCGCGAGACTCGTGAATCGCGGCGCTCGCGTCGATGTCATCAACTGGAACGAGGCGCCCGCGATGCTCGCCGGCTACGACCTCGTCCTTGACGCGGCCTTCGGCACCGGCGTGAGTCGTCCATACGTCGCACCCAAGGTGGCGACGGGCACGCTCGTCCTCGCGGTCGACCTGCCTTCAGGTGTCGACACCGACACTGGCGCGCTGCTCGGCGAGCCAATGACCGCCAACGCGACGATCGCCCTCGGTGCGCTGAAACCGGCCCACCTCACTGGTCCCGCTGCGGACATTGTCGGCGAGCTGTACTTCGACGGCCTTGGGATCGTGCAGTCATTCGAGGACGGACTCATTCGCGACGGTGACCTCTCCTCGTTCGTGCGGCTCAGTTCTCAGGACCACAAGTGGAAGCACGCAGTACAGGCCCTCGTCGGTTCAACGCTCATGCCCGGCGCTGCCGAGCTCGTCTTGCGCGGCGCACTCGCCGGGGGGGCGTCCATGATTCGACTCGTAAGCAGAGGTGACGTGGCAAGCCAGGTGCAACTGCCGCCCGAAGTCGTGCACGTCACTGACGCAACCGTAGATATGAGGTGCAAGGCCGTCGTCGCCGGACCGGGTCTTGGAGCCGGCGCGCCAGACTGGCTTCGCGGCCCGCTCAAGGATCTCGCTTGTCCCGTGGTGCTCGATGCCGACAGCCTCGATCGCCAGCTCATCGACGACCTCGCTCCCCGCGATGGCTCCTGGGTGCTCACCCCACACGCCGGGGAGTTCGCGCGCCTGACTGGTCGCGAGGTCAGCCCCGACCGGTTCAGCGATGTGCGCGAGTTGGCTCGAGCGACGGGCTGCGTCGTGCTGTTGAAGGGCCCAACCACGGTGATTGCTTCACCTGAAGGACACCTGCGCGTCGTCACCTCCGGCACCTCGTCACTCGCAACTGCCGGAACGGGCGACGTGCTCGCCGGCTTCATTGGGGCCACAATCGCGCGAGGGTTCGAACCACTCGAGGCCGCCGCGCTCGGGGCGCATCTCCACGGTCGGGCGGGCGCTCGGCTCGCACCGTACGCACACGCGTCCGAGGTGGCAATGTCCCTGGCCCGCCTCGTGGGCAGTCTCGCGCGCAACTAGGTCGAGCGCGGCACTTAGATGACCGGCGAGAGTCCCCCGTCGAGGCTGACGCCGACGCCGGTCACGTAGCTCGCCCGTTGCGACAGCAGATACGTCGCGAGGTCCGCGAACTCATCGGTACGTCCAACACGTCCGAGCGGGATCCTCGCGTTCTTCGCCAACTCTGCGTAGAACATCGCGAGATCGAGGTTGCTCTCCTTCGCGCGACGCACCCACTGCCCAGATTCGACGAGCCCAATAAGAATGGCGTTGACGCGAACGCCGCGCGGTGCGGCCTCGCTGGCAAGTGCCTTGGTAAAGGCGAGGCCGGCCGCGCGCGACGCGGTCGTCGGTCCCGAGTTAGCCCCGGGCGTGCGAGCACCGGTCGCAAGCACGTTGAGTATGGCGCCGCCCGACGCTTCGAGGAGCGGCAGCACGCGACGAGACACGTGCAGGGCAGCAATCACTTTGAGCTCATAGTCCGTGCGCCAGAGGTCGTCAGTTGATACGGCGATCGAACTGCTCGACGAGGTGCCGGCATTGTTCACCGCCCCATCGAGGCGCCCGAAGCGCTCGAGCGCCATATCAATGAACAGATCCAGCGCGCCGGGATCGGTCACGTCGGCTCGCACGCATAGGGCGCCCGCGCCGAGCGTTGACTGCGCTTCGTCGAGACGCTCTTGGTCTCGCCCACAGATGGCGACGCCCGCGCCCTCTTCTATGAGTCGTTCGGCGAGCCCGAGGCCGATGCCATCTGTCCCGCCAGTGATAAGGAACGTCTTGTCGCGCAGTTCGAGGTCCATCGGCTCAGCCTACAAACGCGCCACGCTAACTCGTCTACTGCATATAGTTTTCGACGACGCCTTCGGGTCGCACCACTGCCTCGTCGGGATCCTGGCCCGCCGTGCGACGCGCACGTCGTTGCCGCAGAAGGTCGTAGGCCTGGTCGAGTTGCACCTCGACTGACTTCAGTCGATCCTGTTGCGCCGTCGAGAGCGGTTCGCCGTGATGGGACTCTTCGAGCTTCTGCTCCTCGTTCGAGAGCCGTTCGATGAGCTCCAAAATGGTTTCGTCGTCCACACTGATCCTTTCAACCCGTCGCTGCGATCACCTTATTCCGTGCACCTCCGTGTGCGACACGAGATGGTTAAATGCCGGTGTGCTCGGCGCGAACCGGATTCGGGTCCGGCACGTGAGGCATTAGTGCGTTGGGTGGGATGACGCCGAGCTTGCCCGCCTGGAAGTCCTCGAGCGCTTGGACAATCTCAGAGCGTGTGTTCATCACAAAGGGGCCGTAGTGCTCGACGTGCTCGCCGATTGGCTGGCCGCCCAGCACGAGGAGCTCCATGTTGACCGTGCGCGAGTCCTGCCAATCGCTTGCGCCGACACGAAGCCAGTCACCCGCGCCGAATGAGGCGATCTGGCCCATCTCGATGGGACGGCGGTCGCTGCCCACGTAACCCGCACCCGCGAGCACATAGACGAGCGCGTTGAACGTTGGGTCCCAGGGCAGGTCGAGCTGTGCACCCGGCGCAATCGAGACGTGCGTCATCGCCATGGGCGTGTGCGTCGAACCAGGTCCGCGTTGCCCGGCGATGTTGCCCGCGATGACGCGCACCAGCGATTCGCCGTCAGGAGAAGAGACGAAGACGACGTCATCAGCCTCGAGACCTTGATACGCCGGGGGAATGAACTTGTCCTTCTTCGGCAAGTTGACCCAGAGCTGGATCCCGTGAAACAGGCCACCCGAGACGACAAGCTCTTCAGGAGGCGTCTCGATGTGCAAGATGCCTTTGCCGGCCGTCATCCACTGCGTCGCACCGTTCTCGATGAGTCCCCCGCCACCGTGGGAGTCTTGGTGTTGAAACGTACCGTCGATCATGTAGGTCACCGTTTCGAAGCCGCGATGCGGATGCCACGGCGTGCCCTTCGGCTCTCCCGGCGCGTAGTCAACCTCGCCCATCTGATCCATGTGGACAAATGGGTCGAGTTCCTTCAACGAAAGCCCTGCGAAAGCCCGACGAACCGGAAAGCCTTCACCCTCGAGGCCCGTAGGCGCGGTGGATATCGCTTTTACTGATCGTTCATCGCTATTAGCGATATCAACAGCGCCAAAATGTACTAAATCAGTCCACTTCTCGGGCGTAACGGCAGGCATGGTTACCTCATTCGACTCGAAGTTGCACTGGACACATTAAGGGAAAAGCACAGAAAAGCAACAGGATAAAGGTCTAGTTAATAGCACTCACTCTGTGATGAAGGCATCAAGACCCTCGAAAAACCTTCGATTCCGTTCACCGGCATGTCACGTCGATCAACCGCCGATATACGTCAATGACTAATTGTCATAGGTGACCCTGAGGGCCTGGCCCACCTCGCTCGCCGGTGTGGACGACGCTCGAAAACTAGACACTTGCAACGCTCGAAAAGTGAACAGTTGCGGACACTCTAACTCTTGTCGTCGGTGGTCAACACCACGCTCGGCAAGCTGTCAACACCTCGTCCTCTCAGTCGGTAGCTAGCGCCCTTGAGGGTGAGCACGTCGGCGTGATGCACGATGCGGTCGATCATCGCGGCCGCGACCACCTGGTCCCCGAACACGCCGCCCCAACTCGAGAAGGGCAGGTTGCTCGTGAGCACGATCGAGGCGTGTTCGTAACGCGACGAGACGAGCTGGAAGAACAAGTTGGCGGCCTCTTGCTCGAACGGCAAATAGCCCACTTCGTCGACGACGAGGAGTGGATAACGACGCAGGCGCGCGAGTTCCGCCGCGAGTCGTCCGCGCTGGTGGGCCTCGCTCAAGCGAGCGACCCAGTCGCTCGCCGAGGCGAACAGGACGCGGTGTCCTTGTCGCGCGGCCGCGATCGCGAGTCCGATCGCGAGGTGGGTCTTGCCGGTCCCCGGCGGTCCGAGCAGGACAACGTTGCGCGCCTCGTGCAGATAGGCCCCCGACGCCAACGCCGCGACGGCGCCTCGAACGCTGTGTTGGACCTCGAAGTCGAAGTCCTCGAGGCTCTTGCGCGTGGGCAGGCCGGCGGCGCGGATGCGCAGCTCCGCTCCCGAAGCTTGGCGCGCACTCACCTCGCGCTCCAACACCGCAGCCAGGTAGTCCTCGAAGGACCAGTTGGCGTCGCGAGCCTGGGTCGCGAGACGCGACGCCGCTTCGGCGACGCGCGGAGCCTTCAAGGCCGCAGCCAGGTAGGAGATCTCCTTGGTCGAATCGCTCTGGGTCATCGCGCTTCTCCCGTCAGTCCAAAGGCCCGGTCGTAGTCGGCGAGGTCGCGCGTGAGGTCGTCACCGTGACTAACCCGAGGACGTTGGAACTCTCGGCGCAGCAACGCCGCGTGCGCAACGTGAGCCTCGTCGCTCAACGTCAGACCTCGGGCCCACACGCGAGTGTGCTCGGCGACCAGGCGTCCCTCGACGCGCACCCGCACGCGCTCTAAGTCGCCCGAGACGTCGACGAGACGACCAATGGCGGTGGGATCGACCGAGTAGTCGTTGGTGTCTAAGCGCACGTAGTAGTCGCGCGGCAGTCGCACGCGCTGGTGCCAACCCAGGTGCAGCGGTCGAGGGGGCAGTGGGCGCATGGCCGCGAGGTCGACGTCGAGTCGGTCGCGGGGTGCGGCTCGCGTCGTTCGCACGACGCGAGCGTTGGCGCGGCCCAACCACTGTGTGAACTGCGCGTTGAAGTCGGCGGGTGACGTGAAGTCTCGTCCGGGCATGAAGGAGGTCTCGAAGTGGCCGTTGCGCCGTTCGACGATTCCCTTGGACTCGGGGTCCCTCGGGGGCAGCGTGACCAGTGTTGTCGCCAGGGTGCCCATGAAGGAGTCGACGCCCTCGGCGTGGCGACGTCCCCTCCCGATGCCGCCCTCGTTGTCCCAGAGCAGTCGCCGCGGCACCCGACCGAGCTCGTTCAAGAGCTCCCAGGTGCCGAGCAAGAGGTCCTCGGTGGTGCGCGTCGGGATCATGCGCGCGAGCACGTAACGCGAGTGGGCGGCCGTGATCACGAGCACCGGCAGGAGCCGCGAGGTGCCGTCCTCCAAGGGGATCTTCCTCGGGGGGAACCACAGATCACACTGGGCCGCGTCACCCGGGTCCCACGTGAGTCGATCGGCCGGGTCGATCTTGCGATAGTCGGGGCGAAGGCGCGCCACGTTCTCGCGGAACCAGGTCATCGACCCGGTCCACTCGACGCGTTCGGCGAGCACGCTGCCCGGCATGTCGGGGAACTCCTCGAGGAGCATCCTCACCCGGGGCTCGAAGGTGACGAAGGACGTCGCCTTGGCGGTTCGTTCATAGTTCGGCGGGTCCGTCGAGCGCACCGCCTTTGTCACGGTTGTTCGAGAGATACCCAACCGTTCAGCGATGCGCGCTTTGGGTATTCCCTCTGCCGCCAACCTTCGAATAATTGCCCAGTCTTCCAAAGTGATCACCCTCCATTTTCAGGTGTTCACTTTTCACCGTCGAAAGTGTTCAGTTTTCGAGCGTTGCCGACAGCCGGCAACTCGAGGAGCATCGCCGATTCACTAGCCCGTCCGAGGACACCTCCTCGCATCAGGAAAATTGGAGCTCCGTCACGCGCCGCGTTTGGCGACATGGAATTTCACCAGCGTTCTCACAGGCTTCTCACACTGCTCTCACAGTTTCTTTAGGCAGACTGAGACCGTTCGAGAGCACCTTGAACGAACGCTTATGAAGGGAGCACAATGCACTTCAAATCCATGAGATTGGTAGGCCGTTCGGTCACTGCACTCGCCATAGGAGCTGCGGTTACGGTCGGGGGTGCGAGTCTCGCATCAGCTGGAGGTTGGGGCCACGGCGGCAAATGGGACGGCGGCAACTTGGCGAGCGGCAAGGTGTCAGCATTTGACTATGCCAACGTCGGCACCGGCGGTTACGTATCATCGTTCTCGCCCACCTCCATCACGGTTGATGAGTGGAACGGCACCACAGCAACCTTCGCGTTGTCGGGCTCAACGACGTACACAGTTGGGACGACCACCGAGGGCTATTCGTCCCTCGCCGTTGGCGAACGTGTGATCATCGGCGTGTCGTCAACGGATTCCACGGCCGCGTCATCAGTCACGATCGAGCTCGCCATGCTGTTCGGCACCGTGACGTCGGTGAGCGGTAACTCGATCAACATAAGGGACTTCCAAGGATTCACCCGCAACATCATCGTGGGCGGAGCCGGAGGCACGACTTACACCATGGGTGGTGCCACGTCGTCGCTGAGCGCAGTCATCGTGGGCGCGAAGATCCTCGCCGAAGGAACCATTGATGCAAACGGCACGTCGCTTGACGCGCTGACAGTGGAGATCGGTTCGTCGGGCCAGATGGGCTTCACCTACGGCACCGTGACAGGGGTAACGAGCTCGACGCTGACCGTCCTGACCAAAGGCGGCACATCGACGACCTTCACCTACACCACCAACACGAACGTGAAGGCGCTTGGTGACCCGTCGGCGAAGTTGACGACCTCGGACCTCGCGCAGAACGAGCACGTGGGCGTGGCCTTCGACACGAGCGCTGCAACCACCGCGGTGACTATCGACATCAAGCTGGCCCATGTCTCGGGCACAGTGAGTGCCGTCAGTGGTGACAACATCACGGTTCAGGATCACCAAGGGTTCACCCGCATGATCCTTGTCGGTGCCACCACGACCTACAACCAGAACGGCACGACGTCGTCTACCGATCCTGTTGCGGTCGGCATGCGCATCCGTGCAGAGGGCGTCGTCGACACCAACGGAACGACGCTTGACGCTCTGACGATCACCATCTGCTCAACGGGCGTAACGGGCGGCCCCGTCGCCCCGCAGGGTCTTGGCGGTCACCACCACCTCGGTGGCGGCGGTAATGGCGGAGGCAACGGCGGCGAAGTTGGCGGAAGCTTCCAGGTATCAGGCAATCATCGGAGTAACAGCCGCCACTAGGTTCTACCCCCAGCTGGCAGTACGCAGCCGCCCCGCGACAAGTTCGCGGGGCGGCTGTTTTTTTGTTCGTGTGACGGCACTGAACCCGAGGCGCCGCGCCTGAGATTCGTTCATACTTGAGGAATGGAAAAAGTGGGCGACGCGATCAGCTGGCTCTGTGACATGGACGGTGTTCTCATCAATGACGGCGCGATCGTGCCCGGTGCCGACCGGTTCATCGATCGCCTTCGCGAGACGAAGCGGGCCTTTCTCGTCCTGACGAACAACGCCCTCTTCACCCCCCGCGAACTGCACGAGCATCTCGGTTCACTCGGCGTCAACGTCCTTGAGGAGCAGCTCTGGACATCATCGCTCGCCACCGCGCAGTTCATCCACGACCAACTCCCGAAAGGTCGCGCCTTCATCATCGGCGAGACGAGTCTTCACGACGCGATGAGTGACGTGGGCTACGTCGAGGACTCCACCCATCCCGACTACGTCGTGCTCGGCGAGACGTGGAACTACAACTTCGATGAGCTCACGAGAGCCATCCGACTGGTCGACGATGGGTGCAAGTTCGTCGCGACGAACCCGGAGGCGAACGGCACGACGCCCAATGGTCTCTTACCGGGTTGCGGAGCCCTCGCCGCGCTCATACAAAGCGCTACTGGGGTGAAGCCCTACTTCGTCGGCAAGCCCAACCCCGTAATGATTCGCGACGCGCTCAACATCCTCGGCGCTCACTCGAAGTCGACGGTGATGGTCGGCGACCGCATGGACACCGACATCAGAGCAGGCGTCGAAGCCGGCGTCGACACCATCCTCGTGCTCTCGGGATTCACCGAGCGCGACGAGATCGAGCGCTACGCGTTTCAGCCGTCGCTCGTCGTCGACTCCGTCGCCGATCTCATCGACGAGCTGTAAGAGGCCTTCTGCAGCGGGAGCTGCGGTCAAGCCGCTCTCGCTCCACTCGCCTCGCTCCTCGGTGTCGCCGACGCCTTGGATCCCGCGACTGCCAGCGCTCACGCTCGCATCATCGCTGATCTCCTTGTCCAACCACCAACTCCATAGCCCGGAACACCCCGGCGCAGTGAATGGCTTCATTCAGTGTTAGGTTGGAGTCGAAGACGCCTAGACTTTGCTCCCTTCTGAAATAATGAAGGGTGAGGGATGACCGTGAGTGATCGTGGGCGCAGTAGCAATATTCTCGCCAATGAGCCGATTCGCGCGTCCATCAACCAGATCTTTCGGGGCGGAGCAGACCGTCTCGAACTTCGTGGCGTCAGCCTGGTCGCGGGCTCGACTCATGGAGATTCATCGTCCACAAGGATCGAGAGCCCCCTCTCGGTCCTTGTGGACGGCCACACCCAAACGGGCGGCGCGATGAGCACCGACGCGCACTTCACAAGCGGTGATCATTGCTTTTTCGTTGACGGCGCGCGGAACTGCACCGGCGATCGGTGCAACAATCCGAAGCACCACGTGAGCTAGTGAACAGCAGACAAGAAGGGAGTTGAAACATGCCAGGAAAAGTTGAAAAAACAATCGGCAAAGTCAAGGTGGCATTGGGCAGCCTCACCGGCAACAAGGAGATGGAAACAGAGGGCAGGTTGGACCGTAGCGCCGGTCGAGCGAAGGAGAAGATCGCCCGTGTACGAAGCAAGGTCGATGCGACGGCCGACAAGGCCGAACGTAGCGCGGTAAAGGCCACCGACAGCGTCAGGGACGCCGCCCGGCATCGTCGCCTTGAAGCAACGATGCCGGAGTTGACAGTTCTCAGCAGATACCAGGAGGCATTGTGATTATTTTTGGATTAGTTCTTCTCGTCATTGGGTTCGTTACCGGGATCGCAATTCTGTGGTCGATCGGAGTGATTGTGCTCATTGTCGGGCTCGTTCTGTGGATCCTCGGATCACTGGGCCACGCCATTGGGGGCCGACGTCACTATTACTAACGGACGAATTCCTGACGGACCACTCAGATGAGGTTGCGCCGGCGTTTTGGATCTCGCCATCGGACAAATGTCAACCTCAAGATCCTTGTCCGGCTGGCCATTCTCTGTCTGATCGTGGTCGTCATCTTGAAACTGCTCAACGTCATCTAGAGCAAGTGCTCAAAGAGCACGACGAAAACCTGACAACGCTGAGAGGATCACCAACGAACTGGTGAACGTGACTCCCGGCCGACGTCCAACAGGGTCGCCTCCCTCGGTCCCTACATTCCCGTCTGTTGCAGAGCGAGGAGAAACGAGCTCGCCCAGTCGTAAACGTCGTGCCGGTAGGTCTTTCGCCGCATGCGCGTCATTCGGTCCTTCGACTCTTTCGGACCGGCGTTCACCGCGAGGCGGACAGCCTCTTTCACTCCCTCAAGGTCGTGGGGATTGACCATGAACGCACCGCGTAGCTCGGCGGCGGCGCCAGCGAACTCGCTCAGCACCAGACGACCCGTCAGGTCAGTACGGCACATGACGTACTCCTTTGCGACGAGGTTCATGCCATCGCGAAACGGCGTGACCAGCATGACGTCGGCGGCGAGGTAGAGGGCGACCAGCTCCGCAAAGGGCAGATTCTGGTGGAGATAGTGGATCACCGGACTGCCCACCTGGCCGTACTCACCATTCATCTCGCTGACGGCTTGCTCCAAGTTGTGGCGCTCACGCTCGTAGTGCGCGTCGGTTTCGCGGCTCGGCACCGCAACTTGGACCATCACGTGCTTGCCCGGGGTGAGCGAGCCATCCTGGAACAGTTCCGCGACGGCCTTGATGCGCTGTTGAATGCCCTTCGTGTAGTCGAGCCGGTCGACCCCCAGCAGCATCAGCTCCGGGTCGCCGAGATCAGTGCGAATCTCCTTCGCACGGGCGCGAATGATCGGGTCGTTGGCGAGCGTGATGATCTGCTCGCTGTCAACCGCAATGGGAAACGCACCGACGCGGATCGTGCGTCCGTTGTAGTCGAGCAGCGAATCGGTACCAGTCGCTGCCGATTGACGCCTCGCCATGCGCGAGAAGTTGGATGCAGCCTGGGACACCTGGAAACCGATGAGGTCGGCACCAAGCAGTCCGGCGAGGATCTCCTTGCGCCACGGCAGCTGCATGAAGAGCTCGATGGGCGGGAACGGGATGTGCAGGAAAAACCCGATGCGCACGTCGGGGCGTAGCTGGCGCAGCATCTGGGGCACCAGCTGGAGCTGGTAGTCGTGCACCCACACCGTGCCCCCGGGGGCGACCTCTTCGGCGACGGACACGGCGTAGCGCATGTTCACCTTGGTGTAGGCCTGCCACCAGTGACGGTGGAAGGTCGGGGCGCGGATGGCGTCGTGATAAAGGGGCCAGAGCGTCGCATTCGAGAATCCCAAGTAGAAGTTCTCGTACTCCTCTTCGGAGATGTCGACCGCCTTCAGCCGAATACCCTCGTAGTTCGTCGGTGACGTGCTGTGCTCGGAGGTTCCCGGCCACCCAATCCACAGTCCGTTTCGATTCTGCAGGACGGCCGTGAGCGCCGAGACCAAACCGCCAGGGCTCGGTCGCCACTCTTCGTTGCCATTGACGCTCGAATGGCGCACCGGCAGTCGGTTCGCGACCACTACCAAATCTGGCTTCGCTCTCGTGCGATCTACTACTCGATCCTTAAGCTCGGTCGGATCATTGAGGCTTGTGCTGTGGTCCACCATGGTGAGTACCTGGTGAGAGCCTAACTGTCTGTGACTCGCATTGCGAGTGGCTGATTCAAGCGGTGTTCGGCACGGATACCGCTAAATCATCGCAACTACGAGTTGGATCGGTCGTCTTTGCCGGCAGCGTTCCACCAACTCGGAGAGCCGGCTGGCCCGATGTGATTCTCGCTCGCGCGCTGGTCAGCTTCGATCACGTGCAGCACGGCGTTGATGAGTGAGAGGTGCGTCAGCGCCTGTGGGAAGTTTCCCAGCTGACGAGCTGTCTTTGAGTCGAGCTCTTCGGCAAACAGACCGAGGTTGCTCGCCGCACCGACCAACTTCTCACAGTTCGTGCGTGCGCGATCGAGCTCGCCGATCTCGACGAGCGCCGACACCAGCCAGAACGAGCAGACCGTGAAGGTCCCCTCGTTCTCTCCGTTGATGCCGTCGTCGGTCCTTGACGCGCGGTAGCGATAGACGAACGGTCCGTCGCTCAGCTCGTCGGCGATGGCGAGCACCGTGGTGCGGATGCGCTCGTCGCTGGTCGGCAGGAATCCGAGCAGTGGCAGCAGCAGCAAGGATGCGTCGAGCTCACTCGATCCGTAGTACTGCGTGAAACGACCCTGATCGTCGACTGCCTTCGCGCAGATCTCCTCGTGAATCTCCTGGGCGGCGTTCCACCACTCGTCCGCACGATCGCGCTCTCCGCGCAGTGCCGCGAGGCGTGCGCCGCGATCGGCCGCGACCCAGCACATGACCTTGGAGAAGGTGAAGTGCTGCGGCTCTCCCCGCACTTCCCAAATCCCGCGGTCGGGCTCGCGCCATCCGCGAAGCGCCATCTCGACCGCTTGGATCACGATGCGCCACGAGCGCTCACTCAGCGAGTCGCGCGAGCGCGTGTGCTCGAAGACGCAGTCGACAATGGCGCCCAAGATGTCGAACTGGACCTGGTTGTAGGCCGCGTTGCCTATTCGAACGGGCCGACTGCCGGCGTAGCCGCTGAGGTGGTCCAGCTCGGTTTCGATCGGAGGATTGGCGTCGTCGACGGGATAGAGCACCTGGAGGTTGTTGCGCAGCCGCTTGGCCGACATGATGCCACCCTGGGGCTCGAGGACGTCACCCAGGAACGCGAGAAAGTCATCGGCCTCGGTATCAAAGCCGAGTGCGTGCAGCTCGCGAAGCGTGAAGGCAGCGTCGCGAACCCAGGTGTAGCGATAGTCCCAGTTACGACTGCCCCCAAGGCTCTCGGGCAACGACGTGGTGGGGGCCGCGAGCAGCGCGCCCGTGGGGGCGTAGGTAAGGCCCTTCAGGGTCAGTGCACTTCGCTGGAGGAACTCGCGCCACGGGTGGTCCGGGAATCGTCCGCCGTCAATCCAGTCGCGCCAGAAACGGCTCGTCTCGGCGCGGTGAGTGTCGACCTCGGCACGGCTCGACGGCGCCGGCGAGTCGGTCCAGCTCAGCACCGCGAAGGAGGTCTCACCCTCGGTGAGACGATGGCGAGCGCGCACGGCACGGCCTTCAATGCCAAAACGCATGTCGCCGTTCAGCGTGAGATGAGGAAAGTCAGGATTCGTCGTGCGCACTGCGTCGTACGTCGAGCCCTCGTACTCCCACTCCGCGTCGACGCGACCGTAGTCGAATGAGGGCTCGCAGTTGAGCAGGATGTCGACGCTGCCATGCAGACACGTCGCCGTTCGAATGAGGACATGCTTCGCGTCAAAGTCCCCGGGAGTGCGTCGGTGGTGTTCTGAACGCTCACCCGTGCGATACCATGGCGCGACCGCGAGAAAGTCGTTGACAATCAACCAGCCGCTGCGGGTCTGCCACGTCGTCGCGAGCACCATGGTGCCCGGCACGTATTGGCGGTGAGCGGGCACGGCACTGTCGACCGGCGCCAGACGGAACGAACCCGCTGCGCGATCGAGGATGGTGCCAAAGATGCTGGGATCGTTGGGCTTGGGAATGCAGAACCACTCGATCGCTCCAGTGGGAGCGACCAGACAGGTGTTCTCACAGTCAGAGAGGAAGGCGTAGTCCGCGATCGGCGGAAAGAGCGCCTCGAGGGTCTCCTGGTTAGGGCGCCTGATATTTGCGTCCGAGAGCCGGGACGGGATGAGCGGCTGGGGTCGTCGCGGCCACAGCCCTATCCGATCGTCCAAGGCTCGTATGGAATGTGCGCGCTCTGCCGCCACGTGGCCGTCCTTTAGGTGGGCATCAACAAGTAACTGCTTACCGGCCAACACTGTCGGTAATACGCCATAATTTTAGTGGCTCCCTTACGAAACATTGAGCAACTCAGGCAGAAATTGTCATCTTCACAGAACTTTCATGTACAACCCGTTTCGCCGGTGATGCGTTGGATATCCGGTGATCGGCGTCGAGATTCGACGAAGTATTCTCGACATCAACGCTCGAACACACAGGAGACACGTCATGGACGACGAAAAGGCCGCTGCAGCCCTTCGTGCGGAGAAGACCCGCATCCGCGAGCTTCTGCGCGACACGGACGAGGCCGGTGACTCTGATCGCGTCGGCGCAAGCGAGATCGGCGACTGGGACGATCCCCAAGCCTCACTCAACTTAGAAGAGGTCGACACGGCGGTCGCTGAGTCCCTTCGAGCTCGTCTTGAGGCGATCGAGCGGGCCGAACGGCGCCTGCAGAATGGCACCTACGGTCGTTCGGTGCGAAGCGGGGCAGTCATTCCCGACGAGCGCCTCGAAGCGGACCCCGCCGCCGACTTGACCGCCGATGAAGCGCTCGAGGCTGACCTTGCAGTTGATGATCCGTTCGAAGACGAGCTGTAGTGCCTCGGACCGGCGATGGAGTGAGCGGCTGAAGTAGTTTGCTCGACATGAACTTCGACGCTTCGCGACAAGATCTGCGATGAGCATCGGGGTCCGTATTCTCAGCGGATTCGTTGGGCTCGTCATCCAAGTCGTTGTGCTCGATGCGGCTATTCGCACCTTCTTGCTACCGAGAGCCGCGAACGTTCCCTTCAGTCGCTACACGGCACTGGTCATCCGCAAGTTCTTCTGGCTCATCGCGGGGCACAAGGCGTATCTCGTGAAAGACCGCATCCTCTCGCTGTACGCATCCATCGTATTGCTCACCTACCAGGCGCTCTGGCTCGGACTCAGTCTGGTCGCCTTCGCGTTCTTCTTCGTGGCCGCGGGCGTGCCGCATTTCGGCGTCGCCTTCGAGATGTCGGGTTCGTCGATCTTCACCCTGGGACTCGTCGGCGTGCGCCACGGCGGCGCCTCGGTCCTTCAGTACATCGAAGCGGGTGTCGGGCTCACCCTCCTCGCCCTGCTCATCGCCTTCATTGGGCCGCTCTATCAATCCTTCCAGCGTCGTGAGTACGCGGTCTCGCGACTCACTGTGCGCGCGGGGATCCCCGCGACGCCGTGGGGCGTTCTAGAGATCGCCCAGAGCGTCGAGTCCTACGATCGCCTCGACGAGCTCTGGCGTGAGTGGGAGCAGTGGTTCATCGACGTCGGCGAGACGCACACCACGCTGCCCATCTTGAACTTCTATCGCTCCCCCAACCCGACGCAGACCTGGATCGGCTCTGCAGCGACCGTCCTCGACGCCGCTGCTCTCTTCAACGCAGCCGTCGACGCCAAGCCCTCTCCAACGGCGGGCCTGTGTATTCGTGCGGGATGGTTGACACTTCGCAGGATCGGCGACTACTTCCATATTCACTATCCCACGACGATGACGAAGGACATTCCGATCACCGTTACCCGAGAGGAGTTCGAAATCGTCCTTGCGCGACTCGAAGTGGTCGGTGTGCCGATTCTCGCCGATCACGACGCCGCGTGGTCTGACTTCGTTGGCTGGCGCATCAACTACGACGCCCTCATCGAACGGTTCTACGTACTCTTCGTCTGCCCGAGGACGGATTGGAAGACGGCGGCGATCGAGCCCTTGGTCGGCCCGTCCAACAAGCGCGCCTAGAGCGCGTCGCATTGAGGTGATCAGGCGAACGCTGTGTCGTCGGCGAGCGTCGTGTCGACGCTGTCGTGAAGGGACGTGCGACCGCTGCGTCGCTCGGCGATAAACATCGCCGTGAGGAGCGCCGCTCCGGAAAGAACCAGCGAGTAGCCCAACACGTCGTAGACCAAACCGTGGCTGCACCAACTGAAGTGGTACCACCGGTAGGGCGCCATCACGCACACCGCGAGCACGACGACCATCCACGCAGCGACTAGCGGGCGCTCGCGCCAACGGGCCGCGACGACCAGCGGGATGAGGACGACCCACGACCAGTGGTGAGCCCACGAAATGGGACTGACCAGCACCTCGGTGAGGGCCAGCACGAGCAGGGCGTCAACTGGTCGCGATCGGGCGATGAAGTGACGCGCGAGCGAAAGTCCGAACCAGAGCGTGACCGCGGAAAGGACGACCCAGGCAACGTCACGCCACGCGGGCGACGATGCCAACACGTGTTCCGCGAAACCGAACCATGACTGATTCAGCGGGTTCGCGGGATTGCCCTTGCGCTCCGGGCTGAAGGCCTGATGAAGCCAGAACGTGACAGAGTCCCGTGGGAGCACGAGCCAGCCAACGACGCCCGCGACGACGAAGACCCCGCCGGCTCGCCACGCCGACGCTCGCGCACGACTCAAGACGAAGTAGAACGCGTAGATAAGGGGCGTGAGCTTTATGGCAGCCGCCAGTCCCGTGAGGACGCCTCGGCTCCGATTCCGCACACGAATGAGGTCGTAGGCGACCGCCAACATCAAGAAGAAGTTGATCTGGCCAAAGTTCATGTTGCTGCGCAGCGGCTGCAGGCAGAGACACGATGCGCCACCGATCGCGGCGGCGACCAGCCAAAGGTTGTATCGACGAAGCGCTGTCAACTCCCGCAGAGAGAGAGCGATCACGGTGACCAAGGCGAGCGCGCTGAAGAGCCACCATGCGGCAAGCGTGGCGATCGGCGACGCCACCACCAGCGCACTCAGTAACAACAGCGCAAAGGGCGAGTAGGTGAAGTAGAGGTGAGCCCACGTGAAGCGCGTGTGGTACGTGTTGCCGCGATGGACCATGTTGAGGGCGCCATCTCGGTAGACCTGGAAGTCAAGGGGTATGCCAAGGTGGACACGCGTGACGAGCTGTAGGGCTACGAGCGTCCACACGCCGGGTGCGATCACCGTGAGCACTGCGCGTACGGACCGTCGTTGGAACAGGGACTGTCCAAATGGGTTGGCGGCGGTGTCCGCTGATGCGTCGGCGCTGCTTCGCACGTCACACCTCGCTCTCACTACGTGCCACTGCGAGCGATCGGCACAAGTCGTGGAACTCATGCCTCAACCTGATCGCTCGACTCACCAGCCGCCACGAAAATTAACGATCGCGCGGTACGCGCAGCACTACTTTGCGCAAAGATCCGTCCAAGATTGCCGAAAGCCATACCGCTCAAGAACGATGTTGCTTCACGGCTCCAATGGGATGACGATGACAGTCAGGCGCGAAGCAGAACGATCGTCGCATCGATCCCGCCGGCTTCGGATTCGCGGAGCTCGATCGTGCCATGTGAGAGTTGCACCAGCTGCGCGACGATCGACAGGCCGAGCCCCGTGCCGTCGCTTCGGTTCTCGCGGCCTCGCCAGAACCGTCGAAGTGCAAGGATCCTCTCGCCCTCATCAAGGCCGCGACCGTTGTCAACGACGTGTATCTCGACGTGTGCGTCGCTCGCGAGCGCCTTGATCACGATCTGTCCGCCCTCGGGCGTCGCATCAAACGCATTGGAGAGCAGATTGTCGAGGATCTGCTCGAACACATCTTCGATCGCGAGGGCGCTCAGTTCGGACGGCGCGTCGATCACGAGTTCGAGCCCCATCTCTGCTGCGAGGGCGCGCCACACATCGGCTCGCTCCAGCACCAGCTGTTGAACGTCGATCGGAACGAGCACGGGACTCTTGGACTCGTTCCTCGCGAGCGCCAGCAGCGAATCGACCATTCGACTCAAGCGATTCATCTCGGCGAGTACATGGTGCAGGTCACTGGTTGTCGACAGCTCTTCTGAGGCTTGCAGATTTTCCAGATGCAGCTGGAGCGACGTGAGCGGCGTGCGAAGTTGATGTGACGCATCCTCAACGAACGCGCGTTGTGATTCGAGGAGCGAGATGAGCCGCGACGACGTGGAGTTGATGGCGCGCGCAAGAGCCCGAAGCTCGGGCGGGCCCGTGTCCTCAGGCACGCGGACGTCCAGCGAGCCGTGTCCCACCGCTTCGACCGCTCCGCCGATTCGCCGAAGCGGGCGCACCAGCGAGCCCGACACGATGACACCGAAGAAGCACGCCACAATTAGCATCAAGAGTCCGTACAGCCCGAGGTCGCGCCATTCGCCACGCACGTGGTCGTTGGCTACGGTGACCGGCGAGCTCACTATCAGCACGAGATGCTTCACGCCGCCCCTGGACGAAACGTGGCGGAGCCACAGTGCCCCGTAGTACTGCGTTCCTTCCGACGTGCTCGCGGGCGACGTGCCCGACAAGATCCTGTCGCCAACGGATGCGGCGATGGCCACGAGCGGACGGTCCTTGCGCTGGCTCAGTCGGGTCGCAAGCACGACGCCGTCTGCGTCGACCACGAGAATCTGGCGACCAGTCGAGCGGGCGTACGCGTCCGCCAGCTGAACGGCACGGGCGGAATCTTCGTGGTTGTAGGCGTCTGTCAAGAGCACTGCGAGTGCGCTCGTGTCACGTCGCAGCGAATGAAGTGTGGTGGCACCTTCTCGCGACTGCAAGATCAGACCGACCGGCACGACGAGGAGCGCGGTGGCGATGAATGCGAAGAGCACGAAGCCGACGAGGAGGCGGCGCCTCACTGTGGCGGAACGATCCTGAAGCCCACACCGCGCAGTGTTTCAATAAGGCTTGGCTCACCGAACTTGCGTCGAAGTGACGCCACGTGCACGTCGATCATCTTGGTGGCGCCGTACCAGTGCGGTCCCCACACGCCGTCGAGTAGCTCCTGGCGGGTGATGACCTTGCCGGGATCACGGGCGAGGAACTCGAGTATGCCGTACTCCTTCGGCGTGCACGAGACAAGCGACCCTTGAAAGCGCACAGTGTGAGCGCGACGATCGATCTCGATGTCGTCGATCACCTGCACGGGAACTGACTCACCCTCGCGGGGATTCGATCGGCGCAGCACTGCGTTCATTCTCGCGACCAGCTCACGCACGCCGAATGGCTTGACGACATAGTCGTCGGCGCCAAGGTCGAGCCCAGCGATTCGATCTTGTTCCGTGCCGCGCGCGGTCACCATGATGATCGGAGCGTTGGTCACCGCGCGCAGATTGTGGAACAGCTCGACACCATCGCGATCGGGGAGTCCGAGATCAAGCAAGATGAAGTCAGTCGGTAGCGCGTTCAGGGCGCCCGCCGCAGAACCGACAGACTCCGCGTCGAAGCCGGCTCGCCGCAGCCCGTTCACCAAGGCGACGGCGATGGGCTCGTCGTCTTCAACTACCAACACGTTCACGCTCAAGTATTCTTCGCCTTTCAAGCAGCGATCTGAACCGAGAAGAGTCTTTACCAACTCTTAACCGGTACAAGAACCCAACTAGGGCGAACTTATCTAACTTCTCATGGCGATGCGATTATCGGCCCCTAGAGTTGTCGTGTCCCGTCCACGTGCGAACGCCAGACGCAGAACATGTTGTCGATTGGAGCAGTCATCAACGTCTTAAGCGCTCAACGACGCGGACATCTGCGCACCCACGACGTGGGCTCTACCTTGGCTCGCTGCCGTCCCAATGCATGGGCACACACATTCTCGACGACCTCGTAGTTGATGTCGCACCGTCGAGGCCTCTTCCGCAGCGGACGACTGAGTGTCGTCGGACTGGTGGCCATCGCTTCGACGGCGACCGCGCTCGTACCCGCCCTTCGCTCCGGTGCGTCAGAGGTTCTTAAATCGGTTGGTACCACGCGCTCGTGTCCGTGGGTCGATGAGTCGCTTCGCCATCTCGAAAGTCCTTCGGATCTCGCCGATGAAGTCGTCGCCAAGATGACGCTCCTCGAGAAAGCCAAGTTCGTCACGCTGTCAGATGGACACGACATCGAGAACTTCAATGTCGGAGTCCCCTCTCTCTGCATACCGCAACTCACCTTGTCTGATGGGCCCGACGGCATCGCGGGACGAATCACCGGCGCGACACAACTCCCCGCCGCGATTGGTGTGGCCGCAAGTTTTGACTCCTCACTCGCCTACGCGACCGGTCAACTTCTCGGTCAAGAAGCGAAGGCCAAAGGTCTCGATGTCGTCCAAGGCCCCGACCTCAACCTGGCACGCGTTCCACTGAGCGGGCGAATCTTCGAGTCGTTCGGAGAGGATCCGTTCCTCACCAGCGTGCTCGGGGTCGCCAATATTGAAGGCATCCAGTCAACCGGCGCGATGGCTCTCGCGAAGCACTTCACGGCCTACAGCCAAGAGACAGCCCGAGCACGTATCGACCAGATCGTCACTCCCCGCGCGCTGGCCGAGCTCTACAACGCGCCGTTTGAAGCGGCGGTCGAAGACGCCCACGTCGCCGCGCTGATGTGCTCGTCCGGTCTCCTTAACGGCGTGCCCGCTTGTGCGAGTCCCTACGTCTACGACACGCTCAAGTCGTGGGGCTTCACCGGTTTCGTACGATCAGACCTTCGAGCCGTCCCGTTTCCGGCCCCCGCTTTCCGGGCTGGTCTCGACATGATCAAGCCCTCTTCGGCGGCCTTCATAGAGAAGATCGTTCGCAAGCACCTGTTGCCGGTGGGCGATCTCAACCGAGCGGTGGTGACCATCCTCGCCCAGATGTTCGCCTACGGCGTCATCGCTCACCCCCACGATCCGAGCGTCTACGCGGCAACCGCGACGCCCGCGCACGACGCAGTCGCGCTGCGCGCCGCCGAAGAGTCGGTGGTCCTCTTGAAGAACGAGGGCAACGTGCTCCCCCTGTCAGGGTCGGCTTCGTCGATCGCCGTCATCGGCACCGACGCTTCCGAGTCGCCCGTCAATACCGGTTTCGGCAGCTCGCGAGTCGTCCCACCGTTTTTGATCACGCCGCTATCGGCGATTCGCTCAGCGGCCGGGGCAGGGACGAAGATCACCTACCGTCCCGGAGGTGCCGCCACCGTCGACGAGGGCCGACTCGGGGACTCGGGCGTAATCACCCAGACTCCACTTCCGGTCCTTCAGGGCACCGGACTGAAGAGCCAGCTCGGCAACGACGACCTGTCAATTGAGGCGGCGTCCAACGTCACCAACGCCATCATCACCGCAACCGCGCCGGGCACGGGGCGAGGATGGAGCCACTGGTCGGCGGTCTTTCACGCGAAAAAGACGGGCACGTACGACGTGGCCGTCCGCGACATCGGCGATACCTGGTTCTCCATGAACGGTCGCCGGATCCTCGCATCGGCGGGCCTGCACGAGCCGGTGACCATGTCGACGATTGTGCAACTGGAGCGTGGTCGTCGCTACAGGTTCAGTGGCGTCTGGTTCACCGTTATTCGAAAGGGACCGCCGGAGTTCGGCATCACCGACGTCACTCCGGTAATCGACGCCGCCGTCAAAGCGGCACGACACGCACAAGTCGCCGTGATCTTTGCCGGCAAGTCCAGCACGGAAGGCGCGGATCAAGACAACCTCATGCTGCCCAACGACGAGAACGAGCTGATCGAGGCGGTCGCGGCGGCGAACCCTCACACGATCGTCGTGCTCAACACCGGCGGCCCCGTCGTGATGCCATGGCTGCACGACGTCCAGGGCGTCCTCGAGGCGTGGTACCCCGGACAAGAGGACGGCACGGCGATCGCATCGATACTGTTCGGCGCCGTCGACCCGTCGGGACGACTCCCCGTCACCTTTCCCATGAGTCTTTCGGCCCAGCCCATCACGACGCCATCCGAGTTCCCTGGCATCAACGACATCGTGAACTTCGGCACTGGTCCCTCCGCGCTAGATGTGGGGTACCGCTGGTACCAGGCGCACAACGTCGAACCCCTCTTCCCGTTCGGCTACGGGCTCGACTACACGACCTTTTCCCTCTCGAACGCCACCTACGAGGTGAACGAGGGAAACATCGCCGTCAACTTGGACGTGACGAACACCGGGAATAGAACCGGTGTCGACGTCGTCCAGGCCTACGTCAAGGACCCCGCGAAAGCCGGCGAACCCCCGGAGCAGCTGAAGGCCTTCCTGCGAGTCAACGTTCCGCCCGCGACTACGCGCAACGTGTCGATGACGATTCCGATCTCGAGCCTTGCCGTCTATCTCGATGGCGGCTTTCACACGCTCACCGGCACCTACGACGTCTCGATTGGCTCTTCGTCGGCCGACCTGCCCCTCACTGTCGACGTCGGTGTTTCTTCGTCGCTCGCCAAGGGCCTTGATGACCACGACCTGGCGACAGAACCGTTCAATCTCACCACGAGCCAACTCCCTTGGCAGCAGGTGAGAGTACCGCTCGATCACGAGGCAACGGGACTGATCGACTCGCCCACGACTCGATAGGCACCGCAACTAGTGCGTTAGAGCTGGCGGCGTCGTGGACGTGGTGGTCGTTGACGTCGTTGAAGTTGACGTCGTCGACGTAGTGGAGGTAGTTGACGTCGTTGTCGTGGTCGTCGTCACGACATCTGTCGCCGGCCCGATCCAGCGCACCTGCGGAC
Organism: uncultured Acidimicrobiaceae bacterium; assembly: GCA_963706305.1. GTDB lineage: Bacteria > Actinomycetota > Acidimicrobiia > Acidimicrobiales > RAAP-2 > RAAP-2. The sequence continues at coordinate 2,531,599 of OY970152.1, read as the reverse complement.
CAGTCGGTGTTGCGATGCGCGCCATGAGGGAGCGAATCGAGCGCGAGAGGTTGAGCGCGTCGAGTCCGGCAGTGCCCAGGGGATTATCACTGTGCTCGCCAAGTACGACCGCGTAGGTGGTGATCACGGTGTTGTCGATGCGATCAGCCATCGCCATGACGTCGCACCCTCCCGCGGCGTTGGTGAATCCGGATTTCACACCGACGACATTGCCTTGTCCGGCGTACGGAGTGAAGGAGGCGACCGTGCCGACGACGGGCAAGGACACCTCACTGAGATCGACAATGCTCGGAACGACTGGCTCGTTGTTCATCAGCGCGGCAGCCATCGTTGCCTGATTCTCTGCCGTCGACGTATCGCCGGCAGAAAGGCCGGTGACGTCCACGTAGTGCGTCTCGTCGAGCTTGAGTGACCGCGCGCTTTGATTCATCGCCGCAACGAATGTGGCCAGGTGCATCCCCGTGAGGCTCACGAGAAGTTGCGCGTAGTCCGCAGCAGAGTGCACGAGCATCCCACGAAGCAAAGTGCGTTCGCACAGCGTTTCGCCGTGCACGATCTTCACGACCGACAAGTCCGTCGCGACGTCGGCGTTGTACATCTCGAGGTCGTTCGTATCAACGACCAGGCACGCTCCCGTCCCCGTACCCGTCAACGGGAGGCGGTGCAACGCGACCCACGCCGTCATCATCTTTGTCAGACTTGCGATCGGCACTATTGGCTGAGACGGTGACGCCGTCGCCACTCCGAGTTGGGGCACGATGATCGCGGCGCTCCCCTTTTGTGGCCAGAGGAGATCCGACGCAATCGTCGTGGTCGTTGTGGACGTCGACGATGTCGATGATGTCGACGATCCCGGTGTCGTCACCGTGGTCGACGTCGAAGACGTGGAGGTGGTTGAGGGCGATGACGTCGTGGTCGTCGAGCCAGATGTCGGTGAGCTTGCACCGACCAGCAGACCAACAAAGAGTGCACCGAGTGCCAGAGGAATCAAGATGAAGCGCACGAACCTCGACGGCAACGACGCATTCACCTGGCTAATTTACATTGTCTCGCTCGACGCTCTTGTAACAATTCGCCTACAGAAAGAGTTGTGTCTTACCCGTGCGTAACTGGAGAATCGATGAAGGCGCTTCGTAACGTGATTGCAATCAACTCCAATGACGCGCCTCTCGCAGCGACGCGATCCAACCTCGTCGCACTTGCTCCGACCCGAGATCTGCCGCTGCCCTGGCGAGACGATCTCTCGACGAGCGCACTTGATCGCATCTCGCGAGCCCTGCCCGACCAATGTGCGAAGATTTCGTCGCCGTCGCTGCGCCCCGAGATCTTGAGCAGGCTTTGCACAAGTAAACTTGCTCAATGCCCCGAAAGAGCTCTCCGGTCCCGTACCTGGTCGCCGTGAGTGTGATCGCACTGGGTTCCCTGGGCATGACCACCACCGCACAAGCGTCGAGTCATCGATCATCGGCGGTTCCGTACTCGGTTCGCCTCGAAGACCAGTTTCTCGCCGAGCTCCACTACCTGCCCGTGACGTTTGAACCCACGTCGGCGTCCTCGGCAACGACGACTACTACGACAACTACGACCACAACAACGACATTGCCGACGTCAACCACGACATCAACGACCACCACGACCCAGCCCACCACAACAACGTCGACAACTACGACAACCACGCTGCCGCCGAAGAAGACAACGACTGCGTCGCTCACGAAGATCGTTCCTGGTTCGTTCGTCTGGCGCTACGACTCGCTGCCGAGAGTCCTGCGATCGCAGTGGCAGGTCGGGACGAACAATGTCGTCCTCAAGGGTGCGCTCATGCACTTTCAAGAGGTGCAGGGAGATCTCGACACAACGGGCTCAATGAACCTGCCCACGTGGCAGGCGCTCGTGAGCGCAATTCGCGGACATCGCAACGATCCAGCGAGCTACGACTATGTGTACGTGAGCAAGACACTGCCTGAATCGGTGAAGCTCTACCAGAACGGTCGCGTCACGTTTAAGACATTGGCCAACACGGGGGTTTCGGCGGCGCCCACCGCAGACGGAACCTACCCCGTCTATCTACGCTTCACGGTGACGACCATGTCGGGGACCTTGCCCGATGGACAGACCTATGACGACACGGGTATTCCTTGGGTCTCGTACTTCAACGGCGGCGACGCGCTCCACGGATTCATCCGCGCCTCCTACGGGTGGCCCCAGAGCCTCGGCTGCGTCGAGATGCCGTTTGCGGACGCGGCGGTCCTCTGGCCACACACCCCGATTGGCACGCTCGTCACCGTCCAGTAGCCAAGCGCAGGATAGCGGTTCGCCCTCCAAGATTGAGAGCGGCATGGTCAAATCGTGCTTGCAATACGAGTGCCATCATCTCGGTCGGCCACAAACTCGACATGACCGTGCTCGGCGAAGGCGTCGAGACCACAGAAAGCGCGAGCAGCTGCGAAAGTATGACTGCGAGCTCGCGCAGGGCTTCTTGTGGTTTCCCGCCGCGCCGTACGAAGAGGTCGTAACCCTCCTTCAACCGCGACGACCGCTCAGCGCCAGTTCCGTCGCGCAGTCGAACGAGGATCTGGCGCCCTTACGCTGACGTCGTCAGGGCGCCTTTCGTCTTGACCCTGACTGGCGAAAGGAGCTTCATGACCACAAAGACCTGGTTCATAACGGGAACGTCGCGCGGGTTTGGGCGCGATTGGACGATCGCCGCCCTTGAGCGCGGCGATCGCGTCGTCGCGACCGCGCGGGATGCGCGATCGCTGGATGACATCGCGGCGAAATACGGCGACTCGGTGCTTCCATTCACGCTTGACGTCACGAGCCGAAGCGAAGCCTTCGACGCGGTTGAAAAAGCGTACGAACACTTCGGTCGACTCGACGTTGTCGTAAACAACGCCGGATACGGACAGTTCGGCATGGTCGAAGAGCTCAGCGAGCAAGAGGCGCGCGATCAGATCGAAACCAATCTCTTCGGCGCGCTCTGGGTCACTCAGGCTGCCCTCCCCTATCTGCGTGCGCAACGCAGCGGGCACATCATCCAGGTCTCCTCCATCGGGGGCATCTCTGCCTTCGCCGGCATCGGCATGTATCACGCGTCAAAGTGGGCGCTCGAAGGTGTCAGCCAGTCGCTCGCGTTGGAAGTCGCAGACTTTGGCATCAACGTGACCCTGATTGAGCCGGGCGGCTTTTCGACTGACTGGGGCGGCAGCTCGGCGAAGCATACGACGCCGCTCCCCGCATACGACGAAGCGCGCGAGAGGTCGGAGCGCTTTCGAACACAGCGCGTCGCTATCGCGGGTGATCCCGTTGCCAGCAGCGCCGCCATCCTCCAGTTGGTCGACGCACCGGAGCCGCCGCTTCGTGTCTTCTTTGGTGAGGGACCTCTCGCCATCGCGACGGCTGACTACGAGTCTCGGCTCTCCATGTGGCGCGAGTGGGAGTGGCTCTCGATAGAAGCGGGCGGTCACGCCAAGTAGACCAACGTGTCGGACATGCGTTCGCGCGACTCCTGAGCAGCACGACGAGGTCGTCTAGTACGATTTGTGAAAGCAGTACTGGGTGTGCCGGGAAGACTGGTCGGCGGGGAGAACGTCGATGATCAGCATGTACGGCTGTGTTTACGCGCACAACGGTGCGACGGAAATGGACCACCGACGCGTCGAGAGCATCTGATGGCGACTCCTCGCAAGCGTCTTCCGAGCTGGCGGTGGGAAGCCCTTCGCACAACCTTCTGGTTCGTGCCGACGGTGCTCGTCGTCGTCGCCGCGGTCATCTTTGGCGTGTCCTTCGCCATCGACGTCGCCGCCTACTACCACCATCTCCAACTTCCCTTCTGGTTGCACCTCGGTTCTGCAGACGCAGGCCGCGACGTTCTCATCGCCATCGCGGCTGCCATCATCACCACGGTTGGCGTCGTCTTTTCCGTCACCATCCTCGCCCTGACGCTCGCCTCTCAGCAGTTTGGTCCACGCATGATGCGCAACTTTGTTCGCGACTTTGGCAACCAGTTCACACTCGGCATCTTCGTCGCCTCATTCGTGTACTCCGTCTTGGCCCTTGGATCGATCTCAAGCTATCCGCACCCTCACTTCGTGCCGCACCTATGCATCGCCGTCGCCGAGATACTGCTCCTCCTTGATCTCGCTGTCCTTATCTACTTCATCAATCACATCGCAAGTTCGATCCAACTGCCCGCAGTCATCGCTGGCATCGCCCACGATCTCGACGTCGCCATCGATAAAGAGTTTCCTAAGCGGGACGGTGAGATCAATCCGGATGCGGTGATCAGCCCGCGCGAAATGCGCATCCAACTCCAAAGGCCTGACGAACTGCTCGACGCCGTCGAACGCAGAGGCGGCGTCATTCTGGCGGCAAAAAGCGGCTATCTCCAGTTCGTCGGCTACGCCCAGCTCACGAAGATCGCTCGACTACTCGACGCGACCATTCGTCTCGACTACCGTCCCGGTCACTTCATCGTCGCGGGTCAGCCCATCGCCAAGGTCTTCCCCCAGGGCGCCGCGCAACAGGTCGAAGCAGCCCTCGCCAAATCGCACGTGACTGGACCCCACCGCACACTGATGCAAGACCCCGTCTTTGCGATCGACCAGCTGGTCGAGATCGCGATACGGGCCCTCTCTCCGGCCGTCAACGACACCTTTACGGCGCTCACTTGCCTCGACTGGCTGTCGGAGGGGTTGTGCCGGCTCTCTCAGCGAGAACTGACGAACGACCTCTATCGTGACGAAGAGGGGCGAATCCGCCTCATTAGTGCCGGCTGGTCGTACGATCGCATGATCAAAAGGGCCTATGACAAGATTCGCGAGGCGGCACACGGAATGCCGGCGGTGTACATTCGGATGCTCGACACCATCTCTGTGGTCGCGAACGCAACTACCTCGCAGCTCCAGCGGGACGCGCTGATCAATCAGTCCGAGATGATCATGCGCGGCGCTGAAGCAACCGTCGAGGAGCCCAACGACCTCGAGGACATCAAGGTGCGCTTCGATCGGGCGACGGCTCGACTGAATCCCGAGCTCAACATTTAGGCAGACTCCGTCGCGAACGCTCGTCGCAGTGACGAACCGGGAAAACAAAAACCCCGCCCTCCCAACGCTGAGAAGGCGGGGGTTTTGAGGTTCTGAAGTATTAGTGCATCAACTCCGGGTCGCTGATAACGACCACAGTGCCGATGTACTGGTCGATCTCCTCTTCGGGGAGTCGGCTACTGACAGCCCAGAAGTAAATCACAAGGCTGAACACCGCGACAACGAGGATGTCCCACCACAGCGGAAGGCGACCATCGCCGCCTATCCAAACCCCGCTGAATGGGCCCACACCTCCAATGATGGCACTCGTGCCGAATGAACCAAAGAAGGAGATGAACCCGAGTCCGACGAAGTAGGTGAGGATCCATGGCGCCGCGCCCCAGTCGATCTTCGGCTGGTTCTTGTTCGCGTTCGCCATCCGCGACACGGCCATGATGATGTACCCAATGATGAGCACCAGCATGAGTGTCGAGTAGGTGTTCCAGCCGGCCCAGTAGACGACGAGGTTCGCGCAGACGAACGCCAGCGGAATCAGGACCGTGCCGTACGGCAAGGTGTACAGCTTGGCCAGGTCCGGCTTGGCTTTACGCAACGCGCCCAGTGACAGCGGTGCGGCCGCATACATCAGCACCGAGGCTCCGGTCACGATATCGACCAAGCTGCTCCAACTCGGGAACGGCAGCAAGAAGAGCAGGCCGATGAGTGCAGAGATGATCACGGCGAACGCGGGAATCTTGAACCGGTTGGTCTTCTCGAAGGCGTCGGGGATGTAGCCGTTCTTTGAGAGTCCAAAACTGATCCGCGAGGCCGAGGTCAAGTAGATCAGTCCCGTACCCGCCGGAGAGATCACCGCGTCGATGCGGAAGATATACGCCAACCACGTGATGCCGGCGAGCTTCGCCACGGTGTAGAAGGGCGCCTTCTCAAGACCCGTGTCACCCGCAAGACCCGTCCACGAGTGGTAGTGAACTAAGACGCTTGGGCTGATCGCGGCTATGAAGGCCACCTGCGCGAGAATGTAGATCGCCGCTCCGACGAGAATTGCCGAGATCACGGCACGAGGCAGGTCGCGCTGCGGATTTCTCGCTTCGCCCCCGAGTTGGACGGCTTGTTCAAAGCCCAGCAGTGAGAACACGATGCCTGCACCGGGTATCGCGTCCAGGATCGCGTGTGCTCCTCCGTCGGTGCCCTTCACGAAGAAGCCGCCGCCGGCGCTGAAGTTGTGGCCGTGGAAGTGGAAGGCGCAGAACACGATGATGGCCACAATGGGAACGATGACCTTCCAGGTCGTGATGCCGTTGTTCGAGTTGGCGAGCCAGCGAACGCCGACCAGGTTGATGATCGTAAAGAGGATCATCAAGCAGACGGCAACCGCGATGCCCGCACCCGAGAGGGTTCCGTTGATCGCGGGGGGGACGGGCGCCTTGTACCACGACGAAGCCCACGAGACGCTCGAGAAGTATTGAATGGTCGCCAAGACCTCGATCGGCGCGACCGACGCGGCCTGGATGTACGCGAACCAACCAAACGAGGCACCCGCGAAGCTGCCGTATGCGTAGTGCGGATATCGACTGGTGCCGCCTGTCACGGCGAACATGCCACCGAGCTCAGCGTGCACCAGCGCCAAGATGATGATGATCACCGTGGCGATGCCCCACGAAATCAACGCCGATGGACCGGCCAGGGTCGTCGCATACAGCCCCGCGAACAACCATCCTGAACCGATGATCGAGCCTTCGGACGCCCAAAAGAGCCCCCAAATGCCGACGTCGCGTTTCAGATCCGATTCAACGACTGCCTTACTTCCCTCCATACTGCCCCCTCTGAGGTTAGAAATCTGTTGGTGCGGACAATAGTGCGTAATCTCAGCGCGAACACGGAAAAGCGGGCCGTTAGAACATAAAAAAAATTACTGCGGAGTATGTTCTGAATAAGACGTCCGCTGATCACCGACGTAGGCAAAAGGCCGCGAACGCGACCTCCCGCGCTTTCGTTTTGAATTCGGGAAAAAGGCGCTCGTTGGGCGCGACACGTCGCCCGTGTACTCACGTTTACGCGTGACAAAAAACTGTGCCGCCTCTCGGCGAACGCGACACTCATTGTGTCGACTACAGCTTGAAACCGCCCTCAGGAGTGTCGGCGTCCGGCGCCACGCTGGGCTTCGTGTCAGTGGTCGACGAAGGAGCGTCGCCTGTTGCGTCGTCGTCGGCGTCACCGGGGGCGACGGGACCGTGCTCAGCTTCGAACGCCTTGAGGTCTGCCACGAGCTTGTCGATGTCCGCGCTGTTGTCAGCGCCCGCTGTCCCGGAGCGCTGGGCGTACACCGCCGCGCCGAGCTGACGCAAGATGGCGTCCGCCTTGCGACGTGACTGCGCGTCTTCGATCTTCGCTTGACCCGCCTTACCCGCCTCCTGAGCCTTTTGTGCGAGCTGCGATGCCTGCTCCTTCACCTTGTCAAATAGCGCCATCTGTGTTCCTTTCCTAGAACCGTCCGAGCATGCCGGTTTTCGACGCGCTCTGATCTTGCTTGTCCTCATCTTCGTACTCTTTGTGCAGTGTGGACTGCAAGATCACCGGTCCGTCGCCGGTGAGCGAGATGAGATTCATGCCCGAACCGCCGAAGACGGCCGTCATCGCCGTTTGGGCGTTGAAAGCGCCGACGCGCTCGACGTTGAAGTTGACGGTGTCGGAAAACGCCACCAGGGCGCCACCGTGCACCTGCAACTCGCCGCCGTAGTCCTTCGGGTTGAGCTCGATGAGGCTGCCTCCGCCCGCCAGCACCACCGTGCCAGTGCCGGTGAAGTTCTCGAAGATGTAGCCGTCCTTAGCTCGGTAGCCGAGCGCAAGCCCGGCGAAGTTGATGTCGTAGTTGACGCTCGATTCAGCGCACACAAACGCCCGGCTCTCGGCCGTCCACCCCGACGAGCCGTCCAGCTCGATGACCTTCACCTGACCGGGCTGGTCGCCGGAGAAGCCCACGAGTCCTGAGCCGCCCGTAGGGGTGAACCACTGAAAAGCGAGACTCTGGCCTGACATGGCGCGCTTGGCGACTTCGGTCGCGGTCGCGAGTGCCGCTTTCAAGAAGCTGCCAGTCCCCTGCTGGGAGGCCTGGTGCGCCTGATCGGCCTTGCCCCCTGGTGTCGTTAGGCGGGTCTCTAGGGTGACGTTCGCCGTCTTCCAGCGAAACTTGCTGGCGTCGGCGAACATCGTCTGTCCATCGTCGAGCTGACAGGTGATGATCTGAGCGAACTCACCAGTTACCTTGCATGTCACGGTCATGGGCCACCTCGACTCGCAGGCTAGCCGTGGGGCGAACCGACATCAAACGAAATGTATGCTTCGGAGCCTCACTCCAGGGTCGCCGCGTCAAAGGCGACCGCAGCGTCGTTGAGGGAGACAGCGGCCACAGGATGCACCGACTGATGCGACGACTTCACCAGTTTCACCACCGTCCCCCAGGCGGCAAAGCCCACCGCGTGGGACGCGAAGCGCATCGGACCTTCGACGATCTTCACCTCGACGACGCCGGTGCCCTTCATTGCGAGCGCAGATTCCTGCATGCGCTGCATCGCGGCTTCGCGCGCCGAGTACATGGCGGCGGTGTAGTTCGTCAGCTCGATGTTCTGGGACTGCTGTTGGACGACCGCGCCCATGGTGCGCCGTGGCGCGTAGACAAAGCTCGCGCCAGTCGCGAGTCCGAGGGGCTCCCATCCCGCCAGCATCAACAAGGTGAAGTCTCTACCGGAGAGGTCGGTGACGAAGATGTCCTTCGCGTCGATCTTCTTCGCGCCGACCGGACGAACCGCCGTACCGGTGAGCGAGACTTCAATGTGCGTCGAGTAGACGAAACGATCGATGTGCATGCCAACGACGCCATGACCACCGGCGTTCGCCGCCTCTTGGTGGATCCTGTAGATGGCGTGTGCGAAGGCCTGGTTGTGGGCGTCGGACGCTCCGACGATCTCGCCCTGCCCCCAGTTCCACATGCCCGCGGGTGCTGAGTACAGCGACACCCCGCTCACCAGCTCCACTGGCTCCCAGCCAATGGAGTGGAGGTTCAGTTCCTCATCGATCGTGAGGTCCGAGGTCAGTTGCCCTGACGACCTATCTTCGACGGTCAGGGCGCTACCTTGCGGCAGGAACGCACGACGTACCTCTGCCTTGAGGTCGAGTGACTTTTCGCTCATGAAAGACTCACCGTTGGCTGAGGGACCGACAGTGCCTCGAAGCTCTTGAACCGTCGTATGCGATTGCCGCGCAACAGTGCATTCACCTCGTAGTCGCCGTGCTCGAACTCTCGTTCGCGTACGTTGAGCGCCGCGCCATGCAGCGCGTCGCCGTGCAGCTGATTGCGAGCGGTGCTGAGCGCTGTTGAACGAACGTAAGTCTGTGCGCGGACCAGCTGATCGATCTCCATGGAGTTCGGGTTGCCCCACATGCCGCCGCTGCCACCCATGAGGTATTCGGTGATGCAGTACGCCCACACGCGCAACGAGCTGATGGCCGCGATGATCGACACGGGCGCGTAGCCCGCTTCGAAGATCTTCGCCAAGCGCTGGCCAGCGAGGTAGGTCGTCCAGGGCGCCGTTGGTGGCGCTGGGGCGCCTTCGAGCTTCACCGCCGTGCCGCGCAGGTGGAACTCGATGATGCCGGCTTCGCTCATGGCACTCTCGGTATCGATGACGCCCACGATCCCGTGCGCGCCGATCTCCTGGGCTTCTTCGAGCATCCGTGAGTAAGCGGACGTAAAGCCCTCGTTCCATCCGTTCTCGACCCAAGTCTGCTCGTAGTTCTGCCCCCAGGCGCGATGCTCATTGGAGATGAACCCGTGGGGGCACTGGTAGTTCTGGACGTACCCGGCCCCAGCACCACCAAAGGGTGACATTCCTCGCTGCATCATTCCTCGACCGAAGTTGCTCGACTGCGTGGCACAGAACCCCTGTACGAGTCCCGCTGGTTCGAGACCCATCTCGAGGCACGCCGCGAAGTCGTTGACGGACAGACCAGATGAGAACGCGCCCTCGTGGAGGCGTCGCTCCGCCGCCTCGGGCAGGTCGCTGGGGCCGCTCACTAGTTATCGAGCGAGATGATCGTGATGGGCTTGGTGAGCGTGACCTCGTCCGCGCTCTTGGTCACGGCCGTCCCGAGCGCGAGGAACTCAATGGTGTGCGATCCCCACTGGTGCGACTTCTCTTCGAGACGCACCCCGACGATGCCCGTGGCGCCGAGCTGATTGGCTTCGTCTTGCATGCGCGTCATCGCGAGCTCGCGTGCCTCGTAGAGCGCTTGGGTGAAGTTCGGGAGCTCCACGTTCTGGCCGGTCGAGCTCAGCGTCTGGCCAATGCCGCGGTGGGCGATGTGGTACACACACGTCCCCATCACCAGTCCCTGGGGTGAGTAGCCCGTTTGCGACAGTGTCCAGAAGTCCTGTCCAGAGAGGTCCGACGTGAAGGGCTTGCCGAGCTTGTTGCGACGCGACACGCCGTCTTCTGCTTTGACCGCGGTGCCGACCGCGATGAACTCCGCGGCGTCCTTGCCCCACTCGTAGTAGTTGACATCGAGTCGCACCCCGACGACGCCGTCAGCACCGAGCTCGGCCGCCTCTTCTTCCATGCGCGTCATCGCGAGCTCGCGCGCGTTGTACATCGCCTCGGTCAGCTTGGTTAGCTCCTGGCTCTGGCTCCACTTACGCGCCTGGATGCCGGTGTGATAGATCGACGAACCCATCACGAAGCCGACGGGATGAAAGCCCACCTCCTTGACGAGCAGGAACTCATTGACCGAAAGGTCAGACGTGAAGAGCCCGTGCTCGAGCTCTTGGAGACGATGCTCCGTTGCTTCAGGTAGATCGCTGGTTACGTCGCTCACTAGTGTCCTCCGATGACAATGTTTTCCAGGGCTTGGCGAGCGGACTCGCTGTGGGTGGCTTCGGCCTGTAAGGCCTCGAGCAGCTTCAGAATCCACTGATCGATGTCGACCGTTTCGTTGCGAATCCGTATGCCGCCCGAGATGTGACCAACGCTGCAGCGCAATGCCGGTCCCTCGACGTTTGCGTCGAACTGATTGCCGTCAAGGGCTATCTGCACCGACGTGATGTCGTCTGACTTGTGGAACCGACCGCCGGCGCGCTGGACGTGCAGTCGCTCGCCCAACGTGTCGGAGAGCTCGTCCGCGAGCGCCTTCAACAGCGCGTGCACGTCGCCGCTGTTCGAGCGAAGCGTCGCTGCCGCCAGGCTCAAGTCATACGAAGCGTCATCAGCGGTCATTATTCGTCACCTTACTTGGGAGCGTGTCGGTCAGTTCTTAGCCCCTGTTGTGTGCAAGAAGCATCGTTATCGTGTTACGAAGCCGCTGGTGGAGGCGGCACCAACTCGGCGAGATTCGTGACGACGACGTTGGCTCCGTGGGCGTGCAGCTGGTCGGCGTAGTCGTGGGCCCCTCCTTGGTCGTGGTTGTCAACGCCCACCACAAGTCCGAAGTGACCGGCCCGGCCCGCCTCGACGCCCGCCAGCGCGTCTTCGATCACGACCGCCTGGGACGGGTCGGCGTCGAGCATCTTCGCCCCCTCGAGGTAGCTGTCAGGAGCGGGCTTCCCCGCGAGGTGCATGTCCTTGACCGTGTGCCCGTCAACGCGTGCATCAAAGAGATCGACGATGCCCGCCGCCGTGAGCGCCGCGACCGTGTTTTCGCTCGCCGAGACCACCGCCACCTTGACGCCGTGTGCGCGCAAGAACTTGACCAGCGTGACTGCTCCGTCGTAGACCTTGACGCCTTGCTCTTTCATGACCTGGAGCACGAGCGCGTTCTTGGCGTTGCCCACGCCGCACACCGTGCGCGCTGTGGGCGGATCGTTGTCGTTACCTTCGGGGAGCGTGATGCCCCTCGCGGCGAGGAAGTTGCGAACGCCGTCTTCACGGGGCTCGCCGTCAACGTACTTCTCATAGTCCGCTTCCGGGTCAAAGGGCGCATAGGTCGTGCCGGTGCGCTTGCCTTCTTCTAGGAGAAATGCGTCGAAGGCCTGCTTCCACGCGGCCGCGTGTACCAGTGCCGTTTGCGTGAGCACCCCATCCATGTCGAACAGCCACGCCTTGTACGCCGTGGGATCGACCGATGACGGACTGATCACGTTCGGCTCATTGCTCGTCACTTCGTGTCTCCTCGTTGGGCGTCGGCAAGACGGCGCAGCGGTGCGCGCCCAAAGGGCTGGCTCGGCGCCTCCTTCGGGCTAATCACCGGGCACCTCGCGGCACTCGAGACGGGCTTACCGACCTTGAGGGTCATCTCCTCGTCGACGTGCTTGATCTTCATGCCACTGCCCTCCATCACCTCATACGTCGTCGTCTCCGGCGTCACGACGACCTTGAGGTGATTATCGCGGAACATGATGTTAAAGGAGAGTCGACTGATCCCGCTGGGAAGCTGCGGCGAGAAGCTGAGCGAATCGTCGGTCGGGCGCATGCCCGCGAGACCCGCGACGAGGGCGATCCACGATCCAGCAAGTGACGCCATGTGCAGTCCGTCGCGCGTGTTGTGTTCGAGGTCATCGAGATCCATGAGGGCCGCTTCGGCGAGGTAGTCGTAGGCAAGAGCCAGGTGACCGACTTCGGCCGCCATGACGGACTGCACGCACGCCGATAGGGAAGAGTCGCGCACGGTCAGCCGCTCGTAGTAGTTGAAGTTCGCGAGCTTCTCATCATTTGTAAAGGCAGTTTCGTTGAGGAACATCGCGAGCACGAGATCGGCTTGCTTGACGACCTGCTTGCGATAGAGATCGAAATAGGGAAAGTGCAACAGCAGGGGATACTGGTCCTCGGTTGTCGTCTCGAAGCTCCACGTCTGGTGTGAGGTATAGCCCTCCGCTTGCTCATGTATGCCGAACTTTTCGTTGAAAGGGACACTCATGGCGTCCGCCGCCGCGCGCCACATCGCGATCTCCTCGTCGCTCACATTCAGCCCGCTCGCCACGTCGCGCTGACGCTCGGCTATCGACGCTGCCGCCTCAAGGTTGCGACGGACCATCAGATTCGTGTAAATGTTGTTGTCCGCGATCGCGCTGTACTCGTCAGGCCCGGTGACGCCGTCGATGCGAAAGGCGCCGGTCATGTCGAAGTGTCCGAGCGACGTGAACAGCCTCGCCGTCTCGACGAGGATCTCGCACCCATACTCGCGTTCGAAGTCGTCGTCCCCCGAGGCGTGCAAGTAGCTCACGACCGCGTAGGCGACGTCGGCGCCCACGTGAAAGGCCGCGGTGCCCGCGGGCCAGTACGCCGAGCACTCGGCGCCGGCGATCGTGCGCCAGGGGAACGCCGCCCCCTTGAACCCCAGCTGAGCCGCTCGTTCGCGCGCGAGTGGCAACGTGCTGTGGCGCCACATGAGGGCGTGGCGCACCGCTTCGGGCACGGAGTATTTGAGCACAGGCATGACGAAGATCTCGGTGTCCCAAAAGGAGTGACCGTCGTAACCGGTGCCCGTGAGGCCCTTGGCGGCGATTGCCCGCGACTCGTTTCGAGCACCGGCTTGAAGGACGTGAAAGAGGGAGAAGCGAACTGCCTGCTGAATCTCCACGTCGCCATCGAACTCGACGTCGGAATGGTTCCAGAAGTCGTCGAGATAGTCCTTCTGCTCCGTGCAGAGTCCGTCCCACCCGTCGGCGCGCGCCGCCGCCAGCGCCGCGCTGGTCTGGTCACGTAGCGCCTCCTTTGATCGCACGCCCGACCAGCCGTAGGCCACGTACTTGATGACGGTGAGCTTCTCGCCGGGCTCGAGCGCCGCGGTCGTCGTGACTCGTGCGACGTCGGCGAAGCTCTCTGACGCCGTCTCGATGTTGCCAGGTCCGTCCACCTCGTGGTCCATGGCCGCTGACATCGTGAGGTTGCTGTAGCTCGTCTCGTGCACGAGCACGGCCCTCGCGTCGAAGTTCTCAAACTCGAGCGACATCCACGTGTCGTCGAGCACGGCCGAGGCGCGCGGATCAAAGACGGGCGGCGGCGGCGAGGTCTCGTTCGCGACCAGTTCGGACTGCACCACGACGCGCACGGCGTCAACCGCTTCGACCTCGTATTTGATCGCGGCGATCGCGCGCTGCTTGAATGAGACGATCCGCGTCGAGGACACCTTCACGCGCTTTCCGGTCGGCGTCGACCAGTCCGCGTGGCGCTCGAGGGTCCCCGTACGAAAATCAAGGATGCGCTCGTGATCGTGCAGCGTGCCGTAGCGGATGTCGAAGGGCTCGTCGTTGACGAGGAGGCGCATGATCTTGCCGTCGGTCACGTTGACGACCACTTCGTCTTGCTCGGGATAGCCGTAGCCACCCTCTGCGTAGGGCAGCGGACGCAGCTCATAGACGCCGTTCAGGTACGAACCCAGCATTCCATGCGGCTCACCCTCGTCGAGATTCCCGCGCCAGCCGATGTGACCGTTGGCGAGCGTGAAGAGCGACTCGCTCTGAGCGAGGACGTCCGGGTCGAACTGGCCTTCGCGCAGACGCCACGGCTCAATGTCGAAGAAAGGATGCTGTATCACGACCGTGCTTCCGACGTGATGGCCATGGTTCTCCTATCGCTGCGGCATCTCGCCGATACTGGTCGACTCGCTCGGACGGGGCGAGGGCGCGTGACCCACTACGCATCGCTCCGTCGAACCGGCCGTAGCCGGAGTGTATCTCTGACTTTCCGCGCGGACGTGGCGGACGGCGCGAAAACCCTTCGCGCCAGTTCATCCCCACGATGACGTCACTCGACGAGATCCCGCAGTGGCCCAGCGAACTCCGGTCGAAGGTAGGTGCCTCGGATCACCGCCCAGGCGCGGATCCGGAACTCGTCGAGACCCGCACCGACGAAGGCCGCGACGCGTCGCTCAGTCTGTTCGCGATTGGTCATGTCATTGCCCACGGGGTTCCAGAGAAACGACGCAACGTCATATTCGCGATCTGACAGGTACGGCTTCGGATCGATGACCACAAAACGCGATCCGTCGCGCAAGATGTTGTGATGGTGGTAGTCACCGTGGACCAGCCACTTCCCACCCCGGCCAATCTCATCGCGCAACGTTCGAGCAAGACCGAAGAGGGGTAGGCCCATCAGCTCTCCCCTGTCGAGCCAGCGTTCGACGTCGGGGTCAACGGAGCGAAACGGCGCCGCCGCTTGGCGCCACAGGCGTCCCGCGAGCTCCACGGCGATGCGTGTCGCGTCCTCTTCGTCGAGCATCGAAAGGTCCGTGCCGGGAATCGCCCGTTCTTCCAGCAACGTTCGTCCCTTTCGACGATTGACCCGAACTGCGACGTCGCTCCCCCAGAGCTCGAGGGCGTCGCCTTCGTCACGTGACTCGTCGTCGCCTTCGGTGGGCGCCTTGATCACGTAGTGTTCACCCGCCGGAGCGACGAACGACACGCACGCGAACTCGAACGGATCGCCGAGCGAGACGCCCCACTCGCGAGCACACTTCTCGGCGCGCTCGCGCGCGGCATGCAGCTCAAGCGCGAGCTCTGCGGAGGGTTCCATCGAGCCAGCCTACGAACGACGATGTGAAGTGCAGTTCGCCGTCGTCTCGCCCACAGGTCGCGGCGGTCCGCTTACGTCAATTCAACGATGCGATCATCTTGGGGACCAGTGGGCCACTGACTGGCTTCGTGTCCGAAGATGAGCCGGGCGCCGTTGGCCTCGAGGTCGCGCAGCCATCGGAACCCCGTGAGCTGCGCGGCGCCGTCGTAGTGGCCTTGGGGCAACGTCATCGTGTCGAGCGACTCGCGCGTGTAACACGAATCGCCACAGAGCACCAACGTCGTTCCTTCGTCGGTCAGAATCCGTAGCGACTGATGACCAGGCGTGTGCCCCACCGTTGGCGTCACCACAACGCGTCCGTCGTTGAAGATGTCCCACTCCCCATCAAGGAGCTGGCGGGGACGCTCGGGGTCCACGTCGGCTGGCATGTAGATCTCGCCATCGAGGTCGGCAACGGCAGCCAGCCACTCGGCGCGCTGGACGACCATATCCGCGTCGGGCAGAAACACACTGCCGCCGACATGGTCAAAGTGCATGTGGCTGATCACGAGGTACTCGACGTCGCTCGGGTCGACGCCGCAGGCGGCCAGGCGCGCGTTGAGCATCGCCTCTTCCGGCAAGAGGCAACTCATGGACTGAGATACCTCTTCGAATCGCTCGGAGCGATGATCCCCAAAGTCCGGGTGCAGCCCCGCGTCAAAGACCACGAGGGAGCCGGCATGCTCGATCAGGTACGACGGTATGGGGATCCACTGACGCCCCTCGACGCCGTCGAGTAATTCGGCCGTATCCAGCTCGAGCCAACCGCAGCAGAACCCTCGCACGCGCATATCTAGTTTTATCGCGTGTGAAGAAATTTTGACGATTTCCACGCGCCTATTAAGGCCGTTTTCATGGCTTCGCCACTTGAATAGAAATGGGGGATCTGCCTAGGAGGCTCCCATGACCAACGATCACTTTTCCCAGTCCCTCACCGCACACACCGAGACGCCGACTGGTCACGACGCAGTCGTCGCCCCCTCGTGGGCCAGCGTGATTGCGCGACTCTTTGCACCATCGCTCGACACGAAGCTGGCGGGCGGGACGCACCCAGCAGAGAACCCACGTCTCGCCGCCCGCGCCCAGCAGCTGGCTGCCCCGAGCTATCGCCGCGGCATTGCCGACTCGTGGCTCGACCTGCTCATCGAGGTACGACGCGCCCGCACGCTGTTTGATCCTTCGGTGCCACTCGTTCGCAGCCACGTGTTAGCCGCCGAAGGTCAGATTCGTGCCCTCGCTGACGCACTCGTCAGCCCGCTGCCGACGGTGCGCGGACTCGCCATGTCCGTCGCGATGCTCCGTGACGGTTCAGGCCCGCTGTTCAATGTGAAGAGCGACACGACGTTGAGCGCGTCGATCGAGAGGATCATCTCGAGGTTGAATCCGCTTACCGCGATCGCCGAGCACTAAGAATCTCTGCCCGCGACCTCCGATCGGCATCGCGGACCACTGTTAGAGGCGACGCAAATGCCCCGCGCGGACTCTGAATTCACGTTGCGCTCTCTACTCGGCCTCCATGTAGAAGAATTGGAGCTATCAGGAGTCGCGTCACACCCCCAAGTGGACCTAGCAGGGTCGAATAGTGTCTCGCCGGATCTGGTTTTTGGCAGCTGTCATCTCCGTGTTGTTCGTGGTGGTTGCGGGACAGTCCCTCTGGGTGCAGTGGTTTCACGCTGGCGCCCTCAACGCTTCACCGCTCAACCCTCGTAACAACATCGCGAACAACATCAACCCGCGAGGACAGATCTTCGCGGCGAACGGCCTGGTGCTGGCGCAGTCCGAGCCCACAGGAAACTCAACGAACCCGTACAAGCGTGTCTATCCCGAAGGCGCTCTGTTCGCCGGTGTCGTGGGCTGGACTTCGAGCGTCTACGGCCTGTGGGCGCTCGAAGCGGAGTACAACAACTATCTCCAGTCGCACAGCCAACCCGCACAAAGCCTCGAGCAGGTGCTCGCGCCAACCGAGGGCGAAGACTCCATCACGCTGACGCTCCAGCCCTCGTTGCAGCGGCTCGCCCAAGCCGAGCTGATGGGTCGCGACGGATCGGTCGTTGCGATCACACCGAGCACGGGGGCCCTCCTCGCCCTCTACTCCAACCCCACCTATAACCCCACGCCATTCACTTCGACGAACCAAAAGGTCCAAGAGGCCGCGTGGAAGAAGGACAACATCAAAGACTCCCATGGCTATCCGCCGCTTGGGCTCGTCGCCACCCAACAGACGATCTTTCCCGGCTCAACGTTCAAGGTCGTGACGACTGCCGGCATCGCCGCCTACAAGCCCTCGCTCTTCACCACCATCGACTATCCGCCGATGGTCTTTACGAAGCTGCCGGACACGGACAAGCTCCTCTACAACGATGGCGACTCCTCGTGCGGCGGCACCATCGCCGAGATGCTGCCCGCATCGTGCGACCCGGGCTACGCCCTGCTTGGACTCGCCCTCGGCGCCCAAGATTTGACCGCGGAAGCGCACGCCTTCGGCTACGACCAGGTGCCTCCGCTCGATCTGCCCGGGGTCGTCGCGTCCTACTTTCCGACCGAGTCCTATCTCGCGGCGAACCCGCCGTACCTCGCCTACTCCGCGATTGGCCAGGAAGACGTGAGCGCCACGGCATTGCAGAACGCACTCGTGGCAGCGGGCGTCGCGAACGGTGGCACGATCATGACGCCGCACCTCCTCTCCTACGTCACAAGTCCCGATGGCACGATCCTTCGTCGCTACAAGCCTTCTGTCTGGAAGCGACCGCTCACCGCGTCACAGGCAGGCATGGTCGTGCCCCTCATGCACGACGTCGTCACCGAGGGCACCGCAGCGGAGGTCGGATTCCTTCCCCAAGATGACGTCGCGGCAAAGACCGGTACCGCTCAGGTCGGCAACGACTTGACGAACGACACGGACGACTGGATGATCGCCTTTGCCCCCGCGAGCGACCCGACCATCGCGATCGCGGTCAGCGTCCCCTATCAGGCCTACAACGTGACCGGGGCCATCGTCGCCGGACCGATCATGAAGTGCATGATCGAGGCATCGCTTGCGCTGCAAGCGGGCAAGCCGATCACCGGCACGTCGACCACGTGTGCGACGCCGCCCGGTTTTCCGACCTCACCTACGACGACCACGACGAAACCGAAGACGTCGACATCGACGACCACCACGACGCAGCACGGTTGACGATTCACATCTTTTTGTAGGACTTCTCTCAGTCGTCCAACAGCGTCTTCACATCGTTCTCACACTTCTCTTACGTACGCTGAAGTTGTTCAAGGGAGAACCATGGGAATCAAGAAATTCCGTACATTGGCCGCACTCACCGTAGTCACCGCTCTGGGAGTCAGCGTGCCCGCGGTTGCGGCCTACGGTGACACGACGACCACGACCACGGTCTCCGCTTCGGCGAGTGCCTCAGTGACCGCGTGGAAGGCGTTCACCGCGCAGTGGAGGGCCTACGTCGATGGCCTGAAGGCGATCAACTTCACCTACCGTGGGGCGATTGCCTCCGCTCGAGCCACGCTCTATGAGGCTCTGTCAATGGCGACGACGCCCGTACAGCGCCAAGCTGCGCGTGCCGCGTACCTCGTTTCGGCTGAGGCCGCGCTCAACGCGCGCGTCGCAGCGATCGTGGCCGCCGGCGACCCGCCCACGCCACCCGCTGACTTCAACGGCACGGCGTACGTGATCGGCCTTCAGGCTGCGAACGTCGCGTTTCGTGCGTCGATAGCGGCCGCACAGAGTGCGCTTTCCGCCGCACTGGCCGCGGCAACGACACCCTGGCAGCGCGAGCAAGCGCGCCTTACCTACGAAACATCGGTCGCCAACGCGGTCCTCGTACGGGCCACCGCGTTAGAGGCCCTCGGGCCGCCACCGACCCACCCCGGACAGCCCTTGTCGTAACGCGGGTCAACGGTGGAAGGGGCGCCCCTCGCGGGCGCCCCTTTTTTATCGTTCGCTCTCAGACGTAGCCTTGGCCCATGTCGCTCGACGCAAAGGTGCTCACAGTGTCAGACTCAGTTGCCGCGGGCACTCGCGACGATCGCTCAGGCGACATCCTCGTCGAGCTACTCGAAGAGCGCGGATATCGTGTCGTCGATCGTGCGGCAATCGCCGACGGCGCGAGCAACGTGGCGGGCGCGCTGTTACAACTGAGCGCCGAGTTCCATGGACTCATCGTGACCACCGGCGGCACGGGGTTCTCGCCCACCGATCAGACCCCGGAAGGAACGAGTCGTGTCCTCGAACGACACGCACCCGGACTGAGTGAAGCGATGCGCGCGGTGAACCCGCTCGGTCGTCTCTCTCGAGGCGTCGCGGGCACGGTTGGCGACACGCTCATTCTCAATCTGCCCGGATCACCAAATGGCGCGCGAGAGAACTTTGAGGCGGTGAGCGACGTGCTCGAGCACATCCTCGATCTGTTGGGTGGCGGACAGCCGCACTAGGTTCGCTGCTCAGGATCCGCTCGAGCCCGACGCCACCTCGAAGGCGGTCCACATCGCCGCGTACCGTCCACCGAGCTCAACGAGCTCCTCGTGGGAGCCGACTTCAGCAATCTGGCCGTGATCCAGGACGACGATGCGATCGGCTGTTCGCGCGGTTTGCAGCCGGTGCGCGATGATGATGGTCGTTCGTCCGCGCGACACCTCCTGCATTGCGGCCGATACGCGAGCTTCAGTTGACAGGTCGAGGTTCGACGTTGCCTCGTCGAGCAACAAGATGGCGGGGTCGACGAGCTCGGCTCGCGCCAAGGCGATCAGCTGACGCTGGCCCGACGAGAGTGAGCGCCCGCGCTCGGTGAGGACGTGGTGATAGCCACCCGTGAGCTCGGCAATGAAATCGTGGGCACCGACCGCACGGGCTGCCTGTTCGACTCTCGCGTCGTCGGCATCAGGGCGGCCGTAGGCGATGTTGTCACGAACCGACCCCGAAAAGAGGAATGCCTCTTGGGGCACGTAGCCAAGCTGACGGCGAAAAGAGTGAAGGTCGAGCAAGCGAAGGTCGTGACCGTCGATGCGAACGCTTCCCTCGTCGGGATCGTAGAAGCGCGCAAGCAGCTTCATCACGGTGGACTTCCCCGCGCCGGTCTCGCCGACCAGCGCGACGATCTCGCCGGGTGAGACGTGCAGGTCGATGCCTCGCAACGCCTCGGGTGGGCGGCGCAGCTCCGCGTCGGGCGAGATGAGCAGTCGCGCGTCGGCCGGTCCGCGACGTGGCTTCTTGCCCGCAACCTCGGGGCGCCGCTGCAACGTCGGATAGGAGAAGCGGACGTCAGAGAGATCGATCTCGCCGTGGAGTCGACCGACCCCTTCGGGAAGTGCCGGCTCGGGAGTGCGGGTCTCGAGCTGCATCAGATCGGAGATTCGATTGACCGAGACGCGCGTCTGCTGCCAGGAGTCAAAGACCTGAGAGAGGCTCTGAATCGGCGAGAAGAACATGTCGATATAGAGCACGAAGGCGATGAGCGCCCCCGTCGAGAGGTGCCCGGTCGTCACGAGTCCCGCCCCCACGCCGAGCACGATGATGTCGTCGATGCCCGAGAGGAACTGAATGAAGGGGAAGTACGTCGCGACGAGTCGTTGCGCCTGTACGCGCGTGTCGAGGTAGTTGCCGTTCAGTTGGTGGAAGCGGGCCATGGTCGCTGCCTCATGCACATAGGCCTGAGACTCGCGCACGCCCGAGAGGCTCTCTTGAAAATCCGCGTTCACGATTGCGACGCGCTCTCGCGACAGGTCGTACAGCGTTGACGCGCGACGACGAAACCAGACGGTGGCGAGAGCCAGCGGCGCGATGACACTCAGCGTGCACAGGCCAAGCTCGGTGTTGATCACCACGAGTGCGACACCAACCCCGAGGAACGTGACGATCGCGACGAGCGCTGACAAGACGCCGTTTTCGATGAGCGACTCGAACTGGTCAACGTCGGTCGTCATGCGCGTCATGATGCGACCGGCCATCTCGCTCTCGTAGTAGTCAAGTGACAGACGCTGGAGCTGGGCCCAGATGCGGATACGCAGGGACAGCATGATGCGTTGGGCCGCGCGGCCCGTGACGAAGGTCTCGCCGATCTCGTCGACCATATCGACGAGCGTGATGAACAAGAAGACCGCCGCCGCCGCGAACAGCACCCCCGCCGAATGCTTGGCCACGCCGTCATCGATGCCGATCTTGATCAAGATCGGTCCGGCGAGGGTCGCCAGAGCGTCGACGACCACAAAGAAGAGACCAACAAGGAGCGGCCAACGGAACTCGAAGAGGAGCCGATTGAGGTTGAAGCCGCGATCGTGGCGTGACTCGTGGACGAGATCCACCGCTGCTTCGTCGCGAACCGGTGGTAGTTCGGCGACGCGAGCCAAGAGCTCGGGCGTGGGTGCGAGGTTGAGGCGCCACCCGCCACCACCGCCGCCGAGTCCCGGGCCGATGCCGGGCGCGCCAATGCGAGGCGCGCTCGAACCGGTCGACGCGTCCGCGGTGTACTGGCGCCACGCCGAGGCCGTCGTGCCGGGGATTGTCGCGAGCACCTCGATGCGGTCACCGATCTCTTTGGCGTCGCTGTCGTCGAGTCCACTGAGCAGTCCTCGATAGAGCGCGCTCGTCTCGACAAGCTCTTCGTGGGTTCCCTGGTCGACCACGCGTCCTTGGTCAAGGACGATGATGCGCTCTGCTAAGTGCAGCGTTGAGCGGCGGTGCGCGATAAGGATCGTCGTACGGCCTGCCATGACGACGCGCAACGCATCGTGGATTGCGTCTTCGATGCCGACGTCGATCGCGCTGGTCGCGTCGTCGAGGATCAGCACCCGCGGGTCGTACAAGATGGCGCGAGCCAGGGCGATGCGCTGGCGCTGGCCGCCCGACAACGTCAGCCCACGCTCGCCGACCACCGTGTCGTACCCTCGCGGCAGGTCGAGGATGAAGTCGTGCGCCTGGGCGGCGTGAGCGGCGG
This sequence comes from uncultured Acidimicrobiaceae bacterium, assembly GCA_963706305.1. Taxonomy (GTDB): domain Bacteria; phylum Actinomycetota; class Acidimicrobiia; order Acidimicrobiales; family RAAP-2; genus RAAP-2. The sequence continues at coordinate 2,509,081 of OY970152.1, read as the reverse complement.
CTTCGATCTCTTCGTCGCTCGCCTCAGGCCGACCGTAGGCGATGTTAGAGCGCACCGACTCTGAGAAGAGGAAGCTGTCTTCGAAGACGACGCCTATCTGTCGGCGCAGGGAGTGCAGGGTTACGTCCTTCACGTTGTGACCATCGACGAATACTTCACCTTTGGTGGGATCGTAGAAACGCGGCACGAGCATCGAGAGCGTGGTCTTGCCGCTCCCACTCGGACCCACGATCGCGACGCGCTCGCCCGGCTTGATCGTGAGATCCACGCCACGAAGAACGGGCGCGCCGTCGACGTAGTGATAGTGCACGTCCTTGAACGCGATCTCACCCTTCAGCTCACCAAGCACCACCGCGTCGGGCGCGTCGGCGATCGCGGGCTGCAGCTCGAGCAGCTGGAAGATCCGCTCCAAACCGGCGCGGGCCTGTTGGCCGATGGTGAGCACACCTGCGAGCTGGCGCGCGGGCGCCATCATCGACGTGACGTAGGTCGAGAATGCGAGGAACGTACCGAGCGAGATCTGGTGATGCAGGGCCATCCACCCTCCGAGGGCGAGGATCGCAACCTGGGCGATCGTCGGGATGGCTTCAAGGAGCGGCTGATATCGCGACTGCAGCCGCACGGCTCTCATCTGGGAGCCGTAGAGCACCTGGGACGAGTCGGCCACACGTTCGAGCTCGCGCTCTTCTTGGCCGAAGGCCTTGACGACGCGCACGCCGTTGACGTCTTCGTCGACGATCTGAACGACGTCGCCCTCGCGCTGTTGACCGTCCCATGTGGCGGGGAAGATCTTTCGCCGCATTCGATAGGACACGACGACGAGCGTGGGGGCGAGGACGAGACTGACGACGGCGAGCAGCGGCGACAAGAAGATCATCACGCCGAGTGACATCAGCATCAGCAAGATGTTCGAGCTCATGATCGGAAAGAAGTTGAGCAGCCCTTGGACAAGCGTCGAGTCCGAGTTCGCGCGAGCGACGAGCTGACCCGTGGGCATCCGTCCGAGGTTGTCGAAGTCCATCACCTGGAGGTGGTCGTGCATCTCGTTTCGCAGGTCGTACTGGACTTCAAGGGCGACTTGGCCACCGCGGTAGCGACGGACATGTGCCGCCCAAAAGCTCACCGCAGCGAGCGCACCCAGGAGCACCAGCCACGGCCAGAGCTTCGAGTGATGCGAGAGGATGACGTTGTCAACGATCTCGCGAGCGATGAGCGGAATGATCGTCTGACAGACGCTGCCGATGATGGCTGCGGACATCGCGAGGACCACGTTGCGCTTGTGGCGCATCATGTAGCCCCACAGCTGGCGCACCCAACCGGGCTTTACGTCCTCGCTCACTCTCGCACTCCACCTCGCGCGGCGCGCTTCTCGGCGTACATCGCATCGACCGCAACGTCGAGTGTCGCGAGCGAGGAGAGCAGCCGCTCGCCGTCTTCGGCTCGAGCGCAGAGTCGGCGCAATGCATCGGTCATCTCATGCTCGACGCGTTCGAGCACGGCGAAGCCTTCGGGCGTCACGCGCAAGTCGAAGGCGCGCTGATCGCCCGCGACGTCGCGCCGCTCCATGAGTCCGCGAGCACAGAGGGCCTCAACCGCGGAGCTGATCGCAGGTCGGCCAAGTTCGAGGCGCTCGGCCACGCGCGAGGCGCGCTCCTCACCCGCCGACACGGCAGCCAGCACCCGGTAGTGCGACATGCTCAATTCGCCCGACGCCCGCTCCAAGATCCGAACGGCCCGCGCGAAACCACGAACCGCCGCCAGTGCTTCGTTTCCACGTGCGCCCTCTTCAGGGCCCGATTGCGTCATGATTCCAGGCTAAAGGTGATTGTTCGATGACCGAACAATCGTCCGACCCTCGTGTTGCCTCCGGGTGGAACACGACCGGCGTACTATCGAACATATGTTCGCTTCCCTGCGGGACCTCAACGAGCGTCAGCTCGAGGCGGTCTCCTTTGGTGACACGCCGCTTCGGGTCATCGCAGGGCCTGGTACTGGCAAGACGACGACTCTCACGGCTCGAGTCGAGTATCTCCTGGATCACGGCGTGCGACCCGAGCGCATCTTGCTCCTCACCTTCACACGACGTTCCGCACGCGACATCGTCAACCGCGTGCACTCGATTCGCGTCGGCGATCGAGCTCAGCGCGTGGCGGGCGGAACCTTTCACTCGGTCGCCCATCGCACACTTCGTCATCATCACGCCGCAGTCGGACTGCCCGAAGGTTTTGGAGTTCTCGATCACGGCGACGCGGCCGACCTCATGGATCTGGTGCGCAGCGACCTCGGTCTCATCAGCGGCGAGCGCCGCCTGCCGAGGAAGTCCACGCTGGCGTCGCTCTACTCTCGCTCGGTCAACACGGGCGTGCCGCTCCGCGATGTCATGGCCGAGATCACCCCGTGGTGCGCTGACCGCTTCGAGGACGTGGCCATGGTCTTCAGCGCCTTCGTCGCACGGAAGCGCTCACTCGGCCTCCTCGACTTCGACGACCTCCTGCTCTTCTGGCGCGTCATCGCCCAGCACGATGTGTTGGGCAAGCAGCTCGGTGGGGCGTATGACCACATCCTCGTCGACGAGTTCCAAGACGTGAACCTGCTCCAGCTTGAAGTGCTCACGGGCCTTCGCCGCCACGACCCTCGCGTCACGCTGGTGGGCGACGACGCCCAGGCGATCTACGGGTTTCGTGGCGCATCGCCGGCGTACCTGCTGCACGCCGATCGTTACTTTGACGACCTGACGACGATCACGCTCGAGGTCAACTACCGGTCGTCCGCCGCGATCCTCAACGTGGCGAACGCACTCGCTGCTGACGCGCCGGAGGGTTTCTCGTCGGTGCTGCGCGAATACGAACCGGTCATCGGTGCGCACCCGCCCACGCTCATTCGCTGCACCGACGAGCGACAGCAGTCCGAGTTCGTCGCCGATCGAGTGCTCGAGCTGTACGAGCAGGGCGTCGCACTGCGAAAGCAGGCCGTGCTCTATCGCGCTGCCCACCACAGCTCCGATCTCGAACTCGAGCTCGCGCGCCGCCACATTCCTTTCATCAAGTACGGCGGCCTGCGCTACCTTGAGGCTGCGCACGTGAAGGACCTGCTCGCCGCCTTTCGCCTCGCTGACAACCCGCGTGACGAGATGGCCTGGTTCCGCCTGTTTCAACTGCTCCCCGGCGTCGGACCGGCGAAAGCACGCCGAGCGATCGACGCCCTGCGCGACGTTGATCAGTCACTCCCCTTCAGCCACGAGGAGATCACGCACCGATGGTCGGGAGCCCTCGACGTGTTGCCGACTGAGTCGCGCGAGATGTCAAGCCAACTGATCGACGCGATGTGTCATCGCGCGCTCGAGCCGGTGGCCCTGCACGCCGAACGGATTCGACTCGCCATGGCGCCCCTCATCACCGCGACGTACGACGACCCCGCGCCTCGACTCGAGGACCTTGGTGCACTGGTGCTCGCCTGCGCCGACGCGCGCCGCTTGAGCGATGTCGCAGCAGACCAGACACTCGAGCCGCCGTTGTCAACCGGTGACTTCGCCGGTCCGCCGATGATGGACGAAGACTGGCTCGTGCTCTCGACCGTTCATTCCGTGAAGGGCCTCGAGTTCGACGCGGTGCACGTCATCCACGCCGCGGATGGCAACTTCCCTTCCGACATGTCCCTCGGCTCCCCTGAAGGACTCGAAGAGGAGCGACGACTGTTCTACGTCTCGGTGACTCGAGCCCGACGGGACCTCGCGATCTACGTGCCGCTTCGCTATCACCACCACAAGGTGCGAGATGACCACTCGTGGGCACAGCCCTCTCGATTCCTGAGCGAGCCCGTTCGCGCCGCGCTCGAAGAGACGCCCTACCTCGATCCGAACGCGCTCAGCGTCGGCGCGCCCGCACCACTGGCGATCGATGCCGCCCGCGTTGTCGCGGGGCAGATCTCCGAACTCTGGTAGAGGCCGTCCAGTGCTTACTTCGCATTCGGCGTCGGCGAACGCACGCCATTCATCAAGTTGGTGACGAGCCCTCGGACGAACTCGTCGCTCAAAGCTCCATGTCGAGCGACCAGACGATAGTAGATCGGGCCCCAGAGCTGATCCATGAGGAGTGGGATGTCGACGTCCGCACGTATCTCCCCTCGATCGATGCCGCGACGAATGACGGCGCTTGACACTTCACGTCGAGGCTGCAGCCATCCGGTTCGCAGCGTTTCGGCGAGCACCGGGTCGGACTGGGCTTGGCCGATCAGCTGGGCCATGATCTCCCCCGTCTGCCCGCGAAACGCCTTGACCATGACCAGCATCTGAGAGGTCAGATCCTTGGCAACGTCGCCGGTGTCGGGAAAGTCGATCGTTTGATGGTGGCGATGAAACAAGGCATCGATCGCCACTGAGCCGCGGCTTGGCCACCACTTGTAGATGGTGACCTTGCTGACCCCGGCTCGGGCCGCGATGGCCTCGATCGTCGCCGCGCCGAGGCCCCCCTCTTCCAGCAGATCCGCGGTCGCTTCGAGCACCGCGAGGCGCGTTTTCTCACTCCTAGGACGCCCCACCTTCGAGGTCTCCGCTGGCCCCCCGCCGCTCATGGTGGAAGCGTACTTCATGAACGGTACGTACACAAATATGGTATAGTGAACGAAGCGTTCATTAAATAAGGAGCTTCGATGTCTGAGTCAGTTGTAGTGACCGAGCAGACTAGAGGTCTGCGCAAAGGTCTGATCCTGCTGTTCGCGGTGGCGTGTGGCCTCTCCGCCGCCAACCTCTACTACGCCCAAACGGTGCTGGGCAGCATCGCGAAGTCCTTTCACTCGGGTTCAGCGACGGTGGGACTCACCGTCACCCTCGCCCAGGTCGGCTACGCGCTCGGACTAGCACTGCTCGTCCCGGTCGGTGACATCGTCGCGCGTCGCAAGCTCGTCCCTGCGGTCTTGCTTCTCTGTGCCGTGGGCCTTGTCGCGTCGGCCGTCGCACCGAGCATCGGTGTCCTCGTTGCGGTTGCCACCATTGTCGGACTCGGTTCCGTCGCCGCTCAGCTTCTCGTGCCGATGGCCGCATCGCTGTCCTCGGATCACGAACGCGGGCGCGTCGTGGGCACCGTGATGAGCGGACTGCTGTTGGGCATCTTGCTGGCACGCACCGTGTCGGGCATCATCGCGCAGTTCTCCAGCTGGCGCGTTGTCTACGTCGTGGCGGCCGTCATGATCACGGGACTTTCGCTGCTGTTGTGGCGCCAACTACCGCCTGAGCACGAGCGTCCGCGCGTTCGCTACAGCACGTTGCTTCGCAGCACCGTCACCTTCTTCATGACGGAGCCGTTTTTGCGCCGTCGCTCGCTCTTGGGCGCGCTGGGCTTTGGTGTCTTTAGCATCTTCTGGACCACGATGGCCTTCCTGCTGTCGGGTGCTCCGTACCACTACAACGACCTGACGATCGGTCTGTTCGGACTCGTTGGCGCGGCGGGTGCGTTGTGTGCGAACTTTGCCGGTCGCTGGGCCGATCGTCGCTGGACCAAGCCGACAACGCTCGTCTTTTCGGCGCTGATGCTGGTGTCGTTCCTTCCGATCTGGCTGGGTCGTAGCGACCTCGCCATGCTGATCTTGGGCATCGTCTTGATGGACATCGGCGTCCAGGGCTTGCAGGTGACCAACCAGTCACTCATCTACCGCCTCGCACCGCACGCGCGTAGTCGGATCAACTCCTCGTACATGGTCTGCTACTTCGCCGGTGGCGCCGTGGGCTCCTATCTCGGCAGCCTCGTCTACGAGCACGACAAGTGGGCTGGGGTCAGCATTGCCGGTACCGCGGTCGGTGCTCTCGCGACCCTGATCGCCCTCTCGGACTCACTCAGCAAGAAGGAGCACCCCTCGCCGATCGCGAGCGCGTAGCTAGACGGCGGCGCTGTCGCTGCTGCGTCGAGGAAGTACCCATCCCGGTCGGGGGAAGTGGCAGGTGTAGCCGTTCGGGTAGTTCAAGAGGTAGTCCTGGTGCTCGGGTTCCGCCTCCCAAAAGTCCCCGGCGGGAGCAACTTCGGTCACAACCTTCCCGGGCCACAGACCCGACGCCTCGACGTCTTTGATCGTGTCCTCGGCGACACGCTTCTGCTCATCGTTGAGGTAGAAGATCGCCGACCGGTAGCTCGTGCCGCGGTCGTTGCCCTGGCGGTTGAGCGTCGTCGGGTCGTGGATCTGGAAGAAGAACTCGAGGATGTCGCGATACGAGATCACCGCGGGATCGAAGACAATCTCGATGGCTTCGGCGTGACCGTCGTGGTGGCGATACGTCGCATTCTTGACATCCCCGCCGCTGTAGCCAACGCGGGTCGAGATGATACCGGGGCGCTTTCTGATGAGGTCTTGCATCCCCCAGAAGCATCCCCCGGCGAGGATGGCGGTTTCGGTGGTCACTTGTTGGTTCCTTTCAGATTGTCGAAGAGCTCTTTGTACTCGCCGTAGCCTTCGGCGTCGAGATCGTCGTAGGGCACAAAGCGCAGCGCGGCCGAGTTGATGCAGTAGCGCAGCCCCCCTTCGTCGGGCGGACCGTCGGGGAAGAGGTGGCCGAGGTGGCTGTCACCGTGGCTCGAGCGCACCTCGGTGCGCACCATGCCGAAGCTGCGGTCGCTGTTCTCGACGACATTCTCTGGTACCAGCGGCGCGGTGAAGCTTGGCCACCCGCAACCGCTGTCGTACTTCTTCGTTGAGGCGAAGAGCGGCTCTCCTGAGACCACGTCGACATAGATACCGGCGTCCTTGTGATCCCAGAACTCGTTGCGAAAGGCTGGCTCGGTCGCCGCCTCTTGCGTCACGCGATACTGCTCCGGGGTGAGGTTGGCGACCTTTTTTGGATCCTTTGCGTAGTCCTTCACTGTGCTCCTCTCTCGTGGCCGAGCGGACGTTCAGCCAGTGATGCTGTCTCTCGAAGCGCCCCCGCTGTTACACCAAGCCGTGTCGACCATCACTGTAGAGGTCGACGCGAGAATGTCGTCAGGCGCTACCACGTCGGCCAGCTCGCCGGAATGGGACCGGGCGGGCCATCGGGTTGCGGTAGTCCTGGCCGTGAGCCGAGTGCCAGGAGCAACGTGTTGAAGTTGAGGCCGTAGGCCGTCGAATTTTCCCCATTGAACTCGCTATGGGCGGCCGCTCGCTCCGGATACGAGGGCGGATCTGCCCAACCCGTCTCGAGACACGTGAGCGCGTCGTGCACGACTCCGACCACGGTGTCGGGCGTGACGTGTTCGCCAATCGTGACGGTGGGGGTGACGTCTTCTGCGTCGTAGACGTAGAGGCCCTTCGCGGGACCGTTCGAGAGTCGATAGGAGATGAATACGCCGCTAGGCCACTGGTTGTCGTACGTGCTCACGACGGTGCCGTCGCCGAGCGCGTAGATCGGACCCGACGCGCAGTAGTCGACGCCTTGATCCACTTCTTGGGGTAGCAGCGACGTCACGCCGCGCAAGGGATTGAGATAGCCGTCAAGCGGGGCGTCGTCAATGCCAACGTAGTAGCCGCCCGTTGTCGGGTCGAGCGCGATCGCACTCGCGAGTCCCCCGTCGGGCATCGAGTCTTGCGCCGCGGGTGAACCGTGCGACGTGGCGCCATAGCTGTCGATCGCTCCATTCGCACGAAGGACGTAGTAGCCCGTCCCGGCCGACGTCGACGCGAGCGCACTCACGGGCGCGCCGCCGTACTTTCCGCCGTCGCTCGCGAGTGGCGAGCCGTAGCTCGGTGCATCGAACGCCGAGACCTCCCCCGTCGAGGTGGCGATCCAGTAGCCGCCTGTCGACGAGTCGACGGCGATCGACACGGCGAGGACCGGTGCGATCGCACCGTAGCGAAGGTGCAGCCCGCCGTGACTCGGCACGCCATACGCGTCGACGGCGCCGTTCGCTCGAAGGATGTAGTAGCCAGCGCCGTTCGGCGCTGCCGCGATCGCGACCGCCGCGGGATACTGACCCCATCCTCCGGGGCGGATGCGTGGCTCACCGAGAAACGGCGCGTTGAAGCCCTGGACGGTGCCATTTGAGCTCACGACCCAGTAACCGCCTGTCGACGGGTCAAGAGCGATGCCGGTTGCCGTCGATCCGACAGGCGGTGCCGTCATCGACCCGTAGCTCGTAGCGCCGTACGCGTCGACGGTGCCGTCGGCGCGAAGGACGTAGTAACCCGTGCCGTTCGCCCCGGCCGTCACGCCAACCACCGCCGGCGCGGACGGTGGGGGCGCGCCGAGGTTCGTCGCGTCGAAGGCAACGAGCGTGGTGTTCGCAGCGGCCGTGGCGAGGGGCGCACCGATGAAGGCTGTCGACAGCAGGCAGAGCATCGCCGCAAGACAGACCTCCGCCCCACGACGCGTGCCGCCACGGCACCGCGCCGACCGTCGAGGAGCGAAGCGTTCGAGGGGAACGAGCATTCAACGAGTCTTGCGCACGAGCCGCCAGTTAGCCTCGCATGTCGACAGCGTTGACGCGTGTGGGAACGATTCGTACGACGACCCGGCGAGTGCCCGCGACGTCGTAGTCGCGGAGATTCGCTCCGTACTTCTTCCCAACCTGTTCGGCGAAGAGGTAGTCGTCATCCGGGGTGATCTTGGCGTCGCCACGAAGTTCGAGATACCGCTGCGTCGACGCGGGGTCGAGGATGAGAAAGCTGCACGCTGGCCGCGCCATGAGATTTTTCGTCTTCTGCCGGTCAGTGCTCAGGGAAATCGCGACGGAATCGCCGTCAGGCAGGAACCACACTTCAGTCTGCTGAGGGCGACCGTCGGGTCCGATCGTCGCCAGCGTTCCTACCAAACTCTGCAAGAGGTCTTGGAACGAGGGTGGTATTTCGGTCATCATCTTCTCCTTACTTCATGAATAACTGCAACTATCAGAAAACTAATAACGGTCAGTCAGTGGCGTGTCACTGGGCGCAATCGAGTCAATCATCCCCTCGCCACGGGTTCGTCTGTTTCAGCCAGTTGACGGAACTCGCACGAAGCGCTAGGACGAGGTACGCCGCGCAGTGCGGACTGAAACGCAAAGGGGGTTCGTCATGGCAGGTTTTCATTCGGCGAAGCACAAATACGCTCCGTCAAGTTCAGGTCTGTGGACGATCGTGACACGGATCGTTCCGGCAATCGTCCTCGTCGCCGTCGTCGCCACGCTCGCGTTGGCCGGTCCCGCCTCGGCGGGCGGGACCATGACGGCCAGCGGGCCCGCCACCAACACGATGGGATCAGATTTCAACTACGTCCTTTCTGGCACCGCCAGTGGTCCCGCAAACCGAGTGGTGGCCTGGGAACAGGCCGTCAAAGCAAATGGTTGCGCGCCAACCTTTGCCGCCGAGGCCGCGCGAGCGCTGTTCGAGCCGACGGGTCTCTATGAGCTGACCGTCTGGACGAACCGGGCCGTCAGCGGTTCATACTCAGTGACCGCCGCGTTCGGAGCGAGGAATCTCGGCGTTCACGGAATATGCGCCTACCTCATCAACGTCACGACAGGGCAGACGTACGCGCAAGCTGGCGCCTTCTGGACGAACGTGAGTTCATAGCGGTCTCTTTACCTCGGTGTCGATACACATCGCGAAGGTGAGCACCGAATAAAGTCAGTGAAGAGACTCCATGGATGGGCTGTTCGGCGGCATCGAGAGATGTTGTCGGCGGCCGCTCATGGTGCGATCTCGACGCCGCCAATCCTGACGTCGCCAACTGGAGGAGTCACCATGGCCGATAAATCACCGAATCAGCACAACACCAAGAAGGTCGGCAAGTCGTTGAAGGAGAAACGAAACGACAAGCACGCCAAGAAGGAAATGAAACGGCGCATCCCCGGCGAGTAGTCGTCGACGCGGCGCACCGACGTGGCCGACGATTTAACTGACCTTTCGAAGGGTGACGTCCATCGAGGGTACCCATTTGTCGTCGCCGATCATGACCTCGTGGTGGGCAGTCTGCGTCGAACCTTCGTCCTCCATGGTCGCGACGCATCGTGTGCGGTCCCCGAACCACTTGATGACATCGCCTTCGATCTCGACGCGCGACGTGTGCACGTTGCCGAAGCTGTCGTAGAAGGTTGAGCGGTACGCGTCGCCGTCGACGCCGATGACTTCTACGCCGCCGACGCTCGTCTCGCCGATCTTGCCGTAGGCCGTGTGGATGACGAAGAATCCACCGGGTGCCCATTCATAGACGTCGCTCGTCAAAATGGGGATGGAGGGGGCCTCGGAAGTCGCGACTGTGCAACCTTCGTTGATCCACTTGCCGATGAATGCATCTAACGCTTCGTGACGAGCATCGCGCACTGGTGCCGGACTTGCCGTAGTTTCAGCTCCCGCCGCGACGTTGACGACGCGCGGATGATGCTCGCCCTCGGCGCTGGACATCTGACACTCCCCTCTTCATCGCGATGGAAGCCACTGGATTCGTGGCTCTGCCGCTCCAGAAGATAGCAATTCTCCCCGCAAGTCCGATCCGAAGTCAGATCGTCGGAGCTGAGAACGTCGACTAATTGGGCACCGCGTCGACGTCTGAAACCCGAGGCTCGTCGCAGTGGCCACGCCGCATTCGCCACTGCGGGCCGAGCATTAAAACTGTACGCTTTGTCGATCTACAGCCTGTGTGTCGGTCCCAAGCGAAGGGTGTTCGAATGCGCACAATGATCCGAGTGTTGACTGTTGCGGCCTCGCTGGTACTTACTGGTGGGCTGTTGGTTGGAAACGCTGGAGCTTCGTCGATGCACGTTCTAGCGACCGCTCACGCGAAGGGCCAGTACGCCGTCGCGGAAACAAACGGCGGGGCCAACAATCCGTCCAAGATCGAAGTCACGGTGTCGTCGAAGCCCGAGGCCAGCGGTTTGGTGCAGTGGACTGTCGGATGCACGAAGAACAACAAGGCGATCCCGTCCAAGAGCTACAAGAAGACGGTGAAGTTTCCGGCCATTATTCCGGTGAAGTTCACCGCGAAGACCTCTATCTGCGACGTAGCCGCGAATGTCCAACTCGATGGATCGGGCACGGTCACGATCTCCATTGCATCTTCGAGCTGAGCCGGATCCGGCTCGCGCGACCGTCTCGTCGGCGAATCGAGATGACGACTTAGTTCGCTGAAGAACGAGTGCCGTTGACCTTGGACGCAGGGAACATTGGACCGGCCTTTGACGTACCGGTCATCGTGTCACCGTCGACGGTGACATCGAACTTCAAGGTGAGCTTCATCGGTATCGTGACCGCCTGCGTCCAGGTCAGCCGATCGCCTTCGGCGATTGCGTCGACGAACTCGACCGTCTCAGAGTCCGAGCGCGCGATTCCGTGAATCGCGCCGTCTTGATCGGTGATGTCGAAAACGACGGCGATCTGGCCAATGGGCGTATCGATCGTCACATCCCAAGTTCCAGCAAAGGTGGTCATGTCGTTCGGTGTCCTTTGGGGGTCGTGGTGGATGTGGGCCGCGCTGTCACGTCCAATTGATGACCGCGCTCCTCAACAATAACGTGATCGTCGCTAGCAACCTTTCCTGCGAGCAGCCCGCTGCTCGGACATCACGAAAGTTCAAGATTTGCACTGGTCAGGTTTCAAGAACCAGGCTTTAATTTGTGCGGAAGGATTAACTACAAACTACGGAGGACCAATGCCCAATGACTTCGCCATCGACATCGCGAAAATCCGCGATGAGGCTAAAAAGCATCTCACGCAAGGGCCGGTCATGCCGTCCGACACCTCGAGCGTCCCCAAAGTCATCGCGGTGCTACAAACGGTAGTGGCGAGTGAGATGGTGTGCTACTTGCGCTACACCCAGAATGCGATCGTCTGTCAGGGCATCAATCGCGAGCAGGTCGCCGACATGTTCGTGGATCACGCGAAGGAAGAGCTCGGCCACTTCCTGCGAGTTTCTGACCGCATCAACCAGCTCGGCGGACAGCCCGACTTGAATCCTGCCACCTTGAAAGAGCGCGCGATCACCGAATACAAGGCGCCAGAGAAGGACAACGACCTGCAGGGCATGATCCGCGAGAACCTTGTCGGCGAACGCATCGTTATCGACGTATATACAGAGATCATCCGCTGGATCGGCGAAGGCGACATCACCACCCGCCGATTGATGGAGTCGCTCCTCAAGGACGAAGAAGACCACGCGGACGAGCTCAACGACCTCTTCGAGCCGTAACAGCCTCGGCAGGGACACATAACTCGTAGGTCGCAGGCTGTCGTAGCCGACGTGGAGTCACTCCATTGACGGGGGTCTCCTCAAAGCCTCCTTCGCGGTGAGCCACGACATCACCTCGATTCGAAAGCGACCTGCCCGCACGGCGGGGTCATTTTCTGCGAATTCGCGCGCTTCTTCCACTGACGCCGCGATGTAGATGCTGATTCCCGCGACGGTGTCGTCTCCCACGATCGGTCCGGCCACCATCATGAACCCTGCTTTACGCATCTTTGCGAAATAGCCCAGATGCTGACGCTGCAACTCGGCGCTGGAAGCCTCGTCGAGCTCGGGAGGGTTCTCTCCACGAATGAGCAGTACCAGCTGATAGCTGTCGAACTCCTCGGGCGCGTCGCTTAGTCATGGACCGTGGAGCGAATTTATCTGGTCGTAGTGCGCACTCAGGTGCCTGCTTGCGTTCAGTTCGATGAACTCGCCAACGGGCATTGGCCCCTCGAAGACGATGGCGCCGCTGTCTTGAATTCGCACTTCAATCACCGTGTCGCGTCGACTTCCCAGCTCCTCGTACACGCGCTCTAAGCGCGCGGCGGTTCGTCCCACTTCTCTCGCGAGTTCGTCCACATCGCCCGCTTCCTCGGCGTATCGACGTAGTTCGACCTCATCGATGGCCAGCGCGTTGTCGTATATCACCTCCTCGCCTCTGAGGACGGCTTCTGCCGCATCAGCGACCAAGTCGTTGTTTCGAGCGACGTGCGCAGCTATGAGCTCGGCGCCCCAGGCCCCACCATCGGGGAGATCAAAGCCTCCGGCCAACAGTGATGCCCGAAACGGTGCGTATGCCACTTCTATATTCGTCGCCATCTTCCCCCTCGCGAATCAACGGCTCGATGCAACGATGTCCGCATCGCAGCCGGCCTGTTGTTATCCCTGGAAACGTAGTACCGCGGCCACGTGAAATACCAGTGGTCAAGTCAAGTCGAACAAGTCGTTGCTGAGAAGCAATCTCCACAGTTGTTGGAATCTGTGGCCGTTCTTCTTTTCTGTCCATAACTGCTGTTCAAGAACGCTTCTAGACGGATACATCGAACGTTCGGATCTGTCTCGTCCCCATTAATTTTCCCTCATATACGGATTCATAAGGAGGTACATGTGATCAGCACCACAGTGAGTTTGCCGGTGTCCGGCTTCCCGCCACTCGCGCTCGGGTTTATGGGACTCGGTACCGGCTATCTGATTTACGGAATACAGGAGTTCTTCCATTACCCACAACGCAACGTGGAGAATGACGTGGCTACTGGCATCTGGGGAGTCTGGCTTCCGGGCTTCTTTCAGCTGCTCGCGGGGCTCATTCTGTTCTTCGGCCTGACCTTGTTCGGCACGTTTACGGCACCACCTCTTTATATGGCGGACTGGCGTTTACGGCATATGGCGTCCACTGGTTCGCCCTCGGCTGGGTAAGGATTCGAGGACGTAGCGACCTGAGGATTCAGCTCGGCATGTCGATCGGATTCATCGTGATCTCCGCGCTTGGCACGCTGGTGTTCCTTAAGGCGCACGACAACCCGGTGGCTGGAGTATTCATCGGCCTCGTCGGCGTGTACATCGCCGAGCTGCTCGTCAGCCTGAAGCCGAGCTTTCCGAAGCTCGGTGATTTCGCCGAGCGCCTCCTTGGGTTCTTCCATCTGGGCACGGGCATCTGGCTGCTGTACCTGATGTGCGCGGTAACAGTCGACTTCACCATCGGATACCACTGGATTACCTGAAGTAGACAGAGCGCCCGCTGGAAGGCGAGTCACCCGCTTTCAGCGGCGGACCGCGGCCTGTGGCGCTTTATTAACCTCATGCAGCAAGCGGTGCTGGGACAGCGCCTGGGTTTCGTTGGAGCGACTGAAAGGGGCATGTGAGGAAGCCTTTTAGGATCGTCGTCGTCGTCGTCGTCGCGTTGGCAGCACTCTTCGGACTCTCGGCGCACCAAATCCGCGCATTCGCGCAGTCGACCACCACGTCGACGACTAGCACCGCTCCGACCACAACGACCCCAACGACCACGACTCCTGCGACGACGACCACCCTCCCGCCGACCGTCACTCTGTCCGCAGTGGGCGACACCGAACTGGGGAACACGCCGCAACTGCCAAGTAATCCGAACAGTTACTTTTCTCCCGTCAAGGCAGCTCTCGCGGCGCCCATCGTCTTTGGCAATCTCGAGGGCACGATGACCACAGCGACAACGTCCAAGTGCGGACCGTCGACCAAGGAGTGTTACGCGTTCAAAGTGCCCCCGTCGTACGCCCGCGTCTATCGCGCCGCCGGTTTTACAGTCCTCAACGCCGCCAACAACCACAGCGCCGATTTCGGCAAGGCGGGTCTCGTTTCCACCACAGCCGCCCTTCGCGCCGCCGGCATCGCCCAAGCCGGGCTTCCCGGTGAGATCGGGGTAGTGCACGACGGCTCGATACGAGTGGCCTTCGTCGACTTCGCGCCCTACACCAACACGAACGATCTGTTGAACTTCGCCGCGGCGTCACGACTCATTGCGAAGGCGAAGGCGATCGCGAACGTCGTGGTGGTCTACATGCACGCGGGCGCTGAAGGAGCCAACGCCGATCATGTGACCCGAAAGACGGAGTACTACGTGGGCGAGAATCGAGGCAATCCTTACGCCTTCGCGCACGCAGCAATCAACGACGGCGCCGATCTCGTGATCGCGAGCGGCCCACACGTGCTTCGCGGGATGGAGTTCTACCGAGGACACCTGATCGACTACAGCTTGGGGGACTTTGCCAACTACGACGACTTCGCCCTGGACGGTGACCTCGACCTCTCAGGCATATTGCACGTCACCCTCACCGCGACCGGATCATTCGTGTCAGCACGATTCACGTCGATCGTGCTTCGCGGCGCAGGTCAAGCGTTTGTGGACCCGAGCGACGCTGCCGCACATTTCGTCAACCAACTTTCGAACGACGACTTTGCTGAGTCAGCAGCTCGCATCGCGCCGAGTGGAACGATTCGGCTGGCGAGCTAGCAACGTTGAACTCGGCGGGCACGTAGCGCGGAGCGGTCCTATCACCCGCGCCTTTCGCGCGAACTCGACATTCTCGACAGAATCGTGCAGATCTCAAACGGCGGCGCACGCTCGCGCCGCGCTGAGGATGAGTCCGCCGATCTCTTGTGGGTGCGTTACGAGGGCTAGGTGACCAGCATCGACTTCGATCGTTGTGGCATTCATGCGATTGGCGAGGAAGTGCTCGAGATCGGGCGACGTCGTGCGGTCTTGCTTCGAGATTGCGTACCACGATGGCTTTGAGGTCCAGGCAGCAACCGTCGTACGGTCCTGAAAGAGTTCTTGGGCAATACGTCCCTGCGCCGCGTACAGCACGTGCGCTTTGGAGGCGTCAACTCCGTTGGCGAAGTCGTTGAGAAACGCGTCTTCTGTGAGCCCCCCGAAGCCGTCGACATAGACCAGTCCGGCGTTGGCGGGAGGGGTTGGGAATCGCTTTGCGAGCGCGCCGTAATCCTCGCCCGCGTCAGGCGCCCGCGCGGCCACATACACGAGCCCGACCACTTTTGGGTCCACGCCGGCTTCGGTGATGACGGTCCCGGCGAAAGAATGACCAGCGAGGATCGTGGGACCGTCTTGCAACGCCAAAGCGCGGTGCGTGCATGCAACATCGTCGGCGAGAGAAGTCAACGGGTTCTGCACTGAAGAGACATTCAGTCCCGCGTCTTGCAGGTATTCGATGACGCCAGCCCACGACGAACCATCAGCGTACGCACCATGCACCAGCACGACGTTGCGAACCATGTCGTCCGGCACCTTCGAGGATGAAGCAACACTTCCTACTTCCATGGTCGACCTCCATCATTTCGAGTTCACCAGCCCGATGCTACGCACCGCCCGGCTGCGGGTAACAGGTGGACAGGTCCCCACCCGATCACATATGTTTCACCACCGGAGTAGAACTAAGCCCGTGCGTCTTTCGATTAGAGCTTGGACCGCCGTGGCTCTTTTCGTTGCAACAATGATCGCTCCTGGCTTCTTCGCCGATGCCTCGTCCGAGCAGACCGTTGTTTCCACAACAGCGGTCTCAGGTGTGTGGGTAGAACCGGCTTCTGGATATGACTTCCTCGACGCAGCGATATCCAGCGCGCGTTCGAGCATCGATCTCTCAATGTACGAGCTCTCAGACCCCACCATCGAGCGAGAGCTCGTCGCGCGAGCAAAGGCAGGCGCAAACGTCAGGGTCGTCTTGAACTCGGCCTACGACGGTACATCGGAGAACTCGGCTGCGGCCTCGGTCTTACGCGCTGGGTCAGTGCACGTGGCGTGGGCACCATCAAGTCAGATCTTTCATGCGAAGTATCTGGTCATCGACGACGCAAGAGCGTACATAGGCACCGGAAACTTCGTGGCTTCGGACTACTCGTCGACGCGAGACTTTTGGGTGGAGGTTGGTAGTCGTGCCGACGTGAGCGCCATCGAAGCGACATTCGACTCTGACTTTGCAGGCAACGGCGCGGCACACCAATCATCTGGCCTGGTGTGGAGCCCAGGCTCTACGGGAACCCTCGTGAATCTGATTACGTCAGCGCGACATTCACTTCTCGTGGAGAACGAAGAGATGGATTCGCCCGCGATTGAGAGCGCCCTTGAGGGGGCGGCTCATCGCGGCGTGTCGGTCGAAGTGGTCATGACGCAAGACCCTTCGTGGACGAGCGCCCTCGAGCGACTCGCCTCCGCGGGGGTGCACGTCCGACTCCTCAACGATGAGCAGATCTACATCCACGCCAAGGTGATCTGCGCCGACTGCACCCCATCCTCAGGCACCGTCTTCATTGGCAGCGAGAACTTCTCGATCTCCTCGCTCTCGTACAACCGTGAGCTTGGAGTCGTTACGACGACGCTGGCTGCAATACGAGCCGTGCGAAGTGCCGTAGGGAGTGACTTCGCAATCGGAACATCGCTGTCTGGCCCTTCTCCGTCGCCGCCCGCAGGCTCGTCGGGCTCGACCGTGACCATTACGTCGGTCATCGCCTCAATCGCACACGGCAACGACGAGATGTTGAGAGCGCACACGGTGCCTGGAAAAGCGTGCACGCTCACGGTAGTGCTGCCAAGCGGTTATACGAGCGAGGCAAGTGGACTAGGCGCGGACACCGCCGACGCCAGCGGAACACTGACATGGAACTGGTGGGTGAGCTCTGACACCGATCCAGGTCTGGCGCACGCCACCGTTACCTGTGGCAGTCATACAGCTGCGACGACGTTCACCATCACTTCGTAGCGGCGCGACGTCGACACTCGCGGCCGCTCACCATCGTTGATCGAACGCTCAAGTGGGTTTCGAATGGTACGGGTAGAAGTGCGCCTTGTCACCGGCGTCCCACGCGGAGCGCAGTTCGGGCGTTGCTATGTCCCAGTCAGGGCGAATCTCGCGTGTTGCCTCTCGAAGGTCGCGCGTGAGGTCGGCGAACGAGGGCCGGCCCCAGAACCAGTAGCCGTTGTAGACGCTGTAGATGACCAATCCGGGCTTGAGCACCAGCGTGTGCGGAATCATCGGGTCGTGGAAGGGATCGGTGTACTCCTTGATATCCAGATCCTTTTGGATGTGCCGCCCGGCATCGGAGAGGAACGTCCAGTCAGCTCCCACCTGACCGCGAAACTCATTGGTCTCCAGGATGTTGTCAGTGGAGATGGTCACGAGCGAGGTGTAGGCCACCTCGATCTTCGAGTAGTTCGCGGCCAGCTCCAGGTGCTGCTGGTGATCCTTGGGGCAGAAGCTGCCGCGAGACAGGATCAGAATCATCGGGTCGATGCCCTGCAGCTCACTCAGTTTCCGCCTGGTCGATGTGTGATCGGTGAGTTCGTAGTCGGGAAACGTTGCTCCGGGCACAATGTCAGCGCGCATAACTCACTCCTAACTCGTTGTCAGATATCCCTCGCCAAGCGCACGCCGGTGAAGGGCCAACGAGCTCCCGGCGGGAAGAAGTTGCGATAGGTGACCCGTGCGTGGCCGGATGGCGTAATCGCCGCGCTCCCTCGGAGCACGTGCTGGTTCACCATGAACTTGCCGTTGTACTCGCCCACCACGCCCTTCAGCGGTTCGAATCGCGGATACGGGAGGTATGCGCTCGAGGTCCACTGCCACGCTTCACCGAACAGCTGGCGGGGCTCGCCCTCGAAGCGGGCCGGAGTCGCAGGGCGCGGGTGCAGGGCAATCGGCTTGAACTCAGGCGCCAGAGCGGTGGCGGCGACCGCTTCCCACTCCGCCTCGGTCGGCAGTCGTGCACCCGCCCATCGAGCGAAGGCGTCTGCTTCGTAGTAGCTCACGTGCACGACCGGTTCATCGCGTCTGAGTGGTTCGCGACCGCACAAGGTGAATATCTCCCACCCGTCTCGGGCGAGCGACCAGTAGAGCGGCGCTTCGCGATGCTCAACCTGGTTCACCGCCCAACCGTCTGACAACCACAAGTTTGGCTGGTGATACCCGCCGTCCTCTATGAACTCAAGCCACTCGCCCGCGGTCACTAATCGATCAGCAAGCGCAAACGGCTCCAACCAGACAGGGTGTCGAGGCGACTCGTTGTCGAAGACAAAACCGCAGGTGAAGTCCATGGCTCCAGCTGCGTTGGACGGGCTATTCGCGCCGATCTCCACGAGCGCGCCCGGATGGGTGACCCACCCGAGCGATGGTGCGCGCTCCGGCACGGTGACCCGCCCGACGGGAGAGTAACTCGGGGCACAGGGATTGACGCCGAGGACGTGCTTGATATCCATCAAGATGAGCTCTTGATGCTGTTGCTCGTGGTGAAGGCCCAGCTCAACCAGAGCTGATGACTCCGGCGTCAACTCAACGAGCAGGCGCTCCATCGCCTCGTCAACGCCCCCCCGATAGGCCGCGATGTCGACGACGCCGGGACGAGAGAGAAGCCCGCGTTCGGCGCGCGCGTGCCGCCGTCCGGCGCCTTCGTAGTAGGAGTTGAACAGGTAGAGGTAGCCGTCGTCAATCGGCCGATAACCGGGCCGGTGCGGAATCAACGCGAACTGCTCGAAGAACCAGGTGACGTGTCCACGGTGCCACTTGGTCGGACTCACGTCCGGCATCGACTGAACGGTCTGGTCTTCTGCGGACAGCTTCTGTGCCAACGCTTCGGTGGCGGCTCGAATGTCTCGGTAGCTCTCCACCGAAGGAGTGGGCGCGCCCTGAGAGGGCCCATCTGACTGCCGTCCCTCGTCACGACGTCCAACCCGTACCCGTCCTGTTGCCTTGCGCGCGAGTGTCACTGCAAAATCCCCGGCCTGGTCTTGCCACTGAGCAGCGACCTCGAATCCGACCAGCGCCAGCTCCGCGGTGAGGTCAGCAACGTGGAACTTGGCAGAGATCTCCGTGCGGAGCTCTTCACCGTCGTCAAAGTGAACCGAGAGTCCGAGGCTCGGGATTGATACGTCCTGTGATCCAAGCGAGCGAAGGCCCATCTCAACAACTTCGGACCCCGGATCCCAACGAGCCATATACTCGAAGCGTTCAAGATCAAAGTTGGCGCCGAGGTTCTCGTTGACGACGTCGAGGACATTCTTCTCAAAGGCGGCGGTTACTCCTTGGGCGTCATCGTACGCGGCAACCAAGCGAGCCGGGTCCTTCACGAGGTCGGCCCCCAGCAAGAGGTGCTCTCCCAGATCCAAGACGTCGGCGAAACGCTCCAACAGTCGCGACCGTTCTGCCGGGTCGAGGTTTCCGATGGTCCCACCGAGAAACATCAACAGCCGTCCCGGGCCAGGGGGCACCCCGGTGAGTTCTGCGTGGAAATCGGCCATGGCTCCCGACACCGCGGTTGTCGGGTATCGGACCGCGAGCTCGGCGACTGAACCGCCCAGCGACTGCTCGGCGGCATCCAGCGCAACGAACGCGCCCAGTTGGTCAGCCTCGTAGAACGCGTCCAGGAGCAGCCACGTCTTTTCTGACGCGCCCGAACCGAACTCGATCACTTTGCTCGCGCCCGACATCGCAACGATCTCGGTCGCATGCTCGCTCAAGATCGAGGTTTCCGCCCGCGTCAAGTAGTACTCGTCGAGCTCGGTGATCAACTCGAAGAGCTTTGAGCCTGCTCCCTCGTACAGCCACCTCGACGGCAGTGACTTCGGGCGTGAGCTAAGACCGCGGCGAACGTCGTGAGTGAGCGCGGCCAGCACCGCTGGCTGCAGTGCCCCCTGTTCCCCAGTACCCACCGTCATTGCACCCCCGTTCTCGGCCCGCGAGTGAGCGTACCGAGTTTTGTGCATCTCTTTACCGGCTATGAGAGCGACACTGCTCGCGGTGACGCTCATAGTAGCGAAGCGCTGTTACACAGTTAATAGGTGTCAGGGACGCGCCCTCGCGTTACAGGGCTGTCGAGGAAAATGGCAGAAGAATCGGCATCAGACACTGTCTCGCCGCTAGGAATACGGCCCGTGAGCGATGACAACCCAGTGATACGCTGCGCGCCATTCGCTCTGTCCTCTCCTACTGGTCTGACTACTTCAGCCCCGACGGACGTGCCCTGCGTCCGGGACATTCGACCGGGTGGATCGCCGAGCGGCTCCACGGCATTCTCGGCGAGCGCGGAACGGTCGAGTACTGGGACGTCGCGGCGAGGCCCGTCGGCACCGCTGCCGATGTCTTCGTCGGACACTTTTGGGCGTTCGCTGACCTCTGTCGCAAGAATGACTTCGACCGTCAGGTTGCCTTCTATGTGCTCTCGGACCCCGTGCGTGCCGCATCGTTTCTGCGCGAAGCGGCCGAGCGACACGGTGTGCCCTTTCCGGACTGGGACCTCCCGCCAGACGACTTCGATCACGAGGCCACGATGGACTTGGCTGATGCAGTGATCCTCGTTGGCAACAGCACCACGCTCGCCACGTTCGACGACCGTTGGCATTCGAAGATCACGCTGGTCAACTACTCCCCAGGAATATCGACTTGGCCAAGCGCCCAGACAGTGGAACGGCGCCCGGAGTTCGTGTACGCGGCGGCGACGTGCGGCCTGCGCAAGGGCTTCCTCGACGTCATCGATACCTGGGCGAGCGTGCCGTCGGGATTCACGCAACTCCACGTCATCGGTCGAATCGACGAGCTCTACCGGGAACGACTGGCGGCGTCAGGTGCGACAAACGTGACGATTCACGGCTGGATCCCTTCGACGTCACGGCGCTATCGCGAGTTGCTCGAGTCGTGTCGCTACGCCTACATCCCGACGTGGGTCGAGGGACAGATGGGAACCGTCCTCGAGGCAATCGCCGCGGGATGCGTGCCGATCACGACCCGGGCAAGTGGCATCGACGATCGCGTCCTCGAGCACTGCGTCGTTGTCGAGCCGGGTCAGCACGAGCAGCACCGTCACAAAATCGCCGAGGTCCTCGCGTGGACCGAGTCGGAGTTCCGGGATCGCCAGGCGGCGCTCGCGGAGTGCATGGCTAGTCTCCACACGTGGCGGGGTTTCGACGAACGGGTGCGAAGGGTGGTGTGGAATGACCGCTGACTTTTGGAAGGAGGGCGTGGCGATCCAGCCAAACTTCCTCAGCGCCGAAGAGTGCGAGCAGTACTCCCAATCCGTGCTGGCGCTCGACCGCACCCGCGGCCTTCCGCTCATTGAACGACGAGTGCGCGAGCGATCACTCCGCTACAAAGTGGTCGATGGGCGCATCATCGCCGATGCACTTCCGGAGATTGACGATCTCACCAAGCGCGTTGAGGAGGCTCTCGACCGTACCTGCGGGCCGGGACTCGTGCCGATCGATGATGCCGTGGCGGCCCGCAACATCAACGTCACTCCGCCCGGCGGGGAGTACCGATGGCACTACGACCGCAATGCCGCGACCGCCATCATCTACCTGAATGAGGTCCCGGGCGGCGAGACCGAGATCTTTCCGAACTTCAGGTTGCTCGTTCGCGGTGGGCGCTACCGGCGGATCCAGCGGTGGCTTGACGACATGCTTCGACTGCGCCTCGTTCGTCGAGTATTCGGACATCAAAGGCTGGTGGCACCGCGCCAGGGGACGCTCGTGATCATGCGAGGAAACACGACGCTCCACAGCGTGCGAGCAGTGCTCGGCACCGAAGATCGCATCGCCGTCGTCCTCGCCTACGACTATCCCGGCCAGGGCCACCGCAGGAACGCACTCAACAGCTACCTCTATACGAGCGCCACTGCACAAGAGAGAGACCCGAACTACAACGCGTGAGGAGTCGGAGCTAGCCTGCGTGCGCCACAGCGAGGAGCTGGACTGCGGACGTGGGGAAGTGTATGAAGTTGTCGGGCATGGCTGGAGAGTTTCGAGCAATGTCGAAGCTGTCGGTGAACCCTCCGGGCATCGTCCCGGCGCCGTAGGGCTGAAAATTGTCCGACGTGATCACGATGTAGCGCGCGTTGACGGCGTCGACAAAGGCGATGTGGTCGCTGTTCCACTGGGCTACGGAGCCCGCTGCGGGTGTCTGGTTGACCACCGCACCATTGCTCGCGGCCTCGCTCGCCCAGTCGGACGCGTTGGCACTCCACGAGAGCGTGATGCCACTTTCTTGGAGCAGATAAGCGACGTAGAGCGTGCAGTTGTGCGGGCCATAGGCGTTGTGGCTGGGATAGGACCCGCCGTAGTCGCTCCACGCCCAGCCGCTCGGGTGCGTGAGCCACGCCGCGTACCCGCCGACCGTGCAGGCGTAGCCGGGGGAGATGGACGCGCAACGTGAGGACTGAGAGACACCGGCTTCGCCCGTCCAGGGCAACTCGTGGAACGACTCGCCCACCGTCGCGCTCGCAGCACCCAAGAACGAGACCTGCGAACCCGCGATGAGTGTCAGGACTAGCGAGACAAGGACTGATGCCCTTACTAATGCGTAACTCCACGTGAAATGCGGTATCCGACGTTCCCCCATTGGGTAACAACGCTTGCATCTGGCGGAAGGGCGGCGCAAATTGGCGACGATTTCCCTTGAAACACTGGCGATTGGGACGCCGCGTTTTCGGGGTCGGTGGCGATGTTGATGGATGGCTCGCTGAGGACGCGAACGACGCAGAATGGGATCACGGCTGCACTCGCCGCGCTGATCGACACCGTGCCCTCGTCGGCAGGCCGCGATATGAACTCAGTTACCCCTCACCGTTGCCCGTAAGGTCCGAGGTAGTGAACGCAGAGGATGGGACCGTACGTCGTGATAACGAGTAGTTTCACCCTCCTCTACGAGGTCATCGCAGAATCCGCGGCCACACTCATTGGACTCTTGTTCGTCGCGGTGACCGTGGTGAAACGACGCACCAGCGAGGATTCAGAGGAGATCGGCGACTTCCGCGCTGCCGCGTCCCTCTTCGCCTTCACGAACGCGTTGGTCGTCTCGCTCTACGGGATGGTGCCCGGCAACAACACTGGCTACCCCTCGCTCATCATGGGCTTGCTCGGCGTACTCTTCGTCGGCGCGGGCGTTCGCACGACACTGGCGCAACCGGTGTCACAACAGCACCGCCGACACCAGCTGCCCTTGATCTTGGGACTGACCGCCGTCTTTGGATTCCAGATTGTCTACGGCCTGCGTCTGCTCGACCATCCCCGCGCGAGTAGCGACCTCAGCATCATCGGCGATGTTCTCATCGCGTCGCTGCTGATCGGCATCGGTCGCGCGTGGGAGCTGGTGGGCAACTGGGACACCGGACTCATCTCATCGATTCGATACTTATTCGGCCACCCGCCCACGCCCGTCGACGAGTAGTGAGCCACTCTTCTAGGGAAGCTCCACTCCAGAGAACGATGCGCACGCGGCCAACAGTCCTTCCTGGACGTCGACGTCTCGCGCAGCGGCGCTGCACTCTCGCTGTCGTTGATGGTAGAAGTACTCCCCCGATACTTCCGCCGCGGCGTCGTCACTAACGGCGAGCCACGCCTGGGTGATCGAACCTTGCACGAGATCATCAGGCGCACCGGGACCGCCCATCTTCGTTGGCACCCAACCAGGTTCAAGGGCGTTCGACAGCACCGACTTCCATCGGCGCGCGACCGCGAAGGCGAGAACGATGTCGAAGAGCTTTGAGTCCGAATACGCCTGGAGGCCGTTCCAGGCTCTCGTCTTCCACTGAAGATCCGAGAGACTCGGATTGCTGCCACGATGTAGGCCGGAGCTCAAGTAGACGAGTCGATCAGGTGGCGTCATCAGCGCGGAGAGCAGATACGGAGCAAGCACGTTGATGGCAAAGACGTGACTCAGCCCATCCGCCGTTTCGTGGTGCGCTTGTTCGCGGTAGCCGACGCCGACATTGTGGATCACCGCGTCGTAGCGCCCGATTTCATTGGCCTGCGCAGCGACCGACGTCATTCCCGCGATGCTCGACACATCGCCAACGAGGACGTGCGCCGCCTCTGGCAGCGACGCCTCTACGTCGGCGGCGCGCTGTTCGTTGCGCGCGTGCAGCGTGACCTCGTGCCCTTCTTGCACGAGAATTTGGCCCGCCATCAGTCCCAGGCCTTCCGATGAGCCAGTGATGAGAACTCGCGCCATTCATTGCTCCGTTGTGAGTTGGGAAGAATACATTGCCGGGAACTCGCGCTATCGAGGATCAGGCTGGTCGACGTTCCAATGTCGCACCACCGTCGCGTACCAGGCTCCATCACCGCGCGCGATGATCGAGAATCGGCTGATCACACGCTGACCACCTTGGTGATCTCCATAGAGGATGTCCAAGAAGAACCTCTCTCGCGCCGTGATTCGAGCGGTCACTTCTGAGAACTCCGGTTCTGTCGGATCACGGTAGGCGCCTTGCCAAAACGACACGTCCCCGACGGCGACGTAGAGGTCTCTGGTGAGCCGGCGAAACTCTTCAACCGGCGGTCGCGTCACGCTCGAGAGATCCCTTGACAGCTCGGCGCGCCAGCCGTGCATGATGGCCATGCCGTTGCCGACGTTCCTCAGCGAAAGGGTGAGGTAGACGGAGGACTCGGTCGCTTCTGCGGTGGCGCTTCCACCGGGCACCTCAACAAAGTGGTCGTCGGCAAAACCGACCTTGAGGGTGGCGTCCGATGGTCTCGAGGTCATCAGTAGAGGACGGATGCCCGAAAGGAGCGCTTGTTCAGCAACGCGTGAAGATCTGTTGGCGGAGCGCACCGAGGCGAACGTGGCGCCCGCGAGAACCAACGTCCCGCCGCCCGTCACGAACGCCGATACGGTTACCCAGTCGGTCATGTCTCATAGTACGTTGCGAGTCTTTTCCTCACCACGACGCGAGGCGAGGCGTCACCCGTCCACTGTCGCTAACGAAGCGCCTCCTCGACGACCTTGCCGATCTGGTCCACCTCGAGCAAGAACCCATCGTGACCGACCAACGAAGAGATGACGTGCAGCGATGTTGCTGTGGGGATGAGCTCAACGAGCTCCTCTTGCAGGCGAAGTGGGTACAGACGGTCCGAGTCGATGCCGAGCACGGTGGTCTGTGCGCGAATGGCGCCGAGCGCCGCGGGCACTCCCCCGCGACCTCGGCCCACGTCGTGATGGTTCATCGCCTCGCTCAGGACGATGTAGCTATTCGCATCGAATCGGCGAGCCAGCTTTTCACCGTGATACCCGAGGTAGGACTCGATGGCGTACTGTCCGCCCTCGAGCACGCTGTCATCGTTTTGCGCTCGACGAGCAAATCGAGCTTCGAACTCGTCGGCGGTGCGGTAGGTGATCTGACCGAGACCTCGGGCGATCGCGAGCCCTTCGTTCGGACTCGGACCGTCGTAGTAGTCGCCACCTCGAAAGTTCGGATCAGCCTTGATAGCGCGGATCTGGAGCCAGCTCTGTGCGATCTCCTCAGCGGTGGACGCCGCACCGACGGCGAGCACGACCAACCGCGCGACTCGCTCCGGGTATTCGACCGCCCACTCCAGCGCGCGCATGCCACCCATCGAACCGCCAATGACGGCGTACCACGTCTCCACCCCTAGCCAGTCGGCGAGGGCGACCTCGACCGACACTTGGTCGCGCACGGTGATGACCGAAAAACGCGAACCGAACGGCACACCATCATCGGCAAGTGAGGAAGGTCCGGTCGTGCCCTGAGCCCCACCGAGCACATTGGGGCACACGACGAAGAATTTGTCGGTGTCCATGGCGAGACCGGGACCGATGAGTCCGCTCCACCATCCTGGCGTGGGATGACCAGCGCCCGCGGCGCCGGTGGCGTGAGAGTCACCGGTTAGCGCGTGCTCGACGAGCACACCATTTGATCGCTCCGCGTTGAGCTGACCCCACGTTTCGTACGCCACGGTGACGTCGCCCAGGTGACCGCCGCCTTCGAGCACAAAGCCTCGGCGCTCGTCACCTGACAGCGTCACTAAGCGTCGTGCCCCCGGCTCGTCGCCCGGTCGCCAGTAGTTGCTCGGTGAGGTCATGCTCCCTTGATCGCGCGAAAGCCCGCGTCGAGGTCGGCGAGGATGTCCTCGATCGACTCGATGCCAACCGAGAGACGCACCAGGTCCGGGCTCACGCCCGTCGAGACCTGCTCCTCTTCGGTGAGCTGGGAGTGTGTCGTCGACGCGGGGTGAATGGCGAGGCTCTTTGCATCACCGACGTTCGCGAGATGGCTGAAGAGCTCCAGGCCCTCGATGAACTGGCGGCCCGCATCAATACCGCCGGTGATACCGAAGGCGAGCACCGATCCGGCCCCGCGAGGCAGGTAGCGCTGTTGGAGGGCGTGCCACGGGCTGGACGCCAGTCCCGGATAGTTGACCCACAAGACGTCCTCTCGTGCTTCTAGCCAGTTGGCCACGGCCGTCGCGTTCGCGACGTGCCGCTCCATGCGAAGGCTGAGCGTCTCAAGGCCCTGGAGGAAGAGGAACGAGTTGAGCGGAGCGATAGCTGCTCCGATGTCTCGCAGGTACTGCAAGCGGGCCTTCAGCACGAAGCGCGCGGGAAAGAGGAAGTCGGGCAGCTGCCCGAAGATGAGACCGTGGTAGCTCGGGTCGGGTTCTGTGAACGACGGAAAGCGACCGCTGCCCTCATAGTCAAAGGTGCCGCCGTCCACAATGAGACCACCAATCGACGTGCCGTGACCTCCGATGAACTTCGTCGCGGAGTGCACCACGATGTCCGCGCCGTGCTCGAGGGGACGACAGAGGAAGGGTGTGGCGAGCGTGTTGTCGATGACAAGAGGAATCTTGTTATCGTGGGCGACCTTCGAGACACCCTCGAAGTTGAGGACGTCGCCTTTTGGATTGCCAAGCGTCTCCGCAAAGAATGCCTTGGTGTTCGGGCGCACTGCAGCCGCCCACTCTTCGAGATCATCGGGGTTCGCGACGAACGTCGTCTCGATGCCGAGCTTGGGCAACGTGTAGTGAAACAGGTTGTACGTCCCCCCATAGAGCGACGTGGAGGAAACGATGTGGCCGCCGTTCTCCGCGAGATTGAGCAAGGCTATGGTCTCGGCCGCCTGACCTGAAGAGACCGCCAGCGCCGCGACACCGCCTTCGAGTGAGGCAATTCGTTCTTCGAACGCATTCTGCGTCGGGTTCATGATGCGGGTATAGATATTGCCGAGTTCTGCTAGTCCGAAGAGTGCGGCTGCGTGGTCGGTGTCACGAAAGACGTAGCTCGTCGTTTGGTAGATCGGAATCGCTCGCGCGTTCGTCGTTGGATCTGGCGCGGTTCCTGCGTGAATCTGACGCGTTTCAAAACCCCACTCACCACTCATCGCGGTCTCCTTCATTCCTTAAATGTCGCGGCGCTCGCTCGCGACACAACAGCGGTAGGCGATATCCTATAACTCCTACTGGACAAGTCACCTATTGCTTGAGGGACGCCCGACGCAACCGAAGCGGGGCTATCCCGTTCGTCCCCTTTACTTCGTCAGCAACGCCGCCAGCGACGGACGACGATTGACTTAATGAAATGGTAAAGCTGTATTGGCTCAGTTTTCCAGGTGATCGACCAATAATCACCATTGATCCCTCGAATTTCTTGGGGTGGCGACTGCGTTCCTGACGGACTGCAATTGCATATCGTGCAAGGGGTCATTGGGAAGATATGCCCGTTGACTCCGCCGGCGATAAAAAAATGTTCGTCGACACGAGTCCAATTCTGCTCTCGGAGAGACCGAAAGCATCAGATTCCGACCTCAACCCAGGCCGTCGTGCAAAGTAAAACACGCTCGCAACTCAGTTGACTTGTTCGAAAATAAAACCTAAACAACGCTCGCGACATGCCCGGAGAGTTCTGTGATTCGCAATCGAAAGCAATTCAGTCATGCATTCCAATATTGAATCACCCCATGACATGAGCTGGATTCCGCCCCCTCGCAGAGGCAGAATCAACGAGGTATCTGACTGTACCGACGAGTCGATATTGTCGAATCTCTCGTCAATGATTACGACACTGCATACGGAGCGGGCTTCGTTCATTACTGCTGAGGAGGACCACGCAGGATAAGCCGGGCCCACCTCTAAGGAACTGACAATCCTCGGGCGGCCACCAATATCGACCCGCAACTGGCTTGACAAAGAACCCCAGTCCTCGTTAAACCGACCCAAAGTAATTGCCTCGCTCCAAACCAGCCAGGAATCTGGGTGCATGACTACGTGAGCTGTCGATCTGTGCGAACTGCCCGCCGCGGCGACGGTCGGTTCCGGCGACCAACGAAGCCCACCACCCTTCCCCACGATCGCTGAAATGTCGATATGAGAATCGATGGGGCGCGCGGCCGCGCGCGCCAGCGTGGCGGACGTCGAATGTACGGAAAGGGAAGCTCCATCGCCGACACTCATTTCAACTCGTAGTTCGTCTCCGCCGATAGGACTTGCGCTGGTACCTACAATCCATGCGCGGTCGTCGGCAATTCTCACTGCAAGTGCGCCCATCGAACGAAGTGTGGAGTACCGCAGTCGCCCGATTTCGTCGGCCTCCACCGCAATCTCAATCAATCCATCGCAGCGATCGCTTTGTATCAATGTCGCTTCGCCCGCGCCGAATGCACCCAGTTGAGCACCCAGTGACGTGCCGCCTCCATTCCCGAACCGCTCCGCACCGATACCAGAAATACGGGACCGTCTCCTCTCATGCGGTGAGCGTCAGACTCCATGATCCCTAGATTCGCTCCGACCATCTCAGCTAGATCAATCTTGTTGACAATCAGGAGATCTGAACGAGTGATGCCCGGACCACCCTTTCGAGGGACTTTGTCACCGCCCGCAACATCAACCACGAATATTTGGCGGTCCACGAGTCCATAGCTGAAGGTGGCAGTAAGATTGTCGCCTCCGCTTTCCACAATGATGAGTTCGACATCTGGAAACTGATCCTCGAGCCGATTCACGGCCTCGCTGTTAGCCGTTATGTCGTCGCGAATGGCGGTGTGCGGACAGCATCCGGTTTCCACCGCGATGATTCGCTCGTCGGGGAGCACTGCTGCACGCCGCAAGAACTCGGCGTCCTCGGTGGTGTAGATATCGTTCGTCACGACCGCGATACTCAACTGCGAGCCGAGCGAACGACAGAAGTCGGCAACGAGCGCCGTCTTGCCGCTGCCTACAGGACCCCCAATTCCCAACACGAGCGGTCCGCTCTTTCGAGCATCACGAACATGGTCGTCTCGGCTCATGACGTACCGGTTTAACTGAGATTCTTCGGCGTGAATGTGCGCATGTTCAACTGGCAAAGAGACGCTCCTCTCGAATCGCGTGGCGCTCGGCCATATGGTCGCTGAGAGGACTGGCGGGCGAAGGCAACAGCTCAACCTCTTTGGTTGATGCCAATCCGGCTTCCATTGCAACGGCGTCAATTGCTGGTGACATATCTCTCAAGACGATCGCGACCGACATCGGATCGAGTCCCAAGAGTCGAAGTGCCGCGGATGCGGTTGACGCGATCGACCCGTAAGCAGACTGGAGCGTCGCGTCGCGGGGTGCGAGACCGCCGAAGCACGTCAACACTCCCTGGACGACGGGAAGGTACGGTCCATCGGGGATGCTTCTCAAGATGGTCTCGATCTCGCCGAAGTTATAGAGCGCCAAAGCTGTCTTCAAGAGTGACCGCCCTTGGGTGCGAACCGAGCGGCGCGTTGCCGGCGAAACGACACGTGCGCTGACTTCGTCATCCATTGCAATCAAGTGAGCAACATCGGCGCTTCGCTCGCGACTCCCAGCAAGGACACACGCGCGAGCAGCCACGTGAGCAAAGAGGCGCCCGGACGTCAGCAGCCGACCCTCAAGGTAATCCTCCATGGTCGTGACGTTACGAATTACGCCGTCATCAACCGCCTGCTCAACGCCACCAGAATGAACGTGGGCTCCACTGGGAAGCCGCGTATCGGCAAGTAGGAGGGTCAACGCTTTAGACAGAAATTAACCAGTCCTTTCTAGAAGATGAAGTAGCGCTGCGCCATCGGAAGTTCTCGTGCCGGTGCTGGCTCTACCACCTCGCCATCGATGACCGCCGTGAAAGAGTCGGGCATCACTTGTATTTCGGGAAGTCCCCCATTATTTGGCATCTGCTCCTTCCTGAGCCGCCTGACGTTCTCGACCGCAACGAAACGTCGTTGTACATCGAGTCGATCGGCCAGTCCGTCCTCAAGGGCGGTGGGTGAAACAAAAGCCACACTCGTTGAACGCGCCACCTTCGCGGCGGCACCGAACATCGGGCGAGGCAAGACGGGCTGCGGCGTAGGAATAGACGCATTTGCGTCGCCCATCGCGGCCCAGGTAATCATCCCTCCCTTGAGAACGACGTGGGGCCTCACGCCAAAGAACGCGGGTTGCCAGAGAACCAAGTCGGCGAGCTTCCCGACCTCAACGGAACCGATCTCACTAGCCATTCCATGGGCGACCGCCGGACAGATGGTGTACTTGGCAATGTAACGACGAGCGCGGAAATTGTCCGATGGGCCGTCACCCGGTAACGCTCCCCTTCCCTGCTTCATCACGTGCGCCGTCTGCCACGTCCGTCGTACAGTCTCGCCAATGCGTCCCATGGCCTGAGAGTCCGAGCCGATCATCGAGATCGCGCCCATGTCGTGCAAAATGTCCTCAGCGGCAATCGTTGTTGCGCGAATTCGACTCTCGGCGAAGGCCAGGTCTTCCGGTACTGCCGGATTGAGGTGGTGGCACACCATCAACATGTCGAGGTGTTCGTCAACGGTATTCAAGGTGTGCGGCATCGTTGGATTCGTCGAGGACGGTAAGACGTTGGGGTGGCCCGCGACGGTGAGGATGTCGGGCGCGTGTCCCCCACCGGCGCCCTCGGTGTGATAGGCGTGAATAGTTCTTCCTGCTATGGCGGCAATCGTGTCTTCGACGAATCCCGCCTCATTGGTGGTGTCGCTATGCAGTGCGACCTGCACCCCCGCATCATCCGCGACGCTCAAGCACGTGTCGATGACCGCCGGCGTGGAGCCCCAGTCTTCGTGTAACTTAAAGCCCGCTGCTCCGCCACGAAGTTGCTCCCACATTGCCTCGCGCGAGACGGTATTGCCCTTGCCGAGGAGCGCCACGTTGACGGGAAGATCGTCTAGCGCCTCCAACATCCGTGCCATATACCAACTACCGGGAGTGACCGTCGTCGCTTTCGAACCTTCCGCTGGTCCCGTGCCTCCGCCAACGAGTGTGGTCATTCCCGCCCCGAGCGCTTCGTCGATGATTTGAGGACAAATGAAGTGCACGTGGCAGTCGACGCCCCCGGCAGTAATGATGTAGCCGTTACCCGAAAGAATTTCTGTCGAGGGTCCAATAATCAGCTTCGGATGAATGCCGTCGGAAATGTCCGGATTACCTGCCTTTCCCAATGCCACGATTCGACCGTCTCGAACACCTAGGTCGCACTTGATAATCCCCCAGTGGTCGAGGACGACCACTCCGGTAATCACCAGATCGGGTGTCCCCTCGGCACGGGTAGCGAATGACTGTCCCATGGATTCGCGTACGACCTTGCCGCCGCCAAATACTGCCTCATCTCCTGGCCCCGACCGGTCTTCAGTTGCCTCGATCCAGATATCCGTGTCGGCCAATCTGATCCGATCGCCGACTGTCGGGCCGTAAAGGGCCACGTAGCGTTCACGAGAGAGGCTCGTCATGTTGACGCCTCTCTGTCTCGATCCAAGTTCCCTCCGACGAGGCCTCGCAGGCCAAGGACGACTCGATTTCCACGTAGGGGAGCGAGACCAACTTGTTTCTCAATTCCGGGTTCAAATCGAACCGCAGTTCCGGCAGGAATTGCCAGGCGATGGCCCCAGGCTGCGTCGCGGTCAAACGATAGCGATTTATTGACTTCGAAAAAGTGAAAATGCGATCCCACCTGAATCGGCCGGTCGGCGGTGTTGGACACGATCAACACCACCGCAGGATCAATATGCAGCTCAAGCGGCGTTGTGCCGACGATTATCTGCCCGGGGATCATTGGAGTGGCGCCAGATTCGTTCACGGTATTGGGTGGTGCACGGTCACCAATTTCGTTCCGTCAAGAAACGTCGCCTCGATCTGCACTTCCCTGAGCATCTCCGGAACGCCTTCCATCACATCCTCGCGCGACAGAACATGCCTGGTCGACTCAGCCAGCTCCGATACTCCTTTTCCATCGCGCGCTCCTTCCATGACAAAGGAACACAGCAGCGCAACGGACTCGGGATAGTTGAGCAACAGGCCGCGCTCCTTGCGGTCACGTGCCACCATCGCCGCGACGTGAATTAGCAACTTCTCCTGCTCGTGGATGCTCAGTTGCATCGAGGAGTCCAATGGGAGCGGTCTCGACGGGACATGTCACTAACTCTTTTCTTGGCCGCCACGATGACAACCTTTCGGAAGGTGATCAGCTCGAACCAGACATCCCAAAGTGTCGCAAATGACACGCGCCGAAATGAGAGCAGTTATTTCGGCGTTGTCGTACGGCGGCGAACACTCCACAACTTCAATACCCGCCAGCGGGCGCTCGGCAATCAACTGTATGAATTTCAATACTTCGCGCGGAAGAAATCCCCCCGGTTCCGGCCAACCAGTCCCTGGCACGAATGCCGCGTCGAGGCAATCCACGTCGAAGGAAAGCCACACGGCCTCGGCGCCCTTCCACGCGACCTCGAGTGCTCGCTCCGCCGCGGCGTCAATGCCCATTTCGACGCAGTCCGTCACTGTCATGACCGTGGTCCCGCGCTCGCGACCCACCTTCACACCCGGTCGTGGCGCTTGCCATCCACCTATTCCGATTTGCACCAGATTCTCGGGAGGAACATTCGGTAGATCCGTGGCGTGGAACCAAGGCGTGGTGTGCATGCGTTCATCAAGATCCGTCTCTTGGGTGTCGACGTGTCGGTCGAAGTGAATAATGCCTAACTTGCCGCTGAGATTTTCTGCAACACCACGAGTCGTCGGATACCCAATGGAGTGGTCCCCTCCGAGCACCACCGGAAAGGAGCCAGACGAATACACGTGACTAACCGCCTTCGTTATCTGGTCGAAGGTCTTTTCGATGTTGCCCGGAATGGTGAAGATGTCACCGAGGTCGCCGATTGTTATCGACTCCCGGAGATCGACGCCGAGTTCAAAGCTGTATGGGCCGTACAGAGCCGATATCTTTCTTATCCCTTGGGGCCCGAAGCGTGTGCCCGCTCGATAGGTTGTGCCACCGTCAAACGGGGCACCCACGATCGACACGTCGTACTCGCCGCACCTTCTGACGTCCTCGACGTACGGAGCTTTCAGAAACGTGTTGATACCGGCAAAGTGAGGCAGTTCGCCGCGAGAAAATGTTGGGATTCTCCGATCAACAATTGATTCGGCTCCGGGAAGGCCGAGTTCGAGACCTCGAGCGATTTCCTCTTCCCATCGAGTGGTCGGCAGTGACGCTTCAGCCTCAACAGCGCGACGCGCTTCGGGTCCGTAGTTCTGGTGATATTCGAAAGCTTCGTCTGACTTCACGGTAAACGGCTCCATCGGTTCGCCCGGCCCAAAAGACAGCCGGATGGCTGACCTCCCGGGTTTTTATCCCGCCGTGGAACACCTGACTTGAGTCAGAATGCTGTGTCTCTCGGACCAGCCCGGTGGCGACCGGCGGAACCCTAGGCACGCCTCACTTCGTGAGTCGAACTGAGGCTACATCAGCGTCGCGCGCAACTTCCAAAAAACTCAGCCTCAACGCTCGCTCGATGACCTTTTACTACCAAAATTCACATTTCTGAAACTCGCAATGGCGGCGCACACGACGGCCATCAGCGGCACCAAGTACAACGCCTTAGTAAGTCCCAATGCACCAGCCAAAGCGCCGATGACTGGCGGTCCTGCCAGCAGTCCGAAGTAGCTCATCGTCGTCACTGTTGCGACAGAAGGGCCTGACTCTGATCGCTGACCAGCAGCACCAATTGCCAGCGGTGCGCAACACGCCAGACCCATGCCGAGGGCCGCGAAACCAACGAGCACTGACACCACCGAGTCGATGGCGAGACCTGCAGCAAAGAAGACGGCGCCGAACGAACTCGAAATGACGATCATTCGCTTGCCTCCGTAGCGATCAATGACACGATGTCCAGCTAGTCGCATGGTTATCATCGCGACGGCGAAGACGACGTAGGCGAGTCCCGCCACGCCCGCCGAGACGCTCAGATGGATTCTTAAATACACGGCGCTCCAGTCTGACGCCGCGCCTTCGCAGACCAGCGCTGCAAACCCAAAGAGACCAAGTAGCAAGAGTTGGCGATCCGGGCGAACAAATCGCTTGTTCTTTTCTATCCCCGGTGTAGATCCAGCCAGCATTCCAAACGTTGTCAACTCACCGACAACTAAGACAACAAAGCCCGTGATCCCCAATTGCAGACTCACGGGCATACCGAAGCCTGCCGCGAAGGAGCCACAGATGCCACCAAACAGCGCGCCCAGGCTAAACATGCCGTGAAACGTTGGCATCAGCAACTTCTCTGACACGGCCTGGATCAGAACGCCTTGCGAGTTCAGTGCTACGTCAGCGCTACCGCTACCCGCCCCCCACACGAGAAGCGCTAAGAACAGTTCACTCTTGGTATTTGCGAGTCCAATGAACACGGCCGGAATCGCGAGAAGAAGTGTTGCTATTCGCAGAACCGTTCGGCTCCCGTATGTGGCGACCAATGCTCCTGCACCGATCATCGCCAGAATCGCGCCGAGCGCCGGAGCCAGCAGTTCGAATCCGAGCGTGCCCGATGAAAGATGAATGCTGGCTTTCACCGCCGGAATCCGCGGGACCCAACTTCCAAACATCAGACCAAGCAAGAAAAAACCGACCATGACGCGGTAGGGCTGTCCTAGTGAACGGGCTACCGCTTGCTTCAGTAGCCCGTTCACCATTAGTGCTCTCTTCAATCAAATTGGCTCTCTGGTGTTGGGATCGGCCCGTTGCCACTGATCAGTTTCGAGCGATCGAATCTGATCAGTGGCCACAGGTCTCGCAAAGAGCCGAGGGATAACGGTTTATTAGAGAGAGGGATTTAAAGCCCCTGGTTCCCTCTATCCGATCGGAAGGTCGGCATCTTCGAAGTTCGGCGAGTGCGGCAGCAGATCCGAGCTTTCGAAGGGAGGTGCGTACAACTGGAGGTACTTGAATCCAAGTATCAAGCCATTTCGTTCGCGACCGAACATCGAGACGATGTCGGCCTCTTCTTCCACGCTGGCCAAAGCCGCCTTCGCAAACACTTCGTCTTCGTGTTCAATGTCGATGTTTCCGTCGTAACCGCTGTCGATCAATGCCGATATCAGATCGGGCCACTTCACGAGTCCAAAGCCGGGCGCACGGAATCGCCACCAACCGTTGCCGAAGCCCTCAATTTTGCCGACGGCTTGGCCGAACATGCCCTGTCGTGCACGCTTGGCTTCGTTGATATCCACGTCCTTCCCGTGCACGTGGAAGATGCGGTGCCCGAAGTCACGTACTGCCTGCACATAGTCAATGCCGAGGAACACAAAGTGCGATGGGTCCAACTCGATTCCCAAGGCGGGCGATGGCACTAGTCGAAACATCTCCTCCCAAATTTCGGGGCTGTAGGCAATATTGCCGCCCAACCTGGTCTGATAGTCGACCATCGGGCAGTTCTCGATGCCAATGCGAATGCCCAACTCCGTCGCACGATCGGTGAACTTAGTGAAAAGTTCCGCAAATGGCTCGAAGCATTCGTTCACGGTCACGCCCGGGATCTGACCTACGAAAGTGCAGACGGTGCGCACGTCCATTCGATCGGCGAGCTCGAGCAGTTTGCCGAAGTAGCGTTTCGCTTCATCCGCGTACGCCTTGTCCGGGAGCAGATAGTTCGGGTAGTAGCCCAACGCCGAAATCTGTATGTTCTTGCCATCGAGGTCCTTGCGAATCTCTGCAATACGATCGTCCGTCACCGTGTCAGCGTTGAGCGACGAAGTTGGCCAGGCCGACAGTTCCAGTGAAGTGCAGCCGATTTCGTGCGCGAACTCAGCTATGCCTTCCGAGTAATTGGTGTAGAAACCAAGTCTCATTGTTACTCCTTATTCCGGCGGGCTCTCGCCCGTCTGTTGTGGTTTATTTGTAAATCGTTTGAAGCAATGCCTTCTTCACGCGGGCACTGTGCCGACGACTCTCGACTCAGTGCCCACGTGTCCCTTGCGGTCCCCCTATTTCCCTGGCTTGATGTGGAGCACTACGAATTCGTTGGAGTTACCCTCGTACGGCGAGAGTGTCGCGTACGGATTCTTGGTCGTGGGCCACCCCGTGAAGAGCTTGGTGTTGGCTTCTCCGAAGGCGACTTGATACTCCAGCGGGAAGAGCGGTACCTGATTGACCATTATTCCCTCAATCGTGTACATCGCCTTGAGCTGGGTCGCTGCATTGTTTGTACTCGCGTATTCGTTGATGGCGGCATTTGTTGCCGCGTTATTCCAGCGACCGTAGTTAGACACTGCCGCTTTTCCGATCGGAGCGGCGAAGCTGCTGTCCAGCATCTCGGCGAACTGATAGTACGGGCCGGGACCGCTGGCAAACTGGGTCCAGATGGCAAAGTCGAAGTTTCCATCAGCCAAGTCCGAGAGATAGACAGTGTTGGACGGCGCCGACAAGGTCGCGTCCACACCGAGCTGGTTGAGGTTTTCGACAATGGTGGGCATGCCCGCGAGCCAGTCCGAGAAGCCGGCGTCAACTGACACTGACAACTTGACCGGCTTTCCATTGGGAGCGTACAGACTGCTGCCCTTGTACGTAAATCCCGCGGCGATCAACTTCTTCTTCGCGGCCTTCAGGTTGTAGGTCAGATTGTCGTTGGCATACTGGGGTGCCAAGACGTCCTTGTCGCGCGGCAGTACCAATCCGGTCGCGTTCGAGATCACTTCTTCTTCACCCAAGTCAGCGTTGTGCGAGAACGCTGGACGATTGATCGCTTCACTCACGGCCTGGCGGAACGCCAGGATGTTCAAGGGGTAGACCGTCATGTTGGGAATCAACATCACGCTCGAGGTTGGTGGAAACCACAGTGTGTGCGAACCGTCGCCCGATGAGTGGTACTTCTTCACCGATGCCAAGAACGGTGCTCCCCATTGACAGTTGTTCGTGTCCAGCGCCGCTTCCGCCGCGCCGTTGGTGTAGTACGTCGGGTATTCAATCGTGCTCACCGCGGGCTCGGTTCCCCAATAGTGAGGGTTCTTGACCAACGTGATGACCTGTGACGTAAAGGTCTTGAGGAGGTACGGGCCCGTGCCAATGGGATTGAGGTTCAAGTCATTGACGGGATTGCTGACTTTCGCCCAGATGTGCTGGGGAACGATCAGCTGACTCGCCAAGTAGTACAGCGCCGAGTAACTCGGGGTTGGCAGTTGGATCACTACTGTCCACTCGTTGGGGGCGCTGATGGACGTGAAGTTCAGCCCGCCCAGGTTCAGCGCTGGATACTTCTTGATCAGGTTGAATGTGAACACCACGTCGTTGGCGGTAAAGAGTTTTCCATCCGACCAGTGAACGTTCTTTCGAATATCAAAGGTCAGCGTCTTACCGTCATTGGACCAGGCGTACTTCGTAGCCAACCACGGAATGACTTCCGAGGAATTGGCATAGTTGAATTGCAACAGCGACTCATAGACCAGCGAGTCCTGTCCCCCTTCTCCTGTAAGCGTCGGGCTGCCCGCCGACAGGGGGTTGAAATTGGTGGAGTAAGGGCCGCCAGTCCCGTTACAGACAGTCAATACTGCGTTACTCGAACCTGATGATGCTCCAGCCGTTGCAAGTGCCGTCACGCCGCTCAGACCCGAAAGGATTATCGCCAAACTGACGACAAGTTTTCCTCCCGGAATTCCATTTCTCTTCATGTTGATATTCCCTTTCGTTTTGAGCACGAGCACTAACCCGCGGCCCCCTGTTTCCCATTTGATATTGAGACCTCTAAAACGTCTGCGGGCTCGATGAGCCAACAACTCCCCCATTGGCTCTGGTTAGCCCGGATGAGCGTCGGCTTTTCAATCGAGCACCTGGCCATCGCCTGGGGACACCTCGGATGAAAAGGACATCCGCTCGGTAGATCAATGAGACTCGGCGCCTCTCCTTGCGCGATCACACTCGTCGACCTCTGAGTGCGAAATGCGTCCGGGGTGGCCGACAACAGCAACTGGGTGTAGGGGTGAACGGGATGTTCAACCAGTCGTCGAGCCGGTCCTCGCTCAACAACTTCACCGGCGTACATGACGGCAATGTCTTCAGCAAAGTATGCGGCCGAAGGCAAGTCGTGAGTGATGTAGAAGATCGTCAATCCGTTGCGCTGGAGTCCCTTGAGAAGTTCGAGAATGCCTCGACGAAGCGAGACATCGAGCATCGAGACCGGTTCGTCGGCAATCAAGACCTTCGGGCGCGCGGCCAGAGCTCGAGCGATGGATGCTCTCTGTCGCTGCCCACCCGACAGTTGATGCGGATAACAGCTGAAGAAATTGATTCCCGGGGTGAGGCCGACCTGTTCGAGCAACCGGCAGCCTTCCTCAATCACCTCTGAGCGGGGGGTTTTGCGAGTGACGAACCCATGGATCTTCAGCGGCCGCGTCACGTGATAGCCAATCGTCCGGTGGGGGTTGAGTGACGCGTAGGGATCTTGAAGAATAAGTTGCACGTGTTGTGAGTACGCCCGGAATTTTCTGAGCGACTTCACGTTCACTGACTGTCCGTCCAGCAAGACCTCGCCACGGGTCGGGACGTATAGCCCAGCCAGTAGTCGCGCCAGGGTCGACTTTCCCGATCCGGACTCGCCGACCAAGGCGGTGGCTGAACCTCGGGCCAATCGGATGGAGACATTTTCGACGGCGTGGACAACCTTCCTCGCTCCCAGCACCCGAACCGCAGAGGTCGAGACCGGAAACTCCAGTGAGACGTCTTTCGTCTGGAGCACCGCTGAAGTGTCGATGTCAGGAGTGTCGGTCATACGTTGACTTCCTCGGTTGATAAGGCAGACAACCGAAGCGGCCTGTCCATCACTACACGCGGGTCGCCGATGTGACACGCCACCATCTGCACTGTCTCGTCTTCTTCGTGGACTGGCCGCAGAAGAGGCTCCTGCTCGACGCACACTTCGTCGGCATATTTGCACCGCGATTGGAATCGACATCCCGTCGGCAGCGCGCGCATGTCGGGTGGCGAACCTTGTAGCTGCTCAGCGTCCCCCGGCCGGCCCTCGATCGTCGGCATTGACACGAGCAGCGCCTTGGTATATGGATGCGACGCGGCGATTCGCAACTGGTCGCAGGTGGCGATCTCTACGATCTTGCCGGCGTACATGATCGCCACACGGTCTGCCGTCTCGATCAACAGTGAAAGGTCGTGTGTGACAAAGACGATGGAAATGCCCATACGGTCCCTAATGCGAAGCACCTCGTCCACAATCTGGCGTTGAGTAACCACGTCCAAAGCAGTCGTAGGCTCGTCCAGCAACAGCAGATCGGGCTCGAGCGCAAGGGACATAGCGATCATGACGCGCTGTCGCATCCCGCCCGACAGCTGGTGAGGGAATGATTTCAGGCGGTCCGGGGATATTCCGACCAACACCATGAGTTCGCGCGCCCGGGCCACTCGGTCTCGCCTGCTCTTGCCGAAGTCGTGCGCCTTGAGCACATCAAGGAGCTGGCGTTCAACGGTAATGACGGGGTTCAAGGCGTTCATAGAGGCCTGGGTGACGATGGCGATCTTCGACCAACGAATCTTTCTGAGGTCCTCCCCCTTCACCTTCAAGATGTCGACCTCAGGTCCATTCTTCGGTCGTAGCACTATCTCGCCGTCGATGACGTCGGCCCCGCGTGGCAGAATCCGAGCGATCGTGTTGAGCAAGGTCGTCTTTCCGCAGCCAGACTCACCCGCGATGCCGAATATCTCGCCCCTCCTCACAGAGAAACTGACGTCGTCTACCGCGATGATGGGCTTCTGCGTGCCAAACAAGACGCTGAGACCTTCCGTCGACAGCACGACATCGTCGGTGGAGTCCGCAACGTCGTCGGTTCCTATGGCGCCATGAGTCCCAGGTAGCACGGAAGAACTCTTCGCTCCAAATACGCGATTACGAAAGTGTCGAAGGACTCTCCTCTTTTTGATCTTGGACGTCATCCTCAAACGAGAGTTGACATGTTCGTCGATCCCGAAGTTGATAAACGCGAGGAAGAATCCCACTAATGCGATTGCCAATCCCGGCGGCACGTACCACCACCAGGCACCCTGGAGAAAAGCACCGTCATTTTGGGTCCAATAGAGCATGGTTCCCCACGTCCATTTGGTGAGGTCTCCGATTCCCAAAAAGGCCAGTCCCGCTTCGGTGAGAATCGCATACGTCACGGTGAAGAGAAACGACGCAGCAATCACGGGAATGAGACCCGGTAGGAGTTCGTATACAAGCACTCTCCATGTGCTCTCACCAGTCGCTTGCGCCGCAAGAATGTAGTCGCGCGACTTCAGTGACAACGCTTGGGCGCGAATTACACGCGCTCCCCAGGCCCAGCTCGTTAATCCAATAACGAAGGCTAAGAGGACGTAGTTGGTGCTTGGGAGATAAGCACCAACCACGATGAGCAGCGGCAACGTCGGGATGACCAGGAAGACGTTGGACACCAATGAGAGCAGTTCTGCGATGACGCCTCTCAAGTAAGCGGAGAGTAGTCCGAAAACGAGGGACAGAACGGTCGAAAAGGCGGCCGCGACAAAGCCGACGAGCAGCGAGGGCCCTGCTCCCACGAGAAATTGAGAGAGCACGTCTTGTCCACTCAAGGTCGTGCCAAACCAGTGAGACAGTGAGGGGGCCTCCAAAGTCGCCGAGGAAGTGGCATTCGGATTGAACGGCGCCACGTGCGGGCCTATGACGCCGACGAGAATGATCAGTCCCATTCCGACGACGCCGGTCGTAACCTTCCACGAACTGAAGATCTTGTGAAAATTCGTTCCCACGCGTCGGCCAAAGCCGACCTTTGCAACGGCGACGTTCGTGGGAGCGCTCATTTCGCTGACGTCGTCGATCTGACGCGTGGGTCAAGGATTACGTATAGAACATCCGCGGCCAAGTTGGCGATCAACACTGCCAGAGTGATCATTAGGAACACTCCCTGCATAAGCGGATAGTCACGACCACTGATGGCTTGATAGAGAACCTCGCCGATGCCCGGATATGAAAACACCACTTCGGTAAGTAGCGCACCCGCGACGATGAAGCCAATCGAGAGCGAAAATCCGGCCACACTGGGCAAGATGGCGTTGCGAGCGGCGTACCCGAAGATCACTCGTCGGTTAGAGAGCCCCTTGGCCTTGGCGATGGTGACGTAATCCTCGCCCAACGTGTTGATCATCATGTTGCGCATCCCCAACAGCCACGCACCGAGTGCGGACACCACGATGGTCAAGGCGGGTAACACCGCGTGTGTCAGCGCGCTGGTTATGAAGGGAGCATTGACACCGATCGTGTCGACGGAGCTATAGCCACCCGATGAAGGAAACCAGTTGAGCTTCAGAGCGAAGAAGCCAACAACGATGAGTCCGAACCAGAAGTATGGCATCGAGGACAAAAATGCGCCGATTGGTGTAGCCACCGTGTCGAAGGCCGAGCCTCTCCACCATCCCGCAAAGATTCCCAACACGGTGCCGACAACAAACGCGATAACAGTGCAAAGGCCGACGAGAACGAGTGTCCAAGGAAGGCTTTGACGAATGACCATCGATACGGGTTCTGGAAAGTAGACAAACGAGATCCCGAGATTGAAATGGGCGAGATTGTCCAAATATGCCCAGTACTGACCGAAGATGCCCTGGTGGGTATCGAGCCCGAACGCCACGCCCAACGCATGTTGGGCCTGAGGGCTTATGCGGCCGTGAACTCTCGCTAGATAGCCGTCGACCGCGTTACCGGGCATTATTCTCGGGATAAAGAAATTGATGGTGATCGCGGCGAATGCAGTCAACACATAGAAGAAAATCTTGCGCGAAAGAGCCTTCATA
Organism: uncultured Acidimicrobiaceae bacterium; assembly: GCA_963706305.1. GTDB lineage: Bacteria > Actinomycetota > Acidimicrobiia > Acidimicrobiales > RAAP-2 > RAAP-2. The sequence goes on along the minus strand of OY970152.1, from coordinate 2,466,565 downwards.
TTTCGTTCCCGGAGTAGCGCAGCTGGGCGATCAGCACCGTTTCATGAGGCGGCGACAGAGACGAACCCACGTGGCTTCGATTCACGGCTCTACCTTGAACCAGGTGTGATCCGCAGATGAATTCAAAACGGCTTCCGTCAGGCGAATGCTTCTCGCCCCGTCGGAGAATGAGGGATACGGCCGCTCTGGTGACTTGATGGCGGCGTACACGTCTCGGAAGAAGGCCGCGAAATTGTCCACGAAACCCTCGTGGTGACCGGCCGGCAAGGTGCTAACTCGTCGTGCCTCTGGAGAAAGCGCGAGTGGATTACGAATCAACTCTTGGTTGACTTCGTCTCCCCCGATCCACAGACGATCCGGTCGATCCTGGTCGAACTCGATACTTCCCTCTCGTCCATCGACCTCAATCAGGATTCGATTTTTCCTGCCCGCCGCCACTTGACTGACTGTCAAGGTTCCGACCGCACCGCCGTCCATTCGAAAGATCAGACACGCAAGATCCTCAGTGCCCACTTCTTTCCACTGGCTGTCAGCGAATTCACCGACGGGGTCAAAGGTGTGGGCCCCCTTGGTTGGACGCATCGACTCCACTGTTTCGATGGTGGCGCTGAGTTCAAGAATCCGCTGACCGGTCATCCACTCCGCGAGATCGCACCAGTGGGTGCCGATGTCGGCAAAGGCTCGAGAGGGCCCACCAACCTCTGAACTGATCCGCCAATTGGTAGTCCGTGCGGACAGCAGCCAATCCTGAAGATACGAGCCGTGAACGACATGTATCGCGCCAAGTTGCCCGCTCAGAATTCGGTGCCGCGCCTCCTGGGCCATCGTGTTATATCGATAGGTCAATGGCACGGCGGCGACCACGTGGGCCGCCTCGGCAAGACGCACTAAATCGCTCGCTTCGCTTGCGCTCATCGCAAGAGGCTTCTCGCACACGACGTGCTTCCCCAGGGAGATCGCCTGCACTGCGAGTGGGTAGTGAAGAAAATTCGGGGTGCAAATATGAATCACGTCGACGTCGGGATGATTAATCAGTGACTGGACGTCTTCGAAATACTGTTCAGCGCGGAACTCAAGTGTGGCCGCGCGAGATTTCTCAGGCGTCGAGTCAACTACACCTATCAACCTCGCGCCAGCTATACGCGCTGCAGTGATGTGAACTCGACCAATGAAACCGACGCCGATGATTCCTACACCCGGAGCGGAGGCGCGAAGAGTGTCCAGCTCTTTCTCGAGTGTCGATTCCCCACGCCCCATAATGCGTTGAACATAACAGACTTTTGACTACTCAGCAAACAGAACTATCCAAGTTCTGCCGAAGGCAAGACTTAAGTCAGTCCACTTCTGTTAATACTCTGTTAATCTGAAGTCCGGCGGAAACCTGGAAGGTTGGGTCAGTGACGATCAAATCAATCGAGCGAAGCCGCGTTTCGAATGGCACGGGCTCGTTTGACATATTGAGATTGATTCGCTCGGGTCAGGCTTCTACTCGCGCCGAGTTGGCTCGAATCACGGGCCTTTCGAGATCAACCATCTCTCAGCGCATCGACGAATTGATGGCTCGAGGGCTCGTCGTCGTAGGCGACGAGTCAATATCGACTGGAGGGCGACCCCCGGGCGCTCTTTTGTTCAATCGCAACGCAGGCTACGTGTTAGCGGTCGACTGCGGCGCATCGACCACACATCTCGGCATCGCCAATCTTGGTGGAGAACTCGTCGCCGAACATACTGATTATCTCGACGTCGCCGAGGGCCCCGAGAAGGTTCTTCATTGGATGGAAATCAATCTACGTCGAATGATCAGTGAAGCCGAGTTGGATGACTCCCCTCTACTCGGGGTGGGCGTCGGGCTACCGGGGCCCGTCGAACACAGCACTGGTCGACCGGTGCGCCCCCCGATCATGCCGGGTTGGGATGGCTATCCCGTCGCCGACCAGCTGTCACATCAATTCGGCGTCCTCGCGCTCGTCGACAACGACGTCAACATCATGGCGTTAGGCGAGCATCGGCTGTACCACCCCGATTCTGCCGACTTTCTCTTCATCAAAATCAGCACGGGCATCGGCTGCGGGATGGTAATCAATGGCAACATCCATCGAGGCGCCCACGGTGCGGCTGGGGACATTGGCCACATCAACGTGCCAGGACACGAGGACGTGCAATGCGCGTGTGGCAACTTCGGCTGTCTTGAAGCAGTCGCGAGTGCGCGCGCAATCGCGTCCCAATTAAGCGATATCGACCCCGACGGCGACAAAGCAGGACAGATTGTCGCGCAGGTTCTTGGGGGCAGGCCTGACGCCATCGCAAAGCTACGCGATGCGGGTCGCGAGATAGGTGGGGTCCTCGCGATGTTGGTGAACTCGTACGACCCCGATGTCTTGGTCGTGGGGGGGCATCTTGCTGAAGCCGATCAACCTCTCATTGCCGGCATTCGCGAAGTGATCTATCGACGTTCCCCACCACTAGCAACGCACAATCTTCGAATCGAGCGGAGTCAACTGGGGGATCGATCGGGAGTTGTCGGATGCGCTCTCATGGTGGTCGACCATATTCTTGACCGCGAAGAGTCCGCGACATTCTGATGGTACGTGCTGCATTCGGAAGCGATCTCTACATCGCGCAGAGCAACTCATAAATTACGTGGCTCGCTGCTATGCCCGTAATTTCCGCGTGGTCGTACGCCGGAGCGACCTCCACGACATCCGCGCCAACGATATTGAATTCCCTGAGCGAGCGAATAATGCCCAAGAGCTCACGCGACGTAATGCCCCCCGCTTCAGGCGTACCGGTGCCAGGCGCGTGGGCCGGATCGAGCACATCGATATCAATCGAAACGTAGATTGCACGATCCTCCACCCGAGCCGCGATTCGTTCAATCGCACCCTGAAAGCCCAAGTGATCGAATTCGATCGCCGAAAAGATGTCGAAGCCGAGATCCCCGTCTTCCGACAGATCATTCTTCGAATAGAGAGGGCCGCGTACTCCGACGTGGAGCGACCCATCGCGGTCGATGAGCCCTTCTTCCGAGGCTCGGCGAAAGGGAGTGCCGTGCGTGTACGCGGCTCCGAAGTACGTGTTCCAGGTATCCAGATGAGCGTCAAAGTGCACGACCGCTACGGGACCGTGCTTGGCCGCCATGGTGCGAAGCAACGGAAGGGCGATGGTGTGGTCTCCTCCCATGGAGATGATTTTCTTGGCCCGCTCATGGAGTGCGCGACTGCCGTTTTCGATCTCCTTGATGGCCTCACTGAGGTCAAAAGGATTTACTCCAATGTCACCGGCGTCGGCGACCTGGCGTTCGGCGAACGGAGAGACGTCAACTGCTGGGTTGTACGGACGCAGCAAACGCGACGATGCGCGAACGTGGCTTGGACCAAAACGCGCGCCCGGGCGATACGAGACACCCGTGTCAAAGGGGATTCCCCACACTGCCAAGTCAACGTCGGAAACATCGTCGATCTCAGGCAAGCGAGCAAATGTCGGGGCGCCCGCGTAGCGAGGAATTTTCGTAGCGTCAACTTGACCAACGTTGCCGTTAACGACGATTCGAGGATCTTGATTAGCCAACTACCGACTCCTTCGAGAGGATGCCATCACGCATCGATTTTCGAGACAAGAAGGCGAGAATAACATCCGTGGAAAAAACTAGTGACTCCCCTGCCTCGTCGGATGAGCTGCAGAGTTCATCGTCGCCACCAACTGCAATCGCGTGGCCCGCTGGGTTCCGCGCTGCTGCGTGTCTGACTGTTGATATGGATGCGGAGGCCGCCGTTCTGGCAGCCGACATCTCGGCAATCGATCGAATGACGCCGATGAGTCACCAGTCGTACGGCCCACTGGTTGGTGTGCCGCGAATTCTCGCGCTGCTGGAACGGCACGACATCAAGTCAACCTTCTTCGTGCCTGGCTACTCCGCTCACCGTTACCCCGACATCGTGCGCTCCATCGTTGAGGCGGGCCACGAGGTCGCTCACCACAGTTACTTTCACGAGAACACTGTCGGAATGGATGCCCAGACGGAAGCCGACATGCTCGACCTCGGTCTTAGGGCATTATTCGATGTCGCCGGCGTTCGACCGACCGGCTACCGAGCCCCGATGTGGGAGATGAACTATCACACGCCAGGACTGCTGGCGGACCGTGGATTCCTTTATGACTCGAGCCTCATGGATTCGGATTACCCCTACCTATTGACTGTTGATGCCATGAATGGACCAAGTTCCTTGGTCGAAGTGCCGGTCTCTTGGGGCCTCGACGACTGGGAGCAGTATGCGTTCCTGCCGAACCTTATTGGAACGGGGGTCATCGAGAGCCCTGCAAAGGCGCTCGAGATGTGGAAATTAGAGCTCGAGGCTTTACATCGATTGGGCGCAGTTTTCACGCTGACCTGTCACCCGTTTCTATCGGGTCGCCCATCGCGCATCGAGGCATTGGACCAACTCATCGACCGGATGAAGTCCTTGCCGGGACTGTGGATCACGACCGTTCACAACGTGGCCTCCCACGTGAAGTCTCTCGGAGGAGTGCCTCGCACGTCTCCGAAGCCCGTCATTCCCGACGAGGCCTATTGGATCCCGAGACAGTCAAAGTGACATTCGACTACTTGACATCAGTCAACGAAGAATGTGAGCGTGCGTGAGCGATACTGAGTCACCACGCGTCGCGGTCATCACTGGTGCGGCCAGTGGGATCGGAGCCGCATGCGTTGAGCGCATGGCCCTCGACGGTTGGTACACCGCTGGGATAGATCTGCGCCCATCGGTGACCGACATGTCGACCGAAGTCGACGTCACCGACCGCGCGGCAATGCACGAGGCCCTTGGCGCTGTCATCGCCCGCTTTGGCCGAGTCGACTTACTGGTGACGGCCGCTGGTTACTACGAGGAAGGTATTCCGGTCACCGACATCACTCGCGAACAATGGGACCGAATGATGGCCGTGATTCTCGGTGGGACGTCGAATGCTTTCGCCGCCGTTCTGCCCCAGATGTTGCTCCAGGACTCCGGCGCGATTGTTGCGATCTCTTCTGAACTAGCCCTCGCCGGCAGCATCTTGGATCTGCATTACGTGGCCGCGAAGGGCGCGGTTCTCGGCTTGGTGAAGTCCCTCGCGCTGGAAGTGTCCCAAACTGGAATTCGCGTCAATGCCGTGGCACCGGGGCCAACGGACACCCCTTTGCTCGCCCACGATTCGCTGTGGCGACGAGCTGACTATCTCGAAGCCTTGCCGCTTCGTCGCCTCGTCACGCCCCGTGAAGTTGCTCACGCGGTTCACTATCTTGCGGTGAACACTGTCTACTGCGGTGAAGTTCTCTCGCCAAACGCCGGGGCGGTGATCTGAGATGACCACAGCGAAGGGACGCAAGATTGCTCTGGTCACCGGTGCAGCACAGGGAATTGGCCTCGCCACGGCTCTGCGGCTCTCGGCCGACGGCTTTGCCGTTGCGGTGAACGACATCGTCGATGACGGTCGGCTCGATGTATTGGCCGAGAGGATCGACGGACTCGCAGTCCGCGCTGACATCTCACTGCCGGAGAGTGCAACCGACATCGTGCAAACGGTACGGAATCGATTGGGCGACATTGACCTCTTCGTCGCGAATGCCGCGTCTCTTGCAATGGGTCCGTTTCTGGAGCAGTCGCAGGAGCTGTGGTGGCGACAGATTGACGTGAATCTCTCCGGACATTTCCGATTGGTGCAAACGGTTGTTCCTGGAATGCAACGATCCGGCGGCGGACGAATCGTCATCATTGCGTCGGGCTGGGGGATCATCGGACAGTCAAATGCAACTGCCTATTCCGCGTCCAAGTCCGGCTTGATTGCGCTCACCAAGGGTCTCGGTCGCGAACTCGCATCGTTTGGAATTCTGACCAACGCCATCGCCCCTTCGTACGTTGGTACAGTCCAACTACAGATCGACGCTGACTTCGACCAGCTTTCGTTGGCCGACATGTGTCTGCGCTATCAAACAACTATTCCCACGGGTGAACTCGCCACCGCCGAAGAGATCGCCGCCGCTGTGGCGTTTCTCGCCAGCGACGACGCCGCTGCGTTTGTTGGTCAGGTACTCCAGCCGAGTGGCGGCGTGACGATGACCCGAGCTTGAGCACAACTCACTCAACCCAAAAAGGAGACCAATGACACCTGAAAACGCAAAACCGGTAGGTCCAGTGGATGGCCGCCTCGTTCCTCGATTCGCCGGTGCGTCAACGTTCGCTCGATTGCCAGCAATAGGTAACGTCAACGCCTACGACATCGCCATTCTCGGCGTCCCATTCGACAACGGCACGTCCTACCGCCCGGGCGCTCGATTTGGTCCGATGGCCGTCCGTCAAGCCTCGCGCCATCTGCGCCCAGGACATCACGTGGAATTGGACTGCGCACCGTTCGACACAGTTCAGGTTGTTGACGCTGGCGACGTTCCGGTCTCGCCCTTTGACATCGATGACGCAATCAAGCAAATTGCCGGAGCCGCGGCTGACGTCCAACTCGGCGACCACAAAATTGTCGCGATTGGCGGGGACCACACCATTGCGTTACCGATGCTCCGATCAGTAGTGGCCGCGAATGGGCCCGTTGCCCTGGTGCACTTCGACGCACACTTAGACACGTGGGATACCTACTTTCAGGCGCCACTCACTCACGGCACGGTGTTTCGCCGGGCGTTCGAAGAAGGACTACTGGTCGAGGACCACTCGATTCACGTGGGCATCCGAGGGCCGCTTTACGGCTACGGCGATCTGGCCGACGACCGTCGGATGGGTTTTCGAACTATTCGATCGACTGATCTCGACGTGCTCGGACTGGAGGGAACCCTCGGAGCCATCGTCGAACGTGTAGGTGATCTGCCGGTCTACCTCTCCGTGGACATTGATGTGTTAGATCCGGCGTTCGCTCCAGGTACAGGTACACCCGAAGTTGGTGGCATGACCAGCCGCGAATTATTGCGTGTGTTGCGTGGATTGACCGAACTCAACATTGTCGGTGGTGACGTCGTCGAAGTAGCGCCGGCGTATGACCACGATGAGATCACCGCCCTCGCAGCCGCCACGGTAATTCTCGACATCGTGACCCTCATGGCCCGCAAAGGTCGCTCGGCTGATTCGATCTCACGAAACTTGAACAACGCATGAGTGAAGAGATTCAAGAACGCACGGGAGGCGACGTTCTCATCGAAACCTTGAAAGCCCTCGGAGCCAGCGTGGTCTTTGGTATTCCGGGGCAACATGCCCTGGGTGCGTTCGACGCGCTGCGCCGTTCAAACCTTCGCTACATCGGATTTCGAAACGAATTGAACGCCACTTTCGCCGCCGATGGATTCGCTCGAGCGAGTGGCGCGCCAGGCGTCCTATTCATATCCGCTGGTCCCGGCGCCCTTGCCACACTTCCCGCGCTGCAAGAAGCGGCAGCCGCGTCCGTGCCGGTCATCGCCATCGGCGCTCAGATTCCTCGCGCCGGTATCGGCGGACGCAGGAAGGGCTACTTGCACGAGTTGCGTAATCAGCAGGGAAGTTTTGCCGACGTTGTGAAGTCGGTGCACCTTGTGACCGACGTTGCGCAGTTGCCCAGCGCGCTGGCAGAAGCGTGGGGCACCTCCCTTACGCAACCACACGGTCCCGTGTGGATAGAGATTCCTCAAGACGTACTTCTTGAGTCAACGCGAATCCCTGAAGTGGCAAATGTTCTCGTTAACTCCGTAGCTCTTGCTCCGCGCACCGAACTTATTGCTGAAGCGGTGCGACTGATTGAACACTCTCACTCGCCGGTCATTCTGGCTGGCGGTGGCGTCTCTCGAGCGCGGGCCGAAGTCGTGCTGCTTGAGTTGGCGGAAAAGGTTGGGGCGCCGGTGGCCACCACGTTCGGTGGTAAGGGCGCATTCCCATGGGATCACCCCCTTTCGTTGCAGTCCTGGCTGGAGGATAGATACATAACGGCATTTCTCGAAGAGGCTGACGTTCTGTTGGCAGTAGGAACCGGTCTGGGCGAACTATCCAGTAACTACCGAACGTTCTCGCCCAAGGGTCAGTTGATCCAAGTCGAAGCCGACTTGGGAAAGATTGGTGCGAACTACCCCGGACTGGGCATTCATGGAGACGCCCAGCTGTCACTGCAAGCCCTCAACGACGCCGTCACTTCGCGCGCGCGCCGTGGACGCTCTGAAGAACAGGTCGCCAAGGTCCTTGAACAGATACGCGAGCGCCTATCGAGCCAACAACTTGAGACGGAACTCGAAGTGCTGTCTTCAATTCGCGCCGTGCTCCCGGACGACGCCCTCAGCTTCTGGGATATGACAATCCTCGGCTATTGGGCCTGGTCCGCGTGGGATCCTCGGTCTCGCAACTCCATGCACTCAGCGCAGGGCGCCGGAGGACTGGGCTATGCCCATCCGGCCGCTCTCGGCGCGGCTACCGCATCGCGCATTGAACGCAGAGTGCTTGCCGTTTCGGGCGATGGCGGGGCGATGTACGGAATTGCGGAACTCGCCACGGCTCAGCAGGATTCGCTACCCGTCACGTGGTTGATTGTCGACGACGGTGGCTACGGCATACTCCGCGAATACTTGGTCGAAGCATTTGGAGCCGCCTTTGGCACCGAACTCTCGCGGCCGGACTTCGTCGCGCTCGCTGCGGCGTTCGACGTGCCGTCTCAGAGTGCGACTCCAGATTCGCTCCGGGACGTCCTTTCGAGTTCGCTTGCCGCCGAGGGCCCCAACGTCGTGGTCTTACACGCGACCCTTCGCATGTTTGCTCCTACTCATCTGGAGGCCCATGAATAATTACTCGCCGTTCGCCCATCCATTGTCAATTGTCACTCTTAAGCTTCCGAACCGCTTCAGCACGAGTCTTCGCTGATACGGTCTTTCGGATGAGAAGGCCTCGGCTGTCTCGCAGAACGCACGCCAAGCCAGCGTCCTTGGGTGGCGCGTTGATAAATTGATCCTTCGCCATTGCCTCTATAACCCGCCACGGAGCCTCACTTTCGCGTCGCTTACAACGGTCGCTTTAGGCGGTTTTCGCTAAAAGGCGGTCTAAGGCCGATAGCTCTAACTAGGGATTTTGAGAGTGGGCCGTGCAGGACTTGAACCTTTGACCCCTTGCGTGTCGTGCCCATATTTCCTGATAAAACCACTTTACTGACGTCCAAACCTCGTGAAAACTTAGCACTTTCTGTCCACCGAAATTTCTAGCCGAGTGTACAAAGTTTTTGGCCTTGCTGACGGCCTTGCTGACGGCCTTGCTGACGGAACGCCTTTGCAAATTGCGAAAGAGATAGCCAAAGCCGCTAATTTCGAATCACTTCGATGTCGACTTGGAGCGCTCTGTAGACCGGTATAGCTCGTGCGTCGCGCGTGAGGAGGACCAGACCGACCTCGGCTGCCGCGGCTCCAACGAGCGCATCGTACACTGATCCACCGGCAATGCCGAGACTCGCGAATCTTGGCAAGAGCGCCTCGGCACCTGACGCTGACAGGTACTTAGTTAATGGAAAATTCGCGCTCAGCAGTCGCACGACTACCTCCGGCGATCGGCGAGCGGGCGAGGGCAGACGCGTCAGGACCGAGAACGTTTCGAACGCGGCGTGGCCCGCCAGACCCACGCGGCGGTTTCCAACGACGCGCAGTGTGGCCGCGTGGTGCTCGTGATCCTCGACGACGATGGCCACCGCCACGCTCGTGTCGGCAAGAACGTCCACTCTCTCACTTTTCGTCGGCATCCCTCAACTCCCGGACGAACTCATCAGTAATGATGGCGTTAGAAGTAGGTATGACGAGGCGACCGTCTTTCTCAACGAGCGAGTCGTCGAAGACGGGCTCGACGCGAAGTGAGGCGCCATCGGCCGTGATCTCTACTTCGCCGGACTGCAGTCCTAGCCGGTCCCGAAGTACCTTCGGAACAACCAGACGACCTGCCTTATCAATGGATGTCCTCATACCAATACTCTACCAGATAATTGGTATGACGGAGATCTCGACCACAGAGTAACCCGACCCCGTGTTGGTCTGTGTACACGTGTCTCGTCGTGCTTACTTGAGAACCGCGGGCTGGTTGCGGATGACAATCAGGCTGATGATCTTGCCGTCGCGAACACCAAAGTAGTTCGACATGATCAGCTCACCGGCAGGCAGGTTGGTCTTGTCGTACTCGCCGTCGTAGGCGGCGCGAACGATTGTGTCACCATAGTGGTCCACAACCTCTCGCACGTCGATGGTCACCTTGTCCCCCACGATCTCGCGCTCGACCCACGCCCTGATGGCGTCGATACCCCGGAACTCGCGCCGAACGTCGTTGACGAAGGCGCCATCTGCGAAGGTGGCGACGATGGCGTCGGTGTCGAACGCGTTGACCGCCGCGATGTGCTCTTCGATAACTGTGTCCAGTTTCTTTTCGGCCATGATGCTCCTTGTTCTCTCGGTCGACGATTGTCGCCGACGTGACCACTTTCGGTGCTCCTGGCACTGGAGAGTCAAGCGCTTCTTTCGTCTTGACTCTCCCCTACGAGGAGGGTGAAGAATGGCTCCGTGCCCGATACCTTGACCATCGGAGAGTTCTCCCGAATCACCCACCTGAGCGTGAAGACGCTGCGCCACTACCACCAGGTGGGACTACTCGAACCCGCCGATGTTGACGCGCGAACCGGATATCGCTATTACACGACCAGACAGATCCCTACCGCGCAAGTCATTCGTCGCTTCCGAAGCCTCGACATGCCCGTCGAAGAGGTCAAGGCCGTCCTTAGCGCATCGGACCACGAGACCCGCAACGCCCTGATAGCGGCCCACCTGGTGCGGTTGGAAGATGAGCTGGCCCAGACGCAACTCTCGGTGGTGTCCCTGCGGAACCTTCTCGAGAGCGCGGCGGGGTCCGTCGATGTGGAGCACCGGACGGTGCCCGCAACTAGCGCGGCGGGGATTCGCGAGACCGTCAACCTGGAAGATCTGCTGCCCTGGTACCGCGGCGCGCTGGGAGAGCTGTACGCGAGTGTCCATGCCCAGGGGCTGCATCCATCCGATCCCAGCGGCGGCCTGTACTCGTCCGAGATCTTCGAGCACGAGCGCGGTGAAGCGACCCTGTTCGTTCCCGTTGACGGCGAGCTCCGTCCGATCGGCCGCGTCGCGTCCTTGGTAGTTCCGGCGGCGGAGTTGGCGGTGACGGTCCATTGTGGTCCCCACACCGACATTGACGTTACGTACGGTGCTCTCGGCACCTACGTCACCGAGCACGCGATCGGCACAGACGGCCCAGTACGTGAGTACTACGCCGTTGATGCGCGCACCGCCGACGACCCCGCACTGTGGCGCACGGAGATCGGCTGGCCCATATTTCGCACCGGGGCCGAAGGGCCCCATCCATGACGCCGGGCGCAGGGAACCGGGACCGGTTGTCTCTTGCCAGCCGCTGAGAAGATCCAGGTGCGAAAGAGTTAAACAAGACTTCCTCGGGGCAGTTCACGAAGAGTGACTGACGATGCGAGGTGAACTTCGCCGCGGTCACGGCAGTCGATCGCAACCACCGGGTACATATTGTGTAGTGATGGCCGCGCTATCGAGTTCCGGCACACTCTGCTTTCTTGAGTGGGCAATGGAAACAAATCCTCCGCAGTGAAATTACCAGAGACAACGAATCGGCGACTTATCACTATCGCCATCATCGTGCCGATCATCGCCATCGCTGGCGTAAGCATCGGATACGCGCTCGGGAAAAAGTCATTGCCGCCAAACTCTCCCTCGGGGCCGGTCGATCCCGTCAATTTTGCGGTGCCACGCCACATTGCGACGATCCCCTTGCTCAATCAATATGGGCAGCGGACGGACCTCTCGGCGTTTCACGGTCGCGTGATCGTCTTGGCTGATTTCATGACGTCGTGTCAGGAAGAGTGCCCCATCACTACCGGCGCTCTGTTGGACGTTCGAAGGTCACTCGCCGCGGCGAAACTACTCATTAAGGTTTCCATCGTCGAGGTGAGTGTTGATGCCACCAGAGACATTCCCAGTCGCCTACTCGCGTACTCGAAGGAGTTCGGCGTTCCCTTTACTCTGTTGACTGGGACCTCGAAAAATCTCGCCGAACTGTGGAAGTGGTTTGGCGTCTACTACGAACGCGTGAAGGAAGGGACGCCGCCGGACATTAACTGGCAGAACGGCAAGCCGTATACCTTCGACATCGTTCATACCGATGACGTGTTTATACTCGGCGCATCCGGTCGTGAACGTGGGGTGGTGCAAGCGAATGCCGACGTCGATGGGAAGATCCCAAGGGCCCTCGCCTCGCTGCTAGATGCTGATGGTCGACAGGATCTGAATAACCCCGGATTCGGCAGCTGGACGCCTGCCGAGATGCTTCAGGCGGTTGGAGGGGTATTGGGATATTCGATCAAAAGGTAATTCGAAGTTACACAGAGTCTCGAGTGGTCGCCCCCGCCACGCAAAGGCGTTACTTGCAATCAAGTTGGAGGGGACTGCTGTCGGTTTGGTTGACAGTTCGGGTTTGTAGTTTCATGGCGCTTTTGTTGCCGAGTGCAGAGCCTCACAAATGTGGTGCATGGTTGCGGTTTGTGAAGTGTGGGCCCTTACGCGACAAGTCTGCGACATGGCGCACACGACCTGACAGTGCCAGGTAATTAAATCCATGGATTGTTGAAGTTGGAATGATATGTCTGAAGTGAGTCACCATCCAAACTTCGGGTCCACTTCAATTATTTCTTTGGTCGGACCTTGCCGGTATCATCCCGCTTTTTACGCCATTCGCCGTCTTTATCACGGGACCGATCTTGCTTGCCTCCGCCGGGAGCAGGGACCTGGGGTACTTGATGCTTCTTCTCTACCATCACATCACCTCCCTTCCTTGAAGTCTTCTCGGAAGTAACGAGGTCTTCGTGGTAGACGTGACCGTCAACTTCAATGGTCATGGTGAGTTGTCCGCCCAGAGCCCTCACGTAGCCCGCAAGCGTGGCGAGCTCTACGTTTTCAGGGGATCTCTCGACTTTGCTGACTTGAGATTGGCCTCTTCCCCATCGCTGGGCAATTTCGGTTTGATTCAATCCAGTTGCGCGGCGTAGTTCGCTCAGACTCTCCAATACGTCATGCTCAAGTTCCAGTCGAGAACTTGCCAGTCGGCGCATCTCATTGAATTTCGGATCGGGATGCGTTACCTCTTGGTTGAGGATGAACTCGCCTTCAATGTCGTCCAACCACTCCTCCGGAGTTGGGTCAGCGTGATTCTTTACGGTCATTTCTTATCTCCTCTGCCAACGTAATTCTCAATGATCGAATCTGCCGCGGGAACATATCTCTCGTACCAATCCCCTTTGTGTTCCTGTTCCCAGCCATGCTTGTTGCCACCCAAGCACATGAGCACTTTGCTGTCGTCGTGAACAAAACACGTAAGCACCCGCATTACGTAGCGATTACCATCGACCAACTGATCAGTTCGTATTTCGCTCATGTCCGGAAAGTTCCTACTCGTCTGTATCCGATGCCGAATGTATGGCAAAGACGCACCACGACCGTGTTCGCACAAGTAATCAAGCCAGGCAGCGATCCCGGCGGCGACTTCAAACGGGTAGCGCGCTGAGCCAACGATCAAAGGGCCGAAACCGAACCTGCTGAAGTGCCACAGCCCTGGAATAGTACTCTTAAGGACTATTTATCACAATAGCTATATAGATCTTGGTCCGTGAGAAGTTGGTGAACTCCCCACACAAAGAGAAATCCGCTCGCATTCACGGACCTGGGAGATATCGCTCACCACCGGGTCACTTCTGGCGTTACTGTTATGCCCACTGTGGGAAAATGGGATATAATTGAGGCACTGAACTTGGAGAAATATGACGGTCATAGAAACTGACGATCGGAGTCGGGTGGTCTTAACAGGCCATCCGAGCCAACGTTTTGTGGTCAGAGAAAACGAGGATGGCAGCATCCTGCTTCAGCCCGCTCGCGTAGTGACGGAAGCCCAACTCGAGTATGACGAGACTCCCGAACTTCAAGAGCTCTTGTCACGCGCCGCGGCTTCAAAGACCGTTCAACGCCCTCGCCGTTCCAAATGAGTGACATCTCGGGTTATTCCGAGATAGCAAACGAACAACTCGATGAGATTGAAACGTCAGATGCGGATCTCTACAACGACGTCTGTGTCCTTTGCGAGTTCATCCTCGACCACCCCGATAAAGCTCAGTCACTCTCGAGCGCCTTGACCACGAAGGACGGCATTCGTTTTCGCCTGGCAGTGCCGGGACATCATCCCTACAAAGTCTTTTGGTCGAGCAGCGGACCTCGTATTGAAGCCGTCTTTCCCTACCCGTGACCGACGAACAACCTAAGTGTAGGAGCAGGATTCACTCGACCCGAGTTCATAGTTAATAGCCCGATGATTCACCGTCCTTGACCAGCGGGAATCGGAGCCAAGAAATCATTCGCCGAACTTGTTCATAGGCCTCGAGTCGCGCCTCGTCAGTATCAATGTTCTCCGCACGCTCGACGGGCTCCCAAAGGCGGTGCACCATCGATGGACCCACTTCCAGCAGCCCGCCGCTTCCTCCAGTGGCCCACTTCGCCAACACATATCGCGCGACAGCGCCCTCGGGAACATTCACCGAGTTAGCAAGACCGCGAATTGTGGTCATGGGATCGACTTTCGAATAGAGCGCTACGTCAGCTTTGAAGTTCGCATCGAGGTCCGCTGGGTCCCACGGTCCGTCCCAATCAATGAGCGCGATCACTTGATTACTTTTCGTCATTGCTCAGAGGCTAAATCTCCCCCGAAGCGACTACAAACGCTTCCTTATCTCGGGTGCGACTTCAGTTTCATCGTCGCGCCGGGAGGAGGAAAACTGGCAACTTTCGTCAAGAGGCCGTGAAAATGCTCCCCTACGGGCAGACATTTTCCTACAAAAAGGGTCCGCAAGCGAGCGCGTTGCTGACGGAACACTTCGCGTTGCTGACGGGATTTCTAAAGGCGTTGCTGACAACGATCAGACTTGGCCGGTCTTCTTCACAATCAATCTTAGAAAGTGCTGCTGACCAGGTACTTCAGTGGGCCGTACAGGACTTGAACCTGTGACCCCTTGCGTGTCATGCCCATATTCCCTGTTCACTGAGGTTTTCTGACGTCCAACTCTCGCTGTTTTGCTGCACCGTTGTCCGCTCAAGTTTACTACTGAGCCTGAAAGTTTTTTAACGTTGCTAACGGCGTTGCTGACGAAATGCCTTTGCAATTTGTGCAAAGGGTCGATGCAACCGCCTCACAGCAACGTTATTTCATCGTCATATCTACGCTGGTTGCTGACATCATTGCTAACGGACAGAGGTCGTGGATCCCGTTCAATTGAATCGGGTACGGGCCATCATCGCGGAGCCGAACTCGGCGATCTCCAGCGGGAGTTGGAACATAGGGAGTCGGATCTGACATTGAAAAACTCGCGTATCAACGGCGAGACACAACCTTATAGAGACGGGTTGCCTTGAATCACACCTCGAAGCCAATATCGAACAGAGTTCATAAGTTGAATGCCGTGAGCGGGCCACACTACGAGCCAAGATGAACTAGATGCGCGATAGCGCCACTTATTCCTGGTCAAGGGCCTACAATTTGGCTATGGGTGCCCGCCGCCTTAGCTGCGGAAACTTCGCTACGAACGTGAGGATGATCGGTGCCAACCAAAGGCTCGTCGGCGGGATACTCGATCTTTCTCCAAGGATCGAAGTACCACACGAGTTGCAAACTCTGTGGCGCAGTGATTCGAATGGGCGAACCCTGTTATTGGCGGAAAAACAGCGAACGTGGCGTGGCGTGCGTGGAATGTGTGACCGGAATGAAGCCACCCGAGCGAAAAGCCCCGCAAGGACCTCAAGGTGAATGGCACAAACTAATCGGCTTTCTCCGAGACTGCGTGCTCGTGGGTTCAAGTTCAGACTTGATGTCCTCCGAAGACGTTTCTAACTTCGAAATCAGTCATTTTACGAAAGTATTGGAAGACGATGCCACGAATGTCACCACGGCAGGAGTTGGAATCGATCGAGCCAAGAGGCGCCTCGAACGTCGGGAAGAGGGTCCGCTCTCCTTTGGATGGCCCATACTTGCGTTCACCAATTCGCTGGGCGTACGCGAGTGCGGACCAGTGTTCGTCGCATCCGTCAGCGCTGAACTTTCGGCTGGTGGCAGCGTCACGTTAACAAGGGAGAGCGGATTTGCGCTGAATCCGGCACTGGCTGGATCGGATGGAATCGGGCAAGCAATTGTTGAAGAACTCGAAAGTCAGAGTGACGGCATTACAAAGTCGGCGATGAGCGATTTCGTTGCAAGGGTCGCGTCCAGATTCGAAATTCCACTGCGAGGATTCGATTCTGTCTCGATTGAGGACGGCGACACTGCCCAAGATGGGATATACAACCGAGCTGTGCTAATTGCAGGGGATTCGGCCGCTACTGCAACTCTGCTCAGAGAACTGGACGAACTTCTCGATCGTACCGACTGGCAACAGACTGCCGCCGCGAGTTTGGTGACAGGCCTCATCGCGCCTCACCGTTCCAACGGCACAGCGTTGCCGATGGTCGCGCCCTTGTCGATCAACCACGCGCAGGAAGTGATTCTTAAGAAGACGATGAACGCCTGCACAACCGTAGTGACCGGACCTCCCGGTACAGGCAAGAGCCAAGTTGTCGTCGACCTTGTGGCGAATGCATGGACACACGGCCAGTCAATTCTGGTGACATCAACGAATAATGCCGCAGTGGATGTTGCCGTTTCTCGTGCCAACTCCGTCGTGTCGGGACTCGTTATCAGAACTGGCAATAAAACTGCACGCGAAGCTGTTCCGGACGTGGTTGCCCAGCTCGTGAGTGGGGCTAGGGAGCTCAGCCCCACCGAAACAGCGTCCGCCGAAGCCAACCTCTTTCGAGCGACGAAGGAACGCGACACGTTTCTGCTCCAACTCAAACGATCTGCCGAACTTGAGAATCTTCATCAAGAACAACTTCAAGAGAAAGAGAAACTGGAAGAAGCAGTCCGCGACTTTGGTCCGATTGAAGTGGCTGACATCAACCTCGTCGAAGTCCAACGACGAGCCAAGGAATTAGTAGGGAAAAGGTTCCTTCAAAAGTTCCGCTGGAGGAGATTTGCCAAGAAAAACGATCTAAGCCCAGATCTGGAGTCAATCGCCCCCACCGTGGAGTGGCTGACGTCGAGACTCGAAAACTTGAATCGGGAAAGAGAAATCTCGGAGCTTCGCAACCTGGTTGGCGACGCGGACAGGCGCTCTGAAGAAGTCGATGACCTCTGGAGAACGGCGTGCGCCGAGATGACTCGATCCGTCGTGAACGACGCCATCGCTCGAAACAAGTCTCGAATGTCCACGCTGTCTCAAGCTCGCTCCAGTTACTACGGAACCCTCAAGGCGATCGAAACGGTCGCTCCCTACCTAAAGGGATGGGCAAGCACAACATTGTCACTGCATCAGAACTTCCCGCTCGCTCCGGGGCTCTTTGATTATGTGGTCGTCGATGAGGCCAGTCAGTGTCATCTCGCGTACGTCCTCCCGGCGGCGTTTCGCGCCAAGCGACTGATCCTTGTCGGTGACCCCAATCAGCTACCTCCGATTTCTCAGTTAACGACAGAACAAGAAGTCTCTATCGCCATGCGAAATCACATGTCGGCCGCCGACCTCACGCGACGTCGGCTCTCGAGCACCATCTACTCAGCTTTTGATTTCTTTGCCAATGTAGTCGGCGAAGAGAATGTCGACCTCTTGAACGAGCACTACAGGTCTCACCCTCGCATCGCACGTTGGTTCAACGAAACCTTCTACGGATCTGAGCTCAGAGTGTTGACCGATATTTCCAATGTGGCCAAAGGATCGCGTTCTTTGTCGTGGATCGACACTCCGGGCACCGCCATTCAGCCAGCCAAAGGTTCATGGATCAATGAATCTGAAGCGGATCAGGTCCTTGACATCATCGAGGAGTATGCATCCGTTGGCAAAACGGTTGGCGTCGTGACTCCTTTCACCGCGCAAGCGGGACTCGTTGATCGACTCGCGGTACAGCGTTTTGGCAGAGATGTTCTGGGGAATATTGATTTCCGATCTGGAACCGCCCATAGTTTCCAGGGTGACGAGCGCGACATCATGATCTTCTCATGTGTTCTGGCCGAAGGAATCTCTATACGGGCTTCCAAGTGGGTGCAAAGCGAGCGACGATTAATCAATGTTGCCGTGTCGAGAACGCGAGAGACCCTTATCGTGATTGGCAATCCCGACATCAGTAGCTTTGAGTGCCCCACGCTTACATCACTTCACATGTTCGCAAAGACCGTTGATACCTTTGCCGATTCTCGAATCGGACCTCGAATTGATTCTGAAGCAGAGCGGCGACTTTACGAGGCCATGTTGAAGGCTGGGCTCGACCCAATTTCCAAGGTCGATGTTGAAGGTTACGAGTTGGACTTCGGATTACTTCGAGGAGATCTTAAGCTCGACATTGAGGTAGATGGCGACCAGCACTACGAAAGATCTATCGGCAACCATCTAAAACTTCGGAGACAGGACATCGCTCGCGACCGCGTCATTGCCCGCGCGGGTTGGAATGTTCAGCGGATTCCGGCATGGGAATGCATTCAGCATCCCGACGTTATTGCAGCCCGGCTACTTGAGCTGGCGAGTTGAGTTCGACGTTGAGGCCACTATGTCCATAAAGAAATTAACCCTGCGGCGCCCCGACTTCTGCTCGATTTGCCATGTCGATCTCACCGCTGGCACCGTGGCGTGGTGGGACGGTGCGACTCGTACTGTGACGTGTAAGCCATGTCACGGCCACCCCGAAATGTCCACATCAGTTTATGACAAGTCGCCGACGCCGGACGCCAACCCGAAGGAACAAGTCGTTCCTCCGATTAAGAGTGGCGTGGCCGGTCAGTCTGCCCTAGAGGAGTACCAAAGGCTTCATGCAAACCGCGAAGCTCGGATCAACCTAAAGTTCGGCCGATTTGCTGGCGTGGTCAAGTTCCTGACCGACGATCCACAATCGATCACTGCATGGAAGTTGGGATCTGCTGGGGAGCGCCAGTTAGCGGCGAGCCTCGAGGACAGCCTCGGAGATCGTGCGGTGTTGCTTCACGACAGGAAGGTTCCGCGAACAAACGGCAACATCGACCATCTCGTTGTGGCCTCTTCGGGTGTTTGGGTGGTTGACGCTAAGAACTATTCGGGGCTCGTCCAACAACGCGACGTAGGCGGATTCTTCAAAGTCGACATGCGACTCTACGTTGGAGGACGCGACCGTACGAAAAAGTTAGACGGACTCAATTGGCAAGTAAGGGCCGTTCTCAAAGCACTCGACGGAATGTCAATTCCCGTCTCGAGTGCTGTGTGCTTCACGGACGCTGAGTGGGGATGGTTCGCCAAGCCGTTCACCATGCGTGGCGTCTTTGTTTCGGGGCCGAACGGACTCGCCAGAGCGATTGCCGAACCAGGGCCAATTAGCGCCAATTCGATACAGGGGATCGCAGAGCTTCTATCAGTAAATCTTCCGCCAAAGGACTGACTCGAACAGGGATCGGTGGGACCCAACGCCGTCGGCGGCGAAATCATTATCCCAAGGTTGCGAATTCAGACG
This sequence comes from uncultured Acidimicrobiaceae bacterium, assembly GCA_963706305.1. Lineage (GTDB taxonomy): Bacteria > Actinomycetota > Acidimicrobiia > Acidimicrobiales > RAAP-2 > RAAP-2. Next base: position 2,446,959 of record OY970152.1, on the reverse strand, counting down.
ACCGTCAGCACTCCCCGGAGCTCCGCAGAGATCATGTCGTCAACCAATTGACAGAACCGTACTCAGTCGTCTCTAATAACAACTCCAGGAGTCGGGAAGCACGGCCAGAGACCCGTATCGGGCCTCGGATTCACGTCGAGCCATTAAATGACCTTACGCTTCCTGGTGCGTGCGTCTACGGCCGCGACCACGCTTATGGTAGTGCTATCCAGTGATGACGTCGCAAAATCGGAGAGTTTGCTCATTTCCCGAAAAGGGCTATTAAAAGCTGTTGAGACTTGAAAAATAGATTGGAATCGTCTGGTCCGTTGCCCTCTTCGAGCCCAAACTCACGGCGGGTATGGTGACTTTCAATCTACGATACGTCTATGATTCACAAAGTTTCTCCTGATGAACTCGTCGATCGCTCGTCGACTCCCCTTTCTTCGACGCCAAGGGCTTTTCTTCGATGGGCCGGGTCGAAACGTTCGCATTTAGAACATCTCGTTCAGGCGCTGCCCGAGAGTTTCAATACCTATTTCGAGCCTTTTCTCGGCGGCGGCTCACTCTTTTTCTTGCTTCGGCCAACGCGAGCTGTTCTGGCGGATTCCTGTAGCCCATTGATCGACACCTACAAGTCTGTTCGGGATGGACCCCGCGCAGTCGCAGACTGGTACTCGACATATTCGGTGATGGACGAGGTTCAGTACTACCAAGTAAGGAACGAACCTCCGCCCAGCAACCGCTTCGAACGCGCGGCCCGATTCCTTTTTTTGAACCGGGCGTGCTGGAACGGCCTGTATCGCGTCAATAGCAAAGGTAAGTTCAACGTTCCCTATGGGAAACCGTATTCGGAATCCCCGTTGGATCTCGACAATCTAGTGTCGTGTTCGTCTCTACTGAAGCGACCTGGAATCGCCGTGAGTGCGGGTGACTTCGAGCCGACGCTGAGACTCGCAAAGGAGGGTGACCTCGTATTCTTGGACCCGCCGTACGTCACGCAACACAACAACAATGGCTTCGTCGACTACAACCAGAGACTGTTCTCCTGGGCCGATCAAATTCGGCTCGCAAAGGAGGCCGAGAGGTTACGACTGAAAGGGGTGAGCGTCATAATGACAAATGCCGCGCATTACGATATTCTCGCGCTGTATCCGGAATTCAATCACTTTCAATTTGTACGATCCTCAACTTTGGCTTCAAATAGTGCCAAACGCGGGCGTGTAAACGAGGCAGTTATCTTCGCCAAATCAAATTAGCTCGATGCCTCGAACTCATCAGTCTGGCGAGTCATTTTGAAATGAAGTCCCGTGAGAGTTCCTGACGCCTCCGCAAACTTGGGCTCCCCTGACTCGCCGACGCTGGCCCGCCATACCGCGTCCCGACCATCGCTGCCCAGAGCCACCATCAAGCAGCACATCGCAAGAATCTTTGGCCCCATTGGAACCATAACCACGCGATAATCCTCTCGAAGTGAGTGGGCAAGACTTTGCACCGACTGGAATACGCGAACGGGATCTGTAGGGTTGTAATTCAATCGCCGTTCTGACATTCTCGAGAGCAAATGTCTGTTTGCACCGTTCATTGCACGGTCAAAATCGTCATCAAAACCGACTGGGACCAGGATCCAAGCATCCGATGCCTCCAAGTACTCGATGACCCCAAGACCTCTTTCATCTTCGTAGCCCACTCCAACTATCGCAATGGTTGGAAGTTCAGGATCGGATTGCAGGGCAGCGAACGAGTTCGAAACTGGTCCAAGAAAGGTTAAGGGTCCAGCATGCTCAACGGGCGGAACGTAGCGAGAAGGTGCGTAGTAGATATCGAGATCAACGCGATATCGACGGGCAAGTTCAAAAATCTCCTCAAGAATGGTCGCCATCCTTGTTCGAGTCATGCTTGAGATATCCAACGCAATGGAAATTTCGCTTGACTCACCAAACGACTCTTCAAAGCGAGTTCTCAGGTACTTGCCAACTTCCGAATCTTGAAGCTCCACCGGCTCGACTTCAAGGTGTTGCAATTCGAGTCGCGCTTGATCGTAACCACCGACGTGCCGATCGGGAAATGCGATGATCAGTGTTTTCGATGGAGGGTTGAGAAGATTCTTGTATGCAAATGTGCTGCGTGGCTCATATCCCAAAGCTCCTATGAAGAGGTCGTACTCTTCCGGTTCGTGATCGCCCACAGCAATCTCGCCCGTCATATTGATAAGAGGGGCTTCGTGCATCATTCCAGCCAAAGTTTTCACTCATTCTCCGTTTCGAATAACTGAAGCTCATCTGCCCTACCTGCATCAATCTTGGATTCAAATATTGATGATAGGGAGACCGGTCGTCCGATTCTGAGGGGGAGTCTGTGGTAGGCAGAAAGCAGGTAGTTCAATCGAAAGCGTTTACCTCTCGCCGATCCAAAGTAGTCAAGTCCGTAATCGTCTGGAATGAACACCAGCGCCCCAATATTCACAGCAGATTCGATTGCTGAAAGCACTGGTAATGGAACATTCGAGTCCACGATAAAACTTCCTGTGGGGTCGGGAGAGAACTCGTTCGAATAAACGGAGTCCGCAAAATACTCTCCTATATGATCGAGAAAGTCCAGAAGGCCGCGTCGCGCAGGCTCCTGGCCCGTTGCGGCAAACGCAGATCCAACTGACGGGGCCGGAATCGTTCTTAGGAGCGTCCTAAACGAAGCGACGAGACTCTGAATCGCCCTGTCTTGGACACGCAGATCCACCCTGTCAAGGCCCGTCGCCGCGGCTTCTTCCAACATTGGCCCAAAGAGGTACAGGATCGTTCGGGGATTCCCCTCTGAAATTCCTAGCAATGAGGTAAGACCCGTATAGAAGTCATAGGTCTTCCGCTGTCGGTAGTACCGTCGTGTTTTTCCAGACGATTCCTTCGAGAAATACTCGCGAAGTGAGACCAGGGGCGCGATTTTCCGGAGATGCGCCGACCTCTGGTTCGGCTTAACGAGCCCTATGTTTTCGAGCGAAATATTGTGGGATGTTAGATAGTTGGCCACGCTGACATCCGACTTGATGTACTGCTCGAACTGTTTCATCCGAACTGACCCGGGACCGTAGGCGTTCCCTGTTGACAGCCACTGCGCTGCCGGAGTAACGATTCTCGAAGGACCGAAAAGCTCTTCGGGCGAGCTTTCCAATCGCGCAGACGAACGAACTAATGAGTCCAAAATTTGTCGGGCAAACTTGTCACTCGTTACCCGTTGAGCACTGCTCAACGAGATCAAGTCAAAATCGTTCCCCTCACGCGGGATACTTGGATAATCACCAGTATCGGAGAGCGACATGGTACTCCCAGGATATGGACTGAGCGCCAGCTTAAGAACCAAATGCGTGTCCGGCACACGCAGTGATCTCATTAGCGAGTCCCTAATCTCGTCAGGGGCGACCTCGAGTTCGTCGAACAGCAGAGCCCAGCGCTTCCCGTCTTGTCCAATGAAGTCATTGACCATTTCAACGGAGTTTGCTGTTTCGACAAGAAAGTCAAGGTCAATCCAAGGGAGGGCATTGACTATGTCTGAAATGGGCTCACCGCGGAGCAACTGTTGCGAAAGCCGTCCGAGATGTGACAAACGCATGCGAAGTGAATTTCTCAAGCCGTTGAAACTGGCGAGGCCCTCGGTGATCGCCCACGCCTCCTGCAAACTAGACGAGAGTTCTTTCTCGTCATCCTTCGAAAGCGCTAGTTGCCCGTCCGCAAGTTCTGAATCGGATCTCGACATGATCAGCAGCGTGCGTACAACTGATCGCAAAATGTGCGTCGTAAATTTTGCCTTTGTCAAGAGCGCGAATGTGTTTTCAGCTCCTGCGGGTATTGCTTCTGACCGGAATTGTTCTCCCCAAGATCGGTCAGCGGGGATAAATATGCCTTCGAAGGAAATCGAGCCACGAATTCGCTCAGCGTCGTAATATTCCCATTTGGAAAGCGAACTTCTCTGAAGCATTCTCAGAAGCGTTGTCTTCCCGCTACCCCGAGGTCCGACCACTAACTGATGATGAGGCGAAAGGAGTGATTCGAAGACTATCGACGGAACAAATCGACTCGCTACCTCCTCGTCGCGCAAACTTCTGGCGTTATAAGCGTCCCAGTGGTGCAACGGTGGCAATTCACGGGTGCTCACGATTTCTTTCCAAACTCAACGAGAAGTCCGTCGCGGCAGACAACCGCAAACTTTTTTTCAAGTGCAACGTGCAACAACAACTGATCCTTCGTTGTCAGCAATTCATATCTGGGTTCAAGCGATACGAGGTCGGCGCGGGTCAACCAAGGAGTGCCCGCTTTTTCGAACGCGGTGGTGATCGTTGAGACACAGTCGCTCACAGGAGTTCGCCAACCAAAACCAGAGCCTGACATAATTCCACTCGATTCGCCTGAAACGCGCCAGCCGCCGTTCGGAATCCAAGACCAGGCGAAGCATCGCGCCGACAACGGATCAACGTCAACCAACTCAGAGTCGACCTCGATTTCGACAACGTAGAACTGATTTTTTGCAACAGCTGCAGCTTCATCCCAGAGCCTTGCCGAAAGACTGCCGGCAGAAAATATCGGCAAGACCTGCGATCCACCGCCGAAATAATCCATTCGTGGAAGATGTCTGTGCCCGTGGATCGCCAACCATGGTCCCACTCCAAGGTTGAGTAATTTGTCTAGAAGAAACTCGCCGCCATCCATGTGGGATTCATCGCCAGCATTCACGGAAACGAACTTCATTGGATGGTGATGCGTCAAGAGAACGTTCAATGAACGTGACCCACCACTCTCCAATGCGCCGACAATGTCCTGTATCGTCTCGGCCGAAACGTGTCCGCGCTTGGCGAGGGCAGGATCAGCGTGGAGATAGCAAGAGTTTAGATTGAGTACCCTGCAAGGGCCGTAGTCAACGAGACACCAACCCCTCGCCCAATACTCGTTGTTAGCTTCGTCGTGATCCTCATCGCCAATCGGAAACGGAGGGTACAACTCCTTTAGAGTCATCCAAGGATCTCCTGGCCGCACTAAGCCTCTCGAATCCGTGTCGTGATTCCCTGTTGCTGCGATCACAATGTCTGCGGAGAGCTCAGTTCTTATCTGCTGAACTACGTCCCAGCACCGAATTAAACCGGCAGCGTCCGCTTTGTCGGCTAAATCGCCAGGACAGAAGAGAATGTCCGCACCCAACTTCTCTGTCTTAATCACGTTTCTCAGGCCGCCGACCAGATCCTCACCCGTAGATACGCGGTTCGATGAAGCGTGAAGCCAGCCGCCATCGCTCCCGGCGTCTCCTCCGACGTGAAGATCGCTCGCGATGGCGATGCGTAATTTCATTCAACCTTCGATCCAACGAGGATAGTTTTGGCGTTCAATATCGTAATTCCTGATCAAATCGGTCAAGCTCCGATGTGGAATGGTACCCCTTTGAGATGGACATCTGATGGTCTATTTCGCATCGACTGTGAGCAATTTTTCAGTTGGTGACGGCCGGTTATGCCGAGGAGAAGCATCACTTCTTGGAGGTCGTCGATGATGAGATCTGCTTTGGTAGTTTCAAAGAGATTCTGGAACGTCATTTCTGCGCAACTCGCATGTGCGGGGACTGGTAATCGGTGAAGGCAACGGCTATAGCATTCGAATCAATCAATCCTTTGATGACCGTGGAAATATTAGTCACACCGCCATCAGAGAACGGCTCCGCGATCGCGAGCTTTTGGTGACGTGGTGACTTCACCGCATCGACTGGTCCCCAGAGAAAGAGCTTGCCTACAAAGAACCTTTACCGTCGCACGTAGCGCAGGTAATTAGGCCCGACCCACCTACCGATACGTTGTCTCCAACGCAAACTCCGCACGGAATCTGCCCGTCGTTGCTCGAGGTGAAAACCCAGCCACTTTTACATGCCGGACAACTGACTTGTCCCCTTCCATCGCACCGCTCACACAATTTGTCTGACATTGAATTGGAATATAGCCCCTTTTAGTATCCGACATCGGCCACTTTCTTGTTCCATTAATGGCGCGAGTCACAACTCGCGGTCAGAAACGTCTTCGTCAGGTTCGATCGGATCCTCTCCAAAGAACTAATCCAATAAGGCGGCGAAGCCATTTCCAGCTCCCCGGTAATCGGGTTACAGATTAGGGAGAGTGTCGGGCCGCGTAACGCCTACGGTGAGCTAGCTAGAGCTCCGACTGATCAATACTCGTGACCACTGCAATCAACGAAGTCTTGAACATCCTTCACGCGGATTCGCCGCGAACGACCGATATGCACCGAGGGCAGATGTCCCGAATTCAGAAGCTCGTAGAGCTTGGAACGACTGATGGCCAAGACCTGACTTGCCTCTGTCACCGTTAGGAGAAGTTTGGTTGGTCTGAACTCCTGATTCACCGCTGCTGGAACTTCTCCACTATTGCGACGCGACGACGCGATCGTGCGGTTCGCGCTTACGACCTCAATAGCCTCAGCAAGAGTTGTCTCCATGAGGACCCTTGTTGATTCGCTCGCACTCATTTCTTCTCCTCTTGCTCGCCGGTTCCGGCTTGCTTCATTCGAACATGGGTTCAACGTCGATGTCCAGTCCAATAACCTCGAGTTCTCGATCGGCGTTCGCTTGAAACGCGAACATGGGTCGGTCTCCATCGTTTCGACCCTCCCACCACTCCTCGATTGCAATGTGTAGTGCAGAACGATCAATGAGAATCGGCTCCTCGTCCTCTCCTACGAAGAGAGCCAACGTGGGTGCTCCTTCAAAATCCCCGAGAAACATCCGGAGCTTCGCTCCCGACAATGGATCTTCGGTCGCCAGTGACGCAAGTCCTTCGAAGCTTGGATCCTCATTGTCTTTGGTCGCGGTGGTCGTTGCCCCCAACAGATGCTCCGGCATGAGAGGGCCCGCGTCGAGCGCAGAGCTTGCGCTGACGTTAGGGTCCGCGCCCTGAGCCTCACCCAGCGCCCAATCGTGGACGAACTGCGCGACGAGTTCGAACGCGCCTTCGATCTCCCAGTTCGTGATCGGGTACTCACGGAGATAGACCCGCGCAGCGTCGCCAAACTCGAGCGTCTGTTCCGGATCCCACGCGCCGTCCGGGTCAATGATGTTTAGTGCCAGCTCAATGAACTTTGTCCCCACGGGCATAGGGACTCTCTGACTGAACGGCGTAGATGGATCGGCTGTACGAAGGCGAAGATCGATCCCCCGTGCCACGTCGTCAACGAGCGCTGGCTCGTCGACCCAGCGACTCAGCTCGTCGTCCCAACAAGATCCTTCGGGGAAGAGTATCGACGACGCGTCATTATCAACGACTAACAGGTCGGTCTCCGTGTTGTACGTGACAACCAGAGAAATTCGTTTGGACATTCTCCTCCTTAGATCCCGAACTCGGGCCACGCGTCAGCGCAGACGGTGGGTTCTTCAGGTTCGTGCGCGGCGTATGACGGATGGCTACTCGCGGCGATATCGCGCAACCGCACCTCAGTGGGAGCGACCCGGACTCGCTCATCGGACAATTCGGCTACCCCGTAGAGCCCGGCCAGTTCGCGGCCGTAACTGCGCCACCGCTCCCCCGCGTCGAGTCCCGAATCGAGGTTCCGCCACTTCTCGATCGTGACGCCGGCGCTCACCACGTTCACCGCCTCCACCACCGGCTCTTCGGACTCGAATGTCGCAAGGACCGCCGCTGCGGCGCGCTGGATTCGGGTCATGGAAGATTTGATTCCCGCTACCGCCTGTTCGCCACCCCCGGACCAACCAACGACGTAACCAAAGGAGTACTCGCCCGTCTCCATCCCGAGTGCTCGACAGATGACGTAGGCGACCGACTCGGCTTCGAGCTCCTTCAGCCCCCGGGCCAGATCTCCGGTCGACGTGATCTCGGGGTCGTGCAACAGTGCGTGACCGATCTCGTGGGCCAGAGTCTTAACCTGCTGAGCTCCGTCGTTGTTCGTCGCGACGCGGATGAGACCCGCTGCGTGGTCGGTGTCACCGTTGGCCCCGCTTACGAGCGACCAGGGGCGCACCACTCGAAAACCAATCCCGTCAGCGAAATCGGTGAGCTTCGCGAATAGGCCCTCGGGAGCGTGACCGTGGAGCTTGCTCACGATATCGGGAAGCTCGGGTCCTTCGGTCTGACTGACGTCAAAGACGGGGACGAGCTTGAAACCTCGGATCTCCTGAGCCAGCCCTCCGTCGGGCGGGTCATCCCTTCGATACTTCATCGGCGCAAAGATCCGTAGCGCCGACTCCTTTGCCAGCACCTGGTGACCAAGCGCCTGCCACGCTCGGTATCCCGCGACGCGCGTGGCGTCGGGCCGCTGGGCCAAAATCAACAGCACGTTGTTCGAGCTGTAGCGCGGAAAACGACTCTGCACCTCGAGGTACTGCGTCCAGCGTTCGCTGGTGGTGAGCGCCGCCACGCCCTCGGTGAGGGTCTCAAGCAATTCGGCGTAGTCGCGAGCCATGCGTGGGTCTCCCTCTCACTCGGTGTTCGATTCATCCGTGTGACCCAACGCAACGGTCGCGGCTCTACGACGTCGTCGAGCAATATCTTGCACCACGAAGTCGTCGAACTGTTCGCGTGTGGCGCTGCTGGGACCGTGGTCGCAGCGCAGGTCGGCCGTGAACTGACGAAGGAGTGCGGACACGTCACGCAGCGCTCTATGCCATTCCATACCCGCCGATCCCGGCGACGACGTCGCGTAAGCGACACGCTCGTGGTCCTTCAGCGCTTGGAGGGCGACCACGAGCGACTCGTGTTCATACCAGCACGCCGGCGCCACGTAGCTATCGAGACCGGGATACCGTTCGCGCAGATCAGCGACCCAGCGACCCAGCTCGGGCCACTCGCGCTCGGCCGGAATCGCCGCGAGACTCGGCCAATGAACCGGAGGCACGCTCCTCTCTTCAGCACCTTCGGCCACTCGCGGTCGCGGCTCGAAGCGGCGCAGCGCGTCACGCGGCGAGCGTTCGGTCGTCACGTCATCCACGACGACGTGGAGGTTGAGGCTCCGATGCGTAGCGCTCCCTCCACCTGGTTCTTTTGAACCTCGAGTTCCTTGGCGTTCTTTCGAGCTGTCCAAGGTCGCAGGGTCAACATGATCGGTCGTGCCGCGCGCAGCATCAACAGACCGTGCCCGACTCTGATGAGGCGAATGTCACTCGGGTCCAATATCGACCGCTGACGAGACGACTCCGTGACGTTCTTCCCACCGCCCGCTTGGCGCGTGGTGGAGACTTCGGGACTCTCGCGCTCCCCTATGAGTTGGGCCAAATCGCGCAGATCGTTCGCGTTGCTCGATCCGCCGAGGATGATCTTGGTGGTGGCCGAATCCCAAATGGCTTGAGCCTGCTCGTGGCCCCACCGGTCGCGAGCCTGAGCCAAGGATTGCAGGACAGCGACGGTCGTAATGCCAGTACCTCCGCCCTCGCTCATCAGCGATCCCAACGAGGGCAACGGGTAGTTCGCCGCCTCGTCGAGGATCAACGCCACCGGTGGATCAAGTCGCGTACCGGGAGAGCGACTCGCGAGCATGCGCGCCGTCTCCACGACGTCCTCGATCAATGCGGAGACGATGTTCGCGGTAGCAAACGCCCCCGAGCTCGTGCCGAGCAAGTACAGCGTGCCGTTCTCTCGCAGGAACTCCTCGGGGAGAAATTCAGTTCCGGGCGCGGGCGAAAGCTGCTCGATGACCTGCGGACTCCCGAACGGCCCAAAGGCTGAGCTCACGACCGCCCAGATGTTCGCGCGCTGACGCGGCTCGAGTCCGATCACGGCGCCCAAGGCCCTCGACCACAGAGGTGTCGCCCGCGAGGACGCTCGCAAGATTTCTGTTGCTTCTTTGGCCTCATCGGGCGAGAGGCTCCAGCGATAGAGATCGGTCACGCTGCGCCCAGAGACTGCCGCCGCGTGCAGGAGACAGCGCACCACCACCTCGGTCTGTTGCTGCCAAAAGTTCCCGTCGGTGATGTTGCCGGCGACGCCCGCACACAATGCGCCCGCGCGCAGCATTGCCGTTTCGGGGTGCTCGCACCCTCGAATAGGCGACCAGCGCAATCCCCCGGCGACGCCCTTCGCGAGACCTTGCGGGTCGAACACGCCGACCGGTCCGTGCTTCATGCGCTCGGTCATCGTCACGGCCAGGTTGTCCGGGCGCGTGCTCGTCGTCACGATGGCTCCGGGCGCGTCGAAGATAAAGGGGATAACGAGGTTGTGGCCCTTGCCACTGCGCGGAGGACCCAGAATGACCATCGAGTCTTCGACACTGGCAAAGCACTTCACGTTCCGGCTTTTCCCGAGAAAAAACCCGAGGTCGTTGGGCGTCGGTTTCTCGAACGACGGTCGCAAGATCCGTCCGCGGGCAAGGAGAGTCTTAGCTCCCGCGGCCGTCCCCACTTCGTGTCGATCGGCGAGACCCGGTACGCGGGTCGGATCATCGGACTTCGTTCGCGCGTCGAACCTGAAGAAGCGAACCGCAAATATCGCACCGACCGCTGCCACGCCGAGCACGACGGCCGTCACCCCCCAGTACAGCCAGGCCGGACCGACGAGCACCTTCCACGCGAGTGAGGGATCGCCAGGGTTCTCGAAGGCCGTGACTGCGCCCGCGACGTGATGCGTCGGTAGTCCGTGACCCGTCAGAACTGCGCTGAGCAGCCCGCCCGCTGCGAGGACCAGAAAAAACGTGAAGACGCCCGCGACAAGGAAGAGCCACGCGTCGTCGATCTGGCGAGATTTCACGACGCGAACATTCGTTGATTGGTGTCGAAGAGCGCCAACTCTCCCGGGGTACAGACGTGGCGAACGACGAAGGATCGCTCCCCGACGCGCCAGAGCCCTTCGCCGCGAACGAGACTCGTCAACTGGTCAATTTCGGTCGAGGAGAGTCCGAGCGATGAACCGGTCTTCGCGTCTTCACCTGACTCCTGGGCGTAGATGATCTTGGTCGAACAATCCGCTAACAGTCCGAGCGCCAAATTGCGAGCCTCGGAGTCTCGGTCCCCGACGGCGTCCAGGTCGCTCAGACGATGGATCACCATGAGGTTCGCGATCCCGAGCGCTCGACTGAGCTTCCATTGGCTCTGCATGCGCGCGAGAAGCGCTGGCTGTTTCAGCACTCGCCATGCCTCGTCGTAGATGACCCAACGCTGTCCGCCTCCAGGATCCTGCAAGGCGGCTTCCATCCACGAGCTGGCGCACGTCATGACGAGCCCGATCTTCGCGTCCGAACCCTGGATGCGACTGAGATCGAGGCTCACCATCGGGAGTTCCGCGTCGAAGCGGACGGTGGAGGGCCCGTCGAACAGTCCTCCGAGATCTCCCCCGACCAAACGACTAAGCGCGTGCGCCACCTCTCGTCCGTCGCCGAGTAACTGCACGCGACTCGATCCCGCGACGTCGGAGGAGGGATCGAACATCGTCGTCACCACCTGGGGCAGCGTTGCGACAGAATTGTCGCGAACGGCGTCGTCGAGTGCGGCGAAGAGTGCCGTCAACTCGACGGGAGCCATGGAGCGACCAAGGGCCGACTCGGTGATCGATCGCAATAGCTCGCGTCGTCGCTGACGAACCAATTGTCCCCACGCCTCGCTGCTCAACGGGTCCTCGCCACCGTCGGGGTTAGTGAGATACTTCGGATGTGGACCCTCGTCGAGGGGATTGAGTCGAGCGTTCGTGCCGTCGCCGAGTGCAATGACCTGCCCGCCGACGCTGCGGCTCACGACCGACCACTCCCCCTTCGGGTCGCCGGGTACGTAACACTTTCGTCCGAAGGTGATCGAACGCGTGGCGATCGACTTCGCGAGTGTGCTCTTGCCCCGGCCGACAACGCCGGCGAGCACGACGTTCGGATTGGTGAGCACGCCTAATCGGTACAACACCCACGGGTCGTAGACGAAGCCCGCACCACTCCAGGCGTCTTGACCGATCAAGACCCCTTCACTGCCGAGACCGCTCTCGGCGAGGAACGGGTAGGCGCCGGCGAGTACCTCGCTCGTCGCGCGATGTGGTTCAACCTTCAACTTTCGATACGTACGTAAGGCTTGCGCGCCGGTCTCGCCATTCTTTGGCAAGTACGCGGCGACGTGAGCCTCAAGTTGAAGTTGACGTTTTGTATCCTTGAACTGTTGACGGGCCGCCAATCGATCGGCGTTCGAGATACGTTGCGCCGCGCGAGTGAGTGCACGTATTTCCTGTCGCGAGATATTCGATCCGCTATTAAGGGCACCGCCGAGCGATTTGCCTCCGTCCAAAATCGCCTCTACGACGTCTTCGGGCGCGGTGTGGGGCGTAGGCACCCGAAGTCGACCAGGAGTTTTACGATATTCGCTTGGAACATCAGCAATGTTGCCCATCAGTCGCTGTTCGACGAACTCCGGAAACGGCGGGAGTTGAACCTTCATCGAAACCTCGGTGGCTTGGTGTTTCTTCATCGCGCTGCTCTCAGCATCTCGCCGAGATCGACTTTGGCGCACTCGACAATGCGGACTCGAAGACCAACCTCGTGAACGCGGGATGGACCAACGCCAGAATTAAGGCGAGGTCGATTACGCCAACGACGACGTACTCCGCCACTTTCACGAACCTTCGACGAGGCGCGGATCGTGAATTCACCGAACACGAGTTCCGTGAACTGGTTCGTCGGACGCTATGACGCCACTCGTAGTCGCGAGCCGGCAGTTCGGGCAGCATCATTGCACCTCCGCCAACGGGAATCGCGCCGCCACGGCGGCGGCGACGCACGAATGCGCGAGAACAGTGTCGCTGTCCAACTGGGCGAGATCGATGAGGTGTCCCGCGCTCAAGTCATCGTCGTGCCCAACGACGACAACGCTGCCACCGCACACGACGCGCAGCCACTCGAGCATCATCGACAGATTCGGGTCGTCATCCGCCTCGTCGCCGCGTTGTCGTCCCGGTGAGACGACCACAACCGCGCTCGAGACCAGTGAAGCGAAACGACGGTCGGATACCATCGACCAATCGTCGGGATCGGGCCGGTAACTGAGAGGTTGTCCGGCGAGGGCACTCACCATTTCTATGGTTAACTCCAATGCGTCGTAGGTGAGCTCCGTCGCGAGCACGAGCGAATTAGCGCTTGCCAACGCCGCTACGGCCAGCGGCCCGTTAGCTTTCGTGCCGATATCGGAGATGACGATCTGACCGGCGCGACGGAGCAGTGCGATGCCCGCCACGAGCTCTTCGGGCGAGAGATCTTCTTCGTCAGCAGGACTACTCAGACTCCGCAGCACGCGCAGACCTCCCACGACGTCGACATACGGCGCCAGCGCGGACCACTCGGGCGCGAGATCGCCGGCGAGCGTCCGTTCGCAGAGCTCTCGAAAGGGAAGCGTCGGTGGTTCGCTAGAAGCAACGAGTCGACGGCGCAGCGTCCCGATCTGATTCGTCGCGTCGAGCACGCTCACGATTTCGCCGCGCCACATGGCGAGCGTCGTCGCTAGCATGGCGGCCGTCGTGGTCTTCCCCGTTCCCCCTTTCGGACCGGCAACGACCACGTGGTGCGAGCCGGGAACGTTGGCGAGACGCGGGCTGGCGATCGCCGACTTGAGTTTTTCGAGATCGTTATCTCTCGCCGACCTCACTATTCGACGTGACACCTGTCTCAACTTTCCTTCTTAGAAGACACTGCGGCCGAGCGGTAACGCACTGACCACGAAACCCTGCGACTGGCGCCCGTACAGGATGCGCGTCTCACACCCGGATTGGCCAGCGGAGCGTTCAATTAACGCCACCGCCTGAGTCAGCCCTTCCTCGCTAGCCGCCGTGACTGTGAGGAACCCGCTGAACTCGACGTCGGCGTGGCCACCGATGAGAGCCTGCTCGCGCGCCAGGAGATCGTGATACTCCTGGACATCCGAAAGGTCCTGGACTTGCCCGACCTTGGCCTTGTGCCCCGCATCAGTGATCGCTTCCGTCTTTTCTTTTCGCAACGCTCGTAGTGCCTCCGCGGTGCCCAACGGTCGAGCGATGAGCGAGAGTGATTTTCGAATATCGGGCGCGAAGACGAGCGCGTGCAGAAAATGCGGCGCCACGTCGATTCGCGGCCACTCGCTGATCCAGAGCACGCTCGAATACCCCGAGTCGTGGCGTATGTACGACCAGTGCTCGGAGACGGCAATCGGGCCAGCCGATCTGAGCCTCGCGCCCTTTCGACCGGCGTGGCGTTCGGATGAAGGATCGTAGGCCTGACGAATAAGCGTTGCGAGCTGCTCCTCACCCAGCCAACCTTCGAAACGCAGGCCCGCCGCGCGCAGTCCCTGTTCGAGGACCGTCATGTCAACACGCAACACGCGAACAGCACCCTTCACCCCGCGACCGGCCGGACGAATGGCAGGGGCGGCCTTCTTCATGTCAAGAGTGAGCGTGAGTGTGGTGCGATGCGTCGACGAACCGAAGGAGGACTGCGCGAGCAATTTCTGGTATTCGCCATTCGCCCAGTCGTCAGTGTGCGTCGCGTGCTCCTCATACCACTGAGCAACCTTGGTACCGGGATCGGGAATCGTCGATTCGAGCACCTGAATCGCCGCGCACGTACCAGTCTGCGCCAAGGAGGCAAGTACTCGTCCCCACGCCGACACGCGCTGGGTTTGTTCACCCGGTGCGAGGAGCACGTAGGCGGAGTGCGACACCGCGAGGACCACGGCCAGCGTCTGGCGGTGTGGATCGTGGATGAAGCACGTCCCGGTGCCGGGATCGTCGTAGAAGCGCAACGGCGCTGCGTCACCAGGTAGGGCCATGGTGCCCGCGGGGCGGGGCGTCATTACTCGCACTCGGTACTCCGTCTGCTTCGCTGACACGCGCAGTGACCAGTACAACGCGACGGGCAGCCACTCCACGAGGGGCTCGCCCTTGCGGGTAACGAATGCGCTCGCCGCGAACATCGTCCAGAGCGGTCCCGTCACGATGAGGCCCCACCCACCGGCCAGGAGAAGACCAAGAAGCATCACGACGAACGCCAGACCGATCGCGCCGCAACGAATCGCGGAGAAACCTAACATCACGCCGCGAGTGGGGCGACGGGCGAATCGTACGGTCGAAGGACCAATGGTCGTCACTCACTGCCCCTTCGTGGCTCGGGAATGTTCGCGCGAACCGGCGGAATCGGAAGAGACGACGTCGGTGCAGCCGGTGGCACCGACGGGTGAAGGGGATCGCTGGGCTGGCCAAGTCGCGTCATCGGAGTCGAAGGCTCGTCAGCGTCTACGTGACGATTCGTTGGATCAGCCCGTGAGGACTCGGGCGAAACAGCACGCGCAGACGGATCCGAACCTGTCGAAGTGTCTCTGGCCGAGGGTGCGACACTCGCATCGGCCCGTAGCCGAGCGGTGGGGGCAGCACTGACTCCGCCTTCATTATTGGCCGCCGCAGCCGAAACTGAGCCACTCCTGGGTGAACCGCCGACTGATCGTCCCGCTCCGCTCGGCGCCGTAACGGGTGACGTATCGCCCGCGCCGCGACTCTCTCCCCCGGTTCCACCAGACTTCGCGCCAAATGACGATGACTCGCCCGCGCCGTGCGAACTACGTCCCGAGTGCGGAGTCGGCGCCACTGAGTTGGAACCTCCAAACCCCAGCGACGCGGCGGAATACTTCAACTGCGCCACTTTCTGCGGCGCACCTACGACGGTCGTCGCTCCCGCACTGGCGTGCGACGCCGACTGGGCCATTGTCGCCATGTGATCGCCAGTGAAGTGCACCAGTCGCAACGCCATCCACGGCGAGAAGCCCGCGACGAGGAGGATTAGGAGACCGGTGATCGCTCCGGTGATCGACGTGAGCGGTGATGACCCACTCGCCGAGCCCATCCCCCCGAGCACCCCAAGTCCAATCACGAAAATGATGATCAGGATCAGCTTGGAAAAGGCCAGTGCCAGCATGGCCTCGAGCCACTTCCGCACCCAACCCCGCGAGAGATCGGCCACTCCTCCGGCGAAGGCGATCGGCGCGAAGATCGCAGTGATGAGAATGAGCATCTTTCGAATCACGAGCGCGAACCAGACGATCGCGACGGCGACGATAGCGAACAAGGACAAGATCAGAATGGTGGCCGGACTGGCGAAGGCCGTCGTGAAGACGGCGTCACCAATGATTTTCGAGCCGAGGGTCGCGACGGTGCCACCTGTCGCGATCTTCACGATGCCCGCGCAGAGCTGATCGACGCCGGCGAGCAGCAGATTGAGGGTGGCCAGCGTGATGGCGCACGCGAGCGTCGCAATCACGAGTCCTCGCAGGGCGCGACCGATTCCGCCAGCGTCGCGCTTCAGGGCCGACACCGAGAGTTGAATGACGAACAGTCCGAGACAGAGCACTACGGCGATCGAGACCACTATGCCCAAGTCGAGTTCGAAGTTCGCCCCGCCGAGCGAGACCGTTGTGGACGAGGACAGCTGTCCCCATAGCCAGTTGATGGCGGAGTCCGCGGTGTTGCCGAACGCGGTCGCGATACCCGAAAACACCGAAGACGCCACGCTGGCCCCGACGTGGCCGAATACCGTCGCGCCGAGACACAGTGGATCGAGCTTGTTACACACTTAGTTCACCGTCCAGGCATTGACGGCAACCGCTCCGTAGCCGACATGCCAGGACGCACCCCCCAGCGTGAGGGCGAAGTCGATGGACTCCGCGACGGACTCGCGCGCGGGCGCCGTGACCGTGAGCGTGCCCGATACGTCGTAGATCACCATGAGGGGATCGACCGGTCGCCAGCCGGTGGCGAGCAACTGGGTCCAGACGGGATTGACCGAGATGGCCAGGCTGCTGACGTGCCAGCGAGTGCCAGCCTTCGCCAGTTGCCGCCACTCGCTGGCTGTCGGCACCACCGCGGGCGGCGCCGTCAACGACCCGGGGAGAATCTTCAGATCCTCCAGGGCGGGGATCGGAACAAAACTGTTCGGCGCGTTGTTGTAACTCGCCCAGGCGAGGAGTTCGTCTCTCGTCGAGGTCGCGAAGCTGACATCGAGGAGCTCTTGGGTGAAGGCCAGTGCGTAGGCGGAGGGCACTGTCGAGTCGGCCCCGTCGATGGCGGGAAAGGCGGACGACGTGGCAGCGTTTGGCAACGCCGCAGCCTGGGCCTCCGAGAAACCGCTCGAGCTGTTGCTTTCTCGCAAGTACGCATTTGCCGAGCGTTGAACCGCGGTCTGAGGCGTCGTCACCCGTAGCGGACGGTACGTGGGCAGTTGAAGAGCGGATCTCGCGGGTCCGTGAGGAGCCGCACCATCGGGCGTGTGCGTCAAAGACAGTCGTACCGCGAGAACAACGATGATCATGAACACCAACACCAACGGCGCACCGAGGATCAACTTCGCGCGCACGGACGACGCTGAAACCATCAGCTGAGACCCGAACCGAGGTTGTAGAACGTGTTGATCAAGAGGTCGGAGCCTCCGATGAGCATCGCCGCCACGAGACAGACCAGCAGGCCCATCTTGCCGCGAGTCGACCACTGAGGGTTCGCACTGTGGTGGCCAATCGCCATGACGACGGCGCAGCCGACGAACCCGGCAAGTGAGAGCACCAAGCCGAACGCCATGAGTGACCCGACGAGCGTGGACAACGTGTTAAGGCCCGGAATGGCGGTCGAGTTGGGCGTCACATTGACACCACTCGCCACCAGTCGGGCGGAACTGAGATGAATCACTAGTTCTCCTTTGTTGATTGACACTTCTCCCTCGCGACCGCTGATCGACTAGCCCACGTGACGAATCCCCGAGAGACCGCCGCTGACGAAATAGTTGTACGGCTGCACGATCACCCCGTACTGCACGTCGACCGCGGACTCCACGAGTCCGTCGCCGATGTAGAGCCCGACATGTCCCGGATTCACAACGGTCCCGTCACTCCCGGGTACGAGCACCAAATCGCCCGGTGAAATGTTGGCGTAGGAAAAGACTGGCGTACCCTCGCTAATCTGGGCGCCGGTGTAGTGCAGCAACGTCACGCTGGCCTGTGCCCAGGCCATCATGGTGAGACCTGAGCAGTCGAAGCTGTCGGGGCCAACGCCGCCCCATATATATGGCTTACCAAGTTGCGCGAGGGCGTAGGTGATCGCCATCGTCTCGGCGGCCGTGGCGCTTTCCGGTATGACGTAGTTCGTCGGCAAACCATCGTTGACAACTGGTGAGTTCGGAAGCGTAACGGGAGCCGCTGCTCCGCAGTCCGAATTCGTCGTCACAGTGGTCGTGGTCACTGGCGACGTGTGGCTGGTGGAGGGCTTGTTTGACGTGGCGAGGTCGCAAGCGACGACTTGGGTGGTCCCACCGACCGAACCAACCAGTATCACCAGGCTTAGTAATGGCATGACAAAACAAAAACTTGTCGCCGCGAAGATCAGTGGAAACTTTCTCACCGTGATGCCGACCCCATGATCACCGATTTCAGGGCCCGTCCCAGCACCATGCCCGAACCTTCTCCGTGCGGTCGTTTGAGTTCAGTGGCGACATCGCCGCCTGCCAGACACTTCCGGAGAAAATGCATACACCTCAACGGTCGCGACAACAGGGCAAGACGACGATTCTCGAGGCCTTGCTGGACTATTTGGTATCGCGGCGCTGCCATGAACATACCGAACGCGACGCTAATCCGCGCGCTCGAGTAGTTGTGTCGAGCGTCGTTCAACGGGGATCACATGCTGCACTGATCCGCGGTCGAATTCCTATCTGCGTGGAGCAAGGGCAGGGCCTCTCAGAAGTCGAAGCGCATCTGCGAAGATGTCGGAACAGAGCTGACGAACGCGGGAAGCGAGCCAAACTTGATAGATCAAGCGGAAGATCCAATGCCCCCCCGCGAGCTCTTCAATGAGTCCGGAGAGAGCTTCGACCAAGACTTTGTCGACCTTGGGATCGATTTTGCTGGTATGGATAATCAGCGTCGGAGGGACTATAGAGATCGAAACGCCAGTTTCATCGCGAATCATGATGCGAAGCGAATACTTATCGTGGCTGGCCCAGGATCCGGGAAAAGTTTCCTATTTTTAGAACGAATTCGACACTGGCTCAGCAAAGACAACGCGGCCCAAATATACGTTTCGAGTTTTGTCAGACGACTAGTAAACGATCTCAGAAAAGAAGTTACGACGAAGATCGAAGAACCGGACGCGGGAAAGGTAACAATTTCGACGCTTCACGGTCTCGCGCGGAGCATCATCGAAAGAAATCACGGCTCCGCCGAACATCGGCGCGGGACTCACATCAATGTTGTTTCCGAGCAATGGACGAAGATGGTCTGGAGCGATGTCCTCGCGTTTCATAGCGGTATCGGATCGAATCATAAGTCTGACGTCTTCTTCGAGATGTTCAACACGGAGGTGTTCGACACTTCCGATATGTGGCCAGAAATACTCGAGACATACGAAACGCTTTCGGCCTTCTATAACTCAGTTGGATTCTCGGACATGATCGCGTTTGCGCGCCAATCGGTCGACGAGCGACCGGAACTGGTTGAGCAGCAATACTGGATAATTGACGAGTTTCAAGATTTCAACGTCTCTGAGGATCATCTCATTCGCTCTTTGACTGTCAAGTCTCTAGGCGTACTTATTGCCGGTGATGACGAGCAGGCCCTCTACCAAGATCTAAAGCAAAGCATGCCAGAAATCATTGTTTCCTATTATGAGAGCGGAGAATTTTCGAATGCGATGCTGCCCTTCTGCAGTCGTTGCAGTTACTGGGTTTGCCTTGCTGCTTCAGCCTTTACTGCGACACAACGTACGGAACAGTCAATTGCCAAGATCTATCTTCCACTGCGCGTAGACGAGGATGAGCCGAAGGTTCAGCTCGTTGCAACGCCTACTCCAGCTTCAGAAGTTGACTACATCAAATGGTTCATTGAGCAGAATCAGGATGAGTTTGATGCTCACGTAGCGAAGATGCAAGCGGGAGAGGAGACTGACCCCTTTCTCCTGATTCTGACACCGGACAAGAGTTTGAGGATGCTAAAACCTGGTGCCGACTTGGAGCTGAGGACATGGCTTGCCAGATGGTCGACAATTTCGCCGGGACGATCCGCGGACTATCGACGGATTCAGGCGTATTGCGCCGCCGCTGGAGTGGGCGCCGACAACTACGTACTTCGACGAGTCTTGTCGTATGAAGGCGTGACCGTTCAACAAGTACACACTCTTCTGAAGTCAGCGCAGGAGCTTGGATGCAACCTCAATGAGGTTGAAAGTGATTTGTTGCTAGCGATTGGCAGCAAATGCAGAGACGTGTCCGGACTCCTGGATCGCACAGACAAGGATTGGGCCGAGAAAGTAAGTGAACTTGCGAAGACAATTGGTGTCGAGAACTCACCATCATTGGTCAACGAGTTGGAGATCGCCCCAATTAGTGCAGGAATCTTCGCGATCGAAGATGAAGCCGAAGAAATAATAGAGACTGCGGGTGCAACAGCTGCAGTGGAACTCATGACTTTGGTTGGATCCAAGGGATTGTCGGCGCAAAACGTAATCATCATCGGGTGCGATGATGTAAATCTCGGATACACGTCCAGACTTGCGTTTTTCGTCGCAATGACTCGCGCCCGGAATTCGCTGCACCTGATCACCAGCCTCAAGTCTCGGGGCAGTCAGTCCGCTCACCAATACCTAAGCCAGATTCCCGATGATTACTGCCAATTTCTGCTCTATAAAAAAACTGGCCGAGAATTGAGTGACGTGAGGGATCGACGCGCATGGGACCGACAAATTGCAAATTGGGTTCCAAGGCGACGATAAGGGCGCGAATTCAATAAGTCAACGGACCCGGTTGCAGTTGGTCTTCCTCTCTTGCCGCTCTCCACTCCTTCTCGCCAATGCTGGTTGTTGATTCTGCATCAGACGCTGCCGGTACGACTCGACACGAAATCCAACTACCTTTCACTGGGACCTCAACGGAGAGTTCCCTCGCGATTCTCGGGTGTTGCCCCTGGTGCCCTAACACAAGAATTCCTTGAGGCTGCAGGTGGCGTCGCGCATCTCTTGCTCGCTTGGGGCCGTCGTCTTGTTTTGCGATGGTCAACAACACCTCTCTTAGTACAACCCTCTTCTGCACCAACCTAAAGAGCTGGTTAACTCTTTGCTGCCCGCTAATTCTGTCATCGAGTATCGAAGACCTAGTGCTGCTGTCCAAGTGCAAAAGTAAGTTCTCCGGTAAAGCTCCAGACTCAACGAGCCACGACATTGCATTCAATCCCGTTTCGTTGAACGTCCTCTTTCTGTCTTGATTTGACGAAGTACGGAGCAGTACGTCATCCGCCCTCACGACTCCAACGGAGAACACCGAAGCATCATCGTCGGCGGTGAGACAGAGGCATAGTTCACCTACTGCTTCCGTAGGAATCATCCAGCCGCCGGACCTCATCGACCACTTGGAGTCGACTTCCTGACCTGATACCAGGTAGTCCATTCTTGTGCCTCTTTGTAGGCCAAATTCTGCTTGAACGATGATTTCTATCTTTGTCCCAATGTAAGTTTTTTCGACTTTCGAGAGTTGGGCGAGGCGATATCGCCCCGTGCGCTGACCGTCAAAGACCTCGTCGAAGCTCTGTCGTACTGCCAATCCAAATCGCACCGCATAGTTGTCCTGAGACAGAAACCATGTGAGAGCACTTTGGAGCGACGGGTCATCGCTCACTACGACGACCGACTGAGAACGCGTGCTTATTGACAAACTTGGCGATTGTAGTTCCAAGCAAAGGTGGAACTGCGTTGCCAATCTGTCGCGCGATCTCTGTCTTACTACCTTCAAAAATGAAATCATCCGGAAAACTTTGGAGTCGAGCGGCTTCCCTGTGTGTTATTACCCGATTTGCTGACGGATGAAGGTATCGACCTTTCTCTGGTTTGAAGAATTCGGTTCGAATAGTTGTCGAAGGTCTATCCCACCAGAGTCGTCCCATTACATCAGTCGTCCCCGTCGGCTTGCTCGCCCAACAGCGGGGAGTTATGTCGGGTCGATTCTTCATCAAATCAAATCGATTGCCACCTGGTGGAATCGCCCGATACCTCTCCAGTGACGTAGGCAGAGGCGTACGACCGAAGTGCAAGTGCTGACCGCCTTCGAATTCGAACGGGTCGAGTCCGCGAGTCCTTCGCGAAAGCTCTCCGATAGCGTCCCGAACCGTCACGTACGGTGACTCATTTGCCGAGTCTGGTCCGTTGGTCGGAGGCGGCGGCCATGGCAACTCTCCTTCGTAGTCTCGGATTGCGATGAAAACCCCTCTTCGCCTTCGTTGAGCGACTCCATAATTTGCGGCATTGAGGACTCCAAAAACGTACTTGTACGCCTGTAGATCCGAATCACTCTGAAGGACATCGACCAATTCCCCGAACTGCTCGGATCGTTGAAATTCGGGCACATTCTCTATTACGAAAGCCTTCGGCTTTATCGTTCGAACAGCGTCCAGATAGTGCTTCCATAGGCCGTTCATCTTTGCTCGGCTCATTGGATCTCGATCGCGACCAAGTGGGCTGAATCCCTGGCATGGTGGGCCGCCAAGAATCACATCGGCGCTCGGGTACTCGGGGCCATCTTCTATATCCCCGTCAAACACTGGACAACCAAAGTTTCTGGAAAATGTGGCAGCTGCTGCTTTGTCGTGTTCTACGGCAAAGACAACTTGATAACCGAGGTTCGCGTTTTCAAAACCGAGGCTGAGGCCCCCCGCGCCAGCAAACAGATCAATGGTTCTAATTTTACGAGCCAACTTCAACATCCCTCTGGTCTATAAATGACTGACTCGAAGCACTCCACAAGGTAATCACAAGTCCAATTTATTGACTCAGGAGAAGCTCCGCTTGGATCTACGAAGCCACATTATTGGCGAATAGTGACACGCCAGCCTGAGAGGTTCGCAGAAGATCATCGTTGCCCGATCAGGTTAGGCATCCAAACTCCTCTCAAGGAGGTCCGATATCCCGAAAACTTGAGCCCCCGCGGCCGTTCGAACGATACTCAACAACTTCTTCCTTTCGAGTTGAACCAGCAAGACGTCGATCAACGAGGGCGGCTCGTTCAATCGCTCCGCGAGTGCGGCTACCTCGACCCCGTTTCGATACTCATTCAGTAGGAGGGCGATCATGCTGCGGCTGAGGCTTGGCAAGTCTTTCCTAACTGCCTCCAGATAGCGCATAAATCCAGATTGACGTATCGCCCGAATTGAGCGCCGATTCCCCAAAGTAGAAGTCGATTCAATCAGAGAAGAATTAGTGAGTGCTTCGACGCTCAAAAAGAAATGCCGCTCGTCAATGCCCATGCCCTCACATTCGGCCACCGCTTGGTCAATGTTCGGGTGCTTGTATGGGGACTCCAAACCCAGTCGCGCAAGAACCGCAAGAACCTGGGCATCCTTATCATTCAATCCCGCGATGTTGACTCGGTTGGAGACGTATCCAGGTATTGGACCCAATGGTGGTTTGATACTGACACCAAAAATGCTGTCGGAAACCTCTTGTACTTCCTTATCAATGTCGTCAAGGTTCTTAATCGTGACCCACAAGAGGTCTTTCAAGGACGTTGGTACTTCAACACCGTCCAAGATGACAGGGATCAACCGACATCCCTTCTCTATAGTCGCGACGACCGCCGTATCCAACTCTTTGACTACCCAGGGCTTCCCAACGCTGTGCTCGGAAAGTACGACAATGAAGGCATCTGCATTGCCGATTCCCTCGGTGAATATTCGCTCAACAAGACTGTCCCCGGCTGTCATTTCCCACATGTCCACCCAAGCATCGACTCCGTGGGCACGTAATTTCGTTGAGAATTCGAGTACGAAACGCTCCTTGTCTTCGCTCGCGTGGCTGACGAAGACTCGGGGATGGATAGCAGTTACACCGGCCGCCTCTTCCGCAGACTCTGATTCGGCCTGGGTATTCCGGAGGCTCGTTTGATTGGTTTTCTCATGCCGCACTGGCGTGAGATTGGTCAGCGTAGTTCCTTTCGACCTCGGTGGGCGAGAGATCGTCGAGTTCGCTGTGTATGCGCTCCTCGTTGAACCACGACACCCACTTGGCGGTCTCTATCTCGAGGTCGTCGAGTCCCTTCCAGTGCCCGCCGACGCGGGCGAGCACGGCGGGGTTGCGAAACAGTTCGGTCTTGAAGAGTGCGAACATCGACTCGGCCATCGCATTATCAAAGCTGTCGCCGACGGTGCCGATCGAGGCCGCGACGCCCAACTCCTCGAGACGCTCGGTGTAGGCAATGGCGACGTATTGACTGCCCGCGTCCGTGTGGCACGTCAATTGGTCGAACGAGAGAAGGCGTCGTGTCCAGGCCGCCATGTTGAGCGCGTCGATCACGAGCTCTTTGGTCATCGAACGAGCAGCCTTCCATCCGACGATGCGTCGGCTGAAGACGTCGGTGACAAAGGCCACGTAGACGACGCCGCTCCACGTGGAGCAGTAGGTGAAGTCGGCCACCCATAACTCATCGGGTCGAGCAGCGCTGAAGTTCCGATGGACGAGGTCAGGAGCGCGCAACGCGTCTTTGTCGGAGCGGGTGGTGAAGCGCTTCTTCGCCCGAGAGGCCCCGCGAATACCTTCGCGTTTCATGAGCCGAGCGACCTGGTCGCGTCCGACGCAGAGGCCCTTCTTCTGTGCCGCCCGGGTGAGCTTGCGCCGGCCGTAGACGCAGTAGTTCTTCTGGAAGAGCTCGACCAACTGGGGAGCGATCTGGTCGTCACGCTGGGTTCGCGCAGAGGGCGGGCGGGACTTCGCCTCGTAGTAGGTGGAGGGGGCGATCTGGAGTTGCTCCAGGATCGGCTCGATTCCCCAGCGAAGCCCACCGGTTGACTCCTCCCGGTGGGCTTCGACGTAGGTGATTACTTCTGTGATCGGCGGTCGAGCTCCGCCCCGAAGAAAGCCGACGCCGATTGCAAGATCGCGTTGGCGCGACGAAGCTCGCGCACTTCCTTTCGCAACTCCTTGAGCTCGGCTAGCTGTTCACTGGTCAGCCCGCCCCTGGTGCCCGCATCAATCTCGGCGCGCTTCACCCAGGCGCGAAGCGACTCATCGCCCACCCCCAATTGACGGGCCACCCGACGAATGACGCCATGGTCCTGTGGATCCGCTCGCTGCAAGTCGAGCGCCATCTTCACGGCACGTTCTTTCAGCTCAGCGGGGTATCGCCTCGACGTTGGTTTCTCTGTCATGCTCCATCCTCACATCCAAGGTATGGAGCCTCCAAGATTGCCAGGCCGAATCACTCTTCAACAATGGAGACCTCGCCGGAATCGACGATTGAGTATTCGAATGCCTCTTCGTTAAGGAGGACCCGTACAGGTGAGCCGTATTGACTCCTTTTAGCCGCGAGACGCGCGTGGATCTGGTCTTGCGCGGCCACAAACTCGTCCGAGTTCCAAACATCTTCAAAATCCAGAACCAGCGTTTCGTTTATGAAGTATCGCCAACTGTTCTCATCCGATCCACCCCCAGCCAAAGGGCTCGCGTGCTCAAAGAGCAGTATGTCTCCAGCTCTCATCAGCAAGCGACTCTCAACTGGAAATACATCGCTCGACAACACAGGTTCCACGTTTGGCGTCCGGTAAACGATCGCCGCTTCTCGGGCTATCTCAGCGCATACTTCCAGCAATCTCTCCGCTTCGGGAATAAATCTGAGATGCCGAACTTTTAGAGAGAGAGTGTCAACATGGCTCGGTCGTAATTCCCCGTCGAAGATGGGCCGTGACCGAACAACATCCTCGATGTCAGCGTCAAGACGCTGCTGAGCAAGCCAACGCCTCATGTCAGAAACCTTTGGCCACTCACCGGCTTCCATAAATAAATCAAAAGCTCGGCCGACAACCCGCAGGTTTGCCTTGACCCAGGCCTGCTCGAGCTCTTCTAACTCAGTTGCTACCACGCGACTCCATCGGTTCAACACTTATTTCGGTTTCAACGGACCCGACCTCTATCCGAAACTCGGGTTTGAGTTCCGTTTCAATGAACGGAGTGCCCGTCAAGTGTTCAAAATATATGCGACCCGTCACAAGAGCGAACGTAACGACCTCTAATCAGGTTTTATCGCCGCCCGTCTCACACGAATACACTGCTTCCCAAGCTACGAATGCTTGATTAATTCTCGTCGCCGGGAGCAAAAGCTAGGTCTCAGCTGCGGTCGCTTAGGGACTGAACGCGATCCACTTCTTCGAGGGCAGTCAAGGGGCTGACTTTTCCGCTACCAATCCGAGAAATGTCTCCCAGCGGGTCTCTCGCGCGACGGCTCCACATCTCGGAATCTCTACCGCCGGGTCGCCTCTTGTCCGTGCTAACCGCACCGCGCAATGCCCTAGACCAATCTTGACCTCTCTCACCTGGCCCCGTTTCTTGGCCGTACTGTCGTTTCTCCAGATCGTCACACCTTCTTCCGTCTCTTGTACTGTTCACCTCGCCCGTTTTCCACGCTCCATCTCGCCAGATATTTGAGTCCTCACACGTCTGGCACTCACGGTTTGAACGGGAATTGTTGCGACCGTTGGGCACCGTGGAAGCACCGCGACGATGATGACTATCCGACGTCTCAGCGTCGGCTCAGGCTACAAGTACTTGCTCAAGTCCATCGCCGCGAGCGACGGCCCCGAATCCGTCGACACCTCGGATCTTGTTCGCTACTACAGCGAAACGGGCACGCCGCCTGGAGTCTTTCTCGGCGCCGGACTCGCTGGCCTCGACGGCGGTCGCGGAGTCAAGGTCGGTCAAAGCGTCACCGCAGAGAACCTGAAACGCATGCTCCAGAACTGCGCCGATCCCATCACCGGCGAGGTGCTCGGCCGGGCCCCGAACGTGAATGCTGTCGGAGGATTCGATCTCACGTTCAGCCCCTCGAAGAGCGTGTCGGTGGCCTGGGCCCTCGGGGATCGCGCGACCCGTGACGTCATCTACCGATGCCACCAAGCGGCCCTCACCACCGTCCTCGCCTACGCCGAGAGCGAGGTCTTCAAGACTCGCTCGGGTCACCGGGGCTGCGTCGAAGAAGAGATCGTCGGCATCGTGGCCGCGAGTTTCACGCACTTCGATTCGCGCGACGGCGACCCACAGTTGCACGACCACGTCGTGGTGTTGAACCGGGTGCAGGCGACGAGGGACGGTCTCTGGCGCACAGTGGATAGCCGCGGACTCTTCGCTTCGGCGGTGATGCTTTCCGAGATGCACCAGGGTGTATTGGCCGATCTTCTCACCGCAGAACTCGGTTGGGACTGGGAACCGCACGCCCGGCGTTCCAGTCCCGTCGCGAAGTGGGAAGTGGCCGGCGTGTCGACGTCGTTGATGGAGGAGTTCTCGCGGCGCACCGCCGACATCCTCGCGGCGAAGGACCGTCTTATCGAGCAGTTTGAGACCGATCACGGTCGCACACCCACCGACGTTGAAGTCCTGAAGTTGCGCCAGACGGCGACGGTCGCCACCCGCCGCGCCAAGCAGGGTCGAAGCCTCGGTGAACTGACCGACGACTGGACGACAAGAGCACTCCCCTACCTCGACGACGAGCCGACGTCGTGGGTGTACGAACTTGGCCAGAAGAATGTTGCCGTCTTCTCCAGCCAAGACTTCGCCGACAACATCCTGCGCGACGTCGCGGATGCCGCTCTCGACATCGTGAGTGCGAAGCGCCCGACATTCTCGCGCGCCAACATTCAAGCCGAAGTGTTTCGCCAGCTACAGAGTGTCCGGTTTGTAGAACCGGCCGAGCGACTCCACGCCGCGACGCGCGCCACCGACCTGGCGCTCGCTGAGGCACTCCGCATCAATGCACCGAGCTTGCATCACACGCCACGTTTTCTGCTGCGTAGCGACGGCACGTCGAAGTTCGAGGCGACCGGTCACTGGCGCTACACCACGACGACGTTGCTCGACGCCGAAGTGCGACTGCTGGCCGCCGGTCAGCGAACCGACGGAGCTGTCGTCTCGCAGAAGACTGTCGCGGCTGTGGCGAGACGACCGCGACCCGGCCAGACTTTCACGCTCTCACTCGATCAGGCGCGCTGCGTGTCCGAGATCACCACCTCGGGGCGCGCCCTCGACGTGCTGGTGGGCGCCGCCGGTACAGGTAAGTCGACGGCCATGGCCGGACTTCGTGCCGCGTGGGAAAAGGAGCACGGCGCGGGCTCGGTTCTAGGTCTCGCGCCCTCGGCCGCGGCCGCGGAAGTGCTGGGTGACGATATGGGCATCGACGCGGACAACCTCGCCAAGTGGCTCTACGAGCATCGTCAACGTGGACAGCGAACCCACGAACTCAGTGATCTTCGCCAGAGAGTTCGCCAATATGGGGGACGAGGAGCGGGTCAACTGCGCGAGCGGATTTCTCGACTCGAGGAAGATCTCCATCGCTGGAGTCTTCGCGCCGGTCAACTGGTCGTCGTCGACGAAGCCAGCCTCGCTTCCACCTTCGCGCTCGACGAGCTGATGTCCGCGGCTCTGGACGCCGGGGCGAAGGTGGTCCTCTCAGGGGACCCCGCGCAGCTCTCGAGCGTGGACGCCGGCGGCATGTTTCGTACCTTGGTGCGTGACCGGGGCGAGGACGCGCCGACGTTGGAGTACGTTCGTCGTTTCAAAGCGACGTGGGAGAAGCGGTCCAGTCTGCAGATACGTCGTGGCGAGGTCGCAGCGCTCACCGCCTACGACACCCACCAACGAATCACCGAGGGAGCCCGCGACGACCTGCTCGACGCCCTTTACTCTGCATGGCAGCACGACACCGACCAGGGGCTGCACTCCATGATGCTGGCCGGTGACGCGACAACCGTCGACGAACTGAACGCCCGTGCCCGCGCAAACCGGGTCGAGCGCGGCCTGGTCGACGCCGGCGTCGTCATCGGCACCCTGAGCGTTGGCGTCAACGACCTCGTCGTCACCAGAGAGAATGACAGGCGCCTCCGGACGAGCAGGAGCTGGGTGAAGAACGGCGACGAGTGGCGCGTCGCGGCGACGCACCGGAGCGGTGCGCTCACCGTGAAGCGAGTACGTGGCGGCGAGACCGTCCTCTTACCGGCCCGCTACGTCGCCCAGCACATCGAACTGGCCTACGCCTCGACGGTGCACCGCGCCCAGGGGCGCACCGTCGACACCGCCCACGCCTTCGTCAGTCCTACGACGACGCGCGAAGTGCTCTACGTAGCGTTGACACGGGGATCAGAGGCGAATCACCTCTACGTCGACACCCACTACGACCCCGATCCCGACACCGGGCACGAGAAACTGACGAAGGTCCCTTCCGCACTCGAAGTGCTGACCGAGGTGTTGCGCCGTGAGGGCGCGGATAGGTCGGCCACCGACGTGATCCGAGAGTTCCAGGCGACGTCGATCGCCACCCTGGTCGCCGAGTACAACACGATCGTTACTTTGGCCGACGAAGAGCGTTGGGAGAGAGTTCTCCGCGATGCGGGTCTCGACGGCGCCGAGCTGGCCCGGGCGAAAGACTCCGATACCTTCCACTCGCTTCTCGCCCAGTTACGCGAAGCGGAGATTCGTGGTTTCGACGCCTACGACGACCTGTCGACGCTCGTCAACACCCGGTCTTTCGACGACGCCGGCGACGTGGCGGCGACCTTAACGCATCGCACGGCTCGCTACGTGGCCGCCATGGGTTACCCAGAATTGGCCAGCACGCAACTCGTGGCGGGTCTCTTTCCTCGAGCGACCGGAATCACCGACCCCGACGTCGTTTCGGCACTGCGCGACCGCGCCACCGCCATTGAAGAGCACGCGCGTCACCTCGCCGTCGAAGCTATCGACCGGGGCGACGCCTGGCTCCATCATTTCGGCGAGGTTCCTCAAGACAATGAACATTTCGAGCCGTGGTTACGAGAGGTTGTCGTCGGCATGACATATCTCGAATTTTGGGGAACTGAGGACCTTTCCTCCGCTAGTAAAGCTGGCATCAACCCTCAACAGCAGGTGCAGCATGACAGAGTCCTCAGAGCCATGGAACAGGCTCGCATCCTCAGTGGAGAAAGTGACTCGCCGAAGGTCTCAAATTACGGACCTCCGAGCGTTATATCCTTCGAACCATCCATACTGGAGTTCGTAATTGACCAATAGATGACGGAACTCCCAGTCCAGCCGTCAGGACGGCCAGAACCCGCCGCAGTGCGCCGTGATCCTGGTTGAACTTTTCAATACATGTAACAAGGAATTCGATCAATAGACGGATGTGAATCTAAGTTGCTTCGAGACAGGCGTTCTTCATCAGCGCTGGGCCAGTTTCCTCAAACCGACGCGTCCACGCATAGAGCGCCGCCATCATTTTCATTTCATAATTCAGATGTGCGGCAGCCGCACGAGTTTCTCGCTCATCGAGTTGCTCGGAAACGGCTTCGGACACGTTCGTCAGCCTATTCAGGTGCGCCTGTCGCAACGCTGACATGCAGGCCGAAGTCTGATTGTTGTCAGAACTTTCCGTTGAGGGTCTCGAGCTTTGATTCAAGATGTTTGCGAAGCGACGCGACCTCGCTTCGCTTGGGCGGACCTGCGCTGCCACTATGACGCATCGCTATCACTCGGCATCCGCTTGTACGACTCTCAAACACCCCCACTACGCGCGAGGGGGTTTGATTGTCCCAAAGATCTCTTGCGGCTCCGCCAATTTCGACGACCTTGTCGAATCCGATTGCTGGCAAAACATCGAACCATGGCTTACCGAATGCGAATGTCCAGTCTGAATCAAGTGCGGCAATTGGCTGAGCAACATACTTGTCGATGAGGTTCTGTACCTCCGCGTGTCGCACATCGATGGAACTCCACGACTTTGAATGCCAGGGGTACAAATCAAACCACACGACTTCATCAGGTTCGACTGTCTCTTCGAAATTCCAATCGTTTACAAACCGCATTCTCGAGGTCACAAACGGATGAGGTGATCCGCCGTTCAACGTCGGCCAATCAAAAGGATGACGCGCCCACTTTGTGTACGATCCATCACTCTTTTTTATTTGCTTGGCGAACTTTCCCCGGCGACTTTGCAGATCAGGCATCGGTTGGCGACCCATCCAAGTTTCTTTACCCATGAAGGCGTTTCCTGGATTAAGCGCCAACATGATCGCTTTGGGTTTGCGATCGAGCCTCCCATTGAACGGCTCCGGCATCGCTTCATCTACCCTCTTCGTGGCAGGCGTCGCACACCGATACGCATCGACCCAAGGTCGAAGCTCCTGCGTCCAAGCCGGACCCCCGTCTAGGAATTTTCCTACGACCCCGTCCCACATCAGCGCCAAGCGCTGCAACACTGGATCGAGTGCGTCTTCAGCCACCGAACTGACTCTAGGACTGCAGTTGACCGCCCGGAGCCAATGCCGATTTACCGTCTTCGAGCCTTGTACAGTTCAGGAATTAGTCGACGTTCTAGAGCGCAAGCCCTTCAAGGGGGAGATCCAGGTCCGGGCTGGGTCCGGTTCGACGCGCGGGCTTGGGTAGATTCACGGCTTGAGATGCTTCCTGAAGCGAGAGCAGAGAGATGGAAGAGATTATGGACGCGCTCGTGGCAGGGATGGCACCTCCCGCTGAATACTTCCATAGCGCTGATCGTTCTGTTCGGTGCTGGTGACGTCCTAAGTCGCTCACACTTTCACCCGTTCACGAATCTACCTCCAACCAACCCGGGGCTCATGGAGCAGACATTGTGGATGGTCGTCGCAGCTCTCGTCGGCGTGGTCATTCCTGTGTTTCTACTCACAGTTCAATTTGCGGGATCTGCAAATGATGCGCTCGCAGCTCTCCCCACTACGCAGGTACTGAGGGCCAGAACATACTCCCTCGAGATCGTGATTCTAAGCGGCATCATCGTGCTCCACATTGGGATGGACGCCATGGCGTTCAATAGTCATGCCGTTCTCTACTTCGACTTTTTGTTACTGGCAATCCTAATTTCCTGCTTTGGTCTGGCCTTCTATAAATTGTTCTATCTCACGTCTAACCCCATTGAGATGAAACGAGAATCGGTTGAGGTTCTCACCTCTGAGATAGACATGACGATTGACGATGGCATTGTCTCACAACGAGCCAATGAGAGATTGCTTGAGGACTTTTCGCAAGCAGACATTCCATTCATTTATGCTGGTTCGTCACTCTTTGACGATGCATGGATCGGAATAGGACCGGAAAATGAATTCCGACTTCTTGACCTCGATCCGACACCGATCTCCCAAGTACTAGATGCGCTTCGGCCGATTGAGGTCGAAGAATCCAATCCAGTGACTGCCGGCAATCATGAGAGACGACCCGACATTTTTCTTTGTGGAACCATCGGGGGAACGCTTGGACCAAGGTCACCGCTGATCATGGTCACCACCGACATTGCCGACGGACGTCAAGTCGAACTCTGGGACCGGATTAGCGAGTTTTGCCAATTGGAGGTCGTTAGTGGCTCAGACTGACGATCTGCGCGGACGATTCGATTCGCAGTTGGGAACGTTGCGCAGAGTGATCGGACGCGGAATCCAGGGGCAATCATTAGTAGACATTACTGAGGGCACTGATATCTACCGACAGGTTCTCTCGAGTTGTCTCAAGCGTTTTTCGGTGCTCTCAGAAGGAGACCCGCTCAACTACCACTTCCTGTATCGGCTCTCGGGAATTGACGGGTCGCAGCTTCGATGGATCCAAGATGACTATCGGGGTTTTGTGGCGCAAGCTTTGATGACACGTTCACCCGAGGTAATGAGAGCTCTCGCGGACGCCGTCTTCGATGCCCAAGTTGCTTGCATTCGCGTGGGCGATCCAAGCGCGCTCCAGTTATTCGAACAACTGTCAGAGTATCTCTGGAGAGAGACAGTCCGAGACGTCGACGATCCGCAAGACGCGACCAGCGTCGCCCACTATGTTGTGCGACTTCAAAAGTCGCTTGTCAGCATTACGAACGGTCTCTACGTCAGCGGCACCCTCCACAAAGTGGCCTTCATCCGCTGTCTCGGAGTCGAGATTGCTCTCTTCAATGATTTAGCGAAGATCGCAGTTGATCTGGAACTTGACGATCAACTGCGATCTGTTCTTGATGGTGCATTCGAATCGTTCGAAACAGTTGTGACGTACGTCACTGAGATACGTCGCGCAACTCCTGACTCACCGGAGATTTATGAAACCATACGCGTCTGGCTTGCAGGACTTCCCGTCGGCCTGCACGGATGGTTACTTAGCAGGGGACGAGTGGGAAAGAGCGGCACCTCGAACGAACGCTTGATTGACGTTGTGGAAGACTTTGGAGACCGGATTAATCCCTGGGATGCGACGCCTCTCATTCTTCAATCGGGATTTGACGGAATACTTGGATGGACCCGTTGGCAAATGCTGGGCGCCACGTCAAGGAGCGGGTTCCTTTTGGATATCAGCGCCTACGTTCGGCGAGCAATGGTCCTAGAAGCCACTGCACAGGGCGAATTCGCGAGTTACGAGCAACTCGTAAGAATGATAGGCAGTTCGGAGACTTTGGTGTCATTTTCTACCGAGTTGTTAGCCGATATCGCATTCCTCGAGAGCATGACAGCAATTCGTCCCCGATCAGAGGCCCTAGCTTCGCAACGAGTAGCCATAGCGACCGTGGAGCGCCTCGCCCAAGCTCAGTTTGCCCGCGAGCGCGCCAATGCGCCATTGTCGGATGAACGGATCGCTCGATTCAAAGAGACAGTCTCACGAATCCGGGCAGCGGGACGACCGTTCGATGTTTTTCATTCGATCGAGGTTGCGCGCCCCGAGACGAGCGTCCAGGTCGATGAGATTGATCAGTTCATCCGATTTGGATTTCCCATTCTCGTACCAAGAGAATATTTCTCAGATACCAGCGTGCATGCAGAGCCCGAAGACCTTGCTGCGGTCATGATGATGGCACTCAACCGAGCTGAAGCCAGATACCTCCTCGACTTTCTCTTCAGGAACAGCGAGTTCATATCCGCCGATGGCGAAAACATCGCTTCGACTCTCAACTCGATTCTCGCCGAATATCAAACTGAGCGATCGAAAGCTCGGGTCGTCCTCGAAGGACCATGGCGAAGTTTCGAGGATCTCGATCCGTTGGTGCAATGGAGCGAAATTGACGGGGCCATCAGGCACGGGTCGATCGGTGACATCGATGTCGACTGGTTTATCGAAGTAGAGCGCAGTTGTATCTACGTTTTCAGTTCAGAGCAATCTCCGACCTTCGAGTGGATCTCCAACGACGATAGACCCGAGTTCGAAATACAAGAAATGGGAAGACTTGTCGTGAATATCGGCGAGCACGAGCCTGAAAGCGACACATTGCCAGGTGGCAATCCAGAAATCCCCCGGGATGCGGAATCAGTCGACGAAAGACGCGTTCTCGTAGATGTCTACGAAGCGGGCCGGCTGAAAATAAGTGGCTCGAAAATCACCTGTCTAGAAATACTCGACTCGTAGAGTCTCACTTGAGTCGACCAATCACCGAACGTGTGCGGCAGTGTATTTTCAGAAACATAAGTTGGACCCTCACGGTGCGAATCACGGACGCAACTTCATAACTCTCGAGTCAGGATCATATTCGTAATACTTAATTGCCTCCGACTCGATAAGGGATATCGCCGTGTCTATCGTCTTCAGCGGCACTGCAAACCATTCGTGCGCTTCAGCAATGGTTTCTCCCTCTCGCTCTATCCAAATGTCAAGGCGAGCGGCGGAAAATACTCGATGCAACAAGTGTTCAATGTCTTTCTCAACGCCCGTAGGAACTCTGTACTCGGCGACAATCTCGACAGGCGCGTTGAGGAATGTGGTGTCTCTAATTGCTTCAGCTACCCGAGACGCGACTGTTTGCTTCGTGGAGCCAATTTTGTGCACATCCCTGTACTCCCTAAGTTGATCGCTCTCGTTGAGAGACTTAAGTACATACACCGTGGCCATCGGCGTGTCTGGAGCCAGCGACATCGAAGCAAGTGTCAACGTTTCTGGCTCAGTGACCATTTTCCCAAACCTGTAAAGACGGCTCGAGAGAGATCGGAGCAACATGTCCGCCTCGGTTCCGTTTTCGAAGATGCACCGCAAGCGCGCATTTATTCGCCCGTGCTCTTTGATCCTGGCACCAGCCGCTGCGATATACACCAACACTCCTTTCAGCACGTAATACGTATCTGGACGTATCTGCTGCTCTCTTCGAAATGTAATAATCCGACGGTCACCAGACTGGATCTCCGCGTGACACTTTTTGAACAAAGGTTCGAACTCGGAGAAGTCTTCGCAAGGTTTCCGACGGGCAATTTTGTCCGGTACCGTCACAAACTTCGGGACGTTCTTCATCGTGAAAATGTCATCCGGGGTTCCGCTTAGAAGACCACCGATGTCCGTCGCCAAAACCTCCGCAAGGCTTTCGGGCGGCTCGGGATCAATTAGAAGCCCAAGTTTGTCAACGGCTTTGAGGCTTTGCCGTTGCTCTTCGTTATCTGTCATAGACCTAAGTCGCAGAGCCAACGTCACTTCGATCATGTCTGATGACTCCAGTGACGGAAGGCGACTTTGGGAGTTCACAAATTCAACGATCTCCGAAAAAGCAGAGAGAAGCCTGTCGTCCGCAGACAGAGCCACGTTCTTAGGCTTGACATCAAGTAAGCCATATTCGTCCTCCGAGATGAGTCGCCGAAGATTCTCGACCGACATGCTCATAAGCCTTGCTCCCTCCTTTGCTTTTGCAGGAAGATAAGTGCCTCCGCCATTCGGCGCTCCTGCGGATCCGAGGCGCTGATGTCGGGTCGATCGCCATGTTGACGAACGAACTGCTGAATCTTCGGCCAAAGAATCAACGCTTCTGGTTCTTCAATGGTTATTCGTGTCGCATCGATGGCCTCTTGTATCCAACGTAGAACTTGTTTTGTCACAGACTTCGACAGAATTTCGAAAGCCCTTTGGAAAGGATTCACCGTATCAATCAGATCGATGTTTAGTTCGTCAATATTGACAAATCGCCCTGCCATCAAAACAAATCGCTTGTCGCCCACTGTCTTAATTTCGCCATTCTTAATGACCGAGTCGGTCACCACGTACTGTCTGACCTCGTCCACCTCATCTTCTGACATGTCCGGATAACGCGCCCTAATGATTTTAGGAATGAGAACTTTGTTCATCACCTCTGCGTCAACATTGCCGGGCATAGCCTTGAGCATCATTTGATCTTGAAGAATCTGAGCCTTTAGGTCATTCAGGTTCTGATTCAACGACATTTCTCACTCGCTCAGTAGACGGCTCCTTAAATCCTCTAATCATCAAAACGTCAGATCCCGAAAGATCTCCGTCCGAACGTTTCGTTTTGAATTTGAAATTTGGCGCAACGACTTGTTCCATCAGAAGGGACGCTGTAATCGCCTTAAGCATGTTGTTTACCGCGACTTTGACTTCAATATCTCCCGCGTCCGGTTGCGCAATGAGATTAGTGAACTGGGCGTGAGTCTTGTTGCTGCTATCTCGCGTACAGCGCCCAATAATTTGAATTATCTCTGTTAGGGAGCCCCGGTATCCGACCGTAAGCGCATGCTCGCAATATGGCCAGTCAAACCCCTCTTTTGCCATTCCGAGGGCGATGATGAGATCCATGTCGTCTAGAGACCGCATTGAGCGCAAGTACTCGACTATCTTCTGACGCTCCGACTCATTGTCATTCACTAAGTCAGCAACTTTGATGATCTTTTTGTCTCCGTACCGCTTTACGTAGATAACACCAGTCTCGGCGTCTTGGTAATCAACCTCGCCAAAGCTGTCAATGATTTCGTCAACTTCGCGCAACTTGTCCTTTGTTGATTCGCCTGACTGAACATTCGGAATATGGAGAATCGTCTTCTTTTCAGTGTCAAGTACTTCATGCACGGCTTCGGTGTATTTACCTTGATAGAAGTGGTACCCGATTCCGAGCGACTTGAGGTACGTATAACCGTTGAGTTGTTGGTAGTAGTTATACGTGACCTTTGTGAATCTCTCCTCGTCCAACGGTTCGAGAACCGGAACCGCGTCCCCGCGGAAATACGAACCTGTCATTGCAACGATGTGAGCGTCCGTTCGATTCATCACCGATCGAACGAGCTCTCCCAATTTGCTTCCTTCATCCGCCGACACGTGATGGAATTCGTCAATCGCCAGGACCACCCCATTAAAGAGCGACTCATCGAGAGCATCATGAGCAAAACGCAACGTCGCATGCGTGCACAGCAGTACGGCATCCGGTCCTTCAAGAAAGCGTCTGAGTGCATTTACCTTGCTACTATCTCCGCCGGGAGCGCAAAGATTGTTCCTATCATCCACTGTCCAATCCGCGAAAAAGCCGCTATCTGTCAGAAATGTGCTGGCAAAGGACGGCGCAATGGCGCGCTCAGGAACTGAAACAATCACCTTCCTCAGGCCTTGATTAAAAAGCTTGTCGAGCGCGATATACATCAGAGCTCTTGATTTGCCCGAAGCAGGGGGCGCCTTCAGAAGTAGATATTGCTCGTTACGGGCGTTAAACGCTTTCTCCTGCATTTCGCGCATGCCGAATTCATTTGTTTTTGTGCTGAGACCGGTTCGCTCGTATTCGACTTCGACCAAATTAGGCAATGATCACTTCTCCGTTGTCTCTCTCGACGCTTTCGTCGTACATTTCAAAGAGCATCTCGAGTCGCTCCTCATCGGACGAGAATCCCGACGGTCTATAAAACCGATCCACCGTATCGTCTAGTCGCTGGTGAGCTCTCCGAAGTAGCATCGGCATCTTGTCAGGGTCATATAGATCAGAGAGTGTGCGATCCGAGGCCTGAGATCGCGCCTCAAGTAACTCCACCACGTGTTTCCGAAGCTCAATCTCGAAGGCTTCCGTAATTGGCGGAATCGGGAAAGTGTTGTACACCAAAACAGCCGAATAGCGATAGCGAGTGTTTAGACGTCCACAAACAGCCCGCATCCACACCATGTGCATCCTCGACTGTATAAGCCCGAAGACCCAGGGTTCAGCGTCATAAATGGCCATCGCCGCGTCCGAAATTACTGTTCGCTTATCCAAAAATCCCATCGGCACGTAATCGCGCCTCTCCGAAGAATGTCGGGGAACAATGATCGAAGGAGTTTCTCGATGGGCGCGCTGAAGAAAACTATGCGGACGTACTGCGCCGGCTCGCGCAGGCAGAGAACCCCTCAATCTGAATCGCCTCACACTTTCCAGTCGTCTAGCAATATCCGGATCCTCGCTCGCCCGCTCCGACTCATCATCTGCGATCCAGAGGCAGTACCTGACAGTTCCATTTATCAATTCTTCCGACCCCACGTATTCGCGTATGTAACGTGCAGCGGAAGGATCCCTAGAAATAATTTGGGCTCGCTCAAACTCTGAAAGTATGAGGTATCCCCCGTCCGTGGGCTGACTACCGCGCACCATTGGCGGGAGATCCGCGACATTGGTACGACGCTGTCGGACGATTGTGTTGCCCGCTGATGCGATCAGATACGGATTTATGTTCGCGACTTGACGTTTGTTTCCGTTGGAATAGATTGTCCGAAGCTTTGCCGGATGCGTGGAGAGTCCGATGATCACACACGTAACTCCCGCGTTTCCTTTTGCTTGATTGCTCCACTGGAAAGCTTCGTGCACAAAGGAGATTTCCACGCCGCTCTCAAAAAGTAAGGGCCACAGGAGAGCAACGTGATCTCCTTGAGAAACGGAGTTCGTTGCCACGAATCCCAACTCTGCCCTACCATCCGCGATGTAGCCAGCACCTTTCAAGAACCAAAGGGATATATAGTCCAAGTTCTTCGGGTACTTATCCGTCCCGAAGTATGCGATGAAATCCTGCTTCTGCGCGACGTCCTGAATCGACGAGCCGCAGTAAGGAGGATTGCCCAGCACGAATACTTGGTAGCCATCATCCTTCCGGCATGCTGACTCCCAATTGATGCGAGTTGCGTTCCCGCAGATCACGCTGCCTGAGTCTCTCAAAGGTATGAGAGGGATTTCCACGCCGAATAACTCATAGAACTCAATATTCATCTGGTGCTTAGCCAACCACAGCGAAAGTATCGCAATTTCGTGTGCGAAATCATCGATCTCAATTCCATGAAAATTTTCTAGCCGGATTCCTGATAGCGCAAAGAGACCTTTTTCGGAAGGATCGAGTTCGTACAAACGTTGGACAATTCGATGCTCGATTTTTCGCATCTCCTTGTACGCGATGACAAGAAAATTTCCCGAGCCGCAAGCGGGATCAAATACCCTTATCTCACATATTCGGGACAATAGACGCCTCAATCTAATCTTGCTGTCCATGGCAGACTCAAGCACGACATACAACTCGTCAAGGAAAAGAGGGCGAATCACCTTCATGATGTTCTCAACGGACGTGTAGTACATACCCAGGCTTGCCCGCTGGTTCGGATGGACGACCGCTTGAATCATCGAGCCAAAAATGTCCGGATTGATCTGAGACCAATCGAGTGTGCCGCACTCGATCACAATGCGTCGAGCCTTTGCGGAGAAACGAGGAGATCCAGAGACCTGGTCGAATAACTTCCCGTTTACGTATCCGAATTCACAGAGTCGGTCAGGGAATCCACCACGCGAGCTCGGTTCAGTATTGAGCACCTTGAATAGCTCGTCGAGAAACCCATGGACATCCTCGCCACTGTCATTTGTCCACGTCGCAATCGCATTTGTGAATTGGCCTTTCGCAAACACCTTCGTGTCCTCAGCGAAAAAGCAAAACAATATGCGCGAGAAGAACAGATTCAATTGATGAAAGTCGTCGTCATTGAAGAACTGGTTGTGTTGAATAATTTCGTCGTACAAGCGCGCCATTTTCTCGGCCGCCTTTACGTCTGCATAGTTCAGGTTTTCAAGCTCAGTCTTCTCAATACCTGCCCACGGTAAAAAGAAGGTGAAGTGCCCGGGTAGATCGGCCAAAGAAATTTCGAGTGTTCCCCCGGTCCGCGTATCAATCGCCAATAGATGTTCAGAATCCCGAACAATCAAGAATCGCGGTCGCTCCTTCGCTATTCGTTGATCTGACCGCGAATTGTCGATCACGACGTGCAGATCTTCGTTGTTTTGTACGAATCTGTAGTAAACCTTGCCTCTCCAAAGACATTCGTCTGTGCGAGATGATCGATTGTGCGACCCATTTCGAATACGAGCAATCGACGCTTTCGGAAATCCATAAGCCTTCAGAAGCCCGTATATAAGTTCAAAACCCTGATCAAAGTCGAGCTCTTCGACTTCTTGCTCTATTTCCTTCAGGTTCATCATCGGTTCCGATGCCGAAGTCGGAAGTCTAGGAACTCGCCCATTGTTCTGTCATTCGTTCCGTTCAACATTTGGAGCAGGCTTGGGCTCCGAGCATCAATTGCCACTATCGCATATTCGTGACGGTACATGGCAATGGCCACCTAGTCACCTCGGCCGACCTCAATGAATGACTAGATCTCCGACCAGACGCCACTGTTTCTCCCAAGAACGTGCTCGCCAACCCAACTTGCGAACTAGACAGAATCTAGGGCCGATTGAATGCGTTCTGAGTATTTCCGGTACGAGAGTGGCGGAGAGCCGGCATCTCTTTTGACTCTCTGATCCAACAGGTATAGAGATCTTTCGAGTTGGAGTAAACCAAGAGATTCATCTTCTGCGTGAAGTTGGACCGCCATTTCCAACATCATTTCGCGCATCCACAGATACCAACCCCAGTCAATAGTGACATCTGTATCCTTCTCGGACATTAAGCCGTGACCTTCGGCGCTGGAGAGCATTAGCCCAATCGCAGCATTCAAGTCTCGTCGATCAATGATGAAGTGGAAATCTGGCCAAATAGCTGACATAAGGGTTGAAGCGGTAGCGACTTCGAGGCCGTCAATCAACGTCAGCGATGCCCAGGAAGAAGAAATATCCCGGTGAACTTCTATAGTGCCGGACTTGACTTCGGCTCGAAACGATAACGGACCTTCAGATGACAAAGTCGCCCGAGAGAGTTGAGACGATCCGAAGAGGGAGATTCGCCCCGCTTGCCGCTTGAAGTTGCCAGCTGACATCACGAGGTGATGCCATGCGATATTTCTAAGATCCTGATCTTCTCCCGATTGCGATGTCCAAAACTTCTGGGCAACCCACATTACGTTCGGCCAAATGATGTTGAATACATCGCTTTCAATTGTGCCGGCCAATAATCGGCGCACCTTTTCGGCGCTTAAGTCATTCCAGTCAGCCATATTCCCAGGAAGGGTACAACTTTGAGGGAGTAACTCGCTGCCTCCTCGAGTTAGGAAGTTCGGCGATCATCAGGCGCCGCTCCAAAGAGCTCGATCCATGGCGTCCGCAGCTGCTTCCCTGTCCGGTGCCAGGATGTGCCCGTACACGTCAGCCGTCATACGGATCGAAGCGTGCCCCAGGACTTCGCTGACAACCTGAAGCTTGACTCCGCTAGCAAGCATCAAACTGGCCGCAGAATGCCGTAACTCATGGGGATGCCAATGTTCTAACCCCGCTCGTTGGCAGATTGTCGCGAATTCTCGATTGAGATTCCTAGGATCAATCGGAGTACCAAAATTCGTCGTAAATATGAAACCGGTGTCAGTCCAGAGTTCTTCCACAACAAAACGCTCTTCCCCTTGACGCTTCTGATGCTCCGCCAGCAGATTGGCGAGCCCTCGAGGAATGTTCACCGACCGACGACTTCTCGCCGTCTTGGTGTCGGCGGTGATGAGTGAGCCACCTTCGCGTTTAAGTTGGCGACGGACCGTGATGATTCGACTTTCCTCGTCGAAGTCGCGCCACTGCAATCCGAGGGCCTCGCCTCGACGAAGTCCAGTGGAAAGCATTAGCGAATACAGCGCCTCGTGACGATGACCTTCGAGTTCTTTGAGAAGCCTTCGGGCTTGTTCGTACGTGAGGGTCCGCCCTTCTCGGCGGTGTTCCTTTGGCGCCCTCGAAAGTCTCGCGACGTTTCTGTTCACGCTGCCCCACCGAATACCTTGGTCGATGGCCTGCGCCAGGATG
This sequence comes from uncultured Acidimicrobiaceae bacterium, assembly GCA_963706305.1. Classification (GTDB taxonomy): domain Bacteria; phylum Actinomycetota; class Acidimicrobiia; order Acidimicrobiales; family RAAP-2; genus RAAP-2. Next base: position 2,405,074 of record OY970152.1, on the reverse strand, counting down.
TACCTGATTCGACGAACCGTAGAAACTGAAAGTCCGCTGTCCAACTTCACCGACAGCAGTCGATCGACATCGGCAGTGGTCAGATTTGCGAGCCTCTTGCTACCTAGAGTCGGGATGATGTGGTGCTTCGCAACCGTCCAGTAACTGACCACGGTGCTGGGGACTACTTGGTGTCGAAGTACATCATCATGCCAGTGGGTGAGCAGTTGTCCCACGGTCATCTTCGTATCGGGTGCGGGCAGCCCGTCGTCAAGATCCCTTTGCAACTTTTTGAGTTTGCGAACAACCTCGGCCCGAGTCTTTGCAGACACGGCTTTTCGGACCACGCGCCCGGTTCCATCTTGTCCGAGAGTGACTACACCGAGCCAACGTCCATCAGACGTTCGCTGATAAATTGAGCCTTCGCCGTTCCCTCTAGAACCCGCCATAGGGCCTCCTTTTCGCGTTGCTGACATCGCTGCTAACAAAGGTCGCTACTGGCGGATTTTTGATGAAAATTGGTCGGAGGCCACCGCCTCTAACCAGGGATTTTTTTAGTGGGCCGTACAGGACTTGAACCTGTGACCCCTTGCGTGTCATGCAAGTGCGCTACCAGACTGCGCCAACGGCCCCTAAGGCGTCCACCTTACCATCCTCAAAATCGCGAATTTCGAGGACAAAGCAGGAATCGACGTCGGCGCCGTCTCTTCTCAAAGGGGCGGCAACCCTAGCGAGGCTCGCACCATATCCACGAGCTTCGTGTGCAAGGGAAGTGTGGACGCGTATGCGCTAAATGCAGGACCCACCCCAAGACCTGCCTTTGACCACTTTTGAAGATCAATGATTTCCAGCTTCGTCACTCTCACCAATTTGGCGAGCGGCGCGCGAGTTGGCTTGGGCCACGTCTGCATATCGAATATCTTCGTGTTCGACTCCAACGTGGAAATCATGTTCTTAACGTCAACGATTCGAGCCTTCGTAGACGTTGTTTGCCAGCTCGCGTATTCCACTTGGAATTCGGAGGCGCCGACATCGAGGTAGCGGGCGTCTTCTAGGTACTGGCGCTGCGCTCCACTGGGCGACCTGAATGTAAATGAGTCGTCGTGCACGGCGGTAGGAACGCGTATCTCGCCGGTTGACGCGATGAGCACGACTGCGTCGGTGAGTTTCAGCCGCGGAACTTCGCCGTTCACTTGCAGATGTCGAAACGTGACGTTGGTCATCACTGGATACGGCACGTCCTTCGACGTCAAGGCACCGGGAGCGACGTCTTCTTGCAGCCACTCTGCCCTCGTGAAGCTGAGTCCCGCCCCGTACGAGATGGTCCTCTTTGCAGAAAAGCTGTTCGAGCCATTGTGAAGCGAGATCGTCCAGCCGCCCCTACCCTGCTTCATCGAGGCGTAGAGCATCTCTCCCGGGTGGACCGCGCCGAGGTACTGCGGGTGGAACTGGACATGAACGTCGCTCCAAAAGGCTAGGTATTCGTTCAGGCCATTCTTCAAAGCGAGTTCATTGACGCCAATTTGAATGAAGTCGGTGTCTTGGGAGTTCTGCGCGCCAATCCATGATGCAGCGGCGCCGGCGTTCGACGCAGAAGAAATCTTCGGTACGCGCCACTCTGCCGTGACTTCATCTACCTTGCCACTCCACCCATAACCGCCGAATCCGGTGATGGGAAATACATACTGAGGTTCAGCATCATCCAGCTGTAAATGACCACTGCCACCACCTGTCGAAGTACACACCGCAAAGAAGAGGACAAGCGCCGCAACCAAAAGTGACACGACCCGCAACCGCGCGGGCATGTGGGTGGGGTGAGCGGCGTCTTTCACGGTGACGATCTTCGCATGCGTGTCGCATGCGACTTCAAGAACGCCATGCCTATGATCAGCCGGCCACTTTTCCGCCGGGCCCGCATCGCCAGCCTCGATGACTTCTGAACCTTCTTAGCGCCGTCGACCTTGCAACAAGACGATGAGTGAGTCGAGCGTCTCGGTCGCTGACACGAGCGAGCCAATCTCCTCTTCGGTCGCGACCTCCGCAAGGCTGGTCCGGAGTGCATCCGCAAATCGAGATCGATAGTCCTCAAGAACGGCGCTTCCATCGCCAGTAAGAGAAACCATCACGATGCGTCCGTCGTACTCCTGGCGCTCGCGCTGCACCCAGCCTCGATGTTCCAGCCGTTTGACCAGAAGCGTCGTCGTCGGCTGAGCTAGGCCCGCAAGCTCTGCGAGTTCCGTAATGCGGCGCGAACCAATGGTGAGTGTGTTCAAGATGCTCGCCTCGGTTCTCGAGGGTTCAGCGCTCACCTGCTTGGCGACGAGCCGCGTGAGAATGGCCGCCTGCGCAAGAAGCTGCGAAGCGATCTCGCTGTGCTCCGAAGACTCGAGCTGTTGGGTCAACGAAGGCTTCATATTGGTATACTATATTCCACAGCAATAGATATTGCCGGAGTTCACAAAGGAGGGCGACCATGTTGACTCCGCACTCCGACCCGCAAGACCGGGACCGCACGCAAGAAGAGTTGAGTGCTCACGCTTCAAAGACCCCAACGATCGTCGTTGGCGTTGACGGTTCCGACACTTCATTGGACGCGCTCTCGTGGGCGTGTGGCGAAGCCCGACGAATATCAGGTCGCGCGATCGCGGTTCTGGTCAGTCCGATTCCCGGGGCCAAGATGATCGCCTCCGCTTCCCCGCTCGCGAGCTTGGCTTCAAGCGAGTACTTGGAATGTGAAGCATCGCTCGAGACGGAATTGGTCGACCGCCTCCGTTCGGAGCTTCCGACGATGGCCGACCATCAAGATGTGGATCTCGTGTTCGTGCATACCCACGGCGATATCGCGTCGGAGCTGTTACGCGTCGCCGCCGAGAACCGCGCGCAACTCATCGCGGTGGGGCGCTCGACGAAACCACGCCATCGGGTGGCGGGATCTCTCGGGCATCGACTGCTGCGTCATCATGACGCACCCATCATCGTGGTCGTCCCCTGAGGCCTCCGAGCAACCTCGATCGAGATCGCGCCGCCGAATCACGGATCGCATCGCTCGCCGTAAGGTGGCGAGATGGAACTCAACAACCTCGGTCGCACCGGAGTAAAAGTCAGCGAGCTGTGCCTCGGCGCCATGATGTTTGGCGCGTGGGGCAACACGGATCACGATGAATCAGTTCGGATCATTCACGCGGCACTCGATGCCGGCATCAATTTCATCGACACTGCCGACGTCTACTCCCAAGGCGAGTCCGAAGTCATCGTCGGCAAAGCGCTCTCGACCATCGACCGTTCGCGCATCGTGCTCGCCACCAAAGTCCATGGCCAGATGGGTGACGACCCGAACGCACGGGGCAACTCGCGCCGCTGGATCATGGCGGAGTGTGAGAACAGCCTGCGCCGACTCGGCGTTGACTACATCGACCTGTACCAGATCCACCGGCCCGACGAGTCAACCGACATCGACGAGACGCTCGGCGCACTGAGCGATCTGGTTCATCAGGGCAAGATCCGCTACTTTGGCAGCTCGACATTCCCGGCAGAGAGAATGGTCCAAGCGCAGTGGGCCTCGGAAAAGCACGTGCTCGGACGCTTCGAGACGGAACAGCCGCCCTATTCCATCCTCGTTCGCGGCATCGAACGCGACGTCTTGCCCACTGCACAGCACTATGGCATGGGCGTGCTACCTTGGAGCCCGCTCGCCGGGGGCTGGCTCTCGGGCCAGTACGGCGAAGGAAAGACCAACGTCAGCCGTCGCGCGGCGCGACTGCCTGCTCGCTACGACCTCAGCGTTCCCGCGAACCAGAAGAAGCTCGAGCTCGTCATTGAGCTCGCGAAGCTTGCTGACGACGCGGGCCTCACACTTATCGAGCTCGCACTCGCCTTCGTGCTCGAACACCCCGTCGTGAGCGCCGCGATCATTGGACCACGCACGATGGAGCAACTCGAGTCACAGCTCACCGCGCCCAACATTCGTCTCGACACTTCAGTGCTCGACGCGATCGACGCGATTGTTCCTCCGGGGACGAATGTGAATCCGGAGGACAGTGGGTGGATTCCTCCCGTGCTGAGCAACCTGCGGCGACGTCGCCGCCACGCCGCAGCGGGCTAGGACCGGCCGAAGGAGGCGATGAACTCCTCGGCACTCGTCGGCAGCAGCAACGACTCTTGTCCCGCGTTGTTGTGGACGACTTGCTCCAAGAAGACCTCCACCGCGGCGCGGGCATCCCGGAGTGCATCATGGCCGCCCGGCGTGACCCCATAGTGGCGACAGAGGTGCGTCAGTCCGCGTCGAGCGCGCACTTCGCGGCTTGGTTCTATCGCGAGGTCGTGCTCGACCACGTCGATGATGCGCAACAAGGAGATGTCGAACTCCCCACGATCCAGCGGGTCATCCAGGACTGAGATGCAGCTGCGTCGAAGCATCTCCAGGTCGAATCGGCCTATGTTCGAACCCACGACGTGCGCGCCTCGAGCGTGAAAGTCTCGCAGGATCTTGATCGCGCGGGTGAGCCCGGCTTCGACGTTGTAGACGGCGGCGCTGCCTCGCTTGGCCTCGAGGTCGGCCAGGCTCATGCCGTGGATGCGCTGTGCTCCGTAGCTGATCGGGCAGTCGGGGACGACGAAGAAGTGCTCAGACCAGACGGGGACCCCGAAGCGGTAGGCGCAAAAGCCGTACGAGATGGCCCGCTCGCTGTAGACGCTGAGCCCCGTGGTCTCGGTGTCAAAGCCCAGGATCAGCTCAGGAACCTGGAAATAACGCTTCGCCACGCTTCCACTCTTCCAGCGATCTGTCACACGAGACAAATTTCCCTCGTAGGTAGCGAGCTACTCCCCCAGCAGCTCTTGCACGAGTGGCATGACCTTTGAGCCGTAGAGCTCGATGCAGCGAACCAGCTTTTCGTGCGGGAGACGCCCGTCGCTGTACTTCATATCGAAGCGCTCAACGCCGAGGGCCTTCACGGTGTGGGCGATCTTTCGGGCGACGGTTTCCGGTGCGCCGATATAGAGCGAGCCGTGCTCGCTCGCTTCGCGGTCAAAGCTCTCGCGCGTCATCGGACCCCAGCCGCGCTCGGCGCCGATTCGGTCGCGGGTCTCTTTCATGTGCGGCCAGAACTCCTCCATGGCTTCTTCGTCGGTTTCGGCGACGTAGCCCGGTGAGTGGATGGCAACCGGCAGCTGCGGCGCGCCGGCGGCGGCGGCGAGAGACTGTCGATAGAAGTCAACAAGAGGCTTAAAGCGCAGCGGGTTGCCGCCAATGATGGCGAGCGTGAGCGGCAGCTGATAGCGAGCCGCGCGGGCGACCGACTCCGGACTTCCGCCGACCCCCACCCAGGTGGCAAGGGGCATATCGAGCTCCGGATAGACGTGCTGGTCGGAGAGACCAGAACGAGTGGTGCCGCGCCAGGAAACAGCGCCGCCCTTCAAGAGCTCGGCGAACAGTGCGAGCTTCTCTTCGAAGAGCACCTCATACTGGCTGAGGTCGTAGCCAAAGAGCGGAAAGGACTCGGTGAAAGAGCCTCGTCCAAGAATCACTTCCGCACGCCCGTTTGACTCGGCATTGAGCGTCGAGAACCGTTCGAAGACGCGCACAGGATCGTCCGAGCTGAGCACGGTCACCGCTGAGCCAAGGCGCAGCCGGCTTGTCTGGCCGGCGATGGTGGCGAGCACCATTTCGGGCGACGAGACGGCGAAGTCGTCGCGGTGATGCTCGCCAACGCCAAAGACGTCGACGCCGTGCTGGTCAGCGACCACGGCTTCGGCGATGACGTTTCGAATGACCTGCGCTTTGGAGAGAAGACTTCCATCAGCGTCCTCGGTGACGTCACCGAAGGTATCGAGACCCATAGTTATCGGCATTCGAACTCCTCAAATCGGACACTCAACGCTAATCCCGCGACGAGAACATCGTTGCAGAGGACCGATCGCGACCGTCCTCGACCCTGTTTCGAAGGCATCGTAGGATCGGCGCGTTGCGGGGTGCCAGACCCCGCGCCCGAGTACTGGAGGCGCCGTGAGCTCGACAACCCCCGTGACCACCCCACCTGCTGCAACAGCTGCAACAGCTGCACCGACCGAGAGGGAGAACCTCCCGCTGTTCCAACGCGTCGCCGACAAGGTGAGCTACGGCATGGGCACACCGCTCAACATCACGATCTAGGTGGTTCTCGTGCTGGCCTGGCTGCTGCTCTTCGCGCTCGACCACAGCCACAACGTTCAAAACGGATCGTTCATGCCGAAGTGGTTCACATCTACCGGGTTCAACTTCCCCCTGAACCTCGTGACGACCGTCGCCGAGCTCTACATCGGCTTTCTCGTCGGAGCGTCGTCCAACCGTTCCGAGCGCAATCTTGAGGCCACGCTCTCGCGCATCAGCACCCAAAACGACATGATCCGGGCTCAGGAAGTCCAGATCAACGACGTCGAGTCGAAGCTGGCAGCGAGCCTCGAACAGAACACGACGCTGACCAAGGAAGTGCATGAGCTCGCCAAGTTGATTCACGAAACGGTGAGCGCCAATTCGGCTCGCTGGAATTCAGAGGGTCCTGGCGAACAGAGGTAAGACCTATTCGCTGATCTCGCCCGGCGGCGAGGCGGCCAGCTGACCGTCGCGGGGAGACGTCGCAAGACCTCGACGGGGCGGAATGATCCCGTCGATGATCCCGTACTCGACGGCCTCTTCAGGGGTCATGAACTTGTCGCGTTCGATGTCGCGGAGAACCTCCTCGAGCGGTTTGTGGCTGTGGTGGGCGATGATCTCTGCCATTCGCCTCGTGAGTGACATCACTTCACGCAGCTGAATCTCCATGTCGCTCGGCGCGCCGCGCGTGCCAGCGCTTCCCTGGTGGATCATGATGCGCGCACTCGGGAGCGCAAAGCGCTTGCCGGTCGCTCCCCCACAGAGCACCATTGCGGCTGCGGACATCCCCATGCCCACACAGATCGTCGACACGTCTGGGCGCACGTGCTGAATGACGTCGTAGATGGCCATGCCGCCGTACGCCAACCCGCCGGGCGAGTTGATGTAGAGGTAGATATCACTCTCGGGATCGAGCCCCTCGAGGTAGAGCATTTGGGAGATGATCAGATTCGCGACCTGGTCGTCCACCTCCTGGCCGAGAAAGACGATGCGTTGACGAAGCAGCATCGAGTAGATGTCAAAAGCCCGCTCCCCTCGAGAGGACTCTTCGAGCACCATCGGCACCAGCGAATGGCGAAGGCCCTCGCCGCGGCGAAGGGCCGAAACGGGCGGCTCGGAGAACCGAATTCGTTCTGTGAGTTGATGTGCAACCATATGATTGCATGATACACACTCTGACGGCACTTCGTGCAATAGTTTGGTTGCATGAGAGACATACTGCATCACGTCGTGGAGCTTCCCTGTTCCGCCGAAGAGGCGTGGGAGTGCATCCTCGATCCGACCTGGCTCGGTGACGAGGGTGAACTCAGCGCCGAAGAAGGTGGCGAGGGCTGGGTGCGAGACGGCGATGACACGAAGTACCTGTACATCGAAGAGGTCGTCGAAGATGAGCGCTTCGTCTACCGCTGGGCGAGCTTCACCGACGAACCGAGCCACGTGGAGATTGAGCTGTCCCCCACATCCGAGGGCACGAGAATCGAGATCATCGAGTCTCCGCTGCAGGCGACGATGAAGGCGACGCTCGCTCTTCGATGAAAGACGCCATCTCCGAGGTCTTCGCTGCCCTCGCCGACGACACACGACGCAACATCTACGAGCAGCTGCTCGCGAGTGCGAATGGACGCACGGCCACGGAGTTGTCCGAATCGGCGAACGTCTCACGCCAAGCCATCGTGAAGCACCTCCAAGTGCTCGAGCGCTCGGGCCTCGCCGAACCCCAGCGCGACGGACGCGAGGTTCACTACTACGCGGCCGCCGAGGGCACCGAGCGCGCGTCCAAGTGGCTCATCGACCACGCCGCCGCCTGGGATCGCCGCATCGCCGCCTTGGAGGAGAAGGTTCGCCGCACCCGCACGAGATGAATCTCAAGCGTCTCGCCAAACTCTCCGCAGCTACGAATCGAACCGAAAAAAGCCTCGTACAAGGTTCGCTCGACGATCTCATCGAAAAGCTTCGCGACCGGATCTAACTTGACGTGTTAGCGCTGCCCAAGCAGCGGGCTGCCCGTCGTCAAGATGTCGATCATGACCGTTCTGCGTCGCTCTCGTTGAATCTGCTCGGCGAGCTTCGCTTGGGCGATGTTGAAGTCGCGTAGCTCGGGGTCGATCTTTGCACCTTCAACTATTGGAAGGACCGCCCCGCAGCGTGCGCACCGCCGAGAACCCAGTTTGTTCTCTTCGCTGCATGCCTCGCATTTGACGTAGGACGCGGGGGCTGTTCCGTCTTCGCTCGTCATACTCACCATCCGGACGACTTTTCAGAACGAGCCTACCGCGACACTCTTGAGAGTTCCGTGCGTCACTGTCTCACGGTTGAGGAACCGCGTAGGCCACGATCTTCGAGACTCCCGTCGTCTTGGAAATCTTGGGGCCGCCGGCGGGCACGATCACGGTGTTGCCGGCGATGGCGATTGGCGAGTTCGTCGTGTCCGGCAGCTTCTGCGTGAAGACGATCGCTCCCGTGCTTCGATTCAGCGCGATCATCTTCCCTCGAAGGAGCGTCGTGAAGACAAGGTTGTTGGATTCCGTGACAGCGCCGCAGGGCAGGTCCTTCACCTTCGTGTCCCACTCCACCTTGCCTGTCGTGAGGTTGAGTGCCTCGACGTCACCACTCTGCTTGCCCGACGAAGAACCGAGGGCTTGGTTCAGACCGTTATACGTAATGGGGATGTTGATAGTGGCGACGTAGATCGAGTTGCCGGCGACGGCCATGTTGGTCAGGATGCCACCGAGGTTTCCAGGAAGGATCGTGAACGGCGTCTTGAGCTTGAGCTGGTGATTCAGTGCCTTGAGCGAGTCGTTGTCGTGACCGTTGTGCTCGCCCACCGGTGTCTTCCACATCAGCGCACCAGTCGCGGCGTTCATCTCGTAGACGTAGCCCATCTTGCCGCCACCGATGACGACCGCGACACCGTTCGCGGTCGCCGATATCGGCGACGCCTGCATGTCGTAGTCCTTGAAGTCGTTGGTGACCCCCTGGTAGTACCAGTTCAGCTTCCCGGTCGCGGCGTTCAGGTTCACATCGCTGTCGGTGTAGAGCTGCGCGGCTGGATGCTCGATCGCGTTCTTCACCGTCTGATACGGGTTGCCGATACCGTAGGTGACCGATCCGTTGGGACTGACGAGTGGCGTCTCCCACGCCCCGCCCGAACCGACCCCTTCAGACACGACCCCTTTGTCGGCGTGAGTGAGGGTGTTGAACTTCCACCGCAACGCTCCGCTGGAAGCATCGAGGGCCATGAGCACGCCGCCGCCCGCTCCCAAGCCGTACTGGCTCGCGAGATAGACCCGCCCGTTAGCTACCTGGGGCTGCATGCCGAAGGTGCCCTGGCCCTTCTTCAACAGGTGACTATCTTTCCAGAGTTGTTTGCCAGTAGCGGCGCTCAGCGCAAAGGCCGCGTAGGGCGTCTGGCCATAGACCGTGCCATCGGCGACGGCTACGCCGTTCGGTCCCGGCCCACTCACCTCGCGCTTGTTCACTACGTACTCCCACATGAGCCGTCCTGTCGAGAGCGACAGGGCGAACACGTCACAGCGCAGGTCCTGCATGTAGACGACGCCGTTGACCACGATCGGATTGGCGGCCAGCGTGCCAGTGCCTGCGTCACTCTTTGCTGCGTTCCCTTTCAACTTGAATGACCAAATCTCTTTCAGTTGGGAGACGTTCGCCAGCGTGATGGTCGAGCCCGTGGCGACGCGTGTGTTGGCTAAGTTGCCATTCGAATACGGCCACGATCCCGGCGCGCTTGGGGCAGCGCTCGCAGTGGTGCCTGCCAACGCTCCGGTCGCCATCATCAGGCTTGCCGCTGCGACTCCCGCTAGTCCGACGCGGATGCGCCCCTTTGATTCCGGTCCCATCTCACTCCCTATTCAACGGCTACGCCGTAGATTCCTTTGTTTCTGTCGTAGGTGGACGACCCCGCTTCGGCAGGGGGGCCGCCTTCTTTGGCATTCGCCCTGCATCGATGAGCGCTCGACGAAGCAGCATCTCGATGTGGGCATTCAGACTTCGAAAATCGTCAGCGGCCCACTGAGCCAGCGCATCGTGGACCGCGGGATCGATTCGCAGAAGTATCGGTTTGCGCTCGCTCACGACTTAGGAGTACAGAGTGCCGGCGTTGACGATGGGCGACGCTGGTTGGTCGCTACACAAGACCACCATCAGGTTGCTCACCATCGCGGCCTTGCGCTCCTCGTCGAGGTCGACGATGTTGCGCTCCTCCAAGCGGTCCAGCGCGAGCTCGACCATCCCGACGGCGCCATCGACGATGAGCGAACGAGCGGCAACAACCGCGCTCGCCTGCTGACGACGCAGCATCGCTTGGGCGATCTCGGGGGCGTAGGCGAGGTGGCTGATGCGCACTTCGACAATCTCCAGACCGGCGATTGCGACGCGTTGCGCCACTTCTGCTGCGAGCTCGCCGGCGACGACGTCGGTCGATCCGCGAAGGGTGATGCCACTCTCGGTCGGATTGTCATAGGGGTGTGTCGTCGCGACGTGGCGCAGCGCCGACTCTGCCTGCACGCGTACGAAGTCGTGGTAGTTGTCCACCGCAAAGAGCGCGCGTGACGTATCGGTGACCTGCCACACGACGATCGCTGCGATCTCGACGGGGTTGCCGTCGGCGTCGTTCACCTTCAAGTGGTTCGTTTCGAAGTTCCTCACTCGGATGCTCACGTCCCGGTGCTTGGTGAGTGGCCGAATCCACGACAGCCCGGTCTTGTGGACGGTGCCCACATAGCTGCCAAAGAACTGGACGACCCGGGTTTGTCCGGGCTGGACGATGACGAGCGATCCGATCACGACCACGGCCACCAGGATCGGCAGAGTGATGAGCCCCTTCAGCGAGGTCTGTTCGATACCGAAGCACGAGCCAATGCAGATGGCGATCAAAAGGACGCCCCACCACCCGTTGATCGTCCACGCCTCGTGCTCGCGGATCTGGACTCGCGATGCTGACGGGCCGACGGGGATGGCGTCGGGCTGCTGGTACGGCTGATCTGTTTGGCTCATGATCTCTCCTTGAGAGTGGACGCAGTTAATTCGATATCTCAGTGATATCACATTATGCCTCGGAGTGCAAGGAGGAGTTTCGGAACTGCGAAAGATCTCCCTGGGATCCTTGACTTTGCGCCACAAAGCATGTTACTTTGTGGCGCAAAGTCCTCTGAAGGAGGTCGCAATGAGTCCAGGCAGTGATGGCGATGCAGAAACGCAGATGGATGCTCACGACGCAATGTCCATCGTCAAAGACACACAACAGCGTGCGACGCGAGCGTTGGAGGTACAGGGTCCGCTGCTCTATCTCGCCTGGGCGTTCACCATGCTCCTTGCGTACGGCGCGCTGTGGTGGACAGCTGTCGACGAGCACCCGTACCGCGGATTCAGCCAAACGGGACTTGGTGGACTGCTCGTCGTCATTTTATTCGTGTGCATGGCGATCAGATTGGCACTCGTGGGTCGCGCACTCAACGGCGTCAGCGGCGTGGCCGTTCGTCAATGGGCGATCTTTGCTTCCTCGCTCGCCGTTGGTATGGCCGCGCTGTGGCTCGAGGCGGGTGCACTCCTGTCGGCAGGCGCGAGCCGGGCCATCGTCGGCGTGCTGATCGCTACCGCACCCATGTTCGCCGTCGGACTGGTCTTGATGGCGAGTGCAGCAATTCGCCTTGACTGGCCGAGCTTCGCACTTGGCGTGTGGCTGCTCGCTGCGGGAACGGCTGGCGCATTCACCGGTCCAGTAAAAATCCTCGCGATCTGCGCGTTGGCAGGTTTCGTTGGCTTTATCGCCTTGGCGTACGTCTCCAGCCTGTCGCGGCGCTCGTGAGCGCAGATGAGTTGAATCCGATCATCCACGTACCGGCGCGGTTACGGATCTTGGTGACGCTCGCCACGTTGCATGACGGCGACAGTCTCTCTTTTGGCCGACTGCAGGAGCTGATTGAGCTGACACCGGGCAACCTCATCACGCATCTTAGAAAACTCGAAGACGCCGGATATATAACGACGAATAAAAAGAACGAAGAAGTCCCCGGGCGCACATGGATCGCGCTCACGAACGGCGGTCGCGCCGCGCTTGAGAGCTACACCGAGATACTGAGAGACCTGCTCGACTCGGCCAGTCCAAACTGAACTCGCCCAAATCCGACCATGCCGGTGCTGTGACGGCACGCGTTTGCGGCCGCGACACGCAAAGAACACACTTTCGGTCTTGCCGCGAAGGTTCGAACGACTTAGGTTCGGAATTGAAACCTGGCGGGTGGTGCCGTGCCGATTGTCTGCCCGCTCTGAGACAGGAGGCGAGCATGCCTGTTTACGATCGGACAAATATGCCAGCGACGGTTGGTCGCGGCACACTGGATCCTGAGCTCAAGGCGTGGCTGCCGATCGGGCCGGCCTTGGGTGCCGATGTCTCCATCGCAGAAGGCCGACGCGACCACATGAAACTCGCGGTTGGGCCGTGGCCCGCCATCGGATCAGTGCGCACCCTCGTGCTGCCGGGCCCGCACGGCTCAGTTGCCGTGCGACGCCACCGGCCGTATAACCCCACGAGCACACCCAGTGGCGCACTGATCTACGTCCACGGTGGCGGATTTACCTACGGAACCCTCGACGAGTTCGAAGTTCCGGTGCGACTTATCGCTGAACGCGCCGGCATCGTCACGTACGCCATCGAATATCAGCTCGCGCCCGAGGCCAAGTTTCCTACCCAGATCGACGAGATCGAGTACGTCGTGCACTGGTTGTTCGATCACGCCGCCGAGCAAGGGGTCGACCCCGCGAAGATCGGTGTCGGCGGTGACTCTGCCGGTGGGAACATGACGTGCGTGATCGCGTTGAAGCTGCGCGACGAGAACGGGCCCCGCCTCGCACTGCAGGTGCCGTTGTTCCCCGAAGCAGCCTTTCCCGCTGACACGCTCGCCGCGAGCGAGAACCGCGTTGGGCTCTACCTCGAGTCCAACGGCATCTTCGAGATGGTGCGCAACCTCGTCAAGAACTCTGACGACGTCAAGCAGCCCTACATCACGCCATTGAATGCGGTCTCGCACGCTGATCTGCCACCCGCCATCCTGGTCACCAACGGCTTCGATCCCCTACGCGATGTCGGACACGCGTACGCGCAGAAGCTCGCGGACGCGGGCAACGACCTCACCTACGTGCACAACCCGGACCTCACCCACGGGTTCCCCCAATTCACGCGCTGGTCTGCCGCGTGTCATCAAGCCACCATCGAGCTTGCCGATTTGATCAAAGGCAAGATCGGCTGACGCGAAACTAACGCCGGTTCCGATCACGATGACAAACTGGGATGGTGAGCGGGTACGCGCCGGCAGATTGGCATGAGTTCTTCGTCGCCTCTGTAGGGGCTTCGGCGGCTCTTCTCGGACTTCTCTTCGTAACTATCTCAATCAACCTCGAGCAGATCCTTAAGCACCGCCACTTGCCGGGAAGGGCGGCGGGGACACTCGGGACGTTGCTGAGCGTCTTGGTGGTGTGCAGTTTCGGCCTGGCGCCCGGTCAGTCCAATCGAACCCTCGGCGTGGAGATCCTGGCGGCCGGTGTCCTCGTTGCGACTCAGGCCTTCTGGGTTTCACTGGGGAAGCGAAGTCAGGGAGATCCCCTCAGCTGGACGCTCGGGAACCTTCCAATTCTCCTCTTGCCCGCACTTGCCTTCGTGGGAGGAGGTTGCAGCCTGATTGCCGGCTCAGGTGGTGGGTTGTACTGGATCCTTGCCGGCACCGTGCTGACCTTCCTTGCGGCCTCGATCAATGCGTGGGTATTTCTCGTCGAAATCCTTCGTTGACGTCGAATTGGCCGTCGTGCCTACGACATCCACCGCGGGCCAACGGTGGCAAACGGCCGAGTCCGGCACGCCGACTAGATCCGGAGACCGAGACTCTTCTGGAGGCGGCGTCCGGATTCGAACCGGAGTACGGGGCTTTGCAGGCCCCTGAGTAGGGTACCTGACTGTGCCACAATGTGCCAGAATCCTTTCATTTACAGGTGTTTCACTCATTTCGCGGCGCCTCGTTAGCCTCTAGAAAATCGGATTAATCACGCTTTACTGTGGTATTCACTGTGGTAACCGTTCAATCCATAAACACCGAATTGTCAAGTTTGCGTAGCGTTTTCCTGACATTGATGCTATTCTTGTATTCATGAGTGAAGCGTCTCTCGCGTCCAAAGTGCGGAATCGGATCCTCACCTCAGGTGACCGATTTTGGAGCCCTGCCGACTTTGATGGCTCTCCAGCTGCCGTAGTCCAAACTCTCTCTCGAATGGTTCGTGCCGGAGAAATTCGCCGCATGCGCCGTGGCCTCTACTGGCATGGCGCACAAACCCGTCTGGGAATGGCCCCTCCCCCTTCATCACTTTTTGCTAATGAGATCATTGACGGAACCGGTATCGGACCCGCTGGATGGAGCGCAGCGCTCGAACTGAGACTTTCAACTCAAGTGCCGCGCCGTGACACCTTCGCTATCCCAGTTCGTTCACCCCGTGTTCCAGGATCCATCCGCCTCGTCAGCCGTGCGGCAAGCTACAAACGCCGCGATGAGAACCTCAGACCTGGTGAAGTCGCGCTACTCGAAGTGCTGCGCGAATGGAACGCATTGGTTGAGATTTCGGATGATGACGCGTTGAGAAAGATCGCTAATTTCATCGCAACGGGTGCACTTCGGCCTGAAAAACTTGCACGGGCGGCGGATACCGAACCTTCTCGCGTCCGAGAGCGCCTGCGTTGGCTCTTCGATGAACTTGGTCGTTCAGAACTAACTAAGGCCATTCGCCCGGCGAGACGCTACGCACCTCGCATTCGTCTCGCCGCATAATGGACCTGGTCTTTCGCAACACTTCAGAGTTCAAGCCGACCGTCGAAGCAGCCGCAGAGCGCCTCAACATAAGTGCCACCGCCATTGAGAAGGATTACTGGGTAAGTGAAGTACTCCGAGTCCTAGCGGTCAAACATTGCGGAAGTTTCGTTTTCAAAGGTGGCACGAGTCTTTCGAAGGGGTTTCGAATTGTCGAGCGTTTCTCCGAAGACGTCGACATACTGATTCTCAATGACGGCGCTTCCCGAGGAGAGACTGATCGACTCATGAAAGAAATGGGGCGGGCGGCAGCGGAGGGCGTGGGGGGTTCTTTAATGCCGGTCGGATCATCCGAGACCGGTCGGCACCGCTCTTACGAGGTCGCCTATCCAACAAGCAGCACGCCAACAACACTCATCAATACGACTGTTCTTCTGGAGATGGGAATTCGAGGAGGTCCGCAGCCTCGCGAATCAGTTGCCATTGGTTGTCTTTTGGGAGATCTCTTAGAATCTGCAGGGACTGCCATCCAGGAATTTAGTGATTTACGACCCTTCGAGATCCTGGCGCTTCATCCCGGACGTACGCTCTTGGAAAAACTCGTCCTCGTCCATGAACTGAGCAAAAAGGAGGAGGACCTCGTGAACGTGATGAATCGACGCGTTGGTCGCCATTTCTATGACATCTACGAATTACTCGATGACGCTCGAGTTCTTGAGTTTCTCGCCGACCGAGAACTCGTAAGTGAAGTACTCGAAAGCGTGACCTCCATCAATCGAACTTACTTTGGTGCTGTCGAGGAGGAAAACGTTCGACCTTCCGGCGGATTTGCTACGTGTCGAGTCTTTAACCTCGATTCTGACGCGTCCCAGCGTCTTCAAGTTGCCTACGAAGGAACAATGCCGGAGCTTTATTTTGGAAGTGACCCGTTGCCGTCGTGGGAACAGATCTGCGAAAGAGTCGCCGAGAGTAGTGAACTGCTTTGAGAATCGAACCTTCACAAACTGGTCATCGGGCCTAAGTGGAGTGGAGCGCTGTCGTCCACCTCTTTGAGTTTCACGCCACCGCGACAATCGCAGCCGCCAGCCCAAGAGCTGCACCAGCGACGTAGGCCCACAGGCCTAGGGAGATCCACCATTTCGGCTCCAGCGACATTGACAACTCACGTATCGCGTTTGTGCTGAAGTCCTTCACCTTCCGAACGTCGCCGGGGTCGGCCCAACGCTGCAACATGTCTGCGAGATGTCTTTTGGTTTCGGAGCCAAACTGACTTGCGTACTCTTCTCTCGCGAGCATCGAGTGAATCGAGTCCCCCAACTTTGCCGAGCGCCGGTACGTAGCAAAGACCGTGAGTGTTCCAAAGAGTTCACAAAGCGCGGCCAGCGCGGCCAGAACGATGACAATTGTCCGAGTCCCTGTACTCATCCGACCAAAAGCATTGCACTGGGCCCGCGAGTCTCGCAGTAGAGCTGACTAGGGTTCATGCGGTCCCGGAAACTCCGTCGCCTTATTCACGTAAACCGGAGCCTCTGCTAAGTCATCAAACTGGTCACTTACCACGGCGTGGGACGGCGGCCACGATTGCACTCTGTCGGTTGGCCAGCAATCAAACATCGGGTAGCGCCGAACCAAATGATGAAGGGCTTCTCTCGGTTGCTCAAAGCCTGAGGCTGCGATTGAGACCTGCATGAGTAGTTGTCCGAAGGCGAGCGTGCACACCACGACGTCCAACGAGGCGTAAATATCAGTCGCCAGCGAACTACTCATGTATCGCCCCCAGCGAATCTTCTCGTTCGCCGCCGACGGCGCGAAACGGCCAATCGTCACCGTAGAACTTAAGAGGGGTTGGTAGGTCTGATAAAACGCGTGAGCCGTTCTCGCGGGCAAGTGCCGAATGCCGCTGTGCGTCTGAGGGTAGAACGCGTCAAGCGTCAGACACTTCAACTGAGTCCATGCACTGATCTGACGTTGATTCTGGACACTCAGCTGACAAGCGTTACCTCGAATCATCGGAATTAAGAGAGGCTTCGTCCTGTTCTCAAGCTCAGACATCCAACCGTTATTGCAAACGTGGCAGACACGCTCCAGCTTTAGAGTTGCGAGATTGGCGAATGGCTGAAAGCGGGTCGTTCTTGGTTGTCCCGGCATCTCCGTTACGAATTCCGTGACTACTTGGCCTGTTGAGTTGAGCTCCCGAGAAAGCCATACGGGTAGCACGTCCTCATCCGCCTTTGGTCGCCTCATTGCAAAAAATACAAAGAGTGATCGTTGTGCTGACCCCAGAGCGATTTGGCGTCATTGGCTCTGCGCCATCCTCACGCCTGTTTTAATACCCTCCACGCGAGAAGCCTAAGCCCGCGAATTGGCATCGCGAACTGGTTGACCCACATCTAGCAATAAGAGCGAAGCCGCTACGTGTTGCTCACCGAACCGTGTACCAGTCTCCCGGGAGATCTGGCTGCGGCCATCCAGAATGAGAGCGCCGCCACGCTGGCTGCGGACGCGTCGCTTGAGACCGAGATGCGCGTCGTCATTAGCTCGGAGTTTGACACTGACGCACCCGGAGATCAAGATCCCCTCGTCTCCTCCACCTTGTAGAGCCAACCACCGTGGGCGAATACTTTGCCGCCGAAGTCACGCTCACCCCGTGGCTGAGTGGGCGTCAGCGGGTCACGCCAAAATCGAACGATGATTGTTACTAGTCAAGGTAGGCCAGGACTGCGAGCACTCTGCGATTGTCATCGTCGGAAAGTGGAAGATCTAGTTTCATAAAGATGGCTGAAGTGTGCTTGGCCACCGCCCGTTCGCTAATGAACAGACGTTGGGCAATCGCCGCGTTTGAACGACCCTCCGCCATCAAAGCAAGTACCTCACGCTCGCGCGGACTAATACGGGCCAACGGATCACTTCGCGAGTGACGGCCAATCAAGCGTGACACGACTTCGGGATCCATTGCCGTGCCGCCATCCGCCACGCGAGTAACGGCGTCGATAAATGAGGCTCCTTCGAGGACTCGATCCTTGAGGAGGTAGCCAACACCGCCTTGACCGTCCGCGAGCAGTTCGCGCGCGTACAGCTGCTCGACGTATTGCGACAGCACCAGGACCGGGAGTCCCGCATGATCTTTTCGAACCTGAAGGGCCGCGCGTAGTCCTTCATCGGTGAAGGAGGGAGGTAACCGAACGTCCACAATTGCGACGTCGGGCTTGTCGTCAGACACGGCGGCGAGAAACGCCGGCACATCCCCGACACCGGCAATAACGCTCGCGCCGGACGCTTCGAGGAGTCGAGTAAGACCCTCACGAATGAGGAGCGAGTCCTCGACGATTACGACGCGCACGGAATCTCCGCAATTGAAACGGTAGGCCCACCCACCGGGCTGTCGATCGAGAACGTCCCGTCAAAGGCCGCCACCCGGCGTTCGATTCCCCGTAGCCCGGTACCTTTGTCGGCATCGGCACCACCGGTCCCGTCGTCGGTCACCACCATTCGTAGTGCTCCCACTCGTTGTTGAAGTTCAACGGTGACCTGCGCGTCGTCCGAATGCTTTGCGGCGTTCGCCAACAGTTCGCTCACAATGAAGTAGGCAGCCGACTCAACGGGAGCGGGCAGGCGACCCTCAAGATCTGCGGAGATCGAGATATTCAAAGGGCTGTCAAGCGCGAGCGCGCGCACCGCATCGGCGAGCCCACGATCGGCGAGCACGGGCGGAAGGATCCCCCGCACCAAGTCGCGCAGTTCTCCGAGCGCCTTCGCCGATGACTCACGCGCTCCGGCCACGAGCACTCTCGCTGCCGCCGGGTCGTGATCAAGGAGCTGCTCCGCAGCTCCCAGAGTCATGCCCATCGCCACCAGTCGCGCTTGGGCTCCATCGTGCAGATCTCGCTCGATGCGTCGGATCTCTTCCGCCTGGCGGCCCACTACGTCGTCTCGACTTTCAGCCAACGTAGATATCCGACTCGCGAGCTCGGCGCGACGACTCTGCGACAAGAGGCGTTGGGCGAGCGTTCCGTACGCGCGCAGGAACGATGGTCCGATCGCAAAGCCCATCACGAAGAACGCCGCGCCGAGCGGCACGCACGCCCACGCGTGGTGCGTCGTCGTTACGTGGATGGGTCCGTACCAGTTGTTGGCGTGAGCATTGACAATGGGCTTCCAGACGGCGGGCATGACCATACCGAACAGACCCCAGAGGACTAGCGCGGCCGGAGCAAGGGCCAACACCCAGCCGAAGAGCGGGTTCACGATGAGCCACACGACGTCACGCCAGGTAGAGGGGTCACCGAGTAGCGAGGGAAGTTCGCTACGCCAGCGCGCCTCATTAGTCCCCGCAGGCTTGGTCCAACCCGAGACACTGATCTGAGCGCCCGTAGCCTTCTTGATGACGCGTCGCGCTCGTTCAGCCTCTCCGCGGATGGCAACTAGGCAGCCTGGCAGGAGCACGATGCCCAAAAAGACGGGCACCAGAGAAACAGCAAGGACCAACATCACGGCGATGATCAGCTCGGCGAGCATCGGTCCACACAGCAGAACGCCCCGGCCCGGCGCCTGAGCCACCCGACTAAACCACGACTGCGTTGGCACTGAATTCGACATTGTCTGAATCACTCGCCTCTCCCATCCTCACGTATCAACTGCCAGACATTCCTGCAGCGAGCACGGTTGTGCTTCGCAAAGTCTGACTTTTGATAGCCGCAGGCGCAGTAGGTCCACACACCATCTTCAGGTGTACCTAACGCCACTTCCTCGAGACTGCGCAGCGCCACTTCCACGGCAGCTTCCTCTTCGGGGTGTCCAAAGAGACCGATCACGAACTCCTACGAGGACAGCATCCCATGTCAGCACCAGGGGAACCGAATGCACCCCGAACGGTTTGGAGACTCAACAGTCTCCCATTCCCGGCCACGTTCATGACAGTGGTCCGACAAACGGGGTGAAGGCTATCTGGAGGCGGCGTCCGGATTCGAACCGGAGTACGGGGCTTTGCAGGCCCCTGCCTAACCACTCGGCCACGCCGCCAGAAGGTTCAATCCTACTGGTCCGCCCGAATCGCCCTAATGCTTCTTAAGAAGGTGGTATAAGCCAAAGATGATCGCAATCACGATGAGCACAACAAATACCGATTTTAGAATTGCGGTTAAGACACCGACCACCGCGAAGATCAACCACAGGACCACCAAGACAGCGATCACCACACCCATTATTTTGACGATTGCCATCTGTCCACCTCTTTCTACACACAATTGTAAGGTCAATGCGACGATGCGGTCGGTAACCTGGTGAGGTGATTCAACGCGTTCGCATGCTTGGCGCGCTGTTCGTGGTGCTCGCGAGCGCGACGTTGGTGCCTTCAATGAACGCGTCAGGCGCGGTCACCTACCGGGTTTCGGCGACGCTGTCGACGTCGCTCTCGGCGAATCTCCCCTTGCTGCGCCTGCATTTCAATGTACCAACCAAGGCGACATCGCTCCCCCCTCTCGTCACGAAACCCGCGCTCGCCACCGAGTGGCAACAGATCAGCCCCTACGACGTGCAGGCCATTGCGTTGAGCCCGCTGCGTCCACTTACCTCGTACCAACTCGACACCCCGACCGGCGTGATCTGCAAGAAGGTCTGCTCGTTCACCGCGTTCACGACGAGTGTGCTCAGCGTAACGACGAACCTCACCTGGGAGGCACAGCTCCTCGCCGAGCTCAACTACCTTCCTCTCACCTTCACGCCCGGCACACCGCAGAGCGAACCGTCACAAGAGGTGAACGGCACCTTCTCATGGACCTATCCGAACCTGCCGACCACTCTCACCTCGCTCTGGAGCGTTGGCACCAACAACGTCATCTTGAATGGCGCGCTCAGAACGTTCCAAAGCCAGCACAACCTGCCCGTCACCGGCGAAGCCGACCCGACGACGTGGAGCGATCTCGTGAGTGCCGTCGACAGCAACGATGTCGATCGTGCGACGTACAACTACGTCAGCGTCTCAGAATCACTCCCCGAGACGCTCACCCTGTATGTGGCGGGCGTCGTCAAGTTCACGACGCTCGTGAACACCGGCATCGAGCCGGTGCCCACGGAGCTCGGCACGTTCCCGGTGTATCTGCGCTTCCTCTCCACGACGATGTCGGGGACCAACCCGGACGGCACGCACTACAGCGACCCTGACATTCCCTGGGTCTCCTACTTCAACGGCGGCGACGCGCTGCACGGCTTCATCCGCGCCTCGTACGGCTTCCCTCAGAGCCTCGGCTGCGTCGAGATGCCATTCGCATCAGCACAGACGGTCTTTCCCTACACCCCGATCGGCACGCTCGTCACGGTGCACGCCTAAGCCTTCGACTCAGGTCCGAACGCGTGTCGACCGCGTTGCACCGCCGGGTCCAGTCCGTGCTCGTTGAGCTCGCTCGCCGTACCGACTGAGGTTCTTCCAAAGCGCCGGCGCACCTCGTCGATCGCGTCGCGCAAGGCCCCATTCTCCGCCTGGCGTTCGCGCGAGCGTGCCGTCGCGAGCTCCTTGGCGTCGCTCGACTCGGTCTCGAGCCCGAACGCGAGCTGCACTTGATTGCGACTACGTTCCATGAGCCCAGACGCGTGGAGCGCGAGCAGACGCACGGCATTGGATAGATCCACAGAATCGACCAGCGCGTCAGCGACCGCCTCGATGGCGTACTCGTCATCGATCCCAAAGGGCAGCGTCTGTGATCGCGACACGCTCGACAGGTCGTCGAAGCGCACGATGACCGTGATCGTGCGCGCCACACTGTCGCGACCTCGAAGCGCGCGAGCAACAACGCCCGCGTGCACCTTCAGGGCCTCTTCGACCTCTGCAATCCCGATGAGCGAGCGCGCAAACGTCTGGTCGTGGCCGAGCGACTTCATCGGACGATTGGTCTCCACTTCTCGATAGTCCTCGCCAATCGCGTACGCCGAGAGCGCCGCTGCCATGGCCGGGCCAACGTGCTGGGCGAGCGTTGCCTCGTCGACTCGTGCGAGGTCGCACACGTGCGTGAGGCCAAGCTGGGCGAGCTTCGACGCGGTTGCGGGTCCGACACCCCACAGCGAGCGCACCGGGAGAACCGAGAGCCATTCGGCCTCCTTCTCGGGACTCACCCAGAAGACGCCTGACCCTTCGACGAGACCGCGCTGGACGATGCGGGGCTTTGACTCCTTTGACGCCAGCTTCGCAAACAGCTTGTTGCGTCCGAGTCCCACGCCGCAGCGAAGTGACAGCTCGTCGTTGATGCGCCGACGTAGTTGGGCCCCCGCTTCCAACGGCCGCACGTGAAGGCGTCGCAAGCTCCGCAGGTCCGCGAACGCCTCATCGAGCCCAAGTGGCTCAACATCGGGCGTGAGATCGAGGATGATGTCGTGGAACTGACGTGAGTAGACCTCGTACCGGTCAAAGCGCCCGGGCAGGATGATGAGCTCGGGACAGGCTCGGCGCGCAACGACACTCGGCATCGCGCTGTGCACGCCGTAGCGGCGGGCCTCGTAGCTCGCGCTTGCGATGACGCCGCGCTCCCCCGCCCCGCCCACGGCGACGGGCTTGCCGCGAAGACTTGGATCGTCGAGCACCTCGACCGACGCGAAGAACGCGTCGAGGTCGACGTGCAGGATCGGCGCTTCGTCGACCGTCGGGTTGCTAGAGGGCGAGTTCAATGGAGCGAAAGGCCTCACCGTAGGCGACGCCGACGGGTCGACCGGCCTGTTCGGCGCGCTCGAGGACGACGTCACGAATCGCGCTCGCGTCGCCTCCGAGTTGTGAGGCGTGGGCAAGGACGGCCTTCACCTTCGTGTCGATCGTGCGCGACACGTCAGCGACGACGTCGGGTTCGAGCGTGCCGCTCAAGAGCAGCACGCTCACGTGGTGTGGCGGACCTTGTTCTGGGAAGTACAGCGGCATCGCTGCCGCCGGGGCGACCGCGTCGAGAAGAGCCCATCCGGTCTCGCGGTGATCACGGTGATTGACGTAGACCTCGCCAAAGAACGTCGCGGTCGGATCGGGTCCCAGCACGATTTCTGGCTTAAGCGCACGAATGAGACCGACGAGCTGCTCACGCAGCTCGATCGTGTTGTCGACCGTGCCGTCGGGCCAGTCGAGCGACGTCACACTCGCGGCACCGAGGACGTCGGCAGCGCTTTCGAGCTCCTCGCGGCGCGTCTCGCGCACGACCGACGACTCCAGGTGCGGTGAGTGCGAGCCCTTGGCGCCGTCACAGATCACGACGAGGTGCACATCGACGCCCTCGCTCGCCCACTGCGCCATCAGCCCGCCGGCGGCGACGTCCGCGTCGTCGGGGTGGGCGTAGACCGCCAGCGCGGATCGTGGTTGAAGCCGGAGGGGGCGCACGTCTAGCCCCGATGCTTAGGCGCGGTCGTCTTTACCAGCATGCCAATCTCACGGGCGAAGTCCTCAGTGCCTTCGAATCCCTTGTAGACCGACGCAAAGCGCACGTAGGTGACGTCGTCGACATCGCGCAGCGCTTCGAGCGCCGCCATCCCGATCTCTTCGCTCGTGACATCGCGATTGAGCAGTCTCATCGACTCCTCAACGGCCACGGCAATGCCCTCAAGGACCTCATCGTCGACGGGTCGGTTCTTCGCCGCCGAACGTAGACCGCGCAGGATCTTCTCTCGGCTGAAGGGCTCGCGTTCGCCCGAGCGCTTGATCACGTAGAGGCCGATCTCTTCGATCCGCTCGAAGGTCGTGTAGCGCTGGGTGCAGTTCGCGCACTCGCGGCGCCGGCGGATGGCAATTCCGTCCTCAGCGAGGCGTGAATCAACGACTCGGTCGTCATCGGCCGAGCAAAAGGGGCATCGCACCACTTCACGATACACCTAAAAGCCTGATTTTTCAGGGGATTAGGACGTGCTCGCCGGGCACGACCACGGAGGAGCCGAGCTCTCGCACAAGCAGCGCGCGTGCTTCAAAGGGGTCGGTCGGATTCATCGAACGCGCAATCGAAGCCACGGTGTCGCCCGGTTGCACCACGTAATCCATGCCCGACGCCAGGACCGAAGAGCCGCCCAAGTCGTTGGAAAGCCCAGTGCCGCCAGTGGCCCCGAGGAAGTGTCCCGGCATCGCGAGCACAACTAACGCAGCAACCACGACGAGAGCAGCGAGCGCACGATGGCGACGGCGACGCGCGACGTCTCGGACGTGGCGACGTTGGCTGAGCGGCACGCCGTGGCGGAGAGGTCGGCGTTCTTCGTAGGAAACAAGCCGAAGGTAGGGTCCCGTCGGGAACTCCAGGGTCTCCAACAGTTCAACTGCGGCCATGTCATTCTCCCTTGCTCTACGAACACCTGTTCGCTATCTTAAGACGAACAGGTGTTCGATTGCAAGGCTAAATTACGACTGTCACAACAACGCTAGAAACCCCCGTTTTCCAGCAGTTTCCGCCCCACTCGACCGAATTCGGCGGAGCGCGATGGCGCGATCGGCCGGTTGACTCGAAGCGCCTTCGTTGCTTCGACGAGATCGCGCGCGAGTCGAATCCGGTGTCGGCGCACGAGTCGCGCGCACGCCGCGGCGAGCGCTTCGTCGGGGTGATCGTGCGAGTCGGTGACTTGACCATCCGTGACCCAGACGACCGGCTCGTTCGCGCGCCGCTGGCCGAGCGCCCAGCACAAGACGGCTCCATCGACGCCGTTGCCAACATTGCCTGAGGGATACGACGACGCCACCTTCACGCGATTACAGAGCACCCAGCAGTTCGGCGTCGAACCCCGATCCCCCGGGCGATGGCTGTAGCCAACGACCAGCGCGTTCGGCACCGCCCGCACGAGCGCGTGCAGGCTGTCGGGATCAACATCCATCGATCCCGACTGATCCACCACGACGATGCCGCCGCGACACGCGGCGCGCCGACTGAACGCTCGTCGATGATGGTCGGTGAGAAGACGACTGGGATAGCGCATCACCGCGCCACTCGTTGAGGGACGCGGCCTGCGACGTGGTCCCGTGCCGGCCCTTGAAAGACGCGCGAGAGAGTCGTCGAAGACGAGCGGCGCGAAGACACCCGTCGGTGACCTGCGCCCTCCTACCTCCAGTGAACGACGAAACGACCGAAGCTCCTGCGCGGTGACCGGGACTCGTGCCGCCAGAACGTTCGTGACCATTCGGGCGATGGGAAGCGTGGACGACGCGTAACCGCTCGGCAAGTCGTCGTCGTTGAGTGCGGTAGTTGCGAGCGATGCCGTGCTCTGGTTGAGGATCGCGAGCGTCTGCTTTCTGACTGCGCGAAGCGGCGTCGTCCATGAGCCGTTCCCTTGACGAATACCGGCAAAGAACTCTCGCTCCGCCCCGGTACCGAGCACAGCGAGCATGAAGCAGACAGCTTCAGCCCACGACCCTTCACTCGCGAGACGCCTCGCCCCGATCTTCTCGGTGCCATCGCACAACACCGAAAGATCGAAGCCAAGGCGATCGAGCAGCGTGTTCACGCGCAGCTCTTCAGCGCACTCGAGCGCGCGCGAGGCGACTTCATCGAGCGCTCGAAGCAGGTGGTGTGCGTACGGGCTCACTCGCGCGTGCATAAGCTCGTGGGCTCGCACCACCCGTGCCTGCTCGCCGGGACCGAACGGCACCTCGAGTATTCGGTCGGTCAGATTGCAGCTGGCCGACCCGCGCATCGTGGAGCCTTCTTTGACCGTCCACGGCCCCGACAACTCGTCATCCTCGCGGCCTAGGAGCTCGGGAAAGATCAGCGATGCGGTCACGACACCGCGCCGACGGCGAGGGCGTCCAGCACACTCTGAGCTATTTCGTAGCCGAAGACAAGCATCGCCGCTCGCTCGGGTCCGTGGTGCGTGCGCAGCTCGTCAAAGGCGTAGAAGCTGCGAATCGAGATGCGACGTTCGCGAGGACCAAGCGATCCAGCCAGGGCGGGTGCGCGCAGATCGCGACTCAATTGGGCGACCGCGTGGAGGTGAGGTCGGTCGACGCGGATGCTCACGGGAAACCTATCGCGCAGTGGTGAAGGGATCTCTTCGAGGTCTTCGACGTTGGAGGTCATCACGACAGAGAACTCGCGCCCCGGTCGCACCCATTCGAGAGTGTCGGGGTTTCGCCATCGAGCGGACTCGGGTGAATCGGTGATGGCGAGCAGCGTGGCGAGCGCGTCGCCCGATGCCCTATCGACTTCGTCAAGCACAAGGCGCCCTCCTCTTCCTTCGTCGGCCTTCCAGGCGCGAATCGCCGGACCTTCACGCCATTCGAATCGGTGTTCGCTCGTCGGCATCCACGTGCCCGTGATCTCGCCCGACGTCAGATCCTCGGTGCACACCAGCCGTTCGGCCGGCGTGCCGTTCACTCCGTGGTGGAGCGCGGCGAACGTCTTGCCCGTTCCGGGAGGACCGTAGAGCAGAATGCGGCGCATGCCCGCTCGCACTACGTCGTCGAAATCCTGCCAGCAAGTACCCAGCTCTTCAGCCATCACGCCTCCTTTGGAAGTGACATCCCAAAGGTCGCTCGTGAAGATTGACTACTCGCTCCTAAAGCGATTCGCCGAGGTACACCTCGCGCACTCGCTCGTCGCGCAACAAGCTTTCCGCCGTGTCGGCGATGACGATGCGACCGTTCTCCATGACGTAGCCCCGGTCCGCCAGTCGCAGGGCCTGCGCCGCGTTCTGTTCCACCAGCAAGACGGTCGTGCCGCCGTCGCGAATGTCGCTGATGATCTGAAAGATGGTCTCGACGATCATCGGGGCGAGCCCCATCGACGGCTCGTCCAGCAACAAGAGTCGTGGTTTCGCCATCAGCGCACGACCAATCGCCAGCATCTGCTGCTCGCCTCCCGAGAGGTTTCCCCCGAGCTGCTTACGCCGCTCCCTGAGGATCGGAAAGATGTCATACATGCGCTCAATGTCCTCCGACAGACTTCCCTTGCGATTGAAACCGCCCATCTCGAGGTTCTCTTCAATCGTCATCTGAGGAAAGATTCGCCGCCCTTCGGGCACGTGACTGATGCCGAGCGAGGAGAACTCGTAGGCCTTGGTCGTCGTCACGTTCTTACCCTCGAAGACGACCGTGCCGCTGGAGGGTGCGTGAAGACCAGAGAGCATGCGCAGCGTTGTCGTCTTGCCTGCGCCGTTCGCACCGAGCAACGTGACGATCTCGCCTTCGTCAACGTAGAAGGACACGCCGTGCAGGGCCTCGATGACGCCGTAGCGCACGACGACGTCCTTGACGTCGAGCATCATGATGCCTCTCCGATCTCGTCGGTCGACGTGCCGAGATACGCTGCGATGACGTCAGGGTTGGCGCGAATCTCCTGGGGCGTGCCCTCAGCGATGACGCTGCCGAAGTTGAGGACGTAGAGACGCTCGGCGAGTGACATCACGAGCTTCATGTCGTGTTCGATCAACAAGATGGAGACACCCATCTCGTCACGCACCTTGCGAATCAGCTCGGCCAGTGCCAGCTTCTCAGACGGATTGGTGCCGGCTGCCGGTTCGTCGAGCAAGAGCACCTCAGGATTCGTCGCCAGGCCGCGCGCAATCTCGAGTCGGCGGCGGTCACCGTAGGAGAGCGACGCGGAGATGACATTGGCCCGGCTGCGAAGTCCGACAAAGTCCATCAGCTCAACCGTTCGCCGGTCCGACTCACGCTCATCGCGCCGAGTGGCGGGACCACGCAACATCGCTCCCACCACGCCCACGCCGCGGTGGGACTCCGCGCCGATCTTCACGTTCTCGAACGCCGTGAGGGCGCTGAACATCCTCGAGGCTTGAAACGTTCGAGCGATGCCCGCATTGCTGAGGCGAGCGGGCTTCTTGCCGATGACCGAGATGGGCTTCGCGTCGCGCCCGGCGAAGGTGATGCTGCCGTCTTGGGGTCGATAGACGCCCGTGAGGGAGTTGAACAGTGACGTCTTGCCCGCGCCGTTCGGTCCGATCACTGCCAGAATCTCGCCGCGATTCTGGTGCAGGCTCACGTCGTTGAGCGACACGACACCACCGAAGCGCAGGCTCACGTTCACGACGTCGAAGATGAGGTCGTCGCTCACGTGTTGTCCCCGGTCAGCACTTCGTCCATGTGACCCTCGCCCTCTTCGGAGAGACCAATCTCTCTCTTCCGTCGGCGAGACGGAATAAGTCCGGCTGGGCGAAAGATCATCATCACGACGAGCAGCGCGCCGATGTACATATACAGGTCCGAGGACTGATAGCCGAAGGGCTGTGAGTGGATGAGATAGGCCGAGATGGTCTGGATGAGGATGGCGCCAAAGACGACACCCGCGATCGAGCCCATCCCACCGAAGATCACGAGGACAAGGACATTGATCGAGACCTGCAGCGTGAAGTTGGCCGGATTCACGAAGTTGGACTGACCAGCCGTGATGACACCCGCAAATCCCGCACTCGCAGCGCCGATGGCGAAGGCCATGACCTTGTACTTCAACGGGTTGATGCCCACCGATTCGGCAGCGACCTCATCCTCGCGAATCGCTGTCCACGATCGCCCGATGCGTGAGTGCTCGAGCAGCGTGAACACGATGATGAAGACGACGATGAAGACGAGCGCGA
Organism: uncultured Acidimicrobiaceae bacterium; assembly: GCA_963706305.1. Taxonomy (GTDB): domain Bacteria; phylum Actinomycetota; class Acidimicrobiia; order Acidimicrobiales; family RAAP-2; genus RAAP-2. The sequence goes on along the minus strand of OY970152.1, from coordinate 2,376,634 downwards.
GGTAGTAGTACGGCACCGGTGAGAGCGTCCAGACGTAGTGAATCGGTCCGAGATGAATCGAAAAGTGCGGGATGCTGACTTTGCCGGTCGACCCACCCGAGCCGAACGAGCCACCGGTGATGCCATAGAGGTTGTTGGCAAAGATCGTCACGATCTCGCCGAAGCCGAGTGTGACGATCGCGAGGTAGTCACCACGAAGACGCAATGTTGGAATGCCGAGCAGCACGCCCGCCACCATCACGAAGAGGATCGCGATCGGGATGGAGACAAAGGGATTGAGCGGGTGGTGAAACAGGAACGGCGTCGGGAGGGCGCCGGTCACCCACGCCGTTGTGTACGCACCGATCGCGTAGAACGCCACGAAGCCCAGGTCGAGGAGTCCGGCGAAGCCGACCACCACGTTGAGACCGAGTGCGAGCAGCACGAAGACGCCGATCTCTTCGGTCATCTGCGCTTGCCAGTACGGGTTGGTCTCCAAGTGCGGCAGGAAGATCGCGAGGACGAGGAGTACGACCAGGAACGTCCAGCGCACCTCCTTGCGCTGGGTCAGCGCGCGTGGCGCGGTCATCGCCTTCGCATAGCTCGATTTGATCGCTTTGGAGTTGACCTTCCAGAGCGTCGAGAGCCCAAAGATGATGGCGACGAGCACCAGAAAGATCGTCCAGCGAGGGGCGGGAAAGAGCCCGAAGAACGACTCCCGGTTGTCGAATGATCCGTCGATACCGGCGAGCGGCGTCTGCGTGCTGCCGGGTGGTCCGGTCATCACCTCGATGACCGCGGCGACCATGAGGAACTGGGCGAATCGACGCACGAGGGGTTGGTGCAACAGCTTGTTCATCAAGCCGACCTCCCCAAGCGCTCGCCGAGGATGCCCGTGGGTCGAATCATGAGGACCAGCACGAGGATGCCAAAGGCCGTCACGTCGATGTAGGCAGCAGAGAACCACGCCGTCGAGAACGACTCCACGACCCCCAGCAGCAATCCGCCAATCACCGCGCCGCGGAGGTTGCCGATGCCCCCGAGCACCGCTGCGGTAAATGCCTTGAGCGCGGGGACGAAGCCCATCGTGTAGGCCACGCCGCTGCCAAGTCCGAAGAGGAACCCGGCGGCGCCACCGAGCGCGCCGCCGAGGATGAAGGTGAGGGCGATCGTTCGATCGATGTTCACCCCCATGAGTGACGCTGTCTCGGCGTCTTGGGCGACCGCTCGAATGCTGCGACCCAGCTTCGTCTTCTGTACGAGTCGATCGAGCAGAACCAGCATGATCGAGCCCGCGATCAGGATCACGATGTAGTACATCTGCACCGGCGCGTTGAAGATTCGAAAGACGATCGTGTTGACGTAGGGCTGGGGAATCGAGTTGTTGTAGCGTCCGAACTCTTTGCCCGCGAGGTTGAAGAGAAAGTACGACGCGCCGATGGCGCTGATGAGATAGGCGAGTTTCGGAGCGTTGCGCTTTCGCAGCGGACGATAGGCGACGCGCTCGAGTGCGGTGGCCGCGAGCGCGCCAAACGTTCCCCCCGCGAGCACGCCGACGATGATGATGCCAATGCTCGCGAAGCCGCTGGGCACGCTCGTTCCGACGAGCGCCTTCAGTACGAAGTAACCGGCGAAGCCGCCGGTCATGAAGATCTCAGAATGGGCAAAGTTGATGAGCCGCAGCACGCCGTAGACCAGCGTGTAGCCGATCGCGACCATCGCGTAGATGAAGCCGTTCGCAATGCCGCCGACGAGCAGGTACCAAAAGGCCAGACGGAAATAGTCGAAGTGACCGGTTAGATAGTGGCCAAAGCCCCCCACCGCGCTCCTCTCACATGATTGATGCATACCACGGAAGGTGCCGGGGGCGTTTCTCCCCCGGCACCTTCCTCATGCGATTACGTCAGGTTTTAGCTGTGACCGATTGAGTTGATGGCCGTGCCCGATACTTGTCCAAAGTCCACGACCGAGGAACGTGTGAGGTCCCCATTCGCCTGGAACTTGATGACGCCTGTCACGCCATGGAAGGTGATCTTGTGCAACTGCAGCACGAGGTCCTTGCGAAGCGTGGTGATGTTCTTGGGCCGCATGATCCCTTGGAGCGCCGCGATGATCATGTTCGTGGCGTCGTAGGACTGGGCGGCGTACGTGGCGCCGTTCGCGTCGAAGTGCGAGAGATTCTTGTACTCCGATGCGAGCTTCCCGGTGAGGTTGGCGTTGCCGCCGCCCGCTTCACTCACGTACACACCATTGGCAGCCGATGCGGGCGTCGTGCCCGCGATCAACGCCGTTGACCATGAACCGTCACCCGACATGATGGTGCCCTTGTAGCCAGCCGACGCCAGCGCGCCGAGCAGCAAACCGAAGTCGCAGTAGTAGCCGCCGTAGAACACGCCCGCCGGAGCGGCGAGGGCGATCTGTGTGGCAGCTGACGTGTACTGCGAAGCCGAAGCCGTGCCCCCACATGAACCCGTCTCCGGGTAGGTGTTCGTCGTCACGGTGGCGCCGTCCGTCGTCGCCTGCTTCGCGACAACCGCCGCGAGACCAGCGCCGTAGAAGGAGCCGTCGTTCAGCACTTCGAGCGTCTTCAGGCTGTGCGTCTGGACCAAGAAGTTGGCGTCCGCGGCACCCTGTACATCGTCACCCGCGACCACGCGCATGAAGTTGTTGTTGGTTCCTTTCGCCAGTGCCGCAGCAGTTGCCGAAGGACTCACCGTAGGCACATGAGCCGCCGAGTAGTATGGCTCTGCCGCTTCCGTCGCACCAGAAAACGCCGGTCCCACGATCGCCACCAGCTGCTTGTTCGCAATCGCTGCCTGCGCTTGCGCCGGTGAGATGGTTCCTGATCCCTGGTCGTCGTACTGCTTCAGCACCAACTTGAACGGAAGTTTCCCCGTCGCGTTGGCGTTGTTGATAGCCAACTGCACAGCGAACACCATGTTCAAGCCCAACTGAAGGTTGCCGCCCGAAAGCGGTCCCTCATAGCCAATGACGTAGGTGGGCTTTGCCGCAGCGCCGGACGTCGATGCGAGGCCGACAACCGGTATCCCCACCAACATCAAACCACTCGCGACAACCGCCGCCACCGTCTTATTCAAACGAAGCTTCATTGCTTTCGTCCTCCCGTTTCTGATTGCACTGCATTCACTTCTCTTCGCCAAACCTCTTACGTGCCGCATAAGAGACATATAAGAAACAGCTGAGAGACAAACGACCTATCTGGCCTAGGGAAGAACGATACCAGCGTGAACAGAAGGAAAACGGGCAGTGACATGTTTGAGCGAAGCTTAAAGAAACGACCAAGACATAAGAAAAGTCAAAACGAACAGATGTTTGATCCGAGTCGGGCTTCGGTGTAACCTACGAACAACTGTTCGTGACCGGAGGAACTCATGGCTGAAGTACTGACACCGATGCGTCGACAGATTCTCGAGTTCATCGTGACCTGCCAACGCGAGCGCAGCTTTCCGCCCACGATCCGCGAGATCGGCGAGCACGTGGGACTTTCCTCGTCAGCAACCGTCGCCAATCACATCACCGTCTTGAAGAACGCTGGCTACATCGAGAAGAACCCTCAGCAGCCCCGCACGCTCACGGTGCGACTCGATGCTGCGAACCCGGCGCCCGAACAGCACATCCGACACATCCCCTTCGTCGGTGACGTCGCTGCAGGAACCGGCGTACTCGGCGCAGAAAGCGCGCACGAGCTGATGTCGATTCCCGAGCAGTTCGCGGGACGTGGCGACAGCTACGTCCTCCAGGTTCGCGGTGATTCGATGATCGATGCCGGCATCCTCTCGGGCGACTTCCTCATCGTCGAGCGCCAACAGACGGCGCGCGACGGCGAGATTGTTGTAGCGGGCATCCCCGGCGACGAGGCCACCGTGAAGCGCTTCTTCCGCCAGGGATCTCGGATCATCCTCAAGCCCGAAAACTCCTCAATGGAGCCGATGGACTTCGACTCCCACGAGGTCGTCATCTACGGGCACGTGATCTCGGTACTGCGCCACTACTAGATCGGTTCGAGCTAGGCCAGCCAGGCTCGCAGGGCTTCTTCGAAGTCATAAAGCTCTTGCAACGTGATGTACTCGTCGCTTCTGTGCGCGAGGAGCGGATCGCCGGCTCCAAAGTTCGCTGACGGCACGCCAAGTTCGTAGAACGTGGCGACATCGGTCCAGCCCATCTTTCCCTCGGCGGCTTCGCCTGTGAGATTGACCAGCCTCCTGAGTCGATCATTGGTGAGCATTGGCGGCGCGCCGGGGGCCGAGTCGCGAACGCTGAATCGATCCCCGGGTTCCAGTAGATCATCGAGAAATGACTTGAGCCACGTGACTGCCTCGTCGATGGTTCGATCTGGCGCCACGCGATGGTTGAGCACCAGCGACGCGCGGTGGGGCACGACGTTCGGCGCCCCACCACCTTCCACGTTGACCGCTTGGAGCTGTTCCGTGTATTTCACGCCGTCGATCTCGACGGTTCGCGGCTTGTAGCTCGCGACTCGCGCGATGACCTCACCAAGACGGTGGATGGCGTTTCGACCAGTGAAGGGTCGCGCCGTATGCGCTCGAGCACCCGCGAGGACCACCTCCACGCGCAGCGTTCCCTGGCAACCCGCCTCGACGCGACCGCCGGTCGGTTCAGCGAGGATCGCCACGTCACCTCCGACGAGCTCTGGGCGAAGCTCGATGAGCTCGCTCAGGCCGGACTCGCTACGCGCGATCTCCTCGCGGGCGTAAAAGACCCACGTCACCTCGACCGAACGTGGCGCGTCGTCAGCGGCCACCGCGAGCATCACGGCGAGTGACCCTTTCATGTCGCAGGCGCCAACGCCACGCACGACATCGCCATCTTCCTCGGCCACTTCGTCGCCGGGAACTGTGTCGAGGTGACCGGCGACAATCACGCGCGTCGCGTGGTGCCCCGTCGTTCGCGCGACGACGTTGTCACCGATACGTTCGACATCGAGGTGCTCGGACTTGCGAAGCTTCGACTCCACGAAGCCGGCGATCTTGGACTCGTTTCGACTGACAGAGCTGATCAACACCAAGTCGAGGGTCTCGTCGAGACGGCTCATGAGATCCCGTGATCGCGAAGGATGCCGTTGAGCGCCGCCTTGTCATGGCGCTCGCCCTCACTTAGGCGCTTGATGATGAGCACACACGGCAAGAAGTACTCGCCGCCGGGGTACTCGCGACGGCGACTCGCGGAAACGGCGACGCAGTAGTCCGGCACACGGCCACGTGACACCTCTTCGCCGGTCTCTGCGTCGATCACTGGAATCGACGCGGTGAGGATTGACCCGGGTCCGACCACGGCGCCGCGCCCTACTCGTGCTCCTTCGACGATCATGCAGCGACTGCCGATGAAAGCATCGTCCTCGATGACGACCGGCGCCGCGTTCGGTGGCTCGAGGACGCCACCGATGCCTACGCCTCCCGCGAGGTGCACGTTCGCGCCGATCTGCGCGCAGCTGCCCACCGTTGCCCAGGTGTCGACCATCGAGCCGGGCCCAACCCACGCGCCGATGTTGACGAAGCTCGGCATCAGAATCACACCAGGACTGAGGTAGCTGCCGCGCCGCGCGATTGCCCCGGGCACGACGCGCACGCCTCGCAGCTCGTAGTCGCCCTTCAGCTCGAGCTTGTCGAGATACTCGAAGGGTCCCGCCTCGGATGGTTCGAGGCCGCGCAATCGAAAGAGCAGTAAGATCGCCTGCTTCATCCACTCGTGCACGATGACGTCACCGTGGTCGTCGATCTCGGCGACACGCAGCTGCCCGTCATCGAGCTTGGTGATCACCAGCTCGACATCGCGCCGGGCCTCTCGGTTTTCAGGGGTCATCTCGGCCAGCTGTTCGAACCAGTGGCCGATGCGCGTTTCTAGATCACTCACCACTTCATCGTACTTTGAGCAGCTAAGAAGCCCTCAGGCGTTGCGCGGCGAGCTCGAGACGGTCGTCGGGCTGCACCGCCGCGATGCGAACGAATTCGTCGGAGGAGTCACCATAGAACTCACCCGGACTCGCTATGAGTCCCGATCGTTCGGCAAGCAGCGTCGCAAGGCCCCATCCGTCAAGACCAGGCTTCGCACACCAGAGATAGAACGCGCCGTCGGGCATCGGAGCCGAGATCTCGATGCCACGCAGTGCATCGCTCAAGAGCTCGAGCCGAGCGAGGTACCGCGCGCGCTGAACCTGCACGTGCTCATCATCGGCGTAGGCGAGCGCGGTAGCCGCTTGGACCGGTCCGGGCACCATGAGCCCCGCGTGTTGGCGCACACTTCGCAAGTAGGCGACGATCTCTTCGTCGCCCGCGTAGAAGCCAGCGCGAAAGCCCGCGAGATTCGAGCGCTTGGAGATGGAGTGCACGGCAAGGACGCCATTCAAACCGTTTTCAAGAATTGAATGCGCGGGCGTTGCCCAGGTGAACTCGGCATAACACTCGTCGCTCGCGACGAACACGTCGTGAGCCCTCCCCCACTCGGCGATCGCACCAAGGTCCTCGAGGGCGCCCGTCGGATTGCTCGGCGAGTTCGCCCAGAGCACGAGGGCACGCGCGATGTCGTTCGGATCGATGGCCGCGAGATCGAGACGTCCCTGCACGGTGGGCACCGCGACTGGACGAAGATTGGCGAGCGTGGCGCCCATGGCGTAGGTCGGGTAGCTGACCGCCGGATAAAGGACGGTGTCGCGTTGGGGACTGCGCAAGTGCAGGTACGCCGCGAGCGATGCAACGAACTCCTTCGTGCCCACGCAGACAGCGACGTCGCTCGCCGAGAGCTCAAGCCCGAATCGTCGATTCATCCACCCTGCGGCAGCGTCGCGATACTCTGCGGTTCCTGCTGACGGCGGATACCCGCGACTGCCAGCGCCGCGCGCGAGCTCCTCGAGCACGAACACCGGTGGCGCGTCGATTGGTGTCCCGATGGAGCAGTCGATGGCCCCGCCGTCGAATGACGCAGCAATCTTTTTGAGCCCGTCCAGGCGCTCGTAGGGGTAGGCCGGCGGCGAGAAGCTCACGCCGGCACGCGCCACTGGCTAAAGCGCGCTGCTCCCACCGAGTCCAGGACGACGTGGATGAGCACGCCTTCGTCGCTCACCGAGGTATCGAGGACATCGCCTTCGCGGTGCGCTGCGGCGAGCAGGTCGCCACGGTCGAGCGGTAGCACCAATGTGACGACTCGGTCGTGCGAGCGCAGGCGCTCACCGATGGCGACAATCAGCTCGTCCAGGTTCTCACCCATCTTCGCAGACACCCAGACACTCCCTTCGTAGAGCTTCGCGAGATCCTTCGCTCGAGAGCCCGGCAGATCTGCCTTGTTGAAGACGAGTAGCTCGGGTACGTGCGCGGCGCCGATCTCCGTGAGCACATCGCGCACCGCAGCGATCTGCTCTTCGGCACGGTCGCTCGCGCCATCGACCACGTGCACCAACAGGTCAGCCAACTGCACCGAGTTGAGCGTGCTCATGAAGGCTTCGACCAGCTCATGGGGCAGGTTCGAGATGAAGCCGACGGTGTCGGTGAACAGCACCGTCTCCCCGCCAGGAAGCTGACGTTGACGCGTGCGCGGATCAAGGGTGACGAACAGGCGGTCTTCCACCTCGACGCCGGCGTTGGTGATGGCGTTGAGCAGCGACGACTTGCCGGCGTTCGTGTAGCCAACAAGGGTCACCTCGCGGTGACGCCCGCGGTCGCGGCCCTGACGCTGCACCTGGCGGGTCCGGTCGATCTCTTTCAGCTCGTCGCGGATGTGATGGATGCGCTGGACGAGACGGCGCCGGTCGACTTCGAGCTGCGTCTCACCGGGACCTCGAGTGCCGATGCCACCTGCCTGCTGGGAGAGCGATCCTCCTGCGCGGCGCAGACGCGGCAGCCGGTACTCCAGAAGCGCGAGCTCGACCTGAGCCTTGCCTTCAGGCGTGCGCGCGTTCTGCGCGAAGATGTCGAGAATGACGGCCGTGCGGTCGATTGCCGTGCGGCCGAGCAGCTTTTCGAGATTGCGCTGCTGCGCGGGCGTCAGGTTGTCTTCGAAGACGACGGTGTCCGCGTCAACGGCGAGGCAGATGTCTTTGAGCTCACGGACCTTCCCCGAACCGATGAAGGTGGCGGGGTCCGGTTTCTCGCGTCGCTGGACGATGCGCGCGACGACGTCAGCTCCGGCGGTATCAACGAGGAGCGCCAGTTCGTCGAGCTGGTAGTCGAGCTCCTCTTCGGTGTCGCCGGGCAACAGAACGCCGACCAACACGATCTTCTCGCGGAACGACCGATCAATAAGGGAATCGGGAATGTACGTCAAGCCGCGAGCCACTCCACGTCCGCGATGAACTGCAGGGGTCCCGACAGGGTCACCTGGTCACCGTCGAACTGAACTTCAAGCGTTCCGCCGGGGTTCTCGACGGTGACATGATCCTTCGCGAGTCCGTCTCGCCTGAGAACCGCGGCAACCGCACACGTTCCTGTCCCGCACGCTTGCGTCCAGCCGACGCCACGCTCGATCACTCGAAGGCTCGCGTGACCGTCGCCGAGCACCGTGACGAACTCGACGTTCGCCCCGCCGAGCTGCGCCGCGAGCTTTTCTGCGAGCTCTTCGCGAGCGGGGTCACTCATTGAGGGGTCGTCATGCACCACGACGTGCGGGTTCCCCACGTACGCGACGCCCCACGCGCCGTCAAGGTCGTTGCCCAGCGTGACCTCGCCCATCGCGACGCTTCCGCGTCCTGACGTCTCACTCGCCATCTCGAGCTGGACGGTCTTTACACCCGCGATCGTGTCGATGATCAGCTCGTTCCACGTGGCTCCGTTCGCTCGACGCATCGCGCCGGCGAAGCAGCGCGCGCCGTTGCCCGACATCTCGGCGATCGAGCCGTCGGCGTTGAACAGAGTCATCGCGACGGGCTCACTCGACGACGCGACGAGCAGTCCGTCCGCGCCGACGCCGGTTGTGCGATCACAGACCGCCGCTACGCGCTCGGACGTCCAGAACTGTTCACCGTCACCGTTCACGTCAACGAGGAAGTCGTTCCCCGCCCCGTGCCATTTCTGCAGTGATCGCAACGCCACTGCTTCAGTCTCGCACGAAGCTGTCAGTGTCATTCAGCACCTCGTTCACGCGTGCACGAGCAGCCTTGGGGTCGCTGAACCACTCAACGCGCGGGTCGCGTCGGAACCAGGATCGTTGGCGACGCGCGAGGCGTCGGCTCTGGGTGATGGCGGCCTCGACAGAGGACGCCAAGGGCGCGCCCTCTTCGAGGTGTTGGAGCAGCTGTCGGTAGCCAACAGCTTGTCGCGCCGTGCGACCAAGGCCGCCGGGCCGCTCACGAAGTTGCGCGACCTCATCGAGCAACCCCGCCTCCATCCACGCGTGGAATCGTCGCGCGATCCGCTCATCCAGCACCTCGGGTTCGACGGCAAGTCCTATCTGTGCGACGCGGACGGGACCATACGTCATGAGTCCCTCCCCGTAGGAGGAGAACGGTCGACCTGCACCGAGTGTCACTTCGAGTGCTCGAACCACTCGTCGCTCGTTCGTGCGCTCGAGACGGCTCGCCGCGAGGGGATCGAGCTCGAGCAGCTCGTTATAGAGACCGTCAAGGTCGGCTTGGGCTCGTGCTTCGAGCGTCGCGCGGACCTCTGGGTAGCGCGCCGGTATGTCGAGGTCGTCGAGCACGGCGCGACCGTACAGACCAGTACCCCCCACGTACAGCACGCCATGGCCCACAGCGCCGATCTGCTCTTTGGCATCGCGCGCGGCTCGCTGGAACTCGGCGACCGTGAACTCCTCACTCGGATCGACGAGATCGATCAGGTGGTAGCGAACCTCACTCCGTTCGCTGAGCGTTGGCTTCGCCGTGGCGAGATCCATGCCGCGGTACACGCTCATGGCATCAACGCTGACGATCTCGACATCTCCTCGACCAAGGGCCAGCTCGTGAGCGAGCTTCGACTTCCCCGAGGCCGTCGGACCGACGAGGGCGACGACCGGCGCGCGCACGTCGCTCACGTCAGCAGCGGCACGCGGATCTTGTGACGGGGTGCGCGCAGCACCGCGCTCATCTCACCAAGCAAGTGATAGGGAGCCCCGTAGGTGACGTCCACGCTCACGAGGGCCCCCGCGCGGAGCGGGTTCTCGACCACGGGAAAGTGGATGAGCTTGCCCTGGCGGGTGCGCCCCGAGAGCATCTGATCGTTGCGACGAGAGGGACCTTCGACGAGTACTTCCTCGCGCTTGCCGACGCGTGCTCGGTGCGCTCGTAGTGCCGAACGGTCGGTAACTTCTTTCAGCTGCTGGAAGCGTGACTTGATGACGTCGGAGCCGACGAAGGAGTCGGACATGTCGGCGGCTCGGGTGCCTTCGCGCGGCGAGAAGATGAACGTGTACGCCAGGTCGAACTCGCAGGCGGCAACGACGGCGAGTGTCTCGTCGAACTCCTCGTCAGTCTCTCCCGGGAAGCCGACAATGAGGTCCGTCGTGACGGCAAGGTCGCCAATCGCCTCACGCGCCGCGGCCAGTCGTTCCATGTAGCGCTCGACGGTGTAGCCACGGCGCATCGCCGAAAGCACTCGGTTCGATCCGGACTGAAGCGGCAGATGCAGCTGATTGCAAACTGTTGCCGTCTCGGCCATGGCAACAATCGTCTCGGGACGGAGGTCCTTCGGGTGTGGGCTCGTGAAGCGAATACGCTCGATGCCCTCGACCTCGCCGAGTGCGCGCAGCAGCTCAGCGAAGAGCGGTCGACGACCGGTGATGTCACGCCCGTAGGAGTTGACGTTCTGACCGAGCACAGTGATCTCGGTGACGCCTGACTTCGCGAGCATCGTCGCTTCGTCGATCAGATCCTCCAAGGGGCGACTGATCTCTCCCCCGCGAACGCTCGGCACGATGCAGTAGGCACACGTATTGTCACAGCCGGTCTGAATGGTCATCCATGCGGCAAAAGGCAGCTCGCGCACCGCGTACAGCGCGGGCGCCATGTCGCGACTCGACACGGGATCCGGTGCGTCGAGGATCTCGACGAGCGGACCCTCGGTGACCGAGCGACGCAGCAACGAGGGCGCCGCCGCGAGGTTGTGGGTACCGAAGACAACGTCGACCCAGTGGGCGCGTTCGAGGATCGTGCCGCGATCCTTTTGGGCCATGCAGCCGCCCACCGCGATCTGGAGATCCGGCCGCTCCTCCTTGAGCGCCTTCAGCTGCCCGAGGGCGCTGTAGAGCTTGAGGTCGGCGTTCTCGCGAATCGTGCAGGTGTTGAGGACGATCACGTCGGCCTCGGTGTCACGCTCGGCGGGCACGAGCCCATCAGCGACGAGAAGGCCCGCCAGACGCTCGGAGTCGTGCTCGTTCATCTGGCAGCCAAAGGTGCGAATAGCGAACGAACGGGGCGTTGACACCCCCTCAGCCTAATTGGGCTGTCGATTCTCGCTAAGTCCGCCTATTGGGCGAGCTCGCTCTCATCCACCGTCGAGCGATAGGTGACGACCGCCCCTGCGACGACCACACAGGCGAGTCCGACATAGTCCCATACGCGCACATGTTGGTGGAGGAGCAGCCAACCGACAAAGAACGCGACGGCCGGATCGAGGGCCACGAGGACGCCCGCCACCTGGGGCACGATCCGCTTGAGCCCTTGCATCTCGACCCCGAAGCCGAGCACGATCGCCATCACCGCGACGAGCAACAAGCGGCCGAAGGTGCCAGGATGATCGACGATCTTGGCGCTCGAGGCGATCGATATCGGCAGCGTCAGGATGGCGGCGATCGTCATCGAGACCGCGAGACCCTCGAATCCCTTCGTCGTGCCCCCAACCCGTCGCGAACAGAAGATGTACGAGGCCCAGCCAAACCCCGAACCGAGAGCGAACAGCACGCCGACGAGCGAGAGCCCGTTGCCCGGTCGCGTCAGCGCGACAACCCCGAGTCCCGCGAGGACGACCAGCGGCACGCGGCGAAGCGATGGCTTCGTAAAGGCCGCGATAGAGAAGGGGCCGAGATATTCGATAGCGACAGCACCACCGAGTGGGATCCGTTGGATGGCCTCGTAGAAGCACTGGTTCATGATGGCGACCGTTGCTCCCAGGGCAAGCGCGCCCAGCCATTGGCGCTTGGTCCAGTGGCGAAGCTTCGGTCGAGTGAAGACGAGCAACACGACCGCGCCCAACAAGAAGCGCCAAGCGCTCGTCGCCGACGGACCGAGCACGGGAAAGACCCGCAAGACGATGGCGGCCGACCACTGGATGAGTCCCGCACCCATCAGCATGAAACCGGCGCCGCCGAGCGTTCGGCCCGCGGCACTCTTGGTTTGGATCAACGTATGACCAGGCCAGCGCGATCTGCGTCGAGGAGAAACACCTCGCCAGGGATCGAGCGGGCATGCAGGAACTCCTTTGCGGCAAGCGCCACGTCGTCTGCTGTTTCATCTGTCACGAGCCCGAGCATCGACGGTCCCGCACCGGACCATGACGACGCCGCAGCGCCACTCTCGCGCAGCCGCATCAACAACCCATCGGCGAACGAGAGCAGCTCGGCACGGTAGGGCTGATGGAGCACGTCGTCCATCGACCAGTCGACGAAATCATCATGATGGGCAAGCCCAGCAATGAGCAGTCCCATGGCGTTGAGGTTGGCGACGACATCGCCAAAGGACACGGACGTGGGCAAGGCGCGGCGAGCGTCGGCAGTCGAGAGCTCTTCGTCGGGCACCACGACGACAAATTGCCATACCTCATCCAGATCGATTCGACGAGCGACGACACCGTGTTCCTCACTGCGGCTCGCCACCACGAGACCGCCGAGCACCGATGCGGCCGCGTTTTCCGCGTGCCCGTCGACATTCGCCGCCACCGTCAGCGGATCGCTTTCCCCGGCTGCGGCCGCGGTGGCGACGGTAAGTGCTGCTGAAGAGCCCAGACCTCGCGACAGTGGAATGGATGAATTGACATGCAGCGCGAACCGGTCGTGACCGAGCACGCCGCGCGCAACGCGCGCGGCGAGGTGACGTTCGTCATCGAAGCGCCCGGCGCCGCAGCCTTCGGTCTCGATGCTAAATCGATCAGCGGGTTCCACCGTGACCTCGACGTAGAGCCCGAGAGCCACCGCGAGCGTGTCAAAACCGGGTCCGAGGTTGGCCGAACTCGCCGGCGCGCGCGCACTCATGGATTCAGCGTAGGCGCTCGAGTAATGACGGCGGAGTGAGAGAACCGTACGCGCGCAGCGCGTACGTGCGACGCAGCGCGCCGGAGAGGGAGAGGGATCCCACGATCTCGCCGCGATGAATTACGCCGTTGAGTCGGCGCGTATGGATGGTCACGGAGAGGTGCTGGCTCGGCCACCACCACAGCTCGTGCGAGCTCGTCAGCCCATACCCCACGCGCCCGTTCGCGTAGGCGAGCTCGCCCATCGCGCGATGGGCGCGCAGCGTGTAGTGCGAGCGCTCCGCGACTGCGGAGTTCGCCAGCGCGAGTGCGGCGTCTCCCGCGGGCGTGAGCAGGTCTCCCCCGCGCTGTCCAAGCACGACCACGTAGGCGACGCGTGTCACTGAACCGTCTTGGAAGGTCATCGCCATCGCGTCGCATCCTCCGGCCGCCAGCGTCCGCCCCGATTTCACGCCGATCACGTTGTCGATCCCAACGTCGGGGGTGAAGGACGTCTCGGCGCCCACGTCAGGCAATGTCACGCTGGATTGAATGACGATCGATCGCACGAGAGGCGACTGCATGAGGAGCGCCGCGAGTCGCACCTGATCGAGCGCCGTCGAGACGGACTGTGGCGAGAAGCCCGTGACGTCGGCGTAGGAGGTCCCGGCGAGCCCGAGGGTCGCTGCTTCGCCATTCATCAAGGTGATGAAGGCGCTGTTCGAACCGGCCACCATGTTCGCGAGCATGACCGCGTAGTTGCCGGCCGAGTGCACGAGCACGCCGTTCAAGAGGTCGATCTCACAGAGCTGCTCGCCGACGAACACGGGCACGCTCGACTCGTCGATCTGGGACATCTCCTGGTAGGTCTCGACGTCGTCGCTCGTCACGACGTGACACGGGCCGGTCTCACCAATCGAGAGCGGCATGTCCTGGAGGGCAACGTAGACCGTCATCATCTTGGTGAGGCTCGCGATTGGCACGACCTCGTCGTCGTGACCGTCGAGGGCGCGGAGCGATGGAATGTCGATCGCCGCGGACCCGATGCTCGGCCACGCAAGAGTAACGTCGCCATTCGGCCCGGACAGCCAGTGAAACGCCACGTGCACGGTCGCCGTCGGATGCTTCCAGGGCGCTTGCATTGCCACGATGCCACCGCCCGCGAGGGCGATGCCAAGGATGATGCCGACAGCGCGCGCGAAGAGTCCGCGCAAAGCGGGACGGCGGCGTGCTCGAGCGGGTCGTGACACGGGACTACAGCGACGTCTGCTGCTCGTACTCCTCGCGCGTGACGAGCACTTTGCGGGACTTGGAGCCGTCGCCTGCCGCGACGGTGCCTTCTTCTTCGAGCTGGTCCATGATGCGCCCGGCGCGCGCGAAGCCGACGCGCAGCTTTCGCTGGAGCATGGACGTCGAGCCGGTCTGGGTGCTGATCACGAGATCTCGCGCTTTGCGCAAGATCTCGTCGTCGTCGTCACCGTTGCCACCGTTCGAGGACGACTGATTGCGGGAGCCCACTTCGTCGAGGGCGACGACCGACTCGCGACGCCCGCCTTGAGCTCGCCACGCTTCGACCACCCGACGGACCTCTTCTTCGGAGACCCACGGCGACTGAAGGCGTCGAGCGATGTTGCTCGACGCGGTGACGATCAACATGTCGCCCTTGCCGATGAGTCGTTCGGCGCCGGCCTGGTCCAAGATCACTCGACTGTCGGCGAGCGAGGAGACCGCAAAGGCCATGCGACTTGGAATGTTGGCTTTGATGACGCCCGTGATGACGTCGACACTCGGACGCTGGGTGGCGAGTACGAGGTGGATGCCGACGGCTCGCGCCATCTGGGCAATGCGCACCACGGACTCTTCGACGTCGCGAGCAGCGACCATCATCAAGTCGTTCAGCTCGTCGACGACGATCACGATGTAGGGCAGGTCTTCTGGACCTGACGGCGGATCCAGATCGCTGGGCAGTCCTGTCGAGCGCTCAAACGCCTCGGCCACGAGCTGTTGCGTCGTCGGCTCACTCGACAGCTCGCCACGCACCATCATCTGCTGATAGCTCGTGATATCCCTCGCCCCGGATTCAGCGAGGATGTCGTAGCGCCGCTCCATCTCCTTGACCGCCCAGTGCAAGGCTCCCGCCGCCTTCTTCGGATCGACGACGACCGGAGACAGAAGGTGCGGCAAGTCGTTGTACTGGCCCATCTCGACGCGCTTGGGGTCGACCAGCAACAGTCGCAGCTGGTCGGGCGTCGCGCGCATGACCAGCGCGGTGATGAGCGAGTTGATCGCCGAGCTCTTTCCCGCGCCGGTGGCGCCCGAGATCAAGACGTGGGGCATCTCACCCAAGTTCACGACGACAGTGCGACCCGCAATGTCGCGACCTATGGGCACGTCGAGAGGATGGGTCGCCGCGAGCGACTCCTCGGAGTTGAGGAGGTCGCCGAGTGCCACGAGCGAGCGCTGTCGGTTTGGCACCTCGACGCCGATCGCCGATCGACCGGGGATCGGCGCGAGAATTCTGACGTCCGGCGATGCCATGGCGTACGCGATGTCCTTGTTGAGCGACGTCACGCGAGACACCTTGACGCCTGGCCCAAGCTCGAGCTCGAATCGGGTCACCGTAGGGCCGACGGTAAAGCCCACCAGCGTGGTCTCGACACCGTGCGCGGCGAGCGCATCCACCAGCTCTCCCCCCGCAGCTTCGGTCAGGGAGCGGTCGAGCTTCTGGTCGCGGGTTCGCTGCAGGAGGGTGAGTGGAGGGAGCTCCCATGAGCTCTCCACCGCAACGTAGGTCGAGCGGGCGGCGAGTGTCTTTTCCGGTACCTCTTCTTCGACAAACTCGTCGTAGTCGAACTCTTCTTCTTCTTCGTAGTCGGTCTCGTCCTCGTCCTCAAGCTCTTCCTCATCCTCGGGCTCTGGCTCGACGACTCGAAGGCGTCGGCGCGGCGCGGGCTCGGGTTCGATCTCTTCGACGTCCCCTTCTTCGTCACGCTGCGGACGCACCATCCACCACCGAGACAGCATGCGTCCAATCGCTCGCAACACAGTTCCGAGCCCGAACAGCAGGCTGCGCAGTCCGATGGCCGTTGCAATGATCACCGCCACCACGAAGAGGGCAAGGAGAACAATGACGGCACCAGCCACGCCGATCCACTTCGCGAGTTCGCCACCAGTCACGACACCCAGCCATCCGCCGGCGCGACCGAGAGCGCTCGTGGTCGCGTGCACGCCAGGTCGACCGCCCGCGACGTCGGCGAGTCCACTCACCGCAACGAGACCAAGGACGACGCCCCAGACCGCGCGCGCACGTTCGAGCTCGACGTTGCCCCAGACGAGTGCCACGCCGAGGCTCAACAAGATGATGGCGAGCGCATACCGCCCCACGCCAAGAAGGTCAGCAAGTCCACGAGAGATGTCGTGCCCGACTGGTCCGAGCGCGCGCACGTCAGCGAGCGCGACGAAGAGGCCCACCACGAAGAGGCCCACGATCAGCAGGTCGCGCTGGTGACGCTGCCAGATGTTGGGCTCTTCGGACGCTTTCGCCCGCGAACGAGGCGCTGCCTTCCTTACCGGCTTCTTTTGGTGTTTCGCTTGTACCACAACCATCTAACTTACTAACGACCTGTTCCAATCTCGGACCAATCACTTGTCGATCCATGCGGGTCCATCACGGTAAACGCCATTATTTGGGCGACTTAGGATGAGCCGATGTTCGGTCGACGACGCGAATCGACGTCGAAGCGCACGAGTGGCCCTCGACGCGCCGCGACGTTGTCGTCGCGCCTGAAGGCCTCACTCGAAGTTCGTCTCTCGCTTCGAGCAGCCTTTTGCTTGAGCACTCCGCTCATCGTCGGTGTCATCATCAACCAGCGCCTCCACGCGATCATCTTCGCCATCGGCTCCCTCTGGGCCATCAGCCAGGACGGACTCGACGACTGGCACGTTCGAGGGCCGCGACTGCTCTGGGTTGCCGTCGCGAGCGGCGGTGGCGTCATGCTTGGGGCGAGCTTTGCGAGCAACCACCCTGCCAGCGGCGCGCTCATCGCGCTCTACGCCGCGGTCGCCTTCTTCGCCGGCCTGGCAGAAGCGTCCAACCGTGCGACGGCCGGCGCGTACTTGCTCGTCGGCACCATCCTCGGCGCGGGACTTGGATTCAAGGGCATGGAGTGGCAGGCCGCGCTCTCGGTCTTCCTCGGCGCGTTGTGGGTCTTCCTCGTCGCGTACCTCATGAATGTGCGTCTCCGACGAAGCAACCAACGCCTCGCCCTCGCGCGAGCGTTCGATCTCCTCGCGAGCGTGGTGGACGCGGTCGGTACGCCTCAGTTCTTCGCGGCCCGCGACAGCGCAGTCTCCGCGCTCGATCGCGCACAGGACATCGTCGGGCTGTATCGGCGTCGCGCGAAGAACGCCGAAGACGTGGCGCTTCGTCAATGTCTCATCGTCGCACTGCGAATGGGTGAGGTCATCTCCTTCCTCGAAGGCAAGGAGCTCCCAGTTGATCCGGCGATGGCGAGCGGGCTGCGCGATGTCGCGAGCATCCTCACCACGTCGAACGCGAGGTCCGCCGTGCAGGCCCTTGACAACTTTCCTCACCGGTTTCAGTCCCCGAGCGGACTCAACCCGGTCGTCATCTCCGCGCTAGCCCCGTTATCGGCCGCGCAGCTCGAAGAGATCAGACTCCGTCCGTTCTCTGTGAACACCGTGCACCCTCCGATGCCAATACGAGACCGACTGCGATTCGCGATCATCCTCGCCGCAGCCATTGCTGCCGGGACGGCCATCGCGGTTACGCTGAACGATCCTCACGGCTTCTGGCTGCCCATGACCATCGCCTTCATCCTGCGCCCGGATGTCGGGCCCGTCATCACGCGAGCCCTCGCGCGCACCGTCGGCACCGTCGTGGGAGTCGGCATCGCCGGGATCGTCATCCTCACAGGCGACGCGATTCTCGCCCTCGTCCTTCTCTCGTGCGTCATGGCGGCGATCCAGCCGTGGGCGGCACGACACTCCCACGCACTCGCGGTCATGGCGTTCACTCCCGTGGTCTTCGTGTTCTTAGGACTGCTCGGCTCTCGCCAGGATCTCTTCGCTGCGCGAGTCATCGACACCGCGCTCGCCGCGGCGGTCGTGCTCATCTTTGACCTCTTTGCCTGGACCACCGCGCCGTCGATGCGCCCGGCGCAACGGCTCGCCGCGGCTCGCGCGGCTGAAGCCCGCTACGAGCATGAGGCCACGCTCGACAACCCGGTCGTGCGCACTCGCCTGCGGCGAGCCGCTTTGCGGGCGGTCGTGAGCGCTCGCGCGTCACTGAGCCAGAGCCGCGGCGAACCGCGGCTCCTTCGACGGCACGATCCGACAACGGCCGCTCAGCTCGACGACGTGGAGCGATCCATCGACGCGTACACGGCGACCCTGCTCGAGCAGCACTCGTGACGTCCCCGCTCGACTAATAGGCTGTCGCTCAATGACCAAGGAACCTGACGCCACGTCCCTGCAACTCGCCGAGCGCCTCGGGGCGCAGGCCCACGTCTGTGCGGTCGTGTCCACCACGCGCCTGAGTACCTCGATCATCTCGGTCGTACTAGGCGGCAGCGCCGAAGCTCTTGGCGGAATACCCGGAAACGATGTGATGATTCGCCTCGCGGATGCCAACGGGCGTCTGGTCAGCCGTCGCTATAGCGTGCGCTCGGTCGATCAGGCAACCGACACCCTGACACTTTGGGTGACGATCGAGCACGAGGGGCCCGGCAGCACATGGGCGCGGGAGGCACAGCCTCGCGATGAGATCGTCGTCATCGGACCTCGTGGGAAGATCCCCCTCGATACGGACGCCGACTGGCATCTGTTCGTCGGCGACGCGAGCGCGCTCGCCGCCTCCTATCGGATGGCCGAGAGCATCGAGGTGCCGGGACGAGCCATCTTCATCATTGAGATCGACGCGCCAGACGACGCCGTCACCGCCAACTTCGATGAGGCTCTTGGCGTCACGGGCATCTTCGTCGACCGAAAGGGTCGCGCCCTGAACGATCCAGCGGGACTCTTCAGCGGGCTCGCCGCCTTCGAACTACCAGCGGGCGTGGGCCACGCCTACCTCTTTGGCGAGTTCCACGTCATGCGCGCGATGCAGGTCGCCCTCGCCGATCGCGGATTTGGCCCCGAGCAGATCAGTCACAAGCCGTACTGGCGCGCGGGCACCAGCAACCAGGACCACGGCGAGCCCGACAAGTCGTAGCTAGAAGACGACGACGGCAGGCATGATCACCGGCTGGCGCCGGTAGCGCTGGCCGAGGAGCCGTCCCGCCGCACGCTGAGCCACCTTGGACAGCGACTCCGCGTCGAGGTCACCTCCCGCAATCGCCTCTTGGATCGCGGTGCGCACGGCGCTCGTAATGTGCCCAAGGACGTCGGCATCACTCGCACCCTTGAACCAGCCGCGTGCGGTCACGGTGACCGGTTGTGTGATCGAGGCACTCACTTTATCGATGCCCGCCGAGATGAGGATGACGCCGTACTCGGCGAGCATGCGGCGTTCCTCAAGCGGCGTCTCATCGAGGTCACCATCGTTGCCCTCGATGTAGTGGAAGCCGGCGGGGACCTTGCCCGTACGACGAATGCCCTTTTCGGTCACTTCGATCTGGTCGCCGTCTTCGCAGATGAGGACGTGGCGCGAGCTGAGGCCCATCGAGACCGCGAGCTCGGCGTGGTGGACCATGTGTCGATACTCACCGTGCACCGGCACGAAGTTCTTTGGGCGAAGCAGCTGCTGGAACGTGCGCAGCTCGCCTTGGCGCGCGTGTCCCGAGGCGTGCACCGGCTCTTGACTCGAGTCGATAACCTCGGTCGCCTCACGATTGAGGTCGTCGATGACGCGTCCGACCGACCACTCGTTGCCGGGGATCGGGTGCGAGCTCAAGATGATCGTGTCGTCGGGGCCGACCTTGAAGTTGCGCGCGTCCCCACGCGAGAGCTTCGACAAGACCGCGAGCGGTTCGCCCTGGCTGCCCGTGCAGACCACGCACACTTGGCCCGGAGGGAACCGGCTGATGTTCTCGACGTCGATGATGTCCGCTGGATCCACCCGCAACAGGTGGAGCCTGCGCGCGAGCTTGACGTTGGCCTCCATCGAGCGGCCCATGAAGGCGATCTTGCGCCCGGTCTGGTGGGCGATGTTGGCGATCTGTTGGATGCGGTGGATGTGGCTTGCGAAGCACGCCACGACCATCCGGCGCTCGGGCCGTTCGAGGAAGATGCGCTTCAGCACGACCCCCACGCTCGCCTCGGACGCCGTGAAGCCGGGCTCTTCGGCGTTCGTTGAGTCGGCGAGCAGGAGTGCCACGCCTTCGTCGCCGAGTGCGGCGAGTCGGTTGATGTCGGTGCGGCGTCCGTCGATCGGCGTGAGATCAAGCTTGAAGTCGCCCGAGTGGACGATGACGCCGACTTTCGTGTGAAACGCCAGGGCCATCGCGCTGGGCACCGAGTGAGTGACCGGAATGAACTCGACCTCGAAGGGTCCGATGCGACGACGTTCGCCGTCGGTCACCTCGATGAACGTCAGATCGTGGGCGACTTTCGCTTCGGTGAGGCGGTGGCGGGCGAATCCGAGCGTCAGCGCCGAGCCATAGATGGGAACGTTGACGTCCTTCACCAGATAGCGCAGCGCGCCGGTGTGGTCCTCATGACCGTGGGTGAGCACGATCGCGTCGACGCGGTCCTTGCGTTCGATGAGCCAGCGGAAGTCCGGCAGGATCAGGTCGACCCCGTACATGGTGGGTTCAGGGAACATGAGCCCGGCGTCGACGACAACGATGCGTCCGTCTTGTTCGAGCGCGGCGCAGTTTCGTCCGATCTCACCGAGGCCACCGAGGAAGGTGACGCGAACGCTGTCAGCCACGGGACGATTTCAGCGACGAGACGACCTCGGCAGCGACAAGGTCGAGCTCGATTTCACTCGGTCCGTGCGGCGGGCGGCACTCGCCGACGTTGATACCGAGCACGCGCAGGGCGGCCTTTGACGGCATCGGGTTGGGATACTCCTCGCTGTTCTCGAAGGCAAAGCTGGGAGCCGCGCGCTCGTAGAGCTCGCGTGCGAGCTCCCAGTCTCCGCTGGCGGCGGCGTGCACGATGCCCGCCACCTCCGGTCCAGCCCAGTGGGCCGCGACGGAGATGACACCCACAGCGCCCACCGCCATGAATGAGAGCACCGCCGAGTCGTCGCCGCTGTAGAGCGTAAAGGGCTCGCCCAGCACCGACTTCGTGTGCGCGGCCGAGGCGACGTCACCTGAGGCGTCTTTGAGGGCAGTGATGTTGGGGTGGTTGCGCACGAGGTCGATGGTCGTCGATGAGGCGATCTTGCGACCGGTGCGCGCGGGGATGTCATAGAGCATGACCTCGAGCGGTGTCGCGTCCGCGATCGCACCGAGGTGAATGGCGATGCCCGACTGGTTCGGGCGCGCGTACGCGGGTGTCGTGGCAAGGATGCCGGCGGCGCCGGTGCCCTTCACTCGCCTCGTGAGGTCAATCGATGCCTGCGTGTTGGCGAACGTCGAGCCCGCGAGCACCGGCACGGTGACGGCTTCGGCCACGCAGGCGAACAGGTTGAGCTTCTCTTCGTCGCTGAGTGAGGACCCCTCACCGGTTGAGCCCGCCACGACCAGGCCCTCACTGCCTTCGGCAACCAGAAACTGCGCAAGCTTGCTCGCCACGTCGTAGTCGATCGAGCCGCTCGGCGTAAAGGGTGTGACCATGGCGGTAAGGACGCGTCCGAAACGCGGGTCACTCATGGGACAAAGTTACCAGTCGGTCCTGGATACCTGGAACCTACGCAAGAAACGACGAGATGCCCTCGACGAAACGCGGCGTCGCGTCGATGTGCTCGATCGCGAGGCCGACGCCGTGGACGAAGCTTCGCCGGTCAAAGGAGTCGTGGCGAATGGTGAGCCCCTCCCCCGGTCCGCCGAAGAGCACCTCTTGGTGCGCGACGAGTCCGGGCAGGCGAATCGAGTGGATCTTGATACCGTCGACTGCGTCTGCACCGCGAGATCCTTCGATGGTGCGCCGCGTCGTCGGATCGGTCAGCGGCGCCTCACCCGCATGACGGCGCGCGTCGGCGATCGCCGTGGCCGTCGTGATGGAGGTGCCCGAGGGGGCGTCCACCTTCTTGTCGTGGTGCAGCTCGATGATCTCGACGCGCTCGAAGTACGGCGCCGCCATGGCGGCGAATCGCTCGGACAGCGCGGCTCCGATCGAGAAGTTCGTGGCGACCACCACGCCCACGTGTTTCGCGGCGTCCTCGAGCGCTCGACGCTGATCGCCGGTAAGGCCCGTCGTGCCGACAACGAGGGCGACACCGTGCGCCGCGCACCACTCGGCCGACGTGACCACGCTGTCGGGCGAGGAGAAATCGATGATCGCGTCGACGTGCCCGTCGCCCAGCTCGTTCAGCGAAGCCAGTGCGCGCGCGCCGAAGAGCTCGCGCGGCGTGTCCACGTCCACCAGTGCCGTGATCGTGTAGCCCTGTGCATGGAGGCCCTCAGCGAGCGCCTGGCCCATGCGACCCGCGCCGCCGACGATGGCCAGTGACTTCACGTGAGCACCTTACCGTTTCGACGTCGAAGCATTTGGAAGAGAAGACCGACGCTCGCGATGATGAGCAGAGCGAGCGACGCGAGCGACGCGGCAAGACTTATCTCGATGTAGGGCGCCTGGTAGTGGAAGTGGATCTTCCACGTGCCCTCGGGTACGTCCACCTTTTGAATGAGACCGGCCCGTGTGACGGTCAGCGGGACGACCTTGCCGGACTTGCTCACGGCCGTTGCCTTCCATCCCGGCAGGTAGGCCATGCTGCGATCGAGCGCGCTCGCCGTGGTCACCTTCACATTGACCCAGGCGTCACCCCACGTTGTCGTGCGGATGTGGGTGACCGTGCCGGCCGAGGCCGTGGTGAACCACGCGCGTGGGATGAGCTTCGTGGCCTTGAAGACCGAGAAGGTGTCTTCGGTCGAGGTGAGATGCCACTTGGACGTCGCGATCGCCAGCTCGAAGTCGCCGTCGAGCTCATAGCTCCACTTCGATCCGTACGGCGCGACGACGGCGTCGCCGATCAACACGCCCGACGTGGACGTGACCTCAAATCCGGCGGCGAAGGACGGCGCGACAAAGTCGAAGACGGCCTTGTTTGATGACGATCCCGTTGGCGAGTGCCACACACCGATCGGGCGCCCGTCGGCGCTGAGAAACTTCAGGCGCAACGGCGTGCTCGAGAGCGGCGCGTGCGTGTTCCAGGTGAGGATGATCTCGTGTGCCTTCAGCTGTTCGCCGAAGTAGCGCTTCACCGTCGTCGCTCGCGTCTGGGTGACACAGCTCGTCGGCATCCCTGATACGAGCGCAGTGTTGGTCATGAGCACCGACGACGAGATGGCGATCGCCCCGAGACGAAGGTGGACGAACTCACCATCTGCCAGGTGGCAGGCGTTCAAAGACGCCTGGGGGTGCGTGCCGGTCGCGTTGTCATAGATGTTGGAGATGAGCGACCCGTACCCCTGCACGCTCGCCATGTGGGTGAAGACGTTCATGTTCGGCTCGCCGAGCGTGCGGTAGATCCCGGTATGGGAACCGCCCGTATCGACCAGCGCGAATCGTCCGTTGCTTGACAGCAGGTGCTCAGCCGTTGTGCGCGACGCCTCGCGCGGGCCCGGGCCCCCGATGAGTCCGGTTGACGAGAAGATCAAGAACAGCGCGAGGTCGGCGATGAGGATCGCCATGAGGACACTGAAGAGCACGCGCGCGTAACGGGTCAACAGCACGACGGCAAGGATCGACGCGAGCGCGACGCCAAGGAACAGGGAGTCGACGAGCGTAAGTCCGCTGGCAAAGTGCGCATAGGACATGTTGGTGATGCTGATTCTGTTGATGACCCACGGTCCCCACCCAAGAAGCCCGACCAGCAAGAGAGCCGCGAACAGCGCCGGCGCGAGCGCGAACCACTTCGAGCGGCGACCCAGTCCGGCGCGTTCGGGCTGCGCGTCACGAATGTGCTGGAGCCACCAGCCGAGGAACATCGCAAGGGGGAAATCGACCAGGATGACGTTGCGGCTTTGCAGTCGCGTTGACCCGTAGAGCGGGATGGCGCGAAACACATGCCCGAGCGGCGTGAAGCTTCCCCATGTCGCCAACAGACCGATGACGCCGATCACCACGTAGATGACCCAGTCGCGATCGGCGCCGCGCCATCCTCGACGGGTCACACGAGTGAGGAACGCAGCACCCGCGATGAGCGCAAGGATGCCGACGTATCCGGTGACCTCGGCGAGGTTGTAGTTGGCGAAGAAGCTCGGCTGACCGAAGGCGCCGTTGCCGCCAAGAATGTCGGGGGTGAACAACAGCGTTGTCCAACGCACGGCGAGCGAGCCGGCGCCGTAGAAGGCGTAGTTCTCCTGTGAGCGCTGCGAGTAGTTGATGAAGGCGTAACCCGGCAGCGCCTGGACGAGTCCGAGTCCCACGCCCCAAGCGAAGCCGAACGCCAACGTCACGAGGTAGGCAATGCGCAGTCGCCAGGATGTGAGCCAGTACGAGGAGCGCAGCAACAAGACACACGGCACGACGATGAGCGTGAGCAGCTCGATGCTCGCGATCGCTCGAGGCTCTCCTGAAAGGAATGTCAGCCCCCATAAGACGGCGACGCCCATCATCCACGAGAGGCCCACGCGCGCGAGGTGCGGCCAGCTCGTCGGAGCGTCGAGCTCTTTCAGGCGACGCGAGAGAGCGACCATGAGGAGCACGGCCCACGGGACGAACGAGTAGCCCTGGACGACCCCGAGGTGCACCATCTGGCCGATCATGGCGCCCGAGTAGGCGTAGGTGATCGACGCCGCGAAGGCGGGCCACGTGCGAAGTCCGTGCCAACGGCAGAGGGCAAAGACGCCGATGGACGCGGTGAGATAGATAACGATCATGTTGATCAGCCACGCCACGATCGGCGTGATGAAGGCGAAGATCATGGTGAGCGGATAGAGCGCCCCCGCGTTCATCCCGCCGAGCAGGGGGGTGCCCGCGTTCGCGAGCGGATTGAGCAGTGGCAGATGACCGGTCGCGAGTTGGCGGCCCGCAAGGACGCGCAGCGGAAAGTTCTGGATCAGGTCGTCGGCGTCGATGGCCGGGTGCCCCGCGAGTGCGGGAATGACGAAGAGCACGAGGGGAATGCCGACAAGCCAGCCCAGCGCCCATCGGTCTGGCCTCGCCATGGTGCGCCACCAGGGACGCGCCGGGTCAACGAGGTCGGGAGTCATCCTCACCACGCTACGAAATTTGAAGCGGCCGTGTCGTGCAGAGAGCTACCCGACACGGCCCTTGTGTCGCTTTAGCGTCGACGAGGTCTCGGACTGCGCCGTGCCCCACCGTCACCGTCGCTGAACGACGGGCCGCCGGGACCAAGGTCGCCGATCTCGCCGGCGAGCTCTGCCTCGAAGGAGGCTTCAAAGGACGACGCGCGCTCGGGACGACTCTCGCGCTCAGGGCGACTTTCGCGCTCTGGGCGGCGCTCACGCTCAGGGCGACTTTCACGGTCGTTACGAGGGCGGCGCGGCTCTTCCACTACGTCGGGGAAGTCACCAACGAGCGAGAGCGAGACCTTGCCCTGAGGGTCGATGTCATCGACCTTCACGTCAAGGGTCTGACCCAGCTCGAGGACGTCTTCGACTTGTCCGATGCGCTTGCCACCGTTGAGGGGCGCGAGCTTCGAGATGTGCAGGAGTCCGTCACGTCCAGGCAGGATGTTGATGAACGCACCGAACTTCGCGATGGACACGACACGACCTTGGTAGGTCGCGCCCACGTCCGCCGAGGGCGGGTCGAGGATGAGCGAGATGCGTCGACGCGCCTCTTCGACTGCTCGGCCGTCCTTCGCGCCGATCGTGACCGTGCCGACGATGCCGTCGTCGTCGACCGCGATGTCCGCGCCGGTCTCTTGCTGAAGCGTGTTGATGACCTTGCCCTTCGGTCCGATGACCTCGCCGATCTTGTCGATCGGGATCTCCAAGGTGACGATCTTCGGCGCCACCTCGGCGACATGGTCGCGCGGCTCGGGGATCGTGTCGGTGAGAACCTTCAGGATCGTCAGACGCGCGTCCTTCGCCTGGTGGAGTGCCTTCGCGAGAACGTCGGCGGGAAGGCCGTCGATCTTTGTGTCGAGCTGCAGCGCCGTCACCGCGTCCGCGGTGCCGGCGACCTTGAAGTCCATGTCACCGAAGGCGTCTTCGGCGCCGAGGATGTCGGTCAGGGTCACGTAGCTGCCCTCGTCGTAGACGAGGCCCATCGCGATGCCCGCCACGGGTGCCTTGATCGGCACGCCCGCCGCCATGAGCGACAGCGTCGAGCCACAGACCGACGCCATCGACGTCGAGCCGTTCGACTGCATGACGTCAGAGACGACGCGCACGGTGTAGGCGAACTCCTCTTCACTGGGCAGCACGGGCACGAGCGCGCGCTCGGCGAGCATGCCGTGGCCGATCTCGCGGCGCTTGGGCGCACCCACGCGACCGGTCTCACCCGTTGAGTAGGGCGGGAAGTTGTAGTGGTGCATGTAGCGACGGAACTCGTCCGGCGTAATGGTGTCGAGCTGCTGGCGCATGCGGGGCATGCCGAGCGTCGTCACGTTGACCACCTGGGTCTCGCCGCGCTGGAAGATCGCGGATCCGTGGGTCATCGGAAAGAGGTCGATCTCGGCCGACAGCGGTCGGATGTCCGCGATGCCTCGTCCGTCAATGCGAACGCCCTCTTCGACGATGCGCTTGCGCACCAGCTTCTTGGTGAGTGATCGCACGGCGGCCTTGATCTCACTGCCGCGACCTTCGAACTCGCCCGACAACTGGCCGGTGACTGACTTCGCCACTGCGTCGAGCGCCTCGTTGCGCGCGGCCTTGGTCGTGATCTTGTTGGCTTCAGCGAGCTGGGTGCCGGCAACTTCTTCGACGCGTGCGAGCACGTCGTCTTGGTAGTCGAGGAACAGCTCGTACTCAAAGGTCGGCAGTGGTCCACGCGCGGCGATGAAGTCGCGCACAAGCTCGCGCTGGAGGTTGATCGCCTCGCGGATCCAGAGCTTGGACGCTTCAAGGCCCTCGGCGAGAACCTCTTCGCTGACCTTCGGTGCACCATCGAGGTAGCGCTCATAGGAGCCCTCGGTGCCGCCGGCCTCGACCATCATGATCGCGACGTCGGCGTCGGCGGAGTCGCTCAGTGCGCGACCGGCCACGACGAGCTCGAAGTTGGCGGCGTCACCTTCGGCGAAGGTGGGGTGGGGAACCCACTCACCCTCGTTGGTATAGGCCATGCGCACGGCTCCAATGGGGCCGTCAAAGGGGATGCCCGAGATCATCAGCGCGGCGGACGCGGCGTTGATCGCGAGGATGTCGTGGGGGTTCTGCTGGTCGGCGCTCATGATCGTGCCGACGACCTGGACCTCGTTGCGAAAGCCCTTCGGGAAGGACGGGCGAAGTGGACGGTCGATCAGTCGACAGATCAGGATCGCCTGGTCCGAGAGCTTGCCCTCTCGACGGAAGAACGCTCCGGGGATCTTTCCCGCGGCGTAGGCGCGCTCTTCGATGTCGATCGTGAGGGGAAAGAAATCCATCCCCTCTCTCGCGGTCTTCGCCGCGGTGACCGTGGCGAGCAGCATCGTGTCGCCGAGACGCGCGAGTACCGCGCCATCGGCCAGTTGAGCGAGGTGACCAGCCTCAAATGTCATGGTCTTTTCTGTGCCCGTGATGGGACTACTTACGCTGATGGCGTCAGTCATGGAATGGCTCCTTATGTAGCAACACTCCGCCCGAATCCCAGTGGGCGACCTTCGCCGGAGGCGACTGCCCTCCACTGGCCTTCGGGGCCTCGGATGTGTTGAGCACGTCGACGGTCGTCGACATGCATGTTCTCGGCTAGCGACGAATGCCGAGACGGCCAATCAATGCGCGGTAGCGCTCCACGTTGCCTTTTTGCACGTAGTCCAGCAGTCGACGGCGTTGACCGATGAGCTTCATGAGTCCACGGCGGGTGTGGTGATCACCCTTGTGGGTCTTGAGGTGCTCGGTGAGATGCGAGATCCGAGCCGTCAGGAGTGCTACTTGAACCTCGGGTGAACCGGTGTCCGCGTCGTGCGCCTGAAAGTCCTTAATGATCTCCTGCTTCTCAGTCATAAACCTGTGTGCCTTATTGGGTCGGGGGTCTCGTTGCGAGCCGCCAACGAGACGACCCACATGATCAGCGTCGCTGACCGAATATCTATCTTAGCAGTTCTGTCCGATTCTTCGAATAGCTGTCAAATAACTGCTGGGTAGTCGCCACGTCGCGGCCGATCTGCGCCGACAGTTCCGCCTCGTTCGAGAACGTCGTTTGAGCCCGCAGACGAGCGAGAAACACGAGGTCGAGCGCACGGCCATAGAGGTTACCGTCGAAGCCGACGACATAGACCTCGACAAGCAGTCTCCCGTCGTCGTAGAACTGCGGGCGACGCCCCACGGAGATCGCGGCGGGCCACTCGGCGCCGTCGAAGGCGACCGCGCCCGCATAGACGCCCTCTGCCGGGAGCGCCTGATCTTCCGCGATCTCGAGGTTGGCCGTTGGAAAGCCGAGCTCTTTTCCTCGCTCATCGCCGTGCTCTACGACGCCGCGCAGGATGAAGTGCCGCCCGAGGATCGACTCGGCCCGCTCGAGGTCGCCGTCGGCGAGTGCCCGTCGCACTGCGGTCGAGCTCCATCGATCACCGTCCCCGTGGGTGGGCGCCACGATCACGTCAAAATTGTCTTTCTCCCCTGCCGCACGGAGGGTCGCGACGGTCCCCTCGCGGTTGTGACCGAAGTGGAAGTCATCGCCGACGAGGACACAGCACGCATGCAGGTCCTGGATGAGGACGCGATCGATGAATTCGTCGGCCGTCTCCTTGGCGAGCTCGGCTGAGAACGTGAGGACGCGCACCTGATCGACGTGGAGCTCATCAAGTCCCTCGAGACGCTGGTCGATCGTGCCGAGCAGAAGCGGCGCCCGATCGGGTGCGAGCACGCTCGCGGGTGGCGGATCGAACGTGACAACCGTCGCGAGCGCATCGTACTGTCGCGCCAGCTCGAGCAGCTGAGCGATCACTGCTTGATGACCGCGATGGAGCCCGTCGAAGACACCGATCGCCACGACACTCCGCTCGTTCGACGTGTTCACTTCGCCGTCGCGTCGCACGATCATGGTTGCAACCTACTCGCGAGCATTCGCCACATCGTCGGGTAAGACCACGACCGGTTGCACGCTGTCGCCGCGTCGGCGCACCACGGCGACGAGCGATCCGGCGTCATTGAGCGCGGCGAACTCGTCGCCCTCGGGCGTCTCGACGTCAACACGCTGGCCCTGGCGAAGGCGTTGCTCATCGAGCTCGCTCACGGTGAGCGAGGGCAGATGTTCAACGAACGTCCGCGGTGGCGCGAGCACGGTGGTGCCGAGACTGACGCGATCTTCCAACTCGAAGTAGGTAAGGGCGTCGCGCACGTCGTGGTGCCCACTTGAAATGCGCCGCAGCGCGCTCAGATGGCCGATCGTCCCGAGGCGTTCGGCGAGATCGCTCAGCAAGACGCGCACGTAGGTGCCGGTCGAACAGGTCACGTCGAATGACCATGTCACGTCGTCGATGGGCGCCACACGAAAGTCGTCAATGCTGACCGCACGCGGTTCGCGCTCGACTTCCACGCCTTCGCGCGCCAGCTCGTGCAGTCGACGGCCCCTCACCTTGATGGCAGAGACCATCGGCGGCGTCTGTTCCTGGGACCCGAGCATCGCGGCGGCCTGCTCGTTGACTGCGTCGACGCTGAAGGCAGGTACATCGCGGCGCTCGAGCACCTCGCCGTCGGCGTCCAACGAGTCGGTTCGAACGCCGAAGGTGACCACACCCTTGTAGCGCTTGGTCTCACTCTGGGCAAAGCGCAGCAGCCTCGTCGAAGGACCGACCGCGATCACCAACAGCCCGGTCGCCATCGGATCGAGCGTGCCCGCGTGACCGACGCGGCGCTCACTGAGGACACGCCGCACGTGGTCGACAGCGTCGTGGCTCGTCACGCCCTGAGGCTTGTCGAGCAGCAACAGACCGTTACTCTTCGTCATGGTGCTGGCGACGCAACAGCTCCTCGACCGCGGTGCCGGTGGCGACGGCCGGGTCAGCCATGAACGAGAGCCTGGGCGTGCGCTTGAGTCGGGTCTGTGCGTTCACTGCCGCTTGGATCTGGCCACGCAGCTCTTCGAGCGCGGTGCGCGCGACGTCAGAGAGCGAGTCGAAGTAGACCATCGCCTGACGCATGTCAGGCGTCGTCTGCACACCGGTGACGGTGAGAATGCCGAGCCGCTCGTCGATGTCAGAGAGCCGCACGATCTCATCAGAGATCACCTCGCGCAGGATCTGGTTGACCCGCGCGCTTCGCGGGTACGGGTGATGGGAACCGGTCGAGTGGGCCATGACTTAGGCCGTGCGCGGTATCTCGCGCTCTTCGTACGTTTCGATGACGTCGCCGGATTTGAGGTCCTGGTAGTCCGAGAGTCCGATGCCACACTCAAAGCCCGCGGGCACTTCGCGCGCGTCGTCCTTGAAGCGACGAAGCGACGTGATCGTGCCCTTCCAGATGATGGTGCCTTCGCGAAGGAACCTGACCTTCGAGCCGCGGGTGATGACGCCGTCCAGCACGAAGCAGCCGGCGATCGCGCCGACGCGCGGGATGCGGAAGACCTCGCGCACCTCGGCCTCGCCCGTGACCACCTCTTCGAAGACCGGCGTTAGGAGGCCGAGCATGGCGGCCTCGATCTCTTCGATCAGCTTGTAGATGATCTCGTAGGTGCGGATCTGCACGCCTTCGCTTGCTGCCAGCTCACGACTGCGCTTGTCCGGTCGCACGTTGAAGCCGATAATGGTCGCGTTGGAGGCCTTGGCGAGCTGCACGTCGTTCTCGGTGATGCCACCCACCCCGCGGTGCACGATGACGAGCTTCACGTCGTCGCGCTCGAGTTTGCGGAGCGACTCCGTGCACGCCTCAAGTGAACCCTGCACGTCGGCCTTCAAGACGATGTTGAGCGTCGCTGTCTCGCCACGCTGAATCTGCTCGAAGAGGTCCTCCAAGCGGGCGCCGCTCGAGGAGGCGACGGGCTGCTGGCCGACGAGACGCGTGCGCTGAGCGCGCGCTTCGGCAAGCGAGCGCGCGTGGGCGAGGTCGCGCGCGACGCGCATCTCGTCACCCGCAAACGGTGGCTCGCTGAAGCCGAGGATCTGCACCGGCGTTGATGGTCCGGCCGACTTAATCTGCTTGCCCTGGTCGTTGATGAGCGCTTTGACCTTGCCGTAGGCCGGTCCGGCGACCACGGGGTCGCCGACCCTCAACAGACCCTCTTGGACGATGACGGTCGCGACGGGACCGCGTCCGACTTCGAGGTTCGCTTCCAGCACCGTGCCGCCTGCTCGCCCCGTGGGGCGAGCAGCGAGCTCGGCGATCTCGGCCACGAGGAGCACCTGCTCGAGCAGTTCGTTGATGCCCGTGCCCTGGAGCGCGGAGATCTCGACGACGATGGTGTCGCCGCCCCACTTCTCTGGCACGAGCCCCTGCTCGGAGAGCTGCTGGAGCACACGATCGGGGTTGGCGTCCGCTCGGTCCATCTTGTTGATGGCGACGATGATCGGCACGGTCGCTGCCTTCGCGTGGTTGATCGCTTCGACCGTCTGGGGCATGACCCCATCGTCGGCCGCGACCACCAAGATGATGACGTCGGTGACCTTCGCACCGCGCGCGCGCATGGCGGTGAACGCCTCGTGGCCGGGTGTGTCGAGGAATGTGATCGACCTGCCGTTCCAGGTGACCTGGTACGCGCCGATGTGCTGGGTGATGCCGCCCGCTTCGCCGGCGACGACGTTGGTCTTTCGAATCTTGTCGAGCAGCAGCGTCTTGCCGTGGTCGACGTGGCCCATGACGGTGACGACGGGCGGACGAGGCGTGGCGGCAATGACCTCTTCTTCCTCGTCCTCGTCGAAGAACTTCGCGAGGAGCTCGGCCTCTTTCTGCTCGCCCGGGTCGACCAAGTGAATTTCGGCCCCGACTTCGGCTGCGTAGAGCTCGATCATGTCGTCCGAGAGACTCTGAACGGCCGAGACGATCTCACCTTGGAGGAAGAGGAATCGGATGATGTCCGCGGCGCTGCGGTTGAGCTTCGGTCCGACGTCCTTTGCCGTTGAGCCGCGCTCGATGATGATCTCTCCGTCGGGCACCGGTGCACTGCTCGGCTGCCACGTCGTCATCTGGGTTGGCTCGAGCTCTTCGACATTGCGACGACGACGACGCGTGACCTTGCGCTGAGATCCACGCGGTCCCCCGCCGCCTCGGGCGGGTGCACCACTACGACCAGCTCCCGCTGGGGCCCCACCTGTCGGTGCGCCGGGGCGCGAGGCGTTGAACCCTCCGCCGCCGGGACGCGACGGGGCACCGGTACGAGGTGCGCCGGTGCTCGGACGCGCGCTCATGGGGCGCGGACCACTCGAGGGTCCGCTGCGAGCGCCACTTGGCGTCGGACGGCGAACGCCGGGCGGCGGCGGAATGGGACGACCCGTGGGGCTCAAGGGACGGCCGGGAGGTGGCGGGATGGGACGTCCAGAGGCACTGAGTGGCGGACGATTTGCGCCTTCGCCGTCACCCGCGCCGCCGCGCTGGGTGGGACGGATCGTCGTGGGACCGTCGGGCGAGACGCTGCGCGTCGGGGCCGGCTTGGGCGGAACGACGCGCGAACGAACAACTTTCGCAGCGCTCGCGGCGGGAGCGGCTGGCGCGGGTGCGACCGCAGCGGGCGTCGTCTCGACGGGCGCTGCACTCGGCGCGACGGACGCCACGCGTGCGGGCGCGGGGGCTGCGGGCGCGGACGCGGCGGGTGCCGCTTCCTTCACGGCCTTGGTTGCCTTTGCGGCTTTTTCGGCTTTCGCGGCCTCGGCGGGGACCTCACGGCGAAGTCCGTCGGCGTCGGCGCGCCGGCGGATGCGGTCGGCCTGTGCGTCTTCGATCGACGCGGACGGGCTCGAGGCGCCGATACCTAGTTTCTGAGCGAGTGCGAGCAACTCCTTGCTCGTCAGCCCGAGCTCTTTTGACAGCTCGTGCACTCGTATTTTCTTTGGCGCCAAAACGTTCCCTTACTTCGCGTACCCGCACGTTCGGCGGGCACAGTTTCCTATTCTTTCACAACTACGGCCTTTTCCCGATCGTGAGACCGCGAATCACGGCAAGGTCGTCGTCACCGACGGCGGACCTTAGCGCCCGAGCAACGTGACTTATACCCAGTCCCGCCGCACACTTTCCGTCCCTGCACCACCAGACTCCGCGTCCCGCCCCTCGTCCGAGGTACCACGAGCCCGCGGCGTCGCGGCCCGCG
This sequence comes from uncultured Acidimicrobiaceae bacterium, assembly GCA_963706305.1. Taxonomy (GTDB): domain Bacteria; phylum Actinomycetota; class Acidimicrobiia; order Acidimicrobiales; family RAAP-2; genus RAAP-2. The sequence goes on along the minus strand of OY970152.1, from coordinate 2,343,113 downwards.
CGGACCAGATCGGCATCGTCTCGCTGTCGTCGACAGACGACGCAGGTTCGCTTCGGTGCTATGCCTCGTCCTCCGTAACTGCGTCCACAACGACCACTCCTTCGACGTCGCCCTCTACGTTGGTGATGACGACGACTTCTTCCACGTCACCCTCGGCGTCGGTGATCACGTCGTCGATGACCACGGCGGCCTCGCCGTCGTCACTGACGACCACGGTCACCGTCTCGTCAACAACCACGTCGCCCTCGGTCCAGACCTCTTCGACCACTTCGTCGTTGCCCTCATTCTCGGAGCGAATGTCGATGCGCCATCCGGTGAGTCGAGCGGCGAGTCGGGCGTTCTGGCCTTCCTTGCCGATCGCGAGCGAGAGCTGCTGATCGTGCACGATGACCGTCGCGATGCCTTCTTCCTCGTCGAGACGCACCTCGCGCACGCGCGCGGGCTGCAGCGCCGACTGGATGAACTCGATCGGGTCGTCGCTGTAGGGCACGACGTCGATGCGCTCGGAGCGAAGCTCGTTGGTGATGTTGCGCACGCGCGATCCTCGCGCGCCGACGCACGCCCCCACGGGGTCGATCATCTGGTCGTTCGAGGCGACCGCAATCTTCGAGCGGTGACCGGGTTCGCGCGCGAGCGCCTTGATCTCGACGATGCCGTTGGCGATCTCGGGCACTTCGATCTCAAAGAGCTTCGCGACGAGCGCGGGATGCGTGCGCGAGACGACGATCTGGGGACCTTTGTTGGTCTTACGAACCTCGACGATGTACACCTTGATGCGCGCGCCGTGCTCGTAGCGCTCGAAGGCGATCTGCTCAGCCTGAGGCAGCAGCGCCTCGACCCGACCGAGGTCGAGCAGGGTGTAGCGGTTGTCGTTCTGCTGGACGGTGCCCGAGACGATGTCGCCTTCGCGGTTCGCGAACTCCTCGTACATCTGACGACGCTGGATGTCACGGATCAGCTGCATCAAGACCTGCTTGGCAGTCTGGGCAGCGATGCGACCGAAGTCTTCAGGCGTGGCGTCCCACTCGCGCGTGACGTTGCCCTCGATGTCGAGCTCGAGTCCCCACACCTTGATCTCGCCCGTCTCGGGGTTGATCTCCACCTCGGCGTCTTCGGCCGAGTCGGGACGACGCTTGTAGGCAGCGAGCAACGCGTTTGCGAGTGCGATCAGCAACTCGCCTTCGTCAATGTTCTGGTCGCGCGCGATCTGACCGAGAGCCTCGAGAAATTCGAAGTTAGCCATGTCTAGCCTTTCTTGCTCGTCGATGAAGTTTTCGCGCCCGACGATTTCTCGGGCTTGGTCGCACCCCAGGCAAAGACGGTGCGAGCGCGTTCGATCGCGCTCATGGGAATGGTCAGCTCACCGAGCTCGCGCTCGTCGAGCGTGACCGAAGAATCACTCGCTGCGAGCAACGTGCCCTCGAGGCGACGCGTCGGCTCGTTTCCGCGCAGTTCACGCAACGTCACGACTTCGCCCACCGCGCTCTTGAAATGTCCGGGTGTGCGAAGGCGCCGCTCGAGACCGGGGCTCGAGACGTCCAGGGTGTAGCGACCCGGAATGGGGTCATTGGCGTCAAGCCACTCGGAAATCGCCCGATTGGCGGCCGTCAAAGCCTCCACGTCGACCCCGCCAGGGCGGTTCACGACCACGTTGAGGGTTCCTGTGGAAAATTCCACGTCATAGAGCTCAAGTCCCAGCGATTCAACGAGCGGTCGCAGCGTGGTGTCCCATTCCATGACCGTCTCCTTTCGTTGTCGCTACCGTCGCTCAGACAATGAGAAAGCGCGGGCCAAAGGCCCGCGCTTAAACGAGTCCAAACGTCCTGAGCGGACTGTAGGCATCAATTGTAGCAGTCAGCGACTGTCTTCACAACGGCGTCGGGGCGTACAAAACACCGGTGCTGTGGAAAAAAATTCTCTCTTTTTAGTTTACAGCGAACTGGCTAATACGACTTGGCAACGAGACAGATCAGCCCGCCTTCGTCCTCGCTCTCGGGCATCGAACCATCCTGGCGCTGGAGGCAGCGAACGCTCACGGCTTGGGCGTTGAGCTCGGTCTCCCCTTCGCCTTTGACGAGGCTCCACGCGAGGCGGGCGAACCCGTCCTTCGCGGCGCCGAGAGCCTCGGCGAGTGACGTGACGTCGTGGGTGCGCTCGTCGCGGAACGCTACGGCCGACGCCAGCATGTCGGTCTGGATCCGCTCCAACAGCGCTGACACGTCGTTCGTCAATGCCCCGAGTCCAACCGTCGTCTTCTCGCCGGTGTCTCGGCGCGCAATGGTCACGAGACCTTGGGCGAGATCACGCGGGCCCACCTCGATGCGAAGTGGCACGCCCTTGATCTCCCAGTCGGTGACGCGACGACCGAAGCTGCCCCGCGTGCGGTCGACCTCGACGCGCACGCCGACGGCTTGCAGGTCGGCCGCCACGCGGTCGGCCGCCTCATTCACCTCGACCTCGTCGCGCACGGCGATGACCACCACTTGGACGGGCGCGAGGTTGGGCGGAACCTTCAAGCCGTAGTCGTCGCCGTGGGCCATGATGAGCCCCCCGACGAGGCGCGTCGACGCACCCCATGACGTCGTGTAGCAGAGCTCCGCCTGTCCCTCTTCGCTCTGGTAGTAGATGTCAAACGCGCGAGCGAAGTTCTTCCCGAGCTCGTGGGTCGTCATCATCTGCAAGGCCTTGCCGTCGCGCATCACAGCTTCTCCGGTCATCGAGTTGATGGCTCCGGGAAAGCGCTCGCTCGCCGGCTTGATGCCGATGAAGGACGGGCACGCGAGCACGTTCACCATGAAGTCGTTGTAGACCTCGTAGTGGATGCGCCGGGCGTAGATCGACGCGTCCTCGTAGGTCGCGTGCGCGGTGTGACCCTCTTGCCAGAGAAACTCCGAGCTGCGCAGGAAGAGGCGCGGACGCAGCTCCCAGCGCACGACGTTCGCCCACTGGTTGAGCAGCAGCGGCAGGTCGCGATAGCTCTGGATCCACTTCGCCATGAACTCGCCGACGACCGTCTCTGACGTGGGGCGTACGACGATGGGCTCGGCGAGATCCTCGCCCCCCGCGTGGGTGACAACGGCGAGCTCGGGGCTAAAGCCCTCGACGTGCTCGGCTTCGCGCGAGAAGTAGCTCTCGGGGATGAATAGCGGGAAGTAGGCGTTCTTTGCGCCGGTGTCCTTGATGCGGCGGTCGATCTCCATCTGCATGCGTTCCCAGATCGCGTAGCCATAGGGACGGATGACCATCGTGCCGCGCACGGGACCGTTGTCGGCCATCTCTGCCTTGGCGACGACGTCTTGGTACCAGCGGGGAAAATCTTGCGACTGAGGTGTCAGGACGCTCTGCGAGGCCACGGTGCTCCTTGGGGAATTCGGACCAGCCTAGCCAGCGGGCTACTCCTCGACGTGCCGACGAATCTTGTCGATGCGGGCCTGTGCGTTGTTGACATCGGCGCCGCGATCGTCCAGCAGCTCGGCACGATCGGCCTCGGCTTCCTTCTCCGCGCTCACGTCACGCGCGAGCAGTCGTGCCTCGACACCCTCGGCGATGATCTTCTTCGCCTCGTCGACGAGCGCCTCGACCATCTCGTCTTCGGGCACGACGCGGATGATCTGACCCTGGATAAAGAGGTGTCCTCGGTGCTTGCCCGCGGCGATGCCGAGGTCGGCGTGACGAGCCTCGCCGGGACCATTCACGACACAGCCCATGACCGCGACCTGGAGCGGCACGTCGAGCGCGTTGAGCGCCTCTTGGGCTTCGTTGGCGACCTTGATGACGTCGACTTCAGCGCGTCCGCAGCTCGGACACGCAATGAGGTCGAGTCCCTTTCGTTCGCGCAGACCAAGCGACTCGAGCAGCGTGCGACCGGCGCGCGCCTCTTCGACGGGGTCGGCGGTGAGCGAGTAGCGCAGCGTGTCGCCAATGCCCTCTGCAAGCAGCGTTCCGATGCCCGCTGTTCCCTTCAGCAGTCCCCACGGTAGTGGACCGGCTTCGGTCACACCGAGATGCAGCGGGTGATCAAAGGTCTCTGACGCCAAGCGGTACGCCGCGATCATGAGGGCGACCGATGATGCCTTCACCGAGATCTTCACATCGGAGAAACCGACCTCCTCGAAGTACGCGAGCTCGATGCGCGCCGACTCAACGAGCGCCTCGGGCGTCGCCCCGCCGAAGCGCTCGTAGATATCTGGGTGCAAGGAACCGGCGTTCACCCCGATGCGAATCGGCACGCCGCGATCGCGCGCCTCGCTCGCGACGAGCTTGATCTCTTCGGGCTTGCGCAGGTTGCCGGGGTTGAGGCGCAGGCCGTTCACGCCGGCTTCGAGCGCAGCGAGGGCCATCTCGACGTGGAAATGGATGTCGGCGACGATCGGCACCGGCGAGCGCGGGACGATCTGGGCGAGACCTTCGGCCGCGGCGCGTTCGTTGCAGGTGCAGCGGACGATGTCCGCTCCGTTGGCCGCCAGTGCGTAGATCTGCTGGAGTGTGCCCTCGACGTCAGCCGTCTTGGTCGTCGTCATCGACTGCACCGAGATGGGTGCGCCCCCGCCCACCTTCACGGTGCCGACAGTGATCTGACGGGTGGGTCGACGCGGAGTGAGGGGGGTAGCGGTTACGTCCATGCGTTACATTCTGCCGTGTTTCTAGGGAATCAGCGCGCTAGCCAAAGGGATTGGCGATGGGATGGGCAATGTCGAGGTACAGCGTGCAGGCAAAGAGCACCAGCAAGACCCCGATGAACGCGTAGATAACTGGTGCCAATTTATTGATATCGGCCTCATAGCTGCGTTGTCCTCTTCGCGTTCGGATCCGCTCATAGGTGGCAACCGCGACATAGCCCCCATCGAGCGGCAACATCGGCAGCATGTTGAGCACGCCGACGAATATGTTGACGGCGACCAAGATGGAGATCAGCTGCAAGGCCCCCGCGTTGGCCGCCTGCGTCGCGACGCGCACCACGCCGACGATGGAGACCGGTCGCGAATCCTGATTCTTCACGTTGGTTGCCGCTTTGGGGGACGCCACTTGGTGGAAGAGGCTCGAGAACTCGCCCGGTGAGAACACGTGGAAGATGGCGTGCACCGCCTCGGCGATGATCGAGCCGACTTGATGGAAGGAGCTCGGCACCGCGGCGAACGGCGACTCGTGCACCGTGAGGTCGCCAACACCGATGCCGATGTAGCCGGCGTTGCCGAGTCGAGTGCCATCTTCCTTGATGGTCCTTCCGTTAACGGGCGTCGCGTGCAACGTCTTCTCGTGTCCGTTGAGCTCGACAAGAAACGTCAGACGCTTGCCGGCCGAGTGGTGCACAATGTTGGTGAGCTGGTCGACGCTCGTGATCTTCGTTCCATCGACCGCGAGGATCTGATCGCCAACCTTGAGGTGCGCGAGCTGCGCCACGTTCTCCTTGTGCCCCTGCCAGGGCGTGAACGAGAGCACGCCCACGTGACTCGAGGACGGCACGCCGATGAAGGTGAGCGCGGCCCACGCGAGCACGAGCGCCATGATCCCGTGCATGATCGAACCGGCCGATGCGAAGAGCACCTTCTTCGGGTACGACGCCTCGCGGTACGTGCGGGGTTCGATCGCAGGGTCGACGGGCACACCCCAGGTCATCCCAGGAACCTTGACGTAGCCACCTAGCAGCAGCGCGCGCACGCCGTAGCGCGTCTCTCCGCTCTGGGTGGACCAGATGATGGGACCAAAGCCCACGAAGAAGTCCGTCACGAGCAGGCCTTCGCGTTTGGCGGTGATGAAGTGACCGAACTCGTGACCCATCACCATGACGATGATGAGCACGATGACGAGCGGGAGCGCCCAACCGCCGATCAAGGTGAGCAGGACCACGGCGGCGAGGACCCCCACGAGCAATGCCAGGGGTGATTGGCTAAGTGATGACGGCCGACTCATGACTACCGATTCAGGCTAGCGCGAGCACATTTCCGTGCGGCCTCATCGTTTTCATAAAGAGACGATAAGGAATCGAGGGTCTGTCCTTCGTAGAGCGACATCGTCGCCTCGACGACGGGAATGATGTCGAACCAGTTGATGCGATCGTCAAGGAACGCTTCGACGGCGATTTCGTTGGCCGCAGACAACCACGCGGGCGCCGCGCCGCCTACGCGTGCCGCCTCGTAGGCGAGGTTGATCGCGGGAAACGCCTCGAGGGCGGGCGGCTCGAACGTCAGCTCCATCGACGACGTGAAGTCGATCGCGCCGTAGCCGTGCGGCAGTCGCTCCGGCAGACCGAGGCAGTACGCGATGGGCAGGCGCATGTCGGGGCGCGACAGCTGCGCGAGCACCGAACCGTCGACATACTCGACCATCGAGTGCACGATGGACTGGGGATGAACGACGACATCGACGCGATCCACATCGATACCGAAGAGCGCTGCGGCCTCGAGGACTTCGAGACCCTTGTTCATCAGCGTCGACGAGTCGATCGTGATCTTTTGACCCATCGACCACGTCGGATGGTGCAGCGCGTCTTCTTTTCGCGCGCCCTTGAGGTCTTCCACGCTCCAGCCACGAAACGGTCCGCCGGACGCGGTAAGCAGGAGCCGCTTCACGTCGGGGTACCCCGGGATCGCGGGTGAGCTCGCGAGGCACTGATGGATCGCACAGTGCTCTGAGTCAATCGGCAGCAGCTCCGCACCGGGGGTGTCGCGAACCTTCGCCACGAGTGGTGCCGCCGCAATGAGCGACTCCTTGTTGGCGAGCGCGAGGCGCTTTCCGGCAGCGAGTGCGCCCAGCGTCACGGGCAGTCCGGCAAAGCCGAGCACGGCGTTCACCACGATGTCGGCACCGCGCGCCAGCATCTCCAATCCTTCGTCGCCGACGAGGATCTCCACGTCGCCGTCGACGAGCGTGGCGAGTTCGCGGCGGTGCTGATCGCTCTTCACCGCGATCAGTCGCACGTCGAACTCACGTCCGATCTCGGCGAGTTCGCTGAGGTGTTCGCCGCCAGCGAGCGAGATCAGCTCGAAGCGCTCGGGCTCTGCGCGCAGCACGTCGAGTGTCTGCACTCCGATCGAACCCGTGGCACCGAGCAGCGCCACGCTTTTTCGTGCGGGCGACATCGCTAGCTCAGTTTGAGTACGTGCAGCAGGTAGTACATCGTCGGCAGGGCGAAGAGCAGCCCATCGACTCGGTCGAGCAGTCCCCCGTGTCCGGGCAGTATCCGACCGAAGTCCTTCATGCCGAGCGTGCGCTTGACCATTGACTCGAACAGATCGCCGAGCGGCACGACGATCGAGAGCGCGACCGCTGCTTCGAGACCATGCGTGACGGTCCAGGGGTGCACGAGCGGCAGAAGGACCGCGCCGGCGATCAGCGTGATGAGCGTGCCGCCGACCGTGCCGGCAATCGTCTTGTTGGGCGAGAGGGCGGGATTGAGCGGACGATTCCCGAACCATCGTCCGATGAACAGCGCGCCGACGTCGTTGCAGATGGTGAGGGCCACGGCCCCGAAGAGGAAGGCCATGCCGTTTCGATGCGGGTACGTGTGCGGCGAGAGCATGAGGATGCCGTAGGAGCCGAGCACGCCAACCCACGCGTAGACAAAGATCGTCGCCCCAAGACCATCGAGCACGTCGATCTTCTGTTCTGCGTTCATGTACCAGATGAAGCCGAAGATGACGAGCAGCACCGTGACGGCGCCAACCACCACGAGCCCCTTGTTGTAGACCGCGACGCCCAGCGTGAGCACGGCGACGATGCCAAGGATCGTCGCAGGGTGTGCGCCGACGGATCGAAAGCCCGCGAATGCTTCAGCGCTCGCGAAGGCGAGTGCGACGAGGATGAGTACGGTCAGCGGGAGCGGACCGGCGAGGAAGATGCCAAAGACGACGATTGCGAGCAAGATCCCCGTGAGCGTCGCGCGCGAGACGTTGCTCGTCGAGCTCTGACGCACGGCACGTCCCGCCAAGGGATTTGACGAGATCCGCTGGCGCGTGCGCTGGCTGCGCAAGGGCTCAGGGCGTGGCGCCTCAACAATCGGCTCGTCGTCCTCTTCTTCTACTTCGACCACCACGTCGTTGTCGCCAACGAAGAACTCCCAGGGCCTCGCGTCGTCAGTCTTTTCGGCTCCGGCCAGGATCGACGCGTCGAACTGATCCTCGTGGGCCACCCAGTCGGCTTCACCTTCGCGCCACGCAGGACCGGGCACCGCAGCCCAGGGGTCGTCACTCTTTGCCGTCTCGCGCGCCACCACGATGGGCACCTGGCCCGTCGGGGCGTCTGTCCAGTGTGGCAACAGTGTGTCGGGATCGACCTCGGGTGCTTCGTCATCCACTTCGCCGGCAAGGTCGCTTGCGAGTTCGGCGCCGGTGATGGTAACGCGCGAGTCGCTCGAGCTCGCGATCGGGAACTGACCCGTCGGCTCGTCGAGCGGAGTGTCGTCGTCAGACTTCAAGAAGTTCCCGCTCCTTGTGCGCGAGCAGCGCGTCGACGACGGCCACTTCGTCCTGAGTCATCTTGTCGAGCACCTTCTCGAGCCGCTCGATCTCGTCACTCGAGAGACCTTCATCCTTTTCGAGGGTCTCGAGCTCTTGACGAGCGTGACGGCGCACACCGCGCACCGCCACTCGTCCCTCTTCGGCCTTCACCTTCACCATCTTCACGAAGGCCTTGCGGCGCTCTTCGGTGAGCATCGGAAAGGCGAGACGAATCACGACGCCGTCGTTAGAGGGCGTCAGGCCGAGGTCGGAGTTGGAGATCGCCTTTTCGATGGCAGCCATCGAACCCTTGTCGAAGGGCGAGACGACGAGGAGCCGCGGTTCGGGCACCGAGAAGTTGGCGAGCTGCTTGAGCGGCGTCTCTGTGCCGTAATAATCGATGAGAAGACCCTCGATCAGCGTCGAGTTTGCTCGCCCGGTGCGCACTGCCGCGAACTCGCTCTTCACGTGCTCAATCGCTCGAAGCATGCGCTCTCGCGTGTCTTCCATCACCAGATCGACGAGTTCATTCTCCATTACTTCACCAGCGTACCGACAGGGCGACCGTCGAGGGCGCGGCCCAAGTTTCCGTCAGCCATCAGGTCGAAAACTCGCAGCGGCAGATTGTTGTCTTTGCAGAAGGTGATCGCGGTCATATCCATCACTCGCAAGTTGCGCGCGATGACTTCATCGAAGGAGATCTCGTCGAACTTGACCGCGTCAGGATTCACGTGCGGATCTTCGGAGTAGACACCGTCGACGCCACTGTGCGTCCCCTTGAGGACGATCTCTGCTTCGATCTCCGCCGCACGCTGCGCGGCGGGCGTGTCGGTCGTGAAGTACGGATTGCCCATGCCGGCAGCGAAGATGACGACGCGACCTTTTTCAAGGTGACGAACGGCACGACGGCGGATGTAGGGCTCGGCGACCTGGTCCATGTTGATCGCCGACATCACTCGCGTCGCGCGACCGTGGCTTTCGATGGCGTCTTGGAGCGCGAGTGCGTTGATGACGGTGCCGAGCATGCCCATGAGGTCTGAGTTCGCGCGGTTCATGCCGGCCATGGCGCCCGTCGCGCCGCGCCAGATGTTCCCGCCGCCGACCACGACCGCGAGCTCAAGGCCGCCACGTTCCATTGCGGCCGCGATCTCGCGCGCGAGAAAGTCGACGGTAGATGCATCGATGGTTTCATCACTTGCCGCCGAGGCGAGTGCTTCGCCCGACAGCTTCAAGACCACTCGACGCACGACGATGTCCTATCCCCCGATGACTACTTGAGCGTACGCGCTGATCGTCGCACCGTTCAAGAACTGTTGCACGGTCTGCTTCTCGTCCTTCACGTAGGGCTGATCTAAGAGCACCCGGTCCTTGAACCAACCGTTCAGGCGTCCCTCGATGATCTTGGGCAGTGCGGCTTCGGGCTTACCCTCATTGCGCGTGATCTCTTCGATCGTCGTGCGCTCGGCATCGATCTCGGCTTGGGGCACGTCGGCGCGGCTCAGATACTGGGGCTTTGCGAAGGCGATGTGCAGCAAGATCTCGTGGGCGACCTCTTCGCTCGCGCCCCTCAGCACGACGGCGACGGCGTTTACGCCGCGGCCCGCCTGGACGTGGAGGTAGGTGTCGATAACCTCGTCGGGGCCTGCTTCGAGCCGGTAGACGCGGCCAATCGAGATGTTCTCCTTGAGCGTCGTGAGCATCGTGTCGATGTTCTCTTTGAAGTGCACGATGGACTGGTCGCCGTCGGCCACGACGCGCGCAGCGATCTCATCGGCGAGCGCCACGAACTCCTGTGACTTCGCCACGAAGTCGGTCTCGCTGCGCAACTCCACGATCGCGGCCACGCTGCCGTCACGAACGACGGCGACGGCACCCTCGCTCGCTTCACGGTCGGCGCGCTTCGCGGACTGTGCGAGTCCTTGCACGCGCAGCCACTGGATCGACGCTTCCATGTCGCCGTTGTTGGCTTCGAGCGCCCTCTTCGCGTCCATCATGCCCACGCCCGTTGCCTGGCGCAGGTTCTGTACGTCCTTAGCGGTGATGGTCACCTTGAATCTCCTCTTTGAATGTCTGACTGGTTCTTAAGCTGTTACCGCGGCCGCAGCAGCTGCGGCCTGCGCGGAAGCGTTCGCCGTCACCGCGGGGCGGTTCTGGCGGATGTAGCGGCCCTCCATCACGGCGTCAGCCATGAGGCGGCACAGCAGCGCGCCCGCACGGATGGCGTCGTCGTTGCCCGGGATCACGTAATCGATGACGTCGGGGTCACAGTTCGTGTCGACGACGGCCACGACGGGCAGGCCGAGCTTGCGCGCTTCGGTCACCGCGATGTGCTCCTTCTTCGTGTCGATCACGAAGATGGCGTCGGGCACTCGGTCGAGGTTCGCGATGCCGCTCAAGTTGCGGTCAAGCTTCTCGAGCTCACGAGAGTGGCGCAGCGCCTCACGCTTGGGCATGTTGTTGAAGTCGCCCGCGCGCTCCATGGCGCGCAGCTCGATGAGCCGCTTCACGCGGCCCGCGACGGTCGAGAAGTTGGTCAGCATCCCGCCGAGCCAACGCTGGTTCACGAACGGCATGCCACAGGCCTGCGCGTAGTCAGCGATGGGACCCTGGGTCTGCTTCTTCGTGCCGACGAACAAGATGATGCCGCCGTCCGCGACGAGGTCACGCACGTAGGCGTAGCTCGTCTCGATGCCAGCGAGGGTCTTTCGCAGGTCGATCAGGTAGATACCGTTGCGCTCGCCCAGGATGAAGCGGCGCATTTTGGGGTTCCAACGGCGGGTCTGGTGCCCGAAGTGCACGCCCGAGTCCAATAGTTCTTGCAGGGTGACGAGTGCCACGATCTAATTTTTCCTTCCGTAAGGTTGCTTCAACCTCGTGGAGCACCGCGAACGGCGACCATACGTAACCACGAGGACGACTCACTGCTCGCCCACTCTGAGAGAGCCTGTCTATTGTAGTGCCCGACTCGACGGGGCTCGCCGGCCGACGGCGATTCGCGCCTCGCATCCCGCGCACGCACGTGACTCGCGCTTCTCGCGAAGGAGCGTCGCCGCCGGTGAGCCAACCGACCCGGCGACGAGGAGCGCCATTCACTTCTCGCTGATATTCTCCCAGATTACGGCCGCGAACCGCTCAGCGAAGAGCGAAACGAGGCTGGCACGGCCAACGAAAGGTCAGGCTTATGAGCATCCTCGGACATCGAGTGTTGCGTCGTGAGGACCCCAAGTTCCTCACGGTAGGCGGAACGTACGTGGCCGACCTCGCGCTGGAAGGGTCGGCACACCTCACCTTCGTTCGATCAAGCATGGCGCACGCGAAGATCGCGTCGTTGGACCTGACGGCGGCGAAATCGATGGCCGGGGTCGTCGCCGTCTACACCAACGACGACCTGGGACTCGCCAAGCTGCCCACGATCATGGAGATGACCAACGAGGCCATGGTTCCTACCGTGCTTGCTACGGGCACGGTGCGCTACGTGGGCGAGCCGATCGTGGCCATCGTCGCAGAAACGCCCTCTATCGGCGCCGACGCGATCGAGCAAGTGATCGTGGCGTATGAGCCGCTACCGGTCGTCATCGATCCCGTTGCGGCGCGCAGGGACGAACAGCTTCTCTTCCCTGACGCCGGCACCAATGTTGCCTTCGCGCTCGATTTCGGCGGCGACGATGCACTCTTCGACGACTGCGAGGTCGTCGTGGAAGCAACCATCACCAATCAGCGCGTCGCCCCGTGCCCGATGGAAGGACGTTCGGCGGCCGGTTATCTCGGCAAGGACGGTCGTCTCGAGTTCTATTCGGCGACCCAGGCCCCCCACATGGTGCGCGACACGCTGGCGACTTCGCTCAACCTCGAGCCCGACATGGTCCACGTCGTCGCCCCCGACGTGGGCGGCGGCTTCGGCGCGAAGGCCTCGGTGTACCCCGAAGACATCGTCGTTGGTTGGTGCGCCCAGCGCCTCGGTCGCCCGATCCGCTGGACCGAAACACGCTCTGAGAGCATGCTCGGTCTCGGTCACGGCCGCGCACAGATCCAACACGTGAAGATCGGCGGCACCCGCGAAGGCGACATCCGCGCCTATCGACTCGAGGTTCTCCAAGACAGCGGCGCGTACCCCGGTTTTGGCACGGTGCTCCCCTTCATGACGCGCGTGATGGTGAGCGGCCCCTACGACATCCCCAAGGCCGAGTTCGCGAGCGTCTCGGTGGTCACGAATTCGACGCCCACCACCGCCTATCGCGGCGCGGGGCGGCCCGAAGCGACGGCCGCCATCGAACGTTCAATGGACCTCTTTGCTCGAGAGATCGACATGGACCCGGCGGAACTGCGCCGTCGCAACCTGATCTCCAAAGACGACTTCCCCTACACCACGCCAGTGGAAACGGTCTACGACGTGGGCGACTATAAGCGCGCTCTGGATGTCGCCCTCGACATGGCTGGGTATGCGGAGCTTCGCGCCGAGCAGGCCCGTCGACGCGAATCAGGCGACCTTCGCCAACTCGGCATTGGACTGTCGTGCTATGTCGAGATCACCAACGGTCTTCCCGACGGCGAGTTCGGGGCCGTTGAGGTGCGCCCCGATGGCAAGGTCGTGGTACGCACGGGCACCTCGCCGCACGGCCAAGGGCACGTGACGGCATGGTCGATGCTCGTCGCCGAGCAGCTCGGCGTGTCGATGGACGACATCGAGATCATTCACGGCGATACGGACATCGTGCCCCGAGGCGGTGGCACCATGGGCTCGCGCTCGCTGCAAATTGGGGGCGCCGCCGTCAACCAGGCGGCCGTGGACGTCGTCGAGAAGGCGAGGGACCTCGCCGCCGATCTCCTCGAAGCCGACCGCAGCGACGTCGTACTCGACAAATCCAAGGGGCGCTTTCATGTGGTGGGCACGCCGGCGATCGCGCACACGTGGGCCGAGCTCGCCCAAGCCGCGCCCACCCGAGGCGGCGGTCCGCTCTTTGCGGAAGTGGATCTCGCGTCGCCCGGACCAACGTTTCCCTTCGGCACGCACATCTCGGTGGTTGAGGTCGACACCGAGACCGGCAAAGTCACGCTGTTGCGCCACGTGGCCGTGGACGACGCCGGACGCATCCTCAATCCCCTGTTGGCGGAGGGCCAAGTGCACGGGGGCATCGCCCAGGGAGTCGCCCAGGCGCTGCTCGAAGAGATGGTCTACGACGACGAAGGCAACCCGCTCACGTCAACCTTCGCCGACTACTCCTTCATCTCAGCCGCCGAGCTCCCGAGCTTTGAAACACGATTTACCGAAACCCCGACGCCGCTCAACCCGCTGGGCGCCAAAGGTATCGGAGAGTCCGGGACCATCGGTTCGACGCCGGCGCTTTGGAACGCCGTCAATGACGCGCTCTCCCATCTTGGTGTGACCCACATCGACATGCCGACGACCCCGGTGCGCGTGTGGAGCGCTCTTCAAGAAGCGGCTGCCGTAGGTACCGGGCCGAAAGGACGCTGACATGCGAGTGACTATCACCGTCAACGGAGAGGCACAAACGCACGACGTCGAAGATCGGACGTTGCTCGTGCACTACCTTCGTGACGTCCTCAACCTGAAGGCGACCAACGTGGGCTGTGACACGACGTCGTGCGGCGCCTGTACCGTCCTCATCGACGGCCAGTCGGTGAAGTCGTGCACGGTGCTCGCCGCGCAAGCGGACGGCAGCGAGGTTACGACGCTCGAGGGTCTCGCCGAACTCGACGGTCCTATGCATCCAGTCCAACAGGCGTTCCAGGAGTGCCACGGACTTCAGTGCGGCTACTGCACTCCCGGCATGGTGATGGCCATCACGTCGCTCCTCAGCGAGATCGACGATCCCACCGAAGACGACATTCGCCAGGGACTCGAGGGCAACCTCTGTCGGTGCACTGGCTATCACAACATCGTGGCGGCGGCGCTCGCCGCCAGCGCGGCCATGGAGCGTCACTCGTGATTCCCGCGGAGTTCGAGTACGTGCGCGTCGACTCGGTCGACGAGGCGTTGACCGTGCTCGCCGAGCACGACGGAGACGCCAAGCTGCTCGCGGGCGGCCACTCGCTCCTTCCCCTCATGAAACTTCGCTTGGCGACGCCGACGCTCCTCATCGACATCGGTCGGTTGAACGAACTCAGCTACGTGAGAGTCGAGAACGGGCACGTGGCCATCGGCGCCCTCACCCGCCATCACGACATCGCAAAAAGTCCGGTCGCCCATTCTCACGCTGGATTGCTCGCTCATGTGGCAGGTCAGATCGGAGACCCCCAGGTTCGCCATCGCGGCACGATCGGCGGCTCGATCGCCCACGGAGATTCAGCGTCTGATCTGCCCGCCGCGCTGTTGGCGCTCGGTGGCAGCGTGACCGTCGAGGGACAAAACGGCCGGCGCGAAATCGATGCCGCGGACTTTCACCTGAGCTTCTTTGAGACTGCACTTGCACCCAACGAGATGATGATCGAGGTCAAGGTGCCCCGCTCCGCACAGGACCGCTGGGGCTTTGAGAAACTGACGAAGCGAGCCCAGGACTGGGCCATCGTCGGTGTTGCGGCGGCGGTGAACGACAACGGGGTTGGCGTTGGCCTAATAAATATGGGTCCGGTGCCGCTTCGCGCCCACGAGGTCGAGGCGGCCCTCGCTGCGGGAGCGAGCGCGCGCGACGCTGCCGAATTGGCCGACGCCGACACGGACCCGGGGTCTGACTTCAACGCATCGGCTGAGTATCGCCGCCACCTGGCGCGCGTCTTGGTGCGGCGGGCCCTTGAGCAGGCGGGGATCCAATAGTCACCTCGCCCGACGCCGTTGTCTCGCCCGAGCAGATGTCTGAGGTCTTGGCCGAGCACAGTTACCTGGCCGACGACGGCCTGGCGACTTCGCTATTCCTCGCGCTGCGCATGGGCCGTCCACTGTTCCTCGAAGGTGAGGCGGGCGCGGGAAAGACCGAAGTCGCGATCGTGCTCGCTCGCTGGACCGGCGGTGAACTGGTACGGCTGCAGTGCTACGACGGCATTGACGTCTCCCAGGCCGTGTACGAATGGGACTACGCCCGTCAACTGCTCCACCTACGTGCGCTCGAATCATCTGAGGCTTCGCCTCGCGAACCATCCGACGTCGAACACTCGCTCTACTCCGAGGAGTATCTAGTACGCCGGCCGCTGCTGCGTGCCATCGCCGCCACCTCGAGCGAAGGCCCCGTACCGGTGCTGCTCATCGACGAGATTGACCGCGCCGATGACGAGTTTGAGGCCTATCTGCTGGAGATCCTCTCTGACTTCTCGGTGACGATCCCCGAGCTCGGTACATTTCGTGCCGAACGGCCGCCGATCGTGATCGTGACGTCCAACCGAACCCGCGACGTTCACGATGCGCTCAAGCGTCGTTGCCTCTACCAGTGGGTCGACCATCCGAGCTTCGAGCGAGAGGTCGCCATCGTGCGGCTGCGTGTGCCGGAAGCCTCCGAGTCCTTGGCACGCGAGGTGGCGGCGGTCACGGCGGAGCTCCGCCAGCGCGGACTCTACAAACCCCCGGGCGTGGCCGAGTCGATTGACTGGGCGCAAGCGCTCAGCGTGCTCGGCTCAACGCATCTTGACGAGCGCACGGTCGAACGAACGCTGGGCACCGTGATCAAGTACCGCGAAGACGCCGAGCGGGTGCGCGCGGGAGGTGTCGCGGAGCTGGTCAGCGACGCGCTGAGGTCGATCGCGTGACGTCGCGCGCCACAAGTGACCTCGCTGCCGTGGCCACGGGGTTCTCGCGTTCGCTGCGTCGCGCCGGGCTCGACGCCCCTCCGAGCGCGACGCTCGACTTCGCCGAGGCCCTCTCTCTCCTTGGCATCGGCGATCCCGCCCACGTCTTTTGGGCCGGCCAAGCGTGCTTCTGTCGCACGAGAGAAGACACCGAGCTGTACGCCGCCACGTTCTTGGCTTTCTTCGGTCGCCGAGCCGAGCAGATCCCGGGTGGTCGGCTCACGACGATCCCGCCTTCACCGGTCCTTCGTGGTCGACCAGTCGCAGACGCCGAATCTCCGCACCACAACGGCAGCGACGTCGAGTCCGACCAGCTTCCTTTGCGCAACGACCCGCTCCCGATCGCCTACAGCGCGACCGAAGTGTTGCGCGCAAAGGACTTCGCCGCGTGCAGCGAGGCGGAGCTCGAAGAGGCATTACGGCTCATGACGAAGCTTCGTCGAGGTGCGTCCACTCGCCCGGGCCGTCGACTGCGGTCATCTCGTTCAACCCGCCGAGGACGCATCGACGTGCGACGCACACTACGAGGGGCGCTCGGCACGGGTGGCGAACTCACGCAGTTGACGCGAAGCGAGCGTCAAGAGCGCCCCCGCCGAGTGGTACTTCTTCTCGACGTCTCGGGTTCGATGAGACCCTACGTTCGCGCGATGTTGCGCTTCGCCCACGCGGCGATCGTGTCGCGCCGCCATGTCGAAGCGTTCACCATGGGGACGCGGTGCACTCGAGTCACGAGAGAGCTCTCGTGGCGAGATCCCGACGCGGCGCTGCGCCGAACGACCGCGGCTGCCCCCGATCTTGATGGGGGAACTCGCTTAGGCGAGTGCCTGCAGGAGTTCAACGAGACCTGGGGAGCGGGGGGCCTCGCGCGCGGCGCCGTTGTCGTGATCAATTCAGACGGCTGGGACCGCGGCGATCCGGCGGTCCTCGCGACGGCGATGGCCCGCCTCTCGCGCATTGCGCATCGCATTGTCTGGGTCAATCCCCTGAAAGTCACCGAGGACTACGAGCCGCTGGTGAGAGGTATGGCGGCGGCCCTGCCCTTTACCGACGAGTTCGTCTCGGGACACTCGCTCGGAGCGCTCGATGAGCTGGCCGAGGTCCTCTCGCGATGAGGGAGATCTTTTCCATCGTCGACGGCTGGCTGGCCAATGGCAAACGAGTGGTGCTCGCTCGAGTCGTCGGCGTCGAAGACTCCGGTCCCCGCGAGCCGGGAGCGACGATGGCCGTCAACGAAGACGGCGAAGTGGTTGGTTCCGTCTCGGGGGGATGCGTCGAGGGAGCGATCGTCACTGAAGCGATGGAGGTGCTGGAGTCGAGAGTACCGAAGAGGTGCGTCTTTGGTTACTCCGACGACCAGGCCTTCGCCGTCGGTCTCACCTGCGGGGGAACCGTGCACGTGCTCGTCGAGCCACTCGAGCCGTGAAGCGCGAGGTTTACGAAGAGCTCCATCGACGTCTGGACGAGGGCGACCCGGTCGTTCTCGCCACCGTCACTCGTACGAGCGTCGAGTCCGGAGTGGCGACGCCACTCGGCGCGGAGCTCATGGCCGAGCCAGATGGGTGGGTGCTGGGGACCTTGGGCGAGTCCGAACTGGACCGCGTGGTCCTACGTGACGCGCTCGCGACGCTGGAGCGAGGCGTCACCGCGACTCGCCACTATGGCCCACGCGGCGAAGCCCGACGCGACGACGTCGAAGTGTTCCTCGAGTCTTTCATCGCGCCGGCTCGGCTCATTATCTTCGGAGCCGTCGACTTCTCGCGGGCCCTCGTCGAGGTCGCCAAGGTGCTCGGCTTCCACGTCACCGTCTGTGACGCGCGACCCGTCTTTGCGACGACCGTTCGTTTCCCCTTCGCCGACGACGTCGTCGTGGACTGGCCCGAGCGCTACCTCGAGCGCGTCGGCCCGTCGCTCGGTGCCCGCGACGCAGTCTGCGTGCTCACCCACGACGCCAAGTTCGACGATCCGGCCATCCTCGGCGCGTTGTCCACCAAAGTCGGCTACCTCGGAGCGATGGGCTCGCGTCGCACTCACCAGCAACGTTGGGACCGACTCCTCGAGGCTGGCGCGTCGGAGTCGGCGTTGCGGGAGCGACTCATGAGCCCGATCGGTCTCGACGTGGGCGCACGTACGCCCGAAGAGACTGCCGTGTCGATCTGCGCCGAGATCATCGCCGTGCGAAGCGGACGAGCGGCGCACGCCATGTCTCCCCTGCGCGATGGAGAAGGCCCCATTCACTAGGCGGTAGCCCCATCGAGACGGCGCCTCACGTATCGCTAGGCGAACACGTTCGCGCCGTGGGGCGTCTCGGTATGCTCAGCGAATGTCCGACGTCGCCGTGATTCTCGCTGCAGGAGGCGGGTTGCGTTTCAACGCTAACGATCCTGAGGCGTCGCCCGGAGCGAAGCTCTTCGCACTGATCAAGGACAAGCCCGTGCTCGACTGGGCCATCGCTCCCGTGCTCGAGGCCCAGTTCGATGAGGTGATCGTCGTCGGCGGTGCCGCGAATTTACAAGAGATCGTGCCCGAGGGCGTCACACTGCTGCAGAATCCAGAGTGGTCCCGAGGCCTCGCATCGTCGCTGCACGTCGCCCTCGACTGGTGCGAGGTTCACGGTTACCAACGTGCCCTCGTAGGCCTCGGGGACTCGCCAGGTCTCACGAGCCAAGCGTGGACCGCAGTGCGAGACGCGCCGGGTGGGCCAATCGTCTTCGCCACCTACGCCGGACGACGCGGACATCCGGTGCGACTGGACGCCGACGTCTGGCCGTTGCTGCCGAAGGACGGTGAGGAGGGCGCTCGCGCGCTGGTTCGCAAGCGCCCCGACTTGGCGAGCGAGGTGGCGTGCCTCGGCGAGCCTGCTGACATCGACACCCCTACCGATCTTCAAGAGTGGAGCAGAGCGTGGAACTGATAAACGAATTCGAAGTTGCCGTTCCCGTCGAGGTGGCGTGGAACGTCTTGACCGACCTCGAGCGCATCGCGCCGTGCCTGCCCGGGGCGCAGCTACGCGAAGTCGAAGGCGACGAGTACCGCGGCGTCGTGAAGATCAAAGTCGGACCGGTCACCACTTCCTACGACGGCACAATCCGGGTACTCGAACGTGACGACACCGAACACCGCGTCACCCTGAAGGCCGAAGGTCGTGAGACGCGTGGACAAGGGAACGTCGCTGCCGTGTTCAGCGCGGACATGTCACCTTCCGAGATCGGTACGAAGGTCATCGTTACTACGGATCTCGCGATCACCGGCAAGGTCGCCCAATTCGGACGCGGCGTCCTCGCAGACGTGTCGGCCAAGCTTCTCGACCAGTTCGTCACCAATCTGGAGTCCTCCGTATTGGCCCCTCTGAGCACGGACGCCGTAGATAAGGTGCACGAAGCGCCCGACCTCGAGGGCACTGCGCCGAGCCCCGATAGCGAGCAGGAGGTCGCCGCCGACGATTCCACGAGCGAGGTTCGCCACATCGACTCCGCTCCCGCAGAGCCATTGGACATTGTGGAGTTCGCTGGATCGTCCGTCGCCCGTCGACTGATAAAGCCCGCCGCCATCTCCGTGGCCCTCCTCGCGCTCGTCCTACGAGCCGCTCGACGGCGCCGCCCCCACTAGCCGCGCGGGTGCGTCGTTCGATGAATGTTCTGGAGGCGGGCCTTGGACACGTGCGTGTAGATCTGGGTCGTCGTCAGACTCTCGTGACCGAGGAGCTCTTGGACGATGCGCAGATCGGCGCCTCCCTCGACGAGGTGAGTCGCGTAGGTGTGGCGCAAGGCGTGGGGGTTCACGTGACCGAGCTCGATGCGCCGATCGAGGATGCGTCGCACGTCGCGCGGCCCGAGCCGATGCGCCCGGCGATTGAAAAAGAGCGCCTCTTTCGGCGAGTGCGCGCGCATGACGTCATCACGCGCGTCCTCGATCCACAGGTGCACCGCGTCCATGCCCTTTTTGTGCAACGGGACGACTCGCTCCTTGCGTCCCTTGCCAAGGACGCGCAGCAGTCCCTGGTGAAAGTCGACGCTGACAAGGTCGAGTCCGCAGAGCTCTGAGACGCGCAGTCCCGCGCCGTAGAGAACTTCGCAGACCGCTCGATCGAGCGTCGCCCACTCGTCTTCTCCCCAGTCGTCGTCGAGCAGCGCGTCGAGCTGCTCGCGCACGACGATCTTGGGCAGTTTTCGATCGGGTCGGGGCGCGAGCAGTCGGTCCGCCGGACTCGACTCGAGATCACCGCGCTCGACGAGCCACCCGAAGTACCCGCGAAGCGACGCGCGTCGACGGATGATCGACGTGCGTGCGTCCCCTCGGTTGGTCATGAACACGAGGTACTCGCGCAGGTCCTTCTTCGTCACGCGCGTGGGGCTCGCGACGCCACGCTCTTCTGCCCACAGCACGAACAGCTCCGCGTCGCTCGTATACGCGCGTTGAGTCGCGATCGCCCGATCGGCGGCGCGCAACGTCTGCGCGTAGTCATTCAGGCGCCAGCGCGACATGGCGCGCGCTCCCTCTTCAAGAGCCGACACACCGTAAGGTTACCGACCTCCACCACTCCCAGCCGGTCTTACTAGTCTTGGGAAGATTCCAAAGGAGTTGGGATGCCCCGTATTTTGATTGTGGAAGACGACGACCACATTCGCACTGCATTGAAGCTGATGTTCGAAGGCGAAGGCTTCGACGTCGACGACGCGCCAACCGGTGAGCTCGGCGTGGCACTCTTTTCGCGCATGACCTCAGACGTCGCGATCGTGGACATCATGCTGCCGGCCATGACCGGATTCCAGACGTGCGAGGCCATCCGCGCGATGAGTGACGTGCCCATCGTCATCGTCTCGGCGCGCGACGAGACGGCCGACGTGGTGCTCGGGCTCGAGTCCGGTGCCGATGACTACGTGACCAAGCCGTTCGTGCCCGAAGAGCTGCTCGCACGCGTGCGCGCGCACTTGCGTCGGCGCCCCGAGAAGAGCACCAATGCGTTCCAGCTCGGTGAGCTGCGCGTCATCCCCGACGAGGGTGTGGTGCGCCACCGCGACGGCGATGAGCTGCACCTGACCTCGACCGAGTTCCGGCTGCTCACCGACCTCGCCGCTGCCAATGGCCGCGTGCTCTCTCGCGAAGACCTTCTCGAGCACGTGTGGGGCTACGACTACTTCGGCGACAGTCGACTCGTCGACGTGCACATCCGGCGCCTTCGCATGAAGATCGAGCCCGACGCCGCGAATCCCACCTACCTTGTCACCGTCCGCGGAACGGGCTACAAGTTGGTCATCTAATGCGCCTACGGAGTCTTCGACTTCGTTTGTTGATCACCTTTGGCCTCGGCGCGCTCGTCCTCTCCGTCCTCTTCGGGACGCTCACGTACGAGGGCGTGCACGGTGAGCTCGTGAACGACCTGCAGCACACCGACCTGCACGAGAGCTATGAGAACGCTGAACTCGTGCGAAGCACCTTGTATACGGCGCCGTCGAATCTCGACAGCATCTTGAACTCGATCGAGAAGGCGACCAACTCCGGGGTGCTCGTCAAGACGTTCAACGAATGGCTCTCTCTAAGCAAGAACGCCTCGACCAAGGACGTGTCCAGCTCCTCGATCGCCAAGGTACGTCAGGGCGAAGCCGTCACGCAGACCGTCAACTACAGGGGGCATCTCCTCTATGTCGTCGGCCTGCCCATCCCCTCGGTCGAGACGCAGTTCTTCGAGGTCTTCCCACTCAACCCCCTCGAACGATCACTCGACACGCTGATGCTGGTGCTCATCCTCGCCGCGCTCGCCACGCTCCTCCTCGGTGTGAGCGGCGGACTGTGGGTCGCGCGAAGAACGGTGCGTCCCTTGGAGCGCGTCTCACTCGCCGCCGGTGCGATCGCCGACGGCAACCTCTCCACTCGCCTGCAGGTCACGCGCGCCGACCGGGAGGTCCAACAGCTCACCGAGTCGTTCAATGAGATGGTGAGCCAGCTCGTCGACCGCCTCGAGCGCGACGCCCGCTTTGCGAGCGACGTGAGTCATGAGCTGCGCAGCCCATTGACGACCCTCGCGACCACCGCGACGGTCCTCCAACAGCATCGAGGAGAGCTTTCCCCTGCGGGTCAAGAGAGTCTCGATCTCCTCACCGCCGATCTGGCGATCTTCCAGTCGCTCGTCGAGGATCTCCTAGAGATGGCCCGGGGCGACGCCGGAGCCGTTCCCCTCGTCATTGAAACCGTGGCGGCCGTCGAACTCGTTCGCCAGTCCGTGCGCTCGGCCGTGCGCCGCCACGGCCTCGCCGAACCCCCGATCATCGTTGCCGACACGGTCGAAGAGCCCTACGTGTCGGTCGACCGTCGACGCTTCGAGCGCGTAATGGCGAATCTGATCGACAACGCGCAGTACTACGCGGGCGGCGTCACTGCGGTACGGCTCGACGTCGAAGATGGGCTCTTTGCCATCAACGTTGACGACGCTGGTCCGGGGGTTCCGCAAGAGGAACACGAGGCTATTTTTGAGCGGTTCTTCCGCGGTCGCGCCGCCCACGACCGCGGCATCGCGCGCGGCACCGGGCTCGGGCTCGCGCTCGTTCGCGACCACGTGGGCCTCATCGGGGGCACGATTCGCGTCATCGAGAGTCCCGATGGCGGCGCGCGCTTTCAGATCCTTTTACCGGTTGTCGACGAGGCGCCGTTGTGAGGCGCTGGCCGACGGTCCTTGCGATACTGCTCGGGGGCGCCGCATTGTCGAGCTGCGCGCTCGTTTCAACGACGGCGCCTCAGCGGATCACGTCTCAGATTCCCTTCGGTTTGCCCAACAAGACGATCCCCGGCACCAATGGGGCAAGGGTTCGCTTCGCCACGCAACCCGTCTACTTCATCGACGCGACGGACAACCTCGCTCCTTCCAGTCGCATCGTGACCTATCCCGCGGCGCTTGACACGGTCATCAGCCAGCTCATCCTTGGGCCCACCGACATCGAACGCTCAGCTGGCTACAGCTCGGACCTGCCGAAGAAACTGGTGCTCCTTTCGGCGAACGTGCGCGGAGAGATCGGCTACGTGAACTTCGCGACGCCGCTCAACTCTCTCTCGCGAGAGGACCAGGTGCTCGCGGTCGGCCAGCTCGTCCTCACGTCCTACGACATCGGCGCGACGCAGGGCATCGTCATCAAGGTCGACGGGGTAACCCAGCATGTCTTGACCCCGAATGGCACGCGCACGACGCTCGCGACGCCGCGCGCGTTCGAAAGCTTGCTTGACGACTAGCGCGCCGGCTGTGGTCGGAGCGCTGGTGCAGCACTCCAGAGATGTTCGAGGTCGTAGTACTCGCGAGCGGACTCATCGAAGACGTGCACGATGACATCGCCGTAGTCAAGAGCAACCCACTCGGCGTCGTCGAGACCTTCGACGCGAATCGGTGACACGTTCAGCGCCATCTCGACGAGCCGCTCGACTTCTTGCGCGAGCGCACGCACCTGACGGTCGTTGCGACCCGACGTGATAACAAGTGCGTCGAAGCTGTCGACGAGCTCACGCAGGTCAAGCACGACGGTGTCGGTACCGAGCTTCTCTTCGGCCGCGACGACGGTCGCGTTGATGAGAGTGCTCACGTACGACGAGTAGGGGCCGCGAGAAGTGTCGCCCCGCATCACAGTCTCACTCAGTGGGCCACCTCACTCAGTGGGCCACCCCGAGTGCGACGAGTGCAGCGAAAAATGGAATCGCGAGCGAGACTATACCGATGATGGCGTAGCGCTGCTTGATGCGGCGTAGTTGACGGCGCCGAGGTGGTGCCTGAAGTGCGTCTACTCGAGTCGACTGTGGTGTTGTCAGATCGAAGACGCGTACTGCCATTAGCTCGACTCTAGCCTCGAGCTTCTTCGTAAAGCGGAATCACGCTCGCCGGAATAAACTCTAAAAGATTTTTTGCCCTGGGGTCCATCTCACGAATAAACGTACTCGACAGATCGACCGGCTGCATATCGATCTCGTAGCAGCGCCACCCATCGGGGGCTCTCGATGATGATCCCGGCCGCGGGACGATTGCCACCTCGACGAGTTCGCGGAGTTCCTCGGCCTCGTGCCACTGGTCGAGCTGAGTGGCGAGGTCGGCGCCCACGATCAGGTCAAGCGCCTCGGCATTCACGAGAAGTTCACGAACGGTATCGATCGTGTACGACGGTCCCGGCCGACGAATCTCGAGGTCGGACACGTGTACGAGCGGCAGTCCGTCGAAGGCGGCGTGAGCCATCGCGAGGCGCACCGATGCGGGGTCGATGTCAGAGTGTTTGAGATACGGATCGCCTGCGACGGTCACTTCGATCACATCAAAGCGACCGGTCTCGGCCGCCGCCTCAAGGGCCGCGACGTGGCCGACGTGCGGAGGATCAAAGGTGCCACCGAACAGACCGATGCGACGTATTTCCATTGGGCGCAAGCCTACGAGGGTGACGCGATTGTCGCGTAACTCATCAAGCCCCTACCATTAATGGATGGAACCATCGTCGCTCGAATGGACGCCACGTTCGTGGCGCGACTACGAGGCCGCCCAGAGTCCCCATTGGCCCGACGCGGAGCACCTCGAGCGCGTCGAAAAGGAGCTCGCCACTAAGCCTCCGTTGGTCTTTGCCGGTGAGGCGCGGCGTTTGCAGTCCCAACTCGCCGAGGCGGCCAGTGGCAAGGCATTCCTCCTTCAGGCAGGCGACTGCGCCGAGTCCTTCAACGAGAGCTCGGCCGACGCCATTCGCGACAAGTTGAAGGTCATCTTGCAGATGGCGGTTGCCCTCACGTACGCCGCGGGCGTGCCCGTCATCAAGGTGGGGCGCATCGCGGGACAGTTCGCCAAGCCCCGCACCGAGGAGTTCGAAGAGCGCGACGGCGAACGCTTTGATGTCTTTCGCGGCCACATCGTCAACTCTGAGGCGTTTGATGCCGCCGCGCGTCGCCCAGACCCCGATCGAATGCTCGCCGCCTACCACCAGAGCGTCGCGACGCTCAACTTGCTGCGTGCCTTCACGACGGGTGGCTTCGCGGCGCTCAGTCGCGTGCACGCGTGGAACCAGGAGTTCGTCGCCAACTCGTTAGAAGGCAAGCGCTACGAAGTCATCGCGGACGAGATCGAGCGCGCGCTTGCCTTCATGAGGGCGTGCGGCATCGACCTGCTCGACGACAGCGCTCTGCAGAGCGTCGACTTCTACACCAGTCATGAGGCGCTCATCCTCCCCTACGAGCAGGCCCTCACGCGCCGCGACTCGCTGACCGGCGACTGGTACGACTGCTCAGCGCACATGCTCTGGATCGGTGACCGGACCCGCCAGCTCAACGGCGCGCACGTCAACTTCCTGCGCGGGGTGTCGAACCCACTCGGTCTGAAGGTCGGGCCGTCGATGGGTGTCGACGAGCTGCGCCAGCTGGTCGACGTGCTCAATCCGGACAACGTGCCCGGACGTCTCACGCTCATCTCGCGCATGGGACAGCAACGCGTGAGCGACCTGCTGCCCCCACTAGTTGAAGCGCTGCGTGACGACGGACGCGGCGAGCTGTGGACGTGTGACCCGATGCACGGCAACACCTTTGTCGCTTCCGGTGGCCAGAAGACTCGCCACTTCGACGACGTGCTGTCGGAGACCTCCCAGTTCTTCATGGTGCACCAAGCGCTTGGCACCTGGCCCGGAGGTCTGCATATCGAGCTCACCGGCGATGACGTCACCGAGTGCTTAGGTGGTGGATCACGGCTGAACGAGAACGACCTGGAGCTGAACTACACGACGATCTGTGACCCACGGCTCAACGCGACCCAGAGCCTCGACATGGCCTTTCACGTGGCCGAGTACCTGCAGCGCTATCAAACGCCGATCGGCGAGAGGTCGTTGTAGCGCAGCAGTCGCTGGCGGCCCTCGTAGAACTCGACCTCGGTCATCGAGCAGTTCTCGATCCGTGGCCGAAGCCGTACCTCGCCGCCCACGCCTTGGTAGAACTTGAGCGCCTGTTCGATCACCCCCCCGTGTACGACCATGACCACGAGCGTGTTGGGGTGAGCGAGCACGATGCGCTCGAACGCGTCGACGCTTCGTTCGAAGAATTCGAGGAGCGACTCTCCTCCCGGCACGTTCTGTTGACCGGGGTTCTTGTCCCAGTCCGGTAGCACGAAGCGGGCCTGGACCTCAGGCCACGTCATGCCGTCGGCCTCGCCGACGGAAAGCTCACAGAGCGCCTCATCGCGAAGAACGACGAGGTCGGGATTGATCGCGGGAAAGACGATCTCGCCGGTCTCGATGGCCCGCGGCAGTGTCGAGGTGTAGAAGGCGCCGGCGCTCGAGAGCTCCTTCGTTATCTCAAGGCGACGCGCCAGCGCCATCGCCTGGCGCTGTCCGAGTTCGGTCAGCCCCCCGTCGCCGATCGGTCCACCCGCGAGGCCTTTCGAGTTGGCAAAAGCCTCGCCGTGACGAATGAGCAGCAACCGCGTCCCGCGCGGCGCGGGGCCGCGCTGGCGAAATCCCTCGGGCGGGAGGCGGTCTTCGTCGGTGACGTCGCTCACGCGAGCTCCCCGACGAACGCTTCGAGCTGGCGAAGCGTGCGGCACTCGATCACTCGATCACAGTGCGGCGCGTACTGGGCGACGATCGAGTCACCGCTGTTCCAGTAGCTCGTGGGCTCGGGGTTGAGCCAGTAGACGGCCTTCGCGCGGTAGTGCAGGTCGGCCAAGACCTCAGCGTGAGCTTGGTGGTAGTTGTTGCGCGCGTCGCCCAAGATGAGCACGGTAGAGCGCTTCGTGAGGTCCTTCGCGTACTTGTCGTGAAAGACCATCAGCGCGCGACCATAGTCCGAGTGCCCGTCAAAGGCGATGACGTCGGCTTCGGCGTTGATCAAGGTGACTGCATCGGCGGGATCTTCAACACCCTCGAAGAGCCGGGTCACTTCATCGAGTCCGTCGACGAACACGAAGCTGCGCACCTTCGAAAACTGCGACGAGATCGCGTGCACGAGGTGAAGGGTGAAGCGAGCAAACGACGCGACCGAGCCGGACACGTCGGCGATGACAAAGATCTCGGGCTTGGCGGGTCGCGGCGGCTTGAAGCGCAGGTCAAGCGGCACACCACCCGTTGAGAGGCTGCGGCGCACGGTGTGACGAAGGTCGACCGGGCCGCGCCGACGGCGGCGGCGCTTTCGCGCAAGGCGAACCGCGAGCTTGCGACTCAGCGGTCGAAGGGCACGCTCGAGCTGGGCCATCTCGTCACGGTTGGCGTGCATGACGTCGAGGTCTTCGGGCAGCGGCTTGCGCACGGACTTCGCGAGGGCTTCTGCACCTCGGTCATCGACGAGACGCTCTCTGATCTCGCGTTCGATCTCGGCCTTGAGCTGGGCGATGCGCGCGGCCACCTCGTCACGCGCGAGTCGCGACGACAGCTCGTCCTCAGACGTCGCGCCTTCGAGAAGGCGAGTTTCAAGGGCGTCCAGCTCGAGATTCCGCAGGGTTCGATAGAGGTAGTAGGTGCCGCCGACGGGGCGACCCGGCTCCATGCCCGCGTAGCGCGAGACCGCCTCACTCGCCCCCGCGCGCAGCGCTCCGAGGTCCCCATCGCGCAGCGCACGAAAGAGCAGCTCGGAGAGCTCCGCGGCGCTCATCGCGCCGCCGCCACCTTGTCCACGAGACTCGCCCGGACCTGCGCCCGCCGCGCCTTCGTTGCGTTGTTGGCCGTCACGCAACTCCTCGCCGAGGAGCTCTTTGGCGCTCTCCCACGATCTTGTGGAGAAGAAGACGTCAAAGGCGTTGTAGAAAACGGGTAGGTGATCGCCATCTTTGACAAGGGTCGCGGCGAGCGTTGCGCGCAACATGCCGCGGTCAGAGAGATCGATGACCTCAACCGCGCGAGCGGCGTCAACGTGCTCGCTCATCGACACGGGGATGCCAGCGGCGCGTAGCTCGCCGATGAAGTCACCGAGCAGGTTAAGCAACGGGCCTCGAGCGACCGAGCAGTTCCTTCGTGGCGCGTTCGATGTCGGACTGGTACTTGAGCAAGATGTGCAGCGTCGCGGCCGCGTCCTCGTCGCCGATCTCCTCACGGCCGAGGACCACCAGTGTGCGCGCCCAGTCGAGGGTCTCAGAGACTGACGGCGCCTTCTTCAAGTCGATCGATCGCAGCGATCGCACGACGTGGGCGATCTGCTCGGCGAGCGTTTTTGAGATGTCGGGGACGCGCGAGAGGATGATGTCGCGCTCGCGCTCGACACTCGGATAGCCCACGTAGAGATAGAGGCAGCGGCGCTTGAGGGCTTCAGAGAGCTCGCGCGTGTTGTTGGACGTCAGAAACACCATCGGGATCTGCTTCGCCCTGATGGTGCCAAGCTCGGGAATGGAGACCTGATACTCAGAGAGGATCTCCAGCATCAGCGCTTCGGTTTCGAGCTCGACGCGGTCAACCTCGTCGATGAGAAGGACCACCGGGTCATCGGCAGAGATCGCCTCGAGCAACGGGCGCGTCAGCATGAACTCTTCGGCGAAGATGTCCTCTTCCAAGTCGTGCCACTCCTCGCTCCCCGCGCCTTCGGGCCGCCCGGCTTGGATGCGCAAGAGCTGCTTGCGATAGTTCCACTCATAGAGGGCCTTCGATTCGTCGAGACCCTCGTAGCACTGAAGGCGAATGAGCCGCGCGCCGATCGATTCGGCAACGGCCTTTGCGAGCGCGGTCTTGCCGGTGCCGGCCGGTCCTTCGACGAGGACTGGTTTGGCGAGCCGGTCGGCCAGGTACGTGACCGAGGCAATCGCGTCGTCGCTCAAGTAGTCGTTCTCCGCGAGGAGCTTCTGGACCTCGGCGGGGGACTCGAAGCGCACCGGCGGCACGCTCGAGAGCCCAAGGCGTCGAGCCAGTTCCTCTCTCGGATCAAGTGCGGTCATCGAATCTGTCCCTCTCCTCGTACGACCCACTTGAGGCAGGTCAGCTCACGCAGTCCCATCGGGCCGCGTGCGTGCAGCTTCTGGGTAGAGATGCCGACCTCGCCGCCGAGGCCGAGCTCACCTCCGTCGATGAATCGCGTCGACGCGTTCACGAGCACGGCCGCGGCGTCGACACGCTTCACCCACGCCTCGGCGTTGACTGTGTCGTTCGTCAGAATCGCTTCGCTGTGACCAGTGCCATAGGTAGCGACGTGGCTGATCGCCTCATCGAGCGAGTCGACGACCTTGACGGCCAAGATCAAGTCCAAGAACTCACGCGCATAGTCGTCCTCGGAGGCGAGCGTTGCTGCGGGGAGGAACGCGAGCGAGCGTTCGTCACCGCGAAGCTCCACCTCCGGTATGGCATCGGCGAGCGCTGGGAGAAACGCTCCGGCGACAGTCTCGTGCACGAGCACCGTCTCTGCGGCGTTGCAGACCCCGGGGCGCGACGTCTTCGCGTTCTTCACGATCGCGACCGCCTGTACAAGATCAGCTGACTCGTCGACGTACACGTGACAGTTTCCGTCGCCGTCCAGCACGTACGGCACGCGCGCGTGCTCACGCATGGCGGCAATGAGGCCCGTGCCGCCGCGGGGAATGAGACAGTCGAGCACGTCGGTCAGGCGCATGAACGCTTCTACGGTCTCGTGCGACGGGTCCTCGACGAGGGAGACGGCCGCAGCAGGAAGGCCCTCTTTCTCCAGTGCTTCATGCCACAGCCCCACGAGAAATGAGTTGGTGCGCTGGGCGGTCGACGATCCGCGCAGAAACGCCGCGTTCCCGCTTCGCACGCACAGCCCCGCGACATCACAGGTCACGTTCGGTCGGTTCTCGTACACCACGCCGATCACACCGAGGGGCACGCGCAGGCGCTCGACGCGGAGCCCGTTGGGTCGCGTGCTCTGGTCAAGGACCTCGAAGAGCGGGTCGGACGCGCTCGCGATCTGACGCAGCGCCTGGGCCATATCGGCAACCCGCTGCTCTGTGAGCGTCAAGCGATCTCGTCCAGGGCCGGATTCGAGGTAGTCATCAACCTCTTCAGCATTCAGCGCCAGGAGCTCGTCACGGACCTCACCGAGCCGATCAGCAACGTGAAGGAGGACAGCCTGACGCATCTCGTTCGAGGCCTGGGCGAGTTCGACGGACGCTCGTTTCACTGCGGCCCCCTGGGTCGCGAATGCTCGAGTCATGGATCAATCGTAATGGGCGCCACTAAGGACGCCGTAAAAGGACGAGATCGTCGCGGTGCACGACGACATCCTCACCCTCGTCGAACGATTCAGCCGACACTCGCACGAGGCCTTTGGCAACGGTGTCACCGCTCGGGCCCTTCACGTCAACGGCGTCGCCTTCCACGAAGGAACCGGTGAACGATTCAACGCCGACGCGCAAGAGGCTGCGCCCGTGATGCTCGAGCGCCTCGAGCGCGCCCTGGTTGATGACGAGCGATCCCTGGCTCGCGACGGCGAAGGCGATCCACGACTTGCGCGCGGGGAGACGCTCTTCTCTCGGGTGAAACACGGTGCCAAATCCACCGTCGAGCGAGTGACGCAGGGCGTGGCTCGCCCTTGCGGGCGCGATGATGGTCGTGACGCCCGACCACGTCGCCATGTGCGCCGCCGCGATCTTCGACGCCATCCCACCGCTGCCGACGCCAGAACGGCTCGCGCCGGCTGCCTCGACCAGCGAGGCGTCGATCGTTCGTACCTCTTCAATGAGCGTCGCCGATGCATCGACGCGCGGATCGGCAGTGAAGAGACCGACCGTGTCGGTGAGCAGCACGAGGTGTGAGGCACCGACCAGGTTGGCGACGAGCGCGGCGAGGCGGTCGTTGTCACCAAAGCGAATCTCTTCGTCGGCAACGGCGTCGTTCTCGTTCACGATCGCGAGCACGTTCAGTGACGTGAGCGCTTCGATAGTGCCACGAGCGTGCAAGTACTGGCCGCGATGGGAGAAGTCGAGCGGCGCAAGGAGCACCTGTCCGATCGTCGTCGAGCGAGCAGCGAAGGCGTCGCGCCACGCGTGCATCAAAAGCGGCTGGCCAACGGCGGAGACGGCCTGCAGTGTCGTCGAGTCACGAGGGCGTGACTTCCCTTTTCCCACTTCGGCCCATCCGGCCGTGATCGCGCCCGACGTGACCACCACTACGGACCAGCCATCATCGCGCAAGTCAACAACGTCGCTGGCGACGTTGCGGAGCACTTCGTGATCGACTCCGCCCGCCGCGTCCGTGATCGACGACGTACCGATCTTGACGACGACGCTACGACGTGCCATCGTCATCGGGCTCGAGGCGTCCGTGTCGCGCGAGGCGCTCGCGACGCGTCGCTCGGTGATGCTCGCCGCGGTCGAGGCCGGTGCCCGCCTCGTCGCGCCACCACTCAAACGAGAGCGTCCCGATCGTGACGACGTCGCCCTCGTGGACGCCCGCGCGCGTGAGCAACCGGTCGACGCCGAGCTCCTTCAACCGATGAACGATCTCAGCGAGCGCTTGATCGTCAGTGAGGTCGCTGAAGCGCACGGCACGCTCGGCCGCTCGACCGTTGACGCGCCAGCTGTTGGCGCCCGCGCGTTCGACGGTGATCTCTTCGGGCACGGGACGGTGGATGACGACTTCGTGCTCAAGCGCCTCTTCCGCGTCGCGACGTGCAATGACGACCAGTTCAGCGAGGCGCGACACGAGCGTGTCGATCCCCTCGCCGGTCACCGCCGAGATCGTCTCGACGCCACCGAGCTCGTACGCGGCGACGTCACCCTTTGAACCGACAACCACGCGCGGGCGCTCGAGCAGGTCAGCCTGGTAGTCGCCGAGCTCTTCGAGCAGCACGGCGAGCTGCTCTTCGGGCGGCAGCGGTGCCATCTCTGAGAGGTCGAGTAGCACGCAGAGCACCCGGGCGCGCTCGACGTGACGCAAGAAGTCGTGACCAAGCCCGCGACCCTCGGCGGCGCCTTCAATAAGGCCCGGAATGTCGGCCATCACAAACTCCGTCGCGTCGCTGGGCCGCCCCGATCGGGCCCCCACGCGCACGACGCCAAGATTGGGCGTCAGCGTCGTGAAGGGATAGTCGGCGATCTTCGGGCGCGCGGCGGAGACGCGCGAGATGAGCGTCGATTTTCCAACGTTCGGAAAGCCGATCAGCGCCACGTCCGCTTCCAGCTTCAGCTCAAGGTTGTACCAGCGCTCTTGACCGGCCTCGCCTTGCTCGGCGAAGGCGGGCGCGCGGCGCCGATTCGAGAGAAAACGAGCATTGCCTTGGCCACCGAGCCCGCCCTCGGCCGCGAGCCATCGGTCTCCGGGGCCCTTCAGGTCAACGAGAAGCTCGCCGTCCATGGAAAAGACCGCGGTGCCAAGGGGAACGGTGACATCGACATCTTTTCCGCGTTTGCCGTGCTGGCGTTTAGAGGTGCCGTGTTGGCCGTCAGTGGCGCGGCGAAACGGGTGATCTTGAAAGCCCAGCAACGAGGCCTGATTGTGATCAGCCACAAGCCAGACATCGCCGCCATTACCGCCGTCGCCACCGTCGGGCCCGCCTTTGGCCACGTGCGCTTCGCGGCGAAAACTGACGCATCCCGCCCCGCCATCACCGGCTTTGGCGTGCAGCTGAGCGCTATCGACGAAGGAAGACACCCGTTCATCCTACGGGGATGAACTTTTCGCACTTTTTACGGTCGTCGCGCGTTGCGAATATTGAAGAAGAGTCGACGCGATGGTGACGTCGTTCGGAGATGACCCGCGTGACAATGTCTCACGAGCTCGGAAATCACGAGGCTCAGTGGACCGACTGAAAAAAGCAGATATTTAGCGAAAACTGGCGCTTTTGGACTCCCTGCGGCGACCAAAACCTGTTGATTTCATTAGAAGGATGCGTCTGACGTAAGGCTCTGACCAGGAAGTTTGGAGTATTACTACGGGAAAAAGAGCCAATTCTTAGGCCGATATCCCTAGATCCCTTTATTTTTCCGGTAAAAATGACGGTGGCTGCTGGGAACGCCCAGTTCGTTATCAATAAGAGTAAGGAGTCGACCGGTGAACAAGGCCGAGTTGGTAGAAGCAATCGTCGCAGAGAGCGGCGCCAATAAGAACACCGTTTCGGAGGTTCTGAAGGCTTTTGAAGACGTCGTTGTCGGCAACGTGTCCAAGGGTGAGAAGATTGTGCTGTCCGGGTTCTTGTCGTTCGAGCGTGTGGAGCGTAAGGCTCGCACCGCCCGGAACCCCCAGACCGGCGAGGCCATTCAGGTGAAGGCCTCCAGGGCTCCGAAGGTGTCCATTGGCTCGACCTTTAAAAAGGCCGTCAAGGGCGCGTAGTTCTTGCAGTAACGAGAAATCCCCCGGGCGCAGCCCGGGGGATTTTTTGGTTTTTGGCCGCGTTAGTCGGTCTGCACATCAACGAGCTTACGCCCGCCGCGGTATCCGAACTTCACGGTGCCTTCGGTTAGTGCAAAGAGGGTGTCATCCTTGCCCTGGCCCACGTTGCGCCCGGGGTGGAACTGGGTGCCACGTTGGCGGACGATGATGCTGCCGGACTTCACTTCGGTGCCGTCGAAGACCTTCACGCCGAGGCGTTGGGCATTCGAGTCACGGCCGTTGCGCGTTGAGCCGCCGCCTTTGGTCTTTGACATCGCTACTCCTTACGCTTTCGTCGAAATCTTCGTGATTTCAACGGTCGAATAGTGCTGGCGGTGACCCCAGCGGCGACGCTGAATGGCCTTCGCCTTGTAGGTGAGGGCGCGGATCTTGGGGCCCTTCTCCTCACCGAGGATCTTGCCGGTGACCGTGGCCCCCTTCAGGGCCGGTCCGGCAACCACCTGGTCGCCGTCAACGAGCAAAACGGGCTGAAATTCAACATCGGCACCCACCTCTTCGGGTCGCAGATCCACGCGGACCACTTGGCCCTCGGTGACGCGCTCTTGGGATGTGCCTACACGGATGACGGCGTACATAAGGTTTCCATACTAGCGGATGGCTCGATGCGCTCGAGTGGGCTCAGCTCGAGGCAGCGGTGGTTGTGGTCGTTGGCGCCGGCGCCGGAGTGGTCACGACCACCGAGGCGACGTCGGGATAGATCTCAACCCACGTGCGCCCAGGCTGCAGGGCGATCGGATTGCCGGCGGCGTCAAGGTACTTCGTCGGGGTGCCAGCCGCGCCCGCCGACCACGTGCCGACGATCATCCTGCCGTTACGAAAGACGTAGGCCTTGCCCGAGTTGTCAATGATGTGCGACTCGGCCTC
Organism: uncultured Acidimicrobiaceae bacterium; assembly: GCA_963706305.1. GTDB lineage: Bacteria > Actinomycetota > Acidimicrobiia > Acidimicrobiales > RAAP-2 > RAAP-2. Next base: position 2,308,828 of record OY970152.1, on the reverse strand, counting down.
GAGACCGCCCTCGGAGTTCTCAGCCCATGGACCATAGGTGATGCTCACCTGCTGGACGATGACGTTCTGCGCCTGATTCTGCACGCCGTCGGTCAGCACGTCGGGCTGCACGTCGGGCGACGACGTTGAACCGACGTTGTAGAAGCGCAACCAGGTTCCGGTGCTCGCATCCCATCGCCAGTAGATGTCGGACGTCGCCGACCAGTCCAGGTGAACCTGGGTCACCGATTCGCCCGAAGGAACCTTCGATGAAAAGGTGAAGATCGGAGCGGGCGGCGTGGTGAGCTGTTTCTCCTGCGTCCAGACTGCTTGGGTCGTGGTGTATGTGTCATAGGGCGCGTAGCGACCCGCCGGTTCGGTCTCGAGCAGGGGATTGTCGATCAAGTCAACATTGACAAGTGCCGACTGTTCGATGAGGTCAAGCACGGGCGTGATGCCACCGACGTGGACAAATATCGGGTGGCCGAGCTGAGAGAGCATCTGAATATCTGTCCAACGCGCCGAACGGACCGGACCCACGAGGCCCGGTGCGTTGCGGCACTGAAAGACGGCGGCGTAGCGGGTGATCGAACCTTCGACCTGTTCTTCGAAGATCACGTCGGCGTAGTCGAGACCGCTTTGGGGACGCGCTTCGGCGGGCGCGGGACCAAGCGAATAGTTGTCGATCTTGATCGCCAACGCGGGTCGATCGGGCACCACGCCGCCGGGCGCGGGCGTGCCGGTGAGCGGGCAGAGCGCCACCGGAGCGGCGCTCGTCGAGGTGGTGGTTGTTCCCGCCGAGGAGGGATGATGCGACGAACCACATGCAGCGAGCAGCACCGAACTCAGCGCGAAGACGCTCGCAACGATGACCGGGCGCTGCCATCGCCACCCGCGTGTTGCCCGACGGGCGTTCGATGAAGCCACGTCGCTAGCTAAAGACCCGTCTTCACAACAAAGCCTCGACCGTCACAGACACTGCAGACGACCGACAGCGACTCGAGCAAGCCTTCGTTGACGCGCTTTCGCGTCATCTCGATCAGTCCAAGCTCAGAGACATCAAAGACCTGGGTACGGGTCTTGTCGCGCGAGAGCGCCTGGCGCAGGGTCGACGCGACGGCATCGCGGTTGGACTTCGCCTCCATGTCGATGAAGTCGATGACGATGATGCCGCCGATGTCGCGCAGTCGAAGCTGGCGAGCCACCTCTTCGGCCGCCTCCAGGTTGTTGCGAAAGACGGTCTCTTCAAGGTTGTTGGTGCCGACGTTCTTGCCGGTGTTGACGTCGATGACGGTGAGCGCTTCGGTGCGTTCGATGATGAGCGATCCTCCCGAGGGAAGGAATACCTTGCGGTCGAGTGAGCGGTGCAGCTGCTCGTGGACGAAGTAGCGCTCGAACAGTGGCAGCTCTTCGGTGTCGCGGTCGTAGTACTCGATGCGGTCAGCCAGCTCGGGGTTGACGGCCATCACGTACTCGCGCACTTTCTCATAGAGCGTCCGGTCGTCGATGAGGACCGCACGGTACTCATCGTTGAGCTCTTCTCGTAGCACGCGCACCGCGAGGTCAAGGTCGCGGTAGATGAGACGCGGCTGATTGGAGCGCGCGACTTCGGCTTCGATGGCCGACCACTTGTCGACGAGTGACGTGACGTCGCGCGCGAGATCCTCGGCGTTCACGCCTTCGGCGGCGGTGCGGATGATGATGCCGTGTCGAGCGGGCTTCACCTCGTCGATGATCTTGCGCAGGCGACGGCGCTCTCCGTCGGGCAGACGCTTGGAGATACCGATCGTCGATGAGTTCGGCACGAGCACGGCGAATCGTCCGGGCAGCGACACCTCTTGGGTGAGTCGGGCGCCCTTGTGGCCGATCGCATTCTTCGTGACCTGGCAGACGACTGTCTGGCCGGCCCGGATCATCTCTTCGATGCGCTTGTTGTTCGTCAGTGCGCCGTCGACATCCTCGGTGTCAAACGAGACGTCACCTTTGTAGAGGACCGCGTTCTTCGGGATGCCGATGTCGACGAAGGCGAGCTCCATGCCCGGCAGGACGTTTTGAATGCGACCGACGTAGATGTTGCCGTCGATCTGATTCGTCTCGTCGGCCTGCTTTGCGACCGTGTACTCGACCATCGAACGTCCTTCGAGCGTCGCGATGTGCGTCGCGTCGTTCGTCGAGTGCACCGCCATGAGGTAGCGGCCCTGAGCGCGGGTTCGGCGCTCGCCCCCACGGCGGCGGCGCGCGCGGCCTCGAGCGCCGCCTTCTCCCGCATCAGGCGCTGACGCTTCAACTGGGGCGTCGACAAGTCGACGGGCCGATCCGTTGGCTACTTCGTTGGTCTGGGTGGCACCGTTTCGGTTCTCACGGTTGCCCTGCCCGGAGCGACCACGGCCACCTCGGCGGCGGCGAGCGCCACCCGAGTTCGGTGCCGCGGGGGTCGCGGGTGCGGCCGCGGCGCGAGCGCCGGGTCGAGTGTCACCGATTTGGGGGGCTGGTCGAGTGTCGCCGATTCTTGGACTAGAGGATGAGGGTACGGGTTGGTTGGATTCGTCGCTCACGACGGGTACTCCTTGCGTTCTTAAGGGTGAGGACGCAGCGCGACGCGCCGCGAGAAACCGTGCGTGGCGAGACGCTCACGACGGCGGTGGGTGCACTGCGAAAGGCTTGTTGGGCGGTGACCAGGAGAACTACGAGGATCCCTAGCTGATAGAGCTGATTGGCGGGTGCCACGAATTGTCCTCAGTACCTGTGCGCAACGGAGTGAACACACTGCGTTACGTAGACGTTCTCTTGCGAATGACACCCTGTGTGCCAAGTCGCCCAACACCACCAGGCTACCTCATGCAACCCCTATCTTGACCGATTGGCCCCGATGCGCTAGGGCGCCGTGGTGGTCCCGGCGCTGGTCGGAGCGGTGGTAGTGGTCGTCGTCGTTGAAGAGTTCTTAGATTTGGCCGCATTCTTGCCGGTCGGCAGGGTGAGCGCCGGGCGAAGCGTGAGGGCTGGTACTGGGTGGCTCACGAGATAGTTGAAGGTCTTGGCGACAACCGGTGCCGACGCGTCGGCGCCGTAGCCACCCTCGTCGATCACACAGATGACGACGTACTGAGGGTGGGTCGTTGGCCCGAAGCCGACGAAGAGAGAGTTCGGCTCGACGCCGGGCTGGTTGCTCGCCGTGCCGGTCTTGCCCGCGATCGGGAACTCGGCAAGCGAGTGGTGGAAGTACGTGTGAAAGGCCGGGTAGCCGGTGCCGTCCGTGTCCTGCACGACGCCGCTCAGGCCATCGAGGATGGGGTCGCGCACGCCCGCGGGCAGGTTCACGTGACCAATGACGTGGGGGGTGTAGCGAACGACGACCTGTCCGTGGGGGTTGAGGATCGCGGCCGCCACCTCGGGTGCGTAGCGCGTGCCGCCGTTGGCGAACGTGGCATACGCATTCGCGAGGGCGATCGGGGTGATCGCCGTCGTGCCCTGACCGAAGGCCATCTCGATGTTGTCACCCGTGTACCAGGTGGTGTGCGGGAACGCCACCGGGTCCTCCGCGTGGAGCTGCTTGCGCACTTCAGGCGAATCCACGCGACCCGTTGCTTCGTTCGGCAGGTCGATGTTGGTCGGTTCGGTGAGTCCATAGTCGGCCGCGACGTTCTGGATCGGTGTCTCGCCGTACTGCGCTTGGTCGGACCAGAAGAGATAGCCAAGGTTGTAGAAGTAGTAGTCCGAAGAGACGGTGAGAGCCTGCGGCAGGTCGATCCAGCCCGCGGCGTCGTTGTCGTCGTCGTGAAACTCGCACAGTCCGTGGTTGGCTTCCTTGTAGCAATCTGGCACGACGAAGGTGCCGGTATCGTCAACCAGCTTGTAGGGGGAGAAGATGCCCGTCTGAAGTTCGGTCGTTGCCGTGACGAGCTTGAACGTGCTACCCGGTGTGTACAGACCCTGAATGGCGAAGTTGTTGAAGGCGCCCTCATTGAGGAGCTGCTTGTACTCCGGTGTGGTGAGCCCACTGACAAAGGAGTTGAGGTTGTAGGACGGATAGCTCGCCATCGCGTAGATCGCTCCGGTGCTCGGATTCATGACGATCGCGGCGCCATTGAGCGCCTCGGGGACCTTGTGGGATACCGGATCGATGGAGTGACGGTCAGCGAGAATCTCCGTGCTGAGGTAGTTCTCGAGTTGCTCTTGCAAGGGGGTATCGATGTTGAGCACGACCGAGTCGCCCTCGCTTGGCTCAGTCGTCTTCACCGTGCCAACAATCTGATGCTGTGCGTTCACCTCCAGGGTGCTCGTGCCCTGCTTGCCCCGCAGATACTGCTCGTAGTACGACTCAACGCCGCTCTTGCCGACCATGGTGCCGTTCTGACCCCCTGGGCCGAGGTAGCCGAGTATCTGGGCAGCCACGTTGCCGCCGTTGGGGTACTCGCGTGTCGACGTGTCGAGCACCGAGACACCGGGAAACTCCCCCGGGTGAAGGCGGATGAACTCAACGTCGCGCGCCGGCGCGTTGATCATGATCGGCGCGGGCTGGTACGGGCTGTACTGCACGTTCGCGAGATCGGCGTTGATCTGCTTCACACTGACCCCGGTCAGGGACGAGAGTGCCCCCTTGATGGTGGGGTGGAGCACCGCTTCCTCGCGCGAGAGTCGGATCTCAGTCGTCGTCACGTTGGTGACGAGAGGGTGCCCGCCGCGATCGAGGATGACACCGCGGGTCGCCGGAATCGTCGTCTTTTGCAGCGAGTTGGAGGCCACCGCCGCGGCGGATGCCTTGTAGTCCACTACCTGAAGAAAGAAGAGCCGAACAATAAGGCCGATCATGAGCAGCGCGAAGAATCCACCAATGACGAGCCAGCGCCTTGCGGGACGTGACTGCACCTCGCTCGGTGACGCGACCAGGTCGCGGATGCCGACCGGCTTGGGCTCGTTGATGGTGCGACCGCGACCGCGGAACGGATGCAGCGACACCCACGGCCGCCAGAGTCGCGAGTACCACGACCCGGCACGTCGTTCGCGCCACGAGCCCTTCAACGTGCGCTCCCCACGCTGGCCACCCATCGGGCGAGTCGAGTCATCGGTCGAGCGAGAAGAAAGAATGCCACTGCGTTCACAATCATTGCAGCGAGCAGGCCGTCACGCCAGAGCGAGAAGTTAAACGTGAAGAAGCTCGCCCCCACAAACAGCGCGGGCGCAACGAAACCGGCGGCCGCGGCGATCAACGGCGTCACCCACCACGCCGCCGAATCGAGGTCCCCCACTCCCTCGCGGCCGAGGCGCGACGCGCCATACGCGAGAGCGATCGCGACCAGCGCGGTGAGCCCGAACGGCGTCGTCGAGTGCGTGTCGAAGAAGACACCGGCGACGACCGCGCTCCACATCGCGAGCGCGGTGAGGCCAGTGAGTCCCATCGCGAGCGGCCAGAGCCAGACGATCATCACGACCACCCCGGCGAATCGCCACGAGGAGAAGACCGCGAGCTGGATCGCAACGATGAACAGCGTGGCGAGTGTGACCGGCAGCAGCGCCTTTCTCACGCAGGCGGCTCCCAGAGCACGACGTCGAGGTACGTCAGATGGCGCAGGTCAGCGGCCGGTTTGAGGGTGAGGTTGTATGAGGCAGCCCCCGGTGTGAGGGTGACGTCGTCGACCGTCGCGACCGGTATGCCCGCGGGATAGAGCGCGCCGTTCAGCCCGTCGGTCGAGAGCTTCGTGCCTGGTCCGACGTCGGAGTTGAGGGGGACCGATGTCGCCTCGAGGCCGTTGTTCAGTCCCCGGCCCGATACGACGAGGTCGGTCTTGCCCGATTTGAACGTCACCCCGATCGCCGACGAGGTGTCGGTGATGAGCTGGACGGTCGCAGAATTGGATGACGTCGCCATTACCCGCCCCACCAGACCGCCGTTGGCGACGACCGGCATGCCGGCCAAGATCCCGCTGTCGCGACCCTTGGAGATCTGGATCGTCGCGGCGAAGTTCGTGGGCGAGAGCGAAATGACCTGCACCGCGACGGTGGGAATCGATCCGACGAAGGGAACGTTGAGCTGGGTCGTGATCTGTTGGAGCTGGCGGGCGAAGGCCCAGCCTTGGTTGGCGCGCTCTTCCGCCTCGCCGAGCTCGTAGCGCAGCTTCTCGTTCTGAGCGACGACGTCGCTGTAGTCGATCATGCCCGCGAACGTATGACCGACGGGACGCGCGATCGCGTTCACCGCCCAGCTAAAGGGCGTGATGATGATGTTGGCGCCGCTACGCAGCCCCGAGGCGACGCCCGTCGTCAAGTAGAGGATGAGCAGTGTGACAAGTATCGCGACAGAGAAGGTCCAGGTACGTCGACGCGAACGGTCGGTGGCCACGCGCTAACGCGATGGACTGGTCTTCAACATGCGCGCGAAGACTTCGAGCTCTTCGAGACACATTCCACTGCCGAGGGCCACGCAGTTCAAGGGGTCATTCGCCACAATGATCGGCATGTTGGTCTCGTACTCCAAGCGCGCGGCAAGTCCCGCCAGCAGCGCTCCCCCACCCGTTAGGACGATGCCCTGTTCCATGAGGTCTGAGGACAGCTCGGGCGGCGTGCGATCGAGGGTGACCTTCACTGCGTCGACGATGGCCTGCACGGGTTCGGAGATGGCTTCGCGGATCTGTTCGGTCGAGATGATCACCGTCTTTGGCAGTCCCGTCACGAGGTCACGTCCGCGAATCTCGGCCCGCAGCTCCTCTTCAAGCGGGAACGCCGAACCGAGCTGCATCTTGATCTCTTCTGCCGTGCGCTCACCGAGTGCCAGCTGGAACTCTTTTTTCACGTACGCGACGAGTGCCTCGTCGAGTTCGTCACCGCCGACGCGAATCGACTGACTCGTCACGATGCCACCGAGTGAGATGACTGCGACCTCCGACGTGCCGCCGCCGATGTCAACGACCATGTTGCCCGTTGGCTCGTGGATCGGAAGACCTGCGCCAATCGCTGCTGCCATCGGCTCTTCGATGATGTACGCCTTGCGCGCACCCGCGAACTCAGCCGCTTCCATGACGGCACGCTGCTCGACGCCGGTGATGCCCGAGGGCACGCAGATGACCATGCGGGGTTTTGCGAACCGGCGCTGGTGGACACGGTGGATGAAGTAGCGCAGCATCTTCTCGCAGATCTCAAAGTCGGCGATGACGCCGTCCTTCAAGGGCCGAATGGCCTGGATGTTGCTGGGCGTGCGCCCGATCATGCGCTTGGCCTCGGCGCCAACGGCCAAAGGCTTGCCATCTTTCACGTCAACCGCGACGACGGACGGCTCGTTCAGGACAATGCCGCGGCCCCTCACGTAGACAAGAGTGTTCGCGGTGCCCAGGTCGACCGCCATATCACGGCCTAAAAGTGAAAAACGACTGTCAACCATAGATTCCTTCTAGCGGCGTGCGACGATGCGCTCCGTACAAGGCTAGGCCATGATTGCGCCGATGAGCCAGTGGAACTCGTTATTCCAAGTCTGGAAAGAAAATCCTTATTTCACGGGCCGCTGATTCACTGGAATCCGAACCATGAATGAGATTCTCTGACATCTCTACCGCGAGGTCGCCGCGGATCGTTCCGGGTGCTGCTTCGGCAGGGTTCGTCACACCCATCATCGTTCGCACGATCTTCCACGTGTCCTCGGGGCCCTCTACCACCATCACCAGCGACGGCGAACGGGTGATGAAGGTGACGAGTCCGTCGTAGAACGCTTTGCCCTCATGTTCGCCGTAGTGGCGCTTCGCCGTGGCGACATCGATAGTGCGCAGCTCGGCCGCCACCAGCGTGAGTTGCTTGTGCTCCAAGCGTGCGACGATCTCTCCCACGAGGCCGCGCTCGACGCCGTCGGGCTTCACGATGACCAGTGTTCTCTTCACGCCGTGCAGACTAACAGTCTCACCCGAGATGTCGTGAAGGGATGTGCAACACCTCGCCGCGAATCTCGGCAACGAGGTAGAGGCTGCCCGTCACCACGATGAGATCTTCGTCGGTCGAACGTTCGCGCGCGTGCGCGAGTGCAACCTTCGCGTTCGGATGTTCGTAGGCAACCGCCCCGTTGCGCTCGAGTGCCGCGACCAGCTCGCGCGCCAGTACGGCGCGTGGCGAGTTCGGCGCGCAGCAGTAGAACTCGCTGAAGCCGGCACCCAGCAGCGGGGTGATCATGTCGTTGATGTCACGTCCCGTGAGCATGCCGAGCACGCAGCGACGCTCACCTCGCACGTCGAAGGCACCGTCGAGCGTCGCCACCAGAGCGCGCATCCCCGCGGGGTTGTGCGCGCCGTCGACGACGATCATCGGGTTCCTCGCGATAACTTCCATGCGACCAGGCATCTGCACGTGAGCAAGCGTGGACCCGACGACGTCCTCGCCGAGCGCGCGACCGAGGAACGCCTCTGCTGCGGTAATGCCAGTCGCCGCGTTCACGCCCTGATGAATCCCGTGAAGGTCGACGAGCACCTCTTCGTAGTGCGCGTAGGGAGTCTGCAGCGTGATCGCGCGCCCACCGAGAGCGAGCTCATTGTCCTCGAGCACAAACTGGTCGCCGAGCAGCCACAGCGTTGCGTCGAGCTCCTTCGCGCGTTCCTGGGCGATCTCGACGACGATCGCGTTCGTGGTGCCAACGATCGCAATGCCGTCGTGGCGAAAGATGCCAACTTTGTCGCTCGCGATGGCGCCGACCGTCGTACCGAGCACGGCGGTGTGATCGAGATCGACGTTCGTGAGCACGGCCACGTCGGAGTCAATGATGTTGGTCGAGTCCCACGTGCCGCCCATGCCGACTTCTATCACCGCGACATCGACGCCCTCGTCGGAGAAGTGCAACAACGCGCCCACGGTCAACAGCTCGAAACGAGTGAGCACGATCCCGGTCACTGACTCGACGTCCGAGAGGCGCTCGAGCACGGTGACAAAGTCGTCGTCGTCGATCGAGATGCCGTTGACGGCGATGCGCTCGTTGATCGAGTGCAGGTCCGGACTCGTAAATGTCCCCACACGCAGTCCTGTTGCCTGCAACAGCGCGCTCGTGATCGTCGTCGTGGTGCCCTTGCCGTTGGTCCCGGTCACGTGGATGGACGGATAATCGCCCTGCGGATCAGCGAACTGAGCGAGCGTGTCGCGAATGGGCTCGAGTGTGGGGACCGGTTGGCGATTCGGAGCAACTCGCTCGTAGTCCACGTGCGACTCGAGCCACGTCAACGCCTCAGCGTAGGAAGCGAAACGCACGGCTTAGCTCGCGCGACGGGTTCGCGGCGCCTTTCGCATTTCGTAGCTGGGCGCCTCGTGCAGCCGCACCGACGAGACGGTCACGACACAGCGCACGACGTCACTGCGCCCGGGCACGTCGTACATCGGCTCGAGCAGGACGTGCTCGAGGATCGAGCGAAGCCCGCGCGCACCGGTGCCGCGCTCAAGGGCGAGGTCGGCGATCGCTTCGAGCGCGTCGGGCTCGATGACGAGCTCAACGCCGTCCATGGCGAGCACCTGCTGGAACTGCCGCACGAGCGAGTTCTTCGGCTCGGTGAGCACCTGGATCAACATCTCGCGGTCGAGCTGTTGCACTGCACCGACGATCGGGAGTCGCCCGATGAACTCGGGAATGAGTCCGAACTTGACCATGTCTTCGGGGAGCACGTGACGGAACAGCTCGATGTCGCCGCGACGCTTCGACTGCACCGGCTGGTTGAAGCCCATCGACTTCTTTCCCAAACGTCGCTCGATGATCTCTTCGAGACCCGCGAACGCGCCACCGCAGATGAACAAGATGTTCGCGGTGTCGATGTTGATGAACTCTTGGTGCGGGTGCTTGCGTCCGCCTTGGGGCGGGACACTCGCGACGGTGCCCTCAAGAATCTTGAGGAGCGCTTGTTGCACACCCTCGCCCGACACGTCGCGCGTGATCGACGGGTTCTCCGCCTTGCGCGCGATCTTGTCAATCTCGTCGATGTAGATGATCCCGCGCTCGGCGCGCTTCACGTCGAAGTCCGCGGCCGAGAGCAGCTTGAGCAAGATGTTCTCGACGTCTTCACCCACGTAGCCGGCTTCTGTGAGTGCGGTCGCGTCGGCGATGGCAAAGGGCACGTTGAGCATGCGAGCGAGGGTCTGGGCGAGGAACGTCTTGCCACAGCCCGTCGGGCCGAGCAACAGCACGTTCGACTTCGCGACCTCTACGTCGTCGTCGTGCAGCGGGCCCGTCTGGATGCGCTTGTAGTGGTTGTAGACAGCGACGGCGAGGATCTTCTTCGCGTCAACCTGTCCGATGACGAACTCGTCGAGGAAGGCCGAGATCTCTCGAGGGGTAGGCAGCTCATCGAGAACGAACTCGGGACGGTCGCCGAACTCGTCGGCGATGATGTCGTTGCACAGGTCGATGCACTCGTCACAGATGTACACGCTCGGGCCCGCGATGAGCTTCTTGACTTGCTTTTGACCCTTCGCGCAGAAGCTGCACTTGATGAGGTCGCTGCCTTCGCCGAACTTAGCCACGGATGCCCCCTGAACGGTCGCCGAGCTCCTCAGTCAGGATGTCGTTGCAGAGATCGACGCACTCGTTGCAAATGTAGACGTGCTCGCCCGCGATGATCTTGCTCACCTGGTCTTGACCTTTCGTACAGAAACTGCACTGCACGAGGACGCTACTCTCACCCACCATTGCCACGGACACACCCTCCGACTGACCTACCGCCGCGCCCATCCTACGATCTCGAACCCTGAAAACGAGGTACCTTACAGCCGCGCGGAGATGACTTCGTCAATCAGGCCGTATTCCACGGCCTCCTGGGCGCTCATGATGAAGTCCCGGTCGGTGTCCTTATTAACCCGATCCTCGGACTGACCCGTGTCGCTCGCGAGCATGGAGTTGAGCAGGTCCTTCATTCGAAGGATCTCGCGGGCCTGGATTTCGATGTCGGACGCCTGACCGCCCACGCCACCCCATGGCTGGTGCAGGAGTACCCGCGCGTGGGGCAACGCGAACCGCTTGCCGTGCGCGCCGGCGCCGAGCAGCACCGCGGCCGCCGAAGCCGCTTGGCCGAAGCAGAACGTCGACACGTCGGACTTGATGTACTTCATGACGTCATAGATCGCGAGCAGCCCGGTGATGTCCCCACCAGGTGAGTTGATGTAGAGGTTGATGTCCTTTTCAGGATCCTCGGACTCGAGGAACAGCAGCTGCGCGCAGACGAGGTTCGCGATGGAGTCGTCAATCGGGGTGCCGAGGAAGATGATGCGCTCGCGCAGCAGTCGGCTGTAGAGGTCGTAGGCCCGCTCGCCGCGGTTGGAAGACTCTACGACCGTGGGGACGAGGTAGTTCTGGGCTCGAAAATTGTCGTTCACGGAACTACCCTATGCGTCGACGTCGTCCGACTCATCCGGCTCGTCGGCCTCTTCGGGCTTGAGGAGCGACGGATCGATCTCGACTCCTTCGGGATCGATGAAGGTCACGTGCTCGTTCAGCCAGCGCGACGCCTTCATCTTCGCGACTTCCGACCGAAAGGTGACGACCCGACCGGTGTCGCGCAGGTTCGATCGCAACAGATCGGTCGAGACGTTCATCGACTCCGCCGTCGTCGCGAGCTCCTCCTCGATCTCTTCTTCGGTCGGTTCCAGATTCTCTTCGCGCGCGAGTGCCCGCAGTGCGAGGTCGATGCGCACCGCACGCGCGGCGTCTTCGCGCAGCGTCTCGAGCAGTTGGTCCGGGCTCTGATTCGTCACTTGGAGAAACGTGTCGAGGTTGAGCTTTTGCTGCTCAAGTCGGTGACCGAGATCGTGGAGCCGCTCGTTGGTTTCGTCTTGGACGAGCGACTCGGGCGCGTCGGCGGTGCTCACGAGCTCACTGAGTGCGACGAGAACTGAGTCGCGCTGGGAGCGCTGCGCCTCAGCGACGCGCATCCGACGCATCTGTTCGAAGATGCGTTCGCGCATCGCGGCGACGTCTTCCCATTCGGTGTTCTCCTGCACCCACTCGTCGGTGAGCTCGGGCAGCTCGCGCTCTTGCACCTTCTTCAAGGACATCTCGTAGGTCGCGACACCACCTTGACCGAAGGTTCCGTTGAGCTTGAGCTCTTCGCCCGCCTTGAGTCCGAGAATGAGGTCGTCAACGCCTTCTGTGATGTTGCCCGACCCGACCGTGTACATGAAGTCGCCCATGTCGAGCGGCTCGTCGTCGGAGTCAACTTGTTCGACGTGGACGTCCATCGTGACGAGGTCGCCCGTGACGATGGGCCGGTCGACTTCCTTCAAGACGGCGTCGGTCTCGCGGAAGCGGTCGATCTGCGCGTCGACCTCATCGTCGGTCACGATCGGAGAGGGAATGGTCACGCGCAGGTCCCGCTGACCCGTTATCTCGAGTTCCGGGCGCACGTCAACGTCAGCCTCGAAGACGAGGGTTCCCTCTTCTTCGCCCGAGGTGATGTTGATCGCAGGCTTCGAGATGGGATCGATGAGCGTGTCAGAGACGGCAAGCGCGTAGAAGTCCGGGATCGCGTCTTGAATCGCTTCGCCCCGAAGTGCGGCTGGCCCGCCGAGGTGGGCCATGAGCACGCTCTTTGGCACCTTGCCTTTGCGGAAGCCCTTGATGCTGACCTGCTTGGAGAGCTTCTTCGCGGCAGCGTCGATGGCCGTTGCCATCTCCTCGTCGTCAACCTCGACGATCAGCTTGACCTTGTTGTTCTCCGTGGTGGTAGTAGTGGCGCGCATAGGAGCTGACATCCTACCGGCTCGTCCGAAAAGCTCTAAATCATGATGGCGAGCGCGTCGGCGAATGACTCAGCCAGCTTCTCGTCACCGCGCACGTCCGTCGCCGACGCTCGCAAGAACGCCTCAGCGGAGATGCGGCCGGCGGCGCGTCGCCAGAACAGAGCGACAGGCGTCGTCAGCTCCAGTGTCGGCGGATCGGTCGAACGCTCGATCGCGTTCGCTCGTCCGTTCTCTACGCCGATGAGGATCGACCGAGCGAGGCGCCCGCTCAAGTTGATCTGGACCAGCGTGCCGTCATTCGCCCCCGCTTTCTTCCCGATGACGTATGGCAACGCCGACTCGAAGCGATTGACGACGATCTCTTCGCCCGGGCCGTGATCGTCGCTCGGTTCGAGGAGCGCGTCGCGAATGTCTTGGAGATGAATCCAGCCGTCGAGGACGCGGGTCTCTTGAAACCGGTGAAAGGGGCGTTCGCCCTCGGGGCTCCAGCCCACCTTCTCCCAGGCTTCCTCGTCGAGTGAGCGAAGGTGCTCGAGAGACCGCTCCGTCGTCACTCGAAAGAGATCGAGCAATTCAGGACCCGGCAGCGACCGGTATCGCTCAACCATCTGTTCATTGACCTCACCGATCGGGTTCTTCACGTGCGAGGGCCATGGCCCGTCGTGTTGATCGAGCACGAACTCTCCGCGAAGCAGGAGCTCGAATCCGATCAAGTGGCTCAAGACGTCTCGCACGCTCCAACCGGGACACGGAGTCTGCGCATCGTATGCACTCGGTTCGCGCGGCCGCATCGTCCGTTCGATTGACGACCACGTCTCGTCCAGAGCGTCAGTAATCCACTCGTACGCCATCGCACCCCCCAGTCGCGCACAGCATAGGCAGCGCAATATTCGCGGACGGTAAATATTGTCGCGCTCGGTTCAAGCAATGCTCGCACTGTTCGTACGCCAGTGAGGCGCAATGGCCCGAGCGACCCTCGGCCGAAGCGTAAAATTCGGGGAGTAGTAGCGTCGTAGGAGTATTGACAAGAAGTAACGGGGCATAGCGCAGCTTGGTTAGCGCGCTGCGTTTGGGACGCAGAGGTCCCCGGTTCGAATCCGGGTGCCCCGACAGATTGGGGTCGACCTCTTATTTGGTGGCGGGGCGTTCTCCTTGGGCGGGAACGCCGCCGAGCGCTGGGTCGCCTTCACGACGACCCAGCGCTCGCCCGCAAACGGCTGGCGTTAGAACCTGTACCCGAAGTCGCCCGCCAACTTTGCCAGGTCAGGCTGCCCGAGGCCGACGCCCTCGTTGTAGACCTGGCCGGGATTCCCCGTGTAGTAGATGTTGTCGTTGCTCGTGCTCGTCTGATTCACCTGCGTGAACGGTGAGTTGAAGCTGGACGCCGCGGCGTAGATCGTCGGGTTCCAGAAGCCGACGCGGTGGCCCAGGTACGAGTCGATGACCGCGGTCGAGCCATTGAGCTGGGGCGCCACGAAGCTCGTGCCGCCGAATTCATTGAGACCGCCCACCGACGCGCCGTAGACGAGGTAGCCCGTCTGCGGATCTCCGTCAGTCGCCAAGTCGGGAACGGCCCGCCCATTGCCGAAGCCGGAAGTGACGCTCGGCGTGGGATTGAAGTTCCATGCCGTCGGCTCAACGAGGCCCGGAGCAATCGTTTCATAGTCGGTCGGGGTGAGGTACTCGACCGCGTGGAAGTTGTGCGTGCCCGATACGTTCTGCTGGTAGCTCGGTGTGGATTCGAGCGTGCTGAATCCGCCGCCGCTGCCCACGACATCTGTTTCAGCTGCTTCGGCCAACGTTTCGCCGGTGGCCTGGGCGATGGCAGGCCACAGATAGTCCCAGCCCCAGATGCGCGTGGTCGTGGTCGTGGCGGTCAGTGTTGAAGAGAAATACGTGGTTCCGGGCAGCGACGTAGCGCCACAGGCCGTGATGTAGGGGCTGTCCCCCGGATCATCCACCGACAGGTTCGTGGTGCCGGTGTCCTGAGCGATGTAGGCCCCGTTGTCGGCGGAGGACGTAAACGCGGACTGACCCTGCGCGGCCATCTCTAGGAAGGCTTCGTCGAATGCCTGCTGATAGCCGGCCGCCTCGTCACCGGACAGGATCGATGCCGCGAGGTCGGTCTCCGATTCGCCCCAGCTCGCTGAGACGGAGCCCGCCATGTTTTGGCTCGCTGCGGTGAAGAACGCGTCGGCGAACCCATAGTCCGTGTTCGGCGCCTCGTAGGCGATGACGTTCGCGCCGGGGGCGAGGGATCCGGACTGTTCGACGTCGAGGTCAGTTTCGTCAGAGCCCACTGACCCGCTTGGGGGAAGCGATCCGCCGCCATCGACGCTGTCGACGGAGAAAGAGCCAGTGCGATTCACGTGAGCGATGTTGCTCCAGAAGTACTGCGGCGCGCCCGGGTCAACTGGCGCCAGCGTGACGATGCCGACCGTCTCGCCAGAACCGTTTGCTCGCGCGTAAAGCGGGTCCAAGTCGTACATTTTTGCGAAGTTCGACGGCAGGAGACATCCGCCGGACAGACCGAACTCAGCCGTGCAACTGTTCGAGTTCCCTGTCTGGGGACTGTCGTGGGACGACGCAGGCACGCTGTCGCTCACGAACGGGCCGTAGTCGCTCAGCCCGAGGATGGCCGTCACGAAGCTGGCCAGCCGATACGGCAACAGCGGCGGCTGCGTGTTGGTGTAGATGTTCTGTTGGCGCACTGCGCCAAACCCGTCAGTACCCCTCTGCGCCGGTACGGTCGCGTTCCTCTCGGTGACCGTGAGCGCACTGTCAAATTGGGCCACCGTGCCGGTAGCGACCACGTCGAGGTCGTCTGCGTAGACATTGGTCTGGATGCCGTAGCCCTGTAGATAGCTTGTCAGCGCGCGGATGTTCGACGTGGGCTGTCCGTACTGGTTGGCGAATTGGCCAACCGACAGGTATTGCGAACTTGGGATGCCAGCATCAACCTGAGCCTCGAGTGACTGCATGTTTTGCTCTTGCAGTATGAACGACACCGTCACGACCTGAGTGGACGGCGTGTCGCCGAACAGCTGAACGCCCGGTAGGTCGACCGGGCTAAATCCTGAGGGCACTTGCGTCGGTGCGTTTGGGCCCGGCGACGCTGAGGCTCGACTCGATTGCAGCGCGATCGGTACCGCGGCAATAACTGCAAGCACTATCGCCGCTGATAAGCGCATCCTTAAGATTCCTGTCATGTTCAGTGCCCTCCCTAGTGAACGGATATGCGCGTCTCGACCCAGCCCGTGCAAGCCAGATCTAAACAAACTTCTTCACTAAGCGCAAGTGGTTTAGAACTTTGGCAATTTGATCGAATTAACGGACAATTAAGCGAACGGAGGCGACGTGAATGCCTACGTGAGGAGCCCGTTTTGGGCGGCTTTGCGCAGGCGAGAACCCAACTCACCAATAGACGACCAGCCCAGGGCGTCGAATCTCCCGGCACTCGAATGAGGCTTCGGCGCACGCTAACAAGTCGCCGGCTGCATGCCGGTGGGCTCGGTCGACACAAATTTGACATTCTGTATGGACATTCAGTGGTAACTCGAGATGAGCCTCAGTACACTCCCCTGCACCGCGACATTGTCATGCGACATTCATTGGGTGGCCAAGGGGGGACGAGATGCGTAAGACCTCGATCGGACTACGGACCGGCGTTGCGCTGTGTGCGCTGGCACTAGCGCTTTCGCCGGTGTTGGCGCTCGAAGCGGGTGCGAGTAGCGGCGGTTGGACGCCTGTCGGCTACGACGGGAGTCCTGCGCAGATACCGGGAACAACGGTCTTCGGTTCGACGCCAGCGAGCCAAGCTGAAACCGTGTCATTCATCCTCGATGAGCAGAACAAGAGCCAGCTCGAGGCAAGCGTAGAAAACGGCCTCTCCTCGTATCTGTCCGCGAGCCAGTTCGCCCAACAATATGGACAGAGCCAGAGCAACATCAGGGCCCTCACGACCTACTTGTCAAAGTTCGGCATCACGTCGACCGTCTACGCCGACGACGTTGATGTCTCAACAATGGGCACCGCGGGTGAGTACGATGCCGCACTCTCGGTGCAGCAAGATCAGTACCACGTTCCAGCGTTTCCCGGCCACCAGGGATTCCAGGGAGTCCCGGCTCAAAACGTCTACGGCCCCACGACCCCACCGGAGCTGCCGCCGCAACTCGCGTCATTCGTGCTCGCCGTCTTTGGTCTTACCAACTACGCACCGTTCTCAAGTGACGCCGTCCACGCGGACGTGACGGTGACCGCCGCCGACAAGACCAGCCCGAACTCATGCCTCGCGCTCTCGGGACTTCCCGATGCGTGCAACACCCCTAAGAACTTCGAGCAGAACTACGGTCTCACTCCACTGGAGAGCAACGACGCTGGCGCGGGACAGACGCTCGCCATCGTCACACTCGCGGCGCTCGATCCCGATCCGAATAACCCGCAGCTGTGGGCGCCTCAGTACTTCTGGTCAAACATTCTCGGTCTGCCCACTACGGGACGTTCGCTGACGGTCGAGAACATCGACGGCGGGCCAGGTGCGCCGAGTAACGCGAATGGCACCGGCGAAACTGACCTCGACGTCGAGCAGTCCGGCGCCATCGCTCCAGGAGCCAACGTGATCGTCTACCAGGCGCCCAACTCCGACCCAGGATTCGCCGACGCGTTCTTCACTGCCGCCAGCCAGAACATCGCGAGCAGTGTGTCGACGAGTTGGGGCGAGTCAGAGACCTATCTCGCGTCGGTCGTCGCACAGGGAGAAGAGACCTCGGCGTACGTCGCCGCGTTTGACGAAGCGTTCCTCGAACTCGCCGCGCAGGGCCAGTCGGCATTTGACGCGGCCGGCGACTCGGGCGCGTACGACGCCAGCGGCGACATTGGCACGACCAACCTTTCGGTTGACACGCCCGCAGACAGCCCCTACATCACGGCGGCTGGCGGTACGACGCTTCCGTGGAGTGGGACCGTTATCGGTCCCCCCGGGTTCCCTGACGCGAGCACTCCTCAAACGATCAACGTGGGCCAGCAGCGTGCCTGGGGCTGGGACTACCTCTGGCCCGCATTCGCGACATGGGGAGGCACCTCCTTAACGGCTGCTGCGGAGGCCAACGCCGTCGGCGGCGGCGGCGGTTTCAGTCAGGACGAGCCGGCACCGTCGTATCAACAGGGCGTCTCGGGGACCAACTCCTACCAGGCCGTTGAATACCTCACGCCGACCGACTACAGCAATGTCGGAGGCGGATTGATTGAACCGACCGCGTGGAACTTCAATCTGAATCCGTCCGTCCAGCGAGGAATCGGCGGGGGGCGAGCGGTCCCGGACCTTTCCACTGACGCCGATCCGTTCTCGGGTTTTCTCCTCTACTCCCCTGCTTTTGCCCAGGCCGGTGAGCCGCTGCTCGAAGGCGCGGTTGGCGGCACGAGTTTCGTTGCGCCACAGCTCAACGGCTCGACCGCTGTCATCGACTCGTACCTGGGCCACCGGGTGGGCTTCTGGAACCCGTCGATCTACCGATTCGCGACGTCGAACAACTCCCCGTTCACTCAGCTCAATCAGGCGGGCACGTCGAACGACAACATCTACTTCACGGGGAATCCGGGAACGACCTTCAACGAAGCGACCGGACTCGGAGTGCCGAACCTGGCGGAGCTCGCTCGCGACTTCGGTGGGGGCTTCGGCGGTCACTAACTGGTCAACCGCGCCCGTCCGCGTCTCGCGAGCGGGCGCGGTCGGCATTAATCCCGTCGACGTCGGCGCGACGATAGTGCCCCCGGCAGGAGTCGAACCCGCAACCTGACGGGTAGAAACCGTCTGCTCTATCCAGTTGAGCTACAGGGGCGTCGTGGAAAGCGTAGTGAAGGAACTCACGCGTATTGGTGAGCCACGAGAAAGCCTGTGTAATATTGGTGGGTCTTGGTGGGCGTAGCTCAGTTGGTTAGAGCGCCAGGTTGTGGTCCTGGAGGTCGCGGGTTCGACCCCCGTCGCTCACCCGAAGCATCAGCCCTCTCGTCGCGTGGTCCTACGTCAACGTTCGCTGACACATGCGAGAACGCGACGAGTAGATTTCGCTTTGGCGCCGACTCACGGCTGCTACTGGGGGAACACCAATGACCATCGTTCGCGACTCGTTCTACCTTAACGGCGAGTGGGTGCTTGCCACGTCGGGCGAGACCATTGAGGTGACCTCATCAGGTACGGGTGAGCTCTACGCCACGATCCCGGCCGGCACCGTTGAGGAGGCGAACCTCGCCGTCGAGGCCGCCGCAGCAGCCTTTGACGCATGGTCGAACACGAGCCCGAAGGAACGTGGCGAGTACTTGATGCGCATCTCGGAGAAGCTCGCGGAGCGCAGTGACGACATTGCGCTCGCCATCGCAAACGAAGTTGGCATGCCGCTCATGCTTTCCAAGGGCATCCAGGTCGGCCTACCGACCATCACGTTCAGCGATAACGCGCAGCGCGCGATGGACTTCGTATGGGAGGAAGAGGTCGGCAACTCGACGTTGGTGCGTGAACCCGTCGGCGTTGTCGCCGCTATCACGCCGTGGAACTACCCGCTGCACCAGATCGCGAACAAAGTAGCGGCGTCCCTCGCCGCTGGTTGCACCGTCGTACTGAAGCCGAGCGAAGTGGCGCCCATCAACGCGTTCCTCTTCGCGGACATCGTCCACGACATCGGTCTTCCGCGCGGCGTCTTCAACATGGTCTCGGGTACGGGACCGGTCGTCGGCGAAGCGATTGTCGTGCACCCAAAGACCGACATGGTCTCGTTCACTGGCTCGACGCGTGCGGGAAGGCGCGTTATGGAACTCGCGGCCCAGATGGTCAAGCGCGTCTCGCTCGAGCTCGGTGGTAAGTCCGCCAACATCATCTTGGAAGACGCTGACTTCACCAAGGCGGTGGGTGACGGCGTCTTCAAGTGCTACCTTAACTCTGGCCAGACATGCTCGGCCCTGACGCGCATGATCGTGCCACGCCAGCGATTGAGCGAAGTCGAAGACCTTGCGGTCGAGGCGAGCGCAGGTCTCATGCCAGCTGATCCGATCACAGGCGAAAGCTTGCTCGGGCCCCTCGTGAGTGCCGCACAGCAGCAGCGAGTGCGCGACTATATAAATAAGGGCATCGACGAAGGGGCGCGCATTGTGACGGGCGGCCCGACTGCGCCCGACGGGTTAGAACAAGGTTTCTACGTAGCGCCGACCGTGTTCTCCGACGTTCGCAACGACATGGCCATCGCTCAGGAGGAGATCTTCGGGCCGGTGCTCTGCATCATTCCGTATGACTCCGAAGAAGAGGCAATCGCCATCGCGAATGACACGACGTACGGACTCGCTGGCGGCGTCTGGGCTGGCACTGATGAAAAGGCGTTCGAGGTTGCGCGCAAGCTTCGCACCGGCCAAGTCGAAATCAACGGAGGAGCGTTCAACGTCGTAGCGCCCTTTGGCGGCTACAAGCAGTCAGGGATTGGCCGTGAACTCGGCAAGTATGGCTTCGAAGAGTTCCTCGAAGTGAAGGCCATTCAACACAACTGAACTAACTAAGTCGTCGGCGCCCACCATATAGACTCGTCACGCGCCGGTAGCTCAATTGGCAGAGCATTTGACTCTTAATCAACAGGTTCCGGGTTCAAGTCCCGGCCGGCGCACTAGGGTTGATCAGGAAATATAGTCTTATGGAAGGCTCCAGTAGTTGGGGAAAACCCACGCGAAACCCACGCGACGTGGGCAATCGCGTAATCTTCAACAATGAGCGGACGGATCAGGTCAAGGGGTCAAGGGGTCTGGGAGGTCAGCATCGAGGCGGGGCGCGATCCGGTGACTGGTCGTCGACGTCAGTTGAGCCGCCGAGTGCACGGCTCCAAGCGCGAGGCACAAAAGGTTCTCAATAGCTTGGTCAGCGAGGCCGATGCTGGACGATTCGCTGGCACGTCGGCCACCTTCGAGCAACTCGTCGAACGATGGCTCTTGATGGCCGAGATGAACTTGAGTCCAACCACGCTACGGACCTACAAGAGCCTGCTCGCGAATTGGGCGCTCCCCGCACTCGGCGATCTGCGAATCAACGCCATCCAATCAACGGACTTGGACGATCTTTACCGAGGGCTCACGAAGAGAATCCATCTGTCGCCATCCACGGTCCGACAGGTTCACGCCATCATTCGTCGAGCGTTCCGTCAAGCCATTCTCTGGGGCTGGATCTCAACGAACCCGGCAGCGAACGCGACCCCTCCGCGTCAAACCAAGTCTGATCTCACTCCCCCAGATCCCAGGCAAGTGGGAGAGCTGATCCACGCAGCTCGCGGGCGCGACCCAGAGGTCGGAAACTTCCTCCATATAGCGGCCACGACCGGTGCGCGTCGCGGAGAGATATGTGCGATTCGCTGGCGCAACATCGACACGAAACTGAAGACGCTGACCATCGAGAGTGCGATCGTCGAGGTCTCCGGGGGCATCGAAGAGCGAGGCACGAAGACGCACTCCAATCGGCGTTTGGCGCTCGATGACGACACGCTCGAGGTCTTCGAGTCCCAGAGGCTCATCGCACAAAGTAGGGCGGATTTGATCGGCGCGAAAGTGTCGAAAGACGCCTACGTGTTCTCGCACGCACCTAGCGGGTCCGTCGCTTGGACCCCAACCAGCATGACGAAGCACTTTGTCGCTCTTCGCAACAAACTGGGCTACGACAACATGAGACTCCACGACTTACGTCACTTTGCAGCCACACGACTCATTGCCGAAGGCGTACCGGTGCGCACGGTGTCGGGGCGTCTGGGGCACGCAAATCCAACTACGACGCTGTCGGTCTACTCACACTTCGTTGAAGCGAGCGACCAAGACGCGGCGGGCATCATGGGACGCATCATGGCGGAGTCGAAGAAGAAACCGGTTAATCGATCTGATGCTAAAAAGAGGTCAACTCGCGATTGAGCGTGAGTCTCGAAATGGCAGCGTGACGGGCTCGCCAGTATCTATGAACTGCTGGAGGTGAAGTCGCACCACCCGCAAGTTCGCGCCGACCTTCAATACCGGCACTGGGAATTCGCCGCGATGGTAGAGCCCGTATGCAGTAGTTCGGTGGATGTCGAGTATCGCGGCAGCGTCAGAGAGGCTCATCAACTCAGGGACGGGCTTGGTGCTGACGGAAACAGGCTGGTCGTGTTCGACTCGCGTCGACGAGCTTCCCGAAACTCCGACTCCTGATGCTCTCTTCGTCATGCTTTGTCCGCCTTCTGCTTCGGACGCTCGGTGCGACCTCAGACGGCTAAATACCCCGAACCGAAAAAAGTTGTCCCGCTACCGATACGGCCGCTGCCAGATATCCCAAGAATACGTGGAAATATGGCCTTTTCAACCGCAGATCAGCCGTTTCGGCTGACGTCGCTAAACGCCCACGAGACGAGCCAGAGCGGGCCTATTTGCCACGCACACCTATATATGGTCGTACTGCCGTGGGCAAAAGCCGGGATATGCACGAAGCCGCCGCCGCCGGATGGGAAACTAACGCGATGCCGACTCCAAATCGTCTCTACTACGGCGACAATCTTGACGTCCTCAAACATTACGTCGCCGATGAGTCGATCGACCTCGTCTACCTAGATCCCCCGTTCAACTCGAACGCCAATTACAACGTCCTCTTCGCCGAGCAAGATGGGTCACGAGCCGCGTCGCAGGTGGAGGTCTTCACCGACACGTGGCGTTGGGACCAAGCCGCGGTGCGCGACTACGAGTCAACTGTCGAGCAGGGCGGGCGGGTCGCAGACGCGTTGATCGCCATGCGAGCCTTTCTCGGGCCGAGCGACGTCTTGGCCTATCTCTCGATGATGGCGCCACGACTCGTTGAGTTGCGTCGCACCCTGAGACCAACGGGCGCCATCTATTTACACTGCGACCCTGCCGCGAGCCACTATTTGAAGATGCTGATGGACGCTATCTTTGGTCCCCAGAATTTTCGCTCCGAAATCATCTGGAAGCGGACGCACGCACATAGTGGCGGAAACCGGTTTGGTCCCGTCCACGACTCAATTCTTTTCTACGCGGCGAGTGGCGAACACCGCTGCGAACCCGCTCGCGTCCCTTACTCCGAAAGCTACGTACGCGATTTCTTTCGTTTCACTGATGAGGATGGCCGCCGTTATCGATCCACGATTCTGACAGGATCGGGGACACGTAATGGAGACTCTGGCCAACCCTGGCGAGGAATAGATCCGACCTCTTCGGGACGGCACTGGGCAATACCCGGATATCTACGACCATTGCTCGGAACTCCGGAGCCGGCGACACTTCAGGAAGCTCTAGATCGCCTTGATGACCTGGGTCGTGTTCTGTGGCCAAAGAAGAAGAACGGCGTGCCTTCGCTGAAGCAATACATCGACGATATGGATGGCACCGAAGCGCAGGACGTGTGGACCGATATACCGCCAATAGGAGCTCGCGCCGCCGAGCGACTGGGCTACCCAACTCAAAAGCCTGTCGCACTGCTCGAACGCATTCTTGAGAGCAGTTCAAACCGCGGCGACGTCGCGCTCGACCCATTTTGTGGGTGTGGCACCGCGATCGATGCAGCTCAGCGAATGGATCGACGATGGATAGGGATCGACATCACACACCTTGCGGTGAATCTCATCAAGAACCGTCTGCTGACTGCCTACGGCGACGCGGCCAAGTTTGAAGTGATTGGCGAGCCCACCGATCTCGAGGGAGCAAAGGATCTCGCCGCCTCCGATCCGTACCAGTTTCAGTGGTGGGCACTCGGACTCGTTGGCGCACGGCCCGTTGAGCAGAAGAAGGGTGCAGACCGCGGCATCGATGGTCGTCTGCTCTTCCATGATGAAGTAGGCGGCGCAACGAAGCAAGTCATCTTCTCGGTAAAGGCGGGCCACGTCAACGTCTCGCAACTACGAGACCTGCGAGGTGTCGTTGAGCGAGAGAACGCAGCGATAGGTGTTCTCATCTCGATGGAAGCGCCTACCAAACCGATGCGCGTTGAAGCGGCTGACGCCGGTTTGTATGAGGGTGCCTGGGAAAAGAGATACCCCCGGCTTCAACTGCTCACTGTCGGTGAGCTTCTCGACGGGCGCAGTGTCGAGATGCCGGAGCTAGGTTCGCTCGCCGTGAACGTAACTAACAAGCGCGCACCGAAAGTCGCCAGAGCCGATCAAGCCGGGCTGTTTTAGAGCCCGCGCCTCGCCATCGCACTGACCGTGCCGGCTTCGGCGGCCGCGCGACCCATCCGAGCCGCGAACTCGACGCCCTCGATGTAGCGACGGTTCTCCTCGATCGCCGGCATGAGATCCGGGCGAGCATCAGCCTGACGATCGAGTTCGATCCGGTGGTGGTCGACGAATATCAGCAACTCGTCTTCAGAGTTCCCGCCCGTCAACATCATCTGGCCTGAATTGATACCGGCGAGCTGCGACTCAGAGAGCGGGAACGACGGTCCGTAGACGCGATAGGTCTTCCTGTCGAGCTCGAAGAGCTGCGCATCTGATTCGAGTGTCGAGAGGACTTTGCGAATGTCGGCTTCACCGCGTTCACGCCACTCGGCAGTCTTGTGCGCCGGCGTCACGCCGCGGACCGTCGCTCGACGCGTCAGACGGTCGTAGTTGATCCGCCATCCCCCGCCTTCCTGGGCGTCGAGCATGTATCTGACCGTGTCGTTAGTCTCCTCGAGTTTTGCCACCGAGTACTTGTGACCGTCAATCTCGCAGTCGCCGTAGGACAACTGATCACTCGACGAAGAAGTCGTGAGTTCGATCGTTGACTCTGAATTCGTGCTCGGTGCGAACTGCCCGCCCGCGCTCGTTCCCTTCGATTGCCGGTTCATACCCTTCCTCTTACGCCATCGACGAGGTGGACGATTCCGCCGGGCCCGAAGTGCATCGGGCCCTCTTCGCCGGTATCGAGTCGACGGAACCGAACCACATCCAAGGTCTGACCGAACCGATCCTTCGCTCCCCCAACGATGGGATCTGAGATCACCTCGCACTCGACGTCGCGAAGTAGAACCACCTGACCTGGCTCGAGCTCACACGCAGGGTAGATCGAGGTGTGCGTCGATGTCCCCTTGCTACGCCAACCGCGGCTCCGCGCGTAGGCCACTGCGGGTGCGACGTTTGACTGTTCTGGTCCGATCTGGTTCCCTCGCGCGTCGAAGAAGCGGACCTTCTGGCCTTTGCGATACATGAAGACCTCATCGCCGTCGGGCGTCACGTATGGATCGCTTTCGGCGTACGGCTTACCGAAATCCGGTTCGACTCGCGCGCCTTCATCAAGAGAGACGGTGGACTCGGCATTGGCGCGGGACGCGAACTGACCGCCGGAACTGGTGCCCTTCGGTTGCCTCTTTACGTTGGTTCCCATACCCCTTTAGATGGGAGAAAGTGACGCAGATCACCAAACTGCCCGCGACGTGCTCCCTTACAGACTCTGAGCGGCGGCCCACGTCTCGTTGAGGGCTGTGACGTCAACCTCCTCGTCGAGATCGAAGTCCTCGAGCGCGAGGTCTCCAAACTCGGCGCAAGAAAACCCATCAGTCTCGATGGCTGATCGGATCTCGTGCCTGGTGCGCTGTGCTGTCTCAGACATTGGCGGGAATCCTTTCGACGGACTCGATGATGCGATGCGCTGCTTTTTGGATACGTTGACCGGAGTCCTTCAGTTGCTTCTCGACCGCCTCGGGGTCGCCGTGCCCCCACGACGTGAGATATCCGAAGGAGTAACCGCTGCTGTCGATGCCGAGCGACTGACTCACGACGTACGCCACTGACTCCGCTTCGATTTCTTTCTGGTCGCGAGACAACTCGTTGCCCTCTTCGTGGAGGAGCGCGTGACCGAGCTCGTGCGCCAGGGTCTTGACCTGTTGGACTTCATCGTTGCGTGATTCGATGGCGATTCGCTTCTCCCACTGAGAGCAGTAGCCGTTGGTCTCGCCGGGTATCTCTTCCTTCTCGACAGTGAAGCCGAAGCCGGCGGCAACGTCGGAGAGACTCTGGAACTGGCCTTCAGCGGCCATGCCCGTGAGCAGTGGCGCGATCTCAGGCAACAGCTCGCCGTCGGTTTGACTCACGTCGAAGACGCTGGCCGAGGTGAATCCGGCGATGTACTTGCGGTCCTTATCCTTGTCGCCACTCTCGTCCTTCTGCGTCCGAACGATCGGCGCGAGAATGGACATGCCGTGCTCGCCCTTGCGCACTTGGCGTCCGAGCTCTTGCCACTTCCGGTAGCCGGCGACGCGAGTGGCGTCGGGGTTTTGCAGTGCGATGAGCAGAGCGTTGCCGAAGCTATAGGAATGGAACTTGCTCTGCGTGTCGAGATACGCCTGCCACTTCCCGGACTCGGTGAGTGCCCTTACCCCGGCTGACAACTCAGCCATCACGAGGTCGGACTTCTTAACCGTCGCGACGTCGCCCGTAAGAGTGACGGTCGACTCGGGGTTCGCGCTCGCGGCGAATTGGCCGCCGATCCGCACGCCCTTCGGTTGACGTTTCTGACTCATCGCCGCTCCTCTCGTTACGTCGCGGGCGCGTCCACTACGTCCCACAGCGCCTTGGGGACCTCCAGCGCGTACGTGATTGCACCAGGCTGACCTTCGTCCTCGCTCGCGTTCTGGAGGTAGTACGTGCGTCGACCGTTCCCCTTGGTGATCGATGACTTACCGACGATGCCGCCGCGCAGAATGATGTCGTGCACTGACTCGACCGTTCCGTCTTCCCGACGGAATCTCTTATTCAAACCAGTCCGAACGAGTTCGGCGTTCTTGCTGCCGTACTCGTAGGCCGCAACGTTGACGTAGCGGTAACGCTGACGAGGTCGCTTAGGAGGCTTCGGAGGCGGCGTGACGTCCTGGTAGTTCTTCGCGGGATCAACGATGAAGGAGCCCTCGTGCCTACCGAGTGGCTGACGCAGGTCGGGATTGTGGTAGTCCTCTTTCGGCACCAGGACGTCGCGACTGTGCTCGAGGTTCTCGCCGCGCTCGCCCCGTCCACCGCGGCACACGGTCACCACGACCATGCCGTCTGGCACGTCGTCTCCATAGCCTCGAGCGGAAACCGCGGTCTCGTCGTCGGCATGGATGGCGTGCCAGACATTGCGGTCCTTCGTCCGCGAAGCGCCGACAATCAGCGCTTTGTCGAAGGCGCGCTCGTACTCCATCGGGAACCAATCGATGACGGTTCGCTCGGCGCGTTCGCGTACCTCTTCTGCTGTCCGATCAGATCGCGCGAACGCGTCTGGGTGAGTCATCGCAACGATCGCCCATTCGCAGTCCTCCTCGTACCATCCAGAGGCTTTGCGGAGAGGGCGAGGAACAAGCGCGTTCCGTTCGGGCGAGAGCTTGATCCCGCCGTGCTGAGCACAACTGACTTCAACCACGCCGGGCGCAAAGTGATTGACCGTCTGCGCGACTCCCCACGGCGTGCGCGAGCCGCCGTGAATATGGCTGACGTCGCCGTGCTCTGTCGCCGGCACTTCGGACTCAACTTCGCAAAGCACGAGGGTTGACTCTGCATTCACGTCCGGCGCGAACTGACCTCCGACGGAGACGCCCTTCGGCTGGCGCTTCTGATCAGTGCTCATTGCGCCAGCTCCTTCTCGATTGCGTTGAGCAAGTCGATGCTGTCCATGCCAGGCCGAAACGCGATCATGCCGACGTCGGAGTCAGGCGCGATGAAGATCTCCTCTATGTCGCCCACGTCGAACTCGGTCTTGCCCGGCGATCGTTCGCTGAGCAACTGGGCGATCGCCTTGGGCTCCCATCCTTCCCAGTCGGTGCGCGGGTCGACACAGTCGGATTCGTCCCACACCTGCATCACAACGTCTCCGTCGAAGTCTCCGTTAACCCAATCCACGACTTCAGGACCGCTCGGCTGATAGATGGTCCCGACGTTGGGAAGCGGCTCGTACGAGCGGGTGCCAGAGATCACGACCGTCGACTCGGTGTTCTGGCTCGGCGCGAACTGACCGCCGGCTGGCGTTCCCTTCGGCAGACGGTTGACATCGGTCATACGTACTCGTCTTGGTTGTCTTCGACCTCGGCCTGTGACACACCGTCGAACGAAGTCGACGTGCCGTCCTTGCGTTCGATTCGAAAGAGGTGGCCGTGGCCCCACCACTCGTTTGTCCCGTCTGCCCACTCAACGGCCGGCCCATCTTCGCGGTCGAGGACGCCGTCGGTCCACCATTCCTTTGTGCCGTCCTCACGTACGTGAGCTGGTCCGTCGGCGCGGTGGCAGCGCCCGTTGAGATACCAGGCGAACGCGCCGCTCTTCCACTCAATCGCAGGTCCGTCGAAGCGGTGGAGACGATCGTTCTGATACCAGTACTTGTCGCCACCGGTCTCGAGCGCCGGTCCGTCGACGCGGTGCAGACGTCCGTTCAACTTCCATCGCCGATCGCCTGCTGCGTTGATCGTCACCGTGGCACCGGACGAATCAATGGTGATCTCGACGAGATCAATGGTGGACTCTGGGTTAGTCGTCGCAGCGAACTGTCCGCCGGTCGACACGCCCTTGGGCTGGCGCAACTGGTCTGTGCTCATACCTGTATAGATGGGAGAAGGGCCGCTAGATCACCACATTCGCTTCGCCGTCTCGCCGTCGAGATAGCTGAGGCGGACTCCCCCGACGGCAAGATGGCTTCTTCTGGGCTTAACCCTCCAGAACTTTCGGTGACCTACCCCGCGCCGGCGATCTTCTTCATCTCGGCTTTACGAACGTCCTCGAGGAGAGCGTTCTTGCGATTGCGAATAAGGGACTCGAGGTTCTCCATGAAAGTGAGAGCGTCGGCCAACGTCCACTCGTTCCAATCTTCGTCAGCGTCCGCCTTCGCGTCGAGCCAGTTGTCGAGGTGGTCGTTCGCCTCCTCGGCGAACCGCTCGAGATACTCGTCACTCTGTAACCGCGCCGTCTCGTCGCGCGGCGCGGTCGGCGCAAGCACGACTGTCGACTCGGGGTTGACATCGGCCGCGAACTGCCCGCCGTTGGATGCCCCCTTGGGCTCCCGCTTCTGGTTATCGCTCATTTCTTCTCCTCCAAGATCTCGCCGAAATCGACGTTGCTGACTATCAACTCCGTTTCCTCTTCGATGAGGTAGCCGAGTGCCTTGTCGGACCCGCGCGAAATCCCCTCATGCAGGTAGCCGTCGACGAGCCCGCGCACCTTCTCGATCTCTTCGTCGCTCAGTTGGGCCACCTCGCACCGATCCTCATCGACGCCCAGACAATCGGCAAACGCCATCTCGCGTCTAACTTCGAGCGACGCACACACGTTGCTGAAGATTGCTTCATCGAGGTCGAAGTGCTTCCGTCGGCGATCGAGTTCCTCTCGCTGCTCGGAGATGAGATCGCGTTGGTGGTCGACGAGCTGGTCGCGTAGTTCCTCGATGCTGTCGCGCAGATCCCAGGCTTCGGGCGTCTCGGATTTGCCGGCGTCAACGACGTCGGAGTACTGCTGGGCGATCTTCTCGAGCTCAGCCTCGCACCACGCGACCGCTTCCGCGTTGGTCTTCACCGGCTGAGTCAGATCGACGGGCTCGGGGTATTCGTCAGTCTGATCCGCCCGGCGTAGTTGCGACGCTTCGTACAGCTCGTCGTTGAAGTGGACCAGGCGATACCCGGTCACCGCGTCGGCGTCACCCGGCGGGTAGATGGTGGCAATGCGGTCGACTCGTCCTTCCGGTGTGACGACCCACTCGTTCTCCAGAAATTCGACCGTAGTTGCCAGATCGAGTGTGGACTCAGGATTGATCATTGCGGCGAACTGCCCGCCCGTTGGCATTCCCTTTGGTTGGCGTGCTTGGCCTCCGCTCACCAGTCGAACTCCCCGAATATGGCAACGAGCTCGTCGCGCTTCTCCCGCATGACGTCGGATGCTTCTTCTCCTATCGCGTCGTCGAAGGCCTCGTAGTCAGGTGACCAATCACCGATGACTGCACGGACCTTCTCGACCGCTTCGTTGTACTGCTGGGAGTCGTCGTAGAGAGGACCGATGCGCTCGCGGATGCGACCAGCCATGCTTCCTTCGAGGTCGAATCCGCTCCGACTGGACTTGAGCTTCGCGATCTCCGCGCGTTGCGCCTCGAGATTCATCTGCTGTAGGCGTGCGATCTTTTCGTAGTTCCCGACGATCTCGGCTTGAAGGTCGAGCAGTAAGTCGCTGTCACCATCACCGTTGTCGCAATTTGCGTTGAACTCATTTTTCAGCCTGGCGATCTCCGTCTCGCACTTTGCGATCTTCGCGTCGAACTCAGACGGCTTCGGATCGGCGCCGAGGAGCCTCATCTTGAGACCGTTCCATGCTTCTCTGGAGAGATCTTCGTGCTCGCCGATGGGTTCCCAGTTCCCATTGTTGCGTGCGTTGTCGTAGATGTGCTGCCCTTCGCGCATGTACTCAGGGTCTTCGTGCCAGGTCCTCGTCACTTCGTCGTAGAAGACGGTGAAGTAGACCTGCTTACCCTTGCGGGGCTTCGCCGGCGCCTCGGGTGCCAAGGCGAGGGTCGACTCAGGATTGACGTCGGCGGCGAACTGTCCGCCCGTCTTTGTTCCTTTGGGTTCACGCTTCTGGTCAGCCATCAGTCGTCCTCCCCGACGATCTCGGCGAGTTCGTCCTTCCTCTGCTGCATGAAGATGTCGGCTTCCTTGTCGAGTAGCTGGCCAAGACCGTTTTCAAAGATGTCAGATGGATCACCCTTGAAGTACGTGTGGACGAGCTCCTCGACACGGTTCGCTTCTTCGTGCGTCATGTCCGCTTGAGCGTCAGCCTCGATAGTCGCGATCACGCGTTCTGCGACTGCCGCCTCGAGGTCGAACGAACTCTCTTGGGCGCGGTACTGCTCAATGATCGCCTTCTGGTGGCTGACGAGCTCTTCCTGCACGTGCAAGAGCACCTCTTCGTACTCGGAGCCGTCTTCCCAGTCGTCGGAGGCGTTGTGAGACTCGATCTTCGTTTTGAGGTCAGCGACGTCTCTCTCGATGTCGCGGACGACCTGCTCTCGCTCCGCCATCGTCAAGTCCGAGTTCGGGTTGACGTACGTACGGGAACTCGGCTTTGAGAGGGCTTCCTCAACCGCGTCCTCGTCGAAAGCCAGAAGTCCGTCGCGGACGATGACCATGCGACCGTCGCCAAGTCGCAGCCAGACGCTCTCGTCGGTGCGGCGCACGATCTCGGCGTCCTCGGCCTCTTCGGTCGAGAGGGTCTCCCACCTCTCTTGAGCGACGAAGTAACAGTCGGTCCTCTCGTTCGGGTTGATCACGCGAATCGTCGGCTTCGTCTCGTCGGCGAGAAGCACGGTCGACTCTGTGTTGACGTCCGGCGCGAACTGCCCGCCGGTCGACATGCCCTTTGGCTGTCTCTTCCGATCCGCCATCACCACTCCATTCGCCAGGCGTCGTTGACGGACCGTTCGTGAAGCGGCCGCGAGTCAGAGACAATCTCGCCAACGTTGCGGAGATCGAGCGTCGGCTCCGGGTTGACTGCGGTCGCGAACTGTCCGCCGCTCGAAGTTCCCCTCGGCTGACGTGTCTGAGTGGAGATGCCCATGTCTCTTTAGATGGGAGATCGCGAGGGCGATCACCAAACTTCTTCTTTTTCTCACGTCGTTGACTGCGCCCGTAAGGGGTTCGTCTAGCGGAACGTTTCTATTCGGGACGCTGTCGAGTCCACAAAAGGATTTGATGCGTTCCGTATAAGCCGTCCGATCAAATCTCGTGAAAGACACCTCTAACGGTACGCTTTACGCATGTCCTTGTTAATTGGCTACGCGCGATGCTCGACTGAGGACCAAGACCTCACCGTTCAGCGCGAAGCGTTGATAGCGATGGGAGTCGAGACCGAGCGCATCTACGCCGACCACGGGCTCACCGGCACCAACCGCGATCGACCGGCATTGCGCGAGGCCCTCGCCGCCTGTCGCGAAGGTGACACCCTCGTCGTCACCAAACTCGACCGGCTCGCCCGATCTGTCCCCGACGCGCGCAACATCGTCGACGAGCTCACGAAGCGGGGCGTGAAGTTGAACCTCGGTGGCTCCGTCCACGATCCGAACGATCCGGTCGGACGTCTCCTCTTCAACGTCCTCGCGATGGTCGCCGAGTTCGAGTCAGATCTCATTCGGATGCGCACCCGCGAGGGGATGAAGCTCGCCAAGGCGCGCGGCCGGCTTCGGGGCAAGCAGCCCAAACTCAACTCGAAGCAAGAGGCTCATCTTGCACTTCTTCACGCCGAAGGCAACCACACCATCGCTGAACTGATGGAACTCTTCGGCGTCGGGCGCGGGACGGTCTACCGAGCCCTGGAGCGCCAGTCGGTCGCTATCCCCCGCCGTTCTCCCGCAACCACATAGCGATCCCCTCGCTCACGATTTGGGCCCGCGAGACTCCTGTCCGTCGGGCGAACGCGTGGAGTTGGAGCAGCACGTCCCGATCAACGTAGGTAGTCCACCGCTGCATCACAACATCCCAGGGCAACTTCGTCATCACCTGCGGCGCCGGCGCGGGAACGTGGGCCGGAGGCGCCGGCATGTTCACCGAAGCATCTTCTTCAGCCGACGCAACGACAGGTGTGCGCCTGACTCTGCCGGCATCGGCAAGACGTTCTTTGAGTTTGTTCTCGCGCTCAGGTTTGGTCATTGGTTCATCCTCTCCACGTAGGCGACGATCTCCTCAGCCAGCGGTCGAAACGTGAGTCGAATGGGTGTCGAGCCGAACGACTGGACGATACGCTCCGAGAGCGGCAAGACCGACGTCGTGACCGGATGGCCGCCGGCTTGGCACATCTCGCGCATGGACTTTCCGGCCAACGTCGAGATCCGAACTCGAGACGGCACGACGATGTACGGACGGTCTTCGGGGATCAGCGAGAGCGTGTCGGGAAGCTGGTCCGCCTCGAGCGGAGAAGGCGCGAGCGGAATCAAAATGAGGTCGGCGATCGACGCCGTTGCGGTGATTGCCTTGACATCATTCGGGGGCGTATCGAGCACCAACCAGTCGTATTCGTCAGCCAATGTTGGCACGACCGACTGGACGTTGTCGACGCTTCCGGCGGCCACATCGAAGAGGTCGAGGTCTTCCATCCAGCGCGTCGCCGATCCGTTCCCGTCGAGGTCGATAAGCCCGGCTCGACCCGGCAAACAGGCTGCCAAACCGACCGCGAGCGTCGTTTTTCCGGCTCCACCCTTTTTGTTGACTACCGAGAGCACTTTCATGGGATCACCAACGTACACCACCACCGACACGTGTACGTACACGTGTACCTGAACATCATCGCGCCGACGCCGACGTGGAGCGCCGACGAGCTACTGCGGCGTGGCTGGATTCGCCTTGAACTGATTCCCGATCGCGAGGGTCTGAAGTGCGTCCCGCGCGTTTCCTTCGTTCGCACTTCGCACAATGCTTGGCATCCGAAACAAGTCCGCGATGGCCCAGATACCGAGGCCACCAGCCGTCAACCAATACGCGAAGAACAAACCGACTTTGCCGAGATAGAGGTAGTGAAATCCAAACAGCCAGAGGACGTAGGCGACCGAGAGCTTCTTCCGTTTCTTCTGAAATTCATTGAAGAATGCGTTCTGCGACATAGGGTCCATCTGGCTCACCGTGTGCTGGATTGTCGGCGGCAGCGACTTGATCGTGCGCTCCTCAGACGTCTCGTCCTTGCTCGCCTTCACAGCTCGATAGATGACGAACGCGATGATCGCCAGGATGATGATTGGGAGTACGGCCTTCATGCAAATCCCTTCCGTTAGGTGCTGCATGGACGCGCCGAACCTAACACGGCTGATCAGAAGGTCATTACGTAATCGCGTTACGGAATATCGTTCGGCGAGATCTATCGACCAAAATCGTCGAGTGACCGACACGTGTACGTACGCCACCACGTGTACGTGTACGTGTTGAAAAGTACGAGCCCGAAGGCGATATTCCTGGTTGTGAAGCCTAAATCCTGGGGGAAGCCGGACCCCATTTTGGGGAAAACCTGCCATCACTGATGAATGGCTACGACATGCGCGTTAATGCGGGCACTCCGCTATCGACGAGCTCCGACGCGCCAAACGATGTCTGTTCGCACCGCCGGAGGGAAGTACGACTGACGCCGGCGCTCGAGTCGACGCGTCGCGAACTGACTCGGAACGCGGTTCGACTTCAGCAAGTTGTGGCGGGCACAGAGGGCAACGAAGTTCGACAGAGAGGTCGATCCGCCCTTCGAGTGGGGGTAGTGGTGATCGCCGTGCGCAGGTGCCGAAGGGCAGCGACGACCGAAGACGTTGAAGTGTTCGCATCGATTGCCTGCGCGTGCGAAACCTTCCGCTCGCTGTGCCACCGTGAAGTTTCGTTGAGGGTCTTTTTGGATCGTGGCGCCGCGCGTACCGCGAGCGATGACGACCAGCGCGACAAACATTCCGAGGGCGATGATGAGGTGACTCAAGAGCAGGCCGTTCCGCCACTCGACGAGATGTAGTTCACGTACGCGCCGCCACTCGCATCCTGGTCTGTGGCGACGTAGGTGCCAGCAACGGCGGTGAACGAAACGGTTGCGGTCTGACCGCTGGCGAAGTTGTCGATCGGTCCGATCACCGAGAGCGAGTTGGACGCCGACGGACCCGTGCCGCTGACGGTCACAGTCTCGCCCCCTGCGCAGGTGAACTTCACGGTGTAGCTAGTTTGCTTGGGCGCCGTGGTTGTCGTGGTCGGAGGCTTCGTCGTTGTCGTCACGGGACGCAGCGTGGTCGTGGTGACTGGGGGACGCACTGCCGTCGTCGTCGTCGTAGTCGACGCGGGTTGGGTCGTAGTCGTTACGACATGCGTTGGTTGCGTGGTCGTCGTCGTGGTCGGAGCGGTGTGCTTCTTCTTGATGCGGGGCTTCGTGGTCGTCGTGACCGAGGCTTTGGTGGTCGTAGTGGTCGGTGCGGCAGTCGTCGTTGTAGATGCAGCAGCCTTCGGGGTCTTGGGGTGGTCGACAGCGTGGGCCGCGACTGCGAGGACCAACGCCACTACGAGCACCGGAATGGCCGCGCTGCGGGCGTACCACGCGATCGTTTGGCCCTTCGTGCGCAGCAGGCTGAACCCTTGGTCGCGAGGCGCGAACTCCTCGAACGGGTCTTCGTCGTGGCCTCTGTTACTCATCTCAGCCTCTTAAGCAAAAGGACCGCCGTCCCGTCCACCCCAACGTCCTTCGGTGGCAAGGAGGTCCCACCAACAGAGAGTTGCGCGATGAACGAGACGGCGGTCACGGTTAGCAGCGACTAGAAGTCGTCGCTGTCGTCATTCGACGCTGGCTTGCTCTTCTGAGCCGAAGAGGACTTCGATCGCGAGTCCGAGGCGCGACCAGAATCCGCTTCGCCTGCGCCTTTTCCCTTTGGGGCAACCTTCGTCACCTCAGCCGTGGCCCAGCGAAGGTCAGGACCGACAGCCGACGCCGTAATGCTCAGCATCGTGAGGGTCTTGCCCTCGCCGTCGATTTCGACTTCCTTGGCGTAGGTGTTGAAGCGTCCAATCACCACGACGCGCTGACCCTTCTTGAGGCTGTCGTCGATGTTCTCGGCGAGCGTACCGAAGGCGGTGACGTTGATGAAGTGAGTCTTCTCGTCATCGCCCTGGCCCTCGTTGACCGCGATGCTGAACGTCGCACGAGCCGTGCCGCTATCGGGGGAAACGAACCTTGGGTCGCTGGTCAAGTTCCCAACAAATGAAACGTTATTCATGGTGATTCCTGTTCTGCTCACAATGAGCTGCGTGTACTTCAAGGAGCCATTTGCCCCTCTGTTATCTATGTGCCGAGGTCGAAATCAGTCGGCACTTTGCCGACGAGCCCTCCGAAACGTCCCGAACTGCCCATCAGAAGCGTGATCGACAGGTGTGACGGCAGCCTTCACAGCAGCGGAGCGCCGCACGGGCTCAGCAGGGGCCCTAGGGGCGGTCGTAGGAGCACTTCGGGGCCCGATCAAAGTCTTGGTCGTGGCAGCGGGAGGGTACTCAAAGCCATCATCGCCGTCGTATTCGTCTAGCCCTCCGACTTCGAAGCCGTCGCCCGGATCAACGAAGTCGTCAACCTTGACGAGCACAGGTTCCTCCGGTTTTAACGCCTCCGCATCGGCGGCGGCGGTCGACGATGCCTCGCCGGCCTGGTCCCACATCGTGCCCTGATTTGAGTGCGAAGTGAATGTCTCGGTGTCCGAGTTGGAGGTGAGGTCCTCTATCTGCTGCGACCAGATCGAGTTGACGACGAGCTCCTTGACCGCAACGATCTCTTCTGCGTCATCTCCTTCGTCATCGACTCTGAACGGCGTCTTCTCTTGCACGTTCGCGTCAACGCCGATGATGTCGCCAATGGACGGGATCTCGTCGTCCCGCTCCAGTCGGTCCAGAGTGGAACTCCACATAATGCACTCGACAGTTGACTTCGTGCCGGCGAGCGTCATCTTCGCGAAGCGGGTCTTGCGCTTCTTGATCTCGAATGACGTCACGACGCCGATCGTTTGCACCTGGCCGCCACCCGGCAGCTTGTGCAGGGGAACGGGCTTCTGGTGTGGGTGCGTTGGCGATCGCCAGGTCTTGATCTGATCGCGGAAGGAAACGAGCGGGTTCTCTGAGACGAGCACACCGAGGCGCTGACGCTCACGCACCGTCTTCTCGAGCAACCCCCACTCATCGTTAGAGACGAGCGTGTTGGGCTTCTTGCGCAGGGCCTCGATCGCTTCGAACATTCCCTTGCGAGAGCCGAATGAATCGCACGCCCCAGCCTCGATCAGAGCCCGAAGCGCCGTGATCGAAACCCGACGAGCCGCTTCAGACACCTTCACACGCGAAGCGACGTCGACCAGCGACGTGAAGGGGCCGTTGCGCTCGCGCTCAGCGACTATGGCTTCACCGACGGAGCCGACATCACGAATCTTGCCGAGACCGAGCAGCACTGCTCCGTCATCGTCGACGGTGGGATCGACGGCGCTCGCATTCACGTCTGGGTGGCGCAACGCGACGCCGTCCTCCATCAGCGTCGCCAGAAAGGCCAGACGCTTTTCCTGGTTGTCGGCGCGGGCGAGCCAGCCGGCAGCAAACTCAGCCGGATAGTTGGCCTTGAGCCACGCGGTGATGAACGAAAGGCGCGCGTAGCCGATCGAGTGCGACTTGTTGAACGAGTACTCGCCGGCCGACTTCATCGCCTCCCAGAGGTTCTCCGCTGTCCGCTCCGAGAAGGCCAGCTTCTCGTTGTTGTCCATGTCGCGATCGGACTGCGCGCCGGCGACGAAGAGCTCACCAGAACGGTCCATCTGCTCACGGTTCTTTTTGCCGATCGCACGCAGCAGGTTGTCCCGCTCGGGTGGGTTGAAGCCGGCGACGAGTTCAGCGATCTTGAGCAACTGCTCTTGATAGACCATTACAGCGAGCGTCTCGTCCATCACGCCGCGAATGACCGCCACCTCGGCGGCGTTCTTCGTGAATATGTCGTAACTGACCTCTTCGATTCCCGCCTTGCGGTTCGCGTACATGTCGTGCATACCGATGCCGAGAGGGCCTGGACGGTAGAGAGCGATGAGTGCGCCGAGTTCGTCTACCGACTGAGGACGAAGCCGTCGAGCGAGTTCTTGCATCCCACCGGAATTGTGAACTACGAATCCGTTGGCCGTGTAATTGTGTGCCGGGGCGGTCATTTGGACGTCGTAAGTTTCTTCCTCTCCCAAATCAGAAATTTGAGCGACGCTCTCCCACTCTGCGCGAGGTGGCAGAGAAGGGCACTCCCAGGCGACGAGGTCCTGATAGGACATCTGTAGTTCCGCAAACTTGGTCTTGCTGATTACCTCAAGGTGCTTATCGGGGTGAGCCAGTTCGAAGGCGTCGATCTTCAACTGGTCGTCATATCGCATGAAGCCCTTGATCTCCACAAAGAGATCGCGACTGGGCAGGTAGAAGTCTGGGGTGTACGTAACCTCGCGCCCGTCGGCCAGTACCAGCTCAAACGAATACTTCTCGTACTCGTAGTCTTCTTCGAGCAACTTCAAAACTCTGGCGTAGTCCGCTTCCCATGATGAACGGACGTAATGGCCGATGTCTTCTCGATAGCCGCCCTTGGCGTGAGGTGGCTTCCTGCCAAACATGTGATTACCACGACCTGACATGCGCCGTGAGTGGAATTCGGTAAGTTCCGCAGCTCGCGCCGCCCCCACCTTCTCGACCAGAGACACGCCAGAGTTCGCTTCGCCTATCTTGCGCCCCGTCTCGGCAAGTTTTGACGATGTCTCGACAGTCAGCCCTTCATTCCAAGACGACTTGCGACCTTCCGCAAATGCAGTTCTCGTTGAAGCGGAGATCTTCTCGCTCACTCCGGGCTTCGAGGGATTGGAATGGAATCGCGCAGAGCATCGGTAGCACCTGGTTGGCTTGTTGTTCTGTTCTGAGTCAATCTGAACTCCGCAATCACTGCACTCGCGATAGATAAGCGTCTTGGCGCCCGTGTCGACGAGAACACGATCGCCGACCACGAGATCCTTCAACTCAACCCAGCCACGATCTTCGGTCATAAACCTGTGACCGGGCGTTGCGTCGATAAAGCGATTGGATTCCGTCCTGAGGCGCCTCACCTTCTTGGTTCCGGTATGAACGATTTTGATCACCTGGTTCCGGTGCCAACGCCCCTCGTCAAAGTGGGCAGAATTCAACGTCTTGATGGCATCCCCGGCTTCTTGGCGTCGATAAAGCGACTCGATCCTGCGACCGCCAACGAGGGTTTTAGCCGACACGCACTCGAGTTGGAAGACACCTTCAGTCTTGCCACTACCGATGACCACCCAAGCCTTCTTGGCTGACTCCGAACCGTCATCCGCGATCTCGTCGTCCTCGATTCGACGAACGTGGCGGCGCTCGATCTCGCGAATGGTCGCCTCGATCACGTCGAGGGTGAGAATGCCGAGCACGTCCATCTTGAGGTAACCGAGGTCTTCGAGCGCGCTGCCGTCGAACTCGGCAACCCATCCCGCCGTGCCTCCGCTGTCTTCTGCTCGTCGGTCGCTGCGAAGAGGGATCTGGCCGAGCAGCAGTTCGTCGCCGATCACGATGCCGCAGGGGTGGATCGATTCGGTGTTCACCACACCCTCGAATCGAGAGGCTAGGTCGATGATCCCATCCGCCTCAGGGTTCTTCGCGACGCTCCTGAACCCTTCGCCCGGTGCGAACTTCTGATTGGTCAGCAGCGAGAGCGTCGCCGTCTTGCCGTCACCCATTGTCGGCACTTGGTCAGCGAGATCTTCTCCGAGCTTGCCCTTGTCGAGCACTTTGCCAGCGACGCGCAGCGAGTTCTTGGAGAGCGAGTAGCCGAGCGTTCCGATGAGCGCCACCGAGTTCTTGCCCCAGCGCTCTACGAGGTAGTGAACGACTTCCTGGCGCCGGCCCTGCTCGAAGTCGGTGTCGATGTCGGGCATCTTGTTGCGGGTCGGGTTGAGGAATCGCTCGAACAAGAGCCCGTGAGCCAGCGGGTCGATTGCGATGATGCCCATGCAATACGAGACGCATGAGCCCGCTGCCGAGCCGCGGCCCGGACCTACGCGGATACCCCGAGCCTTCGCCCAGTCGATCATGTCGGCGACGATCAAAAAGTAGTCAGAGAGTCCGGCGTTGGAGATGATGTCGAGCTCGTAGCGGAGGCGTGAGCCGACCTCCGCCGGGATCGGCGAGCCGTAGCGGCGCTTGGCGCCTTCCTTCACCTTGGCGTAGAGCTGGTCGTCAGCAGAGATATCGCTCTCAGGCGCGAAGACCGGGATGCGAAGACCGTGCTTGGGGAACATCTCGTAGCCGGTCGCGCGCTCTGCAATGAGGAGCGTGTTGTCGCACGCCTCCTCGAAGCCGAAAATCCCGTCGAACAGAGCACGCATCTCCGCAGCGGTGCGAAGGTGGTAACCCTCACCCGTGAAACGCCACCGCGTCGGATCGTCGAGTGTCTTCACAGGCTTTGACGCACCGCAGAGCCAGGCGTCGTGCGCGTGAGCGTCATCCACGTGGGTGAAGTGCGAGTCGTTCGTCGCCACAACGCGCAGTCCGAATCGCTTGGCGATCGCCAAGAGGTCTTCGTTCAGTGCGTCCTCTTGAGCAATGCCGTGGGACATCACCTCGATGAAGAAGTTGTCGGGCCCGAAGATCTCGACCATGTTCGCGGCCGCGGCGTTGGCACCCTCGACGTCGCCAGCGGCAAGCCGACTTTTGACCGCACCCCCAAGGCAGCCCGAAAGTCCGATAATTCCCTTCGAGCGCTCGGCGAGGATCGTGAGGTCCATGCGAGGCTTCGACCAGAACGCATCTCCCTCGTTCGCGAGTGCCGACAGCCTCATGAGATTCGAAAGCCCTTCCGCCGAGACTGCGAGCAAGGTCAGGTGGTTGTACTTCGCTTCCCCGCCGTCGCCTTCTACGGCCACGCCGTCCTCTTCGAACATCGGCTTGGTGACTGACTCTCGTCGGAGTCGGGCATTCGCCTCGCCGTCCTCGATCGACATGTACGCCTCGAGACCAGCGATGAGCTTGACACCGTGCTTCTTCGCGTCCTTGTTGGCGACGTAGAGGCCGCTCAAGTTCCCGTGGTCGGTGATGGCGAGCGCCGCCTGTCCATCCTCCGCTGCGGCCGCAAACAGATCGTCCGGGCGCGCGATCGAGTCGCGCACGCTGTGCGACGAGTGCGTGTGGAGGTGAGCGAAGGATTTATCCATCGTTTGATCTATGTACCGAGCCCCTCATTCAGTGGGGTGTTGTGGAGCGGTTCTCAAAAAGCCAAGTGACATAAGGGCTTCTGACTCCTGCGGGACGACTTTTCCTGGCTCGGGGCATGTACTTGGTGTGAGATGTTCGTCGGAAACCTCTGTCACGCGTCGTACTGCGTACGAGTCCAAGCCGCTAATCCTTGGACTCGTCGCGTGCCTCGCGATGCTGCTCGCACCCGCCCCTAGCGCGTGGGCGGCGGCCGCACCAACCTTGAACGCACCGATGGTTCAGTCGTTTCCACGAGCGATGGTGACGAGCGTCGAGCGAGCGGTTGAAGCGCACGCCGCTATCGCCGCGGAGCTCGTCGACAACAACACGGGTGACTTCAATGGCAATTTTGCCGCCGACGCGAGAGCGACCAACACCCTCGACTGGTCCTGTATCCGCAACGCGGAGTCCCATGACAACTACCACCAGACGTCGGGCGCCTACGGCATCGAAACCTCGACCTGGCACGAATTCGGGATGACCGGCGTACCGGGTGAAGCGTCCGTCAGAGTGCAGGATCACTTCGCGTTGCGCCTCTTCGCTGCCAACGGACATCGCTTCGCCGGGTCGTGGAACGACGTCTGCACGATGAATGAGGGATTGAGCTAGCCAAAGTAGATTCATCGTGATGAGGAGGCTGCGACTTGCGGTAGTGCTTGCGGGCGTCGTCGTCGCGGCGGTTTCGATCATCCCATCAGTCGCAGGCGCCACAACCGTTCACTATGGAGTCCCCGGACTCGAGCTCTGCGGCTCGCTCCCGCGGTCCCAGTGCTACATCGGACCAGTGCGCGATCACTTCACCAACTATGACAACGTCTGTTCTGACGACAACTGCTACTTCGTCTCGGCCGCGGACTTTGAGCGAATCGCCGACGGCGTGATCCCGAGTCCGTCGATGTTGGAGACCGACTTCACAGCGGTGGGACAAACCCTCTCGGGCGACCTCACGAATCCCCAGCCCCTCTGGACGTACTGGAAGACGTCGGGAATCGATGGCTACTACCTCTCCAGCGAGACGGCAATCAGCAAGGGTAAGTCGAGCGTGGAAAGTGCCGTGGACGCTCACTGGGCGGTTATCGCCGATGACTTCACGCCAGCTCCAGCCTTCATAGGCGTCAAAAAGTTCGGCGCGGGGACGGGCATCATGATCGCGGACGGCTACACGCCCAAGGGACCGCTCGTCGTATTCCAAGGAACGACGTACCAGATGACATGGGCGCAGTGGAACGCACAGATT
Organism: uncultured Acidimicrobiaceae bacterium; assembly: GCA_963706305.1. Classification (GTDB taxonomy): domain Bacteria; phylum Actinomycetota; class Acidimicrobiia; order Acidimicrobiales; family RAAP-2; genus RAAP-2. Next base: position 2,267,216 of record OY970152.1, on the reverse strand, counting down.
CGATCGGTCTTCGAGCTCATCGCATCCACGACGCCGCCATCGGGTTCCACGCCACCCGTAACGTCAACGCCTGCCCCGACGGACGCGCTCGCTCTGAGCTCGAACACCATCACTTCCGCAGGCGGCGTAGTGACACTCACATATTCATCAGAAAACGCGACGAGTTGCTCCCTAACGTCGTCGCCGTCGATCTGGGCGAGCGCAACGGAGCCGGCTAGCTGCAATGGAACCTACGATGACAGCGTCCCTTCCTCGACAGCCGCGAAGCAATGGACGTTCACGTTTACCGCTACCAACTCAGATGGCCAGTCGGCGACGTCGATGCAAACGCTGGTCGAGTCAGCGCCGGCCGCCCCGACTCCTCAGTTCGATAATCCGTCCCCGAACTGGTCCGGTTACGTCGTGCCATCGAGCGGCGCGTTGGTCACCGACGTCAGTGGTGACTGGACCGTGCCGACCCTGAACTGCTCGGACACCCCAAACGCCGACTCATCAACCTGGGTCGGTATCGGAAACCCTGGCTCGTCGGGGGCCCTTCTTCAAACCGGCATCGCGGACAACTGCGCAAACGGCATTCAGCAAGACACCGCGTGGTGGGAGATCGTTCCTGCCACACCCAATCACGAGGAGGAGTTCACGAACTTTCCGGTGGCGCCCGTCGATCAAATACAAGCATTCGTCTTCGAGTTATCTGACGGTGCTTGGGAGACACTCGTAAACGACTTAGACACCGGGCTCTCGGCACTCATGGTGACCGGTGACGCGTGGGGTGTGGGGCCAACGGAAAGTGGCACGATCACCTTCACGGAACAAGGTAACGCCGCGGGATACCACTATTACGGCGCCTATACAGCCGAATGGATCGTGGAGGACACAGAAGAGGGTTCTGCCAATCCCGGTGGTCCGCTTTACCCCCTTGCCAACTTCGGCTCAGTGACCTTCAGCGACATGGAAAGCAGTTTCACGTCGTGGTCGCTGACGCCCGCTGAGGAATGGGGCATCGTTCAGAATGGCGTAACACTCGCCGCCCCGACGAACACAGCGGCTGATGGCTTCACGGACACCTCCACGGGGCCGTAGCGAACTCGCTCAGAGCGAGTGAGTCAAGCGCAGTGCTTCGTAGAGAATAAAGAACGTAATGCCGATGCCGATGATCGACCAGAAGTGATCCTTGATGAAGAGCGCCAAGAAGATCAGCCCGACGATCATTATCACGATGAGCCCCACTGGCTATCGCACCGTTCCGGCGGCAGCCCGCTCGGAGAGTCGACGGCGAATGTCCTCGGGGTTCGTCGACGACATCTTCAAGAACTCATCGGGCAGGCGAATCTCGACCGGAACCGCGCGGCCGGCGAGGTCGACATAGATTCCGATTGCCCCGCGCAAGACCTGACCCGTGATCGGGTCGCGCAAGGCTCGCATCGAATTCCAGTTCGGTGCCGTGCCGATTTCGTTGGCCGATGAACCGAGTGTCGCCTTTGCGGTAATCCGATCCATCCGTTCCGGTGTCGGCTCGAGCTTGAACATCTCGTTGGCGGCCAACGCTTCGTCCACGTCTTGGATCGGCAAGATGAGGCCACGTGAGATGTAGCCGGCGAGTCCGGCGTCCAGGGCGTCGGTGATCCGCTGCGTGAACAGCATCGGGTACACCTGCTGGCTGCGGGCTAGTCGACCGAGGCGCTCCATTTCACTGCGTCCGGCACCGAGCATGACCCACGCTTCGTCGAGCATGAGAACGCCGGAGCGCATGGCGAGCGCCGAGGCAGAACCGAAGACCATCATCCGCACGAGCGCCAGGGCGACGCGCTGGTTGAGGTTGACTTCATTTGCGAACGTACCCGGCGCCGGGAGGTCGAGGTTGGCATCACCGACCTTGATGAGGGTGATGCCCTCGGATGCCCGAAGGCTCTGGCCGCCGTTGTGGCTTCCCACGCACGCACGGAACATCGGCGAGGAGATGGCGAGATCGAGGACCTTGTCGACCATCTCCTTTGGCGCGACGCCGTCGTCACGTGCGATCGTCAAAGCCGCGCCAATGCAGTCAGCTCCGCGGTCTACGCCATACGCGATTGCTCGCTGCACCGGCATTTCGTAGTTGCGAACGTCATCGCCCCACGGGTTGATCGACATCAACATGCTCGCCGCGAGCTCCGCCCCGGAACCCCGCAATTTGGAGAAGCGCAGAGGATCGAAGATCCCGTCGGCCGACAAGAGGTCGTCCAGGCTCGACACGCTGCCACCCGCCGCCTCGACGACGGCGCTGTGGTCGCTGCCGGCTTTCGGGTCGATGATGATGACCGGCGTGCGCTCACCATTGGCCGTCTTGATGCGCGCGAACTGGTCCGCCAGGTAGAGCATGGTCAGACTCTTCCCGCTGCCTGACTGTCCGACGACGACCCCGATGGGCAAGGAGTCTTCGTCGGCGGCCGCGGTGGGCGACATGTAGGCGGGCTGGCGGTCGTTCTCGGTGAATCCGAGCAAGGCTCCGTCGCGGTCACCCACGGTCGAGAGGCCGGCGAGCCCGCTTGCAGCAACCATCGTCGACGGCAGGTCGTTGAGAGGCGCGTCGGTTCGCCACGCGGACGCCAGGTACGTCTCCTTCATCGCGCGATTCTGGCGAGAGACCAACGTCCTGATGTTCAGATTCGCTTGCGGAGCGAACTCCGACATGTCGTAGCCACTGAGGCCCTGCGTGCCCGACGTGGCGATGACCGTCGACGTATCCATCAGCGTTGCCGGACCGCCCGTCGCGTAGTAGCGCTCGAGCTCGTCGAGTTCAGCGAGCGTCTCTTCCTGCTCACCTCGAGACATCTTGTTCTGCTGATAGCGCTCGTTGACGTCATCCATGTACTTCTTCTTGCCGCTGCGCAGCTCATTGCGCGTGACGGCGGCCGGCTCGACCTTGCCTCGGATCGAGACGCACACCGCTCCGGACTCGATGAGCGCGCTCGCCCACTGCGCCCCGCGCGACGCCCCTTCCACGTAGCCAATGTCGAAGTCCTTGACGCACGAGAAGCACAGCGTGTGGTGGTTGGCGAGATCCCAGGTCTGGCAATCCTCGTCGCCGTCGCGATCAATGAGGCGTTTCGCGGCGTGCATCGATGCAGTCGAGGAGAAGACGTGAAGGTGGTCGTCGTGAATCAAGGTGGGCGTGTCAGGTGCCGTGCCGCCGTTCCACCACGCATTGGCGAGGTTGAAGTCGGCCAGGGTCATCGTGAGCAGACCAGACCGCGCCATGACGGCGCTCATCGCCGCAAAGTCTTGGTCGAAGTCCTCCAAGGGCACACCGCCAGTCATGAGTGACTCGGTCATCGAGTCGACTGCCGCGCGAATTCCGCCCCCGCCTCCAACCTTGTCGCGGAGCTTCACGCCCACGAGGAGCACCCTGCGCAGTACGTCCGTGTCGGCGAAGGTCGATGAGTGGTGTGCAAAGAGCTGCGAGTCACGAGGCGGCACGAACTTCGACGGCACGTTCACCAGAAGGATGTGCACCTCTCGGTACGACGACTTGGCCATCATTCGTCGAGCGACGCGCGAACGCACGTGCGTGGCGCCGGCGATCTCTTCGAGCACCGTCCGCAACGGTTCGCCGGCCGCCAGCGCCTCGTCGGGAGATCGGGCGTCAGTGACAGGAGACAGCGGGACCTTGGCGTAGAGCCACACGGAGCCACCGGTGCCGAGGACGCGGCCGCCGGACTTCAAGCCCTTCGCCGTCGTTGGCCACCACGGCTCTTGATCGTTGACCTTCTTCGAGCGAGCGCTCATGGCTAGTTCCCCACGGCGTTCTGGTAGGGCACGAGATAGGGCCCGGTGCCCGGCGCTCCCCAGGCCACGACAACCGGCACCGCGGTGTTGGCGCGTTCGAGCAGCAAGTCCATCGTCGTCTCAGGAGCCGTCGACTGCTGGTAACCGGTCGGCTTCTTCTCGCCCTTCCACAACAGATCGATCTTCACTTCGACGATCTCCGCCGAAGGGTTCGTCGTCTTCGCCGAAATTGGATTGTTGGGGGCGACGCGCGTCGCCGACGCGACAATCGAGTCCGTCGCCGAGACAATGCCGCGACCAATCGGAACGTAGTGAACCGACCCCCGCGTATCGCCGACCGCGAAGCGCAACTCGCTACGGCTCCCCGACGTGTACGCGCCCAGCCAGTGATTGATCGCCGCCTGGTCTGCGGACGACACCGGGCTATCAAACGCGAGACCCGACCACGGACCATCGACCCACCCGCTCGCGGTTCCCGTGCTCGGAGACAGCGCCAAACTTGGGCCGCCGACTACTACGGCTCCGCTCGGCTCGAGGGCGACTTCGACCGTCGCCGAGTACAGGGTCGGATCGGCGGGCGAACCGACGACGAGCGTAAATGTGTCAAGTTCCGTTGTCCACTTCGGTGACGATCCGCTGAATGAGCTCAACTTCCCTGTCGTCGAGTGCGTTAGGTCCTCGGCTCCGTCCCACGAGAGGATGGTCGCGTTAGGAAGCGGCGACGGGTTGCTGTTCAGCCACTGCTCTACCTCAAGTGTCGCCGCCGTCCGGCCAGGGCTGGTCACCGCCGAAGGGCTCGACTTTGCGGCAGGCGCGTGCGAACCGGCGCCGAGGACGGCGAACAAGGCGAAGACAAGAATGATCGGCGAGACGTAGACCGATAACTTGACGTAGCGGCGAAGCCACTTCTGGCGCCTCGCCATTCGCTCCGTGTCGGGCAAGCCGGGCCGCGGCACCATTGGGTCGTGATACTCCCACGCGAGAGGCGCGGTACCGGTAGTCGCTTGACCCGTCTTGGACTTCGAACTCCGCTTCGTCATCCCCCTACCACTCATCTCCGTCTTCGTCGGCGTAGCGCGGAGCCATCGGCTCGACTACACCTTCGGACTCTCGTTGTACCGAGGCGACAATCGACTCGCGCAAGGGCATGGTCGGCGCTGGAGCGGCGCGCTGTGCCGTTGCTACCGCCGAACCCATTGAAGACCCTTGGTGCGCGCGCTGCCACCTGGCCGTGTAGTTGACCGTCATGTCACCATCACCGATGAGCGCGTCAATGACGCCGGGCTCGGGCGACTCCTCGCTGATGAGCGTGAGGCGTACCCACGCTTCGGGGGCGTGCACGAGCGCCTCAGTGCAGTCTGAGCAGCGATCACACGATCCATCGACTCTCTGACGGCACGGCCGCCAGCACTTGTGACACTTGCCAGGATGGTGCAGCGTCGAGTGCGGCTTGGTTCCGCGTCGCCACGATTGGCAACGTGTCATCCCTACGCTCCGAGGTCCTTCAGGAGGCGAGAGAGGGACTTGCGGCCCGGATCGTCGAGCGACTGTGCCGCCTTACCGAATGCGAGACCGGCGGCCGCGGAGGCGGCGGGCACTTGAGCCGGCAACCCCGTTGAGAGCTGACCGAGGACGCGCCAGGCGGAGCGAAAGAGGCTCTTCTTCTCAGTCGCGAGCACGGTGGCGAGGATGCCCGCTTCCATCTGATCGGCCTTGGCGATGTCGCTGACCGCTGTCAGAACGGCCTTCACGTCGTCGAGGCGAGTGACCGTTGACTCAGCGACGTCGGCGATGTCGAGCGGATCGGCTCCTGCGGCCGTCGCGAGGAGCGACCGGTCGTCGGTTTTCATCGACACGACACTCAACGTCAGCTCGATGAGGCGCCGAGTGGCGTTGTTCGATGTTGCACGGCGCGCGCGAGGCTTCGCCGGGGATGGCGTCGAGGCGGCGGGAGGGCTCACTTCAGCGGCGGTTGACGGGTTTTCGTTCGGGGTGTCGGTTGATTGGTCCATGCCTCAAACCATGCGGCACAAACGCCGCTCAGTTGGAGGTTTGACTACGCGGCCTGCCAGCGCCCGGTGCGGCTGAACAGGTCGCTGAACGCGTCGATCGCGGCGGCAGGCGTCTTGGCACCCTCAGGCGGGTCTTGCAGGAGGACGCGAGCGCCAGGGTAGCCAAGGTCAGGGCGACCGGCCTTCGCGCACTCGACGATGACCTTCATGACGGCTTCCCACGTATTCTTGTCGCCGCGAATCTTGGCGATCGCGGTGATCGATGCCATGAGAGCGAAGATACGGTCGGGACGCTCAGTCCAGTCAACGATGCTCGGGTCCTTGATGACCTCTTCGGGGTCGTACAGGTCCGCAGCGATCACCCACGCCATGAACTCGGTGGCGGCGGCTTCGCCGACGCATCCCTTCAAGCAGAGCAGCATCGCTTCGGTGTCGTCGGAACGAAGTTCCCCCATGACTGCGGCGGCGTTGGTCCACGAACGAGGACTCGCCCATCCGCGACCGGCGAGGGCGGCGTCACTCGGCAGGCTCAGGCGAAGGTCGGGACGGTTCTTCAAGAACGCGATCACGAGCGACTTCGCACGAATCTTGTGCGACTCGTCGCCGTTGTTGAGCGTGGACTCCATCGACGGTGCGGACGAGAAAGCGAAGTCGGTAACGAAGCCCTCCATCCAGGCCTCAGAGTCGAACACCCAATCGATGTGCATGAGGCGGTTCGCGACAGGCGCGGCGAGGTCCCATCCATCGACGGCGATGCTCGGCGGGTTCGCAGCAGCCACCATCGCAACGGAGTCAGGGAGTTGCAACTCGCCCACGATGCGCTCTTGGAGGATGCGGAGCATGACACGCTGCACGCTCGGTGCGCACGTGGTCAACTCGTCAAGGAACAGCAGCCCCTTGTCGGCAGCAGCGAGGCGACGTGCCCACGCGAGGTCTGAGTAGACGGTCTGGCCGTCGACTTCAACGGGGAAGCCCATGAAGTCGCTCGGCTCACGGTTCGAGCCGACGATGGACTCGACGTGGAAGCCCCACGACTCGCCCCATGCGTTGACGGTGGCTGTCTTGCCGACACCGGGTTCGCCCCATAGGAGGACCGGAACGTTGGCGCGGATTCCCGCCGCGATGACTCGGGCGGTTGGTGTGCTGGTCGATGTGCTCATGCCCCCTACGTACCCCGAGCACGAAAATTCTGTCCCGCGCAGGCGATTCAGTCAGCGAAGGCTATGTCGCACCCTTCGAGCTCGAGGCGAAGGTTGATGAGTCCCTGGTGAATGAGTTGGGTTACGCGGGACCGATCGACGCCAAGGGTGTCTGCGACTTCACTCTTCTTGAATCCCTCGAGGAAGTGAAGCACGAGAGCCTGGCGCTGGCGCTCGGTCAGTCGAATCAGTGCGTTCCGCACAGCCTCGCGAAGCGAAGCGCGGTCGGCACGATCGGTGGCGCCGGGGTCATTGCGGTCACTCGCACCTGAGTGGTGATCGAAGACGGCGGTCAGAGTCGTCAGCGGACCTCCAAGCGTGGCGAGATCGCGAAGCTCGAGGGCGTCCACGATCGGTACGTCTAGACGCTCTGCGATTTCGCGCAACGTCGGAGTGCGGTGGAACTCGGCTTCGAGAAGATCTCGCACATCGCGATATGCGCGGACCTTAGCCCTCGATCTCTTCGGCAACACATCTTCTTTGCGCACCTCGTCAAGAATCGCTCCGCGGATTCTGATGGTGGCATACGTCGCGAATTGGAAACCTTCGGACGGATCGAACCTCTCGATCGCGTCGATGAGACCGAACTGTCGGCACGAACACAGATCGTCGCACGATTGGAACGCAGCCATGCGGCTCGCAAGACCGCCCGCAATCGACGCCACAAGTGGCGCGTAATAGATCACGAGTCGATTGCGATTCTCGGTGCTGCGATCCTCGCGGTAACGCCTCCACAGCACCTCACTAGTTTGATCAACCACCGCCGCGGTTGCGGACTGAGATGTCGAGTCTGACCACATTTCGAACCACCTTTTGCCTTTGGAATCGACCTCGCTCGTGGGCGAGCCTCACCAAAAACCATGCGGCGACTTTCTAACGATGCGTCACATCTGAAGATGGTTCGGTCGAACTGGGGTGTACAGTTCGCCGGCTTGAGAGCCAAGTTGACAAAGGCGAGCCTGCCCAGGGGCGATGCGGCAATTCAGACAATCTGTCGTCACAACATCTCCCCCTCGGCGGGGTCGATCTGGTGACCAACGAAGATCGCCTCGTAGCCCGAGAAATCCTCGGTGCGCTTGAAGCAAACCGTGTGCACGTACGAGGGAATCGTGCCGGTAAATCCGAACTGAACCGGGCCAATTTCCCCAAAACGGAGCCAATCAAGGCCGTCGTCGGTCGTTTCGATGGTCACATCCTCGAAGGGCAGCGGAAATCCGATGCGGAGCCAAGGGGTGTACGTCTCGCCGTAGTCGTCCTTTTCGAACGGTGAGTGCCCAGCAAAACAGTCGGATATGGCCTTTTCGACGTAGTAGCGGAAGACAGTCTGTGTGATCGAGCCGAGGCCGCGGGCCAGAGCAATGCTCTTTGGCGATATGACGGCGTTCGCGGTCATCCACGCCTCGATGTCGGGCGAGCCTGGCGTAGGGCCGCCTTCGTCGCGGACGGTCTTCCAAGTCCTGACATACACCGATTGGATCGCCGTAAAGGCGTCCTCGATGAGCCTGCCGTCCCGGTCATTCGGCAAGCAGACGAAGAAATCGCTGGCGTCCTCAAAAACCTGGTTCATGGGAGTGCTTCAACTGTGGGGTGCTTCACACCCTCTTCGTACCCCAATTACAGATTTCTTGTCCCGCTCAACAAATTATGAAATTCCCGCGACCGATGGGTGGAGACTGCGATCCGGAGGCGTCAATGGAAACGATGGACGAAGTTGCCTTATATGTTCTCTACGGGTTCAGAGACGACATCACCATTGACCTTGAAACAGCCGACTTCGAGTGGTTGGAGACGCACTGTGACGGCGCCGTGTACGCCCGCGCGCGCAAGGATCTCCCCGTCGGATACTGGCGACGTCAGGCCTTCGCGATCGAGATCATCGACTCACGGATCGTCTCGCGTCTAGACAACAGGGCGCGACTCGCCAAACATGGCGCCGCGGTCGTGGCCAAGCGAAGCGGTGACAAGATCAGTGTTCAACCAGGAGAGTCCATTCGACTCTCAGGTTGACTTCAGCGGCCGCGCCGAGCAAACCTGGCCTGCGTGTCCCGCGCCCAATCAAGCCGCTTCGGCGTCAACTGACGTCGACGGTGCGCCGCAGCGAATATACCTGTGAGTCCACACGCGATGAAAAAGAGCGCCCTCAATCGATCGTCACCTCCGCGATGTGCCGGTGCAGCTTGCTCAACGCCGATCGTCGTGCGGACTTCCCGACGTTGCCGAATCCTGACTCTTGGTGGCCGCACACGCAGCGAGCGATGACCTTGACACGCCCGCGCTCCGGCTCGTCATTCGGACGGACGACCCATTCGGTGTCGGGTCCGTGGCCCGTGGCGACGAACTCATACTCAGCCACCTCGCACCTCGCGTGCCAGCGTTTCGTCCGCCAAGATGTCACCGCGACCCGAGATCAGCTCGAGCGTGCGGAGTTTTGATAGGGCGTTGCCGTAGCCGCTGCTCGATGGCGAGTAGCCGGTGAGTTCTGCCACCTCGTCGCGCGTCAGCGCGTTCGGCCACGCGTCGATTGTCACCGAAAGGATCGCTTTCTCCGCCTTGCCGAGTTTCGAGTTCCAATGGTCGAGCAAGGCTCGTCCCGTTGGCAATGGCTCCACCTGTCCGGCGATCGCGGCGAGTCCGTCCTCAGTGGCGCGGATCGGTGCGCCGCGGTTGATCAGAACCGAGCGTGCGGAGCTTCGAGAGGGCGTTGCCGAAGCCGCTGCTCTTTCCCGAGTAGCCACTGAGCGTCGCTACCTGTTGGCGAGTACGTCCGGCTTCGAACTGTGCGAGAACCGAGAGGATCGCCCGCTCAGCCTTACCGAGTGAGGCATCGCCGTCGGCGGTTTCACGTGGGGTTCTCGGCGCGGGCAACGTGCGTTCACGGGCGGGTGCAGTCGCCGGCGCCGGTGGATCCGGCAGAGGCTTGCGCGCGGTGCGTGATGACGACGTAGCGATCGGCATACCGTTCGCCGGGACGTGACTGGCAAGAGTGTGGAAGCGACGGTTCAGTCCCTCGATGGCATTCCCAATCTCGTTGACTTCATCGACGAGTTCTTGAGGGATGAACGGAACGGGGACCTCGACGGACTCCGTTACGGTCACGGTCTCCACCTTGGGAGCAACGGTCTTCTTCGCGAGCTCGCGCTCGAGGTCGGCGATCCGGCGCTTCAAGACCTTCGGGTCATTCTCCTCCGCGCGGTGAATGGCCTCAGCCATCTGGGTCTCGACGGCCGCGAGGTCGACCTCAGCGAACTTGCTCGGCTCGACCCGGCGCTGGCCGGCTTTCGGGGTCGCGGAGCTGTTGAACGTGTGGCGCTCTCGAATCTTCACGAGATCGAACAGAGGCGGATCGCCCGCGGGTTCCCAGAGCCAGGCTTCGCCGAGACCAAGGCTGGCGAGCGAACCCATCAGAACCTTGCGCTGCTCATCGTCGGCGTCGGCTTTGAGGTAATCCTCGATGGCGCGACGGTCGTTCGGCCCGACGATGCGGAGCGTGATGAGCATGTCGATCTGCTCCAGCACGTTCTTGTTGACGACGGCAGCACGTTGACTGATCAATGTGGTGCCGAGGCCTCGGATGCCGCCACGACGGACGATTGCTTCGAAGGCCCCGAGCATCCGCTGGTCGGTTTCTCGAGCCTCCCCTCGCCCACCACCAACGCGTTGCGGGCAATTGCCGGTCACGAAAACGCGACCATTGCGCCTAGCTACGAACGCACCAGATGGAAGAGTGATGTCCCAAACAAGTCCTTGGTAGGTAGTCCTATAGGGGCGGCGGACCCAGTGCGCAGATGAAATGCGGCGGCAAACGTTTACTGTCCACTGCTCATTTGACTTCTCAAAACGCTTCGTGGTGCTAATGCCGAGCCTGGTTGCGAGTTCCTGAAAGTCATCAGCGAGTCGTTCGTTCTTGCCGGGGTAAAAGCGAACCCATACGTCCCCGTCAGACGTTCCATCGCCTTCCATGAGTCCCTGGTAAAGAGCGGTGAGTTGCTCCGGCGAACCTTCCTCAAGAATTCGTCTCGGTATTCGATGAAGATCCTCGCCGAGCCAGTCACCGATCGCATCCGACAGCTCGTGGCCGAAGTACCAAGAGTAAGACTCTGTACCAGTGATAAATCCATCGCCACCCCCTGGCTTCGGGCTGACCCGAGACGGTCGAAGATAGCGCCGAGAATCGGAAAATTGCTCCAGAGCAGTCGACATCTCTTCTGTCATAGAAACTCCACGCTTGACCGTCGCAGTGGACTGCTGGAGCGCCAACACTTTCGACTTGCGTCGGTCATGCCAATGACCGTCCGTGATCACCCACCCCATGATGCGCAAAACCTCATTTGAAAGGTTCGGAATGCCGACACCGGACGGTGCACCACCCACCGGGACCTCAATGGACGTTGGAACTTCTCCCGCGGGGCAGAACGACCAGTCATACTTCTTGTAACGACCGGCAGCCCTCTGCTGACGGCGCAACACCACTCGGTGATCTGGTGTAACCAGGCAGTCAAGACTCTTCGTTTTGAGACCAATCATTTCGCCATCGTGGTAACGACGCAGGACTGCCTGGACGGGCTCATATCGATATTGCTCTGTCGTCATGTCGAACCCAACAGCAATAGTTCCCTCGTGGACTTCGTCCAATGTCGCCCATCCGTGATCGGTGAGGATTTCTGTGTCGGCGGTCATACAAAATCGATCCGCCTCGTCGACGAAGAGGTGCATCGCGAAGTCCATCTCCGGTTGGCCCTTGCGCCGGTACAAGCGCTCCGCGAAGTCGGTGGCGAACTGACGCTCCGCCGCGCCCGACTCGAAAAGCGAGAAGTCGATGACGTACCAGCCGGGATAGTCAAGTACCAGGTCGGCGATGAACTTACCGGCGCCGCGCTCGAGAGGAACGTCGCCATGCTGACCACCGAGGATCACGACCGGGAGCCCCGGCTTTTTGCCGTCAGCCGATGAACGCAGGCCGTACCACGCACCCGTGGGATCTAGTGCGACGAACGGGATCTTCGCCGCGACCATCTCCTCGGCGATCACCGAAGCGGTATACGTCTTGCCCACGCGCCTTTGAGCGAGGATCGCCACCGTCTTCGTAACGAAGTCGTAGGGAAGCGAGACGGTGTCGGAGATGCGGAGCTTCTTCACTGGCATGGTCGGTAGTCCTCTTCGTAGTTCTCGTCGATCACCACAGTGGCATTGCGATCTGACTCCTTGAGGGCGTCAGGGTAACAACGGGCGTCATTGGTTGCAACGTGGACCAGGATGGTCTTTCCGCCGCTCCTCTTCCTCAAGATCACCAACTCCTCGACGGCCATGCCGCAGACACAGTGCTTCACGGAGTCTCTATGTGCCGAGGTTGAAATCAGTCAAGTCTTTCTCTTGCGCGATGCCCTGCATTACGCGGCGCTCAGTTCTTCACGGTTCTCACGGTCACCTTGTTGCCAGAGGAGGTGACCACGCGAATCGTCACGGTCACGTGAGACCGTGCCTTCAGGTACGCCTCAACGCGCTCCGCCCGCATACGAGCAAGCGCTGCGTCCTCCTTCGCATAGGAAGTGATCGTGACTTGAGCTCCGCTCACCAGTTTCTTCGCGACTCCAGTGAGGCCAGCGCGCACATTTGCCGACAGCGCTGCACCCTTTCCGGCAAATCCAAGATTCACCGTTGGCAGAGGCTCGATGGTCACGACAGGGGGCGGAGTCGAGATGACGGGAGGTGGGGTTGAAGTGACGGGGGGTGGGGTTGTTCCCCCGTGGCCGCCACTCGGCGCCAGCGTCACGTCTGCCGTTCCTTCTGACGTTGACGACGCGGGACTGCCGACACCGTTTGTCTCGGTGATGACGACGTTGATTGAATCGCCGAGATCGGACGTCTGAACGGAGTAGGTCGAGCTCGTGGCACCGACGATCGGCGTCGAGCCGTCGTACCACTGGTACGTCGCGGTCGGAGTTGGGTAACCCGTCACGCCAGAAACGACGGCTGTGAGCACGTCGCCCACCTTCGGAGTTCCGGTGATCGCTACTGAGGTGATGCCCACAGGGGACGTCACGTCAGCGGTGCCAGTTGATGTCGCCGACGCCGGGCTCCCAATCCCGTTCGTCTCGGTGACGACGACGTTGATTGACTCGCCTATGTCCGACGCCTGGACCATGTAGGTCGACGACGTGGCACCAGTGATCGGCGTTGATCCGTCGAACCACTGGTACGTCGGGGACGGAGTCGGACTGCCTGTCACGCCAGAGACGACGACGGTCAGGGTGTCCCCCACCCCCACGGTTCCTGTGATCGTCACTGAACTGATCGTTGAAGCAATGGGCGCGTTCGATACGTCGTCGGTGCCGGCCGACGTTGCCGAGGCAGGCAACCCAACGCCATTCGTCTCCGTGATGGTCACGCTGATCGAATAGCCGAGGTCAGAACTTTGGACCGTGTAGGTCGAGCTCGTTGCGCCGGCGATGGCGGTCGAGCCGTCGAACCACTGGTATGTCGCGGTCGGAGCCGGGCCGCCGGTCACGCCGGTGGCGACGGCGATGAGCACGTCGCCTACCTCAGGAGTGCCGCCAATCGAGACTGAGGTAATCGCTGCCGCTGACGTCACATCAGCGGTGCCTGTCGACGTGGACGACGCAGGGGTGCCGATACCGTTCGTTTCGGTGATCTCAACAACGATCGAGTACCCGATATCCGAGATCTGAACGGTGTACGACGAGGACGTAGCGCCAACGATGACGGTTGATCCGTCGTACCACTGGTAGGTCTCATCTGGCGTCGGCGTTCCGCTCACGCCAGATGAGACGGCGGTGAGCGTGTCGCCCACGTCCGGAGTACCGGTGATAGTTGCAGAAGTGATCGCCGGAGAACTCACGATGCTCAATGGACTCGACGTTGAAGTAACGGGGCTACCAACCCCATTCGATTCCGTTATCGCAACATCGACTGAGTTTCCGAGATCGGAGATCTGGACCGTGTAGGTCGAAGACGTCGCTCCAGAGATCGGTGTCGAATCGTCGTACCACTGGTACGTCGCGGTCGGACTCGGTGCGCCACTCACGCCCGAGGCGACGGCAGTGAGCACGTCGCCTACTACGGCATTGCCGGTGATCGAGGCCGATGTGATCGTCGCTGATGACGTCACGTCTCCTGTGACGCTTGATGTTGTCGACGCGGAGGTTCCGACGCCGTTCGCTTCGGTGATCGTTACAACGATCGAATCGCCGAGGTCGGACGTTTGGACCGTGTAGGTCGAACTCGTAGCGCCGGTGATGGCGGTCGACCCGTCGTACCACTGGTACGTCGCGGTCGGCTCCGGCGTTCCGGTCACGCCCGTGGCAACCGCGGTGAGGGTGTCGCCTAACTGCGCTGTGCCGGTAATCGACGCCGAAGTAATCGTCGGAGGGCTCACGACACCCACCGAGCTCGACGTTATCGATACGGGACTTCCAACTCCATTTGTCTCGGTGATCTCGACGTCGACAGAAAGGCCGAGGTCGGACGCTTGAACCGTGTAGGTCGAACTCGTGGCACCAGAGATCGGTGTCGAGCCGTCGTACCACTGGTACGTCGCGGTCGGAGTCGGGTTTCCACTCACGCCAGCGGCGACGGCGGTGAGCGTGTCACCTACCTCAGGGGTGCCGGTAATCGACGCCGAGGTCATGGTGGGCGGCGATGTCACATCGGAAGTGCCACTTGAGGTTGCCGAAGCGGGGGTTCCGACACCGTTTGTCTCAGTGATGACGACGTTGACCGACTGGCCCACGTCGGACGTCTCGACCATGTAGGTCGACGAAGTTGCGCCAGAGATCGGCGTCGAGCCGTCGAACCACTGGTACGTCGCGGTCGGAGTTGGTGATCCTGTTACGCCGGAAGCGACGGCGGTGAGCACGTCGCCTAATTGCGCTGTGCCGGTGATCGAGGCGGAGGTAATTGAGGGCGGTGATGTCACATCGGCCGTCCCTGCCGAAGTTACCGAGGCGGGCGACCCCGAACCGTTCGTTTCGGTGATCGTGACGTCGATCGAAAGTCCGATGTCGGACGTTTGGACCGTATACGTCGAGCTCGTAGCGCCGCTGATCGCGGTCGATCCGTCGTACCACTGGTACGTCGCGGTCGGAGTCGGTGTTCCCGTTACGCCAGAAGCGACCGCGGTAAGCACGTCCCCCAACTGCGCTGTGCCGGTGATCGAAGCGGAAGTGATTCCCGGTGACGCTGTCACGTCGGCCGTCCCTGCCGACGTTGCCGAGGCGGGGCCCCCTTGGTCGTTCGATTCGGTGATCGTTACCTTGATCGAGTCGCCGAGGTCTGTGCTCTGCACGGTGTACGTCGACGACGTAGCGCCGGAGATTGGCGTCGAGCCGTCGTACCACTCATACGTGGCCGCCGGAACGGGATAGCCGTTCACGCCCGAGGCGACGGCGGTGAGCACGTCACCAGCTACCGGACTCCCGGCAATTGAAGCGGAGGTGATCGCCGGCGTGCCGTCGATGCCTACCGTGTTGGAAGTAAGTGGCCCATAGTCGGCACCTGTGTACGTGGCGGTAATAGCGTCACCGGCCGTCTGCGACGTCGAAATGTCGCAGGACGCGGCGAAGAGTTCGCCTCCGTCGCCATCTGACCCCTGGGCTGGCCAGAAGCTCGCGGTGCATGATCCGCCTTCCGTGTCGGTAACCGTCAAGGTTCCTGTCGGCGTTACGTCGGTCGGAGCGTCAAGTATCGCTTCGTATACATTGCCCGTTGCCGACACCTGTGGTCCCGAAGAGGAGGGGAAAAAGACCGTACCTTCGCTGGCTGATTGAGCGACCGCGACGAACGCATTGTCACCGTAAGCGACAGCCCATAAGGACTCGTTCGCCGGCGCGGATTTGTCCGACCACGTGGTGCCGTTCGTTGAATACGCGATGACACCGTCGTCGCTGGCAGCGACGGCAACGAACGTACCGCCGCCGTAAGCGATTCCCGTCCATTCCTGAGCCGATGGCATCGTCACTGCCGTCCACGAAGTCCCGTTGTTGGTGGAGTACGCGCCGTCGTCAGTGTTCTGATCGACGGCGACGAACGATCCATTACCGTACGCGACCGAGACCCACGCTCCACTTTCGGGCAACGCTCCCCCAGCGGTCCAGGTGGTGCCGTTAGTTGAGACAGCGGTCGCGCCGCTGTTCAGAGAAGTCGCAACGAACGCACCGTTACCGTATGTGACCGAGTCCCATTCTTCATTCGTGGGCATCGCTCCGCCGGCAGTCCATGTGGTGCCGTTCGTGGAGTAGGCAATGTCCGAGGTGCCTCTTGCGACTGCGACGAACTCACCATCGCCGTAAGTGACCGACTCCCAGTCCTCCGATGCCGGCAGCGTCGCGCCGGTCCATGTGACGCCGTTGGTCGAGTACGCGGCGTAGTCCGTGTTGTATGCCACGGCGACGAACTCGCCACCACCATAGGCAAGCGACTCCCAGTCGGAAGATCCGTCGGGCATCGTTCCCCCAGCAGTCCACGTGACGCCGTTGGCGGAGTAGGCCGACGAGGTGCTTTCCGTAATCGCGACAAAGACGCTGTTGCCATATGCGACCCCGTCGTAGTCGTTAAGGGCAGGTAACGTCGTTGCCACTGATGTCGGCGTCACTTCGAGCGAAAGTGTCGGACTCGCAGTTGCTGAAGCCGCCGGTGCCGTTATCGCCAGCCCACCGACGGCGATGACGATTCCGACGGCCAGTGATGCGAGTGATTTGAGGGACAACTTCATTCTGGAATCTCCTTTTGGGACGAACAGACTTCTGTTCGCTAACCGGTTCAACGGCCGTCGAATGGCACGCCGACACGGATCGCTCGTTCATCTACGACCATGCGGCACACAACCGTGCTCAGCGAAGGTTCTATGTACCGAGCCTCAAATCAGTCGGCAGGTTTCTGTGCAGACATAGTCTTTGCAGCAGTGTCACTCACTGACCACCTCCACAAGAAGAGCGATCCGATCCGGGCATTCCTCGATGAGCGGCTCGTCGACTTCACTCCCGCCAAAGAGAAGTGGAAGGTTGCCCAGGTAGGCAAACCACTCGCCGACTATGCAGTCGATTGGCACATCGTCGGCATGGCAATCGACCAACGAATTCGGATGATGCTGGTCCCCGTTCGTTTTGTTGCGCAACCAGAACGGCCGCATGACCCCCTCAGTTCCGCTATTAGTTCTGTGCTGTCGGAGCTGGAAAACATTCAGGGCCGCCACGACGGGGTTCTCGGCGATCTCCCGCCAGAGGACGAAAAGCGCCTCCTACAAGTCTGCTACGTCCTCGCGATGTACGACGCTTACGTGCGCGGCTCGTCCTCCAGCAGGAGAAACTCGCCGCTCTGCACGCTCAAGAGTGGAGCTGGGTGGCGAGCACATATGAACAGGGTGCCGAGCAGTGACATCGAAGTCCTTCAGAAGCTCGTTGAGCCCGCCGTTGCGCTATTTCCCCACTTCGCCGGGTTAGGAGGGGTCGTCGTTGGTCCGATTTTCGAGGACAGTCTTCTCGTCGACGGAGCAGATGGCGATCTCATCATCAATGGCAATCTGATCGAGATCAAGTGCGAGACTCCCGGCTTCAGCGGGCGAACTGTCCTTCAACTGATCGCCTATTCGCTCTTGGACTCGTCAAGCAAGTATGAGCTTGAGAAGTGCTCCGTCTATCTCGCTCGATACGGTTCGCTGGCGGCTTGGAACCTCGACGACCTCGTTACGGAAGTTTCGCAAGGTCGCTACAGCTACAAAACTCTCCGAGATGAATTTCATTCGTGGCTCGTCGGTCAAGAGGAACTGCGTCAAACCAAACGCGAGGCTCTAGAAGAGAGTCTTCGGCGATTCGCGGAGCAGTGGCAGGAAGTTTCAGATGCGGGGAACGAGGTTTGGGAAGCAAAGCTCAACTTCGACGATGAGGCCCAACTAGCTGCCACCATCAAGCTCGCTAAAGCACTCAGCGAGTTGCACCGTCTCGAGGACGATGCGGGCCTTGGCATCCACAGGGAAGGAGAATCCGCTACTGGACTCTGGGCGACGGAAGAGTAAGCCTGAACGGCTTCGGTCCGGCGAGGAGCGCCACAACTTTGCCTCGAGACAACGCGCAGACGTCGCGCTTCGACTGGCGCCCCTTCGGTGAATGTCGGTGCACTGGGCGCCCGCACTTCGGGCACTTTCGTCGATCGAAGGCTGAGTGCTTCATAGACGTTCAGACACGGTAGTCGCCCTCGTCTTCGCAGAGATCGCATAGAGTCCCATGCTGATCGACCACTTCGCTCAGGCAGCCGTAGCAGAGTGCGTTTCCGTCCCCATCGTGAGTTTCGGTCTCTTCATCGGGCTCGCGGGGCTCAGCCATTACTACTCCGGCACGTACTCGACACGACCCTGTTCGGCCCACACGTTGGCGTTACCGACCTTCGGGTAGCAGAGCACCTGCGCCGTGGGGTCGTCGACGTCGTCATCGTTGAAGACGACTTCGTAGTCGCTCCGAGTCGCATAGACCCGGACTCGGACGCCGTTGATGACCTTGTCGA
The DNA here is from genome assembly GCA_963706305.1 of uncultured Acidimicrobiaceae bacterium. Taxonomy (GTDB): domain Bacteria; phylum Actinomycetota; class Acidimicrobiia; order Acidimicrobiales; family RAAP-2; genus RAAP-2. The sequence continues at coordinate 2,248,729 of OY970152.1, read as the reverse complement.
CCTTGGGTTGTCGTTTGCTCATGTTGGCTCCTCTCGTGGAATTGAGACGAAGTTGGGCGCCCAACGCTCCTTGATAAGGGCGATGGCGTCGTCGAGTGTGAACTGCATGGTGCCGCCTGCTCTCTCGTCGATGAGGGCCTCGTGGCGGCGGAACTCGAGTTCGTCGAGGATGATGTCGGCCGCGGTGTCTCTTACGCCTGAGGCCTCGATCCCGCGAAGGACGCAAACGTCGAGTCCGTCGCCGTAGCGATGCGTGAACTGAACGCCGTCGTCCCACTCGGGCTGGAGTGGATCTTCTATATCACCGACGACGACCTCATAGGTGTTGATCGAAGAGTTCAAGTCATCGCCGCTTCGGCGGCCAATGTGGAATGTCTTCTGGTAGTCATCGTTGACGTACACCTTGACGTGGAGTGGCATTACGAGTCCTCCGTAGGAGCTGCGGCGAGGATTGCAAGAGACTTCCGCGCTTTGTCGATGTGCGCCGGCATGTTGCCATGCCAGTCCTCATGCGCGAGAGCCTCAAGAAACGTTCGAATCTCTGCAATCGACGCTCGCAGACGAGCAAGTTCGCGCTTCGCGTCGTCGAGCTGCTCGCACGCCGCCTCAAAGAGGTTCTGGTGATGCCCACACGCCATAGCCCACCAGACGTTGTCGTCCGCTTCGTAGTCACGACGAAACTCGTCGAGGGGTGGCGTGACGTCGTTCATGCGCTCTTCCCAACGAGCTCATCGGCGGGCAGCGGCGCGTAACACACGACGCAGTCAGTCGAGCCGGGCCACGAGCCGCGGCAGACATGACGTCCGTCCTTCCAGCCGTCCTTAATGAAGGCGATGTCGCTCTCCAACTGTCGGAACTCGGCCCAGTCATCGGTGCTGGCGGGGGCCAGGCGGTCGCGCTCGTCGCAGAGTGCTCGAAGAATCTGGCCGACCACATCTTCCGATGGCGACTCGGAGTGCTCGTCGTACTTCTCGACAAGGACCTCGCGGACGAAGCCCAGGTAGGCATCCCCTTCGAAACTGGCTTCACGCCACCGCTTCGTCGCCTCGGCGAAGATATCCGGCGTCAGTGCGGTCTCAAGGAATCTCGAAAAGTCGCTCACGACACTTCTATGTACCGGGACTTAAAAGAGTCGAGGTTTTCGGGCGCGCGAACAATGAAGCTCTCCGTGTGAATCAAGCAGCAGTCCCAGCGATACGCCCAGCGACGCTTGCGACCTTTCAGCAACCACTTCGGGAAGTCGAGGTCGTCGATCTCGTACCAGTACGGACCCTCGGGCACGTCGCAGTTCAGATACTCCGAAGCGAACGATGACAGCGCGTCAGTGACCCACACAATCTCATTGGCCTCGACGATCGGCGGAACCGCAAGGTTGACCGTCTCGCCTTCGGACAGACCATCTTCGAGGTACTCCATGAGTTCCTCCTCGAGTTGCAGTTCGGCGAGGTGCTGTGCCTTCTCGCTCGGCATCTCGCCGCGCTCAAGGATCACTCCCCACGGGAGTCCGCACTCGGAGCAATGTGTGAATTGGCTCATTAGCTGACCTTCTCTTTCGATGTCTCTGCGACCGCTGGCACGGTCTTGAGAATTTCGCTCCAGTCGAACGAGTCGCTCTCGTGACTCGTGAAGTTCTCCCACGCGGCGTCGAGCGCATCGAAGGCGGCTTGACGAGAGATGATGTCGGTGAAGGCGTCTCCGTAGAGGATGTCTTGCAGCAGTTGTGCAACGAGTTTTGCCTCGCCGAGTGAAGCGCAGTGCTTCAGTAGAAGCGGCGACACTTCGAGACGGCCGCCGAGGAACAGGTCCGCGGTGCCGTCTTTTCGCAGCTCGTAGGTCCAGTTGACGCCGCTCTCTGCATAGCCAAATTCGCAGCGGTCAACCCATTTGATGATCGTTCGTGTGCTCATGCCGACTACGTACCCCGAGCCCCAAAAAGTTGTCCCGCCGGAGTGATTTGACGCCTCGAAATGAGTGCCCGCGGCGCGGACGTCCGGACGGTCATGGGCATGTCAACCAAGCCCCTCACATTCAGGAAGTTCCGCAAGAAGATCAACCGCCGCATCGCAAGGCCGTTAGCAGGACTCGTGGTGTTCCTCGGCGCTCTCGGCGCCAACCACTGGCTCGTTGCCGCAGTGGCTCTCGTGGGGCTGGTGCTCCCGCCAGGGAAGCGTCATTGGGAGCGGCGTTAGATGCCGAGCATGGCGGCGAACTCGTCAGGCGCGATGACCTTCACGCCGAGTTCGTTCGCCTTCGTCAACTTCGATCCGGCGGCTTCGCCAGCCACGACGAGTGAAGTGTTCTTCGAGACTGACGAGGAAGCCTTGCCACCTGCGCTCTCGATGAGTTCGTTCATCTCGTTGCGGCTCTTGTCGGCGAGCGCTCCGGTCATCGACCCGGTGACGACCACGCTCATGCCCGCGAGCGCCTGGGCGGTCGAAGCGCCAGACTCCGGCGCGATGGTGGCAGTGGCCGGGAGTCCGAGGGCACTCAACTTCTCAATCGCCTCGGAGAGGTCCTCTAGTTCGCTCACGATGAGCCTCGACTTCTCCATGCCGATCTTGTCCACGTACTGCAACTGATCGGCGCTCGCGTTGAGCAGGTCTGTCAGGCTCGTGAACGTCGCAGCGATGCGGCGCGAGAGCGACCGACCCGTGCCCTGGATGCCGAGGGCGGTGACGAAGCGAGCGAGGGGCTGGGACTTCGCGCGCTCGATCTGAGCGACGATGTTCATGGCCGAGGTCTCCCCCATGCGGTCGAACGAACTCAGTTCGTCTGCGGTCAGGGTGAACAGGTCCGCGACATCGACGACGCGACCGCTCTCGACCAACTGGGTCACCAACTTCGATCCCATGCCCTCGATGTCGAGGGCGTCACGGCTCACCGCGTACGAGATGGCCTCAACGGCTCCGCACTGGCGGCCGCGGCTGCAACGCCACCTCGCCTGAGACTTGTCGACGTCGGCACCACAGCGAGGGCAGACGGTCGGCAGTTCGATCGCGACGGCTGTTGAGGGGCGCTGGCTCACGACAGGAGGCAGGAGTTCGGGAACGACGTCACCGGCGCGGCGGATGCCTACGACATCACCGATCATCCAACCGTTGCGCTCGACGTGGTCGACGTTGTGCATCGTGGCGAACTCGACCGTGACGCCGCCAACCTCGGTGGGCGTGATGCGGGCGCGAGGGGTGATGACGCCGGTGCGGCCAACCTGCCAGTTCACTTCAAGCAGGGTGGAGAGGCGCTGCTGGGCGGGGTACTTGAAAGCAATGGCCCAACGAGGGGCCTTCGAGGAGTTGCCAGCAAGGTCGCGGTTCGCCTTCGTGTTGGCCTTGATGACTGCGCCGTCGATGTCGAAGTCGAGTTCATTGCGACGATCGTTCAGCGCGGCGATGGTGGTCTGTACGCCGGAAAGAGTGTCTATCGCTGCCTCGGCGAATCCCACCATTTCGCGGGCAGTGACAATCCCGAGCGAGCGGACGTAGTTCATCGCGTCCACGTGGTCGCCTCCGACGTTCTTGTGGCCGTACGCGCCGTAGCAAGCGAAGGTCAGCGGGTATGCGGCTTCCTCGCTCTGACCGCGCAGCGCACCAGCCGCGCCGTTGCGCTTGTTCACGAACGGCGACTTGCCGAGCTTGACTCGAACGTTGTTTGAGAACTCGAAGTCGGCGTCGGTCATCACGATCTCGCCGCGAACCTCGATGGAGACGGGGTTGGGAAGGTTAGCCGGGAGGCCCTTTGCGACGCCAGCGCGAAGCGTCACGTCCTCACCGCTCTTGCCGTCACCGCGGGTGGCGACCTGGACGAGTTTGCCATCGACGTACTTGGCGGAGATCGCGAGTCCGTCGAGCTTTGGCTCGACGACCATGTCAAAGCGAGTGGCGGCGAGCAACTTGGAGAGCCGGTTGTACCACGTTTCCAGTTCATCATCGTCCATCGCGTTGTCGAGCGAGAGCATGGCCGAAGAGTGAGAAACGTCGCCACCTTCGAGGGCGCCAGCGGCCACCGACGTCGAGACGCACTCGCTCGCCCACTCGGGGTGCTCCTCCTCGACAGCGGCCACCGCGCGCATGAGCGTGTCGTACGTGGCGTCGTCCATAACGATCGCTTCGCCCTCGTAGTAGGCCCGTGATGCTTCCCTGAGCAAGACGACGGCGTCGAGGTAGGTGTCCTTCGTGGTGATGGTTTCGGGTGTCTTCATGCCCGCTACGTACCCCAAGATGGGATTTCCTGTCCGGCCTGGATGTGTCGTGGCTTCAGCGGCCTTGGCCTTTACGGGATAGTCTTCGCCCCGTAGGCGCGGCCTATTTCCGTAACCGACCGCCCTCGATGTAAACATGCCACTACTGGGAGGAGCCTGCGATGCGACGAGCTGTCACCCTTGTGTTTGCGTCGCTCGCAATCCTTCTCGTGGTATCGACCGCTGCCAATGCGATAACCGTCAAGGCGGCTGCGAAACAGTACTTAAAGGATGTGGCGCCGGTGAACTCCGCACTCACCAAGTTCGCCGATCAAGCCGGCAAGTGGAGCGACTCGACTACCGACGCGCAAGCCGAGAACGACGCGACACCAGCCATCAACGCGCTACAGAAACTCCAGAACGAGCTCTTGAGTCAGTCATGGCCAGCTAAGGCGAAGGGCGATGTCCGGACTCTTTACAAGGCGATACCGGGACTCGAGGCGAATCTATTTGCCCTCTCGGGCATAACCATTCTCAATGATGGAAGTTGGCTGTCGACATTCTCCACCGACTCCGCGACAATAGGCAGTGACTCCAACATTGTGCGCCACGATCTCAAACTCCCGCTGAACTCGTAGCACACCTACCCCAACGCTTTCGGGTAAGGGCCCGATCCGCCGACGATGCGAACTCTGTCCAGCAAGGATGGAGCGGTCGTCACTGCCACGTCGCGATTAGCGACGACGTTCGAGGTATTCACGCACCGCGTTGAGGCGCGGGATGTAGGACTTTCGCGTCGATGCCTTCACGCGGCAGCGGTGCTTGGCCGTGGCATAGAAGTTGCCGCACTCCTCACAGTCCTTCACGGCGACCGGCGTGGCCTTGCCCCGGACGATTTGGTTGAAGGTGCGACCAGGGGCCGGTGAAGTGGCGACGCTTCGGAACGCGGCGATCGGGACGTCGTAGCCGTAGGTCTTGGGGCCGCTCTTGGTGTTGGTCGTGATGACCATGGTTCCGGTGACCTTGTCGTAGCCCGCGCCCTTGATCCACGTCGAGGTGATCGGCGTGACGGGTGCTCCAAGTTCGGCAGCTCGCTTGCGGCGCCGCTCGAGGATGTCGCCGGCGTCGCGCAACGCGCGACTGGGGCGCCGGGATTCGAGGACGCACTGCACCGATTCGGCAACGTAGGCGGACTGCTCGGCCGTGAAGCCGAGACCCTGTGTCGCCCAGATGCCGTCAGAACCCTTCGCGACACGAACCCATCCATCGATCTGCCCGCCGGGGAACTGCGCCGACACCGGAACGTCGAACGTCTCGCCGCGCCCCTTCCCCAGCACATCAGCGTCCGCGAAGCTCTTGATCGCCGTCGCCGACGGCATTCTGATCGCGACGTTCTCGCCGACGTAGGCCATGCGGTGCGTGCGACGAAGACCGCTGATCGAAGAAGCGCCGAGCGTGCGAGACGGCGTCCAGTCGTCGGGCATTTGCGCGTAGCCGCCTTCAGGGTGGTTGAACTCCCCTGCGGCCATGTGCCGGTCCCACCACTCTTTGCGGTGTGCACTCGACTTGGGGTCGAGCAGCATTGGCGCGGTCGTTGCGGGAACGTAGCCGTGAGAACGAAGCGCATCGACGCGCTCATTCATGAAGTTCGTGATGTTCTCGAGAGGCAGTGCCTCGCCGGCGAGATCCAGTGTTGCTTCGGGGTTGAGGATGGGCGCCCACTGCCCGCCGATCGGCATTCCCTTCGGCTGTCGATTCTGGCTGTGCTGGTTCTTGCTCATGTCTCTTATAGATGGGAGAAGTGCCGATGAATCACCAGATTCGAGGTGAAGCAACGAGACGCGGTTCTGAGAAGAACCATGCGGCACATTCCGAATCGCGAGATCGTGCGCCGTCCTCGCTCGAATTCAGAAACGCAAGAAGGCGGCCGCGCAGGCCGCCTTCTCACACCCTCGGGGGAGGGGAAAGTTTGTCGTCAAACAAACGTGACGAGAGTATCGGTGACGCATCACAACGCGTTGTCAAATCAGAAGGAAATACGCTTCATCCAACCCAAGTCGATCGTCGTCGGGCAATGGCGTAGATCGCTTCAACCGAGTCGTTCGTGAGTATCGGTCGCTGACTGGCAAGCCACTTCGAGATGCGCTTGCGGCCAACGACGCCGACGTCTTCGGGGGAAGCCTTTATTCGGAGGTCGTTCGCCATGATCACGATGAGCGGCCGAGCCGCGACGACGTGGCCGCACGCAGTGCTGAGGAGCTTCGTTGCCCGCTTTCCTTCGGCTCGAGATTTCGCAATGTATGGCTGATACTGCCCATTCACGTACACGGCCTTGGCATTGACCGACACCCGTCCGCCGAGGTGGTTCTTCGTGTTCAGAGTGAAGACGCCAGGCGGGCCGATGACGACGTGGTCGATGTCGGTGTCGCCCTTTCCAACGGGGACGCTGTGAAGGACGTGCCAACCCTCCCCCAGCTTTCGTAGCTGGTAAGCGACCTCCTCTTCACCCTCCGCACCACGGCGCCAGGCGCGCTCATCGCTGTGGGCGCCAAAGGCTCGAAGGATGAACACAGCCACCGGATGGGCCTGCTTGATCGCGAGCGACTTCACGCGAAGGGTCGCGCCGGGTCGGTTCAGTGCAAGGTCGTCCGGATCGAACGCTGCGTTGCTCGGCAGTGATGTGCTCACCGCGATGACGCTAGTCCGTTGGTTAGTGGACGACCTACGCCGCCTCGTCCAGTCGCCACTCTTCGTCGTCGACGAGTGTGCGAAGTTCTTTGAGAGATCGAACTGGGAACGATTCGCGAAGCCATGACTCGGTGTAGCCGCTGAACTTCTCAATACCGGCGTCCATCGCGACTATCGCACCGTGCTCGCGGAGGTACTTCAAGATCCTCTGCTCCAACTGGTAGGTATCTTCCCCGATCCTCCAAGGGCCTTGGCAGTTGATCTTGGTCCAGCCATGACTTGCGTGATCGTTGAGGCGTTGCTCCGGGTAGTTGCTGATGCCGATCTGAAGTAGGTCTTCGCCGAGGTGTTCGATGAAATAGAGATAGCCGGGAAGATCGGGGTCGAAGCCGGTTTTCGCGCAGGTCGGGCAACCATGTCCCGACATTCGGTGTGAAATTCTCGTATCCCAGGTATGACCAAACTCGCACTTCCATTTTAATTTTCTTGGTAACTATTCAGGCCTGAGCAATGATCGGAAGGAAGGGCTTGTCCTCGAACAGGTCTCGTAGGGCGCCGAGCACGTTGATGCTCTGCTTGCGAGCGGTCGAGACGTAGGAACGAATCGTGAGGTAGTTGGTGGCGCCCGCTTCGGTGCGGTAGCACCCCGAGATCTTCTGCCGGAGTTTCACCATGCGTAAGTCACGTTCGGCCAAGTTGTTCGTGAACGGTGACGTGAAGTCCCTCGCGAAGCGCAGCACGTCGTCTCGGTAGACGTCGAGTCGATGCACGAGGTTGGCCGGCTTGGTGCGCGAGGGTCGCCCGGACTGGCCGGTGCGAGCAGGTGGTGGATTGGCGGCGTAGCCCGCGCTGATCAGTTCGTCGTAGCGACGTGCGAGCCCGTGGAGCGTGCGCGTCGACAGCGAGCTCTTTCCCGCGCACAGCGCGGTGTGCACCTGGTCGAGGGTGGCCGCGAGCAGCGTGGCCATATCGTCGGCCCAGGACTGGCCCGCTTCACTCGCGGCCCGAAGTTCACGGAGATGGTGGGCATTATGGAGAATTCTCCATAATGCCCAGTATGGAGAACGCGCAGTTATGCGGAATCGGTTGAGTCGAGTGCGCGCGTGGCCAGAACTGGTGGGGAACGCTCACCCGCTCCCGCTGATTGGTTCTGCATAATTACAGGTTCGCGAGGAAGGCGAGGAGTGAGTCGGGGGGGTTGGTAGCGTCCGGGAGAGATGTTGGGCGGTGCCGTGCGCGCCAGCGCACGCTCTTTGAGCGCGAGGTCAGCGTGCAAATAATGCTGCACCGTGCGGAGATCTTCGTGCCCGAGCCAGAGCGCGATCGTCGCGAGATCGACTCCAGATTGCAGAAGATTCATCGCACACGTGTGACGCAAAGTGTGCACGCCAACTCGCTTGGTCGCGAGCGACGGAGAGTGATCCGCCGCCGTGCGCGCGTATTTCACGATCAACTTGCGCGTCGCGTCGCGACCGAGGGCCGCCCCCGACGGACCCGGGAAGACGGGGCTCCCGGGATCGCCACCGCGCTCGTCGAGCCACGCGCGCAGGGCCGCGACGCTGTGGCCGGTGAGCGGGGTGCAGCGTTCCTTGCGCCCCTTGCCGAGGACTCGCACGTGGGGGCCCCGGCTGAGTACGACGTCGACGCGACGCAGGCTCACGAGTTCTGTGACGCGCAGCCCGGTCTGGACGGCGACGGCGAGCAGCACTCGATCGCGACGTCCGGTCCAGCAACTCTGATCGGGGGCGGCGAGCAGCGCGTCGACTTCGCGAGGATCGAGGAACGTGACCAGCGCTCGCTCCCCACGCTTGGCGGGGATTGCTAGCACTCGGGCAATCAGTTCGGCGTGCTCGGGGTGGCGATAGGCCGCGAATCGGAACAAGGAGTGCACCGCGGCCAAGCGGGCGTTGCGGGTAGCGACGCTGACGCCGCGATCTCGCTCCAGGTGAGTGAGAAACTCTCCGATGAGGGGCGCATCCAGATCGGTAAAGTCCAGCTGCGCCGGCATCGGTCCACCGCGCTCGGCCACGTAGGCGAGCAGCAGTCGAAACGCGTCGCGGTAGGCGGCGACGGTGTGGGGGCTTGCGTGGCGTTGAGCGATCAACCGTTCGCTGAAGAACGCCTGCAGGGTGGAAGTGAACTCGCTCATGATCGCGCGGTCTCGAGCCGCTGGACGGCGACCGCCATCAGTTCGGCGGGCGAGCACTCCCATTCTCGTCGTTTGTTGGACTTAGCGGACAGCGTCGTGGGGTCCCAGCCGTGGGCTTGCGCGGCAAGTTCTGGATTCGTAGTTGCAAGGTCGTTGTAGCCAACAAGAATGTTCGTTCCTGAGCAATAATGACAACCATTACCTGCTGCCCTGTTTGAAATCATGGCTACCCAGACATGTCCTTCATAGCAGATCCATTCGCGTTTCTTGTGTGATCCTGCCGTCACCGTCGATGGGTCCCATCCGTGGGCCTCCTTCGCGAGTTCGGGGTTCGTTCTTGCAAGGTCGTTGTAGCCCCTAAGTACTTGCTGGCCGGCGTGGATTGGGCAACCACTTCCTCTGGACCTGCCGCAGACGGTTGCGTTCCACTCGTGCCCCAACTCACAGATCCACTCGAGCTTCTTTTTCGATCCTGCCGTCACCGTCGATGGGTCCCAGCCGTGGGCCTCCTTCGCGAGTTCGGGGTTAATCGTCTTTAGGTCGTTGTAGCCAGGGAGGACCTTATTCCTTGATGCTCTCTACCGGACTTCGCCGCGGCGAGGCTCTCGGTCTTCAGTGGCGCGACTTCGACGAAGAAGGTCGAATCATCACAGTCCGTCGGCAACTCAAACGCGAAGGTGGCTCCCTCGTCACGGCTGACACCAAAACGGCGAGAAGCCGTCGGTCGGTGAATATTCCTCGTGGTCTCGCGAACCTGTTGCTGGGGCACCGACAGCGTCAAGAGGAAGAACGATTTGTCGTAGATGAACTCTGGACTGACACGGGCTTCATATTCACCACGAATTTTGGTACTCCCATTGACCCGAGAAATCTCAATCGCGAGTTCGCGATGATCTGCCAGAGGGCGGCCTTAGAACATTGGCACCCCCATGAGTTGCGTCACTCTGCGGCCAGCCTGATGCTCGCGAGCGGCGTCAAACTCCAAGTGGTAAGCGAAGTGCTGGGACATGCATCCATCCGAATGACGGCCGACGTCTATGGGCATATCTTGGCACCAGACAGAGAGGCGGCCGCCGAAGCTATGGACCAGGCACTCTGGGATGGCGTTTGACGGCGCCCGAATGAATTATCGGGGCATTCCGCTGAGGCCACTTAGCAATTTCGAACCTGGTCTCACAACGTCCTGAGTGGCATTCCTGCACTCATTCAAGGCCAGAACCCGCAGCGTATGCTGACGACGTATGCCTTCTGAAACCCTCATGAGCCCCGATTTTTTTAGACGGTCGGACATGGAGATGATGGTCGATCACTGTCCCAATTGTGATGGTCCATCAAAGCTCCAGAGAAACGACTACCGCATCATTTGGCCTCTGATCATTGACAACCGCGCCGCGCCGCTCACCCCGTACGTCATGGAGGAAGCATGGACCTGCATCGTCTGTGACAAAACAATGATGCGCCTTCTGATATTCGGCGAAGGCGAGGAACAGAATCGACAGCCGATTGAAAGCAGGTTGATCTAAGCGTGACCTGCTGAAAAAAGCCGCGGCCTTCTGGGTGAAGGAGTCCCACCGGTGAGTCGCTACCGCTGGATCAGCGCCCGGAAGGCCGAAGGTCATAACGTACGCCTCGCCTGTCGAGAATCGTAGCGTTGAGGCCAGAATTCACTCCACCGAGTCTGCCAACAGGTATCAAGGTAGTTTTGAATCCGACGAGTGAGGGGGAGTGTTGAAGTTCGACGACAGGTCAGGTGGATGTCAGTGAAATCTAAATCTGCCACGATGGTTGTTTGCGCACTTGTCGTTGCAGCAATGATTAGCACCGCTCAGTTCGGCGTCGCGTGGGGAAATCTCGTCAAGTCACACTCCGTCTTCAGCTCAAACAAATTTGGCGAATTGCGGCAGACGGATCGCACATATCGGTTGAATAGAAGCCACGTTAACGTCGAGACTTCTCCGCCTCTTGACGCACTAAGAGGAGTTACGCAAGTTGCCGTGGGCACCAACTTCGCGTGTGCTCTCCTCATCAGCAAAACCGTTGACTGTTGGGGCGATGACACGGAGGGCGAGATAGGAAACGGGATGATGAGCGTAGAAGGAACGGGGCAAGGTTATCCCGACTTTCCAACCCCCGTTCCTGTTGCTGGACTAGCAAACGTTGTGCAGATTTCGGCCGGAACTGATGAAGCATGCGCCGTCCTCGAAGGCGGCACCGTGGACTGCTGGGGAGTTGTGTCGCAGTTCAACGACGGACCTTCGTATACGGGTACTGACACGCCAACACCATTGTCAGGAATCTCTGGAATCCAGCAAATTGCGGTGGGCGGGGGTTATGTGTGTGCAATAGCGGGTGGGGGCGGAGTCGAGTGCTGGGGACAAAATTCGGTCGACCAACTAGGAAGCGGTGAGCCTGAAAGTTCTACGTCGCCTTTAGCGGTTCCAAATATTGAGAATGCAATACAACTCACTGCGGGTGAATTCAACGCGTGCGCCCTCATCGCTGGAGGTTCAATTAAATGTTGGGGGCAAAACTACTCCGGCGAACTCGGTGACGGAGTTTCGGGCCAAGAATACAGCGGCGTTGTGTCGGTGAAAGGGATTACAGACGCAACTCAGATCGCGACGGGAAATGGTACGTCGTGCGCCACCTTGCGGGGGGGCGCCGTCAAGTGTTGGGGTCTCAATGAAACAGGGGAGCTCGATATCTCGACATCATCGACGTCACATGCGTCTGCTCCTGTGACGCTTTCTGGTCTCTCGGGAGTCAAGCAAGTCAATGTCGGTCAAACCAACGCTTGCGCCCTGCAACTGAAAGGGACCGTCGAGTGCTGGGGTGACAATAATTTACGGGGCAACGACTTTTGGGTCGACGCTGTTCTTAGTTACTATCCGAACGTTTACCGCATCTCGAATCTAACGGGCGTAGCCAGCATTTCTACCGCCATTGCTTCTGGGACAAGCCAGTACTCATGCGCCTTGTTGAAAAATGCATCGCTCGAGTGCTGGGGAATAAATAATGAGGGAGAACTTGGCAACGGGGAGACGGGAAGCGTGGGGACCCCTTCCGGTGTCGATCAATTAAAATCAGTGGCTGAAGTCTCTACGGGTGGTGCGACCACCTGCGCTCTTCTTAACCAAGGAACAGTCGATTGCTGGGGTCTCAATCTGTTCGGCGAATTAGGAATTGGAGTCGGCCCCGATCGAGATCGGCCCGTTGCTGTGCCTGGGATTTCGGGAGTTTCGCAAATATCGGTCGGTCAGCTTGATACGTGTGCCCTGTTGAGACAAGGAACGGTGCATTGCTGGGGCCTTGACGCGCAAGGGGAATTGGGCGGGGGCATTGCGAGTACGACTGGGCCCATTTTAGTTAAGAGCCTTACGGGCGTCGGTCAGATATCAGTGGGATGGTCTCACACGTGCGCGGTACTCGATGCTGGAACTGTGAAGTGTTGGGGTGATGACTCTTGGGGCCAGCTGGGGAACGGAAAAAATAATTTGTCGGACACACCAGAGTACGTAACGGGTCTTGCCAATGTTCGTCAGGTTGCGTCCGGCGACGAGTTCTCATGCGCTCTACTCGTCGACGGTTCCGTGAAGTGCTGGGGCAATGGTACTTCTGGGCAGTTGGGCGACGGCAAATATGTAACCTACTCACTCACACCGGTAAGCGTGCAAGGTCTAACAGGGGTATCGCAGATATCCGTTGGTCAGGACTTTGCGTGCGCGTTGCTTGGGACCGGCGCCGTCGAGTGTTGGGGTGACGATTTTCAGGATGAACTAGGGAATTTTGAGAATTCTGATGCTGGCGACTCCTCTTCGGTGCCAATTCCCGCGACTCAACTTTCAAACGTCACCAGTTTGTCGCTTGGAGGCGAAACGGCTTGCGCGGTCACGACATCTCCGACGCTTGAGTGCTGGGGATTTGTGAGCACAATTGATCAGGCAAGCGGGGGGATCGTGGCAAATTGGAGTCCGTTTACGTTCGCTGACGTTTCGAGTGTGAAACAGGTCTCCGTTGGCGTCGCAAGCGCATGCGTTCTCCGAAGCGCCGGAACGGTCGAGTGTTGGGGAAACGATTACGACGGGCAGGATGGTGTTGGCGTGCTCGGCTATTCGAATAACCCAGTTTGGGTGACCAGCCCCAGTGACTAAGTTTGGAATAGAAGGTCCAAAGTCCGCGCGTTCAAGGTTGAGCCCCCGGACCCCTCGGCAGTCATGAGACTCATTGATGCTGCTTCGAAGGCGGATCCTGACTTCGCGTGCTTTCTCGAAGAGCGACTGTCGGGCCAGATCTGCCGGCCCAACGGAGCGATCGTGACTGGTCCACCACCCCCGCGCTTTACGGGTAATGGCAAGCCGCACCGCAAGCACCGCGCGTGGGTGCGGGCTTGGAGTCCCGAGCAGATTTCCCAGCGCATCAAACTCGATTTCCCCCATGATGAGAGCATGCGAATCAGCCACGAAGCCATCTATCAGGCGCTCTACATCGAGGGACGAGGGGCACTCAAACGTGAACTGGTGTGGTGTCTTCGAACGGGACGCGCGCTTCGCGCACCGCGAGAAAGATCCCGGCGCACGACGTGGGCCCACGTCACGCCTGAGACCTTGATCAGCGAACGTCCCCCCGAGGTCGAGGATCGGGCAGTGCCCGGACACTGGGAGGGCGACCTGCTTATTGGACTCGAACGCTCCGCCGTTGGCACCGTGGTCGAGCGTACGACTCGCTTCACGATGCTCGTGCACTTGCCGCGTGAAGAGGGCTACCGTCACAAGGAGACACCCAAGCACGGCCCCGCCCTCGGTGGTTACGGCGCAATCACGATGAAGAACGCGCTCACCAACACGATGTCCACGCTGCCGACGCAGTTGGCACGCTCCCTCACCTGGGACCGTGGCAAGGAGATGTCCGCCCACGCCCAGTTCAAGGTTGACACAGGCATACCGGTGTTCTTCGCTGACCCCAGCAGTCCCTGGCAACGTGGCACGAACGAGAACACCAACGGACTCTTGCGTCAATACTTTCCTAAGGGCACGGACCCCCGGAACAATACGGACAGCCGATGCCGATCGATCGACTGTAAACGGGAGCACTCCACACATGAACTTCTTGGCAGATCCACTCGAGATTCTTACCCGACATGGCGGTCACAGTTGACGGGTCCCAGCCGTGGGCTTGCGCGGCGAGCTCTGGATTTATGAACGCCAAATCGTTATAGCCCGCAAGGACTTGATGGCCTGAGTGAATTGGGCAACCAATTCCATTTGATCGATGGCCGACGCGAGCCGACCACTCATGCCCTTCCTCGCATATCCAGTCGAGCTTCAGCCCAGACATGACCGACACAGTCGATGGGTCCCATCCGTGCGCTTGCTTAGCGAGGTCGGGTCGCAGCGTTGCGAGGTCGCGTCCTGGTTTCGGCTTTCGAGGGGTCATACCCTTCTATGCGCCGTGGCTTGAATCGGTCGAGGGTTATGTCAAGGCGATTGCGACGTCGACGGAAGGGTAAAGGCTTGACACGGGTGAGATAATGGTGTCGGTTCTGTCGCGAGACGGAGCAGAGTAACGGTGGGTTGGCAGAGCAAGGCTTATTGCGCACGACTGATATTCGTGTGGAGGGCTAATAACCCTTCCGTGGGTTCAAATCCCACACCCACCGCTAAAAGCGCAAATGGGCGCTGCTGATATCAGCGCCCATCCACTTGTCTTAACCTCCGTGGGCAATAACCCCGCTGAGGCTTTCGACCATCCCTCGTTTCAAAGAGGTACTAACAGTGTAGGACTGATCCAACACCTAGTCAACGTAATGCGTCACATGACGTGTGATCTAAGGCCTCTCGAAAGGCCTACGATCAGGCCTATCAGTCGAGACGCTGATACCGGCGGCGGTTGAAGAATGCGTCGTAAATGTCGTTGAGACGATACCGCTGGACGATGTCCTTGGTGGTCACGACCTCGCCCGTGCCAAGACGGAACTTGGTGACCCACGCCTGGTCTCGCATGGTCTCTCCGGCGTCAATCGATTGGAACCAGAGGTGACCAATTCTCGCGACGTCTCGCAGCTCGCTGCGAGGGATCAGACCGGCGTTGAACTTGATGGCATCAACTTTCGCCCTGCGCCGGTTGTATTCCTCAACGTACGCTGCGTACTCGACGGGGTGCTTCTTGCGGTAGCGAGTCGTCGGTGCGGGCTGCTCTCTGTCCCACTTCTTTAGTTCCTCATCCGCTTCGAAGAAATCGCGACCCGTCTTGTCGGCGTTCTCGATGTTGGCGAGGCATGAGTCGGGCAGTGCCACGTCGCTCCAGTACGACACCAGAGAACCGATGTCTTTGGGAACGGGCGGGTATTGCCATGACTCGGCGTATTCAACCGCACCGCTGAGAACGACCGGTTCGTCTTCACTGCGCGGCGAAGACGCTGGCTCGACGATCTCTGTGACGGCCTCGGTGGCGTTCTCCTGCGATCGGCGCATTCGCTCCTCGAATGCAGCACTGCCGTCCGGTTGGTAGCCAGCCACCTCATCCCCTCCGAGCTCGACGGTTGTCTCCGAGGATACAAGGTCGGCAAAGCGTCCTCCGATCTTTGTCCCTCGGGGCTCTCTTCGTACGAAGCTCATTGGCTTGCGTGGGCTCGCACCCTTTGGTTGCTTGGGATCGATGTTCACCATTCGTCTCTCCTTGGTAGCGACGTCTCTTGTGATTCTTCTGTGGTGTCCGACTCGTCGTCGGTCACCAGGTCTGTGTAGGCGAGAAAGCTCCACACGTTCGACCAGCGCTCCGCGTCCCGTTCGTTGATAAGCGCGGTGCTCGCGAGGAACGAAAAGAAGAGAGAGATCCCGAGCGCGCTATCCCCCACCAAGTCGCGCGCCTCGTCGTCACCTTCGAGCAGGTTGTCGGGGTCATACGCAGACCAGAAGCTCCGGATGAGGTCAGCCCTGGACTGCGCCAAGAACTCGAGCCAGGCTTGCTGATTCGATTGCGCCACGCTTCGATCGACCCAGCGCTTGAACCCCTCGAGAAATGGCAGCGCGTCTTCGTTCGCCGGCGTGGCGATGAACTCGGTGAACAGTTCGGTGGTGACCTGTACGGCAAGGCTGAGACACACCAATGGAAGCGTGCGCGCCAGTTCGGCGTCGTCGAGATTGATCCCGTCCGGACTCGTGAGACCGCCTAGATCTTCTGTCTGCTCTTCGTTGACTTGCGTCATGCGCTATTCCCTACCTCTCGGTCCGGACGGACCTTCGTTGTGTCGTGGACCTTGCGGGCTACCTGAACGAGGACCGAGGTTCCCGCTCCGCCATGCCGCGATGCGCTCCTCGGCGTCGCGAGCATCGCGTTCGGATTGCTCTCGCTCTTGCTGCTGCCGGTCCGCCAACTCCTGACGTTCCTTCTCACTCTTATTTGCCGCGTCTTCCTGTTGGCGTCGTGCTTCGTCGACGCGGTTCTGTTGCTCCTGCTGGTGCACTCGATAGTTGACGAGATTGTTGGCCTGACGAACTGGTGCGGTGCGGTGGTACTTGCGAAGCCGACGAGCGCCGTAAAGGGCGCCGGCACCGGCGAGGACGGGCGCACCGAAGCTGGCTGCGACAATGCCACTCGCACCGAGGGCGCCGTACTTGGCCACCTTGGGCAAACGCTTTGCTCCTCTTCCGATTGCACTCGCCCCAGCGGCAGCGGTCAGGATTGAGCCTCGCACTCGGTGCGTGCGACGAGCTCCATCGCCTTCTTCGCGTTGATTGAACCGATCCTTGATGCGGCCGAGCGACTCCTTTGCGCGCTTCTGGGCGACGCCGGTCGCAAGCCCCGTCGCGTAACCGGGATTGAGAAGGCTGCCCTTCGCTCGTTCGAGATTCTTCGTGAGCGACGACACGCGTTCGGAGCGGGCGTGCTGATTGGCAAGGTACTGCTCTGTGTCAACCCGCCGCTGCTTGCGCTCTCGCTTGGTGAAGATCGACTGTGAAGCCGCGGCTCCGACTCCTACGCCGACGGCTCCGGCTGCAACGTCGGTCGCAACTCCGCCGCCCGGCCCGCTACCTCCGCCCATCGAGTGGTTGCCGCGAGATGGGCCGCCACGTCCCTTGCCGTTCTTGCCGCCCATGCGACTGCGAGCCATTCCGGCCGCCTGAGCACCGCGGTTCCTCATGTGGCTGAAGACGTCGGCACCGACGACCCCGCCTCCGAATCCGCCGAGGGCTGCGGCGTAGCCCGCTGCGGCGCCAGGCCGGAAGGGAGAAGGCGCTTTGAGGACCTTCTTGAAAAAAATATGGACGATGTAGAGAGCTGACACAGGCGCCATTGCGACCCACATCATCGAGAACAACGAGCCTTGGCCGAACGCAGAGCTTCCGATGTCACTGATTGCTCCCGTGATGATCGAAACGAATGCCAGCAGTACCGCGCTGGTGGTTGAGAAGAGGAGCAAGCCGAACATGTGCTTCGTGTAGGCCGCGAACTTGCCGGTTGCGCCGCCAGGGAGGAGCGCGAGAATCATCATCGCGGGCAGCACCATCATCGAAAGGAGCAACGAGAGTTTGGCGATGATGACCGCGAGGCTGAGGACCAGAAACACGATCATGACCACGGTGCTCGAGAGCAAGAAGATGAACGAGGTGGCGATCGCGTTGGCGTTGCTCGTGCCGTGCAGGTTGCTGAGGAAATTCGAGATCTCCACGTCGCCGTTCGTTCCGCCATTCGTCGAAGTCGCAATCGCTGACGGGCTATCGCCCCAGTTGAAGACGCTGTAGTCGGGATTGCTGTTTTGACCAGCCCACGGCGCGGAACCGGGACTCGCGAACGGCGAGCCGCTGACGGCATCCCCGTATTGACCACCGGACGCTGGCGCATTCGCAGACCAGAAGACTTGACAGTCCGCACCGCTCACCGTGGTGTCGGCATCTCCCGAGGAGTTCGTATTCTGCACGACGGTCCAAGCCGACGTCTCGAGGGCGCCGGTCGAAGCATTCCATTCGCTCGGCGTGAAACCACTGCCGTCCTGCCCGCCCGTCCCGCTGCTGCCGTCGTTGGGGCTCTGGCACGCCGCCCAGGCAACCATGGACTCGTCTTCCTGGTCGTTCGTGATCGCACCATTCCATGCGAGGGATGAGCCGGGTTGCGCCTTTCCACTCGCGTTAGTCGGTAGCGGTCCATAGGAGGCAAGGTTGGTGTCATTCGAAAGAGAGCCGGATGCGATTGCGATCTTCTGTTGCGTCGACGGAGCTGTGCCGGCTTGATCCTCGAGGAGGTGGCAGTAAATGAGTGGACCGTAGTTGTTGTTCGATCCGAACTGCTCAGACGTGTACGCGGGAATGGCCGCTTGCTCCCATAGTGAGTTGAGCGTGACCGGCACGACGTATCCCGTGTTGTCGGAACCGTAAGCGGCTTGGTACTTGTCGACCAACTCTTGGGTGTACCAGTAGCAACTGAGCGGGTCACTCTTTGAGATCGTCTGCTGCGTCGATCCCCCTACGAGTTCGTTCGCTCCGACTGAGATCGCGGCGGCGGGCGCGCTCGCAACATTTGAGACAGCGGTGTACGCCGTGGTCACGATCCACGAGGGACTCATCGCGACGGGCGGTGCAGTGGGATTTGCTGCGCTCGCGGTGGCCGCTGCGACGATGCCGGTGAACAGCGCGGCCACCAGTGTGAACTTGGCCATTTGTCGCGTGGGATTCTCGCTGCGCCTCATTGAGCGCCACGCCGCCGCGATGACGGCGATCACCGCAAGGATCGCGAGGATGTTGGCGTTCTCGATGGCATTGCCCAGCGTGGCCGCTATCGAGTTCGCGTCGACGCCAATGCTGTTGGCAAAGCAGAACTCGCTGGCGGCTTCAGTTGACGAAACGCCAAGCTGCCATTCGGCCGCGCCAATCGACGTCATGCCGCCGACCATCATCGGCCGCTCCATCTCGTCAGGAGCGTTGGTGATCGAACTAAGAAGCCCACCCGGAAGTCGATCGTGCTCGTCGCCGATCGCGCCCGACCAGCGATTGACCGGGAGCAAGTTGTCGGTCTGAGCCGTCACACTTCCGGCGCTGTTTGTCGCTGACGTTGCGCTCGAGGAACTTGCCGTCGCCGAAGAGCTGCTCGACGGCTGAGTGTTACAGATCAAGCCCGGCTGAGAGCTACTCGGGGTCCCCGTTCCACCCGACGAGCTTGAGGTGTTGGCGGCAGACGCCGACGACGCACTGACGACCAGGGCGATAAATGGAACTGCGATCACCACTAGCGCGAGCCGCGCTACGCGCTTGCGGGCGGCTGAGACGTGTGGGGATCGCGAGTTCATTAGTGGGCGCCCCTCGGCGTCCTCTCGTTACAGGTGTGCCGCCGCAGCGTTCACCGCGAGGTCGAGCAAGCCCAAGATGAGAGGAAGGACAAGTCCGGGGCCGGAGAGAATCGAGCCCAGGAGAATGGTCATGAGGAGCTTGTGGTGGTTGGCGTCCTTGTTCCGTCGACGCTCTAAGACGTACGCGACGATACCGACCACCACCAGAACGGCGCCGAGGCTGTCCAGAAGGGCGGTTAAGCCACCAAGCCCGGTCGTGGACGTGATGGAGTTCCACACCGACGTCCAACCGGACGAGAAGTCGATGCTTCCGATGAAGGTCGTGATCATTGCTTGCTCCTTTTGCCGACTAGTTGGATTCCGGCTACTTGCTGAAAACCATGCGGCATGTTTGGCATTCAGTTAGTTAGATGGGAGAAACGGAGCAGAATCACCAATCTCTGAGCGGTTTCCTACAAGGGAACGCGAAACGCGGCAAGAACGGCGAACACCACGATGGCGCCGACCACCCCAAGAAGTATCCACACGCCCGATCCGGCTACCCAGTCGTCGATCGATCTGCGTTGCTCGACGTAGTCGTCCCGTACCCACTCGCGAGCACGGCCTATCCGACCTTTGCGCTCTCCGTCTTCGTTCATCAGCGGCTCCTCTTCGATGGCTCGTTCACGAACGATGGCTTCTCTGGCGGTAAGCCCGGCACGCAACTCGACACCACGTAGCCGAAGACGTGTTGCAGCGGCTCGATCGGTCGGTCGCACAGGAGGAACGTCCCGCTCACCGATCGCCGTATGTCGAGCAGGCGCTGGTAGCGGCGAAGTTGAAGACCGCCGCGCGTTCGAGATTCGATCAGCCAAAACGCGAGGACCTCGATGATGGGGATACAGAGAAGCGAGTAGCTCCCTAGGAATGTCCACGCGATTGCCGTCACCGGAATCGCCGGGAGGAGCGACAAGCCCGCGATGGTGAGTCCTCGGATCGGAACGTCGAAGCCTTGAATGACCGCGCGTCGCTGCTCGTTGGCCTTGCGCGTCAAATTGGTGAGGACGTAGACGTTCACGAAACGTACCCCTCAACATCGAGATCCACTTCAAATTCACCAATGACGGGGACGAACTTGTGGCCATCCAGCCGATAGAAGACGTCAGGCAGCGGGCCCTTCACCTCGTCGACGTCGGCCGCAACGGTGAAGCGGTTGCCTTCCTCGTCGACGTTGTTGATGACGAGCAAGCCTCCGACGCCCGACTTCACCATGCCGCCAATACCGGTGATGGACATGCCACGTTCTCCCGACATCGAGCGACCGTGGTTACCGGACAGCGAGTAGCCGTGGTTACCGGTTCGCGAGTATCCCTTCTCGTCGGAGATCGCGCACCCATCGTCGCCAGCGACCGATCGGCCACCGACTCCCGTGACTGCGCGGCCACGATCTCCCGACACGGCGAGTTGCTCAGCGATGACGGCGGGACTGACGGACTGGTCGTTTGAGTTTTGTTCGTTCACGACAAAGACCATGCGGCAAGTCCTTGGGGCCTAGACCGTCCTACCCTCGGCCTGTGAGATGGCGACGCGCCACAGATCTTCTGCGTAGAGCTCGTGACGCACCAGCGTCTCGCACACCACGCGGCGCTCGGCGTCGGTGATCGAACCGAACGGCGCGAAGAGATCGTCGGTCGTGGTGCCATCGTCCAAGTACGCACGAGCGCACTCGAGCGGACCACCACTCTCGTTCACGTTCGCTCGCGCACGAATGGCCGCGCGCTTGCCGATCGATTCGGTGACGCAGAGTGGCGCTCCCGCGTGCTCGGCGATCGCGTTCCACGCCAGAGCGCGGGCGGCGACCTGTTTCCCATCAGCCTTGAACTGCGCCGCGCGATCTCCGCTCGAACCCTCAGCGAAGTCATTGAGATTCGCTTCGCCTCGACGCTCATCGGCGTCGCGAAGTACTCGGTCATATTGGTCGGTGCGTACGTCGTCTTGCCTAAACCGGTCGCTCGCCTGAAGGCCATCGAGTGACTTCACGTTGACCGTTGGCAAATGAAAACCGACCGACGGACGGTTGTTGATCGGCAGCGACGTGCGTACCTCGTCGGCGAGCATGTCACGCTCGAGGGGTGAGAGCGGCCGCTCCAGCGCGTCTTCGCGCGTGGCGAGATGCGCTTCGTACAGCCTCAATGCGGAGAAGCGCTTGTGGTCAGTGCCCTCGAGGGCGCGAATGATGGATCGCTTCGCGATGGTGGCGACGGGGAGCTTCACGTCCACTGGGCGGTCTGTCTTGGTCGCAACGAGGTACGCGACGATCGCGTCCTGGGTGAGGTCGTCCGCGTCCATGTACCCACTCACCGTGTTGCCCGTGAGCCCGTAGCGCCGGATGAACTGACGTGCGTGACGCTGGGTCTCCTCGAGCTCGTCGTGGTTGACCAGCGAGACCGATGACTCCGAGTTGGGACTGTGGGCGAACTGTCCGCCCTCTCTCACACCGCGTGGCTGGCGTCGCAGACTGCCGGCAGGCGTCGAGGCAGACTGAAGACGATCGCGTGTTCCCATGCTTTGTGAGATGGGAGATCATGCGGAGAATCACCAAAATTCTCCGTCGGGCGCGAAAGGCCCGTGTTTTACTGAGTTCTTAGGCGGCGAGCGCCAGGCGGGCCTCGACCATCTCTCGCAGGATCGTCGACGCGAAGACCGGTCCACTGGCCTTGCGAGGCGCCTTCTGGATGACGGCGTAATCTCCGCCCGTCATCGCTTCGAGTACGCCACTCTTTCCGAACAGGACGTCGGCGACGCGCTCGTCGAGCGTTCCGGGGGCGACGAGGGTCGTGTAGATGACGTGATCGGCTTCCTGTCCGATTCGGTTCTGGCGCCGCTCCGCTTGGATGATGTTGTCTGGGGTCCAGTCGAGCTCCACGAAGATCGACTCGTTGCCGCGTGTCAGCGTGATGGACGTGCCCGCGGCTTTGATCGAGCAGACGAGTACACCGAGGTGGCCGGCTTGGTATTCGTCCTCGGCGAGTGAACGCTGAGTGTGCGACGAGGTGCCGTCGATCAACATGGGATCGAACGCCTGAATTCCTTCCATTAAGGCGGCCGTCACTGAGTGGTGGTGTGCCCAGACGATGAGCGGCCGCGGGTACTTGCCGTCCTTCTTGGGGTTGGCCTTGAAGTACTCCTTGATGAGCTCTAGCGCGAAGGGAACCTTGGCGAGACCGGCCGCCTCACGGAGACGAGAGGTGAGGTCGCCACGTCCGGAGCACCACTCCTTGATCTCGTCCTCGTCGGGACTGCGGCGATAGTCGCTGCTGAACTCCTCGAACCACTCGTCGATCTTTGCGTTGACTTCGCTGAGCGCCTCGTCGTACACCGCGGCGTCGTAGTCGGCCTCCATCGTTGAGCGGAAGACGGGTCGCTTGTTCTTGATCCGACGGACCCAGAGAGTCTCCAAGATCGAATTGAACTCTTTGACGCGGTCTTTGTTGACCTTCCAACCGAACTTGGTTGGCTTCATGTAGCGCGTGCGTAGCTCGAGGAATGAACCGAACGTTGGCTCCAGCATCCCCGCAATGTCGAGCTGCGCGGCGAAGTCCATCGGCGTCGCCCCTGGCGCCGGCGTGCCCGTCATGGGAATGCCGATCGTGCACGACCTCGAGAGTCGACGAAGTACTCGGCTGCGGCGAGACGACCAGGTCATCACCTGCTGTGACTCGTCAAGGAAGAATGCCATTGGCTGCCACTCGGCGAGTTCACGCGCGAGTTCAGGTCGGTTCGTAACGAGTGCGGCGGAGACGATGACGACGCCGGTCTCCGGCAGGGGCGGCTGCTTGCGTCCCGTGCGGATCATGACTGTCGTACCGCCGACGTGTGCAGGTAACCCCGACCTCTCGGAAGAGCGATACCAGTGCGTGAGGGCGACGGGCTGGCAGAGCACCAGGGTGCGCTTGGACTGCAACAGCGCTGCCGTCGCGAGCGCCGTGTAGGTGTTGTGCGTGACGATGAAATCTTCGGTGACGTAGAGCTGGTTTTCGGCATCAACAGAAATGCAAACAACCTCATCTCTTCCGGCGGGTTCGATGGAGGCGATCGAGCGAGTGACTGGATACTTCCAGCGGGGACTCCATGTAGTGACCTTGCGACTTAGTCGGAATGGGCAAAGCCCGCGCGGCATCCCAATAATGAGTCGGAACGCCGGCCTTCCAGCAACCTTTTGACCGTGACGATTTGTATAGCGCGTCGATTTCGCGGATTTCCGTGCAACGCCACCGAGCGACTGAACGATGAACGTCACGTCGTCGATTAGCTGCTCCGAGACTGACACAAACTCTGTCTTCACACCCGCCCAACCGTCAGTGTCGAGTAGCCCTTGCAGGACGGCTAACCGATCTTCCGGACTGGCCATCAGATATTGCTTAGGGATTGACTTCTCCCATGACCGCTTCCCGTCGAGACCCAAGTCGCGGATCGCGTTGACCACCAGGTTTCCTCCCGCGATACCTCTCCCCTCCCCCCGAATGCTGTAGCTGGTGGCTTTCGATTTGGTCCCCGTGGCGCGAAGTGAATGGCCCGGCGGCAACAGAGATTTGACGGATTCGACAATCTCGTCGTCCATGGTCGTGATGGTTACCGTCGCTCGAGCTGATACTCCGCCATCGCCGAGTATCAGCCCAAGCAGATATGGATCGAGAGGCAGGGGGTCAGGCTGCGCGGAAAAATGAACTGGCTCAACCATCGGAATGAAGTGGACAGCCTTCCAACATCCGTTGGACTGCGTTTCGCTGATGCCCCGCTCCATGATCTCCCGAGTCGACAACACCGTCGAGTGCATGTTCATCTTGCGCGCGGTATTTGTTTGGACTTCCCACAGGTGGTCTCCGTCAACGACGACCGATGACCCGTCGCTCATCGTGACGCGAAACACTTCAAGCTCGCCGCGGGGGTAGACGCCGGTGACACATGTGGATATTCCGTTTGATCCAATGACGAAATCACCTACGGCGATCTCACCGTAGGTTGTCCAGCCGTTGGGGGTCAGGATCTTGGTCCAGACGGGCGAACCTTTACCGCCGCCGGGCTCATCGGCCAGGAAGTTCCGCCCGCTGACCATGAGTTCGGCGCCTTCGGTTTGGTCGTCGAACAGTTCAACGCCGAACCACTCTGGTACGGACTTCAGCGTCGCTGCCCGTTCGAGCGGAGGTATCGGCGTTTCAGCCAGATCGCTCGGTCTCGCTGGCAAGCCGTTGGCGTGCTGTACGACGAAGCCCGCTCGTTTCAACCAGCCTCGAGGAATGTCCCTGATGTCGGAAACGATCCACGCGCCGGCGGCTTTCTTCCACTCGGCGCCCGGTATGTCGGACACCCAGTCGCGGAGCAGCATCTTCTCGTTCTCGGGGTGCCTCGCATGGAAACCGAACTTCAGCTCGACGCCGACGAATCCATCGGCGTCAGTGAAGAGTGTCCCGGTGCCGGTGCGCTTGGTCTCCTCAGTCCAAAGAGTCGACTGCGAGGGGGTCATGCGGCACGCTTCTTACGATCTTCGTCGACCATTGCGATAAGTTCGGCGAGGCTTTCGATGCGGAGCGAGTCCCGAGTCCAGGCCTCGGTATAACCGTCGAATTTCTTTACGCCAGCGTCGTTGGCGAAGAGAGCGCCGAGGCGTCGGAGCAAACGCAGTCCGTCTTGTTCGTATGAGCGGGCCTCGTTCCCAGGAATCGACTCAGAAACCTCGATGACTTGCCAACCGGAACGCGTGTGATCGCGGAGTCTTCGCTTGGCGTTGTTTGAGATTCCGATTTGGAAGAGATCTAGTTCGGGGTGTTGGAGAAAGTAGATGCGGCCCTTTCTTCCAGTGCTGAATCCGTTGGTTGTGCAAAACGGGCAGCCGCTGCCGTTAGACCGGTTATAAATGCTCGCTTTCCAAAAGTGTTCGAACTGGCATTTCCAACCAACGACCCTGCTACTGCGAGCGGTAACAGTCTTTGGATCAAAGCCTGACGCTTGTCTCGCTAGTTCTGGGTTGATAGTTTCAAGATCGTTATAACCGAGCCAGATTTTCTGGTTGGCGCAGTACGGGCAGTTTTTTCCTTGTGAGCGGTTGTTGATGGACGCCTTCCAGACATGCCCTTTACCGCACTTCCATTGCAATTGCTTCTTCGAGAACTCTGAGGCTGTCTCAGGGTTCCATCCGTACGCCTGGGCTGCGAGGTTTGGATTACGAGACGCAAGGTCGTTAAAGCCTGGCCAAACCATCTGCCCAGCGTGATAGGGGCAGTCCGAACCTTGAGATCGGCTATTTACAGTCGCATCCCAAACGTGCCCCAATTCGCAGCGCCATCCAACCTTGAGGTTCGAAAATTCAAGAGTTGTCGTTGGATCAAAGTCGAACGCTTGAGCGGCAAGGTTCGGGTTCTTAGATGCGAGATCATTAAAACTGATTCGGCCTGGGAATCTTGGAGGCTCCATACCTTGGATGTGAGGATGGAGCATGACAGAGAAACCAACCGCGAGGCGATACCCCGCTGAGCTGAAAGAACGTGCGGTGAAGATGGCGCTCGACTTGCAGCGAGCGGATCCCAAGGACCATGGCGTCATTCGTCGGGTGGCTCGCCAATTGGGGGTGGGCGATGAGTCGCTGCGCGCCTGGGTGAAGCGCGCCGAGATTGACGCCGGCGCCAGGGACGGGCTGACGAGTGAACAACTGGCGGAGCTCAAAGAGTTGCGAAAGGAAGTGCGCGAACTCCGTCGGGCCAACGCGATCTTGCAATCAGCGTCGGCTTTCTTCGGGGCGGAGCTCGACCGCCGATCACAGAAGTAATCACCTACGTCGAAGCCCACCGGGAGGAGTCAACCGGTGGGCTTCGCTGGGGAATCGAGCCGATCCTGGAGCAACTTCAGGTCGCCCCCTCCACCTACTACGAGGCGAAGTCCCGCCCGCCCTCCAAGCGCACCCAGCGTGACAATCAGGTCGCCCCCCAGTTGGTCGAGCTCTTCCAGAAGAACTACTGCGTCTACGGCCGGCGCAAGCTCACCCGGGCCGCACAGAAGAAGGGCCTCTGCGTCGGACGCGACCAGGTGGCTCGGCTCATGAAACGCGAAGGTATTCGCGGGGCCTCTCGAGCGAAGAAGCGCTTTACCACCCACTCCGACAAAGACGCGTTGCGCGCTCCTGACCTCGTCCATCGGAACTTCAGGGCCGTTCGACCCGATGAGTTATGGGTGGCTGATTTCACGTATTGCTCCACGTGGTCCGGCGTCGCCTACGTGGCCTTTGTCACCGACGTCTTCAGCCGACGCATCGTCGGCTGGAAGGCTGCTCGTTCGATGACCAAAGAGCTCGTCATCGACGCGCTCAACATGGCGGCCTGGACACGACGCCTTCTCTCGTTCGACCAATTGACGTGCCACACGGACGCGGGCAGTCAATACGTCGCCATTGCCTACACCGAGCGCCTCGAAGAGTTGGGCGTCGCGGCCTCGATCGGCACCGTCGGCGACAGCTTCGATAATGCGATGGCCGAGTCGATGTTCGCACTCTTCAAGACCGAACTGTTTCGCAACCCCGCCGTGCTCGCCCGCGTCGGCGGGCACTGGAAGGGACTCGACGACCTCGAGATAGAGACCGCCAAGTGGGTGTCGTGGTTCAACGAGGAGCGCATCCACAGCGAACTCGACGATCTCTCGCCCACCGAGGTCGAAAGGAACTACGCTGACCAATCTCACGCCAGTGCGGCATGAGAAAACCAATCAAACGAGCCTCCGGAATACCCAGGCCGAATCAAACCCGTAAGCACCTTTTTATTAGCGCAATACGGACAGCCCCTACCTCTTGCGCGATTATTTACCTTTGCTATCCAAACATGACCGATGCCGCAACGCCACGACATTCTCAGTCCGGAGAATTGAGTAATTGCCTTAGGGTCCCAACCGTGCGCCTGCGTCGCGAGCTCTGGATTCCGAGAGGCAAGATCGTTGAAGCCGGGCCAAACCTTTTGATTAGCGCAATAGGGGCAGCCGCGTCCGCGAGTCCTGCTACCTACTGATGCGGTCCAAGTGTGATTCCTGTCACAGCACCAAGTCATTTCTTGGTCGCTTCCGTAGGAGACCGTTGTCGGGTCCCATCCACAGGCCTCGGATGCAAGACTCGGATTAACGTCCGCCAGACTTTTAGTCCCGACTTTCATCGGCGCGCGTCCAACGGAGATGTTCGGGCCTTGTGCGCAGCGATCCACTCAATCGCCTTCTTGGGGTCTGAGATTTTGGTCGCAAAGCTCTCGAAGGCACTCATGTAGATCTGACGTGTTGGTTCCGGATAGCGAAGACCGCTAACGGCGCTCTTAAGGAGTCGAGGATCGAGGATGGCTACAAGCCCGCTGTCGGTGACCGCCCTAATGAGTCGCCCTGCTGCTTGCGTCATGAGGAGGCTTGCGTCTGATGCGTAGGTGAGTCGATCGGCCGACCAACGATCAATCGAAAGCCTCTCTTGCACCTTTGCCGTTCGTGCATCATCAACCGGATTCCCGGCGCTCCTTGGAACGCGATCGATTATTACCAAATCGCACGTCGTTCCCGGAGCGTCCACACCCGTCATCAAACTCCGCGTACCCACGAGCACACTGCCGATGTCTTGACGCCATTCCGCCACGACGCATTTCGTCGGACCGTCCCACTGTGAGTGAACGACGAGGTCCGGGTGCGCCATCCGCAGCGCTTCGGCGTAACGCTTACCGGCGTTCGTGGTGGACGACAAGACGAGTGCCGATCCACCGTTTGCTGCCACGAGTTGATTTATGTATCGGCTCGCCCACTCCGCATGAGCAGAAGTGTTGAAGCGGTATTTCCCGTTCTCCATGAAGCAGAGTTCGGCGAGGTCCTCGGAGGACGCCTTCGGTACGAAGAGCGCCGAGTTGGCGAAGGCGACAGTGAACGGGCTCGGATACTCGACTCGCCGGGCCACGATGCCGAGATCGACCACGGAGCTCTGCGGGAGGGTCGCCGAGAGAACTACCACCGACATCGGCAGCGCTTCTTCAGACTGGCCCATCTCGACATCTCCATCGTCGGTGCTCGCGTAGGTGCCGAGCTGCGCTTCGTAGAGGTTGCTCCGCAACATCGGGCCGACGTCGACCGGGGAGAGGCGAAGCGTTGCCCCGGTGAGCGATTCGAGTCCCTTGATAGGCGCGCGGTTGAACCGATTATCCGTCTCAACCCAGCGCGCGACGTTCATCGCGTCGGTCGCAATTGAACCGACAGCGTTCTTCAGCACGTCGATTTTGGAGATCGCGCGGTAGCGGGCTCTGATCTCTCCCATCACCACTGACGAGTCGGGCCGCGGCACGAGCCTGCGCGCTGCGTCGAGCCACGCCACAACGAGTCCGCTGAGCCCCTCGCCCAGGCACTCGTCTTTTGGCGCGATGGTGAAGCTGGTCTTGCCGCGGAGCGTCTTCGCGAGGTGTGCGTCGAGCTCGGCCATCACTCCGAGCCCACTCGTGCGCAGATCCTTGGTCTTGCCGGGCGAGCCCGAGTACAGGTGCTCGACGGAGCGAAGGACGTCGAAGAGTCGCGCGGCGTTGACGACGGTGGCACCCTGCGAGCGAACGGTGTTGGCGAGACCATGCGCCTCGTCGACGACGAGGTGATGGATCGGCCCGACTGTCTTGTTGCCGATCACGACCTTCACGGTGTTGGCGGCTTGGATGGCGAGCATCGCGTGATTCGTGACGATGATGTCGGCTTCGCCGGCGGTCTCTCGAGCGATGCCCGGACGACACACGTCCCCGAAGGGACACTGGAGCGCGCCGGGGCACTCCGCGGACGTGGTGGACACGGAGTTCCACATCTCGTCGGTCGCGTCAATCGTGAGACCAGCCCGGTCGCCGGAACGTGGCTCAATGTTCTCCTCGAGGGCCCACTTCACGACTTCGACTTCATTTGTGAAGAAGGCTGTGTTGTTCAGCGCATCCTTTGCGTCAATGAGGCCCTTGAGAGGAGATGATGGCGGCCGCGCTTCGATGCCCGCGATATCGCACGCTGCCTGATACGCCGACGCGGCGCACACGTAGTTCGACCAGCCCTTGAGTAATGCGAACCTCGGTCGAGTGCCAGTCACGCGTTCAATCGCCTCGACGACGACGGGCAAATCCTTCTCGACCAACTGGGACTGGAGGTTCAGTGACTCCGTTGCGATGACGGTGCGCTCGAGACGCTTCGCGGCGAGCAGTGCAGCCGGGATGCTGTACGCGATGGAGTTGTGCGTTGGAATCATCGTCTTGCCAGCTAAAAAGAGGTGATTCGGCGACGACACTTGGATGCAGCGAACAGGACGAGTCTCCACGGGTTTGATACCGGTGACGTACCGAAATCTCGCGTTTGTACCCGGCGAAGGTTTGCCCCTCATTTGCATTGCCAGTTTCCGTTCGAAGCGGAACATGGGCGTGTTGGTTGTGAATGACATCCTCCAGCGCGTTCCGACAACACGCGTACGGCGAACGCCGTCAACCAACTCGCTGATCGTCGCTGGCGCTGTCCGAATGGTCGCTCGAATTCCGAGCGACACAATCAGCTCAAAGACGTCGATCGCAAGTCTTTCATTGCAAAGATCGATCCCGCATTTCCGTCCACTTGCAGTGCCATCAGTGTCCATGATGCCCTGCAACAGTGCGTGCCTCTGCTCGATGGACGCTCGCAGGTACGAGCTGGGGATGTGCTTGCTGCAAAGAACTCCGAGTTGCCTGAGGTGAAGTGTGAGCGGCTCGTTCCAACGGTTCTCCCGCGAACGATTATCTTTCGAGGGCCTCGTCTTTACGCACGTTACACATGTTCGATTTACACGCTCTCCCATGTTTGGGACGAAGTCGTCGTGCCCGTAGGGGCAAAGATCTGGCCGTGGTTGAAGAAATGCGAGTTTGAACGAATGGTTCTTCCTTTCGGAGACGTTGATGTGATATCCGGCGCTCTGAACGTTCTTCATCAACTCGTCGAAGTCTTCTGTGCCAGATGTCACGTTGCCCGCACCCGAAGAACCATCTCCTAGCCAGACACCGAGCAGGTATGGGTCGATGGGTAGGTCCGCCATCTTGGTGTCAAGAGGTCCAGCAACTCTGACCGCGTGATTGAGAGCGTCACCGCATACCAAAGTTGACGACATTTGCGCAGTCGTCATCACTTCGAACTCGTCCGGTGGATCTTGTGACAGAGCGGATATTTTCTGCGTGCGTGAGATAACTTCGTCCAGCGCTGGCCGGATGTCGAATGCTTCGCTCTTGCCCAAGTTTCGAGAATTGAGTCTGCTGCGCGCGCGTAGCAGGGCGTCTTGAAAATCAGGGAACCGATCACTCACTTCTCGGCGAGTCATAGAAGAGCCCGATTGCTCTACACGCGTGCGAAGCGTCCTTAGTTCGTCGAGGTGCTGTAACCGGCCTAGCGAGTTCTTGCCTTTTCCCGATTCCATCCTGCGGCGCTCAGCTTGCTTGAACCGCAGGCTCCTTGTTACGGTGGCCCACTGGTGATCGGCGTCCGCGATGATCGAGCTACCATCTGAAAACGCGACCTCGTAGCAAGCTCGGTCCGTCATCACGTTGCTTATCCACGTCACCGTGGTTTCTGCACCTGTCTCGTCGAACACGACATCTCCGACCTTGATCTCGCCCATCGTTGTCCACCCCGACGGCGTGGCGATTGGAGTCCTCAAGTCGAGGGCTTTGCCCACCCCGGTCGGTGCGGCACCGGCGGCCTGACCAGCGACGAGCATCGCGGTAAGGGCATCGTGTGCCAGGGCCACCTGGCCGGGACGCGGCTGGGCATCGTCTCGCCCGGTCGTGATGGCAACGGCGCGCTCGAGCGCGGTATCGAGGATCTCATGAAGCGACGGTTGCGGCACTTAGATCTATGTGCCGAGCCCCGATTCAGTCGAGGATTACCATGTGCCGGTGAGAGCAGCCAGATTCGCTCAGATATCTCTCTCTGCTGTGCTGATCTCGGGAGCGCTCATCGGCGCCGGCAGCTCTTCGGCTGGCGCCGCCTCAGTTCCGCCACCCATGCTCGCTAAGTTCGTACCCGCTGACTACCGTGTGACCGCGGTTAAGGATGTGAACCTTGATGGATCGGTGGTCAAACAGGAGGCGGTCACGGCGGTCGGGCCGGTTAACTCATCAGGCTTCGCCACGTCGCTCGTGTTGGTGCTTGCGTGGGATTACTACGTCAAACGATGGACCTCGGTTTACGACACCCTTCATCAGCCGTCCTGGCAAACCTCGTCACAACTTGGAAAGGGGCCGGGTCTGGTGAATGCGACAGACCAAGGTCCACGAGTCGAAGTCATCCATGATCAGCCGCACGGGCGCGCCGACCTTCTGTACTGGCTGAATTCCATCGAGGGAAATACGAACTACCTCATCGTCGGCGTCGTTCACTTCCAAAATCAGATTGCCACGCAGGCGTATTCCTTCAGTCAATCCTCCGGTCATGTCTTCTCGATGGACCGACCGTCAAAAGCACAGACGGGCGCAGTCGTCATTGGCAACAAACCGCACCAAGAGATAAAGATCACCTTGCCGTGGCTAACATCGGTCGATTCCGAGTCCCAGGCAGCGAGAATGTACTACCTCACCGTCGCTGCGGAACCCAAGGATTATGACTACTATCAAACGGCCTACGACAGTCAGTCCTACGTTGGCGTCGGATTGAGCAACACATCGGTGGTCGGATACGTTGATCCACAATCTCCCGCGAACGGCAAGCTGCGCGTCGGCGACGTCATCGAGAGTGTCGTTGGTTCGACCCTCCCAGCGAAAGACACGACGTATCTCAACGGACCCAAGGTCGTTGAAGAGGTTGCGCTCTATCAACCCGGCCGAGTCATCGAGCTCAACGTCTTACGCGACGACCAGCCGATGACGGTGACCTTGAAGCTTGCTCAGTGGCCGATCTATCAAACGTCGAACTACGCGACCACGTCGACTGGCGAATTCGACTTGATGTGACTTACCTACTTACGTAGCTTCACCTTCGGCAGGTGAGACTTAGCCTTATTGGTGATCTCATTCGCGAGATGGCCGGGGCTCGGAAGATGAATGTGTAGGTGCGATAGCGGATCGAGATTGGGTACATGGAACGACGGCAGCACGATCGAATGGCTCGCCGGGATGAGCACCATGAAGGCCGCCAGCCAGATGAGCACCACGCCCATCGCTCCTCCGATGAGCGACTCGCGAGCAGAACCCGTGTGGCCGACAATCGGCACCGCGACGCGCACGCTTTGCAACGCGGGCATGCCAGGGAGCCAGAGGTACGGGACTCCCTCGACGGTGCAGGTGTCGCCCACGAGGTGCCAGAGGCATCCGCCCGCTGTCGCGAGCAACAGCCACTCCGATGACGGAGTGACGTGCCCCGCGATTGTAGTGGCGAGGTGGTACGCCCAGTACGCGGAGCCGACGGTCAACGCGATTGAGCCGAGGCTGACGAGCGGCATGAAGCGCAGTGCCCTCGGCAGCAGCATCCGAAAGACGAGGAGGAAACTCGCCGCCACGAGGATCGCGATCGTGAGTCGACTAAAGAGTGCGAGCCATGTCGAGAGCGCCACAAGTCCGACGAAGAGGAGGCTGTGCGTCGCTTGACGGTGACCGCCAGCGATCTTGTTGGTGAACTCCGATGCTGAGCGAGAGATGGGGCCGAGCTTGCGGCTCACGGTGCTACCGGGTTCGTCGATGTCGGGCAGAAGCGCGAACGCTGCGGATGTAACGCAGCCCACGCCAAGCTCTTGCCACGTTGGATCGTGCAGCACGACTGGAGCGAGAAGGAGAAATCCGACTCCCCCAAGCAGTGCGTGATCGCGACCGAGCATGACAGACACCATGCGGCGACTTTTCGGTCTTCCTTGATTCGTTTAGATATCACCAACAACGGATTGAATTATGCAGTCTCTGCACTCGCGCGTGTCAGCCGCTCGATGTGGGTTCACGACGATGCGCCAGAGTTCCGAGTTGGGATCTAGCAAGTCGTACTCCGCTGGCAACGGCTGAAAGTGTCGCAAGTGCGGCTGGTATTGGGAGTGCCCAATCTCCTTTTCGTGGAAGACGTAGCCAGCGATGCCGGGATGATCGAGTAAAGCAAGTAACTCTTTGCGATGTTCGGCGAATATTAGATCAATCACGATCAACCCCAAGTGCTTGTCAAGTCGGTCCATGTCATCTGGAGTCGGCGCTTCGACGAATCGCCCCCAATTCTCTGATCCTCTCGACCAACCCATGAGAGCCGAGTAAGAATCACGAACGCACCAGAGATCGCCGGGAATGTTGCGCATAGCCGGATCGATGTGCTTTTCGGTCCAAGTGAAACCAACCATCGTCGGCGCCACGAGCGAGTCGGCCATGACCGAATCGTATCCACGGCGGTGACACAATGGCTCGATGTGCGGTCGCGTCGCCCTCTATAGCCCTCCTGCTCGGCTAGCGGCGTTCCTCAACGCGACGGCCGGAAGAAGCTTCGACCTTGACGACCGGGCCGCTTGGACGGATGGTCATCCGAGTTGGAACGTCGGTCCGCAACGTCGGCTCTATGGCGTCCGAGAGGTCGATGAGAACCGCTTCCTCGAGCGCTACCGCTGGGGCCTCATTCCGAGCTGGGCGAAGGACGAAAAGATCGGCAACAAGCTCTTCAATGCTCGCGCCGAGACCGTCGCGGAGAAGCCGTCATTCCGGAGTGCGTTTGCAAAACGACCGTTGGTGATTCCGGTCGACGCCTTCTACGAGTGGGACCACCGACCGGGGAAAAACAAGCAACCCAATCTGTTCACGCGCGTCGACGGCAACCCGCTGCTCCTCGCCGGCCTCTTCGAGTACTGGCGCGCCAAAAGCGACGAGACCTCTGAACTGACGGTCACGTGCACGATCATCACGACCGATCCGAATGACGATATGGATGAGATCCATAATCGGATGCCGGTTGTGCTTGAGCTCGATGATGTCGACACGTGGCTGAACGTCGACGAGCATCCGCCCGAGGAGAGGTCTCTCCTACTCCGCCCGGCGCCGAACGGGACACTCTTCCATCACGCCGTGGGCCTCGAAGTCGGCAACGTAAAGAACGACGGGCCGCATCTGGTCGAGCCGTTTCCTGACTCGCTGTAATCGGCTGGGGTGAGAGGAATCGAACCTCCGCTTCCCGGTTTTGGAGACCGAACGGTGCAACCAACGCACCGCACCCCATTTGGGAGATGAGATCAAGGGACTGGCTTCACTGGAGGACCCGTCATCGGTTCGGGCGTGGGTGAGCCAATCGGAACCCGCGGACCGCCCGAGCGGCCTGGAGCAGCCGGCAACTCGAATGCGCCCGATGCCGAAGTTGGCGACGTCGCGGTGGTGGTCGGCGCGGACGGCCCTACCGATACTGGCACTGGCGTGCCAGGTGGGATGTGAAATCCGGGTGGCTCGCTCGGAATGTGCCCAATCAAGGCCTGACCCGACGAAGGTGGTTCAGTCGTGGTCGTGGTTGTAGTCGAATCACTTGAAGCGACGGGTGACAGGACGACGTTTGAAGTTGCACTGAGGCCCTTCGTCGTCGTGATTGGCGCAACGGTCCTATTGCGGTGGTGATGTTTGGCGTGCGCCGCCGCGCCGGCGCTCATCGGAACGATCAGTGTCGCAGCGATGATGCCGAGAATCGAAACCGTCTTGAGTGTGATCTTCATGGCTTCCCCTTGTCAGATTTATGAGTCGAAAGACACCATGCGGCAACTGGCTCCGCCATTACGATCGAAATTCCATGTCGACCACAGCAACCGAACGAGCTCGCGCGAGCGCCTGGCAATCGTGGGAGTCCTGGTGTCGGCTGAACGGACTTCAGCCGTTCGGCGTCCGTACCGCTCTCGCGGAGTATCTCCTTTGGCTCGTCGATCCATACGGCGGAGCATTGAGCGCCGCCAGCGCCAACTTGGCGTACTGGGCCGTTCGTTCCGAGCTGCTCAAGGCTGGCTGGCGAGACCCGGCTCGTGATCCGGCCGTGCTCGCAGCGCTCGCCGAGATTCGTCTCGACGACGATCTGAAAAAGCCGAGACGGCTGCACCGACACTTCACTCGAGAGGAGATCGCGCACCTCACCGCGTCGATTGACGATGCTTCGCCTCGGGGAGTGAGAGACCGAGCGATCGTTTGGCTCGGCTACGAAGGCAGTCTGCGTCCGAGTCGGCTCGTCATCCTGCGTTGGCGGCACGTCGGGTTCGGTGAGTTCGATGCCTCGATCAAGATCCTCGCCCGCTCTCCCAAGGCGACCAAGACGGTCACCCTCTACGAAGACGAGGAGCCGCTCGCCGCCATGAAGGCCTGGCACGAACTCCGGCGCCGGCGGGACGATGAACCGGTGTTCACGTCTATCCCATGGACGGATAAGCGGATATCGAGCACAGCTCTTTCTACTGGAGACGTGGGGCGCATCGTGGCGAAACGGGCCCTTGAGGCTGGTCTCGGTCAGGCGAATGCGATGGCGTTAATTCGGAATCGATGATCGTGGCGGCGACTCTCTAAGTCGGCGATACTTTGCAAGTCCGTGGTGCGCTTGGGAGGGTCAATGCCAACGGCACGTGACGACCAAGAAGAGTCATTGACGATTCTTCGAATCGGCGGTCAGCCGAGCGAAAAATTCGTGGATCTCCCCAGTTCCGTGATACGGAGCGGAACAGAGTTGCGATAATCCAGCAGTGACATCTGCTCGACCCTCTCAAAGCTCAGAGGGCAAAGGTCCGCTCCATCGCACGCATTCCAAAACTCTCTCTTGAAGCTGATGCGCCACTTCCTGAGCGGGTCGCGCTGCGCGGGTTCGAACTCACCGCCCTTCGTTAGAACCAGGATCGTCACTTCCGAAGGTCGAAGGCGCGTACCCCTGGTCACCATTATACGGAACTGATAGATATCATCGACCCAGAGATCCCCACGTCCGCGCGCCAACCTTACGAACTTCTCGAGAGATTTGACGAGCTCGACTTCGACCGCATCGTGAAGAGCTGGCCGCCAATACTTGAGCGCCACGGACTCGGCGAAGGAGATTCGTCCCTCTTCATCCTTGAAACCCCCACGTCGCGTTTGTTCGAGAAGTACCCCCTTGGAAACCGGAATTGATATTCGAAGATCGGCTGCCCAAGCGCCGGCCGGTTTGACGTTAGGCACGACAACCATGTCTGTGGTCACTCCAAGTCTCACGCTTTCCGCACGCTCACCAAGAGACTCAATCAACACCAAAGGGGAGACCTGGACCACAGGATGTCGCGCTCCTGGTCCCGTGGCCGCGATGTCGCACGTCTGCGAAGTGATTATGCCGTAGTCGTATCGCTCGGCGACTGGCGGGGTTATTCCCTCCTCGCCTTCCTGTGGAAGGTTCTGGGTCATAAATGTAGTGAGCGAGTTTGCGGTCGGGCAATTGCTCGGAGAGTCCACTCGAATCCGCTACATCTGTCTTGTCGGCTTCGTCTGATTCTTCATCAAAGAGCGGATCGATCTCCCCCTGGGTGATCCACGCCAATCGAAGACCAGAGATGATATCCCCCTGCTGCCAGACATCGAGTGCCGCGACTACCTTCTCATCTTGGAGCCTGGATAATTCGAATGCGTCTTCTATCTTGTATTGGGGCAGAGGGTCGCTCGTAGTGGCTTCGGAAGCGGCCTCTTCCTCCATGGCATTAACCCTTCGACCTACTCGCAGCACCCCGAACAGTGCCCCGTCGCTTTCCTAGTCGCGATGGAACTTGCGGTGATGTCACCGGTGGCTCAGCGGTCTCACCTCCTACGGCGTAGATCGAAAGGTCGCGACGGTGCTTTCGATCGGGGATCGACACCTCTGCGGCATCCTTCAGTAGTGCATCAAAGTTGCCCGCAAATAGCGACTCCCGCCGCTCGGGCCGGGCAAGAATCCACTGCTGCAAAGAAGGTCCGACAATCTCCTCAGCGTCCTCGACGAACTGGACGAGCGCCCAGAGCCTCCGGTGGCTGGCAAGCCGTGGCTTCGTCGCCCCTTCGGACTTCTTCCAATGATAGAAAGTGCTGCTCGGAATGTCCGTCGCATCAAGAACCTGCTCCATTGGCAGACCGAGCCGGCGGGACATGTCTAAGAGAACATCCGCGGGGTTCGCACTTCCTGAGGTCAGCGTCTGCGGCGGCAGATCCTCGCTAATCCGAGTTCCCATAACGGTTTCGAATGCCCCTGTGCGCACCCATAAAGAGAGTTCGAAGGTGCGTCGGTCGTCGAAGAAGAGCCTCAGCACCGGATCTCCGACCCAATTACGAGTGCCCTCCGCTATTTGGAAATAAGTATTCGACCGCTCCTTGTTGGCGCACTCGGCAAAGGCAAAACGCGCGTAAATTGGGGCGAGAATATCGCCCTGCACCGAATCAAAAAGCCCCAATGCCTCTTTCAGTGACGAGTCCGCAATGGGCGCGGTCCTGGTTTGATTCTCACTCACCGCCTCGCGGCGCGACGACATCCACTCGAAGTCGCCAGCGGTATTACCCGTTCGATCAAGGGTTTGCGTCATCAGGTCCTTACATTCTCTTTTGGCGTTTCATCACTCTTAACCTCCGCATTTTGCAGCGACTCAAGATACGGCCTCTTTAGGGCAAGTTGGAACAGAGATGCTGCAGTACGATTGAGCACTTCGATTTCTTCCACGAGCGGCATTGCTTCAAAGCGCTGGGGGGCGTTGTCAAAAACGTCGATGTCCAGGACGTAGCTGGTTGTACCGCCGGCAGCTGGGTCAGCAAACGGCCCGTGGCGGAGCAAGGCGCCCTTGGACTCACCAAGGTGCAGCTCGATCTGCTGCTGACAATTTCGAAGCAGTGGTCCGAGAACGGAATCGTTCTCCGGGCCTGTAAACGAGTCAGCAATTCGATCCTTCCAATACAGAGGGCTGCCGGCTGCGTGATCGACAAAGCGATCCACGTAACGTAACCCCAAGCGGGTCACAAAAGCAGGCTCAAGCATTTCTTGAACCGTCTCCAGTAGGACTTCTAACTTGGGCCTCATAGTCACGCTCCAACGGTGATATTTAGACGCCTGGAACACGACCGCTCCGGGCATCAGCGTGACTTGATACGACCCGTTAGTGCTCGGTAGCAACCATCCCTGCTCGCCGGAATCAGCGACATGAGTCGGGGCCGACCCTGCTTGAACATTGATCTGAATGCGCTGTTGGCGGGTCGGTTCGGCCCTTGCTAACTCGAAGCCGCGCGAATTCAGCTGCTCGAACAGCTGGAGGCCGGCATCAACCGGAAGAATGGTCGAAGGTGCTGAGAACCTCACTTCAGCAATCGCTAATTCCAACGGCGGAATGACAAGAAGTGTGCGGTTTGCCGGGGGCAGACCCCCAAGCGGTTTGCTGTCTTCGCTCATAGGGACTATTCCTCCTGCTCTATCTCGAACTTGGAGACTACTTGGAGACTGTATCATTGGAGTTACTTTGCGCACTAAGGCGTGGATAAGAAACTGATTATCGGTGAAATCGCAGGTGAATCCGTATATTCGGATCGTCCACTCCCGGAGCGCCGGCGTTGGTGGCGACGATGCGGGCCGACCTCGTTCTCGCCGAGGCAAACGCGCCCACTTCACAGCTCCGAAAGGAGTTGTGTGTCTATCTCTCACATCTTCACGACGACGATTCGATGCTCACAGTGTCCACCGCGTTGAGCGAGTTCGACGAAGACGTCCGCACGCAACTCGAAGCGTGCGGAGACAGGCCAATAGGGTTCTGACGCGCCGCCTGGCTACGCGCGAAGACTGAAAATGGGATTACGAACTTAGCGACCCACCCAGGAAGTTGACGTGCATTGCCTCGCGTTGGCGCGGGAGCAAAAATCGTTGTGCCGGACATAATGAGTTGTGGACCTGTATGGAGCTTCTGACGGCGAGTTGTGGGACCTTTCTCGCTCCGACGGACAAGCATTCGGGGAACTGTTCGAGAGACACGCTGACTCGGTCTACAACCACTGTTTTCGTCGGACGGGATCGTGGTCGAGAGCTGAGGATTTGGTGAGCGCCGTGTTCTTAGAGGCGTGGCGCAAGCGCAAGGACGTCCGTCTATCTGGAGATTCAATCCTGCCTTGGCTGATTGCTGTTTCAAACAACGTTCTTCGAAACGAGGCGCGGACGTTGCGCCGCTATCGGCGTTTGCTCTCTCAGTTGCCGCGGACAGATGGGGCAGGCGATGTAAGCGGCGAAGTCGATCGGAGACTCGACGACGAGTGGGCGATGGAGGTCGTCCTCACTCGAATGAAGGATCTGCGTATCGAGGAGCAAGAGGCGATCGCTATGTGCGACTGGGTGGGGCTCAGCTACAAAGAGGCAGCCGACGTGCTTGGCGTTCCGATCGGCACGATTAGCTCACGGGTCGCGCGAGCTCACGAACACCTCCGCGGACGACTGGGCGATGACAAACAGGGTCGTCTGGTAGTCCAACATCGGACCAACGGATCAACGGAGAAGTCATGAGTATCAACCAAGAACTACCGGGACTGAAAAGCCTTCCGCCTGAAAGGATGGATGCTGCGAAACGTCAGCTCGAGCGCGTTGTCTCAGGACGCCGGAGGGTGTGGAGCTGGGGATGGAAGCCGAGTCTGGTGGCGGCAATCGTTTTGAGCGTCGGCATCGGAGGCGGATTCGCGATCGCAGCGAGCCTCACGAAAGGTCCGATTCCGATCGGGCCCAACGGCGAGTTGGAACTGAATCACGCCCCGGACTTTGTTGGCGTCTCAAGCGATGGCAAGGTCGTTGGTTACGTTCCGCGCGCCTATCTCATCGGACCGTCACATGGACCCGTAGACGAAAAACTTGACTCGGTTGCCCCGGTTTATGGGTCGAAGCTGACGACCGTGATTGGGCACTTGTATCCAGGTATCGGTTACGTGCCAGATGGTGTCAACCCGACATCGCTGCCTTGCGAGAAGGCCTATTACTACAACGGGTCTACGAGGGAATCTGTTCCTTGCCCGAGTACGAGCGTCGTTGTCCCTAATGTGGTCGGCTTATACGCGCCGACCGCGATGGCGCGACTGTCTAGTCTTTTCTTTCAAGCGACCCCGCGGTACGAACATTCCGCGTCGGTTCCAAAGGGTTACGTGATCTCCGTCTCGCCGAGCGCCGGGCGAAGAGTTATGTCGCGGACAGTCGAAACGGTCACGATATCGGAAGGGCCCACCGGCTAGTCCGACCCGAATCCGGTTCTTCGCTCAATCGGTCGGACCACAGAGTGAGGTCCGACCGATTGAGCGAAGTTCATCTCGTGTGGACGACGATAGGCAACGGAGAGTTTACGCCGCTCGGAAACGTCGAGGGGAGCCCAGACCCAGGAGAAGGAACGAACCCTTCTCCAGACACCAGGTTTCCAACAATCGTTTGGAGGGACGCGTTATACACAGGAACAGTTGCGGTCGTCTGTGTCGCGCTCGACGGCGGATCAATCTCATCTACGGCTGGGGTGTAACCGACAATCTCATTTCCGACGGATACCGAAAGATAATTGGGGACCTCCGACAACGTTAGTGGTCCACCGTTAAACGCTGATTGTGGAACCGGTCCCTCGGTGACTTGTGATCCGTCGAGGGTCACAGTCGTTGGGGCGGGTTCGCCGGCACTAACCACATCTCCCGTTTGATCCGGTGAAGTAGCCTCACCGGCTACCTCGTACGCTAGATAACCCTCGTTCCAATACCACCCAAGCGCATACGTGTTGTAGTTGTCGCCATCGACTACGGTGCCGCAGTCGTAATCGCCGAGGGGGAATTCAGCTTCGGCGACGTCACTGTATTGAGGCCCATAAAGGCCGCACGAGTTGCCGTTGTTATATCCCCAGATCTCCATGCCCAGATCTCCTGCTGGCGATGTAAAACCTTGACCGCACGAGTCAGCGTCGTTGCTTTCGACGTAGCCCGCCGAGTACGCGTCATCAGTCACTGTCGCCTCGACGCAGTAATAATGCGAGCCATCGTGGTTACCCAAAACCCATCCCGACGACGCACCGGCGTATGCAGGTCCGGCAATTGAAAGGGCGAGTAAGGAGAGCACCGCTGCGAGCGGTCCCGCGCGCCTGACTGCCCGAATTATTCCCGATCCCAAACAACCTACTTTTGGATTTGATTCTTGATGATTAAGTCGCATTGACCTCACCTTTCGCTTAGACGTCCACGAATTCGGACTGTCGACGTGACCGTACGTCCGACTGTCCCGTGTGGCTATAGATCTTGAATCCGGATGCGAATTGCGGAACTAGATGTCACACCTCGGTCAGCGCTTCTTCACCGATTCGCGCGGCGCTCACACAACGCATCAACTACGAAGACGGTTCCTTGCGACGTTCTGTTTATTTACGCAGTGAAAAAGAGGCACGCTACCGAATCGGGCACGCTCCTCCGACGCACTCTCCAGAGTTTGAGTCACCAGTCGTCTGCGCGAGGCCGGAGAGTACCGCGTCGTAGTAGCGCGCTGCTGAGATCGACTCGTATGGCGACTGCGGCCGCGAGACCGCCGGGAAGACCGTAAAGCCCTTCATGGTGCCGAGGCGACCGCGAATCATCCGATCGAGGTCGTCGGGTGACGCGTCGGGAGCGATCTGTGCCGTCGCGGATACGGACTGGCCGTCGCCCTCGCCACAGAACGTCTCCTGCACCGCGGCGATGATGCCGAAGAACTTGTCGGCGTCGATCTCATCAGACTGCTCGATGAGCGACTCGTCGTGGCGATCGAGAATCGAGTCGCGAACGATGAACTCGACAACCGAGGTGTTCTTCGCGTAGAGGTCGTCCTCGATTACGTGACCAGCCGCAGCGAGCGTCTGAAGGCTCGGGTCAGCGTGGCTGTAGCGAACGCGCCGCAGGAAGTACCGGGCGAAGACCGGGTGAATGCCGGGCTGAGTGCCGCGGAGTTGGGCGATCGTGCCCGTCGGGGCAACGGCGGTCACCTTCACGGCGCGGGGTGTGCCGAGCTGGGCGGCCAGATCATCGGCGGCCGCTCGGGCGGCTTTGCGGAAGTCGGTCAAGGCTGCGCGCAACTCGTTGTCGTTCTCGAGATCGGTGAGCTTCGCACCGTGAGCGGCGCACCAACCCTGAAGTCCCATGATGCCGACGCCGATGCGGCGGTTCGAGTCCTCGATGTGAGCGGCGAGACGATCGGCGTGAGGGTTCAGCGTCGCGCGGTAGAGGAAGCGAGCCATCAACGTAAAGGCCCGCTTAGCCCCCTCGTGGTCCTCTCCGAAGGTGTCGAGATCGACCGATCCGAGGTTGCACGACTCGCCGGCGATGAGACCGTCGATGTCGTAGGACTGCAATGCCGCTTCACCACATGGATTTGTGATGCGAATGTACGACGGCTCGTCGCGCGACGTGAGCGCGGTGTCGACCATGCCGGGCTCGCCGTTGCGGACCATGCCGGTGACGATCTCGCGCATCACCGACTCGGCACGCTCGTGGAGTTCGTGGTTCTCGTCAACCAGTGCAGCGTGGAAGATGTCGTCGACCTCGACTGAGATGTTGGTCGTCCAATGCGACTGGTGGTTCTCCTTGGCGTGGATGAAGTCGAAGATGTCGGGGTCGGACCACGACATGATGGCCATCCGCGCACTGCGACGACTGCCCCCGGCGACGACAGCCGCAGCCAGTTCGTGATCCATCAGCATCCCCTCGATGCCGGTGAGCCGACGGCCGAGGTAGGTGGTCTCCACGACGTTGTTCATCACATCCGTGATGCCGATGAGGGACCGAACTAACGCGTCGGGACCCGACGCCGTGCCGCCGAACGTCTTCAGTTCCGCGCCAAAGGGACGCACCGCATTCAGATCGACGACCATCGTCGTGCGTCCGACAAGATCCGTCGCGATGTCGATGACCTTGGTCCACGTGTCGACCCAGCCCTCGCGGCTGTCCTCGACGGTGATCCGTCCGGCGCCGACTCGAGGCGACGCATTGAGACGATCCCCTGCGACGGCAAGTACACGCTCATAGTCGGCGTGCGACTCGTCGAGTTTGAAGTGAAGGTTGACCGACCCAACGATTGGCTGGGTTGCAGCCATGATGTCGTAGGAGTAGTTCGAACCCACCCCGCCTCCTTCGAGGAGACGGCTCGCGAGGAACGCAAAGTGCGACGACGTGCGTACACCGAACCCTGCGGCCCAGCAGTTCTTGCTCATCGTTGAGGCCGATGTGCCCGTCACCCAGATGTGACGCCCAGCCGGAATGGCGCGAAACTCGTACATCAGCTCAAAGAGGTCGACGTCCTCGTCGTTC
Organism: uncultured Acidimicrobiaceae bacterium; assembly: GCA_963706305.1. GTDB lineage: Bacteria > Actinomycetota > Acidimicrobiia > Acidimicrobiales > RAAP-2 > RAAP-2. Next base: position 2,205,200 of record OY970152.1, on the reverse strand, counting down.
AGCCAGAGGTCACGCGAGGTGTACGAGAGCGAGCCGAGCACGACTCGCTTCACGGTCTCAGCCCACGTCTCGATGCGGGAGCCAATGCGCTCTCCTTCGGGCGACAGCACATCGACGCTGCGCGCGTAGGTGCGCTCGAAGACTTCTTTGCCGATCGGTCCCCAGTTCGGTTCTGGCAGAGCCAGCGAGTCGACGAGGCCGTCGAGGAAATCGCGGATGAGTTGACGGTCAATGCTCGCTGTCGTTGAGTTGAGGGAGGTAAGGGACATTGGCTTGGTTTCCTTTTGGGTCGGGGGTTGGGAGCGAAAGAAAATCGGTTTGGAGTTCTATGTGTCAGAGCTGCGATCAGCCGGTTGATTGCGGCGGGCGGTTTTCGGCGGTCATCTTCAAAATGAGCTCGCCGCGGTCGTACCAAGAGAGGTCGCCGTTGGGATCTATCGCGGCAGGACCGTCGACGCGGTGGAGCAAGCCGTCCTCGTACCAGTACTCGCTGTGGTCGACGTCGCACTCAATGGCGGGGCCGCCTACGCGATGCAGCATCCCGTCGAGCCACCATTCGCGGGTGCCGTTCTTGAGAACGATGACTGCTGGGCCGCCCTCACGGTGAAGTCGTCCATGTGCGTACCACCGCTCGGTGCCGATGCCGTCGGTGACGATCTGAGAAGACTCACCGACGCTGGGGCCGTCGAGGACAAGCGTCGACTCGGAGTAGGCGCTGGCGGCGAATTGCCCACCGACTTTGCTCCCCTTCGGTTGACGCTTTGGGTCCGGAGTCATACCTGAATAGATGGGAGATCGGCTGCGAGATCACCAAAGTTTTCGAGGCCGTCTCAACGTATTGAAAACGCTGCGACTACTTGCCGACAGCCTCTTGGAAGATCTCCGCGAAGGTCTCTTCTCGCACGTCACGAAGCTCTTCGTATTCCGGGTCGGTCATTGAACCTTCGCCTCGCTCATGCGCTCGGATACGGCTCTCAGCGGACCGCCACCGTTCCGCTAACTCAGGACGTGCGCAGTCCAATATCTCGTCACGAGCATCGGTCATGGCGTCGATCTGACCCTTGATGATGGGATCGTCGTCATAGCCGAGTCTGCTAAAGACATCGAGGGCTTCGTCGACTCTGAAGGCGCAACGAGCAAGGACCGCCACCTGCGAGGTCGTATCGGGCGCCCATTCGGGCATCGGTTCAAGGCGTACTGTCGACTCCGGGTTGGAGTCGGGGGCGAACTGGCCGCCAGTCTGTGTTCCTTTAGGTTGGCGCTTTTGCTGAGTCATGTCAGTCCCTCGCTAGTCCGGCGGATACGAGTTCTTGGATTTCGGCGATCGACGCGATGGGGAACGAATCGCGGCGCCATGACTCGGTGTAGCCATCGAACTTCGCGGCGCCGGAATCTTTCGCGGCGATTGCTCCGTGAGTGCGAAGGTATTCCAAGATTTGGCGTTCCCAAGTCTGGACAACCTTGCCGATCTCAATCGGTCCAACGATGTCGATAACTTCGAAACCACCACGTGCGTGCGTCTGGAGACGTTGCTCGATGAAGTTAGTGATGCCGATTTTGAGCAGGTCTCGCACATCGTCCTTAACGAGGTACATCCATGCGGGTTTCGATGGATTGAAGCTGTACTCGGCGCAGATCGGACAGTTGCTCCCCTTCGATCGATCGCTGACCACTGCTTTCCACACGTGCCCGAAGTCACACTGCCACTCGCGGATGCGTTTTGACTTGGACGTGACCGTTGTGGCGTCCCATCCGTGAGCCTGTTTTGCTAAGTCAGGATTCTTGAAAGCAAGGTCGTTAAAGCCATCGAGAACCTGATGACCAAAGCAGATCGGGCAATTGCTGCCGTCTGATCGCTTGCAGATCTGCGCTGGCCACACGTGCCCTTCTTCGCAGATCCAGTCGACCTTCTTTCCCGATTTGGTAGTCGCCGTAGTTGGGTCCCAGCCATGGGCTTGAGTGGCAAGTTCTGGGTTAATAGTCGCCAGGTCGTTGTAGCCCGCAAGGACTTTCTTGCCTGAGCAGAAAGGGCAGTTGCTTCCAGAGGATCGATTACGGACGGTGGCGTTCCATACGTGATCTTCCTTACAGATCCAATCGACGTCATTTCTCGATCCCGCAGTCACCGTCGTGGGGTCCCAGCCATGGGCTTGAGTGGCAAGTTCTGGGTTAATAGTCGCCAGGTCGTTGTAGCCCGCAAGGACATGGCGACCTGAGCAAATAGGGCAGCCTTTACCTCGAGACCTGCTGTACACGACTGCATTCCAAACGTGTCCAGAATCGCAGATCCAGTTGAGTTCCCTCGTGCGACTTGGCTGTTGCCGTCGTCGGGTCCCATCCATGGGCTTGCTTAGCGAGTTCTGGGTTAATAGTCGCCAGGTCACGTCCGGGCTTTGGTTGGCTGGAGGTCATATCTCTCTATGTGTTGAGTTAGAAATCGGTCGACACTTTGGGCGAACCGCTGAAGAATGGTGGGCCACTGCTAACTCACCAGTCCAAGTTCTCCGACGGTCTTGGGTTCGAAGTGCAGATCTCGCTCGACCGCGACGCCGAATCGACCGCGTGTTTCCTCAAGCTCTTTGAGGCTGACATAGCCAAATTCTGGGTACCCCATTCCAAGGTCGCAGTGACCGAAGGCGAGACCCTCCTCTTTGTCCATCTCGGTGATGTGCCAATCGCCGCGAGATGAGAAGAAGTGTGCGTAGACGAGCTTGTCGGCCATCAGCACTTCCTCTTGGCCGTAGATGTCGGGGATCGTTTCGAGCATTCCTGGTGTCACGAATTCGTGCCCGCGCTCTTTGCGAAGCGTCTCGCCTTCGGGCCAGATCTCGCGGTGCCGAATCTGGCCCATCGTTTTGTCGGTCTTGGTGATCTTCACGATGTCCTCAGGCCCGCAGTTCTCGATCTCGATCACTTTGCGAACCGCGGCCGGCTTGTCTTGGGCCTCGACGAAGACATGCTTGAAGCCGTCGAGCTCATTGACCTCAACATCCCACACGGGCTCACGCCGACCCTTCGCGGGCGACCACCCGTTGCCCACGTTGATCATGACGATCCGGCCGTCTGACGCGTCGGCGATGTCTTGAATCTTCTCGAGGTCGGTCTTGACGACAAGGCCCATGACGGAGTCGTTCGCTTCGAGATCTCCGATGTCGGCGAGATCGATCGTCGACTCGGGATTTACGCTCGGCGCAAACTGGCCGCCGGTTGAAGTGCCCTTTGGTTGCCGGTTCGTGTCCATACTCCCCTTAGATGGGAGAAGTCACGCCAGATCACCAGATTCCTGTTGAGCGCATTGGATTAGACGAGGGAGGGGTGGAAAACGCTGACGTCGACGTAGTGACCCGTCGAGGATTCGTGGCGGGCCTGGCGGCGGTTCGCGGCGAGTCGGTCAGACGTGATGAACGGAAAGCGGCCGCAGTCTCTGCACATCACTCGGTAGTGCTCCTCAGTGTGTGAGTTCTGCATCATGGCAACTCCTCGCTTCTACTTCTGATAGATGGGAGAACTCTGAAGGAATCTCCAAAGTTTCTTAGGCGGTCTTTCGCAGCAACGCGCGGCTCGCCCGCTCGACGGCGATGGAGCGCAGCTTCTCGCTCAACGTGGTGAGAACTGTGTCCGGGGTGACGCCGAGGTCGAGGTGCCCGCGCTCGACGAGGCCCTCGACCGTGCTGTGCCAGTTGGCGAAATTGGCCTTGCGTTCTGAGGCCTTCTTGATGCGACGTGCGGCATTGTCCGCAGCGAATTCCGAACCATCCACTTCGCTGACGACGTTGACGTAGGCGCGGCACAGTTGGCCCGCTGCGCGCGGTCCGCCAACCGAGTCCTCAACCGATACGCGAAGCGACTTCACAACCGCCTGGCGTGGCTGAGGCACTGGCGTAAGAGCACTGCGCGCGAGCATCTGTGACGACAGCGGGTTGAGGCGCGAAACGCGATCGATGTCGTCAATGGAAAGGTTCGTGAAGAGTGCAGCAAGGCTGTTCTCTCCGACGTCCTCACGCTCGACGAATTCAGCGAGGTCACTGCGACACGCATCGACCGATTGGTCGAGCCTCTTGAGCAGTGCGCGGCGGTTGGGCAGGTGGATGGCTCGACGTGGCGGAGAAACCGATGAGATGACGCAGAGGTGCTCGGCGTTGAGGTGAAGCAGCTCCCACTCGCGGAGTCCTCTCGCTAGAAGTTCATACTCATCGACCAAATTGAAGTCGCGCTCGACCTCAAGGCTCGACACAGGATCGATGCCGAGGTCGGCTATTGAACGAAGCGCAATCAGGCTCGAGATGGTGTCGCCGCAGACGGTGACTTCGCGGGTCCTACGCGCCCGCTTGTCATAGTTCGTCTTAGGGAAGACGTAGGGGCCGGAGATGATGCGGCTCGCCCACCCGCATAGCGAGGAACCGCTGGCAACGAGGTTGAGATCGAGTTTGGGATTCGGCCCGGCGATCATCTTGGTCAACTGCTCGCGCACGTATTCGACCGAGTCGCTCACGATTTGGAAACCCGTCTCGCGGCTCCCCGTCACGCGTCGCACGACGCTCTCGGGGATGTCGGAGCGGTAGACCAGTGCGGCGAGAGTCCATCTGGCTTCGGTCTCAGGCAGCGTGCCGGCGACGGCTCTGGCTGAGACTGATCGTGCCACGGCATCGATCTCTTGACGGTTCGTGCGATTCCGGATGAGGGCTTCGTTCGTGCTCATGCCCACCACGTACCCCGAGCTGGGAAAACCTGTCCCGGCCAATGCAAAAGGCCCAAACCGAAGTCCGGGCCCAATGCTGTAGCTGCATCGCTGACTACTCCTCGTCATCCCCCTTGTCGATGCCTAGGTCTTCGATGTTGGTGATCCGCCAAGCCGCCGAGGAGATCTCCGCCACGACATCTTCGAGTCCGATACCGAGCTGTTCTAATTCAGCAAGCGATGCGGTCTCAGAGGCCCCGCCGATACCGCCAATCTGCCTCTGCGACAGGCATGGCTCAACGCCCAATTCATTACGCCACCAACACAACACCGCGGCCTCGACCTGTGGAGGCAATGCGCCGTCATCGAACTCGAACGTTGCAACGACGGTCCATCCACGCTTCCGCCACTTCGCGAGCCGTCCGCCGCTCATATCCGTAATACCGACTTTCAACACGCCGCGTGGTGAATCTGAATGCCGCGCAAGAATGAGGTAAACCACACCTGGCTTGGCATAGTTGTACCCGCCCCGCTGGCAATAACGACAACCGCCGTCGCCTTGTTTGACATTGGTGAAGCGAGGGTTCACCTTCATCCCACACGCAAGATGGATGCACGGCCATCGCTCATGCGCGCCTGGGTAGGGGACCAGCGGATTGAGGCCGGCCACCAACATGATCTCCCAAGCCTTCACAGGGTCAACCGCGAGCCCCACGCAAGCGCGGCAGCCACCATGCCCTTGCTGGATCGACGCGTAACGAGGAGACACCGTCTTTCCGCACGCGAGATGAATACACCGCCAAGGTTGGACTGCACCGGGGTACGGCACTTGGGGCTCGAGTCCTGCGGCTCGCATAGTCTCTCTTGCGTCCAAGGGGTCAACGACTTTGCCCGCGCAGTAGACACAACCGCTTTGCCCACGCTGGATGGACGCGTAGCGCGGAGAGACCGTTTTTCCGCACATTCTGTGGATGGAAACCCACGGCCTATTTGCGCCAGGGTACGGCACCTGGGGCTCGAGTCCTGCGGTTCGCATAGTCTCTCTTGCGTCCGACGCGGTGAGGGCACGACCCGCGCAGTAAGCGCAACCGCCCCGTCCCCGCTTGAGGGATGCGAACCGAGGAGAGACCCTCTTTCCGCACGCGAGATGGATTGCTGGCCACGGTTTGTCTACACCTGGGTATGGGATCAAGGGGTCGAGGCCCGCGGCAAGCATTACCATCTTCGCCTGGTCGTCGGCGAGTCGCTTGGTCACGGAGTTACGACTCTTCCGCGTCCTCGCCGAGATCTTCGACGTGGGTGAGGACGCGGACATTGCCGGAGCCGCCCTTCTTCGTCTGGACTTCGACCCACACGACCACCCGGTGATTCACGAGCCCACGCACGCGACGCGCCATCAAGAGGCCAAGGGCTGAGTCAGTGCGCTCGGTGCGAACCTGCTCGGTGCCGTCGGGCGAGTGCTCTGAAACCTTTGTCTTGAGGGTGATGAGTCCGCGTGTTGACGACTCTTCCTTCTTGATTTCGAGGACCGTGCCGGTGAACACCTTGGAGTTGTTCACGCTGTCGATGACCTTCGAGACGTCGCTCGTTGGCGCGCACATCGCCGTGAACTGCGCGGCAAGGCTCAGCACTCTCCCGTTCCACGACTCCGCGTCGTCACCGATCGGTCCCGCTGCGCTCAGCGCGGCGATGACGATTTGGTTCTTCTCTGCTTGTTCCACTGTTGGCTCCTATTCGCTTATTTGATTTCTGTGGATACAGACCGTTAGTCGATGTCGGCGAAGTCGTCGACGTCTTTCTTCACATCGACGGCGAGCACCGTCCAGGGCTCATCGACTTTGTCCTGGCCCTCCCACAGCGCAATCGCGGTGCTGGCAATGGCGCGAGTGCGCACGACGACGCGGTGCACCCACTTCTCCCAGGCTTCGACGCTTTCGCCGAACGGCGCGGGGATGGTGTCGAGCGAAGTGTGGAGCGCTCCACGCAGACGAGTGTGGCGCCCGGTTGCGAATGACGGCTCGCCGTCACCGATCGCGGTGAACACCTGCTCAAGGATTGCTTCGAGCGTCTGTGAGAACGCACGCACGTTCTTGGCGGTGATCTCTTGGCCGTTGTCGTGCAACGCTTCGACGGCGATCTCTACGATGCCGAATGCCGCAGTCGCGGCGTAAGAGTTGAGGTTGAGACTCCCGTCATCGTTGGTTTCTTCCCAGGGCTTGGGCTCGTACATGTGTCTAACTTCCTTCTGGTCGTTTGCCTTCACCCCTTCCGTACCCCGAGTCTCAGAAACCTGTCCCGCCTTCTTCGAGATGGCAACCGGCACTGCGGTCTCGCCGATGCCGAGTGCACCACCTGAGCAGTCGAACTCGATCTTCGCCACCTTGCCTTCGGCCTTCGCCGCCGGGCAGATATCCACCGCAGGGCACCAGCCGCAGAGTGCGCTCACCTTGGTTGCGAACTCGTGCGTCTCGACCTGCTTGTTGTGCGTCACCCACGCCTTCTGAAACCTCTCTAATGTCGCGTTCATCGCCTCGTCGCTGAGGTCAACGACGCGTAGCTCTTCGTGCTGCGTGTAGAGCACCTCGGCGGACTCGGGGCGTTCGTACTTCTCGCTCGCGTCGAGTGCCCACGCGTAGATGCGCAACTGATCGCCGTGCTTGTCACCCCACCGAAGGTTCGGAAGCTTTCCGGTCTTGTAGTCGCCGACGGTGCGAACCTTTTTCTTGCCATCCCTCTTGCACCCGTAACGGTCGACGTAGCCGTAGAACGGAACGCCTCCGACGTTGACGCCTTTGATCTCAATCTCGTTGCCGATGATCTCGATCTCGCGAGGGTTTTCGATGAGCCACAATCCAGTGACGAGCCGCGTGACACTGCTGTGCCAACGGTCGAAGTCAACGGGGTCGCTCGGAATTGCAACTTTGCCGTCGAGGTCGTTCTGCAAGTTCGAGACGAACTCCATAGCGACTTGAGTGGTGCGCTCTTCAGCGGGGAGAGCGAAGACCTGTTCGAAAACGCGGTGCCCTGCGGTGCCGAGCTCGGCCGGACCGAATGGGTCCTCAACGCGAGGCAGGAGCTTTTCGATGGCCCAACGTGCCGAACAGCCAGACATCGAATCAGCGGTTGACGGACTCAGTGATTTGCGAGCGACCTTCTTGACCGCCGCGTCGGAGAGGACCAGTTTCGAATCGTTGCGACCACCGAACCTGGCGAGGTCGGCGAGTGGCTTCTGGACTACGAGTTCTTCTGGCACGAGATATCTATGTGCCGGGGGGAAAATCAGTCGATGGTTTGGATCAGCCTCAGCGCAACGCCGGCTTCGGTGAGCATCTCCATGCTGACTTGGAACTCTCGTCCCCAACGATGGTGAGCGAAGTCAGGCTTGGCGGTAATGACCGCGACTGCTCCGACTTGGATGATCCCCCTCGCGCACGCGACACACGGGAAGCGCGAGACGTACACCTCGGAACCGTTGAGTTTCGCTCCGGACCTCGCTGCGTTGAAGATCGCGTTGCGCTCGGCGTGCTCCGTCCAGTCAAACTTGGCCGGCTTCTCGTGTCGCTCATCCACGTCGTCGTCGATGCCTCGAGGAAAGCCGTTGTAGCCCGTCGAGAGGATCTGGTTGGCGCTGCCGACAAAGACGCACCCGACTCCACGCGAGCGATCTTTGCTCCACGACCCCGTAAGCTCCGCGGCTTCAAACCAACGGAGGTCCCATTCAGAGAGTGGCGTGCTCATGCGGCTTCCGGTGAGTGTCCTACGCGTGAGCGCGTGCGTCGGGGTTGTAGTTTCCGAGCCGCACCGAGATGTCGGCGGTCGCACCGTTCACGTCCACCTCGACGTCGAGGCCGGGAAACTTCTTCAGGAGGTTGCTCTTCGTGGTCGGTGCCGATGACGACTTCTGCGAGCAGACGTACTCGTCGAGCTCGCCGGCGAGGAGCGACTCCACTATGGAGAACCAGTTGACGTTCGTGCGGCTGCCACTCGTCTTTGGAGACTTCTCCTTGTCAGCCTTCGTCTTCGGTGTGCGCGGCGCTGCCGCTCTTGACGGCTTTGTCTTGTTGTCGGCTGGAGGCACGAGTGCGAGGCCTCCGGGCTGCGTCGGGTAAAGAGACATCTGCAACGCTTGGAGTGATGCGATCACCTCGGAGAGTGAGCCGTCGAGAATCACTTCGCTCTCGACGAACGGATCGCCGTCGCGGCTGATGAGTTCGAATCGCAGTCGGCTCGTCTCTAGTCGGGTGAGTCCGGTAAGTATGACGTCGCTCATGTTCACTCCTTGGTCGCAGTGCGGCTTCGGAGGTTCTATGTCCCAAGGTCTAAATCAGTCGAGGATCTCGTGACACAGTCGGCTCAAGCGGGCGCCGGTCTTCAGGTGTAGAACTGCAAGATGAAGCTCGCCAAGGCAGCCGCGGTATGGGCGTTCGCGACATCAACCGCGCTGATCCTGCCGGCATCCGCTGACGCAACGCCTTATCCAGCTCCGTCAGTCAAGGAAGTAACGGCCTTCGTCCAAGGCAAGGTGAACGCGAAAGTCCCCTCGGACAAGCAGCCCGGCGAGCGCACCGACTGCGACTATGTCCCGAGCAAGGCGAAACAGGGTTACAAGATCACGTGCTACACATTCGACAAGGCCGGACATCAGATTGCCATGACGACGATGCACTTCCTGGAGCCTGAAGGAGATGAGGCAACGTTCGTCTATGTCGTGTATCCGTCAACGCCCGCCGCGGCGAGCACCGTCACTTTCATCGTGACCGCAACCGGTGGCGACAACGCCAGCTTGACGTACGGCTCCGGATTGCAGACGATCCAGAAGAACGATGTCACGCTTCCGTTCAGCGCGACGGTTCGCAATCAAGGTATCGCGGTCATGGAAGCTCAGACGAACTCCGGCTCCAACAATGCGACGATCACGTGTGAGATCAAGACGCCGGGACAACCGCTCGTGAGATCCACTTCGAGCGGACCGTACGCGGTCGCTCAATGCACGAACTAAGCAGTCAGTCGACTAATCCGCTGGCGATCTCGCGCTCGAACAGGTTGGCTACCTCTTGGAACCGGCGCTGTGCCGTGGTGTAGGGAATGTGCAGGCGCCGTGAGACATCGGCGACCGATGGAGTCCCTCCGTCGGGGAATCCGGAGAACATCTCGATGGCGACCGCGTAGAGGATCGGCTCATTCAATCGAGCGCACTCGGCGATGGTTCGCTCGATGGTGTTCTGCATCTCGAGGTGGCCTGACGCGTCAGACGCGCAGATCTGCTCGACGTCGTTGTCGAAGAGCACGCTGGTGTTTTCGTCTGGCTTCTTCCGTTCCTCGGTAAGTCGCACATCCATCTCGCGTTGGACGAACTCGATACGCTCTCTGCGGTGCGCGGCGCCTCCCCGAGCGATCATGGTGTTCTGGCCGGAGTCCGCGTAGTCACGGATGGCCCCGCGGGCGGACGAATTGAGCTGCACCTCGAAGTTGACGCCTGCGCGTATTCCTTCGGCGGCGATCTTTCGTAATTTACGAAAGGCCTGCTCTCTAACGATCGATTCTAGATCGTCGCCGTCTCGGCTCCAGATGATGCCGGGGTACTTCGCGTGTCGACGAGCGATCTTGACGCACAAGTCTGAGAGCTTCGACACGGCTTGGGTGATCACTTCGTCCTTCTCGCGCTCGGTGAGCGACGAGTCGATGAGGCGGTTGATCTCGTCTTCGATCACTTCGCACTCACTGTGAGGATGGGCCAGACGGGCGACGGTGACGTTCGGCCATCAACCGTGATGACGTCCGCAAGCAACTCTCGGTTCTCTTGGTTGACGAGTCCACTCAGACGCGCGTCGTCGATTGACTTGTAACCGAGACTCTCCAGGCGAGCGAGCACCGTGCGAGCGTCAGTGCGTGGTGCGTTCGCCAGCAACGTCTTGAGGGTGATCGGTCCGATCTCCTTGCCGGCGTCAGAGACGACGAGGTGCACGACGTCAGAGACCGAGAGAACGCCGGTGTTGACCGCTACGAGCGTTTCGGCGCGAGTGCGAGGAGAGCGACTGACGGCGCGCTTCATGAGCGCTTCCCTCTGCCATCGCTGTCGACGACGTCGAAGGGTTCTGCGAACGAAAACGCCTGCGTGGCCGCTGCGACGCGTTGGGGCGCGGTGAGTGCGTCCTTTGTCCGACGTGAGCCAACGTGAGCCTTCGGGTTCTGACGCGCGAACTCCTCTGCCACGAGGTCAGCGTCATCGGAGTTGATCTCTTCGGCAACCCTGCGGACCTTGCGACCGATGTGCGGGTCGCCGATGTGCCGACGGATGCCGGTCTCGGCGGCCGAGAAGAGCGCTCGACGCACGTAACGCTCGGGGTCAACGCGCGAGAAGGCTTCTCCCTCGAGGCATCGGTTGATGAGGCGCAGTGCAAGCGAGTCGTCGCTGCCCTCGTCGCCGAGCAGGATGTTGTTTTGGATCATCTCGCCGGCGCTCTCGTCGACCACCGGAAATGACCCGAGCCCGAGCTCTGTCTTCACTGAACGAATGGCGCGATCGAAGTTCCACTTCAGGTTCTCTTCGAAGATGCGCAAGATCTCCCACTGCGCGTTGCGTCCATCGCTCGCCAGATCGCTGAGCGTCCGTCGCGTTTCAATTCGTGATAACGAGGCGGCGTTGATCACCTTAGGAATCGCTCCGTACACTTCGTGAGCCGCAAGGGACGTGACCTCGGCCGGAACCACGCACGTCTTTCCGCGGGATGGGATCTCACTTCCACCGGAAGCTGTCCATGAGAGTTCTATCTTCTCGCGCGCCTGTAACAACACGACCGAACCGGGTGCGCCGCGCCATTTGATCTTCACCGGTAACAAGAGTTCCCCCGTTGCACTGCTTGTCTTGCGACCGGCGTCTCGATCTGGGCGATCCCACGCAAACAGCGGAAGCGTGGCAACTGCACAATTACCGAACTGCGGACGGCTATCTAGTATCTCCCTCGCACACGTCCCCCAAGACATGCGCTCTAGGCGATCGCACAACTCGGCGGAATACTTGTGACGTCGAAGTCCGTTTTCTATCATCGACGCCTCCGAAAACGGTGCTTAGAAGTTGATGTGTTTTTGTGTGCCGAACCGTACGGTTTGGATACAAACGAGTTGATTCCAGTTACGCGATATAGAACACGATCTAAAAGATTGATGTAGTCAGACGTTGCATTTGTTTTTGCGCTGCCAGGAATCTCTCCGCTGCCGTGAGCTGCCTCGATGGCTGGGTCGATCATCACCGCGCCCATCCACGTTGCGTACGGAGAGAACCTTGCCGTGATCGCCTCTGGGTTCAGTACCGATGTCGGGTTGACGCGATTGAACGCAACCATGAGTCGGCTTGACGAGACGCCGCGGCCGACGAAGTTCTGGAGTATCCACTCGAGGTTCTCGACGCCTTCAGTTGATGAGTCGGAGAGTCCGAGTCCCCATGCTCCGCTGAGGAGGAGCGGAACGACAACGTCGTCGATGAGTCCGGTGGTGTCTTGCGCCTCGATCGTCTGCGTGTCGATGAAGACGAGATCAGCTTGACGGCGTGCGTACTCAATCGCAGCCGCGTAGGCGCGTGACGTCACGATCTGGTTGTCGGCCTGATCCTTCGGCGGCGCCAAAATCACGCCGAAGTGCAGCGGCGAGCGCCCCGCGCGCAGTGCGGTGAGTCGCTTCGGATTAATGAGCACGTCGCGAAACACGTCGGGGCTGCTCGAGACGGCGGCATCATACATCGACGGCACGTCTACGTCGTTCAGTCTGAGCAGCGAACGCTGCGCGCCCTGGCCACGGCTGAGGTCGACGACCACGTCTCTCAGTCCTGGCACCACAACAGCGCCCCGTTCAGCCAAAGCCCCTGTTGTGGTTGACTTTGTCGCTCCGCCCTTGCCTGCCCAGACGACGATTACCTCACCTAGGCGCTCCCTCGTGCGCACCGTCGACTGCGTGTGGGTGAAGATCTCGTTCGCTGCGTTGACTTGGCGAGGCTGCTCGCGAACGTGTGCGTCCTCGCCGACTAGCGAGACGGCTGGTTGAATGGGGATCTCCTCTGGCACAACGACTGGCTCATCGGAGATCGACTCGAAGATCGATGTCGAGGCGTCATCTCGAGGTGCGAAAACTGAGTTCGTGTCTTCGCCTGTCGGATCGCTCGCTGCGAAGACACTCTCTGTCGGCGCCTCGTTGATCGGTTCTTCGAACTCACTCATTGGCGAAGGCGCAAAGATGTTCTCGTCGCGCTCGAGACTCGAATCGTCTCCGCGCGGTCGAGTGCCGGTGACCTGTGCAACCAGCGAGAAGTCGTCGTCGTCAGATGAGGTGCGGCCTGCCTTCGAAGGTGCTGCAAAGACTTCGAAGCGGTCGTCGGGGACATCGTCCGCCGCGGCCGCCCGACCATCGACTCCGATTTCCACTTCCAACTCGGCGGACGGAGGAGCGCCGAATACACCCATGAGGGTGTTCACAGAACACGGAAGCTCTATCTGTCGGGACTTCGGAATCCCATTACCACTGTTGAAGATGTCGGAGTAGGCGACGAGTACCGGGACATCCATTGCCGCTTGCAGCGTCGCCCACATCCGCAGCGATGGATCGTCGATCGCGATGATGACGACGAGCTGCACCTTGTCGCGGTTCATGTCGCGAACTAAATCGATTGTTGCTTTCGTATCGGCGAGACCATCTCCGACGACGTTGAAGCTGGCGTTCACCAACGCTCGGCTGACGCCGGGCAGGTTGATGACGGCCACGGCGGGCCCAGAAGTGGTCACGCACTTCTATGTACCGACATTCAAATCAGTCGCGGGTTAGCTGAAAAACTCCAGGTCTCGCGCGATAGCGGCAAGCGCGTCACGTTCTCGGCTCGCGCCCACTTCGATCTCCTCGTCGATCCATTCGACGGACTCGCCGTTGCAGATGTTGTCGGCCCATCCGGTCCATTCGAGTGAGAGGTGATCAAGCCACACGTCGAACGCCTCTGGTCGATACGCCCGGCGTCGATGCTCGGTCCAACGGATTGAGTGCGTGGCTCGATCGAACATCGCGTCACCGTCACCTCGATGATGCGTGTCAAGAAGCGCGTCGCTGGTGGGCTGCCATCCATTGAACGCGATGGCGATCAACGCCGCCGCATCTGGAGCGAGGCCCTCCTCGAGCGCGAGTGTCGTTGGGTCGACACCGGTGTCTTCGAGCTCGGGAATGGATCTCAGTATGTCGGCCGCGTCGTTTGGAGTTCCGAAGAGTCTTCCGTCGGGCCATTTGGCCACGCCTTCTTTGTCGATCTCGACCGTGCGCCACGGGTCAACGTAGGGCAAGCTCATTGCGACGCCGGCGAGAAGGCCTCCGGTGTACGTGGCGAACCAACGAGCATCGTGTCGAGCCACGTCGCGGAAGTCAATCTCCTGCTTGATTCTCTGATTGGTGGAGAGGAGCGGCTCGACCAGCGTTGCCACCCACCGCAAAGCCGCTCCGGAACGTCCACTAATTCTCACGGGGGAGTTCCCATTGGCGTAGTTCCCTGCGCCGACCAGGTGATTCCGTCGAGCGTGGGGTATTTCTCGCACTTTTTGCCTCTTCGATTAGTTCTCACTGCTCCCCCGAGTAGTTGACAACGATAGTGATTCGACGAACTTAGGACCTGAACCCATACCTTTCGGTGATTCTTAGGGAACCGAAAGGTAGAACCCTTGGTTACCCGATTCCGATTACCAAAAGGTAACGGATGGTAACAATTTTGGTAATCAACTAGAGCCCAATAAATGAAAGAAAAAAAGGGTCATATACATACCAATTACCTAATTACCACATAAATATGTATCTATACGTGAGAGATGCACTACCGCTCTCATACGAGACAACAGCTACGTGTGTTTCCCGTTCCCCCTATAGGGGTATCTCTCAAAAACGGTAATTTGCGGTAAACAGGTAACTCCCCTGGTAAGCGAATCATTTTTCGTTACCATAAGTTACCGGATTACCAAATCAGCCACTAATTTGACCTCCGGTACATAGAAGAGAGTCCCCAAGGAGGCTCTCAATGTCCGATCTCGACTCCACCGTCATCCACCCGCACCATCGCAAGTCACAGTTCGCGAACGACGAGATCATCATCGCCACCGCTATCGAGACGGGGTGTGAATCGGTCGACAAGGTGTCTCAGCTCCCCGAGTCCCTCAAGTTCCGCAAAGATCAACTCCCCGGACTCCTGTTCTGGCACCACCGACTCGGAGGTGGCGATCCGCTCCCCCAGTTCCGGCCCGACGTCCCCGCCGACCCGGATCAGAAGTACCTCTTTCCGGCCAACCAGAACCCTGACGAAGCCGGCACGGCAGTCTCAATCGTTCCGTCGATGCAGGCCCGTCTCAACGCCGACGAGTCGAAGTCATGCCGGGTGCTGATCATCGAAGGAACCAAGCAGCACCTCTTCGCGGCCGCCTACGCGCCCGACGATGTGATCGTCGTGGGCATCCAGGGGTGCTGGGGTTGGTCAGTCGGCAAGGGCCTCGCCAACCGTGCCCTCGGCGGTCTGTGTAAGGGCCGCGAAGTGTTCGTTGCGTTTGACGCCGACATCTCATCAAACCAAAAGGTCTATGAAGCCGCGGATGCTCTTAACCTCCAACTCTCGCTCAATGGCACCAAGTCGGTGAAGTTCTTGAAGGTGCCTGGCTCCAAAACCGCCGGTCTCGACGACTATCTCACATCTCTCCCCGCAGACGACCGCGCACTTCCGATGGCAGGGATGTTCACCAAGGCCACTCTCTTCACCAAGCTCCGCAAGCCACCGCGCACCAGGGCGAGCTCAGCCCTCGACACAACCGGTGAGACCTTCGACTACATCTCCTTCGACCTCGGCGAAGTGATTGAGGCGGTTTACAAGTCGACCGACGACAAGGGCCTAGTCGAGAAAGCTCAAGAGAATTACGCCGTCGCGGGCCAGAACAACGGAAGAGAAGTACGCCGCAAAGACACGCTGCTAACGGTGGCGCCGTCGATTGTCGCCACAGTCGAGGAGAAGGACGACCTCACCCCTGGTGCTGAGCCGGTGCTCTTTCACGACATCGACCTCCAGGTCGGACCGGCCGACTCAGCACGACACTTCCTGATTCGAGACGTCCCTGACGCAAAACTCGCATCAGTCAGAGAGTGGATCGCCCGCGCCGGCACTGCCGGCTCGTACGCACAGCTCGGAAGAGGCGGACAAGGCATCAACGGGCAAGGTCGAATCGCCGAGGCCATGCGCGGTCTCGCGAACAATTCCGAAGTGGAGATACGAACCACGCTCGTACGCACTGGCTGGTACCAAGACGGCGACACGGCGTATTGGGTCGACGCCGGAGGAGCTCACGGACCAGACGGCAAGATCGCGTCAATCAAGTCGAGGCTCGAAGGATCGGTTAGTTCTCTCGAGGTGCCCGGATATCTCGAGAACTACACCTTCGACGATGTCGTCGCTTCGGTGAAGACAATGCTTGAAGTGTGCAAGTACCTCTACGACCCGACGCCGTGGATTGCAGGCATCTCCGGAACGCTCTGGGCTGTCGCTGGCGGATCGCCTGATGCGGTGCTCTACTTCGTCGGTGGCGCCGGCGGCGGCAAGTCCTCGATTACCGGCACGCTCGCATCCATGCTCGGTCCCCGTTGGGGCGCGGGCGCGGACCCCATGGCCTCTGTGGAAGGAACCGAGGCGTACCTGTCAGACGTCGCCAAGCAGATTCACAACTGCACCCTGATCCTCGATGACGCGCGCGATCGCTCATCCTCACGCAGCCAAGAGAATCAAGACAACGCCCTCGACGCGATCATCCGCGTGGGCTACTCCGGCGGCGGGGCCGCTCGAGGCAAGAAGGTGCCGGGAAAGTCAAAGGACTCATGGCGCAACTCGACCGCGAGCTACAACCGGCCCTTCATCATCATCGCCGGAGAGACCCTCCCCGACTCCGCTCCTCAGTCAACCATCGAACGATGCCTCGTGGTCGAGATCAAAGGCGAGACGTCCATGAAGGCAGCAAAAGACACACCGGACGGTCGCTCCGGTCTTGACTACCTAAAGGCGATATCAAGAAGTGGCGCACTGCGACCAATGCTGTCGTATTTCCTTCACACGATGGCCGTGACCTCAACCGAGGACATCCGCGATGAGACCGTGCAGGATGTCCAAAGCGTTGATGACATCCCGCTTCGCATCGAAGGTGTGCGCGCCGAACTCGCTGAAAAGGCCCTCAAAAAGCACTGGCCCAAGGGCGTCCCCGCATCAGAGCGCGTGCGCCAAGTGACCGCGACGTTCCTAGCAGGCACGTCGATGCTCGCCGAATTCATGAGCCAATTCCAGATCCTCGACAAAGCCGACATCGACGCCTTTGAGTACGAGTGGCACAGGCGGATCATCTCAGCCGCAGCGGCTCACTCCACCACAAACCTCGCCACAGGGGGTGAAGCCGAGTCGATCATCAACCAAGTCAAAGACAAGATCGGCGGCACTCGCTACTGCCTAGGGATGCCCACCCACCCAGGCCAGACATGCGTCGGCCAGGAGATCACCGTTCGCGTCGGCGAGGAGACGGTTGACGCGGTTGCTCTCATCCCCGCCATCGTCGGCGAGATCATCGGCAACAAGCACAATCTCGCACGGAGGCTAGGGACAGTCATCGTCCCCGGAAACGACGGACGTCCGACTCGTGCCGCCAACATCAACGGCACGTCAGTCCGCTGCCTTGTCGTCACCGTTGAAGCCTGGTATGGCGAGGGCGGCAAGCCAAAGGACGACACACCAACGACATCCGAAGACTTCTAAAGCGGGACAGGAATGCGCGCATCGGGGTACGTAGTGGGCATGAGCACACAGAACCAGTCCAACACCACCGTCAAGACCATCACATTCGAGGATCTCTACTCGCCGCGCGAAGTTCACCACGGCGAAGAGAACCACGAAGGCAGCTCCTCGGAGTGCGACCTTTGCGACCGCTTCGAAGTCGCCGAGTACAACGGCTACGTCGACGGCATGTCCGCCTGGTACGACGAGGTCGGTCAGTTCCTCGACGGTATCAGCGAGTCGATCGGCGTTGCGCTTTGAGAGACATCACCGGCGTGAACGTTCTCGACCCCGAGTTCCTCGAGAGCCTCATGAGCGACGTCTCCATGCCGTACTGGTACGACGACACCCACATTCTCCGACGGGCGAGTGCGCTGTATCGAGACGGTTTCGTTCTCAATCTTCACAATGTCGAATTCGAAATCGACCTTCATCCCTTCGTCGCGACGTACGAAACCGAGAACCGACGCGACACTCAATGGGGTCGCATCGACACAGACTGCGAGGCGGATAGCTTCGACGTGACTGAAGCTGACGCCGCGCTATCACTGCGGCGCCTCGGGCTCAACCTCTCCGTGAAGGCCGCCGTGGCGTCCGTTGCGCGACCACGCCTGGTCGGTGAACGTCGAAAGACCGGACTCCTGCTGGATATCTCGTGTTTCTTCATCGACACCATCGAGCAGCGGGGACGAGGGGCCTCGAAGCGATACGAGAACGTTGACGATGAGGACTACGACCACGCCATGCTGATGCTAGATCTAGACATCCTCGCCAACGCGTTCTACGCGATCTTCCCAAGGCGATACTGATGGCCAAGCCCATCCCCGAGCCAGACGTCGCAGAACTCCGGGCGACAATCACCAAGCTGCGGCGAGAGGTGATCAACCTCGAGCTCGTCATCTCTTCAGCCGAAAGCCAGGGCGATTACTGCGACTGGGATCTCATCCGCTCGATGCACCCGGACGTGAACTGGGCATCAATCGACGCATGACCACCCAACCAAGGAGACCATAAATGACCGACACCATCAACCAACTTCTCTGGGTCGACCTCGAGACGACGGGTCTTTCAACCTTGGACGGTCGAGATGAGATTATCGAGATCGCCTGCATCCTCACCACTACAGAACTCGACGTCATGGGTGAGTTCACCTCACCCGTCAAGCCGTCGAAGGAGGCCCTCGTTCGCCTCGCCAACAACGACTACGTGTGGAACATGCACACGAAGAACGGACTCATCAAGGACCTCGACGACGCGCCGAGTATTTCTTCCGTCGAGGTCGACATCTTTGGGTGGCTCGGCATTCTCGGCGCGGCAGACAAGCTCACGCTCGCGGGCTCTGGCGTTGGCCCCTTCGACCTCCCAGCACTTCGCCTTCAGATGCCCGCGCTCGCCGGCGGCCTCAACTACTGGGTCATCGACGTCGGCGTTCTCCGCCGTGCTCACGCCTTGTGGGTTGGGACCACAGTCTCCGAAGCGAACGACTCCAAGACACACCGCGCCCTGGACGATGTGCGCTGTCACCTCGACGACGGGAAGGCTTTTCGAGAGCTCTGGCTCAGGACTCAGACCGGATCATGACGACGCAGAATGAATCAGTGGCCAAGATCCGCAAGCTCGTCTCCGGCGGACAGACCGGTGTCGACCGAGCAGCTCTCGACTTCGCAATCGAGCACAGACTCCCCTACGGCGGATGGGTGCCGAAGGGCGGCCGCGCCGAGGACATGCCCAACCCTCCTGGACTCCTCGCCATCTACCCCGAGCTCCGCGAGCACGCTTCACGAGACTGGGCGCCCCGAACCGAGCAGAACATCATCAACTCGAGCGCGACGCTCGTCATCGTGAACGCCCTCCACAAGATGGGGCCCGGCACCTCGCTCACCATTCGACTCGCGGCGATGCACCACAAGCCGTCCCTCAAACTCGACGTCGGCGATGAGCACGCCTACAAGAAGATGCTCAACTTCCTCACCCAGTTCGATCGCGACATCGCACTCAACGTTGCCGGCGGACGTGAGAGCTCGAACCCAGGCACATACGACCGAGCGAAGCGCCTGCTCGAGACATTCCTCGAGCGAGACATCTACGCACTATGACCGACGACGCAGACCCGATTGCGTACATCGACAGGCTCGCCCTCTGTCACTTCCAGGTCGGCATCGGCTGCGAGCTCGGCGGCTTCGTGACGAACCTCCTCGGAGCCCGAGCTCTCGGCACCTGGCTGTTTTCGGTGGGCATCCTCGCAGTGCTCGGATCAATCACGTTACGCGTCATCGAGTACGTAGCGAAGCGTCATGACGAGCGCTCCGGCCCGGCTCACTCGTTCGGAGGCAGCGTCACCAAGCGCGAGATGGAGATCGTTGCCGGTGAGGCGTTCCGACTGCTCGCGCTGGCAGGTTACGACAATGCCGTGGACGTCGATCTCGAGGTACACACCGAGGACGGACGCGCATTTCTGCTTATCCGTGGCGGCGACGAAACGGCTCGCGCAGTTGCGCAAGGAGCCATCAAGGTCATCTGCGATGAGCGCGGCTTGATGTTGAACTTCGAAGGGTGATCCGCTCGGTAATGGCTCTAGTTAGCACGAACGTCAAACATGTAACCCAATTCAAGAATGTCTTGAAGAGCGGCCATGTACGTTTGACCCATGACACGCGCGCGATCAGTCAGCGTCCTCGCCTTAGTGAGTCTTCTTATGCTCGCGTTATCCGTCACCACAGCGAGCGCTAGCACAGGTTCGGCGATCTCTCTTTCGAGGTCGCACCTACCCAACTCAGGGGGCACAGTCATCGTGAGACTGCACACCGTCAACGCTGGAGCGTGCCGACTCACTATTTCTCCTGAGATGAGTTTTCCGCCCATCAGTGACTGCGCGGCGGGAGGCACAGTGCGAGTCGTCTTATCGGTTCCTACTAACCCCGACACAAGCATCAAGCGCTACAGACTGCGATTCACATCAACGGATGCACTTACTCTCGCAGCACAGATCGTCGTCAAAGCATCCAACACACCTCCGACGACCATTCCCACATCAGGAGGCGCTGGATCTTCGGCACAAGTCACCGTCATTGACGACTGGTTCACCTCGTGCGATTTCCCTCACTTCTCGATGGAAGTGAAGTTCTCCAATGGGGATCACGTTGCGTTGGATTTCACCGCCAGTAGTCCCAGCGGGACGACGTACTACGACGTGACATATGGCGGGGCATCAGTACTGCTGAAATATCCGCTCACGTATGGATATAGCGCGGGCAACGGCCCTGGCGTTATCGTCGGCGCGACATCTACAGACACTGCCGTAAATCACTGCCAGGATTAGTCCGAGCAGACAGTCCCAGCGGGCGCGTCTTGCAGCGGCCAATCGGCCCACATCACCACGTTGTGGCTGTACGTGTACGGCTCACCTACCTGGTAGAGCGTCGCCGTCGGCGCGAACGTCGTCATCCATCCCAGCAGTTGAACGCCTCCATCTTGAATGACTGGGGCGGCCAGCGGAGCCGTTGATCCGGTCGGCTCGGTCTGCGCTACCGGAGCGAGGTTCCCGCAGTCTGGATAGAACATCACCGTTGACGTCGACGCGTTTGCGGGTGCCCATGTGACCGAGTCCTCCGACACGGGATCGAGGCCATTCCATCCCGACCAGTTCACCCACAGAAGAGTCCCCCACGTGACGAAGTACACACCCTTCGAGTTTGCACCGACCACTGCAACCGCGTGCTCACCACCGAGGATGACCGCATACAAACCGCCGGCGTTTGCTCCCGCAATGAACTGCGCTCGTGTCGTCACCGGTGCGTATGACGAGATGGCGTGACCACCAAGTCCGTCTTCGAACATGAAGGCCAACGGCCCGATTGTCGTGTCGTATGTTCTCCAGTCGCGGATCACTTCGTTGGTCGTGATCGGCGCCTTCGCCCAGTGGCTCCGGACCAAATTAGCCATCGCCGCGAACGGGCAGTTGCCGATGTTGTCGTTACCCCATGCTTGGTACGGCGGGGTGCTCTGTGGAGCTGCTGAAGCAACCGACGGCGCGACAAGTGCGAGCGTCGATACGCACAGCGCCGCGGCCGCCAGGAGGGAAAGGATCGTTCGTTTGGTCATAGTGGAGTGCGGGTTCATGCCCACTACGTACCCCGAGTGGGAACTATTTGTCCCGTCAATCTTGCCAGTGCAACTGCTCACCGATCCGCCTACATAGGGACAAATTCTCGACCTTTGAGCATCTGTGTTCGGATTCGTAGCTTCACTCCGAAGTGTCGGTGGACGAGCTGTGGTAGCAAGTCTTCATGAGACGCACGGTCCTCGGCGCAATCGTTCTGACCGCCGTGACGCTGTCCGCAAGTGCCGCCGGCGCGAGCACTAGCCGAAGCGGTCTGACTCAGAACGTCCGCACCGCGCAGCGCTCATCTCAGAGCGACCAAGCACGCGCCGCGTGCGAAGCGGATGGGGCGACCGTGCAAACAGCGATGGCCGCGTTTTCCGCCCAGAATCCGGGCACAGTTCCGACAATGGGAGACCTGACGTCAAGCGCCAACGGCGGGCCCTACATCCAGAATGCCCCATTCAACCCCACCTACTACAAGTTCTCCATCTCACACGGAGTATTGAAGCTCGCCGTCGTGAAAACCGTGAGCCCGCACATCACCTACAAAGATGCTGTGTCGTACGCCGGCCCGTCGTCTTGTTCAGGTGTTCGGGCATTGCCCGGAAGCCAGAAGACAGCGCAGGCGATCGCGTCGTGCGAGGCAGATGGGGCAACCGTGTCGACAGCCATTGCCGCGTTTGACGCACAGAATCCCGGCACCGTGCCGACGATGGCCTTGCTCATATCGAGCGCCAATGGTGGGCCCTATATCTCGAACGCGCCTCACAACCCGAAGTACTACAAGTTCTCAATCTCGCATGGGGTGTTGAAACTCGCGGAGGTGAAGTCCTTGGGTCCGCCCATCGCCTACACAGATCCGTTCACTTACGCAGGTCCCGGTTCCTGCGTCACGATTTAACGCCGACGCAGTCGCACTGAATCAGATCTTCCTAGCGTTCGATCTCTTTACGAGGTAGTAGGGGAAGACGATTATCCAAATGAGCGAACACCCGAGGAAGATCGCGACCGGCCCGCCACCCAGGGACTTCTTGTCCACGCCTTTGGAGATCAGCGCTTGAGCATCGAACCCAGCCCAGATGGATGTTCCCAGTACCACTATCAGCAGAATCCCGAGCATGACGGGCACCTCCCCGAAGAGAGATCTTCGCAGGATTCGCGCGCTCCCGCTTGCGCCGCGGGTGAGTTCCCGAGCGAGTTGGTCGCGAGGTCATTCGGTCCGGCGATAGCCGCGAGTCGTTGTGCTTAATAGAGGCTCGCAGACCTAAAGGTCTGCTCGCCCGTTCCGTCACGAACTCGGATAGTGACGAGGCGCTCCGCGTTTCGATTCCGGCACGTCTGCGATGAGTTCCCCGCGTGTCGTTGCGTAGTTCGTAGTGTGGCGGTTCGCTACCCAGCCCGAGTCCTTCACGCATAGTGAGACACCCACGACGAGGTGATGACAGCGCGGGAGCGAAGCGACGTCGGCGCGCTGGCATCAAGCGTCAACTCTCGTCCCAGTCCGAGTTGGCAAGCAAG
The DNA here is from genome assembly GCA_963706305.1 of uncultured Acidimicrobiaceae bacterium. GTDB lineage: Bacteria > Actinomycetota > Acidimicrobiia > Acidimicrobiales > RAAP-2 > RAAP-2. The sequence goes on along the minus strand of OY970152.1, from coordinate 2,182,094 downwards.
CCGGCGCACGAGCGAAGCGAGGTTCTGGCGCCGGCGTCAAGATCGAAGTCGCGTTCCGGATTGCCCAACGTCTCGAGTCGGTGCGAAGCCAGATGTGGTGCTCGAGTCGGTGGTTATCCTCATCCCCTGCCGGGGCCTCTTGCGTCACTCAATGATGTCCACTTCAAGTAATCGGATGCGCCTGCCGGCGGCTGATTGCTCACATCAGAATCGAGAGGTCCAGTCCGGTGACGACTCGTTTTCGTTACGGTGTCAATTCGAGGACGAGAGTGTCTCCCACATCCATTGGTGACCAAGCCCAAGCAGCGCCGGCGACGACAGTTCCCGGTTAAGACTCACCGTTGCGGACACACCTCCGGCGCGCTGTTGCATCTCTCATGCGCCGGTTTTGTGTGGTCCACTTCGCGTGCTGGCGCTGCGTAGTCGAGGCGAAGCCGCGACGACTTCCGAGACTGTTTTGCCGCGTCAGCTAGTGGGGAAATAAGGGGGAGGAAGTACGCGCGCGAAATCGCGGACATGAAAGTGCCTTGCGCCCAGATTTCACCACAAATCCTCATCAACATTTACCGACAGTCGTCATGCAGCAAAATTCGGCGCTTGCCGCATGGTCCAAGGTATGACCACAACACCCCTCCGCGCGCACGAACATCGGCCCAGCGCACGCAACGATCTGACCTTCAAGCTCACTCGTTCATCGACAGCGCCACCAGAGCGCGACGCGGTTGCTCAACGCGCCGGAGCGTTCGGCGATGCCGTGAGAAACGTAACCAGAAAAGGAGACTGTGTGACGCTCATCTCGGCGCGTGACGACCACGAGGTGCAGACCTACGTCGTCACTCCGGGCCAGGGGTCCAACTCCCACGTGGTCACGTCCCTGTGCTCGACCCTCGGCGCGAAGGCCACGCCTATCGACGAATCCGACGCTCGTCTGCTCAACTTCGAAGCCACGCCCAGCGTCTCCTTTCTCGTCGCGCGCCCGGCCAGTACCGCATCGTTCGCCACCCAATCCGGCGGCGAGCAGAACGAGGTTGCCATCCTTCTCAGCCGACTCATGCAGCCCGGATCGTGGGTTGCCATCACGCTGCGCGCGCCGTCCAAGCTCGAGATCAGACGCGTACGTCGATGGTTCGAGCACCGTCGTGACGCCAGCTCAGTCGCGCACTACACGAACAACCCGAACACGCTCGTCGCTACCCTCTACGCCGGTGGCACCACCGATGAAGAAGTCGCGACACTCCTCACACAAGTCATGTCCGTCGTACCGGGGTTCGACATCGAAGCCGTCCCCTACTCGCAGGCGGCGCGCTTCTCCCCGCGCCTCGCGCCACTCTTCGGAATCGCCGCGGGAGCCGCATCGAGCGTCGCCTCCCACAAGCCCACGGTTGGCGTCGGCGTTGGCATCGTGGCGGCGATCGCCGCGTTCGTCGTGGCCAAGGTGCCGCCTTCGGGAGCGTGGACCAACCGAGCACTTCGCTCTGCTCGACGCGACGGTTTCCTCCCCGAGCCCGGCTATCGTCACCTGCCGCCGCGCCGCCCCGTGAAGCGCATCAAGACGTTGCCGAACGGTGGGTCTAAACCAATCGATCGAGCCGGGAGCTATCCGCTCGCTTCGTCGTCGTTCTTGCTCGGCCCCGCCATGACCATCGGACTCGCCTCACCCCACACCGGGAACGTTTCGGGTGTGGCCGACACGGAGTACCGCAGCGTCCCGAGCGCTCTCTTGGAAGACGTCGGGCCACTCATCGCCTACGCAGATTCGCAGAGCGGCGACACCCCACGCACCCCTGTCCACCTCGACGCCGGCGAGCTCTATGGAGGAGTGGGCGCACTCGGATTGCCGGGCACCGGAAAGACCACGCTCCTTCACAACCTGTGGGCGTGGCACACGCTCGATCGCGTCCGGCCGAGCGGTCGCAAAAACTACCCCGGCAAGCACGACACGCTCATCGCCTTCGAGTCAAAGGGCGAAGGCACCGCGGTCTACGCGAACTGGTCAAAGGTGAGCGGTGACAAGTGCGTCATCATCGAAGTCGCCGATCCGACGACGCCGGCACTGCACGTGGTCGACCCGACGCTGCCGCCGAAAGATCGTGCCCGTCTCTTCGTGTCGGCGATGAAGTACGCCTGGGATGAGTCGGCGATTCAAGGTTTGTCGACCGAGACCCTGACGTCGGTCTTGACAGCCGCGATGGCGTGCCCGCCCGACGTAGCCAAAGCCACCGCGAAGCTCACCGACGGCGACGTGTCCTTCATGTCGATTGCTCACCTCCTTCTCGGCGGAGGCTGCTCGTTTGAAGACGCCAAGCAGATCTCATCCAACATCACCGCGGTCTACGTCGACATGGACGAGGACGACCCGCAGAAGTCGTCGCTGAGCGCCGCCGTTTCGGGCCTCTCCAACCTGTTCGGCGCCGACGTCACGCAGAGTCGTTGGAGCAACAACGTCGCCTCCTCGCGCAACAAGATCGACGTCTTGATGGAGGTCCCCCACTGGTGGTCGACGTCTCGCCCACACGGCAGTTGGAAGGAAGCGCTCACGAACCATGCGGCCGTCATCGTCAACTCTGGCGTGTCGCGCTCGGGCGCGATCCTCGACGAGGAGGTCGGCTCGACGATCGCCGCGATGACGGCGTACTCACTGAAGCTCGCCATCCAGCAGAACTGCTCCGGATGGGAGAGCGATGACCGCTACGTCTCGATCTTCGCCGACGAGATCGGTGTACTCGCGAAGTCGAGCTCAGAGGTGATCGAGTGGCTTCGCGCGCAGGGCCGCTCCTACGGCGTGCGCCCGTTCCTCGCGTGCCAATGGCCAGACCAGTTGCCGCCGAAGGTGCGCAGCGCCTTCATGTCCTTCGCCAACATGTTCTGGTTCCAACAGTCCGATCACGAGGTCATCTCGGACGCCGTCTCGCGTCTTTCGATTGGCGGTGGCGAATGGACCGGCGCCGACATCGGGAACCTTGAGAAGTTCCAAGCAATCATGCACGCGACCGCCGGAGGACGTCTGCGCCCGCCGGCTCCCGTGCGCATGGCGTACTGGAAAGAGCCGCGTGAGTTCGCCGCAGACCAGGGGTACTTGAGTGGCCGCTAGTCAAACGAGCACATCCGTCGTTTCATTCGATGAACTGGTCAGACCCGAAACGATCACGCCAGGATTTTCGCCGACTGATCGCATCGATCCCTACTGGTCGATGGTGTGGCAGAGCCCGAACGGTGGACCTGAGATCTTGTGGCGCACACCACAGTCAGAAGAGACGATGGCGGAGGTCGGCGTTCGCGTGCCGATACGTTGCGGTGGACTCCACACCCAAGAGGAAGCCGTAGCCCTTCTGCCGAAGCGACGGACGAGGCTTGTCACACTCGGAGCAATCAATCTCTGGCACACGATGACGAGCCAGCAGCTCGTCGCGATAACCGGCAAGCCCGGCCTCAACTCCCCTCGCTCTGGCGAGACCGGACTTCTGTTCGACGCTGGTCTCATTCAGCGCGGTCGCTGCTACTACGGCGGTCGTGTGGTCGATGACGTGCCTGAAATGTTCCGCCCGAACAACGAGGCGCCCAAGGTCGACCTGCGGGGCCTCCGCTACAAGGACTGGCTCGGTGCCACACTGGGTGGCAACCTCGTCAAGGGTCACCAGTACGACCGCCACAACGTCTTGATGACCGAGTTGTCGCTTCGCGCAGCCGAGATATGTCCCCTGCGAAGTGTGCTCGGTGAAGCCGTCGCATCGTGGACTCAGGTATTCGGGCCGGCGCTCAAACCAAACCCGTGCAGATCAGCCGACGCGGTGTGGATCAGAGATGATGGTATGAAGATCGCGATTGAAATGGCGGCCAATTTCAGCGCGTCAACGGTGTCGAAGGTCGACCAGCTCGCCGAACTGCTCGCGCGAGACTCCACGAAATCAACCGTCGTTCTCTTCGTCATCGCGGCACATCCGAAAGGCGGACGCGCCGGTGACCTTGGCCTTAAACTCCGTCAGGCAGTCAAGAAGTCCGCGCATTCGTCGATGAATCGGATTTTGGCCGACGTCGAGAACCGAATGGTCATCGCGAAATGGGAAGACTGGTTCCCCGCGCCAGGTCTCGTCTCGTTCGACTTCGTGCGCCTTCGAGCCCAGCGCTACATCGCAAGTGACGACGAATGGTCGCCGATCGACGTGCTCGATCCGTTCGACGCGCCATTCCCCGGAGCCGACAACCCTCAGTTGAAGCCACTCTTCAAACACCTCAACGACGTGTTCGGCGCGCCGCACTGGATGCGCACTGAAGAGGGTGCGGACTACAGGGAATACCTGTTGGAGAAGGCCGGTTTTCCCGTTGACTAACGCGAACCCCTCGACTGATTCGCCTCGCCGGCACATAGAACCAACGTGGCATCTAAACGTTCTCACGCTCCGTCGCCGGCATTCGCTACGTCGATCGGCAAACCGGGCGCGAGCGTCGGCGGTCTCGCCGGCAAGTTCGGCACTGCACACACGTCGGCGGGGACAGACGGCGAGATCCGCACCGCCCGTGTGCTCGAGAAGTACTGCAAGCCCGGCGGCCCGACCGTCCTGCATGACCTGGTGCTACCGATGAACGGGGTCAAGGCGAACATCGACCACGTCGTCATCTCCGGCAACGAAGTCCGCATCCTCGACTCGAAGTTGTGGCAACCCGGCTTCTACTGGACTCTCGGCGGCACGACTCGTCGCGGGATGACTCGAGTCGACCACGCGGACAAGCAGACGATGGCTATGGCGACGACCGCCATCAAGAAGGTCCTGTCCACCAACGCCGCCAGCGACTTCACCTTGAAGCGGCCCGTTCTCGTCGTGTGGCCGTCGAGCGCGAAGACCAGGCTGTCGCTTCGTTTCTTTCGACCAGTCGGTGCCCGCGCCGTCACGGGTGATCGCTTCGCGCTCCGCCACCGTCACTTCGTCGGGACGAAACCGGCAAGCCAGGAGATCGTCGCGGCGCTTATCCCACTCGTCATCTCCGTACGCAACCAGAAAGCGATGGCGCCAACCCCACGGCGCGTTCCTATTCAGGAGGTCACCGACTCTTTGCCGCCCGAGCCCAAGCCGATCTACCACTCAGATGATTTTTAACGATGCCGTCGCCAAAGCAACTCCCCGTCAGAAGCCGCGCTTCGTGCGCCGAGTCTTCGTTCCTTCAAACTCTCGAGCCATTGCCAAACCAAGCAAGCGAGGCAGACATGTCGGTTCGTGAGCGGTTCAGCATGGCTCGGCGCAAACGACTCGCCAACAAAGAGATTCGTTCCCAAATCGCCGACGCCGGCCTCAACGACATCTCGTTTGAGATTCGATTCCTTAAATACGGCGGGATGAGGGTCGATCTGTTCAACGATGAAAAGAGGGACGAGAACGACCCGTTATCCGAGAAAGACAGCCGTACCATACGTACGCTCGCCACGATCTTCACCCGAACCGCTCGGGAGTTTGGTCTCGTCTACGAGCCGGGCGCTACTTTCGATTGGAACTTTGAGCGTGCCCGCTAGACGATCGAATGCCCCTCAAGACATCACCCTCTTCATCCTCGCGGGAGGAGTGGCGGCCGGCGTCATCGCCATGTGGCTCGGGTATCCGCTCGTGCCGTTCCTTTGGCTATCGGTCGTCGTCGCAGTGTGGATGATGCAGTCGCCCATCTTGACGGGCAAGAAGGACTCGTATGGCTACCCCGCACCCGCCAACCCTGGCGAGGAGCGCAAGCTGTCGCGGTATTCCGCGAGCACGTCGCTTCGCAGCTCACTGTTCTTCCCCGCATTAGACATCTTGCCGGGACGTCCCGTGCGCGCGGCATGGTTCTCCTCGCTCGCCGCCGCAGGCATGGCGTACCTGATCCCGGTCGTCGGGAACAAGCACATGCCGTCTTCAACGGGGCACGACCTCAATGCTGCGTTCGCTTTCGTCCTCGTGGCGGCACTCACCGGAGCACTCCGTCGATCGAAGGGTGCTGATAACCCCGGTGTCAGATTCGACACATGGCGTGGCTACTTTCGAACCCACCCAGTGCTCGTCTTTGTCGTCGCCCTCGTCGGGGCAGCTCTTGGCGCTGCCGTTGCGTTCGCCCTCCTCGAGGTCGACACCAAGTACGGCCCCTTCTTCGGAGCGAAGTCTCTCGCTCCGGCCGGTTCTCTGCACCCCGGCATCTACTTCACCAGCTCGTCGGTGGTGCTCGCCGCGTTCGCCGTATCCGGAGCGTGGTTCGCAGTGCTCGTGTCGTGGAAGCGCGCCGCGACCGTCGGCTTCGTCGAAGTGACCAACGCCCGCGCCCAGTGGAAGTACCGATGGACCAGCTTGAAGTTCGATCCACCCCCCGTACTCGTCGACCACGAAGTACTCGGCAATGGTGTAGTCATCGTCGACACGTTCGACGCTCCCGCCCACCTCGGTGCCGTCGAGTTTCTCAAGAACGAGGTCCGCCTCGCCCCGCTGGTCGGACCAGGAGAACGAATCGCGTTGCTCTCATCCCCCGAAGAGGGCGCGCTCGGCTCGATCCCCAGCGCGAGGAGCGCGATTCGCTTCCGTGCCGTGACCTGGGCGACGCCCTACGACGTTTCGTCCTCCGCCGCCGATCCTGAGCTCGTTGCACTCTGGATTCAATCGGCACTCGCCTGGGTCAGTCATAGCCGCGGCGTTCAGTTCGAACCGCTACCTAATGAGATCGTCTCTGCCACCGACGACAGTGCAGTCATCACCGCCGGCGAGGAGACAACGACCGTTCGACGAAGCACCCGCGAGTTGCTCGCCAACTTCTGGCGCCAGGTGAAGGAGTCGTCGCCCACCGAGTCGACGCTCGCGGCCGCGCTCGAGACGGAGAATGTCCCTCGGTATGAGCAAGAGATGTTGACACCAGACGAAGAAGATGCCGACGTGGACACCGAAGCACCGGAGACACCGAGCCAACTCTGGCGCACGACATGGTTCTACAACGACGAGACCATCGGGCCCAAGGTGTTTCGCGACAACGCGCTTGACGAAATCGCCTCGAGCCTTCGCGCACCGGTATTGATCGACCACCGAGACGGCGGCACGATCTACGTGGGCGATCTCGACAGCGAGGGCATCACCGACGAGATAACCGAAACAGCGCTCGTCAAAGTTCGCACGGAAGACCTATGGCGTCAGATATGGACTTCGTCAGTGAAGTCCGGCGCCAATCTCCCAATACCCGAAGTCGCGACGCACGCCGAGCGTCGACTTGCGAACGGATCGATCGTTCACCGCATGGCCTTCAAGCTCAACAACGGCAACGAGCCGATGGACTACAAGTACCCCGGCGTTGAGGGCAAGCTGAAGTCGGCTCTGGGGCTCGGGCGCACGACTGGCACGACGTTCGTCGCTGTCACCGGCTACCTCGCCACGAACAACGGCGGACGTCACGGTGATCGCCACCCGCAAGCCATCAACGTGATGTGGTCATTCGACAAGGTCCCAACAACACCGACCGCAATCGCTCCGTCGACGCCCGCCGACCAGTGGCTTCTCGCCGGAATCGTCAACGACGCGTTCTCCAATCTGAAACTCCCCCACCCCGAAGTCGTCTCGGTGCGCTGCTTGACGAAGCCGTCAGCCAAGGCTCACACGTGGGAGATCCAACTCCGTCTGTACGGCGGGGTGACGACCGGCAACGTTCGAGCCGCTGCCGGCAAGATCGCCGACAACCTCGCGACGCCGTGGGTGCGTGTCACCGATGCTCCTGACGGCTGCATCCTCTATCTCGGCGAAGTCCCCAACTACGCCGACCTCCAAACGCCTGCCGATGTCGACCTCGTCGCATCGCTCGACTGGGAGCAGGCATTCCTCGTCAGTCACGTCGTTGGCTCAGTCGGCTCAGTGCCAACGCTCGTCAACACCAGTCACCTGCCGAGCAATGAAGACGTCCAAGTGCTCGAGTTCGAACTGCCGCCCGGCCTCGACAAGACGGCCATCAAGATCGCTGCATCGAAACTGCGCACCGCAACGGGCAACGCGTACCTCAGCGTCCTCGACTCGGAGAACGGCCCGACGTTCGTCACCATCCAAGCCTGCGTGAAGAACCCGCTGCCCGAGATGGTGTCCTTCGACTTCGAGGCCGCCGATCGCGCCGACGGAATGGCCTTCGCCACCGGCGTCGACGGTGAGCCCGAGGAGTTCATCCCGCGCCGCGACGTCCACCTAGCCGTGATCGGCATGTCCGGCTCCGGTAAGTCGGTCACCGCGCAAGCTCTCCTCTACGGCGCCGCCATCAAGGGCTACGAGCTCTTTGTGATCGATCCGATGAAGGGAGCCGCGGACTACAAGTTCCTCGAGCCCTACGCCCGCGCGATGTCAACTGACATCCACGACGCGGCCGCCACCTTGAAGGCGATCTACGCCGAGGTCGAGAGGCGCAAAGATCTGAACGCCCGCTACGGTGCGGCGAGCATCGCTGACTTGCCTGACGACGTGCGTCCGGCGCCGATCTTTGTGTTCATCGACGAGTTCACCTCGCTCATCACCTCAGAGAAGGTGCCGCGCCAGGCGTTCGACGACCCCGTTCTCGAAGCCGAGCGCCAGCAGCAGCTCCGTATCTCGAACGACCGCACCGCGATCGCCTACTCCACCGGAAAGCTGGCGCGCGAGTCTCGCAGCGCCGGCGTCTCGCTCGGACTTGGCACGCAGAAGCTCATGGCGGCGAGTCTCGAAGGAGTGCCCGGTGGTGGCGACTTGAAGGCCAACCTCTCTCGCCTCCTCCTCGGCCAGACCTCACTCGGTGAGCGCATGTCGGCCCTGCGCGCGTTCGATCAGGCACCGGACCCTGGTGAAGTCGTGCCCGCTGGTCGAGGCATCTGGGAATCGTCGGTGAAGACCGGCGTCTTGATCCAAGCCTGGTACGCGCCGGCCGCGGCGCTCGGCGAAGAGCTCGCCAAGCGCATCTCTCCCCTCGCACCCGACAATCGTCTCGACGTCACGACGTTCCTCTCGCGAGGAGTCGAGCACTACGGACTCGTCGAGGAGCCGGAAGAAGTTATCGACCTCGGTGAGGTAACTATCTCTCTCGAAGACTTGCTCGCGACGGGCGTCACTGAAGCCGCGCCCGTCGACGTCGCCGAGGAACAGACCGCCATCGAAGAACCCGCTCCGTGGATCATCGACTGGGGAACGCCAGGCAAGTCGACGTCGGCGAGCGAAGCTGTGGCACACGACGACGACCCATTCCCGCTGCCTCGCCGGAAGACAAAGCCGCAAATTAACGACGACGATCCGTTCGCGTAGGAGAAGACAGTGGCTACCGAGAAGATCAATTTCAAACTGCCGAAGGGGTTCGATCCCCAGGTCCACCTGAAGGCGCTCGAAGCCCTCATCACCGAACAACACGGCGAAGGATTTGACATCGACTTCATCGATCCAGAAGCTGGCGTTGCGTCAGCGTCTCGCCACGTCGCGATCACCTCGGTCTCAGCCGCCGGCGACGGACGCGCAGCCATTCGCGAAGTCCGCCTGCCGAAGGACACCAAGGCATCCGACGGCGAGAAGGTCGCCGCCAAGATGGCTGACGAGTACCCCGACTACGCGATGATCCGGTTTGACCCTCACCTGAAGCGCGCGACGCTCGCGCCGATGGACATAGCAACTCGTCGAGCTCGAGACGCCGTCGCGGTGGCGCTTGGCGTCAAGCCGTGGGACATCGGCATAGAACCACGACTCGACGGTGGGTTCGATCTCACGCTGCCAAGGACGTACGTCCCCTCCAAGCATGACGACAAGCTCGAAGAGGTGGCCGTCGCAGTCGTTGGTCACGACGGCTGGTACGTCGAGACGAACGCGCAGACGCTCAAGGCCTCGATCATCCCGTCCGATCCACCCACCTTCCCGCTCACGGTGAGCCACCCACTGCATCACGGCAACGGCAAGCTCGTGCTCGAGTCCGACCAGTGGGCCCGCGTCCCGATCGGCATCACGCTCGCCCGCGCCGGGGCCGACGAAGGGCACGAACTCCAAGCCGACTTCATGACTACCCCGCACTTTCTCGCGAGTGGAACGACCGGCTCGGGAAAAGGGTTCACGATCATGGCGCTCCTCGCCGGCGCCGTTGCGAACGGGTGGCAAGTGTCGATCGTCGATGGCGTGAAGGGAGGGGTCGACTTTGGCGAGTTCCAACCTTTCGTCCGCAACTCAGGTTGGGGCGATGACCTGACCTCGGCGTGCTGCGTGATCGCGATGATTTACGAAGAGGGAGTTCGTCGTAAGCACCTCATCAAGTCGCATAACGTCCAGAAGTGGACGCAGTTGCCCGCAAGTGAGCACGTACAGCCGATCCTGCTCGTGGTTGACGAGTTGACGAGCCTCATCTCGCCAGAGCCCATTCCGAAGGGTGTCGCCAAGGACAATCCGCTCGTCACTGAGATCGCGCTCCGCAACCTCACCAAGGCAACGATCCTCAACAACATCGGAAAGATCGCCCGCGAACTCCGCTTCGCAGGAATCTCGCTCGTGTGCTCCACCCAGGTCGCGAGCACGTCGACTGGCATCCCGACCGAACTTCGCGCCAACCTCGGAGCCAAGTTGCTGCTCGGGGCGAAGCCGACTGACAACAACCGACGCCTGGCGCTCAACGACCCGGACGCCGTGCCGAAGATCCCGCTCAACATCGCGAGCGACAAGGACGCGAGCCGTGGCGTTGGTGTCTACGAGTTCGAGGGCCAAGAGGCCGGCGTCGTGAAGACGTACTACGCATCGCCCGATCACTACGCCAGGTGGCTCAACTCCTTTGGCGCGACAACAACGAAGTTCCCGAGGCCATCCTCGGCCGAGATCGCCGCGTATACGCCGTCACTCGAAGACGATGGCAGCGGTGGAGAGTTCGACTTGGGCAAGTTGCCACCCACCCTCGATCCCGCGACCGGTGACGAACTACACGGACTCGAGAAGGCAAACGAACAGCGACGCCTTCTCAATGGGACCAGCGAGTCGGCTGCGAGACGTCGTCTCGAGTCGGACGATTTCTAAAGAGTGGTCTACGCCGTGCGAAATGCGTGCCGAAGGTCGACCTCTCGGCACCTGCTGCTCTTCCACTTCCCGACGAGACCCCCCGCTTGCTGCGCTGACCCCACGGCCGCTGCTATCGCCGCGTGCACCCCAACGGGAGGAGCGAAAATGATGAGCGCTACGCCAAGCCCTACGCCCATTAGCGTCACCGCGCATTTGAATAATGGCCTCATGTCGGGATCGGGAAAAATGTCACTCCCGAGCTGATCGATCTTTCCATCGAGCTGATCGATCTCTCCTTCTATCGTGTTCAGGACATAGTCACACGCCGCGATCAAATCCTCTCGAAACGACTGAGCAGGCAATTCGGGATCTTCGGTGCCGAACTTCGGGAAATCCGAGACCAAATCCAGCGAAACTCCTTGGTCTTGCAGCGCGGTGGCGACATTCTCGTCGGTCCGATCTCGCAGGAAGATCTTGAGCCGGTACGCCACGTCGCTCATTTCATTTATTCCCTGCCTCATGAAGCTGCCAAGCTCGATGAGGCCGTTAAAGTCCGCGTCGCCCCCGTCAAAGTCGGGATCGAGGTACGCGCTCCACAAATCGTCAAGCGTCAAGAGACGTTCAACGGAAGAGATGTCGGTCAAGATTTGGCCCAGCGCGCCTGGTCGTATCGGCTCTCCAATTCCCACTCCGCCCCCACCGGGCGGAACAGGACCACCTATTCCGGGACCATAATCAACCGGCTGTATTGGATCACCTAGTGCGGGTCTGTCTTGAACCGGTGGTCCTGACATTGTGTTCCCCCTTGCCCCGCCCTACGAGCACATGGAGCGAAGACTATCCATCGCTGTTCGCTGGCGCTTGTGAGTCCGTTACCGATTCGAATTGCCCAACAATCTCCCCAAAAGCGCCACTGATTTTGACCTCGGTACATATGTTCTACAGAGAATCTCTAACCACACCAAAGGACTCGCAATGATCGTCACCGTATCCGCATCGGAGGCGACAGCGGAAAACGCCACGCCTCCCGATCATCCCGGCGGCCGCAAATGGCAGTACGCCGCGGTCGCGCTCGATGGCACCACCTACTACGCCGACTCGGTGACCGAGATCATCGAGGCCACTCTCGACGGCTACGCCGACCTGAAGCACGTCGACGAGCGCGGTGAGACCGAGTTCTTCGACCAAGGGAGCGACCTGGCACTCGTTCGCCGCTACGACGACCTCGTTGGTTACGCAACGGGTCTTCAGAGTGAAATCGTGAGGACCCACATCGAAGAGCGCGGGTTTGATCCAACCTCCGTCAGCGAAGAGGTGCTCACCGCACTCTTTGCGGAGAAGATCGTCCCGTTCGAGGGCATCTCTGTCAGCGACGACCCGAGCAACCCGGCAGTGGACGTGACGTGGAACCTCGAGGTGCCGCTCGTTTTGATGACGAGCGACTACTTACCCTTCACCGATCGCATGGTGCCCGAGGGCAACATCGTCTGGCTCGACCCGACGACCGAGCTGACATATCTGCGCAGCCTCGACAGGATCGGCATCATGAAGCTGCTCGTCGCCGAATAGCCAATGTCCGATCACGCACTCCCCCTCCCAAAACTCATCGGCTTCAACGGGTACGCCAGGTCCGGTAAGGACACGCTCGCCGCATTCCTCGTGTCCGAGTTCGGCTACCGACGAGTCGCGTTCGCCGACGCGCTTCGAAACTTCATCACGGCCACCAACCCGTCCATCGCCGACCGCGTAAATGCAGTCGGTTGGGAAACCGCAAAGCTCGAGGCCGACGTACGCCAAGCGCTTCGAGACTACGGTGCTGCCGCTCGCGACTTCATCCACCCCAACGTCTGGATCTTCGCTGCGCTTCGCAGCCAACCAGCGAGAGAACTCATTGCCGTGAGCGACGTTCGCTTCCCGAACGAGGCCGCAGCAATCAAGGACTCCGGCGGACGTCTCGTTCGCGTCGAGCGTCCGGGCGTCGGGCCAGCTAACGACATCGACACCCTGCTCGATCGCTATGACCGCTTTGACGCGATCATTCGGAACGACGGAACGGTCGAGTTGCTTCACGCACGTATGCGCTCGATCCTCGACGAGTGGGCCTACGCAGGATCGAGTGTGCGATGAAGCGCTCAGCCGTTGTGGAGGATGTCGACCTCGAACCCTTTGCACCTCCTCACGTCGAGGTAATCGTGGCGAAGCGCAAGACGAAGGACACATGGCACATCGTCACTTTGCGGGCGCATCAGACTCGTCGCGACCGTTCCGCCGTCTCGACGAGCGATGAGAAACGGCTTGCTTCGGCATCGAGCGGTGTGAAGGCGATTCAGCAGCTCGGTGAGCTCGCGAGGACGCGCTCCGCAATGGCCGTCGAGCCACCCGGCGATGGCAGTTCGATGTTCTGCGCTGTCTGTCCGACCCACGGACCGATCCGAAGCAACAGCACCATCGAGTACGCGACCGAGTCGGCGTACTGGCACGCGCTCAACGAGCACGACAACGTGTCGTAGAGCGATTGCCGCATTTGGCGGTATGCGTTCATCGCAATCGGATTCCCACGACGACCATCCGCCATGTGCGCCAGAATGCACTAGCGACTTACGGGAGGGCGTCGAATGGAGAAGAGAACGGTCATCATCCTCTGTGTCTTGGTGGTCATCGCGGCCGTGACTTACTATGCCGTCGCATCGCGGGTGCCGACGCCTGTCGCAAAGATCGCTCGCAACTCCCGCCACTTGATCGCTCTGGCCTACTGCTCGAACGAGAGCCATAATCAAGACCTCGCTTATGGGACGCCGGACATTGCCACCCCATCGGGAGTTATCGAAATCACGGTGAACTTCTATTCGGGATCTCCTTCGGCGAACAACAACCCGAACGACAAGAACTGGATCTCAGAGGCCGTCACTTGGTACGACACTTCCGACCCTGCTGCCATCTCCGATGGCGGCTCGGTCATCTATTGGTTTGCCGTGAGTCCACCCGGTAACGGCCAGCCGGAGCCGCCGGCGACTCAATGTGTTGTCTCGGCAAGCATCGTTCAGTAGGGCGCCAACTCGGCCAAGCTGCGGACCGGGACAGCAAATCTCGACTCGGGGTATGTAGTGGCCGTGAACGCAACCCTTCGACCAGGCTTCGGCCCCAAGGCCCCAGCCCAACAGTCCTCTTCCACTACGACGGCGAGTCAAACCCCCAGCCCCGTCGTCGTAGTGGAAGGCCCCCGTCCGCAACCATTGAAGCCCGGCTCGGTCACGGCAAAAGTGCTCGCTCGCGTGTGGCGCGGCGGTGAACTGACGATCGTAGACAGTTCGCCTGGTGCCGGCAAGACCACCCTCGTAGCGAACGTCGTATCGAATCTCGCCTTACGCGCCGACATGAACATCCTCGCCGCGATGCCAACTCGCGCTCAGGCGCTCTCCTTTGCCCGTCGTCTCGCGAAGGAGTACCCGGTCGACAAGATCAACATCGTCATCAAGGACGTCGATCAGGCCGACCTGCCGGAGGGCTACAACGCGGAGAAGCAACTCGCCAACGTGCCGCGCGTGACGATCACGACGCTTGCCAAGGCGAAGTTCATCGACAAGTCAACGTTCGACCTCATCATCATCGACGAGGCGTACCAGGCCACGCACGCGCTCGCCTCCCAAGCGAGGGGCGACATTCCTCAGACGCTCATGGTCGGCGACCCCGGCCAGATCGGCCCCGTCGTCACCGTGGACACTTCCATCTGGAGCGGTCAGAAGGACGCACCGCACCTTCCCGCGCCACTCGTCACCGTTGGCGCAGACGATGTCGAGCGCTTCTCGCTTGGCGTGACCTACCGCCTCGGACCTGTCTCAGCGAGCATCGTCGCCCCGATCTACAAGTTCCCCGTCGAGTCCGGTCGGCCTTCGCGTGAGGCCGTCACCCGCGACGGTGACATCGCCGATGAAGTGTTCTCAATCGAAGTCGATCACTCCGACGAGGTTGACAACCTTGAGTGCCTTGCGACGATGGTGCGCCGCGCCGCAGAATTCGTCGGCGGCTCCGTGATACAGGGCGAGGAAGTCCGCGAGATAACAGACAGCGACATTGCGCTCGTCGTCTCGCGCAACAGCCAGGTGTCCATCCTGACGGGCATGTCACGCAGCCTCGGCCACGACTTCGCGATCGGCACCGCTGACCGCCTACAGGGTGGCGAGTGGCCTGTCGTCGTCGCGCTCGACCCGATGTACGGCTCCAACGGTGAGTCGGAGCACAATCAGTCTGTAGGTCGCCTCTGCGTCATGGTGTCGCGTCACACCGCGCACCTGTCGTGGATTCACGACGACTCGTGGATCGATGCCACCCAAGGCAACGAGAAGATCAACAAGACGAACCGCCGCGTGCGCGAGGCACTTGTCGGTCCGCTTCCCGCTGTGGACGATTTCGCTGACGACGGCTTCTAGCCCAAGTCCCTGAGCGTCGGAGGTGCGTTCAACTCGTCGAGTTGGTTCTCGGCGAATTCCTGAATCTCGAGCGCGAGCCTTGAGAGTTCTTGCCGGTGCTTTTCTATGTCTCGCGCGCGCTGTGCGCCTTCGCCTTCGCCGTACTCCGATTCCCACGCTGAGATATACAGATTGAACTCGCGTCGGAAGTCGTTGTAAAGATTCCTTATCGGTTTCGCATCTTTGTCAACGAGCAACTCTCCACCAACCGCCGTGACGAGTTCTAACGCCGCGTTGAGCTCCTTGACGTGTCGTTCGTTCCGTCCCGCCTCGTCGACGTCGCCGGACATGAGAAACAGTCTCTCAGCGGCAACGGACTGAAACGTCACCGTCGACTGCACGAGCGGGGCGTACAACTTGCGCAGACGTTCAGCCGTTCGTGTCCTGCGCCTGAGTTTCTCCTCGGCAAGCCAACGACGATTTTCCGAATTGGCGAGCACGCGGTTCGCGAAGAACCCGCCACCAAGCACACAGAGACCGCCGATCACTGCGCCAAGGAATCCCCACATGGAGGCGAAAACTACACCACCCCGGCGAGCGGGACAGGTTCTCTGAGTTCGGGGTACGTAGTGGGTATGCCGCAGTTTTCCAAAATCCTGAAGCTCACTTCGGAGCAGCAAGCCAACCTCATTGCGTGGCGGGCCGAGGCACTCGAGATCATGCCGTACATGGCGAGCATCCTGCTCAACCTTCGCCCGGTCAACGCACCGGGACTCAAGACGTTCGCGTGCGACCCCTGGTTTCGCCTCTACATCGACTTCGACGAAGTCATCGAATGGGGTCCTCGCATGTGTGCGGAGGCGCTGTTGCACGAGTGCTGCCACCTGTTCGCTCACGACGCGGAGCGGGCCGACGAACACGGCGTCAAGCCCAACGAGCGTGACAACTACAACGCCGCCGCCGACGCAGCGAACAACGATGATCTGATCGACGCGGGCTGCACAGCCCTCGAAGCGTTCGGAGCGATCACCCCCGCCATCCTTGGTGCGCCGTACTACATGACGGCCGAGTTCTACTTCGACTTCTTGAAGGAGAGCGGCCAGTCCAGTAAGTCGCCCAACGGCGACACTGGCGGAGGCTCCGGCGATCAGCAGTCTGACTCTGACTCGGGCAGCGGATGGTCCGGTTGCGGCTCTGTCTCGGGCGGCACGAAAGCGCCGTGTGAACTCGATCAGGAAGATGACGCAAACGGCAAGGCCCCCGCCGCCAACGATGCCGAGCGAGCCGTCGCCGACATCGCGACCGCTGCCGAGATTCAGGAGTACGCCGCCAAGCACCCCGGTAAGACGCCTCGCGGCCTTGTCGAGCGAGCCGAGCAGGTGTTGAAGCCCTCAGAGATCGGTTGGCGTCAAGTGCTTTCGTCAGCCGTCCGTCGCGCGGCCGCATCGCGCCTTGGTGACTACGACACGACCTACTCGCGCCGTAACCGCCGTCAGTCGAGTCGCGTCTTTGGCGACGGCAAACTCATCCAACCTGGCATCGAATCTCCGATCCCACGCGTCGTCGTCGTGCGCGACACGTCCGGCTCGATGACTCCCGGCGACCTCTCTTCGGTGACGGACGAGGTGGAAGGCATCGCCAAGCAACTCGGCGTGCGCGACAACAACTTGATCGTCCTCGACGTGGACGCCGAACTTGCGGCCACACGCAAGTACCGCAAGGCAAGCGACCTCGAAGAAATCGCCGGACGCGGAGGCACAGACATGTGCGTCGGCATCGAAGCCGCGACGGCCCTTCGCCCCGCCCCGAGCGCGATTGTCGTCATCACTGATGGCTTCACGCCCTGGCCGACCGACAAGGGCCGCGTTCCGATCGTCGCCTGCATCGTCGGCCTCGGTGCATCTGACGAGCACATCATGGGCCGCATCCCGCCGTTCATTCAGGCGGTCAAGGTGCCGGAGGCTCGTTCGTGAGCGTCTCGTCGCGCCTTTCCTTCGGGATCGTTGCCAGCGTTGCGTAGACCTGAGCGAACGCGAGGTTCATATCTCTGAGTTCGGCTAGAGGCGTATTGCCTATTTGCGGTTGTTTGTCGTTGATGTCAGTCTGCCTCGCGGCTGCCGCTCCGAGGAATTCGACGGACTTCTTCTCGTAGTCAGTTCTCATAAACCACCTCTTCGTCTCTCCCTATTTAGCCGACGGCGACGGGAAATCGCCGCATGGTCTTCTACAGATGACCACGCCCGATCCGGCTAAGCCGCCTATTCCGTCGCTCACGAAGAAACCGGCCACGAAACCATCTAGGAACCCGTCCGCCGAGCCGACAAAGGACCCAACCGGTAAAGACAAGTCGAGCGCGAGCGGAATCAGGGGCAAGATCCCCGTCGGCAACAACGCCGACCTGTCGAAGGGTCAAAAGGCCAAGGGTCTCGTCAGTGGCGTGGTCAAAGGCGCTCAGGGCAAGAATGCCGCCGGCCTCGCTGCCGGCGGACAGATCACTGGCGCCGTCGCCGGCGCCGCTCAGGCGCTCGTCTCGCAGACGAAGGCCCGCACGCTCATCATCATTGCCGCCCTCGGACTTGCGGGGCCGTGGCTCATCCTGTTCGCCTGGATCATTCTCATCTCGTCAGTGCTCGGCAGCACGTTTTCCGACAGTGTCGCCGGAGCGTCTCAAGCCGTCTCGACGAGTACCGGCGTGACATCGAGTGCGCTCGAGACGGTGCAGAACGCATCCATGTACTCACCGACTCCGTGGACCATCCTCGAGGCGACGATCTACTACGAGACCGGCGTTGGTGCCACCGTCGCCCAGCAAGTGGGCGAGTGCCCGGCAGGTTCACCTGCCCATTCGCTCTGCCCGGCGACGCTGAGCTTCTTGCCGGGTTCGCTTACGTCAGGTGCAGGAGGCTCGAGCTCGCAGGGCTCCGCACCCACCCCTTCCGCGGACAGCGGCTTCGACCCATCAGTCGGCCGCAACGGAACGGTTCCCACAATTCTCGCTCCGAACTCACCGGACTGGACGACGACCGACACCGCCGACTGGGACTGCATCCGGCAAGCCGAGTCCGGAGACAACTACACCGACGAGTCGGGCGCCTACGGCTTCCTTCCTTCGACGTGGGCAAGCCTCGGGTTGCCCGGCACGCCAGGGGAAGCGAGCAAAGCCACGCAGAACGCGGCGGCGCTCGAGATACTCAATTACGAAGGTCACTTCTACGGTGCGTGGAACGACCTTTGCACCGATCCAACTGGTGGACCGAACGGATCGATCTCCTACTTCCCGCCAGGCGTACCAAATCCGTCGAATGATGGCTCAGCCCCGACAGCGAACGTATCGAGCGCGACAAGTGCCGCATCATCATCTGCTCCGTCATCAGTTCCAAGTTATGGCGGAGGCGTCTGTCCGATCATCAAGAATCACCCCAACCACTACGGCCCATACTGTCTCCTCGCGGGAACGTTGAGCGAAACCGACCTCGAGTCTCTCGGCGCGTCGAGCGACTGGGTGGCAAAGACCGTTGGAAAGACCCTCACGACGTCGGGTGTCGGCGACGAGATCGATCTCACTGCGGGCATGACATCGACCGACAGCGGGTTGCCGCAGATAGACCCCGGCAGCAACGTCGCCCTGAACAACGAGAAAGTGATCCTCTCCGCACTCGCTGCGCTACCGATCGAATACAACTCATCGGCGATGGACAAGAACATCTACAAGCTCGCGGTCTCGTGGTCGAACGGCTACTCGCCCGTCTCTAGCTCGACGTGCGCGTCCTCCGTGACGGCCGCTCCCCCAGCGACGTCCATTCCCGCACCTCCCAATGGGAGTGCCACCACCGAAGACCTGCTGTCATCCAACCAGGTGATCCTCGCCGACGAAATCGTTTCTGACGCGTCTTCTGACGGTGCGAGCGAGACGACTCAGATTGCGGCCGTCACCGCAGCGCTCGCGCTCTCCAATATGGTGCAGACGCTCGGGATCTTCGACAACGGCGACACCAGCGTCTCGTCGTCTGTCTCGACATTCGTTAGAGCCGTCACGATCAACAAAGCGACCGGGGAATCGGCAGATGAACAGGCGGCCAGCGCCCTCGGGGGTCCAGTCTCGACCTACACGGGATGGGTTCCCGGCGCCACGCAGCTCGTTGACGCCGGCTCGACCGCGACGTCGGCTTGTGGCACGAGCGTGCCGTTCGTCGAGGGAGGCTCGCCTGCTGCCCAGGCGGCCGTCAAGGCAGCCGAAGCCGAACTCGGCCGACCCTACGTCTGGGGCGGAGGCGGCACAGCCGGGCCAAGTGGTTCGGCAAGCGCCCCGCCTAGCCAGGTCGGCGAACCCGGCTTCGACTGCTCCGGTCTGGTTCAGTACTCATTTGCACAGGCGGGCGTATCGCTCCCTCGCACCGCCAACGAGCAGATGGAATACGTCGAAGCGAACTCGACGCTGACGATGAACACGGCTCAGTTGCAACCCGGCGATCTCGTCTTCTTCTCGGACAACGAACCGGGCGGCGCGAATCACGTCGCGATCTACCTCGGTGACGGAAACATCATCCAAGCGCCTCAGACCGGCCAGGACGTTTCGTACTACACCCTTGCGGGCGACATGTCCCTCGGGTTTCTCGGCGGCGGACCGGCCGCGTAAGTGAGGACAGCATGACCATCAGGATTATGAAGACGCTCGGAGTAATTCTCGCGGGTGCGCTGCTCCTCGCCGCGTGCGGCACGAAGAAGGCTCCGACCTACAACGGAGGCGGCTACTCGAGTCCGACGACTACGACCACATCGCCAAGCCTGCCCATCGGCTCCCCGAACTCTCCGACGTGGGTCGCCGCCAAGTTCGCTTCGATCAACTGGTCGTCGAGTCCGAAGTGGCCGAGTCAAAACTACATCTACACCCTTGAGCGGCCATACCTCACTCCGGCGATGAACGCCGCCAACACGACTCAGGCTGAACGTCCCGTGCCGCAGGCCATCGCGGCGAAGTGGGATTCGGATGTGTGCTACGGCATCGGGAAATTTGCGAATGTCTCTCAGGCTTGGGTCGTCACCGACGCCGGTGTCACGCCCACGGAGCGCGTCGTCGAGCTCGACCTCACCATCGGAACCACCCAAGATGGCGTGGAGAGTGCAACCGAGGGTTCAACGTACGAGTACGCGTTCCTGATGGAGGAGGTCCACGGAAAGTGGTTCGTCGCCAGTCCACCGGAGGAGCCGCAGTAGTCGTTTGGAGTGACCTTGCGGAACGCTATTACAGAATGACCTTGCGGAACGCTATTGCGGAAGACGATTCATGGAAAGCCTGTCTTACAGTTCGGTGCGGCGTCGCAAGTAGCGGCGCACCGCAAAGGTGAGGTGTGATTTGAATAATCTTCTGAGAAGGAACGCCAGAATTCTTGGAGCCATTTTGTTCGTGTCGGGTGGCTTCGTCGCGATTTCTTCGGCCGTTAGTGGCGCTTCACCTGACGTGGTCAGCGAGTGCGGAGCGCTGACCTGGGTTTCCCTGTGCGGTACACCGCAGTGGCTTGCAAACACGCTCGCGACCGACGAGGAAAGTCACGTTGAGACGATATACACGTACACAACGCCACTTCAGGCGGAAGCCTACCCAGACATGATTAGCGACATCAACACTGTAGGAGGCTTTGGAGAGGGCCTTCCCGCTTCTGAGCAGTCCGCGATCAAGAGCGATCTTCAGACAACGAAGGCATACTTCGACGCGATAAAGAGCAACCTCATCATCAACGACCCTTCGTTCAACACCAACGGATATGGCTACTCGATCCTGAATGGAATATGCGTCTGGCTTGGCGATGCCTGCGTCGCTGGATTCTAAAAGCTAGAAAATCGCCGAGGATTCTCGTTGGATTGACCAACGGGAATCCTCGGCAGTGCGAGAAGTGGCGCACGGCCTGAACGGCGAATGCGAGAATGGAGAGTATGCCTGGCTTGTTCGAGAACACGCGTCGGAACTCGGTAATACTCGCGATCAATTTCGTCGCGCTGTTAGGACTCGTGTTCCTCCCCGCAGGTCGCTATCAGGTACACGGTGCGTTCATCCAAGTCAATGCGCTCTCTCCCCCCTTCTCCGACTATGGAGTCTTCCTTGCGGCTTCGGTTGGCGTCTTCGCAGCGTTCTACCTCGCCATTCGTCTTCGCGGTTTTCGTCGGAGCGTCAGTTCACTCGGTTATGTCGTAATCTCAGGCGCGGCTCTCGGATTCATGACTCCGGACGTCATCACGCCGGGCGTCATGACCGTCGCGGTTGGTGCAGGCAGTCGCGCGGTCCCCGTCCATACGTTGATTGGATTCTGGTTCACCTTCGCGGCAACAATCCTTCTCTTCATCCTTGCGAGCGTTGCATTCTTCGGAGAGTTGAAAGCGAAGAAAATAGCTCCTCGCTCGGTCAGTGCTGGCGATGCGACGACTCGGCGCGAAGTCGTCTGAGCATTACGCATTGCGGTTCCAGCCCGAGGTCGACGTCGCCAACGTCTACCAGCGAACATGCGCACTTCACGCACTCTCCAGCAACTCGATTATGTCTGACCAGCGAGATGACGCCTTGCCGAGCAGCTCGCGGTGCGTCGCCTCTTCGTCGGCGCGGAGCTCCCAGGAGTCGGGGTCGATGATCTCGTTGAGGTGGTCCTCAATCAGCGCGTCCAACGTCGCGGGGTCGAGCGCGTCAAGCTCCCACGACTGATCGCCGTACTCGTCGAGGTACTTCGCCACTCGGCTGTCGGTCAACTTGGCCGGGTTCGGTGGCGGACTGTACTGCTCGATCTGGTCGAAGTTCAGCGCGATGCGGTTGACTTCGAATGGCCCGCGACCGCCGCAGCGATCGGCCATGTGGTCGAGAATGGCGCGGATCTTGACTGACTCGCCCGGAAAGAAATCCTTGTGCTCGTTCAGCCAGTCCCTCACGATGAAGGTCGACAGCCGGTCGCGAATATCGCGGGTCATGTCGATGCCCGAAGGGTCGTGGTCGCCCAGGTGGAGAATGACGACGTTCTGGCCTGCCTTGATGTACTCGCGGAGACGCTGCGCGGCGGACCACATCTCAGACTGGCTCACGTAGCCCCGGCACGAGAACCACGCGACGTCGTTGCGGTCGGCAGCACGCTGAACAACGCCGGCGAGGGCCTCCTTCTCGACCCACACTTCGACTCGAGTCGGCTGACCGATCCACTTGTCCACGCGGAACTGGCGCGAAACGGCGTCAATGATTTCGGAGGGTTCGTCCCAGTGCGCGACGCTCCGAATGTTGCGCGTGCGATCGACGAGGTAGTCCCAGTCGAGGTATCCAGCCAGGCGTGCCCGATTCACGATTTCGCCGAGCCGGTTGTAACTGGCCTGCGTGTTGGGCAAGAGGTCGCGCGCGACGAACTGGTAGTACAACTGCCGCAGCGTGAGGTCATATCCCTGCCGTGCGTAGTCGACCGCGATCTGATTGGCGTAGTCCACGATCACCGCGGTCTCGCCTTTCGGCGCCCACGTCTCGTATGCGATGCGAGCCATTAGCGAACCCCCACATTCCCGCCGAGAAGCTCTCGGATGGAGAAGTCGGCGCTGTGTCCGTTGAAGGAGAGTTCGACGTGCGTGGCACCCTCATCTCGAAGGCGACGAATCTCTGAGCGCGAGAGACGCTTGCGCAGCATCGGCTGACGACGCCAGCCACGGTCGTGCCAGAACACCGAGCGAATGATGATCCCGTCGTAGTTATCAGTGTCGGTCGCTTGGGAGTTTCGGCGCACGACGTCTGGCATGGTTGACTGGCTCATCAAGTCACCTACTCCACCGACGCGGCCAGCGACACGTCGAGCGGGATATCACGCGAACGCATCTTGCCGTCAGAGGCCTTAGCCCTTGGTGAGAAGCCACCACCGCCCATGAAGGGCTCGTTGATGGCGCGGAACTCTTTGCCGCGGCTCGTGTCGTCCGAGAGGAAGAAGAAGCCGTCAGGCTCGCCCCGCTTCGGCTTCTTCGCGACGCGAACGATCTTGGCGATCAGTTTCCCCGAGTCGGCGTCGAAGTCGAGGGCGTTCAGGCGAACCGGCAAGCCCTTCGGGAACACGCCGCCAAAGACCATGATGTTGCTGCCGGGGCGCAACTTGAATGGAGTCGACACCTCGGCGTCGATCACTCCCCCGTCGTAACTGATGGGAACAATCCGAGCCGTGGAGCCGATGAGCAGGCCGCGCTCGTAGAGCAACGGGTCGCTCCCGCAGACGGCCTCCCACATGTCGTTGTGGTTTTGCACCGCGGTGAAAGCCTCAACCTTCGCGCCGCTCCAACGGAGTAGCGAATTGGCGATCGTGTTCGACGACGTGACGAAATTCGCGGCCGGGATTACTTCCTTCTTGCCGGCTCGCGCCCGCTCAGCGAGAATCTTCGAACGCTCAAATCGCGTCAGGTCGGCGTCGACCTTGAACATCGCTGCCCATGCGTTGAAGTCACTCGCGTTGAAGTCGGTAGGGGTCCAGTACTTCTGAGCGAGTGCCGTCGTGAGGACCGAGCAGCGGCTCATCGCTGGCTGAGCGGCGAGGTACTTCACCACTCGCCCGACACGACTCTCGGTGCCGATCTTAGAAGCGCTGAGCAACTTCACGGTGGCGATGAGCGAAGCACGGTCCACAAAGCACACGTCGAGCAACGACGTGCCGGTGAAGAAGTTGGCGATCTCGGTCGTGGTGAGGTTGCGAGTGGTCGAGATGCCCGCGAGTGCGGGGCTGTGCTGCCTGTTGCCGTCCTTGTCTCGGACCTCGTGCGCCCAGCCGATCGCTCGCACCGCTCCGGAACTGCCAGAGGCGAGGAACAGAGTGCTGTTCTCCTTGGCGTAGAGGGTGGGCACACTCATCCGAGGAACCGGACCCTTGCCAGACAGCACTCTCTGAGCGGACTCCTCGTGCATGAGGGCATCGAATTCGCGCGTGTTCATGCCCACTACGTACCCCGAGAGGAAGAAAGCTGTCCCGCCCTAGAGCGAGGAGTGAGGCGAGGTCACGTGTGGTTGGAGCGCTTCCATCTTCGGCCAGCACTCTTCACGAACGTTGGTGAGCCGCCCGTCGATCTCCGAGAGAGGTCCCGTCACGAGATCGTTGGTCGTGCCCTGGAAGGCCTCGACTGTGCGCGACATCTCGGACCACCATTGCGCCTCATCGACGGAGTAGTAGCGCAGGAGCGTGCCGCTCATCATGCACACCATGTTCGCGACGAACTTCGCGTCGGCCGCGTCGGCAATCTCGCCCTCTTTGACACTCTGCGCGACGTCGGCGACGATGTTCAGAATCGAGTCTGTGCCGAGTGCCCACGTGGCGTCCAAGAGATCCGGGTACGCGCCGAGCGCCGAGCGAAGTGCCCACGTCGGCTCTTCGCCACGCGGCACGTGCCACCCATCGTCAAGGTAGTTCTCTTCGAGCCAGTCGAGGTCGCTATCGGGCGCGCCATCGAGCCACCGCTCGACCCGTGCGTAGTCATCCACGTCGTCGACGTTGATGCCAACCGTGTCGAGCACGTCGAGCCACGACCCGCTCTCCACGTCGTAGGCACCCGCAGCCTCGAGCTCAAGCGCGACTCGGATCACCCATGCGTCGCTCGTCTCCACGTTGATTGCGACGCCTTCAATTGGAACAGTCACCACACGCGGATCGCCGGCGTAGCGCCCCTTTGGATCGATCACCACGATGTCCCCGTCGATCAACTGAAACTGGCTGCGCTCCGTCAGGCGTTCCGGCAGCCACAGCACCGGCAACCACATCATCTGAGGATCAACACCTTCGATGCGTCGGCGCTTCGTGCTCCCTTCGGGGCGGCACGCGTTCACCGGAAAGGGCATCGGTGACATCCTCGATTGAATGAGCTCGCCTTGCGGCACGCCGATCGCCTTCGCGGCGCTGACGTGGTTTATAAGGTTGCGCACCGGGTCGCGGGTGACAAGCAGAGCCTCGCCTTCCTCAAGCAAGAACTGCCGGCGCCAAGCGGGGCGGTGGGTAGCCGATTCGGACATCGTGAGAGTTACCTTTCTGACTGCGAGTATGACACCAATCGGGCCGCCCGGAGTGCGTCGACCCAGGCGTTCACCGGACCAATGAAAAGTGGTTCATGGCCTTGCCGTGCTACGACTGCGAGACGGTCGATTGGCTCGACCGTGATGAATTTGCTGTCACTTCGGACGTACTCGATCGCCTTGCCGGTCGTCCCGAAGTTCGGGAACGCGACGGTTGGCGCCGACGGCCAGTCAGTCGTGACGCAGAGCCAATGGATTCCGTTGCGTCGAGTCCGAGGAAGTGGAGCCATCCCGACGTGCCAACGAGTCTCGGCACGTCGCGATTGAACAAGGGCTCCGTCTGCCGCTTGGCGAAGAGCGTCGACTGGATTCTTGAAGCACTTCACCTGAATGGTGACGTCTTCGAACACGTGTAGATCGCCCGTGTCTTCCCTGCGACCAGCGCCCAATTTCCGCATGGCGTTTGCCAAAACCAGGTCAGGGGCCAGCAGTTTCAGCACTTCAACGGCTTCGCGTTCGGCCCGGTCACCCTTATTTTTTGCGGCGTTCATACCTTCCACCATGCGGCGCATTTGCGATCGACCCTCGCCGTAGCCACGAGAACCGGGGCTGAATAAAAAGTTGCCGCATGGTGTCTCTTGAGGCGCAACTTCAACTTCAAACGGAAAGGACATTTCATGTCAAACGTTTCAACGATTGTGAGGAAGCTAGTCAAGCCAGTCGCGGCTGCCGCGGTAGGCATTGCGGCGTACGCGTCGATCGGTCTTGCTGCGCCTGCACTGGTGGCGAGCTCGGCTGGCGCGGCGACCGTCACCACCTATAGCTGCGGAAGTGGGCAGACTCTCCAAGGTAAGGACTGCGTTGTCTACCAGACGTACACCGCCGAGAAGCCGTGTGCCGGCGCTGGCGGCGTGTGGGTTGGCGGCAAGACCAAGTCGGCCGACGACTGCAAGTTCACGTATCCCGCTTCAGCGACAACGGTCGCTGCGACCGTTGTCTACCAGACGTACACCGCCGAGAAGCCGTGTGCTGGCGCTGGCGGCGTGTGGGTCGACGGCAAGGCCGACAACTGCAAGTTCGTCACCCCCGAAGTCAAGAGCAACTAACTAGTTGGACTCGCGCGCTCGCGTGTTCTCCCATCCGAGCGCGCGAGTCCGGCAGTTCCATATTTCCATCAAGAGAGGGAACAGTATGAGAAACCGAATTCATCGAATCATCACCAACAGAGCGACTCGTAACTTGTCGCTTGCGGGCATCGCCATCGTCTTCTTCTCGGTCGGGTTCCTCGGTCAGAGCGCCACGGCGTCTGCGACTGCTGCTTCGACCACCACTTCGTCGGTGACTCTGACTTCTCATGACGCAGCGACCACGGCCTACACCTGCAACGTCGGAGACACCCTGAGCGGCGATACGTGCACAGCAACGACCACGACTCCCGCGTCCGCGTCAGCGGGTTACACCTGCCCGAGCGGGACCCTGAGCGGCACAGAGTGTGACGTGACCACCACCGTCGCGGCTACGGGCACAGATGGCTACACCTGCGCGTCTGGAACACTGGACGGCAGCGAGTGCAACGTGACCACAACCTCTGCGGCCACGCCCGTGTACAGCGAGGTTGAGACCAGTTCCACGCCGGTCTACACCGAGGAAGAGGTCGAGACCGGCACCGAGGAAGAACCGACGTACACCGAGGAAGAGGTCGACACCACGTGCGCACAAATGGGTGGTGGCACGTGCCAGGTGTGGAATACCGAGGAGGAAGAGGTCCAGACCGGCACCGAGGAAGTACCGACGTACACCGAGGAAGAAGTTGAGACTGGGTCCACGCCGGTCTACACGGACGAGATCACGAGCTACACGTGCTCCAGCGGAACTGTGAGCGGAAGCGAATGCGACATCATCACGACATCTGCGGCCACGGCTGAAGAGGTCTACACCTGCTCCACTGGAACGTTGAGCGGGTCCGAGTGCGACGTTCAAAGCACCGTGGCCGCG
Organism: uncultured Acidimicrobiaceae bacterium; assembly: GCA_963706305.1. GTDB lineage: Bacteria > Actinomycetota > Acidimicrobiia > Acidimicrobiales > RAAP-2 > RAAP-2. The sequence goes on along the minus strand of OY970152.1, from coordinate 2,154,741 downwards.
ACCGAGGGCACTGTTTATACCTGCGCAACGGGAACGTTGGACGGGACGAACTGCCTCACGACCTCGACCTACGCGGCAACTGCGACCCTCACCTGTCCAAACGGCGAGGAACTCGACGGCACGGCTTGCACCGCCCCGAGCTCGCCCGGTGGTGGGACAACCCCTCCTTCCACCGGGCCAGGTTCAACGTCGTTGACCACGTACACGGCCACCGCGATCGCCACAGCCGGCAAAGCGTTTACCGCCACATCTACCGTCTCACAGGCTGCGGCCCAGACCGACGCGAACGCGGAAGCGACCGCCTACGACACGACGCACCCGACTGAGATCGCCCCGACCAAGACGACGCCACTCGTCGTGGCTCCGTCAACCGCAACCTCACACCAGGTCATTACCGAGTCCGTCACGGTCGCCAATGCGCCGGATAAGGCGAAGGGTGTGGTCGTCGCTGAACTGGTCGGGCCCATCGCCAAGACCGCCGGATCGTGCCGTACTGCTACGACCACAGCGTTCTCAAAGGCCAAGCGCGCGACCTACGCCAAGGCAGTCGTCGGTAGCGGGTCATTCAAGATCAACGCTCCCACGCCGACCGTTGCCGGTTGCTACGCCTGGACGTCGACTGTGACGTACGCGGGCGGTGTGAAGGCGACATCTGACGCTTCAGGAAAGTCATCCGTATTCGTCCGCTAACGCTGTAGGCGCCAATCAGCGCTCGCTGAAGATCTAACAAAGGTCCCGTGGTTTTCCACGGGACCTTTGTTATTGCGCCACTAAAGTTGTCACCGTGAGCGCCTTTGACCGAGCCATTCCCGACCCTGTCTATCTCGCACGGATGATGGAGCAGCTCGACGTTCCAATGGAGGAACACGAGGTGATGATCGAAGTGATCGATTCGGTACGCCACGAGCGCTTCATGCGAGAGATCGAGAGCGATCCTAAAGTGCGCGAGGAGTGGGAACGCTTCCTCTTCGCGACTCGTGACGACGAGGTTGACGACTTCTAACTGAGTTAGTCTTCGCTGCCGCGCGAGGCGATCGTGGCTTCTGACAGCGCCCAGCCGTACGCTTCGAAGAAATTGGGCACATCGGTCCGATAGTTCTTTACCGTCATCGAACCGCGAGCGTCGAGCTCCTCGACCAGCGCCATGAAGGTTCCGTCGTCGAGTTCAAGCATCGAAATGAAGAGATCGCCCGGCATGTGCACGTGGCAGTTCGTCATGCGCGCGACGAGCGAATTCATGTCGAGGTGAGAGATGACCTGGGCGGCGAAGGCCGACGAGATGCCGAGCGCTTCGATCCGACTCGAGCACGGGAACATCTGTTCGACCAGCCAGTCGTCGGTCTCCGCATCGAGTCGTTCGATCACGAGGACACCTTCACCGCTGTCAACGTCTGAGATGACTGCGCGATACCCCTTGATGAAGGGAACTGACTGGATGGAAACGCTCACGACCCTATAGATGGGAGAAGTTCGGCAATATCACCACATTCCCCTTATGTCGAGGGGTCGGCCACAAATTTGCCGCATGGTTCTTCTCGTACATCAAGAAACGCCACAGTACGCGGCGCCACCTACACGAGGACCAACTTCATGACACGAGACAGACTCCGCACCGTTAAGGGCATCGCCCACTTCAAGATCGTTTCGCTCGGTATCCTTTCGGCTGCGATCACGCTCGCGCTGGCTATCGTGCCTGCCACACTGTCCTCGGCGGCACCAAACTCGAGGTCTGTCGCTGTCAGCATTACGCCGACTAAGTCAGGAGCTTCGACGCTCACCGCCAACGTGACAGTGAGCCACGCCCCCTCGCATGTGCGCGGCGTTGTCTACGCGACGCTCTACGGCCCCGTCACTTCTTCCTCCTGCCAGGGCGTGAGCGCTGAGCGCTTCAAGGATGCGCCGAAGAAACGCGTGGTCGGATCACTTGCGTCCAACGGCCGCGCCACGGTGAAGTCCACAGCCCCAAAGGGCACCGGGTGTTACGCCTGGGGTGCCACGGTCACGTTCGCTGGCGTTGCGACGGCCTCGGTGGCTCCGTCCGGTAAGTCGACCATTCGCGAAGGATCAACGACCGCTCAAACTGCGCCCTCGTCACCGACCAATGAGGCCGTCACTTTCAACACGACCACGGCCACCATCTCGTGGAACGCACCTTCCTCCGACGGTGGCTCGTCAATCACTGGCTACACCGTCACTGCGATTGACCTCACCAACCCCTCGAATGGCGGAGAGATCTGCGTCACCACCGGCGCGCTCTCCTGCAACATCTCAGAATTGACGAGCGGCGATACCTACGCCTTCACCATCACGGCGGCGAACTCGGCAGGCAGCTCTGCTCCGGCGATCGGGACCAGTACCTTCGTCGTTCCCGGCGGAACCACGGCCACAACTCCCCCGCCCGGCGGCGGTGGCGGAGGGACTTTGCCTCCGTCCACGGTTTCAGACGCCCCGATGGATGTCACAGCGTCGGCCCAGCCTGGGTCCGTAACCGTTGACTGGACGGCGCCGGCGTCAGACGGTGGATCTCCCATCACGGGCTACACGGCGACTGCCACTGACACCACGAACTCAGCCAATGGCGGTGAGACATGCACCACGACGGGCGCAACGACATGCACCTTCTACGACCTCACCGTCGGCGACGAGATCACGTTCAGCGTTACCGCGACCAACGCTGACGGAACATCGTCAGCTTCGACGGCGTCGAGCGCGGTAACCGTTGCAGAGATGAATGCGGTCGTTGACACGATTAGTACGGTCAGCGAACCTGAGGCGATCTACGCGAACCCGGCCGATACGTACGCCTACGTACTCGGCGACGGGAGCGACACCATCGACGTCATCGATATGGCCACGAACACCGTCACAGACACGATCGACGCCGGTTCCGCTGGTGTCGGAGACGGACCTTCGGGCCTTACCATCAACGCAGCCGGCACGTACGCGTATGCGCCGAGCCAAGGCTCTGACCTCGTCGATGTCATCGATCTGGCGACGAACACGGTCACAGACACGATCGACGCCGCGGACGGAGCGCTCAGCGTCCAGATCTTGCCCAACGGGACGACGGCATGGGTCACGACGACGACGGATGTCGTCTATGTACTCGACCTTTCCACAAACACCATTACGGGGTCGTTCGACATTCCCTTCGGCTCGCCTCTCCCCGTCTTCAACAGTGCGGGAACTTACGGCTACACGACCAATAACAGCGACACCGTGGTGTATCTGATCGATGTCGCGACGAGCACCGTAACAACGTCGATGACAGTGGGTACGGAGCCAGATGGCGTGACCGCCAACCCAGCGGACACGCTCGGATACGTCGCCAACTACGGCTCCGACACCGTCTCTGTTATCAACTTCTCGACGAACACTGTCGTCGACACGATCGATGTCGGCGAAGAGCCGAACGGCGTGACGTTCAACAGCGCGGGAACGTACGCATACGTCACCAACGGCGAGTCGGACACTGTCTCGGTAATTGACGTAGCCACGAACACGGTTGCGGAGACCATCGACGTCGGATCGGACCCTGAGGGCTTCAACTTCAATAACGCGGGAACGATGGCGTACGTGATCAATGAAAGCGGAGAAACTGTCTCGGTGATCGACCTAGCTACCGACACGGTGACTGCCACAGTCACCGTTGGCAGCGAACCGAACGGCGTCTTTATGAGCAGCGACGGCGACTGGGGATACGTCTACAACATGGGCTCCAACACCGTGACGGCGATCAACCTCTCAACGAATGCGACCACTACTATCCCCGTCGGGTCGGAGCCGATCAACGCGGTGCTCAACGCCGCCGGCACGTACATGTACCTCGAGAACTTCACCTCGGGCACAGTCTCTGTGATCGCGCTTGGGTAACGGCGCGGGGCTAGGAACAAACTCATGATCGCCGACCAGGAAGTCACGGCGGCCTCGATACGGGCCGACCGTGACTCCTGGCGCGACAGGGCGATGAATGCCGACGTCATCATCCAACGGTTCTCACTGGAGCGGGAGCGGCTGCTCGGAGCCAACGCTGCGATCCGCCAGAAGCTCGATGGCGTGCTAACCGAAGCACGCTCATGTGGGGCATCCGAGACAGTCGTTTCATGCCTCGTCGAGCTGCTCCGATTGGCCAGAGAGGTCGACGCGCGCAACTGCCCAATCGACGAGATGGCTAGACGCCGCGAGGCGCTTGTCGATGCCCCTTCGAAGTGGGCGTCCTAAAGTGGTTATGCGGACGAACCTGTTATTCAATAATCAAAAGGTTCCGGGGTGCGCTGACACGATTCATAAAAACCCACGGAAAAACCCACGCTCCAGCGCTATTCGGTACGACAATACTGACCGAGAAAGAATCAGTTTCCTTATAAACAAAGGGCTTTATCAACATGACCGACTCGCATAAACACCTGTCAAAGTCCTCTTAATCAACAGGTTCCGGGTTCAAGTCCCGGCCGGCGCACCAAGTTTGTGTATTAGTTCGGTTTCCGCTGGACGAAACACCTTCGAGACCTCCTTGACGGACCTTCGACACCTGCTTGACAGACCTTCAGGACCTCCTTGACACCCAGCCGCCGCTGGCCTTTGCTCTACGTGAGGGAGGTGGCCCAATGCTATGGGAGTCAAGCAAAATGGAGCAACGTTACGACGCTGTTTTGGGCGTCATTAGAGATGGATTCACCGTCACGGAAGTGGCCCAGAAGTTCGGCGTGAGCCGCCAGAGTGTGCACACGTGGATGCAACGCTACAGAGACGGTGGACTCGAGGCCCTGGCCGAACAGTCGTCGCGTCCGACGACTTCGCCGGCCCAGATCGACGGGCGCATTGAAGCGCGCATTTTGGAGCTGCGCCGACACCATCCCAGTTGGGGACCGGTGCGCGTGCGCTACCAACTACAGCGCGAAAGCGTCACACCTTTGCCGTCGGAGTCCTCTGTCTACCGAGCCCTTCGTCGCAGCGGCCTCATCGAAGAGAAGTCCCGACGCAAGAAGTTGCCCGACTACAAACGCTGGGAACGAGGTCGCCCGATGGAACTCTGGCAGATGGACGTGGTCGGCGGTCTGCTCTTACAGGACGGCACCGAGTGCAAGATTCTGACGGGCATCGACGACCACTCACGCTTCATGGTCTGTGCCGGTGTCATGACGCGGGCCATTAGCCGTCAAGTCTGTGGCCACTTGGCCGCGGCCTTGGAGAAGCACGGCGCGCCCGAAGAAATACTGACCGACAACGGCAAAGTCTTCACCAACCGCTTCGGCCTCACTCCGACTGAAGTGCTCTTCGATCGTCTCTGTCGGGACAACGGGATCAATCACCTCTTGACCGCGCCGTTCTCTCCCACCACCACCGGCAAGATCGAACGCTTCCACCGCACCTTGCGACAAGAGTTCTTAACCGCGAGGACGTTCCCCTCCGTCGACGCCGCGCAAGAAGAACTCGACGCCTGGATCGTGACTTACAACACCGAGCGGCCGCACCAAAGTCTGAAGATGGAGACGCCAGCGACGCGTTTCTACAACCGAAAGGATCGAGTGCCCACGCCGCCCGTCGACGTCACGGCGCTGCAAGATCGAAGCGGCGACGACTGGGTCTCTCGCACCATCTCCCTCAACGGCATCATCTCGATCTCGAACCAGGTCTTCAGCTGCGGCAAGCAGCGAAGCGGCCACCTCGTCGACGTCCACGTCCTCGACACCCTTCTTCAGGTCTGGGACGGGAACGAACTCATAAAGACCGTCCCGCGCACAACGAAAGGAGAGATCCGGAAAAAGAAAGCAGAACCGCACCGAAAGAGGATTAAATAAACAAAAGTGTCAAGGATGTCCTGAAGTTATTCAGGCAAGCAGGTCCCGGAGTCTCACAGGCGCACCAAGTTTGACGAGGATTTATAGGCGAGTGAGATGCAGACAATCCTAAATCTTCCCACGCAAATCCCATCTCAACTCATTGGCTCCGTTTCTCCGTAACAACGATCACATCGAGAGTCCTTGGTCCGTGAACACCCTCGACACGACTTAACTCGATGTCCGAAGTCGCGCTCGAGCCACTTATCCACGTCATTGGAGTCGTAGGGCTGAGTTTCTCCACGGCAGCCGGCACATTTGGAACGATCTGCTCTTCAAGAACAACGACGAGATGGTAATCCGGCACTAGTGACAGTGCTCTCCGGCTTTCGCCAACTCCGTGACTCAGAACAATTGTCCCCGTGTCAGCAATCGCAACCCCGCAAGCGCTCACCACCGCATCAATCTTGTTGAGCTGCGCTCGGGTAAGCGGCGGATTGTCGCTCACAATTGCGGCTGAACAATCGAGCATCCATTCAACGGGTACATCCTCTGAGACCACAACATTCTTCGCACCACGCAACTCCAAGCAGTCTCGGATCATCAGACCGATTTGAGAGCTCTCGACAAAATGGACACAGCTCTTATATTCGCCGAGTCTCTCGGCGAATAGATCGGGGCTGCCTTGACCGGACTCGTGACGGTATAACCGCGCGACGGTTGTCGACTCCATATCGGAGGTCGCTCGCTTGATCCTTTGGAGAACCTCAGTTCTCGCGTCACTCACTTTGAAACTCCGCCGCCCGTCTTTTTCCGATCTCCCAAGATTGATGGGAGATCGCGAAACCTGCCCCACCTTCCCAAAGGCCCAGGGATGTGGCGGGTCAATAGTGACCGACCGGGTATGTGACGACACAGCCTGACGAACCAAACGGCAACTCTCCACCTCCGCCAACCCGACATGACAAAGGCCGTCAGCGACATGGTTATGCGTTCGCCCGATGGGCGGTGAGACTTACTCCTCTTCTCCTCGATCACCCGAGTGCGCAAGTGGACGAGGATTGAGGGAATGTCAATCTTCACCGGGCACACATCTAGACAGGCTCCGCAGAGCGTCGACGCAAAGGGAAGTGAGTCGTTGTCTAGGACGCCCGTCAACTGCGGAGATAGCACCGCCCCGATAGGTCCAGGGTATATCGATCCGTAAGCGTGACCCCCGACGCGCTCGTACACCGGGCAGATATTCAGGCACGCAGAACACTTGATGCAACGCAACGTGCTTCGGCCGTCCGGATCTTCAAGTGTTGCCGTTCGACCGTTGTCGACAATAACCAAATGGAATTCCTGGCCCTCAACTGCCCCCGCCCACATCGAGGTATAGGGATTCATACGCTCTCCCGTTGACGATCGAGGCAAGATTTGAAGAAACACCTCCATGTCCTGCCACCGGGGAATCACCTTCTCCACACCCATCACTGATATGAGCGTTTGCGGGAGAGTCAGACACATCCTGCCGTTCCCTTCACTCTCAACCACGCAGAGTGTTCCCGTTTCCGCAACCGCAAAATTTACCCCAGAGATTGCCACCCGTGCGGTGAGAAACTTCGAGCGCAAATAACGCCTCGCCGCCTCTGCGAGCTCAACTGGACTATCGGTCAGTTCAATGTCAACGCCGGCCATCTCACGAAGGAAGATGTCGCGTATCTCAGTCCGATTCCGGTGAATTGCGGGAACGAGAATGTGACTCGGCCAATCGTCGCCCAGTTGAACAATTAGCTCAGCAAGATCAGTTTCAATCGGCACTACGCCGGCACTTTCTAGCGCCTCATTGAGACCGATCTCCTGCGTCAACATCGACTTGACCTTTAGCACCTCAGAAACGTCTCGGGCGAGGACCAGATTTAAAATGATTTCGTTTGCCTCGTTAGCGTCACGAGCCCAGTGAACAGTACCGCCACGGTCGATGACATTTCTCTCCAATTCGATCAAGTACCGATCAAGATTGGCCAGGACGTCGTCTTTAATATCGGAGGCGGCGTCACGTAACTGCTGCCAGTCGGGTACTTCAGATACGACGGCGGAACGCTTCTGACGAATCGTGGCGGTGGCATTGGTCAGGTTCGCGCGAAGCTTCCCGTCTCGAAGAGCACTTCGAGCGGCAATCGGAAAAGTCCCGGTCCCTCGAAGCTTGCCCACTCCTCGAGGCGCCGTAGGATTGGCCAAGATCCTCATCGAGTCGAAGCCAAAATCTGCACTATGTGGATTGGGCGCACGTCTAGCTCCTGACGGGACAAACCACCACCGATCTGCATCAGGCACGATGAGTCAAGCGCCGCCACGTTGTTTGCTCCAGACCTCTTGATGCACGAGATTTTGTCGTCCAACATCGCACCTGAGACGTCTGCGTTCTTTAAGGAGAACGTGCCTCCAAATCCGCAGCACACCTCTGCGTCAGGCAGAACTACGAGTTCGAGCGCCTCCACCTCCTCCAGCAGTCGAATCGGTCGATCTTTTACCCGCAGCGACCGCAAGGAGTGACACGTTGGATGGTACGTAACTCGATGCGGATAATACGAACCAACATCCGTCACCCCGAGCACGTCCACCAAGAACTCACTCACTTCAAATGTCCTCTGGGCAAGTGATTGGACGGCGTCCACCAACACCCGATCACCAATTCGCGTGACAATGTTTTCATATTGATGGCGGATCGAGCTCACGCACGACGCCGAGGGCGCAACTACGAAATCACTATTTGCGAAGGTTGCCACCTGATTGCGGATCAGTGGGAAAGCCATCTCCTCATACCCCGAGTTGATATGCATCTGACCGCAACACGTATGCATCTCGGGAACATCGACGTCGAGGGATAGTCGTTGTAGGAGCGTGACGAGAGCGTCGGCAACTTCGGGAAAGAGACTTTCGACGAGACAGGTCTTGAAGACGCTTACTTTCACCGAAGCGACCAGTCCTCGTCAATCAGCTTCAACTCGTCCCATAACTCGGGAGGGATAGGGGCATCCATCCACCGTGAATCCGAAGCCACCTCACTCGCGTTTCTCATCCCGGCGACGACCGCAACGACCGCGCTGTGTCGAAGTGGAAATTGCAGTGCCACTTGCGGCAGATCCACGTTAAAGCGACTACAGAGTGCGGCCAGCGCCCTTGCCCTGACGAGACGCGGTCGCGAGATGGTCCGATAATCGAACGTGTCAGTGCTTTGCGGTTCGTTGCTCGCGAGGACTCCGGAATTGAATGGTGCTGCGGCGACAACTGAAATCCCCCGCTCCTCGCACGCCGAGAGCAGTCTCGCCCCACTACGATCCAACAAAGTCCATCTACCTGCCAGCATGACAACGTCGATGTCACATTTCTCAACGAACTTCAGCAACGGCTGCCAATGGTTCATTCCGGCGCCAATCGCCCTCACCACGCCCTCTTTTCGCAACTCAATGAGCGCGGGAAGGGTCTCCTCGACAACTTGATCGACGTGTTCGTCGGGATCGTGGACGTACACGATGTCGACATAACTCAAACCGAGGCGACCGAGACTCTCCTGGAGACTCTGTCCCACGCCCAACGCGGAATAATCGATTATCCGATCAAAATTATCCCTGACGGAAAACCCGCCGGAGGCAACATCGGATCCCGACGGTTTGCGCTTTCGCCGGAGCAACCGGCCGACCTTCGTCGAAACAACGTACTCGGACCGGTTGAAATGACGCAGCGCATTCCCGAGTCGAACTTCCGATAGCCCGAGTCCGTAGTGAGGTGCGGTGTCAAAGTAACGAACACCAGCACGCCAGGCCGACTCGACGGCTTCTCCTGCGTCCTCGTCAGTAACCGGGGTGTACAGGTTGCCTATAGGTGCTGCACCAAATCCCAGTGCCGTCATCGAGATCGCAGCCCGATCCAGAGTTCTCATTTCCATTTGCGGGCACCCGAGTTCGCGTGAGCAACCGAGGCAAACTCCAGGGATTCTGTGCGGAAATCAGTCAAGATGAAATACCTCGTCGGCCGGAACCCACCACTCACCAGGCTCTGCGGTATCTAGGGGCTCCTGACAGGGTGAAGTCAGTGCCCACCATTGCTGGGTCGCCTCATCCCGTGCGATTTCCCCCAGCGCAGTTTCGAAACTTTCGCCACTGAACTCCATATAGCTGAAGAGAAGTCCATCGCGTAAATAAATTGAGTAGTTGGATACACCGGCAACTTTGAGAGTTGCAAGAACGTCGGGCCACACCTCGCGGTGCAACTTTCGGTACTCTTCTTCACAGTTCTCACGAAGCCGAATGACTGAGGCAATCCTCTTGACACTCATTTGGCACGCACCCTCAGGCGCTGCATTCCGCCGTCGACCGCAATGTACGTTCCGGTCGTCGAACCAGCGGATTCCGACGCCAAATATATGATTGCTTCGGCGACTTCTTCCGCCTCGACGAGCCGACCGTGGGGTTGTCGAGACTCCAGTGCTGCTCTTTCGGCAACTGGGTCCGAGGTCCGACCAAGAAGGCGCTCGATCCATGGCGTGGAGGTCGTACCCGGATTCACGGCGTTGACCCGCACTCCCAGGGGTAAAAAGTCCGCCGCCATCGCTAACGTCATCGACAACACTGCACCTTTTGTCGCAGAATACAGAACCCGATCCGGAAGCCCGACGGTCGCGGCAATGGAACAAACATTTACTATCACGGCCGATTCAGATTTCAACAGGTCGGGAAGAGCGGCCCGAATGACCCGAGCCATTCCAACGACATTGACGTCATAGACGTCGTGCCATTCCTTGTCCGAATTCGATGAGACTGTGCCTTGCGCTCCAATTCCAGCACTGTTCACTAGGACGTCGAGGCCGCCAAGTTCAGAAATACAGTGCGATACGGCGAGTCGAACTTCTACGTCGTCGGCGACGTCGGCCTGGTGAAAAATAAACCCTTCGGGCGCGGTTTCGTCGCGATCTATGACAGCCACTGAGGCTGAGCGACTGCGAAACGCCAACGCCGTCGCGAGTCCTATACCAGAGGCGCCTCCGGTGATGAGCACGCGAGATCGTGCGTTCCCAGGCATGTTAGGCCGCTCCGAATACTTGACGCTGGCGGCCGAGGCCACCACCGATCTCGAGTTCAACGATGTCACCGCGGCGAAGGTACGGATGATCTGGTCGGCCCAGAGCAACACCGGCTGGCGTGCCAGTGTTTATAACGTCCCCCGGACGAAGAACGAGGAATTGACTCAAGTACCAGATCAAATATCCCACGCCGAAAATCATGTTCTTCGTCGTGCTCTCTTGACGAAGCGTTCCGTTCACCCATAGTTTCAATTCAAGATTCTGGGGATCGGGAACGCTGGCGGCATCTACGATCCATGGACCCAATGGATTAAACGTTTCGCAGTTCTTCCCCTTGTCCCACTGACCTGAACGTTCGAGTTGGAATTCACGTTCTGACACGTCGTGACTGATCGTGTATCCCGCAACGTGCGCCAATCCATCCGCGGGAGACGACAAGTACCGCGCCTTATCACCGATGATGACCGCAAGTTCCACTTCCCAGTCGGTTTTCACCGACTTGCGTGGTATCAATACTTGGTCATTGGGTCCGATGACCGTATCGGGAGTCTTGAGAAACATCACTGGCTCGGCAGGGATCTCTACTCCGGCTTCACGAGCGTGATCTGCGTAGTTAAGGCCGATGCAGATGATCTTGCCGATACCGACGAGTGGAGGACCTAAGCGAGACAAGGGTAAGTCAACGGAAGGCAACGCATCGATCTCGAGAACCTCGGAAAGTGACTGCATTCCTCGCATGAGAAAGCTCGCATCTATTTCCTTCGTCAACGGTCGAAGGTCGCGCCACACTCCGTCGCCGGGATCCAATATCGGCACCTCGTGATCTACAAGTCCGTGACGCGCTAGTCGCATTTCCGTCTCCAACTCATGATCGTCTCATTTCTGATAGTCAGACACAGACACGTGGGGGGAAGTCAAGGTCGTAAAGTCGAATGGCGTTTAGACGAAGCACGGCATGCTTCTCGGCGGAGGTCAAGGATTTCAGTGCGCGCAATGCAAGTTCGACTACTTCGGTATACGTAGCTGCAAGACGACACACTGGCCAATCAGATCCGAAGAGACATCTGTCGGGTCCAAAGTAATTCAGAGCCCTTTGGAGCATCGGCGCAAGCAACTCGGAACTCCAGGCACCGAGAGGAGCGACTTCCGTTACGAGGCCGGAGAGTTTGCAATAGGTGTTCGAAAAGCTCGCGAGGGAGGCGAGACCCGCATCCCACGCCTCGATGCCGACACCGTTGACCGGTGGCTTTGCCAGATGATCGACGACAAGTTTGAGGTCGGGAAATGTCGCGGCAACGGAACACGCAGCTGTGATCTCGCGGGTTCGAATGAGGAGGTCAAACGGTAAGCCCAGGGCCGCGACCTTTTCTAGACCCCGGAGTACGTCGGTGCGTGTCAGCCAGTTGGCATCAGACTCGTCGTGAGTTTGGTGTCGAAGGCCGACGAGCCACTCGCCGTACTGCCCGAGTGCCAGGGCGTTTAACTCCTCGTCAACCGAAGGACTTGACAAATCCAGCCAACCTACGACTCCAAGTAGATTCGGGGTGCGCGCAGTTAGCTCCAACAAGGTCGCTGTCTCTCTTGCGTCGCCAATGGCTTGCACGACCACACCGCCACGTACCTCATGGAGGGAAAACTCTGCTTCTAGTTCAAGCAGATCGTGACCCTTCAGAGATTGAGTGACGTCGTCGACCATCCACGGATATTCCACCTCATTCAGGAGGAGGTGAACGTGAGAATCGATAAGACCGTCAGCCACGTGTAACTCCGGATCGTATTGCGACGAGGACACGGAGTCTGGTCATGAGGTTCTCATACCTCGAGTCAGTCGGTGATTGACGATCGACGACTTTCGAGCGTGATAACTCATGTCGGCGATCGACCACTCCGAATCGATGGCGGTCGCAAGATCCATTAGATCGCGGATCCAAAGCGCGCGGTAACGGCTACTGACAATGTCGATCGGAGTTCGAGGTCTCATCAAGTTCGTTGCAACTGTCTCGGAAGTAAGGATTGGTGAGGGGCGCAGATCGGGCACGCTTGAAAGAATTTCGCCGACGTCGAGGGAGGGGAAGAACCCTCGACGACCGACGATAACGGGATGACATCTACGCGCGTAGTTTTGTCCCGATCTATCTGACCGTGAATGCACACAGTCATCCCCGCCAACCCGCCCGCGAGGGACCGATTGAGCGCAACTTAGGCAGTCGCAGTGCGAACATACTGCTCGAGCTCCTTTGGGTAATTCGGGCCTGCGGGAAGACCCACGCCGACCTCCGCCGGCGCCAACAGGGTGCCTTTCTGAGTCACCGCCGACTCACGTTTGACGGGATTCGAACGAACCAGAGACTCGTAGTATGTGCAGTTCGATATTGCCATGCACAAATGTTGACTCGTTAACGAAGATCCGTGAGGTTCAGCTCGAAGACGATAGGCATCCGCGAGGTGCGCCGTGCGCATCGCTCCTGTAAATCCTCCTCGCAAGTCCACGCTGGCCCGCACAAAACTCGCGCAACCTGATGCAATGAAGTCGGCCGTATTCATATGAGCACCGTCCGACGTCTCCGCAACATTGAGTGGCACTCGTACACGCTCGCAAAGCCACTTATACGACGTGACACTGAATTCCCGAATCGGCTCTTCGTACCAGAAATAACCCTGATCCGCCAGCGCGTGACCGAGATAGACAGCGTCGACAAGATCAAAGCCGGCGGAACCGTCATACATCAAAGGCACGCCGTCGCCAACGTGGGAGCGAAGTTGCGCGCACAATTCGGCATCTCTGCGCGCGTCACCATAGGCGTGCAACTTGATTGCGCGATATCCGAGCTCTAGGCACTGGTCTGCGACGTCTAAGAATTCTTCGTTCGTGGAGAACGTAGTAGTCGATGCATACGCGGGAATTTCTGTCCTAAAGCCACCGAGGAGCTTCCATGTAGGGAGATTGAAGGCGCGTCCAGCGAGATCCCACAGCGCGACGTCAACGATCCCGATCAGATATATCGGAAACTCCTCGATACGATCAAGCTCCCAAAGTTTGTGCCATAGCCACTCACGCTGAAATGGATCTTCTCCCACGAGCTGATCTCTCAAAACTCGATCCACCATGTCGGCGATCATGGGGCCGGATCCTAAGTACTGAGCGTACGAAACACCCTCAATGCCCTCATCGGTGCGGATTCTCAGAACCGAAAGATAACCCTCTCCGGGGCTTCCTAGAAGTCCGTCTCGCCAGCGGAATGGAGGAGTTATCGCTGGGACCGGGACAGAAAACCCGTCTACGCCAGTAATTTTCACTAGTCTCCCGTCCGAATCAAACCCTCGCAGCCAGTAACCTGTATCCTAGGCACAAGATGCTAGCCAGCGCAAGTTCCGTATAGACTTTTACGTATGAGTGACGTCGCAGGAGTTGCCGGACTCTTGGAGCAAGGGCACACAGAGGTCCGAACAACCAAACGACCTCAGCGCCTTGCGACTCCCGTTATCGCAGACTTCGTGGATCAGATCGTCGGCGGGAATTTCCCCCCCGGCACGGACTTACCCAGTGAAGGAAATATTTGCAAGTTTCTGGGCATTAGCCGGACGGTCCTTCGAGAGGTATTGAAGGTCTTGGAGCAAAAGGGCCTTGTCCGCGTTGAAAATGGCAAGGGCACTCGAGTCAACGAGAGAAACGAGTGGAAGTTGCTCGATCCCATCGTGCTGGCAGCCCGGCTCAAGTATGACGATGATCGAAGTTTCATCAATCACCTGGTGAGAGTTCGCGCAGTGTTGGAATCAGATCTGGCCGCCGAGGCCGCGCTTGTCGCAACGCCCGAACAACTGAGCCTGATGGAAGAGCGCATCGTCGAGTTGAGAAATAACGTACGAAATCACAGCGTGTATTTCAAGGTCGACACTGAATTCCATAACGCATTTATGCGTGCTTCAGGCAACGAATTAGGACGGGCGATCGTCAACAACATGTATTCAGAGGCCCAACATGAACTCGATTCCGGGCTAGAAGAAACTGCTCTTGATATTTCGCTGGAGGGCCATATCGCAATTTTCGACGCCATCGCCGCCCATGATCCACAACGTGCCGCCTTTGCGGTTCGCGACCACATTTTGGGCGGATGGAAGGCCCGCACCGCGCCCAACGAAGCTCATCCGGCCATCACGAGCCTTCTTGGTCGTTAGTTCACTCCCGACTACCTATCGGTGTAAATCCGAAGTCCAGTTTCGGAGTCAAAGAAGAGTATTGAGTTGTCCTTCGCGCGGATATGTATTGACGCGCCCTTTTCTGGGACTTTATGTGGCTCAACTCGTGTGATGATCTCCGTCACCGAACCCAGAGATACTTGCTCCCCCGTCACAGAGACTGCTTGGTCAATGGGTTGGGCGTAGACGAACGCCTCCGAGCCCAGTTCTTCCACGAGGTTCACGATGGCAGGCAGACCGGCGTTGGCAGGCGCCAGCTCCAGCGATTCAGGTCGGACCCCAATCGTTACCTTGGTCCCAATCTTTCGATTCAATTTCGATACCGCTGGCGAAGGTATCAGCGTCGATCCAATCCGGATTCCGTCAAGTTGAAGCGTGCCCTCTATCAGATTCATTGAAGGTGAGCCAATGAAACCCGCCACAAACGAATTCACCGGTGAGTCATACAGCACGCGCGGTACGTCGCATTGCTGCAGAACTCCGTCCCTCATGACAGCAACTCGATCTCCCATGGTCATCGCTTCGACTTGATCGTGGGTCACGTATACGGTTGTGACCCCGAGACGCCGTTGAAGCGCCGCAATTTGCCCTCTCGTTGCAACTCGCAATTTAGCGTCAAGATTGGACAGCGGCTCATCCATGAGGAAGACACGGGGGCGCCGTACGATTGCACGACCCATTGCAACTCGTTGGCGCTGCCCTCCCGAAAGTTGTCCGGGCTTTCTAGTCAAATAGTCCTCAAGATCGAGGATTTTCGCCGCTTCGGCAACGCGTTGTCGTATTTCCGACTTGGGAACTTTCGCTATTGCCAGCGAAAATCCCATGTTCTCAGCCACGTTCATGTGGGGGTAGAGCGCGTAGTTCTGAAACACCATCGCTATGTCGCGTGCGCGTGAGTGCAAACTAACAACGTCTTGACCATCTATAAATATCGACCCTTCATCGACTTCCTCGAGTCCGGCAAGCATTCGTAAGCTCGTGGTCTTTCCGCACCCTGAGGGTCCCACCAAGACGAGGAACTCTCCGTCCCTGATCTCGAGATTCAAGTGATCCACGGCTCTCTTGCCGCTCTTGGGATAAATGCGTGATGCGTTTTCAAATGTCACGGTGGACATGCTCGGAGCCTTTCGATATGAGTCTGAAATTATTCTTTCGTCGCGCCGGCCAACATCCCTGAGACGAGGGTACGCTGCGCAAACATGAAGATGATAAGGACGGGTGCAATAGAGACGAGGGTGGCGATCGCTACCTCGGGCCTAAGAATCTGCTGGTCAGCAGCCCCATTCGCCGGATTGAAAGCAGGTGTCGATGAAAGCAAGTACTCCAAGCCAACTTGAACCGGATACTTCGTACTGTCAGGCAGCATCACGAAAGGTAGGTAGAAGTTATTCCAGTTGGCTACGAATGCAAAGAATGCTACGAGCGCGACGATCGGTCGAGAAAGGGGAACGGCAATCTTTCTGAAAACCTGCCACTCCGTGCACCCGTCGATTCTCGCTGCGGCGAACAAGTCTTCTGGAATCGTCGACGCGTAGTAGATGTAAGCCAAGAAAACCCCGAACGGGAACAACGCGAACGGGAGAATCACGGACCAAGCCGTGTCCGTGAGATGCGCAACATTGACTTCTAGAAACAGCGGAAGCACCAGCGCTGTCGATGGAATGATCATTACGATCATCGTGATTGCCAGGAGTGACCGGCGCCCAATGAACTTGGTTCGTGCCAGGCCATATCCGGCGGGTATTGAAGTTATAAGTGCAAGCGCTACGCCGCCGAAGGAATATACCGCGGAATTCTCGAGCCAACTCAGCAGAGCATCGTTCTGAAACGTAAACATCTCGTGCCAGGCGTGAGCAAAGTTGCCTATCGAACCAAACGCGAAAGGGTTCTCGGTGATTAATTGGTGATCGGTCTTCGTTGAAGCGAGCAGTAGCCACACGATGGGGACGAAGAAGAACAAGGTAAAGACGAGCAGGATGAACAATCCCGTCAGCCGAAGTACGTACGAGCGGGCCATTTCACTCCACCTCAAAAAGTTTGGTTCTGAATACCAACACCGCTGCGCACATCAAACCCAAAATCAGAAGGTCAACACAAACGGCCGACGCTTCATTGAAGTTGTTGTTCTGAAATGCCATGACGTATGCAAGTTGATTCGGTGACCAGAATTGACTCACAAGACCCAGACTCGCCTGTCCCACTAGTTGAGGTTCGACGAAGAGTTGCGTACCGGTGGCAAAAGCGAGTATCACCATGTAGACGATCCATTTGCGGATGAGGGGCAGCTTGACTTTGAGCGCTGTTTGGATCGCGCTGGCACCGTCCAGATGAGCAGCCTCAAGCAATTCATCCGGAATTGTATTGAGAGCTCCATACATGACGACGATCCATCCGCCAGCTCCTGTCCAAAACGCGATGAATACGAATATCACGGGCAAGTGGCTCGGAAGTAGAACCTGATCCAAGCTGCCGAGATGCATCAACTTGAGCGCGAAGTTCCAGGGACTGAGCCCGGGCTCGAGCATGAATAGCCACACCAACACGCTCGCCGCGCCGGCGAGTGCACCTGGAAGATAAAAGAGGAATCGGAAGGCTGTGCTCACTCGACGCGAAAGTGAATGCAAAAGCAGCGCGAGAATAACGACGAAAAAAACCAACGAGGTCAGCCAGATCACCGTGTACTCACCGATGTGCTCAAATGCTGGGGCGAATCGAAAATCGTGGAAAGACTGGACAAAGTTCGACATTCCGACGACTCGGCCCGTCGGGGATGTAAACGCGAGAACGAGAGCGTACACAGTCGGTACTACCCCGAACAGCACCAAGAGCACTACGTAACCCACTACGAAGAAATAACCCGCTGTCCGCGACTGCACTGCGGACTGGCGAGACTTTCTGCTTCGAATCGCGCGAAATGAGGTCGAGTCGTTCACGACATCATTCGCATGAGACGACCCTTCGGTCCGGCCGACCCGCAACGACTTGGCTATATCGCTTGGATCGGCCGGTGCCGAAGGGTGCGTCACTTGCTAACTACCGTGTATCCGTCTACCTGAGCGGCGTCCGCCAGCGCAGTACCAAAGGCCGGGAGTTCCGCCGAGAAGCTCGTACCTCCAGTCAAAGCTGGAATGACTGTACTTCCAAACGTGAAGTCTGTGACGAATCGAAGCGGCGACCATCCGGTCCATATCTCGCCGGCCGCCTTCTCAAGGACCGTACCAAGGGTGCTGGAGTTTGCAAAGTAACCACCGGCCACTTGCTTTGCTACCCACGGTGCTTCGTCCGGTTGGTATGCGGGGAATGTCGGAGCAATGCCTTGACTTGCAAAATTCGTGGCAAGCCACTGGATCATTGACGCCGCCAACTTCGGTTGCTTGGTGTGAGAACTGATGAACCACAGACCTCCTCCGACGTCACCGGTTGTAGGCGCTTGTCCCGTAGTCCACGTGAGGGGTGGGTATGCAGCAATCTGTCCGGCGGTGGGGTCCACGCCCGATGAGCCCGCGAACAGATAATCGCCGTACCACGATGGTCCAATCACCATCAGTGTCTTAGCGCCGTACTGACTAACGAATGTCGGCGCATAGACATTCGCGACTGGTACTGACCCGTCGGAAATCATCGGATCAAGCAGTTTTCCAACGCGAGTGCAGTTAGGCGACGAGGGATCAATCTCGACCGTATAGGCGTTCTGCAGTTCCGCCATCGGACACTGGCTGGCTTGGAGATACACCTCGTCATCCCAGGTATCCCCTACCGTGCCGACGATGTAACCAGGGTGTTGCTGTGAAACTTCTTCGCCGAGAGCCTGCCACTGCGCCCACGTCGAAGGAACGGTATAACCGAACTTTGTCATGAGCGCCGTGTTTACCCAGAGGACGTCTTGACCTATGTCATTTCTCAAACAAAGAATCTTGCCGTTGAACGTGCAGCTCGCCAAGGTTCCTGGAGCCCACTTGTCGAGCACGCTCTTGGGGATTAGTCCATTGTTCAAAACTCCCAGGTCGTTATATTGAGAGTCGCCCAGCGATGAGGCGTCATAGTTCTCCTCACTGAAGAACACGTCAGGCCAACCCTTTCCGACGCGGTTGTACAGCGCAAACTTTGACTGCAACGTTCCTGTCGCATCGTCGCCGTCGTATGTCACGAGGTCAATCTTCACCTTCGGATGAGCCTTCTCGTATGCCTTCACATTCGGAATGCGGGCAGAGTCCACCCAAACAACGAGAGGCTTAGAGCCCGAACTGGCGGACGCTGCTCCCCCGGTTGCGGCCACCAAGGATCCACTTGCGAGCCCCGCCGCGGCAAGTGCGATGAGCGTTGTTCTCAGTTTCCAATGAGGTGCGATTTTGGACCACTTTCTCTTAAGTCGCATAATTCTTACTGCCTCTCTTTCGCCGACGAGTTCGACCCCCATGATCGCGCCGCCTCCGTACTATATCCTAGGTGAGGGGTGCTAGCATATTCATGAGTTAAGACGAGGTATCGAGCCCGAGGACAGCGTCAAAACAAGGTTTCTCCAAGACTTCGGGCTTTAGCACAAGGAAATAGCGATGTTCAATGTCAGTGATTTCACTAAGGCGGACCTTCTAGGCGGGGTTCGCTGACATGCCCAACGAGACTTCAGCGGCCCCTCCTCACCCCCTTACCGAGTCGTTCTATGCCGCGATGGGGCGGGTCGCCACCGCTGTGACGGTCGTCAGCACAGATGGCGCAGGTGGCAGGTTTGCTCAGACCGTCAGCGCCATGTGTTCTGTTTCAGCCCAGCCTCCGCTGGTACTTGTGTGTCTTCACGGTCGCAGCCCGGTTAATGACGCTATTCAAGTCAACCGAGTTTTTTGTGTCAACGTCCTCGCTATCCAACACGATCACGTCGCGGACACATTTGCCGGTCGCCCCTGGCCCGGTAAAAAGCCATGGGACTTCACTTGCGGTCAATGGAGCGCCGCGCCGTCAGGTTCACCTCGACTTCAAGATGCCTTGGCGGTGTTTGACTGTCGTGTCTACGAAGTCGTTCTTGCTGGCACTCACAAGGTGTATATCGGGGAAGTCTCCGCCATTGACTCGGTGGAAGGTACACCGTTGTTGTATTCACGCCAGTTCTACCAGCGGCCCGAGCTCCAAGAGCCATCCGTGTTTAAGGAGTATCCCGACGCACGACCCGTTCACCACATAAAGGAGACCAAAAAGTGATCCGCACTGGAGAAGAGTACAGAGAGTCAATTCGCGACGGACGCGATGTATGGATAAATGGTGAACATATCACCGACGTACCCGCGCACCCGATGTTCAAGCCCATCGTTGACGCGCGCGCCCACATCTATGACATGGCACACGACTTGTCATCGCAGGAAGAGATGAGTTACATCGACGGAGCTACTGGGGAGAGGCAGGCCATCGCAAACAAACTCCCTTATACGCAAAGGGACTGGTTAGACAAACGAGGGGCGGCGGACACCGTGATGCGCGCCACACGCGGGGTCATTACGAGAGTTGGCGATGAGACCGTTGGTGAAATGTGGTCGCTCTTTGACGGACAGGACCTATTGAACGAAGTCGACCCCCGCTTTTCTGAGAATATTCGCCGGCACGTCAACCGAATTGTCAATGATGACCCGTTTCACATCTCCGCAAACACAGACCCTAAAGGCGATCGATCTAAGGCTCCCCAAGATCAAGACCCCGACATGCTCCTCCACGCAGTTCGCGAAACTGACAACGGCATCATTGTGCGCGGCGCAAAGTATGAAACTGCCGCCGCCTATGCGAATCAAGCCTTTGCAAAGCCGACAATCGCCAACTGGGGCAGTGCAACGATGAGCGACTACGCCGTGGGTTTTGTGGTTGACTTAGGTTCACCCGGGCTGAAATTCATTTCTCGAACCGGATTCGCCGGTCGAGCGCCTGTCGAGGACTACCCACTATCGAACCGAGTCGACGAAATTGAGTCGCTGGTTGTGTTTGATGACGTTGAAATTCCGTGGGAGAACGTTCTCTTTTATCAGCACACGAAAGCGGCCGGGTACATTCGCGCGACGCTGCATAGGTACAGCTCATTTTCCTTTACTCAACGAACACTTCATCTCGCGGACTTGCTGATCGGCGCTGCACTGTGGAATGTCAAGCAAAGCGGACTCGAATCTCAACAAGCGGTGCAAGAAAAACTGGCCGCACTTGCTTGTTGGAGGGAATCAATCAATGCCCACCTAACCGCTGCGATCGCGATGGCTCAGGTCAGCCCCGGGGGCTTGCTCATGCCGAATCAGTCACTTCTTTATACGGGCCGCGTTGTCGCACTTGACCAATTGCCGCACATGATGCATCTCGCTCGCGAACTGTGCGGTGGGCAGATATGTGTAACTCCCGACTATGCGTCGTTCGTTGACCCTGAAACGAAGCCGTGGCTGGACAAGTTTTACTCCATCAACGACAACTGGGTCGCCGAGGATCGTCGAAAACTCCTCGCATTCGCAAGAGACCTCATAAACAGTGACTACGCAGGTCACCGCCTCACATTCCAGTTGTTTGCTCAATCACCGCCATTCGCACAACTGGGCGCGGTCTATCGGAGTTTCGACTTCAATGGGCCCCTGCATTTGGTCAAAGAAGCTGCGGGGCTTTCCGACAAAATCTTGGGCGGTGTGAATTGACGCACATCCGGATTCGCCCATTCAATACGAAGGTCTCGTATCCAGAACAGCAGATCGATAACGACTTGTGTCAAGCCGTTATCGCCGGCAACACTATTTACTTGCGAGGTCAGGTAGGCCAGGACCTCAACACCTTCCAGAGCGTTGGCATTGGAGATGTTGAAACCCAGGCCGAACAGGCAATGACGAATATCTCCATCCTGCTGACGGAGGCTGGCGCTTCGCTGGTCGACATTGTCAAAGTTACGATTTACTTGGTCGATCCCCGATATCGCGAACCGGTCTACAACGCCGTCGGTCGTTGGCTGAAAGGCGTGCACCCAGTCTCTACCGGAGTCGTAGTAAGCGGGCTAGCTCGACCAGAGTGGCTCGCAGAGATCGACTGCATCGCCGTCCGAAATTGAGCTGACTGTTGACGTTCTCAATTGTGGCGCGATGCACTCACACTGGCGCGTTCGGAATGGCCGTGTGCTCTTCAAGTCCTGCCGTAGGGGCCCGATGTATTCACCTCCGCCATGGTGTAGGTGCGGTCGCGTCTCAAAACATCACTGACCCTCGTCTTGGGGAGCGAGTCTTGGATCTCCTGGGTCGGGGACGTTCCGCGCAGGAAGCAATCGACCTACTCGCCTTGAATGAACCAACAATTGACTACCGCCAGATCGGCGCCGTCGGAAGCGACGGGTCTTCGGCCGTATTGTCGGGTCGCAGGGTACTCGGCGTATTTCATCAACGCAGTGAAGAGAATGTGGCTGCGCTCGGAAATCTCTTAGCCACCGAGTCAGTCATTGACGCGATGATCGAGAGTTTCCTCATCAATGGTTCAGGCGATTTGGGTGACCGACTTCTGGGAGCACTTGCAACAGCTCTTCGCGCAGGAGGTGAGGCGGGACCTGTCCGGTCAGCGGCGCTTGTAGTAACTAACGACGCAGGATGGCCGGAAACGGATCTGCGAGTCGATTACTCCGATAGCCCCATCCACAAACTGAAGCGACTGTGGTCCATCTGGGCGCCGCAGCGCCACGATTACATTACCCGCGGTGTCGATCCCAGAAATGCTCCCAAATACGGTGTCGCTGGTGACATGTGAAAGATCTCCTCAAGGAACGTTCGCGACGTGCTGTAGTCGAAAACGCGGAGCGCCTGATCTCACTTAGTCATCGCATTCACGAACATCCCGAGACTGCTTGGCACGAGATCAACGCAGCGTCATGGATAACCGACGAACTGAGGCGCAGCAATTTCATTGTGAACGAAATCGCAGACCTTCCAACAGCCTTCATTGCTTCGATTGGGTCCGGCGATCTTCACATCGCGATTTGTGCTGAGTATGACGCGCTTCCTGGAGTTGGTCACGCCTGCGGGCACAACATCATCGCCGCGGCAGCTGTGGGCGCAGGAATAGGTCTTGCGAATCTCGCAAACGAAATTGGAGCAAGAGTTTCGATAGTCGGCACGCCCGCAGAAGAGGGCGCCGGTGGAAAAATCTACATGCTCGAGCGAGGAGTCTTCGACGACGTCGACGCGGCGATGATGATACATCCGGCTCCGGTGAACGTAGCCCGTGCCGACCCGTTTTCAGTTAGTCACTTTCGGGTGACATTTACCGGCAAGGCAGCACACGCAGCGACTTATCCAGACGAAGGCATCAATGCAGCCGACGCTTTCATCGTCGCCGAAGTCGCCATCGGACTGCTGAGACAACAGCTACCCGCGAACGCCCGTGTTCACGGAGTCGTCACCAAGGCCGGAGACGCCCCAAACGTCATCGCCGACTTGTCGGAGGGTCGGTGGTACGTACGGGGCGCCACGTTGAAGGATCTCGATGCCATCGAGTCCAGGGTGCGAGCGTGCTTTGAGGCCGGGGCACTTGCAACTGGATGCATGCTCAGAATTGAACCGGAAGGTCCCAGATATAGCGAGTTTAAAAACGACGAAGCAATGCTCGCATTGTTTGTTGCGAACTCCAATGTCTTAGGACGAATCTTTGAGCCTTCCTCGCCCCAGAGCCAGATGAACCGCGCATCAACTGATATGGGAAACGTCTCCCTGGTTGTTCCCTCAATCCACCCCTATCTTGGAATCGACTCTCTCCCCGCCACGAATCATCAACGTGAATTTGCCGATCATTGTGTATCGGAATCGGCTGACGCGGCCGTTCTAGATGGGGCGATCGCGATGGCATGGACCGCCATCGATATGGCTACGACTCATTCGATCCGTGTGCGACTCATCAAATTAGGAGACTCGAATCTCAAATCTTAGAAACCAGTGGATTTTGCTAGCGCATATCTGCTAGGACATAGGTTATTGGACGTCACATTCCGAGAATCGCTTGAGGTTCTTGGGTTCGCGACGCATTCATGAGTTCTGCGGCCGTCAGATCGAGGGCTTGCTTGACCAATGGGGGGTTTCATGAACACAAGTGGCAATGTCAATCGTCTTGGGGGATTCAACTCCCACCGCAGAGGCATTCGGGTGATCCTTGCTCTTTGCCTTAGTTCTTTCGCGCTCACCGCGGTGGGGTCGGTGATATCAGAGTCGGTGGCTTCGGCCGCAACGACAACGCTTTACGCCTCCCCCACCGGCAGCGGATCCACGTGCTCATCCGGCTCGCCGTGCTCACTTTCAGGCGCTCAGACAAAAGTCGAGTCCCTGAATTCCGATATGACCGGAAACATCGTGGTCCAGTTATCAAGCGGAACATATCGACTCTCGTCGACATGGGACTTCACCGGCACGGACTCGGCCGCAAACGGCTACACAGTTACGTGGGAAGCAGCTTCTGGTGCTACCCCAGTGATCACCGGAGGCGAGCAGGTAACTGGGTGGACCGAGATCGATGACTCAGACAACCTGTGGGAAGCCTCCCTCCCTGAAGGCGTCAATACTCGGGACCTTTGGGTCAACGGAACCCGTGCAAACCTTTCCGAAGGCGGCACACTACCTTCGGGCACCACACAGACTTCAACCGGCTATGACGTGCCAGGTGACGCCCTTCAAGAACTGAGTGATCCCACTGCACTCGAGTTCGTTCTTCAGGGGGCAGGTTGGGTTCAAGACGAGTGTGGCGTGTCATCGGTTTCCGGAAGTGACAGCGAGACAACTGTCACAATGGATGAGCCGTGCTACCAAGAGGGCTATGACGTGCCATTCGCTCCGGTCGGACTACCAACCCAAACTCTCAACGCCGAAGAATACCTCAATGGGCCGAATCAATTTGCGATTAATACTTCAACCAACAAGATCTACTTCATCCCAGCTGCTGGGGAGAACATGTCCACAGCCGACGCTGAAGTCGGTGCCATTCCCACACTTGTACAGTTCAACGGCACCTCAGGTTCACCTGTTACCGGCGTCGATTTCTCCGGTATTACCTTCCAAGACACCACACTTGGAAACACTGCGGGCATGGCCGAAATGCAGGCAGACATCGAATTTCCCAATCTCGAATGTTCTGAAGACTGGAACAACGACAGTTTCGTGACACCAACCGGCGGCGCGAGCGAGGACGGCTCTCCATGGGGCAGCTGCGCGGTAGCCATGGCGGCCGCGGTTGAGGTTCACGCGGGCCGCAGTGTCGAATTTGCGGGAGACACATTTCAAGACCTGGGTACCTCAGGAATCACGTTCGATGGTGGAACTCAGGACTCTTCGATAAGTGGCGACTCCTTCGACGATGTCGGAGGTAACGCCGTACAAGTCGGAAGCGTGACCAACCCCAATCAGTCCAATTCGAATCTGATTGACTCGAGCGATACCGTCAGCGACAACTTCATTAATAATGTCGCCGACGAGTATCAAGGTGGCGTGGGCGTCTGGACCGGATACACCAGGGACGTAACGATCGAATATAACGACATTGAGAACGCGGACTATACGGGAATCTCGACGGGCTGGGGCTGGGGATCCGAGGACACTCTGCCATCGATCGACACTGGCAATGAAGTCTTAGACAACTACATCACGAATACCAACATTGTTGAAGAAGACGGTGGTGGCATCTACAACCTTGGACCTCAGCCGGATGGCGTGATCTCGGGCAACTATGTCTTGAACCCAACTAGCGGGGCGTCCAATTACGGGATGTACCTCGATGAAGGCAGCACCGGATGGTCAGTCGACAACAACGTCGTGATCAATGATGACAGCGGTATTTCTTGGGCTTTTAATAATGCCAATAGTTGGGACGATTGCTCTACCATCACGTTTGATGATGATGTTGCTAATCCGATTGGCGCTGCGGGAGATAACGGCATAAATAGCGAGTGCCCCTCAAGCCAAACTGTCACTGGACTTAGCACCAACGCAAACACCACCGCCGCATCAGCCACTATCGACGGGGCGGGCCTTCAAGGTTCGTATCAATATTTGGCAGGTCTTCAGCGAAACGGCGATCCGTTCCAGACTTACTCGACGGGAGCCAACGCCAACGCATCGTTTTCCCAGTCAGAGGGCACCTACACAATCAACACTGCTGGATCCGATGTTTGGGGTGCAACCAATCAGTTTGGTGCCATCTATGTTCCGAGTGGGGCGGGCTCGACCAGCTCGACAACCGTTGAGGTCGACAGTCAAGTTGACTCCTCGGCTTGGGCAAAGGCTGGTCTCATGATGAATGACAGCATTCCCGGAACCGGAACATCGCTCGGCTACGCAATTCTGGCGGTCTATCCCGGCAACGGCGTCACTCTCCAATGGGACGACGACAGTTCGGGCGATCTCAACGACTCCGACGGTGTTTCGGGCGTATCTGCTCCCATCTGGTTGCGAATGACCAGAAGTGGAACTTCGCTAACTGGGTATTACTCGACGAATGACTCGACCTGGACTTCCGTGGGGACACTCACGTTGACGGGATCCGACGCCACTGAAGACGTCGGAATGTTTGCGGACTCTCAGACTGAGAGCGCTCTTGGTGGGGCGACTTTTTCTAATTTCAGTGTGTCGAACAACCCGTTCTCTACGTATTCGTCCACGACTTCCTCGATCGTCAACTCGAACAATGGTTCGTACACAATTGACGCAGAGGGCTCTGATGTCTGGGAGGGCACGAACCAATTTGGGGCCGTCTACGATCCGAGTGGCGCCAGCTCGACGAGCTCGACAACTGTGGAGGTGGACAGCCAGGACGACACGTCGACATACGCCAAAGCTGGCTTGATGTTGAGCGACAGCATTCCGGGTGCGGGAACTTCGCTCGGATATGCAATCTTGGCGGTGTACCCGGGCAACGGTATCACGTTCCAGTGGGATGGTGATAGCTCAGGACAACTCAATGAATTAACTGGGGTGTCGGGCGTATCAGCACCCGTCTGGCTGAGATTGACACGAACCAGCACGTCGTCTGTCACTGCGTACTACTCAACGAACGGAACGTCGTGGACGTCGATCGCCACCGAAAACTTGACCGGAGCCGATTCGACGGAAGACGTCGGAATGTTCGCGGACTCCCAGGACTCAGGTGTAGTCAATCAGTCGACATTCTCGAACTTTGCCATCACCAACTCTGGGTTCGCACCATTCGCTTCGACATCGGCCGCGCTCATTCAATCAGGCGGAACCACGACGATCAATGCGGAAGGCACCGACGTGTGGCAGTCCACCGACGACTACGGTGCCGTCTACGAGCCCAGCAGCGCAAATTCGACTAGCACGACGACGGTAGAAGTGAACTCTCAGGTCGACTCTGGTACGTACGCCAAGGCAGGCCTCATGCTCCGTGACAATATCCAGGGCGCAGGTTCAGCTTTGGGTTATTGCACCCTCATTGTTTACCCTTCCGCAGGTGCTGACGGCGTCTCGTTTCAGTGGGACAACAACAGCTCGGGTGGTCTGGACGACAACGTCGATGTCGGTAGCCTCGCAGCTCCTATCTGGCTCCGCCTCACGCGAACAAGTACGTCATCGGTCACGGCGTACTACTCAACCAACGGAACGACGTGGACAACGATTGGTACCGAGACGCTGACGGGGGCCGACGCCACCGAAGACGTGGGTATGTTCGCGGATTCGGAAGACCCAGGCGTTATGGGCGGTGCAACCTTCTCGAACTTCTCCATTACTGGTTAGGAGATTCGGCTTCGAGAACGCTGAAGACATGATCCAACGAGAGGCTGCCAATCGCGAGCAGCCTCTCGTTGGGGGTTGGGTCACCGAAATTCGAGTACTACAAAAGAGACAGGGACTACGTGGACAAGACATTTTGCAGTGCCGACGAAGCGCTCAAGGACATACCCGACGGCTCCTCAATCGCGGTCGGAGGATTCGGCCTGTGCGGAATCCCTTCAATATTGATCGAAGCACTTTTGAGGAATGGTGCCACCCAGCTGGAGATAGTGAGCAACAACTGTGGCGTCGATGATTGGGGACTTGGACTCTTACTGTCTCATGGAAGAGTTGCGCGAACTACATCTTCGTACGTTGGAGAAAACAAGGAGTTCGAGCGCCAGTATCTCTCAGGTGAGCTCGAAGTGGAGCTCGTGCCTCAAGGGACGCTCGCGGAGAGATTGCGGGCCGGGGGTGCCGGTATTCCCGCGTTTTATACACCTGCAGGAGTCGGAACTCAAGTGGCGCAAGGGGGCCTCCCCTGGCGCTACAGCGAAGGGGGCGGAATAGCTCTCGATTCGCCCGCCAAGGAAGTCCGGATTTTTCACAGCCAGGAGTACATCTTGGAATATGGCATACGCGCCGATTTCGCCCTCGTTCACGCCCGAGTGGGTGACCGCCACGGCAATCTCGTGTACGAAGAAAGCGCCCAAAACTTTAATCCCCTCTGTGCAACTGCCGGCTACATAACTATCGCGGAGGTCGAAGAACTTGTCGAGCCGGGGGAACTCGACCCGGCGCGCGTCCATACGCCTGGGATATTTGTCCAAAGAGTGGTTGTTGCAACTCACATCGAAAAACGAGTCGAGCGACGGACAGTAGCGCTGTGACCGGACGCTCTCACAATGAACTTGCAGCTCGGGTCGCGATGGAACTTTTCGATGGGCAATACGTCAACTTAGGGATTGGACTTCCTACGCTTGTGCCAAACTTCATTCCGGCAGATCGTCAGGTAATTCTTCACTCTGAAAACGGAATACTCGGAGTCGGTCCGTACCCGAAGGAAGACAGAGTGGACCCCGACCTCATCAACGCTGGCAAGGAAACCGTAACGGTTGTGCCGGGCGCGTCGTTCTTTGACTCGGCCGCATCCTTTGCAATGATTCGAGGTGGCCACATCGATGTCGCCGTGCTCGGCGCAATGCAAGTCTCCAGCAGTGGGGATCTCGCAAATTGGATGATTCCCGGCAAGGTGGTAAAGGGGATGGGTGGAGCGATGGACCTCGTGCACGGCGCAAAGCGAGTCATCGTGATGATGGAACACACTTCGCGTGATGGGCACTACAAACTCGTTCGAGAATGCTCGCTTCCGCTGACAGGTAGGACCTGCGTGCAGAGAGTCATTACTGATCTTGCCGTCATTGACGTTGAGGCGGAGGGTCTCGTGCTCCGAGAACTTGCGCCCGGAGTGACCATTGACGAGGTTAGAAATGCAACGGAGCCGGATCTGATAGTCGAGTTGAGATGAGACGATTACTGCCTTCGTGAGTCAGTCGCGGCAGTACTTCGAACGAGGCACGAAAAGGAAAGACCCGGAAGGTGGCGGACATAGAGATTCATCAGGCGAGCTTGGCTCAGTTGAGAAAACCGGTCGCGAAGTTTGAGTCCTCTAAACAGCTCGTCGTCCCTTAGCCGGTGTGGAAAATCCCACAGAAAATCCCACACACCAGTTCGACTCAAGTAAGCCAGGCCAACTCAAAACGACACGTTTGCTTGAATTTCCAAGACATGCGCAACGATAAATACATCACAAAACAGTACGCAACTCGCTCTTAATCAACAGGTTCCGGGTTCAAGTCCCGGCCGGCGCACAAAGTAAAACTCCTGATAAGACGTGGTTTTCAACGCACCGATTATCTCTTTTGTAGGCATTTTTCGCCAAAAAAACCTCGGAAAACACCACACAATCGGAGGTTTATTTCGAGTAATCGCCAGTCTTGGTTCGAACCACACCGTTCGCTGGTCGCTGTCAATAGCGGCAAAGCCGTTCTCGCCCAGTCACCTCTCGCCGTGAAGCGGGACAACTTTTCCAAACTCGGGGTACTTACTGGATGCGGAACAAACCGAGACGAAAACGGGAAGAGCAATGACTGGATCGATGAGAGAGAAAAGTGAAGGCACGTGGGAGATCAGATTCGAGATAGGTCCCGATCCCGCGAACGGACGTCGACGCCAACTAACTCGAGTAGTTCACGGCACGCAGAAGCAAGCACACGCAGCGCTGCGCCGCGAAATCGCTGCGGTCGGCGCTGGAAACTATCGAGGATCGTCGACAAAATTCAATGCGCTTTGCGATATGTGGCTCAAGCTTCAATCTCGCAATCTTGGACCGGCGAAAGTTCGAAGCTACGAGAGTCTTCTCAATTCGATGGTGATGCCAACGCTCGGCAAGAAATCGCTCAATTTGATTCGCGCTTCAGACTTGGACGCTCTCTACAAGAGACTCGCCTTGCGAAAACGACTTGGTCCAATCGAAGTCGGTGCGGTGCAAGATGTTGTGTGGCAAGCGTATATGCAGGCGGACAAATGGGGATGGCTTGGAGCAAATCCCGCACTGGAATGGGAACTGCACCATGACCCGTAGTTCCGGCGTTGAATGGCATCCGATTCGGCCCCTATGAGTCGGGCATTGCAAGATCATCTTGGGCTTCGGCGAACGATGGCGATTGGCGTTCGATGAACGAGAGCAAGAGTTACTCGCGAAGCGCGAACGCCGGAGCCACCACCATCTGTCCGCGTGACGTGGCGCTCAGCCGAAGCTCCTTCACCCGCTGATAGTCGGGGTCGTTCAAGAGCGCCCAAACTGTGTCGGTGTCGGCAAAACGGATCACGATCGCGCTGTTCGGCGGATCGCCCTCTGCGGGCTCCAACGAGGATCTCGCCGCCGTATTTCTGCACAAGAGGCAGCATTTCGGGCACACATTAGCCGAGATATCGGTTCGATTCCTCCCATTTCACTTGGATCAGCCGCCGGTCCCTCGAGCCTTGAAATGCAAAGTGCTCGACGAGTTCACCCAGTTGGGTGAGTCTTTAGAGCCACTCGCTGTCCGGTTGTGAACGACAATCCCCTCCGGGTTCAAAGCCATTTTACCCACCCCACTATTGGGCTTACTTCGGCAGTAATTTCAGTTCCGGTGCACGTGGGGATCACTTTCAAAAACGGCCCCACAGACGGTGCAAACCACATTTGCGAAACAGGCGGACTCGCCGCCTACTTCTGGTCCGACGCTGGCAAGAGACTCTCGGGCGAAGTGCAGTGTAGATGCATCGACAGGATCTCTGGAGTCGTCTCTCTCGACGGACAAGTAGTCAATCGTAAAGTGAACTGGTCCGGTGAACTCGACGCAATGATCGAGCCCCGGCGGAATCGCTTGGGGAGATTTCTTGTCCACGAATTTGTTCAACACGACCTCACCGTTGGTGAGGTATTTCATCTGTCCGTCCTCAACGGTAATGACCCCCCACGTTCCCTCAGCGAGGTGGTGGAACATTTTGATGGCTGACGGCGCCGTCTCGTTATCCCACGCGGGTGACCTGCGAAGTGGGCGCAGTCCTTTCGGTAATTCGGCCCGATCGCATAGCGGACATGAGAGATACGTGCCAAGACGCGCACGACGACCCTCGGCGTCGAGAACCCAGGACCTCTCTTGAAACGGTGGGCGATGTCGAACGTGCTGACTGTGCCCGCATGTGAGTCGTGCGATCCAGTCACCCTCGTCGTCGAGGACGAAATTGACCATTGCTCTTCTCATACGATCCCCGATTCCTCGTCGCAATCTGGAAACTCGATCTCGCTGACCACGGGAACTTCACTGCGCCGTGAGAGTGGTCGCAACGTCAAGACCCGCTCCGTGTGGCGCTCCTCGACCAGTAACTTCTCTCGCGCACGAAGGAGATCGAATTGGTTCACGAAGCCGTCGAAGCGCGTGGGATCTTCTCGGTCGACCACGACCACCACGCTGACCCCTTGCGCCGCCATCCGGTCGGCCACGGAACGTAGTATCTCGTCTGCAAAGGCGGTAACGGGTGACAGAGTCATCGCGTCACGAACTCGTAACTCCTGGACGTCCTTCGATTCGAGGACGGCCGACCAGGGGAGCACCCCGACGAGCGTGTTGTCATCGTCCATCACGGGATAGAGACGTTGTCGACGTTGGCGCGATCCTTCCGGCATCGAGGCGTACACGTCGGCCACGAAAGCGTCGGGCTCCACCGTCAAGAGATCGGTCTCCATCACTTCGCGAACGAACGTGGCCTCCAACGGATCGACCGAGTATTCGCGCATCACATGAAACCCTCGCCGCGCGACCTTCTCGGTGAGAATAGATCGTTTGAGAACCAGCACACTCACTAGGTGCGCCAGCGTTGCCGCCACCAGAAGAGCCAAAAGAATGTGCGTGTCGTCAGTCAGCTCGAAGGCGAAGATGATTGCGGTAAAGGGCGACCGAGTCACGCCGCCGAGCGCGGCGGCCAAGCCGATGAGCGCCCACACGCCGGGCGAGGCACCGGGCAAGGCTCGACCAAGAACTCCACCGAGCGCTGCGCCCATCATGAGGATTGGCGCGAGGATCCCGCCACTGGTGCCGCTTCCGAGTCCGCCCGACCAGATGATCAATTTCACCGCAAAGAGCAGTAGGAGGGCGCCGATGGTGAGTTGACCCAGCAGCTCCGCGTGAATTGTGTTGTAACCCACGCCCAGCGCTCGAGGATCGACCAACCCGCCGAGACCAATGATGAGGCCCCCCACCATCGGCCACCACATCCAGTGAAGTCGTCGAGTGAGCTTCTTGAAGAGATCCTCGCTGAGGTACACCGCGTGCGTCATCACCCAGGCCATGAGTCCACACGCCACGCCAATGGCGGCGGCGCCAAGAAGATTGAAACCCGCGATTGGGCCATGACTCGGAATAACAAAGATCGGCTGGGGCGTCACCAAATGCGCTGACGCCATTCCCATGCGCAGCGCATCGGCCGTTGCGGCGGCGATTCCAATCAAGACCATGGAGCGAGGACGAAACTCAAAGGCGAGCAGTTCGACCCCGAACAAGGTCGCGGCGACCGGCGTGCCAAAGACCGCGCTCATCCCCGCTGCCGCCCCCGCAACTAGGAGACTGCGCCGCTGGGCCGCCGTCAGCGGAAAGAGTTGGCCGATAATTGAGCCGATCGCGCCTCCGGTCAAGATGATGGGGCCCTCGGCGCCGAACGGTCCCCCAGTGCCGATGCTGATCGCGCTCGAAATCGGCTTCAAGATGGCGAGTCGCGGCTGGACTCGGCTGCCATTGATGAGGATTCGTTCCATTGCTTCAGGGATGCCGTGCCCGCGGATCTGCTCCGAGCCAAAGCGGGCCATCAACCCGACGATCAAACCACCGCCGACCGGAATGATGACGGCGATCGGTCCCAGGGTGTTCCCGAACGGAGACACCAGATGAACACTGAGACGTTGATAGTAAAGGAGGTTGGTGAAAAACCCGATCATGTCAAGTAGCGCCAGGGAAACTCCGGCCCCGAGCACTCCCACCAGGACGGCGAGGGGAACCAATCTGAGAATCTGAGGAGACGTCGTAAAGTCGCCCAGAGTCTGCTCCGCGCCGGAGGAGATCGCCTCAGGTGTGTCGCTCATGCGACGACGCTTTCACGATGGGTGCATTTTGTAAGGGACACTTTCGAAATCGGCATCTCGGAATTATATCGTGACACGATGCTATTATGAATGGCGTGGAACTCTCCGATGAGACGTACTTTCGCCTACTCAGCATTCGAACGAGCATGCGTCTGTTCGACCGATGGAGCGAGCAGCAAGCGAAGGCTGCCGGGCTAACCACCGCCCAGCATCAACTGCTCCTTGCGATCCGGGGACACCGGGATCTAAAGGGACCCACAATCGGTGAGGTCGCGGACTACTTACTACTCCGCCATCATTCAGTTGTTGGACTAGTTGACCGAGCCGAAACGCTAGGCCTCATCACCCGATCGAGAGATGACGATGATCGGCGGGTGGTTCGACTCGCACTCACTTCTGAAGGAGCGCACCGTCTAGAGGAACTGTCGAAGTTGCACGTCGAGCAGTTGAGACGCCTCGGTACGAACTTCTCCGATATTTCTGCTGGACTGGACCCTGTTCAAAACCTCCACGGTCTACTGAAGTAACGATCTAACTGTTCAGCGATGGTCGCACGCAAACGGTCAAGGCCTTCAGTTTTGAGAAATATTTATCCCATGGCGATCACCCATCAGGTCGTAAAGCGCTGAAGCCGCTCCGAACGACATCACAAGTGCAGCAGCGCAGATTCAGACTGTTCGTGCGTGTCGGCTCCGGCGACTCGTACGCCGAAGTCGATCAATAATGGCCACCGCAAGCGCGGTAAGAGTAACGACGATCAAGACCATTGCGACTTTGTGCCAAGCAGAAAGGTCAAAAGCATTACCGAAACTCTGGCGAAGAGAAAAAAACTGACCCCCATGCTTCCGACCGATCGCGACTCTGCCAACGTTGCCAAGGCGCCCGCTTTGATCGCCGAGTGGAGGAGTCGAAACGAATACCCTCACCGCTAACACCGTGATGAACCACAGCACTGCGACGACGAGCGTTGCTCCTAGTAACGCCCGCAGACGCAGTGGTATGTGCAGCCTCGCTTTCTCAGTCCTCATTTCTCTTCTTTCCGATTCGCCTCGGTGACAGTCCCACCATCCGCCGAACGGCGTTCGCAATCCAGCCCCAGTCGAGTCCGATGTGTATGCCCACCAGCGCAATCGCGACGCCCGCCGTCGTTCCGTGCAGGTTGGTCCAGAACGCACTGGCGTTGAAGGTGGTGCCGAAGGCGCGCCAATTGGTGATCAACACGCCAGAGCCGATGCACATCATCAGGTCGCCCAGTAGTGCCAAGTTCACAAACCACATGAAACGGCGACGACCAGAGGTTGAAAGCATCGTCCTCGTTGTGCGAACGACCCACTCCCAGTGCAAGGAGAAGTGGAAGAGCAGCGCGATGCCAAACGCGACGCCGAACCACTCATGGAGGCTGAGTCCGGTGAAGTCTTTGGCGTGGGCGATCGCAAATGCGACAAAGAGCGTCGTGTCGAACACGAGGTCAAACTTGGCGCGAGCCGAGAGGCGGCGGCTTCGAATGACGTGGGCCGATGGAACTTTCTTTTTCCCGAGCGTCGCACGGGCGTTCGATACCACCTCATCGCGCGCGTCGCTGTTCACTACTTCTCCACGCAATCAACCTGCACCCTGATCGTCGCGCCTTTGGTCACAGTGACCGGTCCCGGAGCGTGGCACTCTGAAGCTCCGCCTTTGTACTGCGGACTCTGACCCGAGACGATGTACGTACCGACAGACACGGGTACGGAAAATCGACCCGTGGCACCGACGGCAATGCTCGTAACGTGACCACTCGAACCGTCGAGAGTGATCTGTCCGTTGAGGGCTCGCGGGCCGGCGCCGACAGGGCCTCCGACGGCGTGGAGCGTACCCGTCAGGGTTCCAGTCGGACCTGGGACACTGTTGGGGGATCCACAGCTGGCTAGCAACGCCGAAACAACGGCGAGCGGAAGTAAAACCAGCAAGGCCAGGGACTTTGGACGGACTTTGGTTTTGATCACGTTCACAGCATTCAGTCGTTTCTCGCCACCTCGGGACCCGTCATCCGGTTGAGGAGCGGGAAGGTTGCGGCGATGATCGCGAGCGACGCGCAGAGTCCGCCGAGCACTGTGGCCCAGTACGAGATTCCCGGTGTTCGAAACGCGATACCGACCTGCGAGTGCAGGTAGAGAGCAGCCGAGAGGAGGCCGACCACGATCGAGACCCCGGCGACGATGAAGAGCGGCAGCACTGACTCCAGCGCGACCACACGATGCAAGAGCGAGGTCGGGACCCCGGTCAGCCGGAGCAAGCTGAACGGTCGTTTGCGCCCGCCTAACCCGGCGGCGATGTTCACGGCGAGACTGCAAGCGGCGATGATGAGACTCGCCACGATCATCACGTCGGTCATGTCCTGGACCATGGCGAGCAGGCGAGCGGTCGAGGGATCGAAGGCGTCGACCGCGACCGGTGTCCCCTGGTACGGAAAAGCCAGCTCGAGCGCGGTACGCGCCCGCTCGATCGAACTCGAGGAGCCGTTCGTCGCGATGACGACCGCAACCACCGGAAGTTTCGCAGCCTTCTCCACCGACATATTCGCTGACGGCCAGACCGTTGTTGAAGCGTGAGAGTTGTGCCCGAGGACGTTCGATAGGAAGTAGCCAACGTCCGCCACCGAAGCTCCCGGGGCGCACCTGCCTATGGCGGGCGTCTTCGCGAGCTGGTCGCATGCAACAATCCCGAACGAATTCCTCAATGGAGCGCGGGATGGCCCGAGCGAGAATCTCAGCGAACCTTGGGGGTTTTGATGAACTAACGTCACGCTGCGCACGCCGGGCGTCGAGCGAAGCTCGGCGAGCACCCGATCGGACACCGAGGCAACTTTGGCCGACGCGGGACAGTTGGACGTTGAGAAGGAGCAAAATGGGTCAGCGAGGGTGTTGCTGCCCGCCGTACTCCCCCCGCCGGCACTGCTCGCGGTGGCGATGGAACTGAGAGCCCCGATCAAAGCACTAGCAATGAACAGAGCAATGACCAGCCCACTGATGAACCGGAAGGCGGCCTTCGGATTATCGAGGAGTCGGCGCCCGGCGAGGAGTGCAGCGGGGCGTTTGGCACGCTTCACCATGAGTCGTGAACCCGCGGTCGTGAACCAGGGACCTGCGAGCACCAGACCGACTACAAGGAGTGTGAAACCGACAAGCAGCTCGAGGAGTTGGCTGCCGACGTTGCCCGGCTTGCCTGCGGCGTCAAAGTACGCGAGCAGGGCGATGCCGGCGGCGAGCGGGATGATCCGCGTGATTCGCGGCGCGCGGGACGACACTCGGCGACTCACGCCCAGCGGTGATACTTGGACCCGCCGAAGCGCGAGGCGCGCGGACACGACGGCCGCCAGCGGGACGCCAATCACGGCGAGTGCGACGTCGATCCAGTGCAACGAAAGATCGCCTGCCAAGAAGGGAACTCCGGTGAAAGACACGTGGTAGAGCAGCGGCCGAAGGACGAAGAAGAGTGCAAAGCCGACCGCGACACCCGTGAGCGCGGCGACCGCCGCCTCCACGGCTGAGACCACGGAGATCTGGTACGGCGTAGCGCCGATGAGCCGCATCGCGGCGAATCGCTCCTCGCGGCGGGCGGCCGAGAGCCGGCTCGCTGTAGCGATCAAGATCAGCATGGGCAACAAGAGCGCGATAGCGCCGACAGCCAGTATGAACTCCAGCACCGAGCCGCTCCCGTTGGCGTTTTGGCAGTTGTAGCAGCTGGCCGGCGTGCGCTGGATGGCGCCGACCTCGAGCGCATCGGGTATCTGCGACAGCTGGCGCGCGGAATGGCCAATGACGATGATGAGCGAGTTCGGAGACGGCAGCGCCGCCGCGCCGAGGGTCCCAATTTGGTGCCCCGGGTAGCGATCACGAAGCTCGTTCGCCGGCTCGGATTCAAAGAGCGCCGTGAGGGCCGGCGAGGCGTAGTACTCACCCGGCCCCGGTAAGTGTGAAATCCCCGGCGGGACCGGGGCGTCCCGCCCGGCGGCGGCAACGTCGATCCGGTCGATCGCCTGGTTGTCGAACTGGTCGACGCTCGAGAGCCACCACAATCCGTGGGACGTTGACGTGGGATGGGACGCCTGCGCTGAGGTGTCAAGCCACGCACCCCGGTCGGTCTGGGCGTGCAATCCATTGACGCCAGCGAGGGCGGCCAACAATAGAGCGACGCCGAGAGCGACAGCCGCCGCAGTGACCAAAACTCGCGCCCTCGCTTCACGACCGCTCCCCAGCGTCAAGCGGAGTCCGAGTCGTATCACCGAACGATCCGTTCGGCTGAGGTGACCTTGCCGTCGCGCACGATCACCTCGCGATCGGCGTAGGCGGCGACCCGCGGCTCGTGGGTGACGAGGATCACCGTAGAACCTTCCTCGCGCGCGGTGCGCGTCAAGAGGCCCATCACGAGTTCGCCAGTGAGCGAGTCGAGCGAGCCGGTGGGCTCGTCCGCAAACAATACGTCCGGGTGAGCGACGAGACCGCGGGCCAGTGCGACACGTTGCGCCTGACCGCCCGACATCTCTCCGGTCCGATGACGTTCCAAGTCATCGAGCTCGAGCCGCTTGAACCACGATCGTGCCGATCGAAGAGCCTCCTCACGGCGAACCCCGGCAAGCAGGAGCGGCAGGGCGACGTTCTCCTCTGCGGTGAGTTCTGGGACGAGCTGGCCGAATTGAAACACGAAGCCGAATCGTTCCCGCCGCAGTCGGCTGCGATCGCCTTCGCGCAGTGTGTCGAGACGCTGACCATCGAAGTAGACCTCACCGGAGTCAGGTGTGAGTATGCCCGCGAGGCAGTGCAGCAGGGTTGATTTGCCCGACCCGCTCGGACCCATCACGGCAAGGACCTCGCCCTTTACCACCGAGAGACTCGCGCCACGAAGCGCGGGAGTCTCTCCGAAGGAGAGCACGAGGTCGCGCGCCTCGAGGATCGTTGCTCCGACAGACACCGAAGAAGACCTCTCCACCGCGCTCACGCTGCTACCTCATCTGCCAGCGCCGCGAGCCGCGCCTCGGTGAGGTCGATCCAGCGCAGATCAGCTTCTAAGTGGAAGAGGCCGTGATCAGCCAACAGCATGTCGACGACTCCACCCTTTTGCTTGAGGTCGGTGAGTTCGCGCATCCGAGCGAGGTGCGCAGTGCGCTGCACGTCGAGGTATTCCTCCGCGCGGCGACCAAGCATGAGAGAGAGGACGACCTTTACGAAGAGCTCAGTCTGAAAATGCGGCTCAGCCGGGATCGGCTCAGCGAGCCACACCTCAACCTCGCTCCTGCCATCTTCGGTAATCGTGTACCGCTTGCGGTCTGGTCCAAACCCAGGCTCGGCCTCACCAACCAATGCCTTTCCGTCGCGTGCTAGGCGCCCGAGCGTCGCGTACACCTGACTGAAGGGAAGCGGGCGACCCCGACCGAAGTAAGCGTCGTAGTCGCGCTTTAAGTCGTAGCCGTGGCTTGGTTCACGATCTAGGAGCCCGAGTAGGGCCATAGGTACACTCATGACCGAGAGAATACTCTGAAGGTATACCTTCAGTCAATAGAATTTCAGTAGAGATTTTTGCTGATGTTTTAACTCGACCTCACATCTCAAAATCCGCCTTCCGCGTCCGCCACTCCGAGATTGTTGACGTCGGCCCCACAACATGGATCCGCGCTATTGCCGCCTAGAAGTCGTTCGGGCCGATGCAGGCTTGACGCCTGCGGAGAGCTTTTAATTCGCCTACCCCGTTCATTCCTAAGTCACGCTCCACCAGACCACGCGCCAGACCACACCGCACAAATATTCACATCGTCAATACCGACCGAGGTCTCGCCATTTCCTTGCAAACAAAGGACTACAACAGCAACGACTACACGTTTCTACACCCCCTAACGTTCTCTTTATCAACAGGTTCCGGGTTCAAGTCCCGGCCGGCGCACCAAGGCGCACCAAGGTTCATTAGGGCTTTTGGAACGATTTAGAGTTTCCTGCCCTGAAGAACACCCACGTAACACCCACACAATGGTGAATCATTCGGCTCAGTTGTCTGCGACGCAACTGAGCCGAATGAGAGATTTGCGGAATCAGCGTGGTTTAGGTCGGAATATATACCGAATTGACGTTGTCGCCCATGGGCTTCCCGTAACCAACGCACGACGTGCCGCCCCCCGGACAATGATTGAAGTCGTTGCTACTCATAGTCAGGAGATAGTCTCCCGGCCCCAGCAGATAGTACGCCTCGGTCTCGCCGCTTCCTTTGTAAAGTTCCACGTTGACTGACGTGTTATTAAATGCTCCAACGTTTTCTCCCGCACAGCCTGGCGGAAAATTAGTCGTCGCGGTTGTCTGGAAACAAAGGTCAGTTCCCCCTGCGCCGTTGTAACTGCAAAATGAGCCGCTATTGCAGCCGCTTGGACCCGGTGGCGGCACGGATGCACTCGCAGGCGCAATTGGTGCCGACGCTGCCGAAGCATCCGCGACACCAACAAGTGCCCCAAAGCTCGCGAACAGGGTGACCGCGACAACCAGTCGCACCGCTCTAGATTTTATGAACATATTCCTTCTCCTTTTTACGTTGCTACTTCTTGCTTCGCACGGAAACTCCGGCTAGTTCGCGTCAACGGATCTACGCGATCATTGATCCAAGGTTCCCCACGATCTCTTGTTGAACTTCGTTGACTGGTCATATGGATTCAACAACCGTGCGTGCCGCCCGCGTGCCCGGCTCGGCCCAATTTTCCCGACGGCCATCCAAACCGAGTTCCGCAATGCGCTACCGCTGCCTACGCGCTGCACTACCCGGACAGTCGCGCCGATAAGAAGGAGCACGCACGCTAGGAGTCCGGCGGCGTAACCAAACTGAAGCGGCCAATAGTGGCTCGAAGGTTGATAGGTGTTCCACGCCACGTAATGATGGGCAGCGAGCCAGGCGTTGGCAGCGTGTGGATTGTTTGAGCCTTGAACGGCAACATAGGCACGCGTAAGGAGTCTGAACGTCTGCGCCTTATTGAGGACCGTTCCCGATCGATTCGTGATCCATCCATGCACCATCCACGCGCCGCGTGGACCGGCCACGTCCGAGCTGCTCACTTCATTGATCGCGCCAGTATTCGGTGCGTAACCCTCATCGACCGGAACTCTAAAAACCCGAGCGTTAATTGTGAGTATCCACTTGTCAAGATAGATGAATGTAAGAATCACAAGTACCCCGACAGTCCCCATTGCCGTCGCCATGGCCGGAATAACCTTTCGAGCCAAGCCGCCAATTATCACGCTGACGAAAAAAGCAAGGGCCGCCCACAGAGCAAGCGACAGGTACGTGATGTCGAACTGGTCGGGGATCCAGTGATCGCTAAGCCCGGCTCCATTGAACGGAGCCAAGTACCACCACAAGACGACGCTGAAGGCTACCGTGACGGCCATCAGCGCGACCGCCAGTAATCCACTCTTCAAAAGCGTCCAGCGAATTCGACCGACGCCCTGGGACCACGCGAACCGATAAGAACCCGACTCCAGTTCCCGAGATAGGAGCGGAACCCCAAGGAATATCGCCGCAAGCAACGTCACTGTGCGGGCGGCCCACATCACGATATTTGTATGCGAGTTGTTTTGCTCCAGCAGGTTCTCTTGGAGTTTTACGCAGCCGGCCAAATGCGGTGCCGCTGGATGAGAGAGGCAAGAATTCGCGACGTACTGCGCGTACCACTGGTGCGACGACTGCCCGGTCACGAGGAGTACGATCGCGAACGCTGCAAAGAGGAGGGTGATTGATATGAGCCCCGTCTTATGCTGGACCCAGGTCACCTTAGACACGCTTCGAAGCCACGAGCCACTCTTTGTGTCGTGTTCGATTGGGGTACGCACCGCGATCAGTTTGGTCATCGCGTCCACTCCAACCTCAAAGCACGGTCGTCCGATGCCCCAAAGCCCCTGTCGCTTTCGGGGGTCAAATAGGCCAGTACCAAGTCTTCTAACTGGGGCGCGTGCAATTCCCATGCCGCCGATGATGTGAGGACCCGTTCAGTGTCGCAAATGAGCGCTTGGACTTGGCGACCGGCGCGCTGGAAATCAAGAACCTCGCAACTCTTCGGCAGGTTGTCGAGGAGGTCGGTCGGACCAACGACGACTCGATGATCGGCGAGAAACTCCTCAATGCCTGTCGCTACACGCACTTTGCCACGTTCGAGAATGATCAGGTAGTCAGCCGCGCGTTCGAGCTCGGAGACGACGTGCGACGAATAGAGAACCGTCACCTGGTCGTCCGCGGCCGCCGCGAGAATCTCGCGCATAAGAGCGCGCCGCGCCCGCGGGTCCAGACCAGCCAGGGGCTCGTCCAAAATGAGCACATCGGGATGGCGCGCCAACGCGAGAGTCAGACCGACCTGAGCCTGCTGACCTCCCGACAGGTTGCCTACTTTGCTCGACAACGGGATGTCCAACTCGGTAATGCGCGTTGTCGCGAGCGCGAGGTCGAATTCCCGATTGAGTTCTCGAGCCACGATCAGCATGTTCGCTACCGAGAGGTTGCGGTACAACGGTGACTCCTGACCAACGTATGCCACCCGTTCACGAGCTTCCGCGCTACCAGCCGGCAGGCCCTCGAAGATTTCAATGGTCCCGGACGTTGGTCGCTGCAATCCCACCGCACAGTTGAGAAACGTCGTCTTGCCAGCGCCGTTCTCACCGACGAGGGCGGTGATGCGGTTCGACGGAACCTTCAGTGTGCAGTTGTTTAAGGCGAGGCGGTGGCGGTATCGGACGGTGAGGTTGTCGGTCGAGATGACTGTCATGCAACGACCTCATTATCGCCGGTGGGTCCGGCTTCGTCGATGCGAGTGTCCACGCGCACTGTATTGTCGGCGATCACGTTCAGGAGTAAGGCGACGATCGCGTCGTCGTCAATACCTGCTGACCGCGCTTCCGCGAGCCACCCCGACGTGAATGACTCCCTCAGCGCTGACAGTCGAACCGTATTGATGCTGGCCGTCTCCGCGATGACGAATGTCCCCTGACCGGGCCGGCCACGCGCTAGGCCGCGATACTCCAACTCTCGATACGCTTTGCTTACGGTGTTGGGATTGATTAAGAGAGCATCGACGACGTCGCGGATCCGAGGCAATTGGTCGCCTGTTTTGAGGTATCCGAGTAGAACGGCATTCTCCACTTGGTGAACGATTTGTTTGAATGTGGGAATGCCGGAATTTGGATCGAACCGAAAAACGATGGGGGAACTCAGTCTCGATTGTTCGTCTGATTGTTTTCCTATTGCCATAGAACAACAGATAGCACAGTTCCCTGTGCTCGTGGAAGAAAAATAGAAATTTGTTCGAAACCGTTGTTGATCGCGATGTCAAGCGACCTCGTTTGGGGGGCCTAATAACTGAACGAGAGCTTCTCCGCGCGCCGTCGTTTCGGTGAAAGGTGCAGCGCCCGAAAAACGGGCTCTTCGTACAGGTTCGCTTCGGCCATCCGTGGAATGAGGTGACTTCGGCTGTCAATATCGGGCGAGCAATTGCGTTCGTAC
Organism: uncultured Acidimicrobiaceae bacterium; assembly: GCA_963706305.1. Lineage (GTDB taxonomy): Bacteria > Actinomycetota > Acidimicrobiia > Acidimicrobiales > RAAP-2 > RAAP-2. The sequence continues at coordinate 2,111,820 of OY970152.1, read as the reverse complement.
CTCAAGAAGTTTGACGCGCGAGACCTGGGACTTGGTTAATCAATTGACCCACGCTAAGAACGCGGGAAGTTACGATGCAGAGATCGGCGTGGCGGCCGTTAGCCATTTCATCTCGACCATGACGGCGGCGCGCGTGAGGTGGTCCCGCCTGACCGAATCAGCGTTGCGCGACGTGCGGCTCGTATCGAGTTGGCGGCGGGACGTGCGTGCGATGCGGTTGGGTTGATCCCGACTACGAAGTCCCAGAAATGAGAGACGTCAACGATCTAGCTGAACGACTCGACTCGCCGCACACGCTCTGTTCCGATATCTCAACCTTCATGTCGCCGGACGACTTCTCTTAGAGCCGCCGACAACCCATCCGAGGATCTCGCTAGGTGAGTGGCAATCCGAGATCGTGACGAACGATGTTCGCATCGCTCCCCACCTTGGTCGCGTCATTGGCGAACTTCGACGCCCAACTTCCGGAGTCGAGATCTGAAATCGTGCTGATGGTGAGTAGGTCAGCTTCAAGGGAGGAGGTCTCATTGTAAAGAACTCGGACGTCGTGCTTGGCCCCCTCTGGCCATGACTGGCTCAGGAGTTTGTTCTGGAGCGTTCGCAAGGCTGCAATGAGGGGAGTTGCTGCCTTTTCCCCCTGAGCGTCCGTCGTGGCGCTAGTCCACTTGTCACTCTCCCCGTTGAACTTTGTTATTTGGGTGTTGAGTGGGGCGACATCCTTCAAGTACTGCTTTCCCGCAGCCTTCTTGGTGATCGACGCGCCTGCGGTCGATGACGCTAGGAGCAGCGTTACGGACAGCATCGCGGACGCGTAGGCAACTCGTTTCACGGATTCCCCCAAGGTCTCAGGAGAACTCTATTCAATCAATGCGCCAATAATGGGCTTAGTGAATTCCAACCTTGGCGAGGAGGGAGATTGCGATCTTGGCTATGAGGACGTTTTCTGTCGCATTGGAAGGATTCCCCGGCCCGCCGATCACTGACGGAACTCCGCTCTGATTGCTGTCTATGACGACGACTTTCCCGATCAGCACATCGGTCGTAACTCCAATCGAACTGGCAGTTCCAACGCTGCACTTCCTGCTGGATTCGAGTTTTCCGCCCGAGGGAGTTCCCTTCCCCGACGCGCCTCCCTGGCCGGCGCCGCCGGACCAGAGACATTCGCGCTCGTCAAGGAGCTGCGTGCGTCCGGGAACACCGGTTGATCCTTTGATCGGCGACCAGGCTTGGATTCCCTCGCGCAAGATGTTGGCGTTCGCAGGTGGGTGCTCATAAAACGCCGCGGCGGTCTTCGCGTTTTTGAAGTCCCAAAACGCCACCCAATCGCCCGACGAGTTGTCCACGACGAGCGGAGGATATGCCGTGCCGTCGAGGTTCTTTGGCTTGATGTATGGATTCGCTATTGCAAGATAAGGCGTCGGGTTGTTGGCGGGCAATTCCCCTTTGGGCAACGTCTTCCCGATGAGCGCCTCCAAGCCGCTCGACGCGGCCGACGCGGCGGGGATCTCGGCGGCCGCGATCAAGGTCAACAGGGAGAGAGCAACAGCGATGGCCGATCTACGACGTGCGCGCCTCAAGAACGCCATCCACTCTCCCCGATCGAATATGCGATTCGGGAACAATGTGCCCGAGTGGTACTTTCTGAGAGCCTTGGTGAAGATTAGAGATCCGGCTGCGAACCTGTTATTCAATAATCAACAGGTTGGACGAGTTTTGGGTTCAGATCCTCGACGTCGAAGTCCTTGATTGCGAAACGTGCCCCAGACCACACACCACGAATATTCAGATCGTTAATACCGACCGAGGACTCGCGATTTCCTTGCAAACACAGAACTAGGACAGCAACAACTACACGTTTCTACACCCCCTAACGTTCTCTTAATCAACAGGTTCCGGGTTCAAGTCCCGGCCGGCGCACCGACTAAGCGCACCGACTAAGTCCTGATGACTACCACTGGATCCGTCCGCATAATTGAGGGACGGACCGTCTGATTTACCTCACTTATCTCATAACTGAGGTAAAGTGCGCCAATGGGACCTCAGAAGCGCGAAGTCAAAGGCCAGACGAACGGTGGTCAGCTCGCGGCAACAAAGAACCCAGAATCGACACCAAATCTTGCCTTCGAATCCCCGTGGCCCGCTGTGGGAGAAGAAGAGGCGTACTGGACGCCCGACGAGACAATCCCCCATTCGAATCGCGAGCGCCGTCAACAGACCGGCCCATACCTTCGATCCATTCCGGCGTTCATCACCAACGCTGAACTTGGGTTGCCCGCCTCACTAGCCGCCGAGATTGAAGAGGCCAGTAACGAGATCGTTCGCTTCGACGCAGAATTTGGCTCAGAGCTCGGCCCGTACGGGTCGGTGCTATTGAGGACGGAGGCCGTGTCTTCGTCGAGGATCGAAGAGCTCAGTGCGTCGGCCCGCTCGATAGCGACCGTAGAAACTGGAGTAGGCGGAGCGAAGGGAAATGCTGAGGTCATCGTGGCGAATGCGCGCGCAATGCAGACTGCAATCGAAGCGGCCAGCTCGATCGACCAGACATCGATTCTTGAGACACACCGAACGCTCATGGAAGACGACAGACCTTCGATCGCCGGCAAATGGCGAACAGAGCAGAACTGGATTGGTCCCGGCAACGCCGGTCCTCGAATTGCCACGTTCGTACCACCGGCCTACGAGCGCGTGCCGGCGCTGATGGCCGATCTCGTCACCTTCATGCGTCGAACCGATCTCCCGGTCATCGCTCTCGTTGGCGTAGCGCACGCGCAGTTCGAAACCATCCATCCGTTTATTGACGGCAACGGACGCACGGGTCGAACGCTGATGCACGCAATGCTTCGCGACCGAGGTCTCACCACGCAAGCAACGGTGCCGATTTCAGCAGGACTTCTTTCGAATACGGACGAGTACTTTGCAGCGCTCAAGCGGTATCGCTCTGGCGACACTGAAGCAATTATCTCGATGACCTCAAGGTCATCCGTTCAAGGGGTCGTCCTTGGCCGTCAACTCGTCGGCGATCTCCGTTCGATCCGCGAAAGCTGGGACGAGTTGATCAAGACTCGAAAAGGTGCCGTGGCATGGCGTCTAGCTGACATGCTCATAAGCCAGCCCGTCGTTACGCGGGAGCTTGTTGCTCAACGCCTCGGGGTCGGCGAGAACAACGTCGATCGCATCCTTCAACCATTCGAGGACGCAGGCATCCTCATCGAGTCAGGATCGACGAGTCGAGGACGACGTGTTTGGCGATCAGCGGAAGTTCTCGCCGCACTTGATGCGTTCGGCGAGCGACTCGGGCGCCGAACTCTGGGCCCTTAGTCGAAGCGCTCTCAATCAGTTTCGCCTCCTCGACCTGACGAACCAACTTTGGAACAGGGATGGCCTTGAGTGGCGTAGGAAGTAAAACTGACTGGGTCACCGAGGGTCGTCAGTCCTGAATACAATCCTGAATTTCACGCAACGCCACGCAACCAGATCAACAATCCGAAACACGTTTTCGGGTCGATCAACGGGTTTTGTCATCCATTGCAACACACCGAAACCGGTTGTTCAGTCCTCTTAATCAACAGGTTCCGGCTTCAAGTCCCGGCCGACGCACCACTATCTTACCTGGTCAACTCGAATTTTCCTTCTTGACAGAATGTCTGCCGGGAAAAAGCCCTGAAATTGCGGTGCCTATCCTGATCAAGGCTCTATTTGGATCTCTCCTGAAGGAGCTTTGACGAAATCACGAAGCGTTCAGCGATCATGAACGACGGCACTCCAACCCTCGCGAGAAACTGAGAGTACGTCAGCGGCTAGAGCAGGCTGCCGGGCGTCCCCACCGTCTGACAAGCCCCGTTGGGCGAAACGCGACCCCAACACCTACTCGGCTTGACGCCAAGGGAACGGTCCTCGCGAACATGAATGCTCGTGACAAAATTGGAGGTACCCACATTGCGACTTTAATTTAACGAAATCGTAGTGAATTCAATGATGTAGCGGCGGCCGCAGATTGCGGAAGTTGCATGAAGAGAATACGTAACTCGCTCCGCAACCGTACGACGAGGTGGTTACCTGAAGTGGTCACGTCACTCTGGTGGCTGCCATTCGATCTGGCCAGGGGCCTCACTCTGGCACTAACGATTTTCATCGCACTAATTTCTCGCGACAACTCCTAGTTCAGACACGAACGTTGTTTCTCGGAACACGATCGAGGTTGGCTTCGCACAACATAGTGAGTCGTTATGAATCGGGACGCCGCGAAGTGTTGACGGAGATGTAATCCGCGCTCGTCTCGATGCTGCCTAGGTAGAAACCGTGAAGCGCAGTTTCAAGACGAGTGTCGAACAGACTGCCGAAGACATTCAAAGGACGATGGGCCGTACGGCAGTATGAAGTTCCGTCTGCGATGCTCATCCCCCTGTGAGCCCTTCGACGAGGCCAGTTGTTGGCCGGCCGATAAGGCGGGAGAGGTCGTCGCTCACCTTTGAGAACGCACCAGCGGCGATTGTTTCCTCAAGGCCCACCAATAGGCTGGCCAGTTCCTCGTTCATCCCCGAACCGATGAGCGTCTTGCGCAGCTCATGAGGGGTGACCGAAACATACGTGACGTGCCGTTCAAGGACCACCGACATCGATTCCGCAATGTCCGCGTAGCTGAAGTTCGTGTCGCCCGAGAGGCTATATGTGGCGTTGTCGTGCCCATCCGTGGCGACGACTATAGCCAACGCCTCTGCAAGGTCCCCTCGGCTGGCGGCTGCGACCACAGCGTCACCAACGGCCGCTTCGAGAACACCGGTGAAACGGGGCCCAGTCAGGGACTGGATGTAGTTCTCGATATACCAGGTGTTCCGGAGAATCGTGTAAGTCAGGCCGGAGGCAATGAGATCATCTTCAGTTGCCTTGTGGTCGGCATTGATCTTGAACCGGCCGTCGTCGGCCCGAACGCCGCTGGTGTAATAGACGTGACGTGCATCCGCCTTCTTGGCCGCCTCGATGACGGTCTCATGCTGGGAGAGACGATCTGAGTCGCTTCCTGAAATCAGGACGATGTCGGAGTGTCCGGAGACCAGCTCTCCGATACCGGCCGAATCCGATAGATCGATGGCGACTGCGCCGAACCCCGCTGCTGCAAGTTCCGCTAGTCGCGACTCGTTTCGACCGACCGCCGTGATCGTCTCGGGTGCGATTCCTCGGGCGACGAGTCCTCGCACAACGTGCTGGCCGAGAGAGCCCGTCGCCCCGAAAACAAGAGTCTTCGACTCAGGCGCGGTCATGGACCGTGATTTGGTAACCGTCCGAGTCAGCGAAGGTGAAGGTGAGACCGAACGGCCCATTAATCGGCGAACTGACGATGGTTTTTCCGTCTGCCGCGAGAGCGTCGTGGATCGCCTGCGTATCTGTCGCGTGCAACCAGATTGCTACGCCAATGCCAGGTTGCGGAACGGTGTCAAAGTCGACGCCTGGAACCCTGTCTCGAACGGCGAACGCGACGGGCTTTGTGTCAAAGACGACAGCGTGCGGAGGACCCGCCTGCGAACGCGTCAACCCGAGGTACTGCTCGTAGAACGATGCCGACTGCTCGAGATCGCGCACTTGTAGTGAAATGAAATCTGGTCCAGTGACGCTCACGGTGGAACTCCTTCTTGCTTATGTCAGTACTCTGACATCGCCAGTGTATGTCAGAATACTGACATGAGTCAAGAAGAACCTGGCATTGACCTGGAGACATCCCTCGGCTACCTCCTCAAACAGGCCGCAAGCGCGCTCAGATCATCGATGGAGGCGGTGCTGAAGCCACTAGACATGACGGTGACCCAATACGCGTGCCTCGAGCTGCTGGCCCAGCGCCCCGGCCTGTCCAACTCGGAGCTGGCGCGCGGAGCGTTCGTCTCACGACAGTCCATGAATGTCCTCCTCCAATCCCTGGAACGCGATGGATTCGTCATGCGCCCATCAGAGCCTCCGGTCGGTCGCGTTCTACCCACACAACTGACCCCACTCGGACGCCGCAAACTCGCGAGAGCCACGAGTGCCGTCAAGTCGGTTGAAGAGCGCATGCTGAACGGCATTAATGACTCACAGCGATCTGGAGCGCGCAGGATACTGCATGGCTTCATTTCGTCGCTTAACTCTCCAGCTGCATCGGGTTAATGCCGACATTACGTTCAGCCGGGGTGAAGTTAGCCATCCTTAGCAGCGGCACACCGTGCTTTTTGGGTGAGAATGACGGACTACCAGGCAAGTTCATCCGCGCCCTCCTGAAACGTGCCGGTAGGTCCGTCTGCGCTGATGCACGCCATTCGCACAATGACTTCTGCACCTTTCTCATCAGGCTGACCTGCCCTGCTCAACGCAGTGAGCTCGGTAGCGGTGAAGCCGGGTTCGACCGCATTGAACTTGATGTGCGGATACGTCTTGGCGTACTGGACGGTGAGCATCGAGACGGCGGCTTTGCTCGAGCCGTACACGATGGCGGGAAAGTGAAACTGACGACGATCCGGGTTCGTCACCGCCCAGAATGATCCGAGGGCGCTGGAGACATTGACGACCACCGGGTTGTCGGACTTCTCCAACAAGGGCAGGGCGGCCTGGGTGACCCGAACGACCCCGATCACATTCGTATCGAAGAGAGCCAGAGCGGCCTGACCGCTGGTGTCGGCGCTGGAAATTCCTGCGTTGTTGACGAGAACGTCCAAATGCCCCTCGAGCTCTTCGATCGTTCGAAGTGCGGCGGACACTGACGCATCGTCGGTGACATCAAGCTGCACGAACCGCGCACCCACCTTGATCGCGGCTGCTTCCCCGCGCACGACGTCTCGAGCTCCGAGGTAAACGGTGTTCCCGCGCTCAACGAGTTGTCGAGCGGTCTCGTAGCCGAGGCCCTTGTTGGCGCCAGTAATAAGCACCGTCGCCATTGTTTTCGATTCGTGGTAGTTCGATCAACGTCGAGATCGCCCGCATAGTGATCCGGCGCCTTCGATGCCGCGGACTCCTCAGCGGTCGATTCCTCTCCGATGGGCATCACTTCGCTGTGCGTCCCTTTTCGAATATCTCGAATTTCGCGTCCCGCCTCGCCAAGGTGCTTCATGAACTTCGGTAATCGACTACTACCGAACAGAATTGCCGCGCCCACCATCAGCGCGACAACCCCGTCCGTTCCGAATATTTCAGCAATCATGATGAGCCCCTCGGCTCAGTCGATGCGTGGCTCGACGATGGCTTGGTGATGCGGACGCTCCAGGAGTCACCAAGGTAGAACTCCGCAATCTTGTTGAAAAGTGCCCGTCGGTCCGTCCGCGTCGATCGTGGCCATTCTTGCAACCATTTTTCCGCTTTCTTCAACTGGCCGACCATTGCCATTGGTTAGGTCGGTGGCGGTGTATCCAGGCTCGACAGCATTGAATTTCACTTCCGGTACGCCTTTTGCGTACTGCGCGGTAATCATTGACACCGCGGCTTTGCTCGAGCCATACAAGACTGCTGCATGCAGAGATGCCGGGTGCTCAGGGTTATGTACGGCCCAGAAGGAACCAAGGGCGCTGGAAACATTCACGACTACCGGATTGCTCGATTTACGCAGAAGCGGGAGTGCCGCGTGCGTCACGCGGACTACTCCAACTGCATTGGTTTCGAAGACCAGACTTGCGTCCGCACCCGTGAGCTCGTCGGTCGGACGGTGTGATCCCCCGATGCCGGCGTTGTTAATCAATACGTCAAGGCGTCCCTCGTCGGCGTCGATCGTTGCTAAAGCAACAGCTACTACGTCGTCGTCCGTGACATCGAGATGCACGAAACGGCAACCGATTTCGGCGGCCGCCTTCTTCCCCCGCTCGGGGTCTCGTGCTCCGATGTAGACCGTGTGGCCGCGATCTATCAGTTGGCGAGCTGTCTCGTAGCCAATCCCTTTGTTCGCACCAGTGACCAAGGTAATGGTTTTACGCACATCCTCGGTTTCATTTATTCCTATTGTCATTCGCTGCTCCTCTTCTTGGTCTTACTCTCAAGAATCTCGGTGATACCTTTCAAACCCGCAACCATGTAGTCGACGTCAAGGGCGTAGTAAACAAACTGGCCCCGTTTTTCCTTGAGCACGAGCTGGCCGTTCTTAAGGACCAGCAAATGTTGCGATGCCGTGGACTGCGATATTTCAAGCTGCTCTGCTAACTCGCCGACGGTACGAGGACCGCGTGCAAGCATCGCGAGCATTTTGAAACGTGTGGTGTTTCCAATCCCTTTGCCGAAGTTCTCGGCGAAGGTCACTACGTCATATTTTTTGACCATATTGACATATTAGCATATGCGCATATACGATGGCAAGCGCTTCCACAGATGTCTGTGGGGGGTTCACCGAGTCAAGGGGTTGTAGTTATGCGAGCAGTTGCAACGTGGTGCGTTCAGCATCGCCGCACGGTAATACTCACATGGTTGGGAGCGCTGATCGTCGTCTCGATTCTCGGCGCATTAGCGGGGAGCGCGTACACCAACACCTTTTCATTGCCGAATACACAGTCCACCGATGCGATTCACTTGCTCCAAGCCGTGTCGCCCAAAGTGGCGGGCGACGTGGAGCAGGTCGTCTTCGAATCGACGAACGGAGCGAAGATCACGAACGTGGTGACCGTGCGACGTATCAAAGAGGACCTGGCGAAGATCTCGAAGATCGACCACGTGACGAGCATCGTGTCGCCACTTTCGAGTGCGGGCGCAGCACAGATCAACAAGAGCGGCACGGTTGCGTTTGCCAGTGTCACCTTCGATTAGCTGGCGCAGAATGTTCCCCTCCCCGTCGCCAACAAACTTGTTTCAACCGCGCAGTCAGCAGATAGCGCTGACCTCCGCGTGGCCGTCGGTGGGCAGGTGGCAGAACTGACTAACAAAATATCGGTGGGGGGCCTGCCCCTTGGAGTCCTCGCCGCTGGCATTGTTCTCCTTGTCGTGTTTGGCTCGCTGCTCGCGATGGCGCTGCCCCTAATATCGGCGCTCGCATCACTGGGTGTGGCGATCGGACTTATTGAATTGCTCAGTCATAGTTTGAAGATGCCTCAGTTTGCATCGGAACTCACTGTGCTCATTGGCCTCGGCGTGGGCGTCGACTACGCCCTCTTTATTGTGACGCGTCATCGCCAGGGACTCATTGCCGGGCGCGACAAGGAAGAGTCCATCGTGAACGCCGTGGACACGTCAGGTCGCGCGGTACTGTTTGCCGGAATTATCGTCTGCATCGCGCTCCTCGGGATGTTTGCTCTCGGCGTTAGTTATCTCTACGGACTCGCGATAGCGGCGTCCCTTGGCGTTCTGTTGACGATGACCGCCTCTCTGACGCTGCTTCCCGCTCTCCTCGCGTTCATCGGGCCGAGAGTGCTCTCGCGCCGTCAGCGTCGGAATCTGAACGTCGGTGGTTCACGGGTCGTCGGTGCGAGCGGATCTAGTAGTTTCTGGTCGCGCTGGGCCAACATCGTCAACCACCGTCCCATCGTTCCCGCGTTGGTTGCGCTCGGGGTGATCATCGTCATCGCCCTACCGTTCTTTTCGATGCAATTGGGTTCATCGGACCAAGGCAACGACCCCGCGGACACCACGACGCGTCAGGCCTACGACATTCTCACCCAGGGCTTTGGGCCCGGATTTAATGGACCGCTGCAACTCGTGGCTGAGATTAAGAGTCCGGCGGAAAAAACTGCGTTTACGCGTGTCGTAAGCGCCGTCGCAAGGCAGTCGGGAGTCTCCGAAGTCCCCAGTCCGACTTTCATTCCGGCGAAGAATGGGGACGAAGTCGCCCTCGCGGATGTCGGGGTTCAGTTCCGGCCGGCGAGCTACTTGATCGCAATTCTTCATGCGGTCGCGCGGCAGGCAACTGCAGCGTGACACGCAGCCCGCCATTGGCTCGAGGTGAGATGATAAGAGTTCCACCGTGTGCTTGTGTGATGCTGTTGACGATTGCTAGGCCAAGGCCAACACCCGCGTCGTTGGCGCGTATTCGTGTGCTCCCACGCTGAAACGGCTCGGTAAAGGTGGAAACCATCTGCGGACTAAGGTCCTCACCGGTGTTTTCGACGGTGAGCACTGCAACGTCGGAGCGAATGCTGATCGTCACCCACACTGTTCCCCTCGTCGGCAGATTGTGGACGATCGCGTTGTGTACGAGGTTGGTCGCCAATTGCAGCAGGAGCGTCGGTGAACCCATGGTGCGGGCAATTTCGACTGAAGTCTCTATGGTGTGGCCACGTTTCTCCGCGAGGGGAAGGAGCGTTTCATTGGCTTCTTCCGCTATGAGAGACAGATCGACGAGTTCTGGAGTAAAGGACTGCTGGTTCGCGCGGCTCAGTAAGAGAAGCGCCTCAGTTAGGTCGATCGCTCGGGTATTGACGACATACAGGCGCTCGAATAGCACGCAATTTACCTGGTTCGGGTCGTTACGGGCCACGTCGAGAAGCGTTTGAGTGATGGCCAGAGGAGTGCGTAATTCGTGGGAGGCGTTGGCCGCGAATCTCTGCTGTTCTGCCATATTGGTTTCCAGACGGGCGAGCATGGTGTCGAATGAGTCGGCGAGCTCGCGGAACTCGTCGTTGCGGCCTAGGAGCTGAATTCGGTGAGACAGTGATCCGTTCGAAGTTCTGCGGGTGGCGTCGGTGATGCGAGCAAGGGGGGCGAGCATCCGGCCGGCGAGTAGCCATCCCCCCATGAGACCGACCACCAAGAGGGACACGAGCGCGATGGCCGCGGCCGGAGCGAAATCGTGCAGCAGGGCGTCACGGCTAGGGCCAACGAAGACGCTCCTTGAGCCACGGGAGATGACGATCTCGCGACTGGGCACGTATCGCAGAAGGAACACCCACACGGCGCCGAGCAGCAAGGCGCCAGCCAGCATGAGAAATCCCGCGTAACTGAGGGTGAGTTTAAGGCGAGCGCTTAGACCGGGTGCTCTTTTCACGCTCGCCTCCATCACGTAACCGGTTGAGTACCGATGAAATATCCGACGCCGGCGAAAGTAGTGATGATGGAGGGCTCGCCGAGGCGTTTGCGAAGTGCCGAAACAGTGATGCGCACGGCGTTGGTGCGCGGGTCCGCGTTCTCATCCCACGCCCGTTCCAGAAGTTCTTCAGAGCTGACGATGCCTCCCTGGGCAGTAACAAGAACTTCGAGCACGGCAAATTGCTTACGTGTGAGCGCGACGTACCGGTCGTCGCGATAGACCTCACGGCGAAATGGGTCCAGACGCACGCCCGCGAACTCACGCACGGGCGGTCTGTTGTAGGCGCGCCTGCGGTCAAGGGCCCTGAGTCGCAGCACGAGTTCTCGGAGCTCGAAGGGCTTGGTGAGGTAGTCGTCCGCGCCGAGTCCGAACCCAGAGGCCTTGTCGTCCAGTCGGTCGGCGGCAGTGAGCATGAGTATCGGCGTACCGCTGCCTGAATTGACAATCCATTTAGCGATCTCGTCGCCCGAGGGTCCAGGAATGTCGCGGTCGAGGATAACAAGGTCGTAGTCGTTAAAACCCAGTACGTCCAACGCGGCGTCGCCGTCACCCACGATGTCGGCGGCGATTGCTTCCAAGCGCAGGCCATCACGTATGGCGACTGCCATGAACGGCTCGTCCTCGACAATCAACACCCGCACTCAATCGATGCTATGAGCGGGTGACGTATCGTCCGCATATTGAAAAGCACATACAGCGCCGAAAACGCGACAATACCTAATTTGGTCACATGACGAAAAGACCAGCACAAAAAGCAATCCAGAGCACTCGAATGCCAGTGCGAGGCCGCACCAGGCGTCACGCTGCGTTTGCCCTCCGCACCGCCGCAGCCGTAGCCCTCGGCGTCACCCTCGCCGTCAGCTCGTCTGGAGGATCAGCTTCGGCGGGGTCGAAGTCGCCCTTCGCCGAAGCGGAGGCCTACTCCCAGTGCATTCGAAAGCACGGTGTCCCGAACTTCCCTGACCCGGTCAAGACCCCAAGCGGGAGCTGGGGGTACAAGACCCAAGGAATTGATCCGAACTCGGCTGCATTCCAGGGAGCACTACTGGCCTGCAAGGACCTACCGTCGCCCTGGAACTCCATCGGCCAGCAGCTCACGCACGCCCAACAACGAGGCTGGTTGAAATGGGCCCAGTGCATCCGAAACCACGGTGTGTCGGACTTTCCCGATCCCACGTTCTCGGGTCGCAAAGTGTACGAGCCTGGCGTAGAGCTGAACTCGCCACCTTTGCAGTCAGCTATGAATGACTGCAAGTCGAAGATGCCGTCGGTTGGTGGTCTAGGCGGATGACCGGTAAGTGGACACGGTGGTTGGTCACCGCCGTAGTGATTCTGGTCGCCGGGGTGGCGGTGGCCATCACGTTCGCCGCCGGAACGACCAGTCACGCCGGCGCCGCCGATAACACGGACCCCACGTCGCTCTTTACTGTCACGCGCCAGGACCTATCATCTCAAACCCAGGTATCGGCGACACTCGGTTATGCCCGAAATTACACGGTGGTGAATCAGGCCCAAGGGATCATCACCTCGCTCCCGTCGGTCGGCCAAGTGATAAGTCAAGGCCACGTCATTTACTCGGTGAGCGGCGCACCGGTCGTACTGCTCTACGGCTCGACGCCCACTTACCGAACGCTGTCGGAAGGGGTGAGTGGAGCAGATGTGAAACAGTTGAACGCCGATCTGGTCGCGCTCGGGTTCGCCACGAGCAGCGAACTCGATCCGACGTCGAACTACTTCAGCGCCGAGACGGCTGTTGCTCTTCAAGGCTTACAATCCGCGCTGGGGGTGACCGAAAGCGGCGCGCTCTCCTTCGGCCAAGCGGTGTTCGCGCCCACAGCGGTTCGAGTGTCCTCGGTGTCGGCGATCCTCGGCGCTGCTGCCCAACCTAACCAACCGGTAGTGGTGGCGACTTCAACAACACGCCAGGTCAGCATCGCTTTGGATGCATCCCTGCAGTCCGCGGTCGCCGTGGGGGACAAGGTGACGATCAACTTGCCGAACAATCAGTCCACGACCGGGGTGATTTCCTCGGTGGGTAGCGTGGCGACCACGCCTGCGTCGGGCAGTTCGAATGGTTCGCCAACGATTGCGGTGCTCGTGAACCCCACCAATGCCGCCGCCACCGGAACTTGGGACCAGGCGCAAGTGAGCGTGACGATCACGGCGTCACGTGCCACCAACGCCCTGGTCGTGCCCGTTGACGCCTTGTTGGCCCAGTCGAACGGCAAGTACGCGGTAGAGGTTGCAGGCGCTCACGCCCGTCACCACTTGGTGACGGTCTCTCTCGGGCTCTTTGACGACGCGGCGGGTTTGGTGCAGGTGACGAAAACCATCCTTGTGGCTGGCGAGCGCGTGGTGGTGCCAAACCTGTGAGCATGGACATTACTGAAGTGGCTTCTCGCGAGTTCGACGACCGAGCACTCTCCATCAGCAGCGGGGTCGTACTCGAGGTTGACCGGGTCACCAAGGTTTACCCGAGCGAACCCCCAGTGACCGCTCTGCGGGGGGTTACGTTTACTGTTGCCGCGGGCGAGTTGGTGGGAATCGTAGGACCGTCGGGTTCGGGTAAGACCACCTTGTTGCATTTAATGGGGACGTTGGATCGACCCAGCTCGGGAACAGTGCGGCTCACCGGTCTCGACGTCGCCAGTCTGACGGATCGAGAGCTGTCCGCGCTGCGCGCGACGCGGATCGGCTTCGTGTTCCAACAGTTTTTTCTAGCCGAGCATCAAAGCTTGCTCGATAACGTCGCCGACGGACTCCTCTACTCCGGCGTCCCACAGGCCGAACGACGGAGCTTGGCGCATGACGCTCTCGCCCTGGTTGGCCTAGACGAACGATCCCGCGCTCGACCCACCCAACTCTCGGGCGGTCAACGACAGCGCGTGGCAGTCGCCAGAGCACTCGTCGGTCGTCCGGCCATCGTGTTTGCCGACGAACCGACGGGGAACCTGGACCAGTCAACTGGCCAATCCATCCTGAAGCTGTTGGAGGACCTGCACGATCTGGGGGTGACGATCGTGGTCATCACTCACGACCGTGACATCGCGTCACGTATGGATCGACGTATTCAGATGCTCGACGGTCGAGTGGTTGATGACAGTGCCCCCACGATCTCGCCGTCACCCACGTCTTCAAACGGCACCTTCTCCGCAGAGTCACTATGACCGCCATCGAATCCCTCGACGTCATCAAGCTCCGATTCCCGGACCTCGCTCGCCTGTCCACAGTGGGACTACGCGCGCGCAAGCTGCGAGCCGGACTCTCCGCGCTCGGCATCGCCATCGGCGTGGCGGCCATCGTGGCCGTCCTCGGTCTTTCCTCTTCCGCCTCCGCGGGGCTCTTGAATGAGATCTCGCAGTTGGGCACCAACCTCCTCGTTGTACAAAATGGTCAGACCGTGACCGGTAGTATCGCCGAACTCCCCAAAGCCGCCCCGGCCATGATCGGTCGAATCAACGCAGTTACCCACGTCCAGGAAACCGGCTCGGTTAGCGGAAACGTCTATCGCAGTCCGCTCATTCCCACCATCGACACAAACGCGCTGTCCATCGAAGCCGCCAGCCTTGGCCTGCTGCATACGGTGGGCACGAGCGTCGCCAAAGGCACTTACCTGAACGCCGCGACGGCTAACGAGCCCGTCTGCGTACTCGGGGCCGCCGCCGCCCAGTATCTCGGCATCGATCGGGTTTATTCCGGCGAGCGTATCTGGGCCGACGGCTCGTGGTGCTACGTCGGCGGTATCTTGAAACCCGCCGTCTTGGCCTCCAGCATTGACGACTCTGTCCTAATCGGTTTCCCCGCAGCCGAGCACTACTTCGGCTTCGACGGTCACCCGTCCACCATCTACGTTCGCGCCCGGACCAATCAAGTCTCCCCCGTCTACAACGTCCTCGCCGCCACGGCCAACCCCGAGAACCCCAACGAGGTGGACGTGTCTCAGCCCTCAAACGCACTCGTCGCCCAAGCCGACGCGCAGGGTGCCTTCGACGGACTCTTTCTGGGCCTCGGCGTCGTTGCTCTTTTGGTCGGTGCCGTAGGAGTAGCCAACATCATGATCATTTCGGTCCTCGAACGCAGGTCCGAAATTGGTCTTCGTCGCGCACTCGGTGCAACCAAGAGCCACGTCAGAATCCAGTTCCTTGCCGAGGCAATTCTCTTGTCCCTCATAGGCGGCGCTGCTGGGGTTGGGTTGGGCGCGCTCTCGACCGCGGTCTACGCCTCCTCCAAGCATGAACTCATCGTCATCCCCGTTCTCGCCTGGTCCGGTGGAATGGGCGCTGCCGTCTTGATCGGCGCGGTCGCTGGGCTTTGGCCCGCTCTGCGTGCGGCGCGCATGTCGCCTACCGAAGCGCTGTGGAGCATGTGAGTCCCGCATAAATGCCACTACACGTGCCGAACATTCCCCCGCTTTGTCCCACTTACGATCCGAACCATCGGACGGCGCGTTACTAGGGCACAAATCGACGCACGAAAGTAAGAGCGATGTCGGCAACTTCTCGCCAACCAGAGTCAATAACTAACGAATGGCCACGGTTCGGGATTGTGGCGAACTCCGTTACACCAGAGTTCTTTTTCTGCAGTCTATATGCAGCTCTTGCCATGCTGAGGGGAAGCGTGTTGTCTTTCTCGCCGTCGATGATCAGTAGCGGTCCGCGATCCGGGATTCGCCGATTCACTTTCGCTTCCGTCCAGGGATTGATATTTGCAAAGGCAGCTTGAAACAGAGGTACACCCGAACCGGGAACCGCGTAGTTCTCGTAGAGATCTTTCGCCTCGTCCTCGCTAACAGCATTGGCGAAGGCATAACGAAATTGACCAAGAGTGAGAGGTGCCGCTCGACCACGATTCAGCGGATTCGCAATGACCGGAGACGCGGCTTTCAGGGCCGAAAATGGCAGCGGAAGCACTCCGCGGAAAGGTCCTGGATCGATCGCGACCGAGGTGCGCGAGAGCCCACGTCCGGCAACGATTTGCGTGAGAAGTCCCCCAAACGAATGGCCGATGACTACCGGCCTTTGGTTGAGCGTTGCGATCACTTCTCCCATATGATCGGCGACTTCGCCCACCGTCTTGTGGGCAAAGACTTCCGGGTGTGCATTCGCCTCAGCTACTGATTCTGGATCGTCGGGCCACTGCGGGGCGATCGGTGCGAAGCCCGCATCATCGAAGAGCTCTTTCCAGCGGTCCCAACTGCTCGCCAGTAGCCAGAGACCGTGGATAAAGAGGACAGGAATGCGTCGAGAGTCGTTCGCCGCCTGAACTTGCCTTTCCTCGTATTGAGTGATCGTCACAACGTGCATCCTCTTCCCGATTGAAATCGCGAGGCAATTTTGACGATTCAGCGGCGTGCTGTCAATGTGCAAAAACCAAACATCAAGGTCCCAAATTGTGCTGGTGCACAGATCACGGGAAAATACTCCCACTACATTGGGGTGATGGATGGCTCGCACGGTGCTGCAGCACACGGATCTGCCTCCGTCAGCGACATCGCCTCCCTGTTGCTTGGCCGCATTGACGAATTGGCCGACGAGATGACGGCGGCCATTCAAAACGCTGTTACGCCCTACCAACAAGGCGTCGTCGACCACGAGACCCTCCGGGCGGCCAGCATGATGAACATTGGGGCCATCCTTGAAGATCTTGGACGCGTCAACGCCACAGCATCATTCGAGTCACGAGAGAACGGACGCAACCGCGCTGCTGCCGGTGTTCCTCTAACCATCGTTCTAGAGGCCTACCGCGTCGGAGCTCGCTTCATTTGGGAGCAAGTCGCGAGCACCGCTCGCAAGGTCGGGGCGAGCAGCGACGTCGTGCTGGCCGCAGGATCTGAGTTATGGCAGGTCCTCGACACCTATAGCCAGGAGCTAGCCGAGGGCTATCGCGAAGAAGCGTCCGCCCGGGCACTCTCTGCCGAGCAACAGCGATCCGCTCTCTTTCAAGCTTTGTTCGAAGGTCACCTTGCGGTAACCAATCCCTGGGAGGCGGCTCAACTTCTGCGCCTCCCTCAGGATCGACCGCTCGTCGTCGTGGCTGGCGAAGTACCAGCCGTCGGCCGCCACGCACTGCCGCGGATCGAACACATCCTCCGTGTTGATGTCGGGCTGTCCTCCACCTGGCGTCTGTTACCAGACATAGAAGTCGGAGTCGTGTCCCTACCGAATCCCACCGCGTTGCTTGACGAGCTTGCCGATGCACTTTCGACCTGTGCCGTCGGACGTGTCGGAGTGAGCCCCCCGTTCAGCGACCTACGAGAGATGCCCTCAGCACTCACGCTGGCTCGGATGGCGCTCTCCAGCAGCCTCGGCAACGGCGTCACGATCTTCGATCAACATCTTTTGGAGGTTGCCGCGGTCAGTGCACCAGATTTCATGGAGCGACTCGCCAAGGTGGCGCTTGCCGGACTCGATTTAATACCCAACAAAGAGCGAATCACATTGCTCGAGACCTTCGGAGCGTGGTTGGATAGCGGCGGCTCGGCCCAAAAGGCGTCCGAACAACTTTTTGTTCATCGCAACACGGTCCACCAGCGACTTCGAAAACTCGAAATGTACACGGGCCAAGACCTCAGTGATCCGCGTTCGGCGGCCCTCATCACTCTCGCATTCGAAATCGACCGACGCCCGTAACCCGCTCCGGCTCAGGTTTTCTGCAGAGCGATGAAAGGGGCTCTCATCCAAAACAATCCCACGAAAAATTGGCTCTCCTGCCTAATGTGTGGGTCTGATTTCGCCAGTTGAGAGGACTAGAGCTCCCGTCCGTGTCGAGGCGGTAATGATGGTGCGGTGCCACGAACCATCCCTGACTGGTCGCCCGAGAGTGAAGAGGACTACGAAGTTGCTCGTAGAGACCTGAAGAAGCGGTTTGCCAAGTGGCGTGCGGTGGTGGGTGCTGCGGTCGAGAAGGACGCCGGGGAGGCGCCGATCCACTACAAGTGGGCCTATCTCGATGGGCATCTGACCCGTTGGACCTGCGAAAACCTCGATGACGTCTATCTCGAGTTGCACCCCGCCAAGGTGATCGTCGACGACGACGATCTCACCGACATCCTTGAAGAGGCCAAAGCCTTTATCACTTTCTTGGACGAGACCGGGTTGCTCGATCCCGACAGCGAGCCGGCCGACGTGCTGGTCGACCATCTCGACGTGATCGAGCAGCAGTTCCGCCACAACATGGCTGACGTCTCGCGCTATAGCTTTGGCAAGCGCATGTGGATGACGGCGCAGGCCGAAGGAGTCCGTATCGACGATCGAGCGTCAGTCGACGCTTTCATCGCCGACTTCAACTCCCGACCACTCGCGCAACGCGACGCCATCTTGGGCCCGGGCCTTCGCCCGCGACCCCAGGTGACGGGTCGCTTCACCCCGCCGGGGACGCAACCCCAAGTCCGTTCAACCAAACGTCGCAAGGGTCGGCGATGAGGAGGTCCGTCCCGGTAGCGGCGGGCAATAGCCACCTCGATCGAGCAAGCACAGAGCGATGAGGTTGTCGGTGGACGTGAATCCGTAAGCCATGCGGGTGAGCAGGCGCAGCTTCGTATTCGTGCTTTCGACCAGAGCATTCGACAGCCCGTCGTTGGTCAGTGTCGCGACGATGGAGTCGCGGTGACGAACGATCCGGTGATAGAGCCCAACGAAGGCGGGGATCCGGCAACGCCGGGCCCAACTGCACCAGGCGTCGAGGGCCCGGACGGCTGCTCGTCCCCGCAGCTGGAACACGAGGCGGAACTGCTCTTTCAAGAGGTAGGCCCGGTAGAGGACCTTGTTCACTGACGCCACCCGGGCGAGACTGGACTGCTGCTTATCACTCAGGTGATCGGGGTTCTTCAAGAGCGCGTAGCGACAGCCCTTCAGGTGAGCGATAAGACTCGGGGCGCCGATCTTCCTGGCGTTTCGCCAGATGCCCTTTCGCACCTCGTCGAGCGCCCTGGTCGCCCAGGCCACCATGTGAAACGCGTCGGCGCAGAGCGTCGCGTTGGGACAGCGTTCATGAACAACGCTCGCGATCCACTCGGCCGCGTCAGCACTGACCAGCCTGATCCGGGACGACCGCTCCTCGCCCAGAAGCTCGAAGAACTGCTCGAGGGTCGCCTTGTCGCGTCCGACCGCGGCCCAGACGAGTCGTCCACTGTCGTGGTCCACCACGACGGTCAAGTACTTGTGGCCGCGCCGGTAGCTGATCTCGTCGATGCCGATGCGCACGAGTCCCTCGAAGGGGTCCTTCGCCGCACGAGCGTCAGCGACGACCCGCGTGATGATCGCGCCCACACTGCGCCACGAGACTCTCATCACCTCAGCGACCGCCGACTTCGATGTGTGGGTCACCAACCACGACACCTGGTCATCGAAGTCTCGGGTGTGGCCAGCACCGTGGCGGGCACAGGGCACCTGAGCGACCGCCACTCCGTGCTGGGGGCAGTTGACTCGTGGGGCGTCCGCTTGCAGGTAGCAGAGCGCCACGCCAAGATCGAGCGCTCGCCAGTTCCTTCTTCCCTGGCCCTGGTCATAGCCGGGAGCCCGACGCCCACAGAGACCGCATCGACGTTTCGTCGCCCGTCGCGGGCGCACGTGGATCACGATCGCGTCAGCCCCTTCGTCGAACTCCACCGACTCGATCACGGTCGCCCGGTCGACACCGAGCGCCCGACGCCATACGCTTGCGTTGAGCACGCCAATCTCCTTCGTCCAGCTTCTTGAGCTTCAAGTACTCAGAAACTTAGACAGGGGTTGGCGTTGCTCGTTTCACGGCCTCAGTTGGTACCCACACATTGGTCAGAAGAGCCGAAAAATTCCATACACCAGAACCGATGAGATACACAAGACCGACGCGAGGCAACACGTTTGTTTGAATTCTCAATACGCAACCAGAACAACTTCGTATAACTCCACGAAACTCGCTCTTAATCAACAGGTTCCGGGTTCAAGTCCCGGCCGGCGCACCGAGCAACTGCTTTACATTCAGCCCCCTTCGTTCGGGACGATCTCTCTAACTTCGACGGATTGACTTTCGCATTCGGAGCGCGGGGGGACCCTCAGTCTGAATGACCTGATCAGCTTCAAATCCCATGCGTTCGTAAAACGCCATGGCGCTCGGGTTGGCGGTTACCTCCAACGACTCATATTTCATTTCTTCTAGCTGCGCAGAAATGAGAGCCACCAACGTGCTTCCGACGCCGCACCGCATATGCAAAGGATCTACGAATACTTCGGCAAGTTCGGCCATGTCATCGGAGACGAGATAAGTGGCAAAACCAATAACAACGCCGCTTAGATCAGTCGCAACTTGCGTTCGTCCTTCTCTGACGGCGTCGTCAGACAGCTCGAGCCATTCTGGGTGTTTCAGTAAGATTGCGCGGTCGCTCTCGTTCGACATAGACGCTCTGAGAAATACGTCCTGAAGGCCGGGCACGTCAGACAAGCGCGCAAGACGCGCATTAAAGGCTTTCGGACCAGTACGGTCCACTTTTCAATTCTCGCTATCTATGCTTGACTCAGACTTCGTCGTGAATTAGGGATACTCGCACGTCAAGAGCAGCGATGCCATTCGCATTTTTCAAAACACCGAGAGATTTTGCCGCTGGCACCCGGCCCACATGGCTTCATGTTAATAGTGGTTGGATCCGTTCCTCAAGGCTCATAGCTGCCCGGACTGCCGAGGCGCGGTCGCGGACATCTCCTTTAACTGTCGACTGATATCTGCCCACGAGGGGAAGCAACAGTCGATGAGCGACCGTCGGAACGGCTCGGCGAACTGATTGAAGTCCATCTGCGAAATCGCTCCGGTGACCGTCGAAAGAAAACTCACGCCGAGCACCAGTAGGACGACTTCGCGGAGCGTGTATTGAAAGTGCTTCCGCTCCTGGTCGCTGATATCGACTAACAACGGGGCAACGCTTTCGATGAGCTCTAATTGGGCGGCTACGGCGCCGCGGAGTTTTGCGTTGTGCGCTGACGCCATCGTCATCTCGAGAATGAAGTTCTTTCGAAGCGCGTTCTGGTCACTGGCGCCCGCGTACAGCAGCTGCGCAATCATCCCTTCGTTCATGATCTCCGCCACACTCGAAAGCGTGATCCACGGCGCGCGCATGACGCGGCGTGTGGCGGCAATGACCAGATCTTCCTTTGACGGATACAACTTGTATATCGCTCCGGGGGAGCAGTTCGAGCGGCGCGAGATTCGCGAGATGGTCGCTCTGGTGTATCCACTTCGTCCGACGGCACTCAAGGTGTAGTACGCGAGTCGCGACCTCAGGTCGTTGTCGGGCGAAACAATGAATCGATCGTTCGGATCCGAGAGTGGCACCGGCAATACGTCCTCGGGATCTGTCTTGAGCGCAGCAACCAACACGGGAGAGAGAAACGCGATGCGTTCGCTATTGAGCCCGAACTCCGAGTTGCTAAAGATCTTGGCCGTGATCAATGAGAAGAGCGCCAGGGCCCGCGACTGGACGGCGGCCGAGTACTCGCCCCGGGTCTCTAAGTAGTCGTGGATAAACACGTCAACCTCTTCGAAGAGAACGACGAATCGACGTGACAGCAACAACACCTGGATCGCGGCGACGTCAGCAGACTCTGCATTTCGCACGAAGTCAAGTAACGCGTCAACAGAAGCTTCGCTCGGATTCGCTGCTGCGTTCCTCGCTGCTTCGAACATGTCGATGGCCCGGTGGCTCAGCACCTCGGACCACAGATCGACCAGTAACTCTTCAACGTCTTCGAAGCGCGCGTAAAGTGCCCCGTGCGTCAGGCCCGCGGCGCGACCGACGTCGCGAAAGGATATGGAATCGATGCCCGTACTCAAGATGAGTTCGATGGCTGCATCTCGAATAGAGGCATCATTAGTGAGGGCTCTGGAGCTGCGACGTCTGGTCATTATTGGCATCCCTTCCTCTCTTGAGTCGCCCCGTCGGTACAAATACCGACGGGGCGTCCGTTGATCGGGACGCTAACACCTGGTCATGAGCGTGACAAGCAACTCCATCGACACACCTTTCAGCATGTACGTCGATGCGGTGACAACGACATCGCTCTTACTGACTCCGGACCGCCGTTCAAACAAGGAAGAGACACAGAGGTTGCAGTGCATTCAAAATCGATGAGATGGTCGTGTCGAACGTCAACGTGTTTGGCGACGCCACACACCGGGAGA
Organism: uncultured Acidimicrobiaceae bacterium; assembly: GCA_963706305.1. Lineage (GTDB taxonomy): Bacteria > Actinomycetota > Acidimicrobiia > Acidimicrobiales > RAAP-2 > RAAP-2. Next base: position 2,089,715 of record OY970152.1, on the reverse strand, counting down.
TCCAACGCCGCGTGAACGTTCGCTGAGTAGGACCGGGAGCACACGCGAACTGTACAAATCGAAAAAACCATCTACGTCGGAACCGATTTGCTGGACGTAGATCTCGTCGTAACCGGCATCGATCCGACTTCGCGCGACGTTTCCCGTCGCCCTCGCATCGATGAACCGCAGCGCTGTCGAAAAACCTTCGGGCGCGCGAGCCTGACGGCGCGAACTCGTCGACACTCTCGTCACCGAATCGAAGTGCACCGCTGCGCCATCGACGAGAAGCGCCTCCACTATGGCCTGATCTTCGCCGGTCGTGACGGCGCGAAACCCACCCGCGGCCAGGTAGTGGTTCGCTGCGAAGCCGAGATTGGCTCCGTGGATCGGGCGACGCTCGCTCTCGTACTCGCGCTGCCATGTGAGCGCCGTCTCTTTTCGCTGTCGATGCCAGTCACTCACCGATACGCGTCCTACCCACGCGTCAGCTCCCTTCATATATTGATTGATTTGGGCCGCGAGCCAGCGACGGGGCACTCGAGAGTCGGCGTCGGAGTTAGCCAGCCAAATCGTTGAAAGAGGCACCCCCTTGAACGCTCGCAAGAGATGGTCGCACCCAAGGGCACGTGCGCATCCCACGTTTTCGAACGCACACTCGAGTGTGTCGACGCGGAACTCGCCCCGCTGCTCGACTCCCCTCCTCCACTCACAGACGACGGCCTCGCTTTTGTCGCGACACGCATCGAGGACGATGGCAACCTGAAGTACCACCCCCGAATCGGCGAACTCCGCGAACGCGTGGTTAAGCGACTCGAGTGCTCGACCAAGTCGCTGCTCCTCGTTGTGGACGGGAATCGTGACGCCAATCGCGTTAATACGACGAGAAGAGAGTGGCCCATTCATCTCTTTCGCTCCCACACGTCCAGCACGAACTCATCGCCTGTGAGATGAACGAGGGGCGACAGGTGGTCGGTTCGACCGATCAGCTCGTGCGCGCGGTCACCGCTGAGGGGATAGTCGGTTTGGCCGCGCCAGTGAACGCCCATGACGTGCGCACCGACCAGCGTCGACTCGACGACGAGGCGCATGATGCCGTGCAAGGTCGCCTCGTCGAAGTAGTACGCGATCTCACTGAGCACGATGAGATCGAACGTGCTGGTAGGCCACCCTTCGGGAATAGCGCGTTCCTCAATGCGAACCTGGCGGTTCTCCCTGAGACGATCGGCCGCTTGAATGAGAACTCCCGGGACGATATCGGTTGCGAGCAAGCGCTGACATCGCGGAGCGAGCATTGAGCTCAGCACACCGATTGAGCAACCCGGTTCGAAGGCGCTGACGTAACGCTCTCTCGGCAGCGCCGCCAACGTCGCTTCATACTTTCGACGTTCGTAGGGACTGGTTTCGAATTTCCACGGATCGCTGTTCGCGGCGTAGATCGACTCAAAGTACGCACGAGGGGTGTTGGGCATCACGACTTCGCTGCCTCACTGACGAAGATCTCGTAGGGTCTCCAAAAGCGGCGCAAGAGTGGCGCCGGAAGAATAGCTTGGTCGGCCTTGCTCGGCCCGAGAGGCAGGACTTGCGAACGAAACGCTTCGGTGGACCAACGCTTTCGGGCTTGAGCGCGGCGTCCAAGGTCGAGGCGTAGGCATCGCTCGAAGGGGATCTCGTGGCCGTCAGGGTGGGCCCAGTGCCACGTCCACACGAGATAGCCCAACGATTTGGCGCCGACCCTCAAGCTGGCGCGTTGCGCCGACTCTCCACACACGTCATGGTCGGGATGTCCGTCGTTGCGCCACGGTGCGACGCAAAGATCATCCGGCAAGAGCATGGACTCGAGCGCGTCATCGAGTTCCTGACGATGACTGAACACATCGCCATCGGGTAGATCGAGGAACGTGACTAGCGGCTGATCCCATCCAAGTCGCTGCAGCGCCAACTGCGATTCTCGTCGACGAACGTTGGCGAGATCCATCTCCAGAGCCGTTTGAGAACGGGGGTGGGATGCCTCGCCGTTGCTGACCGAAATCACTTCAACCAGGACCCCTTCACGCAGGGCTTCTTGAATGAGTCCGCCGGCGCCAAGCACCTCGTCGTCGGGATGCGGGGCCACGACAACGAGCCGCCGCACATGCTCCAGCGAGAGTCGGTCCATGCTCTCCCCGGACATTCGAACGTCCCACGCTTCTTCGCTGGGGCCGACGTGTCGCTCATCGACGATCAGTTTCACGGCGGCGCCTGCAGAAATGTGCGCCCGATCTCCGCAGCGTCGGCGTTCCCGTGGTGCTGCGAGAGATAGATATAGAGGTCAGCGGCTCGACGGGACTGGGCTTCGTCGTGACAGAGCGGTCGCGCACCGCCTGCCGAGGCAACCTTTTCAAGCACGGCGTACGCCGAGTCGTGCACGACTTGACGCGTCACCAGCGCACGAAACTTGGCTCGTTGGCGCTCATTCGTGGGGTCATCATCAAAGTCGTCGGCCGCACCCTTCAGGGCATGCCGCATGGCTTCCAGCGCAGTCACTGCGACTCCGAGATCCATCAACACCAATTCGCTGGGTTCAGGACCGATCCATTCGGTGAGTTCGTTGACGAGACCGACGGCCCCGCCGTACCAGCACGCGGCCACGCCAGCTGCTCCAAACCAAAAGCCGAGACGGTCGAGGTAGAACTCACTCGGGCCGACGACAAACTCGTCTGCAATCGGAGGTCCCGCAAACGAAACCGTCTCGCTCATCGAAGCAGCCATGCCGACCGACGGCCACGAACCAGGAGTAACCGAGGCGACGTGCTCTGAGACGGAGATGTCGATCAACCGCTGGCCTTCATTCGTTGTCGCCGTCACGAGGGCTCGATCGATGATGCCGCTGCCCGAGCAGAACTCCTTTGTTCCGCTCAAACGCCACCCGCCCTCGACCCGCTCCGCAACTGTGGCAACACTCTTGCTACGCGAGGCCCAAACACCGTACGTTGCGCCACTAACTGGTCGCATTCCCGCCTCAGCCAAAATGGCGAGCGAATCTGCATGACCCTCGCAAAGTCTGCCGAGGGAGAGGTCCCGCGAAGCCCACTCGGCGAGCACCGCAAACCGACGCCATGTGGCGCCCGACCCGGGCAACGGTAACCCGATACACGCTGTTTGGGCGAACTCATCAAGTGAACTTCTCATCTGTGACATGACTACCTGCGCTCGGGGTCGGTTTCCATCTCGTGTCCCGTCTCCCCCCGGCCAGCACTGCAAGGGGGCATGAAGTGGCCGGGGAGGGACGGGCGAAAGTCGGCTAGTAGGTCATTCCGGAGAGGAGATCGAGCATGTCTTCGGCGTGCTCTTCTTCTACCGCCAGGATCCCTTCCAGCATTCGTCGGGTGGTCGGGTCGCCTTCTCCGATCCAGTTGATGATCTCGGTGTAGGCGCTGATAGCGATGCGCTCGGCCACGAGGTCCTCGCGGATCATCGCTTCCAGTTCACCCGATGAGTCGTACTCGGAGTGGCTCCGACCGGTGAGTGTGTCTGGATTGAAATGCGGCTTGCCGCCCAACTGCTGGATGCGCGCCGCTATTCGGTCAGCGTGTTCCGCTTCCTCGGCCGCGTGCTCTAAGAACTCGTCGGCCGCCGACTGAGCGTCCAATCCGTCAGCCGTGTAATAGTGGCGCTTGTAGCGCAGCACGCACACCAACTCCGTCGCTAGCGCTTGGTTGAGGACTTCAATCACTCGTTTGAGGTCCGCTCCGTAGGCGTCGGTTACGGGACCCTTGTCCATGTTCTCTCGAGCTCGCTCACGCAGCGTCTTGACGTCGGTCAGGAATTCCTGTGAGGTGCCACTCGAAGCCTTGTCGTGCGTGGTCGTCATGAGCGCTCCGATTCAGTGTCGTCGTCTTCCCCTTCGGCGTCTTCTTCGTCATCTTCTTCTTAGTCGCCACCCTCTTCTTCATCGCCGTGTCCTACGTCAGCGTCGGAACGGTCAACCATCTCACTTTCTTGAGTGTCCGTTTGCTCTTCGACCTTGTCGACGAAGTTGTCGTCAAACAGCCCCAAGACATCGGCGTGGTCAACTCGATCGTCAACGATGATGAGATCGCCCACCTCTCGTACCGCCGGATCCTCAGTGAGAACTGTGAACGCCATGGTGCTCCTCCATTTGTGACTCGGGCCATGTGGTCAAGGCCGAGGTGACTGCTCGGCAACGAGTATCCGGTTTGTGACACGCGGTGTCAAGCATCAATTCGTATCACAGGCACTCATTAGGACGAACGTGCACGTCTTGTGTTCCCGTCAACATTTACCAAGGAGTGCCGTGCACACATTCTTCACAGAATTTTGTAAGAGGTCGACGCTTGATACATTCGAGAGTTAGTCGCGACCAACGATCAATCGAAATCTGCACGAGTTAGCGACACCGGTGACGCCACACTCTTCGACTCCAATTATCCCTCGTCATAGGCATTTTCTAATAGACGTACTTTTAGCGAATTGCGCGGCAACGTAGAGCGACAACACAGCGCACTCAACAAGTTTCAAACGCGTTTTCGCAATCATGGCGAGCGCCAACGCGAGAGTGGCACAACCCACCTCCCGTTTAGATTTTCTTGAATGATGTTGCGAGATGCATACGTTCTCAATGAATGTGCGGAGATGACGAGTGACGTCACTCCTCATCGCACTTAATTCATTTTTACGGTCTCGACATTTATCGCATCGTAGAATGAAGTGTGTCATCGACAATCAGGTGGATGATGAAATGACCTTTCGGAGGAGCAATGCTCACATTTGGAGTGATACTTATGCTGATCGGATTCCTTCTCGGTATTCCGTTCCTTTGGACAATCGGCGTGGTGCTGGCTGTCGTTGGAGCAGTGCTGTGGATTCTTGGAGCGGCTGGCCGCGAGGTCGGCGGACGTCGGCACTATTACTAGAAGTGCTTGAACAGCTCGATCGAAACGCGGGTCCAGATACGTCACAAACGCGCGACGCATCTGGACCCGAGAATTAGGAGACGGAAATGGCTCTAGCAAAGAAGAGCGTAAAAAAGACGGCGAATGCCAAAGCCCACGCTAAAAATGCCGCGCAGGCGGCGAAAGGCAAAGTGAAGACCGCAACCGGAAAGGCCACCGGCAATAAGAAGCTGGAAGTCAAAGGTCAGCTTGACAAGGCCAAGGCTAAGGCAAAGCAAGCTGGGCAGCGAATCAAGGAAGTCGTCGACTGACATCGTCCGCGACGCGGTTCCTTCGGCCCGAGAATGTCAGGTCGACGATGAGCCACCAGGAATCGAACGCCACACAACTTAAAATGTCATCCCACGCGCCGACGTACTCGTCTCTACTTGCGCAGCGATCTGAAGCTGTCCCGCATTTCTTCTGAGAAGAGCTCTGGCTGTTCCCAAGCCGCGAAGTGTCCACCGCGGTCGAGTCGCTTGTAGTGAATGAGATTGTTGGGGTAGGCACGCTCAGCCCAACTCCGGGGGGCTTCGTAGAGCTCATCGGGAAAGACGCTGATGGCGAATGGGATCGTTATCGGTTTGGCCTCGAAGAAGCCTGCCTTGTTCTCCCAATACAGACGTCCCGACGACACCCCCGTGTTGGTCAGCCAGTAGAGCGTGATGTTGTCGAGGAGGTCGTCTGTCGTCAGATCACCCTGCGGAATCCCGTTGACGACTTTTTCTACGAGCCCCGGCTGGCCGGTGCCGTCACCGTGGGTACGGCGATGGTTGGAGAGTCCGCCAGCTTTCGCTCCAGGTCGTCGTACACGATCACCTTGGAGGGAGATGCAAACGGTGCTCCGCATCCCGAGCCAAGCGCGTATGCAGCAAAGTTCACGGGCAAATATGCGAACCGAACGATCTCTGGGGGCGTGGGGCACAACCTGCCCCAGGAGGCCCCGCAGTCTTTTGTCGACGCCATCATCGAAGTCGACGGCTTTGCCTCGTGAGCGAGAGACTCAGGCGGCTATGAGTTGAGCCGTTATACGCTTCGTCGCAAGGCCTAGCTGACATCGCGTCGACGCAGTAACGACATCCCAATGATTCCGAGTAGCACCACCCAACCCACGGTGACGGCGACGCCCGCGTTGCCGGGCAGCAGTTTGTCTTGGATGGGACCCATCATGGAGTCTGACGAGTGAACTGGCAAGAAGCGCCCTAACTTCGGCAGAAAGCCGAAGACAAGATTCTCGACGACGAAGCCCCACGCCAGCAAGGCGATCACCGCGCCCACTTGGTTGGTGACGATCGCGCCAAGCCCGACCCCGATGGCGCCCCACAGGGCCGTCCCGGCGACCGCGCCGACGATCAGTTCGGTCATGTTGGTGCCGGACATGACGATGTCAACATCTCGGACCTTGAAGATCACGATGCCGATCGCAAAGACGAGACCCTCGCCGATGACGCCAAACACAAGGCCCGACAGCACGCCCGCGACGATCTTTGAAGTGAAGAGTCGATTCCGATTCGGATTGAACAACGATGTGGGTCGAATGGTCCCGAAACGGTATTCGCTTGTGAACAGCATTATCCCAGCCAAGGCGGCGAAGACCCCCGCGATGCTCCCGAAGCTCAGCAGACTTATCTGATCTTGCTCGGTGAGTAGTTGCGACGTCGGCGACAATGTGCACGTCAAGACGGTGAAGAGCAACGCCAAAATGATCAGTCCCAGTAGGAGGCCGATCGTCGTGCGCGTTGAACGGATCTTGAGCAACTCCGCGCGTAGTTGATTCATTGGGTTGCCTCTTCCGAAGTGAGGTCGAGGAAGACCTCTTCGAGGGAAGATCCCTCGGTCACAAGTTCGTAGATGGCGATGCCCTCGGCGAGCGCGATGTCACCGACACGCTCCTTCGTGGTTCCGTGCGCCAGAAGGGCGTGGTCGTTGTTTTTCGTGGTGACGATCCCCTCACGCGCGAGCACTTGGGCCAATTGGTCGAGTTTCGGACTCTGCACGCGCACTAACGCGCCAACCCGGGCAGTCAAGTCGTCGAGCGTCGATTCGGTGATCAGCCGACCGTGACTGATGATGAGTACTTGGTCCACGGTCTGGGCGATCTCGGCGAGCACGTGACTCGATATGAGTACGGTGCGACCGCCCGAGGCGAAGTCCCTCAAGAAGTCACGCAACCACCGCACACCTTCTGGATCGAGTCCGTTGGCGGGTTCGTCCAGCACCAGCAAATCGGGATTGCCGAGCAAAGCGGACGCGAGCCCCAGGCGCTGACGCATACCGAGCGAGTATCCCTTCACCCGTCGCTTCGCGGCGTCTTGCAGTTCGACAAGGGAGAGGGCCTCGTCAACCCTGCTGTCGGGGAGTCCAACAGCGCCGCTCAACATTCGAAGATGATCGCGCCCCGACCTACCGGGATGAAAATCGGTGGCTTCGAGGACGGCACCGACGCGCAGCGCGGGCGTCTCCAGCTCGTCGTAGGGTTTGCCAAAAATTGTGGCGTGACCGCGCGTGGGCTTCGCGAGGCCTAGCAACATTCGAAGCGTCGTCGACTTACCAGCGCCGTTTGGTCCGAGGAACCCGGTGATGGTGCCGGCTTCGATGTTGAACGACAGATTGTCAACGGCCAACACGTCGCCGTATCTTTTGGTCAGCGATGCACTTTCAACTACATAGGTCACGTTTACGCTCGCTCTCAGAGACTGGGTGAGCCTCGGTTTGGATGATGGTTTGGTCGAATGAACTTGCTACGAGTTCGCTGTCGCGAAGGCCGCGGCGAAATCGCAGGAGGGCACGGTCGCCTCGGTGATTGGCTCGTTCCAGAGGTAGGTGATTCGCATTCCAAGATCCTCGGGCCACAAGGTAAGAGTCTTGGGGTTGATACCGCCCTCCTCTGCCCAGGCATGCAAGGCCTCGCCCGCGAGCTGGTAGTGCACGCTCGGGCCTCCACCCGGGCCGGTTGGTAGCGGGTCGTTCGGTATCGCCACGTACGCCTCGCGATGCGCGGGTTCGCTCCGCAAGCTCAACTCCGGATAGTGCGGCGCAAGCGCCTGCGCGTCCGCCGCAGGGACCGGCTTGCACCACTCCACTGGGCCGTCGCTCTCGGCGCTCACCTCACCCCAGTAGATAGAGAACATCGCCCCCTCACGCCCTTCCATCTTCGGCAGCGGTCGCTCGCGCAGGATCGCGATGAACTCCTTGCCGAGCGCCCACGCGCCTTTCTCGTCGACGTGACGCTTCAAGCAGAGGACGCTTCGCTCGGGTATCTCTCGTATGGCCACTTCGTACATAAAAGACTCTTTTCCTCTTAGTTTGTCGACGAGGTAGTCGGCCAGCTCGCGACGAGCGTCGTGTGCGGACTCGGCTTTCCGCCAGTGCGCCGCTATCTGGTTTGCGGCATCAGCCGGATCGCACGCGACCAATTTCCGGATCGCGGCAAGCGACAAGTCGAGTTGACGCAACATCGATATGAGGCGCGCGGTTTCGAGCTGCGCGTCGTCGTAATAGCGATAGCCAGAAACTTCATCGACGCGCGCGGGCACTAGCACACGGCGTTTGTCGTAGAGACGGAGCGCCTTAACCGACAATCGCGAGCGCCGTGCAAACTCACCGATGCTGATTTCTTCCACGCCTCGTTCTCCCTCGTCGTCGTTGAATTACGCGACAAGGCAAGTATGCGGCCTCCCCCAGGGTGAGAGTCAAGTCCGTTTTCAGGGAGCTGATTCTGGCCGTCATCGCCGCGGACACGGCAGCCAGAGGACATCAGGGCAGGCCTTATATTTTCCCAGGCGTAACGAATATTTTGATACACTGTAATTAAGTAATTATTATCAGGAGTTGTGATGGTACGTACTTCTGCTAATCAAACAACAAGAAGCGCTCGAGGGGGACGAATGTCTCGATCAAACGAACCGGAGATTTCGTCCGAGGAGATTTCGGGCTGGATTATCGGTCGACTACCAGAAAGCTGGTTCGAGCAGGCGCCGACAGTGACTATCGATCACGACGAGGTTCTGATTATCGGACGTCTACTCGCTCCCAATTTGGGCGACGAGGTCGATTCCGCAGCCAAGGCAGCCGCCGAAGCTGGCCGGATTACTCGATTTCGTGAGGAGACGCGAGAGGAGCGCGTGACGATAGCCCGAGAGGGCCAACAACTCTTCGGTAGGGCCTTCAGTTGGGGAGCCGAGATCGGCGAGACCAGACACATCTTCACCAACCTCTCGATACCGGTCATGACTCGACTTCGCCAGCCAGAACGAGTCGTCCTGGACACACTTGTTGATAGTGGCGTGGCTCGAAGTCGTTCCGATGCACTGGCGTGGTGCGTCAAATTAGTTGCGACGAACGCCGATGAGTGGCTACTGAAGCTCCGCAAAGCGATGGAGTCCGTTGAGACAATTAGACGGCAGGGACCGCTGGCCTAAGAGGGCGTGCGATAATCGTCACTGTCCCCTCCGCCGAGGCAACGGCGTTGGCCTCAAATGAGGTCTCGATCTTCTTGGTTCTTCCGGCTTGCAACCAACAATCACGAATTCCTTCAGCGGCGCAATGAGCTTTCGAGATGCTCGAGACAATTGATTGCCCCGTTGGTCGGCGCCCAGCCGCGAGAGATGTTTCACGAACGTCCTTGGGCGCCTTAGATCCCCGCCAGATCCCCCTGAGCCGCGCGCTGCGAGCGCCGCGTCATGTTTCCACCTTCTTGACTCTTCCAACCTGCAACCAGAAATCTCGTATGCCCCTAGCGGTATAACGAACCATTGTCGTATTTGAGAGTATTTCTTGACCGTTGGTAGCTGCCCAGCCGAAAGCGACCAAGACTGACGGATCCATTTCGGCGTTGACCCATCCACGACGCTGGCCAGCTTCAACGACATTGATCCAGCGTTCGAACTGCACGTCGAGCAACGCTCTGAACTCCAGCCGTACGTGCGGATCCGACACGACATCTATAAGGAGCTTCGAGATTCGCCACTCGTCGCCGCTACCGCGGAAGGACCAGAGGCGTTCAATGTCGTCACCGATCGCCTTCCAGTACGCCTCTTCGTTGCATTCTGCGATCGCGACTTCAGCGATTGCCAAGTACTGGCGCGTGGGCTCGATGATGCGCAGGTACGCGGACATCTGGGCTTCCGCGATAAGGCGGCCGAACGACCCGAAGTGATAGTAGATGGTCTGCACCACAACGTCGGCCTCGCGGGCAACTTCTATCAGTCGCAGCTCGCTGCTCAGGCGCGTTGCGAGCAGCATCTCGGTGACGTCGAGCACATGACGCCTTGTTCCTGAGTCTTCTTTTGGCACCGGCGCTCCGATCAACCCTGGCCTCGAGAGTAACCGCGCGGAACTAGAACGACGTTAAGGAATTGCCTTCGAGTCTCCCGACACGTAGATACGACCACTTGGCGACATAACCGACTTCAGTGCTTTGGCATCGCGCATTTCCGGGAGCCTCCCCAAACGTCCGCCTGGCGGTGAGCGACGTCACACAGCGGCTGCAGGTTGGCTCCGCTATTTGAGTAAACGAGATAAGCGGCGGTCGGCGAGTTGCCGTCCGCCCGTTTGGCACGTGGGGCAGTACGTCATCTCGTAGGACTCAAAAGACACGCGGCGCAACGTATCGCCACACGGGGTAGGGCACAGCTCTTCCGCGCGACCGTGTACTTTGAATCGGCCACCGAGCTTGGCTTCCGACAGTCCGCCCTCGCGAGTGCGCTCGAGTTCGAGTGCTTCGTCCAACACACTGATCGCTGCGCTCAGCAAGGACTCACGCTGCTCCGGTCTCAACGAGCTGAACGAGGCGAAGGGTGACAGCTGGGCGCGGTGCAAGATGTCATCACCCCAGCCGCGGCCGATACCCGACACCACGTGCTGATCGCGCAGGTCGGTGGTGAGACGACGCTTCGAATTACTAGTACGAATAAGTTCAGCAAATTCTTCGCTTCCCGGTTCGGGCCCGAGCCCTGCCAGCGGCCCCTCTTCTTCGGGCGGGAGCACCCACCACGAGGCCTTGCGATGAGTGCCATATTCGCGCACGAGTACGCCGACGCCCGGCCCCTCGACTCGACCGAACACGAAGCGCACTGCCGATCCGCGAGGCCGAGTCTGCTTCGGCGGCTGCTCAACATCTAAACGGCCCGCTTGAGAGAGGTGCAACACGAAACGGATTCCGTCATCGAACTCCCACACCAGATATTTCCCCCGCCTGTGTACAGACACCAGTCGGTGTTGCAGGACGGCGTCGGGCGTGGGTGCGTAAGTCTTGAGAGATGAGAACCCGATCACGTCGACCCGAAGCAACGTCGTGCCTGCGAACAGCTCGTTGAGTCGTTCCGATAAGGCTTGCATTTCGGGTAATTCGGGCACGCCACAATGTACCCATGAGCCAGGACTCACGATCATCGCCACCCTTATCGGGGGCACGCTCCTCGGATTGGTGGGGGCACTCGTGGCGATTCCCGTGGCCGCGACCATCCATCTCATTCTGGAAGAGGTCGCGATTCCACGACAAAATCAGCGATGAGCTGTTGCGCCGCGGTGGCGGATAGGGTTCACGTGAATGCCGGGTAGATCTTGTCGGGATAGCAACACGGGCACATGAAGGCGGCGAAGGAACTCGTCCACTCTCCTCCGCAAGGAAATCGCGTTCGCCGACCGACGGACGCGTTGCTGGCAATTTTTGCGTTGATAGTGGTGGTCGTTGCTCTGGCGGTGGTTCGAACACTGCCGACCGGCAGCACAGAGCTCTCCAACGACGTGTCGCGGTGGCTGCGCCACATCCCCTTGTGGTTGTCCTCTGGAGCCGAAGTTGTCGCGGCGCTCTTGAGCACCGCGGTGGTCGTTGCCGCACTCGTAGCACTCATCCGAAGGGACATTCGAAGCGCCATGAATGCCGTCGGTGCCGCGGCTGCAGCGACGATCGCGTCGATCATCGCCACCAGCATCTGGCACAGCGAGCACGGGCCCGTTGCCGAGGCGGTACTCCACCACACCAACCCAGCCATCCTTGTCGTCGACACCGCACTTGTCGCGTTCGTAGTCGCGAGCGATCTCGCGCGGCGCTCTCGGTGGACACGCTGGTGCCTGCTCGCGGGCGCGGGCCTCCTGCTGACGGGTCTCGCCGTGGACTCGCTCACGCCCTTTGCCGTCGTCATCGCGCTCTTCGGCGGGCTGCTCTTTGGATGGGGTATGCGTTGGGCCCTTGGCGCGCCATCGGTTCGACCTCGCATTTCGGAGCTCATCGCGTGGCTTTCTGGCTATCAACTCTCTGTGAGCGCACTCGCGGAGGTGGATTCGGACGTCTCTCATCTCGTCGGACATCTCAGTGACGGCACTCCCATCGACGTTCGTATGGCCAATCGCGACACCCGGGGCTCGGGATTGGTTCGTCGGCTGTGGGTGAGGGTCCGCCTGCGACGCGTGGTGGTTGGCCATGTGGCGCTCAGCTCCCGCTCGCAGTTGCAACAGCTGGCGCTCGCGAGCCTTACGGCGCAAAGCAAGGGTATCCTCAGCCCCGCCGTACTGATGTTGAACGAGATGGCGAGCGAAACGCTCGTCCTCGTGCTCAAAACGCCGGTGGGCGACCCGCTCAGCGACAACGAAGAGAGCGCAAAGGCTGCCTTCAACGCCCTGCGAACACTGCACAACGCGGGTATCGCCCATCGAGACCTCCAAGCAGAGAACCTCATCGCGACCAACGCCTCCTCCGGATACTCATCGCTTGATGCGGCGCTCCCTGGCGCGGGCGAGGTGGTGCGCCGGCTCGATATCACCCAGCTCCTCACCACCGTCGCTCAACTCGTCGGACCGGCCGACGCCGTCGAGGCACTGCGGAGGGGCTACCAGCCCGCGGACGAATCCGAAATCCTCGCCACCCTCCAGCCCACGGCGCTCGCCTCGTGGGGGTGGGGCGCGATGCGCGATGCCCGTGAATGCCTGGCCGAAGTTCGCGCCGAGATGGCGGGCACCGACGAGGGAACGCCCCCCGTCACGCGTCTTGAACGGTTTCGCTGGCGCACCGTGGCGAGCGCGATCGCACTTACCGTCGTCGCGTTCTTGTTCGTCGGCGAGTTTTCGAAAGTCGATCTCCCGGGGGCCCTCCGTCACGCCAACTACGGGTGGTTCTGCGTCGCGCTCCTCGGCTCAGCCCTGACGTACTTCGCCGCCGCTGCAAACTTGGCGGCCTTCGTGCCCAAGCATCTTTCTCTGGTTCGCGGTTTCTTCGTCCAGCTCTCTACTGCGTTCGTCGGTGTGGCGATGCCGCCGACCGTCGGGCACGTCGCCGTGAATTCGCGCTATCTCGCGCGTCAGCACGTCGACGGAAGCTCAATCGCTGCGGCCGTAGCCCTCTCACAGATCGTCAACATCGCAACCACCGTCCCGCTGCTCATTGTCTTCGGTCTGCTCACCGGATCGGGCATCAGTCGCTTCAAGATCGTGCCCGGCGCCGATTTACTCATTGGCGTCGCCGCGGCGGTCGCCATCGTGGGCATCGCCTTTCTCTTTCCGCAGACACGTGCGCGGTTCTCTCAACAGGTGTGGCCCCACGTACGTGGGGTGTGGCCCCGCCTGCTGTTCGCGGTCTCCCAGCCCCTGCGTCTCGCCGCGGGCATCGGCTCCAACCTGTTGCTGACGTTTGGCTACCTCGTCGCCTTCATCGCTGCTCTCCACGCGGTCGGCGCACAACCTGCGCTCCTCCCCGCAGCGATTGTCTATCTCGCCGGCAACACGGTGGGATCGTTCGCGCCGACACCCGGCGGTTTGGGCGCGGTCGAGGCGGTGCTCACCGCGGGCCTCACCGCCATTGGCGTACCGGCGCATGACGCCATACCGGCCGTCCTGATCTTTCGAGTCGCCACCTTCTGGCTGCCAATACCCGCGGGGTGGCTTTCCTACGTGGCGCTCCAGAAAAGTGGCACCCTCTAAGTTCCTGTCACCTCAACTTTGGCCGAGCGGTCCTTGCGTCTGTCAACGCGCAACTGTCCTCGCTCTGATCCCATCATTCACTCGTCGCTCGAGTGGGTTCGTTGCGACAGGTATAACAACGGCGAAGCGCAGGTGACGTCAGTTGGGAGGGCTCAAGGGACCTGATAAACGACGAGAGTGGCCAAGCCGACCGTCGCGCACGCTGCCAGTGATACGGCAACCGTGGGGAAGCTGCCGAGCATGTGTCGCCGCGAGCGCCAGAGACTCAACCCGACCGCTATCGCGACACCGACAACGAACTGAACATGCCAGTAGTTGGCGGAGCTCGAATATTTGAGCACAGTGAGGCCGTAAATGGCTTCACCGGCAACCAGGCCGCCGACCACGCCCGCACCAAGCGCTCCCGCCGTGCGCCCGGCGTGTCGAAGCCAGCCCGCAGCTAAGCCCACCAGCGGGCCGATCGCCACGCTGGCAGCAAGCCAAAGTTCAACCTGAGGATGAGGCACCGACCACCCGCGGTAAGCCTGGACCGCATAGAAACCTGACACGAGAGCAAGCAGCGTCACCACCGCCAGCATCAGTGCCTCACCGATCCGACGAGCAGTCAAGGCCACGATGAACGCGACGATGATCCACGGCGCCGCAGAGTTAGCGAGCGGTTCGAGGGAGAACGGCAGATGCAGTGCTGACCACTCGGTGACGGCTCCGCCGACCAATCCGATCGAGGTGGCCAGTGTGATCCGGAGGAATCCACCGAGGCGTATCCGGGCCGGACTGGCGATCGCTAAATCGGTCATGGGTTCATGATAAATGGTTGCGGCCGCACTCCTCGCCTCGGCCAGCAGCTGGCGTCCTCCATAACGCGGATCGCCACACGTTCAACTGAGCCGATCTGCACGCAGTGGGCCGAGCCACCGTGCTGAAGACGTCTCGCTCCCCTCCCCCGATCACTCGCCCCGGAGCACCTGAGCAGCGGGAGTATTCGCAGCGTTTCGACCCGGCAGCATTGCCACGACGTTGGCCAGCACGAAGGCGCTGACGGCGACAATGACCACTGAAACAACTGGCACCGTCGGTTCAGGCACGGCATCGATGTAACGAGCGAAGAGAGTCCACAACCATTGACCCAGCAAGATGCCCGCGGGAACCCCCACCACGACGCCGACGAGACCGGCCACCGACGCCTGCCACGCGATGGTGACCATCAACTGCCGGCCGGTAAAGCCGAGTGCTCGCAGCAACGCAAGGTTCCTCCGCCTGCGACGCACCGAGGCCGCCAACGTCAGCCCAAGCGCGACGACCGCGCCGGCGGTCAACGCGAGTGCGAGCACCACCGGGGTTACGCCGATCGAACGGTAATTCTCGATCTCCGCTGGATACTGAACCGTTTCGACAATCACGCTGTCCCCGGCGGCCTGACCGTCCGGCACTGCGGCGAAGGCTCGATCACCGGCGGCGGCGATCTTGTCCAGTGAAGCCAGCGCCTGGGCACTCGGCGCCCCGCTGCGGAGGCGAACGAACACGAGAGCGGGACCGTCAAGCGTGTGAATCGGACTCTTGAGGGCCTTGCTCATTGCAGGCGGCTCGAGACTCGCTGAAATGATGGCGCCTGTGCCCATAGACGGATGCAAGGCCCCCGCCGTGCCAACTGCGGGCAACGTCGACGTGCCCACGATGAGCAGCCGCATAGGCGGAACATAGATAGGCGCGTTCTTTGAGCTGCCATACGAAGCGAGGACGTAGCCGCCGAGATGCTCGTGGAGCTGCTGCATCGTCGCCGCGCCGAGCACGATTTGATCGACGGCGTCGACTTCGTGGCCCGAGAGCAGAGGCGGACTCACTTTGGCGCGCAGCGCGCCCATGAGCACGGGCACCGTTGTTCCGTCAACCTGGATATCGGTCGCGAAGTACCCCGACCACGCGGCGACGTACGGATCGGCGTTCAGCAGACTGGTGGACTGCGGGGGCGCATTCAGCAGTGCGTAGTTCCAGTTCCAGCCGTACAGCGCCGGGCGCGAGATCAACGTGTTCAGGCTGCTGCCAAACGTCAGCGTGGCCACGATGACCGTGACCGCGAGCACAGCGCCGAGCAGCGCCGATCGAACCGGCACCGACTCGCGGTGCCGTCCAGGATCGAGGGCGAAACGCACCCCCACGACCGACGTCACAGGAAGGCCAGCCTCGCCCAAGAGTCTCGCTGCCTTGGCACCGAGAGGTTCCTCCGGAATGCGCTGTCGAGTCAAACGTTGTCGCGCCGCTCTTCTCGTGAGCAGGACGGCAATTGAGGCAAGTACAAGGATCAAGATCGCGAAGCCAAGACCGAGCACGGGCCAATCGAAGCTCACGCCCCGGTCCGGATACACCGCCCTGACGGGCCCGATCGGCGACAGTGGAGAGAGTGCGACAGCTACCACGTCCGCGAGCACGGCGCCAGAGATGATGGCACCGAAGATGCCGGTGAGACTCGCGCTGGTCGTCATCAACGGAGTGGCGCCCAGCGAGCGAAGTGTCTCTAGATCCTCGTCGTCGCTCTGCAACGTGCGGGCAATGAGGCTGCCCGCGATGATGAGTGCTGCCAGCGCGGCGATGAGTCCGAAGAAGCCGAGGGCGATCGCATCTGGCTTGATCGAACGGTTCACTTGACCCGACACCGTTGACGTGACGTGAAAGTTGTAGGTGGCGCCCTTTGGAAGCTTGGCGATGATCTCGCGCTCGACCGCGGACACATACCGCGATCCCCCGTCAAGCTGCAGGGCGTAGGTGTCGTAGTAGACGCCGGTTCCCCTCAGTTGTCGAGTCAAGGTTGGCGTGAAGATGATCGGTGCTGGGTAACGGTCGACCTCGTCGAGCACGACCTCGTCGTTGAGCACAACCGTCCCGACCAGGTGCATGTCGAGGCGAAGCACAGGCTTCACCTTGTTCGTGCCGAACGACGAGGAGTTCTCTTCGGCCGACGTGTAAAAGTACATAGGAACGATCTGGCCGACGTGCCAACCCATGAGACGCTCGGCGGCCGCAGTCATCACGAACTGATTGCGACTCGTGGGGTTTGCCATATGGCCCGCGACGACAGCCGCCGCGTCCTCCGAAAAATATTCACCATCTGTGCTCCCTATCTCGGTTACATCACCCGACAGCAACGCGGGAGGGATGCGAGGAGCATCATGCTTGCCTGCGGGGAAGCCCATATCGGCGGAGAGCGAAGCCTCGATGTGGCGCACGTGGGGAAGGCGCGACAGCACCGATGTCACATTTGGCGCATAGATGAGGAGACTCATCTGCGAGGGGTTCGTGCTCGCCAAGAAGATGTTGAAGGACGAGTTGGTTCGACGAGCGGCGCTCACCGAACCAATCGCGATCCCACCGACGAGCCCGATGAGCAAGACGAGTGCCAGGTAGCTCGGCCAGCGGCGGCTCAGACTGGTTCGGAACCAGTACCACGCAACGCGCGTGAATCGTCTATCCACGGCGCCTCCCATTCGCGGTCATTGGCAACCGCTAGCGCCAGTTTGGTCGTGGGCGGCGTGATCGCCAAGGCTGCCACCCCACCGAATGACCTCGTGGTAGTACCCCAACCGATCTCACGGCGGCCAGTCGCTTTCAGAGTGTGGGCACTACATCTTGATGAACCACTTACCTGGAGAAGCCGTTGCCCTCGGCTACGTTCGTCAGCTTTCGGGCGAATCTTCTCCCCGCGGGTTGGATCTCGTAACCGCTATGTGTCTCTGTGAGACATCAACCGCTCCCCGACACCGAGGAGAACGACCGCATACAGCGCGAGCAGCAGCAGCCCGATGAAGGGGCTGAAGAGAGGCGTTCCTCGAAGCTGGCTCGGAGTGATCGTGGCAAAGACCGTCGAACTGATGTTGGCAGGCAGGAATTTGCTTCCGACGTGGACGATGATGCCCGGCAACGCGAAGAACACGACGGTCAAGATCAGCATGATGCTCGTGAAGATCGAAAGCGATGCGGCCGACGATCGAACAATTGAGGCGATGCCGAGACCAATGAGGCCCACGATCGCCAGATCGATACCGCTTTCGATGAGCACACGAAGCACGCCGGGTTGAGAGAGGGAGATCTGGCTCGCTTGGCCCGAGAGGATGAAGTGCCCAAGGAGATACGTGGTAAATGAGAGCACTTCACCGAGCACGAGTCCGACGCCTGCCAAAACGATGGCCTTCGCCGCGAGCACGATGCCCCGTCGCGGCATCGCGGCCAAAGTGGAGCGGATCTGGCCGGTGCTGTACTCCGAGCTCAAGAAGAGCACGCCGAGCACGCCGATGACGAACTGATCGAAGTTGAAACCGACGAGGACCCGCATGAGCGGATCGGCTAAGCGGGCGTGACCGCGCAGGGCGTTCGTTGAGAGATAACACAGTCCATACGTGACAAAAGCGAGTGTGAACACGCTCCATCCAGCAGAGCGCAACGACCAGAACTTGGTCCATTCGCCGCGAAGGGCGCAGCGAAGCCCCGCTCGAGAGTTTGACGTCGTGACCTGGTCACGAACAAGAAGATCGTTTGTCACATCGACGCTCGGTACTGGACCGCACCTTCCGTCATTTCCATAAACACGTCTTCGAGCGAGCAGAGATCGGTGAGCTCGTAAAGGGCATTCTGTTGCTCGAGCGCCAGTTCGCCAATCGTCTCAGCGTTGAGGTTCATCACCGTGAGGCACGACCTCGATTCGCGCAACGTGAGCGCGCCCGCGTCCTCGAGCGCCGGAATCAAGAGGTCCAGGTTTGCCGCGCGCACTTTGAACGACCGCTTGGAGCTGCACGCGACGAACTCGTCAACAGGGAGCTCAGCGATGAGGCGGCCCTTGCCGATGACGACGAGCTGATCAGCGGTGAGCGCCATCTCGGCCATGAGGTGACTCGAGATGAACACGGTGCGGCCCTCGGCGGCAAGATCCCGGCAGAGAGTGCGCGTCCAACGAATGCCTTCGGGATCAAGGCCATTGACTGGCTCATCAAGCAGTACGACGGCCGGGTCACCGAGCAACGCGGCGGCGATGCCGAGTCGCTGACCCATTCCCAGGGAGAATTTGCCCATCCGCTGTTTCGCCACCGAGGTGAGCCCCACTAGGTCAATGACCTGATCGACACGGGATTTCGCGATGCCGCCGTATTGGGCGAGCGACCAGAGGTGCGCGTACGCAGAGCGACCGGGGTGAATAGCCCGCGCTTCGAGCAACCCGCCCACTTCACGCATGGGCCAGCGAAGATCCTTGTACTTCTTGCCCGAAATGGTAACGACGCCCGCGTCGGGGTGATTGAGGCCCATAATCATCGACATCGTCGTCGACTTTCCCGATCCATTCGGACCGAGGAAACCGGTTACCTTCCCTGGTGCGACGTCAAAAGAGAGATCGTCGACAGCGACGACGCCACCGAAGTGCTTCGTGAGTCCGCGGACCTCAATCACCGAACAAACCTAAGCCGCTCTGATGAGAGCAACATGCAGACCGCGTAAGAATCTCTCCATTCTACTCGCCGGTGAGTTCGCACCCGACGCAGGGCAGTGACACGCAGCGACCACGTCCATTCTTGGTGCATGGCATCGCGACGTTCACGACGGGTGGACCCCTGACAAAATCACGATATGGTTTCGGTCATTCGCCACGTCGGTTAAGCGGTGACGACATCGGTTTTGGAGGGTGAAATTAGCGTCCGACTTTCCGTTCATCCCTGTAGCGACGGAGTGCTGCCGGGGCCACCGCATAAAGCGCAGCGAGCCCGCCGATGGTCCTAGTTGTCAATGAGCCCTACGACGACAGCGGCCACGAGGACGGTGCGCACCCCGAACGACCGAACCGCACGAGCGCGGCACGATCAGCCATCGCCGACCTCCACCTCGATAGCGATCTCATCGTCACTCCTTCGCGCACGGCGACGCGCGCCGAGTTACGTCTCGTCCACGACGACGGCTACCTCGATGAGCTCGGGGCTTTTTGCTATGGCGGCGGCGGCGAGATCGATCAAGACACCTACGCGACCTACGCGTCATGGTCGATCGCCACACACGCGGTGGGCGCAGGTCTAGCGGTCATCGACGAGCTGCGGCGACGAGACGAGGGCGTGGGCTTCGTGGTGACTCGCCCCCCGGGGCACCACGCGCTCGCAAACCGAGCAATGGGATTCTGCCTGTTGAACAACATCGCCGTCGCCGCGGCCACCCTGCATAACGAGGGAGAGCGTGTCCTCGTTCTCGACTGGGACGTGCACCACGGAAATGGGACCCAGCAGATCTTCTGGCGTACTCCCGGCGTCCTTTACGTGTCAACACACCAGTCGCCGCTCTTCCCAGGTACCGGTGCCGCCAGCGAGGTCGGTGGCCCAGGTGCGATTGACCGGACCGTAAATATTCCCGTGCCAGGACGAGCAACAGGCGACGTCCTTCGACGAGCGTTCGAAGAGATAGCGTCTCCCATCATCGACGAGTTCGCTCCAACATGGGTGCTCGCTTCGGCAGGCTTCGACGCACACCGTGCCGATCCGATGGCCGATCTCGAGCTCACCGCTGGTGACTTTGCAGAGCTCGCGCGGCTCGCCGCGTCGTACGCGCCGCGTCCTGGTCGTTTCGCAATGTTTCTCGAGGGCGGCTATCAACTTGCAGCGCTTCGTGCGTCCATTCGCGCAAGTTTGAGTGCCGCTTTAGGCGCCTCGTACGATGCCGAACCCTGCTCAAGCGGCGGACCGGGCGCCGAGCATGTCGCCGAAGCGCGGCGCCAACGTCGCGCGGCGCTCGAGGCCATCCATCTCCGCGGAACATACGAGGGGTAAGCCTGACTCGTAGCGCCCGACGAGCGCAGCTACGATCGCTCCACGGTAACCGCGTCGACTTTCCCAGCCTTGACCGCTTCGACAAGGCCGTGATGGTCAAGGATGTTTTGATCCCCATAGCTTTTTGCGAACGCCGTTACCGCCTCGTCGAACTGCTCTCCGCTGCCGAGATATTCCGAAATCTCCTGAGCGCCGCGAGATTGCGCGTGAGCTCTCGCCAACGTGCATCCGCAGAGCTCGAGATATTCTCGTAGCGCAGCGGCGCTCAAGTCGGATGCATCGACCGAGCCCTTCATATCCTTGAACTGCCTGACGTAAAAGTCGCGCCCCTCTTCATCCATCGCCCAGCCCAAGAAGACGTCGCTCGCTGCCTGCATGATTCGTTGGCCCTCGACCACCCGCCGCCCTTGACGCTTCACCTTGGTGCGCTTCCAATGCGGCTCCAAGACAGATCGGTCGGCCTCTTTGATCTGAAGGAACAACGGAGCGTCACTCTCGTCGAGCAGCAGCGCGATGTAACTACGCGTTCCGACACTGCCCACACCCACGACCTTGCGCGCGACATCGACGAGACGAAACCTCTCCAAAAGGACACGGACATCGTTTCGGACTGTCTTGCGATACGTCTCGAAGAACCTCTTGACCGACGCCTCACTCGCCAGCTCTTGAGAGTGACTGAGTATCGGGGGCTGGTCTTTGATCCGCGTGGCACCGTCGGCGGTCCTCATGGTTAGTTTGCTGAGCACTCGGGCCGACGTTTGCGTTTTGACCTTGTCAAGCCGTCGTTTCACGTCGGGTCCGGCCGTCTTGGACAGGGAGAGTACGTGGTCGGCATCGACATGGAAGTAGAAGACGTCGAGTGCGGTCATCCCTGAGAAGTTCGCCATCCACTCGCGATACGCGCGTACGCCGGCTCGCGTTATCCCTTGCGTCGTTGCTTCATCAAATCCACTCTGTCGTGCCACCACGGTGGCGCTCGCCGCAAGTCTCTTGACGTCCCACTCCCATGGAGCGAACAGCGTCTCATCAAAGTCGTTCACGTCGAAGAGCAACCTTCGCTCCGGTGATGCAAAGAGCCCGAAGTTCATGAGGTGCGCGTCCCCGCAGGCGTGCACTTCGATGCCGGTCACGGGTGTCGAGGAGAGATCGGACGCCATCACCGCGGCCGCGCCACGAAAGAAGGCGAATGGAGATTGGATCATTCGACCGATGCGCACCGGTACGAGTTCGGGCACCCGCCGCGTGCTCTGCTCCTGCAGGATCGAGATGGGGTCACGATCGTGACGAGGTACCCACGAAGCGTGATCGTGTCGTGCCACCTTTTTTCGGAGGTCCTTGCCGCTCACCCTTGTGATCCTCGCTCATTCCACACGCTTCGACACGACTAGGAAGCGCCAGGTACCGGGCACTGCGAGCAACTTCGCCCACGGGAGCGATGAGAGTCGTCACTCCAACACTGTTATTGGCCACCAGGGCCAAAGTTGCCCACCGCCATCTCAGCGACCGTCGCACTCCTACAACGTAGTGGCGACAATGTGTTCGAGTTCGCGAGACGCGGTCCGTTCGTGACCGCGTCTCTGTCATCAGCTAGCTCCACCGGTCGCCACTCCCCCGCTCGAGAGTGACGGTCGCCGGCGAAGCTCTCCGGCCGCCGGGTTCTTCGTCGAGGGCAGAAGCCATCTCCCTTGCTCACAGCACGAGCACGCGGTGACGCTTCTCCCCAAGCGTCGAGCTCCAGTGGCTGGTGGCCTACGCTCAACGACGCGTCACACATTTATAAGCAGTTGAGGAGCACTATGACCGATGGCGGAAAATCAACGCATGGACACACTAGGCAGGGATTAGCAGTCCACCTCCGAACTACGGACCACCTTCCCGACGGGACCCCGTACCAGCGTTTCAACAAGGGTGTCGCGATTTGGATCACTAAAAATGCCGGATCGATGACGTTCTTCTGGCTCTGCTGGCTGATTTGTCTCACCATCCTCCCCTCGTGCCTCTACATCGCCGGATACATTCACGCAAAAATGTTCTTTACCACGTTCGGTTTTGAGCTGTTGATGACGTGGTTTGCGTCGACGGTGCTGGAACTCGTGCTCATGCCCGCGATCATGGTCGGCCAGAACATTCAGACCGCCGCTGCTGATGCGCGCGCCACGAAGCAGTTTGAAGACACCGAAGATGTCAAGGCCGACATGAAGACGGCACTAGATCGTCTCGACTGTGAGACGGCCGGCGGTCTGAGAGACGTTCTCGATCGGTTTGACGCTCTGGAGTCTCTCGTCAAGTCTGCCTTGAGCGACAGACCCAATGGCGCGAGCGCAGCCGGATGAGACCGGCGGATCATTCGAGCATTCATCTCCAAAGCGTTCCAGGCCCCGTTCGATCTCGACGCGAGCGAGCGCGCCGAGATCGAACGGCCGGACGTCCTACTTCTTTCGAAGCTGTCGAACGCGCTTAGTGAATGAGGACCTTCAGCGCGTCATACATCGAAGCGTTACCGAACACCTCGTACGCCTCGAGTATCTCGTCGAACGAGAACTGTTGAGTGACGAAGCCTTCGACCGGCAACTTCTTTTCCGTGACGAGCTTCAGCAACATACCGAGGGTGTTCGTATTGACGAGGCCCATCGATATGTCGATGTTCCTAATCCAGAGCTCGTTGAGCGCCAGATCGACGGACTTGCCGTGCACGCCAATGTTGGCGACATTTCCACCGGGACGAACGATCTCCGTCGCCATGGTGAACGTCTGCGGCACGCCCACAGCTTCGATGGCCACGTCGACTCCTTGGCCGTCGGTGAGCTCGAACACCTGCTCTTTCCAGTCCGAGTCGCCGGAGTTGACGACGTCGGTCGCTCCAAACTCGAACGCTCGCTTGAGGCGAGCTCCGTCAAGGTCAAGTGCGATGACCTTAGAGGGCCCATACAGGCGCGACGTCATGACAGCGGCGAGCCCGACCGGCCCCGCGCCGATCACGGCGACTACATCGCCCGGGGTGACGCGCCCGTATTGCACGCCGATTTCGAATCCCGTAGGCAGAATGTCCGAGAGCAGGATGCCCTCTGAGTCGCTCAGGCTTTCGGGCATGCGGTAGACCGAGTTCTCCGCGAACGGTACGCGCACGTACTCGGCCTGCGTTCCATCGATCATGTAGCCGAGAATCCAGCCGATGCCGGCGATGCCTTCAGGATCGAGGCAGTGGCTGTAGAGGCCCTGGCGGCAGTTGGAGCAACGCCCGCAGGAGCTGACGCACGACAAGATGACCTTGTCGCCCACCGCAAGCTGGGTGACATCGGAACCGACCTCTGTAATGACACCTATTCCCTCATGTCCGAGTATCCGACCAACCTCGACTTCGGGGACATCGCCCTTAAGTATGTGTAGGTCGGTCCCGCAAATAGTGGTGGCAACCATCTTCACGATGACATCGGTCGAG
Source organism: uncultured Acidimicrobiaceae bacterium (assembly GCA_963706305.1). Taxonomy (GTDB): domain Bacteria; phylum Actinomycetota; class Acidimicrobiia; order Acidimicrobiales; family RAAP-2; genus RAAP-2. Next base: position 2,065,659 of record OY970152.1, on the reverse strand, counting down.
TGGCGAATGACCGGATTGGGCACCTCTTCCCAACTCTTCTTGCCCGGACCCTTATAGACGAGTGCTTTCATGGTTGCATCTCCTTGATTGGCTCAATCGCTCCGCGTGGCTCAATCAGATGCACACGGCGCGGGTAACACCCAATGGTGTTCACGCTTGCATTCTCCCCGTCAGTCAACGCTGCGAACCAGTGTCAAACGTCACTTTCACCCAACACGGCGAAGACTCACGTTGCTACACCCTCGTTGACGTGCATCTCGATTTGAGATGACCCCTATTCGTATCGTGCGTCGAAGAAGAAGGGACATTCGTCACCTGCGTAAATGACCTTTGCCCCTATCGATCTTTCGCTGTGCTCGGCGATACTCAATTGAGTTCGCTAATTAACACAATCAGATAGGTGAAGAGAATGAATATTCGCAAAGAGTCCACAATGATCGGAGCAACAATCTTGGTGGGAGCGCTCGGTCTGAGCGGTCTGGCCGGAGCCGCCACCTCTACGGCGCACACTCACTCAACAGCTCCGCAGCACTCCCTCGTCGCGGCCAAGACCAAGAGGGTGGCCTTCAAGGGCAGCTACTCGGGCACCATCGCGATGCTGTGGAGTTCCTCATCAGTCACCGCTACGTCGTTGCAGGGTACCGGTACGGGATCACTGCTCGGCTCGAGCACCCTCAGTGGGACTGGCTCCAGCAATCCTTCGTCCACATGCGACCCCTTCTCGGGAAGCGGAACGATCAAAGGAGGCGGCTCGGTGATTCACTTCAGGGTCGTCTCCTCCTCGAGCCAGGCCTGCGCCGCGGGTCAAAGCGCACCAACGAGCGTCACCGTCAAAGGCGTCGCGACGGTCCTCAGCGGCACCGGTAAGTACGTCGGCGCGAAGGGCAATCTCACCGTCGCCGGATCGTTTTCCATCAAGTCAACGACCGCTGGTTCAAGTGAGAGCGACGCGTTCACCGCGACGCTCAAGGGAACCCTCACGGTCAAGGGCTAAATAGCAGCAGCAGAGAGAAAGAGGCATCAATGAAAAGAACACTCATCAATTCCATCGCGGGAGCGGCGGCGTTGAGTTTGTTGAGCGTCGGCCTAGGAGTGGGAGTCGCTTCGGCGCAGACCACGACGACGACTCTTCCGACGACGACCACCACGGTGGCCCCGTACGGGAGCGGCAACCAGTACTTGTCATTCAGCGTTGAGACCGTCGTCGGTGGAGGCAGTCCCGCGGGATCTGTCTACCCGGGCGCCTGCACGCTGGAGAACGACTTTGGCCTCGGCGCCACGGTGGTGTTTCGCATGTGGGGCACTGACTTCGAAAACGGCAGCCCCCTAGTCGGCGCCCCCGGCGTGGACCCCAACGTCTCGAGCGTGACAGTCAATGGACTGCCGGGCGCCACAACTGCCCCGACCATGTCCTACTCGACGTCGGACGGCTACTGGACGTACGGCTGGAAGACGTCGACGGCAACGCCGACGGGCACTGTGGCCTACACGGTCACCGTAACTCTCGACCCCGTCGGTGCGGTCTACAAGACCGCCTACAAGAACATCGTCAAGACTATCAAAGGAAAGAAGGTAGTGAGGAGGGTCGCCTACAAGAAGTTGGTGTCGGCGTCGACTCCCGCTGAGAGCTACACCTTCGTCGCGCCCAAGACCCAAGACGTTGTCCTCAGCGCGAGCGTCTGAGACTCGATAACGAAGTACGTAGTGCAGTAAAGCCCTATGGGCTCCGGAGTCACCGAAGCCCGGAGCCCATAGAGCGAAGTACCGGCCCGCGCAGCCGTCAAAGTGCGGAGAACACATAACGAAGTCGGGACAACAACATCCCGACGCAGAGGAGGCCACAGTGAACTACATGACGCGAACCAAGGGATGGGGGAGGGTAATGACCGGGCTAGCCGGCATCTCCTTACTGCCCGCACTCCTCATCGTGCCAAGCGGCGCCGCATCGAGCTCCCTGGCACCCACGGCGGCACAGATCGCCGAGGCGACGAACGCCCAGGCCTTGACGGCACCTTCGTCAGTGACGGACGCACCGCTGCCGGGCGCCGTGAGCCCCTCCTTCTCTACCGCGAGCACGATCGGCGTCCTCACGACAACCTCTGGCGGTCCCCAGACAGGTGTCTCGGGCTCCGGCACGGAAGGAGAGCCGCTCACCATCTCGGGCTCGGGCCTTCCAAAGAACGCCACGGTCAACCTGGATTGGTCGACGAACAACGCCACCTGGGTCGCTGATGTCGAGCCCTCGACGGCCAACTTCCTCGGCATGACGGCGACGAGCCTCAACGTGACACTGGGAACAGCCACGACCGACGCGTCGGGTGACCTCACCTACAAGACCACCGTTCCGGTGGACTTCGGTGGCGTGCACAACATCTTCGCCGTGGTCAATGGCGCCGAGGACGCCGTGGGTGGTTTCACCCTCTTGCGCACCATCACCATCTCCCCGACGAGCGGACCTGTCGGTACCACGATCCACGTCACGGTCACCGGTCTCGGTGAGACTGCCTACACCACCGGCGACGGAGTCGACTGGGACAACCACATGACCGGCCTCGTCTCCGCGCTGTGGACGCGCGGTACGGCGACTTTCACTCTGCGCGCCGCCGGCCCTAGGGGCGAGCACACCATCGAAGTCGCATCGTCGCTCAGCACGCTCTACTTGAACCCGGATCAGTCCCCCGTTCCCTACGCCGGTTTGAACGTGGCCACCTTCACGACGACGGCGGAGTCGTCGCCTGCGGTCGCCACGGTCGATCTCCCCCAGGACTACAACGCCGCACCGGGCCAGTACACGACGTTGTCTACCGCCAACCTCGACCCCGCGAGCAGCGCGGTCGCCACGTTGTCGGCGAACCGCGGCACGATCGGCTCTGAGGTGACGGTCAACGTCACCGGACTCAGCGCCACTGGCACCGATCAGCTCGAGTGGTCCTCGGTGGTCGGCAGTCGCGTCAACTGCCCGAACGGCTCGTCCTCGTGCTGGCAGTTCGCCTCCACGCCACTGGGCAGCGCCACCGTCTCCGGCGGCGTCCTGAATTCGACGGTGACAGTTCCTGCGACCAACCAGAAGTACCCAGGTGCCGGTCTCGGCGGATGGCACGTGATCCAGGTGATGAATGGCTCAAAGGTTGAGGCCGAGGTTCCGTACTACGTCCAAGAGAGCGTCGTGGTGTACAAGTCCGCAGTTGGAACGGTCCTCACCAAGGGTCTGGCGACCGCAGCCCCCGTGCCCGACGTCGCGTCGCCGACATTGACCCAGGTCGCAGGGGTGGGTACTCCAACCCTCACTTTCCACGAAGGTCAGGAGTTCACCGTGGCGATCGACGGCGTCGGCTGGACGCAGATGGACAACACGCTCGCGGTCGACTACGACAACAGCCTCGTGGGCTACGGCTGCGGTTTCAACTCGAACGGTTACATGGTCGTGCACATGTACGCCACGGGCGGACCCGGCACGCACATCATCGACCTCTACCCGCAGATGTACACCCTGAACCCCAGCTTCACCACCACGGCCTATGGGATGACGCCATTCCTGGACTACAACACCAACTTCCCGGGACTCGCTCTCGGGTACCAGGTCCCTGCAATCCACCTGGCGATCCGCGTCGTCAAGTAGGTCCACCGGCCTCGCCCCTTCCCCCGTCACCCCTCGCTTCGAGGGTTGACGGGGGAATTTGCACGATCGGCACGATCCAATGGGGACTAACCGACGGGAGCGGCTTTCCTCAGAGAAGGTCAAGAGTTCACGCTCGGCATCAAGGGTGTCAGCTGGACGCAGAAGGACAACGCGATCGCGGTCGCTCACGACAACCGCTACGTCGATTAGGACCGCGGTTTCAACTCGAACGGCTACTTCGTCGCGAACCTGTTTTCGAGCGGCGCTGGTAACCACCAATTCCACCTGCCGAGCAGTGCCATGACGCTCGGCAGGATGAGGGCACGAACAATCGTTGCGTCCACGATCACCCCCGCCCCAAGGCCGACGCCGAGCTCCTGAATGCCCGCGACGCGCCCGGTAACAAAGCCGCTCATCGCTCCCACCATGATGAGGGCGGCCGAGCTCACAACGCCGCCGGTATTTGCGAGTCCGGCTTCAATGGCCTCGTTGCTCGAAAGACCGCGATCTACGCCCTCGCGAATCCGGGTGACAATGAATACCTCGTAATCCATCGACAAACCAAAGAGCACCGCGAAGATCAAGATCGGGACCCATCCTTCGATCTGACTCACGTGATAGGTGTGCAGCCACGACGACGCCACGCCGAAGCGGGTCACCGCCACGAGAACCCCGTAGGCCGCCGCAAGACTGAGCAAGTCGAGCACAATTGCGACGAGAGGAAGCACGGCAGAACGAAACGCGCGCGCAAGAACGAGGTAGATCGCGAGAAACATGACGCCCATTACCCACCCAAGATTCGAATAGACATCGTTCAAGAAGTCGACACCCTGGCTCGCAGCACCACCGACGTACACCTGGGACGAGCTTGGGAAGTGGGCGTCGGGAATGATCGTCGAGCGAAGTTGGCGCACCAGCGTTTGATCGTCAAGCGAGCCGAACTGATTACGCGTAATGACAAAGACTCGCTCGTACTCGCCCGATACGCTCACGTAGGGAGCAGCCTTGCCAATGGCGACGACTTCCACGTTAGGACGTCGCAGAATCGATTCCGCCATCCGTAGTCTTGCTGCACTCACCAGAGGCGTCGTGGCTCCGCCCGCGCGCCCCGTATCAATGACGATCTCGATCGGTGTCAGAAAGCCGGGCCCCACCTCTGAGGTCGCGAGGCGGATAGCCTTCGCCGAGCTCATCGACGAGGGGATGGCGCTCAGCGACGCGGGCGTCAGCTGTAACCACCACAGCGAGGCGCCAAGAACGGCGATGACGACGAGAGAGGCCGCGAGCACCGACTTGGGTCGACCCAACGCCACACGGGCGCTTCGAGCCCACCAGCCTCGGCGCAGCTCGTCACGGTTCAAGAGACCGGACATCTGCTTCGAGTGCACGCCCCGATGTCCCCAAAGCGACAGAAGAGCCGGCTGCAAGGTCAAGGCTCCGATGATCCCCGTCAGCGGCACGCAGAGGGCCGCAATCGCCAACGACCGCACGAACGGTACCGGAACAACAATCAGCGTGGCGAGGGCGACCGCGACCGCGAGTCCCGAGAGCGCAACCGTTCGCCCTGCCGTTGACACGGTCGCGACAACCGCGTCCTCAGCGAGCACCCCTTCACGTGCGACTTCTCCCCTGAAGCGGTGGACCATCAAGAGCGAATAGTCCATCGCGAGACCGAGCCCGAACAGCTCGACGATGTTGGGCACGTAGAGGACCATCGTGACCACGTGCGCAAGCAGGTAGAGCGAACAGAGCGCCAACGACGTCGTGGCACCCGCGACGAGAAACGGCAGGGCGACCGCCCAGGTCATTCCGAGCGCGACGAGGAGAACTAGGAGGGCCACGACTGCGGTCACGATCTCACCTCGGCGCAGATCAGACGATAGGACAGGTGCGATGTCGTGTTGGAGTGCCGGAGGTCCGGTCACCAGCGCGTTCGCCACACCGTCCTCGCGTAGCGCGTCGCGCAGCTGGGTGGTCGCGTCTGCCGCGCGGTCAAGCGACAGCGGCGTGTCCACGTTCACGTACCACGTCGAGTCGACTCGACGCTGCTGCGTGACGACCGCGCCGGGAATAAACCGAATCGCCCGGCGCACGTCGGCCGGGACCTTGGGTTCGCCTGACGAGGCCGGCACGACGACGGCGAAGCTGCCTTCGATGTTGTCGTGAAACTGCTGGGCCAAGATCTCGTTCGCTCGCGCCGAGTTCGAGCCCGGCACATTGAGCGACGAGGTGAGAAGGTGCGGCAGCTCGACGGCCGACATGACGCCCAGTACCGCGATGAGCACCCACAGCGCCAGCACCTGCGTCCGATGCCTGACCACGCCTCGGGTCCATCGCTCGAACATTGGTGAAGTGTACCGATGCGATGAACAGCGCTCGTCGCTGCTCACTCTGGTGATGCGGTTTCCAAGTCAGGAGATTAGGACTATTGACCCTATCTACCCGAGTCTCGAGCGTGCGACAGTTCTTATGGAGGATCACGGCGTTGATGAAACGCACGTATCTGAACGTGAATGAAGGTATCGCTCATGATGACATCACTGTTCGCCCCCGAGAGGACAACTGAAGTTCCCCGTTACACCAACTCCAACGCGGTCACCGAAGTGTTTGACGCGATCTACCAGCGTCGAGCGATTCGGCACTACTCCGATGAGCCAGTCACTCGCGTCGAAATCGAAGGCCTTCTGGAGGCAGCCATCATGGCACCGAGCGCCACCAATGCTCAGCCGTGGGCTTTCGTGGTCCTGCAAGGCCCCGATGAACTCGCTCGATACGCGAGGGAAGGGCGCGATTTGCTGATGGGTGCCTCGTGTGGCGGTGGTGGATTGTTCGAGATGGTCGCGGCGCCCGACTTCGAGCTGTTTCACGACGCCCCCGCGGTGATCGTCATTTACGCCACGTACCCAAATGCCGTGGCCGAGTGCTTTCTGGCGGCAGAGAATCTGATGCTGGCCGCCTGGGCCATGGGGCTCGGGACCTGTCCGATCGGGCTCGCCCGTTCGCTCTTCGAGTTGGACCGCGTCAAGGTGGAACTGAAAATCCCACCCAGCTGGACGCACGCGCTCGCCATTGCCGTCGGGCATCCGACCGGCGAGGCTGCGCCTACGTCGCGTCGCGCGGCGCTGGTGGTGACCTGGCGATAGATGCCGCAGTCCGATCCGCACACCGCTCGCGGACCGAGTGCGCGGTGTGCTCTGTCACCGATCACTCAATGAATGCCTATTCACCCCATTGCGACGGACAGCGAAAAGGCGACGCGCAATGAGAATTAGGGACTAAAGACCATATCGACACGGTGTCTCGCTGCGGTACGTTCAGGTCACGGCAGCTGTTTGGCCGACGAAAGGCGACAAGAACATGTTCCAGGTTCGAATTCACGGCAGAGGCGGCCAGGGCGTCGTCACCGCCGCCGAAATCCTGTCGGTCGCCGCGTTTGACGAGGGCCGTCACGCTCAGGCCTTCCCGAGTTTCGGCTCCGAGCGCACGGGAGCCCCGGTGGTCTCGTTTTGCCGCATCGACGACCGCGACATCCGCAGTCACGAGCCGGTCATGGAACCAGACGCTGTCATCCTTCAAGACGTCACCCTCATTCATCAGGTAGATCTCTTCTCGGGTATTTCGACCGACTGCTATGTCCTTATTAATACGTCGCGTGACTTTTCCGAGCTGGGTTTTGGTGACTTCTTCGACGAGTACCACCCCGAGCGCCTCATGACGTGCCCCGCTACTGACATCGCCCTCGAACACGTCGGTCGCCCCTTACCAAACGCTGCACTGCTCGGCGGGTTCGCGGCGCTCACCGGCGAGATCACGTTGGACGCTATTGACAAGGCGGTGCGCGACCAGTTCGCAGGCAACGTCGGCGAGCGCAACGCGGCCGCGGTCAAAGCCGCCTTCGACTACGTGACGTCAAAAGTGCAGGAGGTTGCTCGTGCTTCGTCAAATTGAAGGCTCGCGAGCAATCGCTGAAACGGTGGCCCTCTGTCGGCCCGAAGTCGTGTGCGCATACCCGATCTCGCCCCAGACCCACATCATCGAAGCAGTGGGCGCGATGGTGAAAGCGGGGGCGCTCGCGCCGTGTGAGTTCATCAACGTCGAGTCCGAGTTCGCTGCCATGTCTGTGGCGATCGGTGCGTCGGCGACGGGGGCTCGAGCGTACACCGCGACGGCGAGTCAGGGGCTGCTGTACATGATGGAAGCCGTCTACAACGCCGCTGGTCTCGGCCTGCCGATTGTCATGACCCTCGCCAATCGGGCCATCGGAGCGCCGATCAACATCTGGAACGACCACAGCGACGCGATGGCCGTGCGCGACTCGGGTTGGATCCAGCTCTTCGCGGAAAGCAATCAGGAGGCCGCCGACCTTCACGTCCAGGCGTTCCGTCTTGCTGAAGAGCTCTCGGTCCCGGTCATGGTGTGCGTCGACGGCTTCATCTTGACCCACGCGGTCGAAGGCGTCGACCTCCTCGACCAGTCCCTCGTCGACTCATTCCTTCCTCCCTACGAACCCCGTCAGATGCTCGACACCAAAGAGCCCGTATCGATTGGGGCCATGGTTGGCCCCGACGCGTTCGAAGAAGTTCGCTACCTCGCTCACCTGCGTCAACTCGATGCGCTGGCGAGAATCCCCGAGATCGCTCAGGAGTTCTTCGACGCCACGGGACGAAGCAGCGGTGGACTGGTATGCGCCTATCGAATGGACGACGCGGAGACCGTCGTCGTGGCGATGGGCTCGGTCCTTGGCACCTTGAAAGACGCGGTCGACGCGCGCCGCGAGTTGGGCGAGCCCGTCGGCGTGCTCGGGGTCACGTCGTTTCGACCATTCCCGGGCGATGCAGTGCGTGATGCGCTCGCCGGCGCTCGCCAGGTGGTCGTCTTGGAGAAGGCGTTCAGCATCGGCGCGGGCGGCGTGCTCTCCACGGACATCGCTATCGCCATGCACCGCGACCAAACCATGCTTCGGACCGTGGTCGCGGGCCTTGGGGGACGACCCATTACCCGGCGCTCACTGGAAAAGGTCCTCGACAGCGCCTCGCGGCACGAGCTCGCGGCGCTGACGTTCCTCGACCTCGATCGAGCAGCCGTGGATAGAGAGCGCGCCCGCATGCAGGCCACGCGTCGATCGGGACCTTCGGCGGAAAACCTGTTGCGTGACCTTGGAACGGTGTCCGACAAGGTGGAAGCATGACGAGCCAGCGCGTCCACTTCTACCAAGTCGGCAGCTTCGCCGTCGGCAACCGACTGCTCAATCAAGACGAGCGCACGGTGCAGGCTCAAGTGGATCGCACGAACTCCATCGACTCGGGTCACCGCGCGTGCCAAGGCTGCGGTGAGGCCCTCGGGGCGCGCTACGCCCTCGACGCCGCGATGCGCGCCACCAACGGCCAGGTCGTCGCGGTCAACGCGACCGGGTGTCTCGAGGTCTTTTCGACCCCCTACCCCGAAACGTCGTGGAGAATTCCGTGGCTGCACTCGCTCTTCGGCAACGCACCTGCGGTAGCGACCGGCGTGGCCGCGGCGCTGCGCGCCAAAGGCCAAAAGGATGTCCGCGTGGTCGCCCAGGCGGGCGACGGCGGCACGGTCGACATCGGCTTTGGGTGCCTGTCAGGAATGTTCGAACGTAATGACGACGTGCTGTTCATCTGCTACGACAACGAGGGCTACATGAACACGGGCGTGCAGCGCTCGGCGGCGACGCCCCCGGCTGCGCGTACTGCCACCACCGAGGCCGTGGGGCCCGAGCCGGGCAACACCTTCGGCCAGGGGAAGGACCTTCCGCGCATCGCGATGGCCCACAACATTCCCTATGTCGCCACGGCAACGGTGGCCGATCTGCACGACCTCGAACGCAAGGTCGAACGCGCCATGGAGATCCGAGGAGCGCGCTACTTGCACATCCTCGTGCCGTGCCCACTCGGTTGGGGGTCGGCCTCCGACGAGACCATCCACATTGCCCGTCTCGCAAAGGAGTCGGGACTCTTCCCCGTCTTCGAGGCCGAAGAGGGCATCGTAAGGTCGGTGTCGCACATTCGTCGACCAGTCCCCGTCGAGGACTACTTGAAGCTGCAGCGTCGCTTCGCTCACCTCTTTGGCGCCCATCCTCGACCCGACATCATCGCGCGGATTCAATCGATGGCCAACGACAACATTGCGCGCTACGGGCTCGCGTCACCGGAGTCCTATGAGGAGTCGCCATGAAGATCCCCTTTGCGATCACTTTGGACGTCGGCTCCAGCCGAGCCAATCACACAGGTTCCTGGCGCGTCGAACGCCCGGTGTACGTCGACCGCCTCCCGCCGTGTAACAACGCCTGTCCCGCCGGCGAGAACATCCAAGGATGGCTCTATGACGCGGAGTCGGGAAACTACGAAGCGGCGTGGCACAGGCTCGTGGACGAGAACCCCTTTCCGGCCATCATGGGCCGGGTCTGCTTTCATCCGTGCGAGACCGCCTGCAATCGCGTCCAGGTCGATGAAGCCGTTGGCATCAACGCCGTGGAGCGCTTTCTCGGGGACCTCGCACTCGAAAAGGGCTGGACCCTTCCCGGACCGGGTCCTGAGACCGGCAAGCGAGTCCTCGTCGTCGGGGCGGGACCGGCGGGCCTGAGTGCGACCTATCACCTGCGCCGTCTGGGCCATCACGTTCGTCTGGTCGATTCCGCCTCGCATCTCGGCGGCATGATGCACTACGGCATTCCCGCCTACCGCCTGCCACGCGCGGTGCTCGACGCAGAGATCGCGCGGGTCATCGCGATGGGCGTCGAGGTGCAACTCAATCACGTGGTCCACGACGTCGAACAAGAACGCCGCGATGGAACGTTCGACGCGGTCTTTCTCGCGGTCGGCGCCCAGCTCGCCAAGCGTGTCGACATCCCGGCGGGTGACTCTTCACGCGTGGTCGACGCCGTGAGTTTCCTCCACCACGTCGCCGACGACGATCCACCGTTGCTCGGACGGCGCGTCGTCATCTATGGCGGAGGCGACACCGCGTTTGACGCCGCGCGCACCGCGCGCCGCCTCGGAGCCACCGATTCCGTCATCGTCTATCGCCGCAATCGCGAGCGCATGGGTGCGAGCGGCGAGGAGCTCGAACAGGCCCTCGGCGAGGGCGTCACCGTGCGCTGGCTCTCGACGATCAGCAGGTTCGACAACGACCGGATCGTGCTCGAAAAGATGAAGCTCAACGACGAGGGCTTCCCCGAGCCGACCGGCGAGTTCGAAGTGCTCGATGCTGACTCACTCGTTCTCGCCCTGGGACAAGACACCGATCTCTCCCTGCTCGAGCACGCCGACGACGTCACCGTGCGAGACGGCTCGGTCGAGGTCCTCGACTCGATGATGGCAAGCCCGTCGGGAATCTTCGCGGGGGGTGACGCCGTGCCGGCCCAGCGCACCGCAACCGTGGCCATCGGGCACGGTAAGCGCGCCGCACACAGCATTGACAGCTTTGTGATGGGGCGCACATCCCTGCCAAAGGTGCGCCACGAACTCGCATCGTTCGAACGGCTCAATACGTGGTACTACGCGGACGCACCACGCACGGAACGACCAGAACTGGAGCGAATACGGCGTCAGACGAACTTTGAAGAGGTCATCGGCGGCCTCAGCGAAGACAACGCGCTCTTTGAGGCTCGACGTTGCATGTCGTGCGGCAACTGCTTTGAATGCGATAACTGTCTCGGTGTCTGTCCCGACAACGCCATCATCAAGCTCGGCGAGGACATGCGCTACCAGATCGACTACGACTTCTGCAAAGGATGTGGCATCTGCGTGAAGGAGTGTCCCTGCGGCGCCATTGATATGGTTCCCGAGCGCAATTGAGCAGCGAAACACCGTCCCACTGTTGGGCCTACTCGACAGCCACGCAGAGTTCTAGCCCTACGCACGCTCGAAGGCAGCGGCCGGTGGGTTCGCTTCAAGCGAGTTGACAGCCCGGAGGTTGTCGCTCGTTGCCGCTTGCAGCCGTTGCAGCCCACGGCCGGTCAGTCGCTCACACACCCAGTCCCAGTGAAGCGCGACCCAGTCGCCGACGGCGAGTAGGTCAGCCAAGCCAACGCCCGCGACGCCGCGGCGCACGACTTCGACGCGTTCGTCACCCAGAATCAGCTGGCTCCCGACGAGTTGGAGTTCGCGACTCGCCACTGTCACCACATCACCGCTCAGCGACACGACACGGCCCCAGCGAATCCGGCACTGATCAAGGACCCCAAGCGGCGCATTCGAACGCCCGGTGCGCAGGAGTCCGAGCCAGGGATAGACCGCAAAAACGTGAAAGTTGTGCTGAGCGACACCACCGTTCCAGGCTGCCGCGATCAGCGGAGGAAACTGCGCGCCCGCCCGTCGAGAGAAGCGCTCGTCGAGTGAGGCGACGAGCGCTGAGGGCGGTACTCGGCGCGTCATCTCATTCCCGATCCAATACGCCTCGACGACGCGCCGGTCCAGCGGGTCGGCGACGGCGTTGCAGCCTGCGATCAGTTCGAGGTAGGGCCAGGCTCCTTCGAACTGACGCGCGAGGTGGGCGAGCAACGAATCCTGACCACCTTCGGCCGCGGCTTCGAGCAGCGTTGCCGGTTCACCGGGACCGCAGTAACCCAATTCGTTAGGCGGATAGGCGTACCGCGCAAATAGCTCGGGACCAGAAATAGTCGTGCGCTCGCCAACGTCGGGCATGATCACGCTCGCAGTGGCAGGCGTCGCCACGATGAACGGCGGTACGACTCGACGAGCACGAGCGTCGCGCCAGCACCGATCAGGAGGAGTCCGACCGCGTCACCATTCACCGTCGCCGTGCCGGCCAGGAGCTGGAGCAGCCAGGTGACGAGAGCACTCGACGCGAGTATCGACGTCACGTCGAGGGCCCTGGCGCGCGCGAGGGCGCTCATCCATGTCGCGACGTACACGCTCAACAGCGCTCCGGTCCACAGCGCCCAGTGCCATTGGTCGGCGTTCAGCGAACCGAGTTGACCAAGTGATCCACTCGCCGCGAGATAGACGATCAGCGTGAGTCCGCCAAGACCCATGCGGACCACCGAAAGCGTCGCGGGAGCCCGCGTCCGCAATAACCTGCGAGCCACGACTACTTCCAACGCCCAGAGCACGCTTGAGGCAAGCACGTCGACTTCGCCACGGTTGGCCACCAGCTGTCCGACGCCGCCACTGACGACGATCTCGCCGCTGAACAGGAGGACGATCGCCGCGACGTTCCACCAGCGCAGTCGCTCGCGCAAAAAGAGCACGGCAAGCACCGCTACCCAGAGCACCAAGGTGTCGCGCCAGAAGGCCGCGGGCGTTGGCTCACTTTGGGCGAGGCCATCGAAGAACAAGACGAAGGCAAGTCCACCCCCGATGACTCCGACGTACGCGAGTCCGAGCCACTCGATCCACCGAGGAGTCGTCACCACATCGCGTGCCTCTGGTGCGGTCGACACGAAGTTCGCCGCGACTGAACCGGCTCGGCGCGAGCGAACGCGCCATCCGACGATGGCCGCCAAGGAGAGCACGGCCACCGCGACGAGATTCTTCGCGGTGGTGTAGACCGCTGGCGAAGCTCCCGCGCGCACGCCGTAGCTGTTGACGAAGATGGAGAGTCCGCTGACGAGAGCTGTCACGCCCGCGACGGCGACACCGGACATGCGCCGGCGCCCACTTACTTCGCGCGGAACGGAGCTCACGACGCTCCCCCGTTCACCAACGATGCCTGAGCCCGTCGGATCTCCTCGGCGGCGCCAGCCGCCTCATCGGTGTCTGCGCGATCGACCACGTAACCGCTCAACACGCTCACCCAATCTCCAACTGATAGTTGGTCGCCGTCGTAGGCGAGCAACGACGCGTGCCAGATGACGTGATTGACGTCTTCAACCTCAACGCTGAGCGTCCCGACGAGGCGAAGAACCTTATAGAACCGGCTCACACACATAACTGCTCCTTCTCGATCAAGGTGACCACCGCCGCGAGCGCCGCGGGCACTGCCGCTGCCACCTCAGCGCTCATTTCATCGCCCAACGCAAACGATGCGCCCTCAACCGCCACCACCATCAAGCGTCTCGGGGCCTGACCAATCGCGCGCGCAAGCCGCAGGACCCCCACGAGACCAATCCCATGAGTGCTGGTCACCGCTGGCTGGGCGTCATCACCGCACTCATCTGGCGACGACACGTCGACGTCGAGCACCCGCACGCTGCCGATCGGGGCACCCGAGCGCACCGCGTCAATCACGATGGCCAGATCTGCTCCGTCAAAGCGACCGAGCAGATCGAGCGGCTCCACGAGTGGTCCGATGTCGCGCACGCCGTGGATCGTGTTCGCGCACAAGCCGGCCACGAGCGGCCCGATGGCGTCGTCGCCTCGATAGCGGCTGCCAAGACCAGCCACGACGAGAGTGAGCGAACTCACGTGCGCTCCACTTCGAGATCGAGAAAGTGTGCGGCGCAAGAAATGCACGGGTCGTGATTGCGTACGGCTTGCTCGCAGCGCCACTGCAAGTCTTCATCGTTGAGATCGAGGCCACCTTCGACGACTCGCCGCAAGTCCTCTTCGATGGTGAGCTGATTCTGCGAGGTCGGCGGCATGATCCGCGCCCGCACAATGGTGCCGTCGGCGTCAACCTCGTACTGGTGCAAGAGAAGTCCGCGCGGCGCCTCAGTGACCCCCGTGCCGACCCCGGCTCGAGCCACGACAGGCTCCGCGGGTGGATCGGGCGGCTCATAGTGGGCGATGAGGCGCAGCGCCTCGTCGCAGGCGAAGACCAGCTCAAGCGCCCGCACCACAATGCTCTGAAAGGGATTCGCGCACGTTTGGCCCAGTCCAGCGTCGCGCGCCGCTTCTCGTGCGACCTCGGGCAAGAGAGGTGCGTTCAAGGCGTAACGAGCGAGTGGTCCGGTGAGATAGCTCCGTCCATCAAGACGGGCTTGCAATGCGGTGGAGCGGGCCACGTGCTCTTCGACGGAGAGGTTTGCAAAGTCCCCTGGAGTGACATCAAGCCCGTCCGAAGACCCCGGGCGCCCCCCGTCGATGGCGTACTGGCCCTCTTGGCGCAGCGCCACGAAACGATAGGTGCCGATTACGTCAGGAAAGTCGAATCCCGCGACCCATCGCACGGTGGCGAGAGCTGCCTCGACGGAGTGCTTGAGCGGTTCGACGAGTGCCGCGATGTCAGAGGCGTCGGGCGCATGATAGAAGCCGCCCACGCGAACGTTCACGGGATGCACGGCCCTGCCGCCCACCGTTTCCATGATGAGGTTCCCCGTTCGCTTCAGGGCGAGACCTCGTTCGATCACGCTCGGCTCGCGCTCAGCCAGTTCCACCGCATCCTGACAGCCCAGAAAATCGGGAGCGTGCAACAGATACACATGCAGCGCGTGACTTTGGATCCACTCGCCGCAGTACAGCAACCGGCGCAGTCGCCGTACACGATCGCTGACGTCAATCTCCAACGCATCTTCCATGGCGGCACACGCCGACATCTGATAGGCCACCGGGCAGATCCCACAGATCCGCGCCGTGATGTCGGGAGCCTCACTGAAGTCTCGCCCCACCAGCATGGCCTCGAAGTATCGCGGCGGCTCGAAGATGTCAAGCGACACCTCACTGACGAGGCCGTCGTGCACGACGACCCGTAGCGACCCCTCCCCCTCCACCCGAGCAACGCCTTCAGCGCTCACCGTACGGGTGCGCTTCGCTCCGTGGGTCACAAGGGCTCCTGTCGAGCGCGCGGCTTCTCGCCGAGTGTCACCTTCGTTGACCCAAGATGCGTCGCACCCTCGCGAAAGGCCGGAGCGGCGGCGTTAAAGGTCTGCAGCAATCGAGCAAGCGTGACTTCAGAGTGACCACGTGAGCGCAGCCACTTCGTCAACGAGTCCACGTTCGCGCCTTCGCTCGGACCAAAGCAGCCAAAGCAGCCCCTTCCTACCGACGGACAGAGCGCATTGCACCCCGCACGCGTCACCGGACCGAGACAGGCGGTCTCACCGCTCACGGCGAGGCAGACCGTGCCACGGGCTTTGCACTCTTGGCACACCGAGTGCGTGGCCACAATCGGCCGACGGTGTGCGAGGAGGGCGAGGATCACCTCGAGCAGCTGGTAGCGATCGATCGGACAGCCTCTCAGTTCGTAGTCGACGGCGACGTGGGCCGCTACGGGCGTCGACGTGTCAAGCGAGCGAAGGTACTCGGGATGGGCGTAGACCATGGAGGCGTACTCTCCTGGCTCTGCGAAGTTACGCAGCGCTTGAACGCCACCCGCGGTCGCACACGCCCCGATCGTCACGAGGTAGCGCGACTGCTCACGGACCTCGAGAATGCGAGCAATGTCATCGTCGGTGGTGATAGAGCCTTCCACGAGCGAGACGTCGTAGGGTCCACTCACGTGGGCGCGCGTCATCTCGGTGAAGTGAGCAATGCGGACGGCTTGGGTGAGGGCGAGCAACTCCGGCTCGAGGTCGAGCAGGCTCAGCTGGCAGCCGTCACAGGAAGCGAACTTCCACACTGCGAGCGTCGGGCGCGCCACGTCAGTGTCGACGCTCATCGCTCACGCTCGTTCATCAGCGTGGACGCTTCGACGTATCGAACAACCGGGCCGTCACGACACAACAGCAAGGGACCGAGCTGACAGTGTCCACACCATCCAAGCCCGCACTGCATATTTCGCTCGAGCGACACCCAGATGAACGCAGGATCGACGCCAAGTTCGTCCAGCGCGCTCGCGGTGAATCGCATCATGATTTCGGGTCCACACATGAGCACCCGACAGTGCTTCGCATCAAAACCGGCGTTCGCGAGCAACGTTGTCACTAACCCAACACGACCGCCCCATCCAGGCGCTGGACGGTCGACGGTGGTTCGAACAACCACCCCCGCCTCCTCCCACGCCGCGAGGTCATCCACAAAAACCAGTTGTGCAGGTTCGCGTGCACCCACCAGCACGAACACTCGCCCTGCGCCCTCGCTTCGCGCTGCCACCAACTCTTCGATCGCCCCTCGCAACGGGGCAAGTCCGATCCCTCCGGCGACGACCACGGTATCGAGCGGGCTCGGGCGCCCGGTGATACCCCAGTCCGTGCCGAAGGGGCCTCGCACCCCGATGACATCGCCGACGTCGCTCGAACACAGCGCGTGGGTCACGGCACCGACGTCTCGTACCGTGTGCCGAAGAGGACCCGCATCGCCGGGAGAGCCACTTACCGAGATTGCGACCTCACCGACGCCAAAGGCGCTCAGCATGTTGAATTGGCCCGATCGATACGACAACCGTTCACCATCGAGCGATTCGAGAAAGAACGTGACCACATCGACGGTCTCGCGTCGGCGTCCCACGACGCGATGCAGCATCGGGGTCAGTGCAGAGCGCGGAGCGCAGAGTTCGGTCGCGCTAACCACCCGGTCCTCCGTAAAGATCCAGCAGTCGCACGCGGGTGGCCTGAAGACGCTCCAAGAGCTCCTGGGCGACGCGCGACAAGAGGGCGAAGCCGAGCGCCGAATCTTCGAGCGATTTGGCGCGCAGGCACGCGCCATCAATGGCGAGCGCACCCACCCGATCGAGTGCGCGCGCGTCGAACGTCCAGCGATAGGGAGGCACCAGCCAGCTCCAACCGGCCACGTCCCCGGCTCCGACGGTCTCGATCACGATCGGGCCGCGACCAGCCTGGTGCACCTCGATCGAGACGTGACCGCGGCGCAGGAGATAGAACGTGTCGGCGCTCGCACCTTCTACACAGAGCATCGCGCCGGCCGCAAGCGACACGTTTATCGCGCACGCCGACACCAACGCCAAGTGCTCGTCTGACAAACCTCTCGCAAAGGGATGGAGGGCCAAGAGCTCGCTCATGGATTTCACGACTGCCTCCGAAGGCTCGGCGGCGCGATCGCGGTCGCACCGTCGGAACTGGCGATGGCTGACGCCTCTTCGGTGATATCGATACCAACCGGACACCAGGCGACGCACCGGCCGCAGCCCACGCAGCCGGTCGTGTCGAACTGATCCCACCACGACGACAGCTTGTGCGTCATCCATTGGCGATAGCGGGACTGTGTCGATGGGCGCACGGCGCCGCCGTGCAAAAACGAGTGATCGACACTGAAGCACGATGACCACGTGCGCTGGCGCACCACGTCGCCGTCGAGATCGGTCGCGTCGCGAACGTCGCTGCAAAAGCAGGTAGGACACACGAGCGTGCAGTTACCGCACGACAGGCAGCGCTCTGCGACCTCAGCCCAGCGCGGGTGCTCCAGATTCCTCGCGAGAACACCGGCCAGGCCGTCGACGTCAAGATGGCGGACCATCCGATGGCGGGCGTCCTCGAGGAGGTCGTCGCGGGTTGAGAGGTCATCATCTGTCGCGGGCACCGGGGCTATGCCGTCGAGCGCGGCGAGCCCGCGCACGGAGCCGGCGCGCGCTAGAAATCGATGACCACCTTCGTCATCCAACTCGGTCAGCGCGAGATCAAAGCCGGCCTCCACATTCGGACCCGTGCCCATAGAGTCGCAAAAGCACGTGGCCGCGGGGCTCGAACACTCAACGACTGCGACGAACGCATTCTGGCGACGCTCGCCGTAGCGCGTATCTGGGTGCGCGCCCTCGATGAACACTCGATCGAGCACCTCGAGGGCAGCGGCCTCGCAGGGCCGCGCTCCGAGCACCGCGAGCGGGCGACGCGTGTCGCGGATCTCCACCAACTGCGCGCTGCCATCTCGAACGTGGGCGCGCCACACCTCCTCTCGAGGAGGAAAGAACTCGGGCTTCCAGCCGCTGGGGCCGACGGCCCAATCAAACAACCGATCATCCTCCCCATGGACGAGCCGATATTCGCCGGGCGCCTGTTCGTCGTGCACGCCCCTTGGTAGATCGTCGACGCCGCCCAGCGCGCCCGGCACAATCGCGCCACTACGAACAACCGGGCCCTTTACCTCGTAACCGAGCTCGGTCAGCTTCGTGATGAGCGTCGCAAGATCGTCAATGCCCAACACGACGACCGAACCAATCGACAGCGTCGCTCCGTCCTCGTTCACGACGGAAGTCTTATGCATGTTGAATGGCCCTTTCCAGTGAGATGCCCACTTCGACGAGTCCAAACCCCTGATTGTGAAACGCTTCACGTTGGCCCGCGAGACCCGCGATCAACCTCGTGGGCGCAGCGCTCGAAATAGGGGGCCCGGCCCGAGATGACGCGGAGCGAGGCGCGCCTTGCAGTCAACGATCAGTGCTCCGTCGGGTGTCACGATGACCGGATTCAGATCGAGCTCGACGAGCTCGGGCACTTCTTCTGCGATACGGGCCACCTGTTCGACGATTGCTACCAGCCCCTGACGATCCACGGGTGAGGCGCCACGAAAACCGTCCAGGAGCGGCGCTGCGCGCAGCGAACTCACCATCGTCTCCGCGTCTCCTGGAATGAGCGGGGGCACCGCGAACGTTCGATCACCGAGCACGTCCGTCATGACGCCGCCAAGCCCCACCATCACGACAGGCCCGAAGACCGGGTCGACGGTGAGCCCGACGATGGCTTCGACGCCTGGCTTCGCCATCGGCTGAATGACGGCGCCCCCCATCTTTCCTTCAAGGCGTCTGGCCATTTCTTTGTAGGCAACGCGTACCGCACTCGTGCTCGTGAGCGAGGTCACGACGCCACCGACGTCAGATTTGTGGACGAGATCGCCCGCGCGAGCCTTCAGCGCCACGGGAAATCCGAGTGACTCAGCAATCGATGCGGCTTCGTCAGCACTGAACGCAGCGCGCGTCGGTAGAACCGGCAGCCCACAGGAACCGAGCAGGCGTGCCGCGTCATCAAGTTCGAGCCATCCGCCCGAAGAGGGCTCGGCGAGTTGGGCGCTGACGATCTCTCGAACGACTGATGGTTGTTCGATCGCGTTGAACTGGTCGCTTGGGACCTTCGGACGGCGGCGCCATTCCGCGTAACGGCAAAGGTGCGCGAGTGCTGAGGCTGCGCGTTCGGGTGAGGGAATCTCGGCGACGCCGAGCGCCTCGCTTTGTTGCCCCACGGGCGTGCCGCCGAGCACGCATGCCACAATGGGCTTTTCAAAGCGCGACGCGACCGCGTTGATCGTCGCTCGGGCATCGTCGCCTGTCAAGGCGAGCACGTCAGTGACAACGACGACGACCGAATCTATGGCCACGTCGCCGAGGACGATTTCGAGAGCCCGCTCCAGCGTCTCGGCAGTTCCGTCGGCGGTCATGTCGACGGGATTGGAGGTTGCGGCAGCCACGACGAGCTTTGCCTCGAGCGCCGACTTCGTGGTTTCGTCGAGCTCTGCGACGAGCAAGCCACTGGCTTCGCACGCGTCAGCAGCAAGGATGAGCGGCCCACCGGAATTTCCCACGAGCGCCACCCGTCGTCCCGCGGGGAGCGGCGCCGCGAGCAAGAGCGTCGAGACGTCGAGGAGCTCTTCGAGGCGGTCGACCTTAATCACGCCCGCGCCTCGCAAGAGAGCCTCGACCGTCACTTCTGGGGTAGCAGCAGCCGCGGTGTGCGAGCGCGCACCGCGTGCGCCAGCGGTGCTCCTTCCCGCCTTGAGAGCGACAATCGGCTTGCGCTCACCAATTCGTCGTGCGATGCGGGCGAACTTGCGGGGGTTACCGAGCGACTCGAGGTAGAGGGCAATCACCGAGGTCCTGTCGTCACGTTCGAGAAAGCACAAGAGGTCGTTCGAACTCACGTCAAGCTTGTTGCCGACCGAGACGAAGCTCGAGAGCCCTACGCCTGCGGCGCTCGCTTGTTCGGCGAGAACGATGCCCACTGCGCCAGACTGCGAGATCAGGGCAAGGCGACCCGGGAGTGGATTGAGTCCCGTAAAGGTCGCGTTCAGCCGAACGTCTGGATCCGTGTTGACAAGACCGAGGCAGTTTGGTCCGACGATACGCATGCCATGCCCGCGGGCCATCGAGAGCAGTTCCGTCTCGACCTTCGCACCCGCACGCCCCGTCTCGGCAAATCCGGCGGTGATGACCGTGACAGCTCGTACACCGCATATCGCCGCCTCCTCGAGAACTTTCGACACGTTCCCTGCCGGTACGGCGACGATTGCGAGATCGACGCGCTCGGGCACGGAGGAGAGATTCGGGTACGCCGGTACGCCACAGATCGAGCGCGCCTTCGGGTTCACGGGATACACGGTGCCCGCGACGTCACCCGCGAGAAGTGACCGCACCACCTCATGACCCGGGCTGCCCGGGCGACGCCCCGCCCCGACCACCGCGACCACTCGCGGACGCAAGATCGCGGCCATGCTCGCCGCCTCGGCGACGGCCTCTCGTTCATCGCACGTCGCACGGTACTCGGCCGTGGGGCGAAGATCGATGTCGAACATCACAACGTCTCCCTTAGCGATCGAGTTCATTCGCAAACCAAGCGCGCAAAAGACGCCGACCATCTCTTGATTGTCGTACGTCAGTTGTGCGTGAAAGCGCTCAATGCCCTGTGAACGGGCGTACGCGGCAAGACTCTCAAAGAGGAGGGTCGCCACACCCTGGTGACGGAAGGGCTCCGCCACGTCACAGACGATCTCAGCGAAAGGTTCATCGACGCCTGGGCGATCGTAGGTAGCGACGCCGATGACCTGTTGTGAGGCGATCACGACGAAGGCCATGCGCGAGGAGTAGTTCGCCCGAGCTACCCTCTCCGCTGCTTCTTCGACGGTATTGAAACTGAGAGCGAAGTGGGGTGCGAGGATGTCGCCGAATTTGACGATGAGCGGCGCATCGCTCGATCGAATCGGCCGCACGAGAACCGACACGCCATTCGTGAGCAATCCGTCGAACGCCCACGCCAACGGGTAGTTCTGTTCGTCTTGCACCATGAGGTCGACCTCGTCCCGCATTAATCGCCACCTAACGCTCGATCTAATGATGTCTGGGCATCACGAACGACCGATAGGGACAAAAGGCCCGAATTCACGAAGAGCACGACGCAAAACGGGACCTTTGACTCTAGAGATACCCAACCGAGCTCAGTCACACTGGAGATGATCTTTGAAGGAGGGGCCATGCGTATTGGATTGCTCACTGGCGGGGGCGACTGCCCCGGACTCAACGCCGCCATCCGGTCCGTCGTGAGATGCGGGGAGAACTTCGGCGACGAGATCATCGGCTTCCACCATGGCTGGCGTGGCGTTGCCGAAGGCGATGGCGCGAGGCTGACAGTCACCGACACGAAGGGCCTCTTGCAGTCGGGCGGAACGATCCTGCGCACCGCTCTCTATCATCCTGAAGCACACGAAGGCGGGACCGAGAGCGTGCTCGCGACATTCGAGCGCGAACATCTTGACGCGTTCGTGGTCATAGGCGGTGACGGCACATTAGGCGCGGCGTACAAGCTCGCGGGTCTCGGCGTTCCCCTCGTCGGCATCGCGAAAACGATCGACAATGACGTGTTGGGCGCTCAACGCTGCATCGGCTTCGATACCGCGGTGGCAACGGCGGCCGAAGCCATCGACCGCGTTCAGACCACCGGCGAGAGTCACGATCGGCTGATGGTCGTCGAAGTCATGGGGCGAACGTCAGGGTGGCTCGCCGTGTGCGCAGGAATCGCGGCTGGCGCCGACGCCTTATGTCTTCCAGAAGAGCCGGTTGACCTTGACCAGCTCGCCAAGGCGATCGGACGACGCCACGATGCGGGATCGAACTCCTCAGTCGTCGTCGTCGCCGAAGGGGCGTTGCACGACGCGCCAAAGGAAGGATCAGCGGGGACGCGCGTGGCGAACGGTCTTGCAGAGCGCACCGGCTACGAGACTCGACTCACGGTGCTCGGACACATCCAACGAGGTGGCCCGCCCATTGCATCGGACCGACTCCTGGCGTCGAATTGCGGGATCGCGGCGACGAAGGCGGTTCACGCCGGTGCGTTCACCACGCTTGTCAGCATCAGCGATGTCACGACCGAACTCGTCCCGCTCGGTGTCGTCGCTCAAGGACCGCGCCCCGTTCCCCCGTCGCTCCTCGCCGTCGCCCGCGAACTCACCGTGCACTGAGAAACGCGTCGAGCCATTTACCGGGGGCGTCGTCGCGTAACGGGTTTTGCGCAATTCGGTGAAGAGCATCGATCGTCCACGGGGTGGACGAAGCGCGTGCCTAGAGGTCGTGAGCGATGAACTCCGGTGCTGCCTCAAGACGAGCAACCAGATCCTTGCGACGCAGGAGCCCGTTTTGAGTCCCGAACTGACGCGAAACGGACGCGGCATTCACCGGCGGCCAGCGAAGGGCTTCTCGCAAAGGCAGCCCCTCGATCAACGTGGCGACCATCGTTGCGGCGAAGGCATCCCCTGCACCCGTTCTGTCAAGCGGAGGGTTGGGGTCAGCAAACTCTTCAATTACGAGGCGTTCGGTCCCGTTGGCGGCGACAGCCCCACCGGCGTCGTCAAAGACGACGACGGCTCGCGGCCCAAGTTTCATCAGCGCGTCGAGCGTCTGTGCGACATCGCTCGGTGATATCCCCGTGATCGCCTCGGCGCCGGCACGGCTACAGAGGAGCATCTCAGCCCTTTGGTAGATGCGACGGAGTCGCTCAGAGCCCGCTTCGACTTGGAAGGTGCCGGGCTGGAAAGCGAGTCGCACGCTTGGGTGAGCCTCCAGCCAGTCGGCGAGCTCGTCTTGGTACACCAATGCGTCAGGGCCAAGGGAGTTGATATAGAGCCACGCGGGAATCTCGTGGTCCCTAAAGCCCGTCCATTTGTAGTTGAACTCGGCGTGTCGAACGAGAATGGTTCGCTCGCCACCGAATGAGAGGACGAAGTTTCGCACCGTATGACTGGGCGAATCGACGTGGACGAGGTCAGTGCCAATGGTCTCAGCGCGCATCGCGGCCAAGATGTCAAGTCCAATCTGATCGTGGGCGAGGTAACTCGCAAGACCTACGCGAAGCTCCAATCGCGACATCGCGACCGCAGCGTTAGCGGCGCTTCCCCCTGCCGACGAGGCGTCATCGCCGACCACCAGTTTGGTGCCAAGAGGAATTTCGAGCCACCGTCCCCCTTCGTCGGCGCGTACGCGCACGGGCCCTTCGGGCAGGTGGATGAACTCATCAGCGACGACGTCGCCCAAGCTCACGACGTCGAAGTTCTGCGCGGTCGTTACGAACCCCACGATGAACCTGCCATTCCCGCCCGCGTCCGATGACAATGACCAGCGAGTTCTTCGCCGCCGCGCGGTCGCACTGGCGAGACAAGGCCGTGAGGGAGGCAATCGCCGAGTTGACCGGCGCCGCAACGGAATGTTCCGAACAGTGACATCAACTTCACTCTATGACTTGGGCAACCGAACGAACGCCGCAGAGCGACATCAAGTGACGTTTGGCTCTATCAGATTTCGCGGCGAGTTGAGACAATGTGATTGACAAGACGTGAATATGTGATTGACAAGACGTGAATACGCGAAGGAGCTTCAGATGACGGTGCGAGTAGCGATAAATGGCTTTGGTCGAACTGGGCGTTCCTTTCTTCGCGCGGCAATCGCGCTGCATCCAGAACTCGAGATCGTGGCAATCAACGATCTCGGCGCTCCGGACGCGCTCGCACGTCTCTTCGCGCGTGACTCAGTTCACGGGCGTTACCCAGAACCGGTGCGCGTCGAAGGTGAGACGATGTTCGTTGGAGATCGCCAGATTCGTATGCTGGCTGCCCCCAGTGCAAAGGACCTGCCGTGGGGGGATCTGGGCATTGACGTGGTCGCCGAATCAACGGGCAGATACACCAAGCGAGAGAAGGCTGTCGAGCACCTCGAAGCCGGCGCGAGGCGCGTGGTGATCTCCGCGCCCGCCCAAGATCCCGACGCCACCTTCGTGATAGGAGTGAACGAAGACCAGTTCGACCCCGCGCGGCACTTCATAATCTCGAACGCATCGTGCACGACCAACTGTCTCGCGCCGCTCGCCAAGGTCCTTGACGACGCGTTCGGTCTCGAAGACGGTCTCATGACAACCGTCCATGCCTACACCGACGATCAGAATCTCGTTGACGCCCTGCACAAGGATGCCCGCAGATCACGGGCCGCGGCTCTCAATATCGTCCCGACCACGACCGGCGCTGCCAAGGCAACCGGCTTGGTGCTGCCGAGTGTGGACGGTCACCTCGATGGCTTGGCGCTTCGCGTGCCCGTCCCCGATGCGTCGATCACCGATCTCGTCGCGATCCTTCGCGATGCGCCGAGCGTCGATGAGATAAACGCCGCCTACCGTGACGCCGCGACATCGGGTCGCCTCGCTGGCGTGCTTGAGTATTCCGAAGATCCGCTCGTGTCGAGTGACATCATCAACTCAACCGCCTCGTGCGTGTTCGATTCGGCGCTCACGATGGCTCGCGGTCGCCTCGTCAAGGTGCTCGGTTGGTACGACAACGAGTCGGGCTACTCGAGCCGCCTGGCCGATCTCGCCGCATTCGTCGGCGCCACCGACGGTTAGTCGACTCGCCAACTCACCCAGTCCGCGCAACAACGTTCAAGCACGCTCACATTTGTGTGGCTTGTCGATTTAGCGGTGCTCGAGAAGTGCGCTGGCTCGCAGCGCTTCCAGCCCTGGCAGGTCGCCTTTTTCGATCAGTTCGAGCGTCGCACCCCCTCCACTGGACACGTGGTCGACGCGATCCTCAAGACCGAACTCGTGCAGCGCGGCCGCGGTGTCGCCGCCACCCACGACGCTGTATGCGACACTCGCCGCTACCGACTCGGCGACCGATTGGGTACCTCCGGCAAATCGTGGGTCCTCGAAGACGCCCATCGGCCCATTCCATAGCAGTGTGCGCGCGGCGGCAATGGATTCGCCAAAAGAGATCCGCGTGTAATTCCCAATATCAACACCGCGCCACCCTGGCGGAAGGTCCACTGCGAAATGGCGAACGTCACCACTCGGAGAGCCCTCGGTTTGGAGCGACCCACCTGGCGACAGCGCGACGAGATCCGTGGGAAGCTCAATCTCTGGATGGTCGCCAAGTAGCGCCCGAGCCTCGTGAAGGAGCGACGGTTCCACCGGTGAACCTCCGACGTCGTGTCCGAGGGCTGCAAGAAACGTGTAGCTCATCGCGCCACCCAGCAGCAAGCGGTCAACCTTGTCGGAGAGTGACCGCAGCATCCCCAGTTTGTCCGCAACCTTGGCGCCTCCGATCACTGCGACAAAGGGCCGCTCGGGGTTGACAAGGAGCTTCGACAGTGCTGCCACTTCGCGTTCGAGCAGCCGCCCCGCGGCGCTCGGAAGGAAGTAGGGAGGTCCGACGATGGAGGCGTGACTTCGGTGACACGCACCGAAGGCGTCATCGACGTAATAGTCGAATCCTTCGACGAGACGTCGAACAAATTGCGGGTCATTGGCTTCTTCACCTGGGTCAAACCGGAGATTCTCCATGACCTCGACGCCCGGTGCGAGGATCGCCATTCGCTCGCGAACGGGAGCCATCGAGTAGCGCGCGTCGGCCTTGCCCTTCGGTCGACCGAGATGACTGCACACCGTGACGTGCGCCCCCCGTTCAGTCAGCCACGCGAGTGTCGGCACCGAAGCTCGAAGTCGAAAGTCGTCGGTCACTTCATAGACGCCTGTGTCGGTGACCCGCAGCGGAACGTTGAGGTCGCTTCGCACGAGAACGCGCCGCCCGGCCACAGGAAGCAGGTCTTCCAGCCGTGGAATATGACTGAGGCACGACGCGAGCGTCGAGGACTCGACCGATGAACCCTCAGGCTGCGCCTGTGCATTTGCCATCATCAACTCCCCTCACGGATGCCCTGCGCGCCTCGGCGTGTGTCAGGCGCAGTGTGGCTCAGCCAATTGTGACTCGAGTTCGAGCACCTGCCTCGTGGTCTTTATCACCGTGTCAGGGTTCAGGCTCATCGAGTCGATGCCGAGTTCGACGAGGAAGGCCGCCATGTCGGGATAGTCCGACGGCGCCTGGCCGCACAACCCAGAGTGGATCTGATTTCTCCGACAGCCTTCAACGGCGAGCTTGATCATCTCCTTTACCCCATCGTCACGCTCGTCGTAGTCGAACGCGACGATCTCACTGTCGCGATCGACCCCCAACGTGAGTTGCGTGAGGTCGTTGGAGCCGATCGAGAAACCATCGAAATACTTCGAGAACTGGTCGATCAAGATGACGTTGTTCGGAATCTCACACATCGCGTAGACCTCGAGGCCGTTCTCTCCGCGGCGCAGCCCGCACTCGGCCATCCGAGCGAGGACTCGCTCTGCTTCGGCCACACGACGAACGAAGGGCAACATGAGTACCACGTTCGTGAGACCCATGTCTTCGCGAACGCGCTTCATCGCCTTGCACTCGAGAGCGAATCCTTCTTGGTACGCCGGGTGGGCGTAGCGCGAGGCTCCGCGAAAGCCGATCATCGGGTTGCTCTCAGAGGGCTCAAAGTCCGCTCCCCCCAGCAAACTGGCGTACTCATTCGTTTTGAAGTCGGACATCCGCACCACGACCGGCTTTGGCCAGAATGCCGCGGCGATCGTGCCGATCCCTTCGGACAGTCGCTCGACGAAGAACTCCTCGCCGCTGGCATAGTTCTGCACCAGTCGAGCGATCGCCGCCCGCGCGTTGGGATCGCTGACCTTTTCCGGGTGGATCAGCGCGAGCGGGTGCGCTTGGATCGACTCGCTCACGATGAACTCCATACGCGCGAGGCCAACGCCATCGTTCGGCAAGAACGATGTCTTGAAGGCGAGGTCGGGATTGCCGAGGTTGATCATGATCTTCGTCTTCGGACGAGCGAGATCACCAACGTCGCTGCGCTCCACGTGAAAGTTCACCGTGCCGCGGTACACGCGCCCGGAGTCGCCTTCGGCGCACGAGACGGTGACCGTCGTGCCGTTGGGCACGACCGACGTTGCGTTGCCAGTGCCCACTACAGCCGGAACACCAAGCTCTCGGGCGATGATCGCAGCGTGGCACGTCCTTCCACCGCGGTTGGTCACAATGGCTGCTGCGGTCTTCATCACCGGTTCCCAATCGGGAGTCGTCGAGTCGGTGACGAGCACCTCGCCGGGTCGAAACTCGGCGAGGTTGGCGACGTTCTCGATGACGCGAGCAGTACCTGAGGCGATCTTTTCGCCAACCGAACGGCCTTCGACCATGACGTCGGCCTCGCCATCGAGGGTGTAACTCTCAAACACGGTGGCTTGACGCTGCGATGCCACGGTCTCGGGCCGCGCTTGGACGATGTAGATCTTTCCATCGACGCCGTCTTTCGCCCACTCCATGTCCATCGGGCGTTGATAGTGCGCCTCAATCGCGACGGCGTTGTCGGCCAGCTCGAGCACATCCTCGTCAGAGAGGCAAAACCGCTCCCTGTCGGACTTTGGCGTGGGAATGTTGCGCGTGGTCGCCTTGGTCTCACCCTCGACGAAGATCATCTTTACTGCCTTGTCGCCGAGCAGACGACGAAGGACGGTTCGGTGTCCTTGCGCGAGCGTCGGCTTGAAAACATAAAACTCGTCCGGGTCGACCGCACCCTGGACAATGTTCTCGCCCAGCCCATAGGCGCCGGTCACGAGCACGACGTTGCGAAAGCCAGACTCCGTATCGAGAGAAAACATGACCCCCGATGACGCGAGGTCCGAGCGAACCATCTTCATCACACCGATCGAGAGTGCCACGTCAAAGTGATCGAACCCCTCGTCCACGCGATAGTGGATCGAACGGTCGGTGAACAGGCTCGCAAAACAACGTCGACAGGCGTCAAGCAGGCTCTCCTCCCCGTGCACGTTCAAGAAAGTGTCCTGCTGGCCCGCGAAGCTCGCGGTCGGGAGGTCCTCGGCCGTCGCCGAGGAACGAACGGCGAGACGGACGTCATCGCCATACTCCTCTTGGAGTCGGCGATACCCCGCCGCGATCTGGGCGGCAAGGTCGTCGGGCAGACCGGCTCCGTACACGATCTCGCGAGCTCGCTTCGCGCGACGAGCGAGATCGGCGACGTCACTCGGAACGAGGTCGTCAAGAGCTTCGTGGAGAAGCTTCACCGCTCCGGTCTCTTCGAGCGTGTAGCGATACGCATCCGCGGTGACCGCAAAACCGTTGGGCACGCGCACGCCTTGGTCGGAGAGCTTCTGGTACATCTCGCCGAGTGAGGCGTTCTTCCCTCCGACCGACGCGACGTCATCGATGCCAAACTCCTCGAAAAACCTCACATACTTCAAACTCTCCATGGTGTTGCTCCTTTTCAATTCAGGACTTCGCTCGTCCGTAGGGAAGTGAGTTAGTCGCTTCAATCTCGATGAGTCGGTTGTACTTCGCCACCCGCTCGCCACGCGCGGGTGCACCGCTCTTTATCTGCCCACACCCCGAGGCCACGGCGAGATCGGCGATGAAACAGTCGATCGTCTCTCCCGAACGGTGCGACACCATCTGCGGCCAGCCCGCAGCTCGACAGATTCGCATCGCTTCAAGGGTCTCGGTGATGGTCCCGATTTGGTTGGGCTTGATCAGCGCGGCGTTGCCCATCTTGTTTTCGATCGCGTCAGCGATGATCGTCGGATTCGTCACGAGGAGATCGTCGCCTACTAATTGGACGTATTCGCCGAGACGCTCGGTCAAGCGCACCCAGCCGTCACGATCGTTCTCCGCAAGACCATCCTCCAGACTCCAGATCGGAAAACTCTCGATCAGTTCGGAGTAGCGCTCGATCATGTCGCCAGTGGACAGTTTCTCTCCATCGACGTGATACATGCCGTCTCGATAGAACCCGTTAGCCGCGGGATCGAGGGCGATCATGACGCCTTCGTGACTCGTCTCATAGCCGGCGGTCTCGATCGCGTTGACCAGAAGCTCAAGCACTCCTTCGGGAGAGCCGATCTCGGGGGCGAAGCCACCTTCGTCACCAAGCCCAACGCTCAGCGATCGTGATTGGAGCTCGCCGCGCAGGACGCGGTAGATCTCGGCACCCGCACGAACGGCTTCGGCCATGGTGCGCGCGCCGAGCGGCGCGATCATGAACTCTTGGAAGTCGAGCCCGTTCGTCGCGTGCGCGCCTCCGTTGATGATATTGAAGTGCGGCACGGGGAGCCTCGGTTCGACGCCAGCTGGCGTCAAGCTGTGCCACAGCGATCGACCTTGTGCCGTTGCAAACGCTTGCGCGGCGGCCATGGACACACCGACGATCGCGTTCGCCCCTAACCGTCCTTTGTTCGCCGTGCCATCGAGCTTGAGAAGTGCCTCGTCGAAATCGGCGAGGGAGGCGAATTCTCCCCCGCGCAAGTGCTCGGCGATCTTGTCATTTATATGTT
Organism: uncultured Acidimicrobiaceae bacterium; assembly: GCA_963706305.1. Classification (GTDB taxonomy): domain Bacteria; phylum Actinomycetota; class Acidimicrobiia; order Acidimicrobiales; family RAAP-2; genus RAAP-2. Next base: position 2,035,831 of record OY970152.1, on the reverse strand, counting down.
CGACGGCGTGCAGTACACCCCGGCCCCCATAGCGCAATGGATCGCCGTCGCGGAGTTCGAGCGCCTCTCGTGACCCGGTGGACGCCCCCGAGGGGACACATGACTTTCCGACGACGCCGTCGGTGAGTTCCAACGCCACCGAAATAGTGGGCTGTCCTCTCGAGTCCAGAATCTCGCGCGCCGAGACATTCTTCAATTCGAACATTTCGCACCACCTCTCGAAGCGGGATCTCCTCCACGGTCGAATCACACTTCCTTCGTTCCTCAGTTTCCTCGACTGCACTGCAATCCGACTAGAGGCAAAGGTCCTAACGAAAGGGACGCCACGCTGTTCTGCCCGTACGTGGATGGTTCGAGCCGGGCGTCGCCGAGGCGTGCACGCTGTAGGTTGAGCCGCGATAGAGCACGCAAGAACCGGGGGCGGGCACCGCACTCTCCCAGAACTGCACCACACCCCATCCATATGCTGGCCCCATGGTGGCGCTACCCGAAATCACGGATTTCCTCAGAAAGTATCCTCCCTTCAGCGAGCTCGACGACGAGCTTCTCGATGAACTCAGCCAAAGCGTCGAGATCGAATTTCACGTCGCTGGCCAGGTCATCTTTTCCGAGGGTGAGATGCCCCTCGATCATCTCCGCGTGGTGCGCTCGGGCGGAATCGAGGTGGTGAGCGACGGAGAGGTGCTCGACCTCATGGGACCCGGCGAAATGTTCGGTCACGCTTCAATGCTCTCGGGATTGCCTCCCGGGTTTCAAGCACGAGCAGCCGAAGACTCCCTCACGTACCGCATCCCGACCGACGCGGCGACGTATGTGCTGAGTCAACCAGTTGCGATGCGGTACATGACCCGTCTCATCCTTGAAGACCGACACCACCTGCGTACCGGGCCTTCGGCCCAGGTCACGCGCGACCAGCTTCGAGAGCCAGTGGGAGCGGCAATCCGCTCTCCGGCGCTCGTCGTGTCACCCGACACGACGGTCCGCCACGCGGCGGGTCGGATGGCGTCAGCGGGGGCAAGCGCGTTCATCGTTGATCTGGGCGATGCCGTCGGCATCGTCACGGACTCGGACCTTCGAACCCGCTTCGCCGCAGAAGGGCTCAGCCCCGACGCTCCTGTCTCGGCCATCATGACCGCCCCAGCGCTTACGGTGTCGAACGAACGGCCCGGAAGCGAGGTACTCCTCGACATGCTGGACCACGGAGTGCGACACTTTCCGGTCACTTCGGCGAGCGGAAAAGTCATCGGCATTGTCGAGGACCACGACCTCATCGTCGTTGAAAGTCGATCGTCGTTCTTCCTTCGCCGCTCCGTCGCGCGAGCGAACACGGTCGAGGAACTGATTGAAGCATCGAAGAAGCTCCGACCGGCGGTGATCGCGATGAGCCGCGGTGGCGTGGCCGCGCTCGACGTCATGTCGGTGTTTTCGGTGGTCGTCGACGCACTGACGCGGCGTGCCCTTGAGTTCGCCACCGAACAAGCAGGGGGGGCGCCTGCAAAGTTCACATGGCTTGCTCTCGGCAGCCAGGCTCGGCGCGAAGCGCTACCGAGTTCGGACCTCGACAGCGCCATCGCCTGGCTCGACGGTGGCGAGGAAGCACCGATCCGCGAGTACCTTATGGCGGTCGCTACGAGCGCCACTGAGACGCTCCAGCGATGCGGCATTCGGCCCGATGAACACATGGCGAGCGCTTCAGCCTCACTGTTCATTCGCCCGCTCTCCCTCTGGCGTCGCGAAGCCCACTCCTTCCTCACCGAGCCGACGCGAGAGCAAGCACAGATCCTCACTTCGGTACTCGTCGACAGTCGCCCCGTGTGGGGTACCGAAACCGGCCCGCTCATCGCCGAAACGTTTCGTCTCGCGCCGTCGTACCCGCACACGCTCCGCCTGCTCGCCCAGTTCGCCATCTCTCACAAGCCGCCGACTGGATTCCTCCGTGGCCTCGCGATCGAGTTGGGAGGCGAGCGGCGCAGTCACTTGGATTTGAAGACGGCCGCCGTGGTGCCCATCACCGACCTCGCTCGTTGGGCGGGCATGAGCGTCGGCGTGGCGTGTGCGTCGACATCAGCGCGCCTTGAAGCCGCCAGCGGGGCAGGAACGCTCAGTATTCCTGATGCCCAATCGCTCATCGCCGCGTTTGAACTCGTCGCTCAGCTCCGTCTCGACCATCAGGTGAGCCAAATGGAAAAAGGCGAAGAGCCCGACGACGTGATCAACCTCGAGGAACTCAGTCCGCTCACGCACCGCTACTTGAAGGAAGCATTCCGCGCGATCGCCTCAGTACAGCGACGCATCGCGAACCATCTCAGTTGGGCGATATGAAGCGCCGCCTCATTCGCTCGCCGGCGTCACCGGCCGCGGCGCAGTACGCGAGGACCAGACTTACGGCACCCAAGACGCCCTGGCGACGCGCGAACTACTGCGTCGTTGACCTCGAACTGAGCGGCCTTCGTCCTCGCGACGACGAGATCATCTCCTTCGCCGCGGTACCAATCGACGCCGGCCGACTCGTCGCGGGCGACGCTGTCTATGGCGTGTGTCGCCCATCTCGCCCATTGGCCGAGGCGTCGATCGTGATCCACGGACTCCGCACGGTCGACCTCGCCGACGCACCTCTCCTCGACGAGGCGATTCAACCCCTCATCACCGCAATGACTGGACGAGTAATCGTCGCCCACGTGAGTTGGGTCGAACGAGCATTTCTCGGTCGAGCGCTTCGCCGCCAAGGCGTACGACTGCGCGGGCCGATACTTGACACGTTCGAACTGGGTCGACTGCTCGCGATCGAGCGTCGAGAAGAGAGTTCGAGACGCACCCTCGATGAACTGGCGGAATACCTTCGACTTCCCATCTACCGGCGTCACCACGCGCTGGGCGATGCGCTCACCACGGCGCAAGTATTTCTCTCGCTGGCGACGCACCTCAACGAGTTGAGCTCAGAGTCAGTCGGGTCGCTCGCTCACGCGAGGGAGCGCACGAAGTTACTTCGGCCGTGAGCTGTCTCCCGCCCCTTCCTCGGCCACCCACACGTCCGCATTTCCTCGCTCCGACTGGTGGTTCGAACCTCCGCCCAAGGCCGTCTCACCACGATTCGATTGGACCACCTGGTTGCGGCCATTCGTTTTCGCCCCGTACAGATTCGCATCAGCGTTTCGAACGAGTTGTGTGGGGGTCAGGGCCTCATGTTCGAGGGTGGTGGCGGTCCCGATGCTCACCGTGATCGGTGTGCACTCGCGCGCGATGCACATCTTCATGCGCTGAGCGATGGTTAGGGCATCCGACGCAGACGTATTGGGGAGCACGATGGCGAACTCATCACCTCCCACTCGACCCACCAGATCGAAACTGCGACTCAGGTTTCTAAACACACCGCCGATTCGGGCCAACGCGTCGTCACCCGCGACGTGACCGTAGGCGTCGTTGAATGACTTGAAGAGATCAACGTCCACCATGAGGAGACTGAGCGGCTGGCGTTCGCGGTAAGAGCGGTCGATTTCCAGCCCCAGACGTTCGTAGAAGGAACCGTGGTTGAGGCAACCCGTCAGAGAGTCCTTCTCGGCGCGAGAGGTGAGCTCTCCCTCGAGCAAGATCTGCTCGTTGTGCATCCGCGACCTCGCCATGGTGATGCCGACGGCGAACACGGCCATCCCGACCACCGTTGCGGCGAGGAGCGCAGCGTCCGACACGGCCGAACTCTTGATGGGGTCGGTGAACCAGACGAACGTCAGCTCGGCCAAGGTGGCAGCTCCGCAGACGATGACGTTTCGCACGGAGGTTCCGAGCGCGGTGGCCGCGAGCGGCAAGACAAACAACACGATGAGGGGGCTATTGATGCCTAAATCGAGAAACGCCGTCAGCGTGATAACGATTCCTGCGAAGAGTATCCACGCGACCAAGATGTCGGCTCTCCACTTAAGAGGTACGACGTGGGGAACACCGTAGAGACCGCCCAGAGCGACGCCGATCGTAATCAGGTTGACGACAATTAGCGCCTCACGATGGGGACCGTTCGGCGTCAAACAGAAGTACGCAAGTCCTGCGGCAAGCTCGCCAATAAAGACGATGAAGCTGGTACGAAAGTACGACAGCCAGAAGCGCTCATCCCGCAGGCCGGAACGGGATACCTGACTTTCGAGCGAAGTGAACGAGGCAGCGTCATCTCGCGAAGCGAGCCCTTCGCGAGTCTCACCATGAATGGCTTTTGGCATTTGAGCACCCACCTGCACGATGACCGACAGCCCATGCATCAAACAACGTAAACGCGGCGCGGCACCCGCGGATAGAGCCAAATGTCCTCTCGAAGGGCGGCCTTTGGCTACTGCGGCAATGAATCCTCTCGAAACACCACGACTGGGCACGCGGCGTTGGTAACGCAGTGCTGACTGGTCGAACCGATGAGCATGCCAACGAACTCACCGTGTCCACGGCTTCCAACGACGAGCAGCTCCGCTCCCTGCGACTCGCGAACGAGAACAGGCGCGGGATGGCCCTCGACAACCTTCATCGAGATTGCGATTTGAGGATGCGCCGCTCGCAATGCGGCGACGAGCGGCTCCAGCATTTGTTGGGCGTCTTGTTCCGGGTTGTATTCGCTGGGAATCGCCGACCATCCAAAACTCTCGGGCCACTCCCACGCGGCTACGACCTCCAGTGCCGCGCCAGTGAACTCGGCTTGCCGAGCGGCCCACTCCAGGGCGCGAAGCGAGGCCGCTGACCCATCAATACCGGCGACGATACCTTTCGCGCCAACGCTCTGCGCCTCAGCCGCTCGATCTTGCAGACTCATCGTTCTTCATCCAATCCGATCGCTACCATCGACCTTGCCTTCACGCTAGCGTCCGTCCTCTCACACTCGTTGCGTCACTTGGCTTTCGCTCCCATCGACTCTGTACGCGATCGAAAGGAGCGACAGCGTTGGTTCCTCATCTTCGTCGCCGCCTTCGACAGGCTCGCCGTCGTTTCTGCTCGGTGCCATTGCGCAACATCTCGTTTCCGCTCTTGTGCCCTGTGCGCGACCGACGAGCAACACTTGATCGACGGCGATTCGGGACGTGTGGCCCTAGTCAATCGAAACACGTCCTCGTAACTTGAATTCAGAACATTGCTTCACCAGACAGGACGCGACAAAGCATGTCCACCGACACAGTTCCGCCGAAGCCGGAGGAGACGGATGGAAAAGTCCCGGACCGATCACCGCGAAACCAGAAGAGGTTGAAGCGATGGGGCTGCCTTCTGCTATGGCCCTTGCCCGGGTCGGACACCACCGTGGTGCTCGAGAATGGGATACTCGCTGGCGAAGGAGCGCCCGTGACCACGCCAGCCATCGAAACCTACGCACTCACGAAACGCTTCGGCGCGACGCGGGCACTCACTGAACTCACACTGCGAGTGGAAGAGGGTGAGATTGTGGGTTGTCTCGGCCCGAACGGCGCCGGCAAAACGACACTCATTCGACTTCTCCTGGGCTTGCTCGTTCCCTCGAGCGGCCGCGCTGAGATTTTCGGCTTGGACACGCGTTATGACACGGTCGCGGCCCATAGTCGACTCGCCTACGTTCCTGGCGAGGCTAACCTCTGGCCAACGCTCAGTGTTGACGAAACGCTGCTGCTCCTCGGTCAGGTGCACGGGCATGTCGACCTCCCCTACCGGAAACAACTCGTCGACCGGTTCGATCTGGACCTGACCAAGCGAGTGCGCGCACTGTCGAAGGGAAATCGACAGAAGGTCCTGCTCGTGGCTGCGCTCATGACCCGCGCAGACTTGCTGATACTCGACGAACCAACAAGCGGGCTCGATCCACTGATGGAGCAGGCGTTTCGGCTCTGCATCCATGAAGCGAGAGACCGAGGCCAAAGCGTCCTGCTCTCGTCGCACATCTTGAGCGAGGTTGAGGCGTTGTGCGACCGCATCGGGATACTTCGGGCGGGCGTGCTGGTCGAGATGGGCACGATGGCCGAGATGCGTCACCTCTCGGCCTTGACTGTCGAGGCATCCTTTGTTGCCCAGGTGCCGGACATCACTCGGGTTCCCGGCGTGTCCATGGTTGAGGTCCGAGGATTGACGCTGCGATGCCAGGTGCAGGGTTCCATCGAACCGCTGCTCAACGCGCTCGCGAACTCTGGCGTGCGTGAGCTTTTGAGCCGCGAGCCCTCACTCGAAGAACTGTTCTTGTCTCATTACGGTTCGACACCAACCACGAGCGCGAATGCCAGCGACACTCGTTAGCGCACCTCGCACGACGTCGATTCGAGAGCGCGCGCCACGAACGGTGCTCGCACGCGTCGTCACGAAGCGGGCGGTGCGCTCAGGCGTCGGCTGGGGCGTCGTTTTTGGGCTCTACATCGCCACCCAAGCGCTCGCCTACGCCACGAGTTACAAGACGGTCGCGTCGCGCCAGATCCTGATTCGAGAGTTCGGCAACAACGTCGGCATCAGCGCGCTCGTGGGACCGGCCCGAGAGATCGCCACCGTGCCGGGCTACACGGCGTGGAAGTGCTTGACCGTTCTCGCGATCATGGGCGCCATCTGGGGCATCCTGACCAGCACCAGGCTGACACGGGGTGAAGAAGACGCGGGACGATGGGAACTTCTCCTCGTCGGTCAGACCACGCGGCGCGGCGCAGCACTCCAGGCGCTGGTTGGCCTTGGCGCAGGACTGCTCGCGCTGCTGTGTGTGACCTCGCTGATCACGATCGCCGTGGGACGATCTCCCAAGGTAGGCATCGACGCGGGCGCTGCTACCTACTTCTCGCTTGCCGTGGTGAGCGGCGCACTCATGTTCCTCGCTGTCGGAGCCTTGTGCGCGCAGATGGCGACATCTCGGCGGCAGGGCGCGGGCTACGCCTCGGCCGTCTTGGCGGTGAGCTACGCCCTGCGAATGGTCGCAGACTCCGCCACTGGCCTCGGGTGGCTGCGATGGGCGACGCCGCTGGGCTGGGTCGAAGAGCTCCAGCCGCTGACGTCGCCACGAACGTTGGCTCTCATCCCCGTCGCAGGGTTTACGGTCATGATCGCCGCGAGCGCGATCTATCTTGCCGGGCGTCGTGACTTGGGCGCGGGCGTGTTTCCGGACCATTCGAGCGTCGCTCGGGTGCACGCCTTGGCGACGCGACCATTCGGACTCGCGGTGCTCTTGTCACGATCAACGCTGCTCGCATGGTCCGCGTCAATCGCCGCCTACGGTCTTCTCCTCGGCAGCATTGCGAAGTCAGGTGGCAAGATCATTACCAGCTCTCCGACGCTCGCGCGAGTGTTCGCCCGCCTGGGAGTCACGGGCGCCGAGGCGTACTTGAGCGTGGCGCTGCTCATCATGGCGGTCGCGCTGGCGTTCGTGGCTGTTGGCCAAGTCGGCACCGCGCGCAGGGAAGAGTCGAGTGGGCAACTCGACAACCTGCTCGTTCTCCCGTTCTCGAGAATGGCATGGTTCGCCCAACGAACTTCTCTCGGCACGGCCGTGCTTGTGCTCGGTGGTCTGCTGGCGGGGTTCGCCACGTGGCTGGGCACCGCGCTCGACCACGCACACGTGAGATTGGCGTCGATGCTCAACGCGGGTCTCAACGTCGCTGTGCCCGCCTTCTTCATCTTTGGCGTGGGCATGCTCGCGCTGGCGCTCGTGCCACGACTCGTCAGCGTCGTGACGTACGGGCTCTTGGTGTGGTTCTTCCTCGTCGAGATCATTGGCGGCGTCGTGAAGGTGAATCACTGGGTACTCGATCTTTCGGCGTTTCACCAGATGGCCGCGGCTCCGGCCACGCCCGTCGCCTGGACCACCAACGCGGTCATGATCGCGCTCGCCCTCACCTCAGCCATAGCCGGGGCGATCATGTTCTCTCGTCGTGACCTCAAGGGCGAGTAGGCGTTCGTCTCGACCCCCGAAGACACAGTGACCAGCTGTCGAGCGCTTGACGCCGCATCACATGTACGACATCGGGACATCCGGCCCTAGACGTGAACGCAGATCGGTACGAGAATGGCCCAATGGCGTGCGCGCGAGGCAATCGATCGGGTCTTGGCGGACCGCGTCCGACCGGGTTGCACTTTGCAGAATCGATGTTCGGGGCGACCAGGTGAGCGATGATGTTCAATCGGCCCACGATGAGGTCAACGCCACCGCGACCGCTCGCGAGGCATTCGTCCTTGGGCGCTACCCTCGCGAACTCGAGGCGGACATCGTCGTTCGCACGGGTCGCACGCTTCGACTGCGGCCGATCCGTGCGGACGACGCCTCCGGGCTAGAGGCGTTCCATCACCACCTGTCATCGGACTCGATCTACCGTCGATACTTCTCCCTTCATCCAGAGTTGTCACACGACGAGATCTGTCACCTCACTCAAGTGGACTACGTTGACCGTCTCGCGCTCGTCATCGAAGACGGCGACGAACTCGTCGCCGTCGCTCGTTATGAGCGGTATCCAGACACCCCAAACGCCGAAGTCGCATTCCTCGTGCGAGACGATTACCAGCACCTAGGACTTGGCCACCGCCTGCTCGAAAGTCTCGCCGACGCCGCCTGGGCCCGCGGCATCACCACGTTCTGCGCCGAGACATTGGCCACGAACGGCGACATGATCTCAGTCTTTCGCCACTCGGGTTTTCGCGTAGCGTCGTCGATCTCCGATGGAGAGATCGCCCTTCGATTCTCCATCGAGCCGACGCGCGACAGCAAGGCGTCGCGTCTTGAGCATCGCTCGGGAACGATCTAGGCGATGGCATTGGACCCTCAACGAGCCTTCGAGTGCCCGAGCCATCTCTTCAAGGGCGACCTGACTCGCGGCGCTTCGCGCGAAGACCGATGAGCGCGCCCACAACAATCGCCGTGGGATACGACGGGTCTCCTGGCGCGGAGGCAGCAGTGCGCTGGAGCCTGACGCTCGCGAGCTCGACCAATGCCACAGTCGTTGTCGTGCACGCTGTCGGGTTGCTCGAGCACCAGCACACGATGTTCTCACGCGATGTCACGCCGCCCGAGATTGTCGCGATTGCGAAGAGCTTGGGCTTTGATGACCGACGACTGCTCTGGCACGTCGACGACGGCGACGGGTGCTCCGTGCTCTTGCGTGCCACCTCGCCTCCCCTCGACGCGGACCTAATCGTCGTGGGCTCGAGAGGACGTGGGCGAACCGGGATGTTGCTCGGCAGCACGAGCCTTGAGGTCGCCGAACACGCATCGACGCCGGTAGTCATTGTGCCGCCGGGAGATAGCGACCGCTAAGACTTCCTCCGCCGCGCCCTTCACGAGCTATCCAACCGCCTCATTGTGCGCTCTCACGGGCGCACAATGAGGCCACCGTCGGGTTCGTCTCTAGAAGAACCCGAGCGGCTTCGTGCTGTAACTGACGAGCAGGTTCTTTGTCTGCGAGTAGTGCTCCAGCATCATCTGGTGGTTTTCCCGACCGACGCCAGAGATCTTGTAGCCGCCAAACGCGGCGCCCGCAGGGTACAGGTGGTAGCAGTTGGTCCACACTCGCCCGGCTTGAATACCGCGACCCATTCGGTACGCCAGGTTCCCGTCGCGAGTCCACACGCCCGCACCAAGGCCATACGCGGTGTCGTTCGCGATCGTGAGCGCGTCGGCTTCGTCCTTGAAGGTCGTCACCGCCAGCACTGGTCCGAAGATCTCCTCTTGGAACACGCGCATGTCGTTGCGCCCTTTCAGCACGGTGGGCTGGAAGTAGAAGCCGCCGACGAGGTCCTCAGCCATCTGGGGGCGCTCGCCGCCAATCAAGACTTCGGCACCCTCGCGCCGACCAATCTCGACGTACGATTCGATCTTTTCCAGCTGTTGCGTGGAGACTTGTGGCCCGATCGTCGTCGTCGTGTCCAAAGGATTGCCCTGAGTGATTCGCGCGATGCGCTCAAGGCAGCGCTCCATGAACGCGTCGTAGATTGACTCTTGGATGAGTGCCCTTGAGGGGCACGTGCAAACCTCGCCCTTGTTGAAGGCATAGAGCACCAGCCCTTCGACGGCTTTGTCCAAGAACTCGTCGTCCGAGTTCATCACGTCGGCGAAGAAGATGTTCGGCGACTTGCCGCCGAGTTCGACCGTCGACGGGATGAGGTTCTCTGCCGCGTACTGCATGATGAGCCGACCAGTCGTGGTCTCGCCAGTGAAACCAATCTTGGCGATCCGCGGGCTCGTCGCCAGGGCCTTGCCAATCTCGGCCCCGGGGCCGGTCACCACGTTGATGACCCCCGCGGGCACGATGCCCTGGAGCAGCTCGGCAAACTTCAAGATCGACCACGGCGTGGATGACGCCGGCTTAACCACGGTGCAGTTGCCTGCTGCCAGGGCTGGTGCGATCTTCCACGCCGCCATCAGCAACGGGAAGTTGAATGGGATGATCTGTCCCACGACACCGAGCGGCTCGTGAAAGTGAAATGCGACGGTGTCCTTGTCGATCTCCGTCGATCGTCCTTCCAGTGAACGCGTCGCGCCCGCGAAATACCGGAAGTGGTCGATAGCAAGGGGCAGGTCCGCGGCGAGCGTCTCACGCACCGGCTTTCCGTTTTCCCAACTCTCAGCGACCGCCAGCATCGTGAGATTGGCTTCGAGCACGTCGGCGATCGCGTTCAGCACCGCGGCCCGTTGAGCAAGGGAGGTCTCGCCCCACGCACTGCGAGCTCGGTGCGCGGCGTCGAGGGCTAGCTCGACGTCCTCTTTGCTCGATCGTGCCACTTCACAGAACGTTTTGCCGTTTACCGGCGACACGTCGGGCATGTACACGCCCTTGACGGGCGCAACCCACTCGCCACCAATGAAGTTGTCGTAGCGTCGCTTCAGGGTGACAAGGCTTCCCTCGCACCCGGGGGCAATGAAGACCGAGACATTGTCTCCGGTGTTCACATCTTCGGCTACCTCGTTTTCAAGAAGGTCAGTCATGTCAATCTCCAATCGTGCGCTATCACTAAGTCGCTTACGCGCAGTTTGACGCTGGGCGCATTTCACCGGCCAGGGTCAAACGTCACATTGCGAGAACGCGAGATGCCGATCGAGGGCTCGAGCATCCGTTCTCATCCAACTCGTGACGTTTGTCCCTATCGCCAGAGTTATATCTGAACGTAGCGTCGGCATCGACGGAGGAATATTTGGGGCAAGGGCTCCGTCTCAGGTCGGGGGGCAGTGATCGTGAACACCTTCGCGGTCGCTGCCACCGGATCTGGTCTTCGCACTCGTCGACTCGTTCGCCGAGAAGCATCGTTGCGAGTGAATCAACCCGATCGGCGAACCCGGTAACGTCGAGGCCGAAGTTGGCATTCGGTGTCCCATGGGCGTTTGCGTCTCGCAGCGTTACGCTGCGTGCCTCTTCGACCTATTATCCCGCCACAGTCGCGACGAAGAAGAGCCATAAGTCCCTATCGAACGTCAACAACTCGGTATTAGAACGTTAAGACGCGTTTAGTTTGGCCCCAGAGAAGGAGAATCGAGATGCAACCAACATCAGCGCAGGCTCGATCGGTCGAGGATTCGCTGTCCGCGACGCCCTTCGCGGCCCGGGGATCAATAGCTTCAGCGCCACGAAATCGAGACCTTGGATCATGAACAACACGACCGACTCCGTCAATGCATCAACATATAGCTTGGCAAAAGCTCGCACCCAACGAGAACTGAAACTGATGGCTGCCATAATGGCCCATCCGTCCCTCCAGACGGGTGAGCGGGAGGGGACCGATCGTGTTGAACGTTTACCTAGTTGACGATCACGAAGTCGTGCGGCGCGGCGTGCGAGAGCTCCTCGAGAGCGAAGACGACATCGTAGTGGTCGGGGAAGCCGGCACTCAGGAAGAAGCGCTCGCGGGAATCCCCGACGCTCATCCCGACGTCGTTCTTTTGGACGTTCGCCTCCCTGACGGCGACGGCATCGAAATCTGCCGGGAGATTCGTTCGGCGGCACCCGAGATAGCGTGCCTGATGTTGACGTCCTTCGCGGACGATGAAGCGTTCCTCGGAGCCGTCATTGCCGGAGCATCGGGTTACGTGCTGAAGCAGATCCGGGGAAACGATTTGGTCACTTCGGTCCGACGGGCGGCAAGCGGCGAATCCCTGCTCGATCCAACGATGGTCGCCCGCGCACGTGCCCGATTAGGGCGGGATCTCGAAGACGAACGACTTCGCCCCCTTTCTCCTCAAGAGCGTCGCATCCTGGAGCTGATATCCGAGGGCATGACGAATCGAGAGATCGCCGAAGCGATGTTCCTCGCAGAAAAGACCGTTCGGAACTACGTTTCGAACCTCCTTTTGAAGATGGGCGTAAAACACCGCACTGAGGCGGCTGTCTTCGCCGTGCGCATCGCGGAACGACAGAAGAAGACCTTTGCCGGACCCGAGTAAATGTCGCGTCTTTGACGCGATGGTGCCCGATACATCAGCACTCAGCACGAACACTGTGCCGATCGTGAGCCACATCACTCGCCACGGATTCGCGACTCCAGGTGTCTCTCCTCGATGCGGACGTTTCAATCAACGCTGCGATGGCTCTGCAGACGCGTTCAGACACGTTCAGTCGGTGACATATGTCCCTAGTGGCTTGCGACATATGTCCCTATCGACGAGCGTGGCGCGTGCTCCAAGATGAGTACGAGGTCCACTCGGGACCAGAAAGGGGTGAGTGTCATGGAAAGCATTCGTGAGCTCCTCGGAGAACCATCCGCAGTAAAGACACCCAAGTTTCTGACCTGGGTGCAGCGCTCAAAGGTCTTGGCTCTTGGCTGGACAGCCATGAGGGTGTGGCTCGGCATCATGTGGCTTCAGGCCGGCACCGCAAAACTGTGGGGAGCGGAGAATCCCGCCTTCCTCCACAACAACGGAGCCGGTGTCGCCGGCTTTGCCTCCCACGGCGTGCCCGCCTACAGCTGGTGGGGCAGTTTCATGCACAGCTTCGTCGTACCGAACGCCGGATGGATTGCCATCCTCGTCGCAGTCTGCGAGTTCGCTATCGGTGTCGCTCTCTCACTGGGTCTGTTCACCCGAATCGCGGCTCTCGCAAGCTTGGGGCTGCTGTTCACCTACGTGATGTCGGGTACGGCGAGCGTGTGCGCGTTCTACGCCTTCTTCGCCATCGTGATTCTCGCTACGTGGAGGACTTCGAGCTGGATCGGCGTCGATGGGTTGATTCGCGGATACCGCGAGCGTCGCGAGGCACAAATGGACACTGTGAAGCCCGGCTCCGTCGCATTGACAGTCGAGGACGCATTGGGGACGAAGGGCGCAGCCAGCACTTCGGACACGACTTCCGAGGCAAACGTCGAGGTCGACGGGTCGTCGACGAAGGACGAGCCTCTTTCACTGCGCTAGCAAACTGTAAAACCGAGACACCCGCGGTCCGCAAGGGCCGCGGGTGTTTGCATTTCTTCGACTGCCTCCCCTTCGAGGTCAGTCCGTGAGATCAAGGAGCGACAGGGGAACTCGCCACTCGACGATGGTGCCGTGCGGTTCTCTGCGGCTGATGATGCACGTGCCCCCAAGGTTCTCTGCCCTGGTCGAAATGTTGCGAATCCCGTTCCCCGCGGATGGGCCGTCGTTGATTCCGACGCCGTCATCGATGAGCGAGAACGAGAGCCACTCCCCCTCCACCGAGACGATCGCCTCGATCTTCGTCGCATGGGCGTGCCGCTCGATATTGGACAGCCCCTCTCCGAACACGTGGAGGAGGTGTTCGCTGACGATCTCGGGGACCGCAGCGTCGACAGGACCGCGGAAGGCGATCCGTGGCAGGACGCCCAGCTCGTGCTGGTATCGATCGGCCAGTTTCAGCATGTCCTCGCGAAGCCCCTTGGCCGCCTCGTTACCCCTCGGCAGCCGGAAGATCGTGTTGCGGATCTGGCGAATGACGTCGTCGAGGCTCTCCACCGCGCCGGAGATCCGGTCCCCGACGGCACCCGTGGTCGAGGTCCCCAGAGCCTGCAGCGACATGCCGAGCGCGAAGAGCTCCTGGATCACGGTGTCGTGGAGATCTCGTGCGATGCGCTCGTCTTCGGCGACGATGCTCAAGCGGTCGATCTCGGCGCGGACCGAACCCATCTCGATGGCCGTGGCGGCAGAGCCGGCGAATACCTGGGCGAAGGCCACATCGATCGGTTGAAAACGAGGTTGTCCGTGGACCCGTCCCAACACCAAAGTGCCGAGGCTCCGCTGGTCGGCGATGAAGGGGACGTAAAGGCCCGGACCGAGATCCAGGTCGACGACGCCCACGGGGACGTTGTCAGCAACCGAGAGGTCCTCAATGACGTCAGGCGTACCAGAGCGCATGACTTCGGCCGAGCGGCTGGTGTCGGCTGAAAGGTGAAGACCGACCAAGAGCTCGGTCCCCTTTCCATCAACGGAGACAATTTCGAACTGCGAGGGGCTCGTCGGCATCACGATCCATGCGGCATCGGAATGACACAGAACTCGAGCACTGCGAGCGACCATCGGCAGGATCTCTTCCATCTGCGCGCCGCCCAGGAGTTGCTGGGTGATCTCGTTGACCGCGTTGAGCCGGCTGAGCGCCCGCCGTCGCTCGGTCGCGTCGCGAACGAATGCCGCCACGTAGACGTCATGGCCCATGGCAACGGGGGTGAGACTGACGTCAATGGGAAGATCCACCCCGTCGCGGCGCCGCCCCGCAAGTTCCAGGCCCACGCCCATTTCTCGAGGATGGGGCGCCTCGAAGAAGCGTTGAAGGTGCCCGTTGTGTACGTCTTTTCGACTGTCTGGAATGAGAATGTCAATGGTCTGACCAAGAAGTTCCTCGGCTTGGTAGCCAAAGAGCGAGGTCACGGCGGGGCTGGCGAGCACGATTCGATGAGCGGCGTCAATGACGATGACGGCGTCTGGACTGGCGGAGAAGACCTCGCCGAGAAGGGCATCACGTTCGAGACCCGCCTTGGGTGTGTTGACCTCACTCATAACGACTCTCTTCCTTACGCCCCCCGCGCGTTCCTCAATCTCGTTCAGCGATGACCGTGGAAGGCCAACGCTCCAGATTTGGCAACGACTCAAGTGTCGCACAAGGCCCATGTCGCTGGCGATTTCAAAGGGATTTCGCCCTTCAAAGCCGTCGCGACGCCCGATCTCTAGCGCCCGAGGCCCTGGCTGCCTGATGGAAGACGATCCGCCCCACGATCGCTCCAAGATGTGACCATTGTCCCTATACGCGCTCACGGCGCGTATGAGATGCTCTGTCAGAGCCAGGGGGGTGCTTCTTTGTTCTTTCACCAGATCGGGGCCTTACTGCCCCTTAATACGCTCGGTCACTACATCGACTGGCACTGGATCCAAATCAGCGTTGCCAACTTCGTGGTCATCGTCCTCATGATCGTGACGTTCGTAGCGGCGCTGCTCCTTCCGTTTCCTGGTCGCCGACGTCGCCGGGAGCACGAGTGAGCAGCGACATCGATCGACAGTGGACCACGCGCCTGCGGCATCGCGCGTTGAAGTTATTGCCACCGGAAAAGGTGATGCCGGACACCCAACCGACGTACGTGTCATCGTGGATCTACGTCTTTGGCGTGACTACGATGGCCGCGCTCGCGGTCGTCATCGTGTCGGGGTGCGTGCTCGCGCTGCGTGGCCCCCAGTGGTGGCACGCCTCGTCGGTCGGTCACTTCGTCAATTCGGTGCACCTCTGGAGCGTGGAGATCTTCTTCTTCGCCATGGTGATCCACCTCTGGGGCAAGTACTTCATGGCCGCCTGGCGCGGGGGACGCGCGCTGACCTGGATCACCGGAGTCGTCACCTTCGTCGTTTCCATCGCGACTGCCTTCACCGGCTACCTGGTGCAAACCAATTTCGATTCGCAATGGATCTCCACCCAGGCGAAGGACGGCATCAACGCGACCGGCGCGGGTGCGTACTGGAACGTCCTCAACATGGGTCAGATGCTGATGTGGCACATCGTCTTGCTGCCGATCGCCGTCGTCGCCCTCGTCGGTCTCCACGTACTGCTCGTTCGCATCAAGGGGGTCGTGCCGCCGTTCGAGGAACCCACGAAAGTGAAGGTCCAGCAGTGACCAAGCGCTTCCGGCCTGACGTCGACGCCCCCGAATGGAAGGGTGGTCACTCCCCTTACGACATTGCAAAGGAGGGCGCGATAGCGCTCCTCGTGGTGGCGATCCTGACGTTGCTGCTCGCCATCGTCTTCGGCTCGCCCGACGTGCCCGCGATCACGATCAAGTCGTGGTCAAGCGCGGCGCCCGTCGACTTTGCCCAGGACGCGCTGAGCCAGTTGAACAAGACATCGGAGACTGCCACCTACGGCCCGCCCTACAACAACGCCTCGATCGGACAGGAGCTCGGGCCCCTCTCCCTCGCCAAATGGGTAGGTGTCACGATACCGATTAACACGGCCAAGGTCTTTGTTCTCGATCCGCTGAAGACGCAGCCCTATCAGCCCGCTCTCTCGAGCGCCCTGAAAGAGTGGTCGAGCGCCTCGTCGATCACCCGCAACGCTTGGGTCGCCGACTACACAAAGGGCGCGAGCCACATGAAGTGGCGCGACGGCGCAATCGTGGTGAACGCTCCCAACTCTGGACCCGTGCCAGAGTTCATCAACGAGCTCACCGATATGGCGCGCACCGGCGCCCTCGACGCCGTCCTCACCCATCAGGGCGACTTCTATACGACCAACTACACGCTGCCGCTGCTCTTCCTCGAAGATGGGAACTACCTCGCCAACCAGGCGGCCCACCAACACCTCGCGGGCGACCAGTGGGGCATGATGAACGAGACGGGCAACTATCCGGGCCAGGCCTGGCTGTGGCTGTATACGTTCTGGTACCAAATCCCACCGTTCAATTCGAGCGGCAACGCAGACATCCTCGTCTGGGGCCTCATGATGCTGCTCACGCTGCTGCTCGCTCTTGTGCCGTTCATACCCGGCCTTCGAACCATTCCACGCAAAGTGAAGATCTATCGACTGATTTGGAGAGAGCACTACCGGAGCCTCGAAACAGCCGAAGGTTCTGCAAGCGGCTAATCGGACGACACGCGGTGCAGGAGTCGCTCGTTCAGGCGAAGTGACCGCGGGTGACGAACTTCCCGATCGATAAGTACCCGAGTCAGGTGCCCAGGACCCGACCGACGAGGTCGACGGCTCCCTCAGCTGACACCGCGGGAGAGAAGAGGAATCCCTGTCCAAGCTCACAGCCAAAACAGCACAGCCGAATGTACTGGCCCTGGGTCTCGATGCCTTCGGCGAGCACGGACATGCTCAGACTTTGGCCGAGGGTGACGATCGCTTCAAGCAACGTGTCGTCACGCGAACTCTCGAGCGCCGGACTGACGAAGGACTGATCGATCTTGATGACCTTCGGACGCATGAGGGCTAGATACGAAAGCGATGAGTAGCCGGTGCCAAAGTCGTCGAGCGCGAAACCCACGCCGAGTCGATTGAGGTAGTTGATGACGTTCATCGTTTCAGCGACGTTGGCGAGAGCCACGCTTTCGGTCACCTCGATCACGAGCCGCTCCGGGCCGAGGTCGTTGAGGAACAGCGCGTCCTCGATGATCGCGACGAGCTGTGGGTCGTGGAACTGGCGGGCGGACAGGTTGACACTGACGTAGGGCCACGTCGTCGGATCACCAGTGCGCGCCCACGAGCCGGCGGCGGCGATTGCCTCGCGAAGCGCGAACTCACCCAGCTCGAGGATGAGGTCGCTCTGTTCGGCGAGCGGTATGAATACGAGCGGTGGCACCCAGCCGCGTTCGGCGTGCTGCCAACGCATGAGCGCTTCGAAGCCCACGACTCTGGTGGTAGCGAGATCGACGATGGGCTGGTAGTGCATCGAGAGTTCGTCATCGTGAAAGGCTCGGCGAAGCTCCTGGACCAACTCGAAGCGCGTGACCGCTTGCTCATGCATGTGGGGCGAGAAGACGACGAAGCGGTCCTTTCCAGCGCGCTTTGCTTCGTAGAGCGCCACGTCAGCGTCTTGGACGATCACGGCGCCATCGGTGACGGAGGACTGCCACACCACGACTCCCATGCTGGCCCGCTGTTCGATGGGCGAGCCTTCGATGAAGAACGGCTGGGAGAACACGTCGAGCAGCCGCTCAGCGACCTTCGTCGCATCCTCGGGCGCAGTGAGACCATCGGCAAGGTAGAGAAACTCATCGTCGCCCGAACGAGCCAGCGAGTCCGACGAGCGAGCCACCATCTCCAAGCGGTGCGCGATCGCGACCAAGAGCTGATCGCCAACCACGTGACCGTAGGTATCGTTCACGCCCTGGAAGTTGTCGAGGTCAATCAGGAGGACCGCCCCGATGGAGCCCCTGCGCGCCGCCCGCGCGAGCGCCTGCGTGAGTCGATCCATAAAGAGTGCTCGGTTCGCGAGGCCAGTCAAGGGATCGTGCAGCGACTGGTGGGTGAGCTGGGCGGAGAGCGCGCGCTCTTCGGTGATGTCGCGCTCGGAGAAGACGAAGTACAGAAGTTCACCGGCAGTGTCACGAGCGGCCGAACGTGAGACTTCGACGAAGATGACTTTTCCATCTTTGCGCAAATACCGCTTGATATAGCGGGCCTGTTCGGTCTCGCCCGCCAATGCTCGACGATGAGACTCCTCGGTGATGCCAATGTCGTCTGGAAAAGTGAACAGCTTCGCGTCGTGACCGAGCAGTTCCTCCTTCGAGTAGCCAACCATCCGACAAAACGCCGCGTTGGCAGCGGTCAGTCGATCATCGAGGTCGGCCACCGTCATCGGGGCCATGTTGCCCTCGAAGGCGAGACGAAAACGCATCTGGCTCGCGACGGTGTGCTGCTCTGCGTCGCGAACGGTGCGCATGTCGCGAACCAAGATGATGGTCCACGACTCCCCATCGAAGGCAAAGGGCGAAAGAGCGGCGAGGACGTCTAACTCGCTGCCATCACGACAACGAAGGACCAATCGAAGGTCGACAGCGCCGTTGAGGGAGCCGGCGCGCTCGAGCGAAGAGACCCTCCCCCCGAGGCCCCACGATGGCACAAGCGACGTGAAGGGTCGCCCCATCAGGGATTGATGCGAGTGATCGGTCAGCGCTACCAAATGGCGATTGACGTGGCGAATCAGCCCCTGGCCGTCGATCACCACGATGCCATCAGACAAGACGGACAACATCCGATGCAGCGACTGCGGAAAGCCGGCCTCGACCTCGTCATCGAAAGCAAGCGGGGCATACGGCCCTGTGAGCTCGTCCGCCTCGCGTCCGAGGCGCCCGCTCGCTGATCGTCGGAGTATCGATAACACCATTTACCTAGGATTAACTTTCCAAGTCCCTGGTATCACGACGACAGAACTACAACTCGACAATTCCGGTAGAAACCGCCTTAAACGATGGCCACTTACGCGACAGTGGACGTAAAGCAACGATCTTCGGGACCAGAGGATGGTCCCGAGCGCAATCGGGCGACGTCCCCAGAGGTCTAAGAGGCTTGCGTGCCCACTTCCTTTTTGAGGTTCTCGAGCGTGTCTTCCGAAAGGGGCACGCGAATCACCTTCAAGGGGTGGTGCTGTTCGAATGCCCTCGACATCTGATCGACATCGCCCGTCGCTCCAATGAGCAGCAGCGCCGAGGTGCCTGGAGCCAATTCGGACTTGACTTGATCGACGAGCTTCTCGTCAAGTCCCGATCTCTTCATGGCTTCTCCGATGAGCGCCCCGCCACCAAGACCACCGAGCCATCCGCCCAAGAACCACGCCGGCGGGAACCACCAAAACAGAAACAGTCCGATCAGACCGCCATAGAACGCCCCAAGTGCAGCTGAGCCATGAGGACTGTGAACGGTTACCAGACCGTGCTTGTGCTTTTCGACTATCGCGAGATCGTCGATCCACGCATAGTTCAACTCCTCAAGCGCTCGCACCGATGCCACGGCGGCTTGCGCGCCCTGGGGAGTGTCGAATGTCAGCATTATGAGTTCAGCCATCGGTATTCTCCTCTCTCAGCACCGCGGCATATTGCCAACCGTCTATGTCAGGTCTACCGAGACGCGTCAATTGGAAACATAACGGCGCCATGGTCCGACGTGACAGGCTCTCCTCGCCTCCCGCCGACGGTGCGTGGCGGCATGCGGGGTGGTAGTGATCGTCGCATGAGATTCGCAGTACCGAGGGCGTACGTCGCCCCGCACCTATCGGAGGTGGAGCACTACTCGGTCTTCGTCGATCGGCCCGACGGAGGCTGTGAACTGTCGCCTGACTTTGGGACGTTGTCCGACGCTGTCGCATGGGCGCTTCAACGAACAGACTTTGTAGTTGCGAGGGAGTCATCCGGCCCGTACTACTGGTACGGACGAGGGCTTAGGCCACCGGATGTCGCGGCACCGCCGAGGTGATCCTTAGATCACCCGGACGTTTTGTGCTTCCTCGCCCTTCTTGCCGGGCACGGCGTCGAACTCGACGACCTGGCCCTCTTCGAGGCTCTTGTAACCGTCGCCTTGGATGTTGGAGAAATGTACGAAGACGTCATCACCTTGCTCGCGCGAGATGAAGCCGAATCCCTTTTCTGCATTGAAAAACTTAACTGTACCTTGTGCCACGATCACTCAATTCTCAAAGCGACAGCCCGATCAGTTCGGGTTGCTCGCTACAGAAACCCTACTCGGCCTTTCGCTCCCTTCCCAAAGAGCGCGCCGCAGATCAACATGGCACTGACGATCTCAACCCGTAGTGCCAGATGCCGAACCACTTACGGCGGGGTTTGGTCGGCCCCCGGCTGGGTCGCGGGCGCGACGACCGGACTGCGGCTGAGGATCACGGCGCCAATAAAGATGAGTGCGAAGGACACGATCTCGCCCGTGAGTTCAAGGGGCCCGACGCGAATTCGCTCCCCGAAGACCGTCACACCGAGCAAGGTGGCGACCAGAGGATCGGTGATGGTGAACCCCGGTTGGGAGGCCGCGAGGGATCCGGCGCTAAAGGCGTTCGACTCCAGCACCAAGGCGACCAACCCGGCCCCAACCAAGACGTACGGCGACCAGTTCGTGAATACTCCTTCAAAGCCCTGGCTGAGATGTGAGCTCAACTCTCTGATGACTGCGGCCACAAAACCCCACGTCGCCCCCGTCGCAATCCCGAGCGCGGCGGCGCGGCGTAGGCGAGACGTCTGTCGGCGGCTCCCCCAGTCGTACGCAACGCTAATGGCGACGAGGACGGCGGCACCGACACCGAACCCTGCCCACCACCACGACGACGCCTTCGCGTGCACGTGGCCGTTGGAGGGTGACGCCGAATAGAGAAACAGGCCCAAGCCGACCGCCATCGACACGACAGCGAACCAGTCCCAGCTCGGAATCGCGCGCTTGCCCAGCACGCTCAGGTAGAGGTAGACGAGGATCAATTCGAAGGCGAGCACCGGCTGGACAATGGCAAGGCCGCCGATGCGCAGTGCGGCAACCTGCAGCACGAACCCGACGATCATGCTCGCAATGCCGAGCAGCCAGATCGGACGTCGAACGAGGCGAAGCAGTATGTCGATGTCGAACTTGGGCGAACTCTCCGCGTCGCGCGCACCCAATCGTTGGCACACCGACGACGTCGCGGTGAAAAAGCTGGCGCCCAGGGCGAGAAAAATGGCCTCGAACATGACGCGCTATTTGTACCAGATCAGAACCGTCGATTTCCGCGAGACGACTCGGGCGAGATCAGCCAAAACGATTCGCAAGCGCCTGATAGGCGGAGGGTAGGTTGCACTCGAATCGAGCGGGAAAAGAGCCACGCGGGAAGGACAACGTGGTCCTTGCCGTAGGCGATCGCGTCGACAAACGGTGCATACCGACTCTCAGGCTCCGCGTCGCAACCGCAACTACCGAACTGCCCGCTTACTGCGTCGAGCGATCACTCTCTCGTGCGGGTGGGGGTGAAAGCGCAGCCGAGGTGCTTGATGCCGTTGATGAACGTTGATCGAAGCCGATCGGGTTCACCGACGCTCTCGATGTCCGGCAGTCGCTCGAAGAGCTGACGAAACATCACGTCGATTTCAATTCGAGCGAGCGGTGCGCCGAGGCAGAAGTGCGGTCCAATCGCACCGAAGCCAACGTGCGGATTCGGGCTGCGCCGCGCGTCAAAATCGTACGCGCCGTCAAAGACGTCCTCGTCTCGATTGGCCGAGTTGTAATAGAGCAACACTTTGTCGCCCACCTCAAGCTTTTCTCCCGCAAGGACCGTGGGTTCCCTTACCGTGCGGCGCATCCACACGACGGGCGAGCACCATCGCACCATCTCTTCAACGCCTGTGGGTCCGACCCCTTCGGGGTCGGACCTCCAAAGCGCACGCTGTGCCGGGAACTGGCTCAGCGCAAGCAGTCCATTGCTCATGGTGTTTCGAGCCGTGTCGTTACCCGCGACCACCAGCAAGATGAAAAACGACGCAACCTCCGAGGGGGTCAGCGACTCCCCATCGATGTTGGCGTTGACGAGCGCAGATGTCACGTCATCGGCGGGCGTCCCACGTCGGTATTCGGCGAGCTCGGTCATGAGTGACGTGAGCATCTGCGCCGACTCGAGGAGCGAGGTCAGCACGTCGGGCCCGTCTGGCGTGTACTCGAGGTCACCAGCGCCGATGGCGGCGTTCGTCGTGTTGACGATGACGTTGGACGCATGCAGCACCGACTGATAGTCACTCGGCGAGATGCCCATGAGATCGCAGATGACCTCCAACGGAAGTCGCGCAGCAATGTCGAGAACGAAG
Organism: uncultured Acidimicrobiaceae bacterium; assembly: GCA_963706305.1. Taxonomy (GTDB): domain Bacteria; phylum Actinomycetota; class Acidimicrobiia; order Acidimicrobiales; family RAAP-2; genus RAAP-2. Next base: position 2,013,195 of record OY970152.1, on the reverse strand, counting down.
TCGCACTCCCCTCGCTCGGCAACGTCGTCGATGATCCCTTCCGCGAGTAGTTCGATTCGATCCGCAATTCTCTTGATGGTTCGGGGGCTAAAGGCCGCCGAGACTATTCGACGTAACTGGGCGTGACGGGGGTCGTCAGTATTGACCAGCGATCCGAAGTACTCCAGGAGCTCTTCGGGCATGTCCTGAATGCTCGTCGCGCCCTTCCCCGAACCGTAGACCTCGGGATGGCGACTCACTGCGCTGACGTCCGCGTGTCTCGTCACGGCCCAGTAGCCGGGGCCTTTTGGAACGAAGAGGGCGACCGTGGGATCAAGCTCCGGCTCCTCGAAGAACGCGAGGGGCCGCTCCCTGCGCAAGAGTCGAAACGCCCCGTCACGCTCTTCATTGGGCCGATCCCAAAAGGCGACGTCCGACAAGTTGATGTCATCCAGCGACAGCACTTCGCGAGGTTCCATGGCGTGCATCGTACTGAAATCACGCCAGGCAGAACCTCCTCAGACTGAGACGTGAGCCACGGCGTTGGTTTTTCGACGGCGGTCGACCTCAACTCTGGGGTTGAGACGATCCCCCTTGGCTCCACCTGGTTGCCTTTGGCTTCGCCATGGCGACGGTGATGACGAAGTCGCGCATGCTCTCCGGCGTGAAGTGAACTTTCGATGATCTGACGAGAAGCGCCTGACCGACGGCGGCCGCGCTCGCCGAGCTGACGAGCGTCCGCGTGTCGATCTCGGCGTCAACCCAGCCGCGAGACTTGGCCGCATCAAAGACCTCAATCCATCGCTCCAGCTGCACGTCCAATGCATCCGAGAATTCGCGCTGCGTCGATTGGTCGCCTGAAATATCGATCAGTAGCTTCATCACACGCCAGCGATCCTCATCAGGCGCCTGTGACCACGCGAGCACGACGTTGTCACCGAAGGCCGTCCAAAACGACTCCTGGTCCTCATCCTGGAGTGCCTTTTCGGCCTTGGTGACGTGCTCGTTAAACGGTTCCATCAGTCGGTAGTAGCTGAACGCCTGCGCCTCGGCAATCAGCTGCGTTCGAGAATCGAAGTGGTAGTAGATGGTTTGCACGCCCACATGAGCGCGCTCTGCGACGTCGGCGAGATGGATGTCAACGCTCGGACTCTGTGCCAGCATTTTCGCGACAGCCTCGATGATGTGTTGTCGTGTACTCACGCCACTCGTCATGAGCTCCTCCCGCGCAAGTGGTATGGCTCAGCGGCAACACGGCACTGCAACGACATTAACGCCCTCTAATCAGTTCTTTCACTACTGGACTAGGCCTAGTCCACGTGGTAGACAAACTAGACGTTGCTCGATATGTAATGAGAATCCAGACCTGATTCGTGGGATTTCGTGTTCGGCCTGACGCAACACGAAATCCCACGCGACCAGGAAGCGCGGGTGAGGGTGACTGCTGAGAGAACTCGCATGTCCAGCCTCCCACGGGTGTGGCGACCACGCCGCGCGACTCGAAACCTCTCCCGTGTTCGAAGCGGAGAGGCTCCTAGTGCTTGGCCACGCCGAGGTTCATGAAGAAGTCCCGGATGCTCTCTGGCGTGTAGTAGATCTTCGACGAGCTGGCGAACAGCGCTTGTCCGACTGATCCGGCCCAACATGACGTGATGAGCGCGTACGTATCGATATCCGGATCAATCCAGCCATGACGCTTGCCGCCTTCAATCACGTTGATCCAACGTTCGAGCTGGACTTCGAGCTTCTCGCTGAAGTCACGCTGCGTCTTTGCGTCCGACGAGATATCGATCAGCAGCTTTGGAATCTTCCAGCGATCCCTACCAAAGCCATAGGCCCACGCCAACATGATGTTCTCGCCCATTGCGGACCAAAAGGTCGCCTCATCGTCGGCGACCAGCGCCGCTTCACAAGAGACCAAGAACTCGTGCAGCGGCTCGGTGAGCTTTTGATAGGTCGCGGCCTGGGCTTCGGCGATGAGTTGGTTGCGCGAATCAAAATGGTAATAGATCGTCTGCACTCCCACGTGGGCCTGCTCGGCGATGTCGGCGAGGTGTATCTCGCCGCTCGGCCGTTCGGCCAACATCGCCTCGGCGACCTCGATGATGTGGCGCCTTGTGCCCACCGCGCCTTTGCTCATGAGCGCCGTTCCTGCGAACCACTAACTCGTGCACGCGCCATCCCTCGGACCCCTTTACCACAGCAGATGAATTGATACGGCCCCAAACTATCCCTCGCCGCCCGGATAGAACCTAGATGGAACTTGGCATGCAATCGCGTTCCAAAACGGCATTACAGGATTCACGGTCGTTGGCACACAAACGTTCGCCATCAGCCGAGAGGCACTACGCAACGAATATAACGGAGCCCGCCATCAATGTGCTCATGTGAACTGACCGCCACATGACTCGTTGCATGAACCCGTAAGGCTAATGACGATCGACAGCCCTCTCAAGCTCTCTCTTGTTCATCTTGGATCGCCCTGGAATATTCATGCGGCGCGCGTCTTCGTACAGCTGCTTGAAGGTTCGACCGCCCGGACCTTTGTGCGAACGAAGACCGCCACGTCGGCCCGAGGAGATGTCGTCGAGCGAGAGGCGACTCGACACTCGTGCCTCGCCGCTGCGGGCTCGCTCCTTGTTGACAGTTCGCGCCGCAATCTCTTCGGCGAGTTTCTCGTTGCGACCCTCTTTTAGTTCGTTCTCTTTGATGAGTTCGTACTGGCGTTCACGCTTTTCGCTCCACGCGCCCTGTGGCATAGCCGCTCCTTTCGAAGATGCACTTTCACTCGGCATCGTAAGCGGCTACTTCCAGGTTCGCCTCGCCGCTGGTCGCGGTCAGTCTTTGTCCTCGTCGAGCGTGATGAACCAATGTTCGTCCACGTCGAGTGTGCAGTCGGGGTCGTCAGAGCAGACGTGGGTCGTGTCGTCGATCACGATGGCCGTTCCGTGACAGTGTCGAAGCTGTGCGTCGCACCACGCGCAACTGACATTCGTTACGGGTTGCAAAGACATAAAACCAAGGTAGAGCGGTGCTGTGACGTTGCGGTGGATTCACGTCAAGGTAGGTTGGCGGCACAGGGTTTCGCCGCTTCGTGACGAGCGCCACGGCCCGGGCAACATTTGCCCTTTCGAAGCAAAATCAACCCGTGGTAAATTCCTGTTGGTTAGTCTCTCGCACCGAGAACGAGGAGAAATGACATGGCACGAGCCACGTGGTCGGGGTTTCTCAGTTTCGGGCTCGTCAGCGTCCCCGTTGGGCTCTATACCGCCACCGCCGATCAGACGATCCACTTCAATCAGCTCCATAAGGGCACCTCGCACCGCGTTCGGTACAAGAAGGTGGACGAAGAGACCGGCGAAGAGCTCTCGAACGAGGACATCGTGAACGGCTATCCGCTCGGCGGCGGGGAGTACGTAGTCGTCACGCGCGAGGAGATGGCCGAAGCCGCCCCGGGCAAGTCCGAGCTGATCGAGATCCAGGACTTCGTCGACTTAGATGAAATCGATCCGATCTTCTTTCGCCAGTCCTACTACCTCGCGCCCAAAGGCAAGGGCGCCGATCGTGCGTACTCGCTGCTCCTTGAAGCGATGCGCCAGACGAAGAAGGTCGGCATCGCGACGCTCGTGCTGCGCGACAAGGAGCACCTCGTCGCGATACGCCCCGCCGAGAAGGTGCTCATGCTCGAGACCATGTACTTCGAGGACGAGATTCGCGACCCCGAAGAAGAGCTCGACACGCTGCCCCCCATCGTTGAGGCCAACCCGCGCGAGCTCTCCATCGCGAAGAAGCTCGTCGAGTCGCTCACCGACGAGTGGGACCCCGCTCGCTACAAGAACACCTACCGCGAACGGATCGAAGAGCTCATCGAGCAAAAACGCGAGGGTCACGCCGTGGTCTTCGGGTCAGAAGAGCGTCCCAAGTCCAACGTCATCGATCTCATGTCCGCCCTGCAGGCGTCGATCGATCGATCGTCGTCCTCTCGTCCGCGCCGCGCAGCGGCGAAGGCGACGACGGCAAAGAAGAGCTCCAGCATGAAGGTGTCAGAGCATCGTGAGCGCCAGGGGCTCGACGCGATGACGAAGGCCGATCTCCTCGAACGCGCGGCGCGTCTCAAGATTGACGTGAACTCGAAGATGACCAAGGCGGAGCTCGTACGCGCGGTGGGGAACGCAAAGCCTGCCACAAAGAAATCAGGCCGACGAGTTTCATGACTCGTTCTGTCGGCTCTCGAACGGCCCGCACGTCTGCGCCGTCGAGGCTGACGAACTATCGAGCCAAGCGCGACCCAAAGAAGACGCCCGAGCCGATGGGCAAGGCGACCAAGTCGAATGGTGCAAAGAAGTCCGCGCTGCCGACATTCGTGATCCAAGAGCATCACGCGCGGGCCTTGCACTGGGACTTTCGCCTTGAGCGCGACGGCGTCCTCGTCTCGTGGGCGCTCCCGAAGGGTCTCCCCGTCGACCCCAAGACCAATCACCTCGCCGTGCACGTCGAGGACCACCCCCTCGACTACGGCACCTTCCACGGCAGCATCCCCAAGGGCGAGTACGGCGCGGGCGAGGTCACCATCTGGGACCACGGCACCTATGACACGCTGAAGTGGCGCCCCAACGAGATCATGGTGGTGCTGCACGGCCAGCGCGTCTCGGGACGCTACGTGCTCTTTTCGACCGGTGAGGACAAGTGGATGATTCACCGCATGGACCCAGTGCCCGACTTCGTAGCGATGCCCGAGCACGTCAAGCCGATGCTCGCCCTTGCGGGAGAGCTGCCTGCGAGCGACAAAGGGTGGGCGTATGAGTTCAAGTGGGACGGGGTGCGCGCGATGGTCTATGTGGACGGCGGTCGCGTGCACGCTCTGACGCGCAACGACAAGACGCTGACGAGCGCTTTCCCCGAGCTTCGCGACATCGGACTTCACCTCGGCTCGCGCTCGGCGATTCTTGACGGGGAGATCGTGGCACTCGACAAGAACAACCGTCCGAGCTTCTCCACGTTGACCCACCGACTGCACGTGACGTCCACGTCGCAGATCGAGAAGCTCACTCGCACCACTCCTGTCAGCTTCTTCGCCTTCGACCTTGTCTACCTGGAAGGTCGACTCCTGCTCGACAGCCCCTACGACGAGCGACGCCGGCTGCTCGAGTCCCTCAAGCTCGACGGCGACACCTTCGCGACACCTCCGTCGATCACCAAAGTGAAGGGCGCCGACGTCCTCAAGATCGCCGCAGAACGTCACTTGGAGGGCGTGGTCATCAAGCGGCGCAGCTCGCCGTACTCGCCGGGTTTGCGCAATGGCGACTGGATAAAGGTGAAGAACGTCCACGATCAAGAAGTCGTCATTGGCGGGTGGACCGCCGGCAAGGGCGAGCGCGAAGGCAGCCTCGGTGCGCTCCTGCTCGGCATCCCGAGCGACAGCGGCCTCACCTACGTCGGCAAGGTGGGAACGGGATTCTCCGCGGATGCGCGAAAAGAGCTCCTCGCCCAGCTCGCGCCGCTCGCGCGAAAGACGTCGCCCTTTGCAACGCCACTCAGCCACGCCGAGACCGCACTCGCCCACTTCGTTCGCCCGGCGATCGTTGGTGAGGTTCGCTTCGCGGAGTGGACGAATGACGGCATCCTGCGTCAGCCGTCGTGGCGGGGACTGCGTGTCGATAAGAGCGCGAGCGACGTGGTCCGTGAGTCCTGAACGTGTGTTGACCGAGGTCGACGGGCGCGAGCTCTCCCTGTCCAACCTCGACAAGGTGCTCTATCCCCAGACGGGATTCACGAAAGGTCAGGTCCTCGACTACTACGCGCGGATCGCGGCTGTCATGCTGCCCCATATCGACAACCGCCCCACCACCCTCCGCAGGTATCCGAACGGCGTCGACGGCATGTCGTTCTTTGAGAAACACGCACCCGCCCACCAGCCCGAGTGGATCAAGACCGTCGACGTGCCATCGAAGAGCGGTGGGCACGAACCCATCGAGTACACCATGGTTTCCGATCGTCCGGCCTTGCTGTGGGCGGCGAATCTCGCTGCACTCGAGTTCCACGTTCCCCTCTGGCACGTTGCGAAGGGTAAGCCCATCCCCGCGCCACCTGACTATCTGGTGTTCGACCTCGACCCGGGGCCGGGGACGTCGATCGTTGAGTGCTGCCGCGTTGCTCGATGGGTGGGCAAACTGCTCGGCCGCGACGTGCTCTTTCCGAAGACGAGCGGCTCGAAGGGACTGCAGCTCTACACCAAAGTCCAACGACTGACGTGGGAGCGGCTCAGTGAACGCGCTCACGAGATCGCCATGTCCCTGGAGCGGGACCACGCCGACGACGTGGTCTCGTCCATGCGAAAGACCCTTCGCGACGGCAAGGTGCTGATCGACTGGAGTCAGAACACGTCATCCAAGACGACCGTCGCCGTCTATTCGCTGCGCGCTCGTCCCGAGCCCACGGTCTCGACGCCCGTCACGTGGCAAGAGGTCGACAAGTGCGCGAAGAGCGGCGATCCGAACTCACTGCGTTTCGAGGCGGACGACGTGGTGCGACGAGTCGAAAAACTCGGCGACCTGATGGCGCCACTCGTCGCACCACGCGCTCGCGTCAAAGCCAAGGCTTAGACGCCAGTAGCTGTTTGGCCTACTCGTCGCCCTCTTCTGGGTCTTCACCACCGACGGTGTCAGGCTCGTCGCCCTCGTCGTCGCCGCCAACAGCCTCTTCGTCGCCTTCGTCTTCACCGCCGACGGCGTCGGGCTCGCGGTCTTCGATGTCCGTGACGCCCTCTACGTCGCCCACGAATACGACACCGCCGTCGATCGACTCGGCGTTGTACGCGTCAGCGCCTTCGACGACGTCATTCTCATCAGACTCACGCGTGACGTCTTCACCGTCGCGCACCGCTGTCTCTTGCATGATGCCCCTTTCATTGGCAGTGACAGGTCGCGGGTCGACCAAACGAATCACTCGGCTCAGTCTCTGTGGTGCGAGTCGTCATGTCAAGACTCTTTTGATGGCAGCCTCGTGCGAGCCTCGCCGCCGAATCGTCACACACGCGCAGCGCAAAATAAACATGCGTTAAGACGTTGAAATGCTGCGCTCCTTCACAGGGTTTTGTAGTGGGAATTCACCCCAAGCGCACGTAACGTTTTTTTGAGCAGCGCGGTAAGGTCCGCTGCGCGGTAGGGCTCAACGACGGAGGGGTCATGATTACTCTCGGCGTACTCTTTTCCATCTTCGGCTTATTCAGCGGGAATTCAGCCCTGTGGGTGCTGGGCCTGTTCCTGCTCGTCATCGGAGCGGTGCTCTGGCTCCTGGGCGCCATTGGTCTTGAAATCGGCGGGCGACGCCATTACTACTAGGCAACTGTGCGCAACGAACACGCATGCGGCTCCGTTCAAAGATCACCTTCGTTGTCTGGACTAAATGTATGAAGTCTGGTAGACAGACGGAGTTGGCACCAAGGGAGGTCCAATAGTGGGGATCCGCGAAATCCTTGCGCGGTTCCATTAGGGAGGGGTCACATGTTCGATGGGTCCAGGCGCTTCGCCATGGCTATACGCGGTCTTCTCGCAGGCGCAACGATGCTCGGCGCACTCACCATCTCACTCGGCGTGGCCGAGGCGAGCAGTTCGGGTTCAACCGCGTTCTGCAACACGATCATCACCTTCTATGAACAAGACGCCAAAGAGATAACGCCACCCACGACGATGACGGCGTACCGTGCGTGGGCGGCCGAGCTGGTGCCGTTCTACGAGAAACTCGCATCCGAAGCTCCGAACTCGGCCTCGAAGACCACGCTGGGCGACGTTGTGGTCATTTTGAAGTGGGAGTCAAAGAAGCAGTCGATCTCGTCACTCGAGGTCTACATCGCCAAAAATCACGCCAAGTTTGAAGCCGGCACAAAGGCACTGGCCAACGCGATCAAATCCTGCGGGTAGCGAGGTCTCGCTTCCACTACAGCGGTGTAGCGCGGTTATCCCCGTTCAACCGCCAACGAGCGCCGAGGTGTCAAGCGTCTCGCCCGGTGCCACCTTCGGGGGTCGAATCACGACCACCGAGATAATCACCGCAATGAACGTGATCGCAGCGGACACGAAGAACGCCGTCGAATAGCCGTGGGTCGTCGCGATGTCGTGCGCCCGAGTGGTGAGGTGATGCGCGCCTCCCAGTCGTGAATTCGTCGCGTCGATGGCGACAGTCGCGAGCACCGCCAATCCAATCGCGCCGCCTATCTGCTGCATGGTGTTCAGCAGCGCCGAGGCGAGACCGGCTTCGTCTGACTGCACGCCCGACACTGCTGTCAATGTCAAGGGCACGAAGGCAAAGCCGAGTCCGAGCGAGATCAACACGAGCGGACCCAGAATGTCGGGGTAGGTGCTCGACACTGTGATGCGCGTGATCCAGAGCATGCCGAGCACTGCCAACGAGGGTCCAAGGATGAGCGGCAAACGGATGCCGACTCGTCCCACGAACCGTGACGTCAATATCGCCGCGATGATGATGCCGATCGTCATCGGCAAGAAGCCGACGCCGGTGCGGATCGCACTCCAACCGAGGATGTTCTGCAGATACAAGGTGAGGAAGTAGAACAGGGAGAACAGCGCGATGCCGATGCAGAGCATGATCCCAAAGCTGCCCGTGCGGTTTCGGTTGCTGAAGATGCTAAATGGCATCAGCGGTTCCTTGCTGCGACGCTCGATGAGTCCGAAGGCGACGAGCAGGACAGCGGAGCCGGCGAGCGAGATGATCGTCGACAGGCTCGACCAGCTGTGGCTCGACGCATTCGACAACCCGTAGACGAGCGAGAGCATCGCGCCCGTCGCGGTCACCGCACCCGGCACGTCGAGGTGGCCCGAGGTGGTGTCGGACTCGTTGAGGGCGCGCGGCGCCAGGAACAGCACCACGGCGGCAATCGGCACATTGACGAAGAAGATCCATCGCCACGAGACGTACGTCGTCAGCAGTCCACCGAGGAGGAGCCCGACGGCCCCGCCGCCGCCGGACATCGCGGCGTAGACGCCCATCGCGCGGTTGCGCTCTCGACCCTCTGGAAAGTTGGTCGCTATCAAGGCGAGCGCCGTCGGTGCGGCGATCGCAGCGCCCACTCCCTGCGCGCCGCGAGTGATGATGAGCCACAGGTCATTCGTCGCCAAGCCTCCGAGCAACGACGCTGCCGCGAAGACCGCGATGCCGAGCATGAACATCCGGCGCTTGCCGAACAGGTCGCCCGTGCGCCCACCGAACAGGAGCAGCCCACCGAAGGTCAGCGAGTAGGCGGTGATGAGCCACTCGAGATTCGTGAGCGAGAAGTGCAGCGCGTGGTGGATCGTGGGGATCGCCACGTTGACGACGGTCGCGTCAAGCACGATCATCAGCTGTGCGCACGAGATCACCGCGAGGGCCAGCCCGAGGTGACGTCCTTCGAGATTGCCGCGAGCGAGTTCCGGTTGTTCCGTCATGGTCATGAAAGGGGTCTTTCTACTGGAGGGGCGAAGGCCCGACAGCGCCTCCTCCCGCTTGCACAAGCGGGAGGATCACGTCATCGATGATGGATAGGAAGAACTGCTCGTCTGGGGGGGTGCCCACGACGATGAAGCGGTGCATCACGAGCGCTGGCAAGATGGAGACCACCGCGTCGAGGTTCTGCACGGGGGCGATCTCTCCTCGAGCGACCGCTCGCTCGAAGACCACCTTCAGCGTTTCGAGGTGGGGATTGATCAGCCGCTCTTGGAAGACGTCACGAAGTTCCGGGTCGTGCGGCAACGCCGTAACGAGTCCGATCATCACCTCGGTGTCGAGCGGCTGGTCCTTGTGCGCGTCCGCTTGGTGCGCGAGCGCCGTGAGGTCATCGCGAAGATTACCCGAGTCGGGAGCGCTGAAGTCACCTTTCTGGCACATCAGCGCATCGACGACCAGCTCAGCCTTGCCCGACCAACGGCGATAGATCGTCGCCTTGCCGGCTCCGGCGCAGGCCGCAATCTTGTCGACCGTCAGCCGGTCATAACCGATCTCGGCGAGAAGCGTGAGCGCTGCTTCGCGCAGCGCGTCATCGCGTGATGCATCGAGAGGACGTCCCCCGAGGTTTCGTTCGCTTGAGCTCGCTTCGTTGATCGCTGTCGTATCGGATGCCACGGGACATACGATACCAGATCGTTCCGGAACTGAACCGTTTCGTCTCGAAATTATTCGTGGCCAGGCAAAGGAAATGGGCGTAACGGGTCAGGCACGAGTTCTGTGGTTGGGGTTTGTCGGGCCCAAGCCCGAGGGAGCTAGAAGACCTTAGCGTAGGCGATCGTGGAGGTCGGGACCTTCACGGTGAACGGCTGATTCCAGTCCGTAAATGTCGTGTGGCTGTTGCCCGAGGACGTTGTCACTGTCTCCTTGAGCGGCACGGTCGATGAGCCTGAGGAGATCACGAGCACACTCGTCTCCTTCGGTGAGGTGCTCGTCGCGGCGGTCACCCAAGTGAGCTGATATCCGTTGGTCGTCTTGTCCCGCGCGGTGAGCAACGTCGTGCCCTTCACCGCGGGCAGCAGCTGAGAGAACGCCGCCGACGTCAGGTTCGTCTTAAAGGTGGAGTACTGGTCCGAGCCCTTCTTCATCTCGATGGACTTCTTTCCGACCTTCTTCGCCTCGGCGCTCGTGAGGCCCATCAAGGTGGTGAGACCCGACGGGCTGCCGCTCAAAAAGGCGTACTTCGGCGTCACGCTGATCGTAAAGGTTTCTTTACCCTTTTTGTAGGTTTCAAAGCCGCTGGTCGGGCCGATGTCGGCCACCACGGTGCTGACGACCTTGTCATCGGTCGTCGACACCGAAATGTGCACGCCGACCTGTTTGGCAAGTGACGCTTTGGCCGCCGTAATGATCGAGGTGACGGTGGGCGTTGTGGTCGCCTGCGCCGCGAGCGAGAAGCCGCCCGCGAGCGACGTCGCGATTACGGCGAACGCCGAGAGCGGCAGGGACCTACGTCGAAGGATATTCATGGCATCAGCCTAGGGCGCATTGAGTCCCCCTATCCGTGCAACGTCGCGTCGCGACCGAACTCATCAGGCTCGACGCTAGAAGCAGGTTGAGAGATCGAAGAGAAAATGCTGCATCGTGCGGATGTCGTCGAGGAGCTCGGGTGAGCACGACTCGAGCTTTTCGTCGCTCAAGATCCCATTGACCACGGCTGTCGAACGCAGGGCGACCTGCAGGGTGCTGAGCCACGCCCACGCCTCGGCGTCAGTGAGAAACTGCTCTCGCAGCGTCATGACCGAGAGCTCCGCGTTCGAGGCGATGTCGGTTTCGCGCGACAGCGTTGCCGCGGGATCGTCGTCGTCGCTACTTGGGTTGATCGGCGCGTGCAGTGACAAGTGCCACTCGTGCTCGGGGTCGCGTTCGGCGGCAAGCACATGGGCAAAGACCTCTCGGATGATCGCGCGGCCGGCGTCGTTGAGGCGAACTTCGATGCGGCCATCTCGTCGACGCACAAAGAGCTTTCCGGACACTAGGAGTCCTGCTCCACCGTCGCCTGGAGGCCGGCGACTTGAAGCTTCACGCAGTAGGACTCTGCCCTTTCGCGACGACCCGACCAGACCACGGCCCGTCCCTCGTGGTGGACGGTCAGCATCAGGTGCGTGCATTTGTTGTTCGAGTAGCCAAAGATTCGCTTGAACACGGCGACCACGACGGGCATTGGGGTGACCGGATCGTTCCAGACGACGACGTTCCACGGGCGCTCGGTGACTGTTTCCAGCGAGCTCTCGAGTTCGCTGTCAAGTTCGCTTTTGGTCGCAGCGTTACGAGCGGGCTGAAGCGCGGGCACGCCTCCAGCATCGCAGACGCCTGACCCGATTGGAAGTGGAGGGTCCTAGAGTGAACAGCGTCGTGTCGCCGAACCCACTCCCGATCGCCCAGTGCCGCGACGCCCTCACGCGTCGGCGCGCCGCCGCAGGCGTCGCCATCCGGCGCTCGGTTGGACTCAACGTCGCGCCGCCACCTCGATGCGATGATCCCGATCTGTCGTACTGCGACGTCCATGGCATCGCGCGCGTCGTTCATCGCGAGCTTCCCTCGATGCTGGTAGGCGGTCTCGGATCGCTCTTCTTTCAGATGCTTCATCCCCTTGCCATGGCGGGCGTCGCTGACCACTCGCACTATCAAGACGACCCGCTCGGGCGCCTCCTCTCGACGGCGAACTTCATCAGTGCCACCACGTTCGGAACGCGCGACGCGGCGGAGTCCGCTATCGATCGAGTCCTCACCGTCCATCAGTTCATCCACGGCGTCGCCGACGACGGTCGCCCCTACGACGCGAACGATCCGCACTTGTTGTTGTGGGTCCACTGCGCCGAGATCTACATGTTCCTCGCGGCGTTTCGTCGCTTCGGCTCTCGGCGATTGAGCGATAGCGAAGCCGATCGCTACGTCAGTGAGATGGCGCCGCTCGCAGAAGCGCTCGGCGTGGTGCACGCACCACGGACGGTCGACGAACTCACCGCCGCGCTCCTGTCGTTTCGCCGCGAGCTCCGCCTGAGCGCCGACGGTGAAGTCGCTCGCGACTTCATCGCCTACGGGTTGATGGAGAGCCGGGCCCAGCGACTCATCTACCGGCTCATGGTGCTGAGCGCGTGGTCACTGTTGCCTCGCTATGCCCAAGAACAGCTCGGCGTGCGGCGCAGCTCACTGGTTGATCGCATGTGCACTCGTCCCGCCACGTCGCTCTTGTGCGCCGCGATGCGCTTTGCGATGCCCGCGCCTCGTCAGGTGAGCGCGAGTCCGCCGTCGACTGCGACGACCTGACCGGTCACGTAAGACGACGTCGCCAGCGCGAGGATCACGTCGGCGACGTCGTCGGGCGTGCCGCTACGTCGCAGCGGCGCAATCCCTTCGACGTAGCTGCGAACGGCGCTCCAGTCCTGCGTCCACGGAGTATCGATCAAGCCCGGCGCGACGGCGTTCACACGCACTTCGGGCCCCACGACCTTGGCGAGCAGCTCGGTCATGTGATTGAGCGCCGCCTTTGACGCCGCGTAGGGAATCGACGATCCCGTTGGCCGCAGCCCCGCGAGCGACGAGACGTTGACGACCGAACCTTTGCTCGCTCGAAGCGCCGGCATCGCGGCCACCGTGAGCTGCCACGTGCCAAAGACGTTGACCTCAAAGATCTGTCGCCACACGTCGACGCTCGCCGCTTCGAGGTCGTGATGCGGAATCACTTTGGTCGTGCCCGCGTTGTTGATGAGTATGTCGAGGTGTCCGTAGTGTTCGATCACCGTCGACACGAGTCGCTCGCAGTCGGCCGCTTGGGCGATGTCACCCTGCAGGTAGATCGACTCGTAGGTGATGGACGCCAGGTGCTCGCCAGCCTCGACGCTGTGGACCGAGTTGAAGACGACCACGTCACCGTGCTCGGTGAACTTGCGAGCCGTTGCGAGACCGATACCGCTCGTCGAGCCCGTGACGAGCACGACGCTGCTCACGGTTCGCTCCGGCGAAGGCGCCAGGACCCCGCCCAATGCTGACCCGGCTCGAGGACGACGACGTCCTTGCCGCTGCGCAGTGCGTCGGGCGGGCACGTCATGGGCTCGATCGCGACTGAGGTACGCCGACGGCCCTTTTCGTTGTTGTCGCCGGTGTACACCTGCAAGTACGGAAAGTTTCGATCGGCGCTGAGCTGAATCTCGCCGCCGTTCGCGTCTTCGAGCGTTGCGACGGCGAGTCCTGAATCGTCGCGGACCAGTTCGGTGTAGGTCACGTCGAGCTCATGGCCACTGAGCGACTTGCGCTTGGAGAAGTCGAGCGGGTTGCCGGCGAGCGGAAGAATCTCTCCCGTCGGCAGCTGTCGGTCGTTGACCGCGACGTACGCCTTGGCGGGCATCTCGAGCATGGCGCCTTCGATCGTGGGGGTCGTCACCGACAGATAGGGATGAAAGCCGACGCCAAAGGGAATCGGCACACCGTCGCAGTTGGTGACCGTCGTGGTCACCGTCAGTCCGAGCGATCCGAGATGGTAAGCGAGGCTGATCTCGCTCAAAAAGGGGTACTCGGGGGACGGATGCAAGAGCAACGACAAGACGCAGCGGTTCTGGTTGACGGCTTCGATGCGAAAGGGTCGCCAGCGCACGAGGCCGTGAATGGCCGTCTTGTGGATGATGTCGTCGATGCGCGGGCGAGCCGTGCGACCCGAGAACGACCACTCCCCCTCGCCCAACCGGTTCGGCCAGGGGTAAAGCACTTGGCCACGAGCGTTGGTCGGCATCTCTTCACCGGCAAAGCCCTCGATCACGCTGACGCCACCCTTGACGTAGGTGCGCAGGGTGGCGCCGACTTCTGTCACCACCGCGCGCTGGTCGCCGTGAGCGATCGCGATCTGCTCTCCAGAGGGCAGCATCAGTCGAGGACTTTCGTGGTTTTCACTGGTACGTAACTTACGACAGTTAACGTCAAGGCATGCGCCTGCTGCTCACAAACGACGACGGCGTCCTCGCGCCGGGTATGGCAGTACTCGCCCGGAGCGTCGCTGAATGGATCGACAAGGCACCGACGGATGAGGTGCGCGAAGCACTCATCGTCGCGCCAAATCGCAACCACTCGGGCATGTCCTCAGCGGTCGGCGACATCTTCGAGCGCCCGACGGTGCCCTATCGCCGTCATCACATCGCCGGTGCGGAGTCGATTCCCACCTACGGTCTGGATGCGCCGCCGGCACTGTGCGCGATCCTCGGCGCGCTGGGCAGCTTCGACTTTCAACCCGATGTCATCGTCTCAGGCATTAATGCTGGCGCGAACGTCGGGCGCAGCGTCTTGCACTCGGGCACGGTCGGCGCGGTGTTGACCGCGGCCCAGCTCGGCCTCTCAGGTCTCGCGGTTTCTGTGCAGTGGGGCGAGAACGTGCACTATGACACCGCGGCCGTCGTTGCGCTGGAGGTGCTTGACGAGCTCTACCGCGCGCCGTCGCGCACGCTGCTCAACCTCAACGTTCCCAACCTTCCGATGAGCGAGCTCAAGGGCGTGCGACGTGGCCGCATCTCCACGGCCGGACTTATCAAGGCGGCGGGGCCCTACGCGGGTGGCGAAGCACTGAGTGAAGAGGGCGAGCTTCCTCTGCGACTCGGTGCCGCGAGCCCTGCGCTCGGTGACGTGAGTGACGAAGACGCCGACGAAGACGGGGCTCTCCTCGTGGCCGGCTACGCGTCACTCACACCCGTCCGCGGACCGCACGAAGACACCGACCCCGCACTCGATGGCGTGATCGACAAGGCGCTTGAAGCGATGAAGCGACAGCTCGAGCGCTAAGACAGGCGACTCACTCCTCGATGGGGCGACGTCGCTGCACTTTGAGGCGACCTCGCAACTTCTTCTCGTCGACGCGACGCTCGACGGCGCTGCGCGTGGGCTTGGTCGCACGACGAGGCGTGCGTGGCGCCAATGCGGTGGCAAGCTTCTCTGCGAGCTGGTCGAGCGCCGCCCTTCGATTCTGCGTCTGGGAGCGAAAGCGACTCGCGCTCGAGCGCACCACCGGCCCGAGGGATTCGTTCAGACGCAGCTTCTCCGCATCGCCTAGCACGCCGGAGTCGTCAACGCGAAAGGTCGCGATGACCCTCGTGAGCGACCGGTTGGCGTGCTGGCCGCCCGGTCCGCCCGACGTGGTCACGCGCAACTCGATCTCATCGGCGGGAATCGTTAGGCGAGGGCGAACCGCGAGGGAGCCGTCGTCGTTCGCCGTGGGACCGAACGACACGCGTCAGCTGCCTGCGGGAAGTCGCACCATGGCGAGCTGCGATGACGATGCCACGAGGTTGCCCGACTCATCGAAGAGCTCGCAGCGTTCGTCGAGGAGCCCCTCGGCGATGACGATCGCCTTCTGACTCGCCCGCAACCACTCGCTCGTGGGCGGTCGACGCACGTAGCTCGTGAGCTGCAGCGTCGGCACCCACCCGGAAGAGCCCAGTGGCAACGTCGCGGGCGGCAGCGCGTCACACGCGAACAGGATGTTCCATGCGTCCCACGACGCCTCTCCGTCGTCCAGCCGGAGCCACGCTCTGATCTCGGCCTGGGCCAAGCGTTGGCCGTCCCACCACCCCGACGTGGAGGGGTCGATGCGAATGTCCAGCACCTTGGTGATCGCAACTTCGTCGGTCCCTTCCCAGGAGCGACACAGCTCGCGTGCAGCGAGCTCGACTGGACGCGCATCCTGATAGCGCAGGGGCGAGCCCTCGCGCAAGGTGCCAAGGGTGACGAGCGATTCGAGGGTGACGACGTTGCGCTGATAGAGCGTGGCGTGCACGAAGGAGACGCCACGTCCCACCCGGCGAACCTCCACGCGGAGCTCGCCCGGCCCGACGGTCGGAGGATTCACGAAGTTCGTGGTCACCGCGGTCGCGTTCAGGTGGGTCGCTCCGTCTGCGCTGGCCGCCGCCAAGGCGCCGTTGACCACGAGGCACTGGAGATATCCGCCGTGCGGGTGGTCCATCACGGTGTAGAGCGGCGAGAGATTGACGGCAAATCGTCCCGGAGCGATGGACTCTACGGCTGCCGCACCGCGAAGGGCGCGTCCTTCGTCGGCGGGACACATGGATGCAACTCTAACTGGGGATCTCAAAGCGACTATTAGATTGTCGTGTCGAAAGAGGTACGCCATGGATCAGTCTCGCGATCGAACGCTTCGATGATCGCGAGCATCGGCGCCGTGGCGCACTGGGTGGGCGTCGGACTTCGCGAGAGTCTCGCCATGGTGTGGCTGACGTGGTGGCCGCTCGTCCTGGGCTTTTCGCTCGCCGGTTTCGTCCAGAGCGCCATCACCCGCGACGCACTGCGACGTGGACTCGGGCATGACAACGCGTCGTCACTGGCAAGAGCGTCGCTGCTGGGAGCTCTCTCGTCGTCGTGCAGCTACGCGGCGAGCGCCATGGCGCGAGCGCTGTTCTCGCGCGGCGCGTCATGGAGAAACTCGATCGTCTTCATGGTCGCCTCCACCAATCTCGTGATCGAGCTCGGAGTCGTGCTCTATCTCATCCTCGGCTGGCGGTTCCTCATCGCGCAGCTGGTCGGCGGGATCATCATGATCGGGCTGCTCGGACTCTTCACGCGCGTGCTCTTTCGCCCCGCGCGGGTCGCCCAGCTGCGCGAGCGGGTAGTCGTGGAGAAGCCTTCAGTCCACAGCGACGACACCGTCACGTGGCGCACGCGCCTCCGCCGCCGCGAGACATTCGTTGCGGCGGCGCGCTACACGACCGGTGACCTCACGATGATTCGCACCGAGCTGGTGGCCGGTTTTCTCGTAGCTGGCTTTCTCAGCGTGCACGTGCCCGCGTCGTGGTGGAATCACCTCTTCATGTCCGGTCACGGCGCATGGACCGTGCTCGAAAACGTCCTGCTCGCACCTCTCGTCGCCGTGCTCGCGTTCGTCTGCTCAGTCGGCAACATTCCCTTGGCCGCGACGCTCTGGGGACACGGGGTTGCCTTCGGTGGGGCGATCGCCTTCATCTTCGCGGACCTGGTCACGCTTCCCTTGCTCGCGATCTATCGACGATTCTATGGGACCGGCGCCACGGCGCGCGTCCTGGCGCTGCTCTGGGGCACGGCGAGCCTCGCCGGGCTCGCTGTCGACGGGCTCTTTCGCCTCGCGAATGCCGCGCCACGCACTCACCACGTCGCGATCTTGTCGGGCCAGTTCCCCCTCGGTGCAACGCTGGTGCTCAACATCATCGCGGCACTCGTCTTGTTGGTGATCTGGCGACTCTCGAGGTCACAGCCCAGCGAGCGCCTCGCGACCGATCCCGTCTGTGGCATGAGCGTCGAGAAGGCCTCGGCCGCTGCCACGGTCGCGCGAGGCTCATCGACCTACTACTTCTGCTCGCCTCGCTGTCGCGAGCGCTTTCTCGCCGAACTGCCCGCAGAGGCGACGTCGTCATTCATCGATCCCGTCTGTGGGATGAGCGTCGCGCCGGGCGAACACGACACCCCAGTTGAGCGCGAAGGCGTGGCCTACTATTTCTGCAGCGCAGGATGCCGCACTATCTTCACCGATGCAGCGTCGCCTAGCCAGCCGATCGAGTGAGGACTACGACGAGTCGATGAGCAGACAGCACACCAGCGTGAGGGCATACGGCGTCTTGGTCCGCGATGAGAGCGTCTTGCTCGTGCGTTCGAGCAGCCCCCAGATCGTGCCGCCGCTGTGGTGGCTCCCGGGGGGCGGCATCGACTTCGGCGAGTCGCCGGAACAGACGCTGCTGCGCGAGTTTCACGAAGAGACGGGGCTCGCGATCAAAGACCCCGTCTTGCTCGACGTGGCAAGCGACATTCGCCGACGCCCGAACGGCGATCGGATCCACACTGTGCGCGTGCTGTACACGGTGTCGCTGAATGGCGGCGAACTGCGCGACGAAGCACTCGGCACGACGGACCAGGTGCACTGGTTCAAGCTTGATGAGCTCAGTGACGTGAACGTCGCCGAGTACGCGGCGCGTGCGATTCAGCTGGCGCTCGAAAAGTAGATCGCGGGCATCTGGCGCTTCATTAGCTTGCCCGCCGGATTCCGCGGCAGCGGCTCTCGCGTGAAGGCGACGCGTGACGGGATCATGTAGGCCGCAATGTGCAAGGAGAGAAATCCCCGCAGCTCGTCGAGCGTGAGGTCCATGCCGTCTCGAACCATGACGACGGCCGCCACCTCTTCGCCGAGCCGTTCGTTGGGCAACCCGAAGACTGCGGCTTCGTAAACGGCGGGGTGCTCGTAGATGGCCGATTCGACCTGCGCCGAATACACGTTCTCTCCTGCGCGCAGAATCATGTCCTTCGCCCGATCTTCGACGTAGAGGTAGCTCTCCTTACTGATGCGCCCGAGGTCTCCGGTCCGCAGCCAGCCGTCCACGATCGTCGCCGCCGTCGCCTCGGGCTTCTCCCAGTACCCGCGGATGAGCGTCGGGGACTTGAGCCAGATCTCTCCGCCCTCGCCATGGGCCAATGAGCGCAGATCGTTGTCGCGAATGTCCACGTCCATCACGATCGTAGGGACATGCCCGGTCGAGTCCGGGTGGTTCACGTAGTCATCGCCATAGTTGCCTGGTCCGTACGCGTTGGTCTCGGTCATCCCGTAGCCGAGACTGGGTCGGCCGCGCTTGAAGGTGTGCTCGACGCGCGCCACGAGCGTCGAGGGTGCGGGCGCACCGCCACCGCCGACGGCGGTCAGTGACGACGTGTCGTAGTTGGCAAAGTTCGGCGCCTCCATGAGATCCCACGCCTGGGTGGGAACGCCCACGAAGTTCGTCACGCGGTGTCGCTCGATGAGCTCGAGCGCGCGCTCGGGATCCCAGCGATACATCATGACCAGCTTGAAGTGCCAGGAGAAGCAGGACATCATCACCGGAATGCAGCCGGTCACGTGAAAGAGGGGGACGATCAAGATGAAGCACGGAGGAAGGCCGCTCCCTTCCTCGCCCTCCTCGCGACGGGCTGTTTGCACCTGCGAGCTCGAGACGAAGGCCATAATCGTTTGGCTGATGGCGCCGTGGGTTGACACCGCACCCTTGGGAAATCCCGTCGTGCCCGAGGTGTAGAGGATCGTCGCATCGGTGTCGGCGTCAATGTCGACCCGTGGCATCTCGGCCCCGGGAACAACGACGTCCTCCCAGCGCTCGACGAGTGACGAGTGGACGTCTCCGGGCTGAAGGCGTACGCCCAGCAACCGCGCGCCGACCTTGGCACAGGCGTCGTGTGATCGCTCGACGCGCTCGCGGTCGGCGATCATGACGCTGAGCCCCGAATCGTCGATGGCGTAGGCGAGCTCCTCTTCAGTCCACCACGCGTTGAGCGACACCGAGATCGCCCCGACCGAGAGGATCGCCGCAAACGAGATGACCCACTCGGGGTAGTTGCGCATCGCGATGCCCACGCGATCACCGCGCTTTACGCCGTAGTGGTGCACGAGCGCGTAGGCGAGCCCGTCGACCTCTTTCATGACCTTGTCGAACGTCCACTCCTCGTCCTCGTAGACGAGGAACGTCGTCTCAATGCCTCGCGCAAGGTCAAAGAAGTCGCGCACCGTGGCCGGGGCGTTCTTGAAGACTCGGTTCGTGACGCCGTTCTTCTCTACGGTGACGACCTCGAAGGGCTGACCGGGCGCAGAGACCGTCGCGATCGCTTCTTCGTAACTGCGCACCACTACCCCCGTGTTGTCGACCGAGCCACCATCTTCTCCAGCCTGCCAGATTGTCGATGGCGCGCGTGACGCGCACAAGGCTTCACTAGGAATTCGTGCAGCAAGAACCTACACTTCCCGTAGCGATTCTGAAAGGACTCTCATGCTTGGCTCAAGCTATCCGGCGATGGATGTATTCGTTTCCACGCTGTACTTCGTACTGTTCTTCTTCTGGCTGATCCTCGTCTATCACATCTTCTACGATCTCTTTCGCAGCCGTGACTTGAGCGGCGCGGCGAAGACGGGTTGGGTGCTGTTGATCTTGATCTTCCCACTGCTGGGGTGTCTGCTCTATCTGCTCATCCGCGGTGGCAAGATGCACCAGCACGAGGTCGAAGACGCCGTTACCTCACAGAAGTCGTTCGAGGCCTACATCCGTCAAGTCGCCAACACCAAGGAGTGAGCTAGCGGCTGGCGCCGATCGGCGTCTTCAGCAACGACGCCTTCTGCGCCATGCGCTCTACTGATTCAGAGAGCTTGGCCCGCACGTTCACCAGATCGATGCGCGCAACTTCAGCTTCCTTCGTGAGACCCTTGAGGTGCTCGACGTCCCAGAGCGCGAGCACGGGGGTCAGCACATCGCTCAAGTACTGCGTCAGCCCGTAGATGCCCTCTTTAGCGATGCGAACCGCGTGACGCGTGAAGCTTGGAATACCGGTACCGGGCATCGCGAACGTGCTCACCTGCTTGGAGACGGCGATCATCATCGCGGAGGGATCGATGGCGAACGCGGCGAGCGTGAGGTCTCGATAGAAGAGGTAGTGCTTAGTCTCGTCGCCCGCGATGAGACCCAGCACGTTGCGGCCGATCTTGTCATCTTTGGGAAGCTTCGCTCCCGTGTTGCGGTGGGCGATCTGGGTGGCGCGCTCTTGGAACGAGACGTAAGCGATGAGCTCGGCGAAGTTCGCGGGATGGGGCACCTCGCCCTTTTGCATCTGCACGCGGCGACCGTCTTCGAGCGTCGTCGGGTTGATGCAGCGGCTGATGTGGACCCAGTCGCGCATGACCATCGCGTGGCGGTTCTCTTCCATCGTCCACTGGCAGGTCCACTCGCGGATCGGATGACCTTTGGGCGAGTGCTCCAAGATCGAGTCGGTGTAGTAGGGAAGATTGTCTTCGGTGAGCAGGTTCACGTAGATCGAGCTGCGCACGCCCTCGGGAATCGGGTACTGCTCGGCCGACCAAGGATGCTCGCCAAAGTCCTCGCCTTCGCCCCAGTTGATCTGCTCGTGCGGATACCATAGACGCGGGGCCTGCATGTGACGGTTGTACAGACGCTCGACGTCGGGGGTGATCTCTTCTAGTAGATCAACGCGGCTCTTCGGCAATCGAGTGCTCAAGTTGTACTACCTCTCTCACAGCGCAGTGCGCCATGCACACAACCCTAACGCTCTGCGTCAATACGAATTATCCATTCACCCCCGTACATGTGAGCCGTCGCACAAGAGCGTGTCGCAGTGCTCAAGTAACCTGATGACCTTGTGAAACCCCTCGACGCACTCGTACCGACCGATTTTCGGTCTTCCATTCGCGGTCCCTTGCGCCGTTTCTACGCGTGCACGTTCATCGCCTGCATCGGCAACGGACTGACGTTGTCGCTGTTCGTCATCTACCTGCACAACGTGCGTCACTTCTCAACGAGCTTTGCGACACTGCTCCTCGCGCTCTCGGCGGTCGTGGGTCTAGCGAGCGCGCCGCTCTGGGGCACGATGACCGACCGCATCGGTCCCCTGCGCGTCATACTCTTCGCCTACGCGGCCTACGGCGCCGCCCTTGTGTATTGGGCGCTCGTGCACACTCGCCTGCAGGCGATCGTCGCGGCGCTGCTGATCGCCGTCTTCGGCGGCGCGGGCTGGGGGCCGATGACCACCATGCTCAGCCGACTTGTCTCTCCCGAGCATCGCCAGCGCGCCTTCGGAGTGAACTTCATGCTCGTCAACCTGGGCATCGGCTTCGGCACGCTCATCTCGGCGAGCGTCGTCGACCTGAAGCGCCCCGACACGTTCTCTGCGCTCTACATCTTCAACGCCGGGGTGATGCTGCTCGCCGCGTTCTTCTACTTGACGATTCGCCACCACGGCGGACCAATCAAAGAGCACGATGATCCGCAAAAGAGTGCGGAGGGCTGGGGCGTGGTCGCGCGCGATCGGCGAATGATTCGTTACGTCGTCGCGCTGGTCTTTCTCATGATCGGTGGCTACGGATCGCTCGACGCGGGACTCAGCCTCTTCGTCGTGAACAACTTGAAGCTGAGCGTGCACACGATCGGCGTCATCTTCTTCTTCAACACGACCACGATCGTGCTCGCCCAGCTGTGGGTGCTCAATCGGATCGACGGACGCTCGCGCACCCGCGTGATGGGTGTGGTCGCCGCGTTGTGGTTCATCTTCTGGATCATCCTCGAGTCGACGCTGGCGCTGCCGGCAGCAGCGTCAATTCCGATGCTCTGTCTGGCCATGGTCGTCTTCGCCGTCGGCGAGACGATGCTCCAACCCGTCGGGTCGGCGATCGTGAACGAGATCGCCCCCGAGCACCTTCGCGGTCGCTACAACGCGGCGGCCGGACTCTCCTGGGGCCTTTCGAGCACCCTCGCGCCGGCGACCACCGCGCTCTACTTCTCGGTGCACCTCGGCAACTGGTGGCCACTCGGCACGGGGCTCACCGCACTTCTCGGCGGCGCCATGATGATGGACCTGCGCCGACACATCAGCGCAAGCGCCGATGGACGCGTCGAGGTCGCAGCCAGCTCGTTAGCCGATCGGTAGATGCTTGCCGAGCGAGGCGAACTCCTCACTCGGCACGTGGATCCAACCCTCGCGTCGAGCGGCCTCGGCCGACTCACGAGGCACCGGGTACGTCGCTTTCACTCGAGCGGCGAGCGCGACCAGCGCACTCACGAGGGCGTCGAGGACGTGGTCAGAGTCGATCGCTGCATGACGAAGATCCGCTGACACCGTGAGCCACGTGTCACTCTGCTGTTCGATCTCGCGCATGATCCGCTCGCGCTCGGCCCGCTGACTTTCGCGCGGACCCTCTGCTCCCCCACCCTTGTAGCGCACACCGCGGCGGGCGAGCAGTCCCCACGCGCGCAGCGCTGCGGCCGGGTACGTCTCGACGAGTCGACCGCTGCCGTCGCGCGGCTCGAGGCGCCCCCATCGCTGCGCCCACGCCGACTGCAGCCACGCGCCGCGCATGGCAACGACACCGATGAGGTCGGACGAGACCGACAGCGGCGTCGAGCCGAGATCGAGTGATCGAACGAACAGGTCGGTCGTGCGATGACGCAAGCTCTCGCGCATCTTGTCGGTGCTGCGATGTTCGAAGCTCGGCCAGCGCGCGCTCACGCGATGCGCGGTGACAGCCGAGACGAAGTCGTCCGGCCAGCCGAGCGGTGAGTCGAGCCCGATGATCGTCCCGCGATCAACCATCTCGACCAGCCCGCGGTCGTCGGCGACAAAGCCCGTCGCGGGCAACGTGGCCCCGGCGTGCATTCCGTGAGGCGTCACGATGGCTACGCCGGTGCGCTTTGCCTCCGTGGCAAGATCGATGCCGACAAAGCGCGGGGGGGCGGGCGCGGCGCTCTCCTCGTCGTCGTTGGCGCGATCGGTCGACCGACGAGCGGTCGGTTCGATGGTGGGTTCGTCGATTATTTGGCCCAGGGTAGTGCTTCGCCGGTGCTGCGAAAGAGCCGCAGCGCGAAGATGGACTGAACCACCCCCGCGATCAAGGCAAGAAAGATCCCGATGCGCGGCCCGTAGCTGAAGAAGCCCGCGGCGTAGGACCCGCGCGGCAGTGACACCCAGCGGATGATCACGAGCACCGTACCGATCGCCGAGAGGCCGAGCGTGATGACGCCAGGGCCGTACGAGAACTTCGGCATGTTGGAGCCAGATCTCAGCATCACGACGTACACACCCGCCGCGATGACGAGCAACGCGCCCAGCAATCCGTAGCTCGTGCTGAACCCGCTGATCGAGTAGCTGTACCCGGGCCCGCTTGCCCCCTCCCAGGGTAAGAACAGCGCAATCAACGCGATGAGCGACGTGATCGAGATGACGCGGTCCGTCGTCGAGAGTTTCTTCCAGTCATATGCTGCCATGGGCCCCTCCATCCCTTGTCGGCAATAGGAACAAAAAGAATTGTGTCGACTGTTCAGCGACGCTCCTTGGCCAAGATCTGAGCAACTCTTTGGTTGATGTTGCGCCGCTGAAAGTAGACGAGGAATATATACCACAACCATAGAAACGCTGCTCGAGGAGCATTCCGAAGTGGCACAGCTAGACCGAATCGGTTGAAAATGGGCTGGCGTCAGGTGAGACTCGAGCAGTACCCCGTCAACTGGAGGTCGCAGTGCCAGGTGAGCGACCGAGTCGACCGCGGTTGGTCCGCGACGTCTGGATAGGCCTCGTCGACGACGAGCGTCAGGGTTCATTACCTGGCATCTTGACCGTGCTCACGCTGGTAGCGGGTATCGCCGACGCGACCACCATTCTCCGCGTGGATCACGTCTTCGTCGCGAACATCACCGGCAACATCATCTTCATCGGGCTCGCGCTCGTCGGCGCCCGGGGCTACTCGATCACGGCGCCGCTGATCGTCTTTGCCAGCTTTCTCGCCGGCGCCGCCACCGCAGGGGCGCTGGCCCCGCGACCGCTCACCCACCGGGGGCGGGCGGTGCGCTACGCCGTGCTCGTCCAGCTCGTCGACCTCGCACTCGCCACCGTGATTATCTCGGCAAGCCCGGACCCGGGTACTGCGGTGCGCGACCTGCTGCTCATCGTCCTCTCCCTCGGCATGGGCGCCAAGTCCGCGATCGTGCGGGCCATCAACGTGCCCGGACTCACGACGTCGGTCTTCACGACGACCTTGACGGGTCTTGCCGCTGGTTCGCTGAAAGGCGACTGGCGAGATCCGAGCTTCGCGGTGCGCATCGTGGCGACCTTCTCGCTGCTCGTCGGCGCCATGATGGGCGCGGTGCTGGCGCTTGACACCTACACCTGGTGTTCTTTCGCGCTCGCGACGACGGTGCTCGCGGGGACGCTGCGCTGGTCGATGCGCGCGTCGCACTCGAAGGCTCCGTGGACGGTGCCGCCCAAATGAATCGCTAGAAGTACGCCTCGTCCGATTGCAGCGCCTCGCGGCCGTAGAGGCGAAAGAGGATCACGAACGCTGGTCCGACGAGCACGATCGTGAGTCCAAACACGATCGCTACGCCGACAAGGGTGGCGAAGGGGGCAGCGCTGTTGTTGATCGTGAGTGTGGTCCCCGGCAACAGCGTCGGGTACTGCGCGATCCCCCAGCCCCACACGACACAGAGGACACCGATCGCCGAGATGACGCGCAGCCCGCGCACGCGATTGAGCAAGAGCAGCGCGAGCGCGACCAACCCGCAGACGCCGGCCACCACGACGAGCGGCAGTGCGCGATGCGTGAGGCCATGGTAGAAGGACGGGTTGGCAACGCGCACTTCAAGCAACGTGGCGAGCGACAACAGTCCTGAGACGACGGCGGCGACCTCGGCGCGCACCGCAAAGTAGCGACGCAAACTGTCGTCGCCACGGCGGATCGCCTCGTGGTTGAGCAGGACCGCTGCCATGTATGCACAGACCGCCACGAAGAGAAAGCCCATGTCGAGCGACGTGGCGCTCGTCCACGTCGCCAGGTGCGTCTCTCGTGCGCTCGCGGGAACGTTGCCCACGACGATGGCGCCGATCACCGTGCCCATAAAGAATGGCGTCACGAGCGAAGATAAGGCAAAGGTCGCCCCGAGGAGCCGCTGGTGTTGCAGCGTCTCGACCTCCTTTCGAAAGGCGAAGCCGAAACCGCGCAGCACGATGCCAAAGACCGCCAGCCAGATCGGAAGTGCCGCCGCGGTCATGACGTCGGCGAAGGCTCGGGGAAAGACCGTCCAGAAGATCACGAGCGAGAAGATGAGCCACATGTGATTCGCTTCCCACACGGGGGTGATCGACTGATCGATGAGCTTGCGCGACGCCATTCCGCTACGATCGCCGCCGGCGACGAGGTCCCAGAACCCGCCACCAAAGTCCGCCCCGCCCAAGACTGCATAGAAGCTGACACTCATGAGCAGGATCGCCGAGATGAAGATGATCACTGGTGTACCTCGCGCTCGGAACCCGCGTAGGGAATCAGATTCTGGGTTGCCTCATTCTGGCGCCAGCGGTGCGACAAGACGCGTAGCAGCACGATGGTCGTCACGCCGAGCACGCAGTAGAGCACGATGACGAAGGTCAAGCTGGCGATGACGTCAGGATTCGTCGTCGCGGCTTTGGATGTCGTGAGCAGGTGATAGACGACCCATGGTTGGCGACCGACTTCAGTGACGATCCACCCGCACTCCATGGCGATGAGCGCGGCCGGACCACAGAGCGCGGCGAGCCACCAGAACGACCACTGCTGGGGCAGGGCGCGTCGCTTTCGCCACACAACGAGCGCCCAGAAGGCAGCGAGCAGCAGCAGAAAGGCAAAGCCGACCATCGCGTCAAAGGACAGGTGGATCAGCGTGAGCGCTGGCGGTCGGTCCGACGGCGCGACCGAGTCGAGCCCGATGACGCGCGTGTGCGGGCTGAAGCCAACGAGGAGGGAGTCGACGTCGGGCAGCCGGAGCCCGAAGTAGACATGACCGTTCACGAAGAAACCGCCGAGATACTCGGGCACCCCGCGGGCGGTGTGGACAACATATTCCATGGCGGCGAACTTGACGGGCTGATTGTGCTCGACCGTTCGAGCAGCGGTGTCGCCGACGAGGATCTGAATCGGTGTGAGGATGCCCGCAACGGTGAAGGGGATCAGGAAGCCCATTTTGTTGTAGCGGTCGCGTTGGCCCCGCAGGTAGCCCACGGCGTAGATCGACGCCACGCCAAAGCCGACCACCATGTAGGCAGCGATGATCATGTGCGGCGTCTCGTACGCGGCGGCGCGATTGAGGAACACCTGCCAGACGTCGACAGCGACGACGCGGCCGTGCGACAGCGTGAATCCACCCGGCTGGTTCATCCAAGCGTTGGCGGCGATCACCGCGATCGCGCCGAAGATTCCGCTCACGGCGATCGGCACGCCGGACCAGAAGTGGGCCCATGGCGTCAGCCGTCGCCAGCCGTAGAGATAGATGGCAGTGAAGATCGCTTCGAGGAAGAAGAAGATCGCCTCGAACCCGAAGGGCAGCCCGAGCACCGAGCCGTAGCGGCTCATGAGTCCCGGCCAGAGGAGCCCCATCTCGAACGACAGGACCGTGCCGGTGACGGTGCCGACCGCGACGAGCACGCCCATCGCCTGGGACCAGTGGTGCGCGAGCTTCATGAGCGTGTCGTCGCGCTTGCGAATCGCCATGTACTCGGTGATGAGGACGATCGTCGGAAGTGCGATTCCGTAGCAGGCGAGGATGATGTGAAAGCCGAGCGTGAAGGCCATCTGCGCTCGCGCTGGTATCACTTCTTTGGTCGTTGCCGCAGCGAGCAGTTTGGGCGCCGACCAGAGCAGTCCGGTCGAGATCACACCTGCCAGCTCGGGCGAAGCACCGCCTTGATCACGCCATCAGCGCGCTGGTCGAACTCAGTAAAGAAGGTGGGCGCGTCCTCAAGTCGTCCGTGGTGAGTGATGACGAAGTTCGGCTTCGCTCGCCCAGAAGTGACCATGTCGCGCAAGAGCACGGTGTAGCGCCGGTCGTGCGTGCGACCAAAGCCCACCGACACGCCCTTTGAAAAGAGCGTCGCCCACGGCACCTCGAGATGCCC
The DNA here is from genome assembly GCA_963706305.1 of uncultured Acidimicrobiaceae bacterium. GTDB lineage: Bacteria > Actinomycetota > Acidimicrobiia > Acidimicrobiales > RAAP-2 > RAAP-2. Next base: position 1,985,301 of record OY970152.1, on the reverse strand, counting down.
ATCACTCGTGCCCTCGGGTGCAGGACGCAGGCCCTTCTCGGCGTACACGCCCGCGATGCCGAGGTGCCCTGTCGGATTGACGAGTCGGGCGAGGTCGCCGATGACTTGGGTTGGATTCTCCACGTCGGGATTCGAACGGTCGCGCGCCTGAAAGCCCACGGCGTCGATGCCGATGTTGACGCCATCCATCGCCTCTTCGCCGAAAGGAAGCCCGTGCTCGTGACGCAGCTCTTTGATCTGGGCCACGGGATCGCCCTTCGTGAAGTCGATTGGCGTCGCCCCGATCTCGGCGACTTTGGCGAGGCGTTCGGGCACGCGATCGACCACGTATATCTCGCTCGCGCCCTTCAGATACGCGCTGTAGGCGGCGAGCAGTCCAATGGCGCCCGCCCCAAACACGGCGACGGTCGAGCCGGGCGTCACCTGGGCAAGCTCGGTTGCGTGCCAGCCCGTGACAAAGGCGTCGGCAAGCAGGACCAGGTCGTCTTCGAGCTCGTCGCCCGCTTCACCAGGTACGGGAATGCAGTTCGCGTCCGCGAAGGGCACCCGCAGCAGCTCTGCCTGGGCCCCCCGGTAAGGGCCCATCCCGGCATAGCCATAGGCGGCGCCGAAACTCCCCGGTCGCACGCGCAGACACGCTGCGGACAACCCCCTCGCACAGTTCACGCACACCCCGCAGTAGAGGTGGGTCGGGATAACCACCCGGTCGCCGGGCTTCACCATGGTGACGTCCTTCCCGGCGAGTTCCACCACCCCGAGTGGTTCGTGACCGAACACGAGCCCGGGCGTCGCGCCAGTGCGGCCGTCGTACATGTGCAGGTCGGTGCCACAGATGGCACTGGAGGTAACCCGGATCACGACGTCGCTCGGCTCCTCCACCGTGGCGTCGGGTACTTCTTCGACCTTGATCGATCGAGTGTCTACGAATACGACGGCCTTCACGAATGCACCATCTCAGGGTCCCGTTCACGCGACGTTGGGGCCAGCCTATACAGCGCTCATACGACCTTCAAGGGGTTCCACGGGTCCGTTTCGGCCAGGAAAATGGACAGGGTGTCCCGTATTCGATATTTTGTACATAGCCCTTGATCAGGAAGAACAAAATTTATCTGTTAAAAAACAGACGCCGTCTCGTCACAGGGTCATCACCCCCCGGTTAGGCTCCCTCAGGCAGCAACGACTGCTCCCACGTCGCCCCACAGAGTTGTGGAACCGGTGACCGACCGAATTTGTGCCCCTTGGTGGGGGGACGACATACAACCCACCAAGTCTGGGCCAGCGCCAGCGAAGCGACTACGCGGAGCAGGCTGCGGCCCTGGCGCTGTTCAAGGAGAAGGAAAGCCGTGCGAAGACTTTTATTCGCCATGCTGGTGTCACTGGCCGTGCCGGTGGGACTACTGACTCAACCCAGCTTCGCCCCTCCCGCGGGAGCTGTCGGCAAGGCCAAGCCACCCGCTCCCGCCGCGCACCACGCCCACCTCCTCGCAGTCTTCGAAGCCCGAGCCATCGGTGCCGACGCGCGGGCTCGCCGGGTCTCGGTTCCTGTCCTGCGGAACGAGTGGGAGCACGTGGCCATCTGCGAGGTGGGCGGGAACTGGCGGATGGTCGGACCGGTGTACTCAGGCATTGGTTTTCGCAACGCGACCTGGAACGAGTACGGGGGCGTCCAGTTCGCGCCGCTGGCCGGCCGGGCGAGTGAGGACGCCCAGATCATCGTCGGCATGCGCGTCACTCGCAACTGGGTACCCGACCAGTATGGGTGCGATCCCGGCGGGTGGTAGCCCGGCTCGACAGCACAGGACCCGTTCGGTAGGCGATCACGACGAGCGGGACGCGATCGAAAGCAGGAGCTTTGCGGGAGTCGACCACCTCCACTCATGTTCATCGCGTCTCACGTCGGCGCAACGATCTTGTCGATCGCACCGCAGCAGCAACATTCAATATCGCGGTAGGTGCGACTGCTCATCATGTTCGCGATCATGGCTTCTCGTCGTCGACGGCGTTGCGATGCAACGGCGAGGCACACACTGCGCTTCACAGAAGTCAAGCGTGGAGTAATCGCCACTGGTTGACAGTGAATACTTTGTACATCATCGCGTCGAGCGCAGTGTTGGTGACAAGTAGATGAATCTTTGCGTTGAACACAATGCATCGCACACTGTTGTGCGGTAATCACACGAGATTGTAAAGAGATTTTTCGAACTCGAGCGATGAGCAAACCTAGGCTCGATTCAAGTGCATGTTCCCCTCTCGAAGTCGGCCGTTGCGGTCATCTTGGCTGTTGTGGTCCCACTAGCCACGTCGGTAGTCGCTGCGGCAAGCGGGACGCCCGCGTCGGGACTGACCGGCTTTGACATCAGCTTTCCCCAGTGCGCGAGTCCTATGCCGAGCGCCCCGGGATTCGGGATCGTCGGCGTCAACGGTGGCGCGGTCTTTACTACGAACAAGTGCCTCGCCTCAGAGCTCAACTGGGCGAACGACGCCACGAGCAAAATTGCCGGCTTCTATGCAAACACCGGCAACGGCGGACCTACCTACGGCGTGGGGTGGCCAACCAGTCAACAGACACCCGACGCCTGCTCGGGTGCAAACACCGTCGCGTGCTCCTACGACTACGGATGGAACGCAGCGCGCCAGTCATTCGCCAACGCGGTTGCGGCGGAGAACACAGATGGCTCGTCGAACGCGACACTCGCTGCACGCTCAGCACCGTGGTGGCTCGATGTGGAGACCGGAAACGCGTGGGAGACCATTGAGTACGGACGCAACGCGGCGACTGAAGCGTACGACAGCGCGACGATCGAAGGCGAAGTGGCGTCGTTCACCAACATGGGCGTGACGTCGATTGGCATCTACTCCACCTCGTCAATGTGGCAGGAGATCGACGGCAGTACGAGCACCGCCCTGTCGACAGTCCCGGTGTGGCTGCCGGGATTGGCCGCGACACTCCCCGCTGCGGAGGCGGCGTGTGCGGCGACGTCCTTCACGGGGGCGCGCGTCGCGATGATCCAGTACCCCTCGCAGGGCTACGACGGTGACTACGTCTGCGGGCTCGTTAGCGCCCCCGTTTCGACGTCGGTCGCCGTCACCGGCTCGGCCACCTTCAGCGACCAGTTGGTGACAACGAACAACGCCGGTGCGGTGGCCTACGTACAGGTTGGCGGCGCGCCGAACCTCGTCGTGAGCCCGTCGGGACTCGTGACCACGAGCGGACAGCTCACTCCTGGTAGCTACACCGCCACTGGAACCACGAGCGATACAGGCGGCAACACCGGCACCTTCAGCATCACTGTCGACGTCGGCGAGTTGCTGCAGAGTTCTGCGACGACGGCCAACGTAAAGGTGAGTGGCAGTTCGACCTACTCCGAACAGCTGGACGTGACGGGAGCGAGTGGCGCGGTCACCTACGTGCAGACGAGCGGAGCACCGAGCCTCGTCGTCGGCTCCTCGGGGCTCGTCACGACGAATGGCTCACTCACTGCGGGCACGTACGTCGCAACGGGCACTGCTTCCGACTCGCTCGGCGACAAAGGAACGTTCACCCTCACCTTGAAGGTCGGAGCACTCGTGCAACGCGCTCCCACGACGGTGTCGATCACGACGGCGAACTCCGCGACCTTCAGTCAGCAGCTGAGCGTCGGGGCGAACCTCGGGGCCGAATCCTTCGTCCAAACATCGGGCACGCCGGACCTCGTCGTCAGTTCCTCGGGTCTCGTGACGACGAGCGGCGCGCTCGCCGTGGGCACGTACAAGGCAAGCGGGGCCGTCAGCGACGCCACCGGCGACCAAGGCACATTCACCTTCGCGCTCACCGTCACGAAACCGCCCCCTCCGCCGCCTCCCAAGCCAACTGCAACGGTGGTGCACGGCGTCGTGGTCGCCGGGCGCACGGTGACGATCGCGATAGACGGAACTGGATTCGCCGGTCAGCCACGAGTTACGAGTCACGCCGGCACCAGTGCCGTTGTCCTCCGCGACACCGGCACGGTGCTGATCGTGCGGGTGAAGTCTGCCGCGCGATCACGCAACGGCACCTTCACCTTTACCATCACGCTCGCCGACGGCGACACCTGCCAGGTCCGTTACATTCAGCGTTGACTTCTCTGATCGTCGTGTGACGCTCGCGTCTCGGTCACCGAAGATTTGGTTCCACGACCTACGAAGGCGGCTCCACCATGAGCGTTCGGTCACGCGCATTCTTCGACTTGATATCAAGTTGTGGCCGAGTTCGCATGTTGATATCGTGCGGCGACACAACTGTCATATGTGACACATAACCTGGAAGGGTCATGTTTCTCTCGGCTCCTCTAGTTCACGACGTCGCACACACCGTCGGAGTGAGCCAAGAAATAGCGGCTGATCAGTGAAATCGCGACGCGACTTGACGTCAAATACGGCGGGCGACGACGGATTGGACATCACCACTCGTCCCAATCTCGCGCTCCTCGTCGTGGTCACGGGCGTGCTCATCACGGCCGTCGACACGACGATCGTGGTGCTCGCGCTGCCGGAGATACAACGCACCTTCCACATCGGCCTCGCGTCGGTCATTTGGGTAATCATCGGCTACCTCTTCGTCATCACCCTCGTTTCGACGCAGGTGGGTCGCCTCGGTGACATGTTCGGGCGCGTGTCGATGTACGAGATGGGCTTTGTCATCTTCGTCGTCGCCTCGGCGCTTTGCGCCCTCTCGTGGAACGAACTCTCCCTCATCATCTTTCGACTGATCCAGGGAATCGGTGGGGCCTTTATCGCGGCCAACTCGGGCGCGGTCATCGCCGACACCTTTCCAAAGGAGAAGCGCGGGCGAGCCTACGGATTCAACGCGATTGGCTACAACACTGGCGCTGTGCTGGGCGTGGTGCTCGGCGGCACGATCGTCACCTACATATCGTGGCGCTGGATCTTTTGGATCAACTTGCCTATCGGCATCGCCGCAGTCATGGTCGCGCGGAGGGTGCTGCACGACACCGCCCCGCGCGTCAGCCGGCGCATCGACTGGTGGGGCGCCCTCGCGGTCGGACTCGGTCTCTTCGGCCTCTTGTGGGCGATGGTCGACCTCATCAGCGAGTCCCTCAATCCCACGATCATCGGCTTCTTCGTCGGCGGCGTGGTGTGTTTGCTGGCCTTCTGGCAGATCGAACGCCACACCGAAGAGCCGCTGCTCGACTTCAAGCTCTTCAAGATTCCCACGATCACGCCCTCGTTCCTCGCCGCCATGATCCAGAGCCTCGCGAGCTTTGCGGTCTTGTTTTTGCTGCTGATGTACCTCCAGGGAGTCCAGCACCTTGACCCGATTCGCGCGGCCCTGCTCCTCGTGCCCGGGTACGTCATCGGCGGCGCGTTCGGTCCGTTCGCCGGCCGCTACGCCGACCGCCACGGGGCGGTGCTGCCCGCGACCTTCGGCCTCGTCCTGCAGATCCTCGCCCTCCTCGCCTACGCCCAACTCGGCGCGCACACGTCGCTCTGGGTCGTCGTCATCGCCTACACGGTCAGCGCGATCGGCATGGGCTGCTTCTTCCCCTCTAACAACTCGGCGGTCATGAAGGTCGCCCCGAGCAATGCCTTCGGGGTTACCTCAGGCCTCTTGCGCACGTTCGCGAACGTCGGCATGGTCTTCTCCTTCGCCGTCGCATTCCTCATCGCTTCCGCGTCGATCTCGCGCCACGTGGCGTTTTCGATCTTCGTCGGCTCGAGCTCGATCAGCCCGCACGTCATCGGCGCCTTCGTGACCGGACTGCACGCAACCTTCTACGCGTCGACGTCGCTCATGGTGTTGGCTGCGATTCTCTCCGCCTCGCGAAAGCGATCCGGTGGCTTCAGCGCCGTGCCCGCACTCGACGAGGCGAGCTAGACGAAGGGCTGACCCGATCGAAGGCGCCGGCGTGTGTCCCACCACACGGCGTTGAGGGGAAACTGTCGAACGACTCGCGGCATGCGACGGTGCACAGCAACCGTGGCTCGCATGAGGGCAACGAAACGCCGCTCGCGACGGTCGTCCCACGACAGGCCCAGTTCGCCGCGAAATGGCTCTGGCAAAAAGCCCGCCGTCACAAACTCGTGCAGCGGTCCAAGGCCCGCGCGCAGCGGTTGCGGCAGGAACGTCAGTGCGACCATGCCACGTAGATATTCTCGCGTGACGTCATCCATCTCGACCCGCGCCACGGCGTTCTCCCAATACTCGTCAAAGGCGGCTCGCGACGGTGGCCACTGATCGGGGGTGACCTGCAGCGTTGTCGCGAAGCGCGCACAGTGTGCGTAGAGTTCGTCCTGCATCTCTTCAGAGGTCGAGCCGTAGATGAAGCGCACTGCGTCGAGCGCCCCGCGGTACATGCACGCGGCAACCCACAGCTGCAGCTCGACGTCAAAGGCGTCATAGCTGACAGCGTCATCGGACCGAGAGCGAACGTCGCGATGTTGACGGTTCACCTCGCGGCGCAACATCGCCCGGTCGTCGTCGTCGCCGAGCAGGGCCGCCGTGATGTAGCCGAGCGTGGTCCTTGTGCGCTTGATGGGCCGTCTCGTGAGCGCCCCGCTCTCGACACGACTTTCGGCGACCCCGTGCCCTACCGGCAGACGGGAGAGCTGCATGACGACGTTCGCGCCGGCGGGCGCGAGCGCCAGTCCGTTCATCAGCATCGTGCGCAGCTGCGGCGACACGTCCACAAGCGGATCGCTCACCTTTAAACCTTCGATCCGTGCACGAAGGCCAGATTACGGGGCAGGGATCTGTCCTCCGCAAATGACCTTCTGATCGGTGCTCGAGCTATACCGCCAAGAGCAGGCCATCCATCTGGCCAATGGCTTGGGCCATGCCCTCCTGCATGCCCATGCCCAGCATCTTCTCCATCTGCTGCACATCGATGAACTGCGTGACCGCCGTCATCCGGGTGCCTCCTTCATGCGACTCGAAGGTCACGTAGCCGGGCATCGGTTCCACGCCTCGCACAGGCTCGCCATCCTCGCCCGCGAGTCCGTTCGCAAACTCCAGTCGACGAGGCTTGTCGATCGCCTTGATCTGCCACCAACCTCGCGGGGTCTCCCCCTCGGGACCGCTCATGAAGTAACGAGACTCGCCGCCCACCACGAAGTCATGGCGGGTGAAGGTCGCGGGAAACGTGGGCGGTCCCCACCACCGCTCGAGCAGGCGTGGATCCTCCCAGAGCTCCCAGACCTGCGCCGGTGTCGCCTCGAAGTCGGCGACCATGATGAGCGTCAGGTTCTCCTCGTCCTTCGTAGTGCTGATAACCGTCATAGTTGTTCTCCTCTCTTGCCGGCGAGTACCCCGGCCATTCTGTTGGCTCGCTGAATCCAGAGTTCTTCGTAGCTGTCGAGAAGATGAGCGGCCTTTGTCAAGGTTGGTTCGTGGCCGCGAACGATCTGCTCGCGACCACGTCGTTCCTTGGTGATGAGCGCCGCGCGCTCCAATACCGCCACGTGCTTTTGGACGGCCGCGAAGCTCATGTCGTAGTGCTGGGCGAGCGACGACACGGACTGCTCTTGTTGAATGGTTCGCGACAGGATGTCGCGACGGGTCGCGTCAGCGAGGGCTTGGAAGAGGCGATCCACTTCTTCGTCGGAGATGTGATCTACAACCATTTGGTTGTACGTTAGCGCAGACGCCCTCGGCACGCAAGTCCACTGTCTACGACTTCCAGATCAGCTCCTCGTGGCCCGCAGGCGTGATCTCGGCGATGGCGCTCACGCGTGAGAACCCATCGTTGGCTTCGGTGTCGAGAACGACCGCGCCGTTCGGCGCTGTGGCGACTCCTACGCCGACTGCGAATGCGCCGTCGGGCGATATCAGCATCGAAAGGCCGGGAGCAGCGACCCAGGTGATACGTCTCGAGGGATGAAACAGATCGAAACCGTTGAGGCCTCCCGCGAGGACCACGTCGCCACTCGGAGTTGTCGCCATTGCTCGATACAGTCCGGGCTCGCCACGGTCGTTCTGAAGGTAGCGAAGCGATCCTGACGTTGTCACTTCGTATAGGCCCCACGTCTCGCCGCCGCCGACGAGAAGGTCACCACGACCATCGAAGGCGAGCGTGTACGCGGGATCGAAGTCTTTTTGCGTGGCCGGATTCATGCCAAACCCCCGGAAGCCCCGATTCAACGCGGCCACGTCAGACCCCACAACCCAACGCAGCACTCCGTTGTCCAATCGGTAGACGCCATCGCCGGCGACATAAAGCTCGCCGTTTGGTCCCACCGCCAAGCCGTTGAGCTCGTCGACGCTCGCGAAGCGAGCCTTCAACGCGAGCATTGGCGCCCTACGCGGCGATATCGTACCTCCCCCGGCGACCGTATCGATGACGCCATTCGGCAGTATCTCGCGCACGCGTCCGTTACCGCTGTCAGCGAAGAAGACGGTGCCGTTTCGCGCCACCGCGAGACCACTTTGCCCATTGACTGAGATCTCTGCCTCGACCGCAAGGTGTCCGTCGCCTGAGAAGCCGCGACGCCCGTCTCCCGCCACCACCTGAAACTTGCCGCCCGCCAGCTCGCGCAGAATCTGGTCTCGGCTCGAGTCGACGACGTAGAGCACGCCCGAAGTTGACTCGGCCATCGCGGCTGGAATCCTCGGCGTTACGATCTGACCTGTCGTCCTCGAGCGAGCAACTGCGAGTGCCGGAGCGATCGGCCAGCTCATGGTGACTGCGACGCACAGCCCGACGATGAGTCTTCTCACAACGTGAACGTAACATTGAGAACTTCGATCGTTCAATCGAACGGCCCTACGAATCTTCCGCAGGATCGCCTTCCCGGGCAGCGTGGGTGGAGGCCCGTGGGTGTCGCTCCGCGGGCCTCGGACCGCTCCGGCGATGCCCCGTTACACTCCGAAAATAAACCAGGTGGCCCTGAGCCCCGTCGCTCCCGAGCCGCATCGCTAAGGAGGAATTCGGATGGCTGCAACAGTTGCCGATGAGGCTTGGGAAATGCTGGCTGGTGCTGGGGTTCGGCGATGCTATGGCATCGTCGGCGATGCACTCAACCCGATGGTCGATGCGCTGCGGCGCAATGGTTCGATCGAGCTGATTCACGTTCGCCACGAGGAGTGGGGCGTGTTCGCAGCGGTGGCCGACGCGAGTCTCACCGGTCAGCCCGTGGCTGTCTGCGGGACGGCGGGCCCGGGGACAGCACATCTCATTAACGGCCTGATCGACGCGAAGAAGGAAGGCGCACCGGTGATCGCCATCGCGGGTGACGTCGAGACGTCGATCATTGACACCGATGCGCTCGAGGAGCTGAACCCGTACACGTTCTTTGCTTCAGCTGCCCTGTACATCGGCCGGATCGTCAACCCGAAGCAGGTGCACAACGTTGTGGGCACCGCCATCACCACCGCGATCGCTGAGCGCGGTCCGACGGTGATTGCCGTGCCGGTCGATGTCGCCCGCGCTGAGGCGCCCCACCGAGAGCACCTCGTGCCGATTCCCGCCACGACGATCGGTGCGGCGTCGGCCGCCGATCTCACAGCGATCGCCGCCATGGTGAACAAGGGCAGCAACACCACCATCTTCGGTGGGGACGGGTGCCGCGACGCCGAAGCCGAGACGCGCGCGCTCGCGCAGAAGCTCAAGGCGCCCGTCGGCTACAGCTTCAAGGGCAAGCAGTGGCTCGAGCATGACAACCCCAATGCCGTGGGCATGAACGGACTCCTCGGATACGGCGGATGTTGGGACGCCGTCAACCACGCCGATGTGCTGCTCATGCTCGGCACGGACTTCCCCTTACTCCGAGTTCCTTCCTCAAAAAGACGTCAAGACAATTCAGGTTGATCGCAATCCCCAGCACCTCGGACGCCGAGCCGCGTCGCCCTCAGCGTAGTGGGCGACGTGAAGGCGACGCTCACCGCACTGCTGCCCATGGTCGACGAGAAGCCTGACGACAAGTTCTTGCGAATCCACGTCGAGAAGACTGAGCGCTTCGAGAAGAGGCTGCAACACTATGTGAACAAGGGTCCCTCGCTCAAGCCGATTCGACCTGAGTATGTCGCCGCCGTGCTCGATGAGCTCGCCGACGATGACGCGATGTTCTTTCCAGACACCGGGACGCCCTGCATCTGGGCAGCGCGCCACATCCACTACGGCGCGGGGCGCAGGCTGTTCGGCTCTTTCACCTGGGCATCCATGGCGAGTGCGTCACCGAACGCCTTCGGAGCGAAACTCGCGTATCCGGATCGCCAGAGCATCGCGCTATGCGGCGATGGCGGCTTCACCATGCTCGCGATGGGCGATCTGCTGACCGAGGTCGAGCGCAAGACAGCCGTCGTTCATGTCATCTTCGACAACGGGATGCTGGACTTTGTCAACATTGAACAGCAAGAAGCAGGTTTCGTCCCGTTCGGAACGAAGTTCCAGAACCCCGATTTCGCCAAAGTCGCTGAGGCGTACGGTGCCAAGGGGATTCGCATCGAAGAGCCGGGTGATGTTCGCGAGGGTCTGAAGGCTGCACTCTCGCACAAGGACGGACCAGTCGTAGTGGACGTGCTCGTCGAACCCTACGCGCTGGCCATGCCGTCTCACATACCTGCCGAGACGTTGAAGGGCTTCACCCTGAGCATGGCCAAGCAGATGTGGGGCGGGAAAATGGACGACGTCATCGAGACGATCAAGGACAACGTGCGCCTGCTTTGAGATCGCACGATCGTGCGGGTGACAGAACCGAGCGGGGAAGCGCAAGGCTACCCACCGAGTTATCGTGAGGCATGGCGCCAGAACGTTCCGCTTTCGGATCATGGACTTCGCCGATCACCAGCCAGCTCTTGGTTGGCGACGTAGTCGGTTTGAGTTTTCCTTCGGTGGAAGACGGCGCGTACTACTGGATTGAGGCTCGCCCCAAAGAGGCCGGGCGAAATGTCCTTGTTCGCCGAAGCCTCGACGGCGAGACGGCCGATGTATTCGGTCCAGAGTTTGCTGCGAGAACGCTCGTACATGAGTACGGCGGACGTTGCTACGTCGTGCGAGGATCGACCGTCTACTTCTCGAACTTTGCCGACCAGCGTCTCTATCGCCTCGAAATTGGCGGAGAGCCCGTCGCCCTGACAGCCGAGCCGCCCGCGCCACGCTCGTGGCGCTACGCCGATCCCGTGGTGAGCCCTGACGGAACCTTCCTCGTGTGCGTACGAGAGCGCCACGATGGTGAGGTCGTGAACGATCTCGTCGCCATCGCGACCGACGGGACCGCGGAGCCGACGGTGGTGGCCGAGGGTCACGACTTCTTCAGTTCGCCCACATTTTCTCGTGATGGACGACGGCTGGCCTATGTGGCCTGGGACCACCCGAACATGCCCTGGGATACCACCTTGCTGTACGAGGTCGAACTCGGTGATCGCGCCCACATCACGTCGCGCCGGACGGTGGTCGCCAACCCCAATGAGTCAGTGATCCAACCTCAGTACGATGCCCAGGGCACGTTGATCTTCCTGTCTGACCGCACTGGCTGGTGGAATCTCTATCGCGACGCGCCGGGCGGACCGATCGCGCTCTATCCCCTGGAGGCTGAGTTCGGCCGTCCCGCGTGGCAATTCGGGTTCTCTGACTACGCGGCTCTCATCAACGGATCGCTCGTCGCCGCGTGGCAGGACCCCGAGGGTAGTCACCTCGGGGTTCTCGACTCGACGGACATGCACGAGGTAGCCCTTGACTGGCCGATCATAAGCTCGGTCGCCACCGACGGCGTTGACTACGTCGGTCTGGTCGCGTCTCCCGTGAAGCCCGCGGCGATAGTGCGCATTGACCTCAGCAGTGGAGCGGAGACCATTCTCGCGACGAGTTTCGTGAACACCGTCGACCCGGCGTACCTCTCGGTTCCTCAGCCCATCGAATTCGCAACCGAACATGGACTCACGGCACACGCCTACTACTACCCCCCTTCAAATCGTGACTTTGAGGGGCCCGAAGGTGAAGCGCCTCCATTGATCGTGTCGATCCACGGCGGACCGACGGGAAGCGCCAGCGCGGCCTTGAGCTATTCGCTCCAATACTGGACGAGTCGGGGTTTTGCCGTCGCCGACGTCAACTACGGCGGTAGCGCCGGATACGGTCGCCTCTACCGTGAGCGACTAAGAGGCGCCTGGGGCGTCGTTGACCTGGACGATGGTGTCAACGCAGCGCGTTTTCTGGCCGAAAGCAATCGAGCAAATCCTCAGGCCCTCTTGATCCATGGCGGCAGCGCCGGCGGATACACCACGCTGTGCGCACTCACGTTCCGCGACGTGTTCGCCGCCGGAGCGAGCTACTTCGGCTTGGCTGATCTCGGCGTGTTCGTGGAGGACACCCACAAGTTCGAATCTCGATACCTTGACGGGCTCGTCGGTTCTTGGCCCGACGCTCGAGCCATCTACGAGGAGCGATCACCCGTCTTTCACACCGACGTGCTGCACACGCCGATGATCTTGTTCCAAGGGCTCGAAGACGCCGTCGTTCCTCCGAACCAGGCTGAGTTCATGGCGGAGGCTCTTCGAACGAAGGGGGTACCCTTCGCCTACTTAACCTACGAAGGCGAACAGCATGGTTTTCGTCAGGCGAAGAACATCGTGCGCACCGCCGAAGCCGAGCTGTCCTTCTACGCGCAGGTGTTGGGCTTCACTCCGGCGGACAACATCGAGCCAATAGCGATCGAGAATGCCGAGGCGCTGTAGGAAGGAACTTCCACAAGTTCGATGCGTGCAGCGAACCCGTCACTGCCACAAACGTCTGACCGCTAACAAGAAAGAGGAGTGGCCAAAACGCCACTCCTCTTTCTCTACTTTGGTCTACGTGTAGATGCCGCGGCGATAGTTGCGCTTTACGAACAACCGCTCGTCGAACCACAACTGGTGCAGACGTAACACGAGCCCGCTCGCTGCATCGAGTTACCGCACTGGTAGCACATCGGCGCGTCGCGCTGCTCGGAACGGCTGAGCAACGGCTGGTTCTGCGCGGGCTTGTCTCCGAGGTCGAGCAGCGAGGGCTGCACGGGCAGGTTGAGTGTCGGCGTCGCTTGTTCCGCGATCTCGGGGAACGTCGGCTGGAGTCGCTCGTTCGTAGACAGCACGCCCAGCTCTTCGCGTTCGCTCGGGTCCAAGTAGTCAAGGGCCAAGCGACGGAAGATGTAGTCGACAAGCGACGTCGCGATCCGTAGGTCCGCGTCGTCAGTCATGCCCGACGGCTCGAACTTCATGTTCGCGTACTTCTTCACGTACGTGGCAAGCGGCACACCGTGCTGGAGGCCCAGGCTGATCGAGATCGAGAACGCGTCCATGATGCCCGCGAGCGTCGAGCCCTGCTTGGCGACCTTGATGAACACCTCACCAGGTCGACCGTCTTCGTACTCACCGACCGTGACGTAGCCCTCGCAGTCCGCGACACGGAAGGCGAAGGTGGAGGACACCCGACGACGTGGCAGGCGCTCGCGCACCGCACCGACGACGACGTGCGCACCTTCGTCACGAGCGTGCTCGAGCGCTGTCTCCAGACGGGCGATGCGTGCGTAGAGGTCGACAACCTCCGCCGCATCGACGTCGGTGATCGAGACGGACAGGATCTGGTCCTCGCCGTCCTTCTTCGCCGTTGAGAGCGGCTGGCCCACCTTGCAGTTGTCGCGGTAGATGGCGACAGCCTTGATGCCGAGTCGCCACGCGTCGATGTGGAGATTCTCCACGTCTTCGACGGTCGCGTCTTCGGGCATGTTCACGGTCTTAGAGATCGCGCCCGAGATGAAGGGCTGCACGGCACCCATCATGCGCACGTGACCCGAGTAGTGGATCGTGTTGTCGCCCATCGAGCAGGCAAACACGGACAGGTGCTCGGCCTTCAAGGCGGGAGCTCCCACGATCGTCTTGTTCTCGTCGATGTACGCGATGATCACGGCGACTTCGTCGTCGCTGTAGCCGAGCTTGGTGAGGGCGCGCGGCACGGTCTGGTTGACGATCGACATGTTGCCGCCACCCACAAGCTTCTTGAACTTGACGAGTCCGAGGTCGGGCTCGATGCCCGTCGTGTCACAGTCCATCAACAGACCGATGGTCCCAGTGGGTGCGAGCACCGACGCTTGCGCGTTGCGCACACCGTGGCGAAGCCCGAGCTCAACCGCTTCTTCCCAGTCGTGCTGGGCGGCTTCGAGGATGTGGGCGGGCGCCAGCTTGGTGTCGATCTGGTACGAGGCGTCGCGGTGCATGCGCAGCACGTTGATCATGGGCTCCGCGTTCTCGGCGAAGCCCTCGTGAGGACCCATCCGGCCGGCCGTGCGCGCGCTCGTCAGGTACGAGTGACCGGTGAGCAGTGCGGTGATTGACGCCGCCCAGGCCCGACCAGCGTCGGAGTCATAGGCGAGGCCTGAGGCCATGAGCAAGGCGCCCAGGTTCGCGTAGCCAATACCAAGCTGGCGGAACTTGCGCGAGTTCTCAGCGATCTTCTCGGTCGGGTAGTCGGCTGCGCCGACGATGATCTCTTGGGCCGTGAAGATGCACCTCAACGGCAGCCCTTGAAGGCGTCGACGTCGAACTCGCCGTCGTTGCCGAGGAACTTCATCAGGTTGATGCTCGCCAAGTTGCAGGCCGAGTTGTCGATGTGCATGTACTCCGAGCACGGGTTGGAGCCGTTGATGCGGTCAGTGTTGGACGACGTGTGCCACTTGTTGATCGTCGTGTCGAACTGCAGACCGGGGTCTGCGCACTCCCACGCGGCGAGGGCGATCTGACGCCACAGCTCGCGCGCCTTCACGGTGCGGATGACCTGGTTGCCGTGACGCGACGTCAAGTTCCAGTCGGCGTCAGTGACGACCGCTTCCATGAACTCGTCGGAGACGCGCACCGAGTTGTTCGCGTTCTGGTACTGGATCGAGTTGATGTCGCGTCCATCAAGGTCCATGTCGAAGCCGGCGTCGCGCAACACGCGCGCCTTCTCCTCTTCGCGGGCCTTGCACCAGATGAACTCTTCGATGTCGGGGTGATCGGCGTCGAGGATGACCATCTTGGCCGCGCGACGCGTCTTGCCACCTGACTTGATCGTGCCGGCCGACGCGTCCGCGCCGCGCATGAACGAGACCGGACCACTCGCTGTGCCACCGCCTTCGAGGGGTTCCGCGCTCGAGCGGATCTCTCGACAGGTTGACGCCCGCGCCCGAACCGCCCTTGAAGATGATGCCCTCTTCGGTGTACCAGTTGAGGATCGAGCGCATCGAGTCTTCGACGGCCAGGATGAAACAGGCGCTGCCCTGCTGAGGGACGCCCTTCACGCCGATGTTGAACCAGACCGGTGAGTTGAACGCGGCCTTTTGTGTGATGAGCAGATGCTTCAGCTCGGCGCGGAAGGTCTCGGCCTCCTCGTCGTCGACGAAGTAGTCGCTCTCGACGCCCCACTTCGTCACGGTGTCGACGATGCGGTCGACCACCTGCTTGAGCGAGGTCTCGCGCTCGGGCGTGCCGAGCGTGCCGCGGAAGTACTTCTGGGCGAGGATGTTCGTTGCGTTGAACGACCACGTCGACGGCACCTCGACGTCGAGCTGTTCGAAGGCGACCGAGCCGTCTCGGAAGTTGGTGATGCGAGCCTCGCGAAGGTCCCAGGTCACTTCGTCATAGGGGTGGCGATCTTCAGTCGTGAAGTACCGACGAATTCCAATTCCGAGTCGCTGAGGTGCGATAGCCATATCTTCCCTTCTCTCTTTTCAACCGACATAAGGACATACCGGCTTCGAGGAGTCGGAAAGACAAGGATCTGTGACCCCTGGCCCCCTAGCCACAATATGTAGTGGTTAGCCCACTCCACGTCGCAAGATGCTGTGTCATTACAGCACTGTAATTACACGCTGTCAACTACTTTTTCAAAGACTTTTGGACAATTCCTCTATCTCCAGTCTAGGGGCGGAAATCGCTCTCTCGGCCTGGGTAGCGTTGCCCGGGTGAACCTCGTCCTCGCTCTCGACGCCGGTACGACAGGCGTCCGGACGGTTGCCTTTGACCCCCAGTTGGAGGCCGTCTTCGAGTCCTACCGTGAGCTCACCCAGTTCTTCCCCTCCCCCGGCGAGGTCGAGCACGACCCCCTCGAGATCGCCCAACTTGCCACCTCAACCCTCCGCGAGGTCGCCACTGAGGCCCTCGAGGCGGGTCACGGGATCACCGCGATCGGCATCACCAACCAGCGAGAAACAACGGTCGGCTTCGATCGTGCGACGGGCGTCCCTTTCGACCGCGCCATCGTTTGGCAGGACCGCCGAACGGCCGATCAGTGTCAACGGCTTGACGACGAGGGCTACGGACCGCAGGTGCGCGCGACGACGGGTCTCGTGCTCGACTCGTACTTCTCTGCGACCAAGATGCGTTGGATGCTCGACCACGGTGTCGCCGGCGCAGCACGCCATCCATCCTTTTCAACCGTCGACACATGGCTGCTCTGGACGCTCACCGGTGGCGTCGATGGCGGTGTCTTTGCCACCGAGCCCTCGAACGCGTCGCGCACGATGCTGATGGACCTCGCGACGCTCGACTGGTCAGAGCCCATGATGACGCTCTTTGGCATCGAACGCTCGATGCTTGCCGAAATTCAACCGTCGGCGTCGCGCTTTGGCACTGTGTCGCGCAACGTCATCGCAGAGCTCGCCGGCGTGCCGATCACGGGCATCCTCGGCGATCAGCAGTCGGCGCTGTTCGGACAAGCGTGCTTCAGCCCAGGCCTCGTGAAGGCGACCTACGGAACCGGCGCGTTCGTTCTCGCGAACGCGGGCGAAAGTGTGCCCAACGTCGTCGACGGACTCGTAACGACCGTCGCCTGGGACCTCGGCGCCTCCGGCCTCGCCACGTACGCACTTGAAGGATCAGCGTTCGTTGCCGGTGCCGCCGTGCAGTGGCTGCGCGACCTCGGGATCATTGCGGCGTCGAGTGAACTCGAATCGCTCGCGTTGTCCGTCCCTGACTCGGCCGGGGCGCAGTTCGTTCCCGCCTTCACGGGGCTCGGCTCGCCGTTCTGGCGAGCCGACGCGCGCGGGGCGATCACGGGACTGAGCCGCGGCGTTGGCAAAGGTCAGATCGCACGCGCCATCGTCGAAGCGCTCGCCTACCAGGTGCGCGCGATGACTGATGCGTTTCGCCTTGGCGGCGTGGAGCTACGCGAGCTTCGCTGTGACGGCGGTGCGGCTGCGATGGATCTACTCCTGGCGCTGCAGGCGACGAACTCGAAGGTGGCGACGCTGCGCAGCTCCACCCTCGAAGCAACGGCGAGAGGAGCGGCAAGCATCGCCGGTCTCGAGATCGGTCAGTGGAGCTCGCTTGATGGTCTCGAGGCGGCGTGGCGAAGTACGTCGCGATTCGAACCAGAAGAGTCGCTCGTTGTCGACGCGGGCTATCTCGCCTGGTGTCGCGCGCTCGAACGCGCCTGAGGTGACGTGGCCCTTCGAAATCCACTGTGCGTCAGCGCCAGAACTCGGCGAGCCGCTCGACAAGTGCTCTTCCTTGGTCGTAACCAGCTCGAGCAGCTGCCGGACGCAGCGACACATCCATCGCATTCGCGCCGAACATTGGCTCAGAGTCGCTGTCTGGGAAGATCGTGTCGACTCTGCTGCCCGACGCGCGGAGCTCATCGACCTGTGTTGCGAGATGCATACCCCACTCCAGCGGGTACCGTGACCTGCCACCGAATGGTGACAGCACCAGCACCCGTGCGTACCCAGCTGCCAGATCGGCATTCTCGTTTCGTCGGTAGCCGCCGTTGATGTATCGGTTGGCCCCGATGCGGTACGGAGGGATGCCGAAGCCATTCGAAGTGCTGGCGGCGACGGCGTCCACGAGGTCGACTCCGCTATTGCAGTCGAACACGACCGGTTCACCGGTCTGGGCATCGACCGCCGGGATGAGTAACGACTGTTGCGGCCAGTGCTGACTCGGCAGGCGAGCGGCCGCCACGGCGCGCCACTCTGACTGCACAGAAGTGTCCGACGGTTCGTCCGCTTCGAGGGCCGCTGCGCCCATTCTGCGGCGCATGTCGGCGGCATTCTGAGCAGCACCAATGACTGCGCTCGTCCTCTCCATGTGATCCGACGCGGGTCCGATCGGAGCGCGTGGACGTTCGGATCCCAAGCCCGTCGATGGTTTAGGCGCAGCGGCAAGAATCTCGGCGAGCAGTTCGCCCGGCGTAATCCCGCTGGTTATCTGTGCCGCAGCGGTCGATCCGGCCGACGTCCCGATGGTCAGGTTTGCCTTGGTAACCGTCAACCCGCCCTCAAATAGGCCTGCGATGACGCCAATCTCCCACGCATTACCTACCGATCCGGCACCGCCGAGTACCAACGCTCGCTCACGCGCGGCGCGCTCCCGCTCGGTGGCGTCAGTCCGCGGCCGATCTTGGTCGGACCTCGTCCGGTCAGATGTCGTCGTCGAAGTGGGGTGCAGAGTTGACGAAGATATTGCGTTCATGAGAGTCGCCTTTCGGGTATTGCGTGTGGCGCTCCCGGCGACAATTAGTTCAGTCGCTCGATCTTGGACCGCCAGGAGCACCCAGTGCGGTTACTGCGTTCATGGGTCTCACCTCCTATCGACGGATAACGATCGCCGGAACGCTAACACGCCGTGATCCGGATAAGTTCGCTCCTAACGCATTCCTAGGGGATCATGGAGAGCTATGGGGCACACCCTGTTCGCGACGGACTGACCTTTGGCGAGGGACCTCGCTGGCACGACGAGCGGCTGTGGTACTCGGACTTCTATCGCCACGCCATCTTCTCAACGCACGACGGCACCGACGAGCGTCTCGAGCTGATGGTGCCGAACCAGCCGTCTGGGCTCGGGTGGTTGCCCGACAGTGATCTTCTCTTCGTCTCCATGACCGACCAGCGCGTCATGCGACGCCACGACGACGCGAGCGTGCTCTACTGCGATATCTCGGCATACTGCGGGTTCTGGGCGAACGACATGGTCGTCTCACCCACGGGATATGCCTACGTGGGCAACTTCGGCTTCGACCTTGACCTCACGCTTCGTGAGATAGGACCGGCCGGCATGATGGCAGCTCCCCCGCCGACGACGAACCTCGTCGTGATCGATCCCACCGGTGCCGTCATTCAGGCCGTCCCCGACATGGACTTTCCCAACGGCAGCGTCATCACGCCCGACGGTGCGACGCTTATCGTCGCCGAGACGCTGAAGTTTCGCCTCAGCGCCTTTGACGTCGCTGCCGACGGGACCGTGTCGAATCGGCGCGTCTGGGCACAGCTGGACTTCGTCGCGGCTGACGGCATCTGCCTCGACGCTGATGGTCAGGTCTGGGTTGCGAACGCGCTGGCCAAACAGTGCCTGCGCGTCAAGGAGGGCGGGGAGACTACGAGCGTCGTCGAAACAAGCGACTACGCCTACGCCTGCATGCTCGGTGGAAAGGATCGCAAGCGTCTCTTTGTCATGACCGCGCCGACGAGTGACCGCTTCAAGATCGCGGACGCCTTCGTTGGCAAGATTGAAGCGGCCGACGTCGAGGTACCCGGCGCCGGTTGGCCGTAATCAGCCGAGCTTGGTGAGCGCGCGACGGAGGTTGCGGATCGCCTGACCGGTGCGCAGCTCGTTCTCGATGAGAGCAAAGCGCACGTGTCCGTCGCCGCCGTCGCCAAAGCCAACGCCCGGACTTGTCGCGACGTCGGCCTCTTTGATGAGGAACTTCGAGAACTCGAGCGACTTCATCTCCGAGTACGACTCGGGGATCGGTGCCCACACGAACATCGAACCGCGCGGCGCGACCACATCCCACCCGACGCGATGGAGTCCATCGATGAGCGTGTCGCGACGCGACTGGTAGATCGTTCGCAGCTGGTCGGGGTAGTCGACGGCCTCGTTCATCGCGACGATCGCGGCGATCTGAACGGGCTGAAAGGTGCCGTAGTCGAGGTAGCTCTTGAGCTTCGTGAGCGCCGCCACGATCTCAGCGTTGCCAACGAGGAATCCCACGCGCCACCCGGCCATCGAGAAGGACTTGGTCAGCGTGTAGAGCTCGACGCAGCACTCCTTCGCTCGCGGAACCTGGAGGATCGACGGCGGACGGTAGCCGTCAAAGCCGAGGTCAGCGTAGGCAAAGTCGTGACAGATAACGACGTCACGTTCAAGAGCGAAGGCCACGAGCCGCTTCATGAAGGCGAGGTCCACGCACGCACTTGTCGGGTTATGCGGAAACGAGACAACGATCACCCGAGGCTTGACCTCTGCCCGTTCCCAGGCACTGAGCAGTCCTTCGAAGAAGTCGTCGCCCGGTTCGTTCTCGCTCATCCCCGGGTCGTGCATCGGTACGGTGATGACGCTCGCACCCGCAAATCCAGGCCCCGCCAAGTGGATCGGATAGCTCGGAGACGGCACTATCGCCGAGTCTCCCGGCCCGAGCATCACCCACATGAGGTGCGTGAAGCCCTCCTTTGCGCCGATGGTTGTGACCACCTCGCTCTCGGGGTCGAGGTCCACATCAAAGAGCAGCTTGTAGCGATTCGCGATCGCAAGGCGGAGGTTCGGAATGCCTCGGCTTGCACTGTAGCGATGGTTCTTTGGGTTGTGGGCGGCTTCGGCAAGCTTCTCGACTGCCACGTCGGGGCTCGGCAGGTCGGGATTACCGAACCCGAAGTCGATGACGTCGCGTCCGTGGGCGCGCGCGTCGGCCTTCAAACCATTGATCTGAGCGAAGACATACGGGGGCAGGCCCGTGACACGGCGGAACTCCATCTGTAAACCGTAGTGAGTCAGGCCGCGCGACGCCACTTTGCGAGCTCAGCAATGGGCGTTGCCGACGACGCAACAGCCCACGTTGCTCCGGCGTCACGCAGCTGATCGAGCGTCATCGCCACGTCGCCCTCGATGGGCCCCGCCCAGTTGACCGGGCCTCGCGCGCCAACCGTTCGCACGCGTGCCACTGTCGCGCCCCAAAGGTTGAGGGTGGCGCCGTGGGCGCGCGCGACTTCTTCGGTTGACGGAAGCCCGGAGCCGCACCAGATGTCGACGTGGCCACGCAGCGCTTCCAACGCGTCGGCAAGTAGCTCCCAGCGTTCTTCGGCGGACGGATAGCCCGTGTCGTAGGCGATCTGTTCAGCCCTCGAGAGCTCATCACCCGTGCCGAGACCCGCGATGACCCGTCCGGGCGCAAGCGAGTTGAGCGTCAGGAATCGCTCGACGAGCGTGGGTGTGCCGACGAGTGCCATCCGCGCAACGAGCGTCCCGACGTGCAGACGTTCTGCGCGGGCGGCGACGGCCGAGAGGATGGGCATCGGCGCGAAGGACGGACGTGTCGGCGAACCGATCGGCCACAAGTGATCGAACGCGAACACGCCGTCGAGCCCCGCGCGCTCGGCCTCATCAGCGGCGGCAAGTGCGTCAGTCGTGTTGTCGCGAAACGTCGGGAGAAGAACGCCGATCTTCACGCGCCCGCAAAGGCGACCAGCGACGCACCCATCGCTCCCGAGCGGGGGCCGAACATCGATGAGGTGACCGTGATGGTCGGACGCGCGTCGTAGCCTTCAACGAGCTCGGCGAGGTAGTCGCGTGCTGCTGGCAGCACGAGGTCCGACGCGGCGGAGAGTCCGCCGCCGATCACAAAGTGTCCACAATCGAGGATCGCGGCGAGGTTGGCGAGTCCGAGGGCGAGCCACCAACCGACTTCGCGCATGAGCGCCACTGCTTCTTCGAGGCCCTCGGCAGCTGCGGACGAGACATCCTCGGCGCGCACGGCGCGCGGATCACCACAGCGCTCGACGAGCGTGGGGAGACGTCCCTCACAGGCCGCCTCGCGGGTCAATCGGTGCAGCCCGCCCCCCGAGGCGTATCGCTCCCAACATCCCTTGCCACCGCAGAGGCACGGCGCACCGTGGGCTTCCACCACCATGTGGCCGATCTCGCCGGCGAACCCGCTTCGCCCGCGCACCAGTTGGCCATCGGCAACGACGCCACCACCGATGCCCGTGCCGAGGGTCACCATGACGAAGTCGCGTATGCCGCGACCCGCACCCCACTCATGCTCGGCGAGTGCCGCGCAGTTGGCGTCGTTCTCGCAGAACACGCTCGAGTTTCCGAGCGCCGAACTGAGCAGTGCGCCAAGATCTGCGCCCGACGCAGTCTGCAGATTTGGCGCGAACGCGAGATGTCCGTCGCGACGCATCATGCCCGGCAGGCCGATGCCGATGGGCGCGTGCGCTGCGTCGAGTCCTTGTCGTTCGCAGAGCTCGAAGACTTGCTCGGTGACGACTTTCGCTGTCGCCTCGCCGGCACCGAAACCCTCGTCGTGAGGAGTCTGGGACTTGATCTCGCCGACGATGCGTCCATCGCGGGCCACCATGAGCGCGAGCGCCTTCGTGCCGCCGACGTCAATGCCGATCGCGACGTCACTCATGAAGCTGGCGTTCGGCCTGGCGCTTCAGCTCGCGAAGCGCTTGGTCTTGAATGCGGTACGCGGCACGCGATTTGATAAACGAGGGGATTGGCACCGACATCTCGACCTCGAGGTCGTAGGTGAGGAGGGTCCCGCCCGACGCCGGTTCGAAGCGGTACTGGCCATTGAGCGTCGAGGTCAAGTCACCTTGGGTCTGGTGCCACGAGAGCAGCTCAGGCGCGCGGCTGTAGTCGTAGTGGAGCGTGTACGTCGTCGAACGACCAAATGCTGCCGCTCGAAACTCAACCTCGAGTGGTCGGCCCTCCGCGTCACGCTCGAGCACGTCGATTCGTTTCAAATCGCTGACCCAGTCCATGTAGCGCTCGAAGTCGGTGACGACTCGATAGACCACGTCAGGCGGAGCGTTGACCAGAGTCGACTCCGTCGCCCGCTGTATCACCTGGCCTCCATCGGTTCCCACCTTAGGTCGGCGTCTGGACCCACTCGACGCTGTCAAATGGCTCAAGACCGTTGCCCAAAACGCCCGCGAGTCGGTCCCACGAGAACTCCCGGACGGCAACGTCGCGCGCCAGCAGGCCGAAGCGAGCGCGACGTTCCACGTCGTCAATAAGTGACGTCATCGCGGCAGCAAGATCGGCAACGCTGCGCGGACGGTCGAGCACGATGCCCGTCTCGCCGTCGCTGACGGCGTCGTGACTGCCACCGGAGCGACCAGCAATCTCAGCGACGCCACACGCCGCCGCCTCGACGAAGACGATGCCGAAGCCCTCTTGCTCGAAGCCGAACCAGCGATTGCGACAGTCCATGACCATGAGGTCGCTCGCCGCTATCCACGATGGCAAGAGTTCGTCGTCGACGCGACCGAGGAAGGTGACGGGCGCCCCTAACTTCCTAGCGAGTCGCTCGAGCCGTGCGCGATCGCGACCTGCTCCCCCGATCGCGACGCGCAACGCTGGATAGCTCTCGCGCAGCTTTGCGCTCGCACGAATCAGCGTGTCCATGCCTTTTCGCGGCACGAGACGTGAGTACGAGGCCACGAGCAATTCATCGTCCGAAAAACCCATCTCGCTGCGCACCGCGTGGCGCCGATCGCTATCGACGGGAACGAATCGAGATGTGTCGACGCCTGGAGGAACCTGCACAACTGGGCACATCGCGTCGGCGGCACAGCGTCGAGCCTCGTCTTCGGGGAAGGAACCCGCGCAGATCGCCACCACTGCACGAGTCAACACATAACGAAGCGAAGAAGCGAGGAACGGGATGCGACCGGGTATGGTCACCTCGGCGCCGTGCAGCACGACGCCGTAGGGTCGCGAAAGGCGCGGGCCGAGAAGTCCGAGCGGCCACGCGGGATCAAGAAGCACGAGTTCAGGTTGGTGTCGTTCGATCGCGTCTTCGATCGATCGATACGCGCGCCAGCTCGGTAGGAAGAGCGTCGGCGTGGCGACCCGTTCGACGACAACGTCGCTCGACGCGTCAAACGCGGTGGCGTCCCCGTGCGACGAGGCGGTGAGCACGACGGCACGACCGCTCTCCAGTCGACTCCAGAGTTCGTGCAGGTAGACCTGGATGCCGCCCGTCTTCGGTGGATAGTCATTGGTCACCAGGAGGTGGCGGGCCATATAACCCACGCTAGTGAAAGGGGTTTGCTAGTGGCGAACGCGGTCGAACTTGAGCGTCGGTATCAGACCCTCGGACGTGAAGAGGTCGACGACCTGAGCTTCAGCTTCGGTAAGGACCAATGCCTCGGGCTCTTCACCGAGTACGAACGTCACGAGGCAGTCAGAGCAGTCTGGGGTTCCGCGCCGCACGCAGTCGTGGCAGCTAATGGAAACTTCAATGTCCTTGCGCATGGTGTCCCTCTCGCTTGATGGTTCCACCTTCGCAGCACTGTGTGACATCTTCAGCGTTGCAGCGCGCTCGCGATCTCTGCGGCGACCTGGGAGGGACCGAATACGACGCCCTCGGTCACGACCCGTTGCGTCGTCGGGTCAATGAGGACATAAAACGGCGCCGAACGAATGTCGAGCTCTTTCATGAGCGCAGGACTGATCAGCACCTCGTTCGTCGCATCGGCCCATTCGCTGCTCGAGGTGGCGCTCACGATGACGACGTCCACGCCGGACAGCTCGTCGAGGTCACCGCGGATGAACTCGCGACAACCGTCACAGTCGGGCTTGACGGCGACGACGAGGGCCATGCGATGGATGTCGATGCGACGCTCCTCGCCAGTTGGCGTGACGCCGACGAACTCGCGTGGCGCGGGGCGCTTGCGAGGAGCGTCAAAGGAGCGAGCTTGAAAGTCGCTCACTCGGTCTCGGTATAGGCCTCGACACCACGCCCGTGCCCGCACCAGCGACAGGTCACTGATTCGACGTTGTGGGCGATCACCTCGGGCTCTTCGACGGTGAGCTCACCGCCGACGCTGTAGTGATGAAACGAGCGCACTGAAGTGGTCTCTACCACGTCAAAGCGAGTCAGATTGCCACACGCGGTGCAACGGTATCGGTTTGCCACGGAGTCACCGTACCGGAAATGTCACGCCCCTCATTCGTAGCGACGCCGCTGCCATTCGTCAGGTCGCATCTCGAGTTGGTAGCGGTCAGGGTCGTCGTAGGTAAAGACGGTGTCGAGCGGAAACGTCGTGTCTTCGCTCGAAAGGCGCTCGGCGTCGATGAGACGACAGAGCGCGCCCGGATGTCGCACGAGCCCCACCGGTATCGACGAGCCGAGGGTATCGAGGTGTACGAAGCCGCGGCGAGTAAGCCGCTCACTCACCCGTTGGTCCACCCGGGTGCCGAGCACGTCGCGAAGCTCGACCGCCGTGCGATAGCGACGCAGCACGCCCCCTTCAATAATCACCCGCTCATTTGTGACGTGCACCTTGTGCGAGCGCCAGCGCCACGTCCTCGTGAGCGTCACCGCTAAGAACGGTAAGACCATCACGATGATGAACCACTCTTCGTAACGATGCACCCAGGAGTAGCGTGACGCCCCTTCGACGATAAGCGCGAGCGTCGTGACCGTGAGCAAAAAGGGACGAACGACACCCCTCGATACCGGGGTTACTGAGATGACTCGCACCTCGCCCTCGCGCCAAAGGTCGCGACTACTCATACCCACAGCGTAAAGAGTCCCTGTGACGTTTTCGTGGACGTCTTACAAGGGCCGCGTAGCCTTCGAAGATGTCAGCACCGGCGAGATCGTGGTTGCCCGCGTACTTGGGGACCGGCATCGTCTGGGGGTGCTCGTTCCTCTTCATCAAACTCTCCCTCGGTTTTTTGACGCCCTACGGCGTCGCATTCGTACGCTGTGCGCTTGGTGCAATCACGCTGGTTCTCATTGCTCGGATCACTGGCGTCCGATTGCCTCGGGAACGGATCGTGTGGCTTCATCTTTGGGTGGTCGCGCTCTGTCTCAACATCATCCCGGGGATACTTTTTCCTCTCGCCGAGACGCGCACTACCTCGATCGTCGCGGGCATCATCAATGCGCTGACGCCGCTCACGACCTTATTTTTCATGCTCGCGGTCTTTCGCGACGAGCCGATGCATCGCTTTCAGCTGGTGGGCCTCGGCGTCGGACTCTGCGGTGTTCTTGTCGTGCTGGGCGTCTGGCAGGGATTGGGCAAGAATCCGTGGTGGGCGATCGCGGCACTCCTTGGCGCCGTCACGCTGTATGGCGCCTCGTATCCCTACAGTCGGCGATACCTCATCCCGCGGGGGCTCGCCCCCGTTTCGTTGGCGAGCGCTCAGCTCATCCTTGCAACGGCAACACTCTTGCCCACATTCTTGATCCATGGATCGAACGGACACGGAGTGACTGCCAAGGCCCTGTGCTCCGCGTTGGCGCTCGGCATCTTCGGCAGCGGGTTCGCCTTCATGTGGAACTTTCGCGTCATCTCGGCCGCCGGAAGTTCCATCGCGAGCACCGTCACCTATATTTCGCCCGTCGTCGCGGTGATCGCGGGCGTCATCTTCTTGAATGAGTCCTTTACGTGGTTTGAGCCAGTGGGCGGTGCCATCGTCCTGCTTGGCGCCGCAATCGGTCAGGGACGATTGCGGCGAATCTTACGTGTTGCGTAGCTGCGTCGCGGCCATCTGAAAATACGACGTCAATGACTCGAGTTGCTCACTGGTGAGCTTCTCGCTCACCGAGTTAAGCGCAGAGCTCATGGCTGCAATCCACGCGTCGCGGGCGCTCTTGGTGATCTCAAAGCGAGCGTGACGCATCCTGAGACGCGGATGTCCACGTTCTTCTTGATACGTGCGGGGACCGCCCCAATACTGGATGAGGAACATCGTGAAATGGGCCTTCGATTCGGTCAAATCCTCGGGATACATGGGACGCAGGATCGGGTCCTTCTCAACCGCAGCGTAAAATGTGTCCACAAGTTGGAGAAAGAATGCCTCCCCGCCGACTTGATCGAAGAGCGTTTCTTCCACTTCGACACGGTAATGGCATCACCTACAATGGATTGCTCAGTGTTACTGAGATGCGGGTGTAGCTCAATGGTAGAGCTCCAGCCTTCCAAGCTGGCCATGCGGGTTCGATTCCCGTCACCCGCTCCACCTAGCCGTCACCCGCTCAAACGAATTTCTTTCGAAAGCTCAATTGCTTCATGCGCTTTCGCGTGACCATGGCTAACCGCGTTTGACCACTGTTGTCCTCTGTGACATGCCCCGATCATGCCCGATCATGCCCGATCATGCCCAGATCATGCCCGAAACGATCGAGGAGTCGACCTTTCACTGCTCCTCTCGATTTCCTATTCAGAGCGAGCGTCGTCAGGATCGACCGATCCTTGCGAACTTCCCGTGAGGAGTACTCCGAGAGCGTCAGCGATTATCCGATCGCGATCCTTCGTTGCGTGCTGATAGCGCATAGCTGAGGACGAGTGGCCGGCGCGGTACATTAACTCCACGGTCGTTGCGCCAGTTGCCGCCGCCAATGTGAGCCCGGTGTGCCGCAAGTCGTGCAGATGCAAGTCGGTCCTCCCGACGTTTGCCCTTGCTCGCTGCCAGGAGACCTGTAGAACCTTTCCTGTAAGGGGCACGCCCGTGAGACCGGTGAACACGAGAGAGTCCGCCTCGTGGCCTGTGAAACGCTCTAAATGCGCCTCGATCTTGGGGACCAGGGGATCGGGAACAGCGATCGAGCGCCGACCTGCTGACGTCTTTGGGCCCTTGACAAGAGACTCCCCATGCATCGTGAATGTTCGGCACTGTTCGACATGCAACAAGGCGTGTTGCAGATCCGCGTCCATTCGCCGAAGCCCCAGAAGTTCCGCCCGTCGAAGTTGACACCAAGTAGCGAGGGGAACTATGAGCCGTAAGTGCTCGGGCAAAGCTGCCTCGAGCGCTTCGACTTCTGCGACGGTTGCAACCGGTCGTTCAGCGGGACGCTCGACGCCCGCTCCCTCGACCCTGCATGGCGAGGAAAATATCAGTCCGTCAACAACAGCAGTTCGAAGAATTGACGAAAGAAGTCGATAGGCCTTGGCCGCCGTGGTGGGGTGCGCCAGAGCCAGATTCGCGTGCCAACTCCGAATCCTCGAAGGAGCCAAACCCGCCAAGCTTGACTGACCAAGCGCGGGGAGAATGTGACAGTCGAGGAGGTATCGATAAAGCTCTCGCGTGCGAAAAGCGAGATTCCCTCGTTGGTCGAGCCATTGCCCCGCGTACTCGTCCAGAGTCGCTATGCCAGCCTTGGGATCAATCCAAGCTCCGCGTCGCAGATCTGCTTCGACCATTGCAAGATTTGCGAGGGCGTCGGCCTTAGAGGCGAAAGTACCAGCTGAATGAGTTTTCCCGTCATGGACGTACAGCGCTTGCCACCGTCCAGATGCTCTGCGACGAACTGTTCCAAAGTGGCGCTTGGCCGTCATGAGTGAACCATCCGGACCACCGAGCAATCACACATTGCTGCCCAAAGGTCGCGGGATCCCAGAAGCTGAACCTCTTGTCGTTGCGCGTCGGGATCACGTTCACGAAAAACCAGCTGGGAATAGCTTGCCGGTCATATTTCGTCATCTGAACCTATGTGTTTTCGCAATGCTCCTTCGTTCGGAAGTGATGCCGTTCCCACACATATAGAGCCACTCGAAAACAGCGAAACCGAGCAAGAACTTATTGGCGTGTCGAGAAACTGTTTTTGAGATCGAGAGTCGAACGATTTTGATGATCACTTAGTCCGCCCGTTGGGCCGATCGGGCGCTGAGACAGCGCCCACAGGACCCCTTGAAAGGCAAATCCGTTTAACTTTTCTTTACGTCATCAAGGTCAGTGTCGATCGGATTCCGCCTCGGAGTACAACCAAGCGCGAGGACGCATCTAATCTCCCAGAAACCACAACTCACACTCCGAAAGAAGAGAGCCTTCGTTGCAGAACTCGATGAGAGCGTTAAGCAATTCCCTACGGCGCTCGGGGGCATCTGAAAGCATTCGTTCGAACTCCATGGTAAGTGGCGCCATCTGCGAAGAATTAAACATTGTTCTCGAATATCGATCGATTCCGGCAGCCAGAGGAAAGTCCTCAAAATTCAATTCAGGGAGCATCGCATCAAGAGCGTCATAGACCTCGCCCGTCACACCCAGGACCTTTCCAGTTCTTGTGCGTAATTCGATTCGTAGAGACATATCAACTGAGCGGACTTGTACCCGGGAACATTGTTATGACGTTCCCCGCCGGTCCTCGGATCACAGTGTAGAGACTGGTCGGAAGGCCAGTGCTTCGGTCAACACCGATGTCTTCAGGAGCTTGCAACACATATCGCACGTTACCGTTTGATTGGACGGTCCCTTGAAGTCCGTTGGTGTCGCTTAGGTCACCTAGATTCACGTTGTCGTAAAACTGACTCTTTCCAGCTTCAATCCCGGGGTATTGATGGATCCCGGCATGTCCAACGTCTGTTGCAATTTCTTCACTGGCCTCTTCAGCCTCACCTTCTCCGCCAAACATGAGCGCTGCGCTCTCATCTCCAAACAACGCGTCACCGACGTTCTCCTGGGTCGCGATTGAAAAGAAAGGGCAGCCATTTGCTCCGTCTTGATAGATCCTGTCGTACGCGTTGAAGATCGAACTTCCGGCGGACACGACAGCGTTTGCCGGGAAGTCCGCAACCGATGCCGTCTGGTGACGGAAGCTATCGTACGTGGAAGCAACCACATGCTGAATCCCGTTGCACCACGATCCTCCAAAAATGCAGAGCCCAAGCGGATCAGCGTTGTCGATCGGATCATCGCCTGCGTACCCATACGGCTGCCCAGTGACACCCACGTCGGGGTCCACGCTCACGAACTCACCCGTCGTCGGGTCGTAGTAGCGGTTGATTACGAAAGTCACCGAGCGGGGCCACGGACACTCCATAGTCGGAGGTACTGACCAGGGAGATCGGTGTACGAATGGCTAGATTTTTTTGAAATCAGAAAATTCTTCAGGCGCGATTATTGCCGAGAACAACAGTGTCAGTGGTCTTTACGGTTCCACCACCAAAATCGGAGTACGAAGTGATATCTCGGTGTACGACACCTCCGAGTACGAATCTCTGGGGCACCTCGCGTCGCAAACAAGGGACCAACCCGCCAACTCGTCCGTTTCACCTGATAACGAATTACTAAAAGTTGGTGAACCTGATCACCAACTTCGCCAACTCACCAACTGCCTTCTCAGAAACACGGCAGTTTTCGTGGGCGATCAAATTTCCCATACAACCCCACCCACGTTGATCCGCAAACCACTGACTCTCGACAGGCCAATTATTTTTCCAACGCAAAGATGATACAGACCACGCGAACGGCGACTGCGTCGTCGTTCGCGTGCCATCCCAAGGGTCTCGGGAGTGGAACGTGTGAGAACTTTCTTCACGTATTCAAGAGGTAGAGCCAGCCAAAGGAGCGTTCGTGCGACATTCGGTATTGAGCGGAACACCGGCGCATGACTCGACTCGCGGAGCCTGAATTCGAATCGCATTCCACAACTTGGACACTGAAGTTTAACGACACGCCCAGGGGCTGACACTTCACACATCTCTAGGCCGATGGTACTTCCCTGTCGAAGAAAAGCTCGACCGCTTGGAGCGCTCGTTCATACTCATCCAATATTGCGACACGCCGCGAGATCCCTTCGTCGAGATCCCGCACACTTGATTGCACCAATTCTTCCAATATGGGCAACTTCTTCTTCGCGTTCGACGGCTTAACTTTTGTCGATGCCTTTAGAAGGCGGGCCAAGTTGTCTCTACGTTCTTCTTCAATGTGCAGCCAACTCGTAAGCGCTGCTCTCACAGGCTGAAGAACCTCCTTGAACTTCGCATCCAATTCGTTCGAATGGGGTCCGGAGTCAGTCCACCTATCTCTAAATTGAGATCTCCATGCGCCCAACCGAGAGAAGCGGACCATCAGCTCGGAATGACAATCATCGTACCGTTCGTGATTTGCAACATATTTATGCGTCAACTCTTCGAGGTTCTCGTCCACGTGTGAATACCCCACCATCAGTTTTGTCAAGAAAATAATCCGATCAGCCCCAGCCAAAGGTCCGAAACTGAATACCCATACGCTAGAGCCGTGGCTCCCGCGTATGCTCCCGCCGCCTCTAGATTGTCCAGTGCATCCAGCTCATTTTCGCTTCCAACGGCGATATTGTATGCGTCCTGAGCTTCCTGCAAGGTGACGACTGAGTCCGCAAAGTCAGAGTGAGCACTGGCAACGTTGTAAGCGTTTAGAGCTACTTGGGCCAGATTCTGAACCAGCGGCTGTACCTCCTGCGTGTAACTCGAGAGATCCTCCTGATACTTTTGCGTCGCGGACAGAAGATCCGAACCTTCGGGACCTAGTTCATTCAGCCAGTCGGTATTGAGCTGAGCTTCGGCACTATTTTCCACGCAAAGAACTTGATTCTCAAGATTCGAAGCATCCTCAATATCTACAATCCCCTGATATTGCGAACCAATTGAACCAGACTGCGCGTCCGACTCCATTCCTCCAAGCGATGGTATGAGCCCCGAAGCATCAACGAGGTTCACGGGATCGTCGTCCGTGTAGGTGAACGGCTCCTTCGTTTCCGAAACGTCAGGGTCCACTGTGACGAACGTTCCGGTTGACGGATCGTAGTAGCGGTTAATAAGGTAGATCAGCCCCGTTGGGTCCGTGTACGAACCCTGGAAGCCAAATGGAGTCGCATCCGAACCAGTCGTAATCGTGTGTTTACCGTAGGGAGAGTAGACGGCCAACTCGTCAGTTCCACCCGATGAGCTGTACACGCCCTGAACACCCGTTTGATTCGCGACGAGGAACACCGCCGTCGCGCCGGTGGAGGTTGTCGTGATTTGTTCGATCGGGGCCGTGCCGCCAAAGAGCAGATCACCGTAGATGTAACTGACGTTCGTCGTGGCACTCCCACTCGTAATGGCGTCGTTGATGTTGAGTGGAATCGCTCCACCCGCAACTAGGTCCCAGGTGGAGTCGGTAGTGGTCGAAGACGTCGTCGCCGTTGTCCGCAGCCCATCGCCGTTGTACTGATAGCCGGTGCCGCTGGTGGGGGTAGAAGTGCAGGCAGTGGCACTCGTGGCGACATTGCACAGTTCGCCGTACGCGTTCCAGTCGTAGTAAGTCGTCGCACCCGCCGTACCGCTGGTGTAGGGCGTGGCAGTGGAACGCTCGCCATTGGTCGTGTAGGTAAAGTTCGTACCGGTTGACGGATCCGACCCGCACGCCGTCGAGCTCGTCGCCGCATTGCAAAGCTCGTCGCCGCCATTGTACGAGAAGTTTGTCGCCGATCCAGAAGGTGGAGTGTCCTTCGTGATCTCTCCGTTCGCCGCCACCGTGTAGGTGTCGTTGCTGGTAGACAACCCGAGGTTGGTTGCCGCAGTGATCTGATCGTCCGCGTTATATACACTTGACGATGAGCTCGAACCGTTGATTTCGGTGGTGGACTCACGCTGGTCGTTGTCGTAGGTCCAGCTGTCGCTAATCGACGACCCGACGCTCAAGCTCGTGGGCTCGCCGTTGGCACTGTAGCCGTACGCCGCCGTGGCTCCGACGGAGGTAACCGACGTCGGCGTTGTTGGCGTCCAGGCGTCGCCGTACGTGTAGGTCGTGGTGTTGTTCGTGGACATCCAGTCCGTGACCGCATGCAAACGTCCCGCCGAGTCGTAGGCACGCTTCACGATCGTGTTGGTCGGAGAGCCTGTGGCGGGCGACGCGATCGTGCCACAGCCCGTCGAGGCGTCGATTGGGTAGGCCTCGCAGATGACCTGACCGTCGTAGTTGTACAGGTAGGAAACGGTTTTATCATTCGCGTCGGTGGTGCTCTGCAATTCACCATCGGCGTAGGAATACGTCGTCGCGGCGGCTGAGGGGGAGTATGTCGTCGTGGACAGACGATCGTTCGCTCCGTTGTACGTATACGAAATGACGCCCGTGTCACCGGTGCCCGAGCCGCAGCCGTAACTCGTCCCGTTGTCCGACGTGAGGCAGACCCGACTGTCGGCATCGTACGACGTCTTGATTGACGTGCCGTCCGGATTGGTCGTCGTCACCAGCCGGCCGTCCGCGTCGTAGCTGTAGGACGTTTCCGCACTGAGGGCGTTGGTCGTCGAGGTCTCTAGAGCCGGGTACGAGGTGTTGGTGAATGCGTTCGTCGTCGTGTTGTCGCTCGGATCGGTCACCGAAGTCTCGTCGCCAATCGCGTTATAGGTCGTCGACGTGTCGCCTGACACATAGTTGCATTGGGACGTGGTCCCCTGCGCCGAGATGGCGACGTCGCCGGAGACGCAGGCGTTTCCGTAGTCGTCGTACGCGGTGTACTGAATCGCGTCGCCCAGAGAGTCAACGACCTCCGTGGGCGAGTTCGGATACGCCAAATCTCCGTAGTAGTTGGTGGTGATGTGGCCCAATGAATCGGTGGTGGAAGCAACATTGGTGCTACCGGGGACGTAAGTCGTTGCTGTCGAGCCCTCCTGAGCGGCACTCGTACACGTCAAGCCGGATCCGGAGCCGCCCACCAGCTGATAGCACGGTCGATTGTCGCCGTCGTAAACGGTAGTGGTCGTCGATGCCGGCCCTGCGCTTGAGACGAGATTGAGCGCCGCGTCGTAGGTGTCTGTGGTGGTCCCCTGACCCGGTGGCGTCACCGTCGAGGGGAGGTTTCCAGGCGTGTACGTGGTGACGGTGGCGTACGGATTCGACGCCGATTGCACCCCCGACTGGCCCACGGGCGGGATAGACCACACTTCGTCGCCCATGTCGTTGTAGCTGGCCGTTGTGGCCTGCGGGTCGGCGCCGGTTGCTGTGTCACCCCAGTCGACGTACGTCCCGGTTATCTCTCCCATGTGGTTGTACGTGTAGGCCGTTTCACCCCACTTGGGCAGCTCGGAAACCTCGTCGCTCCAGGGGGTACCGTCACAGACAGTGGGCGGGAGCGAGATCGTGACGGTTGGTGGCACGACGTAGCACAGTCTGACGTTCGTTTCGCCGTAGTACCCGTAGTAGGTGGTGTTTCCAAGAGGGTTGGTCGCGGACTCGAGTTGATAGTTCAGACTGGGTTCGTTGTACGTATAGACCCACGCGCCCGCGGGTGGGTCGTCGGGTGCGTTCGATGACGCCCCGGGATAGCTCCACAACAGTTCGGGAGCGACGTTGGCGTCAACATCGTTGTACGCCGACGTTGCGACGTCGCCTTCGGCGTTCGTCGTGGAGATTACGTTGCCCGCTGGATCCGAGACGATGGTGGCAGTTGGCGCGGTGCCACTTAAGGAATCAGGGTAGGTGACGACCTCGGTCGAATTGGCGCTCCCGTCGCCCAGGGTCCAGGCGTACTGCCACGTCTCGTTGTCGGCAGCGTCCGTTGTCGAGCCCAGCGAGGTTTCCGTTTCGAGGCCAGCGGCATAAGTGTCCACTTCGACCGGCGAGACCGCAGTGCAGCTGAGACAGGGAACTTGCGCAGGGTACGTCACGGTGGTCTGTTGAGCGCCCGACGGGCCCACGCATACACCGGTGGAGCAGCCGTCGGCGTAGGTGTAACTCGTGGTCGCTGCGCCCGTCCCGCTCGGTAACGGACCATCGGTGACTGAACTCACCATGCCGGTATCGGTGCCGGAGTTGTCGTACGCCACCGCCGCCGAGTGGTACGCGCCGGAGTCGAATGAAGACGGCGTCGACACTCCCGCGTCAGGGTCGTAGATCTCGGTGAGATCGCCGGTGTTGGGGCTCGGAGCGCCAGTGTCGTAGACGTAGTTCCAGGTACTTGGATTCGTCTGATTGGCAAACTCGGTCACGCTGGTGAGGTCGTCGTGCGAGCTGTAGGTGAACGTGTACGTCACGCCCGAGGGATCGATCGCCTCGTAGACTTGCCCAAGGGAGTTAAACGCCTCATCGTAATATCCGGCACCTGACCCGCTGTAGAGCGTGCAGTCGGTCGCCGACTCGGGACAACCGTCCTCTCCCGGCGGAATATCGTAGGAGGGTGCAACTTCCCCGTAACCTGCCTCAGCGGGATATTGGCCAGTGAATTGACCGTCCCACGCAAAGCCGTCGACCGTCTCCGAGTCATCCTGAAGGAAATAGATGGCTTCTTCTGCGTACAAGTCTGACAGCTGCCCCTGCACGTTGTCGAGTGCGCACCACTGCGAATCCGATTGACTGGCGTAAGGGCCCGTGTACTTGCTCGTAGCGGGATAGTCGCCGGAAGGGCACGACGTCCCCGATGATGACTTGTCAAAGTCGATTTCGGAACCATCGCTTTGATTGACCACGATTTGCGTCGTTGTCGTACTGTCGCCCGGAGTCTGGGGGGTCACAGAGAGATCCAAGGTGGATGACCACCCGTAGCCCCACTCGCCAGTGGAGCCTCCCGTCACTTCGGATTGAGCGAGCTGCGCGTCGTACGTGAGATCGAGCGCCAAGGGAAGGTTTACCGTCGGAACGCTGAACAGCGAGAGCGAGGTCGAGAAGTCGCCGGTCATCGTGTCAACGCCCGTTCCGCTGTCCAAGGACGAGGAAGGCGGGGCGGAGCCGGTAATGGTTGATGCCTCACAGGTGAAACAGACGGCCGTCGGGTTCGAACCTCCGTACAGTTCGCCCGGCGTGTAAACGGCGGGACCCGAGGTCAAAGGGTGCGACGACGTATTGGCGACCAACCCCGCCGTGGCGACGCGGGGCACGGGGGACGCAGCGGCCTGGCTTACCCCTTCGCCGAGGTAGATCCCCGTCGCCGCACTCATCACTGCAAGCGCGAGTGACAACTTGAGTAACCCCTCTTCCACTCGACGAAGTACTCGCACAAGTGCGTTGGCGGTCTTGAGGAGAGTCGAGAGTCGGTTCATCACGACGCCGCCGGCGAGTTTGCGGCGAGCGATGCGGCACTCGTTACGGACCCTGATCCTGAACTCGGAGCTTCGCCAAAGACGGCGGAATCGCCCTCGTATCCCGTGAACACGCAGCTTGCGTCGGATTCACAGTTCAGTGAGCCGATTGACGTCACGCCGGTTGGCGGTGGATCGGTCGTCCATGTGCTCCCGTTGTCGGCACTCAGAAACATGGGCGCTGACGTCGTGCTAGAGGAAGGTCCCGCGACCACGCAAGTGGCATCACCCGTACAGGAGATCGAGTTCATCATCCAAAGCCCCGCGGGCATGACGTTCGATTGCCAGGTTGCCCCACCGTCAGATGTCGAGATTTCAAATGCCGCGAGCGTTGTGTTGCTGTAGCCCATCGGATCCGGACCAATCGCCACACAGTCCAATGCCGACGAGCACGCCACGGCCCGCAGCACTCCCGTACCTCCGTCCACCGTTCTGGGGCTCCACGACTCTCCCCCATCCGTGCTGACGAGAATTTGAGCTCCCACAGCGACACAAAACGTGGTACTGGGACAGTCCACTGACCCCAGGGCGCCGATGGGCGTCGAT
The DNA here is from genome assembly GCA_963706305.1 of uncultured Acidimicrobiaceae bacterium. GTDB lineage: Bacteria > Actinomycetota > Acidimicrobiia > Acidimicrobiales > RAAP-2 > RAAP-2. Next base: position 1,949,067 of record OY970152.1, on the reverse strand, counting down.
GAAGAAGCAGTTGCCCAGGTCAGACCCGCGTTCGACGAATACAGGAGTTGGCCCCCATAGGGTCCCGAATTACCGGGAGTAACTCCGTCGCTAATGCAGAGTGACGTATTCGGACAGCTCACGCCAAGAAGCGTCGTGTTGGGAGTCGGGATGCTCTGCGTGCTCCACGAGACGCCGCCGTCAGAAGTCGTCAATGCGACTCCTTAACCGACCGCCACACAGTCGCTCGCACTTGCGCAATCGATCGCATTCAATTCGGGCACCCCACTTTCCAACGGGCTTGCCGACCACGATGTTCCATCATCATTAGATGTGACCACGACCCCTTCGAGCGATCCACTCGCTCCAACTGCGGCGCAAAACTGTGAAGTTGGACAGTCAACCGCGTTGAACCCGCCGTCGCCATAACTGGCGCCACCGGGCGTTGCAACGAGAGGCGCATTCTGCTCGTCAGACGGAATCGTCCACTGCGAGGTTGAGGTTGTCGCAGCGTTCGCGCTCTTCGATGAATCGTGAGGTGTGGTCGCTTCCCCAGCAGCGATGGACCCGCCAACGAGGATGAACGTTGCGCACATCAGAGCGATCAGCGTCGAACGCCGTTTGAGCGATGCCAGCTTGTAGACGGACAAATTCACATCGACCTCCAGGATCCTGTCGTCACAACGACCGACTCGCCGTTCTTAACATTTCGTCTACGCGGCCGCTCGTCTCCGCGACAACGTTCCGACTACGTTTCAATAAATCGCTAAGGGCCACGACAGTCGAGTGGTCGCGCGTCATCTGGGAGCACCACGGCTCCCACGTTGCGAACCAGCGACCTCTGTGCCGCAACGTCGACGAGCTGTGAAAGCGTCCTTCGATGCGGCTCAGAATTGATACGAAGAATCCGCTCCTACGGGAATCTGTCGTTCGCGCGACACATTCAAGGAAAGAGCGCTCTTGAGGAGGTCCGAAGAAGTTTGAGTTAGTGCCCGTAGAGTGCCCAACAAGCGAAGGCCCGAGGATCGGGTGACAAGAATAGGCTTCTGACCAGTATCTTTGTCGACACAAGCGATAGAGCCCATCCACCCTTCCAAGCTGGCCATGCGGGTTCGATTCCCGTCACCCGCTCCAACTGTGCTGTGTCAAGACATCGGAGACGATGTCTCCAGACATAGTAGACATTCAGCCTTCTAAAGGCTTCTGGTAGTTGCGTTTTGGGTCGATCGTGAAGCGACGCATCAGTACGCCTTCGGGATTGAGCACTCGAACATCGCGGTCGGCGACCAACATCGTGACGACCTGGTCGGCGTTCTTTCGACCCATGCCGAGATGCACAAGCCGTGAGCCGTAGCGCAACGTGACGGTGCCGTTGGTGTCGATCTTGTCGTAGCGCACGCGAAAGTGCGCGGTCGCGTCTTTGACGTCACCAGGGTGGGCCTTCACCCGAGCGTCGTAGGCCGACTGGGGCGTCTGGCGTCTCAACGCGCGATGCGGCCGCACGGTGTTGTAGTAGTTCGTGAACCAGTCGAGCTGAGCTTGGAGTTCCCGCCACTGGCCATGTGGATCTGTTTGGTATCGAACCAACTGATGATACGAAGTTTGTCCAAATCTGGCCGCCAAGTCGAGGCAGAATCCTCTGGCCCAGCGACGAAGCTCGATCGGCGAGTGCGCAAACGACCGGAACGGATGAGGAATCAGAATCGAGGACGCCAAGTGATTCGACGTAACAGCTGGATCTCGTGACACGCATTATTGATTTGGGGTGGAGCTTCAGGCGTCGCAATGAACAGCGAATCAAGTGCAATTCTCATCATCGGTTGATGCTCGGAGTTGACACCTCAGTCTGCGACTTCGATCTCCACTCGCATTCCGAATGGGCTCAAGAGATAGACCCACGAGGGCGGGCTGTCGTCTCGAACAGGAATCGTCTCGAGTTGCCAGCCAGCATTCGTCAACTGCTCAGACGTGGCGTCGATGTCGTCGACGAGGTAAGCAATGTGGTGTAATCCCCCGTCCGGCGACGGCTGAAATATCGTTCCGGGTTGAGCCTCGATAACCTCCAATGACGCCGATGGTAAATCGACCTGCAGTCCGCGGAAGTCGCTGAAGTTGACCTCGACGTCGTTTATCAACATCGTCTTCGGTCCGCTGATGGTTTGCCTTGCCACTAAACCCAGTTGGTGCTCCAGATGATCCCGAGTGGATTCGAAATCTGCAGCGATTATCGAGACGTGAAGTAGTTTTCGTAATGTCTCGTTCAGGTTAAAAGCGTTAATTGATTCGATTGACGACATACATGTAGTCCGACCTTTCACGATTCCTTAACGGCGTGCACATTGCCCGCACGTTCGATACCACGACATTGCGCTTACGCGCTAATTCGAAGTGCAGCTCCCTGCTCCTCCAGCTTTGAGATGACTTGAGGAACATCGTGGATCCCATTCTTTGCGCGTAATGCAGCAGACACACCTGCGGCCTGGCCCGTGGCAAACGAAGTTCCCATTACGCGAAGTGACGCGTACGCTTCGTTGTCCGAGCCAACAGTGCGACCAGCAAGCAAGAGATTGTCCACCCCGATCGGTTGAAGAGCACCGTAATCGACGCCAAACCAACCCGGACCACCAATCGGCTCAAAAATCACTTTTCCATTTGGCAAGTGAGTCTCCATCGGCCAACCCGCGAACGCAATGGTGTGCTCGCTCGAAGATCCGCGACGCGCATCTGAAGCGGTCATGGGAATCTTCGCTCTCACCGAGCGAGCTTGGCGAACTCCGACTTCGGGCCCCGTTGAGGCCAAATATGCATGTTTGAAGGCAGGCAGATAGCTCCTGAACGCTTCGATGTAACCCCAGGCGGTAGCTCGGCCCGATACTTCGGCAGCGGTAAGACTCCTCGCGGATAACGCGTCGACGTCCATATGGACGATCATCGTCATCATCTCATCGCTGATCGGAAGTCTCGTGAGATATCCCGTCGGCGTCGGCAGTGGTTCGCTTGACCATCGATTCGCCATTTCAACTGCCGAAGCAAGCTCCTCTGTTGTTGGCACGGCTTTGCCTAGGAGTCCACCAATCCGCATTACGAGCGTGCCTCGCTGTCGGTTGAATGCGTCAACTTCGTCGACTTCAGCTCCCGAAACGGCCGCGAGGTTCGCGTTGCCAGATGCATCAACAAATGCGGACGCCCGTATTTCGAATCTTCCACGATCTTCGAGACACTCAATTGATTCGACATTGTCGCCGCCTCTTGACGCTCCAATGACTTCGCAATGCAACATCAATTCGACTCTGTGATCCATAACTACTTCGTCGAGGATATGTTTCACGTATTCTGGCTCGAGCAAGATGATGTTGTTGTTCGTATGCGTATGGTGGGGCAATATCGAAAGGCCCGCAATTTGAAGGCGATCAAGTATCTCATCGCCGATGCCATGAACCACCTGCAGCGGGTCAGTCCCTTGCGTGAAGAAGCCGCAATAGGAAAGTACCGACGCGACCGTTGCTGCTCCGCCCAGAAAGCCGTGACGGTCGATGAGTAAGGTTCGAGCGCCGCAATCGCTAGAGGCCGCGGCCGCAGCAACGCCAGCAGCGCCTCCTCCTACTACCACGACATCAAAGTCCAAAAGCCGACGCTCCACAGTCATCGGGAGGAGCCTGGAAAATGGGAGTTCAACATGCTGTCTCCGGTCTAAATTCAGAGTAATCCGTTTTTCGGATCTATATATCCGTTTAGCGGATCACCGAAGAATAGCAGATCAGCTCAAGAAACCGAATTATTCGACCGCGACGAGCCCTACGCCGTCGCTTCGATCGCGGTCACGATTCGTCGCAACCCTGTCTCTTTGTCTCACAACTCGAGAGCCCTCGGTCGAACTAACCGACCAATTCCTTTTTGTAAAAATTTGCAGAGAGTTGGTATCCGAGTCGATGGTAAAAGGCATCAGCTCTTCGAGTTGCAAGACTGATATACGAGGCAGGAACTTCACACGCCCACTCCTCAACGCCCCTTACAAGTGCACGCCCAACCCCACTGAGTCTTGCCGATTGGATTACCATAAGCTCTTCGATCCACGCCACGTTGCCGTTCGCAAACAACGTCCCGTGGTAGTTCGCAAGTGTGTAGCCAACAAGGTCGCCGCTCCCCCTTTCGGCGACAAGGATCACCGTATCGGGCGCCACAACGAGTTCAATAAACGAATCTTCGAAGACGTTCCGTTCGGGCACGTAGGAGGTGGCAAAGTCCTTTACCAGTGGCCAGAGTGCCTCGACGTCGTCACGACTCGCTCTTCGAACAGTAATTGTCTCCTCGGCCATCCCAGGACGCTAACACCTACCCTGGGCAAGTTTTCGAGCGCGCCGGTACTTATTTGGATGGCCTGCCTAGTTGCCAAAGGTCCGAAATGCGGTTCGAGGCCGACTTCAGAAGATTGACCAGTGGAATAGTTCTCTCGTTCTCGAATCTTCCCGTGGGACCACTAAATGCGAGCGCTGCAACAAGACGCCCTTTCGAATCGCGAACCGGAACGGCCACAGAGGATTGTCCTTGTTCTAATTCGCCCAGACTCAGCGCGAAGCCGCTCTCGCGTGCTTCCTCTACATATTTTCGCAGGTCGTGGAGGTTAGGGCTGCCGCTCGGGACCTCGCTAGCCACAGCGAGTAACAGCTCCTCTGGTGCATCAAGCAAGAGTATTTTTGAAGAGGCGCCTCCCCATAGGGGCAATTCCTCACCTATCCGCACGACGTCGCGCAGAGGACGCGCAGCCTCCTTGTATGCGATGCAGACTCTTCGCAGATCTCGACGAACAGAAAGCTTGACTGTCTCTTGCGCTCGTTCGACGAGTTCGTTAAGCAGTCCGACCAATTGAGGAGGCGGCCAGGAATTCGCCGCTAATGTTGCCCACATTGCGAGTCTTGGCCCGATCAAATAGCGGCCTTGTCCATCCATCCAGAGAAGACCTTCGTCTTCCAGATTGCGAACATGCCTCAAGACTGTCGTCTTCGGAAGCCCCGTCGCCTCTCCCATCTCCCGCAATGTCAACGCCGGCTGATCTTCATTCAGTAGCGAAAGAATCTGAAAGGCGCGTCCCAAGTTCCGAGCCTTAGAGTCAGGAGCCTCAGCACTTGGATCGACCGACTGTCCGTTGGTCCCTGCCTTAACCATCACACCCCCTCCCCTCTTTTGTCACCTTTGCCTGCCACCACAAGCCATTCACCCAGTTGCTTTTAGACCACATCTTCCAACATCACAATCACGCCGAGTGTTCTTCTCACCAGACGATACCGCCGCGCCTGTGTCTCTGTTCACATGCCCATTCAAGTCATTGACCGTTGGAGGTCAGACAGGCACAGACCGACGCACTTACAGCGGATTTAGCTTATTGACGTCACGAGGAGTTGACCTTCGGACCGCAGTCACGAAAGAGTTGAAAAGGAATTCTGAGAGATGGTTTGCATTACTATTAACCATCTGGTACAGTCCGCGCAGTCCGTTTTACGGAGTGATTGATCCGTAAAACGGAATAGGGGTGATGGGGAGGAGCTCTAGTGATCTTGGTCCAGGTCTTACTCGCGATTCTTCGCAATGGAGATCGAATTCACGAACGAACGTCCTCGGAACCACCTGAGGTTTCAACCGCAAACGCAATCTAAAAAGGAAGTGGGAAATGATTGACGCTAAGCCGAGGGGAGAGTCGCTTCAGAAGCGTCCTCCCGAGCACGGTCAACTTGGCCGGGATGCGACGCTTTGGCGATCGCAAAGGAGTTTGAACCGATGACATCAGATCACCAACCTCAAGAGACGCTTCAACGACGAGCTTTGGGACCTACGCAGGTTCTGTTTCAGTCGATTGCCTCGGCAGGTCCTGCTGCGGGAGTTGCGACGAGCCTGGTCTTTGTCATGCTCTACGCGGGTGGGAGTTCCCCACTAGCAGTCTTCTTAGGCACGATAGGGATTCTTTTCGTTGCGATCAGCCTTGGACAGATGGCAAAGTACATACCCTCCGCGGGAGGGATGTATAGCTATACAGCGCAGGGCCTCGGCAAGAATTTCGGGTTCCTGGCCGCCTGGACAGTCACACTTGCCGAGTTTGTCAATGTTCCCGTCGTATTTTTGGGATTCCTGTACATCACCCAGGCCAACCTGGTGACACACCTCAAAGCTCCGACCTGGATATGGGTACCTATCGCATTCGTTGGTATAGGAATTGTGACAGGCCTCTGCATTCGGGGAATCAAGATCTCGACGGAGGTTCTCACGGTCTTGGGTGTCGTCGAAATTACGGTCTTGGTCGCGCTGGCCATTTCTTTGATTGTGTTAGCTGGCCACCACAACACCCTTTCGGTGTTCGCTGTTCATACCGGGAATAAGAAGGGCTTCGGCGCCGACTTCGCGGGAATCATCTATTGCATATTGGCGTTCATAGGATTTGACGCGGCAGCACCGCTAGCCGAAGAAGCGCTCAATCCCAAGCGGACCATTCCACGTGCACTCGTCGGTTCTGTTGTCGTGACCGGGATTTTCTTTGTCCTGCTCACCTACGCGGGCGTGGTTTATTGGGGGCCCACGAAGATTGCCAGTTTCGTGAGTTTCAATGGCGGAGATCCATTTGACGGAGTCGCAAAACTTGCCTGGGGAGGCGCGTGGATAATTGTGCTACTTGCAATCCTCAACAGCCTTTACATCGGCACGATCGGTGCGACGAACGCCGCCACTCGCTATCAGTACTCCTTGGGTAGGATCGGAATTCTTCATCCGAGACTTGCAACGGTGCATCACAAATTCAAAACGCCGTGGATCACGATTCTTCTTCAGGGTGGGATCACCCTCGGGTTGGCTTTAATTCTCAGTCCAATTCTCGGTAGCCCGCAAGATGCCTTTGGGTTCCTGGCCACTGGAGTCGTACTGCTCTACTTAGTCATTTACGGATTGGCCAGCATCAGTTGCCTCCCGTACTACTGGCGACACCACCGTAGCGAATTCAACATTCTTTTGCACGGCGTTATACCCGTACTCGCAGTCCTATTCATGATTCCTGTCTTCATCGCTTCACTGGGTATCAATTTCGCAGGACTTGGGATATTTCCGATTACGGGTCCTGACAAGTGGGCACCAATTTTGGCGGGCATTTGGATGCTCATCGGGATCATTTTGCTTCCGACTCTTAAGGGCCGATGGAACGCGAAGTTCAGTCAACTCGGCCACGTGTTCGTTGATGACGATGCCGCGAAGAACAGCCCAAATCCAGAGATGCCGGGTGTTCTTGATTAGTCAAGTTGCCTCAGACCAGGACGGCAGCGCAGCCGTAATTTGGTCTACAGGTGCGAAAGATTCATCGTTCAACGACGTCACCGCCATCGAGAGCAACGTAATTTGGATAGCAACACACCTTGAAAGGGAGAGAAGAGTGACCGTCGAGCCAATAACTCGAGGAAACTACCGGCAGATCTGGATCGATCTCGATTATCGTCCCGATCTCTGCGAGTCGCTCGTGGAGGCAGCTTGCAAGAGAGAAATGGGATTTGTATTTGAAATGCGGGATGCGAAAACTAAGGCTCTGGAATGGACTGTAGTCAGTCTTTCAAACTTGGAAATAAACGAGATTAGGTCGAATAGCAGTTCGATAACTTCGCTTCAACGATTACTGGACTCGTTTACCGTTGATCGCGATCTGAACCTTCCGCCTCTGCCTTTCGAAGGTGGAGTCTTCACGCTCATCAACTATGAGGAATCCTTTCACGTAATAGGGGCGGTGCCAGAAACATCGAACCCAGACGAAACGTGGGGCAGACTGCTGAACTGCCTAAGTTTCGTTACCGTCGATCACACCCGACATCGAGCGGTTGCTATTGAACTCATGTCAACGTCGATGAGACTTGACGCGGGGCAGATTCGAAATCGGCTCAGGCACCAGGTCGCAACCCTTCTAAAAAGCGCGGTTTTGCCGTCGGAGACACCGCGAGACAGCCAAGAAGGCGAAACAATCGATGACGAACCCAAGGACGAGGGCCGCAGTGCATACGAATGCATGGTTAAGACGGCGCAAGCGAGGATGCCGGATCTAGGAGTTGATGAGGTTGTGCTCTCGACAGAGCTGACACTCAGAGGAATCGACAGAGTGCTTCTGGGCCCCCTCTTTCTTGAACTACGTCAACACAATCCCTCTCCGTACATGTGCTTCGTATCGCTGCCGGATATTGCGTTAGTTGCCAACACCCCGCTTGGACTTGTCGAAATTGTTGACGGCCGGCTTCGCGCTGAGACTGATGCCGGCACTCGAAGCATTGAAATCGGTTCTGCGTGGCAGATCGATGACATAACGAAGAAGGAAGAGGATGAACATCGATTCGCCCTCCAAGCACTTGAGGAGGACGTGAGGCAAATCGCAGAGCCGAACTCCGTTTCTTGGACTGCGGCGCAAGAGCCCCGAAGGTTTGGAAACGTAGTCCATCTGTTCGGCGAGCTAGAGGCGCGGTTGCGCAAGGACGTGAGCGCCGTAGATGCGTTTGGCACTCTATTTCCTCACGGCGCTGTGACTGGATGGCCAAAATCAAACGCGGTGCGGCTCATCTCAGAGTTAGAGGGAGGCGCGCGCGGTCCTTACGGTGGAGCATTCGGGTTATTTGGATTCGACGGATCGGCTCACGTTGCCACGCTTATTCGAATCGCCTGGATTGACAAACCTGGAGACGCCGTCGCGCGATTCGGAGCGAGCTTGACAGCAGAGTCCGACCCGACACTTGAGTTTCAAGAATGCATGGACAAAGCGAACCAACTTCTGACTGCCGCATTCACAGTGGCGCAGATGTAATTGCTGCCCCGAATTACGAATCATTCATTAACACCACCAACGTAAAGGAATCTCACAGTGAAGGTATTAATTACCGGCGCGGCTGGCAAAGTCGGTCGGCGAGTCAGTCAGCGTTTTCATGAACACGATCTCGTGCTGATCGACACTGCCGCGACCGACAACGCAGCAATCCACAACGTGGATATTAAGTCCGTAAACACTCTTGGCGAATACATGAAGGGCATTGACGTAATCGTCCATCTTGCTGCAATTCCAGAACCCGGTTCCGTTTGACGAATACGAGACCATACTCGACGTAAATGTCGTCGGCACCTTGAACGTTCTGCAAGCCGCGAGAAAGGCAAACGTGAAGCGAGTAGTCATGGCAAGTTCAATATGCGCGACTGGACTCATTTACTGGTTAACTCCGTGGTCCCCGGTCTATCTGCCGTTGGACGAACAACACCCCTGCTGGCCTGATGACAACTACGGGGCGTCAAAACTCATGTGCGAAACTATCGCGCGAGGTTTTCACGTGCGTGAGGGTATTGAAATCGCAGCGCTGCGTCTGTGCGGAGTTTTCTTCCCCGATGACGCAATTTCAATTGAGCGATACCGCGGCTGGTTAAAGGATCCCTCGGGTGAGTTAGTCAACCGACTTTGGTCGTATGTCAGTGTGAGCGACGTTGTTGAAGCCTTCTACCTGGCGGCCACAGTTCCAAACCTCTCATTCGAAATCCTGGACATTGCAGCATCGGACTCGGCCGTGGGTGGCAGCGACTTGGAATTCCTGGTCAAGAAGCATTACCCCAGTCTCATAGAGGACGTTAGGCAATTAGTAAGAGATCGCGGCGGGGCGCCGTCGCTGATCAGCACTTCTCGAGCATTTGAAGCTCTTGAATGGGTCGCGCGGGATTCTTATTTGGATCACATCGATTCTCTCGCGCACTGACAGTTCGCTTGGAAGCCGCTGGCGCGCCGCCCCCTCGGTGCCCGCAAGGGACTGGTCGACCAATACGGCCAATGCCGCCGCCAGCGGTTTCCATGCGTTTCAATCGGCAAGCGAGCCGAGGCCAACGATCTTCGACCGGCGACTAGAGGGATGGCGAAGCTGCGAACGGGTATTGGTCACAGCGAGACGACGCAGGATCGCTGGTCCTGCGAGACGTGGATGTTCCGTCGAGGGAAAATTCACCCAGAACCTACTGTCGATAATGTGACAAGAAATGTGGACTGGAAGGTATCGCATCGTGAGTCGGTCTGAGGCGCATTCCGCCTTAGAACCGAAGGGGTCGATCCGGAGCCGATTCGTTTTATGGGGATCGTTCGCCGTAGCTGCGGTAGCCTTAATCGCGGTCGTTTCGGTTCTTACTGGCGGAAACGTCACGTCTACGGACAATCGGATTGAGGCTGGCTACACCGGTGTAAAAGTTCCAGACTTCACGGTAAGTGCCGTCAGGGGCGGGGTAGTTCGAGAGCGGTGGTTGGATCACAGGCCAGCCGTGGTGTTCTTCTTTGCCAGCTGGTGCCCACCCTGCCAGAAAGAGATTCCGAAGATCGCAAAGTACCTCAATGATCACCATCTCGGTAACGGTCGCGTTTCCTTTATTGGGCTAGACGGTGACATCGACAAATCGGATGCGTTGAGCTTCATGAACAAGGATCACGTGACCTTTCCCGTGGGCTTCAACCCAAGTGATTCCGTGATCCAAGGCGACTTCAGAATTAATTTCTTCCCTGATACTGAGTTCATCTCGGCGAATGGCGTGATCGAACAAGTGCACTTTGGAGCGATCACTCCCGTGGAGCTCTCCCATGGGGTCGAAGAGTTGTTGGATGCCACTGCGAACGGTGATGCATAAGCCAAACGCAAAACCATGCGCTTCACTCGCCGCTTTTGTGACGTGACCTCCAGCCGTCGACATTCGTGGCCGATCAGTAATGGAATTGAAATTCGTAGGGCTTAACGCCAGTTCTCCAATTCAGCCGTTGCTCGCGCCACTATCTCCGCGATAAGGGAGGCATCAGACTCCACTCCGACTAGCGCTCCCGGTGGAAAGCTCACTTGTGGAGAGCAGCCATGCTCGTAGACACTGACTTCAACGACTCCGAGCAGTCCACCTCGCTGCTCTTGCCGTTCACGCATGCGCTCCTCGACGCTTCGTCTCCGTGCGTCACTCAGATGCGAGTTGTCGCCCTCCCCGTAACTGATCCAGCCATGCTCGTCCGTCGCCATGATTTCATTATGCATGCGTAGAGGCGATCTGGATGTTCCATCCCCGTAGCAACGGAGTAGCAAGGTGGCTAGGTTGCTACCCCTCTTACGAACGCAGAACCAACGAAAACTCGAGGTTCAGTTGCTTGCCGCCAAGTGACGCCGATTCAGGTCTGATTACTTAGGATTTCACCCGGTAGAGGTCCTGTGTTAATCGCTTGACCACTCTTTAGTGTGGGTTGAGCGACGGCCAGGCAGGAACTCGGTGCGTTACACACCACTTGAAAGACGATCCCCAAACCTTTCGGCAATGAGACCGATGCCCATCTCTTTCCAGAATCGCCCGTAGCCCACATTGCCGCATGCCACGTTGTCGTACCGACGAGCCTCTCCTCCCCCGCGACCCAACACGTTGACGTCCTCGCGCAGCTAACCGACTGCAACTCAAGATCGAATCTCGTAGCTCCCGCTACGGACGGACTCTCGAACCTCCACGTTGCCCCTCCGTCACTCGTCGTCATGACTTCAGGCTTGCCTCCAATGGCGTTGCCGGTCACGACAGTCGCGTAGCAGTGAAAGGTTGAGAGACAAGTCAATCCGGACGTTGGAGACGCGGCCGCAGGAGCGGGCGCCCACGAACTTTGCCACGTCAGGCCTCCATCGCTGCTTCGCCACACCTTCACGCTGGACGTCTGAGTGTTATGGACATCTGAGTGGAGAACGGTCGACAGTCCGAGGCACTTCGATTCTGAAGCGCAGGAGAGCACCATGATCTGAGCATTCGACCATCCTGGAGAACCGTCCTTCGCACGAGACCAGGGCAACACAGTGGACGTCCATCTGGCACCACCGTCATTGGTTCGCATAATCACATTCCTCAAGACGCCCAAATCGCCCCCTCCGCCAAAGGGTTCCTGAGGCTGGTCCGAGGGAACTTCCGCGACAGCGATGCAGGACAGGGCGCTGAAGCACTGCAACTGCGACCACTGCCCTTGGACATTTGTAAGAGAAGCGTTGAGCACGGGGTCGTCGCTGAGCACCGGAGGAATCCTGACGACGTGACGCTTCCACGTGGCTCCCCCATCGGTCGTGGTCAACATGGATTGCAGTGTTCCCCGCGCAAACTGTCCTGTGGGGGATGTCTGCGGAACCCCGAAGAAGCCAACTGAGCACACCGAAATGCTCGAGCACGACAATGCGGTATTGGCGCTGCCCACCGATGGGATGGCTAAGGCGATCCAGTCGGCGCCGCCATCGGTGGTCTTGTATATCTTGGTCACGGTGCTGTCGCCACCGCCCACAACAAAGTTGGTTGACTCGAGGTAGCAGACTTCGCTCGTCGGACACGTCAATCGATTGGATCCTTGCGGAGTCGATGGCACCGTTGAGAAGCCACCGGACGTCGCGGCGTTCGCGTTGACCACCCCAAACGCCCGAGCGATGGCACCCGTCAGTGATGGCGAGTTACTGGGACCTTGGACACTCACGAAAGCGGACACGCCAGCGATGAGAAGGACGACGGCGACGACAGCGAGGAGCTGGCGTCTCGTCGTCAGCACAGCCATGCGACGTCGCGGCGACGTCACCGTCGAACCGGTGCGTTCGTGGGCCGCAACAATTTCATTCCACGCAGCATCAGCCGAACGAGACGGCTCACGACTGACGGGATTGGCGGCGCGGATGAGTTCAGCGAGTTGGTCATTTGTCATTGGTTACGTCCTTTATGCGATAGAGGCGGGGGGAACGGCAATCGAGCGCTCGAGCTTCCGCAAGGCCCGGTGATCGCGAACATTGACGGCGTTGACCGAAAGGTCAAGTATCTGAGCAATGTCTTGTCTCGATACCTCGTCCCAAAGAACTAAGCGGAGGATCTCTTGTTGCGAGGGACTCAAAGTCGCCATGACCGACCGAATGCGTGATCCATCAAAGACGTCTCGAATTGGCTCCGCCATCTCCACTTGGATAATGGAAATGGAATTACGTTTTTCGCGAGCCTGTTTGCGACGGACATTCGCTATCTCGTAACCGGCAATGCGTATCAGCCACGGCAGCGACGGGGCATCGATGGTCGAGTACTTTTCCCAGGCCACGATGAAGCTCGCTGAAACGACGTCATCAGCTCTGGACGTGGGCACGCGGCGAGCAACGTATCGCCAAAGTTTTGAATAGTTGTCACGAAAGAAAGTCTCGAAGTCGTTCCGATACGGCTCTCTGGGTGAGGCGGGAATGAGTGCCATCACCTTCCTTACGTCACTCGACCGCTCCAGAATTACTCAAATCTCCCTTTGCACCGTTTTGGATCCGATTTCGCGTCAAGTACGACCTAGGACTGACATGAAAACTGCGCCAGTGCGGCACGGATCCTTCAAGTTGAGCTGCGGCGCGTTTACGAGGTTGGGTTCACGTCGGAGACCAGCCTCGGCGCCGGATCGGGCACTCCGATGGTTCTTTGTCGTAAAAGTCCGCTCTTCACGGGTTTACTTAGGTAGGGATCGTCAGGAGCTGCGTGAGAGAAACAGAACGCACGGAGTTTGAAACCTTCGTTCTTGACGTCGAGCCTCGTCTACGCCGCGCACTCGTCGCATCTCTCGGATTCGAGAGAGGTCGTGACGCGACCGCGGAGGCACTTGCGTGGGCGTGGCAGAACTTCAGCCGTGCGAAAGAGCTCGACAGCAAAGTCGCCTATCTGTTCCGAGTGGGCCAAAGCAAGAGTCGCAGTCGAAAATCGCCCTTCGTTTTCGAGCGATCTGCGTCACACGATCCTCTCTATGACCCGGGCCTCGCGCCCGCGCTCGAGACTCTGACGGAACATCAGAGGATTGCGGTCGTACTAGTCAACGGATTTGATTGGAAACTTCGCGAGGTTGCTGAGCTGCTGAACGTGAGCGTTTCGACGGTACAAACCCACTTAGAGCGAGCGATGCAGGCTCTTCGCAACAAATTGGAGGTGGTTGAGAATGACTGAATTGGATGAGCGAATTCGCAACTTTATTGACTTCAACGTCGCGCCGATCAGTGCTGAAGAGATCTTCGATATCGACAATGGCGTCGCGATTCACGTGGCTATGCGACGTCGACTTCATCGGCGCAGGGCGCTTCTCTTGTGCGGAGCGATCGGAGTCGTGGTTGCGATCGTGAGCGTGGGCTTGGTCACCATTCCCGGTCCAAAGAGTGTGAATGCTCCAAAAGCCGCAGCAGCAACCGCGAAAGCATTCTTGGATTCCGTCGCTTTGCGTGCCGACGATCAGAAGGCTCTGATCCCCGGACCGGGTGAGTATCTGTACGTTGCCACCATCTCTTCCCAGACAAACGGCGAATCTCTTCCTCCGTCGTCGAAGATGTTTTGGTACGACTCCGACGAGTTGACTGAGACATGGACGTCGCCCCATGCGGCGAGTCAGCAGTCGTATCGGATAGTGGGTAGGCCCATTTTTCTTTCAGCCCGTGACAGAGCTGCCTGGGAGAGCGATGGATCTCCACCTCTTGGGAGCGGAAATGGATCTGGGCCTCCACCTCCGTACTACGACGTAGCTTCATTGCCTACCAAGCCTTCGGCCATGATTGAGTTCTTCAGAAGTCAGAAGGACATCCCGCAAAGGGAGACGTACGAGGGTGAATCGTCGTGGGAGTTCTCTACCGTACTCAACTTCCTTCAAAGCGGAGCATCCTCTGTCCAACGCGCCGCTCTTTTACGATTTGCCGCTTCAATTCCGGGAATTCGACTGCACGATCACGCGAAATCAATCGTTACATACGAAACCGGGTCGGTCATTACCCTTGCGATCGGAGACGGTACGGGTCGTTCCGAAGAAGCACTATTTGACCCAACCAGTTCGACCTTGCTGGAGACGCGGATCGTTCAAACTTCACTGCCCGCAAAAACGTTGCCGAAACTGCCGGGGATGCCGACTCCGTTTGTCGGTGAAATTCTGTTCTACACGGATTTCATCTTCGCCGGCGTCACTAGAGCGAACTCGGGGTTTTCTCTTCCCACCCAGACTCCGACATTTCCTGCAACTTGGCCATTCACCTCAACAAGGGAGCCCCTCCCGGGGTCTCTCCAACCACTCTCGTAATGGTTCTTTGAGCCCCAGAGGGACCTGTGCAAGATCATTTAGATTTAGATACATCGGTTTGCTTTGTATCGGTAATCAGAGTAGTATCACCCTCATGGCAAGCGTGACCGAGCGATCGGATGGCCTCGGAAAAAATCCAGGAGTGTCTGCGCTGATCCTCACGAGTCTCGCGGGCGGCGAAAAACATGGATATGCGTTAGTGAAAGACGTTGCTGAGTTTGCCAGTGTGGAACTCCAGCCTGGCACCCTGTACGAAGCACTTGCCCGACTCGAGCGGCTTGGTCTCATTGAGGCGTTGGCGAACTCCGATCGCAGGCGTCCCTATCGTCTCACGGGAGCTGGCGCGGCGGCGCTTTCCGAATACCTGGCGGCACAAAGACAGGTCGTCAAAGTTGGACAATCTCGCCTCTCGCAAGGGTGGTCGTTCTCATGATGTCCTTCGCGAGCCCCGCTCAGCGTGCTCGCCGACTGCTAACGCTCTACCCCCAGATCTGGCGAGAACGCTACGGCGACGAATTCGTCGACTTCATGGAGCAGTCCATGGCCGACGATACTCACAACGCGAAGCGAACCGTGAATATCGTCTACAAGAGCGCCAAAGTTCGTCTCTGCGATCTCGGAATTATCGGTCCGACGCTGGACGAAACGAGCGCTCCGAAAGTCGCTCTCAGCACCACCACAGTTTTGGCGTCGGTGTTCGCAGTGTTTGCGCTCTTCTATTGGTCGTGCGCGATGGTTTCATGGAACTCCAATCCGACGGTGGCAACATCATTCGCCGTGTCGATCTGGATGGGGGCAATCACCGTGTCGACCATGCTGCTCACCTTCACGCTGTTTGCAATCGGACTGACGTTGATCGTTCGAGCGTTGAAAAGGGCCGTTGTTGAACGCGAGCAGCGTCTCTTCTGGCTTCTGTTCGTAGTCCTTGGTTCGGCGGCAGCTATCGTCAACTCGATTTATCAGTACACCCGTTGGACCATCGCGCGCGGTGGCATTCAATGGACGGGGGCTGGTGCCGTCCTGAAGCAGATAGCGGGCAACGCGCAATGGGTAACGCAAAGCACGATTTGGGGTCCATCGTGGACTGGATGGCATTTCTTTTCCAACAACGGACCCCTCCACTACGGCACGCCAATCGCGGTGCTCGCTTTGGCTTTCAGCATCGCGAAGCTCGCCCGTCGCCTTGACGTCTCCAGGAGCACGAATCACTTCGCACGAATTGCTACGAAGCTTCTTTCACTCAGCATGATTGCCTTCCTCGTGAGCTTCGCGGGATGGACGCTGGCGGGCGGATTCCACCGGTCTTGGGGAGCACCTTTCACCCAAATGGAGACCTCGCTCTTTCTATTGATCGTCTTGATCGCGGTCCTCACCATTGTGGCCACATTGAGGAATCGAACCTTTCGAAACGTGATCGAGGTCGTCCAAGCCTCAGACACCTTGCACTGAGTAGTCCTCTCGCCTATTACACCATTTCTCTTCTTCGAGACGATGGCGTCTTGCGACGAATGGAGCGGCACGGCCAATTCACGACGAGAGACTCCCCAGTGTCGACGTGAGGGTCTCGCTCATAGAGCCGATGTCCGTAACCTCCCGGCGTCAGGGATCGAAAGGCACTCTCTTGAACAGATGCTCGAGCCCGCTCCCTAGTCCTTGCAGAATCGCGCGTCAGGAGGAGCCTTGTTGCCGCAATTCGGGCCAAAAGTAATTGGGTCGAGGATTCCCAGCCCACTGGGCACGCTTGGTGCCGAGTACACGTGTGCCCACCTCGGGGCTCGCCAAGCACACGACCAAGTAGTTGGTGTACTAGTGTACTAGTACATGACGGATCAACGCGCCTCCATCGTCTTTCGACTCAATGCCCGCTCCGATCGAGCGCCCTTTCGCCAGCTCGTAGATCAGGTCGTCAATGCCGTCGAGCGCGGTCAGCTTCAAGGCGGCGATCAACTCCCCTCAGTCCGTGAGGTGGTCCGCCAAGTCACGATCAATCCCAACACGGTCCATCGCGCATACCGAGAGCTGGAACACCTGGGACTGGCGGAGGGCCGGCTTGGGCTGGGGACGTTCATCACAACATCGAAAGACTCACCCGACGGCAAGTATCGAGCGAGCTCGTGGCGCGACGTCCTGCAAGAAGGCGTCGACATGGCGCGATCAAGCGGGATCGCGGATGACGAGATTGTTCATAGTGTCCGGAGTCTCCTCTCGAGCGAATCGGAGACACGCTCATGACCGGCGATGACTTCGTCGTCGAGACAGACGGGGTGACGAAGCGATTCCGTCGCAAGACCGCGCTCAGTGAGTGCTCGCTCTCAATCCCCCACGGCCGCGTGGCTGCCCTCGTGGGACCCAATGGTTCGGGCAAGACCACCCTGCTACGGATCCTCGCCGGTCTCTCCAGACCCACCGCCGGACAGGTTTCAGTCTTCGGCCAAGAGATGTCGACATCGAACACTGGGCTCCGTGCTCGGGTGGGCTACCTCGACCAAGACCGCCCCCTGTATCCGAGGTGGCGCGTGCGAGAGATCTTGGAATTCGGTCGACGAATCAACCCCGCCTGGGACAGTGACCTCGCCAACCGACACCTCGCACTTCTCAACATAGATAGGGAAAGCAGACTTCGAGACCTGTCCGGTGGTGAGAGAGCACAAGTGGCGCTCGCAGTGTGCTTTGCCAAGCGGCCTGAGCTCGTACTCCTCGACGAGCCAGCTTCGGCTCTCGATCCCGTCGCACGTCAGGATCTTCTGCAAAACATCACCGAACTTTTCGCAGACCACGATGCCAGTGTCGTGATGGCCACTCACGCCATCGCTGACGTCGCCGCAATTTGCGACTACGTCATCATCCTCTCGCGCTCTCGAGTCGTACTGAGCGAAGATCTTGACTATGTACTCGAGAGTCACCGACTCTTGAGTCGCGGCATCGACGACGGCGTGTCAGTGCCCCGCGGTGCCATCGTCCTCGAAGAACGCCGGGCGACTCGCGAGGTCACCTATCTCGTGCGACTTGCAGAACCGCTGGAACGCGACGGCTGGCGGATCGAGCGGCCGACCCTCGATGAGATTGCCATTGCCTATTTGCGCGAAGGTCAGCGCTCAGGGACTCCCTTCTCCTATATCAGCATCGACGGGGGGCAACCGTGACCTGGATCGCGTGGCGATATCAGCGGTCTGTGGCGTGCGCGCTCGCTCTGCTTGCGCTGGTCATCATCGTTTTCACCGTCGTCACGGGAGTGATCCAGCATCACGACATGGTCGAGTTCATGGGCCCGCCCTGTCGAGGCGGCGAACTCATCACTCGAGCCCCGAGAGATTACTGCGGACTCCTCTCTCTTCGATACGCCCAGGTCGTGAACTACGACATCTATATCAAGGTGGCCGGTTACGTCATCGCTCCACTGGTCGGCGCCGTTCTCGGCCTCCTCGCGCTGGTGAGTGAGCTTGATCACCGCACCGTGCGTCTGGCATGGACGCAGTCGATCTCTCCTACGCGCTGGTTTATGACGAAGGTCGCTGTTGGGGCGATATCAGTGGCGATCATTCTCGTGCCCACCGCCATCGCGCTGTCGTGGTGGAACGGCACCATCGGCGAGAAGGATGTCCTCAACACCCAATACTTCGGCATCGCCGGATGGGACCTCGTGGCGTATGGGCTGTTCATGTTCGCGCTGACGATCCTGCTCGGCGTCGTCATTCGTCGCACCGGCTGGACGCTCGCTGCGGCCCTGCTCCTCTTTCTCGTGGTCGGGATCTTTGTACCCAAGCAAGTACGAGAGCACCTCGTGACGCCAACGGTTCACTGGTACTCCGTCACAGCGACCGTAGGCGTGAAAGGGGCAGTGACCTATTCCGTAGCGTTCCCAAGAAGCGCCTGGCTGCTCGTCAACGGCGCCCTGCCCCGCTCGACCGTGGGCACGCCGACGTGGAACGAGGTCATGGACTCTCAAGTGAAGATCGAGAGCTGCACGGAGAAATTCCCGCAGAAGAATCAACGCGAATGGGTGACGGCAGAGACCGTGTGTTATCGCAGACTTCGCGTAGAGAACGTGTCGGTGTACATCAGCCCTAACAAGTTTTGGACTCTCCAGTTGCGCGAGGGTCTGCTCTATCTTGCTTTTGGAACTGTCCTGCTCGGAGGAGCGTGGGCGTGCGTTCGAAGAATCGAGCCGTAATGCACCGATTAAAGATGTTCCGTTGAGATCCCGGAGCACGGCGAAGACGACGGGTCGCGACAGGTCGTCAAGGAATTTGCATCACTAGTCTCGAGCGAGGGCCGTACGCCGACTCCGCTCATCGAACAGCGGCGGTGTGGACCGAAGGCGGAATGCCATGACGACCATCAACAAACCGGATGACTTCAAAGCCCTCGATCCGTTCTTTCGCATCATTGAAGAGGGTCTGAGCGGGCTTGTTGAAGGAGGACACTTCTTCGATCTGCTCGCCGACGACGTCATCTTCGAGTACATCATCACCGTGCCCGGCTATCCGCGTCGCGTGGTCGGCCGCTCCGCGGTGGCTGAGCTGTACCGGCCCTACGGCGACCTCTTAACGCTCGACCGGTGCTTTGAGTTCGCCGTTCATCACGACCGAGACGCCGGCGTGGTCGTTCTCGAGTACGCCTCCGAAGGTCACGTCGTCACCACCGGGGCCGTCTACGCAAACCGGTACATCTCAGTGATCACGATCGTCGACCGCAAGGTCACTCGTTGGCGCGACTACCTCGACCCACTAGCAGTCTTCGACGCGCTCGGCTGGCCGCCTCCCGCAGGCTGATGTTTGCGCCGACCCTGTGAAGGGGCCCCTCATAAGAACTCTCCTGATCCGTTTTATCGGCATGGCTCTCTTCACGCCACAAGATGATTGACGCGATGTGTCGGTTTCTCGAGAGATCCCGATCGGTCAAATCACCCATGCTCCATTGCGCATGACGGTTCGCCCTTCGAGATCTTCACCCTCCCGCCACACCTCGATACGCTCGGGCACAAACACCAGGTAGACGTAGTCATCGCCTTCGGTCCGTGGGTCCCAGCCCGCTTGGGCTGCGTACGCATCGGCGAGACTTGCCGAGACCTCTTTCTTTGGGACGGTCTCGACGAGGCCGGCGTCGATCATCACCACGTCCCTGGTCTCTCCCAGTGCGAGGCAGACCCGTGGGTTCACGGTGGCATTGGTCACGGTGCGCGACTGTGGTCCTGTCGCCAGAACGACCTGGCTGCCATTCCACGTGTGCGACACCGGTATGACGTGGACCGATCCCGTGAGCGAGGCGGACGACACCCACACGTTTTCACCGTTCGCCGTCAACTTCGCCAGTGCATCCGTCTTTCGCTGCTGAGGTGATCGGCTCATTACGTCGACTCGAACCCAGCTCGGATCTTCTTCGCCATCGCCTCCGCGTCGGCGAAGGTGGCGCTCAGCGGAGGCTGCTGAGCCAAGTATGCAGGCCCTCGAAGTTCGCTGTCGACCTTCCTCGGTATCAACCAGAGATGGAAGTGGGGTGCGTGCTCCATTATGGCGAAGTAGTACACGCGATCGACCCCGGTCGCGGCCTTGATCGCGGGAACGATGCGATGGAGAATTGAGCCGAGCTCAGTGCTTTCGGTTGTCGTCATCTCGCCGAAATCCAAGAAATGCCGTCGCGCCTCGACGATCATGGTGCCAGCGCTGGACTCTTGGATCGGGGCGTGCTCGACGAGGAAGTGCTCATCGTTGACGACGTAGCCGCCCGGCATCGGGACATCCAGAAGTGCCGAGCTCGTTTTCAGCCCGTCCTGCTTACGACAGATGTTGCAGTCCGACCTATGAAAATACGGGCCCGGACCGATCACCACGGAATCTTCACTGCTCGCTGGTGATTCCGGCTTCGTGGACATCGGACACCGTCCTTTCCTGATCCGGCTTCAATAAGTAGTTGCGTCCGGTCGAACGCATGCTTACCGCAAGAGGCTCTCACTCGCAACAGCCGGTAGTGTCAGCGCTGTCCGTGACCGATTCGGCAGATTCTCCGGATTTTTTCCCGGCCGTCAAGTGGTCCGGTCGGCAGTGCGATCGAGCTTTCGCCTGCTACGCGACGAGCTGACGCGAGACACCTGACGGTTCTCGCCACGCGGCAAGCCATGCGACGATGGCCGCGACTACCGGCATGGCCAGGAGAATCAGCATGAGGTTCAGCACGGGTACGGAAGCTAGAGAGGACAGGCCGTCCAAGTTGCTCGTTCGACTAAAGCCGATGAGCGCGATGTACGCCGCGGCGGTTCCCACGACCGCGCCGATGAATGCCAGCGCGCACGCGGTCGCCGCAGTCAGACCGCGCCGAGTTCTGCTGCTCGCTCCAGTCGCCACGAGGATCCGAAGCTCGCCCGCCGTCTCGCTTCGAATGAGACCGATCGTCATCGCCAGAATGCCCAGCGCGAGCACGATCCCGACGATCGTGGCCCAGTCGATGATGGTGGCCGACGTGGGGATGCTGGACTTGGTCTCGATGCTCATGCCCGCCGCGGCCGCGGTGCTTCGAGCATTCGAGAGCTGCGCTGCGCTGAGTGGCCGTGACGTTTGGATCAGCCACCCCGACGTGAGGGGCGTCAGCCCCAGTTGCTGCACGGCGTGTTCGGTGATCACCGTGTTGGGCGCTGATGTTCCTGCGGGCAGTGCGGTCACCTCTTGCATAGAAGGATTCGCGAGGCACTCGCTTTTGGGACACGGCCACTCACCGGGAGCGAACTTGCCGCCACGTCCGAAGTAGTTTCCGTAGACGATCTGCATCTTGTTGATGGAGGCGAAGCCCGGTCGCATTGTCAAGATGTCCGTCGTCGATCCGATCGCCGACGTTTTTATGCCGAACGCTCGCAAGAGCTGCGGCGTCGCGACGTAGAGCGGTCCTGAGTAGCTACGGCCAGCGGCCGCGTGTTGGATCGTCGCACTCGTCGATTCCAGCGTGATGACGTCGCGGGATCCAAGTGCGCGGGCGAGGGCGTGCGCGCTCTTTGACATGGATGCAATCGAGTTCGTCGACGTCCCACTGCCCGCACCTGCGTTGCCGGGACCGCCGGGACCATAGGCGCCGTTCGGGGTGTAGACGATCAGCTGGGTCGACGAGAGATTCGGGCCGGCGTAGTCGAGCACGTTACCGAAGCGTGCCGCTGACGCGACGATGACCACCATTGCGATCAGCACGGCCACACTGATTGCCCCGAGGGCGGCACCGGAACGAGCGCGGTATCGAGCAAGGTCCCGCATGGCCATTCGGATGGCGAGTGGCGCGCGCCGAGTGCACCGAGCGAGGACGCTCAGCAAAAAGGGCGCCAACAGCACGACCGCAACGGTGAGCGCCACGAATCCGATTACGAGCTCTCCACTTCCGCCACCGCCATTACCTCCACTGGCGCCGGCGTAACCCAGGATGAGGAAGGCGGCCACGAGGAGAGCAACACCGGGGACTGCCGAGCGATGCAGCTTCCGCGGCGGTTGCGGGCGGCCCGCAAGCGCCGTCACCGTAGAGACCCGGGTCATGGCCCGCGCCGGCCGCGTGGAGGCGAAGTACGCGGCGGCCACCGCCAGCACGACCGCCACGATCACGACCACCCAGGGGAGTTGAAAGACACCGATGACGTGGTGCGCGCTCGTCTCCAGCGTGGGGCGATACGCCAACCACGCGGCGAGTCCGAGTACGAGGCCAAAGACCGCGCCCATCAGTCCGACAAACACACCGTTCGCTCGAACCACCAACATGATGTCCTGGTCCGTTGCGCCGAGCGCGCCGAGCATGCCAATCGAGCGCAGCCGACGCTGAGCGAGGACCGTGAATCCCGCGACGCTCACCAGTGCGATCAACAACATGACCATCGTGACGAGCGCGAGGGTGATGGTCTCTGGGTTTAAGGGGTTGCTTTGAGCGGCCGACTGCGTCGATAGGACGTTCGAACCCAGCTTGGACGCTGCCATCCCAGGGGCGTCGAAAAGCACTGTGACCTGGGAGGGGTGTGTGACCTGTCCAGGTATGACGAGAGCAAACTGGTCCAAGAGGTTCTCGGGATTCTCGACGACGCCCACGACTTCACGCGTGACTCCCCCATTGCTCCACGCACCACCGACCTTCAGAGCGAGCTCGGACGCGACGCCCGAGGTGAGCGCCACCTCGTTAGCCTTCGTCGGGAACTCTCCCGACACTAGTGAGAGCAGTGGTTCGCCATACGAGTTCTTCGGGTTCTCAGCGCGCAGGTCGAACGTGTCAACCGAACCGGGCACCGTGATCGTCTGGTTTTCGATGACGTCGACCTCGCCGTATCGAGCGTGCCAGGTGGCGATCTTTGCCTTCGTCGACGCGCCGTCGCTCTGGAAGGTGGCGAGATCCTTGGCGTTGCCGAAACCTACGTACGTCGACAGCGGCGTATTCGCCGAGACGCCCACGCCCACTGTGGTCGCGGCGACGGCGACGGCGATGAGGGCAAGTATGAGGATCTGCTGACGCCACTCTCGACGGAGCAGCCTCCACGCCCATCGGATGACCGCGCGGCGCGCTGGCATGCCGCCGTCGTCCCGTTCGCGCGCCGTCACGAGGCTCGAGGGGTTCACGACTCCGACGGTCCCCACGTCGATTGACGCAACAGCCCTTCGGGCGTGGCCGGCGGCAACGTCTCATCGACGGCTCTCCCGTCACGCAAGAACACCACGCGATCGGCCCACGAGGCGAGCGTGGCGTCGTGAGTGACGACCACGGCCGCGACCCCGTTGTGACACGCGGCGAGGATCATCCTCATGACAGACTCGCCGTTGAGAGAGTCCAAGGCGCCGGATGGCTCATCAGCGAGCAGCAGGCTGCGCTCGCCCACGATGGCCCTCGCGATGGCGACGCGCTGACGTTCCCCACCAGAGAGCTGATCGCTGAAGTGCTCCGCCCTGTCGGCGAGTCCGAGCTTCTCGAGTGCCTCCATCGCCGCCACTCGCGCCTTCTTCATTTGGACGCCGTCGAGCTCGAGGGGCATGGAAACGTTCTCGATGGCGGTCAGGCCAGCAAGCAGATTGAAGTCTTGGAACACGTAGCCCACTGTCCGGCGCCTCAGACGTGCCTTGTCGTTGCGCGGCATGCCCGAGAGGCTCTTGCCCGCGATCACGACCTCACCGCGAGTCGGCTCTTCGAGGCTTCCCGCGATGGTCAGCAGCGTCGACTTACCCGAACCGCTCGGCCCCATCACCGCGACGAGCGAACCGCGCTCAACGGTGAGATCGATGTCGGTGACCGCATCGACCTCGGCGGTGCCCTCGCCGTATACCTTGGTCACTTTTCGTAGTTCGAGAACGCTCATTGAATTGCTCCAGTCCTTCTTCGAATGCTTGGTAGTCCCGGGGTGCTGGGCGGCTTCTCTTCGAAGCTCGCGCGACGCAACCGTCCATCGGCAGCATCGAGCCACCGCACGACAGAGTCCAAACGAAACAG
This sequence comes from uncultured Acidimicrobiaceae bacterium, assembly GCA_963706305.1. Lineage (GTDB taxonomy): Bacteria > Actinomycetota > Acidimicrobiia > Acidimicrobiales > RAAP-2 > RAAP-2. The sequence goes on along the minus strand of OY970152.1, from coordinate 1,924,577 downwards.
CTCCGCATCGACGGCGAGCGCAAACGAAAGATCGAGGCGAGCTTCGTCTTCCTTCAGACGGGTCCACTGCTGCATCACCTGGATGACATAGCGCCGGTGCACCTGGATGACGTCGTGAACGTTCACGTCAGGAAGATGAGCCGCGACGAGAATTTTGATGACCAATTCGTCACGAGGCGGCTCTGAGAGATCGGGCGGCGTGCGGAGCCAACGCGCGAGCTCTTCGTCGCCCTGCGGCGTGATCCGGTAGTTGCGCTGGCGCTCGTCGACATCGGAGTCGTCCGATGTCGCCAAACCGTCGCGCTCCAAGCGCTGAAGGGTGGTGTACACCTGGCCGACATTGAGGGGCCACACGTCTCCCGTGCTCGCCTCGAACTCCTGGCGAAGCTGAAAGCCATACTTTGGACCCTCGCTGAGAAGGGCAAGTAGCGAGTGGCGAACGCTCACGAGGACCTCTTAAGGCTGTACATACTCAGTATGCTACTCAATATGCAACCGCGCGTCAAGTGGTCGGCGCCCTATTTCAAGGTCACCAGCCCCGAACCGGTGATGAACGCAGTTTGAGAGAGATAGGGCGACGTGTCGGTCTCCGGACAGACCGGCCACGACTCGACCTCGTTGATGGAGATGGTCAAGTGGAGGGTGCCATGGATTCCCCTGTACGCGCCCGTTCCCGAGCCGGACACGATGGGAGAAGCGGCGGTGACGTCCAACAGCCCCGAACACGTCGCCTGATTCGTCGGGAAGCCGCTGCCGGCTGACTGTACGAGCTCGCTTTCGATGACGGCGATGTCCAGGCGAAACGAGCCTCTGGTCATCTCCAGCTTGAGCTCGTTGTCCTCCAGCGAACCGCCCGTCGACATTCGCACGGCATTGCCGTAGTCGCCAATAGATCCCGTGAGCACGACCTTGGACGTCGGACCATCGTTGTTGCTAAACGACGTCAGATTCACCTTTCCTCCGCTCTTAGGGACGTGCGGCCCTGCCGCCAACACTGGCTTCGATACCTTGGGCGCGGCAGAAGCGATCCCACCACATCCCGCGGCAGCAATGGCGAGACCAATCGCAACCGGGACGAGGGTGATGCTGCGCATGAAAGGCTCCTGAGGAAGCGTCGTTATCGAACGTGCTCTCGAGCGTACGGAACGAAGCGTCCGTGAGCCATCGGGGACAACCCCCGGGTAGTGGATCTACGTGCCCTCTGACTCGGGGTTTACCCCGATCTCGCAGCTACTCGTGCGAGATGATGCGACCGTCGAGCCACCATTCCCACGAGCGAACATCCTTGATGCGAAACACACCGTTGAGCGTCCAAGGGTCTTGGCTGAAGAATCTTTGCAGCTCCGCTTCATTTGATGCATTGACGGCGAGCAATGCGATGTCGTTGTCGCCGCCACTAACTGGGCCGCCGACGATGATGATGCCGCGCTGGACGAGGTCGTCCGCGAACGCCGCGTGTTCCTCCCATGCGACTTGTTCACGTATCGAGCGGCCGGGATCCCAGTGTGGACCCCTCTCAGTGGTCACCGCGAAAATGGCCATACCGCTCCCCCGAGCTCGAGCGCCGAGACGCCCCATCGTACCTTCGGAGTGTCAGACTTTCTCAAACCACGCCGTGCTCATCGACTCGCGAGAGCCGATCAATGCGGGTGCGATCGTGAGGACGGCCATCGCCAGGGGCGTCCGACGGCCGTCGCAGCGAGCCAAATAAAAAGAGAAGGACGGAGCGTCGCACCATGGAGTTACACGATATTGGCGAAATGGCTCAGTTGAGAGATCCACGCCCGTTCATCGGTTCGACTGTCACTCGCGTGCAAACACAGCAACATACGGCTCGCTCGCTTCACTCTTGAGCACACGTACGAAACGCCAACCGGTACCTCGAAGGATCGAACGCATCTCGCTTTGAGAGACGAAGAGCCAGGTGAACCAATCCCCCGTCAATCCTTCGTATCGATAGCGCAGCCGAACGCTGCCGAGCGGCCTTCCGAGATCTCGGTTGCGTCGGAAGTACGACCGATCAAACCCCGGAGCACCCCCGAAGTAGGCGCTAGTGCTCTCAAGGAAGATCTTCGTTCCGGGCTCTGCGTTGCGCGCCCAGTCACTGAGAACTTCGCGAGCGTGATCCGGCGTCTCGAAGAGCCCGAAGTTATTGCCGAACAGTACGAGGGCGTCGAACTGCGAGACAAGTCGGCCGAGATGATGAATCGATCCTCTCTTGACGTCGTTTACGCCACGCTGGCGCGCCGCCTCTACGGCGCGCGGTGACCAGTCGAGACCAACGACATCGACGCCGCGTTCTTGAAGAGCAAGCGCGACACGGCCTGCGCCGCACCCAACGTCCAGCACCCTTCCTCGCACAAGACGAATCGCCTGACGCTCCGCAACCGGCCAGCCACGTGGCGAGGACAGATAGACCCCGGGACCCGCGCCACTCTGCGTGAAACCATCCTCACGCTCGACGATCTCTGGGATGGTCCCGCCGTTCGCCCAGTCGAGGAGTGCGCGCCCAAAGACGTCGCTCACGCCGCGGTGAACTCGTCGTAGCGAAAGCAGCGGATGAGGTGATCGTTCACCATTCCTGAAGCCTGCATGAACGCGTAACAGATGGTTGGTCCGACGAATTTGAATCCACGGGCCTTCAACGCCTTGCTCATCGCGTCGGCCTCTTTGCTCGTCGCGGGGATCTGTCCGCTTCTCTTCCAGCGATGGACAATGGGCTTGTCGCCGACGAACTGCCACAGATATGCATCGAGTGAACCGAACTCGTCCTGCACGTCGAGCACGCCTCGGGCGTTCACGATAGCTGCTTCGATCTTCTGGCGGTTGCGAATGATGCCGGCGTTTGCCATCAGGCGTTCGACGTCCTTCGCGCGGTACTTTGAAATCTTTGCAACGTCAAAACCGTGCATGGCTCGCTCGAACTCGGCGCGCTTGTAGAGCACAGTGCGCCAACTGAGACCCGCCTGCATGGCGTCGAGGATCATGAACTCGAAGAGCTTCCCATCGTCGTGCAGCGGCACGCCCCACTCGGTGTCGTGGTAGGTCACCATCAACTCGTCGGTTCCCGGCCACTCGCAGCGCTCGATGCTCACCGCCCCAGTCTTACCGAGCACTGCGACACTTGTCTCAGTATCCCGACGCGTCGCCCTCTTCGGTAAGGGGGATGCGCAACCATGAGATCAGTGCACGCAGCTGCTCGAAGGCGGCAAGCCGAGCCTCGTCGGTGTCAGTGCGCTCGGCCTCTTCGATCGGCGCCCAGAGCCGGTGCACCATGTCGGGGCCCAGCTCCAGCAGACCGCCGCTGCCACCAGCCGCCCATTTTGCAAGCACATAATGAACGAGCGCCCCTTCGGGGACGTTGATCGATTGGCCAAGGCGCCTGATCGTCGTCATTGGGTCGACGTTCGCATACAGCGCGACATCGGTTTTGAAGTTCGCGTCCGGATCGTCATCGTCCCACGGTCCCCGCCACCGTGTCAGCGCGATTGTCTCAGTGTCGTCGTTGTGCACCGGGGTCAGCTCGTCGGGGGCAACCAGGGAGATTGCCAGGGTACATGACCACGAAGGAGCTCGTTCGCAGCGGGCGGACCCCAGGAGCCCTTCGGATATGACAGCGTCGCCGGCGGATGTTCGATCAGCGGCTCGAGGATCCGCCAGGTCTCTTCGACCGCGTCCTCGCGAGTGAATAGCGACCGGTCGCCGTTGAGCGCGTCGTGAAAGAGACGCTCGTACGGACCAGGCGCCTTGCCGAGCTCTTCGGCGAAGGGGAGGTCGAGGTGTACATCGCGCGTTCCCGCACCGTTCGCGTCTTTCGACAGGATCATCATTCGTAAGCCCGCATCCGGGTCAACGCGCAGGATGATCTGATTCGGATTGGTGTGCTGGGGGGCGTTCAGGAACTTGAGGCGCGGCGGGCGCTTTAAGACCACTCGAACTTCCGTGTCCTTGACGGGCATCTCCTTGCCCGCGCGAACAAAGAATGGCACGCCGGACCAGCGCCAGTTGTCGATGGAGAGGCGCAGCGCGACAAAGGTCTCGGTGTCCGAACCCTCTTTGACTCCGGCGACCCGCTGGTAGCCGTCGTACTGACCACGAACGCACTGGCTCGGCTCGACCGTCTGCATCGCGCGAAACACGTCGACCTTCTTGTCCCAGAGCGCGGTTGGTCCTGGCCCGACTGGAGCCTCCATCGCAACGAGCGCGATGAGCTGAAAGAGGTGGTTCTGCACGACGTCGCGCAGCGCGCCGACGGGATCATAGAACGACCCTCGGTCGTCAACCCCGAAGTTCTCGGCCATCGTGACGTAGACGCCAGACACGTGGTCGCGATTCCACATGGGCTCGAACACGGTGTTCGCGAAGCGCAGCTGCAAGAGGTCCCCTACGGGCTGCTTGCCAAGAAAGTGGTCCACCCGCAGGATTTGATTCTCATGCAGGACTGCGTGGAGTTGGTCGTTCAATGCTTCCGCGGATGCGAGGTCGTGACCGAACGGCTTTTCGATCATGAACGTCCCTCCGCTCACGAGATTCGCAGCGGCGAGCGCGGTGACAACAGGCGCGAATAGAAACGGAGGGATCTCGAGGTAGTAGAGCGGGTGTTTCGCCGAACCGATCGCCTTGGCGAGGTCGCCGTTCGCGGAAATGTCCTTGATCTCGCCGTGTACGTAGGTCACGCGTTTGGCGAGACGATTGAACACGTCGTTCTTCACCACTTCTCCACATGCTTCAAGCGCCGCGCGCATGGTGTCGAGCAACTGATCGGTGGACCAGTCCTCCACTCCGGCACCAATGATCGGAATGTGCAGTTGACCCGTCGCCTCCATGCGGTACAGCGCCTGGTATGTCATCTTCTTGGCGAGGTCCCCGGTGATGCCGAAGATTACGAGCGCGTCAGCTGCGCTCAACTCATATTCACCCATAACCGTCCTTCATCTCGCCACGAATGCTCCCACGCGCAGAGTACCGGGGCGATAGCTCCCGCCGGAAACGAACAGAAAACCCAGACGCCGGGCGCCTGACGCAAGTGGACGTGGCCAGTCAATGTTGGTCACGTAACCCCTCCTTTGCTCTCAGATCGAGAACGATCAACGCGATCGACAGCGATCGCGTCACTCCAGCGGTAGCTGCGGGGCGCTAGCGAGCGAGAGCCCCACGACTCGCGCACCTTTGCGCGAGCCTGAGGGAAAGATCAAGTCGGGGTGAAACGCGCGACCCTTTGATTCGCCCACACGCCCGCCGCGAACCTCAACCCACTCGTCGCCGGTCGCCTCATTGCGCACGTGGGCGACAAACGCCCACCGCTGTCGCCGCTCTTTCGCGCCGTTCACCACGACGGCGTCGCCCTCGCTCACTCCATGCCATCTGGTAGTACGCAGGAGGGCCCCACGGCGCGTCTCCGTTATCTTCTTTCGCACCTCTCCATTGTTATCGAGCGTGACAGCCTCGGCGTAGCGTTACATCCATGGCCTTTGAGCAACCCCTTCCCGCGGCTCTCTCACCGTCGCGCCTTGCTGACTTCCAGGCCTGCCCTCGCCGCTACCAGCACGCCTCGATCGAGCGAATCCCCCAGCCGGCCTCGTACGCGACGGCGAAGGGCCGATTCATCCACTACGTCTTTGAGCACCTGTTTCTCCTGCCCGCGGAAGAACGAACCCTCGACGCCGCGCGCGGATTCGTCGAGCCAGCCAAGGACGACATCCTCACCGAGGACGTTCGCCGCGAGATCGACCTCGACGACGCGATGCTTGAGCGCCTCCTCCGCGAGACTGAAGCCATCATCGTGCGCTACTTCGAGATGGAGGATCCTTCGAAGGTAGCGAGCGAGGGAGTGGAGCTGCGCATCGGCGTTGACGTCGCGGGCGCGCCACTCTTTGGCATCCTCGACCGCCTTGACCGCGACGACGATGGAACGCTCACCATTGTCGACTACAAGACCGGCAGCCTCCCCAACCGCAACTACGACACCCAGACGTTCGCCAACACGGAGCTCTACGCGGCGCTCTGCGAAGCGGAGCTCGGTGAGCGACCGACCTCGATCCGCCTCATGTACGTGGCACACGGCGAGTCCATCGAGCGGCCGGTCTCCATTGTCAACGTCAATGCGCGGGCGCGAGCGGCCGTCGGCGCTTGGACGAAGATCAACCGCTACTACGCGGACGGAGAGTTCCCCGCCACGCCGTCAAAGCACGCGTGTCGCTTCTGCTCCTTCAAGGACCTCTGCCGTTCGAACGGAGTGGCTGTCGTCGGCGCCTAGATCCATAGGCTGAGTGGGTGCTGACGTTCCAACTCTCCTATGACTACCGCTGTCCTTTCGCGAAGAACATTCACCTTCACGTCATCGAAGCCCTCCGCGCGGGCGCAGACTTCGACGTCACCTTCGTACCTTGGACCATGAGCCAGGGGTATCAGGCGAGCGGAGCGCCCGACGTGTGGGACGACCCCACCCGTGACCCCGAGCACCTCGCACTCGCCGTCAGCACCTCCCTGCGAGACCAGCAGCCAGAGCGCTTCCTCGACGTGCATGAGGCGCTCTTTCGCGCTCGTCACGTGCGAGCGATTCGCCTGGTCACCTGGGACGAGATCACGGCGGCACTGGCGGGGATCGACGTCGACCTTGATCTCGTCGCTGAGGACCTCGCCTCACGCCGTCCGTACAAAGTGATCGGCGAGAGCTTTCGCGAGTTCGAGCGCTACGAGGCCTTCGGCGTACCAACGTTCGTCGTCGGCGGTGACGCCACGTTCGTTCGCTACATGAACGAACCGACGGACCCGTCCGCGTCCATCGCGCTCATTGAATCACTCGTCTCACTCATGAGCAACGAGAGCGCACTCAATGAGTTCAAGCACACAAAAGTGCCGATGTAGCACCAGTAGGCGATATCTCCTAACCGAGACGAACGATGAGCTCGACAAGTGCGAGCGACCCGAGGATGAGCGCGGGCGTGAACAGCGTGACCCGGTCAGCGCGGCGAATATGCACACGTACGGCGAGGATCATCATCACGACCAGCCCGGTCGCAGCGAGCTCGTTCACCAACCCGAGGAACGACGAGCGGTTCGCGACCACGCCGATGAGTATCCCAAGGGCGCCCACTATTTCCAGTACGCCGATGCGCTGGTAGCCGCGCTTCGTGAAGCCAAGATGCTCGGCGGCCTTGGACATGATCGGATTGAATACGATCTTCTGAGACCCGGTCAGCGCAAACGTCACGAACAGCACGATCGACAACAGGGCGGCAAAGACTGACATAGATACACCTCGGTAGGCGAACGAGCCTACTTGAGCGGTGCAGCGGCTCCGGGAATGTGGAGATGTCGCAGGTGCCTACGCGCCGCGCTGATAGTCGATCAACGTCTCGAGTGCCGCTTCGCGCTCCTCTTTCGTTCCCGACGCCGCGCCTGAGAACTCGGTGACCCCCGCGTTCGCCAGTTCGTGCAGCTGGTCGAGTACGTGCTCCTTCGATCCAATGAGGCTCACCCCGGCAGGTTCGCTCTCGCCCTCTTTTTCGAGCATCGCGGCGTAGCTCGGCAGCGTCGCGTACAACGCATAGTCATTGTTGATGCGCTCTCTCGCCCCCTCGGGGTCATTCGTCACGGCGATCGGCAGCGAGCAGACGATGCGCGGCTCGCCGCGATTCGCGGCACTTGCGGCTTCGCGAATTGTCGGCGTGACGTGCGACGCGATGGTCTGTCGCCCAGTCATCCACAGCAACGTTCCGTCGGCGACGGTGCCCGCGATCTGCAGCATGCGCGAACCGAGCGCGGCGACGAGCAGACTCGGCGTGTCGACGTCCTTTGGCCCAAGTGGCCCGATCGTGACCACCTTCACTCGCTCGCCTTGGAAGTTCACCGCCTCCCCGCGCAACATGGGCGCGAGAACCTCCAGGTACTCGCGCATATAGCTCGCGGGGCGCTCAAAGGAGAGGCCCCACATGTCTTCTACGACCATCCGGTGCGACAGGCCCACGCCGAGCGAGAGTCGAGCACCGATCGCGTCTTGGACGGTTCGCGCCTGGGCCGCGAGCATCGTCGCATGACGCGTCTGGATCGGCACCACGGCGGTGCCGAGGTTGAGCTCGCGAAGCTCGTGACCGACCAGAGCGAGCACGGTCAGCGTGTCGGGACCAAAGATTTGGGAGGACCAGAAGTTAGTGAAGCCGCGCTCAGCGAGACGCGATGCGCGCTCGATGGTCGCCTCGACGGAACCGTTGGTATCAAGACTCACCGCAATGCGCATGTCGACTCCTCGTGAGACCGCTAGCGTTTTTTCGTGCCGGACCTCAAACCTACTGTCTTGCGTCGTGTAGGCGTGGTGGGCGGCGGGCAGTTGGCGCACATGATGGGCGAAGCCGCGGGCGCCCTCGACCTCGACCTCACCGTGCTCGCGACGTCGCCCAGCGACTCGGCCACCGCCACGTCTGACCACGTGCTCATCGGCGCGGCGACTGACGTTGACGCGCTGCATCGACTCGCCGAGGCAGTCGACGTCATCACCTTCGACCATGAGCTCGTCGACCTCGACGTTCTCGATGCACTCGCGGCCAGCGGCGTCATTCTTCGACCGAGCCCGCAGTCGCTGCGCTATTCGGTGGATAAGGCCTACCAGCGTCGTGCGTTCAGCGAGCACGGACTGCCCGTTCCGCGCTTTCTCGTCGTCGAAAGCGCAGACGACGTGCGGCTCGCGCCGTTCCTCGACACCTTGGCCGCGCCGCCCGTCGTCAAGTCGAGTCGCGGCGGTTACGACGGCCGCGGCGTCGTCGTGGCGACATCGCGCGACGAAGCGCTTTTTGCGATCCAAGAGATGGCGAGCCATGGCGAGGTCGTCGTTGAAGAGCAGATGGCACTGCGAAGCGAGGTTGCACAGCTCATCGCGCGAGCGACCGACGGCACGCTCGTCTTCTATCCCGTGGTGACGACTGTCCAGCGTGGAGGCATGTGCGCCGAGGTTCGCTTTCCAAGCGAGCTCGATGAGCACACGCTCGCTCAGGCTCAACAACTCAGTAACGAGATCGCCGATCTCGTTCAGGGCGTCGGGATCATGGCAGTCGAGTACTTCGCCACCGACAACGGGCTATTCGTCAACGAGATCGCGCTTCGTCCCCACAACAGTGGCCACTGGACCATTGAAGGAGCTTCGACCAGTCAGTTCGCCCAGCACCTGCGCGCCGTGAGTGGCGTCCCACTCGGGAACGTCGACGTCCTTGCCCCCTACGCCGTCATGGTCAACGTGGTCGGCGCCGATCGACCGGGTTCACTCAAAGCGGCTCAAAGTGTCGGCGATGCCTTCGTCCACGACTACGGAAAGTCGTGGCGTCCCGGCCGCAAGCTCGGTCATGTCACCGCACTCGGTGACGAACCGACCAGTCCGCGCGTGAGAGCATGGGACAGTGCCCGCGCGTACGGCACCGTGACCCAGGAGGCGTAGTGCAACCAGTGGTGGGCATCGTGATGGGCTCCTCCTCGGACTTCGAGGTCATGAATCAGGCCGCCACGGTGCTCGGGCGCTTCAGCGTAGAGTACGAGATCCGGGTCGTCTCGGCGCACCGGACGCCCGACAAGATGCTCGAGTACGGTTCGAGCGCGAAACACCGCGGGTTAAAGGTCATCATCGCGGGCGCGGGCGGGGCGGCGCACCTGCCCGGCATGCTCGCCGCTTCGACGACGCTGCCCGTGATCGGGGTGCCCGTCGCGCTCGCTCGGCTCGACGGCCTGGACTCGCTGCTGTCGATCGTCCAGATGCCTCGAGGCGTGCCGGTTGCCACCGTCGCGATCAACGGTGCAGCCAATGCTGGTCTCTTGGCGTTGCGGATCCTCGCTACCGACAGCGACTCCTTGAGCGACCAGTTGGAGACGTATCGCCAGGAACTTTCCGCCGAAGCCCTCGCCCAGGACACAGATTTACCGAGAAATTAAGAAGTGACTTGCGCAGGGCCAATGAACGTGAGAACTCCGCGCTACTTCGCCCTAATCTGTACACGTAGCAAAAGGAGGCCCAGGTGGGCATATTGAAGCGTGCGCAGACGATCTTTCAGGCGAAGGCGAACGACGCTCTGAACAAGGCCGAAGACCCCCGTCAGACGCTCGATCTTTCCTACGAGCAGCAGCTCGAGAATCTCACCAAGGTGAAGCGAGCCGTCGCCGACGTCGCCACCGCCAAGAAGCGCATTGAGATCCAGGCGGAACAGCTGAAGAGCCAGGGCGACAAGCTCGCTGAGCAGGCCAAGGCCGCGCTCGGACAGGGCAACGAGCCTCTCGCCCGTGAGGCCCTCACCCGGCGTGAGGCCATTGCCGGCCAACTGAAGGACCTCGAGGTCCAGCACGCCCAGGTCGACGACCAGCTCCAAAAGCTCGAAGCGACCGCGACAAAGCTCCAGTCCCAGATCGAATCCTTCCGCACGAGGAAAGAGACAATCAAGGCGTCCTACACGGCGGCCGAAGCGTCCGCGCACGTGAACGAAGCCGTCAGTGGCATCTCGTCGTCCATGGGCGACGCCGGTGCGGCCATGCAGCGCGCCCAGGACAAGGTCGCTGAGATGCAAGCGCGCAGCGGAGCCCTCGATGAGCTGCTCGACTCCGGGGCGCTGACTGACCTCACGAGCACGAACGACGACATACAGGCTCAGCTCGACAAGGCGTCGGCAACTTCCGACATCGACGCGCAGATCGCCGCGTTGAAGGCGACGGGAACGACGACCGAACTACCTGCGGGCACAAGTGCCCCCGCGGAAGAGCCGACGACCGAAGGAAACTAGCCGTGGCTAAAACCAAGATTGAAACAGACCACAAACTGAACGTTCGCATGTTCATCACGGGCCTCGCGCTCGTGGCCCTCTACGCGATCATCATCTCGGTCATGTTGAGCTTCGGCGTGTCCGTGGTGCTGGTGATCGTCATCGCTGGTGCGCTGATCTTCTCCCAGTACTACTTCTCGGACAAGATCGCGATGTTCTCGATGCAGGCGCACGAAGTCACCCCTCAACAAGAGCCCAAGCTCCACGAGATCGTCGATCGACTATGCCTGCTTGCTGATATGAAAAAGCCCCGTGTGGGCGTCTCGGAGATGGACATGCCGAACGCCTTTGCAACGGGTCGCAATCCGAACCACGCGGTCATCTGCGCGACACGCGGGATCATGCGTCGCCTCAACGACGAGGAACTCGAGGCTGTCCTCGCGCACGAGCTCAGTCACGTCGCTCACCGTGACGTCGCGATCATGACGATCGCATCCGGCGTCGGCATCCTCGCCGGACTTATTGGTCGCATTGCACTCTTTGGGACGATGTTCGGCGGTGGCGGCCGAGGGCGCGGCGGACAGAACATCATCTTGTTGGAGCTGGCCACCTTGGTGCTCTCAGTCGTCGTCTACATGGTTGCCTTCCTGCTCACGATGGCGCTCTCTCGCTATCGCGAACTGGCGGCCGACCGCTCGGGCGCGATCCTCATCGGCAAGCCGAGCGTGCTCGCGAGCGCCTTGGTGCACGTGACGGGCGACATGGGACGCATCCCGCGCACCGACCTGCGCAAGGTCGAGGGCATGAACGCCTTCTTCTTCGCACCGGCACTCGCCGGCGGCACCGCGGCCAATCTCTTCTCGTCGCACCCGTCGCTTGAAAAGCGCCTCGACCAGCTGAACAAGCTCGAAAAAGAGCTCAACGGCTAGTGGGCTTTCGCGACGCAATGTTCGGACGGACTAAGCAGGCCGCCCCGAACCTTGACAATCTCTTCGCGCTTTCAACGGCGGCACTCACGCTGCAGAGCGAGCTTGACCTCGTGAGTTCGGGCGAGGCCGGTCTCTGCTTCAAGGCCGGCAGCGGCGAGAGCTCGCTGCTGACCGACGACGACATCAAGCAGCTGCTCGACTTCGACGAGGCCAACAACAAGGTGACCTTTACCAAGGACGACCTCGGTTTCGAGTGGCTCATCGTCCACGATCCTGACTTCGAAGCCCTCGTGACGCGCATCCACTCGGCCGACACCTCTATGGTCGAGCACGGACTCGGCCCCCGGCTCCTGTGCGCTGTCTTTGGTTTCGTGCCGAAGACGCCCCCGGGCGAAGGCTCGGTGCGTCTCGTCTATCTGATGAAGCAGGGCACGTTCTACCCGTTCGCGCCGACGGGGCCGTCCCAGCGTAACAACGAACTCGAGCTCCGGGTGCGCTCGTTTCTCAGCACGGACCTGCCCATTGAAAAAGACCTCTCACGCTGGATGGCGCTGTGGAACGTCCCGGTCAACTGAGCGACGCTTCGCGCCGTTCTGCCGGCGGTAGCGTCGAAGGGAAGCCGCGATTGTCCGGCGAAAGGAACGCTGTGGACCACTTGACGCAACAAGAATCTTTCTCCGACGAAGAGCTCACAGAACTGGCACTTGATGCCGATCCGCACGCTCCGCTCGCGCCTGACGCCGTGCCGTGGAACTTCGGACTCGGATTGAACCCGCTGCCCGAGTGGTACATGCCGCGCCCGATGGCACGCGGGCGGGGCCGAGGGACACGCATCGTGGTCGCCTCACTCGTCGTCGGCTTTTTGGTGATCGGAGCCTTCGGCCTCTGCATTACTTCAGGCTTCTTGCAGTTCGCCTAATTACTACGGGTGCGTCATTTCTTCCGGGACGACGGCCGCGTCAAACTCCTCGCCAGTCAGAAATCCGAGCGCAATGGCAGACTCACGCAACGTGGTGCCTTCGCCGTGCGCCGTCTTTGCCACCATCGCAGCCTTGTCGTAACCGATGATGGGGTTTAGGGCGGTGACGAGCATCAGCGAGCTGTTGAGGTGAACTTGAATCTGCTCGTAGTTGGGCTCGAGTCCCTCGACGCAGTACTCGCGGAATCGGTCACAGGCGTCCGTCAGTAGATCGATCGATTGGCACACGTTGTAGATGATGACGGGCTTGCAGACGTTGAGCTCGAAATTGCCCCGCGAGCCGGCGATGCCGACAGCGACGTCATTGCCAAAGACCTGGACGCAGACCATGATCATGGCCTCGCTCTGGGTCGGATTGACCTTTCCGGGCATGATCGAGCTGCCGGGCTCATTTTCGGGAAGCTGCAACTCACCAAGGCCCGCGCGCGGACCAGAACCGAGCCAGCGCAGATCCTCGGCGATCTTTGTCAAGCTGGTCGCGAGCGTCTTGATGGCGCCGTGGGCGAAGACGAGCGCGTCATGTGCAGCCAGCGCGGCGAACTTATTGGGCGCGGTGACGAAGGGCTTGCCCGTCAGGGCTGCAATGGCCGCCGCCACTCGTTCACCAAATTCGGGATGCGTGTTGAGCCCTGTGCCGACGGCAGTGCCGCCGGCGGCAAGTTCGTAGAGACCGGGCAGCACCATGTCAAGTCGAGCGAGGTCGGCGTCGAGCTGGGACACGTACCCAGAAAACTCCTGACCGAGGGTCAACGGCACCGCGTCCATCAGGTGGGTCCGGCCGATCTTCGTGATGTCGGTAAAGGCCATCGCCTTTTCATCGAGTGCGTCGCGCAGACGTCGCACCGCGGGAATGAGGCGATCGGTGATCTCCATCACCGCGGCAATGTGCATCGCGGTGGGAAAGGTGTCATTGGACGACTGGGACATGTTCACGTCGTCGTTGGGATGAACCGGCGTCTTCGAGCCCATCACGCCGCCCGCAATCTCAATGGCGCGATTGGAGATCACCTCGTTCACGTTCATGTTGGTCTGCGTGCCTGAGCCCGTCTGCCAGATACGGAGAGGAAACTCGTCGGCAAGCTCGCCGTCGATGACTTCGCTCGCTACACGCTCGATCAGCCCGGCCTTTTCCGGGTCCAGCTTCCCGAGCGCCTCATTCACTTGGGCTGACGCCAGCTTGAGTACGCCGAAGGCCGTGATCACGGCGGTCGGCATCGTCTCATCACTGATCGCGAAGTGATGAAGGCTGCGCTCGGTCTGAGCTCCCCAATAGTGATCCGCAGGCACTTCAATCGGGCCCATCGTGTCCGTCTCGACGCGCACGTTCGTCATGTCCTACCTCTTGGTCGATCGCTTCGCGGTCTTCTTGAGGGCTTTCTTCGTAGCCTTCTTGCTTGACTTCGTCGACTTCTTGATCGACTTTGCCGCCTTCTTGGCCAATCTCTTCACCGACTTTTTCGACGCGACCTTCTTGACGACTTTCTTCGCCGCCTTCTTCACGGACTTCTTCGGCGCGGTCTTCTTGGCGACTTTCTTGGTCGCCTTTTTCGCGGACTTCTTTGCCGCGACCTTCTTGACCGCCTTCTTCGTCGTCTTTTTCACGGACTTCTTTGCCGCGGCCTTCTTCGCAGGACGCTTCTTGGCCGTTGCCTTCTTCGTCGGTGCCTTTTTCGCGGCCGCTTTCTTCGTCGCCTTTTTCACGGACTTCTTAGCGGTAGCTTTCTTCGCCGCGGTCTTCTTCGTAGGACGCTTCTTGGCCGTTGCCTTCTTTTCGGGTGCCTTCGTTGCTTCGGACGCTGAGACTTCAACTGCAGGCGTCTTCTTCGCCGCCGTCTTCTTCACTGCCGCCTTTTTGACCGTGACGGTCGCGGGCTCGACCACGGGCAGCAGTGTCTCCCAATCTGCGTTGCCCGCGTAGAGCGCGATGCCCGCCGTGACAACTTGCTTCGCCACCTCAACGTCATAGGCACGTGGGCCATCACCAGTGCCGGGTACCTCGAGGATGAGCGGAAGGTCGCGAACACGCGGGTGACCGACGAGGGCCGCGAGACCCTTGCTGCCAATGGTGCCTTCACCGATGTTCGCGTGACGGTCGACGTTGCCGCCGAGCGCAATCTTCGAATCGTTGAGATGGAAGGCGCGAAGACGGCTCATGCCGACGCTGAACTCAATCTCTTCGATGAGACGTTCAGTACCGGCGATCGTCGAGAAGTCAAAGCCGCTCGCCCACAGGTGCTGGGTGTCGATGCACAGACCAAGACGATCGTCGCCGTTACAGGCGTCGATGAGAAAACGGATCTCTTCGAACGACCGACCCACCGTGCCGCCTGAGCCCGCCGCGTTCTCAATCAGGATCGGACAGTCGGCTACTCCGTCGGCTACCGGGTCGGCCTCTGCGAGGGCGCGCTCGAACGCGTCAGCGATCTGGCGCACCACCTGGTCGAAACCGGCACCGTGGTGAGAGCCGACGTGCAAGACAAGTCCCGACGAACCCATGCCGCGCGCGACCGAGAGATTGTGGGTGAGGGTGTGCACTGACTTCTCGAACAGCTCCGCATCAGAGGTCGCCAAGTTGATCAGATACGTCGCATGACAGAACGTATTCCTGATCGCGGGCGTCTCGGCTTCGGCTTCGCGGAACGCGGCCAACACTTCTGGTGCGTACAGCGAAGGCTTCCACATTCGTGGACTCTGGGTGAAGATTTGAATTGACGTCGCGCCCATCTCCACACCCAGTTCGAGCGAGGGAATGAGCTTGCCGCCACCGCGTACGTGTGCACCAATGTTCATTACAGTAAAACTAGTAGCCCCCAAGCAACCACGTCACAGGAGAATCGTGCCCGATACCTTTACCCCCGCCTCACGCGCCATCTTCGACAAGAAGGTCCTCGCCCACGTCGCCAGCCTCGACCCGGACGGCTCACCGAACGTCTCACCGGTGTGGGTGGGACTGGACGGTGACGACATCGTGATCAACACCGCACTCGGCCGCGCGAAGGCTCGCAATCTGGCCAATGACGCTCGTGTCGCCGTGTCCCTGACCGATCCCGACGATCCCGAGGTCTCGATCACGGTGCGCGGCACTGTCGTCGTCTTTACGACCGACGGCGCCGACGAGGTCATCGACGCGTTCGCAAAGAAGTACACGGGCGCAGATCATTTCGAAAAGAACTTTCCCGGCGAGATTCGGATCACCGTGAAGATCAGCCCTGATCGCATCTCCCGACAGCCCGACTAGACCCGTCAGCTCAGGCGAAGTAGGTCAGCGCCAGCCCGTCTCTCGTTTCGGACCGCTGGAATCGGAGCGTCCCCGCGTCGCTCGTGAGCGTCTCTCCCTCAACGCTCCAGACCGTAATGGCCGTGGGAGGAGCCGGCCGGTTGTAGGCGCCACGAATGCTCACGAGATCGTTGTCGAAGTTGACCTCATCGTTGGTCAGCAGTGCTCGCACGATGTCGGCGTGCTCCGACGAACCGGACTCGGCCTCGATGACGACGTGGGTGAGCGAGACGAGGTGCGAGAGCGTCTTCACGTCGCGCGCACAGAGCTGGGCCTGGTAGCTGGCCGACGCGAAGAGCCACACGCCGAGGCTCGTGGTGAGTCGGTCGGCGAGGGAAGCAACCGCGATCACGGTGTCGCCATCGCGGCACGAGAAGATTGTTGTTGATCCTTCGGAAAGAGCAATCAGCGCGGCGCGATCCAAGAGCGGTGCGTCGAGCCGAACGAGCTCCATGTCAGGGTTGAAGGTCCTCTTTGGGTAGGCGCTCTATGTTGACGTCGCGGAACGTCAGGATCCTCACCGACGGAACGAATCGCGCCGCTCGGTACATGTCCCAGACCCAGGCGTCGTGCAGCGTCACCTCGAGCAGCGTTGGCGTGCCCTCCGAGCGAACCTCGATGGCCACGTCGTTCGCGAGATAGAAGCGGCGGTCAGTCTCGACCGCGAAGTCGAACATCCCGACGACGGCTTTGTACTCCTGGACTAACGCGAGTTCGAGGGTCGACTCGTAGTCGTCGAGCTCTTCTTCGCCCACCAGTGACTACGCGCGCTCGTTGACGCGAAGTTCCTTGATCTTGGCGGCCTTACCGCGCAGATCGCGCAGGTAGTACAGCTTCGCGCGACGGACGTCGCCGTAGGAGTCGACTTCGATCTTGGCGATCGTCGGGGCGTGCACGGGAAACGTCCGCTCGACGCCGACGCCGAAGCTGATCTTTCGCACGGTGAACGTCTCTTGGAGGCCGGAACCCTGACGACGGATCACGACGCCCTGGAACACCTGGACGCGCTGACGGCTGCCTTCAACGACGCGGACGTGAACCTTCACGGTGTCGCCGGGGCGAAAAGCGGGAATATCGTCGCGAAGCGAGTCGCGGTCAACGAGGTCGGTGGGGTTCATGGGAGCGGTCCCTTTCGGATCACAGGCTTTAGAAGTTTAGCCGTTTCCCTGGGAGTCATCCATTTCAGGAAATTCGACGAGAATCGCCTCGTCCAAGGCGCTGAGCCCCCCGCGACGCTCGATGAGGTCGGGTCGACGCAACATGGTCCGGCGCAGCGCTTGCGCCCGGCGCCACCGTGCGATGCGCGCGTGGTCGCCCGAGAGCAAGACGTCGGGGACGGCAATGCCTCGAACGTCGGCGGGCTTCGTGTACTGCGGGTATTCGAGCAGTCCCTCGCTGAAGGACTCCTCGACGTTCGAGTCGTCGTTGCCGAGGCCGCCGGGCAGAAGTCGGGCGACTGATTCGACCACACAGAGGGCCGCCAATTCGCCTCCCGCCAACACGAAGTCGCCGAGCGAGAGCTCATCGTCGACCACGAGATCGAGGGCCCGTTGGTCGAACCCCTCGTAGCGACCGCACAGAAGCGTGAATCCGTCGAGGCTCGCGAGCTCGGCCGCGAACTCGTGCGTAAACACCCGCCCCGACGGAGTGAGGGCGATAATCGGCCGCGCGAGCTCGGGCGTCGCCTCGACGGTCGCGATGATCGGTTCGGCTCGCAGCACCATGCCCGCGCCTCCGCCGTAGGGGGTGTCGTCGACGCTGCGATGGACGTCGGTCGTCGCGTCGCGAAAGTCGTGCACGAAGAGCTCGACGACGCCCTGGTCGACGGCGCGTCCGAGCACCGACGTCGACGCGTAGCCGGTGATGGCGTCGGGAAAGAGCGTCAGCACGTCGATGCGCAGACTCACTCGAAGAGCCCTTCGGGAGCCTCGATCACGACTTGCCGGTTCGCCTCCACTGAGACGACGAAGGTCAGCGGCACAAGGGAGCCGGTGTCGAGCACCATCAGATCGCTCGCCGGGTTGGCCTCGACATCGACAACGACACCGTGGCGGACGCCGGTTGCGTCGACGACTTCTGCACCGAACAGTTGATCGATCCAGATCACCGTGTCGTCGTCGATACGGGGGGCCGACAGCACGACGCCGTGCAGGCGCTCGGCCGCTTCGCGGGAGGCGACGCCTTCGAAGGAGACAATGAACCTCGCCTGATGCGGGGCAGACGCCGTCACCACGAGCGGACCCCGTTCGGTGAGGAGCGTCTCGCCCGCGGCCAGTCGTTCGACGCGATCACTCCACAGGTCGACAAGCACTTGGCCCTTGAGTCCGTGAGCCTTGATGATCCGCCCGACTTCGAGCGTGGCACGCTCGTCGGACATGGTTAGTCGACGATGTCGACGGAGGTGGTGACGCCGTCACGCGCCCCCGCGGCGCCCACCAGTGCGCGAATGGCTTGCGCGGTGCGTCCGCGACGTCCAATGATGCGGCCCATGTCGTCGTTGCCGACGCTCAGTGATAACACGACCTTGCCCTGACGCTCGCTGACCTCAACGGAGACCGAGGCCGGGTCGTCGGCAAGAGACTTCGCGATGAACTCGAGAGCAGCCGTCGCGGTCACTGCCGTCGCCGTCTCGTGCACATTGACGTCGTGCTCGTCGAAGTCGCCATCCGTATCGCTGTCGATCGTGTTGACGTCGCCGGGGACGTACTCGTCCTGCGGGTCGCTCACTGCGCCGCCTTCGCGGCTTCGAACTCTTCGAGGGCGCCGCTCACCTTCAGGAGCTTGGCGACTCGCTCGGTCGGCTGTGCACCGTGGCGCAGCCAGTGGAGGACCTTCTCGTTGTCGATCTTCAACACCATGTCCGGCTCCGCGATCGAGATACCTCGTGGCTGGTAGGTCCCGACGATCTCGAGGAAGGCGCCCGAACGGGCACGACGACTCTCAGCGGCCACGACGCGATAGGTGGGCTGCTTCTTCTTGCCCATTCGCACCAAACGTAGTTTCACAGCCACAACGAAAATCCCTTCGAACCGGTTCGTTCCCTCATCGGAACTGGGCGCTATACCCGAGCGTCAAAGTTTAGCGTTGTTTAGGAGGAGTAACTCTCCCGCCCTTCTTCTTCTTGTTTTTCCCACCACGACTGGCAGCGGCGCTCGCCATGCCGGCGCCAAGCGCTTCGAATCCCGCGGGAAGTTGCTGCTCGCTCTTGGCTGCCTGGCGCGCGGCGAGCCCCGCCATGCGGCCGAGCCCTCCGGGCATCTGTGGAGTTCCCCCGTTACCCATCTGGCGCATCATCTTTTTCATCTCGCCGAACTGCTTGAGCAGCTGGTTGACGGCGCTCACGCTCGTTGCCGATCCCCTGGCGATCCGGGTGCGCCGGGAACCGTCGATGATCGAAGGGTCGCGCCGCTCCTTGGGAGTCATCGAGCGCACGATCGCCTCCACGCGTCCGAGCTCGCCTTCGTCCACGTTGCTGGCGGCCGTACGCATCTCTTTGGTGACGCCCGGCATCAGCTTCATAATTCCGCCGAGCGATCCCATCTTTCGCACCTGGCCCAGCTGGGCAAGGAAGTCGTCCAGCGTGAAGGCGCCGCTCATCATGCGGCCGGCAGATTCTGCGACCACGTTTGGATCCATGGTGCGCTCGGCCTGCTCGATCAGCGAGAGGACGTCGCCCATGCCGAGAATCCGCGAGGCCATCCGATCCGGGTAGAAGAGATCGAAGTCGGAGATCTTCTCGCCCGTTGAGGCGAAGACGACCGGACGCCCCACGACCCCGCGCGCCGACAGCACGGCACCGCCGCGCGCGTCGTAGTCGAGCTTCGTGACAATGAGACCGGTCAGCTCGAGCGCGTCGTGAAAGCTCCGCGCCGTTTGAACGGCGTCTTGACCCGTGACAGCGTCGATCACCAAGAACGTGTAGTGGGGAGAGGTCGCTTCAGAGATCGAGCGCACCTCATCCATGAGGGCTTGATCGATGGCGAGTCGACCCGCCGTGTCGATGATGACCACGTCACGCCCGATTCGCGACGCCTCGGCAACTCCCTGACGCGCCACCTCGAGCGGCGTCGAAGGTGCCGAGTAGACGTCCACGCCGACTTGCGCGCCCAGCACGCGCAGCTGTTCAACGGCCGCCGGACGCTGGAGGTCCGCCGCGACGAGGTAAGGCTGGCGGCCCTGTTGCTTGAACCACGCCGCGAGCTTCGCGGCCGCCGTCGTTTTACCGGCTCCTTGGAGACCGGCGAGCAAGACCACCGTGGGAGGACGTGAGGCGCAGGTGATCTTGAGCGGCGAGGCGCCGAGCACTTCGATGAGCTGCTCGTGGACGGCCTTGATGACATGTTGACCTGGGGTGAGGCTCTGGGTGAGCGCCTCTCCACTCAGGCGTTCGCGCACCGCGTCAAGGAACGCGCGTACGACACCCAGCTCAACGTCGGCTTCGAGGAGGGCGGAACGGACGTCGGCGAGGGCCTCGTCGAGGTCGGCGTCGGACAGGCGCCCGCGTGAGCGCAACGAGGTGCTGAGGCGTTCGAGGCGTTCGCTTAAGGCGTCAAACATGGTTGTTTGAGGCTACCGCGCGACTCCCAGCAGCGAATCGACGAACTCCTCGGGATCAAAGACGATCAAGTCGTCGACGCCTTCGCCGATCCCGATGAACTTGACCGGAATCCCGAGGTCGCGCTCGATCGCAATGACGATGCCGCCGCGCGCGGTGCCGTCAAGCTTGGTGAGCACGATGCCAGTGACGTAGGCCGCAGCGAGGAACTCTCGTGCCTGGCTGAGCGCGTTTTGACCGGTGGTCGCGTCGAGGACCAACAGCGTCTCCAACACCTGGCCCGGTTCGCGGTCTGCGATTCGGCGCACCTTGGCGAGCTCGTCGAGCAGGTTGGTGCTGTTGGCTCGTCGTCCTGCAGTGTCAGCGAGCACGATGTCAAGACCACGGGCGTGCGCCCTGCCGATCGCGTCGTGCACGACCGATCCCGGATCTGCCCCTTCACTCGCCCGCACGATCTCTGAGGACGTGCGGGTCGCCCACTGCTCGAGTTGATCGGCGGCCGCCGCACGGAAGGTGTCGCCCGCCGCCAGCATCACGCTTCGTCCCTCGTCGTGGTGGCGCTTGGCGAGCTTCCCGATCGTCGTCGTCTTGCCCACGCCGTTCACCCCAACAAAGAGCCACACCGCGATACGACCTTCGTCGGCCTTGGTGGCAGTCGACCGGTCGCCCTGCAGCGACGCGAGAAGAATCTCTCGCAGCGCTTCGGTGACGCCGTCGGGCGCGCCGCGGTCGCGTAGCTCTTCGAGCACGGCCGTCGTGGTCGCGACGCCCACGTCACTGCGCAGCAGCACTTCTTCGACGACATCGAGCTGCTCCCCACCCAGCTCCGCCCCACCCGACAGGCCGCGAACCCGATCGAAGACTCGTCTCGACGAGGCGAGTCGATCGTCGAGGGAGATCTCATCAAGCGACGGGATTGGCACCGATTCGCTGACCAGCACTTCGGGCATCGCCGCTCGCGGGGGCGACACAATGAGCGCGCGTCGCGCCCCTCGCCGTCGGCGCGTGACGACGACGGTCGTTGCGAGCAGCACCACGAGCACCGCAATGACCACGTAGAGCACGATCACGCCGTCTCGACTTCCTTTGGCCGGTTGACGCGCTGGCTCACTACCTTCGACGACGCACCCGGCACCATGGTCACGCCGTAGAGGGCGTCGGCCGACTCCATCGTGCGCTTTTGGTGCGTCACGATGAGCAGCTGGGCCTCGTAACGAAACTCGTCGACGAGACTCAAGAATCGCTGCAGGTTCACGTCATCGAGGGCCGCTTCGACCTCGTCCATGAGATAGAAGGGCGACGGCCGCGAACGAAAGACGGCAAAGAGAAACGCCAGGGCCGCCATCGAGCGCTCGCCACCGGAAAGCAGCGAGATGCGCCGCACGTTGCGGCCCATCGGACGCACCTCGATCTCGACACCCGTGTTGAGGGGATCGTCGGGCTCGCTCATGTTGAGCCGACCCTGACCGCCGGGAAAGAGCATGGCGATGAGCGACGAGAAGTGCTCGTTGACGTCGGCAAAGGCCGACGTGAAGGTCTGCATGATTTCCTCGTCGAGCGCGCGCAGCACCTCTTGGAGCTCACGCCGCGCGTGACGCACATCACTGACTTGAGCGTCGAGCTCCTTGTAGCGCTCTTCGAGCTCGGCCAGCTCTTCGAGTGCGAGCGGATTGATCGGACCGAGCGAGGTGATGCGGGCCTCGAGCTCAGCAACGCGCTGTTCGAGCGAGACGCCCTCGGCAAGTTCGATCTTTGGCGCGGGGCCCATCTCGTGGGGTTCAACACCGAGATCGCGATGCACGA
Source organism: uncultured Acidimicrobiaceae bacterium (assembly GCA_963706305.1). Taxonomy (GTDB): domain Bacteria; phylum Actinomycetota; class Acidimicrobiia; order Acidimicrobiales; family RAAP-2; genus RAAP-2. The sequence continues at coordinate 1,902,301 of OY970152.1, read as the reverse complement.
TCTCGTGTACGTTCGCCACCTTCACGACGAGCTCCGCCTGTTCGATCTCGTATCGGCGAACGACTTCGCCGAGTTCGCTGAGGCGTCCGTCAGCATCGTGTCGCGCGCGGCGAACCTCTTCAAGCAGCTCGGCGCTTGCGCGCGTCGCTTCCAGCTGTTCGCGATACGTCGAGTCCATCGCCTCTTGGTTGATGCGAATCTCGTGCGCGGCTCGTTCAACGAGTACCGCGAGGCGCCCGAGCGCTTCAAGGTCGAACTCGAGGAGCTGACGCTTGGCGGCCGCCGCCTGACGCTCCCCGGATCGGCCTTCAAGGCGTCGCTCGATCTCTGCCTGGCGCTGTTCGATGAGTCGACGTCGTTCGCCAAACTCCGCCTCACGCCGAGAGAGCAGCGTCGACTCCTCGTCGACGGCTCGACGGTGCGTGTCCAGATCGAGCTTCTCGGCTCCGCGGCGTTCCTCGCGTTCGAGGCTGAGGCGCCACGCCTCTTCGAGCACCGGCAGCTCATCGATTACCGCCAGGCGCTCTTCTTCGACCGAGCGAATCTGATCCGTGACGTCGCCAAGGTCGCCCTCGAGCGCGACAATGCTCAGCGCGAGCGCGTCACCCTCTTCTGCAAGACGCGTGACTTCCGCTCCAAGGCGCTCTGCGTCTGCGCGAGCGGCCGCCAGCACCGACATCGCGATCTTTTGCTCGTCAAGAGCGGTGGCGAGGCTTCTCGTTGCAGCATCGCGACGTTGACGTCGCTCGTCGAGCTCGCGGTCGGCGTCTGCTGCTGTCGCATTGGCTTCTTCCACGGTGCGCCGCGTGACGACCGCTCGTCCCGACGCGATGCGCCAGCCCATCGAGGAGAAACGGTCTCCCTCGCTCGTGACGATGGTGATGTCCGGGTTCGCGAGCGCGATCTCGATCCCGGACTCCCAGTCCTTGGCGACGAACGCGCGAGAAAAGAGCGCGTCGAGCACTCTGGTCACATGCTCGGGCGCATCGCGACGCGCTCGCACCGCATTGCGAAGTGCGCTCGTCCCCGACGGCGTTTCAAGTGCAGCGACGTCGGCCTCGCCGACGGGCAGGACCAGGCCCGCTCCCCCTTCGCGACGCAGCGCCGCGAGAGCAGCCCGCAATGACCGACGCCCATCGACGACTACTGCGCTCACTGACGCGCCCGCTGCCGACTCGACCGCGCGCTCGTAGCCGGCGTCGATATCGATGAGGTCAAGGAACGACCCGAGCACCCCCTCAAGATCGCCAATGATCGCCCGCCCACTCGCCCCGGAAAGCTCTTCGAGCGCGCGAGCGAGCGTCTCGGCACGCGCGTGGGCGCGCGACGAAGCGTCTGCCGCTGCCTCGTGCGACACGTCAGCGTCGCGTCGCTCACTCTCGGCGCGAGCCGCCTCCTCTTCTGCAGAAGAAGCGCGCACTGCAGCACCGTCGAGCGTGCTCTTTGCCTCGTCGCGCTGGCGACTCGTCGTTTCGAGCGTGCCAGCGACCAACTGCGCGCGGTTGAGCGCCTCGTCTCTTCGCGTGCGAGCTCGCTGTTCGCTATCGAGCAGCGACGCGAGTGAGCGTTCCAGGAGCGAAAGCTGCTCACGCGCACCGCGCAGTGCGGTCTCATCGCGCTCAGACGACGTCGCCCAGGACTCATCGAAGTGGGCTTCGGCGTCGGTGAAGAGCGCACGCGAACGCGCGAGCGCCTCGCGCAATTCATAGAGCGACTGCTCGTCGGCATGTAAGCCATCGAGGTCGCTTTCGAGCTTCGCGGCGTCGGCTTCGAGCGTGGCGATCACGTTCTCGTCCGCCGAAGCGATCAGTGCTTGGCGGACGGACCGTTCACGCTCTTGAATGATCGAACTCGTACCCCGGGCGCGCTCTGCGAGTCCCTGCAACGTCCCGAGCGTCGAGGCGAGGGCCTCCTCGCGGCGCGATGCCATTTCCGCGGCCGCGGCCGTCGCCTTGGCGTCGAGGGCGACCACTTCGTGGCGGAGCTCTCGCTCGCGCACCGATGCCTCTTCGAGTGCGTGCTCGAGTTCGCGACGTCGCTCTTCGAAGTGGTGCAAGCGCGTCGCGAACAGCGCGTGGCGAGCTTCACGCAACTCGGCCTCGACGTCAGAGAAACTCCGTGCGGAAGCCGCTTGACGCTCGAGCGGGCGCATCTGACGGCGCACTTCGCGCACGAGATCGCCGAGGCGCTCGAGGTTCTCCTGGGTTGCGGCGAGTCGCCGTTCGGAACGTTCCTTGCGGCGGCGGTGCTTCAACACGCCCGCCGCCTCTTCGATCACCGCACGTCGGTTGTCTGGGTTGGACGACAGTATCGAGTCGAGCTGGCCCTGACCAATGATCATGTGCTGTTGACGACCGACGCCGGAGTCGCCAAGGAGCTCTTGGACGTCGAGGAGGCGACACGTGGTGCCGTTGATCGCGTACTCCGAGTCACCGTTTCGAAACAGCGTTCGCGAGATGGTCACTTCGGCACCATCGATCGCGAGACGACCCGAGGAGTTGTCGAGCGTGAGGGCCACCTCGGCGCGTCCAAGCGCCGGCCGGTTGGCCGTGCCCATGAAGATCACGTCGTCCATGCGCGAGCTACGCAGCGCCCTCGTGCTCTGGGCGCCGAGCACCCAGGTGACGGCGTCGACGACATTGGACTTTCCCGAGCCGTTGGGACCGACCACCGCGGTAACGCCAGGTTCGAACTCCAATACGGTGGCGTCAGCAAAGGACTTGAAGCCCTTCATGGTCAATCGCTTAAGAAACACATTGAGACGCTACCAACGTTGGCGAGGCGCTCTTGGCTCTATGCCTCGCACTTTTCGCAGTAGAACGTCGAGCGTCCACGAACCGTCTCGCGCCGGATCGGCTGACGGCACTGGAAGCAGGCGAGCCCCTCGCGGTTATAGACCTGATGGAACTGCTGGTAGTTGCCGGGCTTGCCGTCAGGGTCGACGAACTGCTCGTCATCAAGCGTCGATCCGCCGTGCTTGATCGCCTCGGTGAGGACCTCGGTGATCGATCGATGCAGCCGACGTATCTCAATCGTGGAGAGGGACTCTGCGGGTCGGTCGAATCGCAGCCCGGCCGCAAAGAGGATCTCGTCGGCGTAGATGTTGCCGATGCCCGCGAGAATGTCCTGGTCGGTGAGGACGGCCTTCAACGGTGTCGTGCGGCTGCGGACGATGGCAGCAAAACGGTCCCAGCCGATTTGGTCCTCGAAGGGGTCGAGACCGAGGTGCGCGAGCTCGGGGATCGCCTTGCGCAGGGCCAATCCATCGCCACCGATCGAGAGTCGAGCGAACTTCGAGACCTCGACCGGCGGATCGTTCTCTGCGGGCGGCTTGGACACATAGAGCTCGCCGAACGTTCGCGGATCGACGTAGCGCAGCTCTCCGCCCTGAGCGAAGGTGAACACGGCGTGGGTGTGCTTTGGCTTGAGCTCCTTCGCGCTTTTCGCGCGAAGGAGCTGACCGCTCATCCCGAGGTGGATGATGAGGTGGGTCGAGTTGTCAAGACCGATGATGAGGTTCTTGCCCAGTCGCTCGAGCGAACGAATCGAGTGACCCTCGACCATGGCGCGGAAGTCTCGCGCGGTCTTGTGGCGGCGAACGACGCGTCCGTTGGTGACGAGCGCGGTCTTCATCTTCTTGCCGATCAGGTCGCGCGAGAGCGAGAGGCGAACCGTCTCGACTTCGGGGAGCTCAGGCATTGGCGTGCTCACGCCACGCGGCCCGAGCGGCGTCGCCTTCGGCACTCTTCTTCGAACGGCCCTCACCACGGGCGACAAGTTCACCCACCCGCACGGTCGCGTGGTACGTCGATTCGTGCGGCGGGCCGTCGGAGGTGACCTCGTAGCTCGGCGATCCGAGGCCGCTCGCCTCCGCCCACTGGCGCAGCAGCGTCTTGGGGTCCACGTCGCTCGGGGCGAGCGACGCTTCGTCCACCTCGTCGGCGAGAGCGTCATGGACAAAACTCTTGGCGACCTCATAGCCGCGTTCGAAGTAGAGCGCAGCGATGACCGCTTCGAAGGCGTCAGCCAGCAGCGACGGACGCTCCGCCCCGTGCTCCTTCTTCACGCCTCGCCCGACTCGCAACACAGCACCGAGATCCAGTTCACGCGCCGCGCGCGCGAGCGCCGCTTCGTTGACGACGCGACTGCGCACGAGGGATCCCGTCCCTTCGTCGAGTTGGGGGTAGCGCGTCACGATGAGATCGGCGACGGCGAGGTCAACGACGGCGTCGCCGAGAAACTCGAGTCGCTCGTTGGACTCCACGTCGTGTTCAGCCGCGTAGCTCGAGTGCGTGAGGGCCGTCACCAACAGCGGACTCGTGGGCGACAGGCCCACACGCTCAGCGAGAGCTGGGAGCGACGTGACCAAAGGATTCGCGTGTTTCGTTAGGCAACCTGCAGCTTGACGGCGACGTAGTCGACGGCGTCTCGCACCGAGACGAGGCCCTCTAAGTCCTCGTCGTCGATGTGAAAACCGGCCGCGTAGGCGGCAAGGCTCTCTTCGAGCGCTTCGACCAGCTCGATCAACGCGAGCGAGTCTGCTCCCAAGTCCTCGAACGACTCGTCTTCGGTGATGTCACTCGGGCTCTTTTCGAGGATCTCGGCAAGTTCGTCACGCACGAGTTCCAAGATTGCGGCTCGATCGAGTGGTGTGGCGGTGTCAGCGCACATGACGCCTCCTTGTCAATGTGCCCCAACACTACCGAGCGACGAGAAGGTATTGCCCAGTTACTTGACTTGATCAGGATGAATAGTCGACGCAAGTTTCGCCACGAGCTGTTCGTCGTTCGCCTCATTGGCCACGCGAATCGCGTTCATCATCGCCGTGGCGTTCGAGGACCCGTGGCTGATCACACATATCCCGTCGACACCGAGCAACATGGCCCCACCCTGACTCTCGGGCGTGAGGCGCGAAGCGATCGGCAGCAAGTACTCAAAGAGCACGTCGCCCGCGGCCTTGGTCTCGTCATTCGTGCCCACCACTTCGAGGATGGTCGAAAAGACGAACTTGAGTGCGCCTTCGAGAGTCTTGAGCGCCACATTGCCGGTGAAGCCATCGGTCACGATCACATCCACCGGTGAGGGTATGAAGTCTCGACCCTCGACATTCCCCACGAAGTTGAGTGTCGACACTCCCTCAAGAAGCTCGTGCGTGGTCTTCACGAGGGGCGTGCCCTTGGTCCGCTCTTCGCCAATCGAGAGCAGTCCCACTTTGGGCGACGCGACACCGTAACGGGCAGTGACGAAGGTGGATCCCATCTGGGCGAACTGCACCAGCATCTCTGGTGAGCACTCGGCGTTCGCACCGGCGTCGACCAAGACGACGGGCGAGCGACCCGGGTTAGGAATGGGGGTCACGATGCAGGGTCGCAGCACGCCGGGCAGGCGCCCCATGCGAAGAAGTGCCGACGCCATCGCGGCACCGGTGTTGCCGGCGGAGACCATCGCGCTCGCCTTGCCATCACGGACGAGCTCGGCCGCGCGAACGAGCGATGAGTCCTTCTTCTTGCGCACGCTCGCGCCGGGATCGTCATCCATGGCGATGACCTCGGTGACGGCGATCACGGGAAGTCCGAGGGTGTCGCCCATGAGTGCGGGCACGCCGACGAGGGTGACGCTAAGCCCCAGCTCATCGACCGCGCGCTTGGCGCCCGCGATGATCTCTTTGGGAGCGAAGTCACCACCCATCGCGTCAACGGCGATGGGCAGCGTCAACTCAGTTGACCTCTACCGCGACGCGGCCCTTGTACCAGCCACAGTTCGGGCAGACCACGTGGGGCAGCTTCGAGGTGGAGCACTGCGGGCAGACGCTGCGGGCCGGAAGCCCCAGGCGCCAGTTGGCCGCGCGGCGGCTGCGAGTCTTGGCTTTGCTGGTCTTGCGCTTGGGTACGGCCATCGTTCTTCTCTTTCACCAGGTACGGGCACAGCGGTCTAGCCGTTGGATGCCTCGTCGGGGTCGTCAAATTGGAGTCCGTCCAGTGTAGCCCACCGAGGATCAATCGGCACCTGGCAGTCGCAGGTCGCCTCGTTGAGGTCGATGCCGCAGTAGAGGCAGAGCCCCTTGCAGTCGGGGCGACACAGTGGCGCGAGTGGCAGGTCGAGCAGGATGGCGTCGTGCGCGAGCGGGGCCAGATCGACGAAGTTCTGGTCGATGAGGTAGGTCTCTTCGTCTTCGAGCGTGCGCTCGTCGGTGAAACGCTCGTTCACCCGCACTTCAGAGACGCCAAGCACCGGCGCCGAGCAACGTCGACACACGCCGTGCCACGGGGCCTCCACCCGTCCTCGAGCACGCAGTCCCCCGCTGAAGCTCTCGAGCTTGAGCTGCACGTGGACGACTGCTTCGGGAAAGACGTCGGTCTCGGCGGGCCCGCGGGGTGCAAACTCGTGCTCCTCGTCAAAGGGGGCTTCGAACTCCACCTCCATTGACGAAGGCGCATCGCGCAGGATCCGCGCGACCGGTACAAGGTACGGCGAGGTCACTCTAGAAGGAGTCCTGATCGAAGAAGGAGTCCCCTCGCACCCCCGGTTCGTCGTAGCCACTCGTGGGCGCCGGCGGGGGGGCGGGAGCAAGGAACTCCTCGGCTGGCTGGTTCTCGGTGATGAGCGATGTCGGCAGTCCCTGGGCGTTCAGGCGCTCGCGTCCCGAACGCGCGGTCTTCAAGAGTCGTTCGAGGACGATCTCAAAGCCGCCGAGCTTGCCGTCGATGAAGTCCTCGGACTGGTTGATCATCTGACGCGCCTGGGCGTGGGCGTCAGCGACGATCTGGTCGGCCTTCACACGCGACTGGCGCACGATCTCGGTCTTGTCAACCATGCGGGCCGCCTCGGCGCGGACCTGGTCCATGAGCTGTTGCGCCTTTTGCATCTCGGCCGTCATCAGTTCTTCGCGGTCGCGCAGCGCCCAGCGCGCCTCGCGAATCTCGTCGGGCAGGCTGTGCAGGGCCTGCTCGAGCAGCGCCATCACCTCGTCACGCGAGATGAGCGCCGAGTTCGACAGCGGCATCTGCTTCGCGTTCGCCACGATGTCCAGCAGGTCGCGCAGGTCGGCTTCGATGTCACGTCGCACATGACGGGCGGGCTCTTCGAACTCAGTGTTCTCGTCGTAGCCGTCAAAGGACGTCATGATTCACTTCGCGGGAACTTTTCGGCGAGACGCTTGGCGACCGGCTCGGGCACGAAGCTCGTCACGTCGCCGCCGTAGCGGGCCACTTCACGCAGGAGGCGCGAGGCGATGAACGAGTGGTGTGAGCTCGAGGGAAGAAAGAGCGTCTCCACGCCCGACAAGGACCGGTTCATCTGGGCCATCTGCAGCTCGCTCTCGAAGTCCGAGACGGCGCGCAGCCCCTTCACGATGGCCGTTGCGTTAACGTCACGCGCCACGTTCACGAGCAGTGTGGAGATCGAGACGATACGCACGTTGTCGAGGTGCCCCACCGAATCGGCGATCATCTCACGCCGTTCGTCCAGGTCAAAGAGCGGTTCGGACTTTTGGGGATTGCGAATCGCCGCCACGACGACCTCGTCAAAGATCTGGCTGGCGCGCTCGACAATCTCAAGGTGTCCGTTGTGGAAGGGGTCGAACGAACCGGGAATCAGGCCAACCGTCATTCGTCGTCCCCTTTAGTGGGCTCTAACATCGTTACGAGCGTAGTGCCGTAGCGCTTCGTTTTGGTCACGAACCAGCCGCTTGGCGCTTCCATGTGACGGTCGTTTTCGATAATCACGCGCTCTGCGACGACGTCGTGCAACACGCTCGCGAGGTCAAGCGGCCCGTACGGCGGATCGGCCAGCACGAGATCGAGGTCGTGCGGCGGATGCCACACGGGAAGGTTCGCGCGCACGAAGACGGCCTCGCCTCCCAGCTGGAGCGGCTCGAGGTTCGACTTGGCCGCCGACAAGCAGGCCGGATCGGTGTCAATGAAGTACACCTTCTTCGCACCGCGCGAGAGCGCTTCGATGCCCATCGCGCCCGAGCCGCTGTAGAGATCAGCGACCACGAGGTCAAGCAGGCCCCCCCGACTTTCGAGCATCGAAAAGATGGCCTCGCGCGCGTAGTCGGTCGTGGGCCGAACAGTGGAGGGCAGCTTTGCCTTGAGCCGGCGCCCGCGGGCGGTACCACCGATTACTCGCACCCTCTTAATGTACGTCCTACGACTTGAACAGGTAGGTAGCTTCGTCCTCGTCTACAAAGAGGCGCAGTTCGTCCTCCATCGCTTCAAGTACATCGCCGCCTGCGGCCACCATGAACGCCGCCATCTCGTGGGCGCTTTCGAGCAGATCCTGGTCCGACTTGAGCTTCGCGAGCACGAGGTCGCTTCGACCCCGCTGGCGCGAGCCCAGCAACGTGCCCTCACCTCGCATCTCGAGGTCGATCTCGGCGAGCGCGAACCCATCAGTTGTCGACTCGAGCGCTTCGAGTCGCTGTTCGCCATCCTCGCTGGGCGGCTCGCCGAGCAGCACGCAGTAGCTCTGGATGTCAGAGCGGCCGACGCGACCTCGCAACTGATGCAGCTGGGCGAGTCCGAATCGCCACGCGTCTTCGATGACGATCACGCTCGCTTCGGGCACGTCGACGCCGACCTCGATGACGACGGTCGCGACAAGGACGCTGATCTCGCCCGCGCGGAACTGACTCATCACCTCTTCTTTCTCCGCGCTCTTCATCTGTCCGTGCAACAGGCCAACCGACAGACCGCGAAGCTCGTGGGTCGCAAGGCGAGTGCGCTCTTCGACCGCACTCGTCGCTTCCACTCGCTCGGATCCCTCGACGAGCGGACAGATCACGTACGCGCGCCGTCCGGCCGCGACCTCGTCGCGCACGCGCTGCCAGCAAGAGGCCACTTCGTCGTCGGTTCTCGCCCAGCTCGTCTTGATGGAGCGACGCCCCGCCGGCATCTCGTCGAGCACCGATACGTCGAGGTCCCCGAAGAGCACCATCGCGGCGGTTCGAGGAATGGGCGTTGCCGTCATGACCAGCAGGTCGGGGTCGGCGTCTTCGTTGGAGCGCTGTCGACCCTCATCACGCAGTTGCGCGCGCTGCTCGACGCCGAACCGATGCTGCTCGTCGATGACGATGATGCCGAGTGAGCGAAACCGCACCTCGTCGCTTAAGAGCGCGTGTGTGCCTACGACGATGTCGATCGCCCCCGTCTCGAGCCCCGCGAGGATCGATTGGCGATCCTTCGCTCGCACACGACCAGTGAGGAGCTGCACGCTCAGGCTGCGTTCTCCGCCGAGAACCGCCTGGTCGAGTGTCGTCAGTCCTTCGAGATCTTGACGAAGCGAGGCGAGGTGTTGTTCGGCGAGTACTTCGGTGGGCGCCATGATGACGGCTTGCCGTCCGCCGTCGAGCGACGCCAACATTGCCGCAAGAGCGACCATCGTCTTGCCCGAACCGACATCGCCCTGCAGGAGACGATGCATCGGCAGCGCTGACGCCATGTCATGTGCTATCTCTTCGAGCACTCGGTGTTGAGCGTCGGTCAGAGCGAACCGGTGACCAGCAAGAAAGCGACGCACGAGCGGGTCGGACGCGGCGACCATCGCCCCGGGCTCGACGTCGAGGTCGGCGATCGCAAAGGGGTGACGTATGCCCGCCGAGGACGCTTCGAGACGTTGCCGGCGCAGCGCGAGGAGCAGCTGAAGCCGCAGGAACTCGTCGAACGCGAGACGCCGGCGGGCGGGAGCCGTCTCAGCCACATCGTCGGGCAGGTGAATCCCCCAGTAGGCGCGAGTTCGGTCGACGAGCCCAAGCGGTTCGCGATCGGTCTCTGCAAGTGGATCGAACAACGGTCCAGCTCGTCGCAGCGACTCTTCGATGAACCCGCCCATCTCCCAGCTGGTGAGCCCTGCCTTGCCCGACGCCGGGTAGATCGCGACCACTCGACCTACTTTCGAGGCGTCTCGCTCATCGCCCGAGGCCCCCACGATGACGTCGACGACCGGATTGGTCATCTGGCGTTGACCTCGGTAGTCGGTCACCTTGCCGAAGAGCAGGGCTTGGACACCGAGCGTCAGCTGACGCTCTCGCCACGCCTGGTTGAAGAACACCACCTTTAGCGACTGATCCCCGTCGCTCACTGTGACGTCGACCATCGCGCGGCCTTGACGCGTGCGGCGCGAGCTCACCTTGACCACCTCGCCGAAGACCGCGGCTTCGTCGCCGACGTTGAGGTCGCTCAAGTCGACCTGTCGCGTGCGGTCGATGTAGCGGCGCGGGTACACGGTGAGCAGGTCGAAGACGTTGGCGATGCCGAGCGACTCGAGCGCCGCCGTTCGCTTCTCGCCGACGTGGCGAAGCTGATCTACCGACACGTCGCCCAATTGACGAAGTCGCCTCAGCGGCGCGTCACTCACTCGAGGCCGAAGTAGTAGGGGTAGAGGGGCTGACCGCCGTGGTGCACCTCAACATTGATCTGCGGAAAGACCTCACCGAGAAACTCCGTGATCCGCCGCGTGTTCGCAGGCGAGGAACCGTCGCCCTCGATGATCGTCAACAGCTCGTGTTCTGGACGGATGAGCTCCTCGAGAAGCTGGTTGCTCGCGGCCGCAATCGAGTCGGCGACGGAGATGACTCGCGCATCACCGAGCCCTATCCAGTCACCCTCGTGGACCGGCCCTGCCTCAGTATCGGCATCGCGCACCGCGCGGGTGACTTCTCCCGCGACGACGTTGCACGCCGACGCCTTCATTGCCGTGACGTTCGCGTCGATCGACGCGTCGGGATCGTAGGCGAGCAGTGCCGCAAAGCCCTCGACGATGGAGCTCGTCGCGACGACCGCGACGTCCTGGTCGACGAGCCCATTCACTTGTTCGGCGACCGGAGTGACGTTCTTGTTGTTGGGCAAGATGATCACCTGCTCTGAGCCGCTCGTGCGCACCGCGTCGACGAGCTCCGATGTCGACGGGTTCATCGACTGTCCGCCGACGACCAGCTGACGAACACCGAGCGAGTGAAAGATGCGACCGATCCCGTCACCCACCACGACAGCGACGACGGCCGTGTTCGGTGCGGGGTCAGGCGCCACATCGTCGATCGGCGCTTCGAGTGCGCCCGCGCTCGCCTCACGAACCCAGCGCTCCTCGATGACCTGCTCTGCGAGGTCGGTCACGCGAATGTCGCGAGGACGACCAGCGTCAAGGGCGGCTTCAATCGCGGCCCCCACGTCGTCAGTGTGAATGTGGCAGTTATACAGTCCCTCGCCACCGACGATGACGATCGAGTCGCCGAGGCCGGCCCAGACCTCTCGGAAGGCGTGCATCTTCGCGTCGTCGGCGTCGAGCAGGTACATGACCTCGTAGCGCAGCTCGGCGAGGGCCGCGTCGGTGCGTGGCGCTTCGTGCACGTGCACGTCGATCGTGTCAAGACTTGGCGGGATGGGCAGCTCGTCGTTCGCGACGACGTGACAGAGCGCATCGAAGAACAGCACGAGCCCGGTGGCGCCGCTGTCGACGACACCCGCCTGCTTGAGCACCGGCAGCTGTTCGGGAGTCTTTGCGAGCGCGTCACGCGCGGCGTCGCGCGCACCGTGCACGAGGTCACTCATCGACTCCTCGTGTGAGCGTGCGCCCGCTGCTCCCGCACGAGCAATCGAGAGGATCGTCCCTTCGACAGGACGAACCACCGCCTGGCGCGCGAGTTCGTCGGCGCGCTGGAGGGCCTCGGCGAACTGGGCCACCGTCACCTCGCTATCGGGAAGAAACGAGCCCACGAGTCCGCGCAGCAGCTGGGAGAGAATGACCCCGGAGTTGCCTCGCGCGCCCATGAGCGACCCGTGCGCTATGGCCTGAGCGACCGCGCCCATCGGTGCGTCGACCTCGAGTGCGTCGAGCGCGGTGATGACCGAATCGATCGTGAGCGCCATATTGGTGCCGGTGTCGCCATCGGGCACGGGGTACACGTTCAGTCGATTGATGACCTCGCGGTGGGAGCGCAGGAGCTCTCCGTAGGTGGTGAGTGCCGCCCGCAGGTCGCCCGCCGAAAGCGTTGTGGGAGAGGTCATCGGTAGCGATGCTACAATGATCATTCGGTTTCTCCCGGTGGCACGAGGTGCCCGGGACATCAAGGAGAGAGTTCACCCATGGCGTCAGTCTGCGAAATCTGCGGCAAGAAGCCGTCCTTCGGCATGAACGTATCCTTCTCGCACCGTCGCACCAAGCGGCGTTGGAACCCGAACATTCAGCGCGTGCGCGCACTCGTGAATGGCACGACCAAGCGCATGAACGTGTGCACCGGTTGCATTCGCTCGGGCAAGGTCATAAAGCCTTCTCGCTCGAACCTCACTGCCCGCTAGAGGCGGTGCTCGTACCCTCGACGCGTGAGCGGTTCGCCGCGTAACGTCCGTCGTGCCGGGTCCGCTTCGACGACACCAATCGTGAGTGGTGCGCGCAGCCCCCGGTCGAAGAAGATCATGCGCAGTCGGGCGGCGTCGTTCGTCGTGATCAGGAGCTCGTAGTCCTCTCCCCCGCTGATCGCCTCTTCTTCCGTCGCGCCATCGGCGACGGGAATGTCGTTCAACGAGAAGCCGACGTTCGAGGCGTCGGCGAGGCGATGCAGGTCGAGTGCGAGTCCGTCGCTCAGATCCATCATTGCGTGCACGTGCGCACCGCGCGCCGCCATGCCTTCAGCAAGTCGCGGCCACGGCCGACGATGAGCTTCGACGAGTTCGTCACTCAGTGGCGCGCCGTCTCGACGGCGTCGCAGTCCCGCGGCTGCGCGACCAAGCGGCGCAGTCACCAGTAGTTCGTCACCCGGCTTCGCGCCGCTGCGCAGCACCGCTCCTCGACCGGGACATTCGCCAAAGACGGTGACCGCGACCGTCGTGTCACGACCGCTCGATAGATCACCGCCGACGACGGGTGCGCCGGTCGCTTCGCTGGCCTCGGCGATGCCCGTGTGAAGCTCTTCGAAGTCAGTTCCCGCGGGGGCGCTGACCGCAACCACAAGCCCGCGCGGGCGCGCGCCCATGGCCGCCAAATCTGAGAGCGCGCTCATGACGGCCTTGTAGCCGAGGTCACGAAGGGAAAAGAGTTCAGAATCCAAGTGAACTCCCAAAACTGCAACGTCCGTGCTGACGATTGCCTCACCCACAAAGGGCTTTAAGACCGCTGCGTCATCGCCCGCGTGTCGTTCTCCGCTCGGAACCACGTCCTGAGTCACGATTTTCGTTATACGCTCCAATACGTCATCTTCACGCTGACTTCGTTCTTTGGTTGGGTCGGTCGGTGCGCTCATGACGGGGGGTGCTGTACCACGGCGCGACGGGGCGGCGTGTGAAACCTGAATGAGGACGAGGCGATGTACCCAACCAAGAACAAACGTTTAATTGAATGGGTCGAGGAAGTGGCGCGGCTCACTACCCCTGATCGTATCCACTGGTGCGACGGATCAGCCGAAGAGTACGACGAGCTCTGCCAGCAACTCGTCGACGCTGGCACCTTCTTGCGACTCTCTGACGCGAAGCGTCCGCACAGCTACTACGCAGCCTCCGATCCCAACGACGTTGCGCGCGTCGAAGACCGCACGTTCATCTGCTCCAAAGAAGAGATCGACGCAGGTCCGACGAACAACTGGCGCGAGCCCGGTGAGATGCGCGAGACGCTCAACACACTCTTCACTGGTTCGATGAAGGGGCGCACGATGTACGTGGTGCCCTTTTCCATGGGACCACTTGGCTCAAAGATCGCCCACATCGGTGTCGAGATCACCGACTCGGCCTACGTCGCCGTGTCGATGCGCATCATGACCCGCATGGGCCGCGGCGCCCTCGAAGTGCTTGGTGAGGACGGCGAGTTCGTACCGTGCCTGCACTCGGTGGGCTTGCCACTTCCCGACGGCAAGGCTGACGTGCCGTGGCCGTGCGACGAAGAGAACAAGTACATCGTCCACTTCCCCGAGACTCACGAGATCATCTCCTACGGCTCCGGATATGGCGGCAACGCCCTGCTCGGCAAGAAGTGCTTCGCGCTGCGCATCGCCTCGGTGCTCGCTCGTGACGACGGATGGCTTGCCGAGCACATGCTCGTCCTAAAGCTGACCAACCCCGCCGGCGAGACGCGCTACGTCACCGGCGCCTTTCCGAGCGCGTGCGGCAAGACGAACCTCGCCATGCTGGTACCCACCCTGCCCGGATGGAAGGTCGAGACGATCGGCGACGACATCTGCTGGATGAAGCCGGGTCCTGACGGCCGCCTCTACGCGATCAATCCCGAAGCCGGCTTCTTCGGCGTCGCACCCGGCACCAACATGGTGACGAACCCGAACGCCATGTACACGGTCGAGGCGAACACCATCTTCACCAACACCGCGCGCACGCCCGATGGCGACATCTGGTGGGAGGGAATGGGCGACGCGCCCGAGGGGCTCATCGACTGGAAGGGCGAGATCTGGTCGAAGGACCTCGGCACCCCGGCAGCACACCCCAACTCTCGCTTCACGACGCCCGCCAGCCAAGACCCCGCCATCGCACCGGAGTGGGAAGACCCGGCGGGCGTGCCCATCGACGCGATCCTCCTCGGGGGCCGACGCGCGAGCGTCATACCGCTCGTCTTCCAGTCGCGCAGCTTCAATCACGGCGTCTTTCTCGGCTCGATCATGGCCTCAGAGACAACGGCCGCCGCGACCGGGGCCGTTGGAAACTTGCGGCGCGACCCCTTTGCCATGCTCCCCTTCTGCGGGTACAACATGGCCGACTACTTCGGGCACTGGCTGACGTTCTCCGAGCGCTTCGACGAAGAGAAGCTGCCAAAGATCTTCTACGTGAACTGGTTCCGCAGGGGCGCTGACGGCCGCTGGCTCTGGCCCGGCTTCGGCGAGAACTCTCGCGTGCTCGAGTGGGTCTTCGAGCGCTCGGCCGGTCGTGGCGACGCGATCGAGACGCCGATCGGCTACGTGCCAGCGCACGACTCGATCAATGTCGAAGGGCTCAACGTATCGCCCGCTGACATGGAAGAGCTGTTGGCGGTCGACGTCGACGAGTGGCGTGACGAAGTGCCGCGGATTCGCGAGCACTACGCCCAGTTCAATGAGCGCCTGCCGTGCGCTCTGGCCGGCTTCGTCGACGACCTCGAAGCGCGTCTGTCCGAATAGGTCGACTACTCGGCCGTCTCGGCGTCTGCGACGATGAGTCGCGGTCCCGAGGGCCAGTCAAAGTATCGCCACATCCAGTTCATGATGACGCGGATCTTGTTGCGAAACCCGATGAGGTACCACAGGTGCAGGCCAAGCCACGCGAACCAGCCCAAGGTGCCGCGAATCACCGGGCCATGGGGCAGCGCAGCGACGGCTTCACGGCGTCCGATGGTCGCCATGATCCCCTTGTCGTGGTAGTGAAAGGGCTCGGTTGTTTCGCCTGCGAATAGTCGCATGATCTGCTCCGCGCAGTGCCTGCCGGACTGAATTGCGACGGGCGCCAGTTGCGGCAGATAGCTCCCGTTCACTGCGATGGCCGCAGCGTCGCCGACGCTCCAGACGTTGTCGCTATCGACAAGGCGCAAGTCAGGCGCGACGAGCGCTCGTCCGTTCGGTCCGTTGTCGCCGTCGATTCCTGCCGCGAGCGTTCCTGCGACGGTGACACCGGCCGCCCATACGACGGCTGCCGCCTCGAGCCGTTCGCCATCGGAGAAGCGAATCGCGTGCGCTTGCACCTCGACCACTGAACGACCGAGCTCCACATCGACGCCCTTGTGTTCGAGCTCGCGCTTCGCGTAGGTCCTGGCTGTCTCCGGAAACGCAGTCAGCACTTCGGACGCGAGGTCGACGAGGCGCACGCGGACCTTCGTCGGATCGAGGCGCAGTCCGTCGCGCTTAATGACGATGCCAACGAGCTCGGAGAGTGCCCCCGCGGTCTCGACGCCCGTGGGCCCTCCGCCCACCACGACGAAGTTGACGTCGACCGACGCGTGCTCCGCCGCTACCTCAGCGTTTTCAAGGGCGCGTAGCAGATGGTTGCGAACGCGCCGCGCGTCGGCGAGCGTGTAGAGCGGCATCGCGTAGTTCTTCGCGCCCGGGATGTTGAAGTACGCCGCGGTCGAGCCGGTTGCGACGACGAGATGGTCGTAGTGCATCTCCTCGTCCTCATCGAGCACGATCACGTTGCGCGGGCGGTCGATGCTGCTCACGTTTGCGTGGCGCACGCGGACGTTCTCCGCATGTCCGAAGATGGTGCGGATGGGGTAGGCGATGTCGGAAGGCTCGAGGCCCGCGGTCGCCACCTGATAGAGCAGCGGCTGAAAGGTGTTGAAGTTGTGCCGGTCAACGATCGTCACCCGAACTTCCTGATTGGAGAGGCGTTTTACGCAGGAGACGCCGCCGAATCCGGCGCCGACCACCACTACGTGGGGTAGCGACAGATCGTCGAAGGAATATTCGGTACGAGGTGAGGTCGCCATATCCTCCGCACAGACTACGGGGTCATGTTTTTCCTGGTGCCGCGTCCACCAATCGGATACACGACCGACGCGATGAGCATCAGCACGGCGAGCAGCCGGTCGCCCACGCCGAAGCTGAGGACGATGGCGACAGGTATCAGGGCGCCGAGCACCCAGAGCAACTGCTGGCGCACGGCAAAACGCGCGAACGTGCGTCCCTGTGCACCCGGTGCGACATTGCGCTGGGTGATCGCGTCAAAGCTCGGTTGGGCGATCGCCCCGCTCAGTCCGATCCAACCGGCCAGGAGCACCTGGACAAAGAGGACGGGGTGCAGCGACGCAAACAGTGCGCCGAGCCCGGTCGTGAACAGCGCGATCGTGAGGAGCGTGGGCTCGCGCAGCACGTTGCGCATTCGCGTGACGAACGCGAGCCCTCCGAGCGACCCGATGCCGCTCAAGCCGAGCGCGAACGCGTACCAACCGAGCCCGGCCGACAGCCGCCGCAGGCCGAACGCGAGGAGGAACGTCGCGAACCCGGCCGAGAACCGCATGAGTGAGGCCGCACCGAGACCCCACGCGACCTCTTGATCGCCGAGTGGGTTTAATGCATTGCGATCGCGCTCGGCCTGGGTGAGACCGGTAACCTCGTCGCGCACGACCTTGACCGGCCGGGGCAGTCGAACGCTCGCGACCGTCGCGGCGAAATAGACGAACGACGCCACGATGAGCACGCTCGTCGCGCCGATGCCCTTCAAGATGCCCGCGCCGACCGAACCCGCGACGAGACCGACGATCGTGCCGAGCAACGTCAGCTGGGCGTTGAAACCTGCGAAGCCCTTCTCCTCGCCGGGCTGCTCATTCGGCCACCCGGCGTCGCCGACGTGGGCGGCGTGCTCGCGAAACTGATCGGTTCTCGCCATCTCGGGGACGAGCGCGCCACGCGTGACGACGTACAACTTCGACGAGACGAGCAGCAAAAAGGCGAGCGGGAACAGCCACAGCGAGTTCAGGTGCTCGGCCATCAGCCAGCAGAGAACGGCGCGCACGCCCGCCGAGAGTGCCACCAGCACGCGGCGTCCATTTGCCGAGCGGTCGATCAGGGGCCCGAGCATCGGCGATACGACCGCGAAGGGGGCGATGGTGAGCAAGAGATAGAGCAGCACCTTGCCCTTGGCTTCGGTGGGCGACACCGAAAAGAACAATGACCCTGCGAGCGAGACCGTCACCAGTGTGTCGCCGGCCATCATGATGACGTGCACAAGCGCGAGCCGCCCAAAGGCGGTCTTCTGGTCGAAGAGGTCTTGTGCGGATGCTCTCGCCAAAGTGACGATTCCCCGAGCACGCACGTGACGAGCGTAGGTGATTCATCGCGACGGAGGTACCGAGATCAGCGCGTGAAACTGATCAGTTCGAGTTGCAGGCCTTCTCTTCGATGTACGCGGGCAAGAGTCCGCCCCCGCAGTAGTTCGCGCGCAGTGCGTTCTCCCACGCGCTGACCGTCGGGTCGTAATACAGCAGCTCAGTGACGCTCACCTCAGCAGGGGCAGTGCCCACGGTGGCCCAGAGGTAGGCGTAGTCCCCGGAACAGCCAAAACTCGTCACGCTGTCCACGTCGTGGTAGGGCGCGGTGAGATCAGCCGAGGTGCACGGCGCGGGCGTGGGGAACGTGCTCGCGCTCGACGACGGCTTTGTGACGAGCACGGCCAATGCCGCCACGACGACGACGCACGCGAAGAGACGCAACCATCTCATACCTGGAAGTACACCACACCACGAGCGGCGTGAGAAGTTATCGCTTCAGCAGTTCAATGAAGAGGACGCCCGAGGACTGCTCCCAGACCTCTTCCTCTATGGGCTCGGCCGATACGTCGTCGAGCGCGCGCCCGAAGATCAGGATCTGAAAGAGCACGGCGAGCGCCCGGGGTGAAAGGTCGTCGCGCAGCCAACCCTTCTGTTGTGCGAACGCGGTGAGGCGAGCAAGGTCAGTCGTCAAGCGCGCCTGAGACTCGCCGATCAGTTCTTTCAAGCGCGGGCGAGTGGAGGCGGCAGCCACGATGCGGATGCGCATAGCCCGGCGCGCCTTACGATCGGGGCCCGAGGAGAGCTTGGTCACTATCGGCTGCATCACCAGGATGTACTCGTCGAAGGTTTCAACGGACTCATTCACCTGGCGAAACGTGCGAAGGTCCTCTTCGACAAGCCGCGAAAAGATCATGTTGTAGGCAGCGTCAATGACGCCTTCGCGCGACCCGAAATGGTGATAGACGGACCCATAATTGACGCCCGTCGCCTCACAGATCTCCGGGATACGAATGAGGAGTTCATCGCCCGCCATCAGGCGCTCTGCAACTGCATCAAGGACGGCCTGCATTACGGGGACTGATCGACTCTGTTTCGCCACCTGCACACTTTAATCCGCTAAAACACTAGTTAAACTGCCCAGTTCGGCGGTACGATGCGCCTAGTCACAAGGAAAAAAATTACTCGCTGAGCGTTCGCTCAGGGGTTGGCGTGGCGCAGTTAAGCGCGTGCCGTGCACCTCGTCGTCGACATCACACCAAAAACATCTCCGATGAGCTGCGCCAACTATTCGGCGAGCAGTTCGCGAATCCGCGCGGGCCAGTCCAGGTTCTCCGTCGTCGCGCCTCGTTCACGCAGTGCCTGCCGTTCGTTGCGCAGGGTGGTCGCGACCTCTGCGAGGTTGGTAGGAAGTTGCTCGGCGACGTGCGAACGCAACGCTTGAGCAAGTGCGGGCGACGCGCCCGACGTCGACACAGCCACGGTCACATCACCTTGTCGATGCAGGGCCATGAAATAGAAGCTCGAACGCTCTGGGTCGTCGACCACATTGAGCCAGATCCGGGCTTCTGCGGCCTCGGCCACGATGACGTCGTTCGTCGCGGGATCGCCGGTCGCCGAGACCACCAGGAAGTAACCCGCGAGATCGCCTGGCCGGTATCGCTGCTCGGTGACGTTCGCGACGCCGTCGGGCATCGTCGCACGAACCTCTTCGGCGATGACGCTGACGCGAGCGCCGGCTTCAACCAACTGGGCTGCTTTTCGTGCTCCGATGACCCCTGCTCCTACGACGAGCACGTCGAGACCGTCCAACTTGAACGCGAGGGGCAACATCTCAGAGCAGAGCGACATCGAAGAGCTCGAGTGATCGAAGATCGAGGCGAGCCACCCCGCCGACGACGATGATCGCCGGTGGACGAACGTCAAAGAGCCCAAGCTCGTCAAGGTCGCCCCGGGTCGTTCGCTGCTGACCAGTCCACGCCTGTTCGATCACGGCGACCGGTGTCGCGGGATCGAGTCCGCCCTCGATGAGTTCTTCCGCGATGCGCCCGCGGTGCTCCACGCCCATCAAGATCACCAGTGAAAGTTCGGCATTGGCGAGCGAGCGAAAGTCGGTCAGCTCACCGCGTGCACCGCGAGCACTCACGATCGTTACGCCCCGACTGACGCCTCGATGGGTCACGGGGATACCTGCTGCGAGTGGTCCCGCGAGCGCAGAACTCAATCCGGGAACGACGACGCACGACACGCCGACTTCGCGAAGCGCGAGGACCTCTTCTCCTCCGCGCCCAAAGACGAAGGGATCGCCGCCCTTGAGCCGCACGACGGTCTCGAAGCGACCGGCGAAATCGGCGAGAAGTGCGTTGATCTCGCCCTGGCTCGCGGAGTCCCCCGGATTCTTGCCGACGTCCACGATCTCCGCGCTCGGGTTCACGAATCCCATGACCGACTCGTCGACCAATCGGTCGCGCACGACGACGTCGGCGTCGCCGAGAATTCGCGCAGCGCGTACCGTCAAGAGGTCGGCCTCACCAGGTCCCGCGCCCACCAAGTAGACCGTCACGTGAGCCCCACTCGAGTCACGAAGTCTCCGAAGGTCTCATCGGCATCGCCCTCGTTCGACCACCTGTCAAAAAGCGGTCCGAGGATGTCGGGAATGTCTTCCAGCTTCACCTTCTCGCGATACAACGTCGCGAGCCGATTGCCACGGGTGCCGCCGCCGAGATAGAGGTCGTAGCTCGACTTGGTGCGTCCGACCACGCCGACTTCGGCGATGGCTGGACGCGCGCAGCCGTTGGGACATCCCGTCATGCGCAACTGCAATGGGCGGCGTGCAAGCTGGCGACGAGCGAGCGCGTCTTCGAGTCCACTCACCAGTTCGGGCAGACGCCGCTCGGACTCGGTGAGCGCCTGGCTGCACGTCGGCAGCGCCGGGCAGGCGAGCGCGTGGCGCTCGACGTTGCCGAGTTCGCCATCAAGACGAACATGGTGCTTGACGAGGAGATTCGTGATTACGTCGCGGTCGGACGCTGCGATCCCGCTCACGACAAGATCTTGCTGGGCGGTGATGAAGAACGTGACCGGGTACTCGGTCGCGATCTCCCTCACGGCGCTGCGCAATGTCGAGGCAGCGGTGTCGCGCACGCGACCCGCGCCCACTCGGATCCCCACCTGCCATGTGCCGTCGGGAAGCTCTCTCCAGCCAAGGTGATCGTCGGCGTCGAACTCTTCGGGCAGTGCCAGGGGTGCGCGCAGCGCGCGACCGAGACGCTGCTCCACTTCGCGGCGGAACGTGTCAAGACCAAGGTCGGCGACGACGTATTTCATGCGAGCGCGCTTGCGATCGACCCGGTTGCCGAGATCGCGGTACGTCTCGATGATCGCGGCGATGACTTCTTCCACTTCGTCGTTGGTGACGAACGTCAGCGGTTCGGCTAGTCGCGCGAACGTGTCGGCATTGGCGTAGGAACGTCCGAGCCCGCCACCGACCAGCAGGGTGAAACCGGGTCCAAACTGATCGTGTTCGGAGGGAATGAGACCGACGTCCTGTGCGAAGACATCGACGCAGTTGTCGTGCGGGTGCGAGACGGCGATCTTGAACTTTCGCGGCAGGTAGGTCTCGCCGTAGAAGGGTCGCTCCTCGATCTCTTCGCGGGAGGCGGCCTTCTCGCCGTTGACGAAGATCTCCCAGTGCGCCTCTGACGTGGAGCGAAAGCTCTGGCGCAGCTGATGAGCGATGCCTTCGAGGTGCCCATGACCACCTTCTAGGTGCAGCGTCGGACAGGTCACCACGTTGCGCACGACGTCGCCGCACGCGCCGAACGAAGAGAGGAACTGGCGGTCGAGCGCCTGGGCGAGTTCACGAAGGTCGCCCTTGACGACACCGTGATACTGCACGGCTTGACGAGTGGTGAGGCGAATGGATCCATCAGCGATCGATCCCGCGATCTCGTCGAGGCTCAGCCACTGCTCTGTCGACAGCCGCCCTCCGGGGATCACGACGCGAATCATGAAGATGTAGTCGAGGCCTTCGCCTGCCTCGGCCCGCGCTCGTCGCACGTCGCGGTTGTCCTGGGAGTAGATGCCATGGAACTTGAGCAGCTGCTCGCTGTCGTTTGACACGTTGGAGGCGTCACTGGAGAGGTCCGCATCGAGGTCCCCGCGCAGATAGTTGCTCGCTCGCTTCACCGCTTCGACAGCGCTCTCACTCTTGGTATCGGTCGACACAGCTATCCGCTCCGCTCGTATAGATGACAATTCTTATCTCTTTAGTCAGGTATACGCAAGACCCTAGGGGATTACTACGAAGAAGGTGCCACTACCAGGGAGAAGGGAGGACCGATTCGATCGCGGCGGCGATGGTGGCGTAGCCGGCATCGTCTGGGTGAAAGTCAGGTCCGTAGGGCGCTGCCGCGCACATCCAGGTCAGCTGGCAGATGTGGGCGACGTTGTTGGGCACCATTCCCGCGCCCGACAGGTCAACCGGCGTGCGATCTCTACCGTCAAAGAACTCGTCAACGTCAGCCATCGGCACATTCTCGCTCGAGTACACATAGCGAAGAACGCCGTTCAGTCGGTTCATGACGGACTCGCTCTTCCTTGCGAAGTCGACGGCGCCACCAGCATCGAGCTCGTAGGCGAGGTACGGGTCGTAGTGATCGAGGCCAACAAACGTCACGTCCGGTCCCGCAACGCTCTTCAGGCTCTGGACGATGAGAGGTAAGTCACTGCGAACGTCGTCGAGCTGTTGCTTCACGCACACCTCATCGACGATGTGGTGACGTAGGCAGAGGCGCACGTTATTGAAGCCGATATCGATGGTGACAATCCCCTGGTCGCCTTGGTGCGCGCTGAGAAAGTTCATGGCAGTCGCGAGCTGCGTGTCGACCCCGCCGTAGCAGTGGTCGTTTCCGGTGAGCATGGTGGTCGTCGTCTCGCCGGGACAACCCACCTGCGTGAGGTCGAGTGTGATGCCGCGCGCCGCTTCGTAGGTGACGAGGTCGTCCGTGTAGCCCTCGTCAGTGGGTACACCGTGAGGAGTATCGGGCGTTGGCTGGAAGCCGAGTGACTCAGAGGCGCCGATGGCGAGATAGAAGTACGACGGCGTCGGGTCCGCGTTGGCCCGAGTAGAGAATACAAACGCCGACATCACGAACGACAAGATCGCGATAACGATGAGCACGACCGTGAGCGAGGTCCGCGAGCACTTGAACAGACTCACTTCCCCACTCCACTCGCTCGCTGCTTATCGTTCCGGTCACCTGTGACGATTGTTGGATCGCCGCTCGATGTGATTTCGAAGTTTACTGCCAGTGGTTTTCCCAATAATTGGCACCTGAGTACAAGAACTGACGTACACCGCACAACCAGCGGGTTGGCATTCCTTCTTTCGTGGTACGGCCAGTAATAGGGTCACGGCGTGCCGCCGACATCTTCCTTCGATCGCCGAGCACTCTTCCGTCGTGCGCTCGGCGTCGGCGCAGCTGGCGCCGGGGCGCTGCTCGCAGGTGCCGCGCTCGAAGGTTGCGGCACGTCGCATCCGCCCGCGTCGACGACGACAACGACAACGACAACGAGGCCAAGCTCGCTCGGCACTCCCACCGCCCGCGACTGGAGCAAGCTCGCGGCGTCGCTCGTCGGCACGCTCGTTTTGCCATCTGACAGCGCGTACGGCGTCGACCGTTTGTTGTACAACGCGAAGTTCGTGGACCCGCGACCCCTTGCGATCGCCTACTGCGCAAGTGGCGGCGACGTCGCTCGATGCGTGGACTTCGCGACCACGCGAGAGATTCGTCTCGCCGCTCGCTCGGGAGGGCATAGTTACGCCGGCTACTCGACGTGCGACGGACTCGTGATCGATGTGAGCCGTCTCGCTGGCATCTCAGTCGACACCACGTCGAACGTTGCCACGATCGGCGCGGGCGCCCAGCTCATCGACATCTACAACGTCTTAGGCAGTCACGACCGCCTGCTGCCGGGCGGTTCGTGCCCGACCGTTGGCATCGCGGGTCTCGCGATGGGCGGTGGCATCGGTGTCTTCGGACGCAAATACGGACTCACGCTCGACAACATGCGTGAGGTCTCCGTCGTCACCCCGGACGCTCGTCATCTGCGCGCAGACGCCGACCGTCACGCTGACCTGTGGTGGGCGTCTCGCGGGGGCGGTGGTGGGAACTTTGGCGTGGCGACCTCTTTCGCCTTTGACGTTCACCCAATGCCCGAGATCACACTCTTCACCGTGCAGTACCCATGGGCAGCCGCGGCAACCATGCTCAACGCGTGGCAGGAGTGGGTAGTCGATGCGCCTGACGAACTCTGGTCGAACTGCGAGCTGCTCTCCCAGGGTACCTATGGCTTCCTCGCGCAGGTCGGTGGCGTGTACTGCGGATCGCCCGGAAATCTCTCCGCGCCACTCGCGCGGCTGCAGACGTCGATCGGCACCGCGCCGACGTACAACTTTGTGGGCTCGAGCGAGTACCTCAATGCCATGGAGATCGAGGCCGGTTGTTCGGGGCTGACGGTGGCCGCCTGTCACCTCTCAACCCAGCGTCCGGCTGGCACGCTCAGCCGCGAGGCCCACTCAGCGAAGTCGAGCTACGTCAACGGTCCGATGGACCATCCCCGCTGCAGCACGATGGTCGCTGCTGTCGAACATCTAGCTGCGCTCGCCCCGACCATCGGCGGGGGCCTCGCCTTCGACTCCTACGGTGGCACGATCAATCGGGTCGCGAGTGACGAGACCGCATTCGTGCATCGCGACAAGCTGGCGTGCATCCAGGCAACGTATTCGTGGTCGAGCTACACGTCCGACTCGGTGATCGACGCGGGAGCAACGTGGCTCACCTGGCTCGGCGGGCAAGTCTTCAACCCTGCGACGGGGGCGTATCAGAACTACATCGATGCCACGCTCGATAACTGGCAACAGGCCTACTACGGGAGCAATCTCGATCGTCTCGTCAAGGTGAAGCGCAAATACGACCCCGAGAATCACTTCTCCTTCGCTCAGTCGATCCCGCGAACCCTGCAGGACGCCTAATCAGTTCGGAGCCCCTGCGAAGGCGACCACTTGATCGGCGCTTGGGACGAGGAGTAAAGAGTCCCCGACGCTCGGCGTAGGAAAGTGGTTGACGACGGTGCCGATCGTCGCCTGCTGACGGACCTGACCGTTTGACGGATTGAGACCATATAGGACGCCGTTCTGCCCGATCGTCCAGACAAGCCCCGCCGCGTAGATCGGTGGGCCGCCTCCTACGCTCGCGCTCCAGAGCACCTTCAGCGATGGGGGCGTCACGGTCACACGCACCGCGACGGGCCCGCTCAGACACGGCAAGTACGCGGTCGATCCGATGAAAGCGCTGCCTCCATCGATGACGTTGTTGCACACGCCTGTGGCGATCTGTTCGGGGTGGCCGATGCCACCGAGGTGCGAGCCGTTGAGAAGGTAGACGCGCGGAGACTTGCCGGCGAGGATAACTTGCCCGCTTGGAAGCAAGACGGGCGCGGTTGACATGTCATAGTCACTCGCGTTGTCCTGCGCCCAAGTCACTGGTGCGAAAAACTGCTTGAGCCGCATGGTCGGCGTGAGGTCGAGCGCTGCGTCGCTGTCGTCGTAGGGATTCGTGGCGCTGTGCACCGAGCCGTTACCGGTGCTGACCCACACGTCGCCGTGCGAATCGATGACGGGGGCCGCGCCACCCATCCACACCGCGCCTTGGTAGTCGCCCGAGCGCGCGTCTACGCCAAAGAAAACGGGTGTTGAACCGCCCTCCGCGACGGAGCCGACGCGTCCGCGGTAGTTCGAGCAGTCACCGTAGTTACCGCCCATCGCGAAGACCACTCGGCCGTCAGTGAGGTTGAGGCCGGTGCGCTGGAGCTGAGCAGCGGCGTCGGAGCCCGGTGGGTCTGCCCTCTCGTTCAGCTCGAGTGCACCCGTCGTCGTGTTGAGCCCGATCAGCCTGTGTTCGGGATTACCACCGACCAGCTCGTCGGCGACGAAGAAGATCTCATTTCGCGTGGGGTCGATGACGGGCGTACCGGTGACGCCCATGCTGGGCGAGATGTCCCCACACGGCAAATCCGACGAGGGCACGGGACTCGCGACGTGGCGAGACCAGACGACGTGCCCGTTTGTCGCCGAGAGCGCGTACGCATAGTCGTTCTCCGTTGCGACGTAAACCCGTCCGTCATAGACCAGCGGTTCGCCGTACAGCTGACCGTTCAGCACGGGCGACGTCCATGCGCGACGATCAGTGTCAACGCTGCGGAGGGCGGTCGACACCCCCGTGCCGGCGGCATCGGCGTGATAGACGGTCCAGTTGGTGGACCCGAGTGTCGACGCGCTGGCGCCACTGAAGAGCGCGATCAGTGCCAGCGCTCCGACAACGCTTGCCGCGGCGAGCAAGCGCATCAATGCTGACAACGTTCTCCGAGTCACGGTGACCTCCTGAAAGTTCGCCTACGTGTTCATTGTGCCGTGATGCGGCGGGGACACGACACTGAAAGGTCGCACATTTGTGCTCCTCGATGAGAATTAAGTGACCGACATCCCCCGATTCCAGTACTGAATGTCTTAAAATGGGCCTTTATTGGCAGGTAGTTGACGGCATTTTGACGATGACTGGAAAGACTTGCGCGTATGTCGGGAACCATTAACCCACCGAGCGATACCCGTCGGCTGGATCGACGATGACCGTAGCTGAAGAGCGTCGTCGCGGCAGTAGAACTCGAATCGGGGTCGGACGCGCCTCGAAAGCATCGCTGAACGGCAATGGCAATGGCAATGCCGTAGGTCACGCGAAGCCGACTGTCGTCGTCGAAGAGACCGAGTCCTACCTCCACCAACGACGGCGAATTTGGCAGGTCTACGTCGTCCTCGTCGTCCTCCTCATCGCATACTTGATCTCGATCTTGGTTCGAGGCGGCGCAAACTGGCTGTGGCTGGATGGGTGGACGCTGACAGCCTTCGAGCTCGTCGCCTCGCTGCTCTGTATATATAAGGGCTTCGCCCAACGCGCCACTCGAACCATTCCACTTATCTTGGGCTTCGCTCTTCTGTCGTGGACAATTGGCGACCTCGTTCTCACCGCGGAATCGCTCGGCGGTGCCAACCCACCCACGCCGTCGTACGCTGACATCTTCTATCTCCTCTTCTATCCAATTGCCTACGTGGCGACCGTCTTGCTCTTGCAAAAGGGCCTCGGTCGCCTGGCCCGTCCCAACTGGCTCGATGGTGTCGTGGCCGGTCTTGGTGCGGCGGCTCTCTGCGGCGCCTTCGCCTTTCACGGCATCCAACACGTTGTGGGGCTGAGCTCTCTCGGCACTGCGGTGAACCTGGCCTACCCGATCGGTGACCTGTTTCTCCTCCTCCTCGTCATCGGTGGCACCGTGCTGCTCTCGGGCCGCGGATCCTCTCAGTGGTATCTGCTCGGCGTTGGCCTCTCGGTCATCGTCATCGGCGACACCTTCAACCTCTTTGACACGACCTCGGGCCTTGTTTCGCGAATCGGCGGCGACTTCAACCAGATTGCCTGGCCGACCGCCATCCTCCTCATATCAATCTCGGTATGGCTGCCACAGCGACAGCAGGACCCTCTGCGGCCCCAGCGCGTATCGGGCTTCTTTCTGCCGGGACTCGCCGCGGCAGCCGGGCTCTTCATCCTCGTCTATGGAACGTTGCGCACGGTTGATCGCGTGGCGCTGTCGCTGGCGGTCGCCACGCTCTTGGCGGTTGGCGTTCGACTCGCACTTTCCGCGCGCAGCCTTCGGATACTGACCGAAGAGCGCAACCGTCAAGCCCACACCGACGAACTCACAGGCCTTGGTAACCGGCGTCAGCTCTCGATGGTGCTCGACCTGTTCTTCTCAGACCACGCCACAGAAGACGGCGTGCTGCGCGAACTGGCCTTCCTTTTTGTCGACCTCAACCACTTCAAGGAGATCAACGACTCCTTTGGACACCCAGCGGGCGACGAGCTGCTACGCCAACTCGGACCGCGGCTCACCCGTGCGGTCGGAGCGTCGGGATCAGTCGTTCGACTCGGTGGCGACGAGTTGGCCGTCGTGCTGATGGACGCCGATGCCAACGACGCCGTCACGGTCGCAGAGAAGATCCTTCGCGAGATCGAAGAGCCGTTCATCCTGCACAAGATCAGAGCAAGCGTGGGCGCGAGCATCGGCATCGCGCTCGTGCCCGCCAACGCAACCGATGGACCGGCGCTGATGTGGTGCGCCGACGTTGCGATGTATCGCGCAAAGCTAGGTCAGATCCCTTATGTCTTCTACGACCAGGAGCTCGACGGCGGCGAGGACCAACCCGACCTCCTCGACGAACTGCGTGACGCCGTGAGCAATGGCGACTTCGTCCTGCACTATCAACCTCAGCTCGACCTGCGCACCGGTCAGATCCTCGCGGTAGAGGCGCTCGTGCGCTGGCCGCACCCGACGCTCGGACTCGTGCCGCCACTCAAGTTCCTGCCCCTCGCCGAAGAGGCGGGACTCATGTGGCCGCTCACCAAGTGGGTGCTCAACGAATCGTTCTCGCAGTGCGCCGAGTGGCGCAACTCCCAGCGATGCATCGCCGTGTCGGTGAACGTCGCGACGACCGACCTCCTCGAAGAAGGGTTCATCGATCACGTCACGTCGCTCCTCAGTCGCTACGACCTGCCGGGCGACGCCATCGTCATCGAGATCACCGAGACGACGATCATCACCGACTTCTTGCGCTCACAGGCCGTCATCCTCCAGCTGCGCGATCTGGGCGTCATCGTGTCGATCGACGACTTTGGCGCGGGCTTCACCTCGCTCGCCTACTTGAGCAGTCTCGCCGTGGGCGAGTTGAAGCTCGACCGCGCCTTCATCACGGCGCTCAGCGCTGAGGGCAACGGCAGGGAGATGGAACTCGTGCGTGCCACGATCAACCTCGGCCACGACATGGGTCTGCGAGTCGTCGCCGAAGGAATCGAAGACGTTGAGACACTCGATCTCTTGGGTGATCTCGGTTGTGACCTCGCCCAGGGCTACTTCATCAGTCGGCCGACACCGGCCAGCCGGCTGTCGTTTCAGCCCACCGAGGTCAAGGCGCTCGCGTCACCCATCGTCTGAGGACCTCGCCGCGACGCACGACGCGACCAACGTGAGAACCGCAATCGAGAGTGCGTCCAGGACTAGGTTTGGTTCGTGATACGACGCGTCACCATCGGCATCAGCCTGCTGGTCGCGGCCGCAGGGATCTTCCTCATCACTCGCGTCCACACGCTGAACGCCGACTGCGCGTCCAACGCGAGCCCGCTCACCGGAGCCGGGGTGAAGCCCGACTGCATGAGCTCGGTGTCGCTGTACTTCATTGGCTTCGTACTTGTCATCGCCGCGCTGCTGGTCTTGATGCTCGCCTTCATGTCGATGAAACACCGTGATCGCTCCGATCGGCACGCGAGCGCGAAGCGTGCCACCGAGCGCCTCAATCAGCGAGGTCCCGGGCAGTACCCCGACTAGGATCGCACGACCTATTTGGGGGCGATGTCACGACTGACCTAGGCGAACACCACGGAATGGTTGCGCGGAGATCGCGGTGATTTAGCACGTTCACTCAGCTCATCGATGTGTCCTATCGATAAACGAGATCGCGAACGGACGGACCGTCCACGGCTTCGGACGGAATGTGCGAGCGCGCGCGGTGATGTTGCCTGCAGGCTGGTAGCCGTGAGTAGACCCCCCGACTCGCGCCCCCAACATCCCTACGCGCGAGTGGCGCGCGTTGTGGATCGACTGCTCACTCCGGTTGCCATTGTCGACCCCGAAAGCTCGCTGCGCTACGTCAACGCCGCAGGGGCGAGGTTCTTTGCTTCCGAGCCAGACGAGCTCGTAGGGCGCACGCTGATCAGCTATGTCCACCCTGATGACCGAGACCGCGTCGCACACGAGCTCGCAAAGATCACCGGCGATGGCCCCGAGGCGGGGTTCACGCAATTTCGCATCCGCGGCGACTCCTCACAACCGTGGTTCGTCATCGACAGCTACGCACACAACCTCTCCGACGACCCCGACGTGCGCGGCATCCTCGTATCGTCGACGGACGTCAGCCACCGCGAGAGTCTGAGCCGAGCGCTTCGCACGCTGAGCGAGTGCAACGAGGTGCTCGTACACGCGAGCGACGAGACGTCACTCATCTCCAACATCTGTCACTCGATCGTCCACACCAGCGAGTACATGCTCGCATGGGTGGGCTACGTCGAGCAGGACACGGATCAGAACGTGCGATTCGTCGCCGCCCACGGCGCGACGGAGTTCCTCGAGGGGTTGCGAGTGAGCTGGGGCGACAACGAGTTTGGTCACGGCGTCACAGGCGACGCGATTCGCAAGGCTGCGACCCAAGTCATCAAAGACACTCGCCGCTCCAAGCGCTGCCTCCCCTGGCACGAGCGGATTGGCGAGTTGGACGTGCGCGCGGCGTGCGCGTTTCCACTTAGCGTGGGCGGCGTCACCATCGGCGCGCTATCGATCTACAGCCGTGACAACGGCACCTTCGACGTCGCCGAAGTCGAGCTCTTGAGCAAGCTTGCTGACAACCTCGCCTACGGCATCGCGCGCATCCGTGACGCCGATCGACTCGCCCACAACGAGTCCCACCTTCGCGAGGCGGAACGTCTCGCCCAGATGGGCCACTGGGAGTGGGACCTGCGCAACGATCAGTTCGCCATTATGGCCGACGAGATGTACTCCCTTTTTGGTATCACCTCTCAAGATTGGAACGGCAACTACCAGGCCTTCCTCGCGACCATCGATGTGGCGAATCTTCAGTCAGTTGAGGCGGCCTTTGGCGAAGCACTCGCCCACGGCAAAGCCGAGGTGCTCTACAAGGTGAGGCGTCCTGACGGCGAGCTGCGTTGGGCGCGCACACACGCTGAAACCAAGTTCGATGAGCACGGACTTCCGGAACGCGTCGTGGGCATCACGCTGGACATCACTGCCTATATCGCAGCCAAGCAGGAACTCTCCCACTCGCGACAGTTCCTCCTCGCTATCACCGACAATATGACCGAAGGAATGATCGCCACGAATGTCGGCGGCGTCATCACGTTCGCGAACGCAGCCGCGGGACGGCTCTTGGGGCTCGCGCCAGCCGATCTCATCGGCGCGAGCGCCCTCGAACACTTCCGTGTTCGCAGAGAGAACGGTCACGTGCTCGACGCGGAACGCAGGCTCAGCGCAGTATGGAAGCACGGGGAATCGCTCAGCGTGGATTACGACGTCCTCATGCGTCACGACGGCTCGTCATTTCCCGTTTCATACAACGCCACCCCACTGCGCGACGAGGGACTCGGCGGCAGTGTGATCGTGTTTGAGGACATCACCGACCGCGCCGCCGCCCAGCTGCGGGTCGAACGCGAGCTTGAGAAGCTGGCCTGGGTGGGCCGCGTGCGCGACGCGCTCGACGACAGATCCTTTGTGCTCTTCGCTCAACCAATTGTCGACCTCGCGACGCGCGACGTTCTTCAACATGAGCTGTTGATCAGAATGCTGAGCAGTGACGGCGAGGTGATCGCGCCCGACGAGTTTCTGCCCGCTGCCGAGGAGTTCGGACTCATCACTGAGATTGATCGATGGGTCGTGCGCGAGACGATGCGTCTTGCCGCGCGGGGACACGCCGTCGAGTTCAACCTCTCGGCGAAGTCTGTTGCCGACCCGGCGATGCTCGCGCGCATCGCGGGCGCGCTCGAAGAGTTTGGCGCGCCAGCTACCAATGTCGTGTGTGAGATCACCGAAACCGCGCTCGTACGCGACCTCAGCGCGGCCGAGGAGTTCGTGCGCGGACTCAATAACCTCGGCATCAAGGTGGCGCTCGACGACTTCGGCGCAGGGTACGGAGGGTTCGCGTACCTGAAGCGACTGCCCGTCTCTTATCTCAAGATCGATCGTGAGTTCGTCAGCGATCTCGTTGAGGAGGCCTCGAGTCAGCACGTGGTGGCGGCAGTCGTCAACCTGGCAAAGGCATTTGGCATGCTCACCATCGCCGAAGGTGCCGAAGACGAGCAGACGCTGGTGCTCTTAGAGGGCCTTGGGGTCGATCACGTCCAAGGATTCGCAGTTGGACGTCCACAGCCGATCGGCGATGCATTCGGCGACGACGCTGGTTTTGCTCCTTCTGCCCCTAAATAGATTTTTTATTCACTGCGCCACCGCGCTGCGTTAACGAAAGCAACAGCCGCGGCAGGGAGTGCATGAGTGCTCACTCGCCTGATTCATCACTCAGTAGTCACAACGACGAAACAACTCCCTTCAAATTCAGGGAAAACCAGGTGGTAACAATTACGATTTATAAATAACCGCAAAAAGTAGGACTGATCAGAGTGTCGCGCGAGCGCGATCGGAGCCACGGTGTCGGAGTCTCTCATAGAAAGTGTCAGTTTGAGCCCTGAGCAAAAACTCAGCGTCACGTCTGAATTTCTCAACAACATCAGCACCGGCATGGTTCTTCGCGACACCCACGGGATTATCACCGACTGCAACCATGCCGCAGAGGAGATCTTGAAGGTTCCGCGCGAGCAGCTGGTCGGCACCACGGCCGTCGAGCTCGAAACCGGCGCCGTCCTGCTCGATGGCACGCGTGTTGATTCCGACGGGTCGTGGGTCCAGCGAGCGCTGGACTCGGGCGGACTCGAAGCGATCGTCGTTGGCTTCGAAGTGCCCGGGCGCCTGCGCAGGTGGCTCTCGATTCGAGCGTGGCCCGCCGTCGTCAACGGCGAGGTCATCGGCCTCATGACCGCGTTCGACGACGTGACGAGAGAAGTGAAAGAGCAGCGCTTCCTCAACCTCTTGAATCGCATCAAGGACACTTCAAGCCTTGGCGCGAGTGAAGATGTGCTGCTCGAAAGAATCTGTGACGCGATCATCGAAGAGGGCCGCTTCTCGCTCGCCTGGATTGGCACTGCCTCTGGCGAGGGCGGCGTCGAAATCGTGACGTCGTCAGGGCGGACCGACTACCTCTACGAAGGGATCGTGTCGTGGTGGGGGTCCTCTGAATCGGGCATGGGCCCCGTTGGCACGGCGCTGCGAACGGCCACCACCCAGGTGGCGAATGATCTCGCGACCCAACCGCTGTTTGGCCCCTGGCGAGACCGCGCCAAGGCC
Organism: uncultured Acidimicrobiaceae bacterium; assembly: GCA_963706305.1. GTDB lineage: Bacteria > Actinomycetota > Acidimicrobiia > Acidimicrobiales > RAAP-2 > RAAP-2. The sequence goes on along the minus strand of OY970152.1, from coordinate 1,869,508 downwards.
TTTGGACTTTCCTCAATGATCTCCGTGCCACTGCAGTTGGGTGCGCGAAGCGCGGCGATCTCCATCTATGACGAGCACGCGTTGGCCTTCGACGACCTCTCTGTGAAGGGTCTCGAGACCATCGCGAGAGAGATCGAGTCGGGCGTCGACGCGTCAATCTCCGTTCGTCAGCGGCTCGCCGCCGTCGAAGAGTCGGCCGCGACCGCGAACGCTCTCAAGCGCGCGGAGCTGTCACTGAGCGAATCAGAGGAGTGGTTCCGCACGCTCGTGGCGAAGTCGAGCGACCTCATCATCGTCGTCGATGACACGGGGGTCTTCACCTACACGAACCCCATCGTCGACAAGCTCTTCGGCTACGAGAAGTATTCGCTCATCGGTCGCAACATCTTCGAACTCATGCACCCGAGCGATCGCAAGCTCGCCGAACAGGCGTACCTGGAGTCCCTTGAACCTGATGGGATGGAGCATCCCGTTGTCATTCGGTTCCGCACCGCGGACGGAGAGTGGCGCTTCGTCGAGTGCGTACTCACGAACTGCATGGGCGAGGAGGCGGTGGACGGCATCGTAGGCAACGGCCGCGACGTGACCGATCGCATGTATCTGACACGCGCGTTGCAGACTCTGAGCGAGGGCAACCAGGTGCTCGTGCACGCAAAGGACGAGGACGAGCTCATCGCCGACATCTGCCAGGCGGTCGTGACCGTCGGTGACTATCCACTCACGTGGGTCGGCTACGCCAACCACGACAAGGAAAAGACCGTGAGCGTGTCGGCCAAAGCGGGCCGCACCGACATTCTCGAAGGGCTGCGCTTCGGCTGGGGCGACGACGAGCTGGGACTCGGCCCGATCGGAGAAGCCCTGCGCACGGGCGAAGTACAGATCATCAACAACATGCTCACGATGCACACCGCGCCCGAACGGTTCCTGCGAGTACAGGACTTCGACCTGCGCTCGATGTGCGCGCTCCCCCTCCAGATCCATGGCGAGATGCTCGGCATGATCGCCATCTACTCAGAACAGCTCAACTACTTCGGCCCCAATGAGTCCGAGACGTTGGCCGAGCTCGCCGCCGAACTGGCGTACGGCATCGAGCGCCTGCGCGACCGAGAGCTGCTGGAGCGGAACGAGACGATCATGCGCGAGGCCGAAGAGCGCTTTCGTCTCGCGTTCGAGTACAACATGGCGCCGATGCTCTTCAGCGACCTTTCGGACCGCGTCATCGCCGTGAACGACTCGTTCTGTCGGATGGTCGGCTTCACGCGTGAAGAGCTCATGGGGCACGACTCGAAGCAGTTCACGTACCCCGACGACGTCGGCATCACCGAAGAGACGCTTACGCGACTGAGCTCAGAGCAGGTCGACCAGGTTCGCTACGTGAAGCGATATCTGCGCAAAGACGGGCGCATCATCATCTCGGAGGTCTCGCGCTCGCCCGCTCGCGACGCGTCCGGCAAGATTCTCTACTTCCTCTCCTCCGAGCGCGACATCACCGAAGAGCGAACCCTCGCTGAGCAGCTCTCGCACCAGGCGCTGCACGACTCACTCACCGGGCTCGCGAACCGAGCGCTCTTTGAGGACCGACTCAGTCGGGCCCACGGCCGCCTCGCCCGGCAAGGCGGCTTCGGCGCCGTCTTGTTGCTCGACCTCGACGACTTCAAGGGCGTGAACGACGCCCACGGGCACCTTGTTGGCGACCAATTGCTGACCGGGCTCGCGCGTCGATTCGAGTTCGTCACGCGCTCGACTGACACGCTCTCTCGATTCGGCGGCGACGAGTTCTTGTACCTCGCCGAAGGCCTCACGTCCGCCGTCGAGGCCGAAGAGGTCGCGACCCGGCTTATCGACGTGCTGGCCGAGCCCTTTACCATCAACGGACTCAACCTCGAACAGCACGCGAGCATCGGCATCGTCGTATTTGACGGCAAGAGCGAGGACTGCTCCGAGCTGATTCAACGCGCCGACGTCGCGCTCTATGAGGCGAAGCGTCAGAACCGCGGTCGCTTCTCGATGTTCACCGCGAGCATGCACCAACAGGCGGTCAGCCACTTCGAGCTCGTCCAAGAGCTCCGCCGTGCGCTGCAAAACGGTGAGCTGTCGATGCACTACCAGCCGATTGTCGACCTCGAGTCGACCTGCGTCGTGGGCTTTGAGGCACTCATGCGCTGGCAGCACCCCGAACGCGGATGGGTCCCGCCCAACTCGTTCATCCCTCTTGCCGAGCAAAGCGAGCTGATCTTGGAGCTCGGGCACTTCGCCCTCAGCCACGCCGTTGAGGCGGCGAGCAGCTGGCCGGCCTCGGGGATCGACGGCAACGCTCCCTACGTCACCGTCAACTTCTCTGCACACCAGTTCCTCGATCCCGCGCTCATCGGCAAGATCGAAACCGCGCTCAGCAGCAGCGGTCTCGCGCCAGAACGCCTCATCATCGAGATCACCGAGAGCGCGATGCTCCTCAACGTCGCCGAGACGATCAGCGTGATGGAGCGCATCGCCGCCCTCGGCATTGGCTTTGCCCTCGACGACTTCGGGACGGGCTACTCCTCACTCTCCTACCTCGCGTTGTTGCACCCCACGATCATCAAGATCGATCGCTCCTTTGTCAGTCCCACGAGGGATAGTGCACGCAACGACGCGCTGCTCGAAGCCATCATCTCGCTCGGCCACAAACTCGGCATGACGATGCTCGCCGAAGGCATCGAGACCGAAACTCAGCTCAAGCGCCTGCACAGCCTCGGATGCGAGTTCGGCCAGGGCTACTACTGGTCGCCCGCCGTCGCGAACGAAAAGGTCGGCGCGATGCTCAAGCGCCACCACCGTCGCCGGCGCCACGCACTCGTCTAATTCGAGTCGACGTCCTCGTCCAGTCCGAGTCGCTCGCGGGCTGCGTTGATCTCGCCGCCCGCAAGTATTGCCAAGCCGGTGAGGTAGAGCCAGAACACCAAGATGGCGACCCCGGCAAAGGCGCCGTACGTCTTGCCGTATGACGAGAAGTCCGTCGTGTAGAGAGAGAACCCATACGAGACGATCGCCCAGAGAACCGTCGCCACAACCGCACCGACGCTTGTCCATCGAAAGCCCGGGCTCCTTCGATTCGGTGCAAAGCGGTAGAGCATCGAAAAGAGCAGGTTGATCAATATGAGCGCGACGATCCAGCGAAGGACGTCCCACGCTGCTTCGAACGCCACGCCGCTGATTGGGGCGAGGTGTCGGATCGAATCGCCGATGGACGTTCCAAAAACCGACAGTGCCGACGCTCCCCCGCCGAGGATGATGCCGCCGATGAGAAGGAAAAACCCCACGCGACGCTTGGCGAGGAACGAGCGGTCGTGCGGGACACCGTAGGCGATCCCAAGTCCCTGTTCGACGATCACCATCCCTGAGATCGCACTCCACAAGGCAACGACCGACGCGACGATCGTCGCGGTCAGGTGACGACTCGTGCGTAACGTCGCTTGCCTGATCGCCTCGGTGAAGACCTGTGCCGCTCCTGAGGGCAGCGCGCGCTCAGTGCCGTGGATCAACTCGATAGCGAACGAGCGCGGCATCGACAACAGCGACGCCACGCCCAAGAGGGCGAGGATCGTCGGAAAGATGGCGAGGAACCACCGAAAGGCGAAGGCGCCCGCTGCCACCGTCACGCGATCGACCTTCATGTGTCGTATCGCCGAAGCCAGCACTTCGCGCCAGCCGGGGCTGCGGACCTCTTCCTTCAGCTCCGCCACACGGGTGCGTGCGTCGATGGCGAGTGACCGTTCTCTCTCGTGCAACGCGTCACGTCCGTCGTGCGCGCCTTGATCACCGGTCGTTTCAGACTTCGTGGCATCGCCCATGGATTTACCCCTCACCGTCGCCGTCAATCACCACACAGACTCTCACGAACGAGCATCGGATCCTATGACGACGCGGTTCATCGATTACGCGGACGAAGCGCGGAAAATGCCCCAGGAACTGGCCTTACAAACGCTGAGAGGTAGATTGCTGCTGTGCTGTCTCGTTACCACGCGTCGATCGACCCGAATGAGGAGAACAACTCTCACACTGCCATGTTGCGCATGGTGGGCTTCAACAAGCGGGTCCTCGAAGCAGGGTGCGCCTCAGGACACGTCAGCGAGCGCCTGAACGCCCAAGGCTGCACCGTCGTGGGCGTGGAGATCGAGGCCGACATCGTCGAGCCAGCGGCGCAGTGGCTCGAGCGAGCCATCATCGGCAACGTCGAAGAGGGGTCTCTCTGGGCGGAACTTGGCGACGAGCGTTTCGACGTGATCCTCTTCGGTGACGTGCTCGAGCACTTGAAGGACCCGCTGTTCACCCTCCGAGAGTCAGCGAAGCATCTCGCGCCGTCGGGCACCGTCGTGATTTCTGCACCCAACATCGCCCATGCCGACGTGAAGATCGCACTGATCAACGGCGACTTTCCCTACAGCGAAGATGGACTGCTCGATCGAACGCATATCCACTTCTTCACAAAAGACAGCCTGATCGAGCTCATCCGCGAAGCGGGCATGGCGGTCGTCGAGATCAGTCGGATCACCGTGCCGGCGTTCGAAACCGAACTCGGTGTCGGTCGCGACGACGTTGACACCGCGACACTGGAGTCGATACTGCGTGATCGCGAGTCAGAGACGTATCAGTTCGTCGTGAAGGCAACACGCGACGACGCGAACCATTCAATCGACGACCTGTCTTACAAGCTCGTCGAGCTGACGGACCTTCTGCTTGATGAGACCAAGCGAGCAGCAATGCTTAAGGCAGAGAACGACGCACTGGTTGGCGAAATCACTGAACTACGGGACCAGCGCAATGAGCATCTTCGAGACCTCGAACAGCTCCGCGGTCAGCGCGAGGCCATCAAGCGCATGCTTCCGGGGCCAATCGTTCGTCTGGCGAAAGGAAGGTTCGGTGTCACCGGACGCGACTGAGGGCTCCAACTCGTCGATGAACGAGTTGGCGCGTCAAATACGGCTCGCGTATGAGACAGGCGACCTCGAGCTCTTCGGCGCTCTCCTCGCGCGGAACGTCACATGGGGTCCGCCGGGTGATCCCTCACCGCCGTGCCAGTCCAAGAGCCAGGTCCTCGCGTGGTATCAAAAGGGCGCGTACGCCGGCGCGCGCGCGACGGTTCAAGAGATGACGGCCTTCGGCAATCGGCTGCTCGTTGGTCTTGTGGTCAAGAGCATGCCAGCATCGAAGGAGATGGGTGGGCAAGCTCCACGGTGGCAAGTGCTCACGATCGAAGGCTCACAGATCGTCGACATTGTCGGCTTCACTCAGAAGAGCGAAGCTACCGACTGGCTATCGACGAGAGGCTGAGCTGGTCAGTCCCGCGCGCACGAAGGACACGTTGAGCCTTCACCGGGTAGTTGCATCCCGCATGTCGTGCAATGAGTGACCGGACGGTCCTTTGACCCGCAGTCGTGAAACAGCGCGCGACTTCCCGGCAGCGAATCACCGCACCACGCGCAGTGTTTGACTCGAACAGGCCCAGTGCTCGCGGAGCTCGCCGCGCCCGCGCTCGGCATCGCTTGACTCGCCCCGTCTTCGGGTGCGCTTGATTGCGTGTCAGCACCGCTCGGCCGCGAGGTAACCGGAGACGGCGGAACTACGCCTGACGGCCGTCGGGGCCCCGGTACGTTTCGTCCGTACTGGGGGGCGCCGCCCGAGGGCGGCGAATTCGTCGGGCCCCGGCTCGCAGACTCAGCCGTTATCGTCACCGGCCAGCGGGTGAAGGCGAACACGAGGAAGAACACCCATGTCACGAAGATAGAGAGCGCGTCAAGACTCCAGACGATGCCGTCGCCACTGAGCCCGGAGATGAAGACCGTCCCTCCCGCTCCGAAGGGCAATCCAAAGGCGAGACCCCGCAGATCGTGATACAACATGACCATCGCGGCGATCGTGAGCACCAGGGGAATCAGGGGCAGCACGATCCAAGCGGGTGAGTACCCGGCTTGGGAAATGATTCGCGTCACGGCCCAATAGTTCAAAACGAGGATCGCCAAATCTACGAGCAACCAGAAAGTTCCCACGATCCCCCACGCTCCCTCGTCATGATCCCATCTCACCCGTTCAAATGTGCAGGGACGAAAATTCGAAGGGACTGAAGAAGTGCAGGCTAACCCTCGTGCTCGAGGAGGTCAACGATTTGATTCGGCCTGGCAATCTTGGAGGCTCCATACCTTGGATGTGAGGATGGAGCATGACAGAGAAACCAACGTCGAGGCGATACCCCGCTGAGCTGAAAGAACGTGCCGTGAAGATGGCGCTCGACTTGCAGCGAGCGGATCCACAGGACCATGGCGTCATTCGTCGGGTGGCCCGTCAATTGGGGGTGGGCGATGAGTCGCTTCGCGCCTGGGTGAAGCGCGCCGAGATTGATGCGGGCACCAGGGGCGGGCTGACCAGTGAACAGCTAGCCGAGCTCAAGGAGTTGCGAAAGGAAGTGCGCGAGCTTCGTCGCGCCAACGCGATCTTGCAATCGGCGTCGGCTTTCTTCGGGGCGGAGCTCGACCGCCGATCACAGAAGTAATCACCTACGTCGAAGCCCACCGGGAGGAGTCAACCGGTGGGCTTCGCTGGGGAATCGAGCCGATCCTGGAGCAACTCCAGATCGCCCCCTCCACCTACTACGAGGCGAAGTCCCGCCCGCCCTCTGCGCGAACCCAGCGTGACGACCAGATCGCTCCCCAGTTGGTCGAGCTCTTCCAGAAGAACTACTGCGTCTACGGCCGGCGCAAGCTCACCCGGGCGGCACAGAAGAAGGGCCTCTGCGTCGGACGCGACCAGGTCGCTCGGCTCATGAAACGCGAAGGTATTCGCGGGGCCTCTCGGGCGAAGAAGCGCTTCACCACCCGCTCCGACAAAGACGCGTTGCGCGCTCCTGACCTCGTCCATCGGAACTTCAGCGCTGCTCGACCCGATGAGTTATGGGTGGCCGACTTCACCTACTGCTCCACGTGGAGCGGCGTCGTCTACGTGGCCTTTGTCACCGACGTCTTCAGCCGACGCATCGTCGGATGGAAGGCTGCTCGTTCGATGACCAAAGAGCTCGTGATCGACGCGCTCAACATGGCGGCCTGGACACGACGCCTTCTCTCGTTCGACCAATTGACGTGCCACACGGACGCGGGCAGTCAATACGTCGCCATTGCCTACACCGAGCGTCTCGAGGAGTTGGGCGTCGCGGCCTCGATCGGCACCGTCGGCGACAGCTTTGATAATGCGATGGCCGAGTCGATGTTCGCACTCTTCAAGACCGAACTGTTTCGCAACCCCGCCGTGCTCGCCCGCGTCGGCGGGCACTGGAAGGGACTCGACGACCTCGAGATAGAGACCGCCAAGTGGGTGTCGTGGTTCAACGAGGAGCGCATACACAGCGAACTCGACGATCTCTCGCCCACCGAGGTCGAAAGGAACTACGCTGACCAATCTCACGCCAGTGCGGCATGAGAAAACCAATCAAACGAGCCTCCGGAATACCCAGGCCGAATCAATTTCGTTCCGTAACGTGAGTGCGGATTCGCTGACTTCGAGTTTCATTTCAAAAGCAGCGATTGAGCTCGCCAGAAGGTTGAACTACCTAACGACAGAGCTGACGGAACTATCGTCGCGTCGCGCGAGGGAGGGCAGGCGTAGCCTCCAGTTCTTCTCGCGCATCTGTTTGGCAATCGAGAACACCAAGAGGACCGCGATGACGGCACCGCCCATGGTCAGTGCGGTTCCCATCAGGTACGACGCCACCGCTCGTGCGCAAAGAGTGGCGACGGCGCCATGACCAAACTCCCTGTTGTAGGAGCTGCATGCCGCCTCTTGTGCTTGCCCGCGGGTAAGCACCCAGACGCCAACCATGAGGGTGATCAGGCTCAACGCGAGAGCGGACTTTTTAATCACGTAACAGGCTTAACGCAAAGACGTCACAAAACAGAAAGAGTTGGGTACAAGTTGACAAAAGGTATACCGCCGCGCTTACCGTTTCACCAGCGATTTTCCATACACGACAACGGCTTTCCTCATCTTTCTTGGGACGTGCTGGCCCATGATCTGTTGTGATTTGTCGACGCTTTTCTCATTCGGCGTGTAGGTCAAACCCGTCTGAGAGGATTGATCGACGTGGACGCAATGGACGCGAACGAAGTGGTGATTAGGCCGGAATCTCCGGAGAGCGAACGCGCCCACAGCTTGCTGCGGCGTACTTCGACGAGCTGGCAGAACGTTCTCCTAGTGGCTTCGACGCAGCTGACACCACTGCCGTACCGCCCGAGGAGTTGCGAGCTCCCCATGGCGCGTTTCTCGTCGCCTGGATTGGCGACCGCGCCGTTGGCTGCAGCGCGATTCGGATGCTCGGAAATTCGACCGCTGAAGTTAAGAGGATGTGGCTTGACCGCTCGGTGCGCGGTAAGGGTCTTGGACGGACGATGCTCGCCGAGTTCGATCAGCACGCACGCGATCTCGGGTGTCGCCGCGTGCGCCTCGATACAAGCGCGCACCTTCTCGAGGCAATCGCGCTCTATCGATCGTCAGGATATGAGGAGATCGCGCCGTACAACGACAACTCCTATGCGGACCTCTGGTTTGAAAAGACGCTGGCCGATGAAGCAGGCCGCTCCTAAGGCAGGTCGAGCCCGTCGAGTTCGTCGACGCTCAAGCGATTCTTCTCGCTCCAATACTCATGTATGCCGCCGATGCCCTTGCGCGTCGACCACTGGTCCATCGTCGGCCGATGTTCCTTCAAGGTCATTATCGGCACGCCGTAGCCGCACGAATCCGAGATTCTCGAGACTTCGATGACGATGATCGACCTGACGCCGACGCCCGCAGCTCCGGGAAGATCAGTGGCGAGCTTCGCAAAGTCAGTTGTATCGACTGGCACAGCGCGACCTTCACCGTGAAGTCGAACAATCCGCGGCGGTCCTTCGAATGCGCAGAACATGACGACAATTCGTCCATTCTCGCGCAGGTGCGCGATCGTCTCGATACCGCTACCGGTCTGGTCGAGGTAGGCGACCGTCTGCGGCCCGAGCACCACGAACTCGTCGCGATTCCGTTTGGGAGAACAGTTCACCAAGCCAGCGCTTGCGAGCGGCGCGGTGGCGACGAAGAAGACCGGCTGACTCGTTATCCACGTCGCGAGCCGATCGTCAATTGAATCGAAGACCTTACCCACCGGGCCATTCTCCTCCAAAAACGATCACGTGCTTCGGACATCGCTTGATTCGGTTGACATCCACTATTAACCAGCGTTTGGCCAGCTACGGCGACACGGAAATTCTGACAATCACCTGTTGGCGGGCATGCACCATCGATCCGCCCTTCGGCGAGGTCGAGATGATGTGGCCGGGCCTAACCACCCGTGAGTGGGCGTTCTGGATGATCACGTTGACGCCGAGACCCGACAACCGTCCCACACCAGTTGGCGTGACGTCCCCGACAAGGTTCGGCAGTACGAAGGTCGTCGAGGGGCATGGAATGGTGCTCGTCGTCACGGTACCGTCAGCATTCCTGTTGATCACGGACGCGACGCGGCACGGCTCCGACCACGGCGACTCGCCGAGCGGCACAAAGCCAATCCCCGGATATTCATGCCCGAGCAATGTCGTCAGATTGCTCGCGTACACGGGCGCGACGCTCCCGAGAAGGGGCGCGTTCCCCGCGCCGTTGGGCGCGGCCAAATACGCCTTGGGCGTGTAACCGACACGGTGCGGGCCAATGTAGACCGACAGGTAGTCGGGGATCCTCTTGTACGCAGGACCTTTCGGTGGGTCGTAAGGCATCGGTCCCTTCGTTGGGACTCGCGCGGAGAGCAGTCCGAAGCCGTTGGTGGCGACTCCGACCACGAGCAACAACCCAACCAACGGAGCACTCGAGGTGAAGAGGACTCGCCGCGGTGATCGGTGCAGCTCGCTCGCACGGAGACAAAGGCCGCTGAATGCAATGTTGAGAGTTCGCCCCGGCCAGAACGGCCGATCCGCGAGTGAGTCTTCGAGGAGTGCGAGGAACTCCTCTTCGTGCGACGCTCGCCACGCTCGCGGATACCAGCGAATAAGCCGTCGGGCGCTTCGCTCACGAGTGCTCACGTTGCGCCCAAAGTACCTGAGAGGCGGCGAAGTCCAGTCTCGATGACCTGGCGCTGAGCTTCGAGATGCGCACGCAGCGTCGCAGCCCCCAGCGCGGTGATCTTGTATGGACGTCGTCGGCCAACGGGCGTGAGGCCCTCGATCAGTCCACCTTCGACGAGACGATCGAGCGCCGCATACAGCGTGCCCGGTGCGAGATAGATATCAGAGAACGCTTCGATGTCTTTTGTCAATGAGTAGCCGTGCTTGGGGCCATCGGCAAGGCTCGCGAGGACCAACGTGGCTGGTCCTGAATAGCGGCCCAAAGAAGAGAGCTCGTTCCCCACAGTGTGAATCTACTCCGTATGACGGTATACCGTCAACATGAGCTAAGCCACATCGGCGAAGCCGGCTGCGGCGCGATTTTGAGACCTCCCATATAACTCAATCAAGGTCATCCGTTCGAGTTCGCTGTTCCGAGACTTCAACTCTCCGCCGCCGCGAAGTTGTCTTGGTGACAGCTATTGTCGCGTCTCTGACGCGCGAATATCAGCCTGTCGCGAGTCCCTCAACACGACGAGCGAGGTCGCGACCCACACGAATACCACGATCAACCAGATGATCAGCCGTACCCAAGGATGGAGCCCACCAAGGGTGGGAACGTTGACACTTCCCGAGAGCGGTGCATAGGCGACCCAGCCAAAGGGAGCGCGCGACCCTATCGACACCAGCCACGCGCCGCAGAACCACAGCATGACGCCCAGTCCGACCACTATCACGACCCGTTGCGCGAGATTGAGACTGCGACGTCGCATCACAGCAGCATCTCACGTGTTCTCATCGACGCACGCAAAACGTTCTGTAGGTCAATTACAGATCTCTCGGTCTGGAGAGTTATCCAGGATTCGACATCCGAGCGAAGTTCGGCTCCGAAGTAGAGGGAAACACATCCTTGGAGGTCGTATGGAACCAGTTAGTCGAAGGCAGTTTTTCAAGCACGCCGGCTCTGCCGCAGCAATTGCGGTCGTGGCGGGTGCTGCGACGTCACCGCTCGGCGTTGTGGGAGCGGGAGCGAGCGCGCTCGGCGCCCGCGACCACGAGTCACCACTCGCACCCCACGAGGAGCTGACGACCGACGAGAGTCTCGTCGCCCACGTAAAGGACTCTCGCACCGGTGAGATCAGCCTGTTCATCGGTCATCGCGAAGTGACCCTCCGCGACCGCAAGGTCGCTGCCCGACTTATCCGCGCCGCTCGATAGGAGTTGACATGTCATCCCACCGTGAAGCACCAGAAATCGCGAAGGATCCCGTCGCCGATAGCACCGACCTCTACGCCTTCGTCAGTCCCGACAAGCCCAACACCGTCACCATCATCGCCAACTACATCCCGCTGGAGTCACCCGATGGGGGGCCTAACTTCTATGAGTTCGGTGATGACGTTCTCTATGAGATCAACATCGACAACAACGGCGACGGTGTCGCGGACGTCACCTATCAGTTCGAATTCAACAGCCAGAACACGATCCCATCGACGTTCCTCTACAACGACGGCCCGATCCTGTCGCTGACGAGCGCCAGCTGGAACCGGCGTCAGTTTTACAGCGTGGCGCGCGTTGGCGGTAGTGGAAGGCCTGAGGTGCTCGCCACCAACGTTCCCTGCCCACCCTGCAACATCGGTCCGCTCTCGACGCCGAACTACTCGAGCCTCGCGAGTTCCGCGATCTATGGGCTACCCGGTGGACGCCAGGTCTTTGCGGGCCAGCGAGCGGAGGCGTTCTTCGTCGACCTCGGCTCCATCTTCGAGTTGGGCACACTGCGCCCGATCGCAGAACTGCACGCCACGTTCGGTCTTCCCGGTCTCGCCGCGATGCCCGGTGTGAACTCGACGGCTGCCGTGAACGTCCACAGCATCGCGATCCAGGTGCCGATATCGGACATCGCTAAGGGCGGCACCGCGCCCACCAACTCGGCATCCGCGTCGTCATGCGTGGGTATTTGGACGACCGCGAGCCGGCGCAAGGCCCGCGTGCTGGAGTCAGAGGGCGGCACAGGCGTGGAGACCGGACCGTACGTCCAGGTCTCTCGACTCGGCAACCCGCTCTTCAACGAGGTGCTCGTTCCTCTTTCCCAGAAGGACACGTGGAACGCCCAGCCACCCAAAGACGACAAGCAGTACGCGAGTGGCGTCGCACACCCGGAGTTGGCGGGGTTGTTGAACGTCCTCTACCCGGGTGCCTTCCCCAACCTCGCGGCATACGCGAAGCCGCGCGCGGACCTCGAGGCGATTCTGCTGACGGGCATTCCCGCGGGCGTCGTCTCGTCAACGTTCTCGACCTTCACGGGTGCGACCGTCGCCGACATGCTGCGACTCAACCTCGCGATCCCGCCAGCCTCAAAGCCGAGCGCGCTCGGCGTGCTGGGCGGTGACCTCGCGGGCTACCCGAACGGACGGCGCGTCACCGACGACGTCGTGACGATCGAGCTGCAGGCAGTCGCCGGGGCGACCATTCCACTGGTCGACAAGACGTTCACGCCCGACAAGGCGATCGCTGACGTCAGCGATGGCGTCACCGGCGCCGGTCTCACGTTGCTGTCGAGCTTCCCGTACTTGGGCACGCCCTACAGCGGCTACAGCGTCACACCCGCGATGGCGACGCCATGACCGAGACCGTCCCTCCCCCCAGCTGGGACGGCAGCGTTGTCCTCGACATCGGCGGTGATATCGGAGCACTGATCCTGCGAACGTCGTCCGCCTGTGTCGCTCGTGAGATCGACCTCATTCCTGACAACGTGAGTGCCCCTCACGTGCACAGCGCCGTGCGCGAACGGCGGACCGCAGACGGTTCGTCGTTCGCTGCGGTCTACCCGCAGCTGCAAGAAGGTTCGTATCGCATCGAGGGAACGACGCAACGTGTCGTCATCGTGGGCGGACGCGTCGTCGACGTCGAGCTCGAAGAACAGTGACGTCCGTCGACCATCATCAACAAAGGAGAACGTAATGCTGTTAAGTGAGATATTCGGTCCTGATTTGCTTGTCGTGATCATCGCCGGAGCAGTGCTCCTCTTTGGGGGCGCCGCCATTCCAAAGTTCGCTCGCAACTTGGGCCAGTCCAAGCGGGAGTTCGAAAACGGATTGAAGTCGGTCAAAGAGATCACCGAGCCGGTCACCGCCCCTTCAACGACGCCCGAGTCCTCCAGCTAGCAGGCTGCTACTCGGCTCGAAGCACGAGAGCCGTTGAGGTTCGCCGGGCGGTCAGGCCGGGAAGAACCGCGACGAGATTGGTGAAGACCAGTGCGCCGAGCGCGACCAGTACGACCGAAAGCACCGGCACGGTCGCGTCGGGCACCGCGTCGATGCTCTGTGCGAACAGCGTCCACAACTCCCGTCCGATGAGAATGCCAATCGGGATGCCAAAGAGAATTCCTACGACTGCGTCGACTGTGGCCTGCCACGTGATGGCGGCGGTCAGCTGACGCTGCGTGAAGCCGAAAGCCTTCAACAAAGCGAGGTCGCGACGACGTCTGCGAACCGACGACCCAAGCGTCAGTCCCAGTGCGAGCACCGCGCCGAGCGCCAGTCCAATAGCGAGGACGATCGGCGTCGAACCGGCGCTGCGGTAGTCGACGATCTCTGCGGGGCGTTGCACGCCGAGCACGTCAACTCCGTTGCCGATCGCGTTCTTATCGTGCGCGAACACTGCGTTGGCCTCGTTGGCGAGGCGCTGCATGTCGGCACGCCCCGCTCGCGCACTCACGCCCTTCCTCAGTCGAACGAACACCAGCTCAGGTCCGTTGAGATTGGGGTCCGGACTGGTCATCGCTTTCACCATCGCCGTCGGCTCGACGCCAAACGGGACGATCGCGCCGGTACCCATCGACGTGTGCTCTTGGATAAAGCTCGAGTAACCAACTGCGGGCAGGGTTGCCGTGCCGACGATCTTCATCGTGGTCGGCGGGACCACTTCGGGCGCGTCGTCGGCACTGCCGTAACTGATGACCACGGTGTCACCGACGCGCTTGCCCAAGGCTGCCATCGTGGCGGCGCCAAGAACGATCTGATTCTTCGCGTCAACGCCGTGCCCGGAGAGAATCGGCGGGGATACCTTCGCGTGATCATCCATCAAGAGAATAGGAAATGTCTCGCCATCGATCTCGATGTTGACGTAATTCGCTCCGCTAAAGGCGGCAACGTCTCGGTCGCGACGAAGGAGGGCCATCGTCGCGGGCGGGACGTCGTTCGTCGGATTGAGCACGTAGTTCCAGTTCCATCCATACAGCGGCGGGTGCGACACAAGCGTGCTGAAGCCACTCGCAAAGGTGAGTGTGGCGACAACCAAGGCGACGGCGACGACGGTTCCAACAAGCACTGAGCGGACCGGAACGGCGGTGCGACCGCGACCGCTCTCAAAGGCAAAGTGCACGCCCATGACGCCGGCCACCGGCATCCCGGTGGTCTGAACCGCTCGCAGTACGCCCGAACGGTGCGTCGTTGATGGCAGTGAGCGATGGATCCGATGCGGAGCGACGCGATAGGACTGCACGACCGCAACAACGAACAGGACGACGACCAAGACCGTGGTGCCGCCGCCTAGCACCGTCCAATCGAACGACACGCCCGGGGAGGGGTACACGGGGCGGATCGGCCCAATTGGAGCCAGGGATGAGAGAGCGATGGCCAGACCCCCTGCAAGAATCGCACCGAGCACGATGGCCACCAACACGCCGATCAGCCCTTCAACCGTGGTATCGATGGGGCTCGCGCCGAGGGATCGCATGATCTGTCGGTCCTCGTCTGATCGACGCAGTGAACGCGCCACCGCTTGAGCCGCCAGCACCAAGCACGCGAGAGCCGCAATGAGGCCAAACGCGCCAAGGGCCACGGACTCAGGCTTGACGGCGAGTTCCACTTGAGAAGTGACCCTTGAGAGGACGTGGAACGCGTACGCAAAGTTCTGTGGAACCAGCTTCACCAGTTCGTTCTCCATCGTCGAGATCGCGACGCCATGGCGCAACCGGAGTCCGTAAAGAGACGGAGTGTGGCTACCGGGGAGGGTCTTCAACACTTTGTGAAGATAAGCGGGCGTCACGAAGACGAACCCGTTGGCCTTGTCGACGTCATCTTGTACGACTTCGGAGTTGAGCACCGCGATGCCCTCCACTTTCGCGTGGATCAAGAAGACCGGTTTGACCACTGGTGTACCGAAGCCAGGGCGGCTCTCCTGGGCGTTCGAGTAGAGACCTAGAGGGACGACATCTCCAACACGCACGCCATAGATACGTGCAGCGGTCGCGGTCATGGTGACCTGGTTGATCGCCGCTGGATTGGCCGCGCGACCTCGTACGATCGCGAGGCGATCTTGATCCTCGAACAAGCCGTCGAGACTCCCCGCCGTGACGACGTAGCCAAGTGTCCCAAGGCGGGGCGCGCCTTTTTTCGTCAGGGGGACCACGGGCGGCGCATACAAAGTTCGGACCGAAAGAACTCCATGAAGATGCCCAATCTCCGACGTCAGCGAAGGTGCCGCGCCGCCGCCGCCCGTGGAGCTGAAGACTGCCATCGTGAGTTGGGAGGGATTCGTGCTCGCGACGAACGTGGGATAGGACGACTGGGTGCGCCGAGCGCCCGCGATAGCGGCCATAGCGAGACCGCCGACCAAACCGATGATGAGCACCACGCTGAGATAGCCGCTGACGTTGCGGCGAAACGTCGCACGAAAACGGTAGCCCGCGAGGTACAGCGCCGCTCGTCTCACGATCGAGCCCCACTCGCTACGCTCTCGATCTGTCGCCCGATCATGAGACCCACGCGGGCGGCGATGGGCCGAAGGACATCAGACTCGCCCCGCGAGATCGCCTCGACACAGCGAGCAGTCTCCTCGACACTGAGCCGTGGACCAAGGCAGGCACCTTTCCTCGTCTCCTCGTAGTAGTACCACCGCTGCCTTCCGGCGTCGCGAGTTCGTTATCGACCGTGGCGAAGATCGGTCAGAACAGCGCGCGCCGCACCGACCCCGCACATTCCATGCACGCCACCGCCCGGAGGGGTTGACGCCGAACCGAGGTAGATCCCGGGCGCACCAGTGCGGTAGGAGTTCCATCGAAGCGTCGGGCGAAAGAGTGTCTGTCGGAACGTCGCCGCGCCCCCATTGATGTCGCCACCGACGTAGTTGGGATCGTGACGCTGCTCGCCGACTGCCGTCATCGTCGAGCGCGCCAATATGAGGTCGCGAAACCCCGGAGCGAATCGCTCGATCTGTGCTTCGATGCGCGACGTCATGTCAACGTCAGAGCCGTTGGGCACATGGCAGTAACCCCAGAGCGTCGCGTGACCTTCGGGAGCGCGCGTGGCGTCGACCACGCTCGACTGAACGACGAGGCAGAACGGTCGCTCAGCGTGGCGACCCGCGGCAACCTCTGCTTCAGCACGCGCGACCTCGTCGTACGTGCCCCCGACGTGCACGGTGCCCGCTCGTCGACACGCGTCGGCGAGCCACGGCACCGGGCCCGAGAGCGCCCAGTCGACCTTGCACACACCAGGGCCGTAGCGAAATCTCGAGATCTCTCGGCGATAGCGCGCGGGCAGCCGGTCGCCGAGGACGTCCACCATCGTCATTGGTGACGTGTCGAAGATCGTCGCTCGCGCCGTCGGCAGATCACTCGCGTCGGTAATCCAACGCCCCGTGTGCACGACCACACCTGCATCATCCAGCATCTGCACCAACACGTCGATGAGGACTGCGCTGCCACCTTCGACCACCGGCCAGCCGCCCGCGTGGGCGCTCAGCGTCAAAAAGAGACCGAATGCCGCGCTCAGCGGTGCAGACAGGGGCAACATTGCGTGCGCCGAGACTCCCGCGAGCAGCGCCTTCGCGTCGTCGGTTGAAAAGCGACGCACTAGATGCGCTGCCGACGGCACGCCCGCCAGCGCAAATCGAGCCATCGTGAAAGGGCTGCTCGGCAGTGAGCGCAGCGGTGCGAGAACGGAGTCAACCACGCCCTCGACATGCGCCTCCAACGGGCCCATCAGGCGCACGTAGCGAGCGCCGTCGACGCCGAGCCCGGCGGCCGTCTCGGCGACCGTTCCCACCACGGCAGGCGCGCGACCGCCGTCGAGAGGGTGGGCGAAGGCGACCTCCGGCGTGAGGAGTCGCACACCGCGGCCTTCGAGATCGAGATCGGCGAAGAACGGGGAGAGTGAGGCCAGCGACTGAATGGTGGAGCAGGTGTCGTGACGGTAGCCAGGCAGCGTCAAGGCCTCCGTTCGACACCCACCGCCAGCGGTCTCCGCACCCTCGAGGACCTCGACGCGCAGACCGGCTCGCGCGAGGGTCAGAGCGGCGGCGAGACCATTAGGTCCCGAGCCGACGACCGCAACGTCGAGATCGCTCGTGCTCAAAGATCCAGCACCACTGACTGGGCGGCCGTGGTGACAGGTTGGCCCGCGTAGCGTCGCGCGATCTCATCGAGCTCGTCGTCTTTGCGGTCCGGTTTGTGGTGAAACAACACGACGCTTCGCGCGTCTGCGTTTCGAGCGAGCGCAACGGCGTACTCCCCCGCCGAGTGTCCAAAGTCTGCTTCGCGTTCGACCTCATCGGCGATGAGCTGCGCGTCGTGAACGAGCACATCAGCGCCACTCGCGAGCGCCATCGCTGCGGGGTGGTACTCGCCCCAGCCGTCGGGCCCGGGACCGAGCGCGCTCGGACAGTGGTCCGGCATATAGGTCAGCACCGAACGCCCGTCGTTCACGCGAAACCCGTAAGTTCGCCCGCCCTTGTGGGGAATCTCCAACGTCGTGACCGAAAAGCCCTCGACGGCGCGCTCTCCCGGTTCATGCAGCATGAAGCGCCAGTCGCCGCGCAGTTCGTCGGGTCGCACAGGAAAGTGCGGGGGCGACATGCCGCGCGCGAGCAGCGACACGGCATCGTCACCATCGAGCGGGTCGGGCACTAAGACCTGCACGCGCGCGTCGTCGCGGTCGGCACCGCCGAAGAACGGCAGACCGTGCAAGTGGTCCCAGTGAAGATGACTCAGCAAGATCGTGCCCGAAAAGGCTCCGCCGTCCAGCAGCGATGTGCACCGGCGAATCCCCGTACCCGCATCCAGCAGCAGCGTCGGCGCGGTGTCACCGTCAAGCGTTAGCGCCAGGCATGACGTGTGACCGCCGTAGCGCACGAACTCAGCACCCGGTGCCGGCGTTGAACCTCGAACGCCTAGAAAGTGAACACGCACGCGGTCAGCCCGCGCTCGTGTCTTCGCGCCGGTGCCCCGTAGACAACTGTTCCAATGACCCGCGATCGAGCGCCTCCGCTGGCACTGACGCCACCCGGCACGCGGTCACCGCAATGATGGATGACGTGCGCTCACCGCCTTCGAGGTACGCCCGTTCACCGAGCATCGCCCCGGGTCCGTACTCCGCGAGACGCTTGCCGTCGACCTCGATGCGAGCCACGCCGTCGAGAATCAGGTAGACGTAGGAACCCTTCTCGCCCTGGCGGACGATGCTCGTTCCCGCGTCGATTTTCATGATTTTAGGTTTAGCAGCGCCCGACATGAGCTGTTGCGATAGCGAACGCTCAAGCGCGGTCTCGACAACCGTCACGAACGCCTCGGACTCTTGTTCGCCCCACGGCGTGTGCTTTCCGAACGACTTTCGATACCAGTCTTGGAAGTCGATGAGGCCCGACTTGCTCGCGAGCTTGCCCGTGTCGTCATAGACCCAGTGACGCGGGAATCGACTCGCGCCGGTCATCTGAAAGTCCGCCGCGCCCCGCGCGTGCAGGGTGAGCGTGAGCGTTGTCCACGCGAGTGGCGCCTGCCACTGAATAAAAGGCGCACGCCGCACCGTGCGCGGAGCGGGCATCCCAGTCCGTCCTCCGGCGGTCTGACTGAAGCGAACCCAGTCACTGCCGAACTCGGGTGGTCGCTGGATGTCGGGAAGCGCGACCGCTTGGAAGACGTGGCTCAGCCCTCCCACGCGCACCGTGGTGCTGCCGATCTGGCCCCCGCCGGAGTATCCCGCGTCGACAATGTTGCTGTTGTCCACCTCAATCCAGGCCGAGAGCTGGTTGGCGAAGCGGAACCGATCGGCTGCGCGCAGCGCGTCGAGGCTCTCGAGCTCGTCGGGGGGCGGCGGATCGTAGTGGGCGACTCCCACCTCAAATGGAACGCGGGTCGTGCCCTCGACGGCTTCGGAAGGAATCCACGAGAGTGAGGTAACAGAGCTTTCGTATCGCATGGGTTCATCCTCTCGCGTCCATCGAGTCGAGAAAAGGGTGTTGCCCTATGGATCGGGGTGGTCCTGGCACCCCCGCCGATCCGGTGTGGTCGCCCCCTTTTATTGCGTGACGAAAGCGCGCAAACTAAGCACGTGAGCGATACGAACGCGACGAACCTCGGTGTGATAACCATCTTTCTCGCCGACGACAACCTCATCGTGCGCGAAGGCGTGCGCGCACTGATCAATCGGTGCGACGACCTCGAGGTCGTGGGCGTGGCCGAAGACTACGAGGGAACGGTCGCGGGGGCAACCGAGACCCATCCCCACGTCCTGGTCACCGACATCCGCATGCCGCCCTCGTTCCATCGCGAGGGCATCGACGCGGCGAAGGAGGTGCGCAAGCGCCACCCGGGCACGGGCATCGTGGTCCTGTCCCAGTACGACGATCCCGAGTACGCCGTGTCGCTGCTCGCCGAGGGATCGGCGGGATACGGCTACCTGTTGAAGGACCACATCGCCGAAGGCGATCAACTCATCGAAGCCATCCGCGCCGTCGCGAGCGGTGGCACCGCACTCGACCCCGCCATCGTCGAAGCCCTGGTGCGTCCCGTGACCTCGAGCGGTGAGCTCTTGGCCAGCGAGGAAGCACTGCTCGCCCTCGTCGCCGAGGGCAAGCCGATCAAGGCGATCGCGGCAGCCAGAGGCGTACCCGCCGAGGTGATTGACGCCGAAGTCGAAGCAGTGTTCTTGAAGCTGGCCCAGGGAGTAAGCGCGGGCAACCAGGGAGCTTTGCACCAGCTGCGACTCCTGCACCAAGCGATCGTCGACCGCGAGGAGCAAGGCGAGACGCTCTCTCGTCTCCTCCCCGGCGGCATCGCCGAAAAAGTGCGGCTTGAAGGCCGTCACATAGGAGAAACTGAGCGGATGAACGTGACAGTCGTGATGAGCGACATTCGTTCGTACTCAGCGATCGCCGAGCACGCCGATCCGAGCCAGCTGGCCGGTCAGCTGAACACGCATCGTGCCGCAATGAACCGAGCCATCCTCGGCGAAGGCGGCACGGTCATGCAGTTCGTGGGCGACGCCGTGATGGCCGTCTTCGGCGCGCCGGTCTCTCAACCAGACCACGCCGATCGGGCGGTCTGTGCCGCCTTCGACATGCACGCACTCCAAGCGGAGATCAACGAACGCTGGCTCAAAGAGGGACTGCCCGAGTTTGGGCTCGGCCTCGGCCTCTCGAGCGGCGACGTCGCGGCAGCGCTGCTCGGATCAGAAGAACGACTCGAGTACACGCTCGTCGGCGACACGGTCAACCTCTCCCAACGTCTTCAGCAGCTGGCGTCGGCCGGAGAGACCGTCTTGTCCGAGCCCACCCTGCGCGGGCTGTCGCTCGACATCGACACGATTGCCCTCGACCCGCAGTTGGTGAAGGGTCGCGACACCCCCGTCCTCGCCTTCAAGATCCTCGCCGCCGAAGCTTCCTCCATTCGTCCCACGCGTAACCGCGAAACCGCTACGACAACACCCAGTGAAAGGGCACACCCATGACCGCAACTACCGAGAGCGTCACGCAACAACTCCTCGAGCGCAGCCCCGCGCTCGAGGTTCGAGGCGTGCGCAAGACCTTTGAGGCCGAGATCGCGCCGGTGCGGGCGCTGCGCGGCGTCGATCTCACGGTCGAGCGCGGAACGTTCCTCGCGCTCATGGGGCCCTCGGGGTGTGGGAAGTCGACGCTGCTCAACCTCATCGCGGGCCTCGAGGACGCCGACGAAGGGACCATCGTCGTAGCCGGCGAACCACTCACCGATGGCACCGAGGACGATCACGCCCTCATTCGACGTCGTCACATCGGCATTGTCTTTCAGTTCTTCAACTTGTTGGAAGGCATGACTGTCCTCGAGAACGTCGCACTGCCCGCCATCATCGCCGGACGCAACCGAAAGGCCGCCGAGACGAGGGCGCGCGACCTCTTGGACCTGCTTGGTATTGGCGACAAGGCCTCAGTGATGCCCGGAGTGCTTTCCGGTGGACAGCGTCAGCGTCTCGCGATAGCGCGCGCACTGGCGAATGAACCCACGCTGCTGCTCGCCGACGAGCCCACGGGCGCGCTCGACTCCGAGGGCGGACGAGAGGTCATCGAGCTCATGAGTCGCCTTCACAGTGCCGGTCAGACCATCATCCTCGTCACCCACGACGCGAACGTGGCCGCCGCCGCCGATACCGTCCTCACGATGCGTGACGGACGCATTCTCGATGCACCCGACTCCGACGCGGGCGCGATGACGAGGGACTCGTTCTGATAGAGGACATCACCTCCATCATCGCGAGCGACGATGCAGGATCGAAGAGTTCGGCACGTGCAGGGAGCCTGAGATGGTCCGGGCTGCTCGCTGCGGTGTCGATCGTCCTGCTCGCGGGGTCATTCGTGAACACGCCGCACTCGACACACCTCTCTCTTTGGATCATCTGCGACGCCGTGATCGCGCTGTGGGCATTCACGGGACTCGTGACCAGTGCAGTGGCACCACCACTCGGATGGATCCTCTCCTGCGGTGCGACGTGTGCCGCGCTCGCGGCGAGTGCGGCGCGACTCGCCCAGGCGCACGACCACGGCGCGCACGGCACGGCGCAGGCCGTGGCGATCGTGGCGGCGCTCATTGCCATGGCGATCTCGGTGCACGTGTTGTTGTCGCTGCCGACGGGTATCCTCGCGCAACGTTCGCGACAAGTGACTGCAGGAACCTGGTACGTCGCTGCGCTCATTGGCGCGGCGCTGCTCGCTCCGACGAGACACGCGTTCGCACCGTGGCCGGTCGACCTTGTCTGGGCGGTCGTCGTCGCGATCACCATGCCCAGCGTCTACTCGCGGTATGCGAGCGCCACCGCGCTCGGGCGACAGCGCATGCAGTGCTTTGCCATCGGTCTCTCACTCGCGATCGTCGTGGCACTCGTCACCCTCGCCCTGCACTGGTTGGTCGCCTGGCCCATCGCACTCGCACCGACGTTGCTCGCAGCGAGTGCGCTGATTCCCATCGGCCTCGCGGCGGGCGGTTTGTCGGGCGCGTCGCGCGCCGATCGGGTGCTCGTGCACGTCCTCATCGTGCTGGGTCTCACCGTCGTGGTGGTGGGCGCCTACCTCATCGCGTTGCGCGGATTCGGCAAAGCACCGAAAAACACTGATGAGCGCGAACTGCTCGGATGGTCGATGGCCGCTGCCGGCGTCGCCGCCGTCATCTACCTCTCCGTGCGAGGCCGATTTCAGCGCGCGGCAACGGGTCTCACCTACGGCGCGCGCGAAGCCCCCGATGAGGTGGTGCGCACCTTCGGAACTCGACTCACGCGCGCGATACCGATGGACGAGCTGTTGCTCCAGCTGGTCGAGTCGCTCCGCAAGACGCTGACGCTCGCGTCGGCCGAGATCTTCACCGGCACCGGCGAAGTGCTCGAGCTCGCCGTCTCAGTGCCCGACACTCCGAAGCGCTCAATCGTGGTGACCGGCGATGAGCGAACGGTCATCGCACGCGCCGGCGTCTCGGGCAACGCATGGGCGTCGGTGTGGCTACCGTCGGTCGTCGCCGACCACAAGGGCGGCCCGATTCGCGTTGCGCCGATCAGCCACGCCGGAGAGCTCCTCGGGGTCATCGTCATCGCTCGCGTCGAAGGGGCCGTGAGCTTTCGAGAAGAGGACGATCGCGTCCTCACCGAGCTCGCGCGTCAGGTGGGACTTGCAATGCACAATGCGCAACTCGACACGGCACTGCAGAGCTCTCTCGATGAGCTTCGTCGACAGGCGGACGAGCTTCGCGCGTCACGGGCGCGCATCGTCGCGAGCGGCGACGCCGAGCGGCGTCGGGTCGAGAGAAACCTGCACGACGGAGCGCAACAGCACCTTGTCGCACTCGCGATCAATCTTCGGCTCACCAAGGACGTGGTCGCCGAAGATCCTCAAGCCGCCATCGAGATGCTCGACGGACTCGGCGTCGCGGTCCAAGACACCATCAAGGAGCTGCGCGAGCTCGCCCACGGCATCTACCCCCCGCTGCTCGTCGACAGCGGTCTCACCGAAGCGCTTCGCGCGGTCGCGAACCGCAGCCCGCTCGACGTCGAGCTCGTCACCGAGGGCATCGAACGATACGGGCGCGACATCGAAGCGGCCATCTACTTCTGCTGTCTCGAGGCCCTGCAGAACGCGGGAAAGCACGCGCCCGACTCGCACGTCACCATCCGGATCTGGGAGGAGCTCGGCGGCCTATTGTTCGAAGTCAGCGACAACGGTCCGGGCTTTGACGCGGCGCTTGCTCAGCGCGGACACGGCTACGTCAACATGATGGACCGACTCGGGGCCATTGGCGGTGCGGTGCGCTGGGAGTCCGAGGTCGGCGAGGGCACGACCATCCGCGGCTCGGTGCCGCTCAGTTAATCAGCTCGTAAAACCGACGTTGTCGCGCTCGTCCCAGAGCCGTTGAATGGTCGCCGCGTCGAGCTGCTCTTTGTGCACGTAGGCGCGGGCTCCACTCGTCTTCGCCTCGGGTGGCAGGTCAGCCACGCCGTAGGTGGAACAGAGAATGACGACCGTCTCGGGCAGCTCGGCCATGATCTGTCGCGTCGCTTCGATGCCGCCCATCTCGGGCATGTTGATGTCCATCAGCACGAGGTCAGGATGCACGTCTTCGGCCAACGTGATGGCTTCGAGCCCGTTACCAGCCTCCCCCACCAACTCGAAGCCTTCGGTGCGGCGCAAGACGGCCCGCGCCGCCATGCGAAACGGCGCCTGATCGTCGACGACGATCACTGAGAGGGCTGCATCTGACACGAATACAGTATTTCACCAGGTACTCACCGGCGAGAGTGAGGTGCCACCGCGGTGACGGTGTGGCTAGCCTCCCGTCTGCGCACTGAGATAGACGAGCACAGCCTTCACGCGCCGATTGAGGTCACGTTCTTCGGAGAGACCGAGCTTGGAGAAGATGGAGTTGGAGTGCTTCTCCACAGCCCGTTCGGACACGTTGAGGCACTTTGCGATCGCCACGTTGGATTTACCCTGGGCCATCTCGCCCAGGATCTCCGCCTCGCGCGGCGTCAGCCACTCGAGGTCCGACGTGCGATGCTTGGCTCGGGCCTGGACCAACATGTCGACCACGAGTGGGTCGATCACCGAGCCTCCCGCGGCGACGGCGCGAATCGCCCGTGTCAGCTCGTCGGCCCCGGCGACGCGTTCCTTTAAGAGGTAGGCGCGACCGGCCGAGCCCTCTTCGAGCAATGCCAGCGCGTACTGCGGCGCCGTGTACTGGCTGAGCACCACGACACCGACGGAAGGACGATTTGCCCGCAGCCAGGCTGCGGCCTCGATGCCCTCGTCCGTGCCCGTCGGCGGCATGCGGATATCGGTGACCACCACGTCAGGGTCGTGCTCCTTCACGATCGCGAAGAGGCTCGGCAGATCGACGGCCACGCCCACCAGCTCAAGACCGTGATCCGCCTGAATCAGACGGGATATCCCCTCACGCAGCAGCGTGTTGTCCTCGGCGAGCACCACCCGGATCGACGTCACTGAGACGTGAGCGTACCACTCGGTTCGTTCGAAAGCCGAGTCCGCAGCTGGCCGTCGATCCACGTGCACTGGCCTCGCAGAGCCCCTCCGGTCGGGTGCAAGCGGCGCTGCGATCAGGCGGGATTGCGGCAAGGATCGTCAGCGTCAGCGCGACGGCGGCCCGTATAAATATGGTGGGCACCGTCAAGCGTGGTTGCGGTGCGGCGATTATCGCTCGCACGAACAGCGTCCAAGCGCCCGTGTGGGCGCCGCATCACGCGTCGAGGGCAACGCACGACCGAGCGGGCTACGCGCTGGGAGACCCGTTCGATCGTGCGAATCCGTCACGGCGTGACGAAACTAAACGTCCCCGTCCCTGCCTTCAGACCATTGCCGCTTCCAAGCGTCTCGAACCCGTTCGGTCCCTTGGTGACGCCCTCTTTCGAATAGAAGTAGAGCGGCTTTCCTCCATAGGTGAGCTGGAGTTCCCCATCGCTGTCCTTGATGGTTCCGACCTTCGACGCCGAGAGCGCGTTCATCAGTGCCGGACTCCCCGACGTCAACATCGGCGGCCACGCAACGCCGCAGCTTCCCGTGCAGTTGCTCGCCGATGACGTGTCACTGCTATAGGAGTAGACAGGAAAGACCTCCCAGCCGGCCAATGTCAGCTCCAATGCGCCAAGAATGGTCTTGTTGTTCATCGTCATCGTGGTGAGCGTTCCGGGCCACGCGAGGGGCTCGCCGGAGGGCGACACGAGATACCACAGCCCACTCCACGGCGGGATACCCGGTTCGTCATAGCCCTCTCCGGTGATCGAATCGGGCGACGTCTCGAACAAGTAGAGCGGGTGGCCGGCATACGTCACTTGATCGCCGATGCCCGCTCGGTGAACGATGCCAAGAAGCTTCTGACTGACACCGGGGCCAGCGATCGGCGCGCTCGTCGTCGTCACTGCGGGCCACTCCGCTTTCTGGTCGTTTGACGGGCAGGTGCAGGCGATCGG
Organism: uncultured Acidimicrobiaceae bacterium; assembly: GCA_963706305.1. GTDB lineage: Bacteria > Actinomycetota > Acidimicrobiia > Acidimicrobiales > RAAP-2 > RAAP-2. The sequence goes on along the minus strand of OY970152.1, from coordinate 1,843,707 downwards.
CATGCCGAACAGGCTGATGCTCTTCGTCGTGCAGCCATAGGTTGGTGGCTGGTCGCTCGTGATCATGTACACGGAGTAACCGGTGTACTGACCTGAGCCGACCTCCAGCATGGTGCCGTACGCGCCGGTGCGCGTGCTGATCGTTGTTCCCTTCGCGGCAGCGCTCGCGGGCGTCTGCGTTGTCAATGGCGCGCAAAGCCCCGCACCGAGTACCAGCATCATGGACCCCGCGACCAGCGCGAGCTTGACTCTCATTGCTTTCATCTGTGCCCTTTCCTCGTGGCGCCAATGTCTGACTGACTGTCCAGTCAGACATGGAACATCGACGCACGTTACGGACGCGAGAGTTTGAGACCAAGGGTGCTTGCCCACTGACATGCGTGATGCCAGCACCTGGGAAGACCTGAGGCCAACACCTGTTCGCTCGAACTGATGACTGAGTTGGGCACCGAGATCTCTTGAACCGGCGCGACGTCCGTCATCTCAAGCCCTGCACGAAGAACTGCCGCGCGCTCCAGACGCTGCTGTAAGGAGCTGTGCCCACGGGACAGTACCGTGATGACGACGAAGGAGTAGGTCATGAGCCGATACCGGGCCGCGACGATAGCAACGGCCTCGCTCACTGTACTGTTGTCTCTCTCATCTCCCGCATCGAGTGCAGCTTCGAAGCCCGCTCGCGTGGTGGTCCCCGCCGGAGCTAAGGCTCTGTTTTGGAGCTACTCAATGCCCCTGCCCTCGGGATCGCACTACGGGACGATCAAGATCAGTGATCCCACGGTGATCGCTCGCGTCCGCGAGATGATCAATGCCATCGCCGTCTCCGACTATCCAAAGGATGGCGCCTGTCCTGATGACATGATGATCCCGTACATCATTCGCTTCTCCGACTCGACAGCGGCTGCATCGTTTACAAAGGTCGTGTTCCAGCTGGGCGGCTGCCCCGCCGCCACGGTCTACCAGCACGGTGTCGCCGAGTTGCCCACGCTCGGAGGCTGGTCGCTCGGCACGCTGTACAGGGCTATTCAGAAGGTCATCTCCCCACGCGGTCAGCCGTTGGCGTAGACAACGGCTCGAACGCCGCCCGTGGGGATACCATTCACCTTTCGTCGAAAGTCGAGACAAGAGGAGATGACGACGTGCGCAAAGTAGTCGCCTACGAGCTGTTGTCCCTCGACGGCGTGGCCGAGGATCCGGACACCTACGTCAACGACTGGGATGACGCCATGGGCGAAAACCTCGCTCGCGTGATTGCCTCACAGGACACCGTGCTGCTCGGGCATCGGACCTACGACGACTGGGCCGCGTTCTGGCCGGCCAGCGACATCGAACCGTTCGCATCCTTCATTAATCCAGTCGAGAAGTTCGTAGCGGCGTCGACAGCGCCCGCACAGACCTGGTCGAACGTCACGGTCATCGACGGCGACCTTCCAGAGTTCGTCATCGACTTGAAGCAGGGGTCCGGTGGCGACATCGGACTGCACGGAAGCATCGAGTTAGTTCAATCGCTGTTGGAAGCCCGCATGGTCGACGAACTGCACCTTGTCGTCGCCCCGTCACTGCAGATGCACGGACGCAAACTGTTCGACAAGGCTCTTCCCACCCGACTTACCCTCACCCGCCACGTCACGTCGCCGGCGGGCTACCTGCTGCTCGACTACCACATCGAGAGCTGAGGTTTCAGCGCATTCCTCGGTTTGTGTATCGCACCAGCCGAGACGGCGTGGGCTCCAATTTCCGGAGAGGTCACACCGTCGCGATGACAATCACCGTTGACAAAGGAACACGAAGCTCAGGCCGCCCCGAGAGAAATCGATCTTGTAAGTGGTGGCCATCAAGGACTTCGACGTTCGCGAAACCGGCGTCAGACATCGTTTGTTGGATCTCTTCTTTGGTGAAGGTCGCCTTGATTGGCTCTCCGGTCTGTTTGAGGACGCTCGCGGCTGACGACTGAACGGCCTCACCCAGAGCGTCCCTCTCCTCTGCGGCGAGCAAGAAATTCGCGACGAGTACCGTCCCCGGTCCGGTGTCGACGACACAGCGAAGGACTTCATCGATGTCTGACTTCGAAAGGTACATCGTCACACCGAGCCAGTTCCACGTCGCAGTCCTTGGCAGATCAACGTCAGCGAGGGTTCTGCTGGTGAGATCTACTGGAATGTAGCGAACGTCGGCCGTGATGTCCTTATCGAGTCGTCGCAGGGCTGCTTGCTTCCACTTCTGCGTGTTCGGATGGTCGATCTCCCAAATGGTCAACTCGCTCGCACGCGGGTGACGCCAGGAGAACGAATCAAGCCCGGCGCCAAGGATGACGTAGTCGCGGCGGCCCTCTTCGATGCCTCGAACGGCGACGTCCTCTGCCACGCGCGCCCGGACGGCATGAACCAACCGGAAGCCGGAACGAACCTGAGAAGGCCACTCCGCCATGGAGTTCACGATCGCGCGCTCTTGCTGCTCAGTGAGAAGTCGAACCGACTCTGTATCCTCAAGAACCCACGGAGGCGGGTCTTCTCTCACATGCTGAGCGCGAAGCACCGCACTTCCCATAGCCGAGATGCTTGGACCATCATCCACGGTGTCAACTCCTTGCAACGGTGATGAGTATCTCATCAAGAGGGTGTGGGGCCGCACCCCGCCCCGCGCAGTACAGAAGAGCGGGGATCCTTAGTTGCGGCCATTCAACTTTCTATTCTGATGGAATGAGCACAATGCCCCGCCAACCCCATGGACGGCCCCACCTCAAAATGAAGATTTCACTACGCGGCACTGATCCGATGATTTGGCGCAATGTGCTCGTTCCGGGTGCCATGCCGCTCAACAAACTTCATTCGGTCATCCAGGCTGCGATGGGTTGGCAAGACTCGCATCTGCACGTGTTCGAGATCAACGGCCAGCGCTACGGCGTCTTGGATCTGGAGCCGGAGGAAGAAGAAGCGGACCTCGACGAATATGGAGTTCAAGTGCACGGTCTGCTCGCTGAGGGCGATCGCTTTACCTATGAATACGATTTCGGTGATAGTTGGATCCACGACATCGAGGTAGAGGCCGTCAACAAAATTGACGGCCCCGCCGGCATTGCAACCTGTCTCGATGGTGCACGAGCCTGTCCCCCTGAGAACTGCGGCGGCACGTCGGGTTTTGCCGATTTTGTGGAGATCATGGCTGACCCGGCACACCTCGGCCACCAAGAGATGGTGAGTTGGTTTGGCGGTTCATTTGATCCCGAGTTCTTTGATTTGAGCGAGACGAACGAAAGGATACGGGGTCTTCGCTGAATCGCGCGTAGTTGAAGTACGGACTCTCCAGCCCAAGTGACGTCGCGCACCATGGCGTTCGCGCAGCGAGGCCAGGCGTAAAATGCTGTGGCGTTGAAGTTTCTTTTACGGCCTGGGAGGCTTTTTGTTTGCTGTCTGGCACTGGATACTGCAAGTCACGGGGGTCGATAACGAGGCCGGAAAGTGGTACGCGTTCTGGAGTGGATTCGGCGCCGACTTTGCTGAGGGTGCCATCTTCTTGAGCATCATCGGTCTCTATCACCGTCACAAGTGTCAAAACTGCTGGCGCCCCGCGTTGAAGGGCGGACTGGGTCGCGTCGCGGGAACGCACTATGAAACCTGCCATAAGCACACCAACGCGTCCGACCACGAAGCGTTGAAGAAACAGCATGCCCTCAAACACCCGGAGCTGCACGAACTGCTCAGCAAGGAGAATGCGTGATTGCCGTAACCTTTTTCGACCGGTGGGTATGGCCGGCTGGTGGTTCGGGCGGCATTCCCGGCGACATCGTCGCAACGCTGATTTGGGTGATTGTGGCTGCCATAGCCACCACGATCTTTTATCCTCCGCTACGCAAGGCGATCGAGAAGTTCGTCAAGCGCCACCTTGACGACGCAACAGCCGAGCTGCACGCGAAGCTCGATCACATCATCGAGCATCATCCCGACATACCACCATACGTCTCAAAAAAGAGCAGCGACCAGTCGGGCACATCGCCCGGCTCCAACTGAAGCCCTGCAACTACGACTGAAGACGCTTCAACCGGCCAAAGACGTCCGCGCCGATTCGAAGCCCGTCTTCGGCGGAGACCGCCGGAGATATGTCAATGTCAAAGGCGTCGCCCCATTCGAGCTCGAACTCGAATATCGAGTCAAAACTGTCAGTGCTGAAGATTGAGACGACCGTGACATCACTGAGCGCCGGCCAGTACTCAGCGATCAGGGTGACGCCAGCGGGATACTGCCATGTGGCTCTTCGGGCGAGCGCCTTGTCTCTCTCTGCGCTCGGTACAGATGCGCGAAAACGCAGCAGTGCAACGTAGTCCATTTCGACCTCCGTTTCAGACGCACTTCCACGTGCGCCGTTCGCACAGGGTACCCACATTCGCCTTGGTGTGCTCAGGACGCATTTCGTTCAGAACGGATCAACTCTTCGTAGGGAGACACGACAACATATGATTCCGCGCTTAACGCCACGACGCAGTGCCCTGGCGTTACTCGCATCGGGATTGATACTTTCAGGGTGTGGGTCTTCGAGTGAGTCGGGAGTTCGACATTCGAACACGTTCCGAACACCCACGCAGGTCGCGGAGGAGTGGTTCAAAGCAATTAATTCTGACGATGTCGGTGCCGCTCGGGAGCTCTTCGAACCAAGCCAGTTGGATCAAATCACGTGGATGAATGAGCCGAAGACTGACCAGTCAACATTCTCAAATGTCCAATGCCGTGAGACCTCTGTCACCGATATCACCGCGAGCGTTCTCTGCACCTTTGTGGAATCAGCTTCACCAACAGAAGGGAATCCTGACACGTTCTGGAACATCTCCCTCCTGTTGAACTCGAAAGACAGGTGGCTCATCAATAGCTATGGGCAAGGATGACTCGCGTGAAGACAGGCTTCAGGAAGCGATGTACTCACCCTCAGACTGATCGAATCGCCGAACGCTGATGGTTACCTGATAGCTGTATACGGCTATCAACACGCCCATGCCTCTGGTATAGATTTCTCACATATTTCGTCTATCCGACGAGATGAGTAACGGTTTGCCGTCACTTAGAAGGGGGCATCATGAACGACTGGACGATGGTCGACGAAGGATGGGGGCGACGGTCAGTTGAGTTCGCCACATTGAGCGAGCCGGCCAACTGTCGAGAGTACGTTGCCCTCCATCAACTGCTCGGCGTGTCGAAGGGCGAACGTCTTTTGGACATTGCCTGCGGCGCGGGTCTGGCGGTGGAGCTGGCTGCGTTACGGGGTGCAGAGTGTGCAGGCATCGATGCGTCGGAGCGACTGGTAAACATCGCACGAGACCGCTCGCCCAACGCGGATCTTCGCGTGGGCGACATGCACGCACTTGCGTGGGACGAGGATTCCTTCGACGTCGTCACAAGTTTTCGGGGCATCTGGGGCACTACGCCGCAGGCGTTAGATGAGGCGCTCCGCGTGCTAAAGCCAGGGGGCCGATTGGGAATCACGGTGTGGGGACACATCAAAGCATCTCCGGGCGCGTGGGCGCTCACGCCCTTTCTTCTGGCGAGCGAGCCGAAAGTGGAGAACCAGGCCGCGATGGTTTCTCTAGGGCGCCCAGGGGTTGGTGAGGCGTTGCTTCTCGACAAGGGCTTCGAGGAGATCGCTCGCAACGAAATTCCTTGCGTGTGGGAGTTCTCAGATCCAGCGACCTACGCGCGAGCGCTCGCGTCCACAGGTCCCGCATACGAAGCGATTCAGAGCGTTGGGGAAGAGGAGTTTCTAAGGACCGCCGAGGACTGCGCGCAAAGACAATTGCGCGAGGGCCTTCCATTACGAGCCTCGATCGCCATCGTTGGCTACACGGCGAAGAAGCCATCTTCGACATCGAGCCATCTGTCCTCGAATTACGATGCCAGGAGGCGCATCGGCTTCCTCGAGGAGCCCGAGGTTTCCGATGCGGCGCGTCGGATATTCGATCAGGACGTCGAGGACCACGGCTTCGTCATGAACGTGTCTCGGCTTTGGGCCTACGCGCCAGAAGTGTACGAAAGCCTCTTCGACCTGTTAGGCGCCCTCACACGGCTTGGGTCGTTGAGCGTTCGTCAGCGGGGCATTCTCATCTCGGCCGCGGCGTCGACGCTTGGTGACGCGTACTGCTCTCTGGCCTGGGGATCGAGGTTGGCCGATGCGTCGAGCGCTTCGTTCGCCAGCAACGTACTGCGCGGAGTGGACGATGGGCTCGATGATTCCGAGAGAGCTCTGGCCGCGTGGGCGCGTCAGGTTGTCTCAGACCCCAACGGAGCCACGAAAAGCAACGTTGACGTTCTTCGGAGTGTTGGCTTCAGCGACGTACAGATCTTCGCGATAACTGCGTACATCGCTGGTCGACTGGCATTCTCCACCGTCAACGATGCTCTCGGTGCTCAACCCGATCGCGAACTGGCAGAAAGCGTGCCCTCTGAGATCCGTGACGCCGTTCAGTACGGCCGGACACCACATGATTCGTAAAGGTTCGCGCCAGTCTGTCGCTGCCCGTCAGCTTTAGAGAAATCGGCAGGGCCGATGTGGATCGAACCCGCCCGAGAGATCATGCGGGGCGTGCCAATCGTCTCTATGCAAAACGGCGAGCTGACGACTCGAATCTCGACAACGCTATTTGTGGGTCGTGACTATGACTTTTCCGACCTTTGAAGTCGTGTTTATCGATATTGTCATCCGCACCTTTAAGAGACCCTTCAAAAAGTTCGCGACGACCGACGCCCGCTTTCGAGCCAAGGTTGCGTCGCGATATGCAAAGCCGGTAATCGTGACTGAGTCTCCCGGCTCGAGTACTCTCGCGAGCGCGCTAAGGACGCTCTTGTCTCTCGCGCTCAATGCACTGTCGTTCGTTCCATACGTCGTTTCGCGAGGAACCGGTGCCGCCGCGGCGGGTTGAGATGGTGGCGCGGTCGTCGAACCGCCGCCTCCGGAACTGCCGCCCGACCCACCTGCACCCCCACCTCCGCCGCCAGAGCTACCGCCACTGCCTCCGCCTCCGCCTCCGCCTCCGCCACCGCCACCGCCACCGCCACCGCCACCGCCACCGCCACCAGATGATGCGGCGACGTTGAAGGACTGTTGGACCTGGACGGCCACGGTGTACCCGTCGCTTGCCCCAGAGCTGGGATCGTTGAAGTCGATGACACAGTTACCAACCGCGGTGAAGCTCACCACGCCAGCGTTGAGTGCACAGCCGATCGACGCACTATCGAGGGTTATCTCCACCCGGTCACCTGACGTCGCGGTTGCGCTCGGCGAGTAGGTGGCGCCACCGACAACGGCATTCGTTGGTGCAGTAGTGCTCGGCGTGATGACATCGACAATTGACCCGGGCAGGACCAGGGCGACGTTGTAGGTGGTCGTCCCAGCAGCGACGACTGCCACGGGGCCGGACGTGGGTTGCGGCGAGGCGTACGGCGACGTGACGGCGCCGCCACACGTCGGGTCAACGACCACTTCGTAGGAACCTGCCGCCAATCGCGAGAGGGTGTAGGTCCCATTGGCCGCCGTGGTCGTGGAGCCGACGCTTCCGCCGTCAGTGGAATTGACCGACACGCAGACGCCCGCGACGTCTGAGCCACCGACGGCCGCGGTCACGGTCCCAGAGAGACCTCCGCCGACAGGCATCACGGCGTTGATGTCGGCGGCGGGTACCGCCACCGACGTAGAAACGGCGAGGGCGTCCGCAGCGTTGAGGGTGCCCGACGCGCTGCCGTTGTACCACTCCGTGACGTAGTTGCCTCCATCGCACGGTGCAGCGTCGAACTCGACGGTGTAACTACCCGCCGCCGTGCCAGCAATCGTGTACCAGCCATCGACCGCTGTCGTCGCAGTTTCAGCCGCGCCACCGCCGACGGGATACGCCAACACGCAGATGTTGGCGAGAGCTCCGCCAGCCGGCCCGACCACCGTCCCAGAGATGCTCGTGCTCACCGACATTGAGGCATCGACGCCGGTTGCCGGAGACCCGACGGTCACGGCAACCGCCGACGCACCCGACATGGACGGCGCTCCCGTGGGCGTGTCGTTGTACCACTGCGCAACGTAGTTTCCTCCACAAGGCCCCGCGGAGAACTCGACGTAGTAGCTGCCCGGCAAAAGCCCATCAACTGTGTACGTCCCGTTGCCTGCGCTGGTGCCGACGGTGCCGGCGCCACTGGTGCCACCAACAGAGAAGGCGTTGACGCAGATACCTGCAGCACCGCCGGCAGACCCGATCACGGTCCCCGAGATGCTCGTGCCCGTTGACATCGCGGCGTTGACGCCAGTTGCCGGGGAGGCCTCGGTGACAGCGACCAAGGTACCGGGTGCTGACTGCGTTCCCGACGCCGTCCCGTCGTACCACTGCGTTGCGAGGTCCCCGCTGCCGCACCCAGGAACGAACTCGACGCCATAACTGCCCGGTGCGAGCCCCGAGATCGCATATGTGCCGTCGGCAGCGCTGGGGGCCGATGCGGCAATGTCTGCTCCGTTGAGGAACGCTTCCGCGCAGACACCCGCGAGATCACCGCCACCGACAGCCGTAACGGTTCCCGAAATAGTCGCGGCGGTCGACGGTTGAGCGCCGAACCACTCTTGATAAGCGTCGAGCGACAACGGTGTGCTGGATCCGAGCGCCAAGGCGTTCGTTCCTCCCTCATCAAAATAGGTTTCGAAGGCGACGTTGCCGCTGGCGACTGTTGATCCGATGCCGTCGAGATACCCGGGATCGTCGCCGGAGGGAACCGTTGCAAGTCCCCATTCCGGAAAGCTCAGGGGTTTTCCCTGTGCGGCCGCGAACGCCTCAATATCTGTGAGCCCAAAAGGCTCGTTGGCGAGTTGCGAAAACGTAACTGACGTATTTGGAGTGTTGCTATCTACGTCATAGAGGTCGAGCCCGACGATATCGACGTATGCATTACCCGGATAGAAGTTTGCGTACGGGTAGGCTCCCTTGCCTGCGTTGGGGTCCCAGTCGATCAGGAAGTCCTGGCCGGCCGCTTGACGCAGCGCCGTCACTTCATTGCCAAAGCACGTTGCCCACAGACTCTGCTCCTGAGCGGTGGTGCCAATAAAGTCCGCCTCCCACGTTCCGTTCATTTCCGCGCCAAGACGAATGACCGAATTTTTTAGACCAGCGGCGACAAGGTTCGTGCCGAGTTCGGCGGCGTAGGAGTCGAAGTCGCCAGCCGCGCACGACGTCTCCCAACCCAACGGGTCACTTACATCTTCGAGGCTGTCAGGAATCAGATCCACCTGCAGCACGAGCTGGCGAACGGATGGATCCTCTGCAACCCACGAGGTGTATCCGTACGACGAATCAGTGACCCACGGGGACTCCCAGTCAGCCCACGTCGCCGCGCCATTCAAGTACGTCGAAACGCACGTTACGGTCGAGCTGGTCAGAGTGTCGAAGCTTGTGACTGCGGCTTGAAGAGCTGCCAGCCCGGTGTCATCGAAATCCGGAGCGAGACATTCGCTGCGCGACGGACCGGCGGCAATAGGCGCTTGCGATGCCACTTGAGTCGACGGCGCACTCAGAGTGGTGGAGGCGTAGGTCACGGTGGCTGGAATGACCGTCAGGGCCAGAACTACGGCTCCTGCTCCCAGCGCCATCGTTGCGATCTTGAGATTCTTCATGGTTACGCCCCGAAATGAGGTCGCCCTGGATCCTCTCGGGCATCCTTTCACAATTCGATCGAACGGCGCCGGCGGGAATCAAAGGCACTTTTTGAAGCGCAGTCGAGAGGTGGGGATGGACTAAGTAACTCGTGACTCCTCCCGTCTAACTATCGAAGGTGTTGTTCAGAGTCTGATTCAAATTCGTGTACAACGGCGCGTGAAGTCAACTTCACGCAGTACCTTCGCCTAATGAGGCATGCTCGCTCCCCTATGGTCGCCCTCGCCATCTCCAGCATCCTCGTCGCTGCGGCCGTAGTCATATCATTCCAACTGGGCTCCACACGGCTCTCGTACAACCGTCCCCCGTTGCTGTGCGCCGCCAAGGGCATGGCACTCAGCGGGTCTGATCTGTGGGTCTCCGGCTGCGTCTTTCGAACTCGTTCGGAATTCTCGGCTCGGATTCCCGCGATCGTCGAGCTCGACATAAAGACGGGCTCGCTCATTCGTGTCATCAAGGATCCTCGCGCCGGCAACGACGGACCTGTTGGCATCGCCGTGAGCGGTGGACGCGTATGGGTAGCCAACGGAGACGGCAACAGCATCTTGGAGCTGAGCGCTGCCACAGGAATGAAGATTCGACTCATTACGTCGATGAGCGACGAATTGAACAGCCCGTGGAACATTGCCGCCAGCCGCTCGGACGTATGGATCTTCAACGGCGGAAGCTTTACGATCACCGAACTCAACGCGAACGACGGTTCATTGGTGCGCGTCATCGTCGCGCACGCCGATGAACTCGCCGGTGTCGATAGCATCAGCCTCTCTGGCTCGCGACTGTGGCTCACCAACGGGACCTACGCCGACAATTCGGTTGTTGAGCTAAATACCAAGAGCGGATCTTTGGTCAGGATTCTCAATGCCACATCTGACAGTTTTAACGAACCAGCTGGTGTTGCCTTCGAGGGATCGAAGGTGTGGGTAACGAGCAACGAGGGTCCCATAGCCAAGACGCCACAAGCCGACGCAGCTCCCAATTCGCCGGGCGGCTCTGTCACCGTATTGAACGCCACATCAGGCTCAGTCATTCGCGTGATCAAGGCTCGAGCCGACCATTTCTATGGACCGTCCGGGATGGTGGTCAGTGGAAGACGAGTGTGGGTAGCGAACGGTATGGACGACGTCGTCACGGAACTCCGCACCTCAAACGGCTCGCTCGTGCGCCTCATCGACGCCAAGCAAGACGGTCTCCAAGGACCGAGCGAGATTGTCGTAAAGGGCCAACGAGTCTGGATCCTCGACTCTGCCGTCTCGCTCGGGAACGACGTGTGGGGCGGAGCCATCACGGAACTCAACGCGAAACACGGAACGTTGGTGCGCATAATCCGTTAACCAATTACGCTCCGATGCTTACTTTCCTAAACTTCGAGCGCCTCGCTGAGAATCTGGTCGCGTTCTGTCTCGCCCACTTCGTGTCCGTGGCCTTGCGCATGGCTCATCACGTTCGAAACCAATTCGTCGTCGCTTTCGCCTCGAATCGTCTCACCGCAAGGCGGGCATGTCACTTCTTTTGCCATATCGCTTCCTCCATAAGTCGTCGTTCAGGAGGGAACTTTCCCGGCGTGTATCAACGCGTCTTGCAGCGCGCTGAGTATGGTCGATGAACGACGAGGCGGTTACCGCTTCGGAATGCGCGAGATTAATATTCGCATCGAATCACTCGCTCACAAGGAGTTGCAGCCATGGTCCAACCTTCAGTCTTTGAATCTCGCGACATCAACGCATCCGCATCTCGAATCTTCTCGATTTTGTGCAACCCTGCACTGCAACCCGATGTCGATGGGACCGGAATGCTACGAGGTGCGGTTGGCAATGAGGTCATCGCCAAAGTGGGCGACGTGTTCTACATTTCGATGACTCACTGGGCTCGAGGCAACTATGTGATGGCCAATCACGTCGTCGCATTCGAGCAAGATCGTCGCATCGCGTGGGAGCCCGTCGTGCACTCATATGAAAGGTCCGAGTATCAATCAGTCGTCGGCCGACCAGGACTTCGCGAGTGGGGATGGCAACTGGAACCATTGAGTGACCGCACTACCCGGGTGACCGAGTATTTCGAAGGCAGTCGCTTGCCGGAAGAACTTCGAAAGTTCATCCAAGACGGAGAGTTTTGGAGACCAGCGATGGTCACCAGCTTGGAGAATCTGGAGAGAATGGCGACGAAGTCAGATGGGGATAGTCGCGAAATGCCACAATCCGAAACGGCGTCACAGTTCACCGAGCTATTTCGCGTTGATTGATTTTCTCCGTACAACGGACGGAAAATCAGGCGACTTTCTTGTAAGAGTGGTCCCTCGATTGTTCTCAACCACCGGACGGCTCATGGTGACTCGATCGGAGGGTAGAGACCCATCTCTTCCGCCACAGTTGGTAGATCGCCCAACTGCTCGAGCGGTGACTCGGCCACGGGCGGCTGCTGGACGTAGTCCTGTTCAGTCGTGAGAGTAACGCGAAGCCGGGCGGCGATGGCGACGATGCCGATTGAGCTGAGACACAGCAGCGCGATCAATACCGCTTCGAGGTGCGCCGCGAGGAGGCTGGTGACCATGGCCGGGCAGACGATCAGCATCAATGAGGTGGCGAAGCCTGAGATCGAATTTGCGCGGCCGCGGATCCTGTCATCGGCCAGAGTGTTGATGAGCGGATTCCTCGTAGGAGCCACGAAGGTCTCCCCCACGGCAAACAGGCTGACGAAGGCAAACAAGATCACGACCCGCCAGCCGGGGCCGTCGACGACTTCGGCGAATCCGAGAAGCGCCCAGGACACCGCCCAGATCAAGCCAACGGTGGCCAAGGCGGAAGTTCGCCGGTGCCGACGGACGACCCGCAACACGAACATCTGGATGGCCACGATGACCCCGGTGTCGATGGTGAAGGACACCGCGATCGCGTGATCGGAGATGTGATCCGCCACTGAAGCAAACGCCGGTAGCCCCGAATCGAACGTGGCAGGGCCGGAGAATGCGAGCAACAATGAGGCCAGGATCATCAATCGGAGCCCGCGAAGGCTAAGGACATAGCGGTACCCAACTTTGGTTTCATTGACGACCCTTGTTCGCCTTGGGTTCGGCAGCGCGGGCAGCAGAGCGGAAAAAAGAAGGCAAGAGAGGGCGTTGGTAAGGAAGAGCACCTGGAAGGTTCCGGGATGATGAGCCCTGATAACGACCGCCGCGATTGCCGCGCCGATGCCGAGTGCCATGTTCTGGGTCGCAAAGTTCACCGCGAAGGCGCGCTGCTGCAGCGTGGGTTCCCGAGTCAGGCCATTGAGCATCGTCGAGATCGCGCCGAACATCGGTGCCCACGTCGCGCCGTAGATCAGGACAACCGGCAGCGCTGTCAGCGCGTTATGAGCCCAGGCGAGCCCGACTTCGGCGACGACCTGACCAAGCAGGATCACGCCGAGCACCAATCGGGCGCCCACCCGGTCCATCAGCGCACCGCAAACAATCGCGACAATGACGCCAATCGCCGCCCCCGCCGCCAGCAGTGCTCCAACGACCGGTAGCGCGATCCCCCGCGCCTCGTGAAGATAGATGATCATGAACGGCAACACCAAGCCGGTGCCGAGCATCGATAGGAAGTTCCCGGCGAGAAACAAACGAGTGTTGCCGGAGAGTCGCGGCTTCATGGTCATCTCTCGCATGGTCTTACTCCTTTGGATTCAGGCTCTTCGGATGCGCAAGCACGCCGTCGACCATCGCCGGTCCGACCCGTAGTGGATCTCTCCGAATACCGACACCGGGAGGAAGGAAATCTGGTCGCTCCGGAGTGACAAGTTTGCGGGCTCGGCGGTGTCCGTACATGTAGTCGGATCAGAGAGCCCGACAACGAGGTGATGAGAGAATGGAGCGGCATGGAACTTCTCAGTCGCGCACAGTCCGGGGACCAGCAGGCGTTCGCGCAGTTGACCGATGGGTACCGACAAGAGCTGCGGCTGCACTGCTATCGGATCTTGGGTTCGGCACAAGACGCCGAGGACGCCCTCCAGGAAACCTTGCTCGGCGCATGGCAAGCGCTGGAGAACTTCGAGGAGCGGGCCTCCATCAGAACCTGGCTCTACCGAATCGCGACGAACCGTTGCCTGAACATGCTGCGCGCCGCTAGCCGACGACCCGAAGTGGTTTCTTCTCTCCCCAAGCCGACTCGAGCGGGTGAAGTCATCTGGCTCGAGCCGTACCCCGACATCCTCCTTGACGGGCTGCCCGACGACAGCCCCGGTCCCGACGCTCGTTACGAGACGAGGGAGTCGGTGTCGCTGGCATTCATCACGGTCCTTCAGCTGCTGCCACCTCGACAGCGCGTGGCGCTGGTGCTTCGCGACGTCCTCGGCTACAGGGCCAGCGAAGCGGCCGAGATGATCGAAGCAACGGAGGCCTCAGTGGAGAGTGCCCTCAAGCGCGCCCGGGGGGCTTTGCACGATCGCCTCGTCGACACTATCGATCGCGAGCCTCCCCCTGCGCCCAACTCCGTAGCTGAACAAGAGATCGTCGCCCGCGTCACCGCGGCATTCGAAGCCGGCAACGCGGACGAGCTCGTCGCCCTCCTTACCCAAGACGTCTCGGTCACCATGCCGCCAGTACCTGGTGAGTGCAGCGGTCCCGAGGACGCGGGACGCTACTTCCGCATGACGTCGTTCCGCCCTGGGCGCTCGACACGGACGGTGCCGACGCGAGCGAATGGACAACCCACACTCGCAACCTACGTTCGCGACCCCCAGACGGGTCTTTACCACGCGACCGGGATCGCCGTGTTGACATTGTGCGGTGGCCTCATCTCGGCGGTGACGATATTCGGCAAGGACGTCTTGCCGTCTTTTGGGCTTCCGCGGGTCTTGTCTCCTTGACGATGAGTTAATCCGACTCGGATTTCGTTGGGACCAAACTATTTCCTGTTAGTAGGAGCCTTTTCGACCATCGGGATTGACACCCTTGGCAACGTCTCACGGGCCACGGCAAACGGTCGATCCCACAGACTCACGTTCGCCGAGATTAATTAAGTAGGGCGGGGATCGAACCCATGACCGAGGGAATGTGAGGGGATAGCGAAAGTGTCAGCCTTCTTTTGAACCGGTTGACTGCCCCAGCATCCTGAAGAGAGTCCATGCGAGCTGACAATTGCTCCAAGTTTCGGGTACGGACGGACTGTGTCGGCGCTCACCGCGGTTCCGTCACGATGCTTGACGAGCTACCTTTCGCCGTTCCAATTCCTCCGGCAGTTTCAAGCGAGGGTGTTCATACACGATGTGCAGGCGTAAGGCATCGACCGACGCGAAGGTCCTGATGCAAGTTCCGCAGATATGACGAGTGGCCTTTGTACGCATATGTGAATCCATACCGTTTTACTGCGGACTTGGTAGAGAATGGTGCATTTCGCTGACGACGAGATTTGGTAGGGCCGGTGGGGATCGAACCAACGACCGAAATCGTCGCGGCGCGTTTCGTCATCGAGCCACTGACCTGGAGTTGCCGATGCCTGGGACTCCGCGCCACTTTTCGATGCGTCGCGCGAGAATCTGTTCGCTCGAAATTCCTACGCAACTGACGGTTAGTGTTTGAAAATGGTGGGGCTCCCAACGGGCACTGTAACGATGATGTTCAGTGACATCGAGGGATCGACGACACTCTTGAATCGCCTCGGCGACCAATACGCGGAGACTCTCTTCAGCCAACGCACATTGGTGCGAGAGGCCATCGCGGACAACGACGGCCTGGAGATGGGAACAGAAGGCGACAGCTTCTTTGTCGTGTTTGAGTCGGCTATCAAGGCTGTGCGATGCTGTGTGGGAGCGCAACGTTCTCTGTCAACGCACACTTGGCCGGAGGGCGTCGTTGTTCGCGTTCGAATGGGCCTTCACTCTGGTGAGCCGGACGGGTACGAGGACCAGTACGTGGGTCTGGACGTTCATCGGGCAGCGCGCATCGCCGCTGCGGCCCACGGAGGTCAGGTTGTCTTGTCTGAGTCCACGAGCCACCTCATCGAGCTCCAGCTGCCCGCGAACGTCTCTGTAAAGGATCTGGGGTTCCATCGCTTGAAGGACCTGGAGGCGCTCGAGCACATCTATCAGCTCATAGCCGTTGGGCTCGAAGAGCAATTCCCACCGCTCAAGAGCATGGGCGCAGAGACCAACCTTCCGAGTCGAATGACGCCGCTGGTTGGACGGAGCAGCGAAGTCGAGCAACTCTGCGTGACCGTCCAGGCGCCGGAGGTCAGGCTTGTTACTCTCACAGGGCCGGGCGGCGTCGGCAAGACACGACTTGCTCTCGCGGCCGCGTCGTCACTGGGACACGCCTTTCGAGACGGTGTGTACTTCGTCTCGTTGTCCGGAGTGCAGGACGAAGAGGCAATGTGGTCGACGATCGCCGACAGCATCAACGTCTCGAGCGAAGGAGCACCAGCGAACACTGTCATCGCTCACGTCGCGGACCGTCACGCTCTGCTCGTGCTCGACAACCTTGAACAAATCCACGCCGCGCCGACTGTGGTCACCACGCTGCTCGAAGCAAGCGCTCATGTGGTGGTGATCGCGACCTCGCGCGGGCCGCTACATCTCCAGGACGAGCACGAGCACGGGGTGCTACCGCTCGAATTCCCGAAGAACGCCGATCTCGACGCCGTGGCCGATTGCAGCGCCGTGCGCTTGTTCGTTCAGCAGGCACGGATGGTCCGACCAGCCTTCACACTCGACGCCGACAATGCTGCCGATGTCGCGAGCATCTGTCGCGCTGTGGACGGGCTGCCGCTGGCGATCGAGCTCGCGGCAGCGCGGGTCAGGCTCTTGACGCCGAAGGCGCTCCTCGCCCGCCTCGCGAACAGTCTCGAACTTGCCGCTGGTGACCTCGGGCGCCCGTCGCGCCAACAAACGGTGCGAGCGACGGTCGAATGGAGCTACCAGCTCTTGTCCTCGGGGACCGCTCAAATCCTACGAAGGATGGGCGTATTCGCCGGCGGCTGCGATCTCGAGGCTCTCGCTGCGGTTGCCATCCAAGACGATGCCGTCGACGCCTTGCAGGTGGCGCAGGAGCTTCTTGACGTCAGCCTCATCACGATCGGGGAAGGGGTCGATGGCGATCCCCGTGTTGACGTGCTGGAGACCATCCGCCAATACTCACTCGAATGCCTCAGCGCCGAGGGCGAGCTCGAAGATACTCGCCTCCGACACGCCCTTCATTACGCGGACGTTGCTGAACGCGCCGGTGAGCAGCTCCGTGGCCCAAGACAGCTGGTGGCGCTCGACAGGCTTGAAGCAGAGCACGACAACATGCGCGCAGCGCTCGACTGGTCCCTCACTCATGAAGAGGGCATTGAAACGGGGATGCGTCTCGTCGAGGAGTTGGCGTACTTGTGGTACCGCCACGGCTACGCCACGGAGGGTCGGCGGTGGCTTCTCCGGGCCCTCGAGGTGACCTCGGACGAAGCCGGACCCCACGTCGGCAAAATTGCCCACTGGCTCGGAGTCTTGATGCAGCAACAAGGAGAGATCGAGGGTTCGCTTGCCTATTTGGAACGCAGTCTCGAGATCGCGCGCGAACTCGGAGATCGAGATCAACAGGCACGTGAACTCAACAGCCTTGGCATCTGTCGCGAACTACTGGGCGACTTGGAGCAGGCGCGTTCCCTGCTTGAAGAAAGCGCCACCATAGCCCGCTCCATGGGCGACAGCTCCCGACTCGCCGCCGCCCTGACGAATCTCGGCCACGTCGAGAGCTACTCCGGTAACCACACCCGTTCCCTCCAGATCTTGGAGGAAGCGCTCACGCTCGATCAGGAGGCGGGAGACATAACCGGCATCGCGCTCGATCAGCAATCGCTCGCCGCTACCAACCTCCGGCTTGGGCAGGCACAACGCGCCGACCGCCTCCTGTCGTCCATGCTCGACTATGTGGCCCGTTCCGGAGACGTCCAATTACTTGCTTCGACGCTCGAGATATCGGCGTGCATTTCTGCCGAGCTTGGCGATGCGCTTCGGGCGGCCCAGATATTTGGAGCGGCAGAGGATCTGCGACTCAAAGCATCCTTTCCAAACGACGAACGCTCAGAAGCTGAGATCGAGGCCTACCTCGCTCGGGCGCGCGCGACCGTCTCGTCTGAATCGTGGGAGGCCGCACTGAGTGCCGGCCGTGATCTAAGCCAAGGAGAGATGATCACTTTGCTCCGAACCAATGGCGGCAGGTAGCCTTCGGCGTCCATGTGACACAGGCGGTTCCTGATTGATATGGGCGAGGGATCGACTGTTCTCGACGTTTGACACAACTTCGCTTTTGCCGACTCCCTTATGCGGCACATTATCGACGCGGGGTTGTCTGAAATCGAAGACTAGGAGCTTCGGACGCTTACGGCGCTAGAACAACTACCGAAATCTCACCAACGTCTCCGTCGAGTGCCCGGCTGCACGTTTTGGCAAGCAAAACCGCGCATCCCACATTGGAGATCGTTTCGGCGCAAAAGAGCACATGGAGCGCACCCACGATGCTCAAGAGGGCGGCGATACTTCCCAGCACCTGGACCCCGAGAGTAGCCCTGGCCCAGGGGACGTCCGTTAATTGACGAGACAGCCAATAGGCCGCCGTGCTCATGAACACGACAAGTACGGCCCCAAAGCTGTAGTGGATGTACTTCAACACCACGTCGAGCGAGTAGAAGTAGGAACTGATGAGCACTAAGAAGGAGGCGGCGCTGTAAAACAAGAGTAACTTGCGCACCTTCTCCGAGCGATCGCCACGGCCGCCACACGCGCGCGCCGCACGCATATTGCCGCCAGCAAGAACGGCCCAGGCGAGTGTGTAGAACACCGCAGTCTTTAGGTGCACGCCGTACTCACTGATTCCGCCTTCGTGCCGGGCCAGCACAAAGCCCGGATGGAGCGCGACGCCCGCTCCCATAAAAAACAGAAACGCGACCTCTCCAAATACAACCCACCGCAACAGCCTGCTATTCACATACACTCATCAGATAATTCGACGTTAGCGTGCGAAATCGCGCCTCGCGGGGCGCCGTTGATCCTGCTTCTGAACTCACGGCCGGACTAGCCCGGTGATGTCGGAATTGGATCAGTTCGTGGGATAGAAGTGGGATTTCGTCAGGTCATGCCGACGAAAGCGAACGCGCTGGGGTAGTCGAGCGAAGTGTCATTATGAGTCCATGGAAGATCTCACATGGACCCTCGATCTGCTCGTTCTTGGAATGCAAGCGCCCGAGGAGCTTTCGACAATTGCGACGAATGCACTGGTCGAAGGATTCGACTCCGATTCCCTAAGGGAACTTGCGGGAATGCTGCCCTCTCAATATCAAAGCGCACGCGACCTCTTCTTGAGCGTCATGAGGGAGCTGGATATTCCAATCCCGACGGAAGATCAAGCGCGGTGGAATGCCGTTCGCCATTGGGCACTGGACATGGTCGAAGGACGACTCGATCCGCGCGCTGCTTCAGGACTCATTCACTGGGACGGGTGGAACGAATTGGATCAACCCAAAACGCTCGCAGTCTTCGCCGAATTGGAAGATGAGTGGGATGAGCATGAGGCGAGGCGTCCGGAAAATGAACAGACGATGATTGAGGCTGCGAGGAATCTCCTAGATCAAATGGATAGTCAGCGCAAGGAGATTGAATTGGCACGGCCGGTGGGGATCGAACTCACGACCGAGGGATTATGAGGGGCTCACGAATCGCCGTCTGCTTGCTTCCAGTCCACTGAATGGTGTCGTGTCGCGATGTCATTCCGCCAAAGCAAGCGAGTGTCGGTCACATCCGCGCATTGGAGTAGCAAGGGAGTAGCAACCCTCTGGCACTCACCGAGTGCACGAGCAACAACACGGGTGCCAGCACCACCGCCGATTTGGATGTTGCCCACCTGTGCGTTGACGCTCACTTAGGGGAGACTCTCATCCATCGAGCGTGAGGTGTGGGTGAATAAATTCGCTGAGCATCGGCATGGACGGAACGCTGATCGGCGATGAAGGGTAATGCGCTGCGCGTCGGATGGTTCTGGCTTCGCGCGAGTATTCGTCGTCGCTGGGCGAACTATCTCGCGATCCTCCTCCTCATTGGCTCCCTTGGCGGCCTGGCGATAGGCGCGGTCGCGGCAGCGCAACGAACAGCGTCGTCGTTCAATGTGTTTCTCGCGAGTACCAACCCGTCGGACTTGACAATAACCATTGAAGCGCCCAACATCTCCGCGGAACTGGCAAAGCTCCCCCACGTTCGTAGCGTGGCGATGTCCTCCTATTCCGTCAACGCCTTTCCGGCTGGCCGTAACGGTGAACCCACCTTCCCGACCGCAATGTCGAACGGAAGCGTGACGGTCTCGGGAAGCGTGAACAAGGAGTACTTCACCGAGGACAAGGTGGCGGTCGTCGCGGGACGCATGGCGAATCCGAAAAAGGCCGACGAGTTCATGGCTGAGCTGGGTGCCGCAGCGGCGTTGCACTGGCACCTCGGCGAGACGATTCCTATGGACATCTACACCGACAAGCAGGTCGAATCACCGAACTTTCGAGATGTGACGCCTACGGCGAGAATTTCGATGCATCTTGTTGGGCTCGTGATCCCAAACGCGGATGTTCTCCTTGACGAAATAGACCGCAAACCGGAACTGTTGATCACGACGCCGGCTCTCACACGTCTGGTGGTCAACAATGGATTGCACTACAACGCCTACGCCCTTCAGCTCGACGGCGGGGCCCGAGAGATCTCAGCCGTTCAGCGTGAAATCATCGCCGCGTTACCGCCCGGGACGACGTATAGCTTTAGGACCAACTCGACCGTCGCCGCCGAGGTAAATCGATCTATCGAACCGGAGTCCATCGCTCTCGGTGCGTTCGGAATGATCGCCGGATTGGCAACACTGATCATTGCCGCAGGTCTGATCTCCAGGACAATCCGCCTCGAGAGAGGCGACCTCGAGGTCTTGCGAGCCTTAGGCGGCAACACGGCCATGATTTCCAGCGCGAGCCTCATGGCGCTGCTGGGTACGATCTTTCTAAGTGCGATCCTCGCCGTGGCGGTCGCCGTGGCACTCTCGCCCTTGTCGCCCATAGGGCCCGTCAGGGCGGTGTATCCCTATGGGGGCATCGCCTTCGACAGACCAGTGCTCGGTGTCGGATTCTTGTTGGTACTGGTTTTGTTGAGCGTCATCGCGGCTGTAGTGGCACGACAGAGTCAGCGACGCATGATCGGACAAGTGCGTGTGACCGGTGCGCCAGTGACCTCGCGACTCGGTCGCCTCGCCGCAGCAATGGGTCTTCCACCAACGACGGTGGTCGGCTTGCGGTTTGCACTCGAACCGGGACGCGATCGCGACGCAGCCCCGGTACGTTCGGCGCTGATCGGCGCCGTGCTTGCGGTCACGATTTTGGTCTCGACGCTGACCTTCGGAAGCAGCCTCTCGACACTGGTATCGCATCCTGCGCTCTATGGGTGGAACTGGAACTACGCGCTGTACGGAACCGGCAACGGCGTGCCGCCCCAGGCCGCGGACCTTTTGAACAATGATCCCTACGTTGCCGCGTGGTCGGGGGACAATACGGCGAACGCTCAGATCAACGGGCTCACCGTCCCCATTTTTCTCACGACGTACAGGGCGGTAGTGACCGCGCCGCTGCTCTCTGGTCACGAAGTTGACGGTCCAGGGCAAATCGTCGTGGGTGCGGCCACGCTGCAACAACTCAACGAGCACGTGGGTGACACGGTCGAGGTTACCTACGGGACGCCCAAAGACGCGCCCGTTTACGTGCCGCCGACCAAGGAAAAGATCGTCGGGACCGCCACCCTGCCCACCATTGGTGGCGTGCTCTCTCAGCACGCCGACCTGGGGGTCGGTGCGATGATCCCCTTACTCATCGAACCCCCTGCGTTTCGCAAGTTCCTGCATGCGCCCTACGAAGCACTCAACGGATACTCCATGGACCTCGTGCGGCTCCGACGAGGTGCCCCAGTCAAGGCGGCCCTTCATTCCCTAAGAAGCATCGCTCTCCTGGGTGACAGGGCTCTAAACGCGACGCCCGATGGTGGCGGTGAGAGCGTCGAGGTTCTCGCCGTGCAATATCCGGCGGAGATCGAAAACTACCGGTCCATTGGTGTCATTCCAGACATTCTCGCCCTCGCGCTCGCCCTCGGAGCAGTGGTAGGGCTCGGCCTCACGCTCGTGGCATCAGTCCATCGCCGACGTCGCGATTTGGCACTCCTGCGCACGCTCGGCTTCACAAGTCGCCAACTCGCGGCGACCGTTGCATGGCAAGCGTCGGTGGCTGGCGCCGTCGGGGTCATCGTCGGCGTGCCGCTTGGAATCGTCGTCGGGCGATCTCTATGGAACCTGTTTGCACGAAGCGTCTATGTCGTACCCGATCCAACGGTGCCGCTTCTGTCCGTTGTATTCGTTTCCATCTGCGCGCTGGTCCTGGCAAACATCGTGGCGGCCTTCCCCGGTCGCAGCGCCGCTCGTACCTCTACAGCACAGGTGCTGCGCGGTGAGTGATTGGCGTTACTGGCGCTCTCGGGACGTTGGAATTCGGGTGATCGCGGCGACGTTGTAAGGCCGCGGGCGTCGAAGCCAGCTGTTGTTGTGTAGGGAATCAGGTGTTCGTCACGCGTCAGCTGAGGTGAAATTCAACCATCAACCGTTGCAATACAACTATTTGATAGGGCCGGTGGGGATCGAACCCACGACCGAGGGATTGTGAGAGGGATGCACATGGTCGTATCGGTCCGGTGGCGTCGGAATCATCCGAGAATCAAAGAGAATCCTTCCAGTGGTGTCGGATTCGTCCGGTGGTGTCGGATTGGTCTGTGGGATGAAATGTGGGATTTCTGAGCGAACGGTGCAAATGAGCGTCGCGTTGGCTCACGTTCAAAGCCGCAACGAAATTCCCTAAAGGTCGCAATAACTGTTGTGCCGATCTCTGCGTTGCGACGAGTAGGTTTGGGACACTATTCGGCTCTGAGCGCCAATGCCGTTGACGTTCTCCCTGCGATTCTCCCGGGGATGAGGGCTACTAAGTTCGCAAAAATGAGCGAGCCAAGAACGACAAAGATCACCGAGACGGTCGGCACGGTGGGGTCGGGCACAGCGTTGATGCTGCGAGCAAACAGCGTCCACAGTTGGCGTCCGATGAGGATACCGAGCGGCACGCCCACGATTACTCCTACAATTGCGGTGACGGATGCCTGCCAGGATACGACACGAGCGAGCTGTCGGGGCGTGAAGCCGAGTGCCTTGAGGAGGGCCAAGTCCCGTCGTCGGCGCCGAACCGACGCCGCCAACGTGAGGGCCAGTGCGACGATAGCCCCTAGTGCGAGAGCGGATGCTAGGAATATCGGGGTCGAGCCAACACTGCGATAGTTAACGATCTGGGCGGGACGCTGAACGCCGAGAAGGGAAACAACGTTGCCTTGGCCATTGGGATCGGCAGCGAACGTCTGATCGGCAGCGGCGACAACGCGGAGTAAATTGGCGCGGCCATGTGCCGCACTGACTCCAGCCCGCAGGCGCACGAAGACGAGTTCGGGGCCGTTCAAGTTTGGATCTTTAGCGAGCGTGGCTTGATGGAACGCTGGCGGTTCAACTCCCACCGGGATGAGTGCACCTGTGCCCATCGACGTGTGATCCGCGATAAAACTGGACGATCCCACCGCAGGAAATGTTGCCGCGCCCACGATGAGGAGGGGGGTTGAAGGGACGTAGATGGGGGCGTCCTTGGGTGAGCCGTACGAAACCGTAACGGTGTCACCGACCTTCTTGTGTAAATCTGCGAGCGTCGCTGCTCCCAACACGATTTCATTGTTGCTGTCGAGTCCGTGGCCGGTCAAGATTGGTGGCGCCACTTTCGCGTGTAGAGGGCCTAACAGAACCGGGACGTTCTGGCCCTCAATCTGCACGCTGACGTAACCGTCGTAGCCGCTCCAGGCGGCGACGTCGGGGTCGTGGCTCAGTAATTTCAAGGCGTGTGGTGGGACGACGTCGCTTGGTAGCAGCATGTAACTCCAATTCCAGCCGTACAGCGACGGATGCGAAACGAGGGTGCTGATACCACTGGAAAATGTGAGTGTCGATACCAGCAGGGTGACAGCCAGAATCGTGCCGATGAGAGTCGAGCGAACGGGAACCTCAGTACGACCCCGTCCCGGTTCGAGGGCGAAGCGTACGCCTACCAGCGCTGAAACGGGCAGGCCTAGCGATTCGGCACCGCGAGCGATCGTTGATGCTCGTCGCGGCGCTCGGCGACGGCCGCGTGCGCGGTACGGGGACCGGCGAATCGAGATGGCGATAGTCGCGGCGCCGAGTGCGAGGATCAACACCACCAGACCAGCGCCCAGCACGGTCCAATCAAACGCAAACCCGGGATGCGGGTATACATCGCGCACGGGACCAAGCGGCGCAAGGGGAGAGAGCAGCACCGCGATTCCGACGGCCAGCAGTGCACCCAACACAACTGCCGACAGTGCGCCTATTAATCCGTCGCCGGCGATAGTCGCCGGCCTCGCTCCGAGAGCCCACAGCACTCGCCGATCCTCGTCGCTGAGCCGCAATTGGCGCGATATTGCCTGTAACGCGAGGATGAGTGCCACGAGGGCGGCGATGACGCCGAAGGCGCCAAGAGCGACAGACTCCGGCCTGATCGAAAGTTCAACTTGCGCCGTTGTTCTTGCGGTGACGTGGAAGTTGTAACCCGATTGAGGCGGGGTAGCGCGGATGAACTCGGTTTCAACCTTGGCGGCATCCCGGTTCCCGTGGTCGAGTTGCAAGTTGTACATCACTGGCGTTGTTGAAGAAGGCGAAATCGCGGCAATCTGGCGGATGAGCGCCGGTGTCACCACCATGAAACCGACCGAGCGGTCAACGTCGTCTTGCACGACTTGGCTATTGAATACGACGATGCCCGTCAGTGTCGCCTCAAATCGCAGGCGAGGTTGCACCTTGGCCGTGCCGAAGCCCGCCGACTCGGTTTGCCCGGTGGTGAAGGCGCCGAGCAGGATCTTTTGACCGATACGCAGGTGCAGGAATCTAGCGGCGTTCGCCGTCATTTCCACCTCGTCGACCCGGTTCGGATTTGTCAAATGCCCCTTGATGATCGTGAGACGGTCCTGCTCGCTCAATTCGCCGTCGAGGCTACCGTAGACCTGCAATTCTGTGGCCAGTTCGAGGCGTGCCGCTCCTTTCTTGGTGAGCGGGATGACGGTTGGTGCAATGAGGTCACGCATCCGTTTCACTCCGTGCAGGTGCGAAACCTGCTTCGTGAAGGCGCTCGAACCATCGGATGCATCAGAATTCAGAGAGCCTGCCGAAACAGTGAGGTCCGAGGGATTCGTGCTCGAAAGAAAGGTTGGGTACGACGATTGGGTGCGTCGGGCACCGGCGAGCGAGGCCATCGCGAGCCCGCCAACCAGGCCCACCAGCAGGACGATCGAGAGATAGCCGGGCAATAGACGTCGCAGGGTTGATCGAAATCGATACCAGGCAACGGGCAGGACCTGGCTCACGTCACCTGACTTCCTTGAATGTGGGAGTCGGACGACATCCTCCTAATCGTGGTGGATTTTGGTCACTCTGTCGCGGTGGGTAGCCGCACACGCAGACTTCGTACTACTACCTCTGGATTTGCGTGTCGGATTAGTACGTGAAATGAAACCATTAGTACCATTAGTAGGGCAGGTGGTAGGGCCGGTGGGGATCGAACCCACGACCGAGGGATTATGAGGGGCTCGCGATGTGTCCTTGGCGGCTCGTTGCGTCCAATCGGTATCTGCTCGTATCTTCACTGGTCCGAGGAGTAGCAAGAGTTCCATTGGGTCTACAAATTGGAGTAGCAAGGGAGTAGCAGCGCCGTCCAATCTCCGACGTGCACTGCAACATCGTGTCGAGAATTAGGAATTAAGAATTCTTTGCTTCTGGGCTAGAAATTCATCCTCGGTCAGGACTCCGGAGTCTCTGAGCGACGCGAGTTTCATCAACTGATCAGCGATGTCAATCCTTGGAGCAGATTGGAAGGTGGCAGAGGGTTGGCTCGAATGCGCTGCCTGGACGGCGTCGTCGATCATCTTCTTAACCTTGTCTCCGTCTTCTTTGGGTACTCCCACCAAACGAATGATGTGGCCTCCGGCAGACTCAACACCTATGTTCGTGAAAATCAATCCCTTTTCAATTCCCACTTGAGCTACTTGCCGGAAGTGGATTGCCTGAGTCCCCGATTTCCGAATGGCGTGATTCTCGTGCTCTTCAATCCGATCTGGCCACACCCGGATCACATTTGGCGAGAAAATTCGGCCGCCCTTAAGCCTTGACGCCTCGAGCGAGTAGAGAGGCGTGGACACCCCATCACCAAAAACTCCCTTCCCCGGACTCACACTCCCTGACGCGAGGTCTTCAATTAGCTCCTCATCCCTCCTATGTAGCGAGGCGCCACACTTAGCGCACGACCCCTTCACATCGTCATTGCTTGATCCACACTGTGGACAGAACATGCTCGATCCCCCCCGGAACATTCAAAACCCTCAGAGTGGAAACTAGTTCACGGTCTCGCAACTGACTCAGGGCGTATTTGGAGCGTTCGAAGGCACACTTTCCATCTAGGAGACGAAGGCCTCTGACTTGCTGTAGGGCCGGTGGGGATCGAACCCACGACCGAGAAATTATGGCAGTGAATCACTTGTCACACCCACCTGGGAAAATGAATTCATGGCAAACAGCATGATTCCAGCCCCTACAAGCCTTATCGAAGCGGTGGTTTACTTCGCTGACAAGGAACGTTCTTTTGAGTTCGTGAAGGGTCTTCGCTGGGCTGACGGTGAGGTTGCCTGCCCCCGTTGTGGTGTTGCCGACCCGATCTTCATAACCACCCGTCGCATCTGGAAGTGCCGTGCATGCAAGCGTCAGTTCTCGATCAAAGTGGGCACGATCTTTGAGGACTCACCGTTGGGCTTTGAGAAGTGGCTTCCCGCCTTTTGGCTGATTGCCAACTCCAAAAACTCGATCTCTAGCCACGAACTCGGACGGGCCTTAAGAGTGACTCAGAGGACCGCCTGGTTCATGCTCCACCGAATCCGCGACGCAATGGAGGCCCGAACGATTACCCAACTTTCGGGGATTGTGGAAGTTGACGAAACCTTCATTGGTGGGCTGGGTAAGAACAAGCACAAGAACGCCACGAGGCACGACAAGGTGATTGTCCAGGGCGCTCGCCAGCGTGAAGGCGGAATCGTCCAAGCAAAGCCGTTGACCACGTTCACCAAGTGGGACATGCACACCAACATCCTCGCGTGGGTTCAGAGTGGTTCCGCGATTTTCTCTGACGAGTCGGCGCTGTATGGAGGCATCGACAGGTTCTACGCCCACAAGACTGTCAATCACAGTCGCAAGCACTACGTCTCTGGTGACGTGTACACCAACGGGATTGAGAACTTCTGGTCGATCTTGAAGCGGTCCATCAAAGGCACTCAGATTCACGTCCACCCCGACCACATGCACCGCTACGTCACAGAAAGGACGTTCGCCTACAACTACCGCGAGGATACCGACTTGACCCGTATGTGCCTCGCCGTTTCAGGCGCTGAGGGTCGGCGATTGTCGTGGGACGAACTGACTCTCCGCGGTTAGTGGTTTCGGTGAACCTCATCAATGGCACTTTTCGGAACCTGTAGGAGAGATTCCGTTAACGCCGCAAAGTTGTCGAACTCACCGTTATTGGTGATGACGGAACAACCCGATTCGAGCGTAAGTGTCTCCGACAGTTCGCCTGGAGCGTTCGCGATGATGGCTTCGCCCTTTGGTGATGACACGGTAATGCTCACTGTTTTCTCCTCAGTCGTGGACCTGGACTTTGACGACTTTTTGATAGACGTTCCTGAGACCGTCCTCGCGTGTGATTGTGGCGACATCAATTTCACCTCCGACGCCTCGGATGCCAAACATCCAAGATTGTATCTGAATAGTCATGCTGATAATCGCCACGGACAGATCCACGCAGTCCTGCAAAGGAAGAAACTGATACGGAATTTGAAGTGGCAATGCCTTGTCCCACGCATCCTTAAGGGCCGTAGTCTGCGCGTCGTCAAGGTTAAGTTGAGCTTTTGTTAGTTGCAGTGCTCTTGGGTCGTAACCATTCCAGAGACGCGTCATTAATTCGTTCTGACCGCCGAACGTGGGCGCGAACGGTAGTTTCTCTTGAGGGACAATATTGTTCGGCACTGACAACTCGTAAACGTGGCCATAGGGCTCGCCGTCGTCGTAGCCGCCAACGATGAAAACCAGTGGTTGAACCTGAGGCGTTAAGGGAGCCGCAGGCATTCCTGCGGCGACCCACTGATCGTTAAAAAACTTTCCCAACTCTTCCGCGACCTGGAGTGTGGTGAGTCGCACCTGTGCGCCGGTGGTCCCATCAACACCGGCCACACCCGTTAGATGCGACTCGAACTCGGGTAAATATCCTTGAACCGTCCTCGGATTTTGTTGCCCGATCGCGCCCGCCCCAAACGTGACGATCCCGACGTATGGCTGCCCCCGAAAGGACAGCAACTTGTGAGCGTTGTCGAAATAGGTGGGGTAGATAGGCAACACCAGTGGCGCCCCGGCTGGTGCACCCGGCATGGGCTGGGGCGCCTGTGGCACCATCATCGTCACTCGGCTGTCCGCCGCGAGGACAATGCCTTCGTGGCCTCGGAATGCTACGGCTAGTGACATTGCCGGAGCATACGTCCCACATTAGTCCTGGTCAAATTACACAAATGTACTTACAGGGGCGTCACTCTAGAGGCCACTGCCCGGCTAGTGTCTCGCTCAGTGAGGGGTCAAAAGGGCCGTCAGCATTGGGACCGCAATAACGCCTAGAGCCGCCCAAATTAGGACGGCCCAGACTGCGGGCCATGACGACCATTCAACCTTGGTGTGGTTAATCTCCATGTGGGCATTTTACTGCCACTGCCTAAGCAATTCATCGCAGGTGTATCAAGTGATTCATTGCCGAAATTATGAGGGGCTCGCCCATCGTCTTTTAGGTGTCTTCAATTCCACACAGTTCGTTCTGATTCGGCTCACATTCCACCATCGTCCATGCTGGCCCATTCCGTCCACCGATTGGAGTAGCAAGGGAGTAGCAAGTCGAGGCGACACCAAACCTTGAGGATTCAGAAAGTGTCGCATTGCAACGTCAGACGTCTGGTACGATAAACGGTACCACTTCCTTCCAGGAGAACTAAGCCGTGTCCATTACCGCGAGTGAAGCACGAAAGAACCTCTTCCCTCTTATCGAGCAGGTCAACGAAAATCGTGAACCTATCGAGATCACTTCAAAGCGAGGCGACGCCGTGTTGATGTCTCGAGCCGACTTTGACGCACTCAACGAGACTGCTTTGTTGTTGCGCTCGCCCGCGAACGCGCGTCGACTAATGAAGAGCCTGGCTCAAGCGAAAGCCGGCGAACGTAGTGCTCACAAGCTCTCATAGTGCGCGTCGTCTTCACCCCCATCGGCTGGGAGGACTACGTCCATTGGCAGTCGCACGACAAGGCAATGCTGAAGCGTGTTAACCGTCTCATTGAGGAGTCGGTGCGTAACCCCACGGAAGGAATCGGCAAGCCCGAACCCCTGCGACACGTTTTAGCCGGCTGCTGGTCGCGGCGAATAGATGAGGAGCATCGGCTCGTGTATCTCATAGATGGCGACGACCTTGTCATCCTTCAAGCGCGTTACCACTACGAGAAATGAAGTGAGTAGGGTCGGTGGGGATCGAACCCACGACCGAGGGATTATGAGGGGCAGCGAGAACGTATTCTTGGCTTATCTGTATCCAGAGAATGCTTTCACGTCTCCTTCAAAGTCCAGCATGTGCTCGGAGTCATGCACCGCGCACTCACACCGTACGGCCGCGTACGCATGGGCCTAACAGCCCGGCATCTCCACATTCGGGACGATAACGATTAGAGGTATCGATCGAGAGGTCTTCGATTGGTACGCGTCATAACGCCTGTGGTTGGTTCGGTTCATGAGTTCCCAGAGCCGCCGGTAGTCAGAATCCGTCGAATGGATAACGAGGGCATTGCCAGAGAATCGTTTGCGGCCCACCTGAACCTCGACTTCCGGTCTCGCGCACAGATTTAGGAACCACGCTGGTGCAAGATCTTTTCCGTCGTTCGAGGCGGCCAGAATGAACTTCCCTCCGTCCGTAGCGAAGACCAAAACCGTCAGTCGAGGCCGACCAGTTCTGCGCCCCACGGTACGCAGGAGGAGCGTCCACGCACCGATCATGCCGGGACCAACCCGGCCGTCAGTGTGAACGTAGATCCATCTTTGAATCCGCAACAATCCGGCCGGAGCACTCTTGGGGGCGGTGAACTTGTTCAACATTCTGGGGATGAGTGGCGGCAGCTTCCCGTTCCCTATATCGGGTTTCTTGGTTATCGCTTCCTCGCTTTCGTATCCTCGGTGCTAGCTCTGTCTTGCACTGGGTTGGGGTCGGCTTGCTGGCCCGGTAGGAAGTCGGGTTCGGAGAGCCGGAATCAGCAGTGCCAAAACCTCCTCGGTTCGTTCCGTGAGGTCCTTGCAACCGGAATCCAGAAGCGACAACGAGTCCATTCCGACGATCCAAGCAAAGATCGCCCGGGCTGACGCGTTCGGATCCAGTTGCGCAAACTCTCCCGAATGAACCCCTCGCTCGATCACTTCGGCGATGGAGCGCACCCCCAGCTCTTGGAACGATGCATACTCCGAGCCGGGCCCCGAACGAACGCTCAAATCGGCGCCCAGCCGCACGACGCAGTGCATCGTCGGGTCGTCCGCAATTAGTCTCGCGCGGCGCCGCAAGGCCTGACGAAGTTCGTCACCTGCCGATGCAGCAGGCTTCGAATCTTCCAGTAGCCGAGCGATCAGTTCCTGCTGCTTGACGCGAAAAGTGGCAAGAGCGAGTTCCTCCTTGCTCGAGAAGTGGAAGTAGAACGCGCCCTTGCTCATCCCAGTGGAGGAGATGACATCGTTGAGCGAGACGCCATCGAAGCCGCTGTCGGCGAACGCGCGAGCGGCGGTGTCTATGATTTGCGATCGTGTTCGGATGGCGCGCTGTTGTCGGACTCCGGACTTGCTCGTCGGCACCACTACATTAAAACATACCGATTGGTCGGTTTACTTCAATTAGTGCTTTGATGAGGTATTTTCCACTCCGCGTCCTTCAGTAGTCTCGAAATTCCATCGATGCGCTTCGCAATTCATCCCGTTTATGGATTGGAGTAGCAAAGGAGTAGCACCTCAGATCGTGACGATGCTTCCATAGAAGCCCAACGTCGTCTTCGAGGGCCAACCTCGATCGGTAGTTACCAAGACCTCGGCTTCCAGGTTGATTGCGGTTGCCACCACGAGAGCGTCAGGCAGCTTTATCTTCGGTCCGTGCAGAGCACGAATCTGAGCGGCAATGATCGCTACTTCAGCATCGAGCTGGGCGACACCGACTGGCAGTCGTTCAACGAACTCTTGCAAAGCCTGGAGAGCAGCCTCGCCATTTCGAGCTGGAGCCACCATTGACTCCGCCAACGCAGACGCAGGAATCACGATTTCGTCTCCTCGGTGGCGAGCATTGTCCAATTCCCGTGTAGCCGTACCGTGGTGAAGATCACTCTCATCCAAGAATCCAATGAGTACGCCTGCGTCGATGACGGTCAGTCCCATTCGTTGCGCAGTTGATCAAGTGTCTCGCCGTCATATACGCCCGTGAGCGCTCCCGCGTACAGCTTCAGAATGTCCTCTTCGCGCTCGAGTACGACGCGACCCGGGCCATCGGCCCGAGCCGTCAACCTCTCACCAGCTTCGAGTCCGGCGTTTCGCATTGCCTCTTGAGGAATGGTTATCTGGTGCTTAGAGCTGATCTTGGCACCGCGACCGGCGTTCTTTACTTTCTCCATACTTGTAAAGAATAGTCGCTGGTGGGGAGGGTGAGTCGGGCGACTCCATTTGAGTAGCAAAGGATGAGTAATCCAGCGCCTCAGGAACTCGTATTTCTCCTGGTAGGGCCGGTGGGGATCGAACCCACGACCGAGGGATTATGAGTCCCCTGCTCTAACCACTGAGCTACGGCCCTTCGACAGAGTTCTGAATCACTCTCACGTGACTTTGCTTCGGTCAGACACAAAACGTACCAGGGAGTTGCCTCGACAACGGTCGCTACGAAGCAGTATCCGATAATCTCAGTTCCCTTCGTGCGCCGTAGTATCGCGGGCTATGGAGATTCGACGGGTGAAATCTGACGAGTACGACGCCCTCGGTGAGATCACCGTTCGTGCCTATCGTGAACTCTTTGGCCAGCCCCTCGGGTCGTACGGATCCGAGCTATTTGACGTTGAACGTCGCGATCGAGATAGTGAGGTCTTCGTCGCCGTCGATGACGAAGTCGGACATCAAATAGTGGGCGGCGTGACATATGTGCCCGGTCCGGGACGAACGATGAGTGAGTTCACTGATCCCTACGCCGCAGGCATCCGTATGTTGGCAGTTGATCCAGACCGTCAGGGTGAAGGCGCCGGCCTAGCACTGACACGCTGGTGCATCGAGCGCGCCAGATCGGCGGAGCGACGACGCGTCGTGCTGCACTCAACGCCCGTCATGACCACCGCACACGGCATCTATGAACGGCTTGGTTTTGTGCGATCACCTCAGCTCGATGAATGGGTTGAAGAGAGCCCCGACGCCGACGAACCACTTCACTTGATGTCCTTCACACTCGAGCTCTGAGCGTCCAAGATATTTGTACCTTTCGCACCACGGGCAACGGAACAGGCGTTACCCGAGTCACGCGTCAGGCATTACTGGACTGTCGGAACTGGACTCATCAGCAACCCTGGCCCGGAAAGTCGTCAATGCTCCCGGGACACCAGCTGAACGGCGTGCTGGACGTCAATCGACCTCCGCTGTTGAAGCCAAGGATCTGGCCCAGAACAACAGGTGTCCGGGACCAGGGCGTATGCCAGCGAGGCCACTTGGTCATCGAAACTCGCAGCACCTCAAACCCGTCGCCCTTGGCAAGCACGACCGAACGAGATCACGCGGTATCGACGACCACCGTCTGGGTTTGCCGGTCGTGATGAATGAGCATCAGCACGTCACGTCCAAAACCACCGTCCAGGACCGCGATGGGGGCCTCCGCCGAGCCATGAAGAGTCGAGCTTCGGACGATCCCGGTGGCGGTGCCCATCCCGCTGAAGCACCAGCGCCATTCGCGGTCAACGTCGAAAACGGCGAGGCCGACAGAAGAACCCGACCCCACGACCGTTGGCACGAGGCTCTCCGAATTGGAGAGTCCTTGATTCGTGAGCGCTTGCGAACAATCTGCAGTCGTCGCACCTGCCGATACCGAGGTGCTACTGCCGATGCCGAACCAGAGAGCGCCAGCGAGTACCAATGCAATCACGGCCCCACCGACTAGCGAACGTCGCCGCACGCGGTCTCGCCAAGACCGCGTCGTCGAGCTATCGTCAGCACTCATATGCACGAACGACCGACCTCATAAGCAGCGTCATCGGCCGAAGCGTACTGCCGCAAGGTTTCCGAAGTTGTGAGAACCGACTACGGAACCGAAGTGACGCATAGAGCGCTGAAAGATTCGCTTCGTCAGACGAGCACCGTACCGCGGTGGGAATGTCAAGGTCAGCCGTTATCGCGTCACGCATCAGCCGCTACTAGGTTGCAGAACCTTCGTTATTGATCTGTGACAGATCAACCGAGATAGCACAAAAAATGGCTCCCAGAGCAGGACTCGAACCTGCAACCTAGCGATTAACAGTCGCTTGCTCTGCCAATTGAGCTATCTGGGAATGAAAACAGAAGCCTAGTTGCGATATCACCCGCTCTGGACCTCACTGTTGGTCAAACCAGCGCTGCAGACGCTCGGCGACGGGGCTTTCGCGTACCGCCCTTCGACTTCGGTCGATGCGCTTTGCCATCCCTTGACGAGAGATTCCGTACGCGCGAGCGAGCTCTTCCATCGACATTGTGCGAAACGTGTATTGCCAGAACGCGTCGAAGTCGTCGCCGGTGAGACGACGAAGCTCATCGATCACCCACGCGGGCGCGTCATCGAGGTTGCTCGAAGGGCGCGGATCGGCGACGTCTTCGAGCTCGACGGACGCAAACCGACGCGACTGCAGCTCCCGACTGAGTTGCATGATCTCGTGCGCCTTCGCTTGTGAGATCTCGAGCTCGAGCGCCACCTCACGTTTGGTCAGACGCCGCTCGGGATGGGTTCGTTCGAGACGTTGGAACTTGATGATCAGTCGCATCTCTGCGTCACTCAGACCGGCTTGCTGTTGCACGGTTTGGTTGACAAGTTTCATGATCCAGTAGTTCGCGTACGTGGCAAATCGATTGCCCTTTTCTGGATCGAAGCGATGCAAGGCATTCACGAGTCCCTCGACGCCCGCGGCTTCGAGGTCTTCGTCGTAGAAGCGATAGCCGCGTTCAAGGACGCGGGCTCGAACAAGACCGAACGTCGCTCGCAGCAGCGTTGACTCGGCCTCTTGTCCTTCTTGGCGCGCGCGCAGCAGTTGCCGGCGACGCTGAGGATCGGTCTCGGTGTTCTTCGTGATCTCTTCAGTTGCACGCCTGCCCGCCTGAATGATCGGATACAGCGCACGTTCCTCTTCAACCTCGAGTGGCGGCGTGATCTCCATTCCGCCGATAAAGCCGCGGGTCCCTTTGCTCACGATGACGTCAGAGAGGCGCGCTCGAGGAGCCAGTCGCGTAGATCGCGCTCGGCCTCATCGCCCTGCGCGGTCTCAAGGAGTTCGAGCCGCTCTTTCACGTCGCGAGTCGTCGCCATGGCAATCTCAGGCGCGATTCGTCCCTCGCGAAACTCGCGATCGAAGTTCTTCAGCTCGGCGCTCACGGCACTTCGCAGAAGTTGGGCGATGACCGCGTTGATATCCTGAGCGCCGTAGTGATGGTCGAGCTCTTCGACCACGAGCTCACCCAATACCTCGGCGGCTTCTTCTTGACCCCTACGCTCGAGCGCATCGATGAGTTCCGACTTCGAGCGATCTGTCCCCAGTTCGTCAAAGATCTCGCGCTGCACCTCATTGACGAAGTACTGAGCAATGAATCGCGACCTCAGCGCTGCGGGTCCATGCACTAAGAGCCTCAATCCTTCGAGTCCTGGGCGAGGCATTGGCGAGCGGCGCCGACGCTCCGGCGCGGGTTCGTTCGGAATCTCCCTGGCGACGCGTTCGCGCGGGTGCTTTGCGAGGTCGGCCACACGGGCACGCACGGTGGGCAGATCGATGCGTAGCCGGTCTGCCACTTCCACCATGTAGCCATCTCGCACCAGATCACTCGGATGCTCGGCGAGGACATCCATCGCATGCTCGGCGGCTCGAGCTCGACCTTCGGCAGTAGCAAGGTTGGCACCGTCGAATACACGATCGAGTCGAAACCGAAGAAACGGGACAGCGGCGGCAATGGCTTGGCGCAGCGCCTCAGGGTCGCGCTGTGCGAGGTCGGCGGGGTCCGTCCCCCTTGGCAGCTTCGCCACGGCCACGTCAACTTCGTGCTGACGCTCCCACTGATAAACCGATGCTGCCGCACTCTGTCCCGCGGCATCGGCGTCGTAAGCCAGAACAATGCGCTTGGCAAAGTTGCGCATGAGGCGAAAGTGCTCTTCACCGAGGGCGGTGCCGCACGTCGCTACCGCACGAGGCATTCCCGCCGTGAAGAAGGCGATCACGTCAGTGTAACCCTCGCAGACGATGATCTCGCCCGACTTGATGATGTCGTCCTTCGCGAAGTTGAGAGCGTACAGAGTGCGACGTTTCGCGTAGATCGGCGTCTCAGGACTGTTCTTGTACTTCGCCTCGACTCGCGCGTCGGGTCGCTGGTCGCTTCCAGGAAGAATCCGTCCTCCCACTGCGATGGCCTTCCCTGCCGGATCGAAGATAGGAAAGATGACACGAGCACGCAGCGCGTCTTGGCGCCGGCCACCCTTGTTGAGAAATCCCAGCCCCGTCGCCGCGAACAGCTTCTCGTTGAGTTTGAGCGCTCGAGTCAGTCCGTCCCACTCGTCGGGCGCCCAACCGAGCTTGAACTGGCGCGCCACGTCCCCCGAGATGCCACGCGAGCGCAGGTAGTCCCGGGCGGGACGAGCATCTGCTGACTCGAGCAAGCGCTCGTGGTACCAGCCAACGGCCTTATCCATCGCTGCCATTGCCACCTGACGTTCCTTGCGCGCTGGTCCCGCGTGCTCGTCCTCTTTCAGTTCGATGCCCGCGCGGTCCGCGAGCTGGCGAAGGGCGTCCATGAAGTCGAGATGCTGGGTCTCGCGGACCCAGGTGATCTGGTCACCGAACACACGACATCCGAAGCAGTAGTAGCGGCCTTCCTCCGCGTTCACCGAGAAGGAGGGCGTCTTTTCTCCGTGAAACGGGCACAGCCCCGTCCAGCGCTGGCCCGTGCGCTTGAGGGCCACGGTTTCGCCGATGAGCGCCACAATGTCGGTCGCAGCGCGAACTTGTGCGATCTCGCTCTCCGATATGGCCATAAGAAGAAAGTACCGGCTCTTAGTCATTCTCGCGTCGAGGCTGTACACGCACTACGTAAACTGCTCGCAATGTCCGAATACGCCGTCGAGGCTCTGAATATCGTGCGCACCTACGGCGACCTGCGCGCGTTGGACGACGTCACCCTTCACGTGCCCACGGGTCAGGTCTTCGGACTGCTCGGACCCAACGGTTCGGGCAAAACGACCATGGTCCGGATTCTTTCGACCATTCTTTCGCCGACCAGCGGACAGGCGATCGTCGCGGGCTTCGACGTGGTGAAGCAGCCCAATCAGGTCCGTCACCACATCGGGTTGGCCGGACAAAACGCCACCGTCGACGAGAACCTCACGGGCTTTGAAAACATTCGGATGGTGGGCCTCCTCAATCATCTCAACAAGGCCTACGTCGTGGCAAAGTCCCACCAGCTGCTCGAGAACTTTGGACTCAGCGACGCGGCGAATCGGATAACGAAGACCTACTCAGGTGGCATGCGCCGCCGGCTCGACCTTGCTGCGGCGTTGGTCGCCGAACCTCCCATCCTGTTTCTCGACGAACCGACGACGGGGCTCGACCCGCAAAGTCGACAGGATCTCTGGGGCATCATTGAGCGACTTGTCGAAGGGGGAACCACAGTGCTGCTCACGACGCAGTATTTGGACGAGGCCGACCGTCTTGCCAAACAGCTGGTCGTCTTGGACCACGGCAAGATCATTGCGGAGGGAACCTCGGCTCAGCTGAAGGCGCAACTGGGCACGACGGTGCTGTCGCTCACATTTCCGACGATTGATGACGCGCTGCGCGCGACGCCGCTCATCGCCGAGCTGTCATCACAACCGGTCAACGTCGAAGGATCCGTGATCGAGATGACAGTCAACAATGGTCCCGCCGTCACGGCCGACGCGCTCAGGCGAATTGACGGCGCGGGCATCGCGCTGAGCGGGCTGGCCCTTCGAGAGCCGAGTCTCGACGACGTGTTCTTAAACCTCACCGGCCACAAAGCCGAAGACGCGTCACTCAACGGTGACTCGCCCTCGGGGCACGGTGCGAAGAGAAGGGCACGAACGTGACGACGACTGTCTTGCCACCAGCCGCTTCAGCGCACTCCGCGCTTCGCTGGGCGGTCAGTGACGTCCTGACGATGGCTCGAAGGAACCTGCTCGCGCTCTTTCGTATTCCCGTGGCAATCGTCTTCATGATCATTCAGCCGATCATGTTCGTCATCTTGTTCCGCTACGTCTTTGGCGGCGAGATCAACATTCCCGGCGTCGCCTACGTCAACTACTTGATTCCCGGTATCTTGGTCCAGACGACAATCTTCGGTTCGGTGGGGACCTCGATTGGGCTGGCGGAAGATCTGCAGAAGGGTCTCATCGAGCGATTCCGCGCGCTCCCGATGGCTCGTCTCGCCGTTCTTGCCGGCAGAACTGTCTCGGACCTCTTTCGAAACGTTCTTATTCTCGCCATCATCACGGGAGTTGGTTTTCTCGTTGGGTTCCGCCCGACTGGCGGATTCTTCCCGTACATCCAGGCGTGCCTGTTGATGCTCATCTTCGCTTACTGCCTCTCGTGGGGATTCGCCTACGTGGGACTTCGCGCGCCCAACTCAGAGGCTGCGCAGGCTATG
This sequence comes from uncultured Acidimicrobiaceae bacterium, assembly GCA_963706305.1. Classification (GTDB taxonomy): domain Bacteria; phylum Actinomycetota; class Acidimicrobiia; order Acidimicrobiales; family RAAP-2; genus RAAP-2. The sequence continues at coordinate 1,805,931 of OY970152.1, read as the reverse complement.
ACCTTTCCCGTCATCTTTCCTCTCGTCTTCGCCTCGTCAATTTTCGTGCTGGTTGGCACGTTGCCGGGCTGGCTCCAACCTTTCGCGATCCATCAGCCCATCAGTGAAACCGCTGACGCCGTTCGCGGCCTGATGCTCGGCACGCCCCACGGCGACTCGACGTGGATCTCGCTCGCGTGGGCTGTGGGGGCGATACTCGTCCTCGCCCCGCTCGCCGTCAATCGCTACCGCAAAGTCGCCTAGACCATGACGGTTTTGAGCGTCGAGGAGCTCCAACAGATCGTCGTTGACGCGTTCCCCAACTTCGACGTGCCAATCATCGAATCGTTGAATGGCGACACGCTCGTCCTCGCCCAGACCACCTCTTCGCGCCACACCCGACCCGGCGGCACGCTGTCAGGTCCCACGATGATGGCGCTTGCCGACAACGCCGCGTGGCTCGTCATCCTCGCCCAGATCGGGCCGGTGTTGCTCGCAGTCACCACAAGTCTCCACATCGACTTTCTGCGCAAACCAGACGTCACAGACCTGTTGGCTCGCGCACGACTCATCAAGCTCGGGAGTCGCCTCGCCGTCGTCGACGTCGACCTCTTCTCTCGCGGTTCGACAGAGCTGGTTGCGAAGGCGTCGGTGACGTACTCGATCCCGCCGCGCCCGTAACTTCAGCGCGCGCGGCGTCGCGCGGTCGTGCCACGCAGTGTCATCGGCAAGACGATCTCGCCGTTGCCAAAGAGTGCGCGCAAGCGCACCCGAACCTGCTCTTCGAGCGCGCGGCGTGCCTCGTCGCCTTGGATGATCGCTCCCGAGTAGGTGCCGAAGTTGCCGACCACCTCGTCGATCGTGCGCGGCCAGCTCCAATCCAGTGAGAAGTCGTGCGCATCGATGAACGGACCGTCGGGAGCCACCACGGCTCGCCAGCCTCGTGGCCGACGGTTCGGGTCGTCTTCTCGTTCGCGCATCTTCGTCAGCTCGACCATCCACGGCACGTCACGACTGAACCCGTTCCACCACACATTGAGGCGGCCGTCATCGCGCAGCACGCGAGCGAACTCGTTGGTGGCGTCGGGCTGGGTGAACCAGTGCCACGCCGATGAAGAAAAGACGGCGTCAAACGATGCGTCCGGCGATGGCACTGATTCCGCTTGGCCCGGGAGGACGTGAGCCTCAGGACTTCGTCGTACAAGAACCCTGCGCATCTCATCGTCCGGTTCGATGACGCTCACGTTCGCTCCTCGTCCAAGGAGGAAGCGCGTCAGCTTCCCGGTGCCGGCGCCGACCTCTAAGACCTCAAGACCCCGCAAGTCCCCCGCGATCGCGGCCGCGCTGTCGGGAGGACCGGGTCGATATCGGTCGTACTGCTCGGCAACCGTGCCGAACTTGAGTCCACGACCATCATCGGCCAACTCAGTGCGCTCCCATGACGCCCTGGAGGTGCGCGAGCAGCCCTTCGAGTGGCACGCGAACCTGACTTGTCGTGTCGCGATCGCGCACGGTAACGGCGCGGTCGTTCAGCGTCTCGAAGTCGACGGTGATGCAGTAGGGCGTACCGACCTCGTCCTGGCGCCGATAGCGGCGACCGATCGATTGGGTAACGTCGTAGTCGCACATGAAATACGGCTGCAGCAACTCGAGTACCTCGGTCGAGACTCCTTCGAGCTCGACCTTCTTGGAGAGCGGCAGTACCGCGATCTGATACGGCGCGAGACGCCAATCGAGGCGTAAGACGGCGCGCGTCTCGCCTTCGACTTCGTCCTCGTGATAGGCGGCAAGGAGGAAGGCCATCATCGCGCGCGTGGCACCCGCCGCGGGCTCAATCGTGTAGGGCGTGTAGCGCTCATTCGTCGTCGGGTCGAAGTAGTCGAGCGCGACACCCGAGTGCGTGGCGTGCTGCGTGAGGTCGTAGTCGCCGCGGTTGGCGATGCCTTCGAGCTCGTCCCAGCCCCACGGGAAGAAGAACTCCACATCGGTCGTGCCTCGTGAGTAGTGCGAGAGGTCCTCGGGCTTGTGGACGTACTTGCGCAACATGCTCTCGGGGATGCCGAGGCCGAGGTACCACTGGTAGCGCGTCTCGACCCAGTAGTGATACCACTCCTCCGCTTGGTCAGGCGGCACAAAGTACTCCATCTCCATCTGCTCGAACTCTCTCGTGCGAAAGACGTAGTTCTGCGGGGTGATCTCATTACGAAAGGATTTACCGATCTGCGCAATGCCAAAGGGCGGCTTCTTCCGGGTCGTGGCAAGAACGCTGGCGAAGTTGGTGAACATCCCTTGGGCGGTCTCGGGACGCAGGTACGCGGTCGAGCCCTCTCCCTCGACGGGGCCGGCGTGGGTCTTGAACATGAGGTTGAACGCGCGCGGACTGGTGAACTTCGTCGAGCCGCAGTTCGGACAGACGCCGTCGATCTTGTCTTCGCGCCAGCGTTCCTTGCAGTTGAGACAGTCCACCAGCGGGTCCGTGAACGTCTCGAGGTGGCCCGACGCCGCCCACACGGCTGGCGGCCCGAGGATCGCCGCGTCAAGACCGATGACGTCGCGTCGCGTCTGGACCATCGAGAACCACCAGGCCTGCTTCACGTTGCGCAGCATGTTGACCCCGAGTGGGCCGTAGTCGTAGGTCGAGCGAAAGCCCCCGTAGATCTCGGCCGACTGGAAGATGAATCCGCGCCGTTTGGCCAGATTCGTCACCTTTTCGAGCAGGGCCGGATCGAGTTCGGGCGCGTCAGACATCTCTCAAGGTTACTGGTTCACCCCGCGCTCTTTAGCCTGACGATCACCTGATTTGCGACGAGACGGGCCTTCGGCGTGAGCACGACGTAACCGCTCTGCACGCTGACGAGGTGCTTGATCTCTTCGAGCGAGTCGAACGCCTCGAGGGGGACACCGCGCGACGTGCGCAGCGCGAGCGACTCTTGCTCGAAGCGCTGACTTCTCTCGTCGACGAACTCTTCGCCACCAAGGGGCGACTCGCCGCGGCCGATGAGCTCGATGTAGCGATCGGGCGTGCGCACGTTCCAATAGCGCCGGCCATGGTCGTGCGAGTGTGCCGCTGAACCAAAGCCCGCGTAGTCATCGTGGTCCCAGTAGACGTGATTGTGACGACACTCGTGGCCGGGCTTCGCCCAGTTGGATATCTCTTCCCACCCGTATCCGTGGTCGTCGAGCACTTCTCCAACGAGGTCGTACGCGTCAGCGGTCGCGTCTTCGTCGGGGTGACGTGCGGGATCGCGACCGAGCGGCGTCGCCGGCTCGGGGGTAAGTGCGTAGCAGCTGATGTGGGGCGGCGGGTGTTCCAACGTCAAGAGATCGTCAAGCGTGTGTCGCACATCGTCGAGGCCCTCGGCGCGCGAACCGACGATGAGGTCCATGTTCCACGTGGCAAAGCCCGCCTCGGTGACAGCTTCTGAGACCTCCCGGTGCGCCATGATCCCATGACGACGGCCGAGATCGGCGAGAACCGCGCGTTGGGTCGACTGCACGCCGAAGCTCATTCGCGTGACGGCGCCGTCGTAGTACGCGCTCAGTCGATCGAGCGACGCATCTTCGGGATTGCACTCGACGGTAACTTCAGCGTCGCCGGTGCGAGGGATCGCGTCAATGATCCGCAGCAGCTGTTCCGCGGACAGTCGCGATGGTGTGCCGCCACCAAAGAAGACCGACGTCGCGGTGCGAAGGTCGCGCTCGCGCGCGATGGCGATCTCCTTCAGCACCGCGTCGACGTAGTCGTCCATCAAATGGTCGCGGTCGGCGTAGGTCGCAAAGGCGCAGTAGTCGCACCGATGCGCGCAGAACGGCACGTGCACGTAGACGCCGAAGTTCACGTCGTCTCTCGCTTCGCGGCGAGTGGCGCCACCGCAGCGGGCGAGCGCAATCGCTTCCCGAAGTGCACCTCGATGGCGCCTTGAGCGAGGCCCATGACTTCACCGGCTCCGGGTGGATTCGCCTCGCGCAGGACGTTGCCGAGGTCTCCACCGAGTACACGGCGGAGCAGCGTCACGCCCTCGGGCGAGATCGATGCTCCCTGGCGACAGTGATCGCACAGCGTGCCGCCGATCTCCGCGTCGAAGGCGACGAGCGGTCCAGCCCGACCGCAGTTCACGCAGCTGTCGATGACGGGCTCGGACCCGTCGAGCGCGAGCAGACGAAGGTAGAACGATGCGGGCACGAGCGTCGGCTCGTAGGCGTCGTCGTCGAGGGTCAACAAGACGCGAATCAGCAGATCGAAGATCTCTTCGTCTGGGACGCCGTCGGAGGGAATTGCGTCAACGGCCTCGACCACGGCGTAGCCCGCCGAGATGCGCGGATACGAACCGCGCAGCGTCGCGAGGCGCTCGCGATGGGCGACGTGTCGAGCGATGTAGAACTCCCCGCGTGTCTTCACGAGATCTACGTTCACGTACGCGAGTGTCTCGAGCGTGGCGCCGAGTCGGCTCGTGGTCTTGCGCACGCCCTTGGCGAGGACGCGAACCTTCCCGTGCTGGCGCGTCCAAAGGACGACCACCCGGTCCGCCTCTCCGGACTTGTAGGTCCGAAGCACTACGGCGTCGTCGTGCAGCTCGTTCACGGCTTGTGGTCGTCCCCACGATCTCGAAAGTGTTGCTTATGCGGGGGAATTCCCATGAAGCGCTGCAGCGCGACGCCGAGGGCGATCATGGCGGCCAGGATAAGGGGCACGACGAGCAAAGGAATCATGCCGCTCGCGCCATTGAGCGCGAGCACCCACAAGAAGATGTAGATCGCGACGGCCATCACCAGCGTGGCGCGGAGATAGGTCACTTCTTCACCTCGCCGAAGCGTCGCTCGCGACGCTGAAACTCCTCGATGGCCTTGAAGAGGTCCTCGCGGCGAAAGTCCGGCCACAGCACGTCGGTAAAGATCAGCTCCGAATACGCGAGCTCCCACAGGAGAAAGTTCGACATGCGGTACTCGCCCGAGGTGCGAATGACGAGGTCGGGATCGGGGAGTTCGGGGTGATACAGGCGTTCGCGGATGCGCTTCTCGTCGATCTTCTTCGCCGGAACCTTGTCGAGCACGAGCTGGCGCACCGCGTCGACGATCTCAGCCTGGCCGCCATAGTTGAAGGCGATGTTGAGGGTGAGCTTCTTGTTGTTCCTGGTGAGCTCTTCTGCCTCTTCCATTCGGGTGAGGACGCCTCGCGGGACCCGCCAGTCGCGCCGTCCCGAAAACACGATCCGCACGCCGTCGGCGTGCAGCTCGTGCTGGCGTCGATCAAGAAGTCCCCGGTTGAAGTTCATGAGGTAACGCACCTCGTCAACGGGGCGACGCCAATTCTCGGTGGAGAAGGCGAACACCGTCAGGGCCCGTACGCCGACGGCCAGCGCGCCGTAGGTGGCGTCCACCAGGGAGGCCTCTCCTGCGCCATGGCCCTCAGTGCGCGGGAGCCCCTGGCGCTGCGCCCAGCGGCCGTTCCCGTCCATCACGATCGCGACGTGACGGGGAACACGGTCACGCTCGAGGGACGCGGGGATCGGCGTGGGACGAGGGTCGGGCACGGCTACGAACCTACCTGGTTCCTCATTCAAAGAGCCCAGGACCTTTAGTGTCGTCAGGTGAAGAGTTTCGATCCCGACGAGGAGACGCCCTACGTCGAATCGGACCCAGAGACGGGGATCGACCTCGACGACGACCTCGTGTCGATCGACGCAGAACGTGCCCTCGCGCTCCTCGACGCGATCACCCGAGACCTGCCGGGCGGTGGCGAGAACCGCGAGGGTCAGCGCGACATGGTTCGTTCCGTCGCCTCCGCGTTCTCGAAGCGTCGCCACCATCTCATCGAAGCCGGCACCGGCGTCGGCAAGTCACTCGCGTATCTTGTGCCGGCCGTTCTCGCCGGACATCGGGTCGTCGTCGCGACGGCCACGAAGAACCTCCAGGACCAGCTCGCGAAGAAAGACGCACCGCAAGTGGCCGCGCACGTCCGCGGCGTGCACGTCGCGGTCCTCAAGGGCAAGCAGAACTACCTCTGCCTCAACCGGGCACAGAGCTTGGGCGGTGGCGCGCAACTGAGCTTCGATGACGGCGCGGAAGTTCCGCGCGGCGTCGCCGACCAGATGCGACGCATCCTGCGCTGGGGCAACGACACGACGACGGGCGACCTCGACGAGCTGCCCTTCGAGGTCGACGCGCGAGCGCGGCGAGCAGTCTCGGTCACCCCCCAGGAGTGCCTGCAGCGTTCGAAGTGTCCCCAGGGACAGAACTGCTTCGCGGAGCTCGCGAAGGACCGCGCCAACGAGAGCTCGATCCTCATCGTGAACGCCCACCTCTACGCCTCCCATCTCGCGTCCGGTGCGATGCTCCTCCCCCAGCACGAGTACGTCGTCTTTGATGAGGCCCACGAGATCCTCGACATCTTTGCGACGCTCCTCGGCACTTCGCTCAATGCGGCTCGGCTGCGTGCGCTCGCGACCGTGTCGCGCGCCCTCCTCAGCCTCGACGATCGAAAGACCGCCGACGAGCTGCTCTCGAGTGCCGACCGCTTCGCGCCGATGCTCCTCGCTCAGTACGAACGCGGCGAGCTGAAGGGACTCGATGAGGCGTGCCGCACCGAGCTCGCCCGGACCAACGAGCTCGTCACCAAGATCGTCGAGCGACTGCGCGACCTTCCGACGAGCTCGCCCGACGCGGAGTTTCGAAAGGTCCGCGCACTTGGGCCTGCCATCCATCTTGCGAACGACCTTGCGCGCGTGAACAACGTGAAGGACTCGGAGCTGCTCTATCTTTCGCGTCGCGACCGCGAGATCGACATCGAGATCTCCCTCGTTGACGTCGGTCCGCGTCTACGCGACGAACTCTGGGGCAACGTGACCGCCGTGCTCACGAGCGCCACGATTCCCGACACACTCGCAAAGAACCTCGGACTCGACGACGCGGTGAGCGAGCACTTCGACAGTCCTTTTGACTACCGCGAGCACGGCCTGCTCTATGTTCCAGAGAGCTTTCCCGAGCGCAACGATCCAGCGGCCGAAGCCGCGATCATCGACGAGCTGGTGGCGCTCATCGATGCGGCGGGAGGACGGACACTCGCGCTGTTCACTAATCGCTCGGTCATGCAACGAGTCGCCGACGCGGTTGCACCACGCCTCTCGACCGAAGTCCTCGTGCAGGGTTCACTATCGCGACAGAAACTCATCGAGGAGTTCCGACACAGTCACGAGGCGAGCCTCTTTGCCGTGACGAGCTTCTGGCAAGGCATCGACGTGCCTGGGCACTCGTTGAGCCTCGTCACGATCGATCGGCTGCCCTTCAGCGTCCCGAACGATCCGCTCGCCGAAGCCCGTCGCGAACGCTCGGATCGCCCGTTCTACGAGGTCGACCTCCCGCGCGCGACGATGCTCCTCGCTCAAGGCGTCGGGCGCCTCATTCGCACCAAGGACGACCGGGGCGTCGTGGCCGTGCTCGACACGAGACTGGCGACCTCGAGCTACCGCACGACCATGTTCAAGAAGCTCCCACCTATGCGCCGAACTCGAAACCGCGACGAAGTCCACACGTTCTTGCGAGAGCTCAAGGAGACTTCGCTCGACGCGCTAATAACCGAACCGGTCGAGGATGTCGTCGCGCTTCTGCCATCCGGGCTCGACGCGGACTCGTAGCTCGAGGTAGAGGCCTTCGGGCAGCTGACGGCGTGCAGCGATGCCGACATCTTTCAACAGCTGTCCGCCTTTGCCGATCACCATCCCCTTTTGGCTCTCGCGCTCGACAAGGATCTCGACCGTGACGTGCGGCCACTCGAACTCGCTCACCCGTGTGTGAATCGAGTGCGGAAGCTCTTGCTTCGTCTTGCGCACGAGCTGCTCGCGCACGAGCTCGGCGATCCACGCCGTCTCGGTGACGTCAGAGACCTCCTCGTCGGGAAAGAGGAACGGCGACTCGGGCATCGCTGCCAACAGAAAAACCAGCAGTGCCTTCGTGCCCTCGCCGGTCTTCGCCGAGACCGGGAAGTACTCGACTTTGCTCGCGTGCTCGCTTCGTCCCATCTCAATCGCAACCTCGTCGACAGCCAGCGCCGCCTCAAGGAGGTGCGCGGCCACCGCCTCACGGCCAGGACGATCGATCTTGTTCACCACGACGACGAGCGCGGGTCCACCAATCGGTCGAGCCTGACCGAGCATGGTCTCAATGACGTGGCGGTCCCCAGGGCCGATCGCGCCCGTGGCGTCGACGACGGCGAGGATGACGTCGACATCGTCGGCCGCTGAGCGGGCGGTCTCGTTGAGTCGGCCGCCGAGCGTGGTGCGCGGGCGGTGCAAACCGGGCGTATCGACGAGCACGATCTGCGTGTCACCCTCGGAGAGGATGCCGCGCACCGCGTGGCGCGTCGTGTTCGGCGACGCCGCGGTGATGGTCACCTTCGCACCCACGAGCTCGTTGACGAGCGTCGACTTGCCGACGTTGGGCCGGCCGAGCACGGCGACGAACCCGGCCTTGCTCACGCGTCTCGCCTGTGCGGTTCGACGAGGACCTCTTCGATTCGACGCCCGTCCATTCGCGTGACGGTCAGGCGGTAGCGCTCGGTCATAAGAACATCACCGACCTCGGGCACGCCGCCCTTCAGGTCCAAGACCAGGCCACCAACGGTGTCCCAACCATCTTTGGGCAGGCTCAAGGCGTACTCGTCGTTCGCGTCATCGATGTTGAGACGCCCACTCAGCTCGATGCCGCCACCGATGGTGCGCTCGGCGTCGTCCTCGACGGGGTCGGACTCGTCGGTGATCTCCCCCACCAACTCTTCGAGGACGTCTTCCAAGGTGACGACGCCGGCGGTGCCGCCGTACTCGTCGATCACGATGAAGAGGTGGCTCTTCGCCCGACGGATCTCTCGAAGGAGCGACGCGACCCGTTTGGTCTCGGGGACGTAGTGCGCTTCGCCCATGTGCTCGCGTACGAGCGCCGATCCCTCGCCGTCGACGACGAGGTTCGCGAGGTGACGGAGATTGACCATGCCGACCACGTCGTCGATCCCGTCGCCGAGCACGGGCAGGCGCGAGCGCCCGCTGTCGATAGCGAGGTCCAGTGCCTCTCTGACCGTTGCGGTCGCGTCAATGCCGACGATGTCAATGCGGGGGATCATCACCTCACGCACGATGGTGTCGCCGAACTCGATGACCGAGTGGATGAAGTTGCGCTCGTCTGATTCGATGGCGCGGTCCTCGTGGGCGACATCTGCCAACGCGAGGACCTCGGACTCGGTGACGCGCTGCTTGCCTTCACTCCCGCCGAAGAGCGAGATGACGCTGTCGGCGACGGCGAGCAGGACGACGGAGATCCAGCGGATCGGCCAGAGGCGCAGGATCCGTCCGACGACAGGCGCGCTCGTCAGCGCCGCCTGATCGGGATGTTGAATGGCGAAATTCTTCGGGATGGCTTCGAAGACAACAAAGATGACGATGACTTCGCCGGCCGTCGCGACAAAGACGCCCGCTGCGCCAAAGAGGTGTCCGGCGAGAACACCGACCATCGTGGCTGACACCAGCTGACAGATGAGGACCAAGAGCAAGAGCGGGTTGAGGAACTTCTCTGGCGCTTCGGTGAGGCCCACGAGCGCCTTCGCGCCATGGCGTCCCTCTTCGCGAAGCGAGCGTGCGCGCGATTTGTTCATGCGCGTGAGTGAGGTCTCCGCCATCGCGAAGAATCCCGACAGCATCAACAAGATGGCGACCGAGATAACGAGGTAGGTGTCACTCGCCCGCCACATGGCAGCGATCACGATCCGCTGGCGCGGTAGTGGCGAGCGAGCAGCTCTCGTTCGCGCGCCTCCATCCGTTCGGCCTCCTCGTCGATGACGTGATCCCAGCCGCGAAGGTGCAAGACGCCGTGCACGATCAACAGCGCCAGCTCGTCGTCGAAGCTCACCTCGTGGTCGACAGCGTTGCGCGCGGCAACGGCCGGACAGAGCACGATGTCACCGACGAGCTGGGGAATCTCGGGAGGGGGCGGTTCGCCTGGCCCTCCGCCGCCCGCGTCGGGCACCCGGCCCGAGGGTTCAGGCTCGGCGTCGATGGGAAAGCTGAGCACGTCGGTGGGGCCCGAGCGTCCCATGAACTGCTGGTTGAGATCGGCGATCGTTGGCTCGTCGGTGAAGATGAGCGAGACCTCGGCGAGACCGCGCACGCCCTCATCGGTGAGCGCCCCGCGCGCGAGCGTGACCCAACGTTCGAGATCGATGTCGTGATCGTGCTGCTCATCGGCAGCATAGATATCGATGCTCATGTGGAGCGTTCGTACGCCGCCACGATATCGGCCACGATACGGTGGCGAACGACGTCCTTCGCGCCGAGGTGAACGAAGCTGATGCCCTCGACCCCCGCCAAGATCCGCTCGATATCGAGCATGCCGCTGCGCTTGCCGTTGAGGTCGACCTGGGTGACGTCGGCGGTCACCACCGCCTTCGAGTTGAAGCCGGTGCGCGTCAAAAACATCTTCATCTGCTCGGGCGTCGTGTTCTGCGCTTCGTCGAGGATAATGAACGAGTCGTTCAGCGTGCGGCCGCGCATGAAGGCGAGCGGCGCGACTTCGATGGTGCCGTTGCCGATGAGGCGCTGGGTCCCCTCGGCGCCGACCATGTCGTAGAGGGCGTCGTAGAGGGGCCGCAAGTAGGGGTCGACCTTCGCCATGAGGTCCCCGGGCAAGAAGCCGAGGTTCTCTCCCGCTTCCACGGCCGGTCGCGTCAAGACGATGCGCTGGACTTGGCGGCGGTGCAGGGCCTGGACGGCCTGGGCAACGGCGAGGTAGCTCTTGCCGGTACCGGCCGGGCCGATGCCAAAGGTGATGATGTGGTTATCGATTGCGTCGGTGTATCGCTTCTGGCCGGCAGTCGAGGGCCGGATCGTCTTACCCTTTGCGCCGCGCACGACCTCGTGACGTAGCACCTCGCTCGGGCGAAGGTCGTCAGCGACCATGTCGATCGTGCGAGAGATCTTCGTCGTGTCGAGGGCCTGGCCGCTCTCGAGCACGAGCACGAGCTCGTCAAAGAGACGCAGCACGGTCGAGGCGTCGGATCCTGTCACCGAGATCTGGTTGCCCTGGACGCGGATCTTCGAGTTCGGAAACGAGCGCTCGATCACGCGCAAATGCTCGTCGCGTGCACCGAGTAGCCCCGCCATCAGGTGGGTGTTGGGCACATAGGTCGTCGTCGTGAGGGCCTCGTCGGCGGTGGCGTCTGAGGTCATCCTGGGGGCCAGGCCATGCGGCGCCCACCGAGCACGTGCACGTGCAGGTGGTTCACGGTCTGCTGGCCGTCTTCGCCCGAGTTGAAGACGAGTCGATAGCCGCTCTCTCGAATTCCCTCGAGTCGAGTGACTTCCTGGGCGAGAAACATCAGGTCGTCAAAGACCTCGGGAAACTTCGGTGTGACGTCGTTGACGCCATCGAAGTGGCGCTTCGGCACGACGAGCACGTGGACCGGAGCCTGTGGTGCGATGTCGTAGAAGGCGAGTGAATTGTCCGACTCGGCGGCCACCTTCGCGGGGACTCGGCCCGCGACTATTTGACAAAAGAGGCAGTCACTCATCTAGTGCTCTCATCATTACCCATTTCCCACGCCGTTGAGCGTAAATCCCCATCCGCCGGCCTGAAACGCAAGCAACGCCGCGCCAAGAACGCCAGCGGTCTCCGCGCGCAGAACGGTCGGGCCGAGCCCCACGCGACGGCGCTGGTCGCCCCACTCATTGGGCGCCCAACCGCCCTCGGGCCCCACGGCGACGCTGGCGACGCCGCGCCAGTCGCCTGATCCGTCAAAGTCGCACACCGCGACATCGCCAGGCACGTTGGCGACCGCGACCGGCTCGGCGATCACGACGTCGTAGGTCCGACGACACTGGCTCGCCGCCTCGCCAACAAGTCGACGCCAGCGCGCAAGGACCTTCTCGCGGCTCTCGCCTTTCATCTTCACGATGGCGCGTTCGCTGATCAGTGGCACGATGCGACTCACCCCGACCTCGGTCGCCTTGACGACCGCCCAGTCACCGTGGTCACCCTTGAGCGGCGAGAGGTACAGCGTCGTTGCGGGCGCTTCGGGATCGCGTTGCACGTCACTCACTCGGGTGATGCCGTCGCCGTCGACGACGCCGATCGCCCAGGAGCCCTGCCCGTTGGTCACGACCACCTCTTCGCCGTCACGCGCGCGAAGCACCTTGCGAAGGTGGTGGGCCTGTGACGAGTCGAGCGTCGGTGTTTCGACGTTCGTCACGCGGAACTGGCCGAGCGCGGCCACGCGTCGTGGCCACTCGACGTAGGTCACTTCTTCGCTTTGCGGCGGTGAAAGAAGCCGCCCTGAGGTTCGCTGACGGGCTCGTCACGGTGCTCGGCCCACTGACGCAACAGCTGCTCGGATTCATCGTCGAGCTCGGTGGGCACGTCGACAACGAGATGGATAAAGAGGTCGCCTCGTCCGCGTCCATGCAGGTGCTCGACGCCCTCATGGCGGAGACGGTGCACCGTGCCGTTCGCGCTGCCGGCATCGACGTCGACCGCGAAGTCCTCCTTCAGCGTCGGGACGGTGATCGTCGCGCCGAGAACCGCCTGGCTGAAGGCGATGTGCGCCTCGTGGTGCAAGTCATCGCCGTGGCGCTCGAAACGTGGGTCGTTCGCGACGCGCAGGTGCACGAACAGACGACCGTTCGGACCGCCGCGCACGCCCGCGGGGCCGCGGTTGGCGAGGCGCATCGTCGAGCCGTCCTCGACCCCGGCGGGGATCTGCGCACTCAGGGTCACGCTCTGGGGACGGCGCCCCTCACCACGGCAGTCGGGACAGGGCGTCTCGATCCGAGAGCCAAAGCCCTGACAGCGCGGGCACGTCTGGGTGGTCACCATCTGGCCGAGAATGGAGTTACGCACTCGGCGAACTTCCCCGCTCCCCCCGCACTCCTCGCACGTAACCGGCGAGGTGCCTGGCGCACAACCCGAACCGTCGCAGGTTTCACAGCGCTGCGGCAGCGTGACGGTGACCTCCCGCGTTGCGCCGAAGGCCGCCTCTTCCAGGGTGATATCGAGCGACACCTCGGCGTCGGGACCGGGCTGGGGACCGCGGCGCGTCTGTCCACCCGCGACCCCGCCAAAGAACATGTCGAAGATGTCCTGGACCGAGCCGGCACCAAAGGGATTGCCCCCTGCGCCCACGTCCGAGCCGAAGCGGTCGTAGTTCGCGCGACGCTCTGGGTCCGAGAGAATCTCGTAGGCCTGGGAGACCTCCTTGAAGCGGGTCTCGGCCATGGGGTCGTCAGTGTTGGCGTCGGGGTGATACTTGCGCGCGAGGCGTCGATAGGAAACCTTCAGCTCTTCGGCCGTGCAGTTCGCGTCGACCTCGAGGATCTCATACAGGTTCGTGTTAGCCACGCTCGTCGCCCCCAAAGTGTGCGGTCAGGTGCTTCGAGACGGCTTCGGCGGCGGCCATCACCTCGCGGTACTTCATGCGCGTGGGACCCAGCAGTCCGACCGCGCCGACGTTCTCGCCGTCAAGGGACACGGGCGCCACGATGACGGCGCACGACGACAGGGGTTCGAGCCCGTTCTCCGTGCCGATCGCGACCGTCACGCCCTTATCGAGGATATCTTCCACCAGCGTCACGACGAGGAGCTCTTGTTCGAGGATGCTGAGCACCTGTCGAACGGTCTCGACGCCTTCGAAGACCTCAGCGACGCGGGATGATCCGCCGATGTAGACCTGGTCACCCTCGATGGTTGGCTGCTCAGCTTTGAGGACCGAGACGGCTTCGCGCACGAGCTTCGCGACGGTGTCGGCGCGGCTTGGGACCTGGATTTTCGTCTCGAGCGAGGTGCCGATCAAGAGCGCGTTCAGCTGGCGCGACGCCTCGATGACTTCGGCGTGGCTCGCCTCATAGGAGGCGAGCACGCTGTGCTTGGTCACGGATCCGTCGGAATAGACCGTCACGAGCAGGTGATGACGGGCGTCAAGGTTGACGAGCTGGACTGAGAGAACGCTCGCGTGCGAGCTGGCCGACCCCACGACGACCGAGGTGTAGTTCGTAAGCCGGCTCAGCAGCAGCGACGTCTGTTCGAGGACGTCTTCAACCTCGCCACGGACGTGGGCGAAGAACTCGCGGACCTGGCGCTGCTGGGCCGGGCCGAGGATTCCGGCTTCGAGGTGGTCGACGAAGTAGCGGTATCCCTTGTCGGTCGGCACCCGGCCGGCCGAGGTGTGAGGCTGGGCGAGGTAGCCCTCGCGCTCGAGGGCGACCATCTCGGTGCGCACGGTCGCGGGCGACACGGCGAGGTCGGCACTGTGGGCGACCGAGCCCGAGCCCACGGGCTGGGCCGTGTCAATGTGCTCCATCACGACGGCCTGGAGGATCGTCGCCTTCCGCGCGTCGAGGCCGTGTTGAGGCTGGGGTGGGGTTTTCACGCGCCGGGCCATTGTTCTCCTTGTTAGCACTCGATTTTACCGAGTGCTAACCATTCCGAGGCGCAGTGCTTAAATGTCGCCATGGACCTCTTCATCGCCCCCGAACGACCACACGTCCTCTACTCCGGCGAGGAGCGCCCCCAGCTCGAGGCGTGGCTGGACTTCTACCGGGCCACCCTGCTCAAGAAGTGCGACGGCCTCAACGTCGCCCAGCTCAAGACCCGCCCGATCGCTGGCTCAAACCTCTCGCTCCTTGGCATCGTTCGCCACATGACCTTCGTCGAACAGGTCTGGTTCGAGACGACGTTCGCGGGAGTTCGCACCGCCGAGTACTACAAGACCGAGGGCGATCGCGACGCCGATTTCAACGACCTTGAGAGCGAGGCCGCCGAAAGCGTCTTTGACCTCTACTTCAAGGCGGTCAAGACGTCCGATGAGCTGGTCATCGGCCACTCGCTCGACGAGCACGCGGCGGTCGAACGTCGAGGACGCGACGCCGATCTGCGCTGGATCTACGTGCACATGATCGAGGAGTACGCCCGACACTGTGGACACGCGGACATCATTCGCGAGCTGATCGACGGTACGAAGGGCTACTAAAAGCCCGCATCAGACCGAAGATGGGGGGCTGTTGATCGTTTCCTGATCCGACCTTGTGTCTCGCTTGAGACACTGGGAACGTGAGAAGTGGGCGCGCCTAATCGGGTTCGAAATGCATTGGCTGACGTCCACTGGAGAATCTCACACGCGTCCGCGCCACGAATCTCGGCCATATCGTCGCTGGAGCGCTGTTGCCATACTCATCGTGCTGATCGGCTTGGGGGGTTCGTTCTGGACCGCTCTTGCCGTCGACCACGTCGGAGACCAACGGGCTCATCGAGCATTCATCACATCATCGGCTGAGATCACCGACACGCTGAAGCTGTACGTCCACCATCAGCTCGACCTCATCACCTCGATCGAGTCCTTCCTGATCGGCAACCCGACACCCACCAGCGCGCAGTTCACGGCGTGGACCAAAGCAGTCGATCTTCTCGGTCACAACAAGGACTTAAGCGGCCTCGGCGTCGTGAACTACGTGACGGCCGCGCAGCTGCCCGCCTTTATTCGCGCGCAGTCGACCTCTTCGACACCATTCGTCGTAACCCCGGCCGGTCATCGCGCGTACTACTGCTTTGCGACCATGGGCGTCGTGCGTAGCAACTTTGCCAAGACGCCGCGGGGCTTCGATCTCTGCAGTAGTGCCGAGGGTCCGCTCATCCTCTCGGCGCGCGCTTCTGGCCACGGCGACGTAGTTCCCTACGCGTCAGCAGGAAAGAACCTGATCGCCTTCGAGACACCGTTGTACCGAGGCGGCGCCACCCCGACGTCGATCGCGGCGCGCGACGAAGAATTTGTCGCGATTATCGCCCTCACGGTCAACCCGAGGATCATCCTCGAGACTTCCCTGAAGAACTACCCCGACATGGCCGTCTCCCTCGGCAACGGAACAACCTCCCAGCCGGTCTTCACGAGCGGCGCCGCATCTCAAGGCGTCGAACACGTTTCTGCATCACTCGGCAACGGATGGTCCGCGGAGATCTTTGGACGCCCCGGTAACGTCGGTTTCTTCTCGAACGCGAATGACCCGGGCATCCTCTTTGGAGGAATCGCCTTAAGTCTCGTGGCCGCGGCACTCATCTTTCTTCTCGGCACGGACCGCACGCGTCTTCGCCGACTCGTTGACCAGCGCACCGAGCAGTTGCACTTCCAAGCGACCCACGACGCACTGACGGACCTGCCTAACCGGGTGCTCATCGTCGACCGCATGGACCAGCTGCTGTCACGAAACCGCCGACGCGGGACATCCGGTGCCGTGCTCTTCATCGATCTCGACGACTTCAAGAACGTGAACGACTCGCTGGGCCACGAAGCGGGTGATCGACTGTTGACATTGGTTGCTGCTCGCATGAGGACCGCACTTCGCGAGGCCGACACAATCGGACGCGTTGGCGGTGACGAGTTCGTGGTGCTGGTGGACGGCGGCGAGGATTCGAGCGCCCCCGAGATCGTCGCGCAACGTCTGCTCGACGCGATGCGCAAGCCCTTTGAACTCGATGGTTCGCTGTTGCCACTGATCGTCAACACGAGCATCGGCATAGCCGTGGGTGATCGGCCTACGGGCAATATCTTGTTGCGCGACGCCGACGTGGCCCTCTATCAAGCGAAGGCGAAGGGCAAGAACAAGTTCGTATTCTTCGAGGCCTCCATGGAAGAGGCCATCGGTCGTCGTCTCGCGCTGGAGTTCGATCTGCGTTCCGCGCTCGCGGACCATCAGTTTCTCCTTCTTTACCAGCCCGTCTACGCGCTCGAGGATCTCACCATTGTCGGCGTCGAAGCGCTCTTGCGCTGGCAACATCCCCGCCTCGGTTTGCTCGGACCTGACGAGTTCATCCCCGCACTCGAGCGCACTGGCCAGATCCGCGAAGTGGGGGCCTGGGTCCTCAAGGAAGCAAGTGCGCAAGTCGCCGTATGGCACGAACGCGGCGATCTGCTCTACCTCACGGTCAATGTCTCGGGCCGACAGTTCGACGATCACCTTTTGATTGACCAGATTCGCGGTGCCGTCTCGACGAGCGGGTTCGACCCGCGACTGCTTACTATCGAAGTAACCGAGACCGCGCTCATGCTTGACATGGAAGCAGTCGTGCGCGATCTGCACAAGATCAAAGAGATGGGCGTGAGCATCGCCATCGATGACTTCGGTACGGGTTACTCCTCGCTCTCGAGCTTGCGCGAGCTCCCTGTTGACTGCATCAAGATCGATCAGTCCTTCATCACGTCCATCGCCACGTCAGAGGAGTCCATGGCGCTGGTGAGGACCTTCATCCAGCTGGGCGCGGACCTTGGACTGCAGACCGTCGCCGAAGGCGTCGAAACGTTCGAACAGATGGATCTGCTCCGCGCAAGCCACGTCAACTATGTGCAGGGATTTCTCTTCTCGCGTCCTTTGGAACCGCGCGAGCTCGAAAAATTTCTGTTGGAACCTCGCCGCCCCGCGCGCAGCAGCGAGGCGAACCCGCCCACGCCGCCCTTTCAGGCCGACTGAGTTACTCCTCGAGCTTCAAGGCGGCGACGAACGCCTCCTGGGGCACCTCCACGCGACCGAGATTCTTCATGCGCTTTTTGCCCTCCTTTTGCTTTTCGAGCAGCTTGCGCTTTCTTGTGATGTCGCCGCCGTAGCATTTGGCGAGCACGTCCTTGCGGCGCGCGCGCACCGTCTCGCGCGCGATGACCCGCCCGCCGATCGCAGCTTGGATCGGCACTTCGAACATCTGGCGCGGGATGAGCTCTTTGAGGCGCTCGGCCATCCTTCGTCCGTAGAACTCGGCGTTCGAACGGTGCACGATCGTGGAGAACGCGTCGACCGGTTCGTGGTTGATCAACAGATCGACGCGCACGACCTGGCTCGTCACGTAGCCGGCCGGCTCGTAGTCGAGTGACGCGTACCCTTTGGTGCGACTCTTCAGCGCGTCGAAGAAGTCGATCACCACCTCGGCGAGAGGGATGCGATAGCGCAGCTCCACGCGCTCGGTGGAGAGGTACTCCATCTTCACCATCTCGCCGCGGCGCGACTGACCAAGGTCCATGACGGCGCCGAGGTACTCCGCGGGTGTGATGATCGTGACGTCGAGCATCGGTTCGTCCACGTGGTCGAGGCGGCTCGGATCTGGCAGGTCCGTCGGGTTGTCGACGAGCACCTCGGTGCCGTCGGTGAAGAAGGCGCGGTAGACGACTGACGGTGCCGTCGCGATGATCTCTAGGTTGAACTCTCGCTCCAGGCGCTCACGAACGATCTCCATGTGCAACAGCCCCAAGAACCCGCAGCGAAAGCCGAAGCCGAGCGCGTGGGAGTTCTCGGGCTCGTAGGTGATCGACGCGTCGTTCAGCTTGAGCTTGTCGAGAGCGTCGCGTAGGTTCGCCAAGTCGTCGCCGTCGATCGGATAGATGCCACAAAAGACCATGGGCTTGGGGTCCTGGTAGCCGTCGAGTGCCGCGACGGCCGGACGGTTTGCCTCGGTGATCGTCTCGCCCGAGCGTGCGCCGCCGACGTCGCGGATGCCCGCCACGATGTAGCCCACCTCCCCCGGTCCGAGGGCGGCGACCTTCATCATGTCGGGCGTTCTGATGCCGAGCTCTTCGAGCTCGTGATTCGTGCCCGCTCGCATCATGCGGATGCGGGTGTCGTCAAGCAGCGTGCCTTCCACCACACGGATCGAGCTGATCACCCCGCGGTACTGGTCGTAGTAGGAGTCGAAGACCAGCGCGCGCAGCGGCACCGTGGGATCGCCCACGGGCGCAGGAATCCGCGCGATGACAGCGTCGAGCAGCTCGGCCACCCCCTGGCCAGTCTTGGCTGAGATCGACAGCACCTCGCTCGCGGGGATGCCAAGGACGCGCTCGAGCTCGTCCTTGCAGCGCTCGGGGTCGGCCGCGGGCAGGTCGATCTTGTTGAGGGCGGCGACGATCTCGAGGTTGTGCTCGATGGCCTGGTAGCAGTTGGCGAGCGTTTGGGCTTGAATGCCCTGGGTTGCGTCAACGAGGAGGACCGCACCCTCACAGGCCGCCAGTGAGCGCGATACCTCGTAGCCAAAGTCCACGTGACCGGGGGTGTCGATGAGCTGGATCAGGTGGTCGTGCCAGTGCACCCGGACGTTTTGGGCCTTGATCGTGATACCGCGCTCGCGCTCGATGTCCATCGAGTCGAGGTACTGGGCGCGCATGAGGCGGGGGTCGACAGCACCGGTCATCTCCAAGATGCGGTCCGACAACGTCGACTTGCCGTGGTCGATGTGGGCGATGATGCTCAGATTGCGGATGATTCGCGAATCGACAGTTGAGGGAGTGATTGCCACGGTCACCAAAGGTTAATCGCCGTCAATTTTCGCCAAAGTGGAGCGGTTCCAGTCGCCTCTGGTAGCATCGATAGGCCCGCAGCGAGGTGCTGCACAGAAGAACGAGGTTGTCTTTCGTGGCGAACATTAAGAGCCAGATCAAGCGCAACAAGCAGACCATCGTCCGTCACGAGCGCAACAAGGCCGTGAAGAGCGAGCTGCGCACGCGCACGAAGAACGCCGTCGCGGCGGTCGGCACCGAGGACGAGGCCACCGCGCTACGTCTGGCGATCAAGCGCATCGACATGGCCGCCTCCAAGGGCATCATCCACAAGAACACGGCCGCCAACAAGAAGAGCGGCCTGATGAAGCGCGTCAACGCGCTGCACGAAGAGGCCTGACTAGCGCCTTCTCGCGCCGAAGCTGAGTCGCGCGAGTCGCGCGACGAGCACCTCAATGACCGTCAGCTCCGTGACGTCAAGGTCACTGTCTAAGTCCTTTCCGCCGTAGCTCACGGCGCCCTTCAAGGCGAGGTCCGCGTCGGTGATCCAGCGCACCGCAGTCGTCAAGCGCTCGGGGCCGAGGCGTTCAGACATCTGCAGCGACTTTCCCGCGGGAAACGGATTCACGCCGAGCAGTACGGCAGCCTCCTCTTTGGTCCTCGCGTCGCTTCCCTCGAGCGCGCTCATGTTGAGGTAGTGGCGCTGGAGCATCGAGACGATCTGCAAGCCGCCGCGCCCGCGCGACTCGAGCATGCGCCGGGCGACAACGATCGCCTTGGTCGCGTCCCCGCCGTCGATCGCGTCGGTGAGATCCCAGACCGGCACATCGCCCGCATCACCGAGGTACGGCTCGACCCGGGAAAATGTGAGCGGAGCCGTGCCGTAGATGGACTGCAGCGTTCGCGCGAGCGCGTCGACCCGCGCGACGTCATCGCCTACCTGATCGGCGACTTTTTGCGCCGTGGCGTGGTCGATCGTGACACCGTATTCATCCATCTTCGACTTCACGAAGGCGACCCGGTCGGCGATGCGCGAGCCGACATTCACTTCGAGCACTTCGTCGGCGGCCTTCATGAGCTTGTTCGACTTGGCGCCGACGACGGCGACGATCAACGTCGTTCCCGGCGCCGGGTGCGACATCCAGTGCAGGAGCTCCGCGACCTCGTCAGCGATCAGCAGCTGCGCGTCGCGTACCACGACAACTCGACGTTCGACGAGGAACGGTGGCGTGTTGAGCGCCTCCATAATGCGCGGCAGCGTCGACTCGCCCGAGGTGAGCGTCACGTCCTTCGCGGTGAAGTCCTGCAGCGCGAACGAAGGGTCGAGGTCGCCGAGCGCCTTCGCGACGGCGTTGTGCACGGCGTCATAGACCATCGTCGCGTCAGTGCCTACGACACCGACACTGGCGCTACTCACGGCGCTGCCAAGAGCCGCTCGATCGTGTCGCGCACTCGAACCGTTCCCGCCACATCATGCACCCGCACGATACGACACCCCAGTGAGATCCCGATCGCTGTTGCGGCGTGCGACGCGCTACCTCGATCGCCTACCTCGAGAGCGAGCGCCTTACCGAGGAAGGTCTTGTTCGACGCCGAGAGCAGCAGCGGCGAGCCGAGTACGGCGAGTTGGTCGGAGTCGCGCAGGAGCTGCAGCGACTGCGCGGCGGTCTTGCCGAGGTCGAGCCCGGCGTCGAGGACGACCTGCTCGGGGCTGAGCCCCGCGTCGTACGCCCACTGGCGACGCTCGAGCAAGAAGCTCCCCACGGTATCGGTCACGTCGTCGTAGTGGGGGTTAGGGTCGGCGATCCGCGGGCGAAGTCGAATGTGGGTGGCGACGACCGTCGCGTTCGCGCGTGATGCGACCGCGAGGTACTCGGGATCGGCGAACCCGCTGATGTCGTTGCCGACGCAGGCGCCCGCGTCGAAGCTCGCCGCCGCGACGGAGGCACGCCACGTATCGACACTCACTGGCACCTCAAAGCGTTTTGTGAGCTCCGCAATGACGGGCACGACTCGATCGAGCTCTTCTTCTTCGCTCACCTCGTCGCCGGGTCCCGCCTTCACACCTCCGACGTCAAGAAGATCGGCGCCGTCAGCGACGAGACCTTCCGCGCGCGCAAAGAACGCGTCGAGGTCGAAGGTCGCGGCGGGCTCGAAAAAGGAGTCCTTCGTGCGATTGAGGACGCCCATGACGATCGCTCGGTTGGTCACGTCGACTCGCTTTTGCCCGAGGACGAGCACCAGCGGCCCTTCGGGCCGATAGATGCGCACTAGTACAGGCGACTCGCGAGCCGACGACGATAGGTGACGTAGCGCGGGTCCTCGGGACCGAGCGCGTCGAGCACCTCAAGCAGCTGATCTTTCAGCTGATCGTTCGCCGCCGACTGCTCAAGCAGGTGGTCAAGAGTGAGGTCGAGGTCTCCACCAAGGCTCACGCCACTTCGCCGCAAGCGAATACGGGCGAGGATCGTCTTTGCCGCAACCACGTTCGCGAACGGCTCGAGCACGGCTTCGGCGTCGTCGAGACGATCCTCTTGGTACAAGAAGTCGCCGAGCGCAACGGCCGCTTCTACGTTGTTCGGGTCGAGGGCCAGCGCCTCGCGAAGCGACGTCTCATCGCCGGCGCTGACCAACCGGTCGACGGCCGTCGCGCCAGGCGCCAATCGCTGCACGAACTCGCGTACTTGTGCCTCGGGAAGGGCTCCCACGAATGAGTCAACGATCTGGCCGTCGTGTATCGCGAAGACGGCGGGAATCGACTGCACGCGAAACGCTTGGGAGATCTGCGGGTTCGCGTCGACGTCGACCTTGACGAGTTCGACGGCGCCATTCGTCTCGGCGACGACTTTCTCGATGATGGGCCCGAGTGTGCGACACGGTCCACACCACTCGGCCCAGAGATCGATGACGATGGGAACGCTCTTCGAGCGCTCCATCACATCAGTGGCAAACGTGGCGTCCGTGACATCTTTCACGAGCGTCAGCATAATGGCGAGCGTCTTTGAAAAGAGAGGTCGAACAACGCTGTTAGCCTCGGCGACTATGGGGATGGTGACGGGAATCGACGAGGTCAACGTCACGGAGTGGATGGCTGAGCACGTCGGCGCCAGCGCACCACTCTCCTTCGAGCTCATCGCGGGAGGACGCTCCAATCTCACCTTTCGCGTGACTGACGCCGCGGGCCGGAGCTACGCGCTGCGACGTCCGCCCACGAGCCATGTGCTCCCCACTGCGCACGACATGGTGCGCGAACACACGATCATCACCGCTCTCTACCCCGCCGGGATTCCCGTCGCCGAGCCATTGGGACTCTGCGTCGATCCTGAGGTCAACGAGCGACCCTTCTACGTCATGGAGTACGTCGAAGGAGCGATACTGCGCGACCGCGCACAGGCAGAAGCGGCCTTTGACGTTGAGACGCGCGGGTCGATCGGCGCGAACCTGGCAGCGACACTGGCTCAGCTGCACGACGTCGACGTCGACGAGGCCGGACTTGGCAACTTGGCCCGGCACGACGGATATATCGAGCGCCAGGTGAACCGCTGGCGCACCCAGTTCGAGCAGATGAAGGTTGACGGCGTCGATCACGAGACCGTCGTCGATGAGGTGGGTGACGAGCTCGCAAGTTCCATCCCGGCACAGCAAAAGGTCGCGGTCGTCCACGGGGACTACCGACTCGACAACACGGTGCTCGACGAGAAGGGCCAGGTCCGCGCCATCCTCGACTGGGAGATCTGCACGCTGGGCGATCCGATGGCCGACGTTGGCGTGCTGCTCTGCTACTGGGCGGAGCCGGGCGACGCGACCGAGTCACTGCTCGGCCTCGCGCCAACAACGGCGCCCGGCTTCGTCACGCGCGATCAGGTCCTCGAGGCGTACGCCGAGCACTCGAACTTGGACCTCACACACGTCGCCTATTATCAAGCGTTCGGCTATTGGAAGCTGGCCTGCATCATGCAAGGGGTGTTCGCGCGCTACCGCGCCGGCGCGACTGCGGGTGACCGCGGCAGCGTCGATGCCTACCCCGGATATATCGCGATGCTCGCCGAACTGGCGAAGCAGACTTTGGAGAGGTAAATGGACGACGAGATCTACGACCGCATCATCTTCTTGGCGGACCCCGACCTCAACGAACCCGTCCTCGTGATCGGCCTGGAAGGCTGGATCGACGCGGGCATCGCGGCGAGCACCGCCATCTCGGCGATGCTCGAGACCATTCCGACCGAAGTCCTCGCCACGTTTGACACGGAGTACTTCATCGACCAGCGCGCCCGCCGCCCCCTCGCGCGCATCATTGACGGCGTGACGACCGAGCTCACGTGGCCCGAGATCCAGCTGCGCTACGGACACGACGGCGACGGCGCGGACGTGCTCTTCCTCGTCGGACCGGAGCCGGACTTTCACTGGAGCGACTTCGTTGACGTCGTCACCGACGCCGCCGGCCGCTTCGACGTGCGCCTCGTCGTCGGGCTCGGCGCCTTTCCTGCGCCCACGCCGCACACACGCCCCATTCGCGTGATCGGCACCGCACCGGCTGCGAGCGCACATCTGCTCGCGCCAGTCGGCTCGGTCTCGGGAGAGCTGGAAGTGCCCGCCGGCATCGGCACCGCACTGGAGCTCGGCTTCGCCGAAGTCGACATCGACATCATCACGCTGTGGGCGCGCGTGCCCCACTACGTCGCGTCGATGCCGTACCCGCAAGCGGCGGCGGCACTCATCGATGGCCTGGCCCGCATGTCAGGCCTGACGCTCGACGCGGGGCACCTGCGCGCGGCGGCGGACGAAGCACGCCAGCGTGTTGACGACCTCGTCACGAACAATCCTGAGCACGCCACCATGGTCGAGCGCCTCGAGGCAGCCGCCGACGAGACCGAAGGGACGTCACTCGGCCAAGAGGTGCCCAGCGGGGATGAGCTGGCAGCCGAGCTCGAGCGTTTCCTACGAGGCGAAGCGACCTAACGCGTCGGCGCCGTATCGACGTCGCCGCCTTCGATCCGCAGTCCCAGTCCCAGCGCGTAGCCCTCGAGGAAGAGGGCGCTGTCGCCTTGTCGAGGATGGCGCTCGGCGAGCTCGTAGAAGTGCGCGTTGTGGTCGGCCTCTTGCAAGTGGGCGAGCTCGTGCACGAGCACGGCGTCGATCACCCACTCGGGGCACTGACGCAAGCGACTCGAGATCCGAATCTCGCGCGAGCCCGGTGAGCACGAGGCCCATCTGGCCTGCTGGTTCGAGACCCACCGCACTGACACCGGCAGGACGCCGTCGTTGTAGAGCTCGGCAAGTACGCGAGCACGTTCTTCGAGCGCACCGTCGCCGCCAGCGTTCTGCGGGCGTTGCGTGAGGAGACGCTCGACAAGTTCGTCAACGAATGCGCGGCGCTCTCGTCCGCGCACGCGCGCGGGGATCTGCACCACGATGCGGCTGCCCGACCAGTGCGCGTTGCCGGTCTTCTTGCGCCTCGTGGACGCACGAATCTCGACCTCGGGGCGATCGAAGCGGGGCGGCTCGACCGTGACTTCGGTGTGCGACGACGAAGCGGCCATCAGGGAATGATGTTGACGAGGCGCGGGGGCCGCGCGACTACTCGCGTCGGCGCGGCGCCACCCAACAGGGCCGTCACGTGCTCGTCAGCGAGCGCGGCGACCGTCGCCTCCTCTTCACTGATCGACGGTGGCACCTCGAGGCGTGCCTTTACCTTGCCACTCACCTGCACCACCATGGTGACCGTCGCCTCCGCGACGAGCGCGGGGTCGGCAACGGGCCAGGGCATGAGGTGGACACTCGGGCGGTCGGGATGACGCTGCTCCCAGAGCTCGGCCGTGATGTGGGGCACCATGGGGGCGAGCAACGTGACCAAGATGTCGAGCGACTGTTGGAGGGTCTCTTTCTCGATGCCGTGCTCGCTGCGCGCCTGCTTGGAGATCGTGTTGAAGAGCTCCATGAGCGCCGCCACCGCCGTGTTGTAGCTCCATCGGTCGAAGTCGTTGGTGACGCGAACGATGGTGCGATGGGCCTCCTGTCGCACCACGAGGTCGCTCGCGTCAGCGGCGTCGTGGTAGTTCACGTCGTAGTCGTTCCAGAGTCGAAAGAGTCGGTCAAGATATCGTGCACAGCCTTCGATCACGTCGTCGGTCTGTTCCGTCCAGTCAAGGTCGTCCCCGGGAGGTCCCGCGAAGAGGTGGAAGAGGCGAAGCCCGTCCGCACCGACCGTCTGGTAGTACTCCTCCGGTTCAATGAGGTTGCCCTTGGACTTGGACATCTTGGAACCCGAGAGACGGATCATCCCCTGAGTGAAGAGGCGCTGGAACGGCTCGCGAGGTAGGCCGTCGGCCATACCCACATCGATCAGCGCCTTCAAGTAGAAGCGCGCGTATAAGAGATGCAAGATCGCATGCTCGATCCCACCGATGTACTGATTGACCGGCATCCACTGTCGCGCCATTGCCGGGTCGAAGGGCTCGCCAGGGGTGAAGGGGTCGGCGAAACGAAGGAAGTACCACGACGAGTCGGTAAAGGTGTCCATGGTGTCGGTCTCTCGACGCGCGGGTCTGCCGCACGTTGGACACACGGTGTAGAGGAAGCCCTCGTGGGTCGCGAGTGGTGACTGGCCGCTCCCGTCCATCACGACGTCATCGGGTGCGAGCACCGGGAGCTGGTCGAGTGGCACTGGCACGATGCCGTCGTCGTCGCAGTACACGACCGGGATCGGACAGCCCCAGAAGCGCTGACGCGAGACGAGCCAGTCGCGAAGGCGGTAGTTGATCTTCGCGACGCCGTGTGCGTGCTCGACGAGGTACTCAGTTGCCTTCACTTTCGCCTCGGCGACGTCGAGCCCGTTCAAGAAATCGGAGTTGATGTGCGCGCCGTCGCCGTTGTACGCCTCACCGTCGAAGCCGTCGGGCGGCTGCACGGTGCGCACGACGGGAAGCCCGTGCACCTTCGCGAACTCGTAGTCGCGCTCGTCTTCTCCGGGCACGGCCATGATCGCGCCCGTGCCGTAGTTGCCGAGCACATAGTCCGCGACATAGACGGGCACGCGCTCGTGGGTGAAGGGGTTGATCACGTGGCTGCCGGTAAAGGCGCCGCGCTTTTCTGCGGCGACACCTTCGGCTGACGACGACGTACGTTCGATCTCGCTGATAGACGTCGCGCGAGTGACGATCTCGTCGACGCGGAGGCGCTCGTCATCAGTCGTGATGAGCGAGAGCATGGGGTGTTCAGGCGCGACGACTGCGTACGTCACACCAAAGCCCGTGTCGGGGCGCGTGGTGAAGACGCGGAGCGCCACTGACGAGTCGTACTCGAAGGGAAGGTCGAACTCGACCCCCTCGCTTCGACCGATCCAGTTGCGCTGCATAGCCTTCACCCGTTCGGGCCACTCGAGATCGTCGAGACTGGTGAGGAGCTCCTCTGCGTAGTCGGTGATCTTGAAGAACCACTGTTCGAGGTACCTTCGCGTGACGACATCACCGGACCTCTCGCACGTCCCGTCGGCGAGGACCTGCTCATTCGCGAGCACGGTCTTACACCCCGGACACCAGTTGACCTGGGCTTCTGCGCGATAGGCGAGCCCAGCCTCCAAGAACGCGAGGAATATTGCCTGGGACCATTTGATGTACCCGGGGTCGTGGCTATGCACCTCGCGGCGCCAGTCATAGACGGCGCCAAGACGCCGAACCGACGTCTTGAGCTCGTGCATGCGAGCTTCGGTGAACAGGCGCGGGTGAGAGCCAGCTTTGATGGCCGCGTTCTCCGCCGGCAGTCCGAAGGAGTCGAAGCCGTAGGGCGAAAGAACCGCCTTACCGCGCATGGTCTGGTACCGCACCACGAGGTCGCCAAAGGTGTAGTTGCGCACGTGGCCCTGGTGGGCGGCTCCCGAGGGGTACGGATACATGCACAGGGCGTAGTACCGATCGCGCGGGTCGTCGTTGTCGACCTCGTACGTCCCGTCGTCCAGCCACCGGGCTTGCCACTTCTCCTCGATGGCGGCGGCGTCAAATGGGCGGTTCATTACGACATTCTATGGAAGAAAGGGCCCTAGCCTCTCTGAACGAGGGGGTGGACGGCATGTCGGAAGTGACCTACATCTTGGTGCACGGCGGCTGGGGCGGTGCTTGGACCTGGCGCGATGTCGGCAAGGAGCTCACTCGTCGAGAGATCCCCTGGACGGCCCTCGACCTACCGAGCTCGACGCGCGGCGCGCACCCGAACACCTATCTCGCTGATGATGCGCGCGAGGTCATCGAGGTCGCAAACCTCGATGGGCCGGTGGTGCTCGTTGGGCACAGCTACGGCGGCGCGGTCATCACCGAAGCCGCTGAGCAGATCCCCAACGTAGAACGCGTGGTGCACATTGCAGCCCTCGTCCCGGCGCTCGGCCAGAGTGCCTCCGAGGCGAAAGATGAGGTTGACATCGTGACGCGTCTCGACGACGCGATCGAACGTCAGGGCGATTTCCTTGTGCTCGACCCGGTGCTCGCACACCTGGCCCTCTATCAGGACTGCAAGGAGAAGGTCGCCGCCTGGGCCGTGTCGCAACTTACGCCTCAGACGATCGCAAGCTTTCGTAGCCCGAGAAGCTCCTTCGACGTCGACGTACCTTCGCGCTACGTCCTTTGCACCAACGACAACGCCATTGATCCCACCTTGCAAAAGGTGATGTCGCAACGCTGCACCGAAGTGGTCACGCTTGAAAGTGATCACTCCCCTTTCCTGTCGCGTCCAGGTGTACTGACAGATCTTCTTGTCGCGAGCACGATTTAGAGTCGTCGGGATCAGCTCTTGCAACTAGAAGCGATCGCGGAGTTTTTGATGAAATTTCCGGAGACGACCGAGGAGCAACCGTTCGGTCCTGCTGTCGACGTCTACAAGGTAGCGGGAAAGATCTTCGCGATCTTCTCGCCTGAAAACTCACCGCCATCTATTTCGCTCAAGTGCGAGCCGACACTCGCGCTTGAACTTCGAGAGGAGTATCCCGCGGTCACACCGGGATATCACCTCAACAAACTTCATTGGAACACGGTCGTGTTAGATGGCTCCGTTCCTGACGTTGAGCTGAAGAAGATGATCAGTCACTCGTACGAGCAAGTTGTCTCGCGGTTCTCAAAGGCGCGGCGCGAAAGATTGTCGAGTCTAAAATTCGATGCGCAGCTTTGAGCCTTCGGGTCATTGAGATGACCGCATTATTGGCAGTTTGAGGCGACTGCTAGAGTTGGAAACTCGGCCGGGGGTATAGCTCAGCTGGTAGAGCACTTGCATGGCATGCAAGGGGTCAGGGGTTCGAATCCCCTTGCCTCCACGAATATTCACCTACACAATCTCTCTTGTTCGACCTGAGCTGGAAACCCATTGCAAGCGCGCTCGACGAACGTGTCCTTATGAGCCAAGCGCAATACATCGACCATCGGACTGCAACTATTACTCCAAAATGGAAGAGCCCGTCGAACAAAATTTGCGAACGGGAATAACGGAATTCGTAGCGCCGCCGAAAATTCTTCAGGATCGGCAAGCGCGATGCGAGCGCATCTATTGTGAGCCCGTGACCCTCGTACCGGTTCCCCTGCCTGTCGACGGTTGGCTGGCGTGGGCCGATGAGTATACGAGTTCGAATTTCGCCGAGTATCGACGTCTAATCTCCGACCTCAAGGATGGAACGCCGCGTAACGCCCGCCAAGTGCTCGCAATCTCTAACGCTGCGGGCGTCGCCCTGGCCAACGCTACGGCGTCCGCCAATCTGATCGCGGAGGTGCACCCAGAACCCGCCGTTCGCGAACTCCTCGAAGAACGCGGCCGCGAAGCGACAGAACTATCGACATCACGGAGCCAAGACGTCGAACTCTTCGAGCTCTTCGCCGCACTCGACACCGGTGATCTGGAAGCCGATCCCGGCGCGCTACGCGTCCATGAGCGCACGATGCGCGACTTTCACCTCGCGGGCGTTGGCTTACCAGCGGTACAGCGCGAGCGGTTCGCTGCGATAGCGAAGCGATTGACCGAGCTCGAGCAGGATTTCAGTCGCCACATCCGCGACGATGTCCGCAGCATTCGAGTGACCCTCGAACAACTCGACGGCCTACCGTCCGACTTCGTCGCCGCGCACCCGATTGACGGTGAAGGCAGCGTGACGATCACCACTGATTACACCGACCTGATACCGTTCTCTACCTTCTCGACGAGCACGGAGGCTCGCAAGGCTCTCGTCCTGGAAAACGAGAATCGGGCGTGGCCAGCCAACGATGCCGCACTCGCCGAGATCCTTTCGCTGCGCGCCGAGCAGGCTTCGATCGTCGGTTTCGAGAGCTGGGCCGACTACGACGCGCAGCGAAAGATGGTAGGCAGTGCGAGCGGCATCGAAACCTTCATCGAGGAGTTGTTGGCTCCGACGCATTCAGTGGCAGACGCTGAGTACGCCATCTTGCTCGCCGCGCTGCAAGGCAAGGATCCGGCGATCACCGAGGTCGACTCCTCGTCAGCCTCCTTTGCGAACGAACTCGTGCGACGTGAGCGATTTGCCGTCGACAGCCAGGAGTCTCGTCGCTACTTCGACTATGAGAAGGTGCACGAGGGACTGTTAACGGTCACCTCGCGACTCTTTGGATTTTCCTTCGTTGAGTCCCACGATCCTTCTTGGCATGAGGACGTACGCGTCTACGACGTGCTCCTTGGCGAGGAGACGCTGGGGCGTATTCATCTCGACCTTCACCCACGTGAGGGCAAGTTCAAGCACGCCGCGATGTTCCAGCTGCGTGCCGGTATTGCCGGAACGCAGCTCTTCGAAGGCGCGCTGGTGTGCAATCTGAATCGCGGACTGCTCGAACACAGCGAGGTCAAGACGCTGTTTCACGAGTTTGGGCACCTCGTGCACGGCCTACTCGCATCGCGCAGCAAGTGGATCGCCCTGAGTGGCATCGAGACCGAGTGGGACTTCGTCGAGGCGCCAAGCCAGATGCTCGAGGAATGGGCGTGGGACGCCCGCGTGCTCCAGACCTTTGCGAGCGACGAGTTCGGCGCGCCGATCCCCACCGAACTGGTGGAACGGATGCGGCGCGCTGACGCCTTTGGTCGGGCTCAGCGGACGGCTCGCCAGCTGTTCTATTCAGCCGTCTCCTTCTATCTCCATAAGGATCGGCCCGCGGATCGCACCACTTACATCGACGATCTGAGGACGAAGTACGACGTACTCAAGCAGCTACCTGGCTCCCACCTGCAGTGCTCATTCGGTCACCTCACCGGCTACTCCTCGGCGTACTACACCTACCTGTGGAGCCTCGTCATCGCGAAGGACCTCTTTACGGCCTTCGATCGCGATGATCTCTTCAACGAGACAGTCGCACACCGCTACCGTGACCTTGTGCTCACTCCGGGCGGGGCGAAGGACGCGAGTGAACTGATAGAAGACTTCCTTGGCCGTCCGTATTCGTTCGAAGCCTTCGCAAGCTGGCTCGCGGGAGGGTGAGGGGCGCGTGAGGATTCACCTCTTGCGCGTGCATTGGTCCCGCTCACACCAGTCTCACGCGAGGAGGGCGCAGCCTGCCTACGAACGCGAGATCAGAGCGCGGTGGTCGTCACGGTGACTCGGTTGAGCGAACGGGTACTTACCGAGACAACCCTCCAGCTGACTTTGACTCTGGCATAGAGGAAGTCCGCCGTCGAGAGCGCGCGATTTCGCGCGAGACTCGGATCGGAGAGTGCATAACCGGTGAACGTGACCTTCGCCCCCGGTGTCAGTTTTCTAGCCAACGCTTGGAGTTGAGTCTTGTCCGACGCGCTGAGCGCGAAGCTCCTCGCTGCAAAACTCAGGTTCAGCGCGGCAGGTATCCTCGGCAGCTTCGTCGGGATGGTAGTGGTAGGACTTGACGTCAGTGGCGTGAGTGCGAAGGTCATAATCGACACCGCACCGGTCGGCTCGGAGCCTCCCGTCTGGAGTAGGCAGCACGTCCATGAAGTAGTGGCCCCTCCGCTCCAGTAGCCGTTGTTCAGACTGGTGTATGAGGGAGCCGAGCCCGGCGTGCCAGTCAGAGTATTCATCGAGAAGCCGTTGTTAGCGGGCAACGCCACAATGACATCGACATTCATATCGGGAACGAGGGGAATGGTCACCACGCACTGGGTCGCGCTCGACGCGACGCACGTGACATTCAATGAACCCTGGGCCGAAGCGGTCGCCACGAAGGTGGACGCGCCAATGGCAGTGCTCAGGAGCGCGGCCACAGCCAAGCGCGAGGAGATCCCTTGCCACCTCATGCGCGCATCATAGGCTGCCACCGTGGCGAGCACCAGGGGATCTTTCTGCGAAGGATTGCGCCCCTAAAGCGTCATGGCGGATCGTCGGTGGCAAGGCCCTGGCACGGTTTCGAAGGGCGCCATTCGCAGTCCCTCGACGTCGCGCATCGGCCGCGTTGCCCTCGTCCATTGGAACGAAATAGTCAGAAAGTTGACACGATGCGTTTGAGCGAGGGTGCTACCCTCCGATCAGGACGTATAGACCCAGCATCCACTTCGCTTGACAGTTGGTCAAGCCGGAGAAGAGCAGGTGTGAAGTGGATCGTTCAATTTCCTTGCGAAACGCAGCCTCGGGTGCTGCACGCGTGAAGCCGCGTTGGAGTGTTCTCCCCCAACACGCCAACGTTCGCACACTCTCGCTATGCGAAAAAGCGACCTGATGAGGGTCAACAGTCACCCATTCAGAGAAAGTGTCAACCATGCACTTACGAAATAACTTTCACGCCCCCATCGCGGACGCCGTGGACCATTCGTCGACTGGGGTCGCAGGCGCCCCCCTGGTCCCATTCGACGAACCTCCTCCGACATCCCTCGAACTTCTGCGGCAACTCGAAAGCCTTGTGCGCGAGCTCTTCGACATCAGTTTGGGAACGTGACGGAATCTCGCGTGTACGCCGAATTCTTGTGATGACGGAGAGGCCGCGCACTCTTCGTTGCCGCGCGAAGCCAGTGAGCATCACATGAGAGGATTTCTTCGTCGTCACTAGGCAGATGATCGCCAGCTGAAATTCATAGCGCGAGCCGATCGGAGAAAAGCCAATCTCAACAGAGACATGGCCTCCGCGATCAGTGGCCAACAGATGCTACGAGTTTGCACGGTCAGCCTTTCTCGCATCGATCAGATTCCTCCAACCCTCCGTGCGCTTCGGGCGACGAACCAGAGCAACAGTGTCTGACTACGACACGGCCCACCCCCGTCGTCCAACGAGCGAAGTGCAGTCTCAAGGACGCTCTCGGAAGATCGCTGAGCGGCCTCCCCAGCAAGGAGGAAGGCCGAGCGAAGAACTGCGGCGCATCGTCTGACGAGGAAGTTAAAGATGCTTCATCGAAGTAGTCCCGAAGATCCTTCAGCGGATGTCGCACCCTTTTCGTCGGCAAGGGTCGAGAAACTCCCCTTGGTCCTTGTCGATGACGTCGCGCCAGCGCCTGCATCCTCGAGCGCCCACTCGTTCAGCTATCGATTGCTCTCGCATGTGTCGTTTCCCAGCTCAAAGACGAACTCACGACGTTTGGCCGATGTCGATTCAGGCGCGACGCAACTTGGTGCTGCGACGCACAAGTGGTTCTACGCGCGCACGCGAGATCCTGCGGACATGAGGGGAGAGCTATCTTCTTCTCGATCAGGCGACGTCGATCTACAGAACAGTGATCACTGCCTTTTCATTTATGGTGAGTGGAATTGCTTCAGCGATCACTGCACACGACATGGCGACGCGTAGTGCTCGAGGGAAGCGTCGAGGCGATGCTCAAGTACGATCACCTCTGGCGAAGCTGCACCCTTAACGTTTGCTTAGTCTGCGCTCGAGCGAGTTCTTGATGTGCCGTTCAAATGATTGACGGCGACTCCTCGAACTCTTGGTGGCGATACCGCTGACGTTGCGTGACCGCTCATCACCGTTTCGATGAAATAGTCCTCTTGTGAGGTCTTCACATGCAGTTGACCTAGTACGACATTGATCGACGACGCATAGGGTGGATGGGTGAGAGGAAATGTTCCCTCGCTAAGGACGCCAAGTTTGGGCCGGACAATCTAGAAGATTGTCGCCCGTTCGGGCTCGGCGCCTTCTTTCTGCGAAGGGTAGTTCGTGTTCTGTTCTTGCCCAACAAACTCTCGATATTCATTGCGTCCGGTGGGTCCCAAGAGTCGGAGGTTTCCGAGTGCGTGACAGACCTATCACATACGGATTTCTCAGCAGCGCCCCGCCAACCCGCTGCGGGCTGGCGACCTTTACCGCCGCTTTAGGTTCGACGCTCGAAGATCTCGGTGCCGAGGTGTCGCTCGTTCGAATTGTCGACGGCCCAGGCGAGCATTCAACGTCGAGCCTTCGATCCATCGGCGAACTCGTTGCCGGCGACCCTACGTCAATCGTTCGGGCCACAGTGGCTCTCAATAGCTGTGACGTAGCTGTCATTCAGCACGAATACGGCCTCTACGGCGGCCGCGATGGTGACGATGTTCTAAGAGTTCTGGACGGGCTCGTTGTTCCAAGCATCGCGATACTCCACACCGTCCTCCAGCGACCAACTCCTCATCAGGTCGAGGTTCTCAACGCCGTCATCGCGGGCGTGGACGTGGCTGTCGTTATGACCCAGGGCGCGGCGACCACTCTCTCGCGTCTTCACGAACTAGGTGACACGCCCGTTGAAGTCATTCCACACGGCGCTCGGGTCAGCGCGGACGTCGTAGGGCACGACGGAGCTCGACCAAAGATATTGACGTGGGGACTT
Organism: uncultured Acidimicrobiaceae bacterium; assembly: GCA_963706305.1. Classification (GTDB taxonomy): domain Bacteria; phylum Actinomycetota; class Acidimicrobiia; order Acidimicrobiales; family RAAP-2; genus RAAP-2. The sequence continues at coordinate 1,771,952 of OY970152.1, read as the reverse complement.
ATAGGGCCGGGCAAGGGCATCGAGTGGGTCATCGATGCGATGGCTCGCTTGAAGGACCTGAAGCCCGCACCTCTGTATGTCATCGCCGGACAGACGCACCCCAAGGTGCTTGCGAACGAGGGTGACGGCTACCGGAATTCGTTGATGCGGCGAGTGGCAGCAAACAACGTGAACGGTCTCGTGCACTTTGACAACTCCTACCGAGATCCTTCTTCGTTGAAGTTGCTGATCGACAGCGCCGATGTGGTCGTTCTTCCGTACGACTCCAAGGACCAGGCCACGTCGGGAGTTCTCGTCGACGCCGTCGCCGCAGGGCGCCCGGTTGTTGCGACCGCCTTTCCCCACGCTCGAGAGCTGTTGGCGAGTGGCGCGGGCATCACCGTCGCGCATCAGGACTCGGCAGCTCTGGCTCGCGCCCTCCGGCGCGTCCTATCCGACCCACAGGTGGCCACCGCCATGGGTGACGAAGCTCGCGTGCTCGCTTCCGGACTTAGCTGGAAGGCGGTCGCGGCTCAGTTCCAACGCGTGACCGACGGCCTCCTTCAGTACGCGGACGCGCACGCGTGACGCAGACTCCCCAACCCGACTTCGCTCATCTGCTCTCTCTCAGTGGACCGTTCGGAACGTTCGAGCACGCCGACCACGCGAACGCTCGAGCTAAGCACGGTTATTGCACGGACGACGTCGCCCGGGTGTTGCTGGTAGTGTCGCGCGAAAGCGAACCGTCGGGCGAACTCTGTCAGCTCGCGAGGTCATCACTGGAGTTCTTACGTGGCGCTCAATCTCCTGACGGTCTATTCACCAATCGACGCGGAACTTCGGGCGCGTGGCTCGGAACTGCGACGAGCGAGGACTGCTGGGGCCGGGCCGTGTGGTCCCTGGGCACAGCCATTGCGCGTTCCGGCGACATCGATCTGGTCAACGCGGCGACGGAGCTCTTCAACCGGAGCGTCCGGGTCGTCTCCCCTTCCCTTCGATCCATGGCCTTTGCGGCCTTCGGCGCCGCCGAGGTTCTCTCCGTCGACCCCGCGAACGAAGGCGCCCATGCCATGGTGCTCAGCGCGTCGACCCTCCTAGACCGTCCCGAGCCAGTCGGCGGCTGGCACTGGTGCGAACACCAACTGGCGTACGCCAACGCTGCGCTGCCCGAAGCGATGATGGTCACTGGTTCCATCGTCGGCAACGAACGCCTCGTTGAAACCGGATTACGTCAGCTGAAGTGGCTCCTTGATATGGCGTCATCGGAGGGGCATCTCTCCGTCACCCCCGCCTGCGGGCGGCGCCCGAACGTCGCCGCCGAAAAGTTCGATCAACAACCGATCGAGGTCGCAGCTATGTCGGAGGCGTGCCTTCGCGCCCACGCATTGACGGGAGACGATGCATGGATCGAAGGCCACGAACTCGCCGTGCGGTGGTTTCTCGGTGAGAACGATATCGGCGCGCCGATGTACGACCCAGTCACCGGCGGGGGTTACGACGGGCTGACGGCGACCGGGCCGAATCTCAACCAAGGTGCGGAATCGACGATTGCCCTGTTGACCACGCTGCAGCAGGCACGCCACTTCGAGTTGGCTTTCTAGTGCGCGACGCGGGAATTGCTGTGCGGTCACAAATAAGGATTCGCCCCGACCCGTCCAGAGTGATCACCAGGCTCTTCATTCCTGGAAAAGAACTCGTTGGCGGAAGCGAGTCTCGAACATCAGAAACCATCGCACGGGTCCTCGCGCTCGACGACGCTGAGGTCGATGACGCGCTGGATGATTTGATCGGTCGATTTTCCAAGCGTCACGAGGACTTGGTGGCGGATTTTGAAAAGAACGCAAATCGCGTCGCGGACTACCTGAGCGCGCCGCTCTCGACGAATCGTCGCCAGCTTCTCGGCGCGGCATTTACACATGAGTTCTCTCTCGAAGGCGCCTCCGTGTGCAACCCGAGTCTCGTCGCACATCCCGACCAAGTTGGCGTACCAGCTGGCGGACTGCGCGTCGTCATGAGCTATCGGTCGATTGGCGAGGGCCATCTCTCATGTATCTGTTTTCGAGTTGGCGAAATTGACGCGAGCGGCGTGCTGCGTTTTGACGAACCCCTTCCGTTCCCCGTCACCGCCCGCACCGCCCACAGCCCCATCTTGCGCGAGGTGTTTCGCGCCAAGCTGCATGATCTGCTGATCGACGACGAGGCCGCAGCTCTCGTCTTGAGAAGCTTGAGCGCCAGCTTCTCGAGGGAGCAACTCGACGCTGCAATCTCTCGTCTCGCTAGTCATGACGACACTCGACAAGGCATTGATGAGATGGCCTTTGCTCTGCGCTTTATGAGCGACAGGTTCTACGAGGCACAGTTCGACGAAGAAATTGACCTCTCGCGCCGCGTGTTGTGGCCCTCGATGCACGCGGAGAGTTCGGGAATGGAAGATGCCCGATTCGTTGAAGTGGTTGAAGACGACGTTGTTCGCTACGTCGCGACGTACACGGCCTTCGACGGACGAAACGTGACTCAACAGCTGCTCGAAACCGACAATTTCACGACGTTCCTCTCCTCGCCGTTGACTGGTCGCGGCGCGGAGAACAAGGGGCTAGCCATCTTCCCGCGACGAGTCGGCGACCGCTTTGTCGCACTTTCTCGATACGACCGCGAATCGAATACGGTTGCCTTCTCCTCAGACCTCCATCACTGGAACCAAGTATCGACGCTGCAGATACCGTCTGAGCCCTGGGAGATGCTCCAGCTCGGCAACTGCGGCTCTCCCATCGAGCTGCCAGAGGGATGGCTGGCCATCACTCACGGCGTCGGTCCGATGCGGACCTACGGCATTGGAGCTCTTCTCTTAGATCTCGACGACCCCAGCAAGGTGCTGGCTCGGCTGTCGAAACCTCTGTTGATTCCAGACACCGAAGAGCAGGACGGCTACGTGCCCAACGTGGTGTATTCGTGTGGATCGCTTGTTCACGCCGGCACTCTCTACCTCCCTTACGGCGTGGCCGATCAGTCCATCAGCTACTGCAGCGTGCCGGTCAAGGATCTGCTGGCGGCCATGCAGTGAGCTCTGCTCCAGACATCGCCCTTGTTGGCAGGTAAGTTCGACTCGAGTTCCACTGCCAGGGCGCGCTTGATGTCAACGACGGTGCCTGTGGATGCTCAAAACAGACACTCCACTCGGCGGAGGCGGTGAGAACGCCGAACGCGGGATGGGTCGGCCGAGGGAGCACTCGAAATCACGGCGCCATCGTCCAGCCCCCGGCGGCGTACCCCAGACCCATCGATCTGCGATGTGCCACGGCACCACGAGGTCAGCGCGTATCAGTCGGCTGCCCGGTGCGGTAAGGCGACGGAGCACAGCGACACTGATGGCAAACGGAGGATTCGCAACTACACGAAATGGTCGACGCGGCAACCGAAGGTCTTGCCCGTCGGCGCGTACGACCGTCACGTCGTCGTTGGCAAATCTCTGTCGCAGCTCCTGTGCTCGAGCCGGATGCAACTCGAATGCGATGACTCGCGCTCCCTGGTTCACCAAAGCACGCGTCAGTACGCCGGTCCCGGCCCCGATATCCAGGACGAGCTCGCCAGCAGTGACATCGGCGTCGCTCACGAGCCGTTCGGCCCATCGGCTATCGAGCCGGTGCCATCCCCATCGTGTCCCTGGCCCGGACACGGCTGACCATCGTGAACATTGTCATGCGGCCACCATACGACACCAAAAGACGGCATTCGGTTCTGGGCGTCGCCAGGGCAGTCGCGCCGGGCACTTAGATGCTTGCCGGCAGGCAACTAATGCTACAATGGATGCATGGTATCTCGCACGATTCGAGCCAATTCTCCCAGAACGCAGGCCGAGGCAGCAGAGCGACTCCGCAAGGTCGTAGGTCGACTGGGGCGCTCGTTGCGGCTCACTCACGTCGACGGCAATCTGTCGCCGAGCCAGCGCGAAGTGCTATCGACGATCGCTCGACAGGGGCCACTGCGACTCTCTGAGCTCGCCACCACCGAGGGCCTCAACCCGACCATGCTGTCGCGCATTGTCACCCATCTTGAAGACGCCAAGCTCGTCACTCGCATCGCGGACACCGCTGACGCGCGAGTGGTGCATCTGGCCCTCACCGATGCGGGGCGCACGCTCTTCGAGGAGATGCGCAATGAGCGCACGGACGCGCTTTCGTTCGCTCTCGACGGGCTCACCGCCGACGAGCGCCGGGTCGTTATTGGAGCAGTGCCGGTGCTCGAATCGCTGGTGGAAACTCTGAGGAGTCGAAATCAGTGAACCTGCAAGCGTCCGCGCGGCGGACTTTCTCATCGCTCTCTAACCGCAACTACCGGAAGTTCTTCTTCGGTCAGACGACGTCACTGATCGGTACCTGGATGCAGACGACGGCCCAGTCGTGGCTCGTCTACACCTTGACGCACTCGGCCACTGACATCGGCTTCGTCGTCGCGCTGCAGACCTTGCCGGTGCTGCTCCTAGGACCATACGGCGGCGTCATCGCCGATCGAGTCGACAAGCGACGTTTGATGATCGTGCTGCAATCGATGATGGGCCTGCAAGCTGCGGCCCTCGCCGTGCTGTCGTTCACTCACATGGTGACGTACCTCGACGTCTGCATCCTGGCCGTGGTGCTCGGATTGAACAACTCCTTTGAGAACCCGTCGCGCCAGGCGTTCGTCCTTGAGATGGTCGGTTCGGACAATCTGCGCAACGCCGTGAGCTTGAACTCCACAATGAACAACGTGGCTCGCGCGGTGGGCCCGGCCATCGCTGGTGTCTTGATCGCTGCGGTGGGTGAAGGGTGGTGCTTCGCATTGAACGCCGTCAGCTTCATCGCCGTGGTCGCCTCATTGGTGTTCATGGACCGTACCAAATTGAATCCCAGCACGCCCACGGTGCGAGCAAAGGGTCAGCTGCGCGAAGGGTTCAAATACGTGGCGAGAACCCCGGCCCTGCTGATTCCACTCATCATGATGGGCCTCGTCGGCATGCTCGCGTACGAGTTTCAAGTCACGCTCCCCGTAGTCGCCGGCACGGTGTTCCACGGAAGCTCAGCGATCTATGGCATCTTGATGGCGGCCATGGGCATTGGTGCGGTGATTGGCGGTCTGTGGACCGCTGCGCGCGGAAAGACGGGCGTGCGGGCGATGATTCGCGCCTCCTTCATCTTTGGCGCGTGCATGACATTCGCGGGGCTTGCGCCGCTGCTCGCAATAGAGCTCATCGCCATGGCCCTCGTGGGTTTCGCCAGTGTGTCGTTTCTCTCGATGGCCAACTCGACACTGCAGCTCACCACGGATCCTCAGATGCGCGGTCGCGTGATGGCGCTCTGGGCAGTCGCGTTCATGGGATCAACGCCCATTGGTGGCCCGCTGATCGGATGGATCACGAGCGTGGCGGGGGCACGAGTGGGACTCGGTGTCGGCGCCGCGTCGTGTCTCATCGCCGGCACGATTGGCTGGCTCGCGTTGCGTCGCATTCGCGCACGAGGATCGCTCCAGGTCGCTCCCCAGCCTGTCTCGGTCTACGAGGCACAGGATTAAAGATCCGGCAACGGTCCCAGTAGATCCCACCGGTTGCCAGCGACATCGCGAAAGACCACCACGTGTCCGTACAGCTCCTCACGGGGCAAGGTTACGAACTCGACTCCCGCGCTCTTCATCCGCTCGTAGGCCTCGAAGAAGTCATTAACTCGCAGGAAAAAGCCGACGCGACCTCCGGTTCTGATTCCCGACCGCATCGAGCTGCTGTTCGCCATCTGCTTGGGCGAGCAGCAATCCGGCGCCGCCATCTGGTGGGCGAACGACGACCCAGCGCTTTTGCGCGCCCTCGTTTGTCACGGAAGGTGAATCTTCGGCAAGCGTAAATCCGAGCACGCCTACGAAGAAATAAATCGCCTCGTCGTAGTCGCGAACGACGAGAGCCACCAGTTCAATGGACATTGCACGAGCGTAGCGACGCCGAGACCACGGCCCCTCTCGTCGAGCGTCTCTCCTTCAGGTCGTAGCGAAGCGATGCACCGTGTGGCAGAACGAGCCCTTGGCGAACGCGAATATCTTTGTCGGCGCAACAGTGTACGCGAGCACCTCGAATTCTCCGGGGTGGAACATGTGCCCGTCGCGAGCCGTGAACCCCCATGTCGACCCGTCCCACTTGGTCGCCCAGACCGCACACATTCGCTCGAGGGCGGCCTGGTCCGTCGCGAGGACCGCCTCTCCTTCGAGGACCACATCTATGCCGCCCTCCCAACCGTTGCATCCGGTCGTCAACGCAACGCGCGGGTTCGAACGTATGTTGACCGCCTTTTGTTCGTCGTCACCGGTCGTAAAGTGCAGTGCGTCATCGACCCAAACGGCCACCAGTGGCGTGACGTTCGGTTGGCCACTGGCGCGCACCGTGCTGATCCAAAAGAGCTCGGCCGATTCCAGCACCGCGAGCGTGTCACTCCAGCTCACGGGCACCGCTCCGGCGGCGCTAAAGCGCTCATCCACTGTGGTCGTTGGTGTCTTCATGGTTCTCCTGTCTTGATGGGTGTCAAAGCAACGTTGCGATCACTGCGGATCATTCAGTCGAGCGATGAGTACTGCTCGCTCTACGTCGTTTGCGGTCAGCTCTAACGCCCTTCGGTCGGCGACCGCCGCCTCCTTCGCTCGACCCAGCTGACGCAGAAGATCGGCCTTGATGGCGAATAGATACTGATAGTTGGACAGCGCACCGTCTTCTTCTAACCGATCGACGTCGTCGAGTGCGGGGGCTGGTCCAAACACCATAGAAATCACTACTGCGCGATTCAACTCCACGACGGGCGTGGGCCACACGCACCGAAGCTGATCGTAGAGGTCGAGGATCCGAAGCCAGTCCGTGTCCTCGTACGTTGGCGCCTTCGCGTGAACGAGCGCGATCTCTGCCTGCAGGACGTAGGGTCCGGGCCGATCGTCGGACTCGCCTTCACTGAGAATCTTGCCGGCTTCTTCAATCGCCGCGCGATCCCAGCGAGCACGGTCTTGCTGCGAGAGCGGAACTATTTCACCCGCGGTATCCGTCCTTGTGGTTCGCCGAGCGTCGGTCGCCAACACCAGTGCGAGCAATCCACCAACTTCAACCTCTTTCGGCATGAGATCACGCAGCACTCGAGAGAGATGCACGGACTCTTCAGTGAGCTCGCTGCGCATCAACGTCGATCCCGATGGAGCGGTGTGGCCCATCGTGAACAGAAGATGAATAACGCCAAGCACGCCCTGGAGCCGCTCGGGCAGATCAGCGGCGTGGGGCACCCTCACTGGAATTCGAGCCTTCGCTATCTTGTGTTTCGCTCGCGTGAGACGCGCCGCCATCGTGGACTCCGAGACGAGAAAGAGCCGGGCGATATCTGCGGTCGACGCACCACGAACCAACCGCAAAGTGAGCGCGACTTGTGACTCGGGCGCGAGCGCCGGGTGACAGCACATGAAGATGAGTCGCAACTGCTCGTCTGCGACGTCGAACGCTGGCGCCTTGCTCACCATCTCTGCCGTTTCGACCATCTCGTCGCTAACCACGAGCATCGGCAATTTCGATTGCAGTGTCGAACGACGTCGCATCGCGTCGAAAGCTCGCCGCTTCGCAGTCGTCGTCAGCCACGCCGCGGGATTCTCTGGAACGCCGTCGCGTGCCCAGCTGACGAGCGCGGCAGCGTATGCCTCTTGCACGCTCTCTTCGGCGAGATCGAGATCGCGGACCGCGAATGTGGTCGCGGCAAGCACCGATCCCCATTCGCGACGGTGTGCTTCGGCGAGAGCTCGCTCGACTGCGAAGTTACTGGACACCGATTAATACTGACCCAGCGACCGGCCGTACCTCGAGACCGCCCCCTTGGTGGAGTATTGGGTTCCTCTTGGCGATCGCGAGCGCGGCATCGAGATCGGGCGCTTCCACGATGCAAAAGCCCAGCACCACTTCCTTGGCTTCGATGAAGGGACCGTCGCTGACCGTCATGCCACGTAGCAGCGTCGCCGTTGCGGGAGATTCCAGTGCGAACGCGGCGACCATGACGCCCTCTCGTTGAAGGTCCTCGGAGTAGCGGTCGTGCTCGGCGTAGCCCTCAGGGGACCCTTCTTCGTCGTCCTCGGGGTCGTACGGTGCGACGAGCGTGATGGCATATTGCGTCATAGTTGTTCTCCTCGTTCAGTAAATCGCTACACCTATACGTCGAGCGACTTCGGGGATTTCGACAACATTATTTGGTCCCGGCGCGAGCGTCCCATAGGCAACTGTGAAAGGCTCGATGCCGTGGCAGCGCCGGCAACCGTACGACTCACGAGACGAGGCCGGAAAGTCAACAGCACCCCCAGCAAACGCGCGTGGCAGGTTCTCGTTGACGGGACAGCGGTCGCGACCCTGTCGGACGGAGAGACCGTCAATCTCCCCGTTGAGACAGGAACCCACACTCTTCGTGTGGCGTCAACGCCACTTCTTCGTAGCCCAGACCTGTCCTTTGACGTCATCGAGGGAGGTGCCGTTGGATTCTCGTGTCGCCCACGATCGCCCAATCCGATTCGCGCGAACCGCTGGCTCTTCTGGCTGCTCTTTTCGCTCGTTCGGCCCGGACTGTGGATTTGGCTTGAACCGGATGACGACTCTACTGTCGACTCACGCGATAGCGCGACTGTCGCCGGCACAACGTCGCTCGCGAATGGCTCGTCTGCCACGGTGTCGTCACGCGCGACCTTGACGCCCGAGGTTCGTAAGGCAGTCATCACGAACATGGCTGCCCAGCAACGCCCCACCGGTCCCCTCGTGCTCGAAGTCGAGCACCTCACCAAGCGTTTTGGGAATCGCACCGCCTTCACGGACGTGTCGTTCGAGGTTGGCTACGGCGAAGTCTTCGGATTCCTCGGACCCAACGGCGCCGGTAAGACGACGACGGTGCGCACACTTGGGACGCTGATCGCACCCACGTCGGGCACAGCTACCGTTGCGGGAATCCCCCTCCTGCCGGAGAACGGCGTCGCCATCCGTCAAAAGATTGCCGTCATGCCCGAGTCACCGGGTCTGTATCTCCGACTGAGCGTGCGCGAGAACCTCGAGTACTTCGCGGGGCTCTACGGACTGCGAGGTGCGAACAAGCGCATTGTCGAGGCGCTCGATTCGGTGAACCTGACCGACCGCGCGAACGATCTCTGCGGCGGCCTCTCCAAGGGGTTACGTCAGCGAGTTGGGCTCGCACGGACACTCCTGAGCGAGCCCGAGCTCATGTTCCTCGACGAGCCGACGTCGGGTCTCGATCCCGTTGCATCACTCGAGGTCCTGAATTTGATCCTCGCCCTCAAGGCGAAGGGCGTCACCATCTTCCTGACAACGCACAGACTCGATGAGGCAGAACGGCTGTGTGACCGCGTCGCGATTATGAACACCAAGCTTCGCACCGTCGGTCGCACCGACGAGCTGCGAGAACAACTCTTCAAGCGATCGCTGCTCGTGAGGACCGCTGCACCTCTGAGCGATGCCGGTCAACTCTTCTCACAAGTGCCGGCAGTCGAAGAGTGGCACGTCGACGGTGACGGTGCCTACGAGCTCACGGTGACCGACCCCAAGGTCGCGGCGCCGGAGGTGACCCGCGCCCTGGTTGGCGCAGGCGCCGACGTACTCTCAATTGGCGAGTCGCAACACTCGCTCGAAGACGTCTACCTCGAGCTCATCGCCGATGACACAGAGGCGCCGACGTCATGAAGAATCTGGATCTCGCACGGGTGGCCGCGGTCGTTCGCAAGGAGCTCTTGGACTATCGGCGTAAACGGGCCATTGTCGTGTCGATGTTGATCTTCCCGATTCTCTTTCTCGTTGAACCGGTGATCGTCATCTTCGTCGCCCCACCATCGGGATCGCCCGCGTCGCTCGACAAGGCCGTCATCCTGCCCCTTATCTACATGCTCTTGATAGCGGTCGTCACGCCAAGCACGCTCGCGGCGTACTCGATCGTCGGCGAGCGCGACCAAGGAACACTTGAGCCGCTCCTCACGACGCCCATTCGCCAGCAAGAGCTGGTGCTTGGCAAAGCCGCGGCGGTGATGATCCCCTCAGTGGCGCTCGCGTACTCCGTGTACGCACTCTTCCTCATCTGTGTCGCTCTCTTCGCTCATCACGACATCTCTTCGGCCGTGTTCCACGACGGACCGACGCTGCTCGCCCTGTTCCTTTTTGCACCGCTCGTCGCCGGATGGGCAGTCGTTGTCGGGTTGGGCGTGTCGGTGAGGGCATCGGAAGTTCGCGTTGCTCAACAGCTCGGCATGCTGGCAAGCTTTCCGATGATCGGCGTCATCGTTTTGCTGATCACTGGTGTCATCCATCCGACGTTCTCGTCCGCCATCGAGTTCGGCGTCGGACTCCTTCTCGTCGACCTCCTGGCGCTGCGCCTCGTGTCGCGGATGTTCGATCGCGAGCGTCTCGTCACCGGAACAAAAGCTTCGACATAACAGGACGAAGTCGTTCCGAGGAGATGCCGGTTTGATCGATTTGATTCGAACGTCGATCCAACCTTTCAAGCCGCGCCGCACCGGTCGCGACGTGGTTTCGTACGACGGGCCTACGAAAGTCGGTAGGCGATGATCTGCGAAGGTCCCACTTTGCCCTTGCCCGGTCCTCCCGCCAGCACGATCACCGTATTGCCAGCGACCGCCAGCGTCGAGTTGGTGGTCCGAGGCAGCTTTTGGCTGAAGACGATCGCCCCGGTGGTGCGATTAAGAGCGAGTAACCGGCTTTCCAGGAGGGAAGTGAAGACCAGATTGTTGGACACGGTTGCCGCACCGAGAGGCAGTCCGTCCACCATCGTGGCCCACTCGACTTTTCCGGTGACCAGATTCAAGGCTTCGACGCTGCCCCCGATCGATACGGACTTGGAGATCGTGCCGTCGACCTGAGCAGTGCTGGTGAACTCCAGCGCGAGGTTGATGGTCGCAACGTACACGGTGTTCCCGGCGACGGCCATGTTGGTCAAAATGCCACCAAAGGATCCGGGGAGATACGTAAAGGGAACCTTTAGCTTGCTCGTTCCGTTGACCATGTTGAGCGAGTCATTGTCGTGGCCGTTGTGCACTCCGACGGGTGTCTTCCAGATCAGTTGACCGGTGCTGGCATTCATCTCGTAGACAATGCCCATCTTCCCACCACCGATCACCACTGGAACGCCGTTGGCGGACGTCGAGATCGGCGAGGTCTGCATGTCGTAGTCCTTGAAGTCATCGGGCACGCCCTGGTAGTACCAGCGGAGCTTGCCGGTCGCGGCGTTCAAGTTGACGTCGCTGTCGGTGTAGAGCAGCTGCGCGGGGTAGTCCATCGCCCCCGCCAACGACTGATAGGGATTCCCGATGCCGAAGGTGACCGAACCGTCGGTGCCGACGAGCGGCGTCTCCCAGGCGCCGCCCGCCCCGACGCCGAGCGCCTCTTCACCTTTGGACCGCTTAAGCACGGTCTTGAACGACCACACGAGCGCACCCGTCGTGGCATTGAGCGCGAGCAGCAGTCCCCCGCCGCGCGCCTCGCCATACTGACTCGCCAAGTAGACACGTCCGTTAGCGACCTGCGGCTGAATACCGAACGTGCCCTCACCCTTCTTCAGCAGCTTGTCGTTCGACCAGACCTTCTTGCCCGTTGTGGCATTGAGGGCGAAGACCGTCGTCGGCGTGGCGCCATAGACCATGCCATCGGCCACCGCGACCCCGTTCGGTCCCGGACCGCTCAGCTCCTTCTTGTTCACGATGTAGGACCACTCGAGCTTGCCCGTCGCGAGTGACAGCGCGTAGACGTTCGAGTGGAGATCTTGGATGTAGACGACCCCGTTCACGACGATCGGGTTCGCCGCGAGCGTGCCGTATCCACCGACACTCGCCGTCGCCTTGCCTGTGAGGTCGTAGGACCACGCTTCCTTCAACGTCGACACATTGGCCAACGTGATCGTCGAACCGGCGGCCACACGAGTGTTCGACAAGTTACCGTTCGGATACGGCCACGAACCAGTTGGCGATGGTCCGCCTGCGGCGAACGCCGTCTCAGCACCGATCGGCACGCTGACGAGTCCGAGCATCAGCGCCAACGCCAAAGCGCCAGCGACGGCGTGCGTTCTTCTCGCGTTCATCGATCCACCTCCATTTTCGATACATCTCCGCTGCGAAGAAGTCCGGCGTCAAACGTCACCTTGGAGAGAGCGCCTTCATTCATCGTTCTGATCGTTTCGATCATCGGGTGCCGATTCGCCCCGACCCGCCATGATGCCGCCCACCTCGCCACGCGACTGTTCGTCGTGGGCGCCGTAGATCGAGAGGCCGAGCAGATACGACACGCCGGCTGCGCTGGCGATGACATCCGCCTGCCAGTAGCTGTCATCGAGGGCCACGGATACCACCGCGCAGACGAACGCAGCCGCGAGCGCGACGATCAACGCCAACCTCGACGCGCTCATACGCACCATCATTTGGCGTTCGTCGGAGCGCTGGCCGTAGATCGCACCGATGTCGGTATCGGTTCCGGTGAGGAGGTAGTAGCCGGTCGCGGCCACCAGGGTCACGATCTCGGCAACGAGCGCGTCACCCCAGGTATGGCCAATCGCCACGGCTCCTGCGACCACCGAACCAACGATCAGCGTGCAACCCGGTGCGTAGAGTCGCGAGCCCTTGAACTTTCTCATGCTTCTGCCTCCCCTTCTTCTGGGTCGAACAGTTTGTCGACCGGCTCATCAAAGAATCGCGCAATTCGAAATGCCAAGGGCAGCGATGGCGAGTACTTCCCACTTTCGATCGCAATCACCGTCTGACGAGAAACGCCTAGCGCTGCCGCGAGATCGACTTGCGACAACCTGCGCTGCACACGCTGCCCTCGAATATCGTTCTTCACGATGTAAAGGGTACTTAACATTCCCCTCGATGTCAAGTGTCCTTTACATCAGGATCTCGTTCATCGAAGGCTCAACAAACTGAGAGCGGTGCATCACTCGAAACTCGCACGCTGTTTACAGAAAGTCCGCGCAGCCAGGACCATATAGTCGGGGCATGCTGAGCATGATCTTCGGGCCTGACCTCGTGGTCGTGCTGGTGTTCCTTGCGGTCATCTTTGGACTTCTCGCCCTCTCGATTTTCGCCATCGTCGATATCTCGTCGCACTCGAGAGAGGACTTCTATGTTGCGGGCTATTCGAAAACGGCGTGGATACTCGTCATCGCCGTCGCCACCCTCTGTACTGGGTTCGGTGCGCTCGTCGCCGTGTACTACTTGATTGCAGCTCGCCCGAAGGTTCTCAGGGTTGAAGCAGCAGGCCGGACGTATGCGCCACCCCAGTCGGGTGCCCCTGGTGGGACTAGCTCGTTTTGTTCGAACTGCGGAGCTGCCGCGAGCGGCGCGGGAAGATACTGCTCGAGTTGCGGCACGCCAATCGCAGTGTGACGAGTAGTCGGAACGAGAGTGGAAACCCTCTCACCGAATCGAGTTGAACCCGCTGAATCTATTTGACGATCGCAGACATCTCGGACGAAGTGCGCCAGCGCGTCGCTGGTATAACGGAGATCGCAACGTTGCGACGTCGATAGTGGAGGCATGATGGAACTACGGATTTTCACCGAGCCGCAGCAAGGTGCCTCGTACGACGACATCCTCGCCGTTGCGCTCGCCGCCGAAGCGGACGGCTTTGGCGCATTCTTCCGCTCCGACCACTACCTGAAGATGGGCAACGTCTCTGGACTGCCGGGACCGACCGATGCATGGATCACCCTCGCCGGACTCGCTCGTGACACGACGACCGTGCGACTTGGCACCTTGCTCAGCGCCGCCACATTCCGGTACCCCGGAGTGCTCGCCATCTGCGTCGCCGAAGTCGACGCCATGAGTGGCGGACGTATCGAACTCGGATTGGGCGCCGGCTGGTACGACGAGGAGCACACCGCCTACGGCATAGAGTTTCCGCCGCTCAAAGAACGCTTCGACAAGCTCGAAGAGCAGTTCGAGATCATCAACGGTCTATGGACGACCGATGTCGGATCCACTTACAACTTTTCCGGGCAGCACTACACCCTGAAGAACAGCCCCGCGTTGCCCAAGCCCGTCCAGTCCCCGAGACCTCCTCTCATCGTGGGCGGGCATGGAGCCAAGCGCACGCCCCGACTCGCTGCCCGCTTCGCTGATGAGTTCAACGTTGCTTTCTCCTCGCACGATGTTTCAAAGAAGCAGTTCGATCTCGTCGATGAGGCCTGCGAAGCCGTCGGCCGCGATCCCAAGTCAGTCCTTCGCTCCGTCGCCCAAGTCATCTGCTGTGGGGTCAACGACGCCGAGGTTGCTCGGCGGGCCGCCAACATCGGACGCGAGGTCGACGAGCTCAAGGCCAACGGGCTCACGGGCACGCCCAACGAGGTCATTGACAGGATTCATGAGTGGGGCGAGCTCGGGCTCTCGCGCCTCTACCTCCAGGTGCTCGACATGAAGGACCTCGATCACGTGCACCTCATCGCGAGCGATGTGATGCCCGCGGTCTAGTACGTCCAGAATGGCTGACGTGATCTTTAGGAGTTGACGCCGCGGTCGTAAATCTCGGGCCGACGAAGCTCAAGGACCGCAATCTGAGAGCGACGTGCTTCGACTTGCTCAAGATCAATCGTGGCGATGAGTACGTCTTCGCTGTCGAACCCCGACTCTGCGAGGATCTCACCCCACGGGTCGATGATCATCGAATGTCCGTACGAGGACACACCTTCTGACGTGGTGCCGGCTTGGGCGGCCGCGATCACGAACGCGTGATTCTCGATGGCTCGTGCGACCAGCAGTGTCGTCCAGTGCACGCGGCCAGTCGCGACGGCAAACGACGACGGCACGGCGAGCACCGTTGCCCCGGCAAGGCTGAGCTCGCGGTACAGCTCCGGAAAGCGCAGATCGAAGCAGACGGACAGTCCGAGCGTGAAGCCGTCGACATGGGCAAGGACGAGCTGGTCGCCCGGAGCGATGTGTCTCGACTCACGATGCTCGATGCCGCCAGGAACGTCGACGTCAAAGAGATGGACCTTGCGATACGTCGCGATGATCTCGCCGCTCGGAGCAAGCACGACACTCGTGTTGTAGGCCTTGTCCGGTTCGTCCGCTCGCTCGAAGAGGCTGCCCACGTGCAAGGTGATCCCGAGATCGCGAGCAAGTTCACCGAGACGGTTCGTCGTCGGCCCGGGGATGGATTCGGCCACCGAGGAGTAGCGCGAGGTCGGGCCGCGGTAGTTGAAGTACTCGGGAAGCTGGACATAGCTCGCGCCCTCATAGGCGGCGCGACGGACGAGGTCGACAGCGTCGTCGACGTTCTGTTCTGGATTGGGGCCCGACGTCATCTGCACCGCCGCGACGCGCACCTCTCGTGCCATAGATCACCTCGTGTCTATACTCCCACGCCAACCGCAGACATCGCGAGGTGACGCGGGTTCGCCACTAAGTTGATCGCGCGTCGCATCGCTCTGTCCGGCTTCCACGGCGCCCCATCGACATTGGAGGATCGACGTGCTCCCCATTCCGACTCGACGACTCTCCGATGGACGTGCCATTCCTGTCCTGGGGCTGGGAACCTACCCAATGGATGACGCGAAAGCCGAGTTCGCGGTCGCGACGGCGCTCGATCTTGGCTACCGACTCGTTGATACCGCGTCGGCCTACGGCAACGAGGTGGGCGTCGGGCGTGGCGTCTCTCGTTCGGGCGTCGACCGCTCCGAGGTCTTCGTTACCACGAAACTGCGCGGGGCTGACCAGGGCTTCGACCAAACGATCGCCGGGCTCAGGGACTCTCTCGATCGTCTCGGACTCGACTACGTCGACCTCTACCTGATCCATTGGCCGTTGCCCCGCGTTGATAAGTACGTCGATTCTTGGCGGGCCATGATCCAGCTGTGCGACGAAGGGCTCATCCGCTCAATTGGGGTGAGCAACTTCACCGAGGCGTACGTCGACCGGCTGAAGGACGAGACCGGCGTCGTGCCCGTCGTCAACCAGCTCGAACTGCACCCGGTCTGGAACCAGGCGACCATGCGCCACGTCGACGCGCGTGATGACATCGTCACCGAGAGCTGGAGTCCCCTTGGGCGCGGTCTGCCGCTGCAGAGCTACCGAGCAATCGCCGACGCGTCTCGCCACTACGGCAAGACGCCTACCCAAATAGTGCTGCGATGGCAACTTCAGCTCGGCGCGCTGCCCATCCCAAAGGCGTCGTCGATCGAACACCAGCGCGAGAACCTTGACGTGTTCAGCTTCGACCTCTCGAGCGAGGAGATGGCGGCAATATCGTCCATCGATCAGTTGCGCCCCGACTCGGACCCCGAGACGCACGAAGAGTTCTGAACTCTCCTTACGCGATCAGGACGATCTTTCCGTGCGCGTGACCCTTTTTCAGCTCGCGGTGCGCCGTCTGCACCTCCGGCAGCGGATACGTTGCCTCAATGACGACACGAAGTGAACCCTCCTCAATTCGACGAAGGAGTTCGAGACGCGCTGCGGCGCGAATCTCGGTGCCCGGATCAGCCCCGGGCCCTCCGCCGATTCTCTTGACGTCAAGTTCGATGGCCCGAGGCGAGGAAACGATCGTGACGATCCGGCTTCGATCTTTGACGACGGCAAGTGAAACGTCGAGCGCCTCTGCGGTGCCGATGCAATCGAGCGCGGCGTCGACTCCTCCGGGTGCGAGCGCTTGGACCCGCTCCAGAAGTCCGTCGCCGTAGGCGACGGGCTTGGCGCCCATGCTCGCCAGGAGATCGTGCTCGGAGTCTCGTGCAGTGGCGATAACGCGAGCTCCTCCGCCGAACGCCAGCTGGACGGCCATGAGACCAACGCCTCCCGCTGCGCCGTGGATCAGGACCGTGTCTCCCGCCTTGACCCCGCCCGCCTGTAGGCCATGGACTGCGGTGGTGCCGGTGAGCATGAGCCCGCTCGCCTCTTCGAACGACATCTGCGGAGGTTTTGCGAGAATGCTCGTGGCGGGTGCGATGAGCGCAGTTGTGTAGGCGCCGGTCGCGGGAAAGACGATGACCTCGTCACCCGTATGGATTCGCCCCGTTGGTCCCTCCACGTCGCCGCCCGTCGCGAGCACGACGCCGGCCGCTTCGAAGCCGAGACGCATCGGCAGTCGCGACGGGTCACTTGCGGAGTTACCGCTGTAGATCTTGACGTCGATCGGATTGGTCGCGGCCGCACGTACCTCGACGAGCACCTCACCAGATTTCGGCTCGCCGAGTTCTAAGTCGATGAGCTTGAGCACCTCGGGTCCGCCGTAGGCGGTGGCAACAACTGCTGATATCTCCATACGGCGAAGATTAGAGGTGCGCCCTCCAGATCGTTACGCCCTACTCTTCGCGATCTGTTCAACGCCCTCGACGAGCCGGTCGACGTCATGCCGGTTGGTGTACGGCGCGAGTCCGGCGCGCACCGCGCCGCCCTCGCCGAGGCCAAGGGAAAGTGACGCTTCGAGTGCGTAGAAGCTCCCCTCGGGCGCGTTGACGCCGAACGCCGCGAGCTGCGCGGAGATCACCGCGTTCTCCACCCCTTCGATCGAAAAGAGCGCGGTGGGCGTTCGGACCGCGGCGCGTCCGTACAGCGTGACGCCGTCCACGTTCGTCAGGCGCGCTTCAAGATCACCGAAGAGGTCCAGCTCGTGGGCCTCCAGTGCCTCCATCGACGCAACGAGGCGTTCTCGACGGGTCGACGCCGAAGAGGCGGCGATCGACGCGAGAAAGTCGATCGCGGCGGTCGTGCCCGCGAGTAGCTCGAAGGGCAGGGTACCGAACTCAAATCGCTCGGGTACTTCGTAGCTTGACGGCAGGAGCTTGTCCGGCGCAAGCGTCTCAAGGAGATCGGGACCTGCAACGAGCACACCGCAGTGAGGGCCCAGGAACTTGTACGGCGAGCAGACATAGATGTCCGCGCCGAGGGTGGTGACATCGATCGAGGCATGCGGGGTCAGGTGCACTCCGTCCACGTAGAGGAGCGCCCCGGCGTCGTGCACAAGTCGCGCGATCGCGGCGAGATCGGGTCGAGTGCCAACGAGATTCGATGCACCCGTCACGGCCACGAGCCTCGTTGACTCGCCGAGCTGCGCCGCGAGGCTCGCCATGTCGAGCTCCGCAGTCTCGGGGTCGATGCCGATCCACCGTACGAACGCGCCGCGAGCCTCAGCTGCTTGCAGCCACGGACGCACGTTGGCGTCGTGATCGAGGCGGCTCACGACAATCTCGTCGCCGGACGACCACTGCTTGGCGAGCGTTCGCGAAAAGTCGTAGGTCAGCTGGGTCATTGATCGTCCGAAGATGACCCCGGTCGGCTTGGCACCCAGGAAGTCGGCGACGGCCGCCCTCGCCGCGAGTACGACGTCGTCCGCGCGACGGGCAGATGCGGTGACGGCGCCGCGATTGGAGATCCCCGAGGTGAGCGTCTCGCGCACGGCGTCGCCGACGACGTCGGGGACTTGGCTTCCGCCGGGTCCGTCAAAGTACGCCACTCCATCGTCCAGAGAGGGAAAGTGCCGTCGAATAGATTCCACGTCGTAGGTCACCGGTGACCATCCTTTGAGCGAGCGACTCTCCGATCGTAGTGAACGAAATATTCGAGCGGTTTACGCGTTCGAGCGCGTCGTGGTCTTTGCGTTCCCGCGAGACCAGTTTCGATCTCTGCGATAGAGCCGTTCGAGCTGACCGGATCGCGCTTGGTAGAACGACGCCGAAGCGGACGGCTGGAACATCCTCCCCAGCGCTACCGGATCCGCGAGCGTTCGACGTTTCAAGGCGATTGACGCGAGCAGGGCCGCCCCGCGCAGCTGAGCGAGCAACGGTTGGGGCACCTGTTCGACATCGCGATCGAGCACGTCCGCGTAGAGCTGGCACCACAGAGTTGACTGGGCACCGCCGCCGAGCAAGCGGACCGGCGAGAGGGTCGTTCCGGCGAACTTCTCGACGTAGCGAAAGAGCCAGGCGCTGTTTGCCGCGACCCCTTCCATGACGGCACGCACGAGATCAGCCGTGGTGGTTGTGACCGCGAGGCCGGTGAAACCACCTCGGATCCTCTTGTTATCGATCGGCGAGCGTTCCCCGGCGAGCCAGGGCGTGAACACCGCCCCATTCGCGCCAGGCGGCGAAGTTACCGCGAGCTCTGTCATCTCGAAAAAGCTCAGCCCAACGCCACTGCTCGTCAACACACCGCGGAGCCACTCCAGCGACTTCGCACCAGTATTTTGGCTGTCGATAACGACGTAGGAGTCGTTCGTAAGACCGGGCACGGACGCAATCGAATGATTGATGTCGGTCTTCTTCTTTGCGACGGGACAGCTGATCCACGACGTCGTCGAGAGCGCCAGGTGGGTGTCGAATACGCCAGTTGCGCCCGAACCGATCGCGGCGGCGTGCAGATCGGGGATGCCCGTGACGACCACCGCATCGCCATTGAGTCCGAGCTCTTCTGCCGCGGCGTTCGACACTGTCCCGATGATGGACCCGAAGGGAACCAGCGACGGCAGCTTCGCAGCGTCAAGGCCCATCATCGAGAGCAGTCCCTCGTCGTAGCGATAGTTGTCGAGGTGTCGGTTGTCGGTGATCCACCACGCGAGCATCGACGCGTGCGTCGCGGTCGCGACACCAGTGAGACGCATGGTGAGGTAGTCGATCGGCTCTAGGTACCAGCGCGTCGCCGCGACGACGTCGGGCCGTTCGTGCTCGAGGTAGAGGATCTGGCCGACGGGATCGTCACCAGCTGTCGAGGGCGCGCCGCCCGTCTTTCGAACGAGTGGCAACACCTTTCGCGGGTTGTAACCCTGAAACCAGCCACCGATGGCTTTGCGTGCGTAGGGTGCCCCACGGGTATCGAGCCAGGTCAGACACGGCCCGGTGGGTCGCCCGTTCGCGTCGACCGGCACCGTGCAGGCGTACATGCCAGTCACCGCGACCGCCTTCACCTGAGTGGGCGAACCGATCGACCCGAGCATTCGACGGGTTGAGGCGACGATGATCGACCACCACTCTTCCGCGTCCTGCGTCGCGGCGCCATCGTCGCCGAAGCCGGTCGCGACGTGGTGAACCTCGTGGCAGAGGATCTCACCGTCAAGAGTGACGAGCGCGACCTTTGGGCCGCCACTGCCCAAATCGATGCTGAGACAGAGGTCCGCGTCGGCCATTACGACGGGACGGCGGAATGCTGATCCATCATTTCGGCCATGAAGAACTTGATAAAGCTGTCAGCCTCCTCGGTCATGCCCCCCGCGACGCCGCCATAGATGGCACCCGATTTCGCCGGTTCGTCCCGATGCTCTTGGGCGTAGGCGACGGCCTCGGCGAGGTCACCCTGCCACCGCTCGACGACACCGGGTTGGGTCTGGGGTCGCGTGACGGCCATGTGTAGCGCGTTCGGATACTGCTGACCGTTCATTCGCCATCCGCGCAAGCGCAAGAAGTCGTTCACAAGATAGATGTCGAACTCGTCGGACGTGAACGAGAAGAGAAACGTGGGCTCACCCATGAGCCGCAGCGATGGGTGCTCGCGCACGGCTTCTTGCATCGCGGCCGACGTCGCAAAGATCCGTTCGGCGTAGCGCCGGTAGCCCGAGCGGCCGAGATGCACCATGGCCGCCCAGGTCGCAGCCAGCAGCCCTCCCGAACGTGATCCATCCATGCCCGGCGAGCAGTACTTCCCGCCCGACCAGTCCGTCAGATAGAAGTACTGATCGTTGCGCAACGCCTTGTCGGCAAAGCACAGCACGCTGGTCCCCTTCAAGGCGTAACCATATTTATGGGTGTCCGCGGAAATCGTCGTCACTCCCGGGACGAAGAAGTCGAAGGGCTCGATGTCGTAGCCGAGCTCGCGCCCAAAGGGCAGGATGAACCCGCCAAGGCAACCGTCGACGTGCAAGCCGACCCCCCGTTCGACAGCGATCTGGCCCAACTCGGTGATCGGATCGACGGTTCCATAGCCGTAGTTGCACGCCGACCCCACGAGCGCCACGGTGTTCTCATCGATGTTCGCTCTAACCCAGTCGAGATCAACTTGGGTCGTCACCGGATCAACCGGTGCCACTCTGATCTCGACGCCGAAGAGGTGGCCGGCCTTTGCGAACGCCGGATGGGCCGTTTCCGGCTTGATGATGTTCGGACGTCCCGGTGTCGGGTGATGTTCGCGGTACGCGAGGACGGCGTGCGCGATCGAACCCGACCCGCCCGACGTCACGAGCCCCGCAGGCGTCGTGTCGGTGAGGGCCTTCGCGCCAAGAAGGTCAAGTGTCATCGCGATGACCTCAGCTTCAAACTTCGTATTGCTTGGACAGAGATCACGCTGCAGCGAGTTGACGTAGGAGAAGTAGGAGAACGCCTCGTTCAAGAAGTCGTAGTGATCGTGGTCACCGCAGTACATCGTGCCTGAGACCTGGCCGGTCTCCCAGGCAGGATTCTCGGCTTCGGACATCGTCGCGAGCATCGCGAGCACCGCATCTTTGTCGGTGCCCTCTTCGGGGAGCGTCCGATGCACCTCGAACTTGTCTTGGTAGGGATATCCGCCCATGCCACCTCCATCGCTCCACCGAGCGTAAACGAGTGCGACGGATGCTTCGGGACCTGGCGTCAGTCCTGGATCGAAGGGCGCGCCACATTGCCCACGGCCTCGGCCACAGCGCCAACGACACCCGGGTTAAACACCGTCGGGACAATGTAGTCAGCGGAGAGCTCGCTCTCCTTCACCACCCCAGCGATCGCCTCTCCCGCGGCGATCTCGATCTCTTCGGTGATCCTGGACGCTCCGACGTCGAGCAGACCTCGAAAGATGCCAGGAAATGCGAGCACATTGTTGATCTGGTTCGGCTCGTCACTGCGACCGGTCGCGACGATGGCCGCATGCCGGCGCGCGATCACCGGATCGATCTCGGGGACGGGGTTGGCGAGGGCAAAGATGATCGAGTCTTTCGCCATGAGCTTGATGTGCGCTTCTTCAACGACGTTCGGGCCGGAGACACCGATGAACACGTCGGCCCCCATCATTGCGTCGCTCAGCGAACCGGTGCGCTTCTCGCGATTGGTGTGTTCGGCGAGCCAGCGACGCTCCTCGTCGAGCTTTGGGTCAAGTTCGTCGAGGATGCCAGCACGATTGACGCCGACGATGTCGCCGACGCCCACCGTGAGCAGCAGCTTGCTGATCGCAACACCTGCGGCGCCGACACCAAGGACGACGACTCGAATATCGCTCATCTGCTTCTTGACGACACGCAGCGCGTTGATGAGCGCCGCATAGACGACCGTCGCAGTGCCGTGCTGGTCGTCGTGGAACACCGGGATGTCGAGGAGGTCGCGAAGGCGAGCTTCGATCTCAAAGCAGCGGGGTGCGGAGATGTCCTCGAGGTTGATCCCGCCGTAGACAGGGGCGAGACACTGGACGATGCGAACGATCTCGTCGGTGTCTTGCGTGTCGAGGCAGACCGGCCACGCGTCGATGTTGGCGAAACGCTTGAACAAGAGGGCCTTCCCCTCCATGACGGGCAGCGCCGCTTCGGGTCCGATGTTGCCTAGTCCAAGCACGGCCGAGCCATCGGTAACGACCGCCACCGTATTGCGCTTGATAGTGAGCTTGCGCGCGAGCGAGCGATCCTTTGCTATCGCGCTGCAGATGCGAGCGACTCCTGGTGTGTACGCCATCGAGAGGTCATCACGAGTCTTCAGGGGAACCTTCGGCTCCATCGCGATCGTCCCGCCGAGGTGCATGAGGAACGTCCGGTCGCTGATGGCGTGGACATGCGCGCCCTTCACCGCCTCGACCGATGAGCCAATCAGCTCCGCATGCTGCTCGTCGGTGGCGTTACAGGTCACGTCAATGACCATTCGTCCGTCGATCGGCTCTACGACGTCGAGCGCGGTCACGAGCCCACCCGCCTCGCTGACTGCGGTGGCGATCGTGGGGATCTCTGAGGCGCTCGTGAGGGCGACACGCATCGTGATGGAATACGAAGCACTGGGGATGCTCATTGCGTTTTCGTGCCTTTCGGGTGGTGATTTCGAGGTTATCGCTGGCGTTACGACGGCACAAAACGACCGGCAGTATTGAAGAGCCACGATGTAACGTCCGGGTGAGCCCCTATTGGCCCGAACGAGGAGGCGGCGTGTCGACCAAAAGCTCGGCTGCGGCGCGACCGGCGACACGCAGTTTGCGATCGCGACGGGCTTAAATTTCCCGACCGATCGAGAGTTTGGCTAGATCCGGTCGGTAACGGCTCTCATCGAGCCGTAGGACGAAAGGGGTTGTGGATGGACGTGAAGGAACTACTGAACAAGGTTGGCGACCAACTCTCGGTGGGTCGAGCCTTTGGACCGGCGTACGAGAAAGACGGCACTCTCGTCATCCCGGTCGCTTTCGTCGCGGGCGGTGGTGGTGGGGGCGGAAGCGACGTGCCCGCTCAAGAGGCTTCGCCTGGATCAACGACGGACTCGGACTCGCACGTCGCAGGATCGGGCGGGGGTTTTGGTGGGGTCGTGCTGCCTGTTGGCGTGTACGTGGTGAACGGCGAACGCGTCCGTTGGATGCCTGCCGTCAATGTGACGTGGATCGCTCTGTCAGTTCTGAGTGTCATAGGAATCTTCGCGCGCTCGAGAACGAACGGGCAGCGGCACCGCTAGCGCGTCGACGTTGGCACTAGGCGCGAGCAGACGAGGCCTTCAACGACCCCCAACGAATCGAGTGATGAGAATTTGGCTAGATCAGCTCGGTCGACGAGACCACTGCGGTGAATAGCCCTTGCCACGCGTCGCAAAGCGCCGAAGTCTGCAGACAGGTATCGTCAAAGCCGACGCTACGCTTCGCTAGCTTCATTCAGGTGATCAGCGAGGCGACGAGCTACTCCATACGAAGCAACG
Organism: uncultured Acidimicrobiaceae bacterium; assembly: GCA_963706305.1. Taxonomy (GTDB): domain Bacteria; phylum Actinomycetota; class Acidimicrobiia; order Acidimicrobiales; family RAAP-2; genus RAAP-2. Next base: position 1,748,124 of record OY970152.1, on the reverse strand, counting down.
CGAGAATCGTAGGTCTGATCCTTCAATGCGTTGCGGTAGTCACGTTGCTTGGCGCCTTCGTCGCCGCCTTCGACGTCGCCCAAAAAGGGCAACAGTACTTGAACGTAGCCGCCTCCCACGACCCTGCAGCATGGATCGTCCTCGCGATCGGTGTGATCGCATCGCTTATATTCGCGGGGCTGGGCTACTCGCTGGCCATGCTGTGTGCGCTTTACGACAGGCAGATCACCGCGGAAGCGGCGCGAGGCGCTTTTGGTTCAGTCGGGCCGATACCCCGTCTGTCCACAGAATGGCGCACGCCACCCACTCACGAGCTTGGACTGCGCGAAGGAGCCGCGCCGACACCTGAGAAAACGTACACGGCACCGGTCACCGCGCCGACACCAACGAGGAGCGGGCTATGGGCAGCGCTCACCAAGGAGCGGCACATCAAGAAGCCGCGAGATTAGCGCGCGTTTGGCGTAGCAGCAGCGGTCTGGCCATCGATGGCCTTGCGTAGCAAGTGAGCGAGCGTCGAACGCTCTTCCTTGTTCAGCGCGCCAAGCATCTCGTCCTCGAGCGTCTGCTGTGCTGCTTCGGCTCGCTCAAGTGCCTTGCTGCCCTCTTCGGTCATCGAGACGATGTGTCGGCGACGGTCAGAGGGATCGCGACGACGCTCGACGAGTCCGCTGTCTTCCAGGTCATTCAGCAGCAACACGCAGTAGTTCGCGTCGATGCACAATCCTTCGACGAGCGCTTGCTGAGTCGTTTCGTCGTAGTCACGCAAGTAGGACAGCGCACCGAGCTCCTTCAAGGTCTGACCGAGCAGTTCAGGGGTGCTTCGTCGGTTGATGAGACGCGCTAATTGCGTCAGCAACAGGATCGGCCCAGTGGACGAATTTTCATCCATCGGCGTTAATGGTAGCGAAGTGTCGATATTCATGCTATCATGATTATACCGCTTAAACGATCATAACGAATCGTTGTTAAGTGCTTCCACATTACCCACCGAGGACTTTTACGATGACAGATACTCTTATCCTTTCACCAGGTACTACATCAAGACGCCGTTGGATCGCCCTCATCGTGGTCTGCCTCGCCATGCTTATGAACGCTCTCGACTCATCCATCGTCAACGTGGCGCTTCCTTCTATTCAGCGCGACCTTCACTTCTCCCAGGCGAATCTGACTTGGGTCGTTGACGCGTACTTGATCGCCTTTGGAAGCTTCTTGCTGCTCGCGGGGCGCCTCGGCGACCTGCTCGGAAGGAAGAAAGTCTTCCTCAGTGGCGTCGCACTATTCACCCTGTCCTCATTCGTCTGCTCGCTGGCCCAAAACCAGGCGACGCTGATCACGGCGCGGTTCTTCCAAGGCATGGGCGGTGCGATCTCGACCTCGGTCATCGTGGCGATCATCGTCACCGAATTCTCAGGCGCCGCCGAGCGCGCAAAGGCCATGAGCGCGTACATGTTCGTCGCGGTGGGCGGTGGCTCGATAGGGCTTCTTGTCGGGGGCCTTCTCACCCAGGCAGTCAACTGGCACTGGATCTTCGTCATCAACGTGCCCATCGGCATCGCCACGCTCATTCTCGGCTCGATACTGATCAAGGAGAATGAAGGCCTCGGTGTCCGACAGGGTCTTGACATCAAGGGTTCGCTGCTCATGACCTCGTCGCTGATCATCGGCATCTACGGGATCGTCACGGCATCCACGTACGGATGGGTGTCGGCGCACACGCTCGGTTTTGTGGCCGGATCAGCCGTGTTGATGACGGCTTTCTTCTACCTCGAGTCCCACATCGCCAAGCCCATCATGCCGATGCGCATCTTGAAGCTGCGTAGCCTCACGACCTCGAGCGTCGTGCGAGGGCTCTCCTTTACCGCGATGTACGCTGTCCTCTTCTTCGGCGCGCTGTACCTCGAACGCGTCATGGGTTACGACCCGCTGCGCACCGGTATCGCGTTCCTCCCCCTCACCCTCTCGATGGCGATCATGTCGCTCGGCGTCACGAGTCGGCTGCTCGCGCGCTTCGGCGCCATGAGACTGCTCATTCCTGGCATGACCGCGATCATCATCGGACTCCTCGTCCTCTCGCGTGCTGACAGCCACGCGGTGTACGCCACGTCGATTTTGCCCGCGTTCTTGCTGCTCGGTGTCGGGATGAGCGTCTCCGCTGTGCCGCTGCTCACTATTGCGATGGCCGACGTGCCTCGCAGTGACGCGGGTGTGGCCTCAGGGCTGGTGAACGTCTCGATGTGGCTCGCCTCGTCGACCGGTCTCGCAGTCTTCGGGACCCTCGCAGCCAGCCGATCTACGTCGCTGCTCAAGGGCGGCAGTTCGACCACCAACGCGCTCGTCGGTGGCTACCACGAGACCTTCTTCATCGGAGCAATCCTCGCCGCGCTCGCACTGCTCGTGACGGTCGTCGTGCTGCGCGGCTCGGCGCGCGACGGTGCCGCCGCCCCCTCCGGTTCGGTTTCCGAAGAGGCTGAGGTCGTCCAGTTCGAGATCGTCTCAGAGTTCTAAGTTCCCTATCGCGACGTCTCAGCAAAGACCGCTGAGACGTCGCGGTCACCGAATCCGTCGTCCACCGCTCGGTGCCACGTTTCGACGAACGATTCGCTGACGAGCAGCCGCACCCCCCGGGCATCGGCCGTCTCGAGCGAGAGGTCGACGTCCTTGAGCGCGTGCTTCAACGCAAAGCTCGGCGCGAAGTCCCCCGCGAGCATCTGGCGTGCCTTCGCCACACCGTAGGGGGAGCCGAGCGGCAAGCCCTCCAGCAAGTCGACCACCGCGTGAGGGTCGAGTCCAAGCGCTTCGCTGAAGCGAATCATTTCGACCGTTGTTTCGACGATGTCGGCAAGCCAGTTGTTAAGGACGAGCTTCGCCGCACTCCCGGCGCCGATGTCGCCAAGCCAGACGATTCGGCCCAACGCCTCAAACACCGGGGTCGATCGCGCGCGATACTGCGACGGACCGCTCGCGAGAATGACCAACGTCCCGTTCGTTGCGGGCGCGACGCTGCCTGAGACCGGCGCGTCCAAGAAGTCAACACCGTTGTCGTTGGCGAGACCGTGCAGCGTCGCCAACCAGTCGACGCCGACCGTGCTCATCTGCAGCCAGAGCGCACCCTTCGGCAATGATCCCAACGCTCCCTGCTCGCCGGACATGACCGATTGAACGATCGCTCCGTCGGGGAGCATCGTGATCAAGAAGTCCGCGTCCTTTGCGGCTTCAGCCGGCGTTGATGCGGGCTTTGCTCCCGCGTCGGCCAGCGACGCCGTATGCCCCGGCGCCTGATCCCACACTTGCAGCGCGAACCCCGCGGCGATCAATCGCTTCGCCATCGGCGCGCCCATCTGACCAATCCCCAAAAACGCCACCGTTTGACCCAAAGTCTGCGTCACGGCCACCTCCTTGTTGTCTTCTCAACCCGGTACTAATGGAGAGTCCTCGCCTTTGCGACACCGAGGACTCTGTAGCGTTACGTGGGTGAGGCTCGATGTGTATCGAAGCTGTTCGCGACAGGAGAAACGCGAAGTCCTCGAAGCGTTCTGGCGCACCAGCGCTCACCCGTCGAGCCGTATTCATCAAGCGGCGTATCAGTACGGTCCCTACGCGGTGCTCTGCCTGCTCGCAGTCGCTGCGGAGCTGCTGGTTGTGATCCTCGTGTCGATCAATCGCGCAGTGGTGATCGAGGTCCTGGCTGCGTTGATCGAGGCCTTCGTCCTCTGGTCCCTCTGGTGGGCGACCGTTCGGTATCGAGCGATCAGGCACGAGGCCGACTCGCCGTCCTGACGCGTCTCCTCTGGACCGACCGTCACGCTCACGCCTGTGCAAGTAACCCGCGTTGCTGTCCCAATCCCTCGATGGAGACCTCGACGATGTCACCGGACTTCAAGAAGGGAACATCGTCGTGACCGAGCGAAACACCAGCCGGCGTTCCCGTGTTGATCAAGTCTCCCGGTTCGAGCACCATGAACTGACTGAGGTACCACACCAAGTGGTCGACCCCGAAGATCATGTTGCCCGTGTTTCCATTCTGGCGAAGGACGCCGTTGACGCTCAGTCGCATTGAGAGGGCCTGGGGGTCAGCGATATCCTCGGCACTGACGAACCACGGACCGAGCGGGTTAAACGTCTCGCAGCACTTGCCTTTGTCCCACTGACCGCCGCGCTCTAACTGAAACTCTCGCTCTGAGACGTCATGCGACACGCAGTAACCGGCAATTACCGACGTCGCGTCGGCGGGGCTATCGAGGTAGCGCGCTCGTTGACCGATCACCACGCCGAGCTCGACCTCCCAGTCGGTCTTGGTCGATCCGCGCGGCACGAGGATCTCGTCGAACGGTCCGACGACGCAGTTTGGCGCCTTCATGAACACAATTGGCTCGACGGGTATCGGGCTTCCCGTCTCTTCGGCGTGGTCGCGGTAGTTCAGTCCAATGCAGAGGACCTTCTCGGGCTTGGCGATCGGCGCGCCGAACCGCACTGACTCGTCGACCCGGTCAACCAGCACACCGCGGTCGACGAGGGCGCGCACGTCCTCGAGGCCGCCACGGGCAAAGAACTCGCCGTTCAAATCGCCGAGTGAGTCGGGCAGATACCACAGGTCATCGCCTGCGCCGAACACTGCTGGTCGCTCGTTACCGGCTGAACCCACTCGCGCCAGTCTCATCAATAGTCTCCTCTTCTTCTTCCCATCATCATTTCGACGTTGACCTCGACCGCGCCGACCGATGGTTACATTAAGGCTCCAACGCCGATCTCCGCCAAATAGCGCTCGCACCTACGATTTAGAGATGGCCACCGACGCGCCCCGCAAAGGCTCTGTCGGGCACTCGGTGTGGACCGTTCTCATGGGGCGGCCTCTCCGATCGAGCGAGGCGTCCAAGGAGCAGATCAACCCCTTCGAGGGACTCTCCGCGCTCTCACTCGATGCGCTCACGTCGGTGGCGTACGGTCCCGAGGCCATCATCGTCGTCCTCGCACTCGCCGGCGCGGGCGCGTTGCACCTGATTTTGCCGATCACACTCGCCATCATCGTGCTCCTCGCCATACTCGTGGTCTCCTATCGCCAGGTCATCGACGCCTATCCCGGCGGCGGCGGCGCCTACGCCGTGTCGCGAGCCAACCTCGGGGTCAATGCCAGCCTCGTCGCCGGCGCCTCGCTTGTGGTCGACTACACACTCACCGTGGCGGTGTCCATCGCCGCCGGCGTCGCGAGCCTCACCTCGGCGTTCCCGAGTTTGAGCCCCTATACGGTTGCGATCTGTCTCAGTGTGCTCGCCGTCATCACGCTGCTCAACCTTCGGGGCCTCGGCGACAGCGCCCGCGCCTTTTTGCTGCCGACGTTCATGTTCATCATTGGACTGCTCGCCATCATTGTGATCGGACTGATCCATCCTCTCGGACTCCACGAGCGCCAGCCCGGTCACTCGCTGCTTTCGGCCCACGGCCTGCAGGTCATCTCGGTACTCCTCATCTTGAAGGCGTTCTCCGCGGGATGTAGCGCGCTCACTGGCGTCGAGGCCATCGCCAACGGGGTCCCCCTGTTCAAGCAACCGCGCATCCAACGCGCAAAACGAACCGAGCTGATGCTGGGCATCGTGCTCGGCACGATGTTGCTGGGCCTCGCGGTGCTCGCACGTCGCTGGCACATTGGACCGCGCAGCGAAGAGACGGTGCTGAGCCAGATCATGGGCATGGCGGTCGGGCGGCACTGGGCCTACTACGTCGTCTCGATCACGATCACCCTCGTGCTGGCGCTCGCCGCCAACACGTCCTTTGGCGGGTTGCCCATCCTCGGGAGCCTCCTCGCTCGCGATAACTTCCTACCCCACCTCTTCGGCCTGCGTGGCGACCGTCAAGTGTTTAACAGCGGTATCTGGGTGCTCGCCGGCATGTCCGCTCTCCTGCTCATCGCCGTCGGTGGCAACACCAACGAGCTGATTCCGCTCTTCGCGATCGGCGTCTTTACGGGCTTCACGCTCTCTCAGACGGGGCTCGTGGTCCACTGGTGGCGACTGCGACCCCCACGCTGGAGATACCGCGCGATCGTCAACGGCGCGGGCGCCCTCGTCACGGGGGCGGCCACCATCATCTTTCTCGTCTCGAAGTTCGCGGAAGGCGCGTGGATCGTGGTCGCCGCCGTGCCGACCTTCATCCTCTTGTTCAAGCGCATTCACGCGTACTACGCGATCGTGTCGGTGGCCATTGGCATTGGCGAGATCCCAAAGGCACCGATGGAGAAGAGGACGGTTGTCGTCGTACCTATCGCCAACGTGTCGGAACTCACCCGGTTCGCGATCGGCGAAGCGCTCTCACTCAGCCATGACGTCGTGGCGATCTCCGTTGTGCTGGCAGAAGGCGATGAGCATCATGAGCGCTGCAGCAGTCTCGCTCTCGAGTGGCAACGCTGGAATCCGGGACCGGAACTGCAGATTCTGCATACGGAGTACACCTCGGTGGTGGCCCCCATCTCAGAGTTCATTGACAAGGAGCGACGCAAGCACCATCAGCAGATCGTCGTACTGATCCCCGTACTGGCGCCAAGTAAGTGGCGCTACCGAATACTCCACAACCAGATCGACCTTCCGCTCAGCGCCGAGCTTCGCAAGCGTACCGACATCGTCGTCGCGCGCGTCAAGATGCCTATTCCCACCAAGCCGGCACGGCGCACGAGGAGTACGAACTCACGAGGTCGCCACTCATAGGCGATACGAAGCAATGGGCAGGCCCCTGACACCCACGTCGACGCAGAACAGCCGGCCAGCGTCGGGTTCAGCGAACAACGTCGCCTCAGACATATCTTCGCGCGCGGTGGTGATATAGAGCGTCGTCCCATTGGCACCGCCAATCGCGCAACTCGACGGCTGTGCCGTGGAGAGGTGGACCTGCGCCAATGGTTCGCCCTCCGGCGAGTAGCGACGCACCTGGTAACCGCCCCACACGGCGACCCAAATCGCGCCGTCCGCGTCCACACAAAGTCCGTCCGGATCGCCCAGTCGCTTATCGAATCGAACGAGGACTCGCCGACCAGAGATATCACCGACATCGTCGACGTCAAAGACGCTGAGCGTCGCGGGACCGGAGTCGACGTAGTACATGGTTCTCCGGTCGGGACTCCAACCGAGGCCGTTCGAGATCGTTGCGCCACCAAACACCGTTTCGGTCCCCGTTGACTCTTGGTAGCGGTAGAGAACCCCTCGTCCCTCGCTGCCGTCGAAGGCCATCGAACCGATCCAAAATCGTCCCCACGGATCCGCGGCACCGTCATTCATGCGAACTTCGCTCTCTCGGTGCGCCTCCGGCCGAGCCACTTCGCGCAACGACCCTGACTCATCGAGCAGCGCGATGGACTGATTGACCGCGACTACCCATCCACGCCCGCGGTCTTCGATCGGGGCAACCGCCGAGAGAAACCCCCGCACCGAATACCGAGCGACGATCTCGACCTGTGTTCCGTCCGCCTTCGCGCGGAAGAAACGGCCAGTGAGAATGTCGACCCAGAGCAGCTCGTCGCGAACCTCGTCCCAACGGCAGCCTTCGCCCAGTTCGTACACGTCGGTCGTGCACGGCGCCGCAACATACTCCTGCATGCCTTCACCCTTTGCTTAATCGTCAGTTCACCGTACCTGAGCGCCGCACGATCCCTCAACGCCGACGCGGCGCATCGCTCGACACTTTGCGAGCCGGTAGCGTGAGATGAGCCGACCGCGAGATCGCCGGAACACGGATGGAGACACCTTGCTGATTGCGATGCTGCAACCATGAATCTCCACGACCTCGATACACCTGCTCTCGTGGTGGATCTCAATCGCGTCGAGCGCAATATTGACGAAATGGCCCAACGTGCGCTCGAGAGTGGCGTGCGCTTGCGCCCGCACACGAAAACACACAAGATGCCAGAGATTGCTCGGCTTCAGGTTGACGCGGGTGCGTCCGGCATCACATGCGCCAAGGTGGGCGAAGCCGAAGTGATGGTCGCCGCAGGTTTTGACGACATATTGATCGCGTATCCGATCTACGGCGGCGCGAAGCTGTCACGTTTGCAGGCGTTACGCGAGAAGGCTCGCATCATCGTCAGCCTCGACTCAGTCGAAGTGGCAAGAGGCCTCGGACAGCTTGGTACCAGTAGCGGCGATCCCATCGAGATCTATGTAGAAGTCGACACCGGCCTGCACCGGATGGGGCGACCTCCGGGCGAGCCAACGGCCCGTCTCGTCGCCCAGATTGCTGACGTTGAAGGCGTCACGGTTCTCGGACTCATGACGCATGCGGGGCACGTCTATGGCGCAGTGTCGTCAACGGACCGAGACGTGCTCGTCGATCGAGAAGTCGCAGATCTCACAATGACAAGTGAGCTGTGCGCGGATGCTGGAGTGCCAATTCGCGAAATCAGTGTGGGAACGACCCCCTCAGCGCGCAGTGAACTACGCCACGACGGCGTGACCGAAGTACGGCCCGGGACGTACGTCTTCAATGACACCACGATGATGAGCCTGGGCGTGGCGACGGAGGAGACGTGCGCAGCACGAATTCTCGCCACGGTCGTCGCACGTCCGAGCAACGACCGTTTCGTCATTGATGCAGGCACCAAGGCGTTCACCTCCGATGGCGCGGGTCGCCCGGGGTGGATCCGCGTGGTCGGTCGCACGGACTTGACGATGAGCTTCACCTCCGAAGAGCACGGAGTGGGCGCCATCGACGTCGAGCAGGGCGGGCGTCTCGCGATAGGCGACAAATTGGAGTTGATACCGAGCCACATCTGTCCCGTGATCAATCTGTTCGACTTGGCATGCGCTGTTCGTGGCGACGAGGTCGTCGGAGAGCTTCGCGTGGCGAGCCGCGGAATGGTCCGTTAGCGGGCAAGCCATTCGCTCACGGCTCAGTCCCGCGAGCGCTCGACACGAGTTGTTCGCCGGGCATCGGACGCGAAGGCCGTCGCTACGATGCAGGCATGACTAACTACGTTCCCGCCGTCGATCGCTACACGTCAATGACCTATCGCCGATGCGGCCGAAGTGGCATCCTGCTGCCCGCCATATCGCTCGGTCTGTGGCACAACTTCGGGGACGACCGTCCCATCGACACGCAGCGCGCCATTCTTCGTCGAGCGTTCGACCGCGGCGTCACACACTTCGACCTCGCGAACAACTACGGGCCGCCCTATGGCAGCGCGGAGATCAACTTCGGACGAATTCTCCACGAGGACTTCTCAACGCTGCGCGACGAACTCATCATCTCAACCAAGGCCGGATGGGACATGTGGCCAGGCCCGTACGGCGACCTCGGTTCGCGCAAATATCTCCTCGCGAGCCTCGATCAGAGCTTGAAGCGAATGGGCCTTGACTACGTCGACATCTTCTACCACCACCACTTCGATCCCACGACGCCACTCGAAGAGTCCATGGGCGCCCTCGACCACGCCGTTCGCCAAGGCAAGGCCCTCTACGTGGGCATCTCGTCCTACTCCGCCGAGCGCACGCAAGAAGCGGTCAACATTCTGCGCGGTCTCGGCACGCCGCTGTTCATCCACCAGCCGTCGTACTCGATGTTCAACCGTTGGATCGAAGGCGGGCTGCTCGACGTGCTCGCTGACGATGGTGTCGGGTGCATCGCCTTCTCTCCACTCGCCCAGGGTCTTCTCACCGATCGCTATCTCAACGGCGTGCCGGAGGGGTCGCGTGCGACGAAGAACGACTCGCTCGAGATGTCGATGCTCAGCGACGAGAACCTTAACCGCGTGCGCGCACTGAACGACATCGCCAAGGAGCGAGGCCAGACTCTCGCCCAGCTAGCGCTCGCCTGGGTGCTGCGCGATCCGCGCGTCACGAGTGCGCTCATCGGCGCCTCAAGCGTCGATCAGCTAGACGACAACCTCAACGCACTTCAGAATCTCGCCTTCAGCGACGACGAGCTGGCGCGCATCGACAAGTATGCCGTCGAGGGCGACATCGACCTCTGGCGCGGTCCCGCAACGAGCTGAGCTACGCCGTCGCTGGGCCTGCTCTCGCTCGAGCGAGCGCTTCGTCGAAATCGAGCTCAAAGGGACCGAGCTGGGTCATCAACCACGTCACCCCTGTGTTCGCCCACTCCGATGCGTTATCGCCGTCGTTGCGGAGCATGACGATGTCGAAGTGGTCAAGGTCCGCCCCGGCGGTGACAAGTCGCTGCTTCAGTTCGGTCATGTCGGAGGGGTCCGGCATCTGAATCACCACCACGCCCTGGTATTTCGCGGCGCGTCGAATCGGGACGGGGTGTGGCCACCGAGCCGCCAGCCAGATCGGGATGCCACCTTTTCGCGCCGGAGTCGGGCGAAAGGCGACGTCGGACGCACGATAAAACTCTCCGTCGTGGTTGACCGGGGCGCCCGAGAGCAACTGGGTCAGCACTTCGAGGCCCTCGCTCAGCATTCGGCCCCTTGTGGCAGCTTCGACCTCATCGCGAAACGAAGAGAACTCGCCGACGTAATCGTCGCCGATGCCAAGACCCAAGACGAGGCGTCCGTGCGAAAGAAGATCGAGCGTTACCGCCTGGCGAGCGAGCACCGCCGGTCGACGTCGTACGAGTGGGGTCACCATGGGGCCGAGCTCGATGGTCGACGTGGCAGACGCCACCGCAGCGAGACATATATATGGATCGAGGATGTCACGCACACGGGTGCCGTAAAGAAGGTGATCCCAAAGAAAGAAGCCATCCCAGCCGGACGCTTCGGCGGCGACCGCCAGCTCGACCACGCGTTCGGGATCGGCAAGGCCGTCAAAGGCAGGTAGAAACAGCGCGTGACGCATTCGTCGCCTCCTACGGTTATTCCGTCAGCAGCGATCGTACGCTAGTAGCCCGCCACCGGGTCGTACAGATTGCGCAACAACTCTCCGCGGCGCCAGTGGTCGAGATTCTCGAGAAACAACTCGACCAGATCTTCATTCTCCGTCTGCACGGTCGACGCGGAATGCGGTGAAAGAATGACATTGTCGAGCTCCCAAAGAGGGCTCGACAGAGGGAGCGGCTCTTCGGCGTATACGTCGAGACACGCTCCTCCGAGGTTGCCGGAGAGAAGTGCCTCGATCAGCGCTGGCTCGTCGATGAGCGGACCTCTCGACACGTTGATGACCAGCGCGCCAAGGGGCAGTCGCGCGAGTTGATCCGCGCCAATTATCCCGCGCGTCTCACCAGTGAGCGGCGCCGTCAGAATGACGATATCGACATCGCCGAGCGTGTCATCGAGTTCCGACCGACCTATGAATCTCGTGACTCCATCAACCTCATAGCTACGTCCTTGACGCCCGAGACCCGTGACATCGACTCCCATGGCGGCAAAGACGCGCGCCACCTCGCGCCCGATGCCACCGAGCCCGATCACGAGCGCGCGAAGACCTCGCAGCTCTCGTGTCGTGTAGCGCTCCCAGTGACAATACGCCTTTAACTCGTTGAGGAACGGCACGCCCTTCACGAAGTAGAGCGCCCCCATCAGTGCGAATTCCGCGAGCGGCACCGCATGGATTCCGCCTGCCGTCGTCGCAACGATGCTCGTCTGGTCCAATCCGCTTCGCTGCATGACGCCGCCGATGCCCGCACTCGTACCTTGAATCCACTTCAGGTTCGAGCACCGTTGGGCCATGGTCGCAGGATCGAGCCAATCGAAGTCGAAAAAGATATCCGCCGTCGCGGCGATCGCCTTCCACTCGTTGACTTGCTCGGACGTGAGCTCACGAGCGGGCGCCGAGTGATCGCAGGCGTACCGCGGTACCGGAAGCAGGTCCGGTCGATAGTGCACAGTCAGATCGTCACTCGACGACGCAATGCGTTCGACGAGCTCTGGCTCGAGGTACGAGCCAATGACGATGTTGATCTTCACGCCCCGACTCCTCGTGACGGGTACGTGAAGAAGCGAACCTCGCGTCGAGGGGGTCGAAGCACGAACCGAAGTTACCAGTCAGCGCAGCGCCGCTTTGGGCCTCAGCCGTCGCTACGAGCGTGCCGCACAGATCCTTTCGATCTCAACGGCCAGACGCGCGAGCGCGTGGTGTGTGCGGTGACCCCACCAGAACAGGTCCTTGCCGTCGAAGAAGTACGTCGGCGCCACGAGCTCAAGATCGGGCAGCTGCCGAATGCTGAACGGATAGGGCTCACTGGGCGCGAGGACCACGTCGGGGTATCGCTCGCGAACAGCCTCGAGTTCGACCGGTGGGTAGGGGCCATCGCCGTCATAGAGGTTCTCGACCCCGAGGTAGGCGAGCAGTGAGCTCCCGTAGGTCGGCGATCCAAGCGCCATCCACGGACGTCGCCAGATGGGAACGAACGCGCGCAGTCGGTTTGGCGCAGGTCGTTCAAGTTGAATCGTTCGCCACGTCACGTCCACCCGAGCCGCGAGGTCATCCATCGACGAGTTGACGTCGCTCAAGGAGCGAATGTGTAAAACGCAGACCGGCATATCGCGCTCGACGAGCGCGTCGTAGTCCTCGCGTCGATTCTCTTCGGCGTCCATCACCACGAGGTCGGGATGAAGGGCCTCGATGCGCTCGACGTCGGGGTCTTTGGTTCCGCCCACGTGCTCGAGGTCAGGACGCTCGCAGAATCTCGTACAGGCGATCGGCACTCGATCCCAAGCCGTCAGCGTCTCGGTGACCGACGGAACGAGACTGACGATCCTCACACTCACATCTTGGACGAGAACGCCAATCTTGGTTTAGAGATTCTTCTCGAACGCCGCCTATATATAGGTGAGGCTCGACCGGGCCACAACGGACGACATCCGCGCCTCTCGCGCTGGGCAGTGAATATGGCGTCCAAAAAGTTGGGCTGATGAGAAAGGTAACGTTGAACAGGTGATTGCTCCCTTACCGCGCGCTGGCGGGTCGCGAGTACATTCATCGAGGACGATCCGCTCGTCCGGGCGCGCGTAGAGAGAGACTTCAGAACTTGCCACTCCTGCAACGATTCGACGACGACGCCATGCCCGCCCTCACGCCCGAGGAGCTCAAGGCTCGCTGGGTCGCCTTCCACCAAGAGATTCGAAGGATGGCCGGCACACCCGTGCAGCGAATAGCCGGGCGCATGCTCGGAGAGGACACGCGCCGGTATCGCCTGGCTCGACTCATCTTCCGTCCAGCGTTGCAGGCGTGGCGCAATCTGCGAAAGCTCGAAAAGAAGAAGGCTCCACTCGTTTCTGTCGGGGACGCCCCCGAGGTCTATCCCGTCAACTACCGCCCGCGCGTCATTGACTACGCCGCATTTGCCGCACTCAACGTCGACCTCAGCGACGTCAACATCGTCGAGGTCGACGAGGAGAGCGCCTCGCCCAGCGATTTCCTCGCTCGCCTCAACGACACGTTGAACGAGACGGCAGCCGAGTGGCTCTTCCTCTGCGATCCGTCGACATCGTCCGAAAGCCGCCGCTATTCGGTGTCGAAGTTGCTCACTCGGGCGACGCCAGATGACGACGTGGTGTTTGGCGACGAAGCGGGGCTCAACCAGTTCGCGCCGCTCTTGAAGAGTCCGGCGGTCGGACCCCACACGCTGCTCAGCTACAACGCGGTCGGGCGACCGGCACTCCTGCGAGTGGAGACGATGTTCGCCGTCGGGGGCTTCTCTCCCGACGCGGGCTACGCGTACGAGCACGACGCGTACCTGCGATTGAGTGAAGCCAAGGCTCGATTTCGACACGTGCCGCGGGTCCTTCCCGCAGGACGCACCGAGCGAGGCTTCGACCCCGCGCGACTCAACGGCGACACGTGCTCGATCGTGCGGGCCTCGCTTGACCGTCGCGGCTGGCAAGGTGTCGCTACACCCGGGGCGCTGCCGGGGCTCGTCAACTGGTCGCTCGCCTCACCTTCCCCCGCGCCTTCCATTGACATCATCATCCCGACGCGGGATCGCATCGAACTCGTTCGCCAGTGCATCGACGCGATCGAAGAGAAGACGACGTACCCGAACTACGACATCATCATCCTCGACAACGACTCGGTAGAGCCCGAATCCCTTGCGTACTTCAACGAGACGAAGTACGCGGTCGTCCCCTGCCCGGGGCCCTTCAACTACGCAAAGATCGTCAACCGCGGGGTCAACCACTCGACGGCCGATTACGTCGTCACACTCAACAACGACACGATCGTCGTCACGCCCGATTGGCTCGAGCAGATGATCTCGCTCTGCTCGCTCGACGACGTGGGCATCGTCGGTGCGTGCCTGCTCGATGAGGCCGGCCACAAAGAGCACGAGAGCATCGTGATTGCCCCGTATCCCCAGCACCTGCGCACTGATTCGAACTACCCGCACGTCGACTACTTCTCGCTGGCCGTGCGCGATGTGGCGGCGGTCACTGGAGCGGTGCAGATGGTGAACCGAGAGTTCTGGCAGTCGCTCGGAGGTATGGACGAACAGCTGAAGGTGGTGATGAACGACGTCGACATCTGTCTGCGCAGCCAGATGGAAGGCCAGTACGTCGTTTATACGCCAAATGTCAAACTCTTCCACCACGTCGGCTCATCTCGGGGCGACTTGGACCCCCTCGACGATCGCAACCGGTTTATCCGTCGCTGGGATATCTTCGGCACGTTCCGCGATCCCTACTTTGCCGAATCACTGATCTTGCTCGGCGAGAAGATGTACTTCATCGTCCGATGAACGTTGCCGCCTCCCTTCGTCCGACACTTGTAGCCTGAGATGGTGCGTTCGACCGGTGACCGATTGATCACGCTCTATCGTCGGTTGCCACCCTCGGCAGTTGCCATTGGCTTCATCGTCGCCATCGTGCTCCTGGCAAACGGGATGTACGTCTTTGGTCTCGCCAACAACGATCCGATCTCCTGGACGGCGGGCATCTCTCATCACCTGTGTCGCATCACCTGCGGACGCCCCGCGATCGACCCGAACGTCGGCTTCGTCACTCAGACCCTCGGCCACCAGGCGGCGATGGACATCCTCCACGGGCACTTTCCGTGGTGGAACTACTTCCAGGGTCTCGGTCAGCCGCTTGCCGGTGAGATGCAGTCGTCCGCGCTGTTACCACTGACACTCCTTTTTGCCCTGCCATCAGGTCTTGTGTGGTTCCACATCGTCCTCGAAGTGATCGCAGGGATCTCGACGTACTTCCTCGCCCGACGACTCTCGATTCCGATCTTCTTTGCCACGTTCGCGGGAATGCTCTTTGCGCTCAACGGCACCTACGCCTGGCTCGGCAACTCTGTCTTGAATCCGGTCGCCTTCCTTCCGATGCTCGTGCTCGGCATCGAGATGATCCTCGATAGCTCGTCGAGCTCTTCCAAACGCGGCTGGTATATCGCGGCGATCGCGCTCGCGCTGTCGCTCTACGCAGGGTTTCCTGAGGTCGCGTACATGGATGGCCTGTTCGCCGGAGCGTGGGCCATCGTGCGCCTCTTCCACGTGCCGCGCCTCCAGCGTCCGCGCGCACTTCGCCGCCTCGGGCTCGGCGGCGTCATGGGCATCATCCTGGCGCTGCCCATACTCATCCCCTTTGACGACTACCTGAAGGTCGGCTTCATTGGTGGGCACACGGCGGCAGTCGACGGGGCACTGCGCCTGCCCCCCGAATCCCTCGCCACATTCTTCGACCCGTATGTCTTTGGGACGATCTTCTCCAACACCGTTGTCGACTCGATGTGGGGTGAGATTGGCGGCTACTTCGGCGCCGGCATCTGCGTGCTGGCATTAGTTGGCCTTTTCGGATCGAAGCTGCGGCCCCTACGAATCTTCCTCGCCGCGTGGACCGTGATCGCCGTCGCGGGCGCGTTCGACTTCCTTGGGACAAAGTTCCTGTGGAACCTCATTCCGTTCGTCAGCGCATCGTCCTACCCCCGCTACATGATGCCGAGCTGCGAGCTCGCCGTCGTGGTCTTGGCCGCGCTCGGGCTCTGGGACTTCACGCTGAGCACGCGTGCCAAGCGTCTGTTCACGACGGCCGGAATCTTCATGGTGCTGGTCCTTGTCTGGTGCATCAACGAAGCTCGCCCCTACAACAAGGGCATGACCTTTAGCTCTTCGAAGGTCCATATCGTCTTCATCGGACTCCAGTTTTTGCCGTTCATCGCGGTCGTGTTGCTCCTTGTGCTCGGCCGCTTGCACCGCTTCCGATGGGCACCCTTCGTCATTGCCGCGGTCATCATTGGCGAATCGCTCCTCTACTTCTTCGTGCCGACAGCGGAGTCGCCCAAGCAGATCACGATCGACTACGCCCCGATCACGTACCTGCAGACGAATCAGGGCCAGTACCGGTTCTTGGACTTCGCCGTCCTCTATCCAAACTGGGGCACATACTTCGGCATCAACGAGTTGAGCGACATCGACTTGCCGTTCCCGCGCTCATTCAAGAACCTGCTTGAGGATCAGCTCGACCCTGGTCTTACGCCGGGCAACCAGTTCGTGGTCAAGAACGGCATGATCGGCGTAAAGCATCTTGAGTATGAGGTCGCCAACCGCTTCCAGGCCTACGAGAATGCCTCGGTGAAGTACCTCCTCATGCCGAGCGCCGTCGTCCTCAACACCCGTCTCGTGAAAGACGGCGTGACCCAGGTCTTTAGGGATTCGCTCGCGACGATCTACGAACTTCCTCATCCTCGTGCGTTCTTCTCGACAACGAACTCGTCGTGCACGGTCACGAGCACGAGCGATAACAAGGCGACGGTCGACTGTCCAAGTCCGAGCAAGCTGATTCGCACCGAGCTGTCGATGAAGGGCTGGAAGGCGTTCGTCAATGGAAAGCAAGAGACGATCGTCACAAAGGACCACGTGTACCAACAGATCGAGGTGCCGGCCGGCACATCGACAGTGACGTACAGCTTCTCACCACCCCACGAGCGCGACGCGCTCATCGTCGGATTCCTCGGCGGTCTCTTCCTCATCGGATCGTTCGTCAACGAGCGCTACCGCTTCGTGCCGACACGACGTCGCCCGAAGCACGGACCAAAGGCGACGCTCTAGTCGTCGGCTACG
Source organism: uncultured Acidimicrobiaceae bacterium (assembly GCA_963706305.1). GTDB lineage: Bacteria > Actinomycetota > Acidimicrobiia > Acidimicrobiales > RAAP-2 > RAAP-2. The sequence continues at coordinate 1,731,189 of OY970152.1, read as the reverse complement.
TTGAGGCAGGAAGTCAACCAGTCCGAACGGAGTTACATGAATCGCGTCGATGAGATCGATCTCACGAAGTCCATGGGCAAAGAGGAGTCCGATAAGCGCGTCGCCAAAGCGCAGAAGAGAATCACACAGCTTCGCCTCTTCAGCGCGGGACTGCTGGGACAGGCGCCCGGACCGGGTCTGGTCGTGCTCTTCGAGGGTTTCGACGCGGCGGGCAAAGGCGGCGCGATCCGCCGTCTCACCGCGAGCCTCGATCCACGCCACGTCCTCGTCCACCCCGTCGGGCCGCCCACACCGGAAGAGCTCCGCCACCACTTCCTCTGGCGATTTCAAGAGGCGATGCCCGGCACGGGAGAGATGACGGTCTTCGACCGTTCCTGGTACGGGCGGCTACTCGTCGAACGCGTTGAGGGCCTCATCGATGAGAAGCTGGTCGAACGCTCAGCCAAAGAGATTGTCGAGTTCGAGCACATGCTCACCGACGACGGAACGACGGTGGTGAAGTTCTGGCTGCAGATCTCTGACAAAGAGCAACTCAAGCGCTTCGAAGAGCGGCAGAACAACCCGGTCAAGCGTTGGAAGCTCACGCCCGATGACTGGCGGAACCGCGAAAAGCGCGACAGCTACATGGCGGCCCTGCGCTACATGGTCGACACGACTGATGAGAAGCATGCTCACTGGAACCTCATCCCCGCTGAGAGCAAGTACTACGCGCGCGTGGCGATCCTCGAAACACTCATCGATCGGTGGGTCCACGATCTGGAGCGGCACGGACTGACTGTCCCCGCCGCGACCGGCGGCGACTATCTCTGAGCTTGGGCAAGTTCCCCCAGCGATCTGAAACAATTAGGCCATGACATCTCGCTACGGCATCACAATCCCCTTCGACGGCGTCACGCTGCTCGAGCACCGTGATTGGTTCCACCGACTCGCGGATCTTGGTTACACCGACGTGTGGTCGGCCGAAGTTGACGGCGCCGACGGCTTCACTCCTTTGACCGTGGCAGCGCTCACTGAGACGCGGCTCAACCTCGGTGTCGCCGTGACGCCGGTCTTCACTCGCGGCGCGGGACTGCTCGCGATGAGCGTCGCCGCCATGGCCGAAGTCGCCGGTGGCCGGTTCACGATGGGGCTCGGTGCTTCAAGTGAGCCGGTCGTCGAACGGTGGAACGGCATTGCCTACGAGCACCCTTTCGCAAGGACGCGCGACACGTTGCGCTTCTTGAAGCGCGCCCTCGACGGAGAGAAGATCGACGAGGTCTTTGAGACGTTCGAGATACACGGCTTCAAGCTGTCACGGCCCGTCATCGAACGACCGCCGATCCTGCTGGGCGCACTCCGCCCGGGAATGTTGCGGCTCGCGGGTCGCGAGGCCGACGGTGCGATTCTCAACTGGCTCGCCGCGACGGACGTCGCGCAGTGTCGAAAGGAAGTCGGCGACGACAAGATGATCGCTGCGCGGCTCTTCGTCATCCCCACTGAGGACGTCGACGCCGCCCGCTTCATCGCTCGTCGGATGATCTCTTCCTACTTGACCGTGCACGCGTACGCCGAGTTTCATCGCTGGCTTGGCCGAGGCGATGCGCTGACTCCCATGTGGGAGGCATGGGCTGGCGGCGACCGCAAGCTCGCCAACGAGCTAATCCCCGACGCTGTGGTCGACGAGCTCGTCATACACGGCTCCTACGAGGCCTGTCGCGAGCACGTTCAGCGCTACATCGACGCGGGCATCCAGATCCCTTCGATCGCCATCGTCCCGTTCGGGATCAATCTCACCGAAGCCGTCGAAGGTCTCGCTCCGCGTTAGACGGCGTTCGCTTCGAGGAACTCGAGCACTTGGGCGAACTTGAGTCGCGCCGCGGTCGTTCGCGTCGGCACGTGGTCGCTCGGCACCTCATGGGGCTCGTAGTTCTTCAAGGCGTGGCGCGCGACGGTTTGCTTGTGCACTTCGTCAGGGCCGTCGTAGATGCGCGCCGCCCGAGCGGCGCGGTACATCGACTCGAGCGGCATGTCGGTTGAGTAGCCGAGCGAACCGTAGGTCTGTATCGCACGATCGATCACGTTGTGCAAGACGCTGGCGCCGTAGTACTTGATCATGGCGATCTCGTCGCGTGAAGCCGACGCGCCGACTTGGTCCATCTTCCACGCGGCGTGCAGCGTCATCAGTCGTGCCGCGTGCATCTCCGCCTTCGAGTCGGCGATCCAGTTCTGCACCGTCTGCTTGTCGGCGAGCAGTGAACCGTGGGTGTAGCGGCTGAGCGCCCGCTCGCACATCATGTCAAAGGCCCGCTGGGACTGACCGAGCCAGCGCATGCAGTGATGGATGCGTCCGGGACCGAGGCGCGTCTGAGCAAGCAGGAAGCCCGACCCCTCCGGCCCGATGAGGTGATCGAAGGGAACGCGCACGTCCTCGTAGAGGATTTCCGCGTGGTTGCCGAACTGTCCGTAGACAACATCGGGGTGATCCATGGCGCCCACGTCGCGCAAGATCGTGACACCAGGCGTGTCGACTGGCACCACAAACATCGAGGACCCTTGGTAGGGATGCACCTCGGGGTTCGTCACGGCCATCACGATCAAGATGTCGGCCACCGAGCCGTTGGTCGTGTACCACTTGTGGCCGTTGATGACCCACTCGTCGCCGTCTCGTTCGGCGCGGGACTTGAGCAGCCTCGGATCGCTGCCCGCCGTGTCAGGTTCGGTCATCGAAAAGCCCGAGCGCAGGGTTCCCGCGAGCAGCGGCGCCAGCCAGCGCTCTCTGATGTCCTCGCGCCCTGTCATCTCCATGCCCGCGGCCAACAGCTCTGCGTTACCGCTGTCGGGTGCGTTGTTGCCAAAGACCACCGGTCCGTACATCGACTGACCGAGGATCTCGTGCATCAGCCCGAGCTTCACCTGGCCAAATCCCATGCCGCCAAGCTCGGGCGGCAGGTGCGCAGCCCACAGTCCACGATCCTTCACCTGCTGTTGCAGGGGACGCATCACGGTGAGGAGCTGCTCGTGGCTGAGTGATAACACCTCTAAGGGCATGACCTCCTCGCGCACGAAGCCGCGCATCCAGACGAGCTGCTCTTCGTACGCCTCGTCGGTTGAAAAGTCCCACGCCACCAGTTCCCCCTTGACGTGCCCACTCTAGAACAGGCAAAAATCGCCTCGGGTGACGAGTCGACCATCTGTCTTACACTGTTCACGGATTGGAGTGCGATGGCAAAGAAAAAGAAGTCGAAGGCTCACGCGAAGGTGTTGATCGGCGTGGTGGACACGATGTTCGCCCGCTACGACATGGGCGCAACAGCCCGCAAGGAGCTCGCGAGCTGCCCCGGATACGGGACGACCTTCGAGGTGATCTCCGCGACGGTGCCGGGCTTCAAGGATCTGGCCGTCGCAGCGAAGAACATGATCGAAAAAGAGGGCGCCTCCATCGTCCTCGCCATGGGCATGCCGGGATCGGCGGAGATCGACAAGCAGTGCGCCCACGAAGCCTCACAGGGCCTCATGACGGCGCAGCTGTTGACCTCGACGCCAATCCTCGAAGTCTTCGTGCACGAAGACGAGTCCGACGACGAGAAGGTGCTCGCGTCGGTCTTCGAGAACCGCTCACGCGACCATGCGCGCAACGCGTACTGGATGATCTTTGAACCCGAGCAGCTCGCCAAGCGGGCGGGACAGGGCATCCGCCAAGGCTTCGCCAACGCGGGTTCGATAAAGAAGAGCTAGTCCGGGCGGCTCCTCGCCGCTCGCTAGGCTCGCCAGAGTCAAGTAGGAGGACTCCATGCCCGAAGCCGTCATCGTCGCCACCGCTCGCACCCCTATCGGTAGAGCGTTCAAAGGTTCGCTGGTCGATATGCGGCCCGACGACTTGACGGTCATCATCGTTCGCGCCCTCTTGGAGAAGGTGCCCGAGCTCGACCCCCACAGCATCGAAGACCTCATCCTCGGCTGCGGGCAGCCCGCGGGCGAATCGGGCTTTAACATCGCGCGCGTCGTAGCCGTGCTGGCGGGCCTCGAAGACGTGCCCGGCGTCACCATCAATCGCTACTGTTCGTCCTCGCTGCAGACCATTCGTATGGCTGCTCACGCGATCCGCGCCGGCGAGGGGGACGTCTTCCTCGCGGCGGGTGTCGAAACCGTGTCGCGCTTCGGGAGCGGCGCCTCGGACAGCGGCCACAACATGAACCCTCTCTTTCACGACGCGCTCGAGCGCACGAAGGAACGCTCGGTCAAGTACAGCGAACCATGGACGCCCGAGCCGGGGCTTCCCGACATCTACATCGCGATGGGCCAGACCGCAGAGAACGTGGCCGAGTTCGAGCGCGTCTCACGCGGAGAGATGGACGAGTTCGCACTGCGCAGCCAAGACCTCGCCGTCGCCAACCAGGAGAGCGGCTTCTTCGAGCGTGAGATCATCCCAGTCAACCTGCCCGACGGCACGGTCGTCACAAAGGACGACGGACCGCGCGCGGGCACCACGCTCGAAAAGCTCGCGAGCCTGAAACCGGTCTTCAAGGAGGGCGGCACCGTGACGGCGGGCAACGCCTGCCCACTCAACGACGGCGCGGCGGGCGTCATCGTCATGAGCGACACGCGAGCGAAAGCCCTCGGCATCAAACCCCTCGCGCGCATCGTGGCGAGCGGCGTCAGTGCGCTCAACCCCGAGATCATGGGACTCGGTCCCATCGAGGCCTGTCGTCAGACACTCGCGCGCGCGAACATGACGATCGACGACATCGACCTCGTCGAGATCAATGAGGCCTTTGCGGCCCAGGTGATCCCGAGCGCGAAGCACTTGGAGGTCCCCCTCGAGAAGCTCAACATTCGCGGCGGGGCCATCGCTCTCGGCCACCCCTTCGGGATGACCGGTGCTCGAATCATGACAACCTTGCTCAACTCACTCGAAGACGCCGACAAGCGCTTTGGTCTCGAAAGCATGTGCGTCGGCGGCGGCCAAGGCATGGCCATGATCGTCGAGCGGCTGGACTAGACCGTGGCGACGCCGGTCGAAGAGCTCGATCTGGTCACCCTTGACGCGCGCTTCGGCGAGGACCCCGAGCGTGACATGGCAACACTCGGCGACGCCTCGAGTCACGGGTGGCTCGCGAAGTTCGCCTTCGGTTACGTGGTACTCCCCTACGACGACGTCGCGACGCTGTTGCGCGACAGTCACTTGCATCAGGCGTCCCAGCTCGTCGCCCAGCTCTTCACCGGGGCTGGCACCGAGCTCGACGAACTCGACCGCGAAGGACTGCTGAGCGCCGAAGGAGAGCGACACGCGCGACTGCGGCGCCTCGTGGCGGCGCCCTTCGCGCCTCGGGCCGTCGACCGGCTGCGCCCTTTCATGCGCGAATACGCCGGAGAGCTCGCTGACGCGCTCGATGAGGGGAAAGAGGCATTCGTCGTCGACGCGCCCAAGGCGCTCTGGCGCTACCCAATCGCCGTCATCTGCCAGCACCTCAACGTCGAGCGGGCGGACTGGGACCTCTTCTCCCGATGGGCTGAGACGACGTTCCTCATCTTCTCGTCCGAGGTGAAGGGGAACGAGGAGCGTATCGTTCGCGAGTCGAGAGAGTTCTCGCGCTACATCACTGCGCTCATCGACGAGCGGCGCAACAACCTTGGCGACGACCTCATCAGCTCGCTGATTCTCGCCGAGCAAGAGGGCGACCGCCTGAGCACGCGAGAGATGGTGAGCCTCATCCAAGGCATCATTGCGGCGGGCACTGACACCACGCGCAACCAGCTTTCGACGTCGCTCGCGCTGCTCTCGCGTCGACCCGAGCTGTGGTACGCGCTCGAAGGCGACGACGACCTCGTGATGGGCGTCGTCGAAGAGTCACTTCGCTACTTGAACCCGATCCGCTTTGTCATTCGCCAGGTCCATGAGCCGCTCGAATATCGAGACGTCTCCTTCAGCCCCGGCACGCTCATCGCCTTCAGCCTTGCCGGAGCCAACCGAGACGAGGAGCACTTTCCCGGAGCCGACGTCTTCGACCCGCGACGCGACGGAGCCCGCGAGCACCTCGCGTTCTCTTCGGGGATTCACTATTGTCTCGGCGCCGCCCTCGCGCGCGCTGAGCTGTACGAGGCGCTGAGCGCGCTTCGTGCGCGATGGGCACGCATTGAACCCGCGGGAGAAGTGGTGTGGAAAGACGCCGCACTCGCCGTATGGGGAGCAGAGTCCGTACCGCTGATGGTGACGACGGCCTAGGTCGATGGACCCGTCAGACGGGCGTTCGTGTCCTCGTTGAACAGGCGCTCTTCGTCCTCGCTCACCGGGCGAGATTCGTCGGGCAACATCACCGGAATCGAGTCGCGCACTTCGTAGGCCACGTGAAGGCGGGGGTTGTAGAGGACGTCCTTCGACGGCACGTAGAGCAGCGTCCCGTGGTCGACGGGGTCTTCTAGAAGATCGAGCAGAAAATCGTCGAGCGCCATCAGTCGAGCTCCTTTAGCAGTGCGAGCACTTCACCAACGTGCTGGCGCAGTGACTCATCGTCCTTCGCTTCGACGTTGAGGCGCAACAGCGGTTCGGTGTTCGACGGACGCAAGTTGAACCACCACGTCCCGTAGTCAGCCGTGAGTCCGTCCAGTTGGTCGACGGCGACGCCCTCGGCCTCGAGCTTCGCCCGGGCACGTTCGACGGTGCGCTTCGGGTCTCGTACCTGCGTGTTGATCTCTCCCGAGTCGGCGTAGCGTTGAAAGGGTCGAGCGATCTCCGAGAGTGGAAGATCGGAGTTGCTCATCAGCTCCAAGACGATGAAGGCCGTGATGATCCCCGAGTCGGCGCGATAGTTGTCGCGGTAGTAGTAGTGCCCCGAGTGCTCGCCCCCGAAGACGGCACCGGTCTCTGCCATGGTCTGCTTAATAAAACTGTGTCCGACACGCGTGCGCACGCCGACCCCGCCCTCTTCGGCGATCACTTCGGGCACGGCTTTGGAGCAGATCAAGTTGTAGAGCACGGTCGCCCCCGGGTGTCGACGCAGCATCACTGATGCCACCATCGCCGTCGTCGTCGAACCGCTCACCGGCTGAGCCTTCTCGTCGATCAAGAAGACTCGGTCGGCGTCACCGTCAAAGGCGAGGCCCACGTCGGCGCCAGATTCCAAGACTCGGCGTTGCAAGTCCTTCAAGTTCTCGGGATTGAGTGGGTCGGCCGGGTGATTGGGGAACGTGCCGTCGAGGTCGCCGTAGAGGATCTCGAGGTCGAAGGGTGTCCCCGCGAAAACAAGTGGCGCGACGAACCCGCCCATTCCGTTCGCCGTGTCGGCGACGATCTTGAGGGGTCGAAAACTCGTCACGTCGACGAAGGATCGGACGTGTTCGACCCACTCCTTGGTGAGATCGAGCCTCGAGTAGGCGGCAAGCGCGCCTTGGGCCGGTGCATCGTAGAACTGGTTGGTCATCTCTTCGATCTCGACAAGCCCCGATTCGCCGCCGATCGGCTTCGCGCCGGCGAGCGTCAGCTTGATCCCGTTGTACTGGGCGGGGTTGTGCGACGCCGTAAACATCGCGCCCGGCACGCCGAGATAGCCCGTCGCAAAGTAGAGGAAGTCAGTCGAGGCGAGACCGAGGTCGACCACCTCCACGCCGACCGCACGCGCTCCTTTGGCGAACGCGCTCGAGAGCGTCTCGCCCGAGGTGCGCATGTCGCGCGCGATGACGATTTGGGGGGACTTGACGAAGACGCCAAAGGCGGAGCCGACGGCTTCAGCGACCCGCTTATCGAGTTGATCAGGGTAGGTGCCGCGAATGTCGTAGGCCTTGAAGATCGTAGAAGTGTCCACAGAGGCGCAGTCTACCGACGGGCCATTCGACGCCTACGAAGCAAAAGAACGAGCGTGACCAGGCCAGCGATGACCGTGAGATCGCTCAGCACGTTGCCAAACGTCACGATCGGCGTCGCACCGTAGACGAGCGACACGTTCTTTGACGTCGGCACGACGACCATCAAGTTGGGACTCACGCGATAGGGACCGGTCGCTCCGGTCACCTGCCAACGCGGGTAGTAAGAGATCTTGACGAGCATCGGTACGCCCACTTTGTTCACGTGGAACGAGAGCGACTGCAGTCCGACTTTCACGTTGGTGACGGTGACTGACGGCAGCCGCGTTGATGTCGTCATCGTTGACACGCTCGTCGCGCGCGGCCACGACGCCGGTCCGGATTCGGCCAGATAGACGGGCCACAGCGATGGCGTCAGCCACCAGGTCTGGTTCGCATTGAGCCAGTTGGCCATGCCCGCCGTGTTCGCGACGACGTTGGGCGTGTGGGTGAGCGCCTCCACCATCGGACTGTTCTTGATGAGATAGACGCGCCACTGGGCGCCGGGCGCGGGCCACGTCTTGGTCTCTGCGACGAGCTTCAGCTCGGGGTCGCGCGCCGCCTGCGCGAAGACCTCCGGCGAGAAGGCCAGAAAGTACTTCACGCCAAGAATCTGCAGGTGCTCGACGCCCTCGGTGACGTTGAGCGGTCCGTAGTCGAGACCAACCTGCGGGTCGCTCGGCGCGACGCTGAGCTCTGACTGATCGAGGTAGTGGTACGGCGTCGTCGGCGACGACTCCATCAAGAGCCCTTCCATAGAGTCGACGCAGTTGTCGGTCCAATACGGCAGGAGCATCAGCGCTTCGGGCGTGCCGAAACGGTTCTCGGACGAGCTGTACTCCCACATGGCGCGTCCGCATCCGTATCGCTTGGCGACCGTCGTCATGGTCGTGATGATGTCGTGATACTCGGGCCACGAGGCCTTGCCTTGATAGCCCGAGTAGTTCCACTGCGCCCAGCTGCTCACCTGGTTGCCACCCGTCGCGAGGTGCAGGTCGGTGGCGAGCGGCGTGATGAGCCCGGGCAGTGTCGAGAGGAGGCCGAGCACCGCGACCACGCTCGTCGCGCGGATCACTCTGGAGCGGCGCCAGAACGGATCCTTCGTCACGTCGATCAGCTCGACGCGAGCAGCCCCACGAACGAACCCGTCGTCGCTCACTGTGGCGACGGCGTCGTCGTCCGGGACGACATCAACTGTGGGGGCGTCGCTTCGCACCCCGGCCTCTTCTGAGTAACCGATGTCGTTGCCCTTTATATAGAACGGCACTCGTCGATAGCGCTCGGGCACTCGGTTCGCCCATCGCCAGGCGAGGTACCCCACGAGCCAACCCGCGACGAGGTGGATCGTGATGAACCAGAACGGGATGAGCCGCTGGTTCCAGATGGCGCTCTGCGGGTCGAGCACGAAGGCCCAGAACGACAAGATCGTCAAGGTCGCGAGCACCATACCGAGTCGATCGCGCACGGCAAAGGCGATCACAATGGCGATCGCCCCGAGCACGATGACCCACCGGTCCCCCGCAGCGCCGCCCGTCGCGTTGAACCAGCCGAGCGTCGAGAAGATCGCGTGCAGGTTCGACACGTCGACGTTGGTGTAGCCCAGCGAATCGGAGAGGGACTGACTCGTCGCAAACGGGAACAGCCACCACGCCGAGAGCCCCAGTGAGAGCACGCCGGCGCCGATCGCGAAGCGCAATGGTCGCGAGTAGTCACCAAGCCCTTCGAGGCGCGGACGCGTGTCGTCGCCACGGCGAAGGAACAGCTCGAAGGCGATCATTGCGAGAATCGCGGCGAACGAAAAACGCAGAGCGACGAACAGCGAGGCGATCGTCGTGATCACCCCGAAGGCGACGAGCCAGTAGCCCCGGCGCGAGTAGTAGGACTGCCAGGCGCGCGTAACCGTGAAGAGCGCGAGCAGCACGCTGAACAAGAGCGAGTAGGTCGCCTCGCGAGTCGAGAGAAAGCCCGTTGAGTTGGTGGCGGCGGCCTTATCGAAGAAGAAGGGGATGAACGCGAGACACAGCAGTCCGACGCCGACGGCGAAGGGATTCGGTCGGCCCTCGTCGGCGCGGCGCTTATCGAAGGGCTCGCCCACGCCGCGTCGATACATGAGCTCGAAGACGACCAGCACCGCCACGGCTCCGAGGGAAAACATCCACGGCAGCACGTGCGAGGCGAGTGTCAAACTCAGACAGATCGCGGCCAGCCAGTAGCCCTTGCCAGTGCGCACGCCGCGCGCGAACAGGCCAATCGTGAGCAGCGCGAGGGCGAGCGACAGAGAGAACGCGTACTCGCCCGCCATCGTCGAAAAGAGGTTGCCACCGTCAATCGTGAACGTCGCGTCAAACAGGAACGGCAACGTCGCCATCGCGAGCGCGACCGGAATCGGCCGGGGAGCGCGAAAGAGGCGCCCCATCGTGTACGCGGTGATCGGCATGAGCACCGAACCGAGCACCGTCGCGAGCTTGAAGGCGACCGCGAAGCCAATGACATAGCTCGCAAACGACGCCAGCACGTCAGGCAAGACGAAGTAGTAGGTGTAGGCAGGAAATCCCGCGAACCACCCCGGATCCCAGGGCGTGAAGTTAAAGACGTTGCCGGTCGTCTTCAGGTATGCGGGAACCGCGAGGTGCGAACCGGTGTCGCCACCGGTGAGCAGCGACGACGAGAACACCAGGTTGGGATGCAGCGACCACATCGTGATCACAATCACTGACGCGACGAGTGCCGCGTCAAGGACGCGCAGTGGTGTCCAAAATGCTCGGAATCGACTCACCAATGACCCGCTCGCTGATGGATGATCGCGACGACGGCTGTCGCGTTGAATGACGCGTGTGTCACGTAGCTCGGTACGAGACGCTTGGTGCGATAGACGAGCAGCGCGAGCACGACGCCGAGACCAGCGAGCCCGGCGAACTCGAGCGGCTCACCGTGCGCGAGGCCGAACAGCACCGCGCTCGTCACCACCCCCGTGACGACGGCCGTGCGTCGACTGACGTTCGTCAGGCCCTCAGCGAGCGTGCGATAGAGCACACCGCGAAAGAGCCACTCCTCGAAGAACGGCGCGAGCAACGTTGTCATCAATGCGATGAGCACGAATCCGGGTCCGTGGGCCGCCTTGAAGAGGTGGTTCTCTGGTTTGTCGAGCGACTTGAAGTGAAACGGGTAGTACGCCAGATCGACGGCGAACTGACAGGCAACGCCGAGCAGCACGTAGAGGGCGTCACTCGGGCGCGGTCGCCACTGATCGGGCAGCGCTCGCAGATGGCCTTCTCGATGCGCGTAGTAGATGGCGGCGGCAAAGCCGATCCAGAGTCCGACGAGGCTGATCGCGGTCGCCCACGCAGGTGGATTCGCAGCTTTGTCGAGCGCGTCGACGCCTCCTGGATAGTGCGTGAGAGCAACGCCGATCGCTTCGAATGCAATCGCGAGGATCTGGCCGGCTAAGAATCCAATAAATCCCGCAACCAGAATCGGCACGACGCGCGGCCGATCAGCCTGTTCTGCAAGGAAAGGAGAACTCAAGGGGAAACGCTTTCGACTCGGGGTTATACACAGGCCCAAACGACTTGCCGCTAATCACCTCTAGATTAGATACGTGGCCGATGCACCAAATGATCAGAACGGATACAAAAAGTTTCTCCCTAACGGGGAGCGGCCTATGGTGCCCCAAATGCGTCGGCGCGTCATAACGATAGCAATCATCGCCTTCATCCTGGGTTTGCTGATTATCAACTCCCTATTTTCGCACGCCAATGTGAAGACTATTTCCTACTCGACGCTGCTTCGAGACGCGAAGTCCCAGTCGGTGGTATCGGCGACCATCAACAACTCCAACGGGGTCATCAGCGGACAGCTCAGCAACGGCACGAACTACACGGCGAACGGCCCGATCCCCGCGCTCTCATCTGAGGTGAATACGCTCAAGAGTGACAACGTCTCGGTGACCTTCGCCAACCCCTCAAGCCTCGTCTCGTACCTGCCCTACCTGATCTGGATCCTCATCTTCGTTGGCTTCTTCTACTACGCGAGCCGTCAGGCCCGCGGCCAGATGAACGGCATGATGTCGGTCGGACGCTCCAAGGCGAAGCAGTTCAACGAAGACCGTCCAAAGACCACGTTTGCCGACGTCGCCGGATACTTGGGCGTGAAGCAAGAGATCAGCGAAGTCGTCGAGTTCTTGAAGAACCCCGCTCGCTATAAAACCATCGGCGCCTCCATTCCCAAGGGCATCTTGCTCGTCGGTCCCCCGGGCACTGGAAAGACGATGCTTGCACGTGCCGTCGCGGGCGAAGCCGGGGTGCCCTTCTTCTCCGTATCGGGATCGGACTTCATGGAGATGTTCGTGGGTGTGGGCGCAAGCCGCGTACGCGACCTCTTCAACACCGCCCGCAAGCAGGCTCCCGCAATCGTCTTCGTTGACGAGATCGACTCCATCGGCCGCAAGCGCGGCGCAGGACTCGGTGGCGGCCACGACGAGCGCGAGCAGACCCTCAACCAGATGCTGAGCGAGATGGATGGATTCGAGCCGACCGAGGGTGTCGTCGTGATCGCAGCGACGAACCGTCCCGACGTCTTGGACCCGGCCCTGCTGCGACCGGGACGCTTCGACCGTCAGATCGTCGTTCCGCTCCCTGACCTCGAAGAGCGCCTACCCATCCTCGAAGTCCACTCGAAAGGTAAACCGCTCGACCCTTCGGTCGACCTCACGCTCGTCGCTCGGGGCACCCCCGGCATGAGTGGAGCGGACCTTGCGAATCTCGTGAACGAGGCGGCACTGCACGCAGTGCGCCGCAACTCGGCCACCATCAGCATGGAGGACTTCGAGTCGTCACGCGACCGCGTGCTCATGGGCCAAGAGCGCGACACGATGGTGATCCAAGACGACGAGCGCGAGCGCATCGCCTTCCACGAGAGTGGCCACGCCTTGCTCGCCTACGTCCTCGACAAGACCGATCCGCTGCACAAGATCACGATCATTCCGCGCGGCATGGCCCTCGGCGTGACAATGACGTTGCCCGAAGAAGACCGTCACATCATGTCTCGTGAGCATCTCGAAGACTCGCTCTGCATGCGCATGGGCGGTCGCGTCGCCGAACTCCTCGTCTACGGTGACCTCTCGACGGGTGCGGCCGACGATCTCCAGCGCAACACCGAGCTTGCTCGGCGCATGGTTCGCGAGTGGGGCATGTCCAAAGAGATCGGGCCGATGGCCTGGGGATCGAACAACCAAGTCTTCTTGGGCGAAGACCTGATGCACACCCGGGACTACTCGGACCACACGTCAAAGGTGATCGACGATGAGATAGAGCGCATCTTGCGCGAGCAGGAGTCACGCGCGATCGAGGTCTTGACACTGCACCGCCGCGGTCTCGAAGCGTTGACGCGAGCCCTGCTCGAACACGAGACCATCGATGGCGCCGAAGCTGCTCGACTCATCGACGAGGCGAACGGCGAGCCCGTCCACCCGGCCGGTACGAAGACCGTGAGCGCCCTCAACGGTGTCGGCAAGGCCGCCGCATCGAAGGAGCCGACACCCGTCGCTTCGGCACCTGCACCGGCCCCTAACTGGCAGCCGCCTTCGCTACCTGCCGTCTAGGGTCGACACGACGTAGAGCCCCCTCGGGCGGCTCGGAATCGTTAGGGACAGCACCAGCACGGGCTTCGTCGTCGCGATGACGTAGGTATCGCTCGGCTCCTTCATGAACGTTCCGATCAGTGTTGTCAGCTTCTCCGTCACCCCACCAGCGATCTTCACGCCACTCACGGTAAGGACATTCTTGTTCGATGAATCGAAGGATGTGATCGTGAGCTCCGCGCTGCGCGATGACGTGTTGGTGACGGTCGCCGCGTCAAAGCCGAGTCCGCTGAAATTGCGAACAAGATACGCGCTGCTCGGTGTTTGCGGCGACGTCAACGCGAACCAGTCGCCCGTGCCCGTGGCGAGCGCGCTCACCACCGGTACGTTGGCGTGCAGCGTCAAGCTCGCGTAGCCATCGACGGGAATCGCTGAGTTCGGGGTGATTGTGACAGTGCCGGTGCTGTAGGGATTGATCGTCGTGGTCTGCGGGGGCACCTTGTACTTGCCGAGCCCGACGTCGACGGTCACGTTGGCGGGCCGGTTACTCGGGTTAGCGATGCGAATCTCGGCGGTCGCGGACTCGACCGTCGTCACGCTCGGGTACCACGCGGTCCGTGCGGTGGCGTAGAGACCCTGTTCGAAGGAGAGTGCGCCCTTGGAGTCCTGGACTCCGACAATCTCGAGCGCTCCGCGCAGCACCTTGACACTGACGCCAATGTTCGAGGTGTTCACCACCTCACGGGCGAGGTTGATGACCATCTCCGCGTGCGAGGGCACCGACAGACCCTGGAACGCTTCAGGCGCGGAGAAGCCGCTCGCAGTGAAGATCGAGAGGTTCATCACGGCCGCCGTACCGGTCGGGTTGTACACGCTGACCTCGCCGCTCGAGCCGACGGTGGTGTCAAAGCCCGTCGCGTACCAGCGCGTCGTACCGGCCGAGGCGCAGGGCACCTCGGCGTCGCCGTGTGCCGCGACTTCCTCGGCGACCACGCCGCCGCCGGATATCTCGGCCCCGAGGCCGTAGGTCACGACGTAGGGGATTTTCGCCTTGGGCCGCAGCGGCGGCTTCTCAAGCACGCTCGGGGTGAGCGCCTGCGCGCCGTGCGCCGCCAATGTGACCACGGAGCTCCATGTCTGGCCGCGACTCGACACGATGGTCACCGTCAGAGTTCGAGACTGCGTCGCCGTGTTGTAGAACGACACGTGGCCAGGCTCGGGACCACTCGACAGACCCGTGCAATAGAGCGCCGTTGACTCCGCATTGACCGATACCGACAGCCCGCTCGGAAGCGCGGAGGGGTTGCTCGGGTGATGCCACGTCGTGGCGAGCCCCGTCCCAACCAGTGCGACGACCAGCACGGCGAGCAGTGGAACTCGGCGCGAGCTACTCATCGCGTTCCCTCTGTCGCCGCGGCGTCGCGCGCCGTCGCCGACCGGTGAAGAGCCACTCGACACGTTGGATCCATCCGAAGCCCAACCAGACGATCAACCACATCGCGAGCGTGAGGAACGCGAGCAGCCCGTTGAACGGGATGCGGTGCATCACAATCGTCGCAGTGGGCGAAGCAGGGCTCTGCGGCACGTCAAAGTAGGGCGTCCAGGTGCCGAGCGTCGTCCGTGGGGTGGCCCGTCCGTCCACGCTGAGCGAAAAGGCGCTCGCGGGGGCGAGTCCAGCCACCACCGTCGATCCGGCGGCCACCGGTCCAGAGGCTTTGATCGAGCTAAAGACCGGCGTGAGCGTCGTCGACCCGAGCTTCGATTCTGCGTAGATGCCGTGGAAGTCGGAGTTCGAAAACACTTCGACCGAGGACGTCTGCAGCTCGAGTGAGAGGTCGCTCTGGCTCGACAGTGCGCTCATGAGCATGCCTGGAACTCGCCGGGTCGGCGAGCTCTCGACGCCCGAGAGCTCGGGTGCCGCAGAGTTCATGACGACGATCGTCGAAATCCCTGCCGGAGCAAGGAGCGATCCGAGTTGCACGGTATGACCGGTCATCGCGCTCTCGACGGCTTCAATGATGACGTCACTGGCGCCGGCGTCGGGTGGGCTGAAGAGCGTCGAGCCCCCGGGCAGACCGTTCATCGACGTCGCCGCCTCGAGCCCAGGCGCGACCGACCATCCCGCGAGCGGTAGGACTGACGGATCGCCCAACCAGAGCACGCGATATCCGCCGGCCGTGCTCGGCGCCAGGGCACTCAACGACTGCGCCACGCTCGTCGTCGGCAGATCGAAGCGGCCCGAGCCAAGACTCTGGAAGAAGGGCAGGATCGCCACGATCAGTGTCGCAACCGAGAAGACGGCTGCGACCTGACGCCAGCCGAATCCCGCCTCGCGCAGGTCGTGTTCGAGCGCACCGACACCGAGGCCGATCAGCGACGCGAGAGCAACCGCGTAGAGCACGAGGACGACATCGAGGTCCGGCGCGAAGGAGCCGAGCCAGTGACGAGAGGCAAGGGTCGCGAGCACGAGGCTGAGCGTCGCGATCGTCGCCAACTTCGTCGCGACGCGGCGGCGGTCGCCGCGACACAGGACGAGCGCGAACAGCGCGGCAAGCGGCAACAACCATCCCCACCACGCCGAGCCAAAGCTCCCGTCCACGTCACGCAGGAGGAAGGAGAACGACGGCACCGACCATGGGCCTCGCGCCAGACCGAAGATCTCTGGTGCTTGGCGGCCGGCGAGCAGCGTGTCAATGGTCGTGGGCAAGAGGAAGATCGCCACGTTGAAGACGAGCGAACCGAGCAGGCGCCACGTCCCACGAAACATGCTCGCGGGATCAGGTTCGAACAGACGCGATAGTGCCACCCCGAGCACGACGAGCGCCACGAGCACGAGCGTCGCGGGCGCCATGGCGGTCACGAGTGCGGTCATCATGATGAGCAACATGCGCTGACCCGCTTGAGTCGTACGCCACCCGCGCTGCCCGAACGGCACGGGTTCGCTGTAGGGACGAGTGCGGAAGCCGGGAACGTCCATCACTTCGAAGATTCTCCGCACGATGAAGGGCAGACCGGCAACGACCACGAGGACATCGACCCGGCCTTGGCCGATCGCGTTCATACCGATCGGCATCGCCGCGTACGCGAGGGCGCCGACGAGCCGTGCGCGATTCGACGCTCGATCCTTGAGCAGTCGTCCCACGCCGATGGCCCCGATTGGCACCGCAAAGATCAGCGCGAGGCGCGGCAGAATCCCCATTCGTCCGAGCACGAAGGTGCCGGCGACGCCCAGCACGCCGAAGCCCGGCATCCCGGGCGATCCGGTGCCCACACCGTTGGCCGACCACGAGGCGAAGAAGTGCCGCCACATCGACCACCACGAGTCAAGTGGCGCGAGCCGGCCCACCAGTGGCAAGTGCATGGCGACGAGGTTGCGCGATCCAATCGCCCACAAGATGGCCGCGATGACGACGATCGTCGCCTGGGCGCGAAATGACGTCATGATCCGCGACGGACGCGATCGCAGCACGAGCTGCTCGCTCTCAGCGATCTCGTCGAACTCCTCATCCTCGGAGAAGGCCGCGGCAAAGCCCACCCCCGTCTCGACCGGATCGGCGAATTCCTCGGTCTCTTCAGTCTCGTGGGGCAAAATCCCGCGAGCCCTGTCGTAGCCTTCGCGCAACAGTGTCACGAAGAAGTGGCGCAGGCGAACGGCGCCGCCAATCTGAAGTCGGTGCAGTTCAGCGTCTGAAAGCACGCGCAGCGCATGGAGCTCTCGACGACGCTGGCGCGCCCGTCGACGGTGCTTGAGAAGCCAGCGCCACGATCCGAGGATCGCGCCCGCTCGGTCGGTATCGCCTCCCACGAGTGAGATGCCAGTCTCGAAGATGTCCAGGACGAACAGCGCGGTGAGGGTCCACCAGCTCGAACGTCGACTCCAACCAGTCGCGACGACGAGGAGCTGGTGACGACGCTGAAGGTCCTGTCGACTGGCTCGGCGAGCGCCCATTGCGGCGTAGGAACGCTCGTCTCGCGCGATGGTCTCTTCGTGAGCGACCTTCGCGAGGGGTGCGACGATGATACGCGCGCCCGCGACTTGCGCGCGCCAGCAGAGGTCGAGGTCCTCGCCTAGCAGTGTGATGAGCGGGTCGAATCCGCGAAGCGTCGCAAAGAGGTCGGCGCGCACCAGCGTGACCCCGCCGGGTGCGACGAACACATCGCGCTCGAGGTCTTGCTGTCCGTGGTCGATCTCGCCGAGTTCGACGCGCTCACGAACCACGCCAAAGCGGTCCGAGGTCTGTCCGACGTGCAGCAAGACGAGCGGATCTTCGTAGGCAACAACCTTCGGCGTCACGATGCCGGCATTCGCTCGAAATGCCGCTTCGACCATCAGCTGGACGGCATTGGGCTCGAGTCGCACGTCGTCGTGGCAGAAGAGAAAGAAGGCGGATCCTTGGACCATGAGAGCGGCTTCGTTGCACGCCGCCCCAAAGCCACGATTCTCTTCGAGTACGCGCACAAAGGCGTTCGGCGCGACTGATGCCACGCGCTCGGCGACGTGCGTGGCGTCGCCGTTGGCCACGACGAGCAGGCTGAGTTCCTCGTAGTTCTGCGCCGCCAAAGAGGCTGTCGCGGCTTCGAGTCCCGGCCCGGCACCGGTAGTGACGACGACGGCCACAACGGCCGGAGCACGAGAGTCCATCAGTTAGTTAAGGCTAGTTGGCGCCAACGCACACTTTGGTCTGCGGGATCGCGCTAAACACACGTTCGTCGAAAAATTAGCGGAGACGTCGTTGCTCGACGAGGTCAGCCACGACATCCGCGAGCGACGTGTCGAGTGTGATAAGAGGCGACCAACCGGTGGCGACGTTCAGCTTCTCGTAGCTCCCGCGAAAGACCGGCACGTCGTTTGGACGAAGGAGTTCAGGATCGACCACGAGTCCGACGTCGGGCGCGATCTGCTCGACGAGTCGCTTGGCGATGTCACTCAGCGCCACGTCATGCCCCGACGCGACGTTGTACACCTCGCCTGAAGCGCCGAACTCTGCGAGCAGGCGGTACGCGCGAACAACGTCACGCACGTCGCTGAAGTCACGTCGCGTCGAGAGGTCGCCGACGGGAATCTCGGTCGCGCCGCGTTCCTTCGCGTCGAGCAGGCGCGTCGCGAGCGCGGGGACGACGAACGTCGCTGACTGACCCGGACCAATGTGATTGAAGGGACGAGCGATCACCACGCGCTGGCGGCGCACGCTCCACGCATCGCGCGCGACGCGCTCGGCTTCAACCTTGCTCGACGAGTATGGATTGGCGGGCGCTACGCGAAACGTCTCGCGCAGAGGTTGGTCCGCCTCGCTCACGACGCCGTACACCTCCGATGAGCTCACAACGATCGTCGTTGAATTCGGGACCATGTTGAACGCGACGTCGAGCACTCGCTGCGTGCCCACGACGTTCACACGGGTGAACTCCTCCGCGTGCTTCCACGAATCCCCGACGTGCGTGAGAGCCGCGAGATGATAGGTCACGTCGGGCCGAAACGACGCGAACACCTCGCGCACGCTCGCTTCGTCGGTGACGTCGCGCTCGCGATCGAAGCCGAAGACCTCGTCGCCGCGCTCGCGGAGATGCTCCACAAGCTGGGTGCCGACAAAGCCGCTCGCACCGGTCACCACAGCCCGCATCACGCCTCCGCGGCCATGTCGTACGCGACAAGGTGCTGGTCAACGCACTCGTTCCACGTGAAGTGTTCGGCGCGCGCTCGTGCATGACGCGACCACTCGGATCGCTCGGTGCCGTCCGCGTGGATCGCCCCGGTGAGTGCGCTCGCGAGCGCGGTCGCGTCACCGACGGGCACCAAGCTTGCGGCGGCGCCCGCGACCTCGGCCATGACGGTGTCTTGCGTCGTGACGACTCGAGCGCCGCACGCCATCGCTTCGAGCACGGGCAGCCCGAACCCCTCGCCGCGCGAGGGATAGGCGACAACCGCCGCACCGCGGTAGAGGGCGGTAAGAAGCTCGTCGTTTACGTAGCCCAACTGGCGAATCCTGTTGTGGAAAGGATGCGAGGCGATCGCTGACTCGATTGGGCCTTCTCCCCAACCGGCCTGACCCGCAAGCCACAGCTCGATTGACGAGTCTTCGCGAGCCACGTGGGAGAAGGCCTCGAGCAAAACGTCGAGTCCCTTGCGTGGTTCAACGGTTCCCACGAAGAAAATATAGGGAACGGAACCGCTCAACCCCTGGGCGGCAAACGTCTCCGAGTCGTTGGCCGGATTGGTGGTGAACCTGTCAAGTTCGACGCCGAGAGGGGCGACGACCACAGGGGCGTGAGCGGGCAGGATCTCTTCAAGTAGTCGAGCTGTGTAGTTGCTCACGCTGATGAGCACGCGAGCGTGCGCGGCCGAGTACGTGATAGTTCGACGAAAGAATACGACCTTCGAGCGCTCGTGCCACTCCGGGTTCGTAAAGAAGGTGAGGTCGTGCACGGTCACGACCGTCGGGGCCGCACTACTGTGCGGCATCGTGTAGTGGGGACCGTGCCAGACGTTCGTCGCGCGCGCTGTCGAGCTACGGCCCAACAGGACCGCTTCGGTCGCCAGGCGCGCGACCCGTCCAGTGGGCACGATCGGCGCCAAGGTCGCCTTCGGCGAGAGCGCGCGCCAGCGCTCCGTGTCGTCGCGTCGTGTGACGAGCGTCATCTCGACCGCGCGCTCGGGCAGTCGCCGAGCGATCTCCACGATGTAGCGACCTGCGCCGGCCACCTTTTCTGGAACGGCCGAGACGTCGAGTGCGACCTTCATTGCCAACTTGCCAGATGATCGAGTGCCACGTTTTTCCACGTGAGCTCGGCAACGCTCGCTCGGCGACGTTGACGCGCTGGCTCATCATCGGGCAGCGTGAGCGCCGTCACGAGCCCCGCCGCAATAGCCGATACGTCGAGCGGATCGACGAGCACGACCTCGGGGTTCTCGAGCGCGCTCGGTGTGGTGACGCTCGCAACCACGCGCGCTCCCTCGTAGAGGGCCTCCATCGGCGGCAGTCCCCAGCCCTCCGCGCGCGGCACGTAGGCCATCACGGTGGCGTCACGGTAGAGACCCTTCAACATCGCTCGTGTCACCATCCCCATCACGACGGCGTCGCCGAGATCGACGCCGCCCCAACCCGAAGGCCCCACGATCACGAGGGGCCCGAGTTCGGGCGCCGTAGTACGCGCCAACGCGTGCGCCTCGCGCAGCCGCTCAAGGTTCTTCCTCGGTTCGCGCGTGCCGACATACAGCGTGAATGGTCCGACGACGCCACGCTCAGCAAGCAGCGCGCGAACCTTGACGTCGCTCTCGGGAGCCGTCTGGTCATCGTCGACGCCGAGTCGCACTTCGTGAAGACGACGGGGATCGAACCCGTCGTGGACGAGCCGTGTCGCCAGCCCGGGTGCGGTCAAGATGACGCGCACGTCACTTCGCCGCTTTAGCAGCTGCAAGCGGCGCTCGTGAAAACGGATGCCACGAGGAGTACTCGCGCTCGGTTCGTCGCGCCAGAGAAGGTCATGCACGGCGACCGAGTGCACGGCGCCGCGCGCGCCGCCCCGATACGGCCCCGCGACGGATGTTGCGTGCACAACATTGCTCGTCGCGGGCACGCCAAGTGGCCAGTGCGCCCACACCCTCGTGAGCAGCTGCACGGGTGCCCTCGTGCTCACTGGCTCAAGCGCCAGATCGGATGTCGTTTGGGTGGGCGTGCCGGCGGGGGCGATGCCAAGCATGCGCAGTGACTCGTCGTGGAGGGATGCCAATCCGCTGACGAGTCCGCGCACGTAGGTCGAAATGCCCCCTGGTTGGGGCCGATAGAACTGATCCAGTGTGATGCTGACAACTCGGGTCACGTCGTTAGCCTCGCACGACTTCGCGGTAGAGGGCGACGTAGGCGCGCGCCGCAGTAGCGGGTGCGAAGTCCTGCGCTCGGGATCTTCCGGCGGCGACCATGATCGCTCGGCGCGTAGGACTTTCCCAGATCAGTTCCAGCAATGGTAGGACCTCGTCGTCGCTCTGGGTCAATGCGGCCGCGCCGTTCAGCAACTCGCGATTGATGGCCGTCGCGCGGGCAATGGTGGGCACGCCTGCCGCCAGTGCCGCGATGGCGAACGACGGGAAGCGCGCGCCATCGGAGATGTGCAAGACGACGCGGGCGTCACTGAGGGCGCCACGCGCTTCACTGCGCGAACGAAGCCGCACGTCGAGTCCGAGCGCGCGAATGCGTTGGGCGACCTTGGTACTCGCGACCGCCTCAACTCGTGCGCCGTGTTGCTGCGCGAAGCTAACGAGCTCGGGAGCCATCTTGAGGAACGGTTCGACTACGCCGGTGAGGTTGACGACCAGCGCGGTGCCCTCAATGGTCGGCTGCACGAGTGGCACCGCCGGGTGCACCACCACGACCTGAGGCCGATCGACGCCGAGCACTCGCAACACCTCATGACTCGCACTGCGCGATGACGCGACGAGCAGCGCGCCGTGGTCAACAGCTCGGCGGAGCTGAGTGACGCGCTGGTGCTCGCGCGACTCACCGCGAAGGGGTCGTAGGTCATCGACAGAGATGAGTAGCGGCGTTGATCTCGTGGGAGGTGTCGCGCGACCAGCGACGTGCACCACGTCGAGCGGTCCGAGCATTCGATCGATCGAGATCCCCAGGCCACGTCGCCACAACGGCGCCCAGAGGGGCCGCAACCAGAGGCGCGCCTCGTTGGGCGCTTGCCGACCCTCGCTCGTATGGAAACGCACGAGCTCAATATCGTGAGTGGCGTCAAGGGCATCGGCGAGATCGGTCATCGAGTTGCCGAGCGATTCCAGTGAACCGTCGAGATCGAGACCCACCCGTGGCAGTGCGGAACTCACGAACCGAGCGCGACCGAGCGTGCCGCGCTCGTCCAGTGCGGCCACAGCGACCGAGCCCAAGGGCCAAAGTCTTCGGTCGTGGTCGCCACGACGCCGATGCCCTCGTCGAGATTGAGGAGCATCAGCGAGCCGCTCATGCCGAAGTGGCCGAAGCTCGTGGGCGGCCAGTCGCCCATCCAGTGGTGCTTGTCGCCTCTGATCTCAGGTCCCATCCCCCACGGGCACGGGGTGAAGCGTCCAAAACCGGGCACGATTCCCGCGAGGTCGGGCAGGTACGGCCGAACCATTCGATCCCTCGTTGTCGCGCCGAGGACGTCGGGTCGAAGCCACGCGACCGCGAGCCTCTCCATATCTTCCGTCGACCCACTGACGCCGCTCGCCGGCCGGTCGATCAACGCCGTCGACTCCATGCCGAGCGGCACAAACACTCGATCGTCGAGCCACTCGGCGGCGGGATTGTCGCCCACGATCGCGGCAACCGCGTAGTCGACGCCATAGTTCGAATACACCCGCTTCGTGCCCACGGGCACCACAGGATCACCTTCTTCGAGCCCGAGGCCGCTCGAGTGCGACAGAAGATTCGCGAAGTTTGCTCCGCGAGGCCCCACCATCTCCGTGTAGGCGTGGAGCCCCCAGTCCAACTCGACGCCAAAGGCCATCGCCACAGCCATCTTCGATACTGAGGCCCACGGTCGAACGGCCGAGATGTCGCCGTACTCGGCGACTCGCTCGACCGCGCCCCCTCGTAAACGAAAGATGATGTAGGCCAGTGAGCCACGCCAGTCGCCGTCGAGAGTGCTCACAGCACTCGATGTTACCCAGGCCCCTCTAAGGTCTCGGGGGTGATTACCGTTCTCAGCGGCGGCGTCGGCGCCGCTCGACTGCTTCGAGCCCTTAGTGATGTCGTCGATCCTCGTGAGCTGATCGCTGTCGTCAACGTCGGCGACGATCTCGTCCTGCACGGGCTGACGATCTGTCCCGACCTCGACACCATCACCTACACCCTCGCAGGCCTTAACAACGATGAGCTCGGCTGGGGGTTGCGCGGCGAATCGTGGCGCGTCATGGAAGAGCTCGATGCGCTGGGCGGTGAGGCGTGGTTCCGCTTAGGCGATCGCGACCTCGCAACGCACCTGTACCGCAGTGAACGTCTGCGTCAAGGGGCGACCAAGACGCGGGTTGCCAAAGAGCTCGCAGAGCACTTCGACATTGCAGTCACGCTGTTGCCAGTCACTGACGATCCCATCGCCACTGAGTTCCTCACGCCCGAAGGTCGACTGACGTTCCAGGACTACTTCGTTCGGCGTCACCATGACGTGGTGGTCTCTTCCATAGAGTTCATCGGAGCCATAAGCGCATCACTGACGAACGAGGCGAAAGCTGCCATCGAGAGCGCGTCTCGCCTGGTCATCGCCCCCTCCAACCCGTTGATCTCGATCGACCCCATCCTCCAAGTGCCTGGCGTGCGAGAGCTCGTGCGCGAGCGTGCGGCCGACGTCATCGCCGTCTCGCCACTCATCAACGGCGAAGCGCTCAAGGGTCCCGCCGATCGGCTGATGCGCGAGCTCGGGTACGAGTCCTCCGTGCTCGGCGTCGCCGACTTCTATGGAGACCTCGTGGGGACCTGGGTCATCGACGAGGCCGACCGCGCGCTCGCCGATGAGCTTCGTACCCGTGGCGTCAACGTCGAAGTGACGACGACGATCATGGCGGACCCGGAGAACGCGCGTCGACTCGCCAAGTTGGTCGCGTCGTGAGCGAGCTTCGCGTCGTCGCGCTCGCCTCGAGCGTCAAGGTGCACCGAGACGACGATCTCGTGGCACTGCTCCTCGAGTCGGTCACGCAAGCGGGCGAAGAGCTACGCCACCACGACCTCGTGGTCGTCACCAGCAAAGTCGTCTCAAAGTCTGAAGGCCAAGTCGTCGACTACGACGGCACCGACGAGCACAAGGTGGCGATCGTCGAAGGCGAGTCAACTCGCATACTCCGCCGTCGAGGCACACTGCGGATCACCGAGACCCGCCACGGATTCATCAACGCGAACGCCGGCGTGGACCTTTCGAACGCGGATGACGGCACTGCGGTGTTGCTCCCGAAGGACCCAGATCGTTCGGCACGGCGCATTCGCGCGGGACTGATCCAGCGCGCGGGCGTGGACGTCGCCGTCGTCATCACCGACACCTTCGGTCGCGTGTGGCGACGCGGCGTCACTGACGTGGCGCTCGGTTCAGCGGGATTGACGCCGGTTCTTGACCTGCGAGGTACGTACGACGCGAACGGTCGACTGCTCGAAGCGACGGAGGTGGCGATCATTGACGAGATCGCGGGAGCAGCCAACCTCGTGCTGCACAAAGCCGCGGGTACGCCCTTCGCGCTGCTACGCGGACTTGACGAGTCGTTCTTCGGACCGGGATCCGTGCGCGAGGATGTCGTGCGTCTGAAGCACGACGATCTCTTTCGCTGACTAGACCCCGCCGAGGCGCACGTCGCCTGAGAGCTGCGAGTCGGCGGCGACGTGCTCTTTCGCTCCGACCACACACGTCGGTCCGAGGATCGAGCCTGAACCGATGACAGCCTCTGGTCCGATGATGGAAGAGCGAATCTGGCTCCCGCTCTGCACGACGGCCCCGGGCAAGAGCACCGAGCCTTGTAGCACGACGTCGGCACCAACCACGCAGTCGACATCGACGACGGAGTTGAGAATCATTGCCGAGGAATCGATGGTCGACGTCTTCGCCCGCCAGGCGCCATCGACGATGTCGCTGAACTCGTGTTGGGAGTTGCGTCCCTTCAAGATATCGACGTTCGCCTGCAGATAGAGCCGAGGTGTGCCGGTGTCAAGCCAGTACGCGTGGTCAGCCATGGCAAAGAGCGTGCCCGCCGCAGCGAGGGATGGAAACGTCTCGCGCTCGACGCTGACGCGACCTTCGGCGGCGATGCGATCGAGTGCTCGTGGCTCGAACACGTAGGTGCCAGCGTTAATGAGATTCGTCGGTGCTTCGTGGGCCGGGGGCTTCTCGACGAACGCGATGACCCGTCCGTCCTCGTGCGTCGGGACGACACCAAAGTGCGAGGGGTCCTCTACGGGGTGAAGGGCAATCGTCACTTCTGCTCCGTGCTCGCGATGGAAGTCGAGCAGCGAGGTCACGTCAAGATCGGTGAGGACGTCACCGTTGACGACGAGAAAGGTCTCTGCGACGTCCGAGCTCCTCGCCGCGAAGCGGATGGCGCCGGCAGTGTCGAGCGGCTCTGACTCCACGGCGTAGGTCACACGAACCCCGGCGATGAGGTTCGACGGATACGCCTCAGTGAAGCGGTCGGGCAGATAGCCGAGCGCGAGCACGGCGTCGGTGACACCGTGTCGTGCGAGGGCTTCGAGCACGCATTCGATCATGGGCACACCTACGAGCGGCAGCATCTGCTTCGGCGTTTCGAACGTGAGCGGCCGAAGTCTCGTTCCCTTGCCGCCGACCAGAATGATGGCCTGCATCAGCCCTTCGTCGTGGTCGTCGTACCAGAGGGCGACGTTGTCGTGGTCGTCGCCGGACCGGCAGTCGTCGTCGTAGCCGGGGCCGTCGTCGTGGTGGTGGTCGAGCTCGTCGTGGCGTGCAGCGTCATCTCATCGATCGTCGTTGCAGACGGCAGGCTCGGCGTCACCCCCGACGGCTCAAAGGCCATCGTCAGTTCCAGGTTTTTGGTGAACTTGATCGACGCGGGGTTGGTGGTCAGTGTCGGTTTCTTCTGGTCAAACGAGGTCCAGTAGGCGTAGACGACCTTCCCCTTCTCGCCCGCGTATTTCGTCTTCGGGCCGCACACATCGCCGTTTTTGAACGTCGTCGCGGGATTGGCGATGCCCGCGCCCTTGGGGACGGCAAGCTCGTTCGACGTCGCGACGAGACCCGGGTACTCACTGGCAAACGTCTTTGCGGTGGCGTTGTTCCCCGCGTCAGCGGCCGAAACGGGCGACACTTGGATGACGTCGTCGGGCTCGACGATAAATCCACCCTTGTAGGTGGGGTCTGACGTCAGGTAAGGCAGCGTCACGCCGCAGTCTTGAAGCGAGAGCGCGGCGAACTGCGTCGTCCCAATAGCCGGTTCGATCACGACTTTCTTCAGCGGATGCTGGTACTCGTAGCGCGAATACACGACCAGGGCGAGCCCAACCACGACAATGAGCACCAAGATCGCATAGAAGCTGCTCGGACGAGCTTTGGTGTAGGTTTTGCCGCCGCCAGCCGAACCGACGCGACTGACCCATTTGCCTGAAGTGCTTTTAGCCACCCTACAACGCTACTAAAGAATCGAAAGGGCCCACGCTGTGTAGGGGCGAAGGGACTCGAACCCTCACTGGAGGCGGTTTAAGCGCCCTGCCTCTGCCAATTGGGCTACGCCCCCAACGCAGCGTCGTCGCGTCGTAACGCTAATGCAATTATTGAAAGCAACCGAAACGACCGGTTTTCTCACGCGGGCTCAGTAGGCTTGAAATCATGTTGCGCGTGCGTCGTCGGGGCACGATTCGAAGTTTCGCTCTTGTCCTTTTGGCCACGTTGAGCGCCTCGTGGCTCGTGGTGCCTGCGATCGCGGGCGCTGGTTCGATTGGCCAGACCCAAACGGCGATTGCCGACCTCTCTGCCGCCCTCAGCCGTCAAGAGCAGCGCAGCGAGATCTCGGCCAGCGAGTACGACGCCGACGAGGCCAACGTTGCCTCGATCAACACCAACATCGATCACCTCCAAGTCCAAGAGACGAAAACGCGCGCAAAGATCAAGGTCACGACGAAGAAGCTCGTGACCGACGTGGTGCGCGCCTTTGTCCTCGGCGCCTCAAGCCAACAGATCACGTCGCTCTTCGATCAGAACGTCACGCGCAGCGACGCTCGAACGGTCTACGAGAACGAAGCTATCGGCAACCTCAATCAGTTGAAGGTGCAGTTGCAGCGTGAGAAGCACGCCTTGGACCTGACGGTGAAGAAGGTCGCGAATCAGCGCGCGAAGGCCCAGACCGCGGCGTACAACATGAAAGCATTGCTTGAGGCAAACGTCGAGCTGCAGAACCAAACGCAAGCAACACTGTCGACCGTCAAGGGCAAGCTCAAGATCGAGATCATCAACTACGAGATCCAAGCGGGCGCTGCCGCGGCACGAGCGCGCGACACCGCCGCCGAGCAAAAGGCCATCACCGCCGCAACGGCGGTGGGTGGACAGGACGCCGCGAACCAGGTGATTGAGGCGGAACAAGCGGCGACCCCGTCCAGCGGAGCGGTAGCCATCGCCGAGGTAGGCAGCACAGCCCAAGGCCTCGCTGCGGTCAAAGCTGCCGAGTCCCAAATTGGCACGCCCTACGTGTGGGGCGGCGAGACGCCGCACGTCGGCTTTGACTGCTCAGGTCTCGTGCAGTGGGCCTGGGCCCAGGCAGGCATCTCCATCCCTCGCACCACTGAGACGCAGTGGCCCGACCTGCTGCACGTCTCTCTGACCGACCTCCAGCCCGGCGATCTGCTCTTTTACTACAACCTCGACGGCGACAACGAGGTCGATCACGTGGTGATGTACGTCGGCTCCGGACCCTGGGGCGTCGACACCACCATCGCGGCGCCGTACACCGGCACGGACGTCTCGCTGGCTCCGCTCTTTACCTCCGGGCTTGAAGGGGCCGCCCGGCCCTAGCCCGTGACCCTCGAACTTTCAATCGTTATCCCAGCCTTCAACGAGAGCGATCGACTGGTTGCCGGTTACGAGCGGCTCGCGCCTCTCATTGAGACGCTCGAGCCTTCGTCTCTCGAGGTCATCATCGTCGACGACGGCTCGACCGACGCCACGATGCAGCGCGCGCACGAGGTCTACGGACACCTCGAGCACACGCGCTACGTGCAACAGCCGGCCAACTTCGGCAAAGGGGCGGCGCTGCGTCTCGGGCTCTCGCTCGCGAGCGGCGCGCATGTCATCACGGCCGACGCCGACATGTCGATCGATCCGATGCAGTTCTCATTGTTCGTGATCGCACTTCGCGAGAGCGACTTCGTGCCCGGCTCGAGGGCAGTCGCGGGGCACATCAATTACGACTCGCGCTTGCGCACCGTGAGCGGTGAAATGTTCAACTCGTTTGTGCGCCACTACACGCGCATACAGGTGCGCGATACACAGTGCGGATGTAAGGCGCTGCGTCTTGGCCCGGCCCGACTTCTCGCGAAGCTCGCCATGATCGACGGCTTCGCCTTTGATGTCGAGCTGTTCTATCTCGCCGATCAGCTCAACCTCAGCGTCAAGCCGCTGCTCATCACGTGGGAGGACATCACCGGATCATCAGTGCGCCCTGGCAAAGTTGCGCGCTCGATGCTTCGCGATATTCGTGACATCCCCAAGACGCGATACGAGAACCTCGCTATTGAGCTTGCGGCCGATGTCTCGATCGAGACGATTGCTCCCCTGGCCCGCGACGTGCGTCTGCCAGGTCTCGTGCTCGCGCGCGGTGAACACGATGCACTCCTTGTCGTTGGTCGAGACGGCGCACTGGGTGGCCTTGGCATCGCAGAGGCGCTCAGCGGGTCGCTGCGCCCGACCACGCTCGGCGAACTGCGCGGACGTTCGTACGAGGCGGTCTAGTCGCGTTGCGGCAAAAGCCAGTTCGTCACGAGCTCGGGCGCGCGGTCACTCCACTCTTCGGCCGTGATGGCGTAGCGAGCGTGGTCCTCCCACGCGCCGTCGATCTCCAAGTAGCGCTCGGAGATGCCCTCGAAACGTAAGCCCAGCTTCTCGACGACACGACGCGATGCGGCGTTTCGCGGAATGATGTTGATCTCGACCCGGTGCAGCCGCAGCGACTCGAACGCGTACTGCAGCATCGTGACCACCGCTTCAGGCATGAGCCCCTGGCCCGCGACGGCCTCATCGATCCAGTAGCCGATGTACGCGGACTGGAGGGGGCCGCGCTGAATCGACGACAGCGTGATCTCACCGACGAATCGACCGTCGACGAAGATGCCAAAGCCGAACCCCGTACCGATCTGGCGCTCGCGCTCTCTGATGGCGCATCGGCTCACAAAGCTGCGGTGATCTTCGGTCAGGTGGGCGGAGTGAGCCGAGCGGGGTTCCCACTTGAGCAGCCACTCGTGACAGCGCGTGCGCACCTCGTACCAGGCGTCGTAGTCCTGATCGGTCATCGTGCGCAGCACGATCCGCCGCCCGTGCAGGGTTATCGGCGAATACACCGCGCTTCGAGTCGTCACCATCAGAGAGGCCTCACTCCTCTATCGTTACAGGCCACGGTAATGGGTGCAATTAACGCCGAAGCGTCGCAATAATCCCATCCAGAATGTCGCTCTCTGAACTGACAAGCGACTCGACGCGAAAGCGTCCCATGACGGCGTCAAGCACGTAGAACCCTGCCACCAGCACGTCCTCGCGGCCGACGACCATGCCCGGATGCTTCAGACGTTGTTCGGGGGTCTCGCGAGCGAGCACGTCGCGCCAGTGCTGGACGGTTGCTCGAGAAAGGACTTGGTGGTGCACGACGTCGTGGTCATAGTGCGTGATCTCGGCGTCGAGCTGGGCCAGTGTCGCGACCGTGCCCGCAAGACCGACGAGGCGCACCGCGCCCACCACGCGCGCAAAGTCGGGTTGGGCTGAGAACGCCGCGTCGATTTGGGCGTCGATCATCTCTCGCGCCGCGGCGTCACTGGCTGGCGTGACCACTCCTCGACCGAGTGCTCGCTCGGCCACGCGGACACTGCCCAGCTGCATGGAATAGCTGAGGAGTCGACCCTCGAGCTCGACCGCAAGCTCGGTCGACCCTCCGCCAACATCCACGATCATCGTCGGTATCGAGGTCTCTTTGAGATCGCCGATCGCTCCCGCGTATGACAGCTCAGCCTCTTCGTGGCCGTCAATGATCCTTGCCTCGCACTGACAGATCTCACCGGAGGTCGCAAGGAACTCGACGCCATTAGCGGCGTCGCGCACGGCCGAGGTGGCGACGAGGAGACCTCTTGTCACCTGCGCATCGTCGCAGTCGCGTCGGTACCCGCGAAGCACGTTGAAGGTTCGTTCCATTGCTGATGGCAGCAACTCACGTGACGCGTCGACACCTTCACTGAGGCGCGTGATGTTCATCTCGCGACGCAGAGCTGCTCCATCGGCATCGGCGATGAGCAAACGGGTCGAGTTGCTGCCACAGTCGAAAGCGGCGAAGGCGTCAGGCACGAACGTCGTCGATCACGAACGTCCCGGCGTCGATCGAACCAGCGACAAGCTCACCCACGGGATCGGCGTTACCCGCGAGGTAGTTGGCGAGATGCGCGTGGAGGCACTTGACACCGACGCGCGTTCCCCCGACGCCGCCGTTCGCTTGAACAAGATCGGTGCGTACGGTTGCCAACGTGCGTCGCCGTGCGTAGTCGTCGTGAGCTTGCTGCAGCTCTTCGGCGTCGACGAGCTCTTCGAAGCGATGCACGCCCCCTTCGCTCTCGAGTCGACTGACGGCGTCGTGCAGATCGGGGTCAACCAGCCAGTACAAGGTCGGCATCGGGGTGCCGTCGCGCAAGTGGGGTTCGTTCTCGATGACGACGGGACGTCCGTCGTTCGTGCGAACCACGACCGCGAAACGCCCGCCAAGGGGGCGACCTATGAGCGATGCGACATGTTGTTGATCGTCAAGGGACGCGTCGTTAAACGTCAACGCCAAAACTCAAGGGTGCGCGAGAGGCGCGAGAGAAAGCCGGGATGGTGGCCCGCCTTCACGTGCGGCGTCGATCCGGTGAGGGGCGCGGCGTCCGA
The DNA here is from genome assembly GCA_963706305.1 of uncultured Acidimicrobiaceae bacterium. Taxonomy (GTDB): domain Bacteria; phylum Actinomycetota; class Acidimicrobiia; order Acidimicrobiales; family RAAP-2; genus RAAP-2. The sequence goes on along the minus strand of OY970152.1, from coordinate 1,700,201 downwards.
CGGCGCGACGAGTGGCTGAAACCCAGGATCGGCCGAGCTCGCCGTGACCTGGCCCGCCGAATTCTCGGGCAGGACTTGAATGAGGCTCTGACCCGGCGCGACCAGTTGATACTGCTCGCGGGCGAGCTGAATAGCGGCTGCTTTCGAGTCGATTGCCTTCGACTCCTGCTCGAGCGATCGCTCCTGGTTTTGGATCGCCTTGATCTGGGTCGCGGTCGAGTCGATTTGAGCTTGCTGGTGCCAGAGCGCGCTCGCGGGGAACCACACCGCGACAATGACGACAGCCGTCACGAGGGCGAGCGGCACCATCCAGCGATTGTGCTCGCGAGTTGTAACGCTATGAGTTGCTGACACCTACCGCTCCCGACAATGATCTTGCACCCAAAAACCGTGCTTGGTCACCGAGCTGTTCTTCGATTCTCAACAACTGATTGTACTTCGCCACTCGGTCGGTGCGTGCCGGGGCGCCAGTCTTTATCTGGCCCGCGTTGGTCGCCACGGCGATATCAGCGATCGTCACGTCTTCGGTCTCTCCCGATCGGTGCGAGATGACGACGCTGTAACTGTTGAGGTTGGCAAGACGCACCGCGTCGAGCGTCTCGGTCAGGGTACCGATCTGATTGAGCTTGATGAGCACCGAGTTCGCTACGTGTCGATCGATGCCCTTTTGCAGCAGCGTCGTGTTGGTGACGAAGATGTCGTCGCCGACAAGCTGGATCTTCTCGCCGAGGCGGCTCGTGACCGTCGCCCAGCCGTCCCAGTCCTCTTCGGCCATACCGTCTTCGAGCGACACAATGGGATAGCGACCGCACAGATCGACCCAGTAGTCGACGAGCTCGTCACTGCTGAGCACGCGGCCTTCGCCGTCAAGGTGATACGCGCCATCGCGGTAGAACTCGCTTGCCGCAGGGTCCATCGCGATGGCGAGGTCGACGCCGGGCCTGCGCCCCGTTGATTCGATCGCCTCCACGAGCAGCTTGACGGCGGACTCGTTGTCGGGAAGGTCGGGCGCGAAGCCACCCTCGTCCCCGACCGCGGTGTTCAGACCGCGCTGATCCAACAGGCGCTTTAGCGCGTGGTAGGTCTCGACGCCCCAACGAAGCGCCTCGCTGAACGACGCAGCGCCGATGGGCATGACCATGAACTCTTGAAAGTCGATGGTGTTCTTCGCGTGCGCGCCACCGTTCACGACATTCATCATCGGCACCGGCAGTACGTGGGCGTTCACGCCGCCCACGTACTGATAGAGCGGCAGATCGCTCTCAACGGCCGCCGCTTTGGCCGTCGCAAGTGAGACGGCAAGAATCGCGTTCGCTCCGAGGCGACCCTTGTTGTCGGTGCCGTCCAGGTCAATCATCGCGAAGTCAACTGCGCGTTGGTCTTCAGCCTCGTAACCCTCAAGAGCGTCAGAGATCTCACCGTTGACGTAGCCAACGGCCGTCATGACGCCCTTGCCGCCGAAGGCTTCATCGCCATCGCGCAGCTCCACAGCCTCGTGGATGCCCGTTGAGGCGCCCGAAGGCGACACCGCCCGCCCGATTGCGCCGGACTCCAAGTGGACCTCGGCTTCGACCGTGGGGTTGCCTCTCGAATCAAAAATCTGGCGGCCTAGGACGACTTCAATCGCGCTCATGTGCGTCTCCTCAGTTTCGAGTCAACGTTACTCGGCCGATTTTGAGACTAGGTTCGCTGTTCGGCCTCGCGAATCTCGTCACGCAGTGTTGCCGCGCGTTCGCGCAACACACCTTCGAGATCGACGCCCGCGAAGCGTGCCGCCACGACCAACGCGCTCAACGCGTCACCCCAGGCGGCCGCGGCGTCCGACGTCGATGCCGCGTCACCGACGGACTCATCGTCAAAGGGAAGCGACGCGAGCGCGGCCAGCGCGCGTTCGCGGGCTACTTCGCCTGAATCGACACCGACATCGACGAGGGCCGCTTTGCGCAAGAGCTTGGTGTAGAGCGTGAGCGCCGGGAGCTGCCACGCGATGCCGTCGGTGACGCTCTCTCGCCCTTTTTCGACGCGCTTGAGCTCCTCCCAGCGCGACGCGACCTCGTCCGCACCGGTGACCGTTACGTCGCCGAACACATGGGGATGACGACCGATGAGCTTGTCACGAACGCCGTCAGCAATGGTGGCGAAGTTGAAGTTGCCCTCCTCGTCACCGAGCTCCGCGTGAAAGACGATCTGAAAGAGGAGATCACCAAGTTCCTCTTCGACGTGGTCGATGACGTCATCGCTGAGCTCGCGACGCGCCAAGGCGCGCTCGAACCTCTCTAATGCGTCGATCGCTTCATAGGCTTCTTCGAGCAGGTGACGCGTGAGTGACGCGTGCGTCTGCTCCTGATCCCAAGGACACTCCGCGCGCAGTCGCTTCATGAAGTCAACGAGGTCGTTCATTGCCTCACCCGCGTCGCGCAGCCCATCCACCCACAGTGACGTCAGATGATCCGCGCTGCCAAACGTAACGAGCTCTCCCGCGTCGAGTGTTGTCACAAGCTGATCGTTGAGCCCAAGGTGATGCAGCACCGTCACCCGGCTCTCTTCGGGCAGGCGATCAGCCACGCTCGCGAGCACTTCGGGTGAGTACGTCTGAAGGACGAGGAGCGGACCGGGGCCACGAAAATTATCGTTCGAGGCGAGCGCATCGACGACGCGTAGTCCGACGGTCATCGGATCGCGTTCCAACACCGCACACGCCACGTCGATGATCGATACCGCCGGCTCGATCACGGTCGTCACGTCGTCGCGCAGTCGCAACAGCTCGACCGTTCTTTCTGCGACCACGGGCGAGCCCGGTACGACGTAGAGCACTTCGTGATCGACCGCGACTAGCGCGAGTGCGACCAGATCGTCGGCGATAGTGGCGTAGAGCTCCTCAAAGGAGTCGGCACGCTCGTACAGCTCGTCGTAGCTCACGACGTTGGGAAATGCATCCGCGTTCGGGTGCACGCGCGTGCGAAATCGCACGACGGGTGATGTCTCAATCAGTTGCGCGGTCCGCTGGGTAACGTCACCTCGCGCGCCGGGCCCGAGGCCGACGACGCGGACGACCGGGATCACTTATACGACGTAGTTGCCGCGCCGGCCAGCTGCGAGGCACCTGACACGCCACTCTTGTGCGGCGCCGTCGTTGCCAGGATTGCCAACCCCGTCTTGGACGCGCCCCAGCGCCCAAAGGCCGGATCCACATACACGGCCGCCTCTTCCAGCAGCTGATTCTTTTCGCTCGACGCAGCCGAGGCGTTCAGCGTCTGAAGATCGCTGAGCACGGCCTGAGCGGCCTGCGCGTAAGGCGTCACGGTGCGCTTTGTGACGGCCACATAGAGCGCGTACTCCGTGCCGTTGTAATCGGTGTACTCAGGCGTAGTCGTGAAGACGTCGAGCCCCTCAGTGCCCACGGCTGCGCGCACGCCGCTGTAGGACGTGCTGGAGGGGGCGAAGCAACCGTACGCTCCGCCCTTTGCGGCTGAGGGGTCTTGGGAGTACTTCTTCGCCAGTTGCGCCACGCTCAGTCCAGCAGTCTGGGACTTCGCGAACGCCGAGACATCGGCGGGCGGAACAAGCGCGATCGACACGCAGAGCGTGTCGTAGTCGGAGGTGTGCTCGTTGTAGAACGTCTTCATCGCGCTCGCGGTGAGCGGTATCGCCGCTTTCACCTTGTTGACCAAGTACTGCGACGTAGCCTCTGACTGGATCTCCGCGGTGCGCATCTCGCTCGGCATCTCCGCGAGCGCGTCCGCAGCTGTGCCGGGGCAGTCAAGCGAGTCCGTCTTGGCCTGATCGGTCATCTCGGTTTCGAGCAGCACCTTTGCATTGGCGAGCGCCGCAGCATTGGGTACGTAGTGATAGGTCGTCGTCACGTACTGGTTGATCGCGAGGCCCTCTACGCGAAGATTGGCCCACGCGGCCGCACCTTTGGCCTTGATGGAGTAGCCGCCCGCGCCGGGCTCGTAGTTCGTGGGGTTGAGGGCCGTCACAAAGCAGTCCAATGAGTCGTTGTGCGAGATCGCCGCCAGTTCTGAGCGCAGCGTCGAGCCAGAGACACCGTCGTGGTTCACGCTGATCCCCGAGGATTGACCGCTCAATCCATAGAGGACGGCACCCGCAAGGGCGATAACAAACAGGGCTACGAGGCGGCGCACCCTGCAATGCTACCGACTCACTGAGTGGCCTCTGTCGTCGGCGCGAGCAGCTCTTCGAGCAAAGTGACGATCGAAAGTGGCGCCGCGTCCTTCGGCGACAGCTCGATCCGCAGCTCCTTTGTCGACTCGTTATAGGCACTCGAACCGTACCTGCGGCGCGCTCGAACTTGCTGGCTGAACGACAGCGCGAGTGGCCCAAGACGAAGCACCGGCTTCGAGCGAACCCCGACACGGGCCGGCATGACGACGACCGACGTCACGCCAATGTCGAGACAGACCAGTCGCAGTTGCGCAAGCTCGAGCAATCCTCGCGTCGCCGCGGGGAGCGCCCCGTAGCGGTCGATCCACTCGTTCCTCAAGTCGTCGAGCTCTTCCATCGACGTAACACCCGCGAGTCGGCGGTACGCCTCGAGTCGCGCGTCGTCCGCTTCGACGTAGTCCTTGGGTAGGTGCGCCTCACCTGGCACGTCGAGGTTGATCGGGGTGACTTCGGGTACATGAAAGCCCTTCGCGTCCGCAACCGCTTCGGCGACGAGCTGCACGTAGAGGTCGTAACCCACGGCTGCCACGGGACCGGACTGGTCGTGGCCGAGCAGGTTGCCGGCGCCGCGAATCTCGAGGTCGCGCATGGCGATCTTGAACCCGCTGCCGAGTGCAGTGTTGTCCCCGACCGTGCGCAGCCGCTCATACGCGGTCTCAGAGAGTACCTGGTCCGCGGGGTGAAAGAGATAGGCGTAGGCGCGCTGGCCGCTGCGTCCAACGCGTCCGCGCAGCTGGTGGAGCTGGCCCAAACCCAGGCGTTCGGCGCGGTCGACGATGAGCGTGTTCACCGATGGCAGATCGATGCCGGACTCGACGATCGTCGTACAGACGAGGACGTCGAAGCGCCGCTCCCAGAAGTCGATCATCACGCGCTCCAGCGAGCCTTCGTCCATCTGTCCGTGCGCGACGGCGATGCGCGCGTCGGGCACCAGTTGGCCGAGACGCCGAGCGACCTGGTCGATGTCGGTCACTCGATTGTGCACGTAAAAGGTCTGGCCTTCGCGCAACAGCTCGCGACGGATCGCTTCGACGACGGCCGGCTCGTTGAACTCCCCCACGTGCGTGAGAATCGGACGGCGATCGGCGGGCGGCGTGGTGATCATCGAGAGGTCGCGTATGCCCGTGAAGGCCATCTCGAGCGTGCGCGGAATTGGACTCGCGCTCAGCGTCAGCACGTCGATGCCGACGGAACGACTCTTGATCGCCTCTTTGTGCTGCACACCAAAGCGTTGCTCTTCGTCGACGACAAGGAGTCCGAGTTTTTTGAACGAGACGACGTCACCTAAGAGACGGTGCGTGCCGATCACGACGTCGATGGTCCCGTCGGCCAGTCCCTCGAGCGTTGCCTTGGTCTCGACATCGTCGACGAATCGACTGAGAAGTGCGACCTTCACAGGAAAGCCGGCGAATCGCTCGGCGAAGGTGGCGAAGTGCTGGCTTGCGAGAAGCGTCGTCGGCACGAGGATCGCCGCCTGGTAGTTGTCTTGGACCGCTTTGAAGACCGCCCGCAGCGCGACTTCCGTCTTGCCGAATCCGACATCGGCACACACGAGCCGGTCCATGGGTCGCGGTGATTCCATGTCGGCTTTCACGTCGCGTATTGCCTGCGCCTGATCCGCGGTCAAGGTGTAGGGGAAGAGCTCTTCCATCTCGCGCTGCCAGGCCGTGTCGGGACTGAACGCGTGACCCTCAGCAACGGTGCGCAGACGATAGAGGTCAACAAGCTCCTGAGCGACGAGGAACGCCGCCGCGCGAGCCTTCGCGCGCGTCTTTTGCCACTCCGCGCCGCCCATGCGCGAGAGCGCTGGTCCGTCGCCACCGGTGTAGGGCGTCAACGCATCGATCTGTTCGGTTGGCCAGTAGCTGCGACCGTCTTTGAACTCAAGGATCAAGTAGTCGCGCGTGACCCCGTTGATGGCCCGCGTCGTTGTTCCAGAGAACCTCGCGACGCCGTGCTGGCGGTGCACGACGTAGTTGCCCACAGCCAAGTCGTCGAAGAAGCCGTCGACGTTTCTCGTGCGCGTGCGCGCGACGCGGCGCTGGCTGCGCCGTCCGGTGAGGTCGCTCTCGCTCCAGACGACGATCTCTGGCTCGTCGAAGAAGAAGCCGCTCGGCAGTGAGCTCTCGAGCACGCTCAGTCGTGCCTCGAGCACGCGAGCGGGATCCGTCGTGACATCGAGGCCTTCGCCGCGCAGCTGATCGGCCATGCGCTCGATCGCGGCGGGCGTCGAGGAGAGAATGACGCCGCGACGGTCTTCCGTCCAGCCCCGCACGTGCGCGGCGATCCGTGCCGCGTCACCTTGCACGACCGGAGGTGAGGAGAGCAGCGTGTCAGCCGATGCTGCGTTCGTCTCGAGGGGCACGTCGATGCGGGCTGCGAGCACCTCGTCATAGCCGAGGTGCAAGAGCGGCACCTCGTCGCTTGCTCGCCACGTCGCGGCGACCACGTCGGTCAACTCGCGCTCTTCTCCGAGCAGCTCTTCCAGTCGGGCGCGAACGCGACTCGGTTCGACGGCGACGACCGTGGCATTCGCGGCCTCGTCGAGGAGGGTACGCGGCGCGTCGATAAAGAGCCCCATCCAACCTTCCATGCCGTCAAACAGTTGTCCGGTCGCGATGCGATCGAAGGTCTCGCTCGCCCACGGAGCACTTAGAGCCAGCTCTTCGGCACGTAGACGCGTGAGCTCTCCGGGCAGCCACTCGCGCGCGGGCGCGATGAGCGCTTCATCCACGTCATGGGTCGAACGTTGGGTCGCGATGTCAAAAACCGTGAGCCGCTCGACCTCGTCGCCGAAGAAGTCCAGACGGAGCGGCTCGTCCCCCTGGGCGGGCCAGACGTCAACGATCCCGCCGCGCACGGCGAGCTCTGCACGGTGCTCGACGAGATGCTCGCGCCGATACCCGATATCGACCAGTCCGGCGACGAAGCTGTCACGGTCCACCTCGGCCCCTCGGCGAAGTACGAAAGGGACCTGGAGCGGCTCGGGCGAGAGCACCTGGGCGATCGAACGGGCCGAGGCGACCACGACGCGCGGTGCCCGGCCTTCTCGAAGTCGCCAGCGCAACAGCGAGCGCATGGCCATCACTTGGCTGTCTGGGCTCACGCGCTCGAGTGGGTGCGTGTCCCAACCGGGCCACAGCGCGACCTCGTCCTCGCCGAGCCAGGCCTTCAGCGCATCCGTCGTGTGCTCGGCGTCGCTCGACGTCGCCATCACCGCGACGATGAGCTCTTCATCCAGTGACAGCGCGGCGATCGCGAGCGGCGTCGCGAAGCTCGACGCGACAAATGAACCCGCCGCAACCGAAGCGCGCATCGTGGGCGCGAGTCGCTCGAGGATGCGTCGGAGCCCTGTGTCGCTCACGATCCGTTGACGCGTTGCTGCGCCTCTTCAAAGCCGTAGTCCAGCAGCGTTTCGATGGCGTCCGCGGCGAGGGCCACGTCGAGCGCGATCGACTCGCGAAGCTTTCCGGTCGGGCGATTCAAGACGTAGTCGGCGCCTTGCTCTTTTCGCGGCGGCTTGCCGATGCCGATGCGCAGTCGCCCAAAGTCCTGGGTGCCGAGCGTCTGAGCGATCGAGCGCAGCCCATTGTGCCCCGCGAGGCCGCCGCCGAGTTTCAGCTGCACTCGGCCGGGCTCAAGGTCGAGCTCGTCGTGCACGATCACGAGGTTCGAGTAGTCGTCGATGGACGTGCGTCGCAGTAAGGGCGGCAGCGCGGACCCCGACTCGTTCATGAATGTGGTGGGCACCGCCAACGTGACTGGGCCGAGCGCCGTGTGCAGCGTCGAGCTTTGGGCTCGCTGTCGCCGTTCGAGCGCGAGTCGTCCACCGCGTCGAGCGACCACCTCTCGAACAGCGTCACCACCCACGTTGTGGCGCGACCCCTCGTACTCCGAACCAGGGTTGGCGAGTCCGACAATGAGTAGCACACTGCGCTCACCTCGTCGGTCGTTCCCACGAGTGCGCCGAAGCGCCATGGCGAACTACTCCGGGGTGACTGCGGCGTCGACGGCAGCGCCGGGGATCTTTGGCGCCGTACGTCCCGCGTGAGTTGCAACGACGGCCACCGAGGGGTCGCCTGCGGCCTCGACGCCCTTGGGCAGCACGAGATCGCCCAAACGGATCGCACCGCCCGCGGTCAGTGCCGAAATGTCGACCTCGACAAAGTTGGGGATCTGGTCAGGGCGGGCGTTGACTTCGATGCTGAACATCTGCTGGTCGACTTCCCAGTCAGCGTGGCGCACTTCCACCGCGTCGCCGATGAGGTGCAAGGGCACTTCGGCAACAACCGTCTGCTTGGGGTCGACGACCTGAAAGTCGATGTGCGAGACGGTGCCGCGAACGGGGTGGCGCTGAATCTCGCGCGCCATGACCGTGTACTTGGTGCCGTCGGCCTCGAGGGTGATGAGCGCGTTCAATCCGTGCTCGCCCGAGACGGCCGTGCGAAACTCCTTCGCGTTTACGGCAACCGGCACGGGCGCGACGCCGTGGCCGTAGACCACACCGGGAATTGCGCCCTCATGTCGAAGGCGCCGTGAGTTGGCCGAGCCCTGCGCGCGACTCGCCGACGCGTGCAATGTGACCTGTGGCATGAGAACTCCTCTACGAAATCGCTGGCGGCCCTTGGGCAACGCACAGGATTAACAGTCTACTCCGCGGGCGCTGTGGCTCTCCACTTGGAGAAAACGGACCGGCCTTGCCGCCTTGCTTCCCCGATCACGACAGCTGGACCTTATTCACCGACGCGGATACCACCGCGCGCTGGACAAGACGGGCGTGAGGATCGATCGATCGTAGGTAGCGCGCCACACGGAGTGTTCGCGCGTCGGCCAGTCGTGCGGTCGCTCCGTACCCCACGCAGCGCACGAGCGTGGCCGACGAGAGCCCGCCTGCGAAGGCGCGCAGGGCCCTCGCCTCGGCACCGCTCAGCGTGGCGGCGTTCTTGGAAAAGCCCACTGCCAGCGGCTCAAGCGTCCCGGAGACGTAGGGCGCGACGGTAAAGACGTCCTCGCCCGTCGTGCTCGAAGCGCCCGGATCGGTCACCGTGACGTCGCTCGCGCCGACCCGAGCGGTTGAAGAGACCGTGATGTGGGCACTCAAGGCGCCCGCAGATACAAAGGTCGTTGACGTCACCTTTATGCCGGGACTCGAGAAGACGACCAGAGCGCCGCTCACGAAGCCGCTGCCCGAGATCGTGACGACCTGTTCGTGGCCCTGGGTCAGCACGGTCGGCGTCACCGAGGACACCGTCATCGTCGTCGTTGCTTCGTTGACCATGGCGAAGGCAACTGGAGAGAGGTAGCCGCTCAACGTGGCGTCCACCACGTACCCACCCGGCGTGTCGTTGGCGTAGAAGGTTGGTGAGATCGCCACGCCGTCGGCGTCGGTGTCCGCGACCGCGTAGGTCGACCCGCCCGCAAAGGTGCCACTCGGTCCCGACGACGGGGCGTAGAACGTCACCGGTAGGGAGGCCACTGGATTCCCGTTGCCATCGTCGACCGTCACCGCCAGTGGTAGTCCAAACGCTGCTCCGACAGTCGCCGACTGATACGACGAGACGTCGGGGATCAAGGTATCCGACTGGAGGCTGCTGTTCGTGAGCGAGAACGTCACACTCGGACTCGACGAGCTCGCGGTCGCCGGCGAGGTGGCGATGACGCTGTAGCTGCCCGCAACACTGTTGGCGGTCGCCGACACCGAGGCGAAGCCCGACGTTGTGGTGATCGCGCTCGTGTCAAAGCTCGCCGCCGCGCTCGGCGTGCCATCGAGTGCGAAGCTCACGCTGTTGGTCGACGTGTCGGGCGTCGGCGAGCTGCACGACGTCGTGCTGATCTCGACCTCCAGCGGATCGGCGAACGGAGTCGACTCCGTCGTGGTCTGCGTCGCGCTGCCAACGACGCAGAGGTAGTCGTTGGGCGACGCGGCTGAGGACACTTGCGCGTTGGACGCAACCACCGTCAGCATCGCACCGCACACGAGCGCTCCTGAGAGCAGTAATCGTCCGAGTGTCCGCTCCGTTACGGAGCAGTGCATTCGAGCTCGTTCAGTGTGACGAGAGGTCATGGGAGACAACTCCTGTTCTTTCGAGGGAGACGACACATTTCAAGCTCATTCGCTTCTCAGCGCGTCGATGGGAGCGAGCCGTGCCGCGCGCGCGGCGGGATAAACGCCGAAGCCGAGTCCGATGACCATGGCAACACCGATCGATCCGGCGATGGCCCACCACACGATGTCGATGTGCGCCGTCGAGGCGAAGTCGGGAATGGCGACGGCACCCAGCAGTCCCAGTCCGGCCCCGAGCACCCCACCGCTGAGCCCGAGCGTCGCGGCCTCGACCAGGAACTGGCGTCGAATCACTGCGGGCGTGGCGCCGAGCGCCTTGCGCAGCCCGATCTCGCGTACTCGCTCGGTCACCGAGACCAGCATGATGTTCATCACGCCGATCCCTCCGACGAGCAGTGAGATGGCGGCGATGCCGGCGAGGAGGATCGTCAGGGCGCTGTTGACCGAACTTGCCGTCGACTCGAGCGTCGACTGGGCGGTGATCGTGAAGTCGGCGTCCTTCGGATTCGTGATCTGGTGCAGTGCCAAGAGCTCGCTGTTGGCTTCGCTGTACGCGGCGCCGAGCACGCCTTGCGATTGGGCCTGCAAGTAAATCGTCGACACCGACTGGGAACCAGTGATGAGACTCTGAGCGGTGGTGATGGGCACCAGCACCATGTCGTCTTCGTCGATTCCGCTCGAGTCACCGGCCGTGTTGAGCTCTCCGATCACGGTGAGGGCGACGCTGTTGATGGTGATCGTCTGGCCGAGGGCAAACGCGCCGAGGCCGAGCTCCTGGGCGGTGGTCGATCCGATGACCGCCACGTCGGCGTCTGCGTCGACCTGGGCCGTCGTGAAGAAGCTCCCTTCAGTCACTGAGCGATTGCGTACGCGCAGCCAGGAGGCGGTGGTGCCGACGATCTGCGTGGTCCAGTTCTTCGTGCCGGCAGTGACTTCGTCGAACCTCGTCGCCGTCGGCGCAACCGCCACAATGCTGGGACAGACCAAGCGCGACGCGAGGTCTTGTGCGTCGGCATACGTGAGCGTCGTGGCCGAGCCAAAGCCCCCCTGCACACCGCCTGAGGACGTGGAGCTGCCTGGGGTCACGATGAGCAAGTTCGTGCCAAGTGACGAGATCGCCGAATCCACCTGGTTGCTCGCACCTTCGCCGAAGCCGACCGTGAGGATCACAGCCGCGATGCCGATGAGGATGCCGAGCACCGTCAACGTCGAACGTAGCCGGTGGCTCCAGATCGCTTCGAGCGATGAGCGGATGGTCTCAAAAATGCTCACGACGCGGTCTTCTCATCGGACTGGATCTCGCCGTCTTTGATCCGCACGACGCGTTGTGCCCGGTGAGCGGTCTCGACGTCGTGGGTGATCAGGACCACCGTGCGTCCCGAGGCGTTCAGCTCTCCGAGCAAGCCGAGCACGTCAGAAGCAGACGCCGAGTCGAGGTTGCCAGTCGGTTCGTCGGCGAGCACAAGGGACGGCTCGTTCACGAGCGCTCGAGCGACCGCCACTCGTTGCTGCTGTCCTCCAGAGAGCTCGTTCGGGCGATGATCCACTCGGTCGCCTAGGTTGACCCGATCCAGCGAGTGAAGCGCTCGTTGCTTTCGCTCGCTGCGCCCGACCCCGGCATAGATGAGCGGAAGCTCGACGTTTCGCCACGCCGAGAGGGTCGCGAGCAGGTTGAACTGCTGAAAGACAAAGCCGACCCTTCGGTTCCTCACGTGCGCAAGACCGGTTTCATCCATCTCGCTGACGTCGACGCCGTCCAACTCGTAACCGCCCGACGTCGCCAAGTCAAGGCACCCCAGGATGTGCATGAGCGTCGACTTGCCCGACCCCGAGGGTCCGATGATGGCGAGGTACTCGCCTTCTTCGATGCGCAAGTTCACGCCGCGCAATGCCTCGACGGTTCTGAGAACCGAGTCGATACTCCTTTTTGAGGTCGACCAACTCAACGATCGGACGTGCCGTCGCTGTGGACATCAAGGTCCACCGATGGGAGTGCTCTTTTGGATGATGACGCCACCACCGCCCCCGGGGCCGATGAAGTGCACGCCGCCGCCTGGAAATTGGGTGTTCGACTTCTGGCCCGGCAGTGACGCCGAGAGGTTCGCGATGACCACCTTCTCGCCCGGCGTGAGTCCGGCTTTGATCTGAGTCAGCACGCCGCCGACCGCGCCAGCGACCACAGGTCGCATGACCTCTTTGCCGTGCGAGAGGATGCCCACAAAGCTTCTTGTGCCGAGTGTTTCCACCGCGCTTGAGGGCACGGTGAGGACGTTCTTCACGCTGAGGAAGACCACGGTGAGGTCGGCCGTTGCCCCGACATACATGTCGGTCGGCTTGCCAGTCACGCCGATCACAATGGGGAACGTGGCGACCCCATTGGTGATGGTCGGTATGGTGCTGATCGATACGACCGTGCCGGTCGAGGGCTGCGCCGCGCCGGTCGGCTCGACGAGCACCTGGTCGCCGACCTTCAGCTCCGAGATCTGTCGCGTGCTCGCGCTCGCATCGACGTCGAAGGTCGACGGATTCTCGACCTCAATGGCGGGGTCGCCCGTCGCGCCCGACGAACTAGCACCGACGGTCACGTTCACTTCGGTCACGACACCGCCGATCGGTGAGATCAGGTTTGCGTCGGCGAGGTTCTGCTCCGCCGTGGTGACAGCGTTCTTTGCCGAGTCGACGGCCATCTCGTCGGCGCCCACTTGATCGGCGTAGAGGCCGTCTTCCGCGTCGCTCAACGCGCCCAGTGCCTTGTCGAGCTGCGCCGTATCGGTCGCCACCTGCTGTTCATCCTGTCGACTGGCCTGGGCGTTCTTCATCTGCGTCTCAGTGAGCGACATCTCCGCTGACTGCACGCCCGACTCATCGCTGGACATGCTCGCCTGGCTCTGGCTGAGCTGGCTCTGATCACTTGCGACGGTCGTTTGATCGCTCGAACACGTCACGGTCACAATGCCATCGCCCGCGCAGTCCGCAGCCTCCTTCGCCTGCGCCGCCTCCAGCATCGACTGATCGTCGCTCAGCTGCGTTGCGGCACTCGTCTCGGCACTCTGGGCCGACGACAACGTCTCTTGCGCGCTGGTGAGCCCGAGCTCGTCGGTCGTCGCGTCATTTTTCGTCGTGATCTCGTCGTTGGCAAGGGTCGTGCGGTCCGTACTCACGGTCGCCCGGTCGCTCGAGATGAGTGAGCTCGAGGGTGACTTGTCGGTGGCGAGCGTCGACTCGGCGTTGTCGAGTGAGGCTTCGCTCTGATCGACCTGTGAACTCAAGCTGGTGGTCTGGAGCGTGGCGACCACTTCACCCACCCTTACCTTGTCACCTACCTTCACCGGCACAGTCGCGACCGTACCGGTCGTCGAAAAGCTGAGGTCGGCATGCGTCACCGGTTCGATGGTGCCCGTGAGCGACGTGCTCTGAGAGACGTTCCCAATGACCGCCGCAGCCGTCACGTACTGATCCTTCGTCGGCGACGTCAGCGCCAGGCCGAGAAGGGTGCCTCCCACGATGACAGCGACCACCACCGCGACGATGGCAATGCGCTTAGGTGTGACGCGCGACCACCCCATCTTTCGTGTCACCACGGTCCGCCCTTCAAGGGAACTCTGCCAGCCACAACATCGAACACGGCATTCCTCCACGGTTCAATGGATCCAACCTCACGTCGGCCCTCGTAGAAACCATATGAAGTCACAAGAACGCGCGTCGTCACTCAAAAGCGCCATTTCTCTTGTCGTCGCTTGATACGAAAGGCGCAGCGGCGCGCGGCGAGTCATACCTTGGTATGACACCGTGGGCGCGATGACACGGCCGCGCGCAGTGACGTACCGTAAGGACATGAGCGCGACGTCCGACCTCTTTTCACGCTCGCGGTTGCCGTCACGAACTCGTGAGGCGGGTGCGGGAGCCGCCGAAGTGATCGTTGGCGCGGATCCCGCCGTGAGATGGCGCTCACCTCGGATGAAGCGCGTCACGTCCATTGCGACGTTCATCGGTGCGGCGGTGGTGATCGCTGCAATCGCGGGCATCATCGTGTCGCTGCGCGTTCCGATAGGAGCAGTCGTCAGCCGGGGGTTTGTAGTGAAGATCCCTTCGCCCCAACTGTTCAAGGTCGCTCAACAGAACTTCGGTAGTGCGTCTCTGAACACGACCGTCAAGTTCGGCGCCGCCGGCTCAGCGACACTCTTCAAATGGTCCGCGTTCGGGTTGATCGGGCTCGGCCCACTCTCTTTGGCATGGCGCTTTCCGCTCTTCGCCTGGCGAGTGGGCTATCTCGCGGCGCTCATCGTCCCCGCCACCACGCTGCGTCCGTTCGCGGCGCTGCCTCCCAACTTGCGACTACCTCCGGAGCAGCTCTTGTTGCTCGTCGCGGTCCTGTGCGTCGCGGGGCTTCGCCACAGTCGCGCGGCGCTGTGGTGGATGTGGGCATTGATGGCGCTCCCCGCGTGGATCTGGCTTGGTCCGGGACTTCTCAGACCGCTCGCCGCCGAAGCGGCCCTCATGGTCGTGGTCGTCGCACTCGACGCAACGGGCGCCTCGCAACGGGCCCGTCGTGAGCTTGCCGACCAGTTCGAGCGCACCGAGCTCGAAGAAGCTCGACGGGCCGTGCTCGAAGAGCGCACGCGCATCGCGCGTGAGATGCACGACGTCGTCGCACACCACATGTCCCTCATCGCCGTACAGGCCGAGACGGCCCCCTATCGTCTGGACGAGCTCTCCGACTCAGCGCTCGACGAGTTCTCCTCACTCAGCGCCCATGCGCGTGAAGCGCTATCGGACATGCGCCGACTCCTCGGCGCGCTGCGCAACGAGGGGCCCGCAGAGCGCACTCCCCAGCCGAGTCTCGGCGATGTTCCCGATCTCGTTGCGGCGAGCCAGCGCGCGGGTGTGGACGTCAGTCTCACCATGCCCGACATCGGCGCGGCGACGTCCCCGGGCGTAGAGCTCTGCGCGTACCGGATCGTGCAAGAAGCACTGGCCAACGCCAACCGACACGCGCTCGGATCCGAAGTCTCGGTCGTCGTTGAGGGCGATGACCACGCACTGCGCCTTCGTGTGCGAAATGGACCGGGACTCAGCCGGCCCGCAACCACCGGGTTTGCCCGCGCGGGCCACGGGCTTGCTGGCATGAGCGAGCGCGTCGCGATTCTCGGTGGGGAGCTCGTGACAGGAGAGGATCCAGAGGGCGGCTTCGTGGTCGCTGCAGTGCTACCACTGCACTCCACACTCGCCTCGCCCGTGTCGTGACCATTACGTGCCTCATCGTCGACGATCAGGCGATGGTCCGCGAGGGCTTCGGCGCGATCCTCAGCGCCCAGAGCGACATGAGCGTGGTGGGTCAGGCCGCCAATGGCGCCGAAGCGGTGGCGCTGTGCCAGGAGCATCATCCCGATGTGGTCTTGATGGACGTGCGAATGCCCGTCATGGACGGCCTCGAAGCTACTCGTCAGATCCTTGCTGAGCACGGAGCAGGAAGAGCCGTGCGCGTGCTGATCCTCACGACGTTTGATCTCGATGAGTACGTCTACGAAGCCCTTCGTTCGGGGGCAAGTGGGTTCTTGCTAAAGGATGCGCCGGCGACGGAACTCGTGCACGCGGTGCGCGTCGTCGCTGCGGGCGAGGCGCTGCTCGCGCCTTCGGTGACTCGACGCCTCATCGCCGACTTTTCGCGCCAGCGTCCGAATGCACCGCGCGCCGTTGAAGTGGAAGAGCTCACGCCTCGCGAGAACGAGATCCTCCAGCTCGTGGCCCAAGGTCTTTCCAATCGGGAGATCAGCGAGACGCTGTTCATCGCAGAGCAGACGACAAAGACCCATGTGGGAAGGATCCTCTTCAAGCTGGGGCTGCGCGACCGCGCTCAGGCCGTCGTCTTCGCCTACGAGTCAGGCTTGGTGAGCCCCGGAGAATAGGGCAAGACCTATGGCTTGTCTTGCAGAAGATCGCGCCGTGTGCGGTAGTCCTCGGCGTCGATCTCGCCACGAGCGAATCGCTCGTCCAATATTCGCAGCGCGTCACTGGCCGATGAGTGCCACGTGCGAATCGGCATCGGCGCTGCGCCCGCAAAGCGGTGCGCGAAGCGGCTTCGGCGGATGAAGAGTGTAATGAGCAGCGCGACCAGTGCGATGACCACGACGAACAACAACAGGGCGAGCAGCGCCGCGAACGGCCCGTTGGCCCCGAAGGGACCCGGGCCAAAGACCCGTACGTGCATCGGTCCACCGGGCGTAAAGAAGGGAGAGTGCAAGATCTTGATGTGGACCATCACCCTCCTTTCGACGTCAACTCAACTCTAGACGTGCTCGAGGAGGTGGGATTTAGAGGAGATTCTCGCCCGCGAAGATGTCTGACACCGAGGTGTCATCGAAGATTGCCGAGATGGCGTTGGCGAGTATCGGCGCGATGGACAGCACCTCGAGCTTCTCGAAGTGCTTTTCGGGTCCAAGGGGCAGCGTGTCGGTCACGATGACGCGGCTGATCGGCGCGTTGAACAGACGGTCAACCGCAGGCGGTGAGAACACGGCGTGCGTCGCCATTACCCAGATGTCATTCGCGCCGTGGGACTTGAGAAGATCACAGGCCGCCACGATCGTCCCCGCGGTGTCGATCATGTCATCGATCAGCACGCAGTGTCGTCCGTCGACGTCACCCACGATGTGGCGAGCTTCGACGACGTTGAGGGCGCCACGAGGACGCGTCTTGTGGACGAGGGCGAGGTCGCAGCCGAGGTGCTGGGCGTAGCGCTCGGCGACTTTCACGCGCCCGGCGTCGGGTGCGACGACCACAAGTTCGTGCGGGTTCGCGTTGGCCTTCAGGTAGCCCTCCAGCACAGGGGCCGCGACCAGGTGATCCACCGGGATGTCGAAGAAGCCCTGAATCTGCCCCGAGTGAAAGTCGACGGACAGAACGCGTGTGGCGCCCGCCGTTTGCAGCATGTCCGCGATGAGCTTGGCGGTGATCGGCTCTCGACCGGCCGTCTTACGATCTTGACGGGCGTAGCCATAGTTGGGCACGACGGCGGTGATGCTCTTTGCCGACGCTCGCTTGGCCGCGTCGATCATGATCAGCTGTTCCATCACCGAGTCGTTCACTGGCGACGCGTGGGTCTGCATGATGAAGACGTGTGCACCGCGAATCGATTCGTCGATGCGACAGTGGATCTCGCCGTCGGCGAACTCGCGCAGGTTCGCTTCGGTGAGCTCGACGCCCAGCTTGTCGGCCACGTCTTGGGCGAGTGCGGGATGGCATCGGCCCGTGACGAGGACGAGGCGGCGCTTTGCGAGGGTCTCCACGGCGCCAGCGTACCCGCGAACGCGACTGGTCAGCGTAGGCGCGGGGTCGATGACGTGATCATCTCGCCCGCAGCGACGTCGGTCCCGGGACTGAGGACGACGAACGACGCGACGCGCGCGTCCGCGCCGATGCGAACGTGGGCGGCTTCGACGGCGCCGACGATCGCGTTCTCACCCACCTCCACATCATCGAGCAGCGCGTTCGGACCGATCTGGGCGCCGCGGGCCACGATGCAGTGGCCCTTCAAGACCGTGCCCGGCAACAACGAAACCTCGGGCGCGAGATCGACGTCGGCGTCGACGTAGGTGGCCTCCGGATTCCACATCGTGACGCCCCGCGCCATCCACTCCTGGTTGATCCGCTCGCGCAGCACCTTCTCGGCGTGGGCGAGCTGGCGACGGTCGTTGATCCCGAGGGCCTCGTCGGCGTCCTCGAGCATCCATGACGTCGTGAGGTGGCCCATGTCATGCAGCACGGCGATCAGGTCGGTCAAGTAGTACTCGTGCTGGGCGTTGTAGCGATCGATGCGTCGTAACGCCGGCCCGAGCAGGCTCTGGCGAACGACCATGATCGACGTGTTGACCTCGTCGATCTGGCGCTCCTCGAACGAGGCGTCGCGATCCTCGACGATGCGCTCGAGCGCGCCGTCTTTTGCGTGCACCAGTCGGCCGTAGCCGGTCGGATCGCCAAGGCGAGCGCTGAGCACCGTGAGCGCGGCGTGTCGCTCGCGGTGACGCTCCAGCAGCTGGGACACGCTCGAGCGCCGCAGCAGCGGCGTGTCACTGGGCAAGATGACGACGTCACCATCGGTGTCGCCGATCGCGTCGTCGATGGCGCCGAGCGCGACGGACACGGCGTGGCCAGTGCCAAGCTGCTCACGCTGCTCGACGAAGGTGATCGCTCGTCCGGGGTGTACACCCTCGCTCAGCTCCTTTTCGATCCAGGTGCCCTGACGTCCGACGACGACGATCGTTGAGCGAACGTCCTCTTGCACCGAGGCGTCCAGCACGTAGCGAACCATCGCTCGACCACAGAGGTGGTGCAGCGGTTTCGGGCGCGTCGAACGCATCCGCGTTCCCTCGCCCGCGGCGAGTACGACGACACACGTTGGGCGACTCACCCCTATATCTCTACCAGTCATCTCCTGGGTAGTGGGTCAATTCAACCCTGCGCAGGAGAACTCCCGCTGGGCTCTACTGGCCCGAAGGATGTTGCGGGCGGCATTTCGATCGGCGTGGTCCTCGTGACCGCACGCTCGACATCGAAACTCCGCTTGGCTGACGCGGTTCGAGGCGTCGCGGTGTCCACATTCGACACAGCGCTGACTCGTGTAGCGGGGATCGACGATCACGACCTCTCTACCGGCGCACTCTGCCTTGTAGAGGATCATGGCGACGAACTGGCCCCGCCCCGCGTCATGGATAGAACGATTGAGCCCGGCCTTTCGGGCGGCCCCGTTGGGCAGATACACTCCGGGCGTCGATGGATCGACCTTCGGCCTGGGCGCTCGAGTCATGCTCTTGATGGACAGGTTTTCCAACGCAATGAAGTCGTATTCATTGACGAGCTGGCGACTGAGCTGGTGAGCCTCGTTTCGTCGCTGGTTTGCGACCTTGCGGTGTCGACTCGCCACGACCTCCACCTGGCGACGTCGTCGATTGCTGCCGCGCTGCTTCTGTGAAAGACACCTTTGCGCCTCAGCTACCTGCTGCTTCGCCCGTTTTCCGTAGCGCTCGCCTGGCCGCGGTTCGCCCTCGCTCATCGCCACGAGATTGACCACTCCCAAGTCAATGCCCACCTCCCGACCGGTCGCTGGCAACGGCTTGGCGGGCACGTCGATACAGCGCACGCTCACCCACCACTTCCTGCCCTCACGCTTGACGGTGATGGCTTTGGGCACTCCCCTAAGTGGTCGATAGTAGTTCAGCTTGATCTCGCCGATCCCCACCAGGCGGAGCCGATGTGCGTCTGTCATTTTCCAACCCGAGGCGTCCTCCCACTGGAGCGAGTCCCAACGCGTCGCCGATCGGAACCGCGGGAAGCCTGGCGCCTCACCACGTCGCACCCATCCGAAGAACCCACTGAAGGCTCGGTCCAAGCGCTTGAGCGTTCCTCGACAAACGTCAACTCCACCCGCGACCACGTCGGGGCGGACTTCCTTAATGCCGGTAAGGGTCCTGCACTGATCGAAAAACGTCACGCGGCGGTGTTCCCACTCCCACGCCCCTATACGTTCTTCAAGGGCAGCGTTGTAGAGCTCGCGCTGGAGGTCGAGTTGCCAATTAAGTGCCAGTATTTGGCGCGTCGTTGGATGCAAACGATAGCGATACGTCCGACAGCGTTTCGTCACGACGAAGACGCTAAAGCGCGAGTGTGACACTATTTCAGAATTCCGCAAGGTCGAATCAAAGGCGTCGACCTTCACCTCCTACGCTGAGGTACGTGGCGAACAATTCTTACGACGAATTCTCACTTTTTCCCGAAAATCTTGACGAGTGGGGCCTGGACGTTGAGATTCCGGTCGTACAGCGTTTCTATGTGGCGGTCGATGGGCTTCGCCAGTTAAGTGGACTTCGTTGGGGTGTAGAAGATCCCGAGTTGGTCCTTGTGCACGGTGGCGCTCAGAACGCGCACACCTTCGACACGGTCGCCCTCGCGCTCGGGCGACCGCTCGTCGCGCTCGATCTCCCCGGCCACGGCCACTCGGATCCCTCGCCCTTTCCCGCGTCAGCGATCTCAAGCCACGCGGAGGATCTCGCGCGCGCCATCGAACAGATCACGACAACCCCAGTGCCGCTCGTGGGCATGTCACTCGGCGGACTCAGCTCGATTCTCGTCGCTGCGCGCCGTCCCGATCTTGTGAGGGCGCTCGTCTTGATCGACGTCACGCCGGGCGTCAACGCCGACAAGGCCCGTCACATCACCGACTTCGTCAACGGTCCCAGAACGTTCGACAGCTTTGACGAGCTGTTGGCTCGCACCATCGAGCACAATCCAACGAGATCGGTATCGTCGCTTCGTCGAGGCATCCTGCACAACGCCATCGAACAGCCCGACGGCACGTGGGTGTGGCGACACCAGCGCCACGCGCCCTCGACGCTGACGGCGCCTGACACCGGGGATCTCTGGGAGCAGCTGGGCTCTTTGATCATGCCCGTCGCACTTATTCGCGGCATGGCCCCGGGCTCGGTCGTCGACGACGATGACGAGGCGGAGCTCCTCGCTCGTCAGCCGAACGCCACCGCGGTCCACGTCGAGGGAGCAGGGCACTCAATCCAAGGCGACCAGCCCGTCGTTCTCGCACAGGTGCTCGAAGAGCTGTGCTTCTAGCCTCTGGCCCGAGACCCGGGATACTTGAGATTTTTGATGGCTGGCGGGGGAGGGCTCGAACCTCCAACCTACGGATTCAAAGTCCGTCGTTCTGCCAATTGAACTACCCGCCACTACTCAAATGCCCTGATATGCAGCAATCTTCCGAGATTCTTAAAGTATGTAGGAAGACACTTAATACCAAGCAACCACACTAGATGCTGAAAGAATCCACTACGAAAGTCGCTCCGTGACTACCGCACCAGCTCCTAACTCCTACGTCGCCATCGTGGACGACGACTCCGCGATCCGCTCTGCGCTGGGTCGCGCGCTTCGCATGGAGAACTACGACGTCGAACTCTTCGAAGACGGCGCGACCGCGCTCAAGTCGATCCAGCTTCGCGCTCCCGATGCGGTCGTGCTGGACCTGCAGCTTCCCGATATCGACGGTCTCGAAGTGTGTCGACGCATACGGCGCTCCGGTGACACCACGCCGATCTTGATGTTGACGGCGCGCAACGCCGTCAACGACCGCGTCGAGGGACTCGACGTCGGCGCGGACGACTATCTCGTCAAGCCCTTCGACCTCGCCGAACTGCTCGCGCGCCTACGCGCTCTTCTCCGTCGCCACAACAGCAGCGATGTCGACGGCACGGTCCTTCGCTTCGAGGACCTCACCCTCAATCCCCAGACCCGCGAAGTACACCGAGGCACTCGCCTGGTTGAGCTCACCAAGATCGAGTTCGATCTGCTCGAGCTGTTCTTGCACCACCCCCGTCAGGTGCTCACTCGTGACCAGATCTTGGACCTTGTGTGGGGCTACAACTTCGATTCGGGTACGAACTCGCTGGCCGTCTACATCGGGTACCTGCGTCGCAAGCTCGAAGAGGACAACAAACCGCGTCTCATCCAGACGGTACGCGGGGTAGGTTACGCCCTTCGAACCTCGTGACGTTTCGCATCCGTGTCATCACCGCCACGATTGCTGCCGCCGCGATCGCCGTCGTCATCGCCTGTTTCGCGTCGTACTTCACGACGCGTACGGCGCTGTTTCACTCGGTCGACGCGTCGTTGATCGCCGCCTCCGAGCAGCCTCTCAACTCCCACTACGACGACCGGGTCACCGGTTCCTACTCCGAGATCGTCCTCCCCAACCGAGACACGCTCCCCCCTTCCGACGTGCCGATCGACGCGACCATCATGAGCGTGGCGAAGGGCGAGAGCCACCGAATTATCCGCACTGTCTCGTTCAACGGCCAGGACTACCGCGAGCTGATCGTCCCTCTGGCCGCTGACTCCTTCGTGGGCACGCCCGACGGCATCGAGCAGATCACGACGACTGCGGCGGATCTCTACGTCGTCGATGTCACCGGTGAGGTTCAAGAGCTCAGCCATCTCGTCAACACCCTCATGCTCGTCGCCGCAGGCGGCCTCCTCCTCGCCCTCGGCCTCGGCCTCTTTCTCGCTCGCCAAGCGCTGCACCCATTGGAAGAGATCACCGACGAGATCGAAGCGGTCGCGACGACCAACGACCTGCAGTACCGCTTGGTTGAAGGAGACGCGGACGAGCTCGGACGACTGCGACGAGTCTTCAACCGCTTGCTGCGTTCGGTCGAGAACAGTCAGTCGCTGCAGCGCCAGCTCGTCGTCGACGCGAGCCACGAGCTTCGCACCCCGCTGACGTCGCTTCGCACCAACGCCCAGGTGCTCTCGCGCGCCAACGAGCTGAGCGACGACGAGGTCACACAGATCACCAACGACATGGTGACCCAGGTCGATGAGCTCGCCGCCCTCGTGACCGACCTGGGCGAGCTCGCACGGGGCGAGCGATCCGAGGGCGCGCTCGAGATCTTGCGACTCGACGACTGCGTGGACGAGAGCGTGGAGACGGCCCGCACGTACGCCCGGACTCGCCACATCACGATCGACGTCGACATTCAGCCCTCGTTCGTGAGAGCTCGCCACGACCGTCTCAACCGCGCCGTCTCCAACCTGCTCACCAACGCGGTGAAGTTCACCCCCGAGGGAGGTCGAATCTCGGTCACCTCGGCGCACGGCGTCATCACTGTCTCCGACAGTGGACCGGGCATTGCCGACGACGACCGTCAGTTCGTCTTCGACCGCTTCTGGCGTTCGCCGTCGGCGCGGGCCCTGCCCGGATCGGGCCTCGGACTCTCGATCGTCGCCCAAGTCGTGGCAGAATTCGATGGCACGGTTGCCGTCGACCGAGATCCGCTCTTCGGCGGCGCACGCTTCACGGTCACGTTTCCCGAAGCTTCCGAATAGTCGCGGGGTACGAGCTCCCGGACTCCGTGAGGACTCATCCGCCGAAACGAATCAGCTAGCCGCCCCGTCGATCAGTTCGATGCGGTTGCCGACGGGGTCGTCGACGTAGCAGCGTCGACGCCCAGGTATGTTCTGGTCAGGCTGGTTGTCAACGCCCGCCGCGCCAAGACGGCTCAACAGTTCGTCGTAGCCATCGACCATGAATGCGGGGTGAGCCTTCTTCGCGGGCGAGAAGCCCTCTTCGACGCCGAGGTGCACGATGGCGTCATCTCGCTGGTACCAACGCCCGCCGCGCGCCGCCAAGACGGGCGGCTTCTCAATCGTCCAAAATCCGAGGAGACCGACGTAGAACTCATCGCATCGTTCCTCGTCACCCTCACCAATTGCGAGCTGCACGTGTTCAATCGTCCAAGGCATGGGGCTACCTCCGGGAAAATGGGCGACGCTCCCAACGTAGTAGTGTTCTACGAGCCATGGGATCACTAATCAAGAAGCGGCGCAAGCGAATGCGCAAGAAAAAGCACAAGAAGATGCTGAAGCGCACGCGCTTCCAGCGTCGCGCCGCCGGTAAATAGTCTTCTAGGACGCCTCCTTCGGCGTCGTGGTGGTCTGGCGAAACTGCACTACGCCCTCGGGGCCCATCACGTCCCAGGTATCGATGCCCGACTCGAGGTGACCCTCGACAAAGAGCGTCGATCCCGACCCCGCGAGGTGCACACGGTCCTCGAGCGTCGCACTCAGCCAGTCCATCGTTGCCGCTAGGCGCGGCTCGACGAGTCGGGCTGCCCCCTCCAAGTGATTGCGACCGTCGGGCCGCTCCCCACTCGCGACCAATTCGTCGTACGCCTGGTAGCAGGCAGCCGTATTGACGCCAAAGCTTGGCAGGACGAGGGTGACCTCTCGGAGCTCGAAGTCCAGTTCGTTGACCCGCTCGCCGACGCCCTCCACCAGGGCGCGTCCGCCAACTTGGCAGAACGGCACGTCGCCACCGAGCGCGGCCGCGTCCTCGGCACTGACCCCGCCTGCCCATCGAAGGACCGCGCCCGCGTCGGCACTCCCGCCCCCCAGTCCTCCACCGGGAGGAATCTCCTTCTGCAGGCGAACGCCCGCGCGTCGGTTGACGAGGCGAAGCGCGCGAGAGACCAGATTGTCCTCGTCGGCAAGCACCGCCGAGTAGGGACCCTCGAGAACCAGGAAGTCCGCGTCGGGGTCAATCGACAATCGGTCCACGAAGTCGACGGTCACCATCTCGGCGCGCAAGTCATGCATGCCGTTCTCGCGCTGGCCCGTGATTTCGAGGAACCAGGTGAGCTTGGCGGGAGCTGTGAGCTCGGTCATCGCGCCGCCGCCAGCGCCGCAAACTCTTCGATGGTGAGCTCCTCGGGGCGGCGCGTCTCGGCGACGCCGGCTCGCTCGAAGACGCCGTCGGTTCGCCACTCGGAAAGGGATCGCCGCAGCATCTTTCGTCGTTGGCCAAAAGCGGTGCGAATGACGGTAAACAGCTCCTCTTCGCTCACGAGGTTGGGATCGACGCGGACCTGCGGTCGACGAGTGATCGCGACGAGCGCCGACTCGACGTTCGGGCGGGGCACGAATACGGTCGGCGACACCTTGCCGACGACCTTCGCGTCCGCGAAGTACTGCAGACGAAGCGAGACTGCGCCGTAAGCCTCATCGCGCGCGTGGGCGGCCAATCGTTCGCCCACTTCTTTTTGCACCATGACCAGCATGCGCGCGACGAGCGGCTGCGTCTCGAGCAGGTGCAGCACCACGGGCGTCGCGACGTTGTAGGGCAGATTGGCGACGACGACCGCGGGTTCACCGCTCAGGATCTCGTCGTAGTTCGCATGCAGTGCGTCAGCGTGATGCACACTCACGCCATGTGGCTCGACGACTTCGCGAAGCGGCTCGAGCAAGTAGCGGTCAACTTCGACGGCGTGCACCGTCGCCCCCGTCTCGGCCAGGGCAAGCGTAAGTGACCCGAGACCAGCGCCAATCTCTAGTACCTGATCACCGGGTCCGACGCCCGCGAGGCGCGCGATGCGGCGCACCGTGTTGGGATCGACCACGAAGTTCTGACCGAGGGCTCGCGACGGCTTGAGGCCGTGGGCGTTGAGGATCGCAACGAGTTCAGTTCGAGTGTGGGTCACCAAGAAACTTTGACACTAATCACGCCCCTCCACAGCGGTTCCAGCTGGCTGAACTGCGTTTCGGAGAGATCGACCACGTGGTTGGACTCTCGCGCCTCGCGATCAGTGATGACACACGTGATCGCTCGTCCCGTGGTGAGGTCTCGCACGGTGATGCGCGTGCCCTTGGGCAGGTACCACGTCGC
The DNA here is from genome assembly GCA_963706305.1 of uncultured Acidimicrobiaceae bacterium. Taxonomy (GTDB): domain Bacteria; phylum Actinomycetota; class Acidimicrobiia; order Acidimicrobiales; family RAAP-2; genus RAAP-2. The sequence continues at coordinate 1,674,735 of OY970152.1, read as the reverse complement.
GCAGTCGCCCGGGGTGTAGTCGTACCAGGTCGCGATGCCGACTTTGTAGTTGTCACCGTTGATGACGACGCCCGTAGCGGCGACGGGCGTCGTGGTCGCTGTGATCGGTCGTTTGGGCGGCGGGCGGGTCATCGCCACATGGAAGGTGACCTCGGCGTGCCAGGCGACCTTCGTGCCGGCAGCGGGTGACTGGCTCAGGACGACGACCCAACGTCCACTCGAACTACCTGGTCCGACGGTGCGGAAGAAGAGCTGGGCTCGACTCATGGCGGCATAGACGCCGGCTCGAGAGAGTCCGATCACTCGGGGCACCGCGCGGGCGGTGTGAGGCGCGACGGTGGAGACCGTCAAGACCGCTTCGCCGTGCCAGGCGATCGCCGCACCGGGTCGCGGTGACTGTTCGGCGACGACGGCCCAGTGATCGTTCGCGCTCCCTGGTCCGCGCGTCATGAAGTAGAGACCGTCGTGGCGCATCGTTCGATAGACGGCGAGTCGCGAGCGTCCAACAAGATCAGGCATGCGCACGGGCGCGTGGCCGCTCGCGTCCGAGACTGCGGGCGTCAACAGAATCAGTGACGCAGCCACGACTGCAATCGCAGTACGAAGTGTCCGGGGGCACCGTAGCGCCCCTCGTCGTAGTCTTCTCAGTAGTCGCCCTCCGCCAGGACCGCGGGAATTTAGGCAATTCCCGCCCTCTTACGCTAGAAGAGGTCACCTTCGAGGGCAAACGACTACAAAATGTCCCTTAAATTATGGGTTCTCGACCGGTCAAGGGGCGATGTTGAAGAGTCGAGCGGAGTTGGCCGAGGTCGCCGCTCGCACGGCCTCCACGTCCTCTCCTCGCAGGTGGGCGACGTGCTCGCCCACCAGCGCGACCCACGCGGGCTCATTCTTCCGTCCGCGATTCGGCACGGGCGCCAAGAACGGGCTGTCGGTTTCGACGTGCAGTCGCTCGAGGGGGACGAGTTGTGCGGCGACGCGCAGGTCGTCAGCGTTCTTGAACGTGACGATGCCCGAGATGGAGATGTCGCAGCCAAGCTCGAGACAGCCCTCGGCATCGGCGGGCGTTCCCGTGAAGCAGTGGATGACGGTGCGAGGCGGCACACCCTCGCTGCGAAAGATGGCAAAGAGGTCGTCGAACGCTCCGCGAGCGTGGACGACGAGGGCGAGATCGAGCTCCTTGGCGAGGGCGACCTGGGCCGAAAAGGCATGGCGCTGCTGGTCTCTGGGCGAGTGCTCGTAGTAGTAGTCGAGGCCGCACTCGCCTATGGCGACGAGGCGATCGTTGCCCGCGCGAGCGAGCTCGGCGACCGGCGCGAGGTCGTCCTTCGCGTCGTGGGGGTGCAGCCCGACGGTCGCGTACAGCTCGACGGTGCTCTCCAGCGTCGCGAGCTCGAGTGCTTCGTACGAGCTGGCTGCTCCCGTGCCGACGATGACGACGCGATCGACGCCCGCGTCATGGGCGCGCTGCAACGTCGCCATGACCTCGGCGGGCGCGTTCGCACCCTCGTCAAAGAACTCATCTTGAAGGTGGCAGTGTGAGTCAGTCCACGCACTCATTCGTCGCTCTTGATGCGCGGAAAGAGCGGCTCGCCTTTTTCGACCGCGCCCCCTGGGTACTGGCCCCAGGTCGCGACCTGTGCCAAGGGCGCGGCGTCGGGGGTGCCGGCGAGCCCGATTCTGCACCAGATCTCCTGGGCGATACTCGGCATGGCGGGGGATATCAGCACCGCCACCAGGCGTATCGCTTCGAGGGCGTCGCCCATCACCGCGTCGACCTTGCTGCCTGGCTCCATCTTCCACGGCGCGTGCACTTCGAGGTAGGCGTTGGTTGCGCCGACGAGATCGAACGTCGCCTCAAGAGCACGCTGCGGGGCGAACTGCCCCCAGGCTGCGGCCGTCTTCTCGACGGTGAGCATCGCCGTGTCCTTCAGATCGGTCTCGGGCTGCGGGAGCGGTCCAACCCCGCCGCACTTCGACGCGACGACGGCTGCGACGCGCGCGACCAGGTTGCCCAGGTTGTTCGCAAGGTCGGTGTTGTATCGCGCGGCGATGCCCTCGAGGGAAAACTCGCCGTCGTTACCGAGGGCGGTCTCGCGCAACAGGTAGTAGCGCAGTGCGTCGACGCCGAACTCTTCGGTGAGACCGATCGGCTCGATGTCAGTGAGCTTGACGCCGCCTTCGGCCGCCATGGTCTTGCCGAGCTTCTCGCCGCCGACGAGGAGCCATCCGTTCACGTGGACGTGGTGGACCGGCTCGAGGCCGGCCGCCATGCACATCGCGGGCCACCAGACACAGTGGAAACGGATGATCTCCTTTCCGATTAGGTGATTCGAGACCGGCCACCACTTTGCCACCTCAGCGTCGTCGCGCCCGTAACCGATCGCCGTCAGGTAGTTGATGAGCGCGTCGTACCAGACGTAGAACACGTGACGCTCATCCCATGGGACCGGCACGCCCCAGGTGAGCGAGGTGCGGGTGATAGATATGTCGCGCAGTCCGCCCTTCACGAACGAGTACGCCTCGTTGCGCTTGGTTTCGGGTGTGACGAAACCCGGGTGTGTGTCGTAGTACTCGACGAGCCGATCCTCAAAGGCGCTCAGCTGAAAGAACCAGTTCTCTTCTTCCATCTCGGTGAGGACGCTGTGGTGAATAGGACACATGCCGCTATCGCTCGCTTCGAGCGTGTAGTAGTCCTCGCAGCTGACGCAGTACAGACCCTTGTAGACGTCCTTGTAGATGTAGCCGTTTTCGTAGATGACCGAGAGAAACTTCTGCACCGACTCGTAGTGACGCGGCTCCGTCGTGCGGATGAAGTCGTCGTAGCTGATGTTGAGGACAGCCCATGCCTCGCGAAATCGCTCGGAGACCTGATCGGTCCACTCCTGAGGCGTCGCGCCGTGCTTTCGCGCGGCGTCGGCCATCTTCTGGCCGTGCTCATCCGTTCCGGTCAGGAACTTCACCTCGTCGCCGACGAGACGGTGCCAGCGCGCGATGGCGTCAGCGTTCACCGTGGTGTACGCCGAGCCGACGTGCGGAGCGTCATTGGCGTAGTAGATGGGTGTCGTTATATAGAAGCGGCCCATCGGAACAGGATACTTACGAGGAGGACTCATCCTTTCGGGCCTCGAGCGCCAGTCGGTAGACGTCTCGGCGACTGGCACCGAGCGCTTCGGCGACGTACTCCACGGCGTCGCGCGTCGTCGCGCCGTCGTCCCACTGCTCGAACAGCGCCGCCACGATCACTTCGTCGCTCGCCTGAGGCGGTGCCTCGGACGCTCCTTCAAGCACGACCACGATCTCGCCCAGAACGTCGCGGTCCGCAAGCAACGCGGCCACGTCGGTGACGGTGCCGCGAATGACCTCTTCGTGGAGCTTCGTGAGTTCTCGCACGACCGCCACTCGACGCTCGGGCAACACATTGGCGAGCTCGCCGAGCGTTGCGGCGACGCGCTGGGGTGACTCATAGAAGACGATCGTGCGCGCCTCGCGGGCCCACTCGCCATATCGCTGCGCGCGCTCACCGGCCTTTCGCGGCACAAACCCCTCCGTAACGAACCGGTCGGTTGGCAGTCCGCTGATCGAGAGCGCGGCGACGACGGCCGAGGGTCCAGGTGCGGTCGACACGCGCAGTCCCGCTGCCACTACCGCTTCGACGGTCCGAGTCCCTGGATCCGAGATGCCCGGGGTGCCGGCGTCGCTGATGAGTACGACGAGTTCGCCGTTGCGCACCCGTTCGACGATCTTGGTGCTCTGAGCGACCTCGTTGTGCTCGTGCAACGACTCCAGGCGGCCGCCCGTAGGGATGTCGTTTGCACTGAAGAGGACCCTCGAGTGGCGCGTGTCTTCGCAGTAGATGACGCTCGCTGAGCGAAAGAGCTCAATGGCGCGAGCCGACAGGTCACCCAGATTCCCGAGCGGCGTCGCCACGAGGACTAGCTGCCCCGCCTGTGTCTCATCCATCGGATTCCTCGTTTGGCTCGCGGACCGCTCTACCCATTAACATTGTCACCTATGTCAAAGCGGACCGTGAAGCGCAAACTACGCGCCAAGAAGAAGGCCAACCACGGCAAGAAGCCGAACTGCGGCCGAGGTTAGTGGACGGCCAGTTGGCCGTCCCACCCACAGTCACGCTCTACGAGTAGTCCGGAAAGCACCGTCGGACGATCGCTCACGATGCCGTCGACGCCAAGTTCGAGCAGTCGAGCCATCTCTTCTGGCTCATTGATCGTCCACACGTGTACCGCGACACCCGCGTCGTGGGCAGCCGCTACGAGCGACTCCGTCACGACATCTACGTCGCCGTAGCGCGGTGGAATCTGGAGGGCCACGACGGGTGGCACGACGGGACTTCCCTCGAGGTACGAGACGTAGAACGCCACCGTCTCATCGGTCGCCCCCGACGTCGCGACGTTCGGCGCGAGGGAGCGAAAGCGCTGCATGGCGTTGTCGTGGAACGAGGCGACGATCACCGAGTCAGCGATGTCGAGGCGGCGCAACTCGTTCGCCAGGAGCTCTTCGTAGGGCTCGACGAACGGGTCCGTCCCTTTGATGTCCAAGTTGAGCAGGACACCGGGAAAGGCCGTCGCGACCTCTTCGAGCGTGGCGACCCCATACGCTCGATCATCGGGCGCGAGACCGCGTAACAGGTACTCCTCGGGCGCTCGTCCCGCGGTGACGATATCGCCCTCCATCCACCAGTAGGCGTTGTCTACCTCGGAGAGCTCGTCGAGCGTCATCGACGCGATCGCGCCGCGGTGGTTGGACGTGCGATCGACGGTCGCATCGTGGCAGACGACGAGGTGGCGATCCTTCGTGGCGTGCACATCGAGCTCGATCGCTGTCGCGCCGACGTCAAGCGCGTGGGCGATCGCGCCGATGGTCGACGAGGGTCCTTCGAATGACCCGCCCTGATGTGCGAACGCGATGACGCGTCGCGTCAACCACTCACTCACCTGGCGGGCAGACCCCGTGGGTAGAGCTTCAGGCGCATGCGGTGCTCGAGGTAGAAGGCGAGGCCGGGCACGAATCCGGCGAAGAGCATGATGACGATGTAGAAGACGGGCAGGCGGAACCTCATGACCAGGTTGAAGCACATGATCATGTAGATCGGATAGAGGACGATGCCGTGCCCGATGCCCACCACATCCACGAAGAGGTGGATGTGGTCCCACGCCTTCAGGTCAATGGTGTGCAGAAAGAGCGTGCAAAAGAGGATGATCAACGTGGTCCCGGTGATATATGACATCGCTCGATAGCGACGGAACGTACCTTCCACCTAGTGGCCCCAGAGACGCTTTTTTGGTGAGTGCGAGAGCTGGGCGAGGTGGTCGTTGTAGGCGGCGAGCTGCGGGTCTTCTTCGTTTCGGGTGCGTTCGCGTTCGGCGAGCGCGTCGGCGCGCATCTTCTCTTCGTACTCCCTGCGGGCGCGCTCTTTGTGTTCGCTGATCTTTTCCGAGTTGAGCATTGAGTACCAGCCAACCACACCCAAGATGCCGATCAGCGGCCACTCGATGGAGTAGAGATAGCTCAGCGAGTTGCCCTGGATCGCGGCGCCGACCTGCCACCACGCGGCGAACGCGCAGCCGAGGACCCAAAAAATCATTGCGAAGTGCAGCCCGATCGCGCGGGGAGAGAAATACTTTCGACGCACGCGCTCATCCTACTGACCGAATTCTCAGAAACGACTGGGGCCCTAGAATGGAAGGGTGCCGTCGATGAAGATCATGCCGTTTTCCTGGCATCATCTCAATCACTGGGACCTCGGAGTACTGCCGTTCCTTCTGTTGGTCGGCGCTGGCCTCCTGTACTTCTACTGGGGAGTACGCCGGGCGGGATCCTGGCCACGAGTGCGCAGCGTCTGCTTCCTCCTCGGACTGCTCGTCACCTTCATCGCCACCCAGACGTTCATCGGCGCCTACGACATGGAGTACTTCAGCGACCACATGATCCAGCACCTCCTGCTGATCATGGTCGCTGCGCCGCTCTTCGCGCTGAGCGCTCCGCTCGATCTTGCCTACAAGAGCGGCAACGCGGCCATCCGTCGATTTCTCGACAGCAAGTTCATGGAGGTCGTGACGCATCCGCTCTTCGCGTTTGCACTGTATTTCGCGTTCATTCCCTTCACGCACCTGACGGGTTTCATGAACCTGATGATGACGCACATGTGGATCCACCACCTTGAACAGATCGGGTTCCTCGTCGTTGGGTACCTCTTCTTTCGTGCGGCCTTCGGCCTCGAGCGTGGCTACAAGATCCACCCGGGACTGCGATTGGTCTACGTGATGGCGGCCGTGCCCGTCGACACCTTCACTGGGCTCGTGCTGTCGATGTCCTCGCGTAATCCCTTCTCGAACTACGCGGCGATGGCACCGACGGGAGCCTCCCAGGCCTGGATACTTTCGAACATCAAGCTCGGCGGCGGCATCATGTGGATCGGCGGCGACGCCCTCATGCTGCTCGCCCTGATTCCCATCGCGTTCATGTGGGTGAAGTGGGAGACCGAGCGTACGAAGGAGCTCGACAAGATCCTCGACGCCCAGGGGATCTAGTTAGGGAGTGACATGCCAGACACACCCGGCGGAACCGCCACCCAACCTTTATTGAGGACCACTTGCTACGTTGAGTAGGTGGCGTAAACCACCACCGAGACGACCTTGGGAATCGAGCTGGTGTTGAAGTCTCCGCTGCCGTAATTGACGTTCCCGGGCGCATCCACAGACACCTGTCCCACCTTGATCGAAATCGGCTTTCCCAACTTGACCTGTTTGCCCAACGCGGCTTGGGCACGCTGTCGAGCGTTGGCGGCCGCCTCTGCCGTGAGAGCGGGTCGCAGTTTCTTCAATCCATTGAAGGTGTACTGCGGTTGTTGGGCGATGAACGGAACGTTGTCGGCGAGCAGGAGATTACTGACGCCCAGAACACGCTGCATCGCGGTCAGGCGAGAGGACTGCACGGTGACCGTTTCGCTCATAGTGAAACTCGTCACCTGACCGGTGGCCTGTGTATTGGGTTGCACATTTACGGTGCCAACTGAGATCTCGTCGTTGAGAGCTCCGGCGGCGATGATCGCCTTGCGAATCTGAGCGGTCCATCCGTTCAACTGCGCCAGTGCCGCCGAGGTTGTCGGCTGCGTGCTGGCCACACTTGCCATCCATTGGAATGTGTTGGACGTGACTGCCTGCTCGGCAGAACCGGTAATCGTGATCTGGTTGGTCTGCGGTTGATTTCGGTTTCGGATACCCGACGCCACCGAGAACGATCCGACGATGAACGCCGCCGAGAGGATGACCATTCCGATCAACTGCTCATGTTGCCGAATCGAGCCTTTCTTCTGGGTCGCTGGTTCTTGACCCTTGTTCTCGGTGCCGATGTCGGCTCCCTCTTCGCCTCTCACGGCTTCACGTTATCTCGACTCTTGCCCCATTTTTCTGACCAATTCGCCGCGAAGTGCAGGTGTGTCAGTTAGAGCAGTCCCGCTTCGATGCCGAGCTCTTCGAGATCGGACTCGGGCCGTGCGCCGAGGTGCGTGATGATCTCACCTGCACAGATCGATCCAAGCTCGGCGGCTTCCACCGGGTCGGCGCCGAGCGCGAGTCCATAGAGAAAGCCCGAGGCGAACATGTCGCCCGCGCCGTTTTGATCGATGACGTGCTCCACTTCGACGGCCGGCACGCTGACGACTCCGGACACGGTCGCAACGTCGGCACCGTGCGGTCCGCGCGTGACGACCGCGAGCACCCCGATCTCGTCGAGCGCGGCGAAGGCCCGCTCCAGCTCGTCGTACTGAAAGAGCGACAGTATCTCGGTCTCGTTGGCGAGCAGCACGTCGACGTCGCTCGTCACAAGATCGAGAAAGTCTCGGCGGTGCCGGGTGACGCAGAACATATCCGACAGTGATAGCGCGACCATGGAGTCGTGTTCGTGAGCGAAGTTGACGACCTTACGAATCGACTCCATGGCCGGCGGCAGGTCAAAGAGATAGCCCTCGACGTAGGTGATCTCCGAGCGCGCGATGAGATCTCCCTTGATGTCGTCCGGATTCAGCTGATTGGACGCGCCGAGGTAGGTCGCCATCGTGCGCTGGGCGTCCGGCGTAATGAAGACGTGGCAGCGCCCCGTCGCACCCTCGCCAGGACGAGCGATCGCGAGCTCGAGCTCGACACCGAGGGAGCTGAGGTCGTGGCGAAAGCGCTCCCCGCACTCGTCCTCGGCGACCTTGCCGATGTATCCGCAGGTTCCCCCAAGATTGGCGATGCCCGAGATCGAGTTGGCGACCGATCCTCCCGACATCTCGATGGTCGGTCCCATCGCTTGATAGAAGGTGTCGAGCTGGTCTTCGTCGATGAGCGACATGGCACCTTTGACGAGCCCGAGCTCCTTGTAGGCGTCGCGTGTGTCTTGGGTGATGATGTCGAGCATGGCGTTGCCGATGCCGGTCACGGCGAGTCGATTCGGTCCCGGTTTTTGTCGCAGCGCGACGCGGGTGGGCGTGTTTGTCACTTAGCGATCGTAGGAGATTTGGTCGTAATGTAGCCAACTATGAGCACATCTTCTAACCCCTATCGTCTCGCGCGCACGGTCATTCCTTCCGCCTATCGCATCTTTCTCACCCCTGATCTCGAGGCGTTCACCTTCGCCGGACGCGTCGAAATCGACGTTGAGATCAAAAGTCCCATTGCCGAACTGAAGATGAACGCGCTCGAGCTCGAACTGGGTGCCGCGACCATAAGCGCCGACGGCACGAGCTATCGCTCCCTCGAGCACCGCCTCGACGACACCTACGAAACCGTCACGTTCGTCTTCGATCGCGAGATACCGGCGGGACCTGGCGTCATCGAGATCGCCTTCGACGGCGTCTTGAACGACCAGCTGCACGGCTTCTATCGCTCGACCTACACCGACGACGCCGGAGTCGAGCACGTCATCGCGACGACGCAGTTCGAGAATACCGACGCCCGTCGGGCCTTTCCGTGCTTTGACGAGCCTGACTTCAAGGCGACCTTTCAAGTCAACCTCACCGTGCCGAGCGAGCTCGCGGCGTACTCGAACTCCCCGATCGAGACCGACACGAATCTCGGCAACGGCCAGCGCACCGTGAGCTACAAGCCCACCATGGTGATGTCCACGTACCTTGTCGCCTTCGTGGTCGGTCCTTTTGAAGAGACGCCCGCGCTCGACGTTGACGGCGTGCCACTGCGCGTGATCTACCCGATCGGCAAGGGGCGTCTGACTGACCTGGCGATGGAGGCGGGGGCATTCGCGCTGCGCTTCTTCTCGGAGTACTTCGACATCCCCTATCCGGGCGAGAAGCTCGACATGATCGCGGTGCCCGACTTCGCCGCCGGAGCCATGGAGAACCTCGGCCTCATCACGTACCGCGAAAACGCGCTCCTCGTCGACCCCGACAGCGCCTCGCAGCCCGAAAAGGAACGCGTCGCCCAAGTCGTCCACCACGAGATCGCCCACATGTGGTTCGGTGACCTCGTCACGATGGCGTGGTGGGAGGGGATCTGGCTCAACGAGGCCTTTGCCACGTTCATGCAGCTGATCTGCACCGACGCCTTTCGCCCGCAGTGGCGGGTCTGGGCAACCCAGCTCACCAGCCGCGACCTCGCCATGCAGGTCGACGCGCTGCACACGACGCGAGCGATCGAGTACGAAGTCCTCTCGCCGACCGATACGCAGGCGATGTTCGATGTGCTGACGTACGAAAAGGGCGGCTCGGTGCTGCGCATGCTCGAGCAGTACCTCGGCGAGACGGTCTTTCGTGACGGCATCCGCCTTTACCTGAAGAAGCACCTCTACGAGAACGCGACGACGACCGACCTGTGGGACGCGCTCGAGGAGAACTCCGGTCAGCCCGTGCGCACGATGATGGACACCTGGATCCTCCAGGGCGGCTTTCCGCTGGTCACGCTGGACGCCGGACACCTCACCCAGAGGCCGTTCACGTACGGACCCGCGAAGGGCACGAGCGCCATCGGCGAACGCTGGTTCGTGCCGGTCCTGACCCGTTCGCTCGAGGGCGGTGAACCGTCGCACCACCTCCTCGGCACCGACGCGATCGACGTGGCCGAACCCTTGCCGGTCGTCGTCAACGCCGGCGGTTCGGGCTTCTTCCGCTCGCGCTACGGCGCCAAAGAGCTCGCAGCCCTCGCACCGCGCGTCGCCGAGCTCGAAGAGCTCGAACGAGCCACGTTGCTCTCGGACTACGCGGCAGCACTCTTCGCCAACGCCATCACCTGGCAGGAGTTCCTCACGATTGCGCGCGGACTCGGCAACCAGGACGAGCCGAACCCGTGGGAGTCGGTCGCTTCCGCCTTTGACATGGTCAATCGAGCGTTGGACGATGCCCAGCGTGAGACGTTGCGCCGCGAGCTACGCGAGCTCTTCGTTCCACAGCTGGAGCGACTTGGCTGGGACCCCAAGCCCGGCGAGGGTGAGCTCGCACCGCAGCTTCGCTCGGTCGTCATCTTGACCCTGGGCACGATCGGCCAGGACGAGGACGTGCGCAAAGAGGCCGTTCGTCGCTTCGAAGCAGACGAGATGGACGGCAACATCGCCCTGTCGATCCTGAGGGTGGTCGCGAGCCAGGACCGTCCTGGAGACTATGAGACGTATCTCGATCGCCACCGCCACGCGGCGACGCCTCAAGAGGACTTGCGCTATCTCGCTGCGCTGGGCGAATACCGCGACGAGGCGGTCGCCCTCGACGCCGCCGAGAAGTGCCTGATCGAGTTGCGCAGCCAGGACGCGCCCCTCGTCATCCCCGCCCTCATGCGCAACGACGCGACGGGACCGGCGGTGTGGCGCTACGTCACGGAGCACTGGGACCAGGCGACGGCTCGCATCTCGGCGAACCACCACAACCGTCTCGCGCTCGGTGTGACCACGTTCATCAACGACCCGGTCTTCGCCGACGAAGTCGAGACCTTCCACACCGCTCACCCGGTGCCCGGCGGCTACCCCGCGTCGGTGGAACAGCAGCTCGAGCGCATGCGGGTCGGACTGCAGTTCGCCTCAACCATTCGCGCCCAGTTCTAACTCGATGACTGTCGGGGCGTTTCTTGGCATCTTCGCCCTGATCTTCCTCCTCGAACTCCCCGACAAGTCCATGATCGCCACGATCGTGATGAGCACGCGCGCACGTCCTTCGTCGATCGTCATTGGCGCCTCGGCGGGCTTCGTCGTCCAGATGGGCATTGCCGTCACGGCGGGCGGCCTCTTGACGTTGCTCCCTTTGCACGTTAAAGACGTCATTGTGGCCGTGCTCTTCCTCGGAGGGGCCGCGTACCTGTTCCTCTCGCACGAGGAGAAACAGGAAACGGTCGGAGAGCAAAAGGCGATGACCGAGATCTCGACGACTCGGCTGAGGGAGATCATGACGGCCTTCACCGTCATCTTCCTTGCCGAGTTCGGCGACTTGACCCAGATTCAGGCGGCCAACTTCACGGTGAAGACCCATGAGCCGATCGAAGTCTTCTTCGCCACCTCGCTCGCGCTGATCTGCGTCTCGTTCCTCGGCGCCTATGGCGGAAGGTTCCTCCAGCGCTACGTGCCGCTTCGCTGGATTCGCTATGGCGGCGGGCTTGTCTTCCTCGGACTTGGGATCTACACCCTCGTGAACCTGGCAACCTCGTGAGCCGCACCGATGATCTCTTGGCGCTCGCCGACGAGGCGAAGGGCTTCATGCCGCGTCCCGAGGGCCTCGCACTTTACGAGTATGCGCTCGCGTTGGGCAAAAGGGTGAGCGGCGGCACCTGGCTCGAGGTCGGCGCGTGGTGCGGCAAGTCCGCGCTCTACCTCGGCACCGCCGCCGAAGCAACCAGCAGCGTCCTCTACTCCCTCGACCACCACCGCGGCAGCGAAGAGAACCAATTGGGGTGGGAGCACTTCGACCCCGAGCTCGTCGATCCAGTTGACGGACGTCTCAACACGCTGCCCCACTGGCAGCGCGCCATCGCCGAAGCGTCGCTCGAAGCGACCGTGATTGGCCTCGTCGGGCCGTCGACGGCAATTGCCGAGCACTTCGACCAATCGCTGGATCTCTTGTTCATCGATGGCGGCCATGCTCGCGATGTCGCGTGGGCCGACTATCACGCGTGGACACCGAAGGTCGTCGTGGGCGGACTGCTGCTCATCCACGACGTCTTTCCTGACCCAGCAGACGGAGGACGACCCCCGTATGAGATCTACCTCGCCGCACTCGAGGGCGCGTTCGTCGAACGCGCTGACGTGGGATCGCTGCGAGTGCTCGAGCGCCGCTAGCGAAGTGGGCAGCCCGGCTCGGCGAGGTCGAGGGGTGCCGCGAGCCCTTCGTGGCGAAAGATCCCTGAGGCGCCGCTCGATGAGGTGAGGGCGTCGGCCGCCAGGATGACGGCCGCCGCCGTGTAGGACGTGGTCTCTTTGTCAGGGAATGTCACGCAGTCGGGATAGGCGATGCCGGTCCAGTACGCGCCATCGCTGCGCCGATGGAGATTCGTGCACGAGAAGAGCTCGAGTGCACGATTCGTCAACCCGAGCGCGTCGAGGGCGAGCACACACTCGGCGGTCTCGGCGGCGGTCACCCAGTCGTTGGTCGACACGCAGCGCACCCCCAGGCCGTCCATGACGTGGCGGTCGTAGCCGTCGTCGACGCGCCGAACGCCCGCTGCGCCGCGTAGTGCACCCGAGAAGATCGGGTAGTACCAGTCCATGGCGAACTCGTTCTTGGGGGCGAACGCGCCGGGGTGGTGCGCGACCGCGTGTCCGAGCCGTCCCGCGGCAAGCTCCCACTCCGGTCGTGACAGGTCGAGCCGCTCGGCGAGCGCGACCCCACAGCACAGCGAGTGGAAGATCGACGACGAGCCTGTGAGCAGGGCGTACGACTCGGGCCGGCCTTGCGCGTCGAGTGACCAGCGGATCGTGCCGTCACTGAGCTGCCAGCGCAGCACGAAGTTGAGCGCGCGCTCGACCACGGGCCACAGCTCGAGCGCGACATCGACGTCGCCCGTTGCGAGAAGGTAGTGGTAGACGCCGGCCGCTACGTAGGCACAGACGTTGGTGTCGAGGCGAATGTCCTTCACGCGCGTGCCGACGTAGTAGTTGAACCAACTGCCGTCGCCGAGCTGGTTGTCCGCGAGCCAGCGGTACGCGGCGCGCGCCTCGTCGAGATATCCCGCGACCGTGAGGGCCATCGCGACTTCGACGTGGTTCCACGGGTCACTGTGGCCACCGTCGAACCAGGGGATGAGCCCGTTGGGACGCTGCAGGCGCGCGAGGTGACCGGCCGTCGTCGCGAGCTGCTCGGCACTCACGACGCCGGGCACACCGCCGAGGGTGTTCGTCGTTGAGCTCACGGCTTCCTCAGGTAGACGACGATGGACTTACCCATGAGCGGCGACAGCACCGACTCCGCGTAGCGGGTGACACGAGGCTTCTTCATGATGTCCCACACGAGCAGGCGGTGGTAGAGCTTGACGAGTCGGTGCTCGTCGTTGGTCGTGCCGACGACGCACTTGAGCCACCAGTACGGGCTGTGCAGGCCGTGGGCGTAGTGATGCCCAGTCTCGACGAGTCCGGTCGACGTGAGTCGTTGCGTGAGCACTCGTTTGCGATAGATGCGAATGTGGCCACCCGGCACGTTGTGATACTCGTCTGACAGCGCCCAGTTGATCAGCTCGGGCGCGAATCGCGGCACCGTGATCGCCATGGTGCCGCCCGCTCTCAGCACGCGCGCGAGCTCTCGCATCGCATCAAGATCGTCGGGGATATGCTCCAGCACTTCGGAGCAGATCACGCGGTCGAAGGTGCCGTCGGGAAAGGGCAGATGCAGCGCGTCGCCCTGGACGACGTGGGCGTGTGTCGAGCCCACTTTCAGCTCGCCTGCTTCGACCATGGCGCTGAACATTCCGGCCACACCCTCTACTTCGCTGCGTCCGGCGTCGAGGGCTATCACGCTCGCGCCGCGTCGCGCCGCTTCAAAGGCGTGGCGACCAAAGCCGCACCCGAGGTCGAGGATCTTGTCGTGCTCGCGAAGTCCGAGCCGTTCGTACTTGGCAGTCAACATCAGTCGAAGATCACCGAATCTGGCAGCGGACGTCCATCCAAGATGGCGTCGTAGCAGGCGGCCGTCCCGCGAGCTGTCACCTGCCACGTGAAGCGCTCCATCACCCGGCGTCGGCCGTTCCTGCCCAGACGCTCGCGCAAGTCAGCGTCATCGAGGAGCTGGCGAATCGCATCGACGAGTGCCTCGGGATTGTTGGGCTGGACCAGCAGCCCGGTCTCGCCGCTCGTGCCGACAACTTCTGGCAGCGCACCCCCCGTCGTGGCGACCACGGGCACCTCACAACTCATCGCTTCGATCGCCGGCAGGGAAAAGCCCTCATAGAGGCTCGGCACGATCGCGACTTCGGCCTCGCCGTAGAGGCGGGCGAGCTCCTCGTCACTTACCCCGCTGATGGTGGTCACGATGTCCGTGAGCCCGAATCGCTCCAACGCGAGCGCGACGCGGCCTTTCGGACGCGGTTGGCCAATCACGATGAGGTCGATGTCACGTTCCACACGCAACTTCGCGATGGCTTCGAGCAGCGGCACGAGCCCCTTCATCGGAACGTCGCTGCTCGACGTCACCATGAGGCGCCCCTTCTTCTTCACAACATCGTCGTAGGGCCTGAAGACCTCGTGATCGACGCCGACGGGCACGACCGTGAGCCGATCGAGGCCGACACCCATCTGGTCGTGGATGTCGGCCTTGGAGTTGTGCGAAACGGTGAGGACAGCTGGGAGCTGGTTCACGACGCGCACCTGCATGCGCAGGAACCCAAACCACCGCTTGGTTGCCAGTCGCTTGCCCGGCGTGTCGGCGTGGTCAAGCGCGATCGAACGGTCGACGGTGATCGGGTGGTGCAGCGTCTCGAGCACTGGCCAGCCCCGTCGGTGCAGTTGCAAGATCCCCGGTCCGATGCACTGGTCGTCGTGGACAATGTCGAAGTCTCCACGACGATCTTTCAGCACCTTGGCGATGCGCATCGAGTAGGCGAGCGGTTCTCCGAAGCCGGCTGTCAACATGACGGCGAACTCGGCGACGTCGGCGAACGACGTGAACTCTGAGGGCGCAGGCATCCTAAACGGATCGGGGTCGCGGTAGAGGTCGAGGCTGCGAATGGGGCTAAAGCCCACTCCCTCATCAAGCTCGGGCCACGGTGGTCCGGCAAAGACCTCGACGCTGTGGCCGAGTGCCACCAGCTCGCGGGTCAGGTGACGGGTGTAGACGCCCTGGCCGCCGCAGCGGGGGTTGCCCCGATAGACCAGGAAGGCGACACGCAACTTGCCGGGTTCGGCGGGGCGGGCGGGGACGTGCGGAGGCAACGCGATGGTCTTGCTGAGCGCCGCTGAGGCCTTCGTCGCGGCAATGGTTTCTCTGATCGAGCGAGGCACAACACCACTTTCTTAAACACGACGGTCTGCCATTCTCGCCTACTTCCCGGTGAGGCACAAATATGAGGTTCTTGAGTAGCCTGCCCGTATGGACCTGACGTACCCCCCAGAAGCCGAGTCGTTTCGCAAGGAAATACGAGCCTGGCTCGAAGAGAACCTGCCCGAGGGTTGGTTCGAACCGGGTTTTTCGTTGAGCCGCGAGGAGCGCCAGCGCTTCAACGAGACATGGACCCAGAAGCTCTTCGACGGGGGCTGGATCTGTGCCGGTTGGCCTGTGGAGTACGGCGGCAAGGGACTGAGCCTCATGGACCAGGTCGTCCTTAACGAGGAGTTCGCCAAGGCGAACGCCCCTATGCGGGCGGACTTCTTTGGCGACACGCTGGTAGGACCAACGATCCTTCAGTGGGGCACTGACGTCCAGAAGCAGGAGTTCATCCCCGGGATCCTGCACGGGACGATCGCGTGGTGCCAGGGGTTCTCCGAGCCCAACTCTGGCTCCGACTTGGCGAGCCTCAAGACCTCAGCGGTCCTCGATGGCGACGAGTGGGTCATCAACGGACAGAAGGTCTGGACGACCCAGGCCCAGCACGCCGACTTCGTCTTCTTGCTCACTCGCACCGATCCCGACGCGCCGCAGCACGCGGGGATCAGTTACCTCCTCGTGCCCATGCACCAAGAAGGTGTCGAGGTGCGTCCGATCACGCAAGTTGACGGCTCAGCCGAGTTCAACGAAGTGTTCTTCACGAATGCGCGCTGCCCCAAAGACAACGTCGTCGGCGGCGTCAACAACGGTTGGAAGGTTGCCATGACCACGCTTGGCTTCGAACGCGGCTCGTCGTCAACGACGGGATACCGCCGGTTCCTCAAGGAGTGGGATCACATCGTCGCTGAATCAAAGCGAGTGCACAAGGATGGCGACGACTTGGTGCGCGATCAGCTCGTACGTTCGTGGTCCAAGATCAAGATCATGGAGATCAACGGCTATCGCACGCTCACCGACGCGCTGAACGGAACGCGCAACGCCGCGCAGCTAGGCGCGTGCAACAAGATGTTCTGGTCCGAGGCCCATCGGGCTTCGACCGATCTCGCGATCGACATCTTGGGCATGGAGGGTCAAATCCTGACGGGTACTGGTGGTATCGAGCGTGCCTCGGGTCCGACGCGTCGTGGCCGAACCGACTACCCCGTCTCCGAACTACAGGAGACTTTCTTCTTCGCTCGCTCGGAGACCGTCTGGGGCGGCACGGCCGAGATCCAGCGCAACATCATTGGCGAGCGGGCCCTCGGTCTGCCGAAAGAGCCTCGCGTCACCAACTAGGAACCTCTTGAAATTCGGAGGTATTCGTCGTATGTTGGTGGCTGCACGTCCGGGATATCACTTGCCGAAGCGTCGACATCAAAAAGGTTTGAGTCGGCCACCCAGGAGGGCTGAGCCCGTGAAGTGGTCCTTTTTTGTGGATCTGGACGTGCGACGTCTCCGTACCTGGCGCGCGAGAAAACCGGCCTCTGCTTGACTGATGAGATGTCCAGCGTCGCCGTCACCGTCTACGGCGTGTGCGCTCTGACGTTCATGATGACGATGTACGCGCTCGAGAAGCGCAACCGTCGATTCATCCTGCTCTTCGCGCTTGGATGTCTTCTATCGAGCGCGTATGGCTTCCTCTCTGGAGCGTGGCCCTTCGGAGTCGTCGAGTTCATCTGGTCGGGTATTGCGCTTCGTCGCTACCAGGCAGCGATGTTGCGAGGCGAGTAGGCCCATTACGCTCGCGTGAGCGAAAGGAAGTCGTGTACCAAGTCCCGAGTCAACGCGGCAAGTTGATCGTCGTCACCGGCGCCAACAGTGGCACCGGCAAAGAGGTCACCCGTCGCCTCGCCGCCGCGGGTGCCGAGGTCATCATGGCCGTGCGTAACGCCGCCAAGGGTGAGGACGCGAAGAACGAGCTCCTCGCTGGCCAGCCCGATGCGCGCCTTTCTGTTCGCATTCTCGATCTCGCCGACCTCGCGTCGGTAAGGCAGTTTGCCGAGACGCTCCGCGACGAGGGTCGCCCACTTGACGCGCTCGTCAACAATGCGGGCGTCATGGTGCCCCCGAAGCGATTCGAGACGGTTGACGGCTTCGAGTTGCAGATGGGCACGAACTTCCTTGGACCCTTCGCTCTCACCGTGCAGCTGCTCCCCCTGCTGGAAGGGCCGGACGTTCGCGTGTGCACCGTCAGCAGCACGGCCGCCATTATCGGACGACTTCACTTCGACGATCCGCAGTGGCACACTCGCTATCGCCCGTCGTCCGCGTACGCTCAGTCCAAGCTCGCCGACCTCGTCTTTGCCTTGCATCTCGCAGAGATCGCCCGTGAGCGCAACTGGCCTCTGATGAGCAACGCCGCGCACCCGGGCTACACGCGTACGAACCTCATGACTGCGGGTGCGAGTCTCGGACGCGGGCGAACGCGACGCCGATGGGTCAACGGGGCGGCCTTCCTCGTCTCTCAGTCAGTCCAGAGCGGCGCCGAGCCCATCCTCTACGCCACGGCTAGCCCTGACGCGTTCAGCGGTGCCTACTATGGACCAAACCGCGTCATCGTGGGCTCAACAACGCTCGCGCGACCACCGAGGTCAGCGCGTTCGCCCGAACTCGGCCCGCGTCTGTTCGCGCTCGCCGAAGAACTCACGGGCGTTTCGCTGCCGAACTAATAGGACTGGAAAGTTTCCGCTAGTTGAAAGAGGCTTCCCACCGAGCCGCTGACTGGTGAGCACTAGAGCGAGCGGTAGCGCGGCACGTACCCACCCGTGCCGAGCAGTGATGACTCTTCAGGGTCCATCGAATCGTCGACGTCGCCAAGCACTTCAGTGACCCACGCGAGACGATCCTTCAAGATCCTTGTGACCCCACCTTGAATGGTGTCCGTGGAGATCGCGCAACTCGAGCACGCGCCTTGCAGCTGCACCTCGACCACACCAGTTTCCACGTCAGCGCGAATCAAGACGAGGTCACCGCCGTCAGCTTGCACCGAAGGCCGCATGAGGTCCATCAACGCAGTCAGCGCTGAAAGTCGACTCGCTCGTTCTTGTTCAGTGAGTTCCACCCCCACAGTCTGCCGTGAATTGGCGGTGACGTGCCCAACCACTTCAGTACGATGAGCGGGTGACCGACGAGGGCCCCCTTTCTGTAGACGACATCGACCTGTCCGACGTTGCCTTTTGGCAGCGTTCGTATCGAGAGCGTGCCGACGCCTTTCGCTTGCTGCGCCAAGAACGGCCGATCAGCCACTACGACGAGCCCGAACTGGTCAACTCTGCGATCGAGTTTCCCAAGGGCAACGGCTACTACGCGGTGACCCGTTACGCGGACGTCGCAGAAGTGACACGCCGTCCCGACGTCTTTCTCTCAGGACACGGCGCGGTGACCATGTTCGACCTCCCCCCGGAGATGGCCGAGTACTTCTCGGGCATGATCTCGACCGACGATCCGAAGCACACGCGACTTCGCCGCATCGTCTCGAACGCATTCAACCCGCGCAACGTGCGCGCCATCGAAGAGTCGATCGAGCGCGTTGCCGAAGAGACCGTGACGCGCGCCCTGAAGGACGGCACCGGGGACTTCGTCATCGACATCGCTTCGCCGTACCCGAGCGAGATCATCTGCCGGATGATGGGCGTACCCAAGAGCGAGTACGAGACCGTCATACGGTGCGCGAGCGTCGTGCTCTCAAACGGTGATGAAGAGATCATCGGCATAGGAGCAGACCCCGTCGTGGCTCTCCTCGAGGCCGGTGCCACCTTGATCGGCATCATGGAAGAGCTCGGTAAGTACCGGATCGATCAGCCAATCGACGACGTGACGAGCGCGCTCGTGAACGCCGAGATCGAATCGGAGCGACTCACCCAGCAAGAACTGTCGTCGTTCTTCGTGTTGCTGACGATCGCCGGGAGCGAGACGACGCGCACAGCGCTCAGTCACGCGCTGCACTACTTCGGCGAGTTCCCCGATCAAAAGCAACGACTCGTAGACGATTTCGACGGGCTCGCCAAGACGGCAGTCGATGAGATCGTGCGCTACTCCACGCCGATCGGCTGGACGCGGCGCACGCTCGCGAGCGACTACACGCTCGCTGGTGTTGAGCTCAAGGCCGGTGAGCACGTGGTGCAGTTCTACGGGTCAGCGAACCGCGACGCGGCGGTCTTTGTCGAGCCTGAAGTCTTTGACGTCGGTCGCACGCCGAACGATCACTTCGGCTTCGGCGCGCCGGGGCCGCACTTCTGCCTTGGTGCGCACCTGGCCCGCCGAGAGATCACCGTCATGTGGCGCGAGCTGCTCAAGCGCACGCCGACCATTCACGCCACCGCTCAGCCAGACCAGCTCGCCTCAAGCTTCGTGAACGGCATCAAGCACCTCAACTACAGCTTCGAATAACCACCACTCTTTATTTGTCGTGCGCGGCGGCCGCTTCGTCGTAGACGCGAAGCGCCCGAGGTCCCCAGACCGTACCCGGTCCCCCATTCATCGAGATTGCCACACCCAGCGCTTCGGCGACCTGTTGACGCGTCACTCCCGCGCGCAGCGCGCCGCGAGCGTGCGCCACCATGCACCCGTCGCACTCTCGAGTGACCGAAATGACAAGGGCCAAGAGCTCTTTCGTTGCGCTCGACAACTCACCTTCGGCCATCGCAGCGGCAGATAATGATGTGTAGTTTCTCATGACGTCGGGAATCAGTTTGTGCAGTTCTATCGACGGCTGACGAAGCTCTTCACGTATGTCTTCCATGCTGTCCATAATTCACCTCCACAGGGAGCGTAGCGATCGACAACAACGCGTCGAATCGATTGATGACGCGACGGCGATTTCATAAGATGACCGAGTGACCGCCATCGACGATGTACTTGAGAACAACCGCCTCTCACTCGAGCAGCACGGACACCAGGTGCTGCCGACGGAGCCGAAGCTGCAGCTCGCGATTCTCACCTGCATGGACTCTCGCATCAACCTGTTCGCCAACCTGGGCCTGCAAAGTGGCGACGCGCACCTCGTGCGAAACGCCGGCGGCATCGCGAGCGACGACGCGATCCGCTCACTGCTGCTCAGTCAGTGGTTGCTCGGCACGAGGTCGATCATGGCGATTCACCACACGCGTTGTGGACTCGAGACCTTTGAAGAGCAGAAGCTCAACGACGAGATCACGACCGAACTGAGAGTGAAGCCGCCCTTTCGTCTCGGTGCGTTCAAAGACGTCGAAGAAGACACGCGAGCAACGGTGCGCACGCTGCGCGAAAGCCCCTTCCTCAGCGATTCGGAGATTCGTGGCTTCGTGTTTGACGTCGACGACGGATCGCTGCGCGAAGTGAGAGTGCCTTACAGCAACTTCTTGAAGCCCTGACTCATCGCCACGTAGCCGTTCGCCTCGTAGAAGCGGTGCGCGTCGATGCGTACGTTGCGACTCGTCAGCTGTATCCGATAGCAGCCCTCTCGCCGAGCGATGTCGTCAGCCGCCGCGAGGAGTGCGGCGCCGACACCGTGACTTCGCCAGTCGTCGCGAACGTGGACGCTTTCGACCTCAGCGCACCACCCGCCCGTGTGTTGGAAGTGGGGAAACACCATCACCTGCGTGACGCCGATGATGTCGCCATCGGCCTCAGCGACGAGCACGTCGCCACGGCGCCGTCGAGTCTCCTCGATCGCTTCCCAGTAGGCGCCGACGTCGTGCTCGCGCTCGGACTCGGGCGTCATCGAGCCGCCTTGGACGACGAGCGACGCGGCGGTCACGTCGCCGATCTCAATGGGACGAATGACGAAGTCCACGTCTAGACCCGCGGGTCGATGGGCGTGAACACGCCAACACTCTGTTCGATGGCTTCGGCCGCGTTCAAGCAGAGGTCCTCGCGAAACAGATCGCCAATCACTTGCACGCCCGTCGGAAAGCCGTTGGCGACACCGGCCGGCACGCACGCAGCGGGAAGCCCGAGCAGATTCGCCGGCAAGACAAATCGAAACATCTCGACCACCTTGAGCGCGCTCTCGGCGTCGATGAGGTCAAAGCCCATCTCGAAGGGCGGCTGGGTCCCCGTCGGACCGACGATGAGGGGATACGTCTCGAAGAACTCGCGCCAGGCCCGCGCGACTCGCGTCCGGATGTCGAACATCTCAGCGATCGACACTGCGGTTGCGGGCGGGAACTCGATGTGCGTCAGCTCGAGGAACCGTCGCCCACCATCGCCCATGAGCGGTTCGATCAGAGGCTCGACGACGTCGAAGCTTCGCACCATGAGCTCACTCCAAGCGAAGTAGGCCTCAAAGAGCATGGGCGGTTGGACCTCTTCAACTTCGTAGCCCGCCGCTTCGAGTGCGCGACCCGCCACGCGCACCCCCTCAGCCACCTCTGCGGCAGTCTCGCCACCGGACGGTTCAGCGACCAGCGCCACCCGCTTGGAGGCCGGCCGTCCATGCAGGGGCACATCGACCGACTGAGGGTCGCCGTGGTGCGCCCCCATGATGACCTCGAGCCCCCGTCGCACGTCGCCGACGTGACGGGCGAGCACGCCCTCGGCGTACATGAGTTGTGAGTGGATCTGCTGTTCGAGAAGCGCGCTCGGGTTGCCGTGTGCCACCCGGCCACGAGACGGCTTGATCGACGCGATACCGCAGCAGTAGGCCGGGTTGCGTAGAGAGCCGCCGATATCGTTCCCTAAGCCGATGGGACTCATTCCTGTAGCGATGCTCGCCGCTTCTCCGCCCGAAGAGCCCGCCGCCGTATAGCCCCGCATCCAGGGGTTGTTCGTCGCGCCAAAGAGCGACGATTCGGTGTTCATTCGTAGCCCGAAGTCGGGCATATTCGTTCGAGCGAGCATCACGGCGCCCGCTGCGCGCATCTTCTCGACGGTCGGCGCGTCCCCGGTCGCCACGAAGTCCTTGAGCGCCATAACCCCTTCGCTCGTCGCATAGCCCGCAACGTCGAGGTTGATCTTCACCGTGAACGGCACGCCGTGGAGGGCGCCGAGTGGCCTACCCGCCTGCAAAGCGGCGTCAGCGGCGTCGGCGTCGGCGAGGACCTCGTCGGGCCGCACCTCGACCACCGCATTCACGTCGTCGTTGACGAGCTCGATGCGCTCGAGGTGTGAGGTCACGACCTCGCGCGAGGTGACCTCGCCGGATCGAATGAGTTGAGCCAGCGTGGACGCCGACTCCCGCCACAGTTCATCTGACACGCGTCAACCCCCGCTCGTACTCGGGTAAGTCTGCCACGTTGACGCGGCCGGTTAGCTCAGCCGAAGCGGCCGAGTGTGTAGTCGAGCGTGCGTGAGTCGTCAGGGTTGTTGAAGATCTTCTCGGTCGTGTCGAACTCGATGAGCTCACCCGCTCGGTCCTCGCCCATCAGCAAGAACGCGCAGTCGTCCGAGATGCGTGCCGCCTGTTGCATGTTGTGCGTGACGATCACCACGGTGACACGGCTCTTCAGCGTCTTCATCAGCTCTTCGATGTGCAGGGTCGCAATCGGATCGAGCGCCGACGTGGGCTCGTCCATGAGGAGCACCTCGGGGTCGAGCGCCAGCGCGCGTGCGATGCAGAGTCGCTGCTGCTCACCGCCAGAGAGGTTCGACGCCGCGACCTTGAGACGACTGGACACCGAGTCCCACAGCGCCGCTGAGCGAAGCGAAGATTCCGCCGACTCGTCGAGCAGTGCCTTCTTCTTGATGCCGTTGAAGCGGAGACCAGAGACGACGTTGTCGTAGATCGACATCGTGGGGAACGGGTTGGGGCGCTGGAACACCATGCCGACGCGCGTGCGAAGCTCGGTGGCCGTCATGTTCCCGCGATAGATGTCGGTGCCCTCGAGGGTGATCTTGCCGCTGACCTTCGCGCCGGGCGTGAGGTCGTGCAGTCGGTTGAGACCGCGCAGCAACGTTGTCTTGCCGGAACCAGACGGACCGATCAGACTTGTCACGCGATTCTTCGTCACGTCGAAGGTGCAGTCGCGTACGGCCGTCCTCCCGTGGAACGACACAGCGACGTCTTTCAGCTGCATCGCGCTTGGGCCCCGCTCAGCGGGAGAGGATGTCAGAACTTCGGTCTTGATCTCGGTCATGGCCTCTATCTCTTGTTCCATGGTTAGTTTCTAACCTGCTGCTTTCTCGAAGCCCAAATGCGGGCGGTAAGGCTAAGAATGAATACGAACACGACCAGGACCAATGCGATTCCCCAGACCTGAGCGCGTTGGGCGGGCCACTCGGACTTGGCGTTCTCGTAGATCGCGAGCGGCATCGCCGAGACCGGATCGAATGGCTTCCATGAGTTGGTGTACCCGCCCCCAATCACGAGTAGCACCGGGGCAGTCTCGCCAACTGCGCGCGAGATAGCGAGGATCACCCCGGTCACGATACCGGTGAGCGCCGAGGGGAGCACGACGCGAAGCGACACCTTGTGAGGTTTCGCACCGAGAGCGAGACCGGCTTCGCGCAACGTGAGGGGGACGTTACGCACCGCGATCTCTGTTGAGATGATGATCACCGGCAGCATCAACACCGCCAATGCGAACGAACCAGCGATCGAGGAGAATCCCACTTTGAGATCGTGGACGATGAGTGAAAAGGCGAACAGACCCATGAGGATCGAGGGCGCGCCCGCCATCGTCTGGGACACCACGCGAAGTGTCGTTGCCAACTTCGATTCAGTTTCGGCGAGATACACACCGACGAGCACGCCAACTGGGATGGCGAGGATTGACGCGTAGATAGTCAGAGCAATCGTGCCAATGATGTCGTTGGAGATGCCGCCGGTTGCGGTCGGGTCAATCAAGGTCGGCGTCATTGGCAGTGTCGTGAAGAACTTCCAGTCGATCTGGCTGGCGCCCTGTTTGAACAGCTGGAAGATCAAGAGCACGAGCGGTACCGCCGCGATGACGAGAGCGAGCGAGCAGAGCACGATCATGATGCGAGACGTCACCTGACGCCGAGCGCGGAAGTGCTCGGAGGTCTTGCGGATCTCCTCGCGCATGTCGTTCTCGTGCCCGGTGTTGCGCGGCTCTTCGAGATCGAGGAGGTCGCTCATACGCGGGCCAATGCTCGACGTTGACGGGTGACGAGGGAGCGGCTGATCAGCGCAAGGCACACGTTCAAGACCATGAGAATCACGCCGAGCGCCATGAGCGCCGAGATCTCGTTTCCTTGGGCCTCACCGAACTCGGTGGCGATCCACGCCGCGATCGACGTACCGGGATAGAGCAGGTGAAACTGGACGTTCGCCACGCTCCCTGCAACGAGCGCCACCGCAACCGTCTCGCCGGTCGCACGGGCCAGCGCGAGGAAGGTAGCGCCGAATAGTCCGATCTTTGCCGTTGGCAGGACCACTTCGCGGATCATCTGCCAGCGGGTTGCGCCGAGCGAGAGACTCGCCTCCATGAGGTCCTGAGGGACAACGGCGATCACCTCGCGGCTGATGGCCACGAACGTCGGCAGGATCATGATGCCCAGCACGATGGACGCGAGCAACAGCGAGGTACCGAACTCCTGACCGGAGTTGCCGAAGATCTCCTTGGCAAACGGCCAGCTGTTGAGCCACGGATTGACCGTCGTTTGCATCCACGGCGCGATCACGAGGAGGCCCCAGAGGCCATAGACAACACTCGGAATCGCGGCGAGCAACTCGACGAGGGTCGCCACAATTACGCGAAAACGGCGCGGGATGAAGAACACGATTGAGATCGACGTGCCGAGCCCGATGATCACAGCGAGGACCAGCGCGATGAGAGACGTTTCGACGGTTCCGGTGATCATCGCGAGGCCACCGAACGGACCGTTCGGCGACGTCCAGCCTTTGCCAGTGAGGAGCGTCGCGGCATGGTGAATCCACGTGGCCCACGAACTCCAGAAAATCGTTCCGACGAAACCAAGACTGATGGCGGTGAACAGCAGGGCCGCCGCGATGAGGACGTAGTGATACCACGTACGAGAGATGGAGGAGGAAACAGGTCCCTCCTCCATCTCTTTGTACTCGAGCAGTTCAACGACTGGCGCTTGCGACATCTCGTTTCAACCGTTCCCTTGCTCTCGTGGCTACTGCGTTACGACTTCTGGGTCACGCAGACCGTGCCATTCGCCGTCACTGTCTCAAGCTGAGCACGGGCATACGCTCGCGTTGCCAGTGGCAGCGGGACGTACCCCTCAGCCGTGGCGTCCGCGTTCTGCGCGTAGTGCGTTTCCCAGTCGAGGTACTTCGTCACGGCCTCACAGGTCGCTTCGCTGGTCTCGGCCTTCGGCACAATCGCCCAGCTGTACGTCGCGAAGGGCCAGACGTCGTTGCCCGCCTCATCGGTGATCGCAAAGTTGTCAGGCGTTACGGCCGTTCCACCGGCCGCAGCAGCGGCAGCGATGTTCGTGAGACTCGGCTCAAGCCACTGGCCGTTCTTGTCCTGCAGCTGAGCCACCTGGATGGCGTCGTTGCCGGGGATCAAGATGTAGCTGTACTCGACGTAGCCAATCGAACCGAGCGTGTTGTCGATTCCTTGGGCCATAGCCGCGTTGTTCGCCACACCGTCAATGTTGGTCGCCTTCCACGCACCGCCCGAGCCTTCCATCACGGCGCCGCCACTTGGAGCAATGCCCGAGTTACCGGCCTGGTAGAGCCAGTAGGTGAACGCCTCAGTAGTGCCGGAGCTTGCCGCGCGATAGAGGACCTTGATCGTGTTGCGAGGCTCGCTGTTGGTGCCAAGTGCCGCGAGGGCCTTGCCAACCGTGCTGGTCGCGCCGCCGTTGGTCGCGACGATCGCTGAGTTGGACCACGTCGTGATCGTGCCGTTGTAGATGTCGGCAACTTCGCCCGCGGTGAGCTTGAGGTTGTCAAAGCCCGCACCAAGGTTGTAGCCGATGACGGCTCCACCGAGCAGGTAGGGAACCTGGACGTAGTTCGCCTCGGTCACGCCGCTGGGGAGCGTGTCCGCGCCAGCAGTCATCGGAACGTCGGAGAAGCCGATCGCCAGCGAACCGTTGGTGATACCGGTGCGGCCCGAACCCGAGCCGGCGGCCGGGTAGGAGCTGAAGGTCACCTTGCCGCCAGCGGAGTACGCCGTTTGGCCGGAGGTCGTCACGCCGACGAGCGGTGCGTCGAAGGACGAGCCGTTGATCGCGAGAGAGACCGCACTAGGTACGACGAGGTCAGTGTCGCCCGGGAGACCTGAGCCCATCAAGCTTGGTTTGGTCCGGGACCAACCTGCGGGGCACGTTCTGACAAAGGACTTGTGCTTCAGCGCGGTCGCCGTCAGTTGATAACACGTGACGTGCTTCACCGGCGGCTTCTTAGCCTTGGCAGCGCTCGCGGGCATCGAAGCCACGGCCAGGAGACCAGTCGCGGCGAGCGTAACCGCCGTGAGCAGTCGGAGTGAATTTCTCATGCTGAACTTTCCTCCTAAAGAAGAGATAGTGACTTGCGTCCGTCGATCGAACGTCTAGTCACCAGCAACCTAGAAACGGAAAGTAAACGGCAGGTGACGTCGCGTCACGTGACAAGTGAAATGAAAGAGAATTCGAAAGGTTTGCTAAGAAAAGTGATTCAATCGCAGCAACTGTCGCGCCATCCGCAACTTTGGCAGCGATAGTGCGCGTGTTCGGCCCTCAACGCCGAGCCGCACTGAGGGCATTCCGAGAAAACAGCCCAAGGACTCGAACACGCAGCGTGCTCACGACGTTGAGCGGCGGGATCCAGTGACATCTGCCCATCTTGACCCGTATGACCAGCGCCTGCTGTGACGCTTGCCCAACGCAGAAGACAACGACTATATATATGTCTCTTGTGGGCTGCTCGAGACGAGGGCGCAGAGTTGTCCAAGCCGGTAGTGGCGTCGACAGAGAACCTGATAGTGGACCGCCCCTTCTGTTACGTCGCCCGTTACGAACTGCGTGCCCTCGCGCGCCACGACGCCGTCGACCACCCGAGCGTTGCATCGACCCTTTCGCCCGCACCAGCACGATGCCGTCAGCGGAAGTTCGTGCGCCCAGTCCGCCATCGCGAAGAGTCGCGCAGACGCTGGAAAGACATTGAGGAGAAAATCGGCGGCGAGGCCGAAGGCGTGGACGTCGACGTCGTGCTCGTCGACGAGCTCGGCGAGCTGGTCGACCTGGGCGAAAGTGGCGAACTGCACCTCGTCGATCACGAGAATCTTGATACCGCGGCGCAGGAGTTCTTGCACGTGTGCGCCCAGCGCGGCGCCCGGTTCGATCGCTTCGGCCGCCGCTTCGATGCCAATTCGACTCGTCACCATGCCGTTGGCGCTTCGATCGCCGAAGGTCCACAGGGCAACATCGCTGCGGCCTTCTCGCAGCTGCCAGCAAAGCTGCAGGGCGAGGGTCGACTTTCCAGAAGCCATTGTCCCGTATGTAAACGTCAGTTCTGCCATCGCGCTCCTCGGACGTTCCACGATACCGCTCAACGCATTGAGCACCCATTGTCACTCGTTAGATTGGTCATCGTGGAAGCGGTCATGCGAACCATCGCCTTCGTGCGCAACGAGCGGCGCGACATGGTCGATGACAACTGGGACGACTTTGTCTCCACCATCGAACTGGCCGACGACGTGCCCGACTCCTCGCTTCGCGGTCTCGAAGAGTTCTCCCACGTCGAGATCGTGTTTTTTGCCGCGCTTGCCGAAGACGTGCCGCCGGGTCCGTGGCACCGTCGCCCGCGGGGTAACAACGAATGGCCCGACGTCGGCATCTTCGCCCAGCGCAACAAGGACCGGCCCAACCGACTCATGCTCTCGGTCGTCGCCCTCGAGCGGGTCGACAAGCGATCCCTCATCGTTCGCGGCCTCGACGCGATAAACGACACCCAAGTCCTCGACATCAAGCCCGTCTACTCCTGGAGCGGACCGCGCAGCGAACTTCGCGCCGCGCCCTGGAGTGAAGAGCTCGGCAAGAACTACTTCTAATTGCGGGTCGTCGACGTTGGCTCGATGAATGCCCCTACCTCTTCGCGGTTAGGAGACGTCGCGGGGCCGAGTCGACCGACCGCGATGGCGGCTGCCGCGTTTGCCCAGCGCGCCGCGGCGAGCGCGTCGTGGCCACTTGCGAGTTCGGCGATGAAGACACCATTGTGTACATCGCCCGCGCCGTTGGTGTCAACGACATCGGTGACAAAGCCTTCGACAGTGATCGCGGTCGCGTGGTTGAGCGCGACGACACATCCGTCAGCGCCTCGCCGAAGGACCACGCTTATTCGGTCGTTCATTGCCGCAAGCACCTCCGCAGCCTCAACGACGTCGCCGATCCCCGCGAGCTGCGTGGCCTCTTGGGCGTTGCAGAGCAGCCACGTCGCTCTGTCGAAGACGATGTCGAGGTTCGATGGGGGAATGTCACTCACTCGAGTTGCCGGATCGAAGAGCACCACCGTGTCCGCCGGTAGCGTGCCGAGCCAAGCGAGCACCATCTCTGCACCGCCCGAATACATGACGTTGTAGCCCGACACCAACACGTAGTCGCCCTCGCCGACATCAAGCGACGCGAGATCAGAGGCGCGCAGCGTGCCTTCGGCACCCGGGGCCGTGATGAAGGTGCGTTCTCCGTCGGACTCCACGAGCACGACACAGATACCTGCGTCGAGTTCGCCGTACGCTTCGATGGGCATGCCGATGCCCTCGTTGGCGAGCGACGCCGCGGCGATCTCGGAGAAGGGGCCGGTGCCAAGTCGGCCCGCGTAGTCCGCATGCAAGTGGTGGCGCGACGCGGCACTCATGGCGTTGAATCCCCCGCCGGTCGTCACGAGCTGCTCAAGCGCGCGGACGTCGCCGGCGTGGGGCGGGAACGCCGAAAGCCTGAGCTCGACGTCGATGAGCACGGTGTCGAGACAAACCAGGCGGGACGCACCAGACATGTCGCAACCCTAGGACGCGCGTTAGATCGACAGCGACGTTACGTCACCCACGAACGTTCCGCCTCCTACAATCGATGCGAGCGGCGCATCCGTGGTCGCGAGGAGGTCACGGTGAGCGAGGATGTAGCAGAGATCCTGGGGACCGGCACCGCCAGTGCGCTTCGCATCGAAGAGAACGGCGTCAATGTCATCGCCGAAGATGAGCGAAAAGGACAGCCCCGCGAATTGTTTTGGCCGTGGTTCGGCGCGAACGTCTCCGTCCTCGGACTCAGCTACGGATCGTGGGTCCTCGCCTTTCACATCTCGTTCGTCCAGGCCATCGTTGTCGGTTCGATCGGCATCGTCGTCAGTTTCTGGCTCTGCGGCGTGATCGCGACGGCTGGCAAGCGCGGGTCGGCGCCCACGATGATGCTCTCGCGAGCCGCCTACGGCATACGCGGTAACCGCCTGCCGTCGGCGATCTCGTGGCTGCTGTGTGTCGGCTGGGAGACCGCGCTCACGGTGATAGCAGTCCTCGCGACATCGACGATCTTCGCTCGTCTCGGGCTGCACGGCGGCGACGCTCTTAAGGTCATCGCGATGCTCGTTGTCGCGGCGCTCATCATCGTCGGTGGCGTGATGGGATTTGACCTCATCATGCGCATGCAGGCGGTGATCACCGTCGTGACCGCCATCTTGACAATTGTCTTCATCGCGCTCACGATCCACCACATCAAATGGCATGTGGTCTCCCATGTCGCAAGCGGCAGCGCGCAGTCGACGATCGGCGCGCTCGTGTTCTTGATGACGGGATTCGGGCTCGGCTGGGTGAACGTCGCGGCCGACTACTCGCGCTATCTTCCCCGTAGCGCATCGACGAGAGGCGTCGTGTGGTGGACGACCTTCGGCGGATCAGTGGCACCCTTGATCTTGCTGTTCTTTGGGCTCTTGCTGGCCGGTTCGTCGATGTCGCTGAGCACCGCCGTGGGAGCTGACCCGGTTGGCGCGCTAGCGAACCTGCTGCCGACCTGGTTCCTTGTGCCGTTCGTGATCGTCGCCCTACTCGGACTCGTCGGTGGAGCGGTGCTCGACATCTACTCGTCGGGTCTCGCGCTGCTCTCTGCCGGCCTGCGCATTCCTCGCTACGCGGCCGCGGGCGTCGACGGGGTCATCATGTTGATCGGCACCATCTATATCGTCTTCGTCGCCAAGAACTTCCTGCCCCAGTTCGAGGGATTTCTCACGACCGTCGGCGTCCTCATCGCTGCCTGGTGCGGCGTATTCCTCGGTGACCTCGCACTGCGACGTGGAAGCTACGTCGACGCTGACCTCTCTCGCACAAACGGTCGTTACGGCGACATTCGAGTGATACCGATCGCAACCACGATCATCGCGAGCTTTCTCGGCTGGGGACTCGTGACGAACTCCGCCGCCTCCTGGCTCACATGGCAGGGTTACCTGCTCAACGTCTTCGGGCTTGGCGGCAAGACGGGCGCGTGGGCGTACTCCAACCTTGGTGTCCTTGTAGCCCTCGCGGTGAGTTTCCTCATCACGGTCGTCTTCACTCGAAAAGACGTCGTTCGTGAGGAAGCGTTCAGGTAAGCCACATCAGCGTTCCCGACGCTGCCACAGATCGACCGTAGAATGACGGCGGGTCTGGTGAAGGAGTTTGTGTGCGCATCGGTGTTCTCACCGCGGGCGGCGACGCACCGGGGTTGAACGCGGCCATACGCGCCATTGGCGGACTGGCGATGCGAGATGGTCACGAGGTCATCGGTATCGCCAACGGCTGGGCCGGGCTCGTGGGCGAGTTCGAAGGATCCATCCTCAGCGCGAAGGACCTGCGGGGCGTCATCGGTCAAGGTGGCACGTTGCTCGGCACCGCACGATACGACCTCGATCAGCCGGCCGGGGGACGCGAACGCGTGCTCGCCGCCATCGAAGAGCATCTCGACGCGCTCATCGCAATCGGTGGCGACGGAACCCAACAGATCTCCTACTGGCTCGCTCAACGCGGCGCCAGCGTCGTCGGTGTACCGAAGACGCTTGACAACGACCTGCCTGGCACCGACTACTGCATCGGCTTTGACACGGCGATCAGCATCGTCGCCGAGTCACTTGACCGCCTCCACACGACGGCCGCGTCGCATCACCGCGTCATCGTGGTCGAGACGATGGGTCGGGCCACGGGATGGGTTGCCGCACTCGGCGGTCTCGCGGGTGGCGCCGACATGATCGTCATCCCGGAGTTTCCCATCACCATGGATGAGATCGTCGCCCACATCAACATGCGCCGCGAGGCGGGCCTCGTCTTTTCGATGGTCGTTGTCGCCGAGGGCATCGACGTCGCGTTCCTCTGCGGGGACAAGCCGCACGAAGAGACCGCTGAGGGCGCACGTCGTATCCGCTACGCGTCGCGCGGCGTCGGACCGTTCGTCGCGGGCAAGATCGAAGAGCGCGGCTTCGAGGTTCGAACGACGGTACTCGGCCACTTGCAACGCGGCGGGAGCCCAACGGCGTATGACCGCATTTTTGCGACGCGCGTCGGCGCCGCCGCCTACGAGGCGGTCATTGCGGGCAAGTTCGGCATGATCCCGGTCGTGCGCGACGGCACGGTGGTGCTTGCAGATCTCTCGACCGTCGCGGCTGGCCAGCGCAAGGTGCCCCGCGAGCTCTACGACCTCTGCGCAGCGTTCTTCTAACTGGACGTGACTGATCCCCTATGGGGAATGTGCGCGGCCACATAACGCAGCCCAAGCATCAGCGCACCGAGGAACCCCAGCGTCACGAGAATGAACGGAAACGCGGTTCCCTGACCGGCCCATACGCGAAGCATCATCCCCGCTCCCACCGTGCAGAGCCAAATAGCGACCCCGCTCGCCAACGTCGAGGCGTCGCGGCGTCCGAGCTCGACGCACGCCCAGCCGATGGCGAGCCCCGCTATAAAGGGCCAGGCGGTGGAGACCATCCCCGCCAGGGTCATCCCGTGATGATGAGCGGTGCGGCCGATTCCAACGAAGAGCAGCACAACAAGCGCATCGATGATCAGCCAGATGCGTCTCATAACGGTGCACTTTACCGACAAACGAGCAGCGCGGCTACTTTCGCCGTCAACGCATTAGTTACTGCTTTGCAGCGTGCGATCAAGGTGTTCGAGCACTCTTGGCCACGCGTCGAGGTGTCGGTCTCGAGCAGCGTCGTCATAAAAGCCACCGTGGCGAAGCGTGAGTGCCGTGCCCGATTCGGTTGGCAACAGCTCGACCCGCACGACGGTCTCTGCACCGTCGGTTCCGTTGCGCCCGGTGACCCACGTCATCTCGATCACCCTCGGTTCATCGAGAACGAGAAAGCGTCCGTAGTGGGAGTGGCGCGCGCCTTCATGCTCGGTCGTAAACCAGAAAGGGATGAGTTCATCTTGCATGGAGATCGAGCCGGGCGCCGCGAACCACGTATCAAGATGACGAACCCACGCGTCGTAGATCTGCCACGGGGCCGCCGCCATCGTGTGTTCGACAAGCAGCGACGAGTCGTCGTCATTGGGCATGACCAGCAAACTATCTGAAACGCTCAGGCGCTTCACGTTGCGCGCTGCCGGATAGATTGACCTTCGATCGAGTGGGCATAGGAGGATGAGTGAGCACTGACGAAGGACCCGGTCCGATCGCGCTCGTTGGCTCAGGCGAGTACCTGCCCCAGTTGGCGCCGATCGAAGCGGCTTTGATTGAAGGGCGCGCACCCCGGTACGTACAGCTCGCAACTGCCGCCGTGCAAGACGGCCCGTCGGTTGTCGAACACTGGCATCAGCTCGGCATCGCCCAGGCCGAGCGTCTCGGCGTCGACCCAGTCATCGTGCCTGTAAACGATCACCACGATGCGAACAACGAGATGTTCGCCAACATGATTCCCGGCGCCGGTCTTATCTACCTCTCTGGTGGAGATCCTCACTACCTCGCCGAAACGTTGCGCGGCACGCGGGTGTGGGCTGCCATCGAAGAGACCTGGCGCGGCGGATCGGCGCTCGCGGGATGCAGCGCAGGAGCGATGGCGCTCGGATCCTGGATTCCGTCGCTCCGCCACCCGCGCCGTGGCAGCACGCCGGGCCTCGGACTGCTTGAGACGATGGGCATCCTTCCCCACTTCGACGCGTTCGCCGCGAGAGTGCCAGACCTGCTCACGAAATTCGTTTTGCCCGACGAATCAGCGATTTCGGTGTTTGGCATCGACGAGGAGACCGCGCTCGTGGGTGGACCCAAAGAGTGGACCGTGCAGGGTCGCTCGAGTGTCTGGCGCCTCACCTCAAAGGGCCGCGAGGAGTACCACGTGGGCGACGCTGTCACGACGCGCGGCTGATCCTCTACTTCGCGGCAGCCTTGTCGAGTTCGTAGCGAATCTGAATCGACGCCGCGGCACCTTCACCCACGGCTGACGCAAGCTGCTTGGTAGAGCCCCGGCGCACGTCGCCAGCGACGAAGACGCCTGGCGCACTGGTTCGAAACTGCTCGTCGCTCACGACGAAACCGTTGTCATCGAGATCGAGCGTGCCCTTGAGGAACGCCGTGTTGGGATCGAGCCCGATGAAGACGAAGGCGGCCGACGCGTCGTGTCGCCGACGCTCGCCGCTCGCTCGGTCTTCCAGCTCGACGTAGTTGAGCTTGCCGTTCTCCCCGCCGTGAAAGCTCACCACTTTCGTGTTCGTCAGCACCGTCATCTGGGGGTGATGGCGAACCTTGTCCTGCAATAGGCGACTGCCCTTCAGCTCCTCGCTGTACTCGACCACGGTCACGTGCTTCGCAAACTGCGTGAGAAAGAGGCCCTCTTCGAGCCCGCTGTTGCCGCCGCCGATGACGAGCACCTCATCGACGCCGCGATAGAACGGGCCGTCACACGTCGCACAGAAGTGAACGCCCGCACCGATGAGTTCACTTTCACCTTCAGCGCCGGTGCGCCGATACATCGAGCCCGTCGCCACGAGGACGGCGTGCGCCAAGTAGGTCTCGCCCGTCGCCGTCGACACCTCGACGCCGCCTTCGGTCGGAGTGATCGACGACACGGCGACTGCCTGAAGGATTTCGACGCCGTAACGTTCGGCCTGTCGTCGCATGCGATCGGCGAGCTCATGCCCCTCAACGCCGTCAGGAAACCCGGGATAGTTATCGAGACACTCGGTGATACCGGCCTGTCCTCCGGGGGCAGACTTCTCCACGATCAGGACCCTCTGATTCTCGCGAGCAGCGTAGATTGCGGCCGTCAGTCCCGTCGGTCCACCGCCCACGATGATGAGGTCGTAGGTCGTCATCTTCGCCGATCGGCTAAGACCGAGCTTCACTGCAAGCTCGTCGTTGCCAGGTTCGCTGAGGTGCGAACCGTCGGGAAAGATGATGGTGGGTATCATGTGACCGCCATTGTTGTAGCGCTCGACGATCTCCGTCGCCTCGGGATGTTCTTCGAGATTGACCCAGTCGAAGGCAACACGCTGATCGGCGAGGAAGGCCTTCGCGCGTCGACAGTCAGGGCACCACGTGGCGCCGATGACGGTAATCGCGTCGGGGTCGATCTGCATCGCTTCTCCTTCAGTATCTGCCTTCACGGTTCTGTCTCGCTTCCCCTCGCTGGCGTTACGCGGACCTTATCGAGGCTTTCGCCGATACGTTGCCACAACGACCCCTTCGCCCGTCGAGGTCACGTCAAAGAGATGCCACACGGCGGGGTTGAGGCCGTCGAAGAGGCGAAGCCCCGAACCGAGAATGACGGGATGAAACCACAGTCGGTATTCGTCAACAAGCTCATGTTGGTGCAAGAACTGAGCAAGCGTGCGACTGCCGATGAGCAGGAGCCCGTTGCCGGGCTCTTCTTTCAGCTGTGCGACGTTGAGCGCGACGTCCCCGGTGAGAAGGGTGGCGTTCCACGTGACTTCTTGCAGCGTGGTGGACGCCACGTACTTCGGCATCTCGTTCATCCGCTGAGCGAGCCCGCTGTCATCGTGCTCGAGTGGCCACGCCGCGGCCAAGGTCTCGTAGGTCTTTCGCCCGAGGAGCAGCGCGTCCGCTTCGGTCATCTGGTGGACCATCAGCATCATGTGATCGTCGCCGACAAAGGGATGCTGCCAGCCGCCGGCCTCGAACGCCTCCTCATCGCCGGGCCCTGGCATCACACCGTCGAGTGAAACGAACTCCTGCACGATGACTGGTCTCACAAGCTCCACCTCCCTGGCGCGACCGCCGACCTAGGTTGACGATATGCATCACTCGCGTTCGCATCACGCGATGACTCCGATCATGGCACCTCGAGGCACTGGCGCGGCAGCACTGAGCAGCGCCGCGTGCCCGCGCGGATTGACCCTTTGGTGAACTGCGAGAAACTCGGTTCCTCGAGCTCGGCGCGTGACGTGGCGTGGGGCCAGATTGGCTTTGCCGTCTTCATCGGCGTTTGCGTTGTCCTCCATCCGGGCTTCGTCCTCAAGGCGAACGAAGGTGGCATCAGCGACTACGGCGTGCACGCGAAGACGCTCGCGCCCTATACATTGGCGCTCGGTCTGCCGGGCGTGCTGACCTATCTCGCCGCCCGGCGCCTCCCTGTCGTCAGCCCCGACGCGCGACGGTTGCGCGCGGTGCTGTTCGCGTACGCAGCGCTCATCACCCTCACCTTGCTGAGCACCTATCCCTACACGCTCAACCGAATGCTCGCCGACGTGCATATCGCTGTCGGCGCCGTGGTCACCGTTTTCGAATCCGGGGCGTCTCTGTGGATGTATCGGGCCGTGCGCCGCTACGCAACGGTGCTCGTCGCGCAGCTGGTGGGGCTTGTGCTTGGATGGCTCACGATCATCGGCGTGCTGCACGTGCTGTTCGCGAGCGAAATGATCTCCGGTGTCGCGTTCGCCTACCTACTTGTTCGCACCACGCAACTCGAGAGCTGACCCGATCAAAGAAACGGGCTCGGCGACGTTGAACCGTCACTCGGCCCAAGCCCCGCGCGCTCGCGCACAAGGCGTTCCACGGTGTCAGGATCGTCGGGCGTGATGAAGGGCTTGACCGACTTGCCGAGATCGAGGATGAGGCCGACCTTCTTCGAGGGACGTTTGGTGTCCAGACTGGCCCAGTAGTTGAGGTTGCTGGTGCCCCAGATGCGATACTTCCCGCGCAGCGCTCCCATGTCCACTCGCTGTACGCCCTTTATCGCCTTATAGGGTATGACCTTCGTCCCCCACGGGAAGTAGTACTTGTGAATGCGCAGGTCGTTCGTGTCGCACTCGACGCTGCCGTCGTTGTAGTCCGCCATGACTGGATCCTACGTCCGAGCCTCTCGTCGCTCGATGATCGATCAGGGAAAGGTTGCGTTCGTTGCGACGACGTAGGTAGGGGGCTTAGCGACGGTGAACTTCTCACCCCACTTGGAGAACACGAGCTCGTCGCTCACCTTTTCTCCGTCCTCGGTGGTCTTTGCCTCAACGGCGATCGGCAGGTACGGGGATGTCGTCGACACGTAGAACGTCTCGGTGCCACTCGCGCCGGCGTTGCCACGAATCTCGAGTGCGGTCGTGCCATTCACCTTTCCGACACCGATCTCCTTGAGGTCATCGACGTCGACCAGCTGTTGCAACACCGAGGGCACAAGGATCGCAGATGAGATGTTCGCGTAGTTCTTGTTGGTTGACGGCACCAGCACCCACTCATCGGCGAGCGTCGTCTTCTTCACCCCAAAGTCGGACGCGTAGGCCTTGGCGTTCGCGTACATGTAGAGGGTCTTTCCTAAGAGGCGGGTCGTCTCAACCCCGCCGTCGAGTATCTGGATCTGATCGCCCTTTTTCAGTGAGCTGTTGGTCGAGAGCGTGATCGCGACGTGCCCCGCAAACGACGCTGTCGAATCGTAGTGAAAGCTTCCCTCGGAGTGCATCGCCGAGATGCTCAACTGCAGAATCTTTGCAGCGGACTTCGTCGCGCCCGATGCGGCTACCGCGAACAGCGAGCTGGCAACCAGCACGGCGGCGAAGGAAAGTGACGAAAGACGTCGCATGATGACTCCAGAAAGCGAACGGGGACGAGCGCGAATGGTAGCACTGCCCTCGCCGTAATTCGCCCGCAGGCACTACAGCCACGGAGTCAAAATCGGCGCGGGCAAGCGCGAAGTAGGGTCGTGTAATGAGAACGTCGGGCTCTCATGGGTCTGTGAGCTGCGCGAGCGCGGCTCATTTGTGGTGCCCACCGTGTAGAGAGCCCGGGGCACGGCCGTGAGCAAAGAGGGCGCCTCGCTCATGGCGAGGGCCGACGACACCGACGCCGAGCGCGAGATCACCAAATCGTTCACGCGCGAACTGCTCAACATGGCCGAAAGCGACATCAAGCTCGCGGACTTCATCGTGCGCAACAACCGACGCGAGGGGGTCCCCGATGACCCGGAGTCGACACGCAAGCTGCGACTCTCGTTCCGTCGGGTGCAGTATCGACTGAAGACCATGGCCGACATCGAAGCGACGCTCGGCGCTGAGCCCCTGATCGGGCGTCTTCGCGAAG
Source organism: uncultured Acidimicrobiaceae bacterium (assembly GCA_963706305.1). Taxonomy (GTDB): domain Bacteria; phylum Actinomycetota; class Acidimicrobiia; order Acidimicrobiales; family RAAP-2; genus RAAP-2. The sequence goes on along the minus strand of OY970152.1, from coordinate 1,636,976 downwards.
TTGGTAAGCCCTTCGGGCGTCTTCGCGACGCCGAGATTCTCGAATCGAGCGTCATCAGAGCGCTCGGCCAGCGCGTGGCAACTCCCCAGGGACGCCAGCTGATGGAGCTCGCAGCCCACGCACGCCGAGCTGAACAGCGCGTCACCGATGACCTGCTCAACTCCGACGTGTACCAAAAGACCCTCGGCGAGGTGAGCGAGTTCCGCGCCGCATTGCCGTCACGGCATGCCTCTTCTGAGATGCTTCGCCCGATGGCCCAACGAGCGATGCACCTCTCGTGGCGCGAACTTGAACGCTCAGCCAAAAAGGCGAAACGCGCGCCCACCAACAAGAACCTGCATCGGACTCGCATCGCCGCAAAGAGAACGCTCTACGCGGCCCAAGCGCTCTCTGACGTCCTCGGGCCACCGGTCGAGGAGTTCGCCCGACGCGTTGACGCGTTCCAAAAGTTCCTCGGCAAGCAGCACGACCTCGTAATCGCGACCGCGTGGTTCCGCGAGGTGGCGAGAACCTATCCGGGAATTCGCAAGCTTGCCAAAACCCTCGCCAGCGAAGAAGAGAAACGCGCGAACAAACGCGTGAAGCGCTGGCGCCACTACTGGAACTCAGTGCAGGTGCTCCACCCCGGCAAGCTCTGGTAGCCAAACCCGCCCGCTTGACGTGAGAGACTACAGCGAGTGCACAATAGTTCGGGCGGCAGCGCCATCTACGTCGTCCTCGTGGTCTTGGTCGTGATCATGATCCTTCGGCGTCGAGGCATCAGTCAGACTCCTCAAGGTTCCCTCAACAAAGGCGAGCGGCAACGGCCGATACTCATCACCTGGCTCGATCCTCTCGTCAGCATCTTGTTCGTGGGTTCTGTGCTGTGGGGACTAATGACTCGAAACTACGCGCACGCCGGGGCCGCTGTTATCGGGGCGCTGGTCGGAATACCGATCGGACTCGCACGTGCTCGTGTGATGTACGTCCGCGCAGTTCGCGAGACAAAGTCCATCATCCTTCGTCGAAGCCCCGCCGAGTATGCGCTACTCGCCGTGCTGCTAGCCATTCGTCTTTCAGCCAATTCGATTGCGAACTTGCACAACAGCTTCGCGACGTATGCGCTCACGGCGGTCCTCGCTCTTGGCATTGCGGAGTCGATCACCCGCGCGGGTGCCATCGTGTGGCGATATCACCGCGAAGTTCCAGCCGGAGAAGCGGCCTAACTCGACCACGTCCCGTCAAAGCAGGGCGAATCCAGAACTCCCAACGCGCTCGATCTCCGCGACGATTACCGACTCAGACGCGGCCGATGATGCTCGTTTGGTATGCCTCGATGGTCTCTTCTGGATTGTCGTGCATCAGATACAAAGAGAACTGATCGACGCCAGACTCGGCGAGTTCGCTCAAGCGCTCTCGGTGCTGTTCCACCCGACCGAGCAGACAGAATCGGTCGATGACTTCGTCGGGCACAAACTCAGTGTCGGGGTTCCCCGCTTGACCGTGATGGCGGTAGTCATATCCCTTGCGACCCTTGATGTACTCGGTGAGGGCGACGGGGACGGGAGCATCCGATCCGTAGCGTTCGACGATGTCAGCGACGTGATTGCCGACCATGCCACCGAACCAGCGCACCTGGTCTCGCTGATGGGCGAGATCGTCACCCACGTAGGCGGGCGCCGCCACGCAGACTTTGTACGCGGCAATGTCGCGGTCCGCGGCAAGGCGCGCTGCTCGGGCGGCGTCGATGGCCCACTGCACAATAAAAGGGTCAGCGAGCTGGATGATGAGCCCGTCAGCGTCGCGACCGGCGACCTCAAGTGCCTTGGGGCCATACGCAGCCATCCATACGTCAAAGCTGCCCTCATCGACCCAGGGAAACGTGACCGTCCGATCGTTCACGATCGTCTCACGACCTTCGACCAGATCCTTGATGGTTCGCATGCACTGCGAAAGCGCGGCGAGCGACGCGGGCGTCCGCCCGGTAACGCGCAAGGCAGAGTCACCTCGGCCGATCCCACAGATCGTGCGAGGCCCGAACATCTCGTTGAGCGTTGCGAAGAGCGACGCCGTCACCGTCCAGTCGCGCGTGATGGGGTTCGTAACCATGGGCCCGACCTTGATGTGCGACGTGCTCCCAAGGATCTGGGAGTAGATGACAAAGGGCTCTTGCCAGAGCACGCAGGAGTCGAAGGTCCAAAAGTGCGTGAAGCCAGCGTCCTCGGCTCGTTTCGCGAGCTCGACCACGTCCATCGCCGGCGGGTTCGTCTGGGCGACGAGACCGAAGTCCATCACCAACCAGCCACTGAAGAAGTGGTCATCGCAAGCATCCGTTCAATCCGCGACGCAAGAACTGGCCCGATCCCGGTCGACCGACGTAGTCACCGTGATCGATGATCACCTCACCGCGAGAGAGAACGGTCTTCACCTGGCCCGTGATCGACATGCCTTCATAGGCCGAGTAGTCGACATTCATGTGATGGCTCTTGGCCGACAGCGTCTGGGAAGCCTTCGGGTCATAGAGCACGAGGTCGGCGTCCGAGCCCGGCGCGACGATGCCCTTCTTTGGAAACAGTCCGAACATGCGGGCGGGCGTCGTCGCGATGATCTCGATCCAACGAGCGAGTGAGATCTCTCCCTGGTCGACGCCCTGGTAGATGAGATCGACGCGGTGTTCGACGCCGGGAATCCCGTTCGGGATCTTTGAAAAGTCGCCGAGGCCGAGCTCCTTTTGCTCCTTGAAGCAGAACGGACAGTGGTCCGTCGAGACGACGCTGAGGTCATCGGTGCGCAACCCGCGCCACAGATCGGCGTGGTGGGACTCGGCGCGCAGCGGCGGCGAGCAGACGAACTTCGCGCCCTCAAAACCCTCGCGCGCCAGGTCGGCCTCAGACAGAAACAGGTACTGTGGGCAGGTTTCGGCAAAGACGTTCTGTCCACGGTCTCTCGCCGCCACCACCTCCGCGAGCGCCTCGGCGGCCGAGAGGTGCACGATGTACAGCGGCGCGCCAGCAACGCGCGAGAGCTGGATCGCGCGATGCGTTGCCTCACCCTCAAAAAGCGCCGGTCGCGTCGCGCCGTGAAAGCGAGGGTCGCCCTCCCCCCGTGCGAGTGATTGGGCAACGAGTACGTCGATCGCGATGCCATTTTCTGCGTGCATCATGATCGTCGCCCCGTTACCCGACGCTTGCTGCATGGCTTGGAGGATCTGGCCATCGTTCGAATAGAAGACGCCGGGGTAGGCCATGAACAGCTTGAAGCTGCTGACGCCCTCATCGACGACGAGGTCCATCTCCTTCAGCGAAGATTCGGTGACGTCAGAGACGATCATGTGAAAGCCGTAGTCGATGGCGCACTGTCCGTCAGCCTTCGCGTGCCAGGCGTCGAGACCTTCTCGAAGGCTCTTGCCCTTTGACTGAATCGCGAAGTCGATGATCGTGGTCGTGCCACCGAAGGCCGCGGCGCGCGTCCCCGTCTCGAAGGTGTCGACCGAGTGCGTGCCACCAAACGGCATCTCCATATGGGTATGGCCATCGATGGCGCCCGGCAGCACGTAGAGGCCGCTGGCATCGATCACCCGATCCGCGCCTTCGCGCCACGTCGTCGCTGCCGCTGAACCCGATTCGGCAAGTCCCGTGATCGTCTCACCCTCGATGAGCACGTCCGCGGCGAGCGGCCCACTCGCGTTGATCACCGTTCCCCCGCTGATGACCGTTTTCATCGGATGATCGCTTTCTCTCGTGTGGCGTCAATCATGGCGTGACCAACTCTCCGTAGCTGTCGGGGCGGCGGTCTCGATAGAACGCCCAGGTCTGGCGCACGTCCTTCAAGACGCTCATGTCGAGGTCGCGCACAATCACTTCGTCCTCGCTGTCGGACGCAGCCTCGCCAATCATTTGACCCCGTGGGCTCACGAAGTAGGAGGAGCCATAGAAGCTGTTGTCACCGAGGTCTTCCACACCGACCCGGTTGATCGCTCCGACGAAGTACTCGTTGGCGACCGCCGCAGCGGGCTGTTCGAGATTCCACAGGTACGCCGAAAGCCCACGGCTGGTGGCGGAGGGATTGAAGACGATCCTCGCTCCGGCGAGTCCAAGGGCCCGCCAGCCTTCGGGAAAGTGGCGGTCGTAACAGATGTAGACGCCAATGGGACCGACGGCCGTCTGAAAGACCGGATAGCCGAGGTTGCCGGGGCGAAAGTAGTACTTCTCCCAGAAGCCCTTTACCTGAGGAATGTGGTGCTTGCGGTACTTTCCGAGATAGGTGCCGTCGGCGTCGATCACGACCGCCGTGTTATAGAAGACGCCCTCTTGCTCGACCTCGTAGATCGGCACCACGAGCACCATGTGGGTCTCTTTCGCGAGCTTCTGCATGAGCTCGGTCGTCGGCCCGGGAATCGACTCCGTGTAGGCGAAGTACTGCGGGTCTTGAACCTGGCAGAAGTAGGGACCGTAGAACAGCTCTTGAAAGCACAGCACCTGGGCGCCGTCATCGGCCGCGAGTCGAGCGAGCGTCACGTTCGCTTCGATCATCGACTCTTTGTCGCCGGTCCACTTCGACTGGACGAGGGCCGCTCGAACGATCTCATTCTCGGATTCGTGTGAAGGGCTCATGTCAACCACCTCGCTTGGCGCTGCGCGCATGTCGACCTTCATCGATCTTCTACGTTGAGCAACATTTGGATCAGGCTTGGATACTAGACCTGGCCGTCGCCTGTGCGGGATGCAAACTGGCCTTGCAGAGATCAACTACAAGAGCCGTTGAATACGAGTAGACACTCTCGTTGAATGTGGACGCAAGGACTCATGGAAGTTCATGTCGTCACGACAAGAACGCGAATGAATCCTGGCAGCTCGCTTGGTGCCCCCGGCAGGATTCGAACCTGCGCTCACGGTTTAGGAAACCGATGCTCTATCCCCTGAGCTACGAGGGCAAATATTGGGTGAACTACTTTGAAGGCGCCGCGATCGCGCCAGCACAACCTCAGCACAACTTCGAGGGAACCGTGCTTCGCTCGTCGCGACACCTCTCCACTATTCAAACACGCCCGCGCGGACCTACGAGATTCCAAGAGGTACTTACACTGAGGATCGGGCCTAGAGAATCGAGTCACGGTGATGAAGAAGCGACTCCTCGCGAACACTTCCCTCTTTGGTGTGTTGACCGTGATCGCGGTGAGCACCGCGCTCGGTTCGTCGATCGGATCTGCCGGTGCGAGTCAGTTGGCGCGAAATCTGCTCGCTACCCCTGCGGTTCGACAGAGCCTTTTCGACGCCGATGCTGCGTATCACTCCTTTCCGCCTTCGGACTACGTGGGCCTCGCCAAAAGCACGACCTACTACGCCTTCGACGCGCAGAATCAGCGCTACTACGCGGCCGCCGGCTTGGTGCCGAACTCCAAGTCACAGGGAGCACAAGTGAGCACCCAGGACGACGGCGGATACAACCTCTTTGTGAAATTGCGAGGCTCGAGCAAATGGAGGGTGTACAACGACGGACTCGGAGGCGCACAGGACTCGTCCTGTCCGATCACGATTCCCGCTGCGGTTCGAAAAGTCTGGAACTGGACGGCGCATCCCTGTTATCCCAACACTTAGATTCGATCAACAAAGATGACAGCCTCTTCGCACATGTTGTGCTGAGGTTGTACCTGGCTTCGCACCTCGGACTACCGTCTGGGTGGCCAACAGTTTGTTGAACGGAGAGCCATGTTCGAGCGATTCACCGACCGATCCCGCCGAGTCCTCGTCTTGGCCCAGGAAGAAGCGCGTGAACTGAACCATGACTTCATCGGTACGGAGCACATTCTGCTCGGCCTGATCCGTGAGCATGATGGGATCGCCGCCAAGGCGCTTGACGCTTCAGGCGTCGCCTACACGACGGCGCGCGCGAAGGTGGAGGAGATCACGGGCATCGGAGATGACTCGTCTCCGGGTGCGCCACCCTTCACGAAGCGAGCAAAGAACGTATTGGAGCGGGCGCTGCGCGAAGCTCTCCAGTTCGGCCACACCTACATCGGAACCGAGCACCTGCTGCTTGGAATCGTTCGAGTAGGTGAGGGCGGGGCGATCACGGTAGTTACCGACCTCGGTGTTGACCCATCCGACCTCCATCGGAAGGTCATCGAATTGATGTCGAGTCAAAGTGGTCGTGAGGTCGCTGGCACTCCCGATCAAACACCGCCCCTCAATAGCGGAGTGCTTCGCGGGGTCGTGCGCGCCGTCGGTCAACAGCTACGTCCCGACCTCGATCCGTCCACGCTGGCGGAGAGAGTGTCGCGGATCGCCGACGAGCTCTTCGACCAACTTCGCAAGAGCTGGGCTGAAGAGGACGGTTCGACGTGACGACAGGGTCTCCTTCGGTGTCCCTCTTCCTGGAACTGCACGAACGCCTGTAACTCGAGCACCCGAGTGCTCTTGGGAAGCACGTTGCTTAGCTGAGCGAATCATTCGCGATTCTGGCGAAGACCTTTCGAGATGTGCGACACTGAAGCGAACACGCGCCAAACCAAGCGGGCGGTTCAGATGAACGCAGTCACTGCTGTCGATTCGAAAAGCACGGGTGTCATCACCTCACTCGTCGTGAACTGCGTCGAAGTGGCAGGCCTTGGGGTCACGGCCTGGATCACGGGGTCCACGGCACTCCGCGCACAGACCGCGGTGAACGTTGCCGAAGTTGCGGTGGTCGTCTTTTTGCTTGTTGGAGTCCGGACGAGCCTCCGCGAACCAGACGAGCGCCATCCATTGGGACACGGCCGAGAGCGGTTCTTCTGGTCGCTCTTCGCCGCTCTCGGCCTCTTCTTCGGGGGCGGGGGCCTCGCGATCGACGAGGCGGTTCAGTCTGGGCTGCATCCGTCGCCCGTTCACTCGTATGCGCTTGGTTACATCGTGTTAGCCGCCACCACCGTGCTCGACGCGTACTCAGCATTCGTTGGACTTCGTCCGATTCGTGAGCAGGCGGCCGTGCGCAACATCTCGTCGCGGGCCTATCTGCGCATTAGCACCGACCCCGCTTCGGTCACGGTGACGATCGCGGGAAGCTCCGCCGTGATTGGCGCCTTCATCGCTGCCGCCGGATTGTTGGGCAGCCAGCTCTCGGGAAGTTCGTTGCCCGACACGATCGCGAGCGGTCTCATCGGCGTCATGCTCTTTGTAGCGTCTGGATTCCTCTTACAGATCAATCGAGATCTCATTGGAGGGAGAGGCGTGGGTCCGGCCCTGCTCAAGGAGATGCGTGCCGTCGTCTCTTCGCAACCAGGTGTCGTCGAAGTGTCGGACCTGTTCGCCGTGGTCGTTGGCCCGTTGAGTTTGATCGTGGACGGAAACGTGATCTTCTCAGATGAGCTCCCTATCTCGGTCGTCGAGCAGACCATCATTCAGACCAACCAAGAGCTTCGGCGGAGGTGGCCGATGATCAAATTCATCTACCTCACGCCCGTGCCGCCGCCGCCGTTACGGCAGTCAGTCGCTCGCTCGCCGAAGAAGAAATAAGCGGCGCGTTTCGCGTTGCTCGACCTCAGCGGGTTCTGCCCCATCGGTGGTCTCGGTGCACGCAGTCATCAACCATTGAAGAAACGCCTCTCGGTGGAGGTCACTCGTTTGTCGCGCTGACGCGCTTAAGGAGTCAATCGAGCGATCAGCGAACGGTCCACGAGTCGTTAACGTGTAGACCGCATGACCATCTTCATCGACCTCGAACACGTGGTCCTCAACGGCGCGGAGCGAGCGATCCTGGGGGATCTCACCCTCACTATCTCATCTGGCGACAAGATCGGCGTCGTTGGCATCAATGGCGTGGGCAAGACCACGCTGCTGAGAATCATTGCCGGGGTCTTGGTCCCTGACGCTGGCCAAATCCGACGCAGTCGCGACGTGCGAGTGAGTTATCTCGAGCAGATTCCAACCCTGCCTCAGGGCACGGTGCGCGAAGCCCTCGGGTCGGGATGGAAGGTCGAGGCGGCCCTTGATCGTCTGGGCATGCTCGAAGAGATCGACACTGAGACCAGCGCGCTCTCGGGGGGACAGTTAAAGCGCGTCGCACTCGCGCACGCCTTCATTGAACCGAGCGACGTCCTCGTTCTTGACGAACCGACGAACCACTTGGACCTCGGCGCCATCCGATGGCTCGAGCAGCAGATCCTCGCCTATCCCGGTGCGGTCGTGATGGTCAGTCACGACCGTTATCTACTTGACGAGGTCACGAACCGCATGGTCGAAATCGATCGAGGAGCAACGTATCTCCACTCGGGCGGCTACGAGAAGCTGCTCGAGGCGCAAGCTGAGCGCGAGGCGGCAGCCGCCTCCGCTGAGCAGGTGCGACGCAACCTAGCGAGAACCGAGCTCGCGTGGCTCCGACGCGGCGCCAAGGCCCGTTCGACCAAGCCCCAGGCTCGCGTCAACGCCGCACAGAAGCTGCTCGCGACGCGACCGCAAGCCGCGGCTCGTAGCGAGTCGATCGAGTTCGACAAGGGAACACGCCGGCTCGGCACCTCGGTCATCAAAGCTCACCACGTGGGCTTCTCTTACGACGCCGATCATCGCGTCCTGCATGACGTCACCCTTGAACTCGGCCCCGGCGAACGGGTGGGCATCGTGGGCGCCAATGGCTCGGGAAAGTCAACGCTCGTTGGCTTGCTCGCTCACCACCTCGTCCCGTCGACGGGAACGGTGAAGACGGGTCCGACCGTGGTGTTGTCGTACCTCGATCAAGGTGGCGGCACCTTCGACGAGGAGGCGACGGTGCAAGAACTCGTCGCGGGACCTCAAGGCGTTCCTGGATCTCTTGAAGACCTGGCGCTGATGAAGCGGTTCTGGTTCACCGGTGCGTTGCCCGTGACAAAAGCGAAGGATCTCTCTGGAGGCGAGCGCCGTCGGCTACAACTACTCCTCGCACTCTCGACACGACCGAACGTTCTCTTTCTGGACGAACCGACGAACGATCTCGACCTGGAGACAATTCGACTCCTGGAAGAGTTCTTGAGCAAGTGGCCCGGTACCCTCGTCGTCGTGTCACACGACCGAACGTTCCTCAGTCGAACGACCGACCGTCTCTTGGAAGTCACCAATGGCACCATCGTCGACGTACCCGGCGGCATCGACGCATGGATCGCCAGAGCGTCCGCAGCCGGCGCGACGCTCAAAACGCCTGAGTTGGATCTTGCCGCGGCGCCGCGAGGTCGTCAGCTTCGTGACGCCGAAAAGGAGATGGCTCGACTCGAGCGGCGCAAGGCAACCCTCACCAAAAAGCTCCTTGCGACAACGGAGCATGTCGACCAAAACCGCCTCGGCGCCGAACTCAGCGACGTGCAATCTGCGCTGAGTGCAGCCGAGGAGCACTGGTTGAGTCTGATCGAGTAGTCAGACCAACAGACGTCACGTCCCGACGCCACTTCTCGTTACTCGAAGACCATGCTCATCTCTGTCACTCGGTCGCGATGGGCGACCCATAGATAGACGAGGTACACGATGCCAATGACGAACCAGGCAATGACGACCGGTCCTGCCACATTGATCGGGTACGGCAAGGGCGAAACGAACTTGAAGAGCGACGAACCGACGCCGAGTGCGGAGAAGAGCACCGGGATGAGGATCAGCGAGCTTACGATCGGGATGACGAAGTGCACGAACCAGTTGAACTCCGCTCGCTGGCGACGGAAGTAGTACCCGAAGCTCGAGATGTTCACCACGATGTAGATGCAGATCATCACGGCCGAGAGAATCGTCGCGAGCAGCTCAAAGGCGTCGACGGGCCCGTACTCGATCGCAAGCGGCAGCGCGATCGCGAGCGTCGCGAGACCCTGGACGGCGATGCCCACCACGGGTGATGCGTAGCGTTTGTGCGTCCGCTCGAAGGCCGAAGGAAAGATCCTGATGCGACCCATGGCATACCAGGTCCTCGTTGAGGCGACGAGTGCCGAGTTGCCGTTCGCAAAGAACGAGTTGACGACGGCGATGAAGACGACCACCCAGCCGAGGCCCCAGAGCTTTCGCGCGAACCCGATCCACGGGCTGCCGCCATCGAGTCCGCCGTAGGACGCAAAGTGCGCCGAGCCTACGAATGCGGCGGCGGCGTAGGTCGTAAAAACGTAGAAGATGCCCACGATCACGCACGACAGGATGATCGCGCGCGGGACGTTGCGCCGGGGATTGCGTGCCTCTTCGGCCAACGGGCCCGCCGCCTCAAAGCCCACGAAGGCGAGCATGACGAACACTCCGCCCGCGACGGCGCCCGATAGCCCGTGATAGCCCTTGATGGTGGCGTACTTCAGCGTGAAGACCTCGAGCGTGTTGCCACCGGGTGCGGCGTGTGCGATGAGCCATATGGAGAGTGCAATGAAGACCAGCATCTCGAAGGCGCCCAAGACGACGCCGAACCACGTGCTCAGTCGCACGCCCCGGTAGCCGATCAGCGCGGTGAGCACCATCGCGGCGACCATGAACCCGATCCAGCACGCCCGGTAGTCCCAGCCGAACTCCTCATTGAGGATGGTGCCGACGAAGTACCCGATGAGCAGGTTCACGATGGGCCCCACGAGACCGGTGATCATCGCGTAGCCCCAGCCGACGAGAAAGCCGATCGTCGGATGGAGGCCCTGGGAGGGATAGGTGTAGATGCTGCCCGCTGAGGGTAGGTGACGCGCGAGCTGGGCCATCGAGATAGCAACGAGCACCGCGGCAATCAAGGTGAGAAGCACCGAGAGCGGCAGCGCGCCTCCCGCGTAGACCGCACCAACGGCGAGCGAGGTCGCCACTGCCCCGCCCGGCGCCATGAAGGTGACTGACTGGAACAGGACACCCGGCAGTCCGACGACGTGCCTGGCAAGGGTGGTTCGCTCGCCACCCTCCTTGGAAGCGGGGGCTGAATCAACAGAACTGTCGCTGTGCGTCATTGCTCCTCCTACGTTCGGGGCAGAGCCCTCGTTCAATGTGTCATTGTCTCGTTTGCTGCTCTTTGCGGCTCGACTGCCTCGTCCGGAAACTTGTCCACGACGAGGTACTCGACGGTGCTGCCGTGTTCGACCGTGCGAGAGACCGTGCAGAGCACGTCGGCCGTCAGTCGCCGCGCCACTTCAATATCCTCCGCGTCGATCTCGGCGCCCTCGGGGAGGACGTAACGGACTTCGATGGCTTCGAGTCGCTCATCGGTGGCGCGGCGACCGCGCACCTCGATGTCGAGTCCACTCACGGGGTGACCTCGACGCGCCAGCACGTTCGTGAAGTCAATAGCCGCGCAGCCTCCGATAGCCGCGAGCAACATCTCGATGGGGTTCGAATACTCACCATCCCAACCTGTTCCGATGGGCAACTCGCCGCCACGAGTGTTGCGCGCCGTCATCGTGCCGTCCGGCGCGACCGTTACCCGAATCGGCAACACCGCGTGACGTTGGTGGCCGCTCGCGCCCTGCGCATCTTCTGAAGGCTTGGCATCCACTACGTATGGCCTCCCGCCTGAACGAACAGTAAATGCAGACTTAATCCGTCAAGTTAATGGTGATCGCCTCAACATGTTCACCCCATCGGCGTCCTCTTGCCTCTCACCACCGGTACGCGTCAAACGATGAGACCCCTGACGTCACTAGGGCGAGCGCCGATGGAAGATCGATGGGTGACGCTTCGAAGGCTCCACCGGAGACGACGCACCGAAGGCGCTCGACGACGCGCGGCGTGAACGAGCGAGGTAGCCGTCCACCTCGCGGTCGCTCACCTGAGCTAAGCGCTCGTACCTTGATCCGACAGAAAAAGGTCCGCGCATGAGCTCGAGTGCGACGAACAGATCGGCAATCCGAGCAAGCTCCCGCGCCGATGCCGCGCTCGCGACCGGCGTGGCAAATCCCACCCACGCAGCACGCCGAGATCTCGCGCTCGCGATCGCCGCGCGCGCGGTCGCTCCGGTCGCCACGCCGTCATCGATGATGAGGACGCTCTGTCCGGTGAGGTCGAACGCGGGAGCTCGTTGACGAAGTCGCTCAGATCGACGCTCAAGTTCCAGCAGCTCGCGCGCCACAGCGCGCTGAAACTGCTCCTCTGAGACGCGCAAACCGTCACAGACTTCGCTCTCCTTCACGACCACGTCTCCCTCAGCCAGTGCGCCCATGGCGAGCTCACGTTGTGACGGCACGCCGATCTTGCGCACGACGATGAAGTCGAGCGGGGACCTCAACACCCTCGCAACTTCGTAGGCCACGACCACGCCTCCTCGCGGAAGCCCCAGCACAATCGGCGCGTCTTGCTCGAAGTCGCTGCTAAGACGAACACCAAGCTGGCGCCCTGCCTCGGAGCGATCGGAAAAGCGTCTCACCCCTTCGTCATACTCGCCGACGGTCGCGAGCACCACACCGACTGCAAAGCAGACCTTGCGGCTAGTCGAGCCCCTCGAGGAAGGCTTCGACTACCTGAAGATATCGATCGGGCTCTTCGACGAAGGGCATGTGGCTCGACTCTTCGAAGATCTCCCAACGAACGTCGGGGATGTGGTCGAAGAAGGGCTGCACCGTAGCGGGCGTCGCCTCGTCATAGCGACCCGAGAGCAAGAGCGTGGGCGCGGTGATCGCGTGCACCTGGTCGACCACGCTCCACGAGCCCAGGGTCCCCACGCAGAAGAACTCGTTGGGACCGTTCATCGAGCGGTACACGGTGGGGTCTTGTGCCAGGAGCTCGAACGTTCGCACAACCTCGGGTGGATTGGGCAGAACTCGACAGACGTGCTCGTCGTAGTAGGCCTGGGATGCGGCCAGGTACGCCGGATCATCCACCGTGTTGTTCGCCTCGCAGCGATCGAGGACAGCCTCGACCTCGGGTGGCAGTTGACCGCGCAGGATCTTCGCCTCGCTCGACCACAGCTCCATTGATGCGGGCGAGTTGCTGATGACAAGTCCCTGCAGCCCGGCCGGCTGACGAATGGCGTGTTCGGAGGCCAGCATGCCGCCCCAGGACTGGCCGAGCAGGTGGTAGCGATCCTTGATCTCGAGATGGTCGAGCAGGTTGTCGAGCTCGGCGAGGAAGAGGTCGACGGTCCAAAAGTCGGGACCCTCCTCGGGAAGGTGCGTCGAACGTCCTCCGCCCACTTGGTCGTAGTGCACCACGGCCCGTCCCGAGTCGGCGATTGCCTTCAGCCCGTCGAGATAGTCGTGCGAACAACCCGGTCCGCCGTGCGCCACGACAAGGGGAGCCTTCGCGGCATTCAAGTCGCCAGTGACGCGATACCACGTCTCGTAGTCGCCAAACTTCGCTCTGCCTTCAACCACCGTGATGTCATCCATTCACTCGACTGTAGGACACATGATTAATGCCGCGTCAATTCTTAGAACGGTCTTAGTCGTATTTCCATTGGCGTTATTACTCGCCGTGAAGGATGATCGTCGACTTCTGAAAGGACCACTGTGAATTCACTTCGTCGGGGCATCCGCAACGCGTTTCGAAATTCGATGCGCTCGATCGGCGTCGTCTTCATCCTGGCCGTCGCCATAGCCCTGTCCATCTCGATGCTGATCGCTCGCGACGCCGTCATCGCAAAGATCAACTCCGTGCGGGCGTCGACGGGCAACACCGTCACCGTGTCACCCAAGGGGTTCTTCGGTTTTGAGGGCGGCGGCACCCCACTCACTGCGACGGAGGTCGATGGGCTCCTCGACCTCAAGAATGTGACCGCCGTCCAGGAGTCACTGAGCGAAGAGCTCAAATCAACCCAGACGTCGCTCAAGTCACCCACCCCCACCGGTTCGCTCGGTCAGCAGTTTGGCGGCTTCGGAGGCGGCGCCGGGAGTAGCAGCAGCGGCGGCAGCGGCGGCACCACCTTCACTATCCCTGTGCGCGTCATCGGCACGAACTCTCCGGGTAACGCGGTCGTGGGCGGGGCGAACGGCGGTGGCACCGAGAAGCTCACGTCGGGCTCGTCCTTCAGTCCTACCTCCACATCGGACGTGGCGCTCGTCGGCGCCACGATGGCCTCCAAGAATGACCTCAAGGTCGGCTCAACCTTCACCGCCTACGGCAAGACGATCACGGTGGTGGGCATCTACAACGCTGGCTCAACCTTCGCCAACGCCGATGTGCTCATGCCACTTGCCACGGTGCAGAAGCTGGCCTCAGCGACGGGCGAGATCACCAACGCCACGGTCGTCGTCAACAACGTCAACAACGTCTCGAGTGTCGTGAAAGCGATCAACGCCAAGATCGGCACGAAGGCCGACGTGACCTCCACCCAGGCCACGACCGAAGCCTCGCTCGCACCTCTCAACTCGGTGAAGACCATCTCGACGTACACGCTGTTCGGTGCCGTGATCGGTGCCGCGATCATCTTGTTGCTCTCGATGCTCATGATCGTGCGCGAGCGTCGTCGCGAGGTGGGCGTGCTCAAGGCCCTCGGTGCGCCGAACAAGTCGATCATCGCCCAATTCATCGCCGAGTCGACGACGTTCACGGTGCTCGGCGCCATCGTGGGCTTCATCGCGGGTGCCCTGCTGAGCAGTCCCATCGCCTCGGCGCTCGTCAGCTCGACGAGCAACACCACCACCTCACCTGGCGGCTTCGTCCGTGCCGGCGGAGGCGGCTTCGGCGGGGGCGGGAACGGCTTCACGCCGCCGTCGGGCGGCGGTCGCTCTGCCAGCGGTAACTTCCGCTTCGGTGGCTTCCACAGCACGCTGACCACGTTGCACACGTCGGTCGGGTGGTCGACCCTCACGTTTGCGCTGCTCTTTGCCATCGTGATCGCCGCCGTTGGCTCCACGGTCGCTGTCGCCACCATTGTTCGTATTCGTCCCGCCGAAGTACTGAGGAGTGAGTAATGCTGAAAGTTGAGAACCTGAGCAAGACGTTTCACACTGGCGCGGGCGACGTGCACGCGGTCCAGGACGTCACCTTCAGCGCCAAGGACGGCGAGATGGTTGCCATCATCGGGGCGAGCGGCAGCGGCAAGTCCACGCTGCTCGCACTGCTCGGTCTGCTCGACGCACCCGACAAGGGCAGCATCGACCTCGACGGTGTAGAGCTCGCCAACCTCGACTCGAGCGGTCGCACCAAGTACCGCTCGCATCAGGTGGGCTTTGTCTTCCAGCAGTTCAACCTGATTCCCAATCTCACCGCGCGTCAGAACGTGATGCTCCCCCTCGAGTACGCGCACTGGCCCAAAGCCGACAGAGAGAAGCGGGCCGACGAGATGCTCGCGCTCGTGGGTCTCACTGGGGAGAAGAGCGATCGACGTCCGGCGCGGCTCTCAGGCGGCGAGCAGCAGCGCGTGGCGATCGCTCGTGCCTTTGCGGCCAAGCCGCAGCTGATCCTCGCCGACGAGCCGACGGGCAGCCTCGACAAGTCAACCGGACAGAAGATCGTCCAGCTGCTGCGCAATGCGGCGTCGTCCCAGGGCGCGACCGTGCTCGTCGTCACGCACGATGAGAAGGTGGCCGGCCAGGCCGACCGCCGCATGGAGATTGACGACGGTCTGCTCGCCGAGATCGCCTAGCCACTAACTCACAACGAAGAGCTGGCAACTAGCCTGGTTTCTTCTATGAGCCTGTCGATTGGCATCGTTGGATTGCCCAACGTCGGAAAATCAACGCTGTTCAACGCCCTCACGAAGAACCACGTGCTCGCCGCGAACTATCCCTTCGCCACCATCGAACCCAACGTCGGCGTGGTCGCCGTGCCCGACGACCGTTTGAATGTCCTCGCCGAGATGTTCCACTCCGAGAAGATCATCCACGCCACGGTGACCTTCGTCGACATCGCGGGCATCGTGCGCGGTGCCTCGACGGGCGAGGGACTCGGAAATCAGTTCTTGGCCGCGATACGCGAGTCGGACGCGATCTGTGAGGTCGTGCGGGTGTTCGAAGATGACGACGTCATTCACGTCGACGGTCGCATCGATCCCGCGAGCGACGTTGCCACGATCGAAACCGAGCTCATCCTCGCCGACCTACAGACCGTCGAAAAGACCGTCGCGCGGCTCGAACGAGAGTCAAAGCGCGGCAGTGAGGCCGCGATCAAGCTCGCCGAGGTGAAAAAAGCGCAGGCTGCGCTCAACGAGGGGCGGGTGATCAGCCAGCTCGGCCCGAAAGAGGTCGACCGATCCCAGCTCTACGACCTCCACCTGCTCACCGACAAGCCCTTCATCTACGTCTTCAACGTCGACGAGGACTCTCTCGGCGACGACGAGCGCCAGCATGAGCTGCGCGAGTCGGTCGCACCCGCGCCGAGCGTGGTGCTCTGTGCGAAGGTGGAAGCCGAGCTCGCCGACCTCGACGACGACGAGGCACTCGAGCTCCTCGAGTCCTACGGTCAGCACGAGTCCGGTCTCGCCCAGCTCTCCAAGGTTGGTTTTGCGACACTCGGCCTGCAGACGTTCTTGACGGCGGGACCGAAAGAGGCGCGCGCCTGGACGATCCATCAAGGGGAGACCGCTCCCGAGGCCGCGGGCGAGATCCACACCGACTTCCAGAAGCACTTCATCAAAGCCGAGGTCGTCTCCTTCGACGACCTGGTCGCGGCCGGTTCAATGGCTGCCGTCAAGGCGGCAGGCAAGGCGCGCGTCGAGGGCAAGGAGTATGTCATGCGCGACGGCGACGTGGTCGAGTTCCGAGTCGGTGTCTGAACGCACGCCTCGCGGTACCATGTGCGTAGGCGACTGCGGCAGAGGTCGGCGCCTGGAAAACTCATACTCCAAGGAGAATCATGACCTCTGACGTCTTTGACTACAAAGTTGCCGACCTTTCACTTGCCGAGTTCGGTCGAGCCGAAATCAAACTGGCTGAGCACGAGATGCCCGGTCTGATGGCGATGCGCGCGGAATTCGGGGAATCGAAGCCGTTGCGCGGTGCTCGCATCGCGGGCTCGCTCCATATGACCATCCAGACGGCCGTCTTGATCGAGACCCTCGTTGCGCTCGGCGCCGACGTGCGCTGGGTGAGCTGCAACATCTTCTCCACCCAAGATCACGCGGCGGCCGCCATCGTCGTTGGTCCCGACGGCACGCCCGACGCTCCGCGCGGCGTGCCCGTCTTCGCCTGGAAGGGCGAGACGCTCGAAGAGTACTGGTGGTGCACCGAGCAGCTGTTGCGCTGGCCTGGCGCCGACGGTCCGACGATGATCCTGGACGACGGCGGCGACGCCACGCTCTTCGTGCACAAAGGACTCGAGTTCGAGCGCGCCGGCTTCGTCCCGGCGCCCGAGTCGGCCGACTCCGAGGAGTACCGCGTCATCTTGTCGCTGCTCAACTCGATCATCGCCACGGGCGAGAAGGTCTTTGAGCCCATGGCCGAGAGCATCATCGGCGTCTCGGAAGAGACGACGACGGGCGTGCACCGGCTCTACGAGATGGAGCGCGACGGGACGTTACTGTTTCCTGCCATCAACGTGAACGACGCCGTGACCAAGTCGAAGTTTGACAACAAGTACGGCGTGCGCCACTCGCTCATCGACGGGATCAACCGCGCGACGGACATCTTGATCGGCGGCAAGGTCGCGATCGTCTGCGGGTACGGCGACGTCGGCAAGGGCTCAGCCGAGTCGCTGCGCGGTCAAGGTGCGCGTGTCATCGTCACCGAAGTGGACCCGATCTGCGCTTTGCAGGCCGCCATGGACGGCTTCCAGGTCACGACGCTCGAAGAGGCGATCGCCGAGGCGGACTTCGTCATCACTACAACGGGCAACCGCGACATCGTCACGGTCGATCACATGCTGTCGATGAAGCACCTCGCGGTGCTTGGCAACATCGGTCACTTCGATAACGAGATCGATATGGCGGGGTTGACGGACCTGCCCGGCGTCACGCGTGAGACGATCAAACCTCAGGTCGACAAGTGGACCTTTGCGAACGGAAAGTCGATCATCGTGCTGTCCGAAGGGCGTCTGCTCAACCTCGGCAACGCGACCGGTCACCCGAGCTTCGTTATGAGCAATTCGTTCACCAACCAGACGATGGCCCAGATCGAGCTCTTCGTGAACAGCGGTGACTACGAGAACAAGGTCTACGTCTTGCCGAAGCACCTCGATGAGAAGGTGGCCCGACTGCACCTCGACGCGTTGGGTGTGAAGCTCACGACGCTGACCAAGCGCCAGGCCGACTACATCGGCGTGCCGGTCGAGGGTCCCTACAAGCCCGACACCTATCGCTACTAATTACCTGTAGCCGGCAAAGATGTCGGTGACGGTGCCCGAAAGTTCCTTCGGGTTCGTCACCCGCACGAACCACTCGGTGCCCATCGCCTTTTTGAACTCCTCGCGGCTCATCTTCATCCAGAAGGACTCGGCGATCTGGGAGTGATGGGCGGCGAGCGCGTCGTACTTCGCGTCGGTCACCGAGCTGACGTCGATCGCGGCGCCGATCTGGTCGTCGGGTGTGCCCATCTCAATGATGTCCTCTTCGCTCATCTCGGTCTCGGCGGGACGTTCGATGCCCTTGGCGGCGTCGGCCTCGCGCTGCTCGCGCTCTTCTCGCTCCCACCGCTCGCGCATGATCGCCATGACCGAGTTGGGAATCGCGTTGTAGTACAGCGTGGGCTCGTAGTCGATGAGCGACAGCGCCGACACGGTGATGCGGTGCGCCTGGATGTGGTCGGGGTGGCCGTAGAAGCCGTGCTGGTTGTAGGTAACGACGACCTGGGGACGCTCTTCCATGAGGATGAGGGCGAGACGTTCGGCCGCCTCGTTAACGGGCGTCGCCCAGAACGACGCGGGGTCCTCGTTCTGGGGCCAACCCATCATGCCCGAGTCGCGATAGCCGAGTCGCACCGACCGGCTGATACCAAGAACCTCGACCGCCTTGTCGAGCTCGGCCTGGCGGACCTCGGCGACGTCATCGGCGTCGTGGCCTTCCTCTTCGGGCTTGATGCCACCGGGCGCGTCACCGAACTCGCCGCGCGTGCAGGTCACGAGCACCGTGCGCACCTGCTGGTTCGCCAGCAGACGGAACACGCCACCCGTGGAGCTCGCCTCGTCGTCGGGGTGTGCGTGAACCGCGAGAAACGTCAGTGCCATCAGAGCCCTCCCATTAGATCGGTGCGGTCGCCACTCGTGTCGTGGCGACTCCATGCGCGTTGGTAGTACTCGGTGCTAAAGAGTAGCGAGAAAAGGTCGTCGTTCATCTCGACGAGATCTTCGTTGTCGATCTGGGTGGCGTGCGCCGCCATCGAGTCGTGCTTCACCCGTATGTACTGGCTGACATCGAGGGTCGTTGAGACGAACTCGTCGCTTACGTGCGTGCTCGCGTCAGTGACCCAGTGCGGCAGCGAGAGATCGAGCTTGGTCGCGCCCTCGACCAGTGAGGTCATGATGCCCTCGGGCACGACCGAGTAGTAGAGACGCTCGACGGTGTTCGACAGCGCCACGGCAGCTCGGGTCACTTCGTTGGCCATGATGTGGTCGGGGTGTCCGTAGAACCCGCTCTCGTCGTAGGTCACCACGACCGCCGCGTCCTCTTCGTCGAGAATCGAAGCGATCGTTCGCCCGACCGCATCGACGTCCCCGTTCATGAACGCGCTCGGCGCGTCGTTCTCCGGCCAGCCCTTCATGCCTGAATCGTTGTAGCCGAGTGTGACAACGCGCGCGATGCCGAGAATCTCCGCGGAGCGCTGCAGCTCGGCCGCACGAGTGGCCTTTGTCTGGAGCTCGTCATGTCCCGGCTGATCGCCGGATCTGCCGCCACCGTCGAACCCAAGCTGTCCGACCGTGCACGTAATGAGCACAACGCGGTGACCAAGGGACGCGTAGTGCGCGATCGCCCCGCTCCCGAAGAAGCTTTCATCGTCGGGGTGGGCGTGGACGCACACGAGCGTAGGTGGAGACTCCATCACGAGAGACTACGAGGTCGCGAGTTGGATGATCCGCACGACGAGCAGGATGCCCGCAGAGAAAAGGTAGGCGCTCTGGGTGCGCATCAAAATCCGTCGGGCCTTTGACGTCGGCATCGGTGCGAGCAGGGCGAGTCGCGGCGTGCGCCAGTCACGCTTGTCGATGTCATAGGTCCGCGGCGGCGCCATTCGACGCAACCCCATTGGCAGGCCCACGGCGAGTCCGACCACGGCAATGAACGCGAGCACTTCGAGCATGAAGAGCACGTCGATCGACGTGAACAGCGTCGAGATCATCAAGGCGAGCGAGAGCACGACAAGCGCCACCACGATGACGACTGCCACCACATTCAGCCAGCGACTGTTCTTCCACGGTCCCATCAGCTCGGCGTCGTTCGCGAGCATTAAGACGATGATCGTCGTGCTCGGCAACATGAGACCACAAAGCGCTTGCACCGCGAGGGTGATCACACCGAGCGGGGCCCCCGGGATGATGGCGACCGTGCCCGCAACCACCAACAGCGCCGCGAATCCGCCGTAGAACGCCTTGGCCTCCGAGAGCCGAGCGTTCAGCCCCTGGTGCGTCGATGACAGGTCACCCAGGGCGTAGGAGCTGGCCAGGGTGACCACGGCCGCACCGATGATCGACGCGTTGAGCAGCAGCACCGCAAAGATCGTGCCGACGTCGTGTCCCAGATACCGGTTGAGTCCGCGCGCCACGCCGAGGGCGTTGGAGTAGGAGTCGGTCCCGCCGTGGGCCGCGAGGCCCACTGCGCACACCGCGACCAACGCCGAGGCGACGATGACCACTATGAAGGAACCGACGATCGTGTCGACTCGCTCGTAGTTCAACCACCGAGGCGAAATGCGCTTGTCAACGATGTTGGACTCCTGAAAGAACAGCTGCCAGGGTGCCACCGTGGTGCCGATTATCGAGATGATGAGCAGGACCGAGCTCGACGTGGCGCCCCCTCGAATGTGCGGGAGAAAGGCAGCGTGGGCAATGGAGCCCGCAGAGGGGTGCGCCAAGATGACGAGGGGAACGATGAGAAAGTTCACCGCGATGAAGAGCATCATGAACCGCTCCCAGCGACGGAACGAGCCCGACGCAGTGACCGCGAACAGCACGACGACAGCAACGGGCACCGACACGTAGGCGTGAACCCCGAAGTAGTCCATCGAGAGCGAGATCCCGATGAACTCCGTGATGATGATCAGAAAGTTCAGTATCAGGATCGAGAAGATCGAAAGATTGCCCCAGTAGCGACCAAAGCGCTCGCGAATCAGTCGCCCGTGACCGACGCCCGTGACCGCCCCGAGACGCGCCACCATCTCTTGGACCACGATCAACACCGGGATGAGCAGCGGCAGCGTCCAAAGGAGCGAGTACCCGAAGTTCTGACCGGCTTGGGCGTAGGTAGACACGCCGCCGGCGTCGTTATCGCCGACCATGACGATGAGTCCCGGCCCGATGATGGCGATCAGGGTGAGAATGCGCGCGCGCAGTCCCCGACGGCGTTCGTCGTCGTGCTCGCGGATGGAGCCGAAGGCGCCCGCGATCTGTGGTTCTTTCGACGTTTCGCGCTGCACGCGCTACCTCCTTTCCTCTCGCAGTGGTCGTTGGGCGAAACAACCACGCGGAATCTAGGGAGCTAGCGGCTCCTTCTCACTAAGCGAGGTTGCATCGGTACGTCGTTGGCCGTTGGGCCGGTACTAGGGGGTTTCAGACAAACCCCCTTAGAACGTGACCTCGGCGAGCGTGCATCTACTCCTCCGCCGCGCTCGGCCCGAACTCAGCACGCCAACCCTGAGGCAGCAGCTCTTCGAGCAGGTCATCGACCGTCACCACACCGATCATCTTGGAGTGCTCATCATCGAGCACCGGCAACACGGTCAGGTTGAAGTCGCTCATCTTTCTGGACACGCGCAGCACGTCCCAGTGCGGGTGCACATGGGCAAGTTGGGTTCGAGCCGCCGAGAGGGCCAGTTCGCTGGGACGTGCTCGCACGAGCGGCGCAATCGACGCGGCCCCAATCGGCTGGCCGCTGTCATCAACGATGAACACCGCCTGCAGCGACTCTGCCGGAACCCGCGACCTTCGAATCGCCTCGAGAGCATCGGCGACCGTGGCCGTCGGCGGCACCGACACGAAGTCGGGATTCATCAGTCCACCAGCGGTATCCGCGTTGTAGGAGAGGAGCTGGCGGACCTTCGCTTGCTGCTCGTGGGGCAGCATCTCGAGAATCGGGAGACGTCGCTCTTGATCAATCTCGGTGATGAGGTCGGCAGCGTTGTCCGGTTCCATGCGCGACAGCAAGCGGGCGGACTCCGCGTCAGAGCGCGACTCGAGAAACTCCAGCTGATGGGTCGTGTCGAGCTCTTCGAACACGTCGGCTTCGAGCTCGCGGTCGAGACCGACGGCTTCGATGATCTCTTCACCCTCTTCGTGGCTCGACTGCTCGACGAGGTCGGCGATCTGCGCTGGGTGGAGCTTGGCGAGCTTGCGATAGGGAATGCGGAGCCTCGCCGACGGGACGTGGGAGACGAAGGGCTCGATCGACGCAAAGTCGACGATGCGATCGGACTGGACGCGAGAGCCGATCTTGCGCCCCAACACGCGGCGGAAGAACGAGCGACGACCGGGGTCGACACCGACGACTTCCCAACGTCCGTCGATCTGGGCTATTTCGATCTCGTTCGCGATGATGATACGACCGCGCACGAGGTTGATGAGGTGGCGAGCAAGCAGGTCCTCGGCGAGCAGGATCTCTCCAGGGCGCCGCTCGAAGCGGCGAAGGTCGACCCGTCGACCCTCGAACGTCATGCGCCCTTCGGCCAATCCGCCGATCTTTTTGATCGACATGAAGAGGTCGCGACCCTCGATTCGGATCACCGCGCCGACAATCGGCGGGTGCGGGTCGTCGCCGAGCTTCGCGACCAGGTCCTGGACGCGTCCAATCTTGTCGCCGCGCGAGTCGTAGATCGGGCGGTGCAAGAACGTCGAGAGGTGGAGAATCTCAGTCACGAAACGGCTTTCAGCGACCACATCCTACCTTTACGGGGCTCGACAGTCTTCGGCCTCTTCTAAGACGTGCGAAAGCGTGCGAGCACGCCCGCGACATACTCGACATCGTCGTCGCTGATGCCCGCGTGGGTGACGAATCGCGCTCTGTGTGGCGACACCGTGCCGCCTTCGACGCCGAGTGAGCCGAGCTCCTCGACGACCCGACGAGCCTCGGGGTGGTTGAAGGCAACAATGTTCGTTCGACACGTCGACGGGTCGTAGTCCGACTCGGGGAACGCGCCGGCAAATGAGTCGGCAAGCTGGCGCGCGCGCACGTGGTCGTCCTTGAGTCGCTCAACCATCGTGTCGAGTGCGACGAGGCCGGCCGCGGCGAGAAAGCCGGCCTGACGCATCGCGCCACCGAGACGCTTGCGCTCGATGCGGGCGCGTTCCATCAACGCTGTTGGTCCAGCAAGCAGCGAGCCCACGGGCGCACAGAGCCCCTTTGTCAGCGCGGTCATCACCGTGGTCGCAGGCGCCGCAGTCTCGGCGGCACTCGCGCCGGTCGCTACGACCGCGTTGAAGAGTCGCGCGCCGTCCAGGTGAAGCGGGCGGTCTCCGATCGCGCTGGCGAGTCTGCGCAGTTCGTCAACGTCCCACGGCACGCCACCCGCGTACATGTGGGTGTCCTCGACGGTCACGAGTCCGACGTGGGGCTGGTGGTCGTTCTCGGCGTCGATGATCGCCTCGACGCTCGCGACGTCGAGCACACCGCTCGTGTCGTCGACCGTCGAGAACTGGATGCCGGAGTTGCGCGCCGCGGCTCCCATTTCGAAGCTGACCAGGTGCTGGTGCGCTCCTGCGATCACTAAATCACCTGGTTGAGCGAGCACTCGCACGGCGATCTGATTGGCCATGACGCCCGAGACCACGAAGACGGCAGACTCTTTTCCCACGAGCTCGGCGAAGCGGCGCTCGATCTCGTTGATCGTCGGATCCTCTCCGTATCCGTCGTCACCGACGATGGCACAGGCCATCGCCTCACGCATCTGCTCGGTGGGCTGGGTGACGGTGTCGCTGCGCAGGTCGACGCGTCGAGTCATGGTCGAAGGTTACCGGCTCCCTACACTGGCTCCATGAGCGACAACCCACTCACTGCCTTTAACCGGCCGAACGTGAATGAACAGCTCGGCATCGAGACGGTGAGCGTCTCGCCCGATGAAGTCATCCTTCGCGTAGAAGTTGGACCGAAGGTGCACCAGCCCTTTGGCATCTTGCACGGCGGTGTCTCCGCGCTCCTTGCAGAGAGTGCCGCATCGCTCGGAGGATTCGTGAGCGTCGCGCCGGAGCACATCGTGGTGGGCACCGAGCTCAACTGCTCGCATCTTCGATCGATGAGCCAAGGCACACTTACCGCCGTTGCGACGCCGTTTCGGAAGGGCCGCAACGTACACGTGTGGGGCATTGAACTACGTGACGACAAAGATCGTCTTATCGCGGTGGCGCGCTGTACATTGCAGGTATTACCGGCACCAGCGGCCCAGTAGGGCCGCAACCTAGACTTTTCAACAGGAAGCCGACGAAAGGGCTGGCACATGGGCGCTCGATTTACTGGCTGGGGAGTTGCAGTACCCGACAGGGTCGTCACCAACGACGAGCTCTCGCTGACTCTTGACACGACCGACGAGTGGATCACCGAGCGCACCGGCATTCGCGAGCGTCGCATCGGCGGCACTGCGAAGAGCTTGGGCGTCCTTGCCGGACGTCGGGCCCTGGAAGACGCCGGCGTCGAACCGAAGGACATCGACTTCCTCATCCTCGCCACGACCACCCCAGACCGCCTGATTCCCGCGACGTCCACCCTGATCGCCGATGAGCTCGACCTCGACTGTGCCGCGATGGACTTGAACGCCGCCTGCAGCGGATTCATGTACGCGGTCCGCACGGCATATGGGTTGCTCGAGACCGGCTCCAAGCGGGTGCTCGTCATCGGCGCGGAGAACCTCTCTCGTTGGGTCGACTGGACCGACCGCAATATGGCCGTTCTCCTCGCCGACGGCGGGGGCGCCGCCGTCCTCGAGTACGACCCCACGGAGAACGACCTGCTGTCGTTCTCTCTCGGCGCCGAAGGCGCTGACGCGGACCTTCTTACCTGTGAGCACGGGGGCTTCATACAGATGGACGGCAAGGAAGTCTTTCGCCGCGCGGTACGCGTCGTCGTGGACTCGGCCGAGAAGGCGCTCGCAATGGCAAACATCACGTCCGACGACCTGAGCCTTGTGATCCCCCACCAGGCCAACATCCGCATCATCCAGGCGGCGTGCCAGCGACTCAACATCGGCATGGACCGAACGGTCATCTCACTCGATCGCTACGGCAACACGTCGAGCGCGTCAATTCCCTTGGCCTTTGACGACGCGCGGAAGAACGACCGTATCCACAAGGGCGACTACGCACTGCTCACCGGCTTCGGCGCGGGCATGACCTGGGCTTCGGCGGTCGTGAAGTGGTCTAAGTGAGCGGACCCTCCCTCGTCATCCTCGCCGCCGGGCGCGCGCGCCGCTACGGCGGCGTGAAGCAGCTCGCTCCCGTCGGCATGCACGGCGAGGGGGTCATCGACCTCATCGCCTCAGACGCTTTCGCGGCGGGATTCGACGACATTGTGATCGTGATCAATCCTGACACGGGTCCCGAGATCGTTGACCACGTGGCGACCTTCTGGCCGAAGATCCACCGTGTCAGCTTCACCCACCAAACCGAGCTGCGTGGCACCGTCGACGCTGTCCTCGCCGCGCAGTCCTCACTCGATCTCACTCGACCCTTTGCCGTGTCGAACGCCGATGACCTCTACGGTCGCGAGTCCTTTCAGCTCCTCGGTCAGCACCTGGCGACGAGTCCGAACAACTGCCTGGTCGGCTTCGAGCTCGAGCGAGCGCTCGTCGGCGAACTGCCGGTGTCTCGCGGCACGTGCGTCGTCGTGAACGGGCACCTGACCGACATCGTCGAACGACGCAACGTATCAGCGACGCTCGAGGGCTATGTGGCCGACGATGGGCTTGAACCAAAGACGCTTCACCCGCAGACGACTGTCTCGATGAACCTCTGGGGCTTTCAGCCTGAGATCTTCCCCCTCATGCGTGAGGTCCTCGATCAGCACGACTTCGCGAAGGAGAAGGAGATTCAGCTGTCGACCTTCGTCGGCCAGATCCTTCACCACACGCCACTGCGCTTTGACGTGATGAAGACCCCATCGCGCTGCATCGGCGTCACGCACGCCGAGGACCTCCCGCTCGCGCAGATTCTCGTACGCGAGGAGATCGAGCGCGGCGAGCGTCCCGAGTTCGCCTTCATCGTCTAACGCCGCGGCGCGCCGATCGTCGCTGCGCTAGAACCCGGCTCAACTACTAGTCTCACGGTTGTTCCCCGCCTCGACGCTTGCGAGGAGGCATCATGGCAGAACGAACTGAGCAGGTGAGTCTCGGTTTCACTCCCGAGCGGTTCCCTCCGGGCTTACACGTCTGCGACATGTTCAGCGACGAGGTAGATCGTCGCAGCGTGATCCACCCCTTCGTACGAGCGGGGCTGCAGGAAAACGACGATGTCTCCTACTTCGCCGACGCCCTCGTGACCGAGCTCTTGGAGCGAGCACTTGACGAGCGGAGTGCTACGTCGCTGTCGCGTGAACAGCTGCGGCGACTCACTATCACGAGCGCCGAGGACGCCTTCTACCCGACGGGGACATTCATTGCGGACGAGATGATCGACTGTCTCCATCGGCTCTACAAAGAGAGCTTCGACGACGGGGCATCTGGCTGTCGAGTGACCGGCGAGATGGGCTGGGCGCTTCGCGGCGTGCCAGGATCCGACCACCTGGTTGAGTACGAATCAGACATCAATGCGCTCGTTCGCACGACGCCGATGACGGTGCTCTGTCAATACGACACGGAGCAGTTCGATGGCGAAACGCTCTTTCGTGTCATCTCCGTGCACCCGCTCATGATCGTGCGGGGCCAAATAATGATCAATCCGTGCTACCTCGAGCCCGAAGAGAAGGCAGTCCGCAGCCTCCAAGGAAAGGTCCTCGCACGGCTGTACTTTGTCCAGCTCGCCATGTTGGCACTCCCCGACGAGAAGCGCGTCGCAGAGTTCGTGCACTGCGCCTTGCTCCAGGTGCCGGGCATCGAGAGCGTTCACATCTGCGTCGCAGGGGTCGTGATTCCCGCCGATAAGCGCTTCGCGCACATTGCCGCGCAGTGCGCGCACGCCGACGCCAAGCCGAACTCGATCGATATCGCTGCGCTGGAAGCGGAGACCGGTGCCGAGGTCTTAGTCTTGCGCACGACGTCACGCCTCTTCGGCGTCGTGCTGATTGGCGTGAAGGACGACGACGCCTTCACCCCGTATCGCGACGTCCTCGCCAACTTCGCCAACGCCATTGCGATCACGCTGGAGTCCCGGCGAAGCCTGGCCGAGGCGCACGTCTGGCGCGAGCGGGTCGCGAACCTCGAGCGTCGACTGTGGCGGATCGCGCGCGAGTTCGAAGGTGCGGGCGTGCTCTCAAACGTTGCGGGCGTCGCCGATCCCTACGAGACGCCCGGCGTCGCCGAGCTGTCACCGCGACAGTGGGAGGTACTGACGCGCCTGCTGCATGGCGAGCGCGTGCCGCGCATCGCCGAAGAGCTGTTCTTGAGCCAGAGCACCGTGCGCAATCACCTCGCGGACATGTTCAAGAAGATGGGCGTGCACTCACAAGAAGAGCTGCTCGACCTCTTTCGCACGAAACAGGTCGAGAGTTAGTGCCAGTCGCGCGATGACGGCGCGGTCGCTCCGAGGGTGAGAGGTTCGACGAACTCCGCGACGAGGGTCACGATCCCCTGACCGCGCTCCAGCGAGCCACGGATCACGAGCGCCGGTGCGATACCGGCCACCATCGACCAGCGCGTCCACGCCCCCTTGGAGAAGATCACGTTCACGTGTCCGGTCTCGTCTTCGAGGTTGACGAACACCGCGCCGTTGGCAGTCTCGGGGTGCTGACGGTGCGTCACGACCCCCGCGACGGCGACGCGCGTCGCCTCGACCGAAGCGAGCGCGCTCGCGCGCGTCACCCCGCGCGCGTTGAGCTCGGGACGTATGAGCTCCATCGCCGTCGCCTCAGTAGTAAGACCCATCGCCCAAAGGTCGTCCGCGACGCGCTCGAGCTCACTGACCGCGGGTAGCGCCGGGGCGACCTCACCGGTGACGACGCCCGGCAGGCGATCGGGCAGTGCCTGTGCAGCGGCCGCAGCCGACCAGGTGAGGGCTCGGCGACTCGCGCCGAAGCCATCGAGCGCACCCGCGGCGGCGAGCGCTTCGAGGTGGTGCTGTTGAGCACCCGCACGA
This sequence comes from uncultured Acidimicrobiaceae bacterium, assembly GCA_963706305.1. Taxonomy (GTDB): domain Bacteria; phylum Actinomycetota; class Acidimicrobiia; order Acidimicrobiales; family RAAP-2; genus RAAP-2. The sequence goes on along the minus strand of OY970152.1, from coordinate 1,608,834 downwards.
CGCACGAGGTCCGCGCTGTTGGCCCAGGGAGCGCCTGCCACGATGCGCTCGGCCAACTCGCTGCCCACCCCGCGCACGTCGCCGAGTCCAAGACGTACGCGGGGCTGTTCTCGCGGCTCCTCGAGCGAGGCCCCGACCTGGGACGCGTTGACGTCGGGACGACACACCTCGACACCGTGGCGCTGTGCGTCGGCGACGAGGCTCTGGGTTGACCAGAAGCCCATGGGCTGGGCGTTCAACAACGAGACGAGAAAGGCGCCAGGGTAGTGCACCTTGATCCACGCCGAGCAGTAGACGAGGTGAGCAAAAGAGACCGAGTGCGACTCGGGAAATCCGAAGTTGGCAAAGGCTCTGAGCGCGTCGAAGAGCTGGTCGGCTGTCTCACCAGTAATCCCGTTCTCCGCCATGCCCGCGTAGAAGCGGCTCTTCAGCTTCATCATGCGCAGCTCCGAGCGCTTGGCCGCCATGGCTTGGCGCAGCTCGTCGGACTCAGCCGGCGAAAAGCCCGCGATGGCGACGGCCATCTCCATCAGCTGCTCTTGGAAGATCGGCACGCCGAGCGTGCGTCGCAGGATCGGCTCGAGACGGGGGTGCAGGTAGGTCACCGGCTCCTCGCCGCGACGGCGATGGATGTAGGGATTGACGGCGCGACCCTGGATGGGGCCCGGACGGATGATCGCGACTTCGATGACGAGGTCGTAGAAGCAGCGCGGCTGCACGCGCGGCAGGGTCGCCATCTGGGCGCGCGACTCGACTTGGAACACCCCGACGGTGTCGGCATCGCACAAGAGGTCATAGACCGCGTCCTCTTGCGGGAGCATTGCGAGGTCGAGGTTGACGTCGTGAAAGTCGTTCACGGTGTCAACGGCACGGTGCAACGCCTCGAGCATGCCGAGTCCGAGCAGGTCGAACTTCACGAGCCCGATCGCCGCGCAGTCGTCCTTGTCCCACTGCAGCACGCTGCGCCCGGGCATGCGCCCCCACTCGACGGGACAGACCTCGAGCACGGGCCGGTCACAGAGCACCATGCCTGCTGAGTGGATGCCGAGATGGCGCGGCCGGTCCAAGAGCTCGGTCGCCATCGTCGTGAGCAGCTCGGGTATCGCGGGGTCCTTTGCGGTCATCGTCTCTCGATCGACGTGGTCGCGGATGTAGTTGGCCTCTTCTTCGCTGTGGCCGAGAGCGCGCGCGACGTCGCGCAGGGCCGACTTCGAGCGGTAGGTGATCACGGCCGCCACCTGGGCGGCGTGGTGACGCCCGTAGCGCTCGTAGACGTACTGGATCACCTCTTCGCGTCGGCCCGACTCGATGTCGACGTCGATGTCGGGAGGACCATCACGCGCGGGCGAGAGGAAGCGCTCAAAGAACAAGTTGAGCGCAACGGCGTCGGCGTTGGTGATACCGAGCGAGTAGCACACCGCCGAGTTCGCGGCCGACCCTCGGCCCTGGCAGTAGATGTCGTGGGTGCGACAGAACTCGGTGATGTCCCAGACCGTGAGGAAGTAGCCGGCAAAGCCGAGCGTCTTGATGACCGAGAGCTCGTGGTCGATCTGACGCCAGGCGCCCACAATGCGTTCGCTCCCCCGGGGTCCGTAGCGCTGCGTGGCGCCGTTCGCCACGATCTCTTCTAGGTACGACTGCTCGTCGTGCCCCTCAGGCGTCGCAAACGCTGGCAGGTTGGGCGCCACGAGACGCAGGTCGAAGGCAAGCTCGGCGATGAGCTCGCCCGCACGGTCGACGACCCCGGGCCAGCGCGCAAAGCGCCGACGCTGTTCGGCATCGCTGCGCAGGTGCGCGAGCGGCGACGCGCTGAGCCAGCCCTCCATCTCTTCGAGGCTGCGCCGAGCACGGATGGCGGCGAGCACGCTCGCACGTGGAAAGTCACGCGGCGTGGCGTAGTGCACGTTGTTGGTCGCCACGACCGCCACGTCGGCGCGCACCGCGAGCTCTGCCAGCGCATCGTTGCGCGCCACGTCGTCGGGCTGGCCGTGATCCCAGATCTCTACCGCCACGTTCTCACGACCGAAGCGTTCGATGAGCTGGGCGAGACGGCGCCCTGCGGCGCGCGGACCTTCGTTAAGGAGTGCGCGCGTCAGAGGACCCTTCCGACATCCCGTCAGCACCAGCCATTCCCTTGCGGCGCTGGCGACCTGATCCAACGTGAAGCGCGGCGAGCCCTTCTCGCCCCGCTCGAGGTGCGCGAGCGCGAGCATGCGCGAGAGCCCCGCGTATCCCTCGGGTGAACGCGCGAGCAGCACGAGGTGCTCACCGGAGGGGTCTGAGACCCCGACGCGATCGTCGGTTGCGTCGAGGGTGACTTCGCTGCCAAAGACGCTCGCGAGCCCGAGGGCGCGCGCCGCTTCGGCAAAGCGCACCACGCCGTAGAGGCCGTGGTGATCGCTGAGCGCGAGGCCCGAGAGACCTAAGCGCGTCGCCTCGACGACAAGCTCTTCGGGATCGCTCGCACCGTCGAGGAAGCTAAAGCCTGAATGTGCGTGCAGCTCTCCATAGGTCGCCATCAGTCATAGATTCCAACGAGCCACCACCGACTCGCTTCGGCGACCACGAGCAGCGCCTCGCCGCTCGCGAGCACCATCTGCAGATGCGCACGACGCCGACGACGTGACCACCAGCGTTCGACGATCGGCCAGGGGCCGGCGTGCCAGATGATCTCGCGACGTAGCGGCGAAGAGAAGATGACGGCGGTTGGTTCGGCGCTCAGCACACCGCGCCCGTTCAAGACGACGGCTCGGTTCGCGCCGTCGCGCAGCTGCAGCGGCACGGGGTGAGCAAGCGTGGTCGCCGGCGAGGGTGCGGCAAGGCGGCCCGGCCACGGCGCGACGTCACGCTCGTTCGCGCTCGGCGAGCCCCAGGGCACGAGTGTCGCTCGGTCCTCGGGCCCGCGCCCGCCACGAAGGTTCGCCACCACGATGGACTCGGCACCGAGGCGGCGACGCACGCGGTGCGCGGCGGCTTCGGCGCGGTCGTCTTCGGCGCCTCGCTGGCCGAAGAACCCCTGTTGCTCTTCGAAGAGCATCTCTTCACCGCGCAGTTGGGCGAGACGACGCGCAAGGTACGCGTCACGCTGTACGTCGAGCTCGCTCAGCTCGCCTCGAGCCACCCGATGAAGATGGAGCGCGTGGCGGTTGAAGCGCTCGGCCACTCGCGCGGGCGCCAGGTCCGCGAACGCACCGAGCGTGTGCAGCCCGAGTCGCTGACACGTGGTCGTTAAGTCCTTGCGACCCAGCACCTCGAGGGGCTGGGCGCGGCGAAACTCGTCGCTGCCACCGCGGGGCACGACGATCTCTCGGTGCGCCGCGAGCTCCGCACAGAACAGCCCCTCGGCGACTCCGAGCTTGGGCTCGACACCGACGATGTCGAGCACGCATTGGCGCACCATGCCCAGCACCACGTCGCCGCCACCGAAGAATCGACTCGGCCCGCGCAGCGGCAGCACGTAGAGCCCGAGACGAACCACCTCGGTGAAGGGGCACATCGCCTCGAGCGCGTCGAGCAGCACACTCGTGTCGCGCAGCGTCGAACCGTCGGGCTGTTCGATCGCGAGCGACTCCACCCAGATAGCGAGCAGCTGTTCCATCACTTCGCCTCCGCGCCACCGTGACGATTCGGAATCACCACCACGTGCTCGGCACCACGCGCGAGCGCTCCGCGGCCACTCACGTGCACGGTGAGATAGCGCGCGTCGAGCCGTGACGAGGCGACCCACTCGGCCTGAGTGACGCGAAAGAAGAGGTCGGCCGGCAGTGGCCAGGGGGCGCGGGGCTCACTGAGCGCAATCAAAACGGTGCCGCGTTCTCTCACTCGATCCATCAAGCGACGCGCGGACCCGTGTCCGGGGCGAGACGGAGGACGCACGAGCACGAGGTCGACGCCGTCGAGCAGGTCGGCCGTCGACTCTGCCCACGCGCCCCTCGGACGCGGAACGAAGAGCACGCGACGCAGATCGATCCCGAGCTCGACCATCGCCACGACACCGGGGTCATCGACCCCAACGACGGCTGCCCAGTGACCCCGCGTGCTCGCCTCACTCACGAGACTGAGTGCGAGGCTGAGGCCACCGAGACCGACGGGCGCTTCGACGACTACCGTCGAACCACGCCGCAGTCCCCCTTCGGGGATGAGTGCCCGCCAAGGGTCCCCGAGGGGGACGGTACGGCTCTTGGCGAGTGACACGGGACGCACACTCGCGAGCAGTTCAGGAGAGAGAGGGGGTCGAGGAGGTGAAAAAGCGAACATATGTTCGTAAGAGTAGCCGGTGACGTGTAACTTGACAAACCCATAAATCTGTGGGACAATTAGGTATGGAGAAAATCACCGTTTCTAACATGGCCCTTTGGATTACTAGCGATTCAGACGCTTATGAGTACATGGAGAGTCTGCGCTGGCCCGATAAGCCTTACTGCCCTCACTGTGGATCAATCAACGATCACTACTTTTTGAAGCCTGACAATGGGGTGAACCGCAAGACGACGAGAGGCTCAGTTTCTGAACGTCGAGTGTGGAAGTGCAAGGACTGTCGCAAGCAGTTCTCCGTGACTACTGGGACGGTTTTTCACGGTTCCAAGGTGTCGCTGCGTATCTGGCTTTTCGTGTTCTTCGAGATGTGCGCGAACAAGAACGGCATCGCCGCAAGGGAGATTGCACGCAAGTACGGCGTCGCCCCTAAGACCGCCTGGTTCATGACTCAGCGAATCCGTGAGGCCATGATGAACGACACGACCGGCAAACTCTCAGGCAACGTCGTGGCGGACGAAACTTACATCGGTGGCAAGCCAGAGAACTGGCACAAGAACGACCCTCGCCGGGCGAAGGATGGTTACAACACTGCCCGCAAGGTGCCTGTCGTTGCGCTCATCTGCGAAGAAACGGGTGAGGTTCGCACCAAGGTTGTCACGACTGTTTCGGGTCCGAACATTCGCCAGATCATCCGCGAGAACATCGAAGTTGGAACATCCACCTTGCACACTGACTCGGCACCTGTCTACAACACGATTGGCAAAGAGATGGTCGCGCACCATGCGGTGAACCACCACATCGGCCAGTACGTCTCGGAGCTGTCAGACGGCACCAACAAGGCCGAGAACTTCTTTAGCCAGTTGAAGCGTTCGATCAGTGGCACGCACCACAACATCAGCCCTGAGCACCTTCACCGTTACCTTGCCGAGTTTGCGTACCGGCACTCGACACACATGATCAGCGACACGGAGCGCATGACACGGCTGATGGGCCAAGTTCACGGCAAGCGCGTAAGTTATCGACCTTTGACCCAAGGGGCCTAGTTCACACTCTTTCTAGGGGCCGCAAGTCGTCTAAAGGCCAATACTGGCTATCTGGTTCATTGCGCTCATTTTCCGATCTTGAGAATTCCTCTTCGGAACAAATGAGGACGACAGGAAATTTCACGCCCCGGACAGGCGTGCCTAATGCTCGCATCCGAAGATGTTCCCCGTAGGCGGTTGTTACTTCGATCAGTGTTCCGTGTTGGATGGGGGCATTTTGTCTGGTCACACGTCCATTATGACAATGCCATAAGGGTGCCGCTTGAACTATCTAAAATAATTTGCATATGGCACGATCTTCTGGCATAGTGGAGGAACGACTTCCCGATGCTCGGGTAGCCATGCCACAAGGAGTTGCCAATGGACACAGACACGAACGAGGAAGCGAAGCCGCCCTACTTGCCATTCCAGACTCTTCTCAACTACCTGGGGGAACTTGCCGGGAAGCCCCTCCCTCCAAAATTGGACCGGTCAATGATGAAGAGCAAGTCCGGTGGAGATCAGACGAACCTTATCGGTGCCCTAAAGTTCTTTGGTTTCATCGACGCTGATAACACGGTCTTAGAGGCTTTACGCACATTTGTTCCGATGGACGAAACGGCGCGAAAGGCTTACCTGGGCGGTCGGCTCCGAGACCTTTACCCCGAAGCGTTCAAGGTCTCGGACGAACACGGATCGGAGACCGCTCTTTATGACTGCTTTACGGAGACGTATGGCTACGGAGGTGACACCCGGCGCAAGGCGGCAACATTTTTTCTCCACGCCGCCCGTTGGGCCGGAATCACCGTTAGCGCAAACTTTCCCACGACTCGCATGGGCTCGGGGCGTGCTGCAACACGCGGCACGAAGCGGACAGTCGTAAAGAAAGGCGCGTCCAAAGTTCGTACGCCGCCGAAGCCCAAGACGCTGCCGCCTTCAGGATCAGGTGAGAGCGTAGAGGTCATCTTTGGGGGACTCGGATCGGCCACGTTGGTCATCGACGTTCCACTACTGAGTTTGCCTGAGAGCAAATTAACGGGGCTATTGAAGGTCGTAAATGACCTCCGCGCACTTTCCTACGACGAGATGGACGAGGACGAGCTCTACGAGGGCGAGGAGGAGGACGAAGAGTGAGGAGGGATGCTGCCCCCGGACCCTTTAATTGGATTAGGCCGCACTTAGCAGAAGGTCTCATCGCGATCCGGGGGCGCCCTTCGCAGGGCATAGGACATTGTACTTACCATGACGATGACCTGTAACTTGAAAAACCAAAGTAGAATCGTCGTGTGACGCGAAAAGCCTTCGACAAATACGATGAGCCGGTCAACATCGATCTAGACCCCGAGGAAGCACTAAAGATTGTGCTTCAGGTCGAACGTTGCGAGGACGACGAGGACGCTGAATAAGCGAATCAAGTTGGCGGCACAGGGCACTGAGGGCAATCGTCGCTTCGGTAGTAGCCCGTGAGATTGATTCCCTTATTCAAGTCGGCCTCAAACTTGATCTTTAGATCGTCGTACGTCTTCCTCATCGCGGGATCTCCATAGAGTTTCATCACGTACCAGCCCGACATGGAGTCCACGAAGGCTTGGATGCGTCGCTTGCACGCGTCGCGAGTCAGCTCCTCGTCGCCCTCCTGCGCGTGCGCGATGGCCATTCCAGTTGCGAGAGTCACCTGTTCTTCGAGGCTCACATCAGGCTCTAGCCATGGAACGGGAAACCCCTCGTCGAGGCGTCCCGCTAGCGCCCTCTTTTTCATACGGTGATACAGAAAGTCCAAACCGGCGCGGACAAAGATTGGGGCAGTTAATCCTTTGATCAGAAGTTCGTTCTCGTAGCAGTCCTCTAATGCTTCCTCCACTGACCTGAGCGAACGAACGAGTTGATTCCAGAGGACGAGCTCGGACCCGATCTCTGGAACATGGCCCCCCGCCGATTGCGGAACTTCCGTGGGAGAGAAGATAACTTCCTCGCCCTTCGCTACGGAGTCCCGTACGTGCATGAAAAGCGCCTTCAGTTGCTTGTAATGCTCGTCTGTCACCATTTCCCGTGAGAACTTACGCCGAACCCCCTCGGCCTCTTCGCGTGCCGACTCTGCTTCGCGTGTCAATTCAGCGACTTTCCCCCTTAATTCCTGAACTTCACTTACCTTGGCCTGCCTTAGCATCTTGAAGGCTTTGTACTGCCCAAGCGTGAGCCATCCGACTGCGAGGATCCAAAACACGTAGCCAGGTGGATGCCACTTGTAGACATCTCCGTAGACCCCCACAACGGCGAGAGCGACGCTTCCGCCGACGTATTTCTTGAGATGAGCAAGAACCTCCCGGAGGTAATCCTGAAGCGTCTCGTTGTGGATCTTTCCGACCCATCCCATGACGCGGCTCGAAATCCGATCGGACCATGAAGGTTTAGAAGGGCTTTCAGGCATTCCCAAACTCTAGTCCCGAATTGGGTTTGTCTTGTTACACGTCGCCGAGTAGCCACTCCTCGCGACACGCGCCAGAGCCGGAAATTCCCGGCAAAATGGACCCCATGTGTGGTCGAATTGCCCTCTTCACGCCGCCGGCGCACCTCGCGCGGTTCCTCGACGCCGCCCTCGCCGCCGGCATCGATCCCGACGAGCCGAGCTGGAACGTCGGACCCCAGCGCACGCTCTTTGCCGCTACCGAGCGCGACGAGACACGCGTCCTCGATCGCTATCGCTGGGGGCTCGTGCCGAGCTGGTCGAAGGACGCGTCGATCGGCAACCGGCTCTTCAACGCACGTGCGGAGACGGTCGCCGAGAAGCCGACGTTTCGCAACGCCTTCGCCAAGCGCACCTGCGTGATCCCTGCCGACGGCTTCTACGAGTGGGACCACCGCCCCGGTCGCCACCGTCAGCCGCACTACTTCACGCGCGTTGACGAAGAGCCCCTGCTCTTTGCCGGGCTCTACGAGTACTGGCGCGACGCCACCATCCCGCATGCCGAGCTCCTCAAGACGTGCACCATCATCACGACCACACCGGGCGAGGACCTCGAAGAGCTCCACGACCGCATGCCTGTTGTGCTCGAGCGTGACGATATCGAGACGTGGCTGAACGTCATCGAGTACGGACCCGACGAGCGACACCTGCTCTTGCGTCCAGCCCCTCGAGGCACGCTGACGCACTACGGCGTCGACCCCGCCGTCGGCTCGGTGAAGAACGACGGACCCGAGCTCTGCGTACCGTTCGAGCCTCAGTCGCTGTTTTGATCAGACAGCTTTCAGTAACTCCGTCACAAAAGCGGGCGACAACGCTCCCATTATTCTGAATCGATGCCGCTGCGACTGCGTCCGTATGCGTTGACCGACGAATCGGCGGCCGTCGCGATACACGTCGCGATGCTGCCCGAGGACTTTCACTTTCTGCTGGGCTGGGAGCCCAGCATGTCGTGGACAACGTTTCTCGCGTTCCTCGAGAACGAACGCAAGGGAGCGAACATCGCGCCTCCTCGAGTGCGCGGCTACCAGCTCGTGGCCGACGTCAACGGCGAGATCGTCGGGCGCGTATCGCTTCGCTTCGAGCTCAACGAGTATTTGCTGGAGCGCGGCGGTCACATCGGGTACGGCGTGGCACCCGCGCATCGGCGCAAGGGCTATGCCAGTGAGATCTTGCGACAGGCACTCGTCGTCATACGCACCGAGGGCGTCGATGCGGTGCTCGTGACGTGCGATGAGAACAACGTGGCATCGGTGCGGGCGATTGAGCAGAACGGTGGCGTGCTCGAGTCCACCGCGCCACCCAATTATGGCGAGCTCGTGAGCGTTCGCCGTTACTGGATCAAGTAATCGATTTGCCCGTAGACGGCCGAAAACCCCGAGTGACCAGTGAGCCGAAACTCACCCGCCCCTCGGGGTTTCCGAGGCACGCCAATTATGTTCCGTGTCGGACAGAACATCTTTGACGGCAGGCACTTCACGTCATCACCAGTTCCGTGCAGCGGACCGAACTCCGCTGCCCGTCGGAAGGAATCCGTTCCTCTTGCGAGGCCCCTCATCCCCCCGCTTCTTTCTCACCTTGCGGTTCGTCAGATCGTCGGTAGGTACTACGTGAACTACGAGTGATACTGTGCCAGACTTTTTCTTCTTCACCAAGCCCGAAGAGGGAAATCAAAAACTTATACCCAGATTTGGGACAGTTATCCACCAATTTTGATGCGAGACGTTCACATACCAACTACTTAGTCGCATCTTTTCCACAGTGGGATTTCGATTCGGCGGCGAAATCGTGGCGCCAAACCCGGTCGGAGGGCGAACTACGAAACTGTAGTTTGCTCCAACCACCGCCCGTGCGCGTGACACCAACCCCAAACGACGGGAGCCGAACTCGGACGCATCAATACTACCTGGGACGCTGCACGGTGATGCGCGGCTTCGTCGACGTCGATGCCCGGCCACTTCACCATCGTCGACTCCATCGAGATCCACGCAACGTTGCTCTGGGCACATCGTCGAGCGAGTTCTGCGAAGTACGCGGTGCGCTCGTCGGGCGAAAAATAAAACGCGCTCCACGTGTTCATGACGACCGTCATCACGTCGCTGTTACACAACGCAAACGCGTCGTCCAAACGTTCGATCGCGCTTCCCTTCAACATCGTCACATGCGGCCACGAGCGATGCGCATCAACGATGGCGTCAAAGCGCTCGTGTCGTCGCCGCTGTTCGGGCCACAGGCACGCCTTGAGCCATAGTCGATCCTCTTCGTTGTCAAGATCAAGCGGTTCGGGATCGATGCCGATGCGAGACCTCACGGTGGGCATTCGTCGGGAGCGGTCGATGGGTGTGAGGTCTTCACACACGAGCGTCAATGCTCGGTGATCGTCGCTCGCGCGCAGGGGAAACTGATCGAAGCAGAGGTTGATCCCTGCCGACGCGCCGACTTCGATGAGATTGATCTCCTTGACGTCGCGAGCGATGTCGCCAATGACCGCCTGAATGACGGCGCTGCGACCGGGCTCGTTCGTTTGCGTTGATCGCCAGAGCTGGCTGCGCACGATGCCGGGATCGGATCGAACAACGTCCATGACCCGCAGCGCCGCACCCTTTGGATCTTCGAGCGTGCCGTGTCGCGCGTCATCGTACATCGGTCCGAGCACGTCGTGGCCATTCAGTGCGGCGAGGTGGAGGGCAGCGAGCACGAGCATTGGGTTCCGCTGTTGGGCCCGCACGCTCGCGAGCAATTCAAGCGTGATCTGATCGTTTTCGAACTCGTGCAAGAGCGCGGTATAGAACGGGAGGCGTTCGTAGTCCTCTGGCGCCAGCGCGAAGTGGTAGTGCTTGCGCGCTTGATCGAGATCGAGCTCTTCGGTCACCGTATGCCGATCCTACGATCACTGAATCAACCGTGACGGAACGACGCGACCGCCAACTGCTCGGCGTTCAGTGCGTCGGTGGCGTGGCGCTGACGAGACGACTGAAGGCCACGATGCGACGAGATAGGCCGCCGTTGCCGTATTTTGAGCATCGAGTGACATCGCGTCATTGGCGTCGATCGTGCCCGACGCAACGCCGGGAGGAAAGCGGGTGATCGCCGTGCCCGGTGAGACCCATGTCGCCCCGTGATGACCGTGTTGCCGGTATTCGTGATAGTCGAGCCCGCGATGACCGCATACGGCGTAGCCGTTCCGAGATTGAGGGGAGTCACTGGGAAGGCAGGCGTGCCCGTCACGGCGACAATCGTGACGACGCCGAGCAGTCCAACACCCAGTGCCTTCGGGCCACTCCGGGCGCTGAATAGATGGCGCCGGGCACGAAGCGCTGCGATAACTCGGAGAAAGGTTCCGAAGGGGGAGGCCGGACGGTTTGTTGCGGGGATCTTACGCATACAACACCAGCTCTCGAGACCGAATTAAGTTCAACTTCCACGAGGCAGAAAACCGGCTTCTGTTATTAGTAATACGGTAATTTAAGATTTTATGCATCTCGTTCGTAGGGCATTTAATGAGATGCATCAATGAGCGCGTTCCTTATAAGCCAGTGATTAACTGGGTTTTGGCCTGTAGCCCCCGTGAGAGGCTCGCATATGTAATGAGATCACCACCGACTCTCACAAGGGCTAATGAGATTTTTCTCATCTTCTACCGAGTTCAATGACAACTCTTCGGGATTAGAGTCGGAGGTAAGCAGCGCGCAAGCCCGCGTCACGTCAGCGTCACTCCTTGGTACTGATCTCCGCTTTGTGTCGGCGCTGCTCACGGCGCATCGAAAGACGGAGCTGTGCAACTCGACCGATGCCGACGGCCACCACGACGATCGCCCCGGAGAGCGCCGCCATGAGCAGCGCGACAGCGACGGGTATGCGAGCGCTCGCGGAGAAGAAGTCGACACGAACGTCGCGCGTGTTCTGAGCGATGAAGTCAATCAGTCCGACGCCAAAGACAGTGGCCACGACGATGCCAACCCAAGCGGCCGACGTTCGCGTGTGGCGGAAATGCTCTCCACGATGCTTCTCATTGCCGTCATGAGCCGGCACGCTTGCATCGGCCATAGAAGCTGGCGGCGTTTCGCTCATGGACTCCCGGTCATCGCTCTCGCTCACGTTGACCCCGATCTCTCTTGGAGTAAGCCCGCTCGTACCGAGTTCTTCTTGCAGCACGGTGCGAGCCGCGTCCGTTGCCTGCACGATACCGCAGTCAGGATCAGGAGTGAACAGGGAGCGTTACCCCGACGAGGCGACTAAAGACAACGACGTTCGAAAGATAGTGACCGGTCGCGCGATCGAAGACGCCTCCGCACGTGACGAGTTGCAGCGACCGACTCGTGCCGTGCGCGCCGTACACAAGCCGATCTGGAAAGGCAGTCTTCAAGTATTGAACAACCTCGGTGACGACGAATCGCGTTCGCGCGCCGTCGGCCAACGTCAGGTCGAGTGATTCGCCGGCCTTAAGCGTCTTCAGTTCGAAGAAGACGCCCGGACCCAGATACGAGTCGACGTGGCCGAGTATCACTGCGGAGCCGATCTGTCCGGGTGTGACGCCATAGCGATACCAGCCCACGATGCGCGTCGTCGCGGGTACTTGGACTTGACCATCGGCTTGGAGGCCAAGTTCGCCGACACTCGTGTCAACACCAAGTGAAGGGATCGCGAGCGCGACCGGGCGCGACGTAGGAACGCTCCAACGAGGCGGCACCGGTTCGGTCATCGGTGCCGAGCCAATCGAGAGGATGTCGACAGCAGGTGACCGAGTCGTGACGACTGCACTCCGAATCGCGACCAGCCCCGCTCCCAGCGCGATCGTGGCAAGCGTCCAACAGATCCATTCGCGGATGACCCGTCGAGGACGAATGACCACGGCAGCGCGAAGAGTCTCAGCCACGTTGGATGCGACGAGCTCGAATGGCGAAGCTTCCTGCGCACACGGCAAGCAAGAAGGCACTCAGGGCGAGGAGAGCGAGGTCAAGACCGGCTCCCGCCGCCCCGCCAAATCCCGTCTGCGGCGCACCCACCGGGATCGTCGAGCCCTTCGCGGAAGAAGTCGTCGCGCCCGATTTGGCGTGGGATGTTGACGTCGAGTGGTTCGCCGAAGAGCTTCCCTTCACTCGTGGATGAACCAGCTTGCTGGGACCGGTTGATGCTGACGGTCCTGAGCTCAGCCTCGGCAACGTCACGCCAGGTGTCGCGAGGGCGGGCAGCGTGACTCCCGGCAGCGAGGGCGCGCTCGACGGCGCCGAGGACGGCGACAACAACCGAGGAACCGAGATCCCGCTGAGCGGAAGCGGAAGTGCGTCGGACGCAGGCGCACTCGACGAGGAGTTCGAGGGTGCGGTCACGCCGGGCAACGCGACGCCGGATGGCACTGATGATGGCAGTACGAGAGCCGGCGGTGATAGTCCGCTCAGCGGAAGAGGAGGCGTCGTTTCGGATACCGGCGGCGATGTTGGCGCCGTCAACGAGGGAACTCCTATCAGCGGTGAAGGAGTCGAAGAGGGTGCCGGTACGCCCACCGACGGCAACGGGGGTAGGCCAATCGTCGGCGCGGCCACTCCACTTATCGGCGCGCTCGTGCCCAGCGACGGAACGCTGGGCACCTGAACAGTAGGGAACACGGATGTCGGCAGCCCCGCCCCGATTCCAACGAGCGGAAAGAACAAGTTCGTGAGGGGCGCGCTAGCTCCCGAACCTGGCAGAGCAACCCCACCCGTTGGCAGAGTCGGTACCTCGAGTTCCGGTACGTCGATGGCTGACAGCGGAATGAACGGGAGCACTGCGGGCAGGCCGACTGATGCGACGCCAGATGACGACGCACCCGCCGTCGACAAGCCCACCGTTGGGACCTCTGTCAGCGTCGAGAGTGGTAGCGAGAGGTGTGCGCCTACGGACACGTTCGGCGTCGCAGCAGCAACGCCACGTGCGCCGACCGCGCCCGCTGCGCGAACTGCGACTTTCGTCGCAGTGTCGACCGCACCGCCGGCAGCGGATGCGACGGAACTCACCGAAGGAACGCTGATCGAGTCGCTGTCGAGATTCACGCCACTCGTCAATGACAGCGCACGTCCAATCAAACTGGATCCGGTTCTCAGCGTGATCGGACCATTCGAAAGGATTGTTCCCGCAAATGATGTACCGGGCGAGAGAGCCGACGCTCCGCCGACCTGCCACAGCACGTTGCTCGCCCGAACGCCGGCGCCGAGAAGCACCTGCGTACGGGAGGCGGTTGCGAGGTTGGAGGGAATCTGAAAGATGAAGTCGGGATTCGCTGCGCCATGCGCATTGAGGAGTAGACGTCCAACGACTTCGAGCGTGCCGGGAACTGCGTACACACCGGGAGCGAGCGTTGCATCCTTAAGAACGGATCCCGGGATCAGATGCGTGGGCGTTTCATTCGAGATCGATCGGTACGCGCTCGCGGCGGCACTCTCGGCCGCCGTCGCAGCTGTGTGACTCACGTTCGTCGCACCAGTGACGCTGCCCAGGAGGGAACCAGCAAGCGTGCCGACGCCTGACAAGAGTCCATCACCGAGAAGACCAGAGCCAGAGGCTCCCGATGACGCCGCGGCTCCTGCCGAGGTCGACGTGCTCGACGAGATGCCAAGGTCACCGGTGATGTTCGAGAGACCAATGTTGCTTCCGGGCGTAACTCCCAAAATTGCGTAGGGTGCCGCCGCGCCCAGCGACGGCACGAAGCTCGCTGCGTAGGCATTGGCGCTCGCGAACGAAACGAGGGTCGCAACGCTGAGGAACGTCGTGAGCAACGAGCGCCTTCCGACACGGCGAGTGCCCCCCGCTCGCGATGCATTTGGTGAACCGTCGACTTCGCGGTTCCTGGCTAATAGTGACGCTGTCACCATGATTGAACCTCCGCCTCGAAGACGCCCAAAGCGAATGCTTCGAGCGTTCACATCGAGGCAGAGATTACGAACGATCAAATTCAATACGCTCAACTCAAAAACAAAAACTGATGGAGCGGGCCATTCACATTCAACCCTGAGGCTTCTCACATCTTCTTTTGAACTGCCTCACACCCCTCTCACAGAGGCAGGGGATCGAATGATCCGTCTTCACTTTGTGATGCGAACGAGACCGCTAGATGGCCGCTAGATTCCTGTGGCTACTACCAGCACGCAACGTAGGAGAGCCATGTCAGATCTAGCGCCAAGAGTCGCAATCGTCACTGGCGGTTCCGGGGGCATCGGACGTGCCGTTGCCAAACAGCTCGCCGCCGACGGCATGTACGTCGTGGTGCACTACTCCAGTCGCTCAGAACAGGCCGGCGAGGCGGTCGCTTCCATCGCCGCGAAGGGGGGCACCGCGTTCGCGGTCGGCGGTGATGTCGCTAACGAGGATGACATGCGAGAGCTCTTTGACGAGGCTGAACGTCGCTTCGGCGGCGTCGACGTGGTCGTGCACACCGCGGGCATCATGAAGTTGTCAACACTCGCCGATCTCGATCTCACCGACTTCGATCAAATCATGCGCGTCAACGTGCGTGGCACTTTTGTGGTCGATCAACAAGCAGTCCGCCGAGTGCGACCCGGCGGGGCGATCATCAACTTCTCCACCTCAGTCGTTCAGCGCTTCGTCCCGACCTACGCGACGTACGCCGCCTCAAAGGGAGCTATCGATGTGATCACCATGATCTTGGCGAAGGAGCTTCGTGGGCGCGACGTGACGGTCAATACCGTCGCGCCGGGTCCAACCGCAACGCCGCTCTTCCTCGATGACAAAGATCAGGCGACGATCGACACACTGGCCAAGGGGCCCGCGCTCGAACGACTCGGCGAACCGCAAGACATCGCCAACGTCGTGTCTTTTCTCGCCGGCCCCGCTCGTTGGATCAACGGCCAAGTTATTTACGCGAACGGCGGGTTGATCTAGACAATCCCACGCCGCGCCTCGCTCTCACGAGCGCGGTCCACTCAATAGATCAGGCCTTTCGGTGGAGGTGATGGGATTCGAACCCACTGCCTCTACATTGCGAACGTAGCGCTCTACCAATTGAGCTACACCCCCGAAGAGACTTGTATTTTAGCCCAACGCGCGATGACGCTCAGGCTCGCGGTACCACGCCGCAACAAGGTTCTGGCTCGTAGATGTCAGCGTCCAACTCGTCCTCAAAGTCGCCGTATGAGTCATCGGCGTCTCGATACAGCGGCTTCACCGTCGCGAGGGTTCGACGCTGTGGCAGGCGCGGCTTCAGCGCGGCGTCGTTCAAGTAACCCTGGCTCACCGCATAGAGGGCGAGCGCAACAAAGACGACGACCGCGAACCAGGCGAGTGCGGCAACGTCGATGACGGGTGAGTAGCCGGTAAAGAACGCAGCGATCGTGAGCAGCACGGCACCCAGCACCAGGCGAGAAAACATGACGCGACGTTGTGCGCGCATCGTGCGGCGACGGATTGGCGGCTCATACACCGACGTCACGTCAACGTCGCGTGGATGAGTAGAGTAGGCGCGCGCGTAGTGGTTCGCCGACGTGCGGACCGACTGCTCTTCGTCATACTCATAGTCCTCGCTCCACTCGTCCCACGACGTGCGTGACTCGAGTTCGGCAAAGGTATCGTCGGGATGCACGACGGTAAGGCGAGGACGACGATCTCCCGTCGGTTCCGTTACCGGTGCCTGATCAGGTTCATCGAGGCGATGCGCGGGAACGATCGCGTAGTCCTGACGACTCAAGACCTCGTGCTCAGCATGAAAGGACTGGATGGATTTCTCTGTTCCACCTTCTCGAAGTCGTCGAATCACTACCGGGGCCAGGAGAGCAACCCAGATAACAGCGAGGACTATCAGAAGCATCCGACGTGCTCCTTAAGGTATCGCCGCAGCATTGCGACAAATTTACAGTCGCACCTTGATTTTTTGGTGGATGTCTAGGCCTCGTGCAGTCCGCACTCGTCTTTGTCAAGACCAACCCAACGACCTGATCGCCGATCTCCTGGCACCAGGGGCTTCACCGTCATCGGCTCACATCCGATCGACGCGTACCCCTCGGCCCACAGGGGGTGCTCGGGCAACTCATGACTCTTCAAGTAGTACGCGACGTCGTCATCGGTCCAGGTAGCGAGCGGATTCACTTTGACGAGGTTGAATTTCTCATCCCACATCAGGGTTTTCATGGAAGCCCTGGTCGCAACGTCCACGCGCTTGACCGAGGTTATCCACGCGGCACGTCCCTGGAGAGCCCGGCCAAGTGGTTCGACTTTTCTGAGCTCGCAGCATCGAGCCGTGCCGCACGGCCATGCGTCGGCATCGTTGCCTGGTTGAGTGCGGGTGAGCTTCAAACTCCAACTCTGTTCCAGCTGAGCCGCGAACTCGAGTGTTGCTGCGAAGTGCCCACCCGTATCGAGGAAGATGATCTCTGTCGAAGGTCGAAGTTCGTGGACCATGTGCAAGAGCACGACGTCTTCAAAAGAACACGCCATCGCGAGGTCGTCATCAAAGCGGTCGAACGTCCACTGGAGAATCTCAACAGGGGTCGCTCGCTCAAAGCGCTCGTTTACTTCATCGAGTTCGCTCAGGAGCACACTGGTCGGGGTAATCACTGGCATTCTCGCGGGAGCCTTACTTTCTCTAGTGCATTACTAGAATACAATGCATCCAAAGAGATCATGACAACGACCTTGCACACCCCACACGCCACTGACCACCTCGATGTTCTCGAGTCGCACGCGTTGTTTATTCTGCGCGAGGTCGTCGCCGAGTGCGAGCGCCCCGTGCTGCTCTTTTCCGGCGGCAAGGACTCTGCGGTGTTGTTGCACCTTGCTGCGAAGGCCTTCGCGCCCCAGCAGCTCCCTTTTCCGGTGCTGCACATCGACACCGGGCAGAATTTCGACGAGGTACTCGAGTTCCGCGATCGCGCCGTTGAGGCCGCGAAAGCGAGACTCATCGTCGCGCGGGTGCAAGACACGATCGACCAAGGCAAGGTCGTTGACCCCGGCCCACTCGGTTCGCGCAATCGCCTCCAGACGGTGACACTGCTCGACGCGATCACTGATCATCGCTTTGACGCCGCCTTTGGCGGAGCTCGCCGCGACGAGGACAAAGCTCGCGCAAAAGAGCGCATCTTGAGCTTCCGCGATGCCTTCGGCCAGTGGGATCCGCGTCAGCAACGCCCTGAGCTCTGGCAGCTCTACCAGGGCAAGGTGAACCCCGGCGAGAGCGTGCGCGCGTTCCCGCTGTCAGACTGGACTGAGCTCGACGTCTGGCAGTACATCGGACGTGAGCGGATGGACCTTCCTTCGATCTACTACGCCCACGAGCGTGACGTCGTCGAGCGCGATGGCATGTGGCTCGCCGTCGGACAGTTCGTCGAACCGAGCGCGAGCGAGACTGTGACGCGAAAGCTTGTGCGCTTTCGCACCGTCGGCGATGCCAACTGCACGGGTGCGGTTCTCTCGTCAGCCGCGACGATCGAGGCCATCATCGACGAAGTTGCGGTCGCCAACGTCTCTGAACGCGGCGCCACCCGTGGCGACGACAAGTTCTCTGAGACCGCGATGGAAGACCGCAAGCGAGAGGGCTACTTCTAAGTGGAGCTCGCAACCAAAGACTTACTGCGCCTCGCCACGATCGGCTCGGTCGATGACGGAAAATCGACCTTGATCGGTCGGCTCCTCGTCGACACGCGTCAGCTCTTCGATGACCAGCTCGACGCCGTTGCTGCTGCGTCAGAAAAGCGTGGCATCGGGGACCTGGACCTCAGCTTCGTGACCGACGGCCTTCGCGCAGAGCGCGAGCAGGGCATCACGATCGACGTGGCGTACCGCTACGCGACGACGCCAACTCGAAAGTTCATCATCGCTGACTGCCCCGGCCACGTTCGCTACACGAGGAACATGGCAACGGGTGCGTCGACCGCGGACCTCGCCCTCGTCGTCATCGATGTCGCGAGCGGGCTCAAGGAGCAGACGAGACGACACCTCTGCATCGCTGCCTTGCTCGGCGTGCGCTCGGTGATCGTCGCGGTCAACAAGATGGACACGGTCGCGTGGTCGCAGTTGGCGTTCCAGCGCGTCGTCGATCAGATCGAGACGCTCTCTCGGGAGTTGGGCTTCTCCTCGACGCTCGCGATTCCGGTATCAGCGCTGCTCGGCGACAACGTGGCCACAAACTCCGACAACTCTCCCTGGTACGACGGACCGTCGGTCCTCGACGCGCTCGAGCAGTCCGAGGCCGGCTCGTGGGAGACTGCTCAGGGAGCTCGCCTCCCTATCCAATGGGTGCTGCGCCAGCCGGGCGGCGGTCGTACGTACGCCGGCATGGTGAGCGGCGAAGCGTTTCATGTCGGCGATCGAGTCACGCTGCTCCCGGCGAGCATCGAGACCACCATTCGCGCCCTCAACTTTGGCGGTGAACCTCGCCTCGAAGCGACCGTTGGTCTCGCGGCGGATATCGACCTCACTGATGAGACCGACGCGGGTCGGGGCGACCTCATCGCAACGGAGCCGCTGCCTCGAGTTACCAAGGAGTTCGAAGCGACCATCTGCTGGTTCGGCGAGAAGCCGCTATCCGTGAACGGTCAACGGCTGCGCCTCAAGCACACGACGAAGTCGACGCCGGTGCGGGTCCAATCGATGACCGGCGTTATCGACATCGAATCGCTCTCGATCAATGAGGCCGAATCGCTAGCGACGAACGAGATCGGTCTGGCCACGCTCGTGACCGCCGATGCGCTCGTCGTCGACGACTACAGCGAGGACCGAGTCACCGGCAGCTTTGTGCTCATCGACGAGGTCACCAACGCTACGGTGGCGGCCGGCATGGTTGGCCACGCTCAGTTCCTCTAAGACAACAAGCACCTCCAATGTTCGCGGACCGTGGACACCCTCGACGCGGCTCAGTTCAATGTCTGACGTGGCGCTCGGTCCGCTTATCCACGTCATCGGTGAGGACGGATCGAGCGTCGCCAACGCGTCGGGAACGCCGACGACGATCTGACGTTCGTTGACCACCGCGAGCAGGTAGTCGGGAACGAGGGTCAACGCGCGACGACCCTGCCCCAGTCCGTGCGTAAGAACCATCGTCCCCGTCTCGGCGATGGCGACCGTGCACGTCGATAGGACACCGTCCACTTGATCAAGGTCAAAGAACGACAACTCTGGACTGTCACGCACTACCTCCGCGTCAACAAGCGCGAGCCACTCGTCCGGTATTCCTTGGGGGACGACGACGCGGTTCAACTTGTGAAGCGCGAAGCGCTCTGCGACGACTGCGGCGACATCGTGCCGTGCGACCCCGACCACGAATGCGCGGTAGTCGCTCACTCGATCCATGAAGAGCGAGGCGCTGCCTTGCCCTTGCACACCGCGATAGGTGCGCGGAACACTCACCATGGCGCCCCCAGCTCGAGCCGCGTCGATTCGACGGAAGATTTCTTCTCGCGCCCCCTCGCTCACTTGTTCGACCCTTCACCAATGAAACCCGTCTTTGCCGGCGCTGGAAGATCGCGATACTTCGTCCAGGCTCGGAGCGGTCCGGGGATGAAGCGGAATACCCGCGAACGACGCGGCAAGAACCGGCCCGTGCGCACGACACGAAGAGCAAGCTGCCAGCGACGGGGGCTGCCCATTGAGATTGCCAACGCCGACATCGTCAGCGCCTCGAACGAAGGAACCTTGGACTGGGCGCGCTCTTCGACCGCTCGAGTTCTCAAGTGCACCAACATCGATGGCATGTCAATCTTCACGGGGCACACTTCAAGACAGGCGCCGCAGAGCGTCGAGGCGAAGGGCAGCGACTCATTGTCGGAGATGCCGGTGAGCTGTGGCGACAGCACGGCGCCAATAGGTCCGGGATAGATGGAACCGTAGGCGTGACCACCAACGCGCTCGTAGACCGGGCAGACGTTCAGACAGGCCGAGCAGCGAATGCAGCGGAGGGCGCTTCGTCCGTTCGGATCAGCCAACGTCGCCGTGCGCCCGTTGTCAAGGAGCACGAGGTGAAAAGCCTGCCCCTCGACGGCGCCGCTCCACATCGAGGTGTAAGGGTTCATTCGCTCCGCCGTGGCAGAGCGCGGAAGGAGCTGCAGGAACACTTCGAGGTCCTGCCACGTCGGTACCAACTTCTCAATGCCCATCACGGTGATCAGCGTTCGCGGCAAGGTGAGGCACATTCTGCCGTTTCCCTCGCTTTCGACAACGCATAGCGTTCCGGTCTCGGCGACGGCAAAGTTCGCGCCGCTGATCGCAACCTCCGCGGAGAGAAACTTCGCGCGCAGGTAGCGTCTCGCTGCCTCGGCGAGTGCCGCGGGATCGTCGGTGAGTTCCGAGTTCACACCGATCATCTCTCGCAAGAAGATGTCGCGAATCTCTGTCCGATTTCGGTGGATCGCAGGCACGAGGATATGGCTCGGCCAGTCGTTGCCAAGTTGGACGATCAACTCGGCGAGATCGGTCTCGGTTGCCGCGATCCCCGCATCGGCGAGGGCTTCGTTGAGTCCTATTTCCTGGGTTGCCATCGACTTCACCTTGAGGACCTCGGCCGCCCCCGTTGATCCCACCAGACTGACGACGATGTCGTTCGCTTCATTTGCGTCGCGCGCCCAGTGGACCACCCCGCCACGCGTGACCACGTTCCTCTCAAGTTCAAGGAGATAGGCCTCCAGGTTCGCGAGCACTTCGTCCTTGATGGCGGCGCCGGCCTCGCGCAACTCTTGCCAGTCGGGGACTTCATCGACGGCGAGCGCTCGCTTTGCGCGGATCGTCGTCGTTGCCGTGCGCAGATTTGCGCGCAACTGCTTGTCACGAAGAGCTTCGCGCGCCGCAGCGGGAAACGACTCGATTCCCCGTAGGCTTCCAACGCCGCGAGGCGCGCCCGGCAGGTCCGGAAACGTCATCGAGTAGACGCCAGAATCTCAACGAGGTGAAGGGGTCGTACGTCATCGCCCGCGCGCGAGAGACCGCCGCCAATCTGCATCAGACATGAGGAGTCGGCGGCGGTGACGACCTCGGCGCCCGCTCGACGAATGCACGAGAGTTTGTCGAAGAGCATGGCACCGGACACGTCGGAGTTCTTCACCGCAAATGTGCCGCCGAATCCGCAACATACGTCCGCGTCAGGTAGCGCCACCAACTCAATTGCTTCAACGCGCTCCAGCAGTCGGCGTGGTCGATCACCGACGCGCAGCGAGCGAAGCGAGTGGCACGTGGGATGGTAGGTGACTCGGTGGGGGAAGTACGCTCCCACGTCGGTCACCCCGAGCACGTCGACGAGGAACTCGCTCACTTCATAGGTCTTGTTTGCGAGCGCGCGAACCGCCTCGACCAGTTCCGCGTCACCGCTCTCGAGGGCAATCTTCTCGTACTGATGGCGAACGGCACCAACGCACGACGCCGAAGGGGCAACGACCGCCTCGCTGTCTGCGAACGCTAGGACGTGATTTCGAATCAGTGAGACTGCCATTGATCCATAGCCCGAATTGATATGCATCTGACCGCAGCAAGTCTGTCGCGTTGGCACGTCAACTTCGACGCCGAGTCGCACCAGCAACGTCTCGAGCGCGTCGCCGACGTTTGGGTACAGCGACTCTACGAGGCACGTGGTAAAGACACTTGCCCTCACTGTCTCGACCACTCTTCGTCCAACTCCTCCAGCTCTCCCCATAATTCATCGGGAACTGGGCGATCCATCCAGTTCACCGCGCGTTCGGCTTCGCGGCCCGAGCGCATGCCCACGACGACCGACACCACCGCGTCACTTCGCAGAGGAAACTGGAGCGCGACTTGGGGAAGGTCTACGTCGTGTCGCGCGCAGAGATGAGCGAGCGCTTGCGCCCTTTCGAAGAGTCGCGCCGACACCGTGCGGTAGTCGAAGCGGTCCGTCCTCTGTGGATCGTTTCGCGCGAGAATCCCCGAATTGAACGGAGCGGCGGCGGCGACAGCGACGCCGCGCTCCGCGCACTCTTTAAGAAGTGGTGCACCGCTTCGATCGAGTAGGGTCCAGCGACCGGCGAGCATTACGACGTCAACGTCGCCGCGCTCGACAAATTCGAGAAGAGGGCGCCAGTCATTCATGCCGGCACCGATAGCACCTATGACGCCTTCATCTCTCAGTCGCGCAAGCACCGGAAGAGTCTCGTGTACGACCTGGTCCACATACTCGTCGGGATCGTGGACGTACGCGATGTCAAGGTAACCCACGCCGAGACGCTCGAGGCTCTCTTCGATGCTCATCTCGACAGCTGCCGCCGAGTAATCGGTAACTCGTGTGACGTCATCAGCCACCGCGAAGCCACCGACGGATAGGTCCGATCCCGTGGGATGCGGATTAGTTCGAAGCAGCCGACCAACTTTTGTGGATACCACGAAGTCGGACCGCTGCTGGCCCATGAGCGCCTTGCCGAGTCGCCGTTCCGACAAGCCGAGTCCATAGTGCGGAGCCGTGTCGAAGTAGCGAACCCCGCCGTCCCAGGCTGCTCCTATGGCTTCCTCCGCCTCCGTGTCGGTCACGGGCGTGAAGAGGTTGCCAATGGGAGCTCCTCCGAATCCGAGCGACGTCACCGACGTGCGCGCTCGACCTAGAGCTTGGGAATTCATGCGCCATCTCCAATGAAACTGCGTCGTCCCACTCGTTGCGATCTCACAGCTGCATCAGTCGAGATGGAAGATCTCTTCGGCGGGCGCCCACCACTCCTCCTCAGTCACCGTGCCGAGGGGCTGCTGACACGGTCCGGTGATCATCCACCACTCTTTGGTCGCCTCATCGGAGGCCATGTTCTCCATGGACGCTTCGAAGTCGTCGCCGTCGAATTCCATGTAGCTGAACAGCATGCCGTCGCGCAGAAAGATCGAGTAGTTCGATACGCCTGCTTCTTTCAGCGTGCGAAGCACCTGCGGCCAGGTGTCGGCGTGCATCGCTCGGTACTGCGCCTCCTTCTCGGGGCGCAATCGGATCACGGCGGCCATCCGTTGGACACTCATCAGCGAGGTCGTACCCTCAGACGCTGCATGCCACCGTCAACTGCCAGGTACGTTCCTGTCGTCGATCCCGATGTTGGCGCGGCCAAGTACACGATGGCCTCGGCCACCTCTTCGGCAGTCACGAGCCGGCCGTGCGGCTGGCGGGCCTCGAGTGCGGCGCGTTCCATATCGGGATCGCCCGCGCTTTGGAGCAAGCGATCGATCCACGGGGTGGAAGTGGTGCCGGGGTTCACCACGTTGACGCGAACGCCGAAGGGCAGCAAATCTGCCGCCATCGCGAGGGACATCGACAGCACCGCACCCTTGGTCGCTGAGTAGAGCACTCGATCGGGCAGCCCCACCGTCGCAGCGACAGAGCCGACGTTCACGATCGCAGCATTCTTCGATTCGAGGAGTGCGGGCAGCGCCGAACGCGTGACGCGCACCATGCCGAGGACGTTGACGTCAAAGACTGAATGCCACTCCTCATCCGAGTTCGCTTCGACGCCGCCCTGGGCCCCAATGCCCGCGCAGTTGACGAGCACGTCAAGACCGCCCAACCTCGCCACACTGCGAGACACTGCCCCCTGCACGCTCTCGTCAGCGGCGACGTCCGCCCATTCAAATATGAAACCGTCAGGGCCATGCTCAGTACGATCGAGGATCGCGACCTCGGCCGCGCGCGCACGAAAGGCGAGCGCGGCGGCCAGTCCAATACCCGAGGACCCTCCAGTGATGAGAACCCTCTGGTTCGCTTCGTCATCCATGTCAGTCTCCGATGTACGCGTCGGGAAGTTTCAGTTTGTACGCCCGTATCGCGCTGCCATACAGTACGTCGTGGCGCTGGGTCGATGAAAGGGTTGCGAGTGCGGCGGTCGCAAGTTCGACGACCTGCGTGTAGCTCGCCGCCAGACGACATACGGGCCAGTCGGAGCCGAACATGCACCTCGGCGATTCGAAAATTCGGGAAGTGCTCCAGCGCGAAAGCTGTCGTGTCTGATTGGCGAAATCAGCCGGCCCTGCCCGAGGAACAGGGCACATTAGGCCTCCGCTGCTCCGCGATGCAAAGCCTTCACGACTACTGATCGATAGCAACTTGGAGGTGTGGCTCGCTTGCCGCTCGAACGTCGTCAAGCGAGACGCCCGGCGCCAGTTCGCGCAGCACGAGACCTTCCAGCTCGACATCAATGACCGCCATATCGGTGATGATCCGCTGTACGCAAGCTCGTCCCGTCAGCGGCAGCGTACAGCGGTTGACAATCTTGAAGCCTCCATCTTTGGCAACGTGCTCCATCATCACGATTACCCGCTTGGCGCCGTGAACGAGATCCATGGCGCCGCCCATTCCCTTGACGACCTTGCCTGGAACCATCCAGTTTGCCAAGTCCCCCTCAGCCGACACTTGCATGGCGCCGAGCACAGCCACGTCAATGTGGCCACCACGAATCATCGCAAACGATGTTGCGGAGTCGAAGAATGCAGCTCCTGGTAATACCGTCACCGTTTCCTTGCCCGCGTTGATTAGATCGGCGTCAATGTCACCATCGAGTGGATATGGCCCCACACCGAGAATGCCATTTTCGGAGTGCAGCACCACGTGAGTTCCATCGGGAACAAAGTTGGGCACGGTGGTTGGAAGTCCGATGCCAAGATTCACGTACTGCCCGTCGCTGAACTCGACGGCGACTCTGGCCGCCAACTGATCACGACTCCATCCGCTCACGACCGCACCGTCCGCTTCTCGATTCGCTTTTCCGTCTGCGATGCGAGAACGACGCGCTGGACGAAGATGCCGCTCGTGTGCACGGTCGCCGGATCGAGCTCGCCTGGCTCGACGAGTTCCTCAACCTCCGCGATCGTGACGCGTCCGGCGGCGGCGCACAGCGGATTGAAATTCTGCGCGCTTTCTTCGTAGATGAGGTTGCCGTGACGATCGCCCACTCGAGCGTGCACCAGGGCGAAATCGGTGCGTATTTCTCGTTCGAGGACATATTGTTGGCCGTCGAACTCGCGGACCTCTTTCGGTGGCGACGCTACGTCGACGCTGCCATCGACTCGGTAGCGCCACGGCAATCCGCCTTCGGCCACTTGTGTGCCAACACCCGCCGGCGTGTAAAACGCGGGTATCCCGGCGCCACCCGCGCGCAGCCGCTCAGCGAGGGTTCCCTGCGGGACGAGCTCAACTTCCAACTCACCAGAGAGATACTGGCGTTCGAACTCTTTGTTTTCGCCCACATAGGATCCCGTCGTTCGACGAATTCTCCTCGCCCCGAGCAAGACCCCGAGTCCCCAGTCATCGACGCCGCAATTATTACTCACGGTGACAAGATCGGTCGCTCCACCTGCCAACACCGCGTCTATCAACAAGCTCGGAATGCCGCACAGTCCGAATCCACCAACCGCGAGCGACGAACCGTCAGTGATATCGCGCACCGCCTCGGTCGGCGTACCCACGACTTTGTCCACGTCTCAATGCCTCCCGCCCGACGCCCATCGATCGGGTGACCGCGGGCTAGATTCTAGGATATAGGACTCAATTCTCCCCATTTAGGGGCGAGAGATACCTTTGGACGGCACCAGCTTCGGCTCCGTAGAACTCTTGTGTCACCGTGGAGTCTGGAGCGTCGAGGTCAAATCCGTGCCAGGTACCGGGGAACGTCCGCAGCTCGACGCTGACGTCCGCGCCGAGCAGTCGTTCCGCGTAACGGATCCCCTCGTCTCGCAGAGGATCGAACTCGGCGACGCTGAGGTACGTCGGTGGGAGCCCCGAAAGATCTTGAGCGAGGGCGGGCGACGCGTACTCGGCGAAGTGCTGTGGGAGTTGAGGCGCATAGAGGTTCCACATTTCCGACGCATTGCTGCCCGAGAAACCTGGTCCGTCCCAAAAGGTTCTGATCGAGGCGGTCTCGAGTCGACAGTCAAGCACTGGATACACGAGTAGTTGCACTGCAAGGGGCGGACCGCCTTCGTTGCGAGCGCGAAGGGCAACCGCGGCCGCGAGGCATCCACCGGCGCTGTCCCCGACGATGCCAATTCGCGTGGGATCGACGGCGAGTTCGCCGGCGCATTCGTGCAACCACGTCAACGCTAGAAAACAGTCGTCCAAGCCAGCGGGAAATTGGTGCTCCGGTGCGAGTCGATAATCAACGGCCACGACCAGGCACCCGGCGTTTCGCGCCAGGCTCAAGCACCGACGGTGTCCGACGTCGAGATCGCCAAGAACGAAGCCGCCACCGTGAATCTGCAGAAGCGCTCCGCTCACGCGGCGACCAATCGGTTCGTAGAGACGAACATTCACGGACCGAGCCCCACGAGCGATCGTCTCGTTTCGAATCTTGATCTCATGGTCCCAGTGGAGTTCCGGTATTGAGTACTCCGCGCGTCGCCGCGCGAAGTCAAGGGGTTCTCCGTGTTGCAGGCCAGCCGAAAATGGACGGAGATCGAGTTGGAACCTTGCGGCTTCAATCTCCACTGTGAGACACCTCCGTTGCAGGCCCGCGACTACTTCCTCAGGAAGCGTTCGTGACAGTAGCAGCGTTCGCCAGTTCCAGTGATCGCGACACCCGGGAACTCAGGGACACGACGATCAAACATGCGATCACCGTCGAGCAATGATGTACCCAGGCATCGAGAGAGGACGCCACTTCATGGAATGGTTTGAGGCTGAAGTTAACCGCACCGCATGGCGCAAGGGAATATCGAATCTTGATGCGAAGGAGAAGGTTGCTCGTGAGATGGCAGCCCGTCTTCGCGACAACGACGTGGTCGGCGTCGGCAGCGGCTCGACGAGCCTGCTCGCGCTGCACGCACTCGTCGACCAGGCGAACAGCAACGGCTGGCACTTCACCGCCATCACGACCTCGATCGAGATGGAGATGGCGTGCGCGGAGCTTCGCATAAGGACCTCGAGCCTCCTTGAGCAACGGCCCGACTGGTCCTTTGACGGAGCTGACGAGGTTGACGGCGATGGCGACATGATCAAGGGCCGTGGAGGTGCCATGCTCCGCGAGAAGTTGATCATCGCGAGCTCGCCCGAGCGCTACATTCTCGTCGACGATTCAAAGCTCGTCGAACGACTCGGCCTAAAGTTCCCGATTCCCCTGGAGCTGGTCCCCGAGTCCCTTCAACTGGTGCAGTCCGAGCTACTCGAACGTTTCGAGGTTCACGAGATCGAGCTCCGAAAGGCCGTCGGCAAGGACGGTCCAGTGATCACCGAGAACCGCAATCTCATCCTTGACGTCCGATTCGCTGACGTGACGCCCGACCTCGACCCACAGCTCAACTCCGTGCCGGGGGTCGTCGGCACTGGCCTCTTCGTTGGTTTTCACCCAACGGTGATCAGCGCGTAGCCGCAGTCCACCACCCGTCAGGGACGATGGAGCCCGGGCGAATGCTGATACCGGGATCTCTATCGGTCACTCCTCCGGAGGATCCATTCGCTCAGCCACGTTGCGCTCGCCGAGCGATCCGACCTCAAACTTTTCGCGGACGTTCACCCGATCGACCTCTGGCCGATTTTGTGACAGCTTGGCTTTGCCCTCGATCGAGCTCACTTCGATCTCGATGCCCACGATGGCCTTCAGCTGACTCTCTCGATACTGCGGATCGAGATCGTCGGCGCTCCACGGAGGGTCGAAACCGCGCTCAAATCGCTCAGTGACGAGCCCGGTCTGTCGCCACTTCCATTCGAGGTCATCGTGAATTGTCGCTGTACCGCGAACCTCCGCCGCGACGTAGTTCCACGTCGGCACCACGTTGGGATTCTCCAAACGGCTCGGATAGTACAAAGGGGTGACGTAGGCACTCGCAGCGAGAAAAAGCGCCAGTACTTCAGCTCCCTCTCCCACCGACTTCCACCACGGGTTCGCGCGAGCGACATGCGTCGCAAGTATCGAGCGATCGTCGTTGACGAGGACCGGGACGTAGACACTCGCGAGGCCTTCGGCAGTTTGAATGACGAGCATGCCGGCTCCTGCGTCTTCGACGATCTTCCACGCTTCTTCGTCATCAACCGCAAACTTGGGGGGCACGTACATCGCCCCATTGTTTCACGTTCTCGGTAACGCGATCTGGCGTTATGCCCCGCACACGACCAATCAGTCAGCGATCGAGTTGTCCGCTCGCATGGGAGGGAGCCGCAGCCGCCGAAGCGGAAGTGACGCACGTGACAGCGGTCGCTCGGACTCCAGGCGATCGTCGAGCGCAATCCTTTGGGCCGTGTGAATCAGTATGGATGCGAATCCCGTGTTCGCGAGCATTTCAGCGAGAAACAGAAAGTGCAGCACCCCGACGATGGTCACGAGCGCAAGAAGAGCGCCGACGATCTGCGTCGCAAGATAAACGCTGTCCCAGGCGCGTCGCCGAGAGAGCACGAGCATCCATATTGCTGCTAACGACTCGAACGTGATGAGCACCGTACCGAAGCCAATGTGGATGTCGCGCAACACGTGGTTGAGTGAGTAGACGTACGTGCTGAACAGCATCACGATGACGATCACGCTGTACACAGTGAGCACTCGACGGAGCCGTCGAGTGACGGGATCGCTCTTGGAGTAGAGAACCGCCGCTCTTCGGCTGTAGATCGCGAGCAGCCCCAGCGCCAGCGTGTAGGGAAGAGCAGTCTTGACGTGGATGCCGTAGTTGCTCACTCCCCCTTCGTTCCACTTCAAAACGATGCCGGGATGGATGGCCACGCACACGCCGATGAACAGCACGAAGAAAATCTGCCCACACACGATGTAGGTCACGGCACGGCTCTTGGGGGATTCGGCGTCGCTCATCGGATCTCTCTCGTCCTGTCACACCCACCAGTAGATCGAAATTTGTTTTTATATTACGGCGAAGATCCCGACGCTGTTACACCTGACAACTGAGGAAATACCGAGAATCCTGAGTGGAATGGTTCAACATGTCAGGGGTGCCTCAGGGACATCCCCTACCTCAATCGGACGTAGGCCAACGCAAGCGCGAGCGAGGCCCCGGCCCAACAGAGCGTCTGCAACGCTCCTTCGAGCGGGCGAAGCATCACTCCACGATTGAGATCGACGACCGAGCCGTCGGAGCGAACGACCGTTCCTTCGACAGACGTCGTGCGCCGGCGCAGATCGCGCGCCGGCGTGGAGAGCAGACGCTGAATCTGGGTGACCAGTGCGCCGAACACGGCCGCAACGCACGCCGCCACACCGAGCCGTCCGTGCTGGGCGAAATAGCCGGTCAGCACTGGAAAAGCGCCCCATCCAAGAACGAACACGAGGCTCGTGTGCAGTCGTCCGTGAAAGAGTTCCAGATTGTACGCAACGGCGACGAACGCTCCCACGGCGATGAATATGGCGAGGTAGAAGTTCACGAGGAAGAGGCCAAGGATCCCGAGCCCAATCGCGCCGCCGACGCCGATGGCCGACGCCGCGACGAGCTGCCAATTGGGAATGACAGTCTTGAGCGGTCGCCCGTTCAGCTCGTCGAGCGAGTGTGCACCTACTCCGACCGCGAGGAAGAAGGCGAGCAACGTCAGCAGCAACCGATTCGAGTTAACCGGACCGACCAGACAGGCGCCAATCGTGACGAGCGAGAGATGAAGCATCGTGTAGGGCGGATGAAGAACGGTCCACCAGTCCTGCATCCATCGACGTCGCAGCGCCCGTGGGCGCGCGTAGAAAGAAGGCCCGGCCGACTTGGTCTCGCGACTCGCGCTCTCGCTCACGTCGCTGACCGGTAGCCCCACATGACGAGACCGCCGCCGAGGCTCATGGTTCGATACTCGACGTGCTCGATACCCGCGCGGCGCCACGCGTCGACGGTCCACGCGACTGAGTAGTCGCGGTAGTGACGCGAGATGCTGGGCCCGAGGAATCTTCCGACGTCCCACCACGCCCGGCCCCCGGTGAGATATCCGGCGACGGGCAGCAGCATGCGCGTATACAGCCACCACGACGCCCACCAGAACCGGCTGCTGGGGAACTGCGAACTCAAGGCTCGCGATGCGTCCTCCCGGCTTGACGACGCGCGCCAGCTCGCGAACGGTTGCCTGCGGATCCTCGACGTAGCGCAAGAGATACGTGAACGTGAGCGCGTCAAAGCTCGCGTCGGCGAAGGGGAGCTGCTCGCCGCGCCCCAGCACCAGCGCCACCCGGTCGTCGAGGTGGGCGCGATGAACGTTTCGCTCCCCTTCGCGAAGCATCGCCTCGGTCAGGTCGATGCCAACGATCTGCGCCGACGTGCGTTTCGCGAGTCGCCTGGTTACCGCACATGGTCCGCACGCGACGTCGAGGACTGACGAGGGCGCGCTCGCGGCGACCTGGTCAACGATGGCCGAGCGCCACCGGCCGTCCTGACCGAACGAGAGGAACGCCGCGAGACGGTTGTAGCGCCGCGGCAACGGATCAAAAAGCCGCTCAGCGAACTGATTGGGAATCTGACGGGACGCAGTAACGCTTCTTCTCATCATGATCAGCTCACCTCGTCGTGAATGACATTATCTGACGCCTCCGTGGCCGTTCGGGCGCCCGACGTGATCAGCCCCCAGATATCGGCGGGAGCACGACCACCTCATCGTTTGATGTCAGGGGATCATCGAGATTTGCGACATCTCCGTTCACCCACACCTGACTCGTTGCCAGCACCTTGGCAAAGTCAGCGCCATAGCGCAAGACGGCGAGATCGAGCACCTCGGCGACCGTTGCCGCATCGATCTCGTCGCTGCGACGGTCCGCCGCTTCTCGAGCAGGTCCGAGCAGGAGGAGTCGCGCCATTCGCCGCTACCTCACTTCGCTCACTCGGCTCGGTCCGAGGCCGTCTGCATTCACGATGATGGCCCGCACCTCGTCGCCGGCGTCGAACCCGTCGCCGTCGGGCACCATGATGAGCGCGTTCGCGCCCGCGACGGCGCTGATGAGGTGCGAACCTGGGCGGACCGTGCTCTCAATGTGCACTCGGCCGTCCTCATGAACGCGCGCGAACGCGTGCACGACATGCAACTTGCCATCCTTCGTGCGTGGGTGCGCAACGTCCAGCACCGCATTGACGGTGAGGCGTTCGATATTGCGATGTCCTCCCAATTGGCGCAACGATGGGCGAACGAAGAGTTCGAAGCTCACTCGAGTTGACACGGGGTTGCCGGGCAACCCGAAGGTTGGCACGCATCGCGAGCCGATGCGACCGAAGGCGAAGGGCTTGCCTGGTCGCACTGCCACCTGCATCGAGCGGGCGGTGTCGCCCCCCAGCTCGGTGATCACGCCCTTCACGTGATCCACATCGCCGACGCTGACGCCGCCCGTGGAGATAATCGCGTCGCACTCTTCCGCAGCGCGCTCGAACGTCGAGCGAATCACGTCGTACTCGTCGCGCACCGACCCCACATCGATCGGTGTGAAGCCCGCCTCACGGAGCAGGCCGAGCAGCGTCGGTCGATTGCTGTCGCGAATCTCGCCGTGGCGGAGTTCACCTCCCGAGCTCACGAGCTCGTTGCCGGTGGAGATCACAGCGACGCGAGGACGAGGCACTGCTGCGACGTTCGCGAATCCCTGTCCGGCGAGCACCCCGAGCACGACTGCGTCGAGCTCGTCACGCGGACTGACGAGCGACTGGCCGACCTTCACATCTTCGCCTCGATAGCGAACGTTGTCGCCGGCCACGAGACTTCGTGTGATTTCGACGGTCCCCGCGGTTGCGTCGATGACCGTCTGTTCGATCATGCAAACACAGTCGGCTCCTTCGGGGAGAGGCGCTCCCGTCATAATGCGGACGGCGTGACCTGGTTCGACTCGGCCTAACGGCGCGTCGCCCGCGAGCAGTGATCCGGCGATGACCAGCGTCGCGGAACCTTGAGTCGTATCGCTGGCTCGCAGCGCGAAACCGTCCATTGATGAGTTCGCGAAGCCGGGGACGTCCTCTCGAGCCAGCACTTCCTCTCCCGCCGCACATCCAAGGGCGTCGGCGAGTGGCAACTCGATCGGCGTAAGCGCGGCGAGACCGTCGAGTACAAAACGCTTGGCGTCATCGACAGGGATCACCGGACTCCTCGAACCGCTGCAAAAGTCGTCACACGTCTTCGACTCGAAGAATGGGCTGGGCCTCCTCGCTCCACGCTGATCCGCCCTCCCAGACCTCGCGTTTCCACATCGGCACGCATCGCTTGACCGTGTCGATACAGAACTGGGCCGCTTCGAAGGCTTCTTGTCGGTGGGGCGAGGACACGACCACGACAACCGCCGGCTGACTCAGCGCCACCACGCCGACACGATGATGGACGGCAACGTTGCCAATCTCTGGCCAGCGCGTGCGTGCCGACGCGACGACCTCGGCGATGCGATCTTCGGCGAGCTCTTCGCTGGTCTCATACTCAAGCGCTTGGATGTCATGGCCGGTGGTTGACGAACTGCGCGCCGTGCCACAAAAGGTGACCACCGCGCCGCAATCAGGCCGCACCGCCCACGCGGCGAGCTCGTCGGGCGACAGCGGTAGCGACGTAACGCTCACCCAATCTGCGGTTGACGTGACGGTCACGAACTCACCCTACTTTCGCCGTTGAACCTCGACGACGGCCGGCTCAACCGCCGATCATTGACATCGAACGCACGGGGTGCAAGAAGCCTGGCTCGTTGATGGCGTGCCCGGGGAACTTCGACCACACAGCTTGACGAAGCAACAGTGCGAGATCCTCGTCGCTGCCGCCAAGGCGCATGACATCACGAACCGCGTGCTCGTCGTCAGAGAAGAGGCAGTTGCGAATCGCTCCGTCGGCCGTGAGACGAAGACGATTGCACGTCCCACAGAACGGCTGAGTGACTGACGAGATGAGTCCGATCTCGCCGTTGCCGTCTAGGAATCGAAAGCGCTCGGCGGGAGCTGGTCCGGTGTCGCCGATCGCCTCGAGGGGCCACTCCGCGTCGATCATCGCGAAGACATCACTCCCCGAGACGAGCTGTTCGCGACCCCAGTGGCCCTCCGCGTCGAGGGGCATGAACTCAATGAATCGGACGATGCGTCCGGTCTCGCGTGCAAACATCGCGAAGTCCAGGATCTCGTCATCGTTCGTACCGCGGATCAGTACGACGTTCACCTTGAGTGGACGTAGTCCTGCGTCTTCGGCGACGTCCATCGCGGCGAGCACCGTGTCGAGATCGCCGCGCCGGCGAATCGTGCCGAAGCGCTCGGGCCGTAACGAGTCACAGCTCACGTTGACGCGTGTGAGCCCGGCGTCAACCAGCGTCGTCGCGAGATCACCCAGCAGCATCGCGTTGGTGGTGAGAGCAAGGTCATCGAAGCCGTTCGCAGCGAGCATCGACACCAGCGAGGGAAGATTCCTGCGAACGAGCGGCTCGCCACCTGTCAGGCGCAATGACGTGACGCCAAGTTCGTGGGCAACGCGCGCAACGCGCGCAATCTCTTCAAAGCTCAACACTTGAGACCGAGGCAGAAACGTCATCCCCTCTTCGGCCATGCAGTACACACAGCGCAAATTGCATCGGTCCGTGACCGAGATACGCATGTCCGTGTGCACACGCCCGTAACGGTCGACGATCGGGCCGTCGGTCGGCATCACGGTAGCGTGCGCGTCATCGCGCGACGAAGGGTGAGGGCGAACCGAGATCGACACCGCCGAGGAACCGTTTGTGGACATCGGGGCATCGAAGGCGTCGGGCACCGCGCGGGTACGCGCGCCGCTGCTTTCGTTCGCCAACTCCATAGGCTCCAATCCCCCTCGACGCGATCTTCAATGACGCCGTAACTGGATGCTACCGGCGTTGACTTTCGAGGGATCCACAAGGAATGCGCGCGCGAGAGTTCGCGGAGTGGTCCATGTAAGGTGGCTCGCAGAATCACCTGATTCACTACTCAACCTTCGGCGATGCTTCGACGAGGGAGGCCATGAAAGAGTCCAAGCCCTTCACGCACGTAGATGTCACGGGGAAGCTGCGGATGGTCGACGTGTCAGAGAAGCCCGCTACGCGACGAACCTCGCACGCAAGCTGCCTTGTTGTCACGGACATCGATCTCTTTTCGCTGCACTCGAGTGAGGTCGACCCGATTCACGCATCGCGCATCGCGGGGATACTCGCGGCGAAGCAGACCGCGACGCTCATCCCCCTCTGCCACCCCCTCAGTATCAGTGACGTGCAGGTTGATGTGACACCCGTGCCCACCGGCCTCGAGATCCATGCAAGGGTCGTTACCGTCGACCAGACCGGCGTGGAGATGGAAGCACTGGTCACATGCGCGATCACCGCACTCAGCATCCTGAATGCCCTGCTCGAACAGGATCCATCGGCACACGTCGACGATCTCGTGCTCTTGGAGAAATCAGGTGGCAAGTCGGGCGACTGGGGCCGGCTCGTCCCTCCCACTTCGTAACGCCCAGCGATTTTCAGGTTGGTCGCCGAGGTTGTAACGCGATGGGTCGCACAAAGACTGCAACAAGGACGAAGTAGTCCAACGTCGCGGCTTTGGCTGCCTGATGCATGGAGGAGCTTTATGAAGAGATTGTTTGCCGCTCTAGCCGTACCAACCCTCGCTGTCGCTTCGCTCGGAGCCGGCGTCGGCGTCGCGATCACGGGTCCCGCCAGCGCCGCTGTGCACAGTCACGCCACAATGGCAAAGACCTGGCACGGCACCGTGAAAAAGCTCAATGCGACGATGGGCACGACGGAGTCGTTCACCGTCAAAGTCGGAAAGGACCTCTACACCGTCCACTATGACGCCATGACCCACTGGATCATGGGCTCGAAGAAGGATCTGAGGGCGGGCGCCATGGTCGCGGTAACGGGGACCATCAAGGGCATGACCATCGCTGCCTCCTCGCTGAGCCTTTAGCAACTTCTTAGTTATTGCGATGCATGGTCGAAGCGCCACTTTTAGGATGAGACGAGAGGGACTGCGATGAATCTTGTGAATGCGTGGTGCGAGGCGCGTCGCGTTCGCGCCTACTTTGTCGCCCCGGTGAACATCGACGCCAACATCGCGGTACTCAGCAGATGACCATTGCTCCCGGGAACTCGCCGCGTCCCACCAAGCGCGTCGCCGTGGGCCGACGAGTGTTCCTTGGAGTGACGGGGCTCGGCGCTCTCGGCGTCGTCTTCGGGGCCAGCATCCAGAACTTCCTCGGCAACGTCTTTGGCTCGGGCTTCGGAGGACTCCTTCCTGGTGGTGATCGATTCCGCATCTACTCCATCACCGGCAAGTACCCAAAGATTCGCGACAGCGACTACCGACTGAAGGTGAGCGGACTGGTCGATCGACCGATGACCTTCACGCTCGATGACCTCAAAGGTATGCCCGCGACGAAGCTTGATCTCGACTTTCAGTGCGTCACCGGGTGGCGGGTACCGAACGTCCACTGGGAAGGCGTTCGTCTCTCGCACATCTTGGAGACCGTCGGTGTGAAGTCGAGCGCGGTCGCGCTCACGTTCGAGTCCTACGACGGGGCTGACTCAGAGAGCCTCACCCTAGACCAGGCGCACCTGCCCGACGTCATCGTCGCCTACAGCATGCTCGAGGCCCCGATCACGACGCCGCACGGGGGTCCAGTGCGTCTCTACGTGGCGCCGATGTTCGGCTACAAATCGCTGAAGTGGCTGTCTGCCATCAAAGCGGTCAACGTGGTGCAGCCGGGCTTCTGGGAACAAAACGGTTATCCGGTCAACGGCTGGCTCGATGGCACGACCGGGCCGAACGATCCCGATCCAGGACTCACCTAGCCATGACAATCACGCACACGCCGCGCGACGTAATCAAGATCCTGCGCTTTGATCGCGTACAGCGCGCCGCGCACTGGGCCAACGCGGGGCTCTTCGGCATCCTCATGTTCACGGCGATCCCCCTCTACTTCGGTTCATTCTTCGGCATCGTGTTCCCCCGCCACCTCATCGCTCAGATACATCTGTGGACGGGGCTGACGCTGCCCTTGCCGGTCATCATCTCCATGCTTGGTCCCTGGGGACGTCAGATGCGTCGCGATGTTCGGCGCTTTAGCTATTGGACTCGCGCCGAGATCCGCTGGCTGCAGTCGATGGGTCGGACTTCCCTCGAGGCCGACAAGTTCAATCCGGGTCAGAAGTTGAACGCGCTCTTCATCGGAGCGGTGATCGTCGTGATGCTTGCGACCGGCGCAATACTCCAATGGTTCCGCTTCTTCCCGGTGCCATGGCGTCAAGGGGCGACGTTCGTGCACGACACATTCGCGCTGCTCATCTTCATCGTTGTCTTCGGCCACATCTACATGGCCCTCACCCACCGTGATTCCCTGCGCTCGATCTTCAAGGGCTGGGTGAGCGAGAAGTGGGCGGCAACCCACGCGGCCGGATGGCTGAAAGAGGTTGAGTCAACCAGCGATGCGGGTGAACATACGTAGCCTGTTGACGGTAGTCGTCTATCGAAGAGTCTCGAGGAGATGGAATGGCCGGGTTAATGCGTGTCGTTATCGGAGCGTTACTGAGCGTGGTGGGCGTTGTGTGGATCTTGCAAGGCGCGAACGTGATCCACGGATCCAGTATGAGTGGCCACAGCAGCTATACGGCGTTCGGAGTGGTTCTTCTCGTCATCGGCGCAGTACTCCTCGGCTGGGCTTGGCGCCGGCGTAGCGCAACCTGACGGTCATTGTCGCTCAACGTCAACGGTTGTTGAGAGCTACAGCCCGCGCAATACTTCGTGGAGATAGGTCTCGAAGGGCTCGTAGTTCCACGACCCGTCGTAGCGACCGCCGTTGATGAAGAAGGTGGGCGTTCCATTGGCGCCGCTTCGGATCGCGCTTTCGAAGTCAGCCTCGACGCGCCGGCACGGCGCCCCTTCGGCAATAGCCTTGCGAACCTTGTCGACGTCGGCTCCCACGTCCTTCGCGTAGCCATAGAGCGCGTCTTCGCTCAGCGCGTGCTGGTTCTCGTACAGCATGTTGTGAATGGCCCAGAACTTGTCGTCACCCTGGAGTCCGACCGCTTCGGCCATCTCCGCCGCCTGCTCGGCGTGAGGGTGCGCCTCGGCGATCGGCAGGTTGCGAAAGACGAATCGCAGTGAGTCACCGAAGGTGCTACGAATCTTTTCAACGATGGGGAACGCCTGGCCGCAGTACGGGCACTCGTAGTCCCCGTACTCAACCAGCGTGATCTTCGCGTCGAGGGGCCCCTCCGAGTGATCCTTGTCGCTCACGGGAACAGAAAGTCTTGCTTCGGTCATGACAACTCCTCTACGGCTTTGAGGGCACCGTCGGCACCCGGGTTTACGCCAATCGGCGACACATAACTCCACGTGACCTTGCGGTCGCGATCAATCACAAACAGAGCGCGATCGCTCACTCCTTCTGCATCTCGGTAGACCCCGTAGGCGCGCGCGATCCCACCTTTTGGCTCGAAGTCGGACAACAGCGGGAACTCGATCTTGCGGTCCGCCCGGAAGGCCTGATGGCACCAGACGCCGTCAACCGAGACGCCGAGCAGTTGGGCGCCGCGGTCGTGGAACAGCTTGCTCGCCGCTTCGAACATCGTGAGTTCGTCGCCGCACACCGGACTCCAGTCCGCGGGATAGAAGATCAGAACGACCGGCCCGTCGAGCTCCGAAAGGCTGAGACTTTGATCAGGAGTGGCGAGAAGCTTGAAATCAGGGGCCACTTCACCGGGCGCTAGTGCCATGGGTGCTCCTCTCCACGGTGACGCGATTCCGTGAGTCTATGTTTTAGCGACGATTCGTGACCCGAACGGAATATTCGCTCGCACCCGTATAATTGATTACCCCGATTTCGAGTTCACCGGCACGGAACCAGCACTTTCACCGCGAGCTCGGTGGGAAGGCTGGTGGCGCGAGCCACCTCGAAAGAAGGATGAAACGTGGCTGAATCAAAAGTGACCTTGCCGCTACTACCCCTCACATCTGGAGTGGTGCTCCCGGGCATGGTCTTTACCATGGCGCTCGAATCAGACGAGGCCCGCGTCGCCGTTGAGGCGGCCCGCTCGGCAGGAGGACGACTCCTGCTCGTTCCCCACATTGAAGGTCGTTACGCCAGCGTCGGCGTCATCGCCGAAGTGATGGAAGAAGGCGCCCTACCAGGAGGTTTACCGGCTGTTGCTGTACGCGGCGACCAGCGTGCTTCCATCGGCACCGGCGTGCCTGGAACGGGCGCCGCACTCTGGGTTGAGGCCGAGCCGCTCGCCGACGGCGAGGCGACGCCCGCTGCCTCAGAGCTTGCGCGCGAGTATCGCGCGGTTTTGGAGAACATCTTGTTGAGCCGTGGCGCGCGCCAAGTCGCCGCCCAGCTGCGCGAGATCACCGAGCCCGGACAGCTGGCGGACGTGGCGGGCTACTCACCCGATCTCACGTTGACTCAGAAGGTCCAAGTTCTCGAGACGATCGATGTGGAGACGCGCCTGCGCCTCGTGCTTGGTTGGGCGCGCGACACCTTGGCAGACCTCGCACTTCGCGAGCGGATCAAGACCGACGTCGAAGAGGGCATGGAAAAGACCCAGCGCGAGTTCCTGCTCCGCCGTCAGCTCGAAGCGATCAAAAAGGAGCTCGGCCAGTTGGGCGACGGCGATGAGTCAGACCCCGACGACTACCGAACAAAGATCGCAGACCGCGACCTTCCTGAGAACGTTCGCACCGCCGTCGTTCGTGAGATCGACAAGCTGGAGCGCACGAGCGACCAGAGCCCGGAGACGGGATGGATCCGCACGTGGCTCGACACGGTGCTTGAGCTTCCCTGGGGCGAAGAGTCGGAAGATCGTCTGGACGTCGCTGAAGCGGCGAGGATTCTCGACGCCGACCACGACGGTCTCGAGGACGTCAAAGAGCGCATCCTCGAGCACCTTGCGGTGAAGAAGCTGCAAGCCGAGCGTGGGCTCGTTCCCGTTGACGGCCGCGGTTCGGGCGCGATCCTTGCGCTCGTTGGGCCTCCGGGTGTTGGTAAGACGTCACTCGGTCAGTCCATAGCGACCGCACTCGGACGCAAGTTCGTGCGCGTGTCGCTGGGCGGCGTGCGTGACGAGGCAGAGATTCGCGGACACCGTAGGACCTACGTGGGTGCACAACCCGGGCGACTGGTGCGCGCGCTTCGCGAGGCGGGCACGATGAACCCGGTGATCGTCCTCGATGAGGTCGACAAGATCGGTTCCGACTTCCGTGGCGACCCCTCCTCGGCGCTGCTCGAGGTCCTCGACCCGGCTCAGAACCACACGTTCCGCGACCACTACCTCGAAGTTGACCTCGACCTGTCGCGCGTGATGTTCGTCGCGACGGCGAACGTCATCGACACGATCCCCGGACCGCTGCTCGACCGCATGGAGATCATTCGACTCGACGGCTACACCGAGACCGAGAAGGTCTCGATCGCTCGTCACCACCTGGTTGGTCGTCAGCTGGAGCGCGCTGCGCTGCGCGAGAACGAGGTCGTCATCAGCGACGACGCGTTGCGGACCATCGCGGCCGACTACACGCGTGAGGCCGGCGTTCGCTCTCTCGAGCGTGAGATCGGACGTCTCCTACGGAAGTTGGCGACGAAGCTTGCCTCCGGCGAACGCGAGGCACCCATTTCCGTGAATGCCGATGCTGTACGTGAGTGGCTAGGACGACCCCGCTTCTACTTCGAACCGGCGGATCGTACAAGCGTGCCCGGTGTCGCGACGGGACTCGCGGTGACCGGCGCGGGTGGCGACGTTCTGTTTGTCGAAGCGAGTGTGTCGCCAGGCCCTGAAGGTCTCACCTTGACGGGTCAGCTCGGCGACGTCATGAAGGAATCGGCGGAGATCGCCATGTCATACGTGCGCTCGCACGCGACAGAGCTCGGCATAGACGCCACTGCGTTCAAGGGCCGGCGATTCCACCTCCACGTACCGGCGGGTGCGGTGCCAAAGGATGGTCCTTCGGCGGGCGTCACTATGACAACCGCGATTGTGAGTCTCCTGCGAGGAGAACCGGTTCGACCAATCGTTGGCATGACTGGTGAAGTCACGCTGCAAGGTCGTGTGCTCCCCATCGGCGGCGTCAAGCAGAAGGTGCTCGCCGCGCATCGAGCCGGCCTCACCGAGGTCGTCCTCCCCGAGCGCAACGGACCAGACCTCGAAGACGTCCCCGAAGAGGTTCGCCAGCAGATGACGTTCCACCTTGCAGCCTCGGTCAGCGACGTGCTCGAGGCGGCGCTCGCCAACGCTGGCGGCGAGGCAGTCGCGGCCGCGTAGAGAACTCTCGAGCCCCTGCCAAGCGTGGATCTACGCCTTGGCAGGGGCTCGGGAGCGATCGCCTAACGGGCGAACTGCATCGATCCAACTTCGAACAGAATCACGATGTAATGGAGTCGAGTTCCGCGACGTCCGCGTCGGACAGCTGCAAATCCGCCGCCGCGACGTTCTCGCGCAAATGGGCGAGCGACGAAGTACCCGAGATAACGAGGATGTTGGGAGATCGCTGCAGCAGCCACGCTTGCGCCACAGCGGGCGGCGTGGCGCCGATGCGTGCCGCCACAGAATTCAACGTGTCGGACTGTAGAGGACTAAAACCGCCGAGCGGAAAATACGGCACGTACGCGATTCCTTGGGCGGCTAATGAATCAACGATGTCGTCGTCACCTCGATATGCGACGTTGTAGTGATTTTGCACGCACACCACGGATGCAATCGCCTGAGCTTCGGCTATCTGTTCGGCGGACACCGTGCTCACACCGAGATGCTTGATGAGTCCCTCTTGTTGTAGCAGCGCCAACTCCTCGAACTGCTCGGCGAGGGAGTCATCGACCGCGGAGTGTCCGTCCGATCCGCCTCCCATGCGCAAGTTCACGACGTCGATCGCGTCGAGGCCAAGATTGATCAAGTTGTCGTGTACTGCTTGACGCAACTGTTCGGGCCTTCGAGAGTGCAGCCACCCGCCTCGAAAGTCGCGGTACGCGCCAACCTTGGTGACGATGTGAAGAGACTCCGGGTACGGATAGAGAGCTTCTTTGATGAGCAGATTCGTCACCCGCGGACCGTAGTAGTCGCTCGTATCGATGTGAGTGATCCCGAGCGCCACGGCTTCGCGCAACACGGCGATGGCCCCGTCATGGTCTCTCGGCGGACCAAACACTCCCGGGCCAGCGAGCTGCATTGCGCCGAAGCCGACGCGAGATACGGTCAGTCCTTCGGCCATGGTGAAGGTGCCGCCCGGAGATGATGCGCTTGCCATGTGGTCTTCCTTCGACGATTGTCCGGAGCTGTAAGTGAATCGGGTTTTCGACTCTAAACGTCCTGCGGACAGGTGTGTCGCTGATCCGATTCCCCTTCTGGAGATTGGCGCCAACGCGGGCGGTTTTGTCCGTGATAGTGATGAGAACGTGACGATTAACAGTCAAGAAGAGCTCGAAGGACTGCGCCGAGTGAGCCGCGTCGTTGCCGAAGCGCGTGACTCGATGGTCGCGGCCCTGCGGCCTGGCGTAACCACAGGAGAGCTTGACGCTATTGGGCGCGACACGATGCGCCGGCATGGCGCACGTTCAGCCCCACGCGTGACATACAACTTTCCCGGTTTCACGTGCATCAGCATCAACGATGAGGCGGCCCACGGCATTCCGTCGCTCACGCGCCATGTGCACGACGGTGATCTCGTGAACATCGACGTCTCGGCGGAACTCGATGGCTTCTGGTCCGACACCGGCATCAGCACGGCAGTCGGTACCGTTCCCGGGGTGGCCACGAAACTCATCGAGGCGACATCCATCGCGAGTCGCGACGCGATGGACGCAGCTCGTGCAGGTGAGCGCATCGGCAGCATCGGCCGTGTTGTCTACACGCGAGCGCGACGCTACGGCTTTCGCACGATCAAGAATCTCTGCGGCCACGGCGTCGGCAGCGCGTTGCACCAGCATCCCTCGATCCCGAACTACGACGACGGCCAGCGTGGCCGTTTGCACGAGGGCATGGTGCTCGCCGTCGAACCGTTTCTCTCGGTTTCAGCACAGGTAGTCGTTGAGGATAGAGACGGTTGGACACTGCGCACGAGTGACGGAAGTCTCGTCGCGCAGTGCGAGCACACCATGGTCGTCACTGCAGGAGCGCCGATGGTTCTGACGGCATAACGCCGTCAGCGTTCACCGCCGGCGGACCGTGATAAAAGTGACGTGTGGCCTACTCCTATGACCCGGAGCTTGCTCGCGCCGTGCCACTCCTTCCGCCTGTCGACATCACTGACGTGAGCGCCGCGAGAGCACGTCTCAACCAGATGGTTGCGACAACGCCGACCACTTTCGACGCGTCTTCCCTCAAAATAGTAGACTACATCATTCCTGGTCACGAGGGAGATCACGTGGTAGCAGTGCGGGTATTCCGACCTCGCCGCGCAGTTGGCACGGTGCCCGCACTTCTCTACCTTCATGGAGGCGGATTCGTCGTCGGCAGCATCTCTTCCGAGCAAGACAACGCTGCTGCGCTTGCGTCGGTGCTCGATATCGTCGTCGCGTCGGTGGAGTACCGGTTAGCCCCCGAGCACCCGTTCCCCGCGGGCCTGCACGACTGCTTCGCCGCGCTGAACTGGCTGAGCCAACACGCCGAAGAACTTGGTGTCGACCCTTCTCGAGTGGGCGTCTATGGACAGTCTGCCGGTGGCGGCCTGGCAGCGGCACTTGCTCTCTTCTGTCGAGATCATGGCGGGCCGCGTTTGCGCTTCCAATTCCTGGGAATGCCAGTCGTTGACGATCGGCTCGAGACACGCAGCATGCAATCGTTTGTCGACACGCCAGAATGGAATCGGTCGAGTGCGGAGTTGAGTTGGCGCTACTACCTCGGTGCCACGAAGTCGGATGAAGTGTCTCCGTACGCGGCGCCCGCTCGTGCCAGCGACTTGCGGAATCTACCACCTGCCTATGTGTCGACGATGGAGTTCGACCCGCTGCGCGACGAAGGCATCCTCTACGCTTTGGCGTTGCTCGACGCAGGCGTTCCCGTTGAACTTCACTCATACCCGGGGACATATCACAGCTCCTCGAAGGTGGCGGCAGCCGAAGTTTCGCGTCGGATGATCGACGAACAGATGCGCGTCTTACGACGGGCGTTGGGCAACTCCGCAACCGACTGACAGCGGTCGGTTCTCTGATCGTAGGCGGCGATGGTTAGGCTGGCCGCCGACGATGGGTCAGAGGAGCAGTGGTGTGCGAAGGACACGATGACATGAGCGCAACGGCCCACGAACGTCAGTCGTCGTCGCGAGCCCCAATCCTCAATCCAGCACCTTGCCCCGCGGTGTGTCCATGACCGAACGGCCAGTTCTCGTCCGCGACACCATTTTGGCCGTCGACATCGGTGCGACGACCACAAAGTTCGCTGCGGTGGACGACGAAGGTCGACTCGTCGAGGAAGTCCTTCGTGAACCGACGCCGTATCCCTGCACGCCCGAGCGACTAGTCGACTTCGTACTGGCCCACGTTGAGCGAAGCGGATGCGCTCGAATCGGAGTGGGGTTTCCGGGCGACTTGCGTGACGGGCGAGTCCTCGAACCCGGCAACCTCTCGCGGCCCGGCGGCTTCACTTCGCCGATCGACCCGGCGCTGCACGAGGAGTGGCAAGGCACTGACTTGGAGCTCGCGCTTCGCGAGGCGAGCGGCCTCGACGTTCGTGTCGTCAACGACGCCACGTTGGCCGCTCTAGGGTGCTGCGAGGGTCGGGGTCGAGAGCTGGTCTTCACGCTGGGAACCGGCTTTGGCATCGCGCTGGTGGTGGACGACGTGAACATTCGGATTCGCGACGTGGGCGACGAGGTCTTTCTCGATGGCGCCTCATATGACGGGCTGCTCGGGGATCACGCCCGCTCACAGGACGAGGGACTCTGGAACGACCGGCTGCACATGGCGGTGACGAATTTTGTGGCAGAGTTCTCTGCCGACGTCGCCCATCTGGGCGGGGGAAATTCGCGGCGCGTCGATATCGCTCGCTATGAGGACCAGCCCTGGCGCGTGGTGGTGAACGACAACGTCGCCACACTCCGCGGCGCCGCCAAGCTTTTCCGCTAGCGGGAACGAAGATCAACCCCACTACGCTACGGGCGTACGAACATGCTGATGGGGTGCGATGACGACACGCTTTGAACAGGAGATCCGTTCTCAGGGCTCAATCCTGCGCGAGCGCGCTGAGCGAGGACGCGAACAGGCGAGGCTCGTTGCCGAGTCATTTCAGGGCGCGTCCTACGTGCTCGCCGCCGCTCG
Source organism: uncultured Acidimicrobiaceae bacterium (assembly GCA_963706305.1). Classification (GTDB taxonomy): domain Bacteria; phylum Actinomycetota; class Acidimicrobiia; order Acidimicrobiales; family RAAP-2; genus RAAP-2. The sequence continues at coordinate 1,564,058 of OY970152.1, read as the reverse complement.
GGGCTCTTCCGACAACGCGGCTCTCTTCTTCCAGTATCTGGCGGGTGAAGACCTCGGACTCTTGGTAGCTCTCGCCACGCCCTCGCTGTACGAGGGCGAAACCGCCATCGGTCTTAACGGTGCTGCAGTGCTCGCAATTTCTCAGTCAGGTCGAACACCAAGCCTTCTTGCGGTTGTCGAACGCGCTCTTGCTCAAGGGCGGCCTAACGCGGTGATCACGAATGACGCAACGTCGCCGCTTGCGGCAGTGGCCGAACACGTCATCGAGCTGGAAGCCGGGCCGGAGCTGGCCGTCGCCGCTTCCAAGACGTTCTCGTCGACGTGGCAGGCGCTCGCCCAGTTGGTGGAGGCCCTCCAAGGCTCCGCACTCGAGGGCCTTGATGGACTGCCCGAACTCGTGGAGCGGACTGCGACCTGGGCGCTCGAGACGAGCCTGCCGGTTGCGGCGCTGAACGTTGGTGGAGGACTCACCGTCGTCGGCCGGGGTATTGGTCAATCGGTAGCCGCCGAGACTGCTCTCAAAATCCGCGAGGTGGCAGGCATCCGATCGGAGTCATTTGCCGCGCCGGACTTCCTGCATGGACCTATCGGAGCCGCGGGCGAAGGCTCAACGCTCGTGCTGATTGTCACCGATGAGTTGAGCGACGCCGTTGCTGGCGAGCTCTTGACCGAGAGTCAGCGGGCGGGCATGGGCACCGTCGTGGTGCGCACTCACGAGCGCGTCGGTCTCGCCAGCGATGAAGAGATCGTGCTCGGCGAGTCCGCGCCGAACTGGAGTGTGGGACTGGCTCAAGTAGTCGTGGGTCAAGTACTGGCGCTTCGCCTTGGCGAACTGCGTGGACGGCCCATCGATACTGCCGAGGGTCTGAACAAGATCACACTTTCCGCATAAGGCGGCTCAGAGGTAACTCCGACAGGACGCCTGGCTCTCGTTCATCTTTGCACGGTCGAGCATCCGTGGACTCGCGACAACTCGGTCCAAAGCTGACGCGTTCGCTACCATCAGGACACCACATCGTGATCCCGACGCAACACGAGTTCGGATATTGGCGGTCGGGGAGAGTAGAACAGCGCAATGCAACACGACGACGAGTCTTCGAACACGCCGCAAGTACTGGCGGCCCGTCCGAGCCTTATGCGAGCACTTAATGAGCAACTCCTCCTCGAACAGATTCGAAAGTTCGAAAGTGTTTCGCGTAGCGAACTGTCAGCAGTGTCGGGCCTGTCGAAGCCGACGGTGGCCGTGGCGCTCGCCACTCTCGAAAATGAGGGATTGATCCGAGTGGCCGGTCGGATCTCCGGCCGTCGCGGGCGCGCGCCCGCGCTCTACCAGCTTCGCCCCGAGGCAGGCTTCATTCTCGGACTTGACGTCGGGCGCGAGTACGTCCGCGGCGCTATCGCCGATCTCTCGGGCACAGTGAGGGGGCGTGGCCAGCGAAGGGTACATCCGTCGAGCAGCGCCGGTCGCGTCTCGGAGCTGGTGAAACTCGCCGACGAGCTCGTGGCCACGGTGAAGATCAAGAGGTCGGCCGTCACCCAAACTGTGATCGGCAGTCCCGGAATCTACGACCGTCGCCGCGACGCTCTCTTCATGGCGCGAGGTCTGCCCGGCTGGCAACGTCCGCAGGTGCTCGCCGAGCTGCGCCGTGCCTTCGGCGGGGACATGGTGGTCGAAAATGACATCAACCTCGCGGCGCTCGCCGAACGCGACGTGGGTACGGCGCAAGGCGTGCAGAACTTCGGCTTCGTTTCGGTAGGGACAGGCATTGGTCTCGGCCTCATCCTCGATGGCAACCTCCATCGAGGCTCGCACGGTGGCGCCGGTGAAATTGGTTTCATGACGCTCGGAAGCGACCGCGGCGTCGACCCGAAAGACGCGAGGCTTCGCGGATGGCTCGAGGCAGCGGCGTCAGCAGCAGGCGTGGTGCGCGCGGCGAAGCAAGCCAAGATGAGCGGCGTCGTGACGGCCCGCCGCATTTTCGCCGCCGCCGAGCAAGGCGACAAGCTATGCACTCGAGTCGTCGCCGACGAAGCGAACCTCATTGCCCGGTCGATCGCTTCGATCACTGCCGTCGTCGACCTCGACTTGGTTGTTCTTGGCGGCGGGATCGGACAGGCCGACTACTTCGTTGAGCTCGTCAAGCGCGAGCTGCGCCCACTCGTCAGGCTGCCGCTCGCACTGCGCGCGAGTGCGCTCGGCGAAGACGCCATCGTCCAAGGCGGTCTTGCGGTCGGCGCCGAGCACGCGTGGCAGCGGGTAATGAAGCGTTAGCCCGAGTCGCCTAGATGTGAGGGGGCCCTTCGAGTGGTCGGAAGTTCACACCCATCGCCGTGAGCCGCTCGAGGTGTTGCTCAAGACGCCCTTCGAACTCTTCGAAGGATCTGGGGCGTCCGGGGGTCTCGGCGGTCCAAACGGTTTCGGCGAAGGCGCAGAGTCGTGGGAAGTATCGGTACTCCGCCTCGCTCGGCGTTGACACGTACTCAGTCCACAACTGACATTGCGCTCCGAGTACGTGATGGCGATCCGCGGTCGGAATCGACGCCGGCACCGGATCGTGGAGGTAGACCATTTCCAGCGTCGTCACCGCAGGAAAGCCCACGGGCTCGTCGGGATCGGCGGACTCGGGGCGGTCGAAATACAGGAACTCTTGTGGCACCATCACGACGTCGTGCCCCGCCGCGACCGCGGCGACGCCGCTTGCCTCGTTCTGCCACGCCATCAAGATCGCGTCAGGTGGCGCGATGGTTTCGAGTACGTCGTCCCAGCACACAACTCGACGATGGAGTCGAGCAAGATGATCTGCGATGCGCGCAGTGAACCAGCCTTGGAGCTGTCGCTCGTCTGTGTACCCCTCGTCGCGCATGATCGCTTGAGCGCGAGGACTCGTCGTCCACTCGGTTGTCGGGCACTCGTCGCCACCCACGTGAACGTACGGTTCTGGGAAGGTGCGCACAACCTCATCGAGGACATCAGTGCAGAAGCGAAGTGTGTCGTCCTCGAGGTTGAGAACGTGACTCGAGACCCCCCATGTAGGACGAACCGTCAGCTGCTTATCAATGTTGCCCAACGCCGGATAGGCCGCGATCGCAGCCACCATGTGCCCGGGCATGTCGATTTCGGGCAGCACCTGCACGTGTCGCTCGGCTGCAAAGGTGACGATCTCTTCGAGATCTAGGCGACTGTAGTAACCGCCGTGAAATGATTCGTCCGTCTCGGCATCTGTAGCACCTAAAGCGAGCGACTCGCGGCGCCAGGCCCCGACATCGGTGAGGCGAGGATACGCCTCGACCTCGAGGCGCCAGCCCTGATCGTCCGTGAGGTGAAGGTGAAGGACGTTGCACTTGTGAAGAGCGAGAAGGTCGATCAGCTCGAGGATGAACGTTTTGGGCATGAAGTGGCGCGCGACGTCAAGAAGAACGCCGCGCCAAGGGAGCCGGGGTGCGTCGACGATCTCCAGATCAGGAAGCGAGATCGGCTCGGACCACCCCGCGCGCCGAAAAGCGGCATCCGGCAGCAGTTGGCGAAGGGTCTCCAGCGCGTAGAAGGTCCCTTCTGCTCCAGGGGAAGTGATGACGACGCGGCCACCGGAGCATGTCAGCGTGTAGGCCGCGTCAAGCGCGCCGTCGTGCGCGCCGCCGACAACCTCGGACGGGAGTTCAATCTGCGAGACGAGGTTGAGCTCGATCGTGGCGTCGTCCGCGGATTCGCGCGGGACGAGCTGAATGAGCCATCCCGTGCCCGCTTCGAGTACTTGCTGAAACCATCGTGCTTCTCGAACGACGTCGGGCGCATAGGAGATCACGAGGCCGTCGTTGAGCAGACAGCCGGCGGCATCTCCTCGACCAGGCGTGACGCTCAGCGGAAGAGGAATGAGGGCGATCGATGCGCTCACGTGTGCGCGACTCGAGCATTCGACGAAGTCTCCGCGCCACCTTCGATCATCGAGTTGCAATCGTACGCGCTGTTCGTTGACGACCGCCTCGTACAGTGTCGTGAGCGCATCACGAGCCCATCGTAGAGCGAGCGCGACGAAGGCTGAGAGTTCGGTGACGACGTCTTCGGTCGGTAACGAATCGTGCGCTCGTGAGACCAACGCCGCCGTCCTTGACGGGTCCATCGGCTTGCGGTAGTGTGCGGTGAATTAGGGCAATGATGTTTCTTTAATAGATTTACGCGACGATGTAAGGTGATCGCACGCATTCGAGCCGAACCGGCGAGGACGCGCGCGTTACACCAAAGGGGGAGAGAAATGACCACCACGACATGGGCACGACGGTTAGCGGTGATCGGCAGCACGGTCGCCCTCGGCCTCGGCTTATCAACTGCCGCCTTTGGCTCGGGCAACTCTTCCACGGTCTCGATCTCCGATGAATACGGGGTCGCGTGGAACTGCCAGTTCAACCCGTACAGCGCCGCCGACCAGTTCGCCTCCTTTGGGCCGGTCTACGAAGAGCTCGTGTACATGGACTCACTCAAAAACGGAGCGACGACCCCGTGGCTGGCCAGCGCGTGGGCATGGTCCAATGGCAACAAGACGCTCACCTTCACGATTCGAAGCGGCGTGAAGTGGTCTGACGGTACCGCGTTCAGTGCAAAAGACGTGATCTACTCCTTCGACCTGCTCAAGAAGTATCCCGCGCTCGACCTCAACGGCGACTGGTCGGTGCTCAGCAGCGTGTCGGCCAAGGGATCGAACCAGGTCATGTTCCAGTTCACGAAGCCGTCGGTGACGTACTTCTACTACATCGCCGACGAGACGCCCATTGTGCCGCAGCACATATGGTCGAAGATCAAGAACCCGGTCACCTATCTCGACGCTGCCCCGATTGGCACCGGGCCGTACACGATGCACACGTGCAGCAGCGCCAACATCCAGTACACGAAGAACGCCAACTACTGGCAGCCGGGAAAGCCATACATCGAAACGGTGAACTTCCCGTCCTATCTCTCGAACAACGCAGCGAACGCCGACCTCGCGAGTGGCGTCGACCAGTGGGGTTCGCAGTACATCCCGAACATCAAGGCCTACTACCTGTCGAAGAACCCGGACTACCACATCTGGTTCGAGCCGACCTACAACGTCAACATCTACATCAACCTGAAGAACTCGATTCTCTCCAATCTGGCCGTTCGTCAAGCCATGGCCTACGCCATCGACCGCTCGGCGGTTTCCAAGATCGGTGAGTCCGGTTACGAACCAGCATCGAACCAGACCAGCATCGTGAAGCCGACGTACTCCAGCTGGTACGACTCGTCCCAGGCCGCCCAATACGGCAACGCCTATTCCTACGACCCGGCCAAGGCGATCTCCATTTTGAAGGCCGCCGGCTACAAGAAGGGCGCTAACGGCATCTTCGCGAAGGACGGCAAGCAGCTCTCCTTCACGATCATCAACAACGGCGGCTACTCCGACTGGGTCGCGTCGGTGAACGTCATCGAGACGGACCTGAAGGCCGTCGGCATCTCGGTCACACCGGACAACCTCTCGGGCACGACCTGGGAGTCCGACCTTGACACCGGTCAATACCAGCTCGCCTACAGCTGGGACTCTGGCGGCCCCACGCCGTACTACGAGCTGCGAGCGATACTCGACTCCGTGAACACAGCACCGATCGGCAAGTCCGCCTCTGACGACTGGGAGCGTTACAGCAGTCCCACGACCGACGCGCTCTTTGCGACCTATGCCGCCACCACGAGCACCGCGGTTCAGCACTCGGTCATCGATGAACTGCAAAAGGTCATGCTCAGCGATGTGCCAGTCATACCGATCACCGAAGCCGTCGACTGGTACCAGTACGACACCCAGAACATCACGGGTTGGGTGACGCCGAGTGACCCGTACGCGCAGCCCAATCAGTACGCCGTGCCAGACTGGGGCGTTGTCCTCTTGCACTTGCGCGAAAAATAAGGTGCCGGCTCTAGTCCGAGCCGGAAGGAAGCCCGAATGAGAGCGATCGGTCGAAGGCTGGCCTTCTTCGTCGTCACGGTCTGGGCCGCGGTGACTTTGAACTTCCTTCTGCCCCGCCTCATGCCGGGTAACCCGGCTGAAGCTCTCCTCTCTCAGTACCCGCACATCACGCCTCAGGCGTTCCGCGCGCTCACGACGCTCCTGGGCGGTGGACAGCACCAGAGCCTGATCGTGCAGTACGGCGAGTACTGGAAACGCGTCGTGACGCTCAACTTCGGCATCTCCATCACCACGAGCTTCGGGACTCCGGTGAGGACGATGGTGTTGAACGCTCTGCCCTGGACCCTCGGTCTGGTCGGCGTGACAACCGTCCTCGCCTTCATCCTCGGCACCTTCATCGGGCTGTTGAGCGCGTGGCGGCGGGGCACGTGGCTTGACAACATACTGCCCCCGATGGCCGTCATCGGCTTCGCGCTCCCCTACTTCTGGGTTGGGCTGCTGCTCGTCTATATCTTTAGCGTCACGCTCGGATGGCTGCCCTACGAGGACGCGTACAACATCCTCAGCGACGTCCCCGCCTGGAACTTGGTGTACATCCTTGACGTGCTTCGCCACGCCATCCTTCCTGGGCTGACGATCATCATCACCCAAATCGGTTTGTGGATCCTCTTCATGAGGAACAACACGATTACGGTGCTCGCCGAAGACTACGTCCGCATGGCCCGAGCGAAAGGGCTCAAGCCGTGGCGCGTCATGTGGGCCTACGCCGGGCGGAACGCCATCCTCCCGAATCTGACGGGCTTCGCTATGGCGCTCGGTTTTGTGGTGTCAGGAGCCATCCTGGTCGAGTACGTCTTCAACTACCCCGGACTAGGAGGCCTCTTGTTGCGAGCGGTCGAGGGCCTCGACTACCCGCTCATGCAAGCGCTCTTCCTTCTCATCACGCTCGCGGTGCTGTTCAGCCTTTTGATCTGCGACGTGCTCACGGCGATCCTTGACCCACGAACGAGAGAGTCCTCCTAGCAGCCATGTCGAATTCAAACCGCCCTGACGACACGCTCCCAGAAGATGTGACAGTCGTCATCGCTCACGACGACGTCGACGCCAAGCGCGCGATCGCTCGTGAGGAGCGTTCGCGCGGTAACAACATGTGGCTTAACCTCGTGCGCAATCGCAAGGCGCAAATCGGCTTGTTCTTTCTGTTGTTCTTTCTTGTGCTGTCCGTCTTTCCAGGTCTGATCGCCCCCTACAGCCCGAGCGCCGAGAGCTTCTCGCCGAACCTGGCTCCCTCGGCGGCCCACTGGCTCGGCACGACGTCGTTCGGCCAAGACATCTTCTCTCAGCTCATCTGGGGGGCGCGTCAGTCGCTCATCATTGCCTTCGCGGCGGGCGCCATCGCCACGCTTGTTGCGGTACTCATCGGAGTCGCGTCCGCGTATGTCGGCGGCGTGACCGACGGTGTCCTCTCGACGATCACCGACATCTTGCTCGTCATTCCAATCTTCCCGCTGTTCATCATCATCGCCGCGTATTTGAAGAGCGCTGGTCTGCTTGACATCATCATCATCCTCGGTGCCCTGAACTGGTCCTACAGCGCTCGCCAGCTGCGCGTGCAAGCGCTCTCAATGCGCAACCGAGACTTTCTCAAAGCAGCCGCCGTCCGCGGCGAACGCACCAGCTACATCATCACGGCAGAAATGCTGCCGTCGATGAGTTCGTTGATCGTGGCCGCCTTTTGTCTCAACGCCGTCTTCGCCGTACTCACTGCCGCCGGGCTCCAGTTCATCGGCCTCGGTGACCCCAATGCTCAGAGTTGGGGCACGATGCTGTACTGGTCGTATCAACAAGCGGCGCTCCAATCTGGTCTAGCGCTGTGGGCGATCATGCCGGGCGTCTGCCTCGCCCTCTTCGGTGGGTCACTCGCCTTGATCAACTTCGCCTTCGACGAGATCGCCAACCCGGCGCTGCGGCCCGTGCGTCGCTCTCCGCGCCCGCGCGGGATTCAGGTCCCCGCTGACCCGTCACTCACTACCCCTTCGAACGAGCCCGACGTCGTAAGCCGAGGCGACGCCGGGGAAACATCGTCGTCGAATCTGCTGCTATCAGTTCGCAACCTCTCGGTCGCCTATGCCAGCGACGCCGGTCCGGTCGTGGCGGTCGACGACGTCGACCTCGATCTGCACCGAGGGGAGTTCCTTTCGATCGTGGGTGAGTCTGGCTGCGGCAAGTCGACTTTGGTCTTTGCCATCAGCCGACTGCTCAACCCGCCGGCCGAAATCATTGGCGGGAGCGTGACCTTTCGCGGTGAAGAGATGGCCGAGATGAGTGACAACCAACTGCGCCATCTGCGCTGGCGCGACTTCTCGGTCGTCATGCAAAATGCGATGAACGCGCTGAACCCAGTGATGACCGTAGGCCAGCAGATGCGTGACGCCTGCAAGGCGCACTCGGCGATGTCGAAGGACGAGATCGCCGATCGGTCGGCCGAGGTACTACGCCTCGTCTCGATCGATCCCATCCATCTCAACAGCTATCCCCACCAGCTGTCGGGCGGCATGCGTCAGCGCGCCATGATCGCCATGTCGCTGTTGTTCACGCCAGACCTGATCGTCATGGACGAGCCCACCTCTGCCCTCGACGTCGTTGGACAGCGTTCTCTGATGCACCAGATCAAGGAGCTCCAGGAGCGATTGGGCTTCGCTGTGATCTTCGTGACTCACGACATCTCGCTGGTGCGACACTTCTCGGACCGACTGATGGTCATGTACGCCGGGCAGGTGGCCGAGCTTGGGGCAACAGCAACCGTCTTCGACACGCCGCGCCACCCCTACGCCCGCGCGCTGCTCGAGGCGTATCCATCGATCCGCGGCAAGAAGATCCCCCTCACGGGTATCGCCGGCTCCCCGCCGAATCTCCTCATACCTCCGCCCGGCTGCCGTTTTCAACCTCGCTGCGCCGACGCGATGCCCCAGTGCTCGGTCATCGAGCCGCCCCTCTATCGCGTGGGCGGGTCCGACGTCCGCTGCCTGCTCTACACGGACGCGCCGCCTGAAACGGGGAGTCTTGCCGGGCGCTCGGGACGAGCAATCAACGACGGCGCGGCGCTCGACGCTGTTGCGCTGCAGAGTGAGCCGCTGTCGGACTCCACTTCACCCGACGCGGAACCCGCCCCGCTGCTCGAGGTATCCAATCTGACGAGGACATTCCGAATGCGGGGTTTCTGGTCGGAGAAGCTCCTGCACGCTGTCGACAACGTGAGCTTCACGATCGGCAAGCGCGAGATCGTCGCGCTGGTGGGCGAGAGCGGGAGTGGCAAGAGCACGATCGCCCGTCTCCTTGCGTCGCTCTATTCCCCGTCTTCGGGAGTCATTCGCTTCGAAGGTCAGCCGGTCAACGACATCAGGGGGCGAAAGGAGAAGCTGGCGTACCGCGGTGAGGTTCCGATGGTGTTCCAAGATCCCTACAGCGCGATCAACGCTTCGTATCGGGTCTCACACGGAATCATGCGAGCGATCAAGCTGCACCGACCAGACCTCGATGCGTCAGCGCGGCGCTCCGAGGCGATCCGGGTCATGGAAGCCGTCGGCCTCGAGCCCGCGGAGGTGATGCTCGATAAGTATCCCTACGAGCTGAGCGGCGGCCAACGCCAGCGGATCGGTTTCGCCCAAGCGCTCGTGCTGCGACCGAAGCTCATTCTCGCCGACGAGCCCGTCTCAATGCTCGACGTCTCCATCCGCGTCGGCATCCTCAATCTCATGGCCAACCTTCGAGAGCGCGAAGATGTCTCCATCCTCTACATCACCCACGACCTCGCCTCGGCGCGCTACATCGCCGACCGCATCCTCGTCATGTACGCGGGCCATGTCGTTGAAGTCGGCCCGGCCGAACAGATCTTGACCGACCCTCGTCATCCCTACACCAAGCTCCTGCTCTCGGCCGTGCCTGATCCCCGCAGTCCTCTCGACGAGTCCGTCTCGATCGACGCCGGTGAGCCGCCAAAGGTCGTTGACCCGAAGCCTGGATGCCGGTTCCAACCCCGTTGTCCGTACGCCATCGAAGAGTGCAAGACCGTCACGCCGGAGCTCGACGAGGTGGCGCCGAATCAGTACGCCGCGTGTTTCGTCGCCATTGCCGAGGCCCGCCGCAAGAGCCCAGTGGGAGCCTGAGCGCGCATTCGGAACAGCGATGTAAATCGCGGCCCGTAAGATTGCTTGCCCGTGGACCTCGAACCTCTTCCCCCTTCCAGCGCTCCGGCAACTGAGGTCTCGATTACCCCTTTCGCGTTCGCAAGTACGACGGGCGCGTTCATTCTGATGGGCGCAGTGACGTCGCTCTTTGGACCACTGCTCGAGAGCTTCACGCACCACTTTCATATTTCGCTGCCGGAGGCGGGAGCCGCGCTCAGCGTCTACTTCATAGGGGCCACCGTTGGTGTCTTGCCGGGTTGGCTCGGACTCAAGCGACTGGAGGGTCGTCGCGTCCTCACCCTCGCATTGGTAGCGATAGCTGTTGGCGCCGCGGGAGCGACGTTCTCGCACTCCTGGTCTCTATTTCTCGCGAGCATCTTCGTCATCGGTCTCGGTTTCGGCACGCTCGACATCGCGCTCAACACACTGCTCGCCCGCACGCCCCTCACGGGTCGCGCACACCGACTCAGCATTGGAAACGCCGGGTACGGGGTCGGAGCCGTCATCTGCCCTCTCGTGATCATCGGACTTGGACCAGCGCACTTCACGACACTCTTTGGAGGTCTCTGCGTACTTGGTGTCGTGCTCTCGACGACGAACAGGGGCGTCCACGCACCGCCGCTTTACACCGAAGAGATGCAGCAAGAGATCACCAAAATGAAGGCACAACGGCGGCCGATTCTCCTCACCTTCGTCATCGCCTACGTGCTCTACGTCGCGATCGAAACGACCGCGTCGGGCTGGATGGCGACCGACCTCCATGGAGTGGGCTACTCCCAGTCGATCGGGAGTCTCGTCACCGCAGGTTTCTGGTGCGGTCTCGCCGCCGGGCGACTCGCTGGGGGTCCGCTGTACCACTGGCTGTCGGACAAGAAGCTGGTGCTTGGCGGGCTGGTTGCCGCAATCGCCCTCTGCGCGCTTGCCGCGATCGATCCGGTCGCTCCCATCGCGTATCCCTTGCTAGGCCTCATCATCGCGTCGATCTTTCCGATGGGACTCATCTGGTACACAAAGCTGCTCCCTCATGACAGCGACGGACTGTCGCTGCTCATCTTTGTCATGATGATCGGTGGCGTGGCGGGCCCAGGATTGGTGAGCCTTCTCGTCTCACACTTCGGCGTGCGCGTGGTGCCGTTCACGCTCGCGGGCTACGCCGTACTCGACCTCGCGGTCTTTCTGAGCGCACTTCGATTCCTCCCTGTTGTCGTGCCCACCAATTCAGACCCCCGCTAACCCACAGAGCGGACGATCGCGCCAACGACTGGTTGGTCGAACGTGCTTCCGCGTCGAGCAACTACTCCCAGATCGAGATGCCCGTCTCGACGTCGAAGAATTCGAGCTTCTCGGGTGAGACCCGAAAGCTGAAACGCTGGCCCGCGCTTACGTGAAACTGTGGCTGTATGCGCGCGACGCACTCGGAGATGGCCGACTGGTTGCTCACGAGGATTTCGTCGCCCTCTTCGGTGACTGACGTATCCTCGAGCTGAACAATGGGGGCGTCAAATCGAAAGTGCACGAGCTTTTCTGCCCCAAGCGCCTCGACCAAGTGGACGTCGCCGGTAAGAATCTGTCCGTCCCTGTCACCTTCGGCGGCCGGGAGGTCCTCCGGACGGATGCCCACGACGATGGATTTACCCGCAAAATTCTTGAGCCCCGGATGCTGGCTCACCACGTCGCTCGGCAGCATGATCCGCTGGCTTCCGAGAGCAACGGCGTCGACTTCGGGCGACAGCGTCCCCTCGAGCAGGTTCATCGCCGGCGATCCGATGAATCCCGCGACGAAGATGTTGCGCGGCCGTTGATACAAGACTTCGGGTGAATCGACTTGCTGCAACACGCCGTCGCGCAATACCGCAACACGATGCCCCAGCGTCATGGCCTCGGTCTGGTCGTGCGTGACGTACAGCGTGGCCACGCCGATCTGCTGTTGCACACGGCCGATCTCCGCGCGAAGCTGCACTCGGAGCTTGGCATCGAGGTTCGACAGTGGCTCGTCCATCAAGAAGACGCTCGGGCTTCGAACGATCGCGCGCCCCATCGCGACGCGCTGACGCTGGCCTCCCGAGAGCTGCGTCGGCTTGCGATTTAGCCAGTTGGTGAGCCCAAGCACCGCCGCCGCGTCGCGTACGCGACGATCAATCTCTTCCTTGGGCATCTTTTTCATCTTGAGCGCGAAGCCAATATTTTGAGCAACCGTCATCTGTGGGTAGAGCGCGTAGCTCTGAAAGACCATGGCGACGTCGCGGTCCTTCGGCGGTACTTCGTTCATGACGCGATCACCAAAGCTGACGGTGCCCGAGGTGATGTCTTCAAGACCCGCGATCATGCGCAGCACCGTGGTCTTGCCGCAGCCTGATGGCCCAACCACAACCATCAGCTCGCCGTCTTCGATCGTGAGGTCCAGGTCGAACACGGCCTCGAACCCGTTGGGATAGATCTTGGAGACGCTGTCGAGTCGTACCGATGTCATGTGTTGCCTCTCCACTCGGGGACACCGAGCGATTGTTCCTTCGCTGCTCGCACTTCTGCGGATCTCACGACGGCGTCTTCGGCGTCAGGCGCAGCACTGACCATCCTTCGTCGATGGGGACCGACACGCGAATGCCAGTGCCCTCGCGCATGGTCGCTTCAACGTATTCGCTGGGCGCGAAGCGCCCCTCATCGCGACCGAGGACCGACACGTCGACCGACCACGACTCGGGCGCATCGATTAGCACTTCGACATCGGCGCTCGTGCAGGTCCCTCTTCGCGTTCCGGACGACCAGGAGCCGTCTTCGCTGCCCGTCAGGTCGAGCAGGCTCACCACGATGAGGTGCTCATCTCGAAAGGCCCGAGCGAATAACGAACCGCCAGCAGGCTCGGGCCGCGTCTCTCCCGCCCACGACACCTTCATCGAGGCGTTCTCGTCGCTCAGCTCGTACCAACTGGTGTCGGTCGCCGCGCGAAAGAGGTCGCGACAGCGCAACCCGAAACGGTGCCAGCGGAGCGCCACCTCGCGCTCATGTCTCGTCAACGTCTCGTGATTGACGTAGTAGGGATGGCACAGCACGCCGTCGTTGTCGCCCCAGATCAAAACGTTGGCCCCGAGTGCCGTCGAGACCGCCTCGCTCAGCACGCACGTGCGAAGCGCAAGATCACGACCTGCGCCCCAGACCGGCGGATAGAGCGCGAGCGTCTCACCTTGACGCTCCTTGTTGCCGCTGCGCTCGAGCAGTCCTTCGAGATGGCGCCATCGATCATTCGGAGGCCAGACCTCCACGTAGCGAAAGCTCGGCGGCTCGGGCGCCGGGAAACCTCGCGGCACGCCGTTCACTTGGTTGAAACTCAGCACGTCGGAGTGTCGAACTCGGCGAACGACGTCGACGAAGGTACCGTAGCCACCAGCGACATCGACCCACTCCCCAGCGACGTTCATCGCGTCGCGAGGGTAGCCGTACGTGTCAAGATGAAATCCATCGAAACCGAGCGCGTCGGCGGCTCCTCCGTAGTTCTCGATCCAGTACGCCTGCCACTCGCCGTTGCCGGGATTCATGATCTGCAACAGGTCGCCCAGGGATTCGGGCGCCCCGTCGCTTCGATAGAGACGCCAGTCGGGGTGCTCGCCCGCGAGATCGTCACCAGCCGCGATCACTGGCGCGTAGGCCTGGGCGACGGCGCCCAACTCCTTAATGCCTTTAATCAAACTCTCCAACGCACCTCGAGAGATCGGCCGCCCGAGCGGATCCTCGTAGTCGTCGGATTCGGCGAGCGCCGTCGAGTAGCTGTCCATCCAGTCGTAGACCTGGACGACGGTACAGCGAAGGTCGCGCAGCCACGCCAGTACGTCGTCGCGTGAGGCCTCGTCGAAGCTCGTGACGAAGCCAGGCACCGGATCCTCGCCACGACGTCCGCGCACGGTGAAGAACTCTTCGGCGAGGACACTCCCGCTCGAAGAGAGTGCTTGAAGGACGTGTGTGCCCTCGGGAAGACCCGAGACGGTGGCCGACTCGGGACCAAGGGTCGCGCCATAGACCTCGCCAATCGCACTCAGCGCGACGACATCCCTCGTGTCGTCCGGCAGGTCGGCAACAACGATCGACTCATTGAGAAGATAAGCGCTTCGAAGATCGCTCAACGTACGAGAGGCGATCAACGTATTCCTCCGAGCGAAACGCCGCGTTGGAACCAACGTTGAGAGATGAAGTAGACAATCACACTCGGGATCGTCGCGATCGTGCAGGCGGCAAAGAGCGGTCCCCAGTCTGTCTGGTGCGCTGTGATGAAGAACGTCAGTGCGATCGGCAGCGTGTAGTGCGACTGACTGTTCAGCAACGTCAGTGCAACGATGAACTCCTCCCACGCGAAGTTGAACGTGAACATCGCCACGACCGCGAGAGCGGGAGCCGAAAGCGGCGCGATCAGACGAGTGAGGACGCGCAGCGTGCTCGCGCCGTCGAGGCGAAACGACTCTTCGAGGTCCTTCGGCACGGCTTCGAAAAACCCTCGCAGGAGGAAAATCGAAAATGGTAGGTTCTCGCTCGCGTAGATCAGCACCAGTCCGAACAGCGAGTTCACGAGGTGGAGGCGCAGCATGAGCAGGTACTGGGGAATGATCAGCTCGACACTCGGCACGGCGAGGGCGGCGAGGAAGACGTAAAAGACCACCTCCTTGAACGGAAAGGTGTAGCGAGCGAAGGCGAAGGCGGCGAGCGACGCGACGACGACGGTGATGGCGACAGTACCGATCGCAACAATGAGGCTGTTGAGGAAGTACGAACTAAAGCCGTTCTGGGTCCAGGCCACGGTGTAGTTCGCCGTCGTGGGATGCGAGGGAAAGAGCACCGCATTGGAGGTGAGGATGTCACTCGTCGGCTGGAACGAGAGCGACACCATGTAGACCAAGGGGAAGATCGCCGCCAGACCGAAGAGGATCGCCAGGGCCATGCGTGATTTCTTCCACGATCGCACGCCAAAGAGACCTGGGGCCGCAGCCGGTTTTGAGCGACGCTCGGTTAGTCGCCGGTCTTTGGTGTCGTTTCGAGCATCTTTCAGCGTGACAACACTCATGGTCGTCTCCGCATCAGACGTATGTACCAAATGCTGAGGCCGAGAATGATGACGGCCATCAGCGACGCAATGGCGGCGGCGTATCCGAAATAGAAGAACGAGAAGGCATCTTGATAGGCGTTGGTGAGCATGACGCCCGTCGAGTCGAATGGTCCGCCGCCCGTGGTGACGTACACCTGCGTGAAGACTTGGCTTGCGCCGATGACGAGCAGCACCGTCACGAACGTGGTGGTCGGACGAATGCTGGGGAACACTACGTATCTCCAGACCCTTCGTTCGGTAGCGCCGTCGACACGACTTGACTCGAGGAGGTCGCGCGGCACGCCATCGAGAGCGGCCAAGTACATGATGAACGACCAGCCGATCCCCTTCCAGATGCTCATGATCCAGATGACCGCGTTGCCGGTCCACGTATTGGCGAGCCAGTCGACGTGGACGGTATGGCCGACGAAGATGGAGAGTATGGCGTTGGCGACGCCTCCTTGGTCAGCGAAGATGTAGGCGAACACGTAGCTCACCACGACCCACGAGTTCACGACGGGAATGAAGATCAAAGCTCGCCAGAGTCCGCGCGCGGGCATTCGATCAGTCACGAGCGCGGCCGCGAAGAGACCGAGCGCCATCTGAATGGGCACGGTGATGACAGCAAACAGCAGCGTGTTGATCGCCGCTGTCTTGAGCTCAGGATCATGGAAGATCCTGGCGTAGTTCGACCATCCGACAAACGGATTGGTCGCTCCGGGAAGGATATGCCAGTTGTAAAAGCTGATATCGAACTGTTTAAAAATCGGATAGACGATGAAGAGGACGTAGAGGAACGCAGCCGGCAGCAGCAACAGATACGGCGTGAGTAGCCGCCGCGCTCGGTAGTGGTGCCTCACTACAGCGCCCGGCGGAGTTGCCGCCGGGCGCTGTAGGAGATCGGTTGACTCTTTGTCCATTAACTACCTAACTGCCCGCGAGGGCGGTATCAGCTTCTTGTGCGGCCGTCGTGAGACCAGCCGTAACCGTGACGTCACCAGCCAGGATCTGGCCCATCTCGTTGGACCAATCCGTGTCCAGCTGTGAGTAGCCCGCGCTGTTCGCGCGGATCCTCGCCGTGAGGAGCTGCTTGGTAAACACGCTGTAGTACGGCGTGTTCTTCACTTCGACGGCCGCGTCATTCGTAATGGCCGACATGTCACCCTGTCGGGCCATCTCGTCTTGAGCGAACGGCGAGTCGAGGAACTCGGCGAACTTCTCGGCGTCGGCGATGTGGTGGCCGTCTGCGGCGACCATGTTGTCCTCGCCACCGACCGTCGACACTGAACCGCCCGAGCCGCTCGGGAACGGCGCGATGCCGTAGCCGCTGAAGCTCTCTCCGTTATAGGTGGGAACTGCCCACGGGCCATCGATGTACATGGCGTACTCGTTCTTGGGGAATCCAGTCTCACCGGAGACGGCACTCGCACCACCTTGGAAGTCGCTGCCGATGTCACCGGCCTTCAGCAAGTTCACTAACGTCTGCACTGCGGTGATCGTCGCTGGGCTGTCCATGTAGCCAGATGCCGTCGTGTAGTTGGCGTTGGTAAATGATCCGCCCATGCTCCAAATGTACGGCGCCATGTTCCAGATGTCCGTTCCGTCAACGCCCAAACCGTACTGCTGCTTGGACGGCACCGTCAGTGTCGCGGCGTCCGCGTACAGTTGGTCCAATGTCGTCGGGGGCCCAGAGAGTCCCGCTGCGGCGAAGAGCGCCTTATTCCAGTAGAGCGCTTGGGTGTTCGTGTCACAGACGAATGCCCAATACTTGCCATTCACCTCGGTTGTCGCGAGAGGTCCCGGTAGAGACTCCGCTTTGATCGCCGCATACCCCTTCAGCTTGCCCACGTTGACCGCGAGACCCTGCTGAGCGAGTTCCGCCACCCAGGCAATGTCCGAACGTAAAACGTCCGGCGGGTCACCAGCTGCTGACGTCGCGATGAACTTCGGCAGCAAATCCGCGTAGACCACGTACGTCGACTTCACCTTGATGCCCGGATTCAGCTTTTCGAACCGGGGAATGATGATGTTCTCCATCGTCCTTCCTTCACCGTCGGCCTGGTCATACGTGTTCCAGTACTGCAGCGTTACCACCGAATGAGCCTTCGGTGTTGGCGCTGACGACGCTCCGGTAATCGCGATCATCGAACCGCCGAAGGCCACCGCAGCGAAGGCGACAAAGAGTCGAATCGGCTTCGAGGTCCTTCCTCTTATAAATGTGTTCATTTTCATGTTGATGCATCACTTTCTATCTTCATTGGGCCACGCGGCCCTACCTCACGTTGTTCTCACTGCTTGGGCCGATCAGCCCTCGTGTGCTCCTTCCCCCCTTACCCGGCAACAAAAGCTCGAGCCACCGTGCATTGCGTTGGCGACTTCGGTTCATCTGGATCTCGCGTCTCGTTCGCGGCCAATTGATGCGGGGTCGCCACTCGACATCTCGCCCTCGAGGGCGAGACACAGCACCACATACATGGCGTGCGACCACGTCAAGTCGATGGCGGGACGTCCCCAGCGCGCGACCCACTCCTCGTAGTGAAGAGGGTCGCGAAGATCTCCGTCATACTGCTCGGCAAGCCGAGCCTCCCCGTCAAAGTGGTCGGCGATCCATTGACGACAGCGCTCGGCGTTCGCACGATTCCCTATGCCCACGTAGTGCCAGCCGATCGATGCGGTGAGTACCGGCCACGCTCCGCTGCCGAAGTAGACGTCCGTGGGGTAGCGCCGTATGCCACCGTTAAGGGTCAGACGATCCTCGATGAGCGCAACCGTTGCAGCGAAGTACTCGTCGTCAGCGTCCACAACGCCAAAGGGCTCAGTGAGCCACAGCGTGCTCGCGTCGACGTCGCTATTGGCCGACGACTTCACGTAGTAGCCGGTTGACTCGCCACCCGCGAGGACGTGCTCTTTTACTTCCAGCGCAGAAGCGAGGTAGTCGTCGTTGTTCAGTAAGCGCGCTGCGGTGGAGAGCCCCCCGTACACGCACGCGAGGGTTGAGGTGTGGCGATCACTGCCGTTCTCCTCCCACACGTCGTAACAGGGACTCAACGAAAACGTGGCGAGGTAGCGTGCGACCCGGGCGACCGAATCGACATATTCGTCGGGAAGGTCCGTTGATCCCGCGAGTTCGAGGTGGCGACCAAGTGACCAAAGCCACGTTCCGTATCCGTCGATCTGAAAGTTCGGCCAATCGTCGACGACGATCGTTCCCCCAAGAGAGAAACGAGCCGGTGGCATCTCCAAGACGCCCAACTCGTCTCCTTGCAGGCGAGCGGCGATCGCGTGGTCGATCGTGCTGGCGATTCCGGTGACCGCCCGATTCACCCAGAGGTGATAGTTCGTCGACGCCGCATGTTCGCCCGCAAGGTCGAGGGCGTAGGCGCTAAAGGATGCGTCGCGCAGCCAGCAAAAGCCGTACTGGGCGAAGTCCGGCGACGCGATGATGGCACCGTTGGCGTCCTGATTGTTCAGGATGGCGTCAACGCTGCGTCGCACTTGGTGTTCGTCGTTTCCGTTCCTCAACTCAGCTCCCGTAGACAAAGTTCAACTCGCTCGAGCCCGTCGTCGTTGACGACCCCGATCGGTGCCAGATCGCCTGGCTCTTGTCATCTGCACCGGGCAGATTGAACGACTCGCGCAAGACCAGTGTCGCCGCGCCCACGGCCCAGGCTTCGTCGCCCCAGCTCTGCACCTTGATGTCAAGCTGACGTCCCACATCCGCGAAGGTCTGATCTCTCACTGAGCTCACAATCGGGTCGATGAACGCGGCACCCAGCGCCGTACCTTCCCCGCAGATGATGAGCAGTTCTGGGTTGAGCAGCGTCACCATGTTCGCGACCGCAAGCCCGAGTTTGCGTCCGGCATTGTCCACGATGTCCAACGCGGCGGCGTCGCCCAGCTCCACGAGCATCAAGAGCTCTTCGCGCGATACGTCGTGTCCTTTTCGTTCACTGATGCGCCGACGCATGGCTCCTTCTCCGACCATCGCCTCGAGGCATCCGAACCGCCCGCACTCGCACTTGGGGCCGCCGGGTTCGACGATCATGTGACCGAACTCACCGACCGCGCCGTGCGCTCCTCGATAGAGCGAACGGTCGACGACGATGCCAAGACCGATTCCACGACCAACACTCAGTGTGACGAAGTCACGCGCAGTGTGTGCGTCGCCCGCCCACTTCTCCGCCACAGCCAACGCATTCACGTCGTTCTCGACCCACACGGGCAGTCCCATGCGTCGACGCAGAGGCCCAGCAAGCTCAACGTCATGCCACTGCAGGAGGTGCGAGAACCGACACACCCCGGCGCTCGAATCGATGATGCCCGAGAGCCCGATGCCCACGCCGAGGACCTTCGACGCGGGCACCGCGGCGTCGCGCAGCGCGCGCCGAGTCGCTTCCTCAATGGCGTCAAGGGCAGCGATCGGATCGCCCACGAGACGCACGTAGTGCTCTTCGCTCGAGACGACCTGCGCGTCGAGGTCGCAGACAACCGTCGTGAGCCCGTCGCCGCGAAGCTTGATGCCCACCACGTAGCCCGCTTTCGGGTCAACGCTCAACAGCACGGGCGGACGACCACCGCTCGAGGGAGCAGTGGTCGTCTCGACAACGATGCCGCGCTTCATGAGGTGGTCGACGATGGCTGACACTGTGGGCGCACTCAGCTGACTTTGGCGGGCGAGTTCCGCTCGAGAGATCGAACCGGCACGTCGAACCAGTTCGATCAGAAGACTGACGTTGATGTCACGGATTAGGGAACGGGAGGCCCGCGGCGGGTTGGTTCGAACAGCGGGCTCCCGTTCCTCGTTCGCTGGCAGGAGATCTGCACGGGAGCGCTCCGGTTGGGACAAAGCGTCCGGCTCTTTACGACTCATATTCCCCCTAGGACGAAGCATTAAGCGATTAGAAACTTACTTAATTAAGTGAAGATACTAAGTACATCAGTGTCACCTGTCAAGACAGGGCTGGCAATTTCCTCGGGGAAGTGCTGTTAGTACTGAATAAGCATCGAGATGAAGGCGATCGCCACAATGAGGAGCAGGGTGTCGATGGAGCGAACGAGCTTGCGCCCCTGATCACGGGTGGCGACTCCGTCTCGGGCAATCGTCGCTGCGAGGGCTCGCTCTTCAGGCAGGGTCCGCGCCTCGAGGTGGCCCGCGGCGGCGATGTAACAAAGAAGCCCGACGATCACCCACGGTTGCGATGGAGCAACGGACGGGCCCCCGCTGAGCGACATGATGAGTCCGGTCACTGGCATGACGTGAATCACTCGGGCTGCCCAGTTCCTGCGCTCCGGAAAACGCGAGCGCTGGGTCGCCTCATCGGCACCCCGCGCGACGTCGAGGGCTGCGAGGCGCATCGCAACGAACACGATGATCGTGGCGACGGCTCCAATGATGTGGACGACGAAGACCCAGTCGTACGTGACCGAGGTGGCGATCATGAGTCGAGTAGTAGTCCCTCGGCCGCGCTGTAGGGATCGGTCGTTCCTGCGATGAGCGCCTCGATCTGCTCTTCGTAGGCGGCACCGCGCGAGAGCTCTGACACTCTCGAACGCAAGAGAACGCCCACGACGTTGTCCAGTTCGACGCGCGCGCGTCGGCGTCTCGTCGCGGCGAGCTGGTCGTCATCAAGAAAACGCCGGTGCAGGTCGATCGCCTCGAACAGCTCGTCGATCCCCGCGCCGTCAGTTGCCGTCGTCTCGACGATCAGCGGCCGCCACACGCGTTCTCGACCCAGGTCGAGCATCTGTTCCAAGTCCCGGCGGGTCTCTTTCACACCGGGCCGGTCCGCTTTGTTGATGACGAAGAGATCAGCGACTTCGAGAAGTCCCGCCTTGTTCGCCTGCATGGAGTCGCCCCAACCGGGATTGGTCACGACAATGGTGGTGTCGGCTGCCGAGGCGATCTCAACTTCCATCTGCCCCACGCCTACCGTCTCGACGATCACGAAAGGAAAGCCTGCCGCACCCAGCACGCGAACTGCGTCGGGGACAGCGAGCGACAGCCCACCCAGGTGTCCGCGCGTCGCCATCGAACGAATGAACACGCGCTCGTTGGTGGCGTGATCCTGCATTCGAATACGGTCACCCAAGATCGCGCCCCCAGAGAACGGTGACGTGGGATCGACACAGAGGACGCCCACTTGGTCGACGCTCTCCGCGTCGCCAACCTTTCCGCGTTCGAGCGAGGTCGTGATGAGTCGATCGGTGATGGTCGACTTTCCCGCACCGGGCGAACCTGTGAGACCAACGACGTAGGGCGCAGGCGTTGCGTACGCCAGTGCGACGGTGTCGCGGTGGAACTCGCCCCCGGATTCGACGTACGTCAACAGACGCGCGAGTGCACCGCGCGACCCGTCCCGGGCCTCGGCGAGCAGGACGTCAGGCTCGCGTGCGATCACGTAAACCGTTCGATGTGCGCGCCCAGAGCACTCAGGCGTCCGACGAAGTCGTCGTAACCGCGGTCCATGTGCTCAAGCCCCGTCACCGCCGTCTCACCGTCGGCGACGAGACCAGCCAGCACGAGTGCGGCGGTCGCGCGAACGTCGGTGCCACGTACCGAGGTGCCGATCAAGTGATCGACGCCGCGAATCATCGCGTGGTGACCCTCGGTGGTGATGTTCGCGCCGAGTCGCACGAGCTCGTCGACGTAGCGGAATCGACCCGCAAACAGGTTCTCTGTGACGACCGACACGCCGTCTGCCACGCTCAGCGTCGTCGTCAAGATGGGTTTGTAGTCAGTCGCAACGCCCGGATACGGCAGCGTCGCAATGTCGACCGAGTGCAATCGCCCGTGAGCCTTGACGGCGACGCCAAGCCCGGTGCGATCGACCTCGGCGCCCATGGCTTCGAGCTTTCGTAGCAACATGACCATGTGATCCGGTCGTGCGTCGACGACGCGCACGCTGCCCCCGGTGATGAGTCCCGAGGCGAGATACGTCGCCGAGACCACGCGGTCGGTGACGACGTCGTGCGTAGAGGGACCGAGTTCGTTAACACCATCAATCGTGAGCAGCGACGTGCCCAACCCCTCGATGCGCGCACCCATCGCAATGAGCTGGCGTCCGAGGTCTTCGACTTCGGGTTCGCGCGCGGCATTATCGATAATCGTGCGTCCCTCGGCGAGCACCGCCGCCATCAACAGGTTGTCGGTCGCCGTGTGGCTCGGGTACTCGAGCGTGATGCGCGTCGCACGCAAACGGGGTGACGACGACGTGGCGTGGATCGACGTGCGATCGTTGCGAAACGTGGCGCCCATCGCGCTCAGTCCTTCGGTGTGAAAGTTGATCGGTCGTTGGCCGAAGTCGTCGCCACCCGGTAGCGCCATGTTCGCCTCGCCGCAACGCGTGAGCAAGGGACCGAGCACGACGATCGACGCGCGCATCGACTCGAAGAGATGAGCGGGTGCGACAGGGTGCAACTGATCGGCCTCGGGCACGACGACGCAGAGCTCGTGCTCCTTTGGCGCGTAGACACGACAGCCGAGCGCGATCAACAGCTCACCCATCACCTCCACGTCACTGATGCGTGGAACGTTGGTCAAACGGTGTTCGCCGGTAGCCAAAAGACAGGCGGCCATCTGCTTTAATACGGCGTTCTTGGCCCCGTACGCCCGAGCCTCACCCATGAGGGCTCCTGCGGGCTTTACCACGAGAGAAGTCACCTTCTAAGTATTGCCGCTGGGCGGAAGGGGCCAAAATTCCGAGGCGGCCTCACGAAGCCGCCGGTTACGCTTGGCCTGTGCAACGACCGCTGAAGCCCGATCGCAACCTCGCCCTCGAGCTCGTGCGAGTCACTGAGGCAGCCGCGATTGCCGCTGCTCGGTGGTCGGGACGCGGTGACAAGATCGCTGCCGACAAGGCCGCCGTTGACGCCATGCGATTTGTCCTTGGTGGCGTCACCATGGACGGCGTCGTCGTCATCGGTGAAGGCGAGAAGGACGAAGCACCGATGCTCTACAACGGCGAGCGCATCGGCGACGGACAACCCCCGCTCGTCGACGTCGCGGTCGATCCCATTGACGGCACGCGGCTCACGGCCATGGGTCGAAACGGCGCGCTCGCCGTGATCGCCCTCGCCGAGAGTGGCACCATGTTCAACCCCGGACCAGTGTTCTACATGAAGAAGATCGCCGTCGGCCCGAGAGGTCGAGGATCTGTCGACGTAAACGCATCAGCGACGGACAACCTACGCGAGCTGTCCAAGCGTCTCAACAAGCCCGTCCAGGAGATGGGTGTCGTCATCCTCGATCGGCCTCGCCACGACGACCTCATCGCCGAGGTGAGAGAGGCAGGCGCGCGCGTCGTGTCGATCACCGATGGTGACGTCGCGGGTGCGATCGCTACCGGCTGGCCCAACTCCGGCGCGGACATCCTCCTCGGCATCGGTGGCACTCCCGAGGGCGTGATCGCCGCCGCGGCATTAAAGGGTCTGGGTGGTGAGATCCAAGGCGTGCTGCACGCAGATAGTGAAGAACAACGCAGCGAGGCCGAGGCACTTGGCTATGACTTCACCAGAGTGCTCACGACCGACGATCTCGTCGCGAGCGACAACTGTTTCTTCTCGGCAACCGCGATCACCGACGGTGACTTTCTTCGAGGTGTTCGCTTCTACGAGTTCGGCGCCACGACCCAATCGCTCGTCGTACGATCGCGTTCGGGCACGCTTCGCACCATCGAAACCTTCCATCGCCACGACAAGTTGCAGGAATTCACGCTCGCAGGATTTTAAGAGAGCCTTCAGAAGATACTTTTCACAAAGTCGCTGGTTGCGCTTTGGATTTCGCAGCCTTAGTCTGCGCCGTAGGAGCCGTTTGGCTCAGGCGCTACGGCGTGAAGGAGGGGCCCATGAAAGTCTCGCATCTACTGGAATCAAAGGGCAGCGAAGTGTCGACCATCTCACAGGAGCGCACCGTCAAAGACGCGGTCGCCCTGCTCAAAGAGCGCGGCATCGGCGCACTGGTCGTCACCGGTGCAACCCCGCCGCTGGTGGGGATGTTCTCCGAGCGCGACGTCGTGCGCGCCCTCGCGACAAGCGGCGAAAAGGCACTTGACCAGAAGGTTGCCGACCTCATGAGTCGCGACGTGGTCACGTGCACCTTGGCCACTGATCTCAATGAGCTGATGACCACGATGACGGAGCGGCGGTTTCGCCACGTGCCTGTTGTCGAGGACGATCGTCTACTCGGCCTGATCTCGATTGGTGACGTCGTGAAGGCTCGGCTCGAAGAGCTCGAGCACGACAAGCGTGACTTGTTGGACTACGTGTCGGGGCGTTAGCTGCCATCTCGTGATAGTTTGAGCGTGAGGACGCCCAGACCCCGCTCCCTTCCTAGTAGGACGGAGTCGACGTGAGACAGCACAGTCGCGGTGTCGGGGCTCTTGCCAACGAACGGGCGGGGCACTCAGACACCGTCAACGAGATCGTTCGATTGGAGTGAGCGAGCCCTCGACTCCTTTCGGCGACGAATTTGAGAGCCTCGGCGACGACGCGTCGTTTATCCTGGATCTCGTGGGATTCGGTCGAGCGGCGAGCGACGGGTCAGTCTCGGAGGTTCAGTTTCCTGCCGTCAACGATTCTTCCCTTCAGATGATTCCGATTGCTGAAACGTCAAGAAGAGTCGCGTTTCTGGTCACGGATCGGCTGGTGGGCGAAGGCGAACGTTGAGAATGCGGCGGTCCCGAACAATTGCGCTGATTCGTGGGTCCGATGACGATTTCGCAACCGGTCCACGAATTTGTCGAAACAGTGGCAATTATTGAGTGGTGACTGGTTCGACCAAAAAGAAATTGGGCGCCGGCAAGAAAGACGCACGTCCTTCTAAACCACGCGTCCGATTCCGCTTGTATCTGCGAGCCATTGGGCCGGGACTGATTACCGGAGCTTCAGACGACGATCCCTCGGGGATCGCCACCTATGCCCAGGCGGGTTCAAAGTACGGGCTGTCCTTCTTGTGGGCGGCGCTCTTGACGTTCCCGTTGATGGCCGCTGTACAGGAGATATGCGACCGAACGGCACTCGCTACCGGCACGGGCCTTGGCGAACTTGCCCGGGAGCGTTTTGGTCGACTGGGGAAGTGGGTCATTGGTCTGCTCCTTCTCATACTGATCGTGGCCAATACGTTGAACATTGCGGCGGATCTCGTAGCCATCGGTTCTGGCATGAACTTGCTGAAGGCGGGACCAACGTGGCTGTGGGCCCTGCTCGCCGGTGTGGCAATCTCGATCCTCCTTGTGAAAGGAACATTCGCCCATATCGAGCTCGCCTTCAGAGCGCTGGCGGCGGCACTCTTGGTGTACATCATCGTCGCGATCATCGTGACCCACGACTGGCTTCGAGTGCTCATCTACACCGTCGACCCTCACATTCAATTGAACAAGGCATATATTGCGCTGCTGGTCGCCATACTGGGCACCACGATCTCTCCTTATCTCTTCTTTTGGCAGAGCGCCAATCGACTCGAGGAGATGCGCGACGCTCCCGAGGGCGGGTCGCGACCAGAACCGCTTGCCGTGAGAAGCAGTGCTCGAGCACGGTTGAAACTGCGTACGAGTCGCCTCGACGTGTTCTCTGGCATGGGGTTTTCGAACATCGTCATGTTCGCCATCATCGCGACCACGGCTGAAACGCTCCACGTGCATCACATCACCAACATCCAAAGCGCGGCACAAGCTGCAAGTTCTCTCAAACCGTTTGCGGGACGCCTCGCCAGTGTCATCTTCGCCCTGGGTTTCATTGGGAGTGGACTCTTGGCGGTCCCAGTACTCGCAGCGTCGGGCTCCGTCGGGATATCGGGCCTGGCCGGTAAAGACTGGGGATTTTCTCGATCCGTTCGCGAAGCTCCGCTGTTCTATGCGCTCGTCGGACTCGGAACGATAGGCGGCACTGCGTTCAGCCTGTTGCATGCCAACCCGATCAAACTCTTGGTGTTCGTGGCCGTGATCAACGGTGTCATCGCGGCCCCCCTATTGATCGTCGTCCTCGTCATCTCGAATAGCCGACGTCTGATGGGTGACTACGTTAACGGTCGCGCTGCGAACACCCTCGGGTGGTTCACCTTCGCCCTCATGGCCGTGGCATCGATCGCACTCTTCGCAACCGGAGGAATATCGTTGTAGCGGAACTCAAGAAGTCGAGGACGCGCTGATCGTTGGGTTAGCTCTTTGGATTCTCGGAGCCATGGGTCACGCCGTCGGAGGACGACAGCACCATTACTAATCTGCAATGGGTCTGAAGAGCTAGCAGAGTGAAGTCGTGTCGGGAGTCGGGATAACCACAGCGAACGCTTCAAGATAGTGCTCTCGCTGGACAGCCGCCGTGGTGGCTCACCCAACTACGGCGTAACTACTTACCGGCCGCGAGCAGTCTCAGTTCGGCTCGCTCGAGCGAACCCGCGGCGACGCGCTCCGCGTCTTCGTCATCGGCCTTTTGGGCCGCGGCGAGATCGTTCTGCGCCCTCTCCTTGGCGGCTTGAGCGCGAGCGACGTCGATCTCGGTCGTACGCTCGGCCACGCTCGCGAGCACCGTCGCGAGCGTCGTCTCGGGCTCGAGTCCGGGGCTTACCTGAAAGAAGCCCGAATGCACGGCGAAGGCGATCTCGCCCTCGTTGGTAGCTACGCGCACGACGCTCGACACCAGGTCGCCGACCATCGCGGTGTGCTGAGCGAGCACCGTGAAGAAGCCCTCCGATGAGCGCGCCACGAGCGCGTTCGCCGGTCCCGTCCACAGCGCCGCCTCGGGCGCCACGATCTCAACGTTCAGCGTCGCCACTAGTTCTTTGCCAGCTCCGCGGCCTTGGCCTCAACGTCGGAGGCGCCGCCCACGTTCAAGAACGCCTGCTCGGGGTACTGGTCAAGGTCGCCCTTGACGAGGAGCTCGAACGACTCGACGGTCTCTTGCACTGGCACGTTGATGCCATCGATGCCGGTGAACACCTTAGAGACGAACATCGGCTGGGACAAGAAGCGCTGGATCTTGCGTGCCCGGGTCACCGTGATGCGGTCCTCTTCGGAAAGCTCGTCAAGACCGAGGATCGCGATGATGTCCTGGAGCTCCCTGTAGCGCTGGAGGATCTGTTGCACCTGGCGGGCGACGGCATAGTGGCGTTCGCCGACAATCTCGGGCGCCAGGATGTTCGACGTCGAGGTCAACGGGTCCACGGCCGGGTAGATGCCGAGTGCCGCGATCTGACGGCTGAGCTCAGTCGTCGCGTCGAGGTGCGTGAACGTCGTAAACGGTGCAGGATCGGTGTAGTCGTCGGCGGGAACGTAGACGGCCTGCAGCGACGTGATGGAGTGACCGCGCGTCGAGGTGATGCGCTCTTGGAGCTCGCCCATCTCGTCAGCCAGGGTCGGCTGGTAGCCCACGGCCGAGGGCATGCGGCCCAGCAGCGTCGACACTTCCGAGCCCGCTTGCACGAAGCGGAAGATGTTGTCGATGAAGAGGAGCACGTCCTGGTTCTCGACGTCGCGGAAGTACTCAGCCATCGTGAGCGCGGCGAGTGCCACGCGCAAGCGCACCCCCGGCGGTTCGTCCATCTGGCCGTAGACGAGAGCGGTCTTGTCGATAACGCCCGACTCACGCATCTCTAGTAGTAGGTCGGTGCCTTCGCGGGTGCGCTCGCCCACGCCCGCGAAGACGGACACACCGTTGTGGTGCTCGGCGACGCGGCGGATCATCTCCATGATGAGCACGGTCTTGCCGACACCCGCACCACCGAAGAGTCCGATCTTGCCACCTTGGACGTAGGGCGCAAGGAGGTCGACGACCTTGATGCCCGTTTCGAACATCGTGGCCCGAGGCTCGAGCTCATCGAAGGGCGGCGGATTGCGGTGAATCTCCCAGTGATCCGCAACGGGGCCGATGTTGTCGGTGTCGAGCGGCTCGCCGATCACGTTGAAGACATGACCGAGCACCGCGTCGCCCACGGGAACGGTGATGCCCTTGCCGCTCTGGCGAACGACGGTGCCGCGCACGAGACCGTCAGTCGGGCGCATGCAGATGCAGCGAACACGGCCCTCGCCGATCTGCTGTGCGACTTCGGCGACCACAGTGATCGTCTTGCCCTCGAGATTGATGTCCATCTCGACCGCGTGGTTGATCTCAGGGAGGGCGTGGGGCGGGAACTCAACGTCCACGACCGGTCCCGCGATCGCGACCACGCGACCCGTCTCTAACTTTGTCCAGTCTTCGGTCAAGGTCATTTGCTTCTCACTTTCCCGAGCGGAGCGCTTCGGCGCCGCCCACGATTTCCATAATCTCTGTGGTGATCGAGTCCTGACGGGCTCGGTTCATGACGCGCGTGAGCGTCTGGCCGAGGTCGTCCGCGTTGTCGGTTGCTGCGGCCATCGCGCGCTGTTGGCTGGTGTGGAAGGACGCCGCCCCTTCGAGCAGAGCCGAGAAGATCTCACTCTCGATCGCCTTGGGCATGAGCTTCACGAGCAGCTTCTCAACTTCTGGTTCGAACTCGGTGTAGCCGTGCAGGGCCTTGTGTTCGATCGGCTCGGGGAGCTCCGGTACGACGAGCGGGAGGAGCTGCTCGGTTTCGAGTGCCTGTGACCCGGCCGAGAGATATCTCGTCGACACGAGGAGCACCTCTTGGACGTCGCCGTTCAGGTACAGTCCGGCGACTTGTGCGGCGATGCGCTGTGCGTCGCTGTACTCGGGACGATCGAGGAATCCAACGAAACTGTCTTCGACCTCGATGCCACGGAAGTGAAAGAACGCCGAGCCCTTCTTGCCGACCGTAAATAGCCGAACGAGGGTGCCCTCGCCTTGCAGCTTTGACACGAGGCGCTCGCCCGCGCGCAGCGACGCGTTGTTGTAGGGGCCGGACAGACCACGGTCGCCCGTCACCACAAGGACGGCGGCGGCGGTGATCTTGTCGGGCAAGGTCAGCAGCTTCCTCGCGCCAGCGGGGTCACCGAGTGCCGCTTCGAGAATGATGCGCTGCATGCCCTGGCGATACGGGCGGTTCGCGAGGATGCGAGCGAGGCTCCGAGGAATCTGGGACGCCGCGATGAGCTCCATCGCCTTGGTGATCTTGCGCGTTGAGTTCACCGACTTGATCCGTCGACGCAGCACTCTTTCTTGTCCACCGGCCACGATTCCTCCTTTCTCTCGCCGTCTTCTACTTAGTTACTGGTCGCAAAGGTGCCAAGGAACGACGTCAGCGCGTTGTCGAGCGGCTCGGTGTCGTTGAGCGCCTTCGTCTCGCGAATGCTCGTCAAGATGTCGGCGTGCTTCGCGCGAAGGTCCGTCAGGAACTCCGCTTGGAAGCGCTGGACGTCCTCGATGGGGAGCGAGTCGAGGTAGCCCCTCGTTCCCGCGTAGATCACGACAACCTGCTCTTCGACCGGCATCGGCGCGTTCAGTCCCTGCTTCAGCAACTCGGTCAGGCGATAGCCGCGGTCAAGCTGCTGCTGGGACGATTTGTCGAGTTCGGAGCCGAACGTCGCGAAGGACTCAAGGTCACGGAACTGCGCGAGGTCGATCTTGAGCGTACCCGCGACCGTGCGCATGGCTTTGATCTGAGCGGCGCCACCGACTCGTGACACGGAGTTACCCACATCGATCGCGGGACGCACACCGGAGTAGAAGAGGTCGGACTGCAAGAAGATCTGACCGTCGGTGATCGAGATGACGTTCGTGGGAATGTAGGCCGAGATGTCGCCGGCCTTGGTTTCGATGATCGGCAGCGCAGTCAGCGAACCCCCTCCGAGCGCGTCGCTCAGCTTGGCCGCGCGCTCGAGCAGGCGGCTGTGGAGGTAGAACACGTCGCCGGGGTACGCCTCGCGGCCCGGTGGACGTCGGAGCAAGAGCGAGATCTGACGGT
The DNA here is from genome assembly GCA_963706305.1 of uncultured Acidimicrobiaceae bacterium. Classification (GTDB taxonomy): domain Bacteria; phylum Actinomycetota; class Acidimicrobiia; order Acidimicrobiales; family RAAP-2; genus RAAP-2. The sequence continues at coordinate 1,534,064 of OY970152.1, read as the reverse complement.
AGGCCTCCGCCTGCTTCGAGAGGTCGTCGTACACGATGAGCGCGTCTTGGCCGCTTTCCATCCACTGCTGGCCCATGGCACATCCCGCGTAGGGAGCGAGGTACTTGAACGGTGCGGGGTCGCCCGCGCCCGCAATGACGACGACGGTGTACTCGAGGGCGCCGAAGTCCTCCAGGGTCTTCACGGTCTGGGCGACCGAGGAGTTCTTCTGTCCGATAGCGACGTAGATGCACTTCACCCCTTGACCCTTCTGGTTCAAGATGGTGTCGATCGCGACCGTTGTCTTGCCGGTCTTGCGGTCACCGATGATGAGTTCGCGCTGACCTCGGCCGATCGGCACCATGGCGTCGATGGCCTTGATGCCGGTCTGGAGAGGCTGGCTGACTGGCTGGCGGCCAATGATGCCGGGCGACTGGATCTCCATGCGGCGAATCTCCGGGTTCACCAGCGGACCCTTGCCGTCGATGGGCTCACCGAGGGCGTTCACGACTCGTCCGAGCAACGCGTCGCCGACCGGCACGGACAGGATGCGGCCGGTTGAGCGGACGACCTGCTCTTCTTCGATGCTGTCGACCGAACCGAGCACGACCGCACCGATGGTCTCCTCGTCGAGGTTCATCGCGAGTCCCATCGTGCCGTCTTCGAACTCGAGGAGCTCGTTGACCTTCGCCGAAGGCAGTCCCGAGACTCGAGCGATGCCGTCGCCAACTTCGACGACGCGACCGACCTGCTCGGCCGCCACGGCGGGGTCGAAGTCGGTCACATGCTTGCGCAGTGCCTCAGTGATCTCGCTGGCGCTAATGGTGAGCTCAGTCATCACATATTCCTTTTCTTATTCGTTTGGTAGGAGGGCGGATTCGAGGACGCGGCGTGGCGCGACGGCGTCGCGTAACGAGCCGAGGCGTCCTCGAGTGGTGGCGTCAAGTCGCAGATCGCCGATCTCGACCAGCACGCCACTCAAGAGGGACGGCTCGTCGGCGATCTGCAGTTCGACGCTCTTGCCGGTGAGCGCCTGGAGTGATTCGACAAGGACGCGCTGACTATCGGCGCTCAGCGCGCGCGCTGTGTGCACGCGCGCCACACGCCAGTCACGCGAATGGGCAACGTAGTTGACGAGGTAGTCGAGCGTGCCCACGACGTCGCGCGGACGACCGCCCACGATCGTGAACTGCGCGAGGGCCAGCGAGACCGGATCAACTTTGCCCTCGAGGAGCTGGTTTGTGAGCCCAAGGCGCGCTTCGAGCGGCGCGTCACGGTCGAGCAGCAGCTGACGCAGCCCCTCGTTGCCTTCTATGGTGCGAGCCCAGCGAAAGAGATCATCTTCAACCGTCGAGAAGTTCTCGGTGTCGATCTCATCGAGAAAGGCGTCGGCGAAACCAGCGACGCGGCGGCGAGCGGCCAGCAGGCCCAGCCCTGGATGGTGAAACGCGCCGGTGTCGCGCAGCGTCGCCGCGGCGTGCGCGAGGTCGTCGATGGCGTGCGGCACTTCCTGCGCGGCGGCGACGGTCGCCGCGTACACACTGAGACGAAGCGCTTCGCTGCTCACCTTGCCCGAGAGCAGTTCATTCACCACTTGACCACGGGCGACCGATCCGATCGACGTGTCGGTCAAAACGGCGCTCAGTTCGTCTTGCGCCTGAACCGTGGTCGTGAAGGCGTCGAGATCGCTGGCAACGGTCGAAAGGGCCTCGTGGTCCAGTCGGTCGAAGATCGCGGACGCGAATCCTTCAAGCTTGGGCAGCATGCTCAGCTACGCACCCTTCAGTGCCTCAGCGTTGAGCGCCGCGACCGCCTCACGTACCAGGTCGTCGTGAGTGCTCTGGTCGACTTCGCGCTCGACGATCTTTGACACGAGGTCAAAGACGATCTCACCGATTCGCGCCGACGCCTCGTCAATCGCGTGCTGACGCGCGGCGGCGACCTCGCCTTGAGCGGTGGCGACAATGCGGTCGTACTCAACCTGCGCGCGCCCGGCCGCCTCGGCCTTCAGCTGATCAGAAGTCTCTTGGGCACCGGCCACGATGGCACGGGCCTGATCACGAGCCTGCGCGAGCACCTTGTCGCGCTCATCGTCGGCCGCCGCTGCCTCGGCGCGAGCGGCGTCGGCCGCCGCGAGGGCAGAACGAATCTTCTCCTGGCGCGCCTCCAATGCTTTGTTGAGGGGCGGCAGGATGTACTTCGTCATGAGGAACAAAATGATCGCGACCACCAGCAGCTCGACGAAGAACGTGCCGTTGGGCAGCAGGAAGATTGACGTTCCAGTCATCTCGTGAGACCTTCTTTCATAGGACGCATCGCTCGCGACACCCGGGGGTGTCGTTTCGCTCTCGCTAGTGCTTCTCGAAGACGTACACGAAGACGACGGTGAACAGCAGGTTAATGAAGTACATGGCCTCCACCAGACCCACCGTCAAAAAGAAGTACTGACGTGCCTTGTTTTCGATTTCGGGCTGACGTGCGATGGCTGCAATGGTCTGGCTACCGGCCAGGCCGTCACCAATCGCCGCACCGATGGCACCACCGCCGAGGGCGAGTCCGCCGCCGACCAGTGCTCCCGCGATGCGTACCGCGCTTGCGATGTCATCTGAATTTGTAGCCATTAATCATTTCCTCCTGGGTTGTTAATGCGAGGTCTCTAGTGCGGTGTCGTGATCGTTGCTCGTTGCAAAGGCGAAGTACAAGATCGTCAACAGCATGAATATGTACGCCTGGATCAGACCGATGAACAAGTCGAAGGGCTTCCAGATGAGTTCGCCGAAGGGCGAGACGAAGATGGGCAGCAGCGACACCATGACCGCGACCATCAGGCCCCCCGAGAAGAGGTTGCCGAAAAGTCGGAAGGTGAGCGTGATGGGCTTGGTGATCTCTTCGACCACGTTGATCGGAGCGAGAGCAAGGTATGGCTCTCGGTAGTGGCGAAAGTAGCCGCGAAACCCTCTCGCGCGAAACGATTCGACGTGCACCCACACGATGACAAAGAGAGCCATCGCGAGGGGCAGGTTGACGTCGCTCGTCGGTGCGGGCAGGATCTCCGCGGAGACGCCGGGGTGCAGCGCGGAGGGGATGAATCCGATCCAGTTGCAGATCAAGATGAACAAGAAGAGCGTCACCGCAATCGGCACATAGCGGCGGCCCTGGGGACCGATCGCCGAGTCTGCAAGGTCGTTCACCTGCTCGACGAGTATCTCCCACATGAGCTGGAGCTTGCCCGGCACGCCGTCGGTGACCTTCGCTCGCATGCGAAAACCGAGCCAGAGCAGGATCACCACTGCGAGCAGGGTCGACGTCACGATATCGGTGTCGATGGCGAGGCCGAAGACGTGCACTTGAGGGTGCACGCCGACGGTGATGTTACCCCCGGCTTCCAACATCCTCACTACAGGCCTCCCTGATTTGCCACGACGCGCAGTACGTTCACGACAAAAACAATTTGATAAAGAACAAGCCCTGACACAATACCGATTCCGAAGGGGGCGTTCAGCCAGACGAAGCCGAGCACGATAACGGTCGTGACGAGGAGGCGCGCCGTGGTCTTGCCGCCCAGCTGGCGACGGACGGCCTTGGTGCTCTGCTCACCGCGCAGCTCGACGCGAGCGGCCTGGCGGTCGAGGAAACGCAGGTTCACGATCGCCCCTGCGACACCGAGGGCCAAGCCGAGGGCCGCGAGCGGCGGCGCGATGAATATGGCCACGATAAAGCCGACAAGCCCCACCGCGAGGGCTGAAAGGGTAGTTCGGCGTAGGAGGCGTGGGAGGGTGTTGGTGGGCAGGTTTTCTAACACGGGCGGTCAATTATTTTAAAGGAAGCGCCGCACGAGCGTTACAACGCTCGCCACGGCGGCGACCGACCCCAACACTATCCCGATCAAAAGACCCCACGGCGCGAAGTTCGCGAGGTGGTCGAGGTAGAGCCCGAGCAACACGCCAATCGCCAGGCACCCAGCCAGCGTCGTGCCCATCGTGGCGAACGCCGCGATGCCGGGCAGGTCTTTCACGCTTGATTTCTCCTGATGCGGGGGCTGATACGAGTCATCTCCCGGAGGGCTGGTCACCGGACAACTCGATCCTCGGACGCGTCCGCCCCCTCGCGCAGTCGACGCATCCGCCAGCGCAGCGGGCTGAACCACGTGAAGAGCGCAATCACGAGCACCGCGACGCCGAGTGGAATGAAGACATTCGCGCGCGTGTCAAAGAGCGGGAGTAGGACGAATCCACAAAGGAGGGCCGTCCACGCCCAAAGGATGATCACCGTGCGGCGGTGCCCGTGCCCGAGTCGCATCAGACGGTGGTGGATGTGATCCTTGTCGGGGGTGTGGAAGCCCTGGCCCGACGCGGTACGGCGGATGAACGCCCAGACGGCGTCGACGAGCGGCACCCCCAGGATGAAGACGGGAATGAGGAGGGGCGCAAAGAAGAAGAAGGTGACGCCGCTCGTGGGCGGTGTCCTTCCCCCGATGACCATTGTCGAGGCGCTCATGAGGAGACCCAGCATCAGGGCCCCCGCGTCGCCCATGAACAGTTTCGCCGGGTGAAAGTTGTCGCGCAGAAAGCCGATGCAGATCCCACACGTCAGCGCCGCGATCAGTGGTCCGACGTTGGTCGCGGGCAAGAGCCCAAGGTCTTCGAGTCGCAGGCCATAAACGCACAAGGTGCCCGACGCGATGGCGACGATGCCCGCCGCCAGCCCGTCGAGGCCGTCGATCAGGTTGATCGCGTTGCAGAGCGCGAACACCCACACCGCAGTGATGATCGGAAGAATCGATGGCCCGAGCACGATGAAGCCCGCAAAGGGCAGCTTCAGCTGATACATCGTCACGCCTGAGAAGTAGAGAATCGAGGCCGCGAGGAACTCGCCAGCGACCTTGGCCGGCGCACTCATCTCGCGAAAGTCGTCGAGCACCCCCACGACGAAGATCACTCCGGTCGCGAGCAGGACACCCAGCATCTCGTTCGAGGAGATAATGACGCCGCGCAGCACCGGTATCAAGAACGCGAAGAGCAAAGCGATGCAAAAGCCCACAAGCATGGCCCCGCCACCGCCGTAGGGCGTCACGTTCTGGTGGACCTTACGCTCGCCGGGCAGCGCGGTGTAGCCGATCTTCAGGGAGATCGCCCTCGCTGGACGATTCGCGATCAAGGTGACAACCGCTCCCACCACCGCTACAGCGATGTACGCGGCGATGTTGTCCATGAACTACTTGAAGTTGGCGTACGGGTTGAACGCAGCGCAGAGTTCGGCCACCTCGCGACGGACCTCTGCGATCGCGGCGTCATCGTCGCGATGACGAAGGGTCCGCGCCATCAGCGCTGCGATCGTTTCGAACTCCCCCTCGCGCATTCCCGCCGTCGTCTCCGCAGCCGTACCGACTCGCAAGCCCGACGTGATGAACGCGCTGCGCGGGTCATCGGGGATCGTGTTGCGATTCGTCGTGATGCCCGCTCGATCGAGCACCTCTTGAGCAACTTTGCCTGTGAGCTCCGCATCGAAGTCACGGAGGTCGAGAAGCACCATGTGATTCTCGGTGCCGCCCGAGACCATGCGGAAGCCCTCTTTGGCGAGTGCCGTGCCGAAGGCTTGGGCGTTCGCGACGATCTGTTCGGCGTAGGTCGTAAAGCTCGGTTGGCTCGCCTCTTTGAAGGACACCGCCTTTGCGGCAATGACATGTTCGAGCGGTCCACCCTGCTGGCCCGGGAACACCGCCGAGTCGATCTTCTTCGCGTGCTCCTCTCGACATACGATGGCGCCGCCGCGCGGTCCTCGCAACGTCTTGTGGGTCGTGAAGGTTACGACGTCGGCGAAGGGCGCCGGGTTGGGATGCACGTGGCCGGCGATGAGCCCCGCGACGTGCGCCACGTCGAACATCAACATTGCGCCCACCTCGTCGGCGATCACCCGGAACGGTTCTGGATCGATGATCCTCGCGTACGCCGTCGCTCCCGCGACGATCAGTTTCGGGCGGTGCTCGAGTGCGAGGTCGCGCACGTTGTCAAAGTCAATGATTTCTCCTGGAGCCATCGGATCGTCGGATCGAGGCGTCACGCCATAGGAGACGAACTTCCAAAACTTCGAAGTGATTGATGCCGGTGAGCCGTGCGTAAGGTGACCGCCCTGGTCGAGACGCATCGCAAGGATGGTGTCGCCCGCGTCCAGCAGCGCCTCGTAGACGGCGACGTTGGCGTTCGCGCCGCTGTGGGGCTGCACGTTCGCGTGATCGGCACCGAAGAGCGCGGTGAGGCGCTGGCGCGCAAGCTCTTCGACCTCGTCGACGACGTAGTTGCCTCCGTAGTAACGCCGACCGGGATACCCCTCGGCGTACTTGTTCGTGAGAATCGATCCGGTTGCAGCGAGCACCGACGGCGACGCGAAGTTCTCGCTCGCAATGAGCTGCACTGTCGTCGTCTGACGTTCCCACTCTTTGGCCAAGAGGGAGGAGACCTCATCGTCGTTCTTGATCCATGCGTCCAACGGCGAAGCCATGTGCCTACCTGCTTTCTTTCGCACCAGCATCATCGAGATGCTGCAGTTTTTCGATTCGAGCGCTGTGTCGAGCTTCAGGAGTCGCGCGCAGCCACGCTTCGACGGTCTCTACCGCCACGGTTGATCCGGTGAGTCGGCCGCCGAGGCATAGGACGTTGGCGTGGTTGTGCTCTCTCGCGAGGTGCCCTGACGTCACGTCGTGCACGACGGCTGCCCGCACGCCGGGCACCTTGTTGGCCGCCATAGCGATGCCGATCCCGGATCCGCAGCACGCCACACCGAGCTCGGCCTCGTGGGATACGACGGCGCGCCCGACCGCAGCACCGTAGTCGGGATAGTCGACGGGTTCGCTGGCGCTGTCGGTACCGAGGTCGAGCACGTCATAGCCCCACGACTCGAGCGAGGACTTAAGCAGCGTCTTCAGTTCGTAGCCCGCGTGATCGGAGCCGAGAGCAATACGCATCGACTCAACCCTACTGTTGGCCCGAGGCTGAAATCCTCGAGCGCGCCGCCTCCGTTCGGTCGTTTCCAACCACGTTCGCCCTCATCTGCGCGGTGAAACGATAGGTAGGATCGGCCCATGAAGCAAGTGTCGCTCGCTCCGCCGCTCGCCTCGGCGCTCGACACCCAATCCGAAGCGTTTCGAAAGAATCGTGACGACGCACTCGAGCAGCTCGCGGTCATCGACCAACTGCTGGACGAAGCCGAAGCCGGCGGTGGCGAGCGGGCCATGGAGCGGATGCGCTCGCGAGGCAAGCTGCCGGTGCGAGAGCGCATCGCGAACGTGCTCGACGCCGACTCCCCCTTTCTCGAGATATCCGCCCTTGCGGGGTACGGCTCGGACTACGCCGTCGGCGGGGGCATGATCGTCGGCATCGGGGTCATCGCCGGGACCGAGTGCCTGATCATGGCGAATGACCCGTCAGTGCTCGGCGGCGCACTCACCTTGTACTCGGCCAAGAAGTGGATGCGGGCGCTCGAGATCGCTCGCGACAACCAGATCCCCTACGTCAGCTTCGTCGAGTCCGCCGGAGCAGACCTACGAGTCGGCAAGGGCGGCGGCGGCCGCATGCAGACCGGCCACTTCGCCGAGAGCGGCCGATTCTTCTACGACCTCATCGAGCTGTCCAAGATGCGCGTGCCGACAATCTCAGTCGTCTTTGGCTCGTCGACTGCGGGCGGCGCCTATCAACCGGGGCTCAGCGACTACAACATCCTCGTCAAAGATCAGTCGAAGATCTTCCTCGCCGGTCCCCCGCTCGTCAAGATGGCTACGGGCGAGGAGTCCGACGACGAGACGCTCGGCGGCGCGCAGATGCACGCCGAAGTGTCAGGTCTCGGCGACTACCTCGCCGATGACGAGATGGGCGCGTTGCGGATGTGTCGAGAGGTGGTCTCACACCTCAACTGGCGAAAGAAGGGGCCGGGTCCCACATTTCAAAGCGAAGAGCCCCGGAACGATCCCGAGGAGTTGCTCGGCATCGTAAGTCGCGACCTTCGCCAAAGCGTCGACGTGCGTGACGTGCTCGCCCGGGTCGTTGATGGTTCGCGATTCGAAGAGTTCAAGGCGAGCTACGGCACGACGCTCGTCTGCGGTTGGGCCAGCATCCACGGGTATCCGGTAGGCATCCTCGGCAACAACGGCGTCATCCATCCCAAAGCCGCCGAGAAGGCCGGCCAGTTCATTCAGCTCTGCAACCAGATCGACGTGCCGCTCGTCTTCATCCAGAACATCACCGGCTACATGGTCGGAAAAGACGCCGAGGCCGAGGGCATCATCAAAAAGGGCTCGCAGATGCTGAACGCGGTGACCAATTCGACCGTCCCGCACCTCACCCTCATCATCGGTTCGTCCTACGGCGCCGGCACCTACGGCATGTCCGGGCGTGCCTTTAACAATCGATTCACGTTCCTCTGGCCCACGGCGAAGATCGCCGTGATGGGACCCAAGCAGATCGCAGGCGTCATGAGCCAGGTGCGACGGGGCCAAGCCGAGCGCCAGGGCGTCGCCTTCGACGAGGAAGAGGACGCGAAAGTGGTCGCGATGGTCGAAGAAGCCCAAGAGCAAGGCTCGCTCGCCCTCGCCGCGACCAGCGCGGTGAGCGACGACGGCATCATCGATCCGCGCGACACCCGAACGGTGCTCGGACTCTGCCTCTCGGTGGTGCGCAGTCGTCCCATCGAGGGCGCCACCAGCTACGGGGTCTTCCGCCTGTGACCATGACCACGGTGCTCGTAGCCAACCGCGGCGAGATCGCGCGGCGCGTCATTCGCGGCGCGGGTGCGATGGGGTTGCGCACCGTCGCGATCTTCGTACCGGTCGACGCGAACTCGCCGTTCGTCCGAGACGCCGACCTCGCGCTACCCGTGACGAGCTACCTCGACGTCGATGAGATCATCGCTGCTGCACAACTGAGCGATGCCGATGCGATCCACCCGGGGTACGGCTTCTTGTCCGAGAACGCCGAATTCGCCGCGGCGGTCACCGCCGCCGGACTTACGTGGATCGGACCTCCGTCAGACGTCATTGCGGCCATGGGCGACAAGCTGGAAGCGAAGAAGGTGGCGGGCGCCTGCGGCGTGGCGACACTTGCCTCAAGTGAAGACCCGCGTGACGCGAGCACCATCGGCTTTCCGCTCATCATCAAGGCTGCTGCCGGTGGCGGCGGACGGGGTATGCGCATCGTTGACAGCGAGGCTCAGCTCGACGACGCACTGACGTACGCGCGACGCGAAGCGATGAGCAGCTTCCACGACGATCGCGTGTTCCTCGAGCGCTATGTCGTGGCGTCGCGCCACGTGGAGTTCCAGATACTCGCTGACCGTCAAGGTTACCTCGTTCACTTGGGCGAGCGCGAATGCTCGATCCAGCGTCGTCATCAGAAGCTGGTGGAGGAGTCACCTTCGACGGCGGTCGACGGCGAACTTCGGGCGTCGATGGGCGCGGCCGCCCTCGAGATCGCTCGATCCATCGGCTACGAGTCAGCGGGCACCGTCGAGTTTCTGCTCGACGACACGACGCGCGAGTTCTACTTTCTCGAAGTGAACACGCGGCTCCAAGTGGAGCATCCCGTCACTGAAGCCGTCACCGGCATCGATCTTGTGCGCGAGCAGCTGCGCATCGCAGACGGCGAGGAGCTCGGCTACTCCCAAGATGACATTCGCTTCAGCGGTCACGCCATCGAGGTCCGTCTCTGCGCCGAAGATCCCGAGCATGGCTTCTTGCCGGCAACCGGCTGCCTCGTAGCCTTTGAGACGCCGAGGGAGCCCCCTGTGCGCTGGGAGAGCGGTGTGGAACAAGATTCAGTCGTCACGGTCGACTTTGATCCGCTGCTGGCAAAGGTCATTTCGCACTCGCCCACGCGCCTCGAAGCTGCGCGCTCGCTCGCGCTCGCCCTCGAGGAACTGCACCTCGGCGGGGTGACGACCAATCGCGACTTTCTCGCCGCCACCCTCCGGCACGAGCGCTTCCTCGCGGGCGACACGACGACGGACTTCATCGAGCGAGTCGATCCGGCGCGGACGCTCTTCCTCAGCGACAGCGAAGCAACGTGGCTCGCGTCGGCGGGCACCTTATGGCTCCAGGCCGAGCATCGAGCTGAAGCACCTGTGCTCAAGGCCGTCCCAAGTGGATGGCGCAACGCGCGCCTCCCGCGTCAGCACGTCGCCCTGCGAGAAGGTGAGCGGAATATCGACGTGCGATACGTATCGCGTCGCGACGGCCGATTCGATCTTGGGGAGATTGGTCTCGCGAGCGTCTACGGCTGGAGCGATCGAGCGATCGACGTCGAAGTGGCTGGAGTGCGCCGGCGCGTGCGAATCACCCACGCAGGCGATCATCTCTATGTGCAAGCCCCTCGCGGAACCGTCGACTTCGCGATCGTCCCTCGATTTGCCGCGTCGAGCGGCGTCGCCGTCGCGAGCGGCGGGCTCAGCGCCCCGATGCCCGGCATCATTCTCGACATTCGCGTCGCCGTTGATCAGCATGTCGAGGCCGGCGACACGCTCGTCGTCATGGAAGCCATGAAGATGGAGCACGTCATCACCGCGCCATATGACGGCACGGTGAGTGCGATCCTCGTCGCAAAGGACCAACAGGTAGAGCGCGACAGTCAACTTCTCACCCTTGAGTCCGATGAGCAAGGGGATAAGTCGTGAGCGGACCAATTCGTATTGCGAACTGCTCGGGGTTCTACGGCGATCGCGTGTCCGCCGCCAAAGAGATGGTCGAAGGCGGACCGATCGACGTTCTGACCGGCGACTGGCTCGCTGAGCTCACCATGTTGATTCTCGCGAGAACGCAGCTGAAGCACCCGGGTTCGGGGTTCGCGCGAACGTTTGTAACACAGATAGAACAGGTCATGGGCACGTGTCTTGACCGGGGCATCAAGGTCGTGTCCAACGCGGGCGGGCTCAACCCGGCCGCCTGCGCCGAAGCGGTCGCGCAAGTGGCCAACGCCCTCGGGCTCGTGCCGACCATCGCGTACGTAAACGGCGACGATCTTCTCCCTCGCCTCGAGGAGTTGCGCGAGACCGGTCATCTGATGGCCTTCGATTCGAACGAGGCGATCGATGACGTCTCGAGCTTCATCACCGCCAACGCCTACCTCGGTTGCTTCGGCATCGCCGAAGCACTCTCCATGGGCGCTGACATCGTCATCACGGGCCGCGTGACCGACGCGGCCCTCGTCTGCGGCCCGGCGGCGTGGCATCACGATTGGCGGCGCGACCACTTTGATGAGCTCGCGGGCGCTGTTGTCGCAGGGCACGTGATCGAGTGCGGCGCCCAGGTGACTGGAGGCAACTACTCGTTCTTTCGCGGCGTCCCGGGCATGGAACACGTCGGCTTTCCTTGGGTCGAGGTCGCCGAGGATGGTTCATCGGTGGTGGGCAAGCACGACGGCACCGGCGGTGAGGTCTCGATCGGGACGGTGACGTCGCAGCTTCTCTACGAGATCGGTTCGCCTTCGTACTACGGACCCGACGTCACGGCGCGCTTTGACACGATCACCCTCGAAGAGATCGCAAAGGATCGGGTACGCATCAGTGGCGTGCGCGGCGAAGCCCCGCCGACGACGCTCAAGGTAGCAATGAATGAGATCGGCGGATACCGAAAGGATCTTGTCGTCGCCCTCACCGGACTCGACATCGAGGAGAAGGCCCGCCTTATCGAAGCGGCGTTTTGGTACTCGTCTCCGTTTTCGCCTGAGGACTACGACAGCGTCACGACGAAGCTCCTTCGCACCGAGAGGGCCGACCCGATGACCAACGAAGAGGCGGTGGCGCTGTGGCGGCTCACCCTCAAGGACCACGACGAACAGAAGGTGGGGCGCGTGGTCGCCGACGCACTCGTCGAGCTGGCGCTCTCGACCGTCCCTGGGTTCTTCATTCCGGGCGCTCCGCCCTCGCCCGGCGCACCCTTTGGTGTGTATCGCCCCGCGCGCGTCGCGAGCAATCTCGTTCCTCAGTACATCACCGTGTTCGGCGGCAAGCGAACAGTCATCGATTCGGTCGCACCAACGGGTGCCGTCCACATCGTCGCGAACGAGGGCTCGCGTGCGAACGCACCCGATGGTTCGACCACCCTCGCGCCGCTCGGCGATGTGTGCGGGGGCCGCTCCGGTGACAAGGGTGGCGACGCGAACCTCGGCGTCTTCGCGCGCAGCGACGAGGGTTTTGCATGGCTCGACGGCTACTTGAGCGTCGAGGAGCTGCGCCGTCTTCTCCCCGAGACTGCGCCGCTTGAGATCGACCGGTATCGCCTCCCGGCCCTTCACGCGCTCAACTTCGTCATCCACGGATTACTCGACGAAGGTGTTGCCGCTTCCACTCGACAAGACGCGCAGGCAAAGGGACTGAGCGAGTGGCTGCGGAGTCGATACGTCGAAGTTCCCACCTCACTACTCACGCCATGACGACGTCTATCGAGCGCTTGCGTGAAGATCTGCGCGCAGAACAGCTCGCACTCGACGAAGTTGTCGCAGACATCAGCGAAGAGCAGTGGCTGCACGCGACGCCGAGTCCCGGTTGGAGCGTCGCCGATCAGATTGCCCACCTCACGTACTTCGACGAGGCGGCCGCGTCTGCGATCGCCGACATCGAGCGATTTCTCGCTGAACGTGATGCGCTCGTTGCTCACGCCAGCGACATCGATCAGTTCACGTTGGCTCCGCTGCGCCAACTCACCCCTCGCGAGCTGCTCGAGCGCTGGCGACTCGCACGCCTCGCCCTCCACGAAGTGAGTGAGGACCTCGCTGACGACGCCCGCGTCGAGTGGTTCGGCCCTTCGATGGGAGCGAAGTCGTTCCTGAGCGCTCGTCTCATGGAGACCTGGGCGCACGGAACCGACGTCGTCGACGCACTACGGGCAACTCGCCAGCCGACGGATCGACTCGGACACGTCGCGCAACTCGGCTACAACACGCGGCGATGGTCCTATCAGGTGCGCGGTGAGGCCGTACCCGACGGAGAGGTTCGACTCGAGCTCACGAGCCCGAGTGGCGCGTTGTGGACGTGGGATCCCGACGATGCCGACGACACAGTTCGTGGGCCGGCCGAAGAGTTCTGCCTCGTGGTGACCCAGCGCCGCCACCTCGAGGACACATCGCTGGTCGCGGGCGAGCTCGCCACCAACTGGCTGCAGCGGGCCCAGGCGTTTGCGGGCGCGGCGACGCTGGGTCCCGTAAAGAGCACCTCGTGAGCCTCGTCGAGTACACGGTTGCCAACGGGGTCGCAACGATCACGCTCGCTGACGAGTCGAGACGCAACGCCTTGAGCGACGAGCTGATCGGGCAGTTGCTCGCAGCCGTCGACGAGGCTGACCTCGACACCGAAGTTCGTGTCGCGGTTCTTACGAACCGCGGAAGTGTGTTCTGCTCAGGCGCAAATCTTCGACCTTCGGAGTCTGCGCCGGCGAGGGCACCGACGCAGCTCATCGACGTGTTCTCTCGCATCCGCAGTTCGGAGAAGATCTTCGTGGGACGCATTGACGGGCACTGCGTCGCCGGTGGCGTCGGCCTCGCCGCCGTCACCGATATTTCCGTCGTGATCGATACCGCCACCTTCGGCTTCAGTGAGGTGCGTCTCGGCGTCGTGCCTGCTGTCATCTCGGTCGTCTGTCTTCCCAAGATGCGTCTCGTGGACGCGCAGCAGATGATGTTGCGCGGACAGCGCTTCTCGGCGGCGGAGGCGGCGCGCATCGGCCTCATCACCTACAGCGTGGCGGGCGATGAGCTCGATCGAACGGTCGAAGAGGTCGTCACCGACCTCCTCGCTGGTGAACCGTCGGCGCTCGCTGCGACGAAAGCGCTGCTGTACGCCGTGCCAGGGCTCGGTGTGAACGATGCCTTCGCCAAGATGGCAGAACTCAGCGAATCGTTCTTTCGCAGTGAGCGAGCGCGCGAGGGGATCACCGCGTTCTTCGAAAAGCGTCCCGCCAGCTGGGTGAAGCGTCCGACCGACTCTTAGGCGAGGAGTCGCTCGATCTCTTCGTCGCTGATCGCTCCGCTGCGAAGGATCCGCCACGAATCGCCCGCGATCTCGACCACCGTTGACACGTCGCCGCCGCGCTCTCCCCCGTTCAGCACGGCGTTAAGAAGTTCGTTCGACCCGAGCGCGCGCAGCACTTCTTCGGCGCTGTGACACGGTGGCTCACCGTGCTCGTTGGCACTCGAGACGGCGAGCGCACCGCATTGATTGAGCACGTCGAGCAGCAGTTCATCATTCGGAACTCGAAATCCAACGGATCCGACACCGCCGACGCGCGCCGCCAAGCGCAGATCGACGGGCACGACAATCGTGAGTGCCCCAGGCCACAGGGCGTCACTGAGTCGACGCGCTCTCTCGGGCCACGCGACCCCGAGCGCGTCAATCACGTCGCGAGACCCCGCGAGCACCGGCAGCGCCACGCTGGTCGGTCGGCGCTTCAGTTCAAAGAGCGTGGCGACTGCGTCGGGGTACTCAAGCGACGCAGCAAGTCCGTAGACCGTGTCGGTGGGTACGGCGACGACCAGACCGCGACGCAGGCGGCTCACCGCCTCTTGCGCATCGACGACCACCGTCATCGCCGAGCCACCAGCACGCGCGGCAGACCAGCCATGTCGGAGTGATCCTCGACCTCGCGAAAGCCCACGGACCGAGCCAGCCGCAGCGCAGCCTCACGATGGATGTTCGAATGCTCACAGACGAGCACGCCGCTGACACTCAGCCACTCGGGTGATTCGGTGATGATCGTCTCGAGGTCGCTGAAGCCAGGAACGCCGCTCGCATCGCTCGCCACAATGGCGCCGTAGGGCTCGTGGCGCAGTACCGGATCGAGGGTAACGAACTCGGTCGCTGCGACGTAGGGCGGATTGGCGACGATCAAGTCGATTCGACCGCGCAAGGAGTCGTCGAGAGAACAAAACCACGATGACTCGACGAACGACGCGGCGTAGAGGTGGTGCTTCACGGCGTTGCGCCGCGCGACGTCAAGCGCGTCAGAGGACTCGTCGATCGCGATCAGCGTCGCGGTGATCCCTCGCTGCGCGAGTTCAAACAGCAGTGACAGGCCAATGGCTCCCGACCCCGTGCCGAGATCGACGATCCTGGGCGCTTCAACGCCCGTCACGGCCAGCTCCTTCAGTGCGATGTCGACCAGCTCTTCGGATTCGGGACGGGGAATAAGAACACGTTCGTCCACGTCGAGATCGAGTGCGCGAAAGGGCCAGTGACCGATGATGTATTGGAGGGGTTCGCCGTTGAGTCGGCGCGCTGCCGCCTGACGAAGCGCGATCGCAGCGTCAGGGTCGCCGCCGGGCACGAACTCCTCGACGAGCCAGCGCGCCTCGCGACGCTCGACGCCGGCGGCGACGAGTTCGGCGACGAACTCGTCGTTAACGTCCGTCACTCTCGGCCAGCTGGCGGGCGCGCTTGTCTGAGAGCAACGCGTCGACGTAAGGATCGAGGTCACCAGCCAGCACCGCGTCCAGCGAGTAGTTCGTCAAATTGATCCGGTGGTCGGTCACCCGGTTCTCTTTGAAGTTGTACGTGCGAATCTTCTCGCTGCGACCACCGCTGCCGAGCTGGGAGCGTTTGAGATCGCCGAGCTCGCTCGCCTGCGCGTCCTGGGCTGCCTTGAGCAGGCGAGAGCGCAAGACGATGAGGGCCTTGGCCCGATTTTGAATCTGGCTCTTCTCGTCCTGCATCGATACGACGATGCCGGTCGGCAGGTGGGTGATGCGAACGGCCGAGTCCGTCGTGTTCACGCTCTGGCCGCCCGGACCCGAGGACCGGTAGACGTCGATCTTCAGATCGCTCGGGTTGATGTCGACGTCGACCTCTTCGGCCTCGGGGAGTACGGAGACCGTCGCCGACGATGTGTGCACGCGACCCTTCGCCTCGGTGACGGGCACGCGCTGGACGCGGTGCACGCCTGCTTCGAATTCGAGTCTCGACCACGCGTCATCGCCCTTGATCAAGTACATGGCTTCGTCGAGGCCGCCTTGTTCGGACTCGCGCTCTTCGATGACCTCGAGCTTCCATCCGCGCAACGCCGCATAGCGGCGGTACATCTCGGCGAGGTCGGCAGCAAAGAGGTTCGCCTCTTCCCCGCCCTCGGCACCACGGATCTCCAGGATCACGTTGCGGCCCTCGTTGGGGTCGTGGGGCAAGAGCAGCGTCTCGAGGTTCGCTTCGAGATCGACGATTCGCTCCTCAGCAGTGTTGACTTCTTCGCGCCACGCTTCGCGGTCGACGCCCTCGGTGTCGTTGAACATTTCGCGGGCGGTCACGAGATCGTCCTGAGCGGATTTGAGCTCCAGCCAGGCGATGTTGATCTCGTTGAGCTCTTTGTGGCGGCGCGAAAGGTCGCGCAGGCGCGTGAGGTCGCTTGCTACATCGGGTTCTGACAGCTGGGCTTCGACCGTGCGAAGCTCCGTCTGAAGAACGTCCAGCGTCTCGTCGAGAGAGCGCACGAAACTGGCGGGGCGCTCGAGGACTTACGCCTTCGGAGCGCGCGCCTTTGTCTTTTGCGCGTAGCGGCGCTGGAAGCGCTCTACGCGGCCACCCGTGTCGACGAGCTTCTGCTTGCCGGTGAAGAAGGGGTGGCACTCGTTGCACAGTTCCACGCGCAGGGTCGACTTGGTCGACTCGGTGGTAAAGGTGTTGCCGCACGAGCAGGTCACGGTGGCTTCACCGTAGGTGGGGTGGATTTCTGGCTTCATAGCGCTCCTTAGTGCGAAGAGAGAGTTTATCGGGAAAATCAGCTGGTCGGCGCGGGGCCCCGGGCGATCTCAGCCAGGAACTCGTCGTTCGACTTGGTGGTCTTCAGCTTGTCGATCAAGAGCTCGAGGCCGGCGGCGTCGCGGCCCTCGGCCGAGAGGCCGTTCAAGACGCGGCGCAGCTTCCAGACCTGAGCGAGCGCGTCTCGACTGAACAGGAGCTCCTCGTGACGGGTCGAGGAGGCGTTGACATCGATCGCCGGGTAGAGCCGGCGCTCGGCGAGGCGTCGGTCGAGCCGGAGCTCCATGTTGCCCGTCCCCTTGAACTCTTCGAAGATGACCTCGTCCATCTTGGAACCGGTCTCGACGAGAGCACTCGCGAGGATGGTCAACGAGCCGCCTTCTTCGATGTTGCGAGCGGCGCCGAAGAACTTCTTGGGCGGATATAGGGCACCCGAGTCGACACCACCGGACATGATGCGTCCAGTAGCGGGAGCGGCGAGGTTGTAGGCACGCGCCAGGCGGGTGATGCCGTCGAGGATGATCACGACATCGCGGCCCTGCTCGACGAGTCGCTTCGCGCGCTCGATGCAGAGCTCGGCCACGTGTGTGTGCTCTTCGGCGGGACGGTCGAAGGTCGAAGAGATGACTTCGCCGCGAACGCTGCGTCGGATGTCGGTGACTTCTTCGGGACGCTCGTCAACCAAAAGCACCATGAGGTGCACCTCGGGGTTGTTCGTCTCGATCGACTGAGCGATCTGCTTCATGATCGTCGTCTTACCGGCCTTCGGAGGCGAAACGATAAGTCCGCGCTGACCCTTACCAATCGGCGAAAGAAGGTCAACGATGCGCGGGGTGAGGTCGAGCTTGCCCTCGTTGGTCTCGAGGTTGAGCTTCTCATCGGGAAAGAGCGGGGTGAGGTCCTCAAAGCGCGGACGTAGACGCGCGACCTCGGGGTCGATGCCCGCCACGCTGTCGACGCGCAACAGCGCCGGATACTTCTCGTTCGACGCCGCCGGGCGGTAGCCACCCACGATGGTGTCGCCTTTGCGAAGGTGATAGCGACGCACTTGATTGATTGACACGTAGACGTCGTTCGGTGACGAGTGATAGCCCTTCGTGCGCAAGAAGCCGTAGCCGTCGTCGCGGAGATCAAGGAGACCTTCAACTTCGACGAGCTCGCCCGCGTAGGGCTGGTCGGCGTTGGGCATTGCTTCACCGTTGAAGCGCTCGCGGCCGTTGCGGTTGCGACGGTTGCGACGACTGCGGTTGTTGGACTCGCCATTGAACTCGCGAGGCTGGCGCTCGGGGCGCGTCTGGGTGAACTGGCGAGCGCCGGTCGGTCGCTCACTGGGCGCGACTTCGGCGCCGTTGGACTCCGCGGCGGGCGCGGGAGCTGATGCGGGTTCGCTCTTCGCGTCGCTCGAGAACTCGCTCAAGAGCTCTTCGAAGTCGTCCTCGGGGGTCGCGACTGTGCGGCGCGAGCGGACGGCTCGAGACGAAGCAGCTGACTCCGACATGGGAGCGTCGCCCATGATCGCTTCGATGAGCGCGGCTTTGGTGGCACGGGCGGGTGTGTCAACGCCCTTTAACTTGGCGATCGTTTGGAGATCCTCGCGAGTTTTCGACTCAAGATCCGAACGGTCTGGGGAAGGCTTGATAGCCATGCATGATCCTTTCTCGCCACCCAAGATGATGTGAAAGGGCGGAGAAGAAATTCTGGGAAGTGTCGTCTCGGAAGAAATTCCTTACGCCCAGCACAACCGAACGGACGACAACATCTATTATAGCGGAAGTTCAGCCGCTTGTAAACGTTTAGCCGAGCTTGTCGAGCAACGCGCCAAGCGATGCATCGACGACGTCCGGCAGCGCGAACGATCCTACCGCCGTCTCCGGATCCTTCAATCCGTTGCCCGTCAGCACGCAGACAACGCTAGATCCCGGCGGTACGCCGAACTTCAAGAGGCCCGCGACGGACGCGGCGGAGGCGGGCTCGCAGAAGATCGACTCATGACGAGCGACGAAGTGGTACGCGTCGAGGATCTCGTCATCGGTGACCGCGCGAATGTCGCCGAGCGATTCGTGGATGACTTCGAGGGCCGGGACCCAGCTCGCTGGGTTGCCGATGCGAATCGCAGTCGCGATCGTCTCGGGGTTGCTCACGGGATGTCCCAGCACGATGGGCGCGGCGCCGGCAGCCTGGAACCCCCACATCTTCGGCAGCGTCGCGCACCGCTGGGCGAAGTGGTACTGCGTGAACCCTCGCCAATACGCGGTGATGTTCCCCGCGTTGCCCACCGGAATCGACAAGATGTCGGGCGCGTGGCCGAGCACGTCGACGATCTCGAACGCGCCGGTCTTTTGGCCCTCGATTCGGTCGGGGTTGATCGAGTTCACGATGGTGATCGGCAGATGCTGGGTCAGTTCGCGCGCAAGGTTGAGCGCCTGGTCGAAGTTGCCACGAATCTGAAGCACCTGAGCGCCGTAGATCATCGCCTGTGCGAGCTTGCCGAGCGCGATCTTTCCCTCGGGCACGAGCACCACGCACTCCATGCCCGCCTTCGCCGCGTACGCCGCGGCGGCGGCCGAGGTGTTCCCCGTCGATCCACAGATGACGGTCTTCGCACCGAGCGCCTTCGCTTTCGTAATCGCCATGGTCATGCCGCGGTCCTTGAATGAGCCCGAGGGGTTCAGTCCTTCGAACTTCAACCACACGTTCGCGCCGAGTCGCTCGGAAAGCGCTTCTGCAAAGAGGAGTGGCGTGTTCCCCTCTTGGAGCGTAACGATGTCGTCCACGCCGTCGAGGTCGAGCCAGTCGGCGTACTCGACCAGCAGTCCGCGCCAGCCGATCACGCGAGGGCCTCGTCAATGACACGAATGCACGCACCGACCGCTTCGACCGACGAGAGCGCAGTGAGCTCTTGCACCGTCGCTTCGATGTTGGCGCTCTGCGCCTTGTGCGTCAAGAAGGCCAGTCGCGCTTCGTCACCGAAGCCCGACTGGTCCATCGACTGGATCGACACGTCGTGGCGCCCGAACACGCTCGCTACCTCTGCGAGCACGCCCGGTCGGTCGAGCACGTCGACGCTCAAGTAGAAGAGACTCCACAGTTCGCCTGCGGGAACATAGTGCAGCGATCGATCGCCAGTGAAGGGCACGTCGTGGCGACCGCTCACCCGGTTGCGCGCGGCGTCGAGCACGTCGCCGAGTACCGCCGTCGCCGAGGGCTCTCCCCCCGCACCCTGGCCGAGCCACATGAGTGGTCCACTCTTCACGCCCTCTACGAAGACCGCGTTCATCGCGCCGTTCACCGAAGCGAGTGGATGACCCAGCGGAATCATCGCCGGGTGCACGCGACGAGAGATGCCCGTCTCGCCGACACGCTCGGCCACACCGAGCAGCTTGATCACGTACCCGGTGCGCTTTGCGAACTCCACATCGACGATGCGGATCCCCGTGATGCCTTCACGGGCGATCTCTTCGCCGCCGAGTCGCGTGCCAAACGAAAGCGTCGAGAGTATCTGCACCTTGGCCGCGGCATCGAAGCCATCCACGTCAGCCGTCGGATCAGCTTCGGCGTAGCCGAGCGCCTGGGCTTCGGCCAGAGCACTGGCGTAGTCGCTGCCCTCACTCGTCATCTTCGTCAGTATGTAGTTCGTCGTGCCATTCACGATGCCCATCACCCGGGTGATGCGCTCACCGGCGAGCGAGGTGCGTAGCGCACGAAGGATGGGGATGGCCCCACCGACGGCCGCTTCATAGAACAGGTCGGCACCGTGCTCGTGGGCGAGCTGGGCGAGCTCGGTGCCGCTCTCGGCGATGAGAGCCTTATTGGCGGTAACGACCGAGATGCCGCGCTTGAGCGCGGCCTCGACGTAGCTCCGTGCCGGCTCCACGCCACCGGCCACCTCGACGAGCACGTCCAGATCGCTCGCGATGAGCGCGTCGACGTCGGTGGTGAGCAGCGACGAATCGATGCCTGGATGTTCCTTACCGACGTCGCGGATCGCCACACCCACCAGCTCGAGCGGAGCCGTCGCACCGTCGACGAGCGCCTCACTCCGCGAGGGATCGCTGAGCAAGGCCACGAGGGCGGCGCCGACGAAGCCACCGCCGATGACGCCGACCCGTACCGCCGGATTTTCCATTAATTAAGGCTAACTCACGTCTGGCGGAGGTCAGCTCTCTACTTCGAGACCGACAAGGTCGTCAAAGGTCTCGCGCCGCAGGACTTCGCGTGCCACACCGTCACGCACGAAGACGACGGGCGGGCGCGGCACCCGGTTGTAGTTCGACGCCATGGAGTAGCCGTACGCTCCGGTAACCGGCGTCGCGACGAGGCTGCCCACACCTGTCGCCTCGGGCAGGAACGCCTCGTCTATTAATACGTCACCGCTCTCGCAGTGCTTGCCGACGAGGCGAACCATTTGCGGTCGATCGGCGAGAGGTCGGTCGACGTCGAAGGCTTCGTACCCTGATCCGTAGAGGACGGGTCGAGGGTTGTCGCTCATCCCACCATCGACGGCCATGTAAGTGCGCTGCGTGACGGGCTTGACGACCCCGACCGTATATACAGTGATGCCCGCTTGGGCGACGATCGCGCGACCTGGCTCGGCAAGAATTCGAACGTCGGGGCGGAGACCGCCTTGAGCCGCCGCTTCACGAATAGAGGCTGCCCACTCCTTGATCGACGGAGCGGTCTCGCCCTCGACGTACGGCACGCCGAGTCCTCCACCCACACAGAGCTCGTCAAAGTCGTCTGTCGACGTGAACTCCGTGAGGATGCCCATCGATTCGCGAAAGCCCTCCACCTCGAAGATCTGGGAGCCAATGTGCGCGTGCACCCCGTGCAGGGTGAGCCCGCTTATGCTCCGTAATTCGTCGATCGCAGCCCTGGCTTCACCCGTGGCGATCGAGAATCCGAACTTCGTGTCCTCTTGACCAGTGCGAACGTATTCGTGCGTGTGTGCCTCGACACCCGGGGTGACACGAACCAGGGCGTTGAGCGGTCGATCGGGCGTCACCGTGTCGCGCAACCGCGAGATCTCACTGAAGTTGTCGACGACGAACCTGTGAACGCCGACGGCAATTGCGTACTCAATCTCGCTCGAGGATTTGTTGTTGCCGTGCATGATGATCCGGCTCGCTGGCACCCCCGCCCGCAGAGTGACGTTGAGCTCGCCTTCGGTGGCGACATCGACGCAGAGTCCCTCTTCGAACGCGAGTCGGGCCATCGCGCCACACAGGAACGACTTCGAGGCAAAGGCTACGCCATCGTCAAAGACGCTCGCCGCCTCGAGACAGCGCGCACGCATGGTCGCTTCATCGTAGACAAAGAGTGGCGTACCGTAACGAATGGCCAACTCGCGGAGATCAACACCGGCGATCGTCACTCCATCGGTGCGCAGCGCGGCTGTGTCGGGAAAGAGTGATCCAAGGACTGGCGCAGTACTCATAGAAGAACATTAGGAGTTCGTGTGCGCGCACCTGAGACGTCATTGATGTTTGACGGGTTGTTGCAACATCGTGAACGCCGACCAACACAAGCCAGGGCGAAAAAACGCTAATCCGGTAGGCTTTCACTGCCGCCCCCGTAGCTCAGCGGATAGAGCATTGGCCTCCGAAGCCATGTGCGCAGGTTCGACTCCTGTCGGGGGCACCGCTAGGCCGAAGAGGTCGAGCCCACAGTCTTTGGTTCGATTCAATTCACATTCGTAAAGAGCCGCGACATCTCAAAGACACCGCGCAGGGCCGCAAGATCTTGAGGCGTTCCCGTCGAAAAGAGCACGCACTCCACATGAAATGGCGCAGGCCCCGGGCTCTCGCAGCGCTGCAATTGATAGGGTCCCTGCGGACCGCCCCGGAAGTTTGCCTGCCACAGCTGATTGAGGAAAACCGCGATCTCGTGGGCAGTCACCGTCGGTCGAGCGACGGCCCCGATCGATGGACAGTCCGTCGCGACAGTGCAGATCTTGGCTGTCGCGTTCGTTCCACGCGACAGCATCGCCGCTCGAGCGACGCCGCAGGGTACGGCGCTCACCGCAACGATGGACAGTATCGCCAGGACTCGACGAATCGTCGTTTGAGAGAATCGAGCGACGCCCGGCACTAGGTCACCCTCCCGCCATCGCGCCAATGACGAAGAACGGCTCCTCACCGGTGACGACCTTGTTGGGCAACGGCGCGTCGAGCGACTCGTGCGAGAGATCATCCTCGCACGCAAAGAAGCGGACGAATTTGCGACGCTCTTTCGTTTGCGCGTCACGGATCGTGCCAACGAGCACGGGGTAGCTCGCCTCGACGGCGTCCAGCACCGAGCGCTGCGTCACCTCGCCCACCACCTCAACTTGAATCTCCTTGTTCACCTGGGCCAGCGTTCGTAGATGCGCTGGAAGCACAACGCGGATCATGCCAACGTTTGCACTTCAACCGAAAGGACCGCCGGGAGATCACGAACGATGGCATCCCAGCTGTTCCCGGCGTCGGCCGATGCGTAGACCTGGCCGCCCGTTGTGCCGAAGTAGATGCCACACGAATCGAGTCGATCGACGGACATCGCGTCACGGTACACGTCGACATAGCAGTGGCTCTGAGGAAGTCCCTTGGTGAGCGGCTCCCACTCGTTGCCTCCCGTACGACTTCGATACACCCGCAACTTTCCGTCGGGCGGAAAGTGCACCGAATCACTCGTGATCGGCAGCACGTAGACCGTCTCAGGCTCGTGAGCATGGACGTCGATGGCAAAGCCGAAGTCACTCGGCAGATTGCCGCTCACCTCGTACCAGGAGTCACCCGCGTTGTCGCTGCGCATCACGTCCCAGTGCTTTTGCATGAACAAGACGTCCGGACGCGACGGATGCAGGGCGATGCGGTGGACGCAGTGGCCGACCTCGGCGTCGGAATCGGGAATGCCCTCGGAGTGCAGGCCCGAGTTGATCGGATGCCAGTGCTCACCGCCGTCATCGGTGCGAAACGCGCCCGCAGAAGAGATGGCGACAAAGATTCGATTGGGGTCCGCCGGACTCTCGATGATCGTGTGCAGACACATGCCGCCTGCGCCTGGCTGCCAGGCGGAGCCCGTGTCGTGCTTTCGCAGTCCGGAAACCTCGGTCCAGCTCTCGCCTCCGTCGACCGACTTGAACAGTGCCGCGTCTTCGACGCCCGCGAACACCGTGTCCGGATCGCTCAGCGAAGGTTCGAGGTGCCAGACGTGAGCAAACTCCCAGGGGTGTGGCGTCCCGTCGTACCACTGGTGCGTGCCCGGTACGCCGTCGTAGACGAACTGGTTGCCCACGGGAGTCCACGTGGCGCCACCGTCGTCGGAACGCTGCACTATCTGACCAAACCAGCCGCCTGACTGGGAGGCGAAGATCCGATCAGGATTCACCGGGGAACCCTTCATGTGGAAGATCTCCCAGCCCTCGAAGAACGGGCCCTTGACGTCCCACTTGTCGCGCTTGCCGTCGGCGCTCAATACGAACGCGCCCTTTCGTGTTCCTACAAGAACCCGTACCCCGCTCATGAACTCTCCCCCCGTTGTTCACCATTTAACCCCAGCGAGGGATTCAACGGAGTGAGAACGCCTTGACGGGTGCAATCAGGGGGTATACGCGGTGCCAGGTGTCGCCACGAGGTAACTGATTCGTTTCGTGCAATACCTACGGGACGATGATCATGCGGACGGTGTCAGTCACAGCCGCGCTGTTCGACGATGAGCCAGCCATGACGACGATCGGATCGCCCGATTTTGCGTAGCCGCTTTGCTTCAACTGGGCTACTGCGTAATTGCACAGACCGTCGATATCGCTGATCGGCGTCACGTAGATCTCTTGAATGCCCCAGGAGCTTCGCAGCTGACGAGCCGTTGAGTTGTTGGGGGTGATCGCAACGATGGGCATCGGGGGTCGAAAACGCGAGATGGCGCGCGCCGTGAGTCCTGATCGCGTGCACGCCACGATCGCCACTGC
The DNA here is from genome assembly GCA_963706305.1 of uncultured Acidimicrobiaceae bacterium. Lineage (GTDB taxonomy): Bacteria > Actinomycetota > Acidimicrobiia > Acidimicrobiales > RAAP-2 > RAAP-2. The sequence goes on along the minus strand of OY970152.1, from coordinate 1,509,421 downwards.
GTTCTCGTCCATCGCCGCGCGCCACGCGGCGCCGGTGATCGCCCCCGTCACGCGTTGGGCCTGCGTGGAGGAGGCGACGAGGTTTTGAATGCCGAGTCCGGCCCCCCACTCCGCGTAGGGGAAGCCCGCCTCCGCGCGCCGCACGATGCGGTCCATGGTGATCACGGTTCCGATGGGATCGTCGCCGATGGCGGTCTCGCCACTCAGCATCACCGCGCTCGCGCCGTCGAGTACCGCGTTCGCGACATCAGTCACTTCCGCGCGCGTGGGCACCTGGGCGTGCGTCATCGACTCGAGCATCTGAGTCGCGACCACGACCGGCTTCGCGTAGCGGATGCCAAGCCGCACGATCTCTTTTTGCAGGTGCGGGACTTCTTCGATCGGGAGTCGCACGCCGAGGTCACCGCGCGCGACCATAAGGGAGTCGGAGTGCTCGATGATCTCATTGAGGTTCTCGATGCCTTCGCTCGTCTCGATCTTCGCCATGATCATGACGTCGCTACGAGAGAGGACGGCGCGTACCGATTCCATATCGAAGCCCGAGCGCACGAAGGAGACCGCGAGGATGTCGAAGTCCTCGTCGCGCAGTGCTTCGAGCCGCATCCGGTCGTCGTCGGTCGGAAGTCGGTCGTTCATGATCGACGAAGGAAGCGACAGCCCGGGCTTGCCCATGACCGCGCCGCCGGAGGTGACACGAGCCGAAGTCGTCGAACCAACGCTGGTGATCACCAGCGAGACGCCACCGTCACCGATGTGGACCCGGTCGTCGACTTTTAACTGGGCGAGCACGTCATTGCGCTCTACGCAGATGCGCTCGGCGGTTGAGGCGAGCCCAAAACCCTCGACGAGCTCAGTCTCTTCCCCGACGCCGAGGGCGACCGGCAGCGAACCAAACGATCCCGCTCGAATCTTCGGCCCGGGTATGTCAACCAGGATGGCGAGGTCAGGGGCGATGGCGCGCACGCGGCGCAGCCGCTCAATTCCCGATGGGATGTCACCGTGCGCGAAGGAGAGGCGAATGACGTCTACGCCCGCCGTGACAAGCTCTTTGAGCTTCTCGTCAGAGTCAGAGGCCGGACCAATGGTGGCAACGATGCGCGTGCGCCGCACGAGATTCCCTTCGTTTCTTTGGGCAAGTCTACGAGATTGGGAACCTCTACTTATATGGCGTTTCGCTACCGACAAGTAACTTCTGCGCGGCAACTCGCGACGCTCGCTCACAGCAGCGTTCGACCAGATGTTCATCGTTGGCTTCGCCGTCCGATCTCACGAACGGCGAAGCCATCGTGTCAGTCGACCTCGTTCAGCTCCGTCTCAATGTGATCGAACTCCGCCTCGATCGCCGCGATGCCTGCCAGGTCGCCTTGCATCTTGGGCCCGGTAAACCACTTGCGAGCGCTGAAGAGCCAGTAGCCGCCCGAGAACAGCAGAACCACAGCGACCGCGATGGGGGCGTAGTTGAACGTGTCGGCGTTGACCGGACTGAACTCCGGCAGCATGAACAGGATTGCGATAACGACGACCCAAGCAATCCCCAAGACCCCGATAATCGGGCTCCAGCGACCAAGGCTCCAGCTTCCTCCCTGCCACTGCTTGCCCTGCATCCGCCGCAACAACGTCGGAAGGACGTAGGCGATGTAGAGCCCGATGGTGGCGATCGAGGTGACCGCGCCATACGCGACACCGCTCCACAGTGACGGCAGAGCCAAGAGGAAGGCGAAGACAACGCAGAACCAGATGCTGTTGGTAGGTGTCCGTGTGCGCGGGTTGATGCGGTGCCAGTACTTGTGTCCCGGTACCGCGCCGTCGCGACTGAAGGCATAGAGCATTCGGGAGTTTGCTGTCACCGATGCCATCCCGCAGTACGCCTGGGCCATAAAGGCTATGACGAGCAACAACTCGGCTCCATGGCGACCGATTGCGGCTTCCCAGATGAGAACTGGCGCGAACTCCTGAACTGCGTCGATCCCGTAGATGTGCATGTTCGTGGGAATGACGAAGGTGATGGCCAAGATCAGGATCCAGCCGGCGATGATCGAGACAAGGATCGAACTGACGATGCCTCGCGGTGCCGCTCGATCGGCGTTGAGCGTCTCTTCGGACATGTGCGCTGAGGCGTCGTAACCAGTAAAGGTGTACTGAGCCATCAGGAGTCCGACGAAGAACACGTATGGCGCAGAATGCCATCCGGAGAGATTCACGAACTTCGTGAAGACGAACGATGCGGGTGCGTGATGAGAGGGCACAAAGGCGAGGACAGCCGCAATGACCAAGACGCCAAGTATGTGCCACCAGACCGAGACGTCCGACAAGAAGGCGACGACACGTACGCCGAACGTGTTGATGATGCCGTGCAGGAGGAGAACGCCTGCGTAGACGATGAGTATGTAGCCCGCCGTCGTCTTGTAGCCCAACGTCATGTTCAAGAACGCCGTGAAAAAGAAGGCAAAGCCGTAGTCAATGCCCGCCGTGATCGCGACCTGGCCGAGAAGGTTGAACCAGCCGGTAAACCAGCTCCACGCCCCGGGGTTCGTTTTCGCCAGCTTGGCTGACCAGAAGTAGAGGCCGCCCGCAGTCGGAAATGCAGAAGAGATCTCTGCCATTCCCAGCCCAACGATCAGCGTGAAGGCGCCGACGATGAGCCAGCCCCACACAATGACGACTGGTCCGCCCTCTTCCATGCCGAAGTAGTACAGAGTGAGCGCCCCGGACAAGACCGAGATGATCGTGAATGACACCGCGAAGTTAGAGAATCCACCCATGCGCCGTCGGAGCTCTTGCGCGTAGCCCATCGCGTGCAGCTTCTCGACGTCGCGAGCCATGACGTCGGCCTCGGACATTCCAGTTTGATCCGTCATTGCCACACCCCCCGGTGGTGAAATCTCTCGGTTTCGGTTGGTACCGAGATCGACCTAGCGCTCAGCTGATCATGCATGCGACTGCCCCCCATGACGTCACGGCATTTCGAGCGAGCATAGAGTTCGACCACGCCATTAGCAAATGGAAAATAAAAAAATCGCGAGAGGATGCGCGTTCGGAATCTTCGCACGCGACTCCGTGTTCGATGGATCAATCGTCGATCAGGACATCTTGAATCGCGATGTGAGATCGTTCGGCAGAGCCGCACATCTGGCACTCCGCGGTTCACGAATCGTTCGACCGGACATGCACTGTGAGAACCAGCCACGAGCACGCAATGCGCCGGTGAGGCACCCGGTATCGTCACGGCTACCATTGCCACGATCGAGGTTCAAGGGGGCGTATGGGTACTTCAACACCTGGCAGGATGACGCGCGAGGAGTTGGTGGCGCGCGTTGACAGCGGCGACATCGACACGGTCATCCTTGCCATCACTGATATGCAGGGACGCCTTCAAGGCAAGCGCATCGACGCCCGATTCTTCGCCGACGACCTGATCGATGGAGTGGTCGAAGGCTGCAGTTACCTTCTCGCTTCCGACGTTGACATGAACACCGTCGACGGCTTCGCGCTCACCTCGTGGGAGCGCGGCTACGGGGACCTCGCCTTCACCCCGGACTATTCGACCATTCGCCTCGTCCCCTGGCACGAGAAGACGGTCATCGTCTTCGCCGACGTCGAGACCGTCCACGGCGAGGCGGTCGCGGTCTCTCCCCGCCAAGTGCTCCAAGGTCAGGTCGCACGTCTCGCCGAGCGGGGCTGGAAGGGTCTGACCGGCACCGAACTTGAGTTCATCGTCTTCGAAAACTCCTACGAAGAGGCCTGGGACAGCGGCTACCGGGGCCTTACGCCAGCCAACCAGTACAACGTGGACTACTCGCTGCTCGGTACTTCGCGCGTCGAGCCGCTGCTTGGACGCGTGCGCCGCTCCATGCGCGACGCCGGCATGATTGTCGAGTCCTTGAAGGGCGAGTGCAACTTCGGCCAGCACGAGATCGCGTTCAAGTACGCCGAGCTCGTCGACAAATGCGACGAGCACAGCCTCTTCAAGCTCGGCACAAAGGAGATCGCGGCCCAAGAAGACTGCGCCATCACCTTCATGGCCAAGTACAACGAGCGTGAAGGGAACTCCTGTCACATCCACCTCTCGCTGCGCGACGGAAAGGACCAGCCCGTGTTTGCGGGCGACAAGGACCATGGATTCTCGGATGTTTTCGAGCACTTCCTCGCCGGACAGGTCGCCTACGCGCGCGAGCTGGCGCTCTTTCTCGCACCAAACATCAACAGCTACAAGCGCTTTGTCGAAGGCTCCTTCGCGCCGACGGCGATGCTCTGGGGCATCGACAATCGCACGTGCGCCTTTCGCGTCGTCGGTCACGGGTCATCTATCCGCGTGGAGTGTCGTATCCCCGGTGGCGACGTCAATCCGTATCTCGCCGTCGCGGCACTGGTTGCGGCCGGCCTGCGCGGTGTCGACGAGTCACTGCCACTCGCACCCGCATTCGAAGGAAACGCCTACGTCGCCGACTCTGCGCGCGTGCCCACCACGCTGCGTGAAGCGACCGAACTTTTCACGAGCAGCAATGTCGCGCGTAAGTCCTTCGGTGACGAGGTGGTTGACCACTATGCGCACGCCGCGCAAATAGAAGTCGCGGCCTTTGACGCCGCCGTCACGGACTGGGAACGCTACCGAGGATTCGAACGTCTATGAGCACCACGCTTGGCATCATCAACCCCGCGACCGAAGAAGAGATCGCCACCGTTGACGTCCACGACCTCAACGAGACCAACCGCGCCATCGAGAAGGCGTCAGTGGCTTCTCAGTCGTGGAAGAAGGTCACGCCCGCCGACCGCGCGCGGCTGCTGCGGCGATTCGCCGACGTGGTCGATGCCCACATCGAAGAGCTCGCCCAGCTCGAAGTCGCGAACTCGGGGCACACCATCTCAAACGCGAGGTGGGAAGCCGGCAACGTGCGCGACGTGCTGCTCTACTACTCGGGCGCGCCCGAGCGTCATTCGGGTCGTCAGATCCCGGTCGCGGGTGGCGTCGACCTCACGTTCTACGAGCCACTTGGCGTCGTCGGCATCATCGTGCCGTGGAACTTCCCCATGCCGATCGCCGGCTGGGGTCTCGCACCGGCCCTCGCAGCCGGCAACACCGTCGTCTTGAAACCCGCGATGCTCACCCCGCTCACGGCCATTCGCCTCGGCGAGCTTGCTCTCGACGCGGGGATTCCCGAGGGTGTCTTTCAGGTCGTCACGGGCGACGGAGCCATGGTGGGAAACCGCTTTGTCACCCACCCGGCAATTCGAAAGGTCTGCTTCACCGGCTCCAACGCCGTCGGTCGACTGATCATGCAAGGATGCGCCGAACAGGTGAAGCGCGTCACCCTCGAGCTCGGCGGCAAGAGCGCGAACATCGTCTTCGATGACGCGGACCTCGAGAAGGCGGCCGCGAACGCGCCCTATGCGGTCTTCGACAACGCGGGCCAAGACTGCTGTGCGCGGTCACGACTCTTGGTGCAGGCGTCGGCCTACGACCGCTTCATGGAGCTCTTCGAGCCAGCAGTGAAAGCCGTCAAGGTGCTCGATCCACTGAGCGAAGAGAGCGAGATGGGTCCTCTCATCACGGCGAGCCAGCGCGAGACGGTGCTCTCCTACGTGGACGAATCGGACGTCGCCTTCCGTGGCAGCGCCCCCGACGGCCCTGGCTACTGGATGGCGCCAACGGTGCTCGAGACGAGCGACACGAAAAGTCGGTCCTTCCAAGAAGAGATCTTTGGTCCGGTCGTCTCGGTCGTGCGCTTCGACGACGAAGAAGAGGCGATCGCCATTGCCAACGAGAGCCCGTACGGTCTTTCGGGCTCGATCTGGAGTCGTGACATCGGACGCGCGCTTCGTGTCGCACGTGGCGTCGAAACGGGCGCGCTGTCGGTGAACTCGAACTCGTCGGTGCGCTACTCAACGCCTTTTGGCGGCTTCAAGCAGTCGGGCCTCGGGCGCGAGCTCGGCCCGGACGCGCTGCTCGGTTTCAGTGAAGAAAAGAATGTATTCATCTCAACGGAGGACAACTAAATGGGACGTCTCGACAACAAGGTCGCCATCATCACCGGGGCCGCGAGCGGCATCGGTCTCGCGACGGCGCGTCGATTCGGCGCCGAGGGTGCGAAGGTCGTCGTCGCCGACACGAATGAGACTGTCGGCACCCAGATCGCAACAGAGATCGGCGGGACGTTCGTCTCCGTCAACGTGGCCAACGAAGAGAGCGTGCAGGCCATGTACGCCTCGGTGGTCGATACCTACGGCGGCGTTGACATTCTCTTTAATAACGCAGGCATCTCGCCCGATGACGACGATTCAATCCTCACGACGGGACTTGACGCGTGGAAGCGGGTGCAGGACGTCAACCTCACCTCGGTGTACCTGTGCTGCAAGTACGGCATACCCCTCTTGCTCGAACGAGGGGGCGGCTCCATCATCAACACCGCCTCGTTTGTGGCGGTGCTTGGATCGGCGACGTCACAAATCTCTTACACCGCGTCAAAGGGTGGCGTGCTCGCCATGTCGCGCGAGCTCGGTGTGCAGTTCGCCCGACAGGGCATTCGCGTCAACGCGCTCTGCCCCGGTCCAGTCAACACGCCGCTGTTACAGGAGCTCTTTGCGAAGGACCCCGAGCGTGCGGCGCGGCGGCTCGTCCACATCCCCGCGGGCCGTTTCGCGGAGCCCGACGAGATCGCGAGCGCCGTGCTCTTTCTCGCGAGTGATGACTCGTCGTTCGTGAACGCGTCGACGTTCCTCGTTGACGGAGGCATCAGCGGCGCGTACGTCACGCCGCTCTAATCAGAGCCGTCAGTCGGACGTGATTCTCGACGTCAGCGACGGCGGAATGAAGTACTCGCTCAAGTACTTCTCCCCTTCGTCACAAAGAATGGTAACGATCGCCGCGCCATCAGGCAGCTCATCGCGCAGGCGGCGGGCGACAATCATGTTGGCGCCCGAGCTCGGACCCACGAGGAGTCCATGCTCACGAGCGAGTCGTCGCATCTCTCTCACCGCGTCGTCGCTGTGCACGCCCATGACGCGATCGACCATCTCGGAGTGGCGCTGATAGATCGTGGGGACGAACCCATCGCTGATGCCTTCAATCTGGTGCAAACCAGTGTCCCCGCACTGGATGGTGCACGACTCACTCGGCTCGAGCGCAACGATGAGCGCCGATGGATTGACCTGGCGAAACGCCTGGCCAACACCTATGAGCGTGCCGCCGGTGCCCACACCCATGACGAAGGCGTCGGGCAGTGTGCCGTCAGGGAGCTGTCCGAGGATCTCTGGACCGAGCCAGGTGCGGTTCTCTTCGACGTTCCACTCCGATTCGAACTGATGAGGCGCGAAGTAGCCCGGCTGGTCACCGAGACGGCTCGCTTCATCGAGCGCCTCATTCACGTGAAAGGTGCCCACGGTGAGCATCTGCGCGCCGAAGGCGAGCGAGATCGCGGCACGCTCGGGACTCAACCCCTCGGGCATGACGACGAGCATCTTGTAGCCGAGCACGGCCGCGACCATGCTCATGGCGTTACCCGTGTTGCCACTCGATGCTTCGACAATCGTGTCACCAGGATGCAGCAACCCCTCGCGCTCAGCTCGTTCGATGATGTAGCGAGCCATGCGGGCCTTGATCGAGCCCGAGGGATTCAGGTACTCGAGCTTGACGAAGATGCCGTCCACCTGGATGAGCGGCGTCGACCCGATCGCCCCCAACACCGTGTCGCCAGCTCGAAACTTCGACGTCATGAACGCCCCTTCCCCCGAGGAATACCCCGTCCAAACACTACGCCGGACGCCGGACCGCCTTGCAGCAACGGCAACTACGAGACCGTCATCCCGCCGTCTACTGCGATGTCGGCGCCCGTGATGGCTGAGGCCGCGGCCGAACAGAGCCAGACGATCGCAGCGGCGACCTCGCTCGGTTCGAGAAGTCGCCCAATCGGCTGCTGGTCGGCAAAGGATTCGACGCTGTCAAGTCCGTAGACCTTCGCCGACGCGTCCAGGATCGCTGTGCGCGTTGACCCGGGACTTACGGCGTTGGCCGTCACGCCATACTGGGCGAGATCCATCGCGACGCCGCGAATCAAACCGACGACGGCGTGCTTCGCCGCGCTGTACGCGGCGAGGTGATAGAGCCCGGTGCGCCCCGCGGCTGACGCCACCGCGATGACTCGCGGGTTGAGGTCACGACCGTTGGCGATCAGGACTGGTGCCGCAGCCTCGATCAAGCGACGAGTACCCAGCACGTTCACCGACCACACCGCGTCCCACGAGGCATCGCTCACTTCCCAGAACGCAGCACCCGCGCCGAGGACACCCGCGCACGCGACGACCGCGTCGAGGCGCCCGAAGTGGCGCGTTGCGGTCTCCACCGCGAGTCCCATGTCAGTCGCGCTGCGCACATCGCCCACGAGTCCGAGTACTGATTCGCCGTTGCGGGCGACGACGGCCTCAAGGTCGGCCGGCGTTGCGAGCGCGTACGGCACATCGGGAATGTCGCGACAGCGATCAACCGCGACGACGCGATAGTTCTCGTTGACGAGTGCGTCAACGGTCGCCGCACCGATGCCGCGAGCGGCACCCGTCACGATGGCGACACGAGTCATCAGCCGAGCTTTCGAAAGAAGTCGGGCGGCGCAAGTACGTCGGTGCGGTCGAGCTCATCGATGTTCGACGTGCCGAGGCCAAGGAGCGCCGAGTCGATGCCGCCGCGAAGGATGTCAAGGACGTTCTCCACGCCGCTTTGGCCCGCGACAGCGAGCCCCCAGAGGTAGGCGCGTCCGATCATGACCGCGTTGGCGCCGAGCGCGAGTGCCTTGACAACGTCGCTGCCGCGTCGCACGCCGCCATCGAGGAGCACTTCGATCTGATCGCCTACGGCGTCGACGATGGCGGGCAGTGCGCGAAGCGGCGCCGGCGTGCCGTCCAGATTGTTGCCGCCGTGATTGGAGACCGACAGAGCGCTCGCACCGAGGTCGACAACGCGTTTGGCGTCGTCGACGCGGCTCACGCCCTTCACCATGAACGGACCCTCCCACTGCTCACGCAGCCAGGCAACGTCGTCCCAGCTCGGCAGCGCGCTCTGCATCCACTCGTAGTAGGCACCAAAGAACGTAGGCGGTTGCTCACCCGGTGCGGCCATGTTGGGCGTCGTCAGCGAAGGCAGATGGCCGGTCTTCGCGAACGACCAGAACCAGCGGGGATGAGAGAGGACGTCAGGGGCGAACTTCCATGCGGCGCGAAGGTCGACGCGTTCGGGGATCGAAGGACTACCCCAGTCACGACCGTTCGAGAACGACCAGTCGAGGGTCAAAATGATGCCCTTCGCGCCCGCGCCCTTCGCTCGATCGAGTCGCTGGACCATCGTGTCCCGATCCCCGCTCCAATACATCTGAAAGAGAACCTGATCGCACGCGGCACAGACCTCTTCCACGGACTTGCTCGCAAACGAGCTCAGTCCCATCGCGACCCCTCGGTTCGAGGCTGCTCGCGCGACGGCGACTTCGCCGTCGGGATACACGGCCTGGACGCCCGTCGGCGAGAGGAGCACTGGCATCGACACCGCCTGGCCCATAACGGTCGTCGCCATCGATCGTTCGTTGGAGAGGCCCGCGACGTGCGGAGCAAAGCCGAGTTCGTCAAAGGAAGCGAGATTGTCGCGTGACGAGAGGCCCTTTTCGGAGCCCGCGACCAGCGCGCCGTAGACCGATTTCGGGAGACGCTTTTGCGCGCGGCGCTGGGCGATCGCCACCGTCTCGAACCACGAACTCGCCATCGAAAACCCTCCCAAACGACCCATCGCAGACTACTTGAGGGCTTTTTCCTCTCGACTAGCGCGCACTCAGCGACACGGGGACTCTCCGGGAGTGATCGAGGGACGAGTGCGGGCGCGGCGTCACAGACTTGGCAGCGATCGCCGCTTCGCCATGACCGTAGACGCACTCGGGGTCGGGGTCGCTCATCTCGAGCCCGGTGAAGAACTTGGCTGCCATGCATCCGCCGCGACAGGCGTCGTAACTACCGCACGACGTGCACGCGCCGGCGTTGCCTGGTTCGCGCAACGAGCGAAAGAGCTCGCTCTCGCGCCACACCGAGGCAAAGCCGCGATCGCGAATGTTGCCCGCGAGGAACTCGTCGTGGATGACGAAGGGACAGGCGTACACGTCGCCGACGGGATCGATGAGACACACCACTCGGCCAGCACCACAGAGGTTGAGACCTTCCAGCGGACTGCCCAGTGCCGACAGATGAAAGAAGGAGTCACCGGTTAAGACATCGGGTCGCGCAACCAACCAGCGATAGAGCTCGCGGCCCTGGGCGAGTGTTGGGTGCAACTCGTCCCACACGTCGACGCCGCGTCCTGACGGACGCAGTCGGGTGAGCCGGAGCTGGGCGCCGTACGAGCTCGCCAGCGCTTCGAACTCGTCGAGCTGCTCGACGCTCTCGCGAGTGATCACGACCGAGATCTTGAAGGGACCAAAGTTCGCGCCAGCGAGATGGTCCATGGCTCGCCGGGCAGCGTCGTAGCTACCTTCGCCCCGCACTCGATCGCTCGTTGCGGCATCGACGCCGTCAATCGATATCTGCACGTCGAGGTAGTCAATTGCCGCGAGTCGCTCTGCAGCGCCTCGATCAATTCGTGTGCCGTTGGTGGAGAACTTCACGCCGACGTGGCGGCTCACGGCGTGTTCGACAATCTCGAAGAAGTCGCGTCGGATCATTGGCTCGCCGCCGCCGATGTTGACGTAGAAGATCTGCATGTCGGCGATCTCGTCAATGAGCGCGATCGCTTCAACAGTTGAGAGCTCCCGCGGGTCGCGCCGTCCCGATGAAGAGAGGCAGTGCGTGCAGGCGAGGTTGCACGCGTAGGTGAGCTCCCACGTCAGACAGATGGGCGCGGCAAGACCCCGCTCAAAGCGATCGCGCAGCGCCTCAGCCATGAAGGAGGCCCGAACGATGGAGCGAGGCGAGCGCCGCTTCGTAGCGATCACGTTCGGTGGACGACACCAGCGCTTCCAGCGCCTCGTTGACGCTCGCGAACTCGCCGAGCCGTCGCACCAGGTCGACGAGCAGGCGCGACTTCAAGAACACCAGCCGACGGTTGACATGGTGATACGCCAGCGCACCGAAGGACTCGTCGCGCAACGAAACGTCCTGGCTTAAGCAGAACGGCTTTGCACTGTCAAAGATGTTGCTGGTCGCTACTGCTTCCACGACTTAGTAGACCCCGCAGAGTCCGTCGATCGAGACCTCTTCGACGAGCAGCTCTTCGGCGTCGTCGACCTCTTCGACCGCCGTCTCTTCGTGGGTCAATGTCTCGGGCGTCACGATCTCTCCTTTGTCGCACCCATTCTGTCTCGCCCGCGTCAAGGGACGGCGGCACGCGTGAAAGACTCGGCCCGTGAGCGCGTTTGTACCGACTGCTCCGCCGCCCAGCGAAGCTCCGATCCCCGTTGGCACGTCGGTCAGCGTTGACCCACGCTCTCGGTTCATCGAGCGCAGCCTCGTGAGTGGGGGCAGCCCGTGGCGACTGCTGCGTCTGTCTGGTACTTCACGAGAGGTCTTCTCACGATGGCGAAACGGCGGCAGCGTTGGCGCCGGCGAGGAACGGTTCGCTCGTACGCTCGTACAGCAGGGTCTGCTCCACCCGCGATTCGAATCGCCGCTGAGGATCGACTCGATCGAGGTCGTCGTTCCCATTCGCGACGACTCGTCATCACTGGGACCACTGCTCGATCAGCTCAGCGAGTTCCACGTGACGATCGTCGATGACGGCTCGAGTGACCACCACGGCATCGGCGAGTCCGCAGAGGCGCACGGCGCCACCCTCGTGCGTCTCGGCGAAAACCGCGGCCCGGCATCGGCGAGGAACGCCGGCGCGCAGAGCAGCGCGAGGGAGTTGCTCTGGTTCATCGACGCAGACGTCGCCATCGTCGATGCGCGAGGTCTCGCTCTGCGCTTGCAGAACGAGTTCTCCGACCCCCTCCTCGCGGCCGTCGCCCCGCGAGTGCGTGGCGCCGACGGACCGTCTCGTCGAGAGAAGTTCGAGCACCACTTCGGTGCGCTGGATATGGGCGCTGAGACGAGCCTCGTCGTTCCTGGCGGAGCGGTGAGCTATGTACCGAGCGCCTGTCTCATGGTGCGGCGCGATGCATTCGGTGATGGTTTCGACGAGTCGCTTCGACACGGTGAAGACGTGGACCTCGTGTGGCGACTTCACGACAACAGGTGGCTCGTGCGCTACGTCGCCGACGCGGAAGTCGCGCACGGGTCGCGTACGACATGGCGCCAGTGGTGGCAACAGCGACATCGCTACGGCGAATCGAGTGCCGAGCTGGCGAAGCGACATGGTTCGAGACTCGCGCCCCTGCGCGTCGATACCTGGACCCTTGCGGCCTGGACGTCGGTGCTGGTTGGCCAACCAGCAGTCGGGGCTCGACTTATTGCCAGCGCTCAACGTCACGCTCGCGATACCGTCTTTTCGGGCGAAGACGATCCCAACCGGGTCGCGAGCCAAGTCATCACCGCCAATATGGTTCGCGCGGGGGGGCCGCTTGCACGCGGCGTAGTGCGAACGTTCGGCGCCGCGCTGTTGCTGGCGGCACTCCATCCTCAACTGAGAACGAAGGCCCTCGTGCTGTTCACTCTCGGCACTGCGTGGCGGTGGCGGCATCGCCGAGTCGACATTGCGGACATTCCACTTGGCGTGGCCGACGACCTGGCGTACGGCACCGGCGTCATTCGAGGTGCCTGGACAACCAGATCGTTCGTCGCCGTGACTCCTGAGATCACGAGGCCCTCAATGGGTCTACGAGAGGCGCTCGGCTTGTCGAGACCGTCTCGTGCAGACGACGACTAGCTCCGCGCGTAGTGGTCGAGCAGCGAGCAGAGCCGTTCTCGAACCGACGGCCATTGCTCGTCGACGATCGAAAACATCGCGGAGTCACGCAGCGTTCCCTCTTCGCCTTCAACGAGGGACGGCTGCCAGTGCCGAAGCACACCCTCAAAGGAGGCACCGATGCGCAAGATGGCGTTTCTCGAGCGATCGTTTCGAGCATCGGTCTTGAGATCGACGCGCCCGACGTGCCATGTTTCGAACGCGTAGTCGAGCAAGAGGAGCTTCGCCTCGGTGTTGATGCCTGACCGTTGAGCCGACTTGGCCAGCCACGTCCCACCGATCTCTACCGCATAGGGCGTGGCAAAATGTCGAAGGCTTCGTATGGTCATGAGTCGCGTCACGCCCACGGGACGGTTGCTTTCGACATCGATCTGCGCAAAGGGAATGACCTCTCCGGCCTCCCACATTCGCAGCATGTCACTGATGAAGCCCTCGGTCCCGTCGCGGTCGTCGGGTACCGACGTCATGCCATACGACGAGCGGTCTTCGTTTGCTGCTTCCAAGAGCCCGTCGACATGTTCGAGTGTCAGGGGCTCAAGTCGAACGAGGTTGCCCTTCAGAGTGGGGATTGGATATGACGACATAGCGCCATCTTCCCACGACCAGATTTACGCTCGACGCTGAGCAAGCCCTCTCGATCGAATTGCTACGACCGAGCAGAGAGGTTGCTCGCGGCCCACGCACTGAGTTGGTGCATGACGGGCATAAGTGCCGCGCCGGCAGGTGAGAGCGTGTAGGTGACTGACACAGGGGGACCAGCTTGCACCTCACGTCGGATGAGACCTGCAAGCTGCAGTTCGCTCAGCCGTTCGGCGAGGACCGAATCGCTGATCCCTTCCACCCGGCGCCCAAGCTCGGCGAATCCCACGGTCCCATTTTCCAAGGTGGCGAGAATGACCCCGTTCCACCGCTTCCCAAGGAACTGAAAGGCCCGACCAAGCGCTTCGTCACAGGTCGCAGGAGAGGCGTTCGAACAGTCGAAACTGGCCGTTGCTCCCTCTTTTGCCCTGGCTTCGGTCACCGATCCAGGGTACCAGTAACTAGGGAGAAGTAAGTGGCTTTGTTTTTACGAGTACCCTGTAGAGTCAAAGTTACCAACTATCGAGGAGTACGAATGCCGTTGTTCCGTCTTGACGCCAGTATCCGTGAAGAGGGCTCGCACAGCCGCGCCCTCGCCGACATCGTGGAGAATGAGTGGCGAGAGACTCACCCCGAGGGGCTTGTCACTCGCCGGCAGGTGGGGACAGACCCCCTGCCCTCGACGCTGTGGGCGCAAGCCGTGATCGCCAGCCGCACGCCCGAGGACGACCGCAGCCCCGAACAGCGCGACGCTGCCGCGGCGGTTGCCACGCTCGGCGACGAGTTACTCAACGCCGACGCGCTGCTCTTTGCAACTCCCATCTACAACTTCGGTGTCTCGCAGCACTTCAAGGCCTGGGTGGACGTGGTCATCACCGACAAGCGACTCGTGACTCCGGATGGGCCAGCGCTCGCCGGTCGCCCCGCAGTACTGGTCGTCGTTCGCGGTGGCGCCTACGGCCCCAGTACGCCACGCGAAGGCTGGGATCACGCGACGGGCTGGTACCGCCGCATCCTCGAAGATGTCTGGCAGCTCGACCTCAAGGTCGTTGAAAAAGAGTTCACACTCGTGGGCGTCAACCCGGCCCTTGACGAGTTCAAGGATCTCGCCGTTCAAATGGGACGCGACGCCGAGGCGCTCGCCGTTGAGCACGGTCGCCACCTGGCGACCGTAAGCGTCGGCTAAGTCAGACGACTCTGTCATCTCGGTACGCGATGGTGTCGCAGGCGGCGAGGCTACGGTGAGCCCATGGACACGACGACTCGCGATCGCAGTCGCGCGCGGATCGAGATTGTCTTCGGCTACGGCGTGGCCGCGACCGGTGGACTTATCGGCCTGATTTCGTGGTTGGCAGAGGGCAACATCCGATACAGCTCCAACGCGGACGTGCAGGCCTTTGCCTCGGCATTCGCGTTTTTGGCGGGCTTCGTCGTGTGGTGGTTTCTCAGCCAGCTCGTGGTCGACAGTGCTTCTCATCGGCTGCTCGTGCGACGGGCACTCACGGCGCTGGTAGTCGAGGATCTCCTCCTCGCTGTCGGCTCGCTCGCTTTCGTCATCGAGTTTCGAGACCTCAATTTTTCGTGGTCTCTGGCTGGTGACGCGCTGATTGGTCTCGGTGCTTTGTTGAGCGCCGTCGGCTTTTATTCACTGCTGCTGACATTTCGCGATGGCTATGGTGCGCCGCGACCCGCTGATGCGCACGCGGCGGACTGAGCCTAAAAGCGGACGACGCCTCGCACGTTCTTGCCTGATGCCAGATCGTCGTAGCCCTGCTGCACGTTCTCGACCGTGTACTCCTGGGTGATCAGGTCGTCAACGTGGAGCTTGCCTTCGTGATGAAGGCGAAGGAGCTTCGGCACTTGGACTCGTGGGCTTTCGGAGCCGAAGATCGAACCGCGGAGATCTTGATTGAGCATCGAGAACATGAACAGGTTGAGGTCGATCGTGGTCTGGTCGTAGGGAGCAATCGCGACCGTGACGACGACGCCGCCCTTCGCCGTGATCGAGCGAGCCTGCTCGACGAGCTCCCCGGTCAAGACACCGACGGTGATGATGGTCACGTCGCAATTCTTTCCGCTCGTTAGGTCGGGAAGGATGTTGAACGCAGCGTCGAGCGTCGTCGCGCACCCGTGGGTCGCCCCGATCTTGAGCGCCCGGTCGACCTTGGACTGGTCAGTGTCGATCGCGATGACCGCCCGCGCCCCCGCGTGCGCGGCTCCCTGGATGGCGCCAGAGCCCACACCGCCGCAGCCGATCACGGCAACGGTGTCGCCGGCCTTCGTGCCACCGCGCGTCGCGGCCGCACCAAAACCGGTGGAAAGCCCGCACGAGATGAGGGCAGCCGCGCGCAGGTCGTACCACGGGTCGATGCGAATGAGCGACGCCTCGTGGACGACGATGTACTCAGAAAACGTGCCCAGCTGACAGACGCGGTTGAGGGCGACGTCGCCAAGGTGGTGACGCCACGTGGCGTCAGAGATCATCGGCCCCATCAACGTATGGGCGCCGAGGTCGCAGAGATACTGGCGTCCAGAAGCACAGGCCTCACATCGGCCGCACGACGGGATGAACGACGTCGCGACGTGATCGCCGGGCTTCAGCGTGGTGACGTTCTCTCCGACCGACTCGACAACGCCCGAGCCCTCGTGGCCACCTACGACTGGATAGATCTGATCGCGCCCGGACAAGATCTGAACGAGCGCTTGGTCAGGCACCATGTCGCCCGTGCGGATGTGCTCGTCAGAGTGGCACATGCCCGCAAAGGACATCTTCACCTTCACTTCGTTGGCGTGCGGCTCGTCGATCTCAATCGTCTCAGCGTGCCAAGGGCCGTTCAGCTCGCTGACAATGGCGGCTCGTACCTGCATGCAATCTCCCCCAATTCAACGGTCCTCGCCGTCGTTCGTACTCTACCGACTTGGCGATTCCCGCTTTTCTACATCTGTTCGGGCGCGTCGATGCCAAGCACCGAGAGACCAACGCGCAGGGCGCGCGCCGTGAGGTCGCACAGAGCGAGACGCTCTTCGCGCAGCGCTCCCTCTGATGAGAGCACCGGGCTGGTGTCGTAGAAGGCCGTGAAGCGCTGGGCAAGGTCGAACAGATACGTGCACAGGCGATGGGGCTGCAGCGAGGCCAGCGACGACGCGAACGCCTCTGGTAACGCCAGCAGTCCGAGCGCGAGCTCGCGCTCTTGGCTCGAAGCGAGCGCGAAGTGCGGGTCAGTTGCCTGTTCGCCGCCGGAACGTCGGAAGATGGAGCGAACTCGCGCGTACGCGTACTGGAGGTACGGCCCGGTGTCGCCTTCGAAAGCGATCATGCGATCGAGGTCGAAGACGTAGTCGTGCTGGCGTTCGGTCGAGAGGTCCGCGTACTTGATGGCGGCGCGAGCGATCTGCTCAGCCAGATGGAACTTGGCGTCGCCGTCGAGATCGGTGCCGCGCTCGTCCAAGATGACATAGGCGCGTTCGATCGCCTCATCGATCAACGTGACGAGCTTGACTGTTTGGCCATCGCGGGACTTGAACATCTTGTGGTCCTTGCCGAGCACGTTGCCGAAGACGACCTGCTCGGCGCGCACGGTGTCGGGCAGCCAGCCGGCCATCCGTCCCACGGCAAGGACCATCTCGAGGTGCTGCACCTGAGGAGCGCCCACGACGTAGAGCAGCTCGTCGGCGCGGAGCGCGAAGACGCGATCGCGCAGTGCCGCAAGGTCGGTCGCCGCGTACCCGTAACCCCCGTCGCGCTTTTGGACAATGAGCGGGAACGGTTCGCCCTCGCGATTGGAGAAGCCCGGCGGAAACACGCAGAGGGCGCCGTCGCTTTCGACGAGCAGACCCAAGGCGTCAAGGTCGCGCACGACATCATCCAGCATGTCGTTGTAGTAGGACTCACCCACCACGTCGGCCACGGTCAACGTGACGTCAAGCTTCTTGTAGACCTCAGTGAAGTACGCGATCGATTCATTGGTGAGCACGTGCCAGAGGCGCAGCGTCTCGGGGTCGCCGCTTTGGAGCGCCACCACGCGGGAGCGGCTGCGACCCTTGAACGCGTCGCTCGAGTCGAACTTCGTTCGTGCCTCTTTGTAGAAGGCGTCAAGATCGCCAATCGACAGCGTCGCGACGGCCTTGTCTTCGCCGAGATCGAGGAGATGCTCGATCAGCATCCCAAAAGGTGTCCCCCAGTCGCCCACATGGTTGCGCGCGATGACACCGTCTCCTGCGAATCGGTACATTCGCGCCAGGGCGTCGCCAATCACCGTCGAACGAAGGTGCCCCACGTGCATCTCCTTGGCGACATTCGGCGCCGAGTAGTCGATCACGACCCGTCGGAGCGACGAAACCGGTATGCCTAGTCGCTCGTCGCCGGTGATCGCTCGAAGCTGTTCGTCGAGAAAGCGCGTAGAAAGTGTGATGTTCAAAAACCCTGGCCCGGCCACCTCGACTGTCGCGATGCCGTCGAGGTCGACGGTCCGTACGACCTCTTCGGCGACCTCGCGTGGGGGCCGTCCGAGGCGTTTTGCCAGAGCCATCACGCCATTGGCCTGATAGTCGCTGCGGTCTGACACACGCAGCACCGGGTCGGCTCCCGCCTCAAGCGCGTCAAAGGCTCGCTGCAAGCGAACCTGCAGTGTTTCGTAGGTCGACGTCACGCTCGACATTCTCGCACTTGCCACCGGGTAGTCACGAATTGTCGCCGGATCGGGTCTCGAAAAACACGGCAGAATGG
Source organism: uncultured Acidimicrobiaceae bacterium (assembly GCA_963706305.1). Classification (GTDB taxonomy): domain Bacteria; phylum Actinomycetota; class Acidimicrobiia; order Acidimicrobiales; family RAAP-2; genus RAAP-2. The sequence continues at coordinate 1,491,254 of OY970152.1, read as the reverse complement.
GTCCATGACCACTTCGCTGAACTCCTTTCGCGCAAAGAGCACCCTTGACGTCAATGGCCGCTCGCTCAGCTTCTACTCACTCGAGAGTGAGGCGCTCAAGGCCTTCGGCGTCGAACGACTGCCCTTTTCCATCAAGGTGCTGCTCGAGAACCTGCTGCGCAACGAAGACGGTGTGAAGGTCACCGCACTCGACATCGAGGCGCTGGCGCGCTGGGCGGATACGCCCTCGGCGCACGGCGAGGCGGCCGGTGACGATGCTCGAGAGATCTCCTTTACCCCCGCGCGCGTGCTGATGCAGGACCTCACCGGCGTGCCCGCCGTCGTGGATCTCGCCGCGATGCGCGACGCAATCGTGGCTCTCGGCAGCGACGCGAAGAAGATCAATCCCCTCGTCCCCGTTGAGCTCGTCATCGACCACTCGGTCATCGTCGAGCGCAACGGAACGCCGACGAGCTACGAGGAGAACGTCGAGATCGAGTATCAGCGCAACGCCGAGCGCTACACCTTCTTGAAGTGGGCGCAGAGCTCTTTCGAGCAGTTCCGCGTCGTGCCCCCGGGGATGGGCATCTGCCACCAGGTCAACCTCGAGCACCTCGCGAAGGTCGTCTTCGGCCTCGAAGGTGTCGCGTACTTCGACACCGTCGTTGGCACCGACTCGCACACGACCATGGTGAACGGTCTCGGCGTGCTCGGCTGGGGCGTGGGCGGCATCGAAGCCGAAGCAAGCATGCTCGGACAGCCGGCGTCGATGCTCATTCCGCCGGTGGTGGGACTGCGCATCGTCGGAGCAACGCTCGAGGGCGTGACGGCGACCGACGTCGTGCTCACCATCACCCAGCTCCTTCGTCGCCACGGCGTCGTCGGCAAGTTCGTCGAGGCGTTCGGTCCTGATGTCAAGTCGCTGTCGGTTGAGACACGCGCCACGATCGGCAACATGTCGCCCGAGTATGGCGCCACCTGCACCCTCTTCCCGATCGACCAAGTCACGCTCGACTATCTCGCCTTCACCGGCCGACCCGCGGCGCAGCTCGAGCTCGTCGAGGCGTACGCGAAGGCCCAGGGCGTGTGGCACCACGAGCACGCGCCCGAGCCCGTCTACTCCGAGTACGTCGAGCTCGACCTTTCATCCGTCGAGCCGAGCCTCGCCGGACCAAAGCGCCCTCAAGACCGTGTGTCTCTTTCGGGGGCACGCGGTGCGTTCCGCGACGCGCTCGGACGCGAGCCCTTGGAAGTACATGGCATCGAAGCCGCCGAAGACCTCAAAGACGGAGCTGTTGTCGTCGCGGCGATCACCTCGTGCACCAACACCTCGAATCCGTCCGTGCTGGTCGCGGCGGGACTCGTTGCAAAAGAAGCGGTCAAGCGTGGACTCACCGCCAAGCCCTGGGTGAAGACCTCGCTCGCGCCCGGTAGCCGCGTCGTGACGGACTACCTCGAGCGCGCCGGTCTCATCGAGCCCCTCGACGAGCTCGGCTTCTATCTGGCGGGATATGGATGCACAACATGCATCGGCAACACCGGCCCTCTCCTCGACGGCGTCTCGGACGCCGTGAACGAGCACGACCTCTCGGTCGTGTCGGTGCTCTCTGGAAACCGCAACTTCGAAGGCCGCATCCACCCCGACGTGAAGCAGAACTTCCTCGCGAGCCCGCCGCTCGTCGTCGCCTACGCGATCGCCGGGACGATCGATATCGACCTCAGCGCGGAGCCCCTTGGCATCGGCACAGATGGCGAGCCCGTCTTCCTCTCAGACCTCTGGCCGAGTGACGCCGACGTCGCCGCCGCCGTGCGAGCGTCGATCACCCCACAGATGTTCGAAGAGCGCTACGCGAGCGCCTTCGGTGGCGATGAGCGCTGGCGCGCGGTGCCGACAACCCACGAGGTCACCTACAACTGGGAGCAGCAGTCGACGTACGTGAAGCTCCCGCCGTACTTCGAGGGGCTCACCATGGAGCCGGGCGTGGTTGATGACGTCTTTGACGCGCGCGTGCTCGCGAAGCTCGGCGACTCGGTCACGACCGACCACATCTCTCCGGCCGGCAGCATTCGCCCGAACGTTCCTGCGGGTCGCTACCTCATCGACTGCGGAGTCGATCCGAAGGACTTCAACAGCTACGGCACCCGACGCGGAAACCACCAGGTGATGATGCGCGGAACCTTCGCCAACATCCGGTTGCGCAATCTCATGGCGCCGGGCACCGAAGGCGGCGTCACGATCAAGTTGCCCGAGGGAACGCCCATGTCGATCTTCGACGCCGCCATGGCGTACGCCGAGGAGGGGACGCCGCTCGTCATCCTCGGCGGCAAGGAGTACGGGAGCGGGTCGAGCCGCGACTGGGCAGCCAAGGGCACGAAGCTGCTCGGCGTGCGCGCGGTGCTCGTCGAGAGCTTCGAGCGGATCCACCGCTCCAACTTGGTGGGCATGGGAGTGCTGCCGCTGCAGTATCTCCCGGGCGAGAGTGCGGAGACCCTCGGGCTGAGCGGCACCGAGGTCTTTTCGATCACCGGCCTCGAGCCCCTCAACCACGGCGAGACCGTGAACACGGTGAGGGTGGACGTCACGCGCGAGGACGGCACGATGTTCGACTTCCAAGCGCGTCTACGAATCGACACGCCCACTGAAGCCGAGTACTACCGCCACGGCGGCGTGCTCAACTTTGTGCTTCGCCAGTTGGCGGCGAGCTAAGTCCCACGCCCAGCGCCACGACCGCCGCGTTGACGCTCGGATACGTCGAGACGCCGCGAATCGCGGGATCGAAGGACTTGGCGAGCTCCTCCTTCACGCGATCGTTGACGCGCGCGAAGGACAGACTGATGCCGTCCATCCGGAAGTCGTCGTAGACCTGGGAGAGGATCGTCATGCCGGTGAAGTCGATCTCGGCCATAGCGGCACCGTCGATCACAAAGTGACGCGTTGCCGGGAACTTCTCGAGCACGTCGTGCACCTCGCGGCGAAAGATGCCAGCGTTCGCAAAGAACAGATCGTTGTCGAAGAGGACAACCGTCGTGCGGTCGACCGGCGCGACACCGTCATCGCCGAGCGGTTCCCAGCTCGTCGTCCCCACTTGACGCCCCAGCACGATCATGTGCGGGCGCGCCGATCGCCAGGTCTGGTCAAGGATCGCGAGTCCCACGGCGATGGCAATCCCCTGCTCGACGCCGATGAAGATGACGCCCAGCGCGGAGATGAGGGCGAACATGAACTCGATGCGGCTCGAACGCCACACCCGCATCATGACGTCGATCTTGATGAGCCGCGCACCGATGAAGATCAAGACGCCCGCGAGAGCCGCCAACGGAATCGTGTGCGCATAGCGACCGAGCGGCGAGAGCGCGATGGCGATCACCGCGGCTGTCAGCCCGACCAGTTTCGTGGACCCGCCGGCTAAGCGTGCGACCGTCGTTCGCGCGGGCGACGCGTCGACGGGAAACGCGCCGACAAGTCCCGCCGCGACGTTAGCGAGACCCACGCCAACGAAGTCCCGACTGAGGTCGCTGTCGACGCCGAGCTCATCTGCGGCGGATCTCGACGTCGCCGCAGTCTGAGAGAGGATCACGATGACCAGCGTGACTGATGTCGTGAGGACGACGCCCCACTGCCCCGTGCTCAGCCAGCGCAGATGCCACTCGGGCGGACCCGCATGCACGGCACCGAGCTGCTTCACCCCGTGCTGGTCGAGCTTGAGGGCCACCGCCAGCACCGTTGCCACGGCAATCGCGGCGAGCGCCCAGGGCAGCTTGGCGTTCAGCCTCTCGCCGATCACCAGCACTACGAGCGTGCCAAATGCGAGCGCGACGGACCAGCCACTCACGTGACCAAGCTCGCTGAAGACGGTGTGAAGACGTTGGGTGATGCTCGTGCCACCTGAGGCCACGCCGAGTGCGCTCGGCAGCTGGTGGACAATGATGATCGCTCCGATGCCACAGAGAAAGCCCGTCACGATGGGTACCGACAAGAAGTCGGCGAGCCAACCAAGCTTGAACAGCCCCACCGCGAGGACCCCAATGCCAGTGACGACGGCGGTGGTGGCGGCGAGCTCCAAATAGAGCGGCGTCGTCACCGGAGCGAATCGAACCAGCACGACGGCGAACAGTGGTGCGATCGTCGAGTCGGCGCCGACCGAGACAATCGGGTTAGAGCCGAAGAGAACGAACACCAGCGTCGCCGTGATGAAGGCGATCATCGCCAGAAAAGCTGGTACGCCAGCGAGCTGAGACGTGGCGAGCTGCTCGGGGATCGCGATCGCGAGCAGCGTCACCCCGGCCAGCATCTGAAGTCCAAAGTTCTGGCGAGTGACCCCGAGGAACGTGTCTTTCAGTCCTCGCTCAGGTCGGCGCAGAGCAATTGGCGTGCGGCCAGGCTCGTTGGTGTGCGATTGCGCCATGCTCAACCCTACGGCTGGTCTGACGCGAGAACTAGCTGGTCGCGACGACCCGGAAGCCTTCGGCGAGCTTTCCCTTTTTCATGCCGGCGTTCTTCGCCGTTGCTCGCGACCACGAACGCATCATCTTTTTCAGGCCCTTGCGGGTGCCGACCTGACTCACGTGCTTGCTCAGCGCGTCGAACTTCTGGTCGAAGGTCTTGGTGATGTTTACGACCATGGTTGGATTGACGCCCGACAGCCACACCTCGTTCACCGTGTAGGGCTCGAAGCCCTCACGGATGAGCTCTGGGAACGCGTGAGGGTTGCGCGCGTCGGGATAGACCGCTCGCAGCGTCGCTTCGCCCGTTGCCAGGTGATCGGGGTGACTGGCGAAGATGCGCTCGTAGTTGCGCTCGGGGCTTTGAGTGATCACGAGGTTCGGCTTGTGAGTGCGAATGACTCGAGCGATCTCACGGCGCAGCGCCATCGTGGTTTCCACCCGCCCGTCGGGCCAGTGGAGGAAGGTGAGGTTCGTCACCCCGACCTCCTTCGCCGCCGCGGTCTGTTCGGCCTCGCGAACGGCGATGCGCTCTTCACGGCTGTCGGTCGAGTCGTCGCCGCCCGCGTCACCCGAGGTGACGAGGCAGTACGCAACATCAACACCGCGGTTGGTCAGATAGGCGATGGTCCCCGCCGTCCCAAAATCGACGTCGTCAGGGTGCGCCACGACCACGAGCGCGCGTTTCAGCGACTTGTCAAAGGAATAGACAGGCAGTGCCTTTTTCTTCACAATGTAGAGTCTTGCACCGTCGGGTCCCAGTTAGCCAAATCTTTCAAACGGGGGTCGTTGGAGAAAACCTCGATGATCGGGCGTTTTATGTCAAGTCGGCGCATGATGATCTCAGCCTCGATCATCTGATTCCAGAGCAAGAGGGACACAACGACGCCCGTGGACCCGGCTCTCGCGGTGCGTCCAGAGCGGTGCAAATAGGCCTTTTGGTCCTCTGGCGGGTCGAAATGCATCACGCAGTCGACCCCGTCGATGTGGAGTCCGCGAGCCGCCACGTCGGTCGCGACCAGCACCGGCAGCTTCTCGGCCTGGAAGTCGGCGAGGGCCTTTTCGCGCTGGGTCTGGCGTAGGTCGCCGTGGATGGCGGCGGCGTGGACGCCTTCTTTCTGGAGCTGCTCGACGAGGCGGTCGGCGCCGCGCTTCGTGCGACAGAAGATGATGGTCTTGTCAAATGACCGACAGACCGTAGCCGCCACCTTTATGCGGTCCATCTGGTGCACTTGCAAGAAGTGATGAACCATCAGTGAGACGGTCTGGGTATCGCTCGCCACTTCATGGAAGACAGGGTCAGTGAGGTAGCGCTTGACGAGGCGGTCGATCGCGCCGTCGAGCGTCGCTGAGAACAGCAGCGTCTGGTGCGGACGATCGGCGATGCGGCGAAGCACCCACTCGACCTGGGGCATGAAGCCCATGTCGGCCATGCGATCGGCTTCGTCGAGCACGAGCACGTCGAGCTGCTCGACGTTCACCTCTCCACGGTCACCGAGGTCGATGAGTCGTCCGGGCGTCGCGATGATGACATCGCAGCCCTTGCGCAGCGCTTTGATCTGACGCTCGATGTCGGCCCCGCCGTAGACGGCAGCGACGTTGAGCCCAAGTGCGGCGCCGAGCGGCTTCAGGACCTCGTAGACCTGCACCGCCAGCTCGCGCGTCGGCAACAACACGAGACCGCGGGGTCGTGCGGGGCGCACGTCAGGGATGCTGCGTGTCAGCTCCAGCGCGAGGCGTTGGAGCATGGGAAGACCGAAGCCAAGCGTCTTGCCTGATCCAGTCTTGGCCTTGCCGCACACGTCGCGCCCGGCGAGCGCGTCGGCGATGGTCATGGCTTGGATGGGGAAGGCCGTCGTGATGCCCTGGGCGTTCAAGACGTTCACCAGGGCGTCTGCGACGCCGAGATCGGCGAAGGTGGTGTTGGTTGCGTATGAGTCTGCGCCTGACGCGACGGACTCGACTGTTTCACTACTCACGTAAATACGGGTCGTTTCTCGGTTGGACCCGTAACCGTCGAACGTTCGAAATGGGCCCGAGCCCATATCTTCGAGCTCCCTACTAGTCTACGCGTGATTAAACAGGTCCAGAACGCATAGGAGAACGCGATGTCACGGCTTGCTGAGGGTCAGAAGGCCCCCGCTTTTACGCTCAAGGATCAAAACGGCGACACGGTCTCGCTGAAGGACTTCGCCGGAGAGCGCGTCGTGCTCTATTTCTATCCGGCCGACGACACCCCAGGTTGCACCAACGAGGCGTGCCAATTCAACGACGAGCTCTCATCGTTTCGCGATCTGCACGTCAAGGTCATTGGCATCTCACCGGACGGAGCCAACAAGCACCAGGCCTTTCGATCGAAGTACGGATTGAACTTCACACTGCTCTCGGACCCCGACAAGTCAGTTATGGAGAGATACGGCGCCTTCGGCGAGAAGATGATGTACGGCAAGAAAGTTCAGGGCGTGATTCGATCCACGTTCGTCATCGGCCCAAAGGGCACCATCGAGCGGACGTACTACAACGTGCGCGCCGACGGCCACGCGGCCAAAGTGTTAGCCGGTCTCACGAGCTAGCGGGCGGCGTTCCGGCGGCGTTCTGGCGACGCACCGAGCGCAGGCGGTGCAGGAACGCCGCGACCAACAACAGCACCACGATGATGATCGTCGGCCACTCGGCGTCTTTGAAGTCGCCCGAGATGCGATGCCAGTTCGAGCCCGCCTCATAGCCGAGTGAGCTCAACAGCGCTACCCACGCTGCCGAGCCAATCAAGGTGAGGGTCGCAAAACGCACACGATTCATCTCCGCGATGCCGGCGGGCACCGAGATAAAACTGCGCACGAACGGCAACAGTCGACCAAACAGCACCGTCGCCGAGCCGTACTTCTCGAACCATCGCTCGGATTTATCAAGATCTTGCGGTCCGAGCAGCAGCCACTTGCCCCATCGCTCAACAACGGTTCGCCCCGCGCTTCGTCCTACCTCATACGCGATCTGAGACCCTACGAGCGCACTGAGCGAGCACACGACAATGACGGCCCACAGCGTGAACTCGACGTGTCCCGTCACCGCGGTCGTGCATAGCGCCCCGGCGACCACGTAGGTGATCTCCGAAGGAATGGGAATGCACGCGGAGGTCGCGATTGACAGCACGATGAGCGCGAAATAGCCGTAGTGCTGAACAAAGGATTGCATCGGTCCATTCTTGCCGACGGCGAGACGATCCGTGGTTTCTCAGCGCTGATGCACCGAACACCAGTAGGTGGTGCGCCCGCCGATGGTGGCGATTTGCATCGCTCCTCCGTCTCGAGGGCAGAGTCCACCCGGAAAGCGCGCGATCATGTGGTCGCCAAGGTGCGATCCTCCTCGACGCTTCAACGTCTTCATCGTCGAGCGAAACGCGCGAAAGAGTTCGTCCTTCTCGCTGCTCGAGAGCGTGCCAGTCGGCGTGCGCGGATCGAGACTCGCCTGAAAGAGCATCTCGTCGGCAAGGAGGTTGCCCACGCCCGCGACGCGCGACTGATCGAGGAGGCGAGCTTTTATCGGCGCCCCTTCGCCCCGATCCACCCGCACCATCTGGTCGAACTGCCTTCTCGTGAGTGTGAGCGCGTCGGGACCGAGGTCGTCGAGATCAGGATTGATCTCAAATCGCCCGAGACGACGTGGATCATGAACAAGGAGCCTTCGGCCGTCGGAGAATTCGAGTCCGCCGCGCAACCACTTCGCGTCGTAGAGATGCGGTCCATAGAAGAGTCCCTCAACGCCCGCGACACCGTCGAGCAACAGCACGCCGGTCATGCCAAAGCGAACGCCGAGTGTGGGACCGTCTGTCTCAAGGAGCAGCAGCTTGCCCCTTCTTCCCGTACCCGTCACCGTGAAGCCCTTTACCGCCCGAGCCCAGGCTGACGGCGAGGTGAGCTTCTTCGCGAGCAAGGCGTCGGCCCAACCTCGCGTGATCGTGCCCCCAACTACCTGCTCAGCAAGTTCGCGATACGACTCCACTTCGAGTATTTCGGGCATCGAGGCATCGTAATTCGACGCAAGGCGCATGGGACTCTCTTATTAAGGTTGCACCATGTCTGTTGAGAAGCCCCAGTGGCGTGAACTGTTCAGCGAAGTCGTCACTTCGGGGCTGTGTACGGGCTGTGCCGCATGCGTCATCGCCTGTCCCCACCCCGTCCTCGACTACGAAGCAGACAACGGTGTTTACAAGCCCTTCCATCTCGACATCGACGGCGGTCCCGGCGACTGCACATGGGGTGAAAAGGGCTGCACCATGTGCACGAGAGCCTGCCCGCGGTTTCGCAACTGGGAGAGCGAGATCGACATCCACCGCTTCGCGCGCGAGCGCACCCCCGAAGAGGTCTGGGGCATCGGCGATGTGCTGCTTGCCCGCGCGACGGACGAGTCACTCGTCGAAAACGGGCAGGACGGCGGCTTTGTCTCGGCCCTGCTCATCTACGCCCTGGAGCACGACATCATCGACGCGGCGCTGGTGAGCGGTCTTGAAGGCGACGGCTCGACGTGGAAAGCCACGCCCATGGTCGCTCGCACCCGAGAGGACGTGGTCGACACCGCGAAGTCTCGCTACACCTACAGTGCCAACCTGCTCGCCTACGAAGAGGCGGTCGAGGGTGGGGCCGAGCGCATCGGCCTTGTTGGGATGGGCTGCATGGCCTCAGCGCCCGGCGTCATGCAGGCGAGGAAGGCCGGCAAGGTCGCACGCCGACTCTGTCTCACCATCGGACTGCTGTGCTCCAAGACCTTCGACGACTCGATCTTCGAAGAGCTCTTCGAGAAGAAGTACGACATCAAGCGCGCCGACATCACCAAGATGAACATCAAGGGCGTCTTCCAGCTCTGGACGAAGGATGGCGGGTACTACGAGATCCCTCTGAAAGAGGCTCACGCCTTCACGCGTGAAGGATGCACCGAGTGCCCCGACTTCGCCGCCGAGCACGCTGACCTCTCGACTGGTGGCATCGGCGCGTTCGGTGATTGGACCCTCGTCATCGTGCGCACCGACCTGGGACGTGAGCTTCTCTCTTCGATGAAGGAGAAGCGGCTCATCGAAACGCGCCCCGGTGACGACGACCCTGGCGCAGTGGCGCTGTTGCACAGGCTCGCACGCGTCTCGCGCAAGCGCTGGCCCGCCGACGCGGCTCCCGGACCAGGTCGACTGCCCGTCACGGCGGGCTGATGGCGACGACCACGGCCCATCGACCGACGACCATTCTCTTCGTGCGCCACGGCGCGACTGCGACGACCGGGACCGTGTTGCCGGGTCGAGCGCCGGGGCTCCATCTGTCCGAGCGCGGCGTCGCCCAAGCCGAGCAGCTGGCAGAGCGACTCAAAGAGCTGGCGGTCAAGCCCAGCGCGCTCTACGTCTCACCGCTCGAGCGAACGCGGGAGACGGCGGCCCCGATTGGCAAGGCCCTGCGCCTTCGGCCGATCGTCGAACGAGGTCTGCTTGAGTGCGATTTCGGGCTCTGGACCGGCAAGCGACTCGCGACGCTCGCGCGACGTGCGGAGTGGCGCTCGGTCCAGCACACGCCAAGCACGTTTCGCTTTCCTGAGGGCGAGTCGTTCGTCGAGATGCAGCTGCGCATGTGGGAGACCGTGGCGGCGATCGCCAAGCGCCACAATCACCGAACCGTGGTGGTGGTGAGTCACGCCGATCCAATCAAAGCGGCGGTCACTTACGCTCAAGGTGTGCCGCTCGACCTCTTTCAGCGCACCGTCATCTCGCCGTGTTCGGTGAGCGCCGTCGCCTTCATGGGGTCGATGCCCATCGTGCTCTGTGTCAACAGCACCACGTCACTGAAGGACCTCACTCCCTCGTGAACTACATCTTTACCAACCCCGACCGCGTCATGGTTGGTGTGCGCGGCGAGGTGGGCAATCGGCTCTTCCTCCTCCAAGTCCGAGAGGGCCGACGCCTCGTCATCGTCAAGTGCGAGAAGCTCCAGCTCGCCGCCCTTGCCGAGTGGATCGGGCAGGTCCTCCAAGGGCTCGGTCGACCCGGCCACCTGCCGGATGACTTCTCCCTCGAACCTGAGTACGAAACCGACTTCGTCGCAGGCGACATCGCCGTGTCGGTCGACGACGAGGAGAAGACGATCGACGTCACCTTGGAGTCACTCGAAGAAGACTCCTCGTTGAGCATTCGCCTGACGCGCGAGTTGGCGGCCGGACTCGCGATCGCCATCGTCCGACTCGTCGACGCGGGACGTCCCCTCTGCCCGCTGTGCGGCGGACCGCTTGACGCCAAGGGTCACGACTGTCCGCGCACGAACGGCCACAACGCCCCGATCCGCTAGCCATGACCCGCGACGAGCAACGCCAACTCCTCGAACGTGGAGAGATCGAAGTGCAAGGGCGCGTGGCCGGATCTTCAAACCAAGCGCTCCTCGTCTCGCTCGCCCTCGATGGCGTCAGTGCGCTCGCGTGCTACAAAGCCGAAGCCGGCGAGCGGCCGCTCTGGGACTTTCCCGACGGCCTGTGGCGACGCGAAGTCGCGGCCTACGAGCTCGACGCTCAGCTCGGCACTGACCTCGTGCCGACGACGATTGGACGTGACGACGCGCCCTTCGGCCCGGGATCGCTGCAGTGGTGGGTCGCCGACAACCAGGAAGACCACTACTTCACCTTGCGCGACCGCCCCGAGTTCCGCCACTGGTTCGCGCGCCTGGCCGCGTTCGACGTCGTGGCGAACAACGCCGACCGCAAGGCCGGGCACGTGCTCTTTGATGGCGATCATCTCTGGGCCATCGATAACGGCCTCTGCTTTCACGAAGAGGACAAGCTGCGCACCGTCATCTGGGAGTACGCGGGTCTCGCCATCGAACCCCGGCTCCTTTCGCGCATCGACCGTTTCGCAAAGGGCGACGTGGGCGACGTCTCGCGCTGGCTCAACCCGAGCGAGCTCGCGCTCGCACAGCTTCGTGCGCACGGGCTCGTGGAGAACGCCTGCTACCCCGAGCCCGACGACACGTCTGACTGGCCGCCGTACCCGTGGCCGCTGATTTAGGCAACCGGCGCGAGGGTGAGCTCCTCGGCGGGCACGCCCGACTCGAGCATGAAGAGGGTCACCAGCGCGCCGATGCCAAAGAAGCCCGCTGCCCACCAGAACGCGACGGAATATCCATGCAAGGTCGCCAGCGTCGACGCGGCGGACGTGACGGCCACACTGTGGTGAAGTGCGCGCAGCGTCACCGTGACCGCGATCGTGTTGAGCAGCACCGTGCCGAGCGAGCCACCGATCTGCTGGGTCGTGTTCACGAGCGCCGACGCGGCCCCCGCATCACGCGGTTCGATGCACGCCGTCGCGCTCGCGGTCGCTGGCGCGAAGATGAGTCCGAGGCCGAGACCGGTCACGATGAGTCCCGGCATCACGTGGCCCCAGTAGTCCGAGTACGGGGTAAGTCGGGTGAAGAGCACCATGCCCATGGCGGCGAGCAACATCCCGGTCGGTATGAGAGGACGAGGACCGGTTCGAGCGAGCAGCCGCGCGCTCGCAAAGCCCGCCGATAGCGTGATCGAGAGCACGAGGGGTAGGAACGCAAAGCCGGTGCGAAGCGGCGAGAAGCCGAGCGTCTCTTCGAGGTAGTACGCGAGGAGCAGGAAGACGGCGTAGATACCCATTGTGGTGATGAACAACGACACGAGTGACCCCGAGCGCGTGCGATTCAAGATGATGCGCAGCGGCATCAACGGATGCGGCGAGCGCCTCTGCCACGAGATGAAGGCAGCGAGTATCAGCAACCCGATAAGAATCGAACCCCAGGTGATCGGGTTTCCCCAGGTTGAGGTCCACGCGTGGCTGACGCCATAGACGACAAAGAAGAAGCCAGCGCTGGCGAGCACTGTGCCCACGACGTCGAGCTTCGTGCGATGCTCACTCCGTCCTCCCGCGACGAATGCCGAGACGCCGATGATCGCAATGGCGGCAAAGAAGAGATTGACGAAGAGGCACCAGCGCCACGACGCCCACTGGGTCAGCGCCCCTCCGAGAATCAAGCCGATCGCGGCACCCGACCCCCCGATGACGCCGTAGATGGCGAATGCCGTCGCGCGCTTCTTCGGCTCGGTGAATGTGACGGACAGCGCAGCGAGCGCGGCTGGCGCGAGTAGCGCGCCAAAGGCCCCCTGGACCGCGCGGGCGACGATGAGCATGGTGAAGGTGTTCGCTGCGCCGCCGACCGCGGACGCCACGGCGAATCCCGCGAGTCCGACGTAGAGCGCCGTTCGCCGTCCCCACAAGTCGCTGAGCCTCCCGCCAAGGAGAAGGAGCGATCCGAAGGCGAGCGCGTAGGCCGTGATCACCCACTGACGATCGCCAGCCGAGAAGTGCAACGATCGCTGCGCGCTCGGCAGCGCGATGTTGATGATGGTCGCATCGAGCAGGACCATCAACTGCGCGAGACTCACGACCGAAAGTGTCCACCACTGTCGTGCGTTCGCGCTGTGAGGTTCTCTACCCAATTGAACTCCTCAACCTGGTCTCGCGAGCGTCGCCGACGAGCACGTGTGCCTGAAACTACTCCCGTCGGGGTCTTAACTCCGGCCCTTCACTGCTTCGATCAAAGCCGGCAACACTTTATGCACGTCTCCTACGATCCCCAAATCTGCGATCTGGAAGATAGGCGCATCCGCGTCCTTGTTGATCGCCACGATGTTCTTTGAACCCTTCATACCGACCATGTGCTGGGTCGCGCCCGAGATGCCGCACGCGATGTAGACGAGAGGCTTGACGGTCTTACCGGTCTGTCCGACTTGATGGGAATAGGGCACCCAGCCGGCGTCGACAATGGCGCGACTTGCGCCCGCCGCGCCGTGCAGCAGCTTCGCGAGCTCTTCGATCATGGCGTATGCACTCGCATCACCGAGTCCGCGTCCACCTGACACGACGACCGATGCTTCTTCGAGCTTCGGTCCGGTGCGCTCTTCGACGTGGGACTCGACGATCTGTGCAGTGCCGGTCGCCCCGGTGTCACCAACCGTTGCCGCGACGACGTTGGCAGGCGCTCCCGCCGAGGGTTCAGCGGGAAACGACTTCGCACGAACCACAATGATGCCAGGTGCGCCGTTCGTGAACTTCGCTTTCACGGTCAGTGATCCGCCAAAGACCGGATGCTCGGTGACGAGTCCGTCGTCGTCAGAAAGTCCGGTGACGTTCGTCAGCACCGGGCGGTCGAGGCGCGCGGAGAGACGTCCCGCAATGTCACGCCCGTCGTAGCTCGTGGGAATGAGGATCGCGTCGGGCTCGCCCGCGCTGGCGATGAGCGCGGCGATTGCCGCAGCAACTGGCACGCCGGGAAGCGCACTACCGATGTCGCCCACGTCATAGAGCGTCGAAGCTCCATACTCGCCGGCTTGAGCGGCAAGCGTGCCGCCGCTTCCCCAGGTGATGGCGGCGACGCCGCTCGACAGGGTGCGAGCGTGGCTCAGCAGCTCCAGCGACGTTGTCGTGAACGAGTCGCCTGACGGCTCGACGAGCACCCACAGCTTGGACAGTGTCATCAGCTACTCCTAGAGGACCTTGATGGATTCAAGGAACGCGACGACCTTTTCGGCGCCGTCCCCTTCGTCGACATACTTCTCGCCGGCCTGGCGCGACTCTGCGACCTCCACCGAGGTGATGGTCTCGCGCGCGCCCTCGGCCCCCACCTGACCCTCGAGACCAAGGTCGCTCACGCTGTAGGTCTCGAGAGGCTTCGACTTGGCGGCCATGATGCCCTTGAACGACGCGTAGCGCGGCTCGACCACGCCCGCCGTCACGGTGACGAGCGCCGGCAGTGGCGCGGTCACTTCGTCGTAGCCCTGTTCGGTCTGCCGTGACACTTTTACCGTCGAGCCGTCGATGGTGACCGCCTTGGCGAACGTGATGGAAGGAAGTCCGAGCAGTTCGGCGAGCTGCACCGGCATCGTGCCCGTGTAGCCGTCAGACGACTCGGTCGCCGCGAGCACTAGGTCGTAGCTCTCACGACCGATCGCCTTGGCGAGCACCTTCGCCGTCGAGAGCGCGTCGCTGCCGCGCAGGGAGTCGTCGCTCACGATGACGGCCTTCGCTGCGCCCATGGCGAGCGCGTTGCGCAGTCCCGCCACGTCATTTGCGGATCCCATCGAGACGACGGTGACTTCACCGCCACCCGCCTTGTCGACCAGTTGCAGCGCCATCTCGACGCCGTACGTGTCGGCTTCGTCGAGGATGAGCTTGCCCGAGCGGTTCAGGTTGTTCGACGCGTCGAGCGACTGAGGGGCGGCCGGGTCGGGTATCTGCTTGACGCAGACAACGATATTCATGCAACGTAATCTAGGCCATCGACGACACGGCCATTTTGCTCTGCGCTCGTGAGCGCGACCAACGGCTTCTTACCGGTGGAAGAGATCGAGGGCGAGCTCGGGCTCATCCGTGATGACACTTTTGACCCCGAAAGCAGCCATCACCGTGAGATCGCTCGCTTGATTGACCGTCCAGACGTTGAGCTCCAGCCCGAACTCAAGTGCTCGTTCCACGCCGGCGGGGGTCACCGTCAAGTAGTGAGGATTGACGGCGTTGAACTCGTGCTCGCGCGCAAGACTCAACGCATCGACGAGCAGTCTTCTACTGACCAGCCACGCCACGTAGAGATCAGGCGCGATCGCACGCACCCGATCACAGGTCGCTAGATCGAAGCACGAAATGGTAGCGGTTGAGGTCAGGCCCTCGGCGAGAAGGTACTCGACCAACTCGCGTTCGATGGTTCCCGTGTCGTCGTAGGTTGGCTCTCTTGGATTGCGCGCGTTCTTGATCTCGACGTTGACGTTCAGCCCGCCCAACACGACCATTGCTTCATCAAGGTGCGCCACGTAAGGCGGCAGCTCGGCGGCTTTGATGAGGGCGATAGCCCGGCCGTCAATCGTGGGGTCGTGGTGGATCACCAGCGTGCCATCGGCCGTTCGGCGCACATCGAGCTCGACGCCGTCAACCCCAAGGTCGATCGCCACCCGGAACGCGGCGAGCGTGTTTTCTCTCTCGATACGGTGAGCGCCGCGGTGGGCGAAGACCTCCGTCATGCCTCAAGTCAATCACGTGACCAGGAGTTACAACTAGTTGAGATGGCTGAAATCACCCAAGTAGCCCTTGTTTTCCAACTTTACGACCAGTAGAATTTATGTTTCAAGTAGGTGACGTTTTTGAGACGAACTCGCCTGCGGCCCCCACAGTAAAAGGAATTTTTCATGTCGTTGATCTGGAACCGCACCCACGCCTGGGACGACGCCGAATGGCGCTCAGTTGCCGCGTGCCGAGACACCGAGCCCGAGCTCTTCTTCCCCGTTGGCACCACCGGTATGGCGACAGATCAAATCGAATCGGCAAAGCGGGTGTGCGACCACTGCGACGCACAAAAGGCCTGCCTTGAGTTTGCATTGGCGACGAACCAGGAATCGGGCGTATGGGGTGGCACGACCGAAGACGAGCGTCGCAAGCTCCGCAAGCAGTGGCTCGCTGCTCGCCGTCGCGCCAACGCGAGCTAGGGCCTGCCGTTTAACGGCACCGACACTCGAACAAGCGTCCCGCCGCCCTCGCTGAGGGGCACCGTATTCATCTCGATGTCGCCGTACAGCTGCGAGCGCACCAGGTTGCGCACGATCGACAGTCCGAGGCTCGTGGGGACCTCGAGCGAGAAATCGTCACCAAGTCCGCGCCCGTTGTCGCGGATCTCGGCAATCGCGCGGCCATCTTCGTGGTAGAGGTTGAGCGTCACGACGCCGACGAGAGAGTTGTCGGCACCGCCAAAATCGATGAATGCGTGCTCAACCGCGTTCGTGAGCAGCTCGGCGAGCGCTACCGCGAGCGGTGTGGCGAGGTCGGTCGAGAGCACGCCGAGCTCCCCGTTCACGACGATCTCCACCGGGTGCAGCGCGAGCACGGTGTCCTCGACGAGCAGCACCAGCGATCGAACGATCTCGTCAAAGACGACCTCCTCGCCGGGCTCGCGTGAGAGCACTTCGTGGACGACGGCGATTGAGCGCACGCGACGTTCGGCTTCATAGAGCGCGGTTCGCGTCTCTTCTACTTCACTGCGCCGTGCTTGGAGGCGCAAAAGCGAAGAGATCGTCTGAAGGTTGTTCTTCACTCGGTGGTGCACCTCTCGCACCGCGGCCTCTTTGTTCAACACCATCCGATTGAGCTGTCGCAGATCTGAGACGTCGCGCACGAGGGTTAAGACGCCCGTGACTTGATGATCGGCCAACAGCGGCACCCCGTGAAAGAGGATCGCGACGTCGTGGTCCCGGTCGACCTCTTCGAGTGACGGGATGCCGAACTCCAGCGAGCGTTCGATCGCTCGTGCTTGCACGCCGAGTTCGTTCAGACTGTGGCCGTCGGCCGAGGCGTAGATGCCAAGTCGGTGCAATGCAGTCACGGCGTTCGGCGTCGCGAACTCGACGCGACCTAGCTCATCCATCAAGATCACCCCGTCGCCTACCCGCGGCAGTCCGGGTCCGGCCACGGAGTCTTCGCGGTACGGGAACGTCGCGTCAGTAACCATGTCGCAGAGTCGCACGAAGACCGAGAGATACTGCTGCTCGAAGAGCGAGTGCGAGCCGCGAAGTGGGCCCTGCAGGCGCACGAGCACCGCAATGACGCCGCCTTTGAAGCGTACGGGTACGCACCAGACGGGGACGGGCTCGTCGACCCTTTCGATGGCGAGTTCGCCAACGATCCGTTCTCCGGTGCGAAACGCCTCTTCCACGAGCGTCCACTGGCCGGCGTGCTGGGTCGAACCGACGAGGTCGTCGCTGATCAACGTCGTGCGGTTGTTCGGGCGCATCTGGCCGAGCACGACAAAACTCCCGCCCACGCCACCCGGCTCATCGGTCCTTGCCATGAGGAGCATGTCCGAGAACGCGAGGTCGGCGAGGAGCGACCACGAGGCGATGAGGCGTTGGAGGTGATCGATCGCCGGTTCGTCAAGCTGCGTTCGCTGTTCGGCGAGCTCGGCGAGAGTGGCCACTAGTCCGCTCGAAGAGGAATCATCTGGCGCTTGCGATTCGTGTACGACGCCACCTCGTGAATGCCACGAGCCTCGAGCATGTCGGCGAGGTCGCTCGCGCGTTCGGCGACGCGAGCGTCGCTGTGGGCGTCAGAGGCGGTCGTGAAGGTGACACCCTTGGCGACCAGTCGGTCCAAGAATCCCTCCGCCGGATACTGCTCACCAACGGGCTTCTTCCAGCCAGCCGACGAGCACTCCATTGAGACGTCGACGCGCGCCGCCGACTCCGCCATCGCGTCCCAGTACTCGCCGGGTGCGGTCGGGACAAATCCGGCGACCTTGATGAGATCAGGGTGCGCCAGCACGTCCACTGCGTTGGCGGCACACAGCTCGTCGAGTGCGGTGGCGTAGTTTTTCCAGCTGTCGTTGATGTCGCGGACCATCCACTCCTGGTAATCGATGGGGCTCTCGTAGTCGTCGAGGTGCCACGTGCCGAGCCAGTGCACCGAACCGATCAACACGTCAAAGGGATACTGGGCGAGCAGCTCGGACACGTCGTCCATCTGGTCCTTGTAGTAGTCGACCTCGAGTCCGATCTTCACCGGTAGCCCTTCGTCCTTTGCGCGCTGGGCCAGCGTCACGTACTCGTCGAGCGAGTTGCGCGCGTGGAACTTCCAGTACTCGGCCATCGTGGCACTGGTTGGCTCATGACCGAATCGCTGCCAAAACGGACCGACCACTGCCGCGACGTCCACGAAGCGATGGGAGTGCTCGGTGAGGGCAAGCTCGTTGACGCCCTGTTTGGCCGCCTCGTCGCAGTACTGGGCGATCTGGTCGAGGCGAAACCACACCGAGGAGTCCTCGTGCGGCCAGAGGTGTAGGTGATAGTCGATCACTGGGTTTAGGCGGCGCCGAATCCCACTACGCGTTCGCTCGCAGGCGTGCCGAGTTCGACGTAGGCAATGCGCGAGGCGGGCACGCCCACGCGGCGACCCTTGCGATCCACGAGCCACAAGACCTTGTCGCCGTCGCCCGTGAGCGCTTCTTCGACTTCCTTCATGACCTTGTCCCGGTCGGCGTCATCGGGGAGTTCGACGTCAAGCTCCTTCATTGACTGAACGATGCCTATGCGAATCTCCATGACGCTCTCCTGAAATTGACTTCGAACATATGTTAGGCAGTGGGACGGTTAGTCCCTGCGCGGGCCGAAGCCCGCTGGGCTCTGCCGGCCCAAAGGATATTGCGCTCACCCAGTGACTCCGCCTGTCCCCACCCCGCATCGTGGATAGAACGATTTAGTCCTGCCTTTCTTGCCGCGCCATTGGGCAGATACTTGCCCGCATGCAACGGATCATGCCTCGGCTTCGGAGCGCTTGCCATTCGCTGAATGGCAAGCTTCTCGAGTGCGATTAAGTCGTACTCGTTGACAAGCCGACGGCTGAGCTGGTGTGCCGCGTTTTTCCGTTGGTTTGCGACCTTTCGATGTTGGCGAGCTAAAACCTCCCCCTGACGGCGTTGCCGAGAACTGCCGTCCTTCTTCTTCGAAAGGCTGCGTTGTACCTCATCTAGCCGAGCCTTGGCACGCGCCGACCCGATCGCCTTTATACAACTGTCCATCGCTCGTCGCCACAAGATTAACTATCCCCAGGTCAATTCCCACCTCACGTCCGGTGGCGGGCAGGGGCATTGCCGGCACGTCGAAGCAGCGCACACTAAGCCACCACTTGTGACCCTCACGCTTGACAGTGATTGCCTTCGGCATTCCCGCAAGTGGGCGATGGTAGTTGATCTTGATCTCGCCGATCCCAAAAAGACGGATCCGACCCGTGTCGATCATTCTCCATCCGTCCCTGTCTTCCCACTGCAGCGAGTCCCAGCGTGATGACGAGCGAAAGCGCGGAAAGCCTGGCGTTTTATTACACCGAACCCGCCGAAGGAACCCATCGAATGCCCAATCAAGACGTTTCAGAGTTCCGCGACAAAGTGTGACGCCGCACGCCGTTACGTCGGGGCGAACCTCCTTCAAACTGGTGAGGGTCTTTACCTGATCGAAGAATGAAACTCGATGTCGGTCCCGCCCCCATGCCCAGATCCGCTCTTCTAGCGCCGCGTTATAGAGCTCGCACTGAAGCTCGAGTTGCCGCAAGAGTGCCTGTGTCTGGTGCGAGGTGGGATGCATGCGGTAACGAAAGGTTCGACAGCGCTGGATCGTGACTTCTGACACGTCATCAAAGTTATTTAGGGGGTGCGACAATGCGTCTTTGCCTCGCGTTTTCAACTTGAACGTCCCTTACACGAATGCGCAAAGATGGAGGACGTGGCTGAACCAATTTCCGAGCGTTCGATGCGGTGGGCCGCCACAATGGGCGGCTTCGAAGCGAGCCCGCAGGTGACCGTTGCCCACCGTGATTCGAACGCTGTGGTGGGTGACGTCGCCCCGGGCGTCCCCGTACTCGCCGGTCCCCTCGTGGATCGTGAGTCGCTGCTCGATGAGCTGATGGCTCCCGGCGCGACGAGGAGCCAAGGAGCTGGTCAGCGAGCACTGGAAGAAGATCCCGACGAATACCGCACGTGCTTTGAGCGCGACCGTGACCGCATCTTGCACTCGAGCGCGTTCCGCCGCCTCGCGGGAAAGACGCAGGTCTTCATCTTCCCCGACGACCACATGCGCACACGCCTCACCCACGCGCTCGAAGTCGCCCAGGTCGCGACGGGCATCGCTCGACCCCTCGGTCTCAACGTCGCCCTGACCGAAGCCATCGCGCTTGGGCACGACTGCGGACATGGTCCCGGAGGACATGCAAGCGAGGAGGCACTCGATCCCTTCGTCGAGGGCGGCTTCGATCACGCCGTCTGGGGTTCGGACGTGTCGCTTCGTTCGCTGAACCTCTGTGCACAGACGCTCGACGGCATTCGCAACCACTCCTGGGCTCGGCCTGCACCATCGACGCCGGAGGGCGAGGTCGTCTCGTGGGCCGATCGCATCGCCTACGTCTGCCACGACTTCGAAGACGCCGTCTCGGCGGGACTCGTTGGTCTCGACGAGCTGCCAACACTCGTGCGACAGCGTTGTGGAGTTCGACGAACTGACCAGCTCGGCGCGTTCATCAACGCCATGATTCGAACGGTTCGGGCGAACGGCACGATCGGCATGGACACGTCTCACGCCGAAGCGCTTGCGGCGTTTCGAACGTTCAACTACGAGACCATCTACTTGCGCAGCGCCTCACGACAGCAGGCAGCCTCTGTCGTCGGGATGCTGCGCGCCCTCGTCGAGTACTACAGCGTCCACCCAACCCTCATCCCTGACGTCGCAGAGAGAGCAGAGGGTCCCGCGACCGAAGAAGCGCTCCACGACGCGGTCGAGTACGTCGCCGGCATGACGGATCGCTACGCGTGCCGAAGTGCGGTCACCTACCTCGACTGGCCCATCGATCAGTTGCCCAACGGCATCGACCGCTAACAACTAACCCTTCGTTGCGCTCATCGGATCGAACCTGAGCGGAGGCCCCCCGCGCATCCATTCGAGGCGAATCTCGGTGGTGCGAATCGCCGAGTGCTCATGGGTCAGGATCCAGAACTTGTTCTCACGCACGGCGTTGTCGACGGCGGCCGCCACTTCGGTCGGCTCGATACCGGCCTTCACCGCTTGGCCCGCGAGTGATCCAATCATCTGAGCCGTGGGATCGTCGGCGTAGCTTGCGATCTCTTTGGGCATGTTCCGCTCGGACTCGTGGATCCTCGTGCGAACGAATCCGGGACAGAGCACCGAAACACCCACGTCTGATCCTCGGAACGCGAGCTCATGGAAGAGCGATTCCGTCAGCCCGACCACGCCCATCTTTGCGGTGCAGTACGGACCCATGCCGGGAAAACCCGAGAGACCAGCCAGCGAGGCGGTGTTGATGACGTGCCCCTCGTTCTGTTCGATGAACAGTGGGACAAAGGCGTTGACGCCATAGATCACCCCGAAGAGATCGACGTCGAGTACCCACTTCCACACGTCGGTCGGCGTGCCGATGGTGGTTCCTGCGCTCACTCCCGCGTTGTTGAAGATCACGTGCGCCGCTTCGAACTCGGCGAGCGCCGCGTCCCGAAGTGCGATGACATCGTCTTCCTTCGTAACGTCGGTCTTCACGCCCAGCACGCGAGCGCCCTTCTCCTTCAGCCCGTCGACGGCATCTTCAAGGGGGCCGTCTTCAATGTCGCCCAACACGAGGTTGGCGCCGCTCTCGGCGAATCGATGGGCGGTTGCCAGACCAATCCCGCTCGCTCCGCCCGTAATAACCACGGTCTTGCCCGCAACGTCCATGTCTCCCCCTCGCGGCGACTACACCAGCTTGAGTTCCTGACGATAGACGCGCGAGGGACCTTGGTGGGCTACCCGCTCGGAGAGATCGAAAAATGCTCGAGCGACTTCGCTCTTGGGGTCAGCGACCACAACGGGCTCGCCGCTGTCGCCACCTTCACGAAGCGCGGGCTCCAGCGGAATCTGACCAAGCAGCGCGATGCCAAGCTCGCGCGCCAGCTGCTCGCCGCCACCCGCGCCGAAGATCTCGTAGCGCTTTCCGTCATCACCGGTGAACCAGCTCATGTTCTCGATGACGCCACGCACGGCGAGCTTCAGCTTTCTCGCGGCGTAGGCCGAGCGTTGGGCGACGCGCTGAGCAGCCGCCTGCGGCGTCGTCACGACGTACATCTCGATGCGCGGGAGGATCTCTGACAGCGTGAGCGCGACGTCGCCGGTGCCCGGAGGCATATCGATGAGCAGGTAGTCGGGCTCGTCCCACCAGGCTTCGCTCACCAGCTGTTCGATCGCCTTGTGGAGCATCGGTCCGCGCCAGATGACGGGCTGCGCATCGTCGACGAAGTAGCCCATCGAGAGACACCGCACGCCATGGACGAGCGTCGGGATGACGGTGTCGCCGAGCACGATCGGGTCGTTGGTCGCCCCGAGCATCTTGGGCAGCGAGAATCCGTACACGTCAGCGTCGAGGACGCCGACCGAATGACCGGCTTGAGCCAGCGCGATGGAAAGGTTCACCGTGACCGAGGACTTGCCAACGCCGCCTTTGCCAGAGGAGATGCCGAGCACCCTGGTCTTTGAGAGCCGGTCGAGGAACTTGGGCTTGGCGTCGCCGTGGTCATGTTGGCCCGCGTCGGCGGGGGCCGACATCGCCCCGCGCAAGAAGTTGCGAAGACCCAGGCGCTCGTCGTCATTCATGGGCCGAACGACGACCTCGGCGCCGGGAGCACGCTCAACGATGGCGGCACGCAATGCGTCCAGGTGCGGCCAGTTGGTGACCGGAAGAACGAGCTCGACGCGCACGCCCGAGCCCACGTCAGAGACGTCACCCAAAAAGCCCAGTTCCCCCAGACTGCGGACGAGTTGAGGCTCTTTGATGGCGGCAAGTTCGTTTCTCAGGGTCGGGTCGAGCGTCACATGGTCCTTTTTGTTGGCTTTACGAGGCTATCGTCCGCTGCCTGCGGTACACCCGTAAACTTCGAAATGTGACAACGCCTACCGACAATGTGGTCGATCCGGCACTGTTTGCGGCGACCGTAACCAGTCTCACCCACTCCTTTGGCGACAGCACAAGGCGAAAGATCTACTTCTACCTGCGTGACAATCCCGGGGCGACTGCCGGCGAGCTCGCGACCCACTGCCAGGTGCACGCCAACGTCGTGCGCCATCACCTCGAGCGCCTGACCGAAGGGGGTTACGTCACCTACGACAATGTGCGAAAGACGACGGTGGGCCGTCCCGCCAAGGGCTATCGCGTCGTCGACGAGTCCGTCGTGATGGAGGGCTCGATTCGCCGCGACGCGCTTCTTGTGACCCTCCTCGAGATGGCGCTCGAGCGCCTCGGGCCAGAGGCCTCTGAGCTGATGGCCCACGACGTGGGCGTCGAATACGGACACACGCTGGTGGACGCCATCGGCTCGAGCGAGACGAATCGCACGGTGAAGGCCGCGATGGGCTCCATCGCGGGACTGCTCACCGCCCACGGCTTTGCCGCTCGCGCGGAGTGCGACGACGTATCGAGTTCCGTCGTCTCGGACAACTGCCCGTTCGGTTCAGCTGCGCGCTACCACCCGGTGCTCTGCGCCGTCGACCGCGGCCTCGTCTCGGGGATGCTCGAAGGCTTTGGCGTTGACGGCACGTCGGTGACGCTGACCTCCAAGGCACTGGGCGACGACGCCTGTCGCGTCACCGCCTAACACCTCCGCCCGTTCAGCGAACTACCATCGCCCAATGACTGAGGCGGTCGATCAACTCGTCGCACGTCTGTGGCCGGGTCGCAGCGTGAGAGTCGAGCAGCTTCTCGGCGGCATCACCAACGCCAACTACTTCGTCGACCTCGGTGACGAACAAGTCGTGGTGCGCTTACCGGGCGAGAACTCAGAGATGCTCGGCATCGACCGAGGGCACGAGACCGCAGCGAACAAGCTCGCCGCCTCCATCGGCGTCGCGCCAGAGGTTCTCCTCTTTTCTGACGTCGGCGACTGGCTGGTCACGCGCTTTCTTCCCGGTCGCGCTATTCCTCCCGAGGAGCTCGGTCGTGAACCGATGCTCAGCGCGGTTGCTGCGACGCTGCGACGCCTTCACGGCGCAGGATCGATCGACACGGTCTTTGATCCCTTCGTGATCGTGCGCACCTATCACGAGACCGCGCACGCTCGCGGCGTCGACGAGCCGTTCGACTTCGCCGCTGCCATTGCAGTGCTCGATCAGATCGCGGTGACACGACCGTTTCACCCGAACGCCTTCTGTCACAACGACTACCTGAATGGAAACTTCATCTTCGACGGCGAAGTGAGAATCGTCGACTGGGAGTACGCAGGGATGGGCGATCCCTTCTTCGACCTCGCCAATCTCTCGGTGAACCACGGCTTTGCCCAAGCAGCAGACGACGCACTGCTCGCCGCGTACTTCGGCGCGTGCACCGAGCAGCTGCGCGCCACGCTGTCGCTGATGAAACTCGTGTCGGAGATGCGCGAAGCGATGTGGGGTGTCGTGCAGCTCGCAGTGTCGACGCTCGACTTCGACTACGCCGCCTACTGCCGCGAGCGAAGCGACCATTTCTTCGCGCTGCTCGCTGAGATGGAGTTCGCAGCGCTCATCCGCCTTGCCGCCGAGATCGACGACTCGAGGGTCTAGAGGAAGCTCCGGGGTGTTCGGCCCATGAAGGCCGCGAGCCGCTCCCAAGACGTCGCCTCCATAGGTGGCTCGATTTCGGGCCCGAACGGATTCCCCTCGACGTTGCGGTAGCCCTCTCTGATCGTTGCCTTCGCAACGGCGAGCGTGTCCTCCCCCAACGCCTCGTCGAGGAGATCGATGGTGCCGGTAGCAGACGCCAAGTCCCAGCTGTGGGTGGCAATCTCCACGAGGTACATGCCAGCCAACTGCGCGCCGCTGTAGTCCTCACCCCAGGGCATCGTGATCGTGCGGGTCATCGAGCTGTCGTCACTCCACGCTTGCTTACCCTCTGACGCCGCGACTCGGATTGCTGTGGGGACGTCGCCGAGCTCGACGTGAGGAGCAACCACCTCTGAGGTCGGCGTCTCACCCCGACCAAGGTCCGCGGCACGCCGCGATGCGAACACGAGGTGATCGAGCAGCTGGCTCACGTTCATTTCCGCGCACGGCGTCGGATCGTTCAGTTGGGTTGCGTTGACGGCGTCAGTCAGCGCCACCGCTTGATCGAAGGCGAGGAAGAGGTCGAGACGATAGTCCGGCGTGTCGGTCATGTGATGTCCTTTTCTGCGCACTCTCGCGGTCTGGCCCATGTTAGGCAGCGGGAGTGGCTCGCTTTCGTCGATGCCGCAGCGAGTCCTCCTAGCTACGCCCGGACCCTTGAGTTCGTCGGATCGAAGAACGCTTCGGTCACGACGTCTGCCCCTACGGGTCGCCCGAAAATCACGACCTCGACGCGTCGTCCTGATTGCGCGTCGCTTGCGGGCAAGTACGCATAGGCGAGAGAACGTTCGACACTGTAGCCGTATCCTCCGCTCGTGACGCGCCCGACGGTCTTTCCGTCGAAACGGACCGGTTCGGAGCCGAGCGCGATCGTCCTCGGATCATCGAGTCTCAGGCCGACCAGTCGACGCTGCGGTTCGCCCGCGGCAAGGAGCGCTTCTTTTCCGATGAACTCGCCCTTGTCCATGCGCACGGCGAAACCGAGTCCGGCTTCCAGCGGACTGTCGGCGGACGTGACGTCGCTACCCCAGACGCGATACCCCTTTTCGAGTCGCAGCGATTCGATTGCCTTGTAGCCACCGGGCACAAGGCCATGCGGCCGACCGGCCCCCATCAGGGTGTCCCACAGCGAGAGCGCGAACTCGCTCGGACAGTAGAGCTCCCAGCCGAGCTCACCCACAAATGTCACTCGCTGGGCAAGACAGGGAGTAGCAGCGACGTTGAGCTCCTGTGCGCTCATGAACGGGAACGACGAATGTGCACAATCAGTGTCGGTGACCGACTGGAGGATGTCGCGCGACCTCGGGCCCCACAGGGCAAAGCAGGCCATCTGGCTGGTCACGTCCTCGACGATGACGTCCTCATCATCACCAACGTGCGATTGAATCCAGGCCCGATCGTGGTTGCCGAACGCAGTCCCCGTGACGATGCGAAAGCGCTCCTCGCCGAGACGAGTCACGGTGAGATCGCACTCGACACCCCCGCGCGGATTGAGCAGCTGAGTGTACGTGATCGCCCCGACGGCGCGGGCAACACGGTTCGCACAGAGCCGCTCGAGAAAGCTCGCGGCTCCGGGACCTCGCACCTCGAGCTTCGAGAACGAGGTCTCGTCGAAGAGTGCCGCAGTCTCGCGACATGCTCGATGCTCAGCGCCGATGGCCGGCGACCACAGCCGCCCGGCCCATCCGGCTGGTCGCTCAGACTCCTCGCCCGCAGACGCGTTCGACTCGAACCAGTTGACCCGCTCCCAGCCACCCTTTTCTCCGAATGCCGCGCCGAGTGCTTCGAGCCTCGGGTACGCCGGGGCGATCCGCAGCGGTCGTCCGGCCTGGCGTTCGTGCCCGGGATACTTGACGTCGTAGTACGTGGCGTAGACCTCATAGGTGCGCTCGAGCGCGTAACCGCGGCTGCGGTACTGAGGACCAAAGCGCCGTGAGTCCATCTCCCAGGTATCGAGGCTGGGCTGACCGTCGATGATCCACTGCGCGACGAGCTGTCCCATGCCACCTGAACCGGCGATGCCGTGGGCACAGAATCCGGCCGCGACCCAAAAGCCACGCACGTCGCTCGGACCGAGGATGAACTCGCCGTCAGGCGTGAAGGCTTCGGGTCCGTTGATGAGCGTGACGATCTCCGCGTGTGCGAGTGATGGCACCCGCTTGGTTGCCGCCTCGAAGATGTCGGCGAATCGGTCCCAGTCTTCCCTGAGTAGCTGATTGTTGAAGTCACTCGCGATCCCCGATAGCCCCCACGGAGCGGGATTACGTTCGTAGCCGCCCGCAATCAGACCACCACTTTCACCGCGGTAGTAGACAAGCAGCGACGGGTCTCGCATCGTTGGCATGTCACGCGACAGCCCTTCGTCTTTTGTGATCACGTACTGGTGCGCCATAGGAACGATCGGCACGTGCACGCCCACGAGCTGGCCGATCTCGTGCGCGTAGATCCCACCCGCGTTCACGACCACGTCGCACTCAATGCTGCCGCGATCGGTATCGACACCCGTGACACGACCTCGACTCGTCGTAATGGCCGTCACACGCGTCTCGGTAAAGATCTGGGCGCCTCGTTGTCGCGCGCCTTTCGCGAGCGCCAGCGTCACCTGACTGGGATCGAGGTAGCCATCGGTGGGAAGGTATCCAGCACCGTAGACGCCATCCGTTGTCATGATGGGAAAGAGTCCCTGTGCTTCATCCGCGGAGATCAGGTGAAACGGTAGCCCGAAGGTCTCAGCCCAATCGGCTTGGCGCTGGAGCTCTTCCATGCGCTCCTTTGAGGAAGCCAGACGGAGCGAGCCCACCTCGCGCCAACCGGTTTCGAGCTCGACCTCTTCGCCGAGCTCGCGATAGAGCTCGACCGAGTTCATCATCATCCGCGTCAGGCTGAGCGAACCGCGCAGCTGGCCAACGAGTCCCGCCGAGTGGAACGTCGAACCACTGGTGAGCTGCGCTCGCTCGATGAGGACAGCGTCGGTGACGCCGAGTCGCGCGAGCCAATAGAGGATCGAGCATCCTCCGATGCCGCCGCCAATGACCACGACACGCGCGCGCTCAGGCAACGCATCTTGAGACGCCTTCTTCGGCACGAGCAGATCCCCCATAGATCGTGAGGACTCTCGTCCTTCGATGTCGAGAGTATCGCTGTCGCAGTTATGGGCGCGTTGTTCGGATAGGACGAACGATTTCAACTCTGCATTCGTTAATTGACTTTGGTGAGGCGCGTCGCTAACTTAACGACGACGGCGGATCTCAGCTGTGAGAGGCGCAGTCAGGGGAAGAACGGACGGAGGGTCACCCGCGGTCGCACCATTTCGTGCAGCCGCGCCACCGCTCACGCGGTGAAGAATCAACGTTCGTGACATGAACACTTCAGGGGGGAAGTTGTAATGGACCTAGACGACGCGTCAACGACCACGCCGCCCGAGCACGCCTCGAGCGACTCGAACGACGCAAAGGACCTCGAGACATTCGGCTACAAGCAGGAGCTGCACCGAACACTTGGACTCTTCAGCTCCTTCGCGGCAGCCTTCAGCTACATCTCGCCGTCAACGGGTATCTTCACGCTGTTCGCCTTCGGCCTCGTGACGCTCGGCGGCGTCTTCATCTGGTCCTGGCCGGTTGTCGCCATCGGCCAGCTCATCGTGGCGCTCAACTTCGCTGAGGTCTCCAGCCACTACCCGGTCGCGGGATCGGTCTTCCAGTGGACCAAGTACCTCGCCGGACGTCCGTACGCGTGGTTCACCGGATGGATCTACATCTTTGCGGGCATCCTCACCGTTACCGCTGTTGTCGTGACCATTCCGCTGACGATCCTGCCCGCGCTCGACAACATGGGCTGGCACGTCGACGCCGGTGCGCTGCACGACCAGATCTGGGTCGCCGCCATTGTCTTGGTGATCATCACCGTGCTCAACATCTTCAGCGTGCGGCTCGTGGCGACCATCAACAACACCGGCGTGTTCTTCGAGATCGTCGGCATGGTCGTCTTCGCCATTGTCATGCTCATCGTCCACCACCACCAGTCGATCTCAGTCGTCACGAACAGCGGCGGCATTCATGTGACATTGCCCGCCTTCTTCGCGGCGATGTTCATGAGCCTCTTCGTCATCTACGGCTTTGATACCGCGTCCACCCTCGCTGAAGAAACACACGACCCTCGACGGCGCGCGCCCCAAGCCGTGCTCATGTCGGTGTCGGGCGCCTTCGTGATCGGCGGCATCTTCCTCGTCGCGCTCCTCATGGCGATTCCTAATCTCGGCACGGCCATCAAGGACGGCTGGGGTCCAGCCCAGATCATCGACGCGAACTTCGACAAGTTCTGGGCGACCGTGTACCTACTTGTCGTGACCGCCGCGATCTTCGTCTGCTGCATGGCGATCATGGCGGCGACCGTGCGTCTGTGCTTCGGGATGGCGCGCGACAACCGCCTGCCCGCCTCGCGCTACCTCGCCAGGGTCCACCCGACACTGCGCACACCGATCTGGTCGTGCATCGCCGTTGCCGTAATTGCCGCCATTCCGATGCTCAAGTACGCGGGCGCCGGGATCGTCGCCATCGCCGCGACCGCGATGATCTACCTGTCGTACTTCCTCGGCAACGCCGCGATCATGTACGCGAGGACGCGCGGATGGCCGAGGGTCGCCTCACCGTTCAAGCTCGGCCGTTGGGGCATACTGGTCAACGTGCTGGCGCTCGCCTGGGGTGGGGGGATGCTCATCAACTTCGCGTGGCCGCGCGCCGCGAGCAACCCCGAGCCCAACCAGACCGCCGGTGCGCTGAGCCTTGGGGTCGACTGGCTCAACAAGATTCCGATCCTCTACACGGTCTTTCTCTTCGTCGTGATCATCGGCATCATCTACTACTTCGCCGTCGCGCGTCGTAACCCCATGGCCGTAGTCGTGCCGCCGGAGACCGGACCGCTCGTCATCCCGCCCGAGTCGCTCGCCCCCGAAGAGACCGTCTAGTTCGACGCGCGAATACCCAGCTGTTTGAGAAACGGCGCGGCAACGGCGAGTTGCGCCTTCGACGGATGCAGCGCCAAGAACACTCTGAACTCGCTCTTCGCGAGCGCCTCGTTGTGCGGGGTCGAATCGGCAATGAGTGCGTAGTAGAGGCGCGGCGCCGGGTCGCGAGGTGCGTACTTGATCGCCTCCTGCAGATCCTTGATGCCGAGGGCGACGAGCGCGGGGTTCGTGTCCGAGCTCCCGGCAGAGAAATCGAGCCAGCCGACCTGGGTGAGGGCGGACACGTTCTTCGGACTGAGTGCGAGCACGTTCTGATAAGCCTGCAGTGCCGCCGTCATGTTGCCGTCGGCCACATCACTCTGGGCATCATTGAGCCACTGCGCTACTTGTTGCTGCGTGCCGAGTGAGACGCTGCCGGTGTCTGATGTGCCAGGTTGACGAAGCAAGATCGACGACCAGAGCACGATGATGAGGACCAGGAAGAACGCTCCGAGGCCGATCCACAGCAGCGACTGACGCCGACGTCGACCGGTTCGTTGAGAACCCTCATCACCGAGAAGTTCGAGCATCGCGCGGGCGCGGCGCAGGGCCAGATCTTCGCGCGCTTCAATGGTTGCCGCTTCAATTGCGGAGATCTCTCCAGCGGCCAACTCGCGCCGGACGTCGGCGAGCGACGCCTCGCGCAGCAAGATTTCGTCGCGCAGTTGTTGGGCGCTCTGTTTCACCGTCGTCTCGTCAGACGCACTGCGCTCCCGACGAGGAGTACTAGCCCCAGAGAGGGCACGAGCCAGAGCAACACGCCAAGCCCTGAGGTCGGCGGGCTCAAGAGAATCGACGTGCCGTAGCTGTCCTCGAGTGAGGTCAAGATCTGATTATCGGATCGACCGGCCTTCACCGCGGCGCTGATCTCGTTGCGCACGGCGATCGCCGAGGTGGCGTTGCTCTCGGCGACCGAGAGGTCGTGGCACGCGGGGCAGCGCACGAGCGACTCGAGGTGTGCAATGCGGGCGGTCTGGCCTGAGCCGTGGGGATTCAAGATCACGGCCACCGCCGCCACGGCCACGAGCGCGACGCACCACACGGTGAAGGACCTTAGGACGTTCGCGAGCGTCATGCTCTCACCCGCGCGACGACTTCTTCCAGCTGCTCGGTGCTCACCGGCCCGACCAGCGTTGCTGACACCACGCCCTTCGCGTTGATGACGAACGTGGTCGGCGGCGAGGTCACACCGTAACGGTTGGCGATCTCACCTCCGGCGTCGATCACCGACGGATAGAGCGACCCGTAGTACTTCGCAAACGACTCGGCCGCCGACACCCTGTCGTTGAAGACCACCCCGACGACGTCAACCCCGCGATTCCGCTCCTGCCAGGCAAATGTCGAGAGGTTTGGCGCCTCGGTCTTACACGGCCCGCACCACGACGACCAGAAGTTGACGACCACGATCTTGCCCCGGTCACTCTTCAGGTTGATCGCGCTTCCCCCGCCGAGTCGCGGGCCCGAGAGCGCCGGCGCGATCTTGCCGAGTAGCGGGCTCTGCATGTTGGACGCGTTGGTGACTGGGTGTTGCTCTGCGAGAAACAGTGAGAGCGCGGCGACGATGACGATCGCCACCAGCGACGTGATCATGATCGATCGCTTCACGCGCTCTCCTCTCCGTAGCGACGTCGAAAGAAGGTCAGCGCGCTGCCGAGTCCGATGACGAGCCCGCCGAGCCACAGCCACGCGAGCAGCGGCTCGACCGTGACACCGAGCACAACCGAACCGGTCGGCAGGTTGCTCTCGACCTGCGCGCCCGAGGTGTTGCCGCCGCCGCCGATGGCGTCAAAGGTCACGTACACGTCGCGCGCCAGGTTCGAGTCGATGGCGGGCGTTCCCACGGTCGTGCCGCCGCGCCCGTTGAA
Organism: uncultured Acidimicrobiaceae bacterium; assembly: GCA_963706305.1. Taxonomy (GTDB): domain Bacteria; phylum Actinomycetota; class Acidimicrobiia; order Acidimicrobiales; family RAAP-2; genus RAAP-2. Next base: position 1,459,787 of record OY970152.1, on the reverse strand, counting down.
CGTCGTCACGGCCGGACGCAGCTGGTGCCCATCAACGTCGACCTTGAGCTGCGTCGCGTTCTCAAGCGGGTCGCTCACTTCGCGAAAGCCGCTGAAGCTCACGTACTGTCCGTCGACAACGGTACTCTGGCCCGTCGCGAGCGTGACTTCGGCGCGCGTCACGTACGTCGTCGACGTCACGATGCCGAGCGCCAGGATGACCACACCGAGGTGCACGACCATGCCGCCGGTCGTCGGCGAGCGCAGGACGCTCTGCCATGAGCCGCGACGAATTGCCGAGACGAGTGAGCCGCGCAGCGTGCGCAACGCCGCGCCTCCGGCGAGCACGGCGAGAAAGACAGCCACGATCTCGGTCGGTTGGCGCACGTCGAGCGCGAGCAAGATGGCGACGGCAATCAGCGCGCACCAGGCGCTGAAGCGAAGACGTCCCCAGAGCACCTTCGCGTCAGCACTGCGCCATCCCATGAGCGGGGCGACCGCCATCAAGGCGAGCAGCACCACGCTCATGGGTGCCGCCACCGACACGAAGTACGGCGAGCCGACGGTCACCTGCGTGCCGTTGATGGCTTGGTAGAGCAACGGAAAGACGGTGCCGAGCAGGACGACGATGGCGAATCCCACAAAGACGATGTTGTTGGCGACGAAGAGCCCCTCGCGCGAGAGCGGGTGATCAACGCCAACGGGCGCTCGCAGTCGGTCGCCTCGCCAGGCGAGCAACCCCGCGCCGAGCACGACCACCGCGAAGAACAGTCCGATCAGCAACGGCCCGAGGGTGCTCGAGGAGAAGGCGTGCACGCTCTGGAGCACCCCAGAGCGCGTGAAGAACGTCGCGAGCACCGTTAGGGCGAACGTGGCAATGGCAAGGGAGAGGTTCCAGACTCTAAAGAGCCCGCGACGGTCCTGCACGATGACCGAATGGATGTAGGCGGTCGCCGTCAACCACGGCAGCAGCGCTGCGTTCTCGACGGGGTCCCACCCCCAAAAGCCGCCCCAGCCGAGCACCTGATAGCTCCACCACGCGCCCAGGATGATGCCAAGCGACAGCGACCCCCAAGCGAGGACCGTCCAGCGTCGCTGTTCGAGCGGCCAGCGTTCGTGCACGCGACCGGTGATGAGCATCGCGATGGCGAAGGCGAACGGGACGCTGAAGCCAACGAAGCCAAGATAGAGCAGCGGCGGGTGAACGGCGACGAGCGGATTGTCCTGTAGCAACGCGTTCGGACCCGCGCCTTGATGAACGATGGCGGCGTTGTGCAAGAACGGATCGGCAGGCCCCATCATGAGCAGCGTGAAGAACGCGCCGATGACGAACAACGTGATCGCGGCCCAGCCGACGACCGAGTCAGACCGATCGCGTCGGTAGTAGAGCAGGACGCCGAACGTGATGGCGGTTCTGGATGAACACCCAGAGCATCAGTGAGCCCTCGAGTGCTGACCAGAGTCCTGTGACGGAGTACAGCAGTGGCGTGAAGGTCGCGTTGTTCTCCGCGACGTAGGCGAGCGAGAAGTTGTGCGTGATGAGCGCGAACTCCATAACGCCGATGGAAGCAGCGATCCCCAACAGCGAGAGTCCCGCCCACCACAGTGCGCGCGACGCGCGGCGATGGCGCAGTGCCACCGCCTGTTCGATCACTCCACCCACTGCACCGACGAAACATATGTAGAGAGCAGCTCGGCCGAGCCACGTCAGGATCATCGAACCGTCCCATTGGGCGCCTTGACGCGATTGGGGTGGGCCGCGATGTAGGTCGCCGTGTGCTTCACGATGATCTGGGTTCCGTAGAACGTGTCGGAGGTCTCACTCGTGAAGTGACCCTCAACGACCACGGGGATGTCCGATTGGAACAGTTGGGGCGGACTGCCGTGCGCGTCGACAAAGACCTCGTGGCCGCCGCCGGTCATCCAGAACGACGCGCCGTTGGCCGTGCGATCGATGGTGTGCGGCTTGACGACGCCTTCGAGGCGGAAGGTCTGGGTGCCGAGCTTGGCCCTCGAGCTCATCGCCTGGTCGATCGTCTCGAAGTAGTTGAGCGAGTGCAGGAGTCCTTGGCTCAGCAGTGCGAGGACCGCACCGACCAGTACCACCAGCACGCCGATCGTGCGCCAGCGTCCTCGGCGCTTGGAAGGCGGCGCCGCGACGGGAGTGAGGTCGTTGGCAGCGTCAATGGCCGGCACGTCGCCCTCGCCACCAGATAGACAGCGCGTAGAGCGCCAACCCCCCAAAGGCGAAGGAGTAGCCCGCTGCGACGTACCCCACTAGTGAACTGCCCCTTCACGACGTCGCTGCTCGATCGCTTCTTCGAGCGAGGACGCGTAGCGCTCGTCGCGACGAACCTCCAGTCGATACCGCGCGCGCAATAACCAAAAGAACAGCAACGTGAACGCGAAGAGACTGATGAATAAGGTCACGAGCATCGAGCCGTGCACAAGAAAGTTTCCGTTCTCTGTAAAGACGGTCGCGCCCTGGTGCAGCGTGTGCCACCAGTCGACCGAGAAGTGGTCGATCGGCACGTTGATCGCGGCGATGATCGCAAACACCGCGCTGCGCTTTGCTCGCAACTCGGGATCGTCGTTCGCTCGTCGTAGGGCAAGGTAGCCGAGCGCAAAGACGAGCATGATCGCCGTTGACGTGAGCCGCGCATCCCACGCCCACCACACGCCCCAGGTCGGACGGCCCCAAATCGACCCCGTGATGAGGGTCAGGGCGATAAAGACCGCGCTGATCTCCATCGCGCAGTAGGCAATGCGATCCATGACGACTGAGCGCGTTCGCTTCCACAGATACAGACAGCTCGCGATCACCGACGTTCCGAAGGAAACATACAGCGCCACCCACGCGATCGCCGGGTGAACGTAGAGGAGGCGAACGAGGTTTCCCTGGACACGGTCGGGCGGCGTGACCCAGAGTCCCAGCCAGAAAGTGAGCACCAAGAGGGCGAGCGTGACGGGTCCGAGTAGACGTTGGGAGAGCTGCTTTATCATGATTCCTCCAGAACACCGTAAAGCAGAATGCCGATAGCGAGGTACGCAACCAAAGCGACGAGGGAAATTAGCCACCACTGCCAGAGCGCACCGCCGTGCAGTGCGTCGGAATAGGAGCGCTCGCCCGCAATGAGCAACGGTGCAAACGCGGGGAACGAGAGCACCGGCAACAGCGTCGCCGAGCCCTGACCGCCGCTGCTCAGGGCCCCGTACAGCGTGCCTGCCGCCGCGAGCGCAGTGACGATGACCAGCACACTAGGGAGGGCCTCGAGCGTTCCCGACAGCTGGGTGTGCAAGAGCAACACCGCCCCGCCAAGGAGCACCACGCTCGTGATCCACAGCTCCACGGCAAGGGCGAGAGCCTTGCCCAAGAACACTCCCGCGGGGTCGAGTCCGAGCGTTGCGACCGACGCTCGCGTGCCGGGTGAGCCTTCAATGACCTGGCTGCGATTGATCATGAGAAGCGTCACGAGCAGCATCACCAGATAGAACAGTCCCGGTCCCGCGCTCGAGTTTCCGGCGTGGTTGGGTCCCAACGCGAGGCCGCACAAGACGAGCGCCATGGCGCCAAAGGGCAGCACCTGCCAGAGCAACACCCGACTGCGCCGTTCGATGCGCAGGTCCTTTCCTGCCACGAGGATCGCGATGCGGATCACGATCGATCGTCCACGACGAGGCCTCCGGCCAGCGTGATGGTGCGAGGGTTCAGCGCGCTCGATCGAAGGGGGTCGTGCGCGCTCACTATGACCGATGCTCCGCTCGCGACGACGTCACCGATGAGCTGATCGAAGAAGGTGCGGCCCTCGTCGTCGAGACTCGCGTATGGCTCATCGAGCAGCCACGTCTCGGGACGACGGAGGAGCAGCCAGGCGAGGCCGAGACGACGGCGCTGTCCCGCACTGAGGCGCTTCGCTTGAATCCCGCTGCGACTCGACAGGCCCACTCGTTCAAGGACGCGTGGGATGTCGTCCACCGGACGACCCAGCGCTTTCGCCGCGAAGGTGAGGTTCTCGCGCACCGTGAGATCGTCATAGAAGGAGCCCTCGTGGCCGAGCCACCCGACGCGCCGGCGCAGCTCACGACTGTCGCCGGTTCGAAGGTCGACACCGCTCGTTGTCCCCGTGCCACTCGACAGCTGCGCGAGTCCCCCGAGCAGTCGGAGGAGACTCGTCTTTCCGGCGCCGTTGGCGCCCGTCACAACCGTCAGCGTGGCGCGTTCGATCTCGAGATCGACACCGCTCAACAGAGGAAACCCGTCGACGAGCACGACGGCGTCGTGAAGTTCGACGACCAACGAACGACTCATCATAGAGAGCGTCTAGTGCTGCAGCGCTTTGATATCGGCGTCGACCATCATCTCAATGAGTCCGTAAAAGTCCGTCTCGCACTTCCAGCCGAGTACCTTCTTCGCCTTTGCCGCGTCGCCAACCAGGAGATCAACTTCGGCCGGACGCATGAAGATCGGGTCGACCGTGACGAACTCTTCGTAGTCGAGTCCGGCGCACTCAAATGCCGTCTTGCAGAGCTCGCGAACCGAGTGCGTCTTGCCGGTCGCGATGACATAGTCGTCCGGCGTCTCTTGTTGCAGCATGAGCCACATCGCGCGCACGTAGTCCTCGGCGTATCCCCAGTCGCGTTGCGCATCGAGGTTGCCAAGTCGAAGCTCCGTGTCGAGCCCCGCCTTGATGCGCGCAACCCCATGAGTGACCTTGCGCGTCACGAACTCGATCCCACGGCGCGGCGATTCGTGATTGAACAAGATCCCACTCGACGCGTGCAGGTCGTAGCTCTCGCGGTAGTTGACCGTGATCCAGTGGCCATAAACCTTCGCGACACCGTAGGGACTGCGCGGATAGAGCCTCGTGAGCTCGTTCTGTGGGACTTCGCGGACTTTGCCGAACATCTCAGAGGAGCTCGCTTGGTAGAAGCGAATCTGGGGATCGACGATTCTGATGGCGTCGAGCAGTCGGGTGACGCCAAGCGCAGTCGCCTCGCCAGTCAACACCGGTTGGGCCCACGAAGCCTGCACAAAGCTCTGGGCTGCAAGGTTGTAGACCTCGACCGGTCGGTGATCGCGCAACACGTTGATGAGCGACACCTCGTCCATGAGGTCACCGGACACGAGGGTTAAGCGCTCTTGGATGTGGCTGATGCGCTCGATGTTGACCGTCGAGCTGCGCCGCATGAGTCCGACCACCTCGTAGTCCTGAGCGAGCAGGAGTTCTGCGAGATAGGAGCCGTCTTGACCGGTGATACCCGTGATGAGTGCTCGCTTAGCCACTACAGAGTCCTTCCCGCGGGGCGCTGGCAGGAGGCCACTGCCGCCCACCAACTCTACTACCGGCCATATGTGGGTTTTCCAGCGTAACCTGGACCAATGGCTCGACTCACCGTCGTGAGTTTTCGCTTGGGCGGCACTGACGGTGTGAGCATCGAAGCCGACAAATGGATCCACGCATTCCGGGCGCTCGGACATGATGTGACCACGCTTGCCGGTGACGGCACCGCCGACGTCATCATGCCGGAGCTGGCGATACGAGCCGCGCGCGAACCGAATCTCGGCGACCTATCCAACGCGCTCAAGGACGCGGACGTCGTCGTCGTGGAGAATGTGACGTCACTGCCACTCAATGTCGCCGCACGCGAAGGCCTCTATCGCGTGCTCGAGGGACGTCCAGCGCTCTTTCGACATCACGATCTCGCGTGGCAGCGGCCATCGTCGATCGATAACGATGCACCGCGTGACGGTGCGAACTGGTCGCACGTGACGATCAACGATCTGTCGCGCCGCGAGCTGGCCGAGCGCGGGCTCGCGGCACAGACCATCCGCAACACCTTCGATTGCGATCCGCCGAGGGGGCGTCGCGAGCGCACACGATCTGCCCTGCACGTTGGCGACGAAGATTCCGTCCTCCTCTTTCCGACGCGGGCGATTCCTCGAAAGAACGTGGCTGGGGCGCTCGCGCTCGCCGAATCTCTCGACGCGGTCCTCTGGCTCCTCGGTCCGCCCGAGGACGGATACGGCGACACACTGATTGAGCTTGTGGCGAACAGTCACGCACGCGTCGTCACCGGACTTCCAAAAGGGCTCGACATCCACGACGCCTACACGGGGGCTGATCTTGTCGTCATGCCCTCGACGTGGGAGGGCTTCGGCAATCCCGTGCTGGAATCGGTGACCCACCACCGGCCGCTCGCGGTCTATCGGTATCCAGTGCTCGAGGAGATCGCCTCGTTCGGGTTTCGATTTTTCACGCTCGAAGATGTCGGCCCTATCGGTTCATTCCTCAAAGAACCCGACGAGGGACTGCTGAACCGCAACGCGTCAATTGCCCGCGAGCACTTCAATATCGTTGATCTCCCCGCGAAACTCCAACCCGTGTTGGAGGCGTTGGGGGTCAAGTAGGGGCAGGTAGGCTTTTCTTCGATGGTCCTGAACGACGAGCGATCGTCCCAATTGGAGCGTGCCCCTCACGCCGAGCGCCGCGACCAACTTCTGCTCGTTGCCCGCGCGATCTTTGCCGAACGCGGGTTTCAAGCGACGACGATGGATGACATCGCCAAAGAGGCAGGGTTCACCAAGCCCATCCTCTATCAGTACTTCGAGTCAAAGACCGAGCTCTACCGCGAGATTGTCAATCAGACTGCGGGCAAGCTGCTCGACTCACTGCGCAGTGCCGTCGCTGAAGTGGAGTCGCCCCGTTCGAAGATCGAAGTTGCCTTTCGCGTCTACTTCGAGATGGTCGTGAGTGAGACCGACGCATTTCGCATCTTGTTCATCCACTCCCACGAAGGTGAGACCCGGGGCGACCTGCGCACGGTCGAGCTCGAACTGGTTTCGTTCCTCGAACCGTTGATCGCGGTGCGCATCAAGCCCGACCACCGGCGTCAGCTCGCAGCCGGCGTCGTTGGCATTGCCGAAGGTGCCGCGACCGCGTGGCTCATCCAGCAAGAGGGCAAGGGCTGGCCGACGCCCTCGCCCGGGGTCGCCGAGCGACTCGCCTCGCGCAGCGCCACACTCGCCTGGGGCGGCCTGCGCACCGTCGAGCGCGACTAAAGCTCTTCGGTTTCGAGCGCAGCGAAGACCTGCGCCATCTCCCATAGCTGCTCGGCACAAGCGTCGTAGGCAGCCTGGTCCTTGCCCGCTGGATCCTCGACGTCAAAGAAGGCGATCGGCTCGAGGGACGCGACGTAGCGAACCTGCTCATCAAGGTCCTCGTCAAGAGGAGCCTCGCGCAAGAACTGTTGGAAGATCACGGCCTTTGCGGCGCCATCGCCGTGGTGCGTTCGAACAAAGTCAACGTTGGCTGCTTCGCAGGCGAGCAGCGCATCGCACCAGCGGACATCGTCATCGGTGAGTTGGTGACTGCGATGCCCGCTGAAGTGGTGCGCGCCGAGGTCATCGAGCTTCATCAGCGCATCTCTTGTTCGAGAGCTCATGGCACTTCCTTCGATGACGTGCGTCCCCGCCGTGCGAATGGACCAGTCCGCACCGTTCGCTTCAGCGAGCGTCGTCAACATGTAGCCGAGCATCACTGAGCGGGCGACGTTACCAGTGCACAGCGTGACGATGTTCATGGACCTCCGCGATGTCGAATCAATTTTGCCTTCAATTTACCCTGACACGTGCTTCTCACTTAGGAGAAGCGATTCTCCGCCCCGGGGTTAGTTGACTAGCGCGGGGGGTAGTCTGAGCGGCAATGATCGACTTACCCGGCATCGTGGTGAACGAATCATTCGTCCAGGATCACCTCGACGAGTTGGTGCTATGCGACGTGCGGTGGTACCTCGACGGTCGCAGTGCACTTGACGCGTATATCTCTTCGCACCTCCCGGGCGCGATCTTCGTCGACCTTGACCGCGATCTTTCCGGTGAACCCGGTGGAGCAGCGGGTCGCCACCCCTTTCCTAGTCCCGACACTTTTGCTGAACGACTCGGAGCACTCGGCATTGGCGAAGACTCGGTCGTTGTTGCATACGACGACAGCGGGGGCGGAACCGCAGGACGACTGATATGGATGTTGCGCGCAATGGGCCAACGGGCGGGTCTCCTCGATGGCGGCCTCGAAGGGTGGACCAGAGCATTCGAGTCGGGTCCGCCGACACCACGACCCGCGATCTCGCGGATTCCCGTTCCGTGGCCCGCATCGATTGAAAACACCGCTGACGAGATGCTCCAACGTGTTTCGACGTCGGTCTTGCTCGATGCGCGTTCTGGCGAAAGATTTCGTGCCGAAGTCGAGCCGACCGCAGCGCCCCCTGGTCACATCCCCGGAGCACGGAGCCTGCCGTGGACAGACCTCATCGATCCAGTCACGAAGCACTTTCTCGAACCTGACCGGCTCCGTCAACGATTCGCCGCGGTCGGCGTCGACACGAACGAAATATTCATCGCATCGTGCGGCTCGGGAGTGAGCGCGTGCGCACTCCTGGTAGGAGGTGTTCACGCGGGGCTCATACCTGGAGAACTCTTCGTCCCATCAACGTCGGGTTGGACTGCTGAAGGGCGTGAGATCGTTACGGAGTAAATGCATCCTGGAGCGAGTGTTCATCCCGCACGACAGCCTTCCGTTATACGGCCTCGACCTACCTGATCTGCACTCCCGAGATTGCTCGCGCCACAATGAGTCGCTGAATCTCGCTCGTACCTTCGAAGATCGTGTAGGTCCTATAGTCGCGACTATAAGTGCTGGTCGAGGGACCTTTCGAAAAGACGTGGACCCACCTATGAGTCGAAGATACCCGGTTTGGACCCATTAGGGACCAATTCCAGACCGCGTTAGTGGGTCTCGCGCGGGCACCGCGCGCGAGTCCGTTCTGTCGGAGGGATCAGCTCGTGACGCAGCGGGCCCTTCCAGTGGCGAGCCATGTCACGGTCTGGTGGCTTATCCCGACCGTGAGATTCCGACCCAAACCCGTGATGCGCCCAGCCGAAACTGTGCCGTAATAGTTCCCGATATTGAGGACACCGGTAACCGTCGACCTCGTCCAGTGCGTGACGAGGTTGAAGTGATCACCCTTCACGGTCCCCGTGAACGTACCGGTTGTGTAGCCGAGTGATGCGGCTTCACCGGACGGATTGACGGAAGTGCCCGAGATTTTGGTGCCATGTTGCACGATGTGAAACGTGACGTGGTAGTCGTTCGATTGGGCTGAGGCCCACGTTCCCGCGACATTCCACTGGGCGCAGGCGGCTACTCGAGGTGTCGCTCGCGAATGAGGCACCGTAGAGGCCTGAGCTGCGGTTGCGCCGAGGGGCACAAGCGCGGCAAACACGATGGCAATAGAAATTCGGTTCTTGACGCGCACAATCAGGCTCCTTGGTTCAACGAGCGTTCCTATGGACTCGCGTCAATCCATCCCAGAATGCTGATTCTCAGGGCGATTTGAGATTTGCGAATCGTACCACTTTCTCGCCGACATCACCTATAACAGATTCAGATGGAGTGTCCAAGTAGCTCTCAGCGAGTGGCACCTACAACGTGCAGCCAAACCGACTGAGTCGCCGACGCATGGCGGCGCGTCTGTGGCGTCGGATCGACGAGCAGAACCCACACGGACAAACCAACGCCATTAGGTTGCACATCTGTCGGATCGGGCCAGATGCCACATGTATGGTGGCTGCACCACTCATGTACTCCATAATACATACTCATGGTAGTATTAAAGTATGAAAGTTAGCATGAGTTTGCCCGATGAGGACGTCATCTTCCTCGACGCGTATGCCACGGAGAAGGGGCTCCCGTCTCGCTCGGCTGCGCTCCACAAGGCTGTTCGACTGCTTAGGGCAACCGGCCTCGGAGCCGCCTATCAAGACGCGTGGGCCGAGTGGTCCAACGACGAACAGCAACTCTGGGATCCCACTGCCGCAGATGGGTTGCATTAGTGCACCGAGGCGAGATTCACGTTGTCAACCTTGATCCTGCGAGGAGCGGAGGGGCAAACAAGCGTCGACCCGCTGTCATCGTGAGCAACGACGGAGCAAACGTTAGCGCCGAACGAACAGGCCAGGGAGTGGTCACCGTCGTGCCGTTGACCTCGAACATCTCTCGCGTCCATCCATTTCAAGTGCTGCTACCGGCGAGATTGACAGGGCTGGAGCGCGACTCCAAGGCTCAGGCAGAGCAAGTCCGGTCCATTTCCGTCGACCGACTAGGACCAGCGATTGGAGAAATCCCTCAAGAATTAATGGCTGAACTCGATGAGGCACTTCGTCTCCACCTCGCGCTCTGACAAACGGGTCTCTTTACGTAAAGGATCTCTTGATTCGTACTGAGCCCTTACCGGAGTCAGGTCGGGTTCGCGTGAACTCCGACACCAGATTCCCTCAATTTAGTTGAGACTATGCGGACTCATTAGTGGGTCCACCAAGAGCCAATCGCGTAAATTTCGAGACTCATTGCTAACGGCACTAGGTCGCTGTCGGCAACGCTCGAAAACTGAACACTTTCGACGGTGAAAAGTGAACACCTGAAAATGGAGGGTGATCACTTTGGAAGACTGGGCAATTATTCGAAGGTTGGCGGCAGAGGGAATACCCAAAGCGCGCATCGCTGAACGGTTGGGTATCTCTCGAACAACCGTGACAAAGGCGGTGCGCTCGACGGACCCGCCGAACTATGAACGAACCGCCAAGGCGACGTCCTTCGTCACCTTCGAGCCCCGGGTGAGGATGCTCCTCGAGGAGTTCCCCGACATGCCGGGCAGCGTGCTCGCCGAACGCGTCGAGTGGACCGGGTCGATGACCTGGTTCCGCGAGAACGTGGCGCGCCTTCGCCCCGACTATCGCAAGATCGACCCGGCCGATCGACTCACGTGGGACCCGGGTGACGCGGCCCAGTGTGATCTGTGGTTCCCCCCGAGGAAGATCCCCTTGGAGGACGGCACCTCGCGGCTCCTGCCGGTGCTCGTGATCACGGCCGCCCACTCGCGTTACGTGCTCGCGCGCATGATCCCGACGCGCACCACCGAGGACCTCTTGCTCGGCACCTGGGAGCTCTTGAACGAGCTCGGTCGGGTGCCGCGGCGACTGCTCTGGGACAACGAGGGCGGCATCGGGAGGGGACGTCGCCACGCCGAGGGCGTCGACTCCTTCATGGGCACCCTGGCGACAACACTGGTCACGCTGCCCCCGAGGGACCCCGAGTCCAAGGGAATCGTCGAACGGCGCAACGGCCACTTCGAGACCTCCTTCATGCCCGGACGAGACTTCACGTCACCCGCCGACTTCAACGCGCAGTTCACACAGTGGTTGGGCCGCGCCAACGCTCGCGTCGTGCGAACGACGCGAGCCGCACCCCGCGACCGACTCGACGTCGACCTCGCGGCCATGCGCCCACTGCCCCCTCGACCGCTGCACCTGGGTTGGCACCAGCGCGTGCGACTGCCGCGCGACTACTACGTGCGCTTAGACACCAACGACTACTCGGTCGATCCCACCGCCATTGGTCGTCTCGTCGACGTCTCGGGCGACTTAGAGCGCGTGCGGGTGCGCGTCGAGGGACGCCTGGTCGCCGAGCACACTCGCGTGTGGGCCCGAGGTTCTGACGTTGAGCGACGAGGCTCACGTTGCGCACGCGGCGTTGCTGCGCCGAGAGTTCCAACGTCCTCGGGTTAGTCACGGTGACGACCTCACGCGCGACCTCGCCGACTACGACCGGGCCTTTGGACTGACGGGAGAAGCGCGATGACCCAGAGCGATTCGACCAAGGAGATCTCCTACCTGGCTGCGGCCTTGAAGGCTCCGCGCGTCGCCGAAGCGGCGTCGCGTCTCGCGACCCAGGCTCGCGACGCCAACTGGTCCTTCGAGGACTACCTGGCTGCGGTGTTGGAGCGCGAGGTGAGTGCGCGCCAAGCTTCGGGAGCGGAGCTGCGCATCCGCGCCGCCGGCCTGCCCACGCGCAAGAGCCTCGAGGACTTCGACTTCGAGGTCCAACACAGCGTTCGAGGCGCCGTCGCGGCGTTGGCGTCGGGGGCCTATCTGCACGAGGCGCGCAACGTTGTCCTGCTCGGACCGCCGGGGACCGGCAAGACCCACCTCGCGATCGGACTCGCGATCGCGGCCGCGCGACAAGGACACCGCGTCCTGTTCGCCTCGGCGAGCGACTGGGTCGCTCGCTTGAGCGAGGCCCACCAGCGCGGACGACTCGCGGCGGAACTCGCGCGCCTGCGTCGTTATCCACTCCTCGTCGTCGACGAAGTGGGCTATTTGCCGTTCGAGCAAGAGGCCGCCAACTTGTTCTTCCAGCTCGTCTCGTCGCGTTACGAACACGCCTCGATCGTGCTCACGAGCAACCTGCCCTTCTCGAGTTGGGGCGGCGTGTTCGGGGACCAGGTGGTCGCGGCCGCGATGATCGACCGCATCGTGCATCACGCCGACGTGCTCACCCTCAAGGGCGCTAGCTACCGACTGAGAGGACGAGGTGTTGACAGCTTGCCGAGCGTGGTGTTGACCACCGACGACAAGAGTTAGAGTGTCCGCAACTGTTCACTTTTCGAGCGTTGCAAGTGTCTAGTTTTCGAGCGTCGTCCACAGTCGCAGCCGAGAGATCCAAAGACTAACTATCCTTTGACTTCTTTACTTGATCTGAACACCGGAAATCGCGCGAGCGATGATCAGTCTTTGGATTTCGCTAGTCCCCTCGAAGATGGTGTAGTTCCTATTAGGTGCGACCAGAAGTACTGGTCGCGACATCTTTCGAAGAGAGATGGACCCACAAATGAATGGGAAGACCAGTTTTAGACCCGATTTGGCCCGATCTCGGTCCGTGGAGGGCTCTCGCGCGAGCGCCATTGACGAGTCGCGGTCAGCATCACTTCGGAGTGACGATTTCCCACGCTAGAAGTTCGCCATCGAGAATAGCCGGCAAGACTCCGTTCGCTGCCTCTGGTGACAGCCAGATCGTGGCGGCCAGAGCGCGGGCCGCAGCCACCGCCTCAAGGTTGAGAAGGTTCAACTTAGGGTGGCGCCCCGCAATCTCAACCATGAGCGGTACGAGTTGTCGTATGTCAGGAAGGCCAATGTCATTCGGTAATTGAAGCATTGCGCTAATCGCGCGCTCCTGATCTTGTGGCTCCAATTCCCGGAATGGTCCAGAAAGATGCCCGCCGGCGCCAAGTACAGCGGCCCGACATGCGCGGTAGTACCAGTAGGCGGTGGTGTGCAGTTGCACTCCCGGTCTACGACTGCCAACGAGAAGCTCCTCAATCAAGAGGCGGTCGTCGAGGACGACGTTCACTACTGATCAACGAGGTCGGGATCGCCGATTGCTGCTAATCCAGCGTTGTAGCGCGCGGTGAGGACGCTTTTCAGTTCAGCCTTGGCTCGAGCCATTCCTCCGGGCAGAACTAATGCTGCGTCGCCGAGGTCAACGAAGGCGATCTCGCCACCGTCCTCGATACCCCAACGATGCCTTAGTACTGCTGGAAGATTAGTTTGACCACGCTGTGACACACGGGCTTGACTGACAGGAGTTGACATGAATGCATTGTACCGTGCTCATTTCTACAAAGCGATGTTTTCGGGCCACTTTTGGGAAAGGATGGACAGCATATTGTCGAACAACGGCAGTTTTACCCACTGACGTGATGACACTCCTGATCGTCTAGGGCACGTCGCCGGGTCTCCCCTGTTCACGAGAAGAGACTGCACTCATTGACTGTTGAAGCTTCCACAACAGTTCTGTCAGGCGCAGAACATCTTCCGACTCCCAATCACGGACAAAAAGCGAAAATCGCTTCAGGCCAAAACTCTCCAACCGACGATGTTCGACAGTTCCGATGTCCGTCAACGTAACCAAATTCGATCGTCCATCCGTTGGGTCAGCCTTGACCTCTACATAACCAGCAATTTCAAGTTCTCGAATTTGTCTGGTGACGAGTGAGGGATGAACTCCCTGAAGAACAGCAATATCGGAGGGCCGCACTCCGTCATGATTAGCGATGGTTTGCAACAGACTTAATGTGGCGGCTCCTTTCCGCTGACGTCTCGCTCGTTCGAGACCGGCGTTCATTGTGAACAGAGCGGCAACCATCATCTTCACGTCGCGCTTATTCGGGGTCACGCCAAACCATACCAGTTAGTTGACATTGTCAACTACATACAGTACGGTATTAATCGTTGACTAAGTCAACGATTATCAGGAGATGCACGTGAGCAAATACTTTGGATTTTTACTAAACCGAAACTTGTTGTTGGCTTTCGGCGTCTTACCGCCAGCCCTATACACATTCAACGGACACGCGTGGCTGGGGCTCCTTTTCATTGCATGCGTTGTGGCCGGTCGCTTTTCTGTCGCTCCGATTATTGGTCGAAAGTTCGAAGATTCACGCTCCTGAAGAACGAGGCCGTTACGGCCGGCCGACTTGTTCGCGGATGCCCATTATTCGGTTTGCGCGTCGTTCGCACCGGCGGTCCTTGAGCGTGTTTGCGGCAAACAGAAAGTACCCGAGTCGGTTCTCGGGACTATCTGATGTGCACACCCGAAATGGCCCTTGCAATGATCAGGCGCTGTATTTCCGAAGTCCCTTCAAAAATCGTGTAGATCTTCGAATCGCGGTGCCACTGTTCAACGGGGAACTCGCGTACGTAGCCGTAGCCACCGAGAATCTGAACCGCCTCGCCGGTAACCATGACGGCGGTCTCACTCGCGAAGAGCTTTGACATCGAGCCTTCGCCGCTCGTAAAGGGTGTCTTCGTCGCGGCCATCCACGCAGCGCACCAGACGAGCAAGCGCGACGCGTCGATGCGAGTCTTCATATCGGCGAGCTTGAAGGCGATGGCCTGGTTCTCGATGATGGCCCGGCCGAACTGCTTGCGCTCTTTGGCGTACTCGAGCGAGTACTCGTACGCCGCGCGCGCGAGGCCGAGCGCTTGAGCCCCAATGGCCGGACGGGTCGCCTCGAAGGTGGCCATCGCCGCCTGGCTCGACGCCCGTTTCCCCTCGCGCACGCGAGCAAGCTTCTCGTCGAGCTTGTCCTTGCCGCCTAACAGACACTCGCCGGGGACCCGGCAGTTCTCGAGCACCACCTCTGCCGTGTGGCTCGCGCGAATACCCATCTTCTTGAACTTCTGCCCTTGGCGAATGCCGTGTGTGCCCTCAGGGACGATGAATGACGCCTGCCCACGCGCGCCCAGCTTGGGGTCGACCGAGGCGACGATGACGTGCACGTTGGCGATGCCACCGTTCGTGATCCAGGTCTTCGTCCCGTTCAAGATCCACTCGTCGGTCTTCTCGTCGTAGATGGCTCGTGTGCGTAGGGAGGAGACGTCACTTCCCGCGTCGGGCTCTGAGACCCCGAAGGCGGCGAGCTTGATGTCATCGGCCGTGCCAAAGCAGCGCGGCACCCATTCGATCTGCTGCTCGCGGGTGCCGTTCGCGACAATGGCGGCGACGCCGAGTGTCGTACCCATGATCGACAGGCATAAGCCTGCGTCGCCCCAGGCGAGCTCTTCGAGGGCGAGCATCAACGTCAGTCCCGTCGGATCGCTGATCGCGTTCATGAGGAAGTCCAGACCGTAGATGCCGGTCTTCGCCGCTTCTTGGATGAAGGGCCAAGGGGTCTCTTCCCGCTCGTCCCATTCGGCGGCAATGGGCCGCATCTGTTGCTCGGCGAACCCGTGGACCCAGTCACGCAGCGTGATCTGGTCCTCGTTGAGTTCCATTGAAAATTCGCTCATGGGCCACCCTTGGGGATCGAGAGGTTACTTACCAGTAACCAACGGTACCGCAAGGAACCGATGCAAATAACAACCGCCGCCCGGAGGCGGCGGCTGTTCAATTCAGATGGGTGGTCGTTAGTTGAGGACGACTCGCTTGGCCAAGGGACCGCGGTCACCGGGTTCGATGTCGAACTCTACGGACTGTCCCTCGACGAGCGTCTTGCGCCCGTCACCTTGAATCTCCGAGTAGTGAACAAAGACGTCCGGCTGGCCATCAACTGCGATGAAGCCCCAACCCTTTTCGTCATTGAACCACTTGACGGTTCCTGCAGCCACTGTGGGCCTCCTTATTACTTTCTTACTTCCGGAACTCCGGTTTTGGGAGGGAACCACTACGGCAACCTCACGCGTAACGCTACATGGTGTGATAGCGCCAGGACAAGGGATTTTAGGCCCTCCGGATGACCGTTCCTGAGGATCCGTCTTCTACAATCCAGCCCCGCTCGACCAGCTCATCCCTCAACCGATCGGCTTCGGACCAGTTCTTGGCCGCCCGAGCGGCGTCGCGTTCCACCGCCAGTTTCGCGCTCACTTCGTCGACTTCCTTTGTGCCCGCTTGAAGCTCAAGCCCCATCGCGCCGAAGAGTACGTTGATCGATTCGGCGAGGCGCTGGGCCGTTGCGTCCTGGCCCTCGTCGGCTGTCTGGTGCGCGGCCGTGACCGCCTCGAAGAGCTCGCCCACAGCAGCGGGCGTGTTGAGGTCGTCGTTCATGAGCGCGACGACTCGCTCGTAGAGCTCGAGCGACTCACCCTCCCAATAGTGCGCGGACGCCACCTGAAACTTGTCGCCGAGTGCGAGCAGTTCGAATCGGCGCGCGAAGCTATCGAGGCGTGCGAGCGCGCGCTCGGCGTCAGCGATCGTTGCGGGGCTCACTTCGATAGGCGAGCGGTAGTGCGAGCGCAACACGAGCAGCCGGTACGCCCGAGGATCGGTCTTTTCCAGCAGATCGGTGAGGGATGTGAAGTTGTTGAGCGACGTGCTCATCTTCACGCCGTCGACCATCACCCAACCGTTGTGGCCCCAGTGGCGCGCGAACGCTTTGCTGTCGGCAACCGCCTGAGCCCGCTCGTTTTCGTGGTGAGGAAACTTGAGATCGAGGCCACCGGTGTGCAGGTCGAAGTCCTCACCGAGCAGGTCGAGCGACATGACGACGCACTCGGTGTGCCATCCCGGGCGACCGTCACCAAAGGGCGCCGGCCAAGAGGGCTCGCCGGGTTTCGCGTTCTTCCAGAGGGCGAAGTCAAGAGGCGAGCGCTTCTCCTCGTTCTGTTCAACGCGCGCGCCCGCCTTTAGGCTTTCCAGGGGTTGACCAGCGAGAAGACCGTAGTCTGGCACGCGAGCGACGTCGAAGTACACCCCGTCGCTGGTCTGATACGCGACATCACTTGTGAGGAGAGATTCGATCAGTGTGACCATGTCGGCGACGTAGTCGGTCGCGTGGGGGATGTCGTTGGGCTCGGCGACCCCGAGGCGGGCCATGGCGTCCCACCACTCGCCCTCGAACTGTTTCACGACGTCAGACTCAGTGCGCCCCTCCGCAGCCGCGCGGGCGATGATCTTGTCGTCGATGTCGGTGATGTTGGAGACGTAGTGGACAGAGAGTCCCTGGAACGTGAACCAGCGACGTGCCACGTCCCACACGAGTGTGAAGCGACCGTGACCGAGATGGGGCAGGTTGTCGACCGTCGGGCCGCAGACGTACATCGAAAGGCGTCCGGGATGACGTAGCTGGAGGGGTCGCACCTCTCCTCGAGCCGTGTCATAGAGGCGAATCACTGTTCTAAACTACGCCAACCATGCCTGACGCTTCCACGAAGAGAGCCTTCCACGTCCCTGAAAAGCCGTCAGTTGACGGGCTGGAGGCGACCTGGATCGAGCGTTGGGACGACGAGGGTACGTACCGCTTCGACCCCGCGACGAGCCGCGAGAGCGTCTACAGCATCGATACGCCTCCCCCTACCGTGTCCGGCGAGCTGCATATCGGCCACGTGTTCAGCTACACCCAGGGCGACGTCATCGCCCGGTTCTGGCGCATGCGGGGAAAGAACGTCTTCTATCCGATGGGCTGGGACGACAACGGCCTTCCGACCGAGCGCCGCGTTGAGAACTACTTCGGCGTGCGCTGTGACCCATCGCTGCCCTACGACCCAGGATTCACGCCACCGGAGAAGCCCGCCAAGGAGAAGGTCTCCATCTCGCGGCGGAACTTCGTCGCGCTCTGTCAACAGCTGACGGTCGTCGACGAGGAGGCGTTCAAGCGCCTATGGCGCTTCCTCGGGGTCAGCGTCGACTGGAGCCTGGAATACACGACGATCTCTCTCGCGGCGCAGGCCATCAGCCAACGCGCCTTCCTCGCGATGCTTGATCGCGGCGATGTCTATTCGAGCGTCGCGCCGACGCTGTGGGACATCGACTTTCGCACCGCCGTCTCCCAGGCCGAATTGGAGGACCGCGAGCGACCCGGCACCTATCACCGGGTGGCGTTCACGCGCAGCGATGGCCTCGGCAAGATCGAGGTTGAAACCACTCGGCCCGAGCTGCTTCCGAGCTGTGTCGCGCTGGTCGCCCACCCGGAGGACCCGCGCTACGAGGACCTCTTTGGCTCAACGGTGGTCACCCCGCTCTTCAAAGTCGAAGTGCCGATTCTCGCCCACGAGCTGGCCGACCCGGACAAAGGGTCGGGTATCGCGATGATCTGCACCTTCGGCGACACGACCGACGTCACGTGGTGGCGCGAGTTGCAACTGCCGACGCGAGCACTCATCGGTCGCGACGGCCGCTACCTGCCGGCCGACTTCTCTGGGGACGAGTTCCCCTCGCGTGAGCCGGACTCGGCGAACGAGCTCTACGCCCACGTCGAGGGAAAAACCGTGAACCAAGCTCGCGCCGCGATCGTCGATGCGCTGCGCGCCAGCGGAGAGCTGATCGGCGACATCCGCGACATCACGCACCCCGTCAAGTTCTACGAAAAGGGCGAACGACCTCTCGAGATCGTGACGTCGCGCCAATGGTTCGTGAAGACCCTCGTGCATCGCGAGGAGCTCCTCAGACGAGGAGATGAGCTGCACTGGTTTCCCGACTACATGAAGTACCGCTACCGCTCATGGGTGGAGGGCCTCAACGTCGACTGGAACATCTCGCGTCAGCGCTTCTTCGGCGTTCCCTTCCCCGTCTGGTATCCGATCGACGAGGCCGGCGAGATTGACTTCGATCGTCCGATCCTGTCGCGCGTCGACCAGTTGCCCGTTGATCCATCAAGCCACGTTCCCGACGGCTTTGCTGAGACGCAACGCGATCAGGCGGGCGGATTCACCGGCGATCCTGACGTCATGGACACGTGGGCGACGAGCTCGCTCACGCCCGAGATCGCGGGACACTGGGGCAGCGACCTCTTCGAGCGCGTCTACCCCATGGATCTGCGCCTTCAGGCCCACGAGATCATCCGCACGTGGCTGTTCGCGTCGGTCGTGCGCAGCCACCTGGAGTTCCACGATCTGCCCTTTCATAACGTCCTCATCTCAGGCTGGGTACTCGACCCGGACCGAAAGAAGATGAGCAAGTCCGTCGGCAACGTGGTCACCCCGATGCCGCTCCTCGAACAGCACGGCGCAGACGCACTGCGTTACTGGGCAACGTCGGGACGTCCGGGCACCGATACGGCAATCGACGAGGGCCAGATGAAGATCGGTCGACGTCTCTCGATCAAGATCTTGAACGCCTCCAAGTTCGTCCTGGGACGGCTCGAAGGAGCCACATCGCTTGGACCGAGCGATGTGGCGAACCCGTTGGACCTGGATCTCCTCTCCTTGCTCGGCGTGCTCGTTGCCGACACCACGAAGTCCTTCGAGCACTACGACTACGCACGAGTGCTTGAGCGCAGCGAAACGTTCTTCTGGTCCTTCTGCGACAACTACGTCGAGCTGGTGAAGACTCGCGCCTATGGCGAAGACGCCGACGTCGACACCAAGTCGGCGCGCGCCGCACTCCAAATCGCCCTCTCGGTCCTCCAGCGTCTTTTCGCGCCGACGCTGCCCTTTGTGAGTGAGGAGGTCTGGCGATGGTGGCACGACGACTCGGTGCACCGCGCGACCTGGCCGACACTTGATGAGCTTGGCGCCCTACGTGGAACGCCGGGTTCCATCTATCAACCGGTGTGCGAGGTGCTCGAGGCCATTCGCCGCGCGAAGAGCAATGCCAAAGTATCCCAGCGAGCTACCGTCGCGCGCGTCACTGTCGCCGCTCCCGAAGAGTTCGCCGACGCGCTGCGAGTCAGTGCGAACGACCTCACGGCCGCGGGCAACGTCACTGAGCTCATCATCGAGGACGCGAACGAGCTGCGTATCGACGTCGCGCTCGAGTCGAGCTAAGACAGCACCAGGTCCGACGCCGCGTCGCGGACCGTGACGCCGTCGACGTTCACCTCATAGAACGCAAACTGGTCCCACGCGCGGGCGAGAGCTCGGGCATCTTCCCTGGTGAGAGTCGGAAGCGCGACGCCGTGTTCGCTCGGCCAGTGTCTCGTAACGTCCCGTCCGGTCGTCTCAAAGAACGCGATGCCGCGACGACGTAGAAAGCGACGCAGGTCGGAGCGACGTAGGTCGTTCGTCTCGTCGTTGAGCAGAGTGGAATACGGGTTGTCCGAGGTGACCACGTAGAACGATCCCAGCGCTGACGCCGCATCAATGGCGTCGAGTGACTCCCCCTCTACTTCAACGCGCAGTTGCGTTGGCGGCACCTGATAGCTCGCCACGAGTGACGCCGTCAGCGCAGGCCGAGGCGTGACAACGGACTCGGCGAAGGCGACAGCTGCCCGGGTTGTTGACGACGTGCGAGGACTCGCCGTCAGATCAAACCCGTGCTGGGTAAAGGGGAGCTCCACGTAACACACGGGCGCAAACGCAACGTCGCGAAACTTCGCGACGAAGGCGCGCGCCACGTTGACCTCGACGAGTGTGTCGTTCACGCCCTGAACGACGAAGAAGGGAGGCGATGAGCTGGTGATGCGCTCATAGGGCGAGAGCTGACGGTAGAGGTCTTCGTTGCCTCGGAGTGGTTGCTGGACGACGCGTTGCTCGAGCAGGCGGAGGAGAGCTCCTTCGAGACCTTGCCAGGACGATTTGTCGCCCGTCATCTCGAGCACGCCATAGAAGGACAGCGCACCGCGCACGGACCAGTCCTCCACGTCACCCATCTCCTCGGGGCGCCACGTTGAGTCGTCCGCACTGAGCGCGACGAGCGACGCAAGGTGCCCTCCAGCCGAACCGCCCGCGATGACGACGCGGTCGGGGTCGCCGCCGTAGGTCGCAATGTTCTTCTTGATCCAACCGAGCGCGCGGGTTGCGTCTTCGATCTGCGCCGGCCACGCGTGTTGCGGCGCAAGCCGGTAGTTGCTCGCTACGACGATCCACCCGCGCTCGACGAACTCATGCAACATGGGACGCGCCTGTTGTCGCTTGTCGCCGAACGTCCATGCGCCGCCATGAAGGTAGAAGATGATCGGCGCATCGGCGGGCGTCGTCGAACGTCGCCAGATGTCCAGTCGATGGCGAGGAAGGGGCCCATAGACGACATCGCGGTGCAGCTGCATGTTTCGCGGGTGGAACGGAACTTGCAGAGCTGTCCTCCACCACCTGCCAAAGAGATCGTCGCGGGGGCGCGGCATCGCGAGCGGACGATCGGGCGAGTGCTCCAGCGCACGTCGCACGACCCGACGAGAGACAAGCTGTATGACGATGAGCGCCACGTTCTCAACGAGCACGATCGTCGCAAGGACGACGACGAGCGAACCGAGCCAAGCGGTGGCGGGCCAGCCCCACCACCAGAGGAGTCCGAGCAGCGCCGCCTCCAGAAAAATGGCCTGACCGGCGAGTTCTCCCGCGGCCCACCCAACGGGATAGGCGAACGCCGCGTACAGTCCGCGGCGGCCCGGGCGGAGCGCGGTAGCGGCTGACAGCACCAAAAAGGCGCTGGCGAGCGCGACGAAGTAGGCCATGCACCATTCTGACGGGTCTCTATGGATCCGTGCCGGTCCCTATGCTGACGTTCAATGTCAATGTGGCCCGCCACTCTTGAGAAGCTTCGAGGTTCCATCGGTCTGTGGACGATGACGCTCGATTCGGTGAGCCCCGCCGAGAGTGATGAGTGCGTACGTGAGATTGAGTCCCTCGGCTACCGCGCGCTCTGGTTCCCCGAGGCGTGGGGACGTGAGTCGTTCACCAACGCGAGTCTCATGCTGTCGTCGACGTCCTCACTCATCGTCGCCACCGGCATCGCGAACATCTGGGCGCGCGACGCGGTGACGACAGCGAATGGCGCCAAGACGCTGTCTGCCGCGTACGGCGACCGGTTCGTCCTCGGACTTGGCGTCAGCCACGAACCGCTCGTGACGCGGCTGCGGGGCCACCACTACGAGAAGCCCCATCGCTTCATGACGGACTTCCTCGTGGCGATGGATGGGGCGCCGATGATGGCCGAAGAGGGGCGCACGCGAGTGCCGCGCGTCATCGCCGCCCTCGGGCCAAAGATGCTCGCACTCGCGGCCGAGCTCACCGACGGGGCTCATCCCTATCTCGTGACGCCCGAGCACACCGAACTCGCTCGCTCGATCATCGGTGAGAACTTTCTCGGCGTCGAGCAAGCGGTGGTGCTTGGTCAAAGCCGCGAGGAGTTCTTGCGTCGCGCCCATCAGCATCTCGAGCACTACTCGGGCTTGGAGAACTATCGCAACAGCTGGCGTCGACAGGGCTTCGGCGACGACGACCTGGTTCGCGGCGGCTCGGATCGGCTCTGCGACGCGCTCGTGTTGCACGGCGACGAAGACGCGATTCTCGAAGGAGCTCGACGGCATTTCGACGCCGGCGCGAGTCATGTGTGCTTGCAGGTGCTTGGCGCCGACCCGACCGAAGTGCCGCGCGAGGAGTGGCGTCGACTTGCTCCCGTCGTGACGTCCGCTGCCTAGAAGCGGAGCGGGTAATGACGTGACGACGGTCACCGTCATCAAATGACGATAAAAAAATGACGCTCAAGGGTGCACACGGTATCGTCACGGACTAATTTCACGGAATGGCCGAAAACGTTCACGAGTTCTCCACGCGCGAGCTACTCATCGAAGCCACGTCGAGGCGACTGTGGCAAGAAGACGAGAGCGACCTGCGGATCCTCGACATCTGCAAGGAGACGAACCTCAGCACCAGCGTGATCTATTGCCACTTTCGCTCCCGCCAGGGACTTATCGACGCTTCGCTGCTGCACCTCTTTAGCCTCGTCACCGACGAAATCATGGCGACGCTGGAGCGAGCCGCTGAGGGCCCGCATCCCACGGGTTCCTTCATTGACGCGCTCTACGAACTGGTGAGCGACCCCGAACACGAGCAGGCGACGGTTCGCCAACGTCAGATGTTCTTTCGCGTCTCCGCCACGGCGTTGTCGCGGTCAAGCATCCGCCCAGGCTTCCTGCGCGTCTACGGCGACTTCTCGACGCGAGCCGAGGAGCTCTATCGACGTCTCATCGAAGCCGGACTACTCGGTGACTATCTTTCCGGCCACCAGTGGGCGCTGTTCTTCGAGAGCCAGATGATGAACCGCGCGCTCCGCGATCTCATTTCGCCCCGCTGCGAGCTTGACCACTGGCGTCACGTCGCCGCTCGATTGGTAAATATCGAGAACGAGGAAGTTCGCTTTGCCGACTAACTACTCAGAACCACCGATAACGAACGGTTAAGCATTCGCGCATCCGCGGAAAATGCCTCCCGCGGAGGGAAAATGGATCTGTCCAAAGCACCAATTCCCAAACACAGGAGGCATTCCAAAGATGAGTTTACGCGTTGACACCACGTCAAAGGTGATTACCGCTTACGGCGGCGCCGAGTTGCTGCGCGAGACGGCGCGAGCGGTGGGTCTCGATAGGTCCGTGGCGCAGTGGGTGCACGTGAAAGAGCGCGAGCGCGGACTGAGCGAGGCGCAGTTCGTCGTGTCGATGAGCGAATCGATCGCGCTCGGGGCGCGCTGTCTCGACGATCTCGCCGTCGCACGCAGTGACCACGCTCAGCGTGAGTTGCGCGGCTACGCCGTGCCCGCACCTCAGACCGCGGGCACGTGGCTGCGCCGCTTCACCCTCGGTCATATTCGCCAACTCGATAAGGCCTTGGCGTCCGTGCACCAAAGAGCGTTTCGCGCCATGGGTCTATCCGAGTTGACCCTCGACTTCGATTCGACCTACGTCTACAGCCGCTCGACGAGACGACAGGGTGTCGATCGCACCTACAAGCGCGCCTACGCTCTGCACCCGTTGCTCTGCTTCGAGGCGACCACCGGCGTCGCGGTGCACGCGCGGCTTCGTCGCGGACGCTCGGGCCCCTCCACCGGGATCGACACCCTCGTGCGCGAGACGCTGCGTTGCGTGCCCGCGGGCGTCGCTCTACGCAGTCGCCTCGACTCGGGCTTCTACAGCGCGAAGCTGTTCGACCAGCTGGATCTGGCCTCGGTCACCTTCCTCTGCTCGGTGCCGCTCATCCCCGCGATCACGGGACCGTGCGCCGCGATTGGCGACGAATACTGGCAACCTTGCCTCAACGACGACGGCGAGGTGGCCGAGTTCGGATATCGCATGCGCAACGGCCACGGGTTTCGCCGCTACGTGGTCAAACGCATCAAGATCAATAAGGGCGAGCAACTCAGCTTCGATACCGGCTTCTATCGCTACTGGGTGCTCGTCACCAACGACCATGGACGCAGCGCGCTCGAGCTCGAGTCCGAGCATCGCCACAAGGCCGACGTTGAAGCGGGCATGCGCGAACTCAAGAGCAACTTCGGGCTTCACGCCTTTCGCAAGCACGGCTTCATGGCGAACTGGGCGTGGCTGGAGTTGGTGTGCCTCGGCCACAACCTGTGCTGCTGGACCCAGCTGCTCGGTCGCCTCGACGCGAGTCGGGCGGGTGAACGGTTGCGGGCCAAGCGTCTTCGCTATCGATATCTCGCGGTGCCCGCCATGATTACCCACAGCGGCCGACAACTGACGTTGCGATTGCCCGAGCATTACCCGCTCTTTGAACGTTTCACCGCGGCGCTCTCGCGTCTCCAAGCGATCCCCACACCGACCGGCTAAGCGCACCTGCGTTGAGACGACACGATCGTCCGCCACTTAACCGGACCATGACGCACGAGTGAGAGCGACCTCGCCGCCAGAGCCACGCAGAGCTGCTTGACATCGCTCGTCACGTCACAAACAAGACGTCAACGTCAAGAACGACTCCCTAAAACCGCACCTCAGGGATTTATCGAGGGATTTGAGTAACTAACGCCCATCGGGATCGATGATGAAGACAGAGTCATCGTCGCGGCCCGATGGCCGGTGGAGCGAGCGAAACAACGCCGCCACCATCCACATCCAGACGAACTCGACGAAGCCGATCGCGATCCAGCCCACGGTGACGACCAGGAGGCCGAGAAAGAAGCCCTCCAGGATCCCGAAGTGGATCATGCAGGCGATCTCCATCGGGAACCAGGCAAACAGCCAGTTCACCAAGGGCGCAGCAAAGACAGCACCCATTCGTCGCCGCCATCCGAAGTACGCGCCCAGCAATGCCGTTAACCCAAATCCGACAACCGTGTCCGTCGCCGAAGGTGCCACCACACCGATAAACAAAACGACGGTCATGGCGAGAGCCCAAAGCACCATTGGCGCGGAAACGTTTCCCCGTGCGCGGTTTCGAACCGTGATGACAACACCGTTCATATCTCCAAACTAGCGAACTCCTATGCTGATGGCGACAGGGCCCACGATACGCTTGCGAAATGGCTCAGGGCGTGCTCGCAATACTCGGCTCGGGTGAGACCGCCCCAGGAATGACCAAGATCCATCGCGAGATCATCAAGTCAGTCCAGCCGAAGAACGCGGTCAACGTCGACACCGCCTACGGATTCCAGCTGAACGTACCTCAGATGAGCGAGAAGCTCGAAGCGTACTTCGACAAGTCGCTCCATCTCACGATGACGACACTGCACTTTCCCTCGTACGAGCGGGCCTCTGAACTCGAAAGAACGCTGTTCAAGCAGGATGTTCGCCAAGCTGACTTCGTCTTCGCCGGTCCCGGGAGCCCCACCTACGCGCTCGCCCAGTGGGCGCCACTCCACTTCGAAGAGGACCTTTTGAGCGTCCTTGACAAGGGAGGTGCCCTCAGCATCTCATCGGCCGCGTCGCTGACGCTCGGCGCCTATACAGCCCCCATCTACGAGGTCTACAAGGTCGGTGACCCGGCACCGACTTGGCGCCCCGGCCTCGACCTCCTCAAAGCTCTCGGGCTTCGGTGCGTCGTCATCCCACACTTCGACAACAACGAGGGAGGCAACTACGACACTCGTTTCTGCTACCTCGGCGAAGTACGACTGGTGGCACTCGAGGAGCAGCTGCCCGAGGACGTAGCAACCTTCGGGGTCGACGAGCACACCGCCGCGATCATCGACGTGGCGAGCGACACGATCACGGTCAAGGGTCGATCCAACGCGTATTGGCGCCTTCGCGGCGATCACAAAGTCCTCGCCAACGGTACGACGACAGATCTGAGCGAACTGCGAAAGCGGGTGTCGGCGCCTCGACCTCCGCGACGTTCGAGCGAGCCGTCGGCGGATGGCGGCCCGGTGGAACTCGCTCGAATCGCTTCGGTCGGTGGCGACGAAGCCACAAGCGCTCTGGCGCGCCTTGTGCAGCTCGCAGCCACCGGCGGGGAAGGCTACATCGACCCCACGCCGCTCGTTGAAGGAATCCTCAAAGCCCGAGTGAGTGCGCGAACGAGCGGTCAGTACGAGCTCGCCGACGAACTGCGCGACGTCTTGATGGCGGCGGGATTTGAGATCCGCGATGAGCCAAGCGGGACAACGTGGAGCTACTCGACCGCCTAACTCGTTCGTGAAGTACGAGGCAGGCACTGGCCCAACTACGGATCCAACATCGAGGAGATAAAGGAAAAGGACCCCCTCGCAAGAGGGGGTCCTTTTCCTAACTACCTAATGGATGGTTACTTCTTGATGGAGTAGTTGGCCTTGCCAGACTTGCCATTCGCCAAGGTGATGGTGAATGTGTGCTCGCCTGAAACGTGGGCCCTCGTCGTAACGCGGAGCGTCAGCAACGTACCAGTGTCCTTCGTGACGCCGATCTTCGAACCAGCAGCGGTGCTCGTCACGTGTGGCTGACCGTAGAAGCCGGTGCCCGAAACCGTGAGCGTTACCGTCTTGCCGGAAACAGCCGATCCGTGCACCGCACCGACGTGGAAGCTAGGAGCAGGCTTCGTCGCGGCCAAGATCGTACCGGAGGTCGCAGTGCCGCCGTCAGGGTTGGAAACAGACAGCGTGACCGCGGTCGCGCTCGCCGCACCAAGGGTGCAGGAGACCGTGATTGACGTTGCACTTGCAACCGTCGCCGCTCCGCAGGTTCCGTCCGAGGACAGCGTTACTGCGGCGCCAGACTCGAAGCCCGTACCGGTGATGGTAAAGGCGTTCGTCGAGCTAGGTGTGGCCGACACCGGCGAAACCGCCGAGATCGTTGGTGCCGCGTCAATCACGAGGCCAGCAGGAGCTACAGCCAAAGCCTTCGCAGTGCCACCGTTCGTGTTCGTCACGGTGTAGCCGTCGATGGTGTTGGTGTCGGGCGAAGTGATCGCCACGGTCCCGACAATCTGCGTGCCAAGGTTGTTGACCGAGGTCACCGTGAACTTCACCGCTGAGTCAGCCGTGCCGGAAGCATTGGTGAACGCCGACACGGTCGCGCCAGTCAGGAAGCCAGTGCCGTTAATGGTTACCGGCTGCGCTGTCGCACCCACACCCACGCCGGTGGTCCCGGTCACGTAGGTGATCGACGACACCGATGGAGCGCCCTGTACCGGCAACACGAACGGAGCCGAAACTTCGGCCGCGCCGTAGGCGTCGGTGGTCTGAATTGCGAACGTGGCATTGCCTATCGCCGTTGGCGAGGACGTCACCACGAGGTTCTCCGTCGTCGCGCTCGAGTACTGAAGCGAGGCAGCAAGACCTGTCGAACCAGTGATTCCTGCACCCACAAAGGCGGAGGTGTTGTTGAATCCTGTGCCGGTTAGCGCAACCACAGTGCCAATCGGAGCGCCAATGGCCAGAGCCGCAGGAGCTGCCGAGGTGATGGCCGGGCCATCAACGATGAACGCACCAGGGAATTCGCCCTTCGCGGTGTCATTGACCAGCACCGCGGTGTGCGCACCAGCAGTCGCGCCACTGTTGACCACAATGGGACAGGTCAACGAGGTGCCCGCGCTGTTCGCGATGCACGCGCCAGCAGTCTGGGTGATCACCGCGTCGGGGTCAATCGCGCTGGTTGCGCCGACAAGCGTCGGTCCAGCGGTCGTGAACGAGCTGAAGCCCGTGCCCGTGAGGGTGATCAACGTGGACGGCGCGCCGGCCAGAATGGCCGCCGATGCCGACAGGCTCGATGCTGTGATGACTGGAGCCACGTCCGAGGCCTCGCCGACGCCGATCGCGTCAACGCCCTCGAAGCTCGCGCCCGTGTCAACGTTGGTGACGAGGATGCTGCACTGCTCAAGACCCGGTGCCGCGGAAAGCGAGATCGTGTCCGAGATGCTGGACGAGCTGGTCACCAGCGGTGTCCCGAGCGTTGCGTCCGCGCAAGCGCCATCGAATGTGACGGTCGCGGTCGAGTCAAAGCCGTTGCCGTTGATGGTGATCGGAATGGGCGACGTCGTCGCTGCATTCGGAATCGCCGACGGACTGACGGTTGAGACCTCGTTGCCGATCACTGTGAACAGCGCGCCCGAAGTGGAGCTGCCGCCGTCTGGGTTTTCGATCGTCACCGTGTAGGTGCCAGGCGTGGCCTGAGCGCCGTTGTTGGTGTTCACGAGCTCCAGGCTCGCGGTGATCGACGTGGCGGGTGCCGTTTCCGTACCTCCGCCAGTGATCGCCGTAGCGGCCAATGTCGTTCCATCAACAGTGCTGGTGAAGATGATCGATGAGATGGGCGACACGAAGTCCGCACCCGTCAGCTTGATCGGAACGACCGTGCCGGGTGCGGAGTCAGACGCAGAGCTGGTGCTCGTCGCCGTGTTCTCAACGCCCGTTACGGTCGGATCGCCATAGACGGTGAAGACGTTGGTGTAGGTCTCGGTTCCCGCGTTGTCCTTGACGGTCACGCTGTAGGTGCCAGGGACGGTCGCCGAGGTCGAGGCGAAGCTGCCGGTGATCGTGTCACCAGTGGTGTTCGTCAAGCCTGAGAACGTCACGCCGGGAGCAGTCGTCGTCACTGTCGTGCTGCCGCCGTCGCCCGCGAATGGAGCGTTGGTGGTGTCGATCAGGTCGAAGGTTCCACAGGCACCTGATCCGAAGTAGGCACCGTCGGTGCTACCACCACAGCCGTTAGCGGAGGTGTCGAACAAGATGGTCTGCGCGCCAGCGACGCTAAAGGTAACCGGTGTGCCACCGGTGTCCGTGGTGTCAAACGCGGTGACCGTGTAACTCCCAGGAGTCAGGCCCGCGGCCGATGAGAACGTGCCACCGACGCTTCCTGTGCTGGACTCGGTCGTTCCCGTGAACGTCAACTGGCTGTCAGTCGTCGTAAAGGTCGGAGTCCCGGTGCCCGCGAAGGTGCCCGAAGCCGCCGTAATGGTGAACGTACCGGACGTAGCCGCCCCGTAGTCAACCAAGCCAGGCTGGTTCGTAGCCGTGGTCGGCGATGTCGTGGTGAACGCAATCGTCGCCGGCGTCGTCGCACCCGCAGACGTAGCGATAGCCATAGGCAGCGCCGCAGCCGCGAGCAAGGCGCTGGCAGCCAGGGCCTTCACCAAGTGGCGTTGTATCCGTCTTGGATTATTCATTGTCAATTCACTCCATTCATAAGGGCCAGACTCGCCGGCCTTTAATTTTCAGATCATGCGGCACTGCAGTAACACTCACAAGGTAGCGCCTCGTGACATATCACGGCCGTTTCCTTACGAGCAAGTATAGGTAAAGGCCACTGCTCAAGCGAAGAGGCGAAGCTTTTCTTTGGTAATACACATCCAATGTTGTGACGCTGCGCGGAGTATTAAATTACCTGGTAAATAGCCAGAAAACAGCGCCCTCTCGCAGGCATATTTAGTCGTTGTTCTCTTCGTGTCAAATCGTAACCATATTGTAAGCCGCTATTTCAACGAAATCGGGATGCCTGCGAGTGCTCTGCGAGGCCCTGCTTTCAGCACTTAGCAGCACCAAATCACGGAGAGAAGCGTTGAACAATTGCGCGACGGTCACACGGAGATTCGTCACTGTGGCGGGTGACTCGCAGTTCGTTCTCGAAGTGCCATGCGAATGAATCTTCTTTTGACTTGGAAGGATTGTGGACGAACGTTCAGTTGCAGAACACGCTCATGTCACGATGCAAGGGAGCGCGAGTCAAGCGATCGCGCAGCGATTCGGTCCGAGTTCGAGTTCCTCATCGTCGGGGCCAGACTGCGCTTGACCAGCGTTGATGCCGACGATCTGACGGTAGTTACCCGGTCGATCTTTGACATTGGCCATCGCCCATCTCACGAACTCCTCCTCGCTCAGCTCAAGGGCAGGCAACGTGTGGCGCAGTGAGCCGAGCTCTCGCGCGACATATTTATGAGCGTGCACCTCGACGCCCGGTCCAAAATGAGCCGGAAAGACGAGGATGTCGTCACTGAGCGGCAGCACTCGGTCATGCAAGCTATGGAAGAGATGGTGGGCGTAACCCTCGGCCTCATCGGCAAGGTCTGGGCGCCCGACGCTTTCGAGGAACAATGTGTCACCCGTGAAGATTGCATAGTCGCCGAGCTGATACATCGTCGAGCCTTCCGTGTGACCCGGCACGCTGACCGATGCCACCCGCAAGTCGATGCCCGGGGCGAGTTCGATGGTCTTGCCGTCGACGAGAGGCTCGAACTCGAAGGTAAAAGGATCGGCCGGGTTGAGGCAGAGTGCAGCACCAGTGTCCGACGCAAGCGCGCGTACGCCGCTGAGATGATCGGCGTGCAGATGAGTGTCAAGCACGTGGGTGATCGTCCAGCCGTGAGATCGAGCGGCCTCTTCGTACCGAGACAGGTCGCGTGAGGGATCGATGACCACCGCCGAGGAGCCCGCTCCCACGACATACGACAGGCACCCCTTGCCCCGTCGACGAAGTTGAATGACCGTAGCTCCCCCGAACACCTCCTCCACCAGGTCATACGTAGAGCCCCACGCCCCCATTCCGCCATCGAGAACACTGCTGGGACGTCCGTTCTCGGCAAGGAGCTCTGCGCCCTGTTGGGCTCGCGTCCCCTTGGCGCAGATGACGACCACGGTTGAATCGCGCGGAATCTCGTTGAGCCGCCCCGCAAGTGTTGCCAGAGGAATGTTGTGCGCCCCGGGGATCTGCCACTCGGCGACCTCGTCGGGTTCTCGCACGTCGAGCAGGTAGAGCGCTGACTCTTCCAGCTTCTCGACGAGTTCGTCGCCGCTGATGGTCGATATCGCCGCTGACATCGCGAACAGCCTACGGCCAGTGATGGGAGTTGGCGCGGTTCCGCGTCGCTGCCAGAGGAGTTGGCGGAACCACGCCTTGAATGCCGCCCTCCAGGTACATTCAAGGGTGTGGCACAGACAGCCACGTACAGTACGAGAGGTTGTGCGATGTCGGTTCGAGAAGTGAGTCCGAGCGAAGCGTTCGAGCTGCTCGATGGCGATGCGATCCTCCTCGACGTGCGACAAGAGGGCGAGTGGGACGCTGGCCACGCCCCAATGGCGTCGCTCATCCCCCTATCGGAGCTTCCCGACCACCTGGATGAACTACCACGCGACCGACTCATCATCTGCGCGTGCCGATCGGGTGGTCGCTCATTTCGTGCGGCAACCTTCCTCCAGGAACGCGGGTTCGACACCGCAAATCTCACAGGAGGCATGATGAGCTGGTTCGCCGAGGATCTCCCCTTCGAATGCGACGAGGGCGACGCCACGATTGAGTAGCGATAACCCTCGGCAGGCGTAATCCGATCCGAGCAAGGCAAAATCGCAGATTGGGCCCTATGAATGGCTGAATTGCTTGGTACCCGGCGAGCATCGCATTACCGTCCAGTGATGTGGCTCACCCCGACGACCTGCTGCTGTCCTGGGCAGTTACCG
This sequence comes from uncultured Acidimicrobiaceae bacterium, assembly GCA_963706305.1. Lineage (GTDB taxonomy): Bacteria > Actinomycetota > Acidimicrobiia > Acidimicrobiales > RAAP-2 > RAAP-2. The sequence goes on along the minus strand of OY970152.1, from coordinate 1,427,952 downwards.
CTATCGATGGACGAGTCCTTCGATCGGTAACCGACCTCGCCCAAAGTGGAGGGCTTGGTCCGTGGCTCCTGGAATTCGAGACTCCGAGGTGGCGCCGACGCCTGGTGCTGCACGCGGGTGAGGTGGAGTCGGAGGAACAGCGCCGGCAGTTCGCGCTGCGTGCCCTTGCCCAGTCGGTGGCGACACGCCATGGATTGATCGCTCCCGAGGTGGTGGCGACCGACGACGGCGCGGAAACTGGCTGGCTGGCAGTGCTGGAAACAGCGTTGTCTGGGACCAGTCGCATTCCCGTGGCCCCGGAAGCGAAGCGACTCAGAGCTCTGGGACGGGAAGCGGCTCGAATCAACGCCGTCCGCCCGTCGTCAGCGACTGGTCTGCCCCGCCGTCGTCGTTCACTGGAAGGTGTGTCGTTCGAGAGACTTCTCGTACCTGATGACTGCCGAGACATGTTCGATCGTGCTGCAGAGCGGGTAGCCGCAACCCCAGAGCCCTCGGGCGACGGCTTCGTGCACGGCGACCTGTGGCAGGGCAACACACTGTGGGAAGGCCTCCGCTACGTCGGCGCGGTCGACTGGGACTACGCCGGTGTCGGGCCGGGCGGCATCGACCTTGGGTCTCTCCGCTTCGACGTCGCCGTGATGTTCGGTCCGGAAGCGGCGGCCGAGGTGGCCATAGGTTGGGAAGCTGAGTTGGGCCGGCCCCTCGAACTGCTTGCTTATTGGGATGCCGTGTCGTGCCTGGCAGGTCCGGCGGACCTCGCCTACTGGTTGCCCAACTTCCACGCGCAGGGGCGCGCCGACTTGAGCATCACGACGGTGACAGCCCGCCGAAACGACTTCCTTGCCACCGCCTTGGCCGAGTTGCGCTGAACCAGCCAGCGGGGGCGAGGCTCATGTGCAGTCCCAACGGGATATGAAGTCGTGCCTCCACCACTGTTGGCTCAGAATATGAAGGGGATCAGCATCTTGGTCGAGCGCTTGTAGGCCGGATAGTCATTCGGAAAGAGGCGTTCCATGGTGCGCGCCTCGACGGTTGCGCTGTAGATGAAGTACGCGCCCATGAACGCGGCGGCGATGAGCCAGTACCAGCTCACCGCCACCGCCGTCCCTATCGCGGCCAGGATCAAACCCGAGTAGATGGGATTGCGGATGTAACGATAGGGCCCGTTTGTGACCAACTCCGCGTCCACTTTCTCGGACATAGGAGTCCCCCAGTTCCGCCCCAGATAGACCCGTGCCCACAGGGCTAGTCCCAACCCGATCAAGAACAGACCCATACCGATGCCCTGGAGAGTGGGGTTGCTCTCGATGGCGTGGTGACCTTTGAAGGCTCCCGAGCGACTGATAAGGATCACTATTACGATGAGGGCGATCCTCAGGCCAACGAACTGCCGCATTCGTGACCGAGCCACCTGTTTAGCCGTCGTGGCCGCCGCCAGCCACACCAACCAAAAGAGGGCCCACAAACCGTAGATGACATAGTCGATGACGTGCATGGGTGAGTGGTTATGGTACCAAAGCGAATGTCGAGCTATGTAGCCCGCGAAGATCCAGTGCACCGCAGGCCTCGTTGCCTCCAACTCTCCTTATTTCTGAAGAGTCGATTGACCTGCACTCGCGACTCCAGCGCTACTTGTTCTGTTGGCTAACAAAGCATCAAAGGACCAACCCGCCAAACAACCTTCTGACCAGCGCTTTTACTCGCAGTCCCAACGGGATTTGAACCCGTGCCTCCACCTTGAGAGGGTGATGTCCTAGGCCACTAGACGATGGGACCTTGAAAGAGGCAGCGTCACCGCTGACTCATTCGCTCGGGGGCAAGGACTCGAACCCTGAATAACTGGACCAGAACCAGTTGTGTTGCCAATTACACCACCCCCGAAGGGCTGGGCAATCTTATCTGGTCCTCGTTGAGAGGTGCCAGCGAGTTCAGTGTCCCGTCGTCCAGCGACTCAGCCTGCCGTAGCCAACGATGCGACCAACACCGACCTCGAGCGTCTCTTTCAGGTAGTAGCGCCAGAGCTGGTACTTGATAGTGGGCGAGTTACGCACGGGCGACGGGTACGGAGTAAGTCCTTGCGCAGAAGAGATCGCCATCGCGCGGTACTCATGGAAGGGGTCTGTCACTGTGATGACTGTTTTGATGTGATGCGCTTTCAGCTTGGGCACGATCGTCGCGACGTTCTGCCAGGTGTCGGCACCACCGCCCACGAGGATCCGAGACCTCGGCACGCCGTGCTGCTCCAGAAACGTGGCAGATACCTGGGCTTCGGTGTTCGCGTCACCCGGGCGCTTGCCACCCGTGACCGCTACCCACGGGGCTCTCCCGTGGTCATAGAGCGAAAGCGCCTGGTCAAGGCGGACCTTCAGTTCGGATGACGGCACTCCATCGTCTTCGGTCGTGCCGAAGACGAGAATCGCCTGGGCCGATTTCGTGGTGTGTTCGTGGCCGCGCAACCAGATCTGGACGAAGGTGACCCCGAAATAGGCGATAAGGAGCACCAGCAGCACGCCTGCAATGCGGAGCGTCCACTTGATGACGCGAAGGATCACCCCGCCCTCGCGAGCGCTTCGCGCAGTCGCTGAATTGTCTTCTTTCTCCCTAGGTACTCGAGCGACTCAAAGAGCGGTGGCCCCACCAGCGTGCCGGTGATGGCACAGCGCACGGGCGCCTGTGCCTTGCGCAGAGGAAGTTCGACCTCGTCGCCGAGCTGCTGGACGACCTCGTGCAGCGACGCTGCGCTCCAGTCGGCCAGGCGCTGGTAGCGCTCGATCGCCCCTTCGATGATCGAGCGGCCGACGGGATCGTTCGTGATTACCTTGGCAAAGCTCGCCTCGTCGTAGCGGGGCTCATCGAGGAAGAAGAACTCCACCATCGCAGGAATCTCGGCGAGCGTCGCGACGCGCTCCTGGACGAGATGAGCGACCTTGCCGTAGAGAGCGGCCGAGAACTGGTCTTCGCGCCAGGGGGGTTCGAGGCCGTTCGGACGCCAGTTGCTGTCCCAGGGCCGAACCCACGGGGCGCTCAGCCGAATGAACTCCTCGATCGAGAGTGCTCGTATGTACTCGCCGTTCATGTGGCGAAGCTTCTTCACGTCGAAGAACGCCGGCGAGTGGGAGACATCCTCCAAGCGGAACTGCTCGATCAACGTGGACAGGGGCACGATCTCCTCGTCGCCACGAGGGCTCCAGCCGAGCAAGGCCAGGTAGTTCACGAACGCGGCCGAAAGATAGCCCTCGTCCCGGTAGAGCTCGGTCGCAACGGGGTCCCTTCGCTTGGAGAGCTTCTTGCGCTGCTCGTTCACGAGGAGCGGCAGGTGCGCGTAGGCGGGGAGGGGCACCGGATCGCGCGTCGCCTTGTTGAGCGCTTCCCACAACAGAATCTGCTTGGGCGCGTTGGCAAGGTGCTCCTCGCCGCGAATGACGTGAGTAATGCGGTCGTGGCGATCGTCGGTGACATTGGCGAGGGCGTAGAGGACGGCACCCGTCGAGCGAGCCACCACGAAGTCGTCGATCAGGGCATTCTCGAACTCGACGTCGCCGCGCACGAGGTCGTGCACGATCGTCACGCCTTCACGAGGCGTTCGAAAGCGAAGTGCGGTCGTCGTGCCCCGTTCAAGGCCACGATCACGGCAGAAGCCGTCGTAACCGGGCGGCTGGCCAGGGGCCTTGCGGGCGTCGATCTCGGCCGGCGTGCAGTCGCAGTAGTAGAGGAAGCCATTGCGACGCAGCACTTGGGCTGCGCTGTCGTGGGCAGCTTCATTGTCGCTCTGGCGAAAGGGACCTTCGTCGAGGGTGAGCCCGAGCCAGCTCATGGCCGAGTAGATCCCTTCGACCCACTCCTCGCGGTCGCGCGAGGCGTCGGTGTCTTCGACCCGCAAGATGAAGACACCACCGTCGTTCTGATGGGCGAGCAGCCAGTTGAAAAGTGCGGTGCGCGCCGATCCCACGTGGAAGTAGCCGGTCGGCGACGGTGCAAATCGGACCCGGGGTCCGCTCATTCGCTACTCCTCGATCGAGATAGCGCCGTTCGGGCAGCTCGCGACGGCCTGGCGAAGCCGATCGTCGAACTCGGGGCCGGGATCTTCGTTCAAAACGTAGAGGAAGCCGTCATCACGAACCTCAAAGATCTCCGGAGCGATCCCCATGCAGACTGCGTTCGACGTACAGAGATCAAAGTCGACCTGAACTCTCACGAGCCCTCCTTTTTGTCCATCGTAGTTGAGCGTTCGCTGCGTTCAAGAGCCGAGTGGGAGGCCAAAGTCACTGTCTAGGATCGCTCACGACGAAGGAGAAAAGATGAAACAACGCTCGCTCGGATCGCTCTCGGTCTCTGAGGTCGGGGTCGGTTGCAACAACTTCGGCAGCCGCCTCGACCACGTTGGCGCGCTGGTCGTTGTCAACGGAGCCCTCGAGTCCGGTGTCAACTTCTTTGACACCGCCGACATCTACGGCGGGACGAAGTCAGAGGTCTTTCTCGGCGAGGCGCTGGGCGCTCGCCGCAGCGACGTCGTGATCGCAACGAAGTTCGGCATGCCCATCGACGACACCCACTTCGGAGCAAAGCCCGATTACGTGCGCTGGGCCTGTGAAGGCTCGCTACGTCGACTCAACACCGACTACATCGACCTGTACCAGCTGCACTACCCCGATGAGACGACTCCCATCGCCGACACCCTCGGTGCCCTCCAGGAGCTCGTCGCAGCGGGCAAGGTGCGAGAGATCGGCTGCTCCAACTTCACGGCCGACCAGCTGCGCGAGGCCAAGGCGGCGGCCGGGAGCGGACCATCGTTCGTCTCGGTGCAGAACCAGTACTCGCTGCTCGAACGGGCCCCCGAGCGCGACGGGGTGCTCGCAGCGTGTGAGGAGCTGGGCATTGGCTTTCTACCCTTCTATCCGCTGGCGAATGGCCTGCTCACCGGCAAGGTCCGTCGTGGTGAGCCGCTGCCCGAGGGCACGCGTCTCGCCAACATGCCCGAAGAGCGACGCGCGCACTGGCTGAGCGACGAGTTCTACGGCCGGGTCAGCTCGCTCCTCTCGTACTCCGAAGACACGCATGTGCCTATCCTCACCTACGCCTTCTCGTGGCTCTTGAGCCACCCGGCCGTCGCATCAGTGATTGCCGGGGCGAGCTCGGCCGATCAGATCCGCGCGAACGTGAACTCGGTGAAGGAGTTGACCGACGATCAGGTCGAAGAGCTCAACCGACTGTCGGGAGCGGCCTCCTAGGAGGCCTTCACCACCGCAACGAGTTTCGTGAGGGTGTCCTTCGCGTCGCCGAAGACGAGGATCGTCTTCGGGTTGTAGAGCAGCTCGTTGTCGATGCCGGCAAAGCCTGGGCGCATCGAGCGCTTGAGGAAGACAACGTTCTCGGCGAGGTCCGCGTGGATGATCGGCATGCCGTAGATGGGTGATGTGGGGTCGTTCGTGGCGGCCGGGTTCACGGTGTCGTTCGCGCCGACGACGAGCGCCACGTCGGCGGTCTGGAGCTCGGAGTTCGCCTCGTCCATTTCGAGCAGATCCTCGTAGGGGACGTTCGCTTCGGCGAGGAGCACGTTCATGTGACCGGGCATGCGACCGGCAACGGGGTGGATCGCGTAGAAGACCTGGATGCCCTTGCTCTCGAGCTCCTTTGCCAGTTCGTTCAGCACGTGCTGGCCCTGGGCGACGGCGAGCCCGTAGCCAGGGATGATGACAACCTTGCCCGCGTAGCCGAGCAGCACACCGACGTCTTCGGGCGTGCCGGAGCGAACGGTCCTGCCCTCGGTGCCGTCGGCGCCCGTCGCGGTGATGTTCGAGCCGAAGGCGGAAAACAAGATGTTGGAGAGACTGCGGCCCATGGCCTTGCTCATCAGGCGCGTCAGCAAGATACCCGAGGCGCCCACGAGGGTGCCGGCGATGATCAGCAGGTTCGAGCCAAGCGTGAAGCCAGATGCCGCCACGGCCAAGCCCGTGAAGGAGTTGAGGAGAGATATGAGTACGGGAACGTCCGCGCCGCCGATCGGCAGGACGAAGGCGATGCCGAGGATGAAGGCAACAGCGAGGAGGACCCACAGCAGCGCGGCCGAGCCGGTGACGAGGATGGTCAAGATCAAGGCCAACGCACCGATCCCGATGACCCCGTTGATCAGCTGCTGGCCCGGATAGGTCACCGGGCGTCCTGTCATGAGCTCCTGGAGCTTCGCGTACGCGATGGAGGATCCCGAGAAGGACACGGTCCCGATGAGAACGCCGAGCAGCACTTCCAGCGTCACGTAGGTCGCCGGGTGCGTCGCTTTGATGTGGACGAACTCGGTGATCGACACGAGGGATGCCGCGCCACCGCCCACGCCGTTGAAGATCGCGACCAGCTGGGGCATGGCGGTCATCTGGACGAACCGGGCCGTCGGCACGGCGACGATCACGCCGATGAGCATGGCGAGCAGGATGAGGCCGACGTGGTGCAGTGGGTGTCCGTCGACGTACTTGAAGAACGTCGCCACGATCGCGACCAGCATGCCAAAGGCAGCAACCATGTTGCCGTGGCGAGCGCGCTTGGGACTGCCAAGACCCTTCAGGGCAACCAGGAACGTCGTCGCGGAGAAGAGATACAGCAGGTCAATCAGCGTCTCACGACTCATTGAGCAGCCTCATCAGGCTTCGCCTCGGGGGCTTTGGGCTGGCGCGGCTTGAACATCTCGAGCATCCGGTCGGTGACGACGAAGCCACCCACGACGTTGAGGGTCGCGAGGATGACGGCGAGAAATCCGAGCACCTCTTCAAGGTTCGTGTTCGCGGCCCCAAGGATCAGCATGGCGCCCACGAGGATGACGCCGTGAATAGCGTTCGATCCGCTCATCAGCGGCGTGTGCAGGATGCTGGGGACCTTGGCGATGATCTCGGTGCCCACGAAGGCCGTCAGGATGAGCACGGTGAGGTACTGCAAGATGACGTTCATTCGGCGCTCTCTTTCACTTCCGGTTGAATGGCCACGTACGGAGCGCCGAGGGCTTCCGCGGCGGCGGCGTTGGTCAGCTCTCCGTTTCGAGCCAGCGTCACGCCGATCACGACCTCGTCATTCCAGTCGGGGTTGAGCTCGCCCTTCGCGCCGAAGAGCGCGAGGAGCTTCACGACGTTGTTCGAGTACATGAAGCTCGCGTGGGTTGCCATCTCGCCAGGCGGGTTGGACATCCCGACGATGCGCACCCCCTGGTGGTCGATCACTTCGCCAGCTACCGTGAGCTCGCAGTTGCCGCCGCCGTCGGCGGCCATGTCGATGATGAGTGAGCCGTCGGCCATCGCCTCGACCATCGCGGTGGTGACGAGGATCGGTGACCTTCGACCAGGTACTGCCGCCGTCGTGATGACAACGTCCGATCCCGCGACTTCGCCCGTCAACGCCTCTTGCTGCTGGGTTCGCTCTTCAGGGGTGAGCTCGCGGGCGTACCCACCGGCGGCGTCGGCGGTCACGCCGAGCACGACGAAGGTGGCGCCCGCCGATTCGGCCTCTTCTTTTGCCGCGGTGCGCACGTCGTAGGCACGGACCTTGGCCCCGAGGCGCTTTGCGGTCGCGATCGCCTGCAGCCCCGCGACGCCGACGCCCATGACGAGGACCTTCGCCGGTCGAATCGTCCCCGCGGCCGTCGTGAGCAACGGGAAGAAACGGTCAAGATAGGTGGCTCCTGCGAGCGCGGCGCGGTATCCAGAGACCGTCGCCTGTGAGCTCAGCGCGTCCATGTATTGGGCGCGCGAGATGCGTGGCAGCAGGTCGAACGACGCGACCGTGACCTTGCGATCGTTGAGCGCACGAACGATGTCGAGCGCGAGCAACGGCGAGAGGAACGAGAGGTGCATTGAGCCCTCGGGGAGGCGCACCACTTCCTCGAGGGTGGGCGGGTTCACGCGAAGGTTGACGTCGCCACTCGCCTGGTCGACAATCGTCGCGCCGGCCGCCTGATAGGCATCATCCGAAAAATGCGCGAGGTGCCCGGCTCCGCGTTCCACGTCAACCTGCCAGCCGTCGGCGACGAACATCTTCACGGCGTCCGGCGTGAGGGCGACGCGCGTTTCGCCCAGCCGCGACTCTTTGAAGAGTGCAATTTTCACTCTTTTGTTTTATCAGGCTGCGCAATGCCAACTTTCTCAGCGAACGTCACGGTGAGCAGAACGCGACGATCTCGCGACTCACCGTCGTTGGCTCGTCGATCGGGATCCAGTGGCCGCCCTCAACGCGCACGTAGCGGAACCCGTTGGCGCAGTAATCGCCAGAGTTGGTCATTTGATGTTCTGTGAGGGCAAAGTCGCCGCTCGACCAGATCCCGAGCACAGGCACCTCAACTGACGGCAGCGCGGGCGGAGGCACAACAAAGGCGTTCGGCGCCACGTTCGCTCGGTACCAGAGAAGGTGTGTTGTCATCTGGCCGTCGCGCTCGAGCTCTTCGATCACCGAGTCGGCGCGAGGGTGTCCGCTCCAGCGCCGCAGCGCTTCGTAGTCGTTCTTGCGTAGAAACGCCTCGCCGGCACCTTCGAACTGAAAGAGCAGCATGTACCAGCTCTTGACCTGCTGGGTGATCCCTGCCCCATACAGCGCCGTGGGATGCCCGACCGAGAGCACGACCAGCCGCTCGACGAGGTCCGCGCGAAACGTGGCCACGATCCAGGCGAGTGCTGCTCCCCAGTCGTGGCCGACGAGCGTCACCTTTTCGCCGCCGAGCGCGTCGACCACGGCGATGACATCGCCGACCAAATGGTGCATCCGATACGACTCGACGTCACGTGGCTTATCGCTTCGGCCACAGCCGCGCAGATCGGGCACGGCGATGCGAAAACCCGCCTCGATGAGTTGCGGCGCGACCTCATCCCAAAGCGCGGAGGTGTCGGGCCAGCCGTGCAGCAGCAATATTGTCGGACCCTCGCCGTCCACATTGACAAGGAGGTTTATGTCGCCGCTTCGAACCGTGAGGGAGTCCACGTCGCGACCGTACACCGTAGGAGTAGAACGTCGAGATGGATGCATTCGTCATTGACGTCACCACTTCGGTCGGTCCCTTTGGCGTCGCGGGGACCGAGGAGTATCTCACCGGGATCTACCTTCCCCACGAACGGCATCGGGAATCGCAGGGCAGCGCCCCACGAGCGGTCGCCAACGCGGCAGCGCAGCTGGAGGAGTACTTCGCGGGCGCGCGACGAAGCTTCGAGGTCTCGCTCGGCGAGGTTGACGCGACCGACTTCCAGCGTGACGTCTGGCGCGCGCTCATCGCGATCCCCTACGGCGAAGTGCGGACCTACGCCGAGGTTGCGGACGTCGTTGGGCGACCCCGCGCGTCGCGAGCGGTCGGCAACGCCAATCATGTGAACCGCTTTCCCGTGATCATTCCCTGCCACCGAGTCGTCAGCAGCGTGGGGCTCGGTGGCTACGGCGGCGGAGAAGAGGTGAAGCGCTACCTCCTCGCGCTGGAGGGCGTGCTCCTCTAGATCTCGTCTGGAGGCGTTACGTCGGCCAGTTCGCCGACAGTGGTCTCGATTAATAGCACTCTTCGCATGGGCGTCGATGCGAGCGTGCTATTGGGAAGGTGCGTCGCGATGAGCCGAAGTGCCGCTCGTCGAGCGACCCATAGCAGCAACAGGGCCGACGGCACTTCGACGCACACCGCGAGCACCACGCTTTGGAGCTCGTCGCCGTGATTGGCCGTTGTGACGTCGAACCAAGCGTCGAGCAGAAACAGGGTGGCCGCCGCGATCGAAAAAACGATCAGCACGGCGCGCTGGCGCCACGCCGCCCACGCGGCACCGAACAGCATCACGATCTCTGCGACGTCAAGTCCCACCCACGCGAGCGCCCAGTGATCGGCGACGTAGTGGCGCGGCAGCCTCCAGCCCAGGTACACCGCCCACAGGATCTCGAGCGAAGCGCCAAGAAGGAGCGCCGCCAGCAACCGATCGCGCCGCGTTCGGGGCACGATGCGAGCGACCATGTTTACGCCGCGACGGGAACCGGGTGTTCGAGCGCTTCGAACATCAGTGGCGTCGCGCGTGCAATGGCCTCGCGCTCTTCGTCGCTCAACACACTGAAGCACGCTGCCATGGCGGCATCGGTCAGCTCTTCGGCGCGCTCCTTTTGCTGCTGCAGCTCCGCGGTCAACGTCGGCGCGTCCTCCTCCTTGTACCCGTGGAGTGTGAAGACGCCCGCGTCTTGCACGTAGCAGGCTTCAACCGCCTCGAGATCGACCTCCTGGACCGCGTAGATGTGCAGACCTCCGCGCAGCTCTCGCAGGAAAATCGTTGCGAGGTAGGCGTCGTGCACCGGATCGCTCGGAGCGGGAAATGCCAGGTAGCCGTCGACAAGCGGGCAGACGCCGCGGTCGAGGTGCTCGACCACACGACGCACTGCGGCCGCGAACTGCACGAGCACCGACCTGTCGACGCCGCCAAATGTGCGGTCCGCAAAGGCGTAGGCCGCGCGCAGGTGTTCGCTCGCGATGGCGACGGGATCGGCCTTCGCCTTGGCGTTCGTCCATACGAAGTCGATCACTGAAGGGTCGAAGAAGTAGAAGACCTCGCGCACGGTCGCGGCATCGACGTCGCCGAGCACGCCGGCTCGACCGAGTCCGTAGAACTCGTAGACATTGACGCCGAGCTCCTTGCCCTTCGCGCGCGTCAGCGGATCGAAGTAGAAGCTCATCCCGAGCACCTGCATCGGATCTGCCGTGAGGGTCGAAAGCTCGTTCGCGTCCATGACGGCGAGCCTACGACCTCACGTTGGCACGTCCGCCGTCGCGGCGAACCCGCATCTCGATGCGCGATCCTGTCTCGACTTCGACAAAGCGCGCGGAGCCGCCGTGGCGCCGCACGATCTCAGTGACAATGGCGAGCCCGAGACCCGTGCCCCCCGAGCGACGCGACCGCGCGGAGTCCGCTCGGGTGAAGCGTTCGAAGAAACGTGCGCTGTCGGCGACGTCGATGCCCTCCCCGTCGTCGCTCACGACCACGACGGCCTCGTCGCCATCGAAGTGCGAGTCGAAGCGCAGCTCGCTTTGGGCGTAGCGCATGGCGTTGTCGACGACGTTGCGAATCATGCGCTTGAACATCGTCGGATCGCCCATGACACGCGTTGGCGCGACCATCGTCGTATCAACATTGAAGTCGGTCAGCGAGCGAACGCGCGTCGCCTCTTCGTAGAGCAGATCGTCGAAGTCGACTTCGGCGCACTCGACGTCCACGTGATCCTCGTCGTGGCGGGCGAGCCAGAAGAGGTCGCCAATGATGCCGTCCAGTCGGCGCCCTTCGCGCATGACGACGTCAGCGACGGCGGGCCAGTTCGCGCTCTTGGGGTCGCCTACGGCGCGCTCAGTCGTCGCCAGCAACGTGGTCAGGGGACTTCGCAGCTCGTGGCTCGCGTTGGAGACAAACTCCTGTTGGAACCGCGACGCTGACTCGAGGCGATCGAGCATCTCGTTGACGGTGCGTGAGAGGCGTGCGATCTCGTCGTCGCCACCGGTCGTGGGGACACGCTGGGTCAGATCTTGCGCGGCGATCGCGTCGACTCGTCGGCGAATCGCTTCGACGGGCGCCAGAGCGAGTCCGATCCCGAGCCAGATCAGTCCGCCCGACACGAGCAGCAGCAGCGGAAACGAGATCAACAGACTCGCGAGCAGGACCTTCACGCTGTGTGCGATCGGTCCCCCGTAGATGTACCCAAAGACAAGTCCCTGGCCGCGCTTGGTCGTGATCGTCGCCACCTGGGCGGAGCTGAGTTCCGCCAGCGTCGGATCAGTTTGCGCGTTGTGGATGAACTGGACTCCCAGCCCGCTCCCGGCACTGAAGTCGACGACGGAACGTGCGAGCACCGGCGCGCTCGAGATCGCCGAGCTCGCCGCCCAGACTTTGGTGTCGGCGCTGTTGGTCACCTGGACGACAACGTCGCCTTGGGTGGCGAGCACGACCACATGCTTGACCGCGGTCGGCGCCGAGGCGAAGCGCATCTGGGTCTGTTCCATCACCGCATCGATCTGGTCCGAGGCTTGACTGAGGAGCGAGCGGTGCACCAGGTTCACGAGCGCGATGCCGGTGAAGGTCAAGATGACGGCGATGGCGATCACGAAGATCACGGTGAGTCGAGCTCTGACCGAGAGCTGACTCTCGCGAGCCATTACACGTCTCGCGCGCTGTAACCGAAGCCCCGCACCGTGCGAATGATGGACGGCTCGTTGGCCACGTCGATCTTCTTGCGCAGGTACCCCACGTAGACCTCGACGATGTTCTGATCGCCGTCAAAGTCGCTCCCCCACACTGTGAGGAGGATGTCGGACTTCGACAAGGTCGAGTTCGCGTGGCTCATCAAGAACTCGAGCAGCGAAAACTCGCGTGGGGTCAGCGACACCGATCGTCCGTACGAACTCACGTGACGGGTCACCGGATCGAGCGACACGTTGCCGACGTTCAGCTGCTGGGGACGACCTCGTTCCTGGCGCCGAAGCAAGGCGTGCAACCTCGCCATGAGGACAGAACGCTCGAAGGGCTTGCGCAAGAAGTCGTCGGCGCCGACGTCGAGGCCCTCGACCTCGTCCCACTCGCCCTCCTTGGCGGTGAGCATCAGCAGCGGCGTATGAATGCCCGCCGCTCGCAGCTCCTGACAGACTCGAAAGCCGCTGCGCTTGGGCAGCATGATGTCGAGCACGATGACGTCGAAGTCTCGGTTGAGGGCCGCTTCAAGCCCAGCGTCGCCGTCGTAGTGCTGTTCGACGACGTAGCCCTCGTCGATCAGGAGGCCGGTCACCGCGCTCGCAAGGTCGTGATCGTCCTCGACGAAGAGCACCCGGCGAGGTTCATCACTCATTGCAGGTAAAGGTTACCGTTGGACCCTTCTTCGATTTTCAGCTTGAGAAGACCGTGCGGAGCGGGCCCCACGATGACGTCGCCGTTGCTCACCTCGAACTCCGATCCGTGGCAGGGGCAGATGATGATCTTGCTCGCGCTCGAGTAGCCCACGGTGCAGCCCATGTGCGGACAGACGGCGTTATAGGCGACGAAGTCGCCCGTGACGGTGTGTATGACGAGGCCGGGCTCACCGTTCGAGGGGATCGTGAAGGCCGCCGACGAGTTGTCGGGCATGCTGGCCACCGATCCGAGCAGCCTGCCCTTGGGCGTGGCGACCGGCGTCGTCGTCGGTGTCGTACCCGAAGGAGGGGCCGTCGTCGTAGTCGAGGTGTCGGTCGGTGCCAGCGTGAACTGCGTCGTCGACTTTGGCGCCGGTGCGTCGTGTATCAACGCGCCCGTGTCGGCCGCAGCGCCCCCGACGACCAACACCGCGGCGCCCGCCGCAGCAACAGCCGTCGCGCCAACGATCAAGGAGCGACGATCGATCGCGTCGAGCGCCGTGCGCGTCGCGAGCGGTGTGCGTCCACCAATCAAGACGGGGCACACGGCCGAATCGCAGGCCAGTCCGCCGCGCGCGGTGCAGATGCCGCCGACGTAGTTGCCACAGATCGCCTGCACGGTCGAAAACGGGATCGCCACGAGCTCGGGCGATGGTTGTCCCGCCTTCCGTGCGACGCTTCGTTGAATCCACGCGTCGATCGACAGGCGGGTCCCACCGCCCGCGATGATGAGCGGCATCCACGCGAAGAAGAAGACAATGTCGGCGCCCGTGAAGTATGGCGACGAGTGAAAGCTCACCGTTAAGAACAACATGAGCGAGAGGATCAGACCACCGACGGCGGCGATCCGGGTCCACAGACCAACGAGCGTGCCCAGGCCGATCGCGATCTCACCAAAGGCGATGACGAGGCCGATGGGCTTCGCGATGCCCACGAGATGGGTCAAGATCACGTGGATCGGGCTCGTGTGCGAGGCGGCCAGCAGCTGGCTCTGAATCGAGATCGGACTGTTCTTCTTGAAGAAGTTGGGGTTTGCGAGCTTCTGCAGACCCGCGTAGAGAAAGGTCGCGCCGATAAAGGCGCGCAGCGGCACGAAGGCCCACTCGCTGAGCGCCCACGCGCGAACGGGCGCGTTGAAAGGGAGGCGACGTTCCGGGCCTCGCGACGCCGCGGCGCCCTCTGCTACTGACACAGAACCATCGTAGGACAGGCGTCAAATGCGCAATACTCGCCCATCCGCCCCAGGTTCCGCTGTTCCACCACAATGGTCAAGTGTCAACTGCGACGATCGTCTCCTTTCTTCTAGAAAAGATTCAAGATCTTCCGGGCGGCCTTGTGTACTGCCTCGTTGCGGTGCTCGTCTTCGGTGAGGCATCGCTCTTCATCGGCTTCATCCTGCCCGGTGAGACCGCGGTCATCATCGCGGGCGTCGTCGCGAGCAGGGGGCACGTCAACGTCGTCGCCCTGTGCGCGCTCGTCGTCGTCTCGGCCATCGTCGGTGACTCGATTGGCTACGAGATTGGACGACGATACGGGACTCGACTGATCGCTTTGCCGGTGGTGCGTTCGCGGCGAGCCAGCATCGAGCGAGCCCTCGAGGGTCTGCGCCGCCGCGGCCCGATCTACGTCTTCATTGGACGCTTCACCGCGTTCCTGCGCGCAGTGATACCAGCACTCGCCGGCATGAGCCGCCTCTCCTACCGGCGATTCCTCATCGCCAACGCGTCGGGGGCACTGCTCTGGGGCATCGCGTACACACTGCTCGGTTACTTCGCTGGCACCGCGCTCAACTCCATCGAGCGCGTCTCTGGATGGGTGGGCCTCGGCGTGCTCGTCACCGTCATCGCGGTCGTTGTGGTCCTCTTTCTCCTCCATCGACGCGCCGAAGCCACGATCGAGTCCGTACTCAACGACCCCGACGGTGACGACGGCGACTCAACGAAAGGCGTCGAGTAGCTCCTCTCGCGCGTTGATGCGCCACTCACTGCCGTGCTGGACCAACAGCCCTTGGCCGACGCTCGTGGGACCGCTGCCGCGAAGGAGCGAGCGGACGTAGATCTCATCGACATCGAGCGAGCGGCGAGCGGCGAGCAGGTCCTCGGCCGCAACTTCGAGTGTCGTCACCGCGCTCGAGGCAACCAGTCGCGGTCCAACGACCACGTCCTGGCGCAGCGTCGCGTAGAGGCGCTCGATCTGTGCGTACGCAAACGCCGCGTCGTTGAGCGCACTCTCGCGCCACGGAGGGGCTTTACCCGTCAAGAAGCCTCTCGTCACGAGATCCTTCGCCTGAGCGAACGCGAGAAACCCGGTGGCGTCGCCGCCGAACACGTCAACCAGACGTCGCGCGTGGCCGAGCACGTACGGCACGGTCCAGGGCAGCGTCCAGGCTTCGAGGCCGAGCCACGACGGCCACACCGCGTCGATGATCACCACCGTGACATCAAGACCGAGTCCGCGCGCGTAGCGGATGACGTCGCTGTAGCGGAGGAGGACCTTCTCGTCCACGACGCCGGGGCGTGGCTCGATCCGCGTCCACTCGAGTGTGAGTCGCACCCCGTCAAAGCCGAGTCCGGGCACGAAGTCGAGCACCGCCTCGTAGTCACGCCAGAGGTCGTCAGCGTTGCCCGGCCCCGCGAGTCGACCGAGCGCGATGGTCGGCGAATAGCACGTCATCGGTTCGCCGACACGATCGAATCCGCCCTCGACGGCGTAGCCCTCTAACGTCACGAGGAGTCGAGTTCCGCCAGCCATCGGGCTAGTTTCCCACGGCGCACGCAATCGAGGTCCACTAGCGTTCGAAGGGCAATCGACCGACCAGAGGAGACGCCGTGGCAGATGAGGTCCTGAGCGAACGACGCGGACACGTTGAGATACTGACGATCAATCGACCTGAGGCACGCAACGCGATCAACCGCGCGACGGCCGTCGCACTCGGCGATGCGCTCGATCGCGCCGAAGCAGACGACGACGTCTGGGTGGTCGTCCTCACGGCGGCGGGCGACAAGGCGTTCTCTGCGGGCATGGACCTCAAGGCCTTTGCCGCAGGCGAGTTCCCGATCACCGAGCAGGGATTCGGCGGTCTGACGAGGCGGGACTTCTCGAAGCCGTTGATCGCCGCCGCGAACGGCTCGGCGCTCGCGGGTGGCTTTGAGATGATGATCAGCTGCGACATGGTGGTCGCGGCCGACCACGCGAAGTTCGGCATCCCCGAGGCGTCGCGCGGACTCGTCGCGGGCGCGGGCGGTCTCATCCGCCTGCCCAAGCGCGTGCCCATCACCGTCGCCTACGAGATGGCCCTCACCGCCGAGCCGATCGACGCCGCGCGCGCCTACGAGCTCGGACTTGTCAATCACGTCGTTCCCGGCGATCAGGTCCTCGACGCAGCGCTGGCCCTCGCCGAGCGCATCGCGAAGAACGCCCCCCTCGCCGTTCGCACCTCCAAGGACGTCATGCGTCGTGCGACCGAGCTCACCGAGGCTGAGGCGTGGGTGGCGAGCGACGAAGCGTTCGCGATGATCGGACAAAGTGCCGACGCCATGGAAGGCGCCGTCGCCTTCGCCGAGAAGCGCGCGCCGAACTGGCAGGGCAAATAAGCGTCATCAGTGAAGGTGGTAGACGAGCGCTGACGTGACGGCCGCGCCCACGACGACGACAGGGAACGGCGCCTTCGCGAACAGCAGACCAAGCGCGATGGCAAGCCCGGCCAACCGGTGGTCGAGCACGATATGGGTCTTGTCGACGAGGCCCTCGGCCATGACGAGCGCGCTGAGCAACGAGATCGGAATAAGCGCGTTGATCCGCTGAAGGCGTGGATGAGCAAGCCACGCTTCAGGAATGTAGTAACCAAGCAGCTTGATGGAAAAGCAGAGTGCGCACGTCGCGCCGAGCACGACCCATGACGCAGCGGCGCTCATCGCTCGACCCACCCGAAGACAAATGCGACGAGCGCACTCACGATGATCGGAAGGCCCGCCGGAAGCCACGGCGTGACGAGCAGCGCGAAGGCCATCGAGGACGCCGCGACGACGCGCAGGTAGTTGCTCGTCAATCGCGGCCAGAGCAGCCCGAGGAACGCGGCGGGCACCGCGGCGTCGAGTCCCCATGACGCGGGGTTGCCGAGTGCCTTGGCGCCGATGGCTCCGACCAACGTGAAGATGTTCCAGAAGAGGAACACGCCCGCTCCCGTGAGCCAAAAGCCGTGGCGGACCGCTCGAGGACCCCTCGCGAGCTGCGAGAGCGCGACACCGGTCGACTCGTCGATGGTGATCTGTGCGGCCGCGACCCGCCGTATGCCTCGCACGCGCAGGCGCGGCGCCATCTGCAGCCCGTAGAGGGCGTTCCTTGTCCCGAGCATCGTGGCAACGGCAATGGCGCTGATCGCCGTTCCTCCCGCTGCCACGACGCCAACGGCGGCGAACTGGCTCGCGCCCGTGAACGCGAGGAGCGAAAACAGGCACGTCTGCAGCACCGAAAAGCCCGCGGAGACTCCCGCTGCGCCGAAGGCGACGCCGTAGGCGCCAACGGTGAGGGCCACACTGAGGGCGTCGCGGAATGTCTCGCGCAGTGGCGGGGAGGCCTCATCATCTGACACCACGACATTCTGTACCGACCTGATGAGGGCTATCGCACCCGGTCGCAACGTCATCTACTCCGAGGGGCACTACTGTGGGCTTTAAGACACGTCGAAGGAGATGATCGTGTTCGTTGGAGATATTTTTGGGCCGGATCTCATTGTCGTGGTCGTCGTCATTGCTGTGCTCCTCTTTGGGGGCGCCGCAATACCGAAATTGGCTCGAAACCTCGGCAGCGCGAAGACTGAATTCGAAAAGGGTCTGAAGGACGGCAAGAACTCGGGGACCACACAGACGACCGACCCAAGCGAAACGAAGGCGCCCGAGACCGACAAGTAGCACTCGGTGGACATCGTCGAGCTCGCCGACCGCCTCTGGCGCGGCGAGGACCCTACGCACAAGACCAACCCGCTGGGCCAGGTCGGTCACCTCGCTGAAGTAACCGACGGCGTCGCCTTTCTGCCGAACTTCGGCAACTGCACCGTGATCGCCACCGACGACGGGCTCGTGATGGTCGACACCGGTTCGATCATGACCGCAGAGCACGTCTACAAAGAGGTTCGCGCGTGGAGTGACCGACCTGTTCGCAACGCGATCTTCTCCCACGGCCACATCGATCACGTCTTCGGCGTCGGGCCTTTCGACGAGGAAGCGCTCACGAATGGCTGGCCCGCTCCCCACGTGATCGCCCATCGTCACCTGCCGCGCCGATTCGAGCGCTACATCTTGACTGCTGGCTACAACCAAGTCATCAACCGACGACAGTTCGGCGCCGCGAATCTCGAGTGGCCGCTTGAGTACCGCTTCCCGGACGAGACCTATGAAACAGCCCACGACTTCGCCGTTGGCTCGAGCATCTTTCGGCTTCAGCACGAAAAAGGGGAGACCGACGACGCGACGGTGACCTGGTTCGCCGAGCGCCGGGTGCTGTGCTCTGGTGACCTCTTTATCTGGAACAGCCCGAACGCCGGTAACCCGCAGAAGGTGCAGCGCTACCCCCTCGAATGGGCTCAAGCACTTCGACGTATGGCGGCCCTCGACGCGGAGTATCTCCTCCCCGGTCACGGCCTTCCGATCTTCGGTCGAGATCGCATCAGTGAGGCGCTCAGCGAGACCGCCGAGTACCTCGAAAGCTTGGTCGATCAAACGCTGGCGCTCATGAACAGCGGCGCACGCCTCGCCGACACCGTGTCGAGCGTCGTCGTGCCAGCGCATCTCGCCGATCGGCCCTATTTGCAGCCGTTCTATGACGAGCCCGAGTTCATCGTGCGAAACATCTGGCGCCTCTATGGCGGCTGGTGGGACGGTAATCCGGCACACCTTCGCCCAGCCAACGACCGCGCGCTGGCCCGCGAGCTGGCCGGGCTCGCCGGTGGCGCAGCCGGGCTCGCCGAGCGAGCCGAAGCGCTGCTCGACGACGGTGATGATGAAGCACGTCGGCTCGCCGGTCACCTCGCCGAGTGGGCGTGGCTCGCCACGCCCGAGGACGAAGGAATCCAGCGCGTTCGCCAGCGCGTCTTCGCCGATCTCGCAGCTCACGCCACGTCGACGATGTCGCGAGGTGTCTTCCGCTGGGCCGAGCGCGAGACGACGGGCGAAGCGCTCTGAATCACCGTCTCGGACGCGAGCAAAACGGCCAGACGATGACTCCGATCGAATTCAAGTCTCTATAAAAACTGGCTAAGGTTTTCCCTGTGGAACCCTCTACCCTGCCCCCACAGGGAGTCTCAGTTCGCACGCGTCGTTGGCGGCGTGTTCGACGCATTGTTGCACTCCCGATAGCCGCCCTCGCGCTCGCCGGATGCACCGTTCCCACCTTTGGCGCATCGCCTGGCGCAACCACGAGCTCACGTTCCGTGTATCACCTGTGGCAGGGCTTTTCGATTGGCGCCGTCATTGTGGGCGGTATTACCACCGTCCTCATCATCTGGGCCGTCGTGCGGTACCGGCGCAAGGGCGACAACATCCCCAAGCAGTCCCAGTACCACGTCCCGCTCGAGCTGACCTACACGATCATCCCGGTCCTCATCGTCCTCGGGCTCTTTGCGGCAACCATCGTGGTCGAGAACAAGGAAGTCGCCAACCCGAAGACCGCTGTCACGATCAACGTGAACGCCTTCCAGTGGGGATGGAAGTTCAGCTACCCAGGCCAGGACGTCGTCGTCGTCGGCCAGACCACCCAGGACCCCGAAATGGTCATGCCCGTCAACGAGAACGTGCACATCAACCTGACGTCGTCCGACGTCATTCACGGCTTCTACGTCCATGCGTTCAACTTCTCGCGCTACGCCCTGCCCGGCGTCTTGAACCAGTTCACCTTCCGCGCCGTCGAGACGGGCACCTACGACGGACAGTGCACGCAGCTCTGCGGTCTCTACCATGCGCTCATGTGGTTCCGCGTGAAGGTTGTGTCCGATAGCGAGTACTCGTCGTGGCTGCACAGCCACTACAACCCAGTGGCCTACGCGGCCGCAACCGCCGCCACGAAGCAGCAGACGTCGTCCGTCGTGCCGACCAAGCCCACCGAAGGAAACAGCTGATGACTGAGGTACTCGACGCACCCGTCGTCGCTCCCGCTCACCACACCGAGAGCGACGATCATCACGGCCCGACTGGGTTCTTGAAGTGGATCACATCGACTGACCACAAGGTCATCGGCATGTCCTACACCGTGACATCGGTCATCATGATGATCATCGGTGGCATCTTCGCCGAGATCATTCGTGCCCAGCTGTCGACACCGAACGGCTCGCTCGTGTCACTCGCTCAGTACAACGAGCTCTTCACGATGCACGGCTCGGTGATGATCTACCTCTTCATGGGACCGTTTGCCTTCGGCGCACTCGCCAACATCATCGTGCCGATCCAGATCGGCGCGCCTGACATGGCGTTCCCTCGCCTCAACGCGCTGAGCTACTGGCTCTACCTCACAGGTTCGATCACGATGCTCTCGGGCTTCTTCGTCGCGGGCGGTGCGGCGAACTTCGGCTGGGTCGCCTACGCGCCGCTGTCGAACTCGGTGAACACGCCGGGCGCCGGGGCGGACCTCTGGATCGGCGGGCTGCTGCTCACGGGCTTCTCTGCGATCTTCACCGGGGTCAATCTCACCGCGACGATCTTCTACCTGCGCGCACCCGGCATGACCATGTTCCGCATGCCGATCTTTACGTGGAACCTGCTCATCACCGCGATCTTGATTCTGCTCGCGTTCCCGGTGCTGACCGCCGGTCTCATCATGCTCTACTGCGACCGACACTTCGGGACACATATATTCTCGGTCGCTGGAGGTGGAGTGCCCGTCCTCTGGCAGAACATCTTCTGGTTCTGGGGCCATCCGGAGGTGTACATCCTCGCCTTACCGATATTCGGCATGGTCACCGAGATCATCGCGGTCTTCTCGCGCAAGCCCGTCTTTGGCTACAAGGGCATGATCTTTGCGACCATCACCATCGGCGCACTCTCGCTTGGTGTGTGGGCGCACCACATGTTCACGACCGGCGTCGTCCTCTTGCCGTTCTTCTCGATCATGAGTCTCCTCATCGCGGTGCCAACAGGTATCAAGATGTTCAACTGGATTGGCACGATGTGGCGAGGGGAGGTGTGGTTCTCGACCGCCATGTTGATGGCGGTCGGATTCCTCGTCACGTTCCTCATTGGTGGCATCACGGGCATCTACCTCGCGAGCCCGCCGCTCGACTTCTTCACGCACGACACCTACTTCGTCGTGGCGCACTTCCACTCGATCGTCATGGCCCTCATGATGGGTGCGATGGGCGCCCTCTACTACTGGGGTCCAAAGATCACCGGTTACCTCTTGAATGAGCGGTTCGGCAAGATCCAGTTTTGGCTGTTGTTCATTGGTACGCAGGTCTTCACGCTGCCGATGTACCTCCTCGGTCTGCGTGGCATGCCTCGGCGCGTCGCTGTCTACATCAATCACCCGGGCTGGCAGAACCTGAACGACTGGGCAACGGTCGGCGCGGTCATGATCGGTCTATCGACCGTCGTGTTCATCGTGAACATCATGTACAGCTGGAAGAAGTACCCGGCCGGCGACAATCCATGGGACGGTCACACGCTCGAGTGGTTCACCACCTCTCCGCCACCGCATCACAACTTCTACCGTCTGCCCCAGATCCGGTCCGAGCGCCCGACATGGGACTACAACCACCCCGGCCACGGCGCGGCCGCGCACGGCGAAACAGCTCACCAGCTCGATGTGCAGGAGCACGTCTCGTGAGAACCGAGGCGAAGTTTCTCATTGGCTTGGGCTCGTTTTTCGGGTTGATGGGCATTGTCTACTGGTTCTGGAGCCATGAGAACGCTGGCAGCGTCATGATCCTCTTCGGTATGGCCCTGTGTTTCCTGCCGGGCAGCTACTACTACTGGTGGAGTCGGCGCATGAAGCCGCGCGCGGAAGACGATCCCAACGCAACCCAGGCCCAGGGGGCGGGTGTCATCGGGGCATTTCCTGGCACGTCGATCTGGCCCTTCACGCTCGGCATGGGCGCCTTCTGCACGGTGCTCGCACTCGTATTTGGAATCTGGCTTCTGGTCCCGGGACTCTCTCTCGTGTTCTGGGCCATCATCGGGGGGACGGCAGAAGGTCGTCGTGGCGGTCACCACTAGTCGCGCGACGACACTTCTGCCACCACGACGCGGTCGCAACGACTCGACGCCAACCTCGAGTGTCCGAGGTGCCTTTGTAATATGAGTTCCGATCTAACCGTGCGGTGTCCAGTGATGAGCAAGGAGTGTCAGTGACTGCCCTAGAGAGTTCCACGAAGGTTCAACTAGGGGGCACTCGCGGAGGACCGAAGGATCCCACGCTCCGCCAGGACCGATGGTGGATCCAGCCCGTGCTCACGGTCGCCGTGCTCACCGCCTTCGTCATCTACTCCACGTGGGCCGCGTTTCAGAACAAGGACTACTTCGTCGGAGCGAACATGGGCCGCGACCTCATCAGCCCGTTCTACTCGCCGTGCATCGGCGGATCGTGCGTGCCCGGCGCGAGGTTCGCCTTCACGTGGAGCTGGTGGACCATCTCGCCGGCACTCCTCATCCTCATCTTCCCGCTCGGCTTTCGCCTCACCTGCTACTACTACCGACGCAGCTACTACCGGGCGTTCTGGTGGTCGCCGCCAGCGTGCGCCGTTGCCGACGCGCACGGCGCCTACTCGGGCGAGACGCGCTTTCCTCTGTTCTTTCAGAACGCGCACCGCTACTTCTTCTACGCCGGTCTCATCTTCAACGGCCTGCTCACCTACGACGCGATCCTCGCGTTCCACCAGCCCGGAATCGGATGGGGCGTGACGGTAGGGACCATCGTGCTCATCGTGAACGCAACACTGCTGTGGCTCTACTCACTGTCGTGCCACGTGTGCCGACACTTGTGCGGCGGCCAGGTGCGCAGCTTCAAAGCCCACCCGCTGCGCTATCGACTCTGGAAGATCGTGACGCCACTCAACGCGAAACACATGAATCTCGCCTGGGCCTCGCTCGTCTTCGTGGCTCTCACCGACGTCTACGTGCGCCTGGTTGCCTCAGGCATGATCACCGACTACCGACTCTTCTAAGTAAGGACTTCATGAGCGATTCGTACGAACACCACGAGTACGACGTGCTGATCATCGGCGCGGGGGGCGCCGGACTGCGCGCCGCGATCGAGGCCTCGCAACGGGGCCTGAAGGTCGGCATCATCACCAAGAGCCTCCTCGGCAAGGCCCACACCGTGATGGCCGAAGGCGGCATGGCGGCCGCCATGGGCAACGTCTACTCCGATGACAACTGGATGGTCCACTTTCGCGACACCATGCGCGGGGGCAAGTACTTGAACAACTACCGCATGGCGGAGCTGCACGCGAAGGAAGCGCCCGCACGCGTCTACGAGCTCGAAGAGTGGGGCGCGCTCTTTGACCGCACGAAGGACGGCAAGATCAGCCAGCGCGACTTCGGCGGCCACCGCTACGCGCGCCTCGCCCACGTGGGCGACCGCACGGGCTTGGAGCTGATCCGCACGTTGCAGCAAAAGGTCGTCTCGATGGGGACTGACGTCTTCATGGAGTGCAAGGTTCTCAAGCTCGTCCACGACAACGAGGGCCGCATCGCGGGCTGTGTGGGCTACTGGCGCGCGACCGGCGAGTTCGTGACCTTTCAGGCGAAGACGGTCATCCTCGCGACCGGTGGCGCCGGCAAGTCGTGGAAGTTCACCTCGAACTCGTGGGAGAGCACGGGCGACGGCCACGCGATGGCGCTGTGGGCCGGAGCGAAGCTCATCGACATGGAGGCCGTGCAGTTCCACCCGACCGGCATGGTCTGGCCGCTCAGTGTGCGAGGGCTTCTCGTCACCGAGAGCGTTCGTGGTGACGGCGGCGTGCTGCGCAACTCGCTCGGCGAACGCTTCATGTTCAACTACGTCCCCGAGATGTTCCGCGCCGAGACGGCCGAGACCGAAGAAGAGGGCGACCGCTGGTACGAAGACCACAACGCCGGGCGCCGCCCGCCCGAGCTGCTGCCACGCGACGAAGTGGCTCGCGCGATCAACACGGAGGTGAAGGCCGGCCGCGGGAGTCCCCACGGCGGCGTCTTCCTCGATATCGCCTCGCGGCGCTCACCGGAGTTCATTCGTCGTCGCCTGCCCTCGATGTACCACCAGTTCATGGAGCTCGCCGGCGTCGACATCACGCGAGAGGCCATGGAGATCGGACCGACCTTGCACTACATCATGGGCGGCGTCCAGGTCGACGCGGACACCGAAGAGACCGTCGTGCCAGGGCTCTTCGCCGCGGGAGAGGTGGGCGGCGGCATGCATGGCGCGAACCGGCTGGGCGGCAACTCGCTCAGTGACCTCGTTGTCTTTGGCAAGCGCGCCGGCGCCGGTGCGGCCGACTACATCGAAGGGGGTCACGCGGCCACTTCCTACAAGCAGGACGAGGTGGACGCCGCGATCGCCGCCGCTCTTGCGCCCCTCGATCGCGAGAGCGGCGAGAATCCCTACGACGTCCAGCACGACCTCCAAGAGACGATGCAGTCGCTCGTCGGCATCATTCGAACCGCGAGCGAGCTCGAAGAGGCCGCGGTGGAGCTCGACAAGCTCGCCGAACGAGTGAGGAACCTCTCAGTGGAGGGCCCACGCGCCTACAACCCGGGCTGGAACCTCGCGACGGACCTGCCGGCCATGATCACCGTGTCCAAGGCCGTCACCATTGGCGCGACGCTGCGCACCGAGTCGCGCGGCGGTCACACGCGCGAAGACTTTCCCGGACCGGATCCCGAGCTCGGCAAGGTCAACTTCGCCCAGACCTCAGACGGCGGCAACTGGGACAGTCCCGTCACGGTCGTCGAGTCACCGATCCTCGTCCTGCCTGACGAACTGAAAGCTCTTCTCGAGGAGGCGAAGTAATGGCCGACGTAACGATGCGGGTCTGGCGCGGGGACGCGAGCGGCGGCGTCTTCGAGGACTTCGAGATGGAACAGGTCGAAGGCGAAGTCGTCCTCGACGTCATCCATCGCATCCAGGCGACGAAGGCGCCCGACCTCGCGTGTCGGTGGAACTGCAAGGCCGGCAAGTGCGGCTCGTGCTCGGCCGAGATCAACGGCAAGCCTCGGCTCATGTGCATGACGCGCATGGACACGCTTCCCGAGGGACCGGTCACGGTCACGCCGATGAAGACGTTTCCGATCATTCGAGACCTCGTTACCGACGTGTCGTTCAACTACGTACAGGCGGCCAAGGTGCCGGCCTTCATGCCGCCGCCGATGCCCGAGGACGGCTATCGCATGTTCCAAGAGGACGTCGAGCGCGGCCAGGAGTTTCGAAAGTGCATCGAGTGCTTCATGTGCCAAGACGTGTGTCATGTCATTCGCGACCACGAGGAGAACAAGCAGTACTACGCCGGTCCGAGGTTCTTCATCCGCTACGCCGAGCTCGAGATGCACCCGCTCGACCAGAACGACCGACGCGACTTCATCCGCGAGGACACGGGTCTCGGCTACTGCAACATCACCAAGTGCTGCACTGAGGTCTGCCCCGAGCACATCAAGATCACTGACAACGGGATCATTCCACTGAAGGAGCGCATCGTCGACGCGCACTACGACCCCGTCGCCTGGCTTGGGCGAAAGATTCGCCGGAAGCCGAAGACGTCGGCCGTCGACGCCGACGTCCAGCCCGCTCCCTAGCCATGGTGGACTTCCTGAGCGCGGAGTGGTTCAGCGCGCTCAACGAGGCCTTGTCGCGCGCGGGCACGCCGCCCCTCGGTGATCACGACGTCCTTCGCGTCGTGCTCGAGTTCACGGACGGACCGAAGTCCGTCCCCCACGCCCTGACCTTCACCGTGAGTGCCGAGGGCGCCGTGGGCGAACCCGGTGACCATCTCGCCGCCGACGCGGTCGTTCGTCTCACCTACGACGACGCCGTCGCGCTGACGTTAGGAACTCTGGAAAGCGGCGTTGCACTGCGTGAAGGGCGCCTGAAGGTTCGCGGCGACGTCCAAGCACTCGTCCCTTTTCTGGAGTGGCTCTTGGAATCGCACACGGCCTGAACGCTGAAGGGCGGGGCGAATATCGCCAATCTCATGAGAAGACATGCATTGCTGTGTCAAACCAGATAAATGGTATGTTTCCGCTAACGACGAACCGATCCGTCGAGTCGGACGTGACACATGGCAGCGACAGATAAGCAGCGAGAACCAGCGGTCGACTTCAACCCGCGCGAGCGAGGATCCTCGCTCATCGCCATTCTGAGCGTCGTCGCCACGCTCGGTATTCTCGTGGCGCTCACCCTCTCCTTCACGCTCGGTACGACGACACCGACCACGCTCGCGCCGCGGCCTTCGAGCACAGGCACCACCTCCACCACGACCACGGCGCCGAAGGACGTGGCAAGCGGCGCGTCAGAAGCGACGCTCGCTGCCTGTCAGGCGAACTTCGCGATCATCGAGAGCGCTGTCCAGGACTATGAGGCGCTGAACGGAACGCCACCGCCCGCAGGAATCGCGTGGGCGACGTCCAGTGCAAATGGTGGACCCCTCATGCAGTCCTGGCCGTCAGCGCCCTCGGCCTACGCCATCACCTGGAATGGGAAGGTTCTCTCGGTGATCCCCGAGCGAGGGACGCCGGCCCACGGTTCAGCTGGCAGTGCGACACCGAAGACCGGCTGCTTCGCCGCGTAAGCGGCAGCCTTATTCGCGGTCCATCCAGGTGGCCACGCACGCTTCGTTGCCTTCGGGATCGGCCAACACCCACCACGACGGTGCGTACTTATCGGTGACCAGGCGACCGCCCGCCGCGAGCACTGACGCCACCCGCGCTTCGGCGAGGTCGTGCGGCACAATGACGTCGAGGTGTATGCGATTTCGCTCCACGCGCGGAGTATCCATCTGCTGGAACCACAGCGAAGGTCCATGGCCACTTGGATCGATCAGATCCTCGTCGCCTTCGTCTTGGTAGTCGAGCACCGCCTGCCAGAACCTGCGCACGACCGGTATGTCGATGGCATCGATGGCGATCTGCACCTCTTCCACCTTGGTATGGTCGCTTGCGAGCGCAAGGGTACTCGCCGCGTGAGAGATCTGCCGTGCCAGCACGACGTCGCGTTCCGTCAACGCGTTCACCTCGTGGGTCGAAAGGCGAACCCTCACACTTGAATAGCGCAGCTCGACGTCGGGATGATGGTTCGCGGCATCGGCGAGCTCAGCGATCTCGTTGACGAATGCCACGCCTTTGTCGAAGGAACCTGTGCCAAAGTACGCCGACGCGCCGTTTCCGAGCACCCGCCAGTCGTCGACGCCCACCGCCTCGTGAAACTCGCCGGGTGTGATGGCTCCGACCATGCTGCGAAATCTAGCGGGCTCGCGAGCACCTCGCGAGAGGATTGATTGCTACTGGATAAGGCCGAGTGCGCGAACTTCGTCGCGCTCGCCGAGCAGCTCATCGGTCGTGGCTTGGATGCGCTCTTTGGCGAAGCCCTCGATCTCGAAGCCTTCCTTCACCTTCCATGCTCCCGCGCCGTCGGAAAGAACGGGGAAGCCGAACGTCAGGCCCTCAGGAATGCCGTACTCCCCGTGACAGGTGACCCCAATTGACGCGCACGTGTCACGAGGCGTCTCGGTGACGAGGCTTCGCACGGTGTCGATCGCCGCGTTGGCCGCGGACGCGGCCGAGCTGAGCCCTCGCGCTTCGATGATCGCGGCACCGCGCTTCTGCACGGTCGTGATGAACTCATGACGCAGCCACTGGCTGTCAGTGATGACTTCTGTCGTCTTCTTGCCCTTGATCGTCGAATTCGCGAAGTCCGGGAACTGCGTCGATGAGTGGTTTCCCCAGATCGCGACGTTCTTCACATCGGTCACCGGCACGCCCGCCTCCTTGGCGAGCTGGGCCACCGCCCGGTTCTGGTCGAGTCGGGTCATCGCGAACCACCGATCCGCCGGCACCTCGGGAGCGTTCGAACGAGCGATGAGGCAGTTCGTGTTGCAGGGGTTGCCCACGACGAGCACTCGCACGTCACTCGCCGCATGGTCGGCGATCGCTCGACCTTGGGGTTTGAAGATACCTCCGTTGATGTTGAGCAGGTCACTTCGCTCCATGCCGGCTTTGCGCGGCACCGAGCCCACAAGCAGCGCCCAGTTGGTTCCATCGAAGGCGTGATTGAGGTTGCTGGTTGCCTCGACACTTGTGAGCAACGGAAAGGCGCAGTCGTCGATCTCCATCAAGACGCCGTGCAGCGCCTTCATCGCCGGATCGACTTCGAGCAGGCGCAGCGCAATTGGCACGTTGGGACCGAAGAGGTCTCCCGAAGCGATGCGAAACAGCAGGCTGTATCCGATCTGCCCGGCGGCGCCGGTCACGGTGACGTTGACAGGTGTCATGATTCTCCTTTGCTTACAGACGCTCGACGATCGCCGCGGCGAACTCGGAGCACTTCACTTCGGTAGCACCTTCCATGAGCCGCGCGAAGTCGTAGGTGACGATCTTCTCGGCAATCGTGGCTTCAAGAGCAGCGACGATGTCGTTGGCCGCGTCGGTCCAACCGAGGTGCTCGAACATCAAGACGCCCGAGAGCAGCACGGAACCGGGGTTCACCTTGTCCTGACCCGCGTACTTCGGCGCCGTGCCGTGGGTCGCTTCGAAGATGCCGTGACCGGTGACGTAGTTGATGTTGGCGCCCGGCGCAATGCCGATGCCACCGACTTGGGCAGCGAGGGCATCGGAGAGGTAGTCGCCGTTCAGGTTCATCGTGGCGATGACGTCGAACTCGCTCGCGCGAGTGAGCGCCTGCTGGAACGCGATGTCCGCGATGACGTCTTTGACCAACAGCTTCGAACCAGGCTTGCCGTCGCAGTCGTTCCAACCGACCGCGACGTCGTTGAACTCCTCGCGCACGAGCTGATAGCCCCACTTCATGAACGCACCCTCGGTGAACTTTTGAATGTTCCCCTTGTGCACGAGGGTGACCGAGGCACGATCATGTGCGAGCGCATAGTTGATCGAGGCGCGGATGAGTCGATCCGAGCCGAACTTCGAGATGGGCTTGATGCCGATGCCGCTCGTCTCGCGAATGTCCCAGTCGAAGGCGTCCTTCAAGAACCCGCGAAGCTTCTCAGCTTCGGGGGTCCCGGCTTCGACTTCCAGGCCGGCGTAGACGTCTTCGGTGTTCTCGCGAAAGATCACCATGTCGACGAGCTCGGGATGGATCACTGGGCTCGGGACTCCCTGGAACCAGCGCACCGGTCGAAGGCACACATAGAGGTCGAGAATCTGTCGTAGCGCGACGTTGAGCGATCGAAAGCCGCCGCCAATGGGCGTGGTGAGCGGTCCCTTGATCCCGATCAGGTACTCGCGAAAATCGAGCACGGTCTGGTCCGGAAGCCAGTCGCCGGTCTCGTCAAAGGCCTTTTGACCCGCGAGCACTTCTTTCCACTCAATCGTCTTGCCGTACTTCTTCGCGGCGGCGTCGAGGACCAGCTTCGCGGCGGGCCAGATGTCGACGCCGGTTCCGTCGCCCTCGATGAAGGGGATAATGGGGTTGTCCGGGACGTGCAGCACGCCCTCGGCGCTCATCGTGATTTTTTCAGCCATGAAGCCATCCTAGGTTTTTTCGTGCGGCCACTTTTTGGGTCAAACGTGCGCGATAGGCCCTAATTGAACAGCGCGTGACAGATCTCTCGCGTGGCCGTCGACCGATTCAACGTATAGAAGTGCAGGCCCGGCACGCCGGCGTCGAGCAGGGCTTCGCAGAGCTCGGTCGCGGCGCGAACGCCTTCGGCGCGCACCGCCGCGGGACCACCTTTTTCGTGGGCCGATTCGAGTCGCCCCACGAGCGACGCGGGTACGACGGCACCCATGGTCGCCATGCGAGCCACCGCGTGCAGCGTCGTGACGGGCATGATGCCGGGCAAGATGGGCTTCTCGACCCCGAGATCGGCCATGTCGCTCACGAGCTGCACCCACTCGCTCGCGTCGAAGAAGAACTGCGTCACGGCGAAGTCAGCGGCTTCAAGCTTTCGAGCGAGGTGCTGGCGATCCTCCGTTCGACTCGTCGATCGGGGGTGGCCTTGAGGATGTGCGCCAACGCCAATGCAGAACTCTCCCACCTCGCGCGCGAGCTCGACAAGCTCGATCGCGTAGCGAAACTCCGACGCCGCCTCGTTGTCATCCTCTGGTACGTCGCCGCCGAGCGCCATGACGTTGACGACACCCGCGTCAAGGTAGTTCTTCAACAGGTCGCGCATCTCGTCTCGACGGTGCCCTACGCAGATGAGGTGTGCCATCGCCGTGAGCTCACCGGTGCGTTGAATCTGCGTCACGAGGTCGAAGGTTCGCTGCCTCGACTCACGGCCTCCTCGATAGGTCACGGAGACGAACGAAGGGTTCAGGTTGCGCAGACTACTGAGGGTCCGTTCGAGGACCGCAGACTCGTCATCGGACTTCGGTGGAAAGAACTCGAAGGACCGCGTCGTCGCGCGCCCCAAGAGTTCGCTGACGCGAAGGGAACTACTCGGCACGACCGAAATCGTCTTCGATTCGTTCGATGTCGTCTTCGCCGAAGTACGTCCCGTGCTGCACTTCAATGAAGACTACGGGCGTCGTGCCGCGATTCTCGCAGCGGTGCAGCTGACCGATCGCGATGTCGATGCTGTGACCGGCGGGCACTTCATATTCGACGCCGTCGAGGATGACCGTGGCCACCCCGTTGACGACGAACCAGTGCTCGGCGCGACGCGCGTGCCGCTGGTAGCTGAGACGCTTGCCCGGATTGACGACGAGGCGCTTTACCTTGTGGTCGAACAGTTCGTCGTCGAGTACCGTGAACGAGCCCCACGGCCGTTCATCGACTTCACGTCCTCGTTCATCCAGATGTGTCATTTGACCCTCTCAGCAGCCTGTACCGCGTTGCGTAACAGCATGGCACGTGTCATCGGACCAACGCCACCGAGCCGCGGCGTGATCCAACCCGCCACTTCACTGACGTCATCGGCAACGTCGCTGAGCAGCTTCTTGCCGAGAAAGCTCGTACCGGCACCGACCACGGCGGCACCGGGCTTTACCATGTCGCGGGTCACGAGCCCCGCGCGACCCGCAGCCGCGACCACGACGTCGCCACCTCGAACGAGTTCGTGCATGTTGTCAACGCCCGTGTGCACGACGGTCACGGCCGCGTTGCAGTGAGGACGACGCATGGCCATCAGCAACGAGAGCGGCCGGCCGATGGTCAACCCCCGGCCGATGATGACGACGCGCTTGCCTTCGACCGGCACGTGGTACGCGGCCAGGAGCTCCACGATGCCGTTCGGCGTGCACGGCAGCGGTCCCGGCACTCCCATCACGAGTCGGCCGAGGTTCGTCGGATGCAGGCCATCGACGTCCTTCTCAGGTCGGATGCGCAACAGCACCTCTTCGTCATTGATGCCTTCGGGCAACGGGAGCTGCACGAGGATCGAGTGCACGTTGTCGTCGTCGTTGAATCGATCGATGATCTCTTCGATCTCTTGCTGGGTTGCCGTGGCGGGGAGATGCTCATCGAAGGAGCGAACACCGATCTCCGCGCACTCGGCGATCTTTATCTGCACGTAGCGCGCGCTCGAGGGGTTATCGCCGACAAGGATCGTTCCGAGGCCCGGCGTGCGGCCAACCGCCGTAAGTCGCGCCACACGCTCGGCCAGTTCCATCTTGATGCTCGAGGCGAGGCGCTCGCCGTCGAGTAGTTCTGCAGTCATGATTCTCCTTAGTGACGGAAGTGACGCTCGCCGGTGAGCATCATGACGATCCCCGCGTTGTCGGCAGCTTCGATGACGTCGCCATCGCGCACCGATCCACCGGGCTGCACGACGGCAGTGACCCCCGCATCGGTGAGTGCAGTCAGCCCATCGGCGAAGGGAAAGAAGGCGTCCGACGCGGCAGACCCTCCGCGCGCGAACTCTCCCGCTTTCACGACGGCGATGCCGGCCGCGACGACACGCGACTGCTGCCCCGCGCCGATGCCGACCGCGACACCGTCGCGAGCGATCACGATCGCGTTCGAGGTTGTGCGGGCGCAGACGCGCCACGCGACAATCATGTCTTCGAGCTGCTGAGCACTCGGCGTCGCCTTGGTGACACAGCGCCACTCGCTCGACGAGACGACGATCTCATCAGCGTTCTGTACAAGCGCGGTGTCGCCAAAGGTGCGAATCGAAAGGCCGAGAGGCTCGGGGGCGGGGGCGCTCAAAAGTCGCGTGGCCTTTCTGCGCGCGACGAGCGTCTCTATCGCATCGTTCGAGTATCCCGTGGCGATGACGACATCGGCCTGGGGGCCCGCCGCGATGAGCGAGGCGACCTCGCCGTCGACGTATCCGCCGAGGGCAACGATGCCACCGAAGGCGCTCTGGGGATCAGCGGCGAGTGCCTTCGCGAACGCGTCACCGAGTGACGAACCAAGCGCCGCACCCGAGGCGTTCGCGTGCTTGATGATCGCGACAACCTCATGACCCGGCGCATCACTCGCCAGCTCGTGCACCAATCGCCAGGCTGCGTCGGCGTCGAAGAAGTTCAGGTATGACAAGGCGCTACCGGCGTGTTGGGTAACGCCGTCCCACCACGGCGTCGAGCCTGAGACGCGATAGCGAGCGGCGACCTGGTGGGGGTTCTCGCCGTAGCGGGTGACCTCGGCGCGCTCGAGTGACAGGTGCGCGGTCGCGGGCACGACGGCATCGATCTCGCTTGGCTCGCCGCCGAAAACGGCACCGGCGTCGAACCACTTCACCACCTCAGCGTCGTAGCTCGCGGTGTAGGCGAAGGCGGCTCGGGCGAGCTCGTGCCGGGTCGAGTCGGACAGCGACCCATTCGCGACGATCTCCTTCAGCACCGTCGCGTACTGATCTGGACTGGTGACAACGCCGACGTGACGATGGTTCTTCGCGGCGGCGCGCACCATCGTGGGCCCGCCGACGTCGATGAGTTCGATCGACGGATTCGACGCAAAGGGGTACAGGTTGCAGACCACGAGCTCGATCGGCGTGATGTCGTGCTCGGCAAGCGCGCTCACATGCTCGGGCTTGTCGAGATCGGCCAGGATGCCGCCGTGAATCCTCGGGTGCAAGGTCTTCACCCGACCGTCAAGCATCTCGGGGAACTCCGTGACCTCGTCGACGTCCAGATGTTCGATTCCCGCCTCTTCGAGCGCCCTTGCCGTACCGCCGGAGGCCACGAGTTCGACGCCCTGCTCGCTCAAACCACGCGCGAACTCAATGAGACCCGTCTTGTCCCACACGCTTAACAACGCTCGCATCTAGCTCTCCTCCAAGGCGCTGGCCACGCTCTCGGGCTCGAGGCCCTGCGCGAGAGACGCCATCACCCTAGCGACCACCTCGGGATAGAGGCCGCGCTCGACGGTCTTGATTCGCTCGTGCAACGACTCCTCGTCGTCGTCGCTCAAGACCGGCACGCGACGTTGTGCCAGGATCGGACCTTCGTCGAGCACTTCGGTGGCGATGTGCACCGTGCACCCGGATACGGCGACCCCCGCCGCGAGCGTGGCTGCGACCGCATGCCAGCCCTTGAACTCGGGCAGAAGGCTCGGGTGCGTGTTCAACACCCGTCGGGGAAACGCGTCGTGAAACGAGCCAGTGACGATTGTGCCAAAACCGGCCATCGCCACAAGATCGATGCGCTCTTCTTTGAGCACCCGCGCCAGCTCGACGGTGTAGGCGTCGCGATTGAACGAGGATCCAAATCCGCCGAAGAGCTCGCGATCGACAAGTCGCGCCGCAACGCCCGCTTCGCGCGCGACGTCGAGCGCTCGGCACGGTCGGTCCGACGCGACGAGGCTGATGCTGAGTCCCGACTGCAGCATGGCTTCGAGAATGGTGCCAGATCCCGACACCAAGACACAGAGACGTACCTCGCTCAAGCGCTACATCGCCCTCACGATGTCAACCATCTTCTCGCCCGCCTCGGTGGGATTCGCGCACACGTAGACCCCCGCCTCTGCGAGGGCTTCCATCTTCGCCTGTGCGGTCCCCTTCGATCCGGAGATGATCGCGCCGGCGTGCCCCATCTTGCGCCCCGCGGGCGCGGTGACGCCAGCGATATAGGCGACAACGGGCTTGGTCATGTTGAGCTTGATCCACTCGGCAGCGCGCTCTTCTTCTGATCCGCCGATCTCACCGATCATCATCACTGCCTTCGTTTCGGGATCCTCCTGAAAGGCGGCCAAGCAGTCGATGAAGTTGGTGCCCGGCACAGGGTCTCCGCCAATGCCGACGCACGTGGTTTGACCGATGCCCTGCTGGCTGAGCTCGTGCAGCGCCTGGTAGGTGAGCGTGCCCGAACGCGACACAATCCCCACCGGGCCCCCGGGCAGCGCGATGTCGCCCGACGTGATCCCGATGTTGCACTTGCCGGGGCTGATGACGCCGGGACAGTTCGGTCCGAGCAGTCGCACTCCCGGGAACTCTTCGACGAGCCGGTTGTAGGTGACCGCCTCGTCGTGGGCAGGAATGCCCTCAGTGATACAGACGATGAACGTGATGCCACCCTCGGCCGCTTCGATGATCGCGTCGGCCGCGAACTTGGGAGGCACCACCACGAACGACGCCGTTGCGCCCGTCGCGGCGACGGCTTCTTTCACCGTGTTGAACACCGGGATGCCGTCAACGTCGGTGCCGCCCTTGCCCGGCGTCACACCGCCGACAACCTTCGTGCCGTAGTCACGGTTGCGGAGCCCATGGAATCGTCCCTGGCCCCCGGTGAGGCCCTGGACGATGACTTTCGTGTTTTCGTCTACGAAGATGCTCATCGTTCTTCCTTATTTCGCGAAGGCGACCGCGCGGCGCGCGGCGTCCAACATCGTGGGTTCAGTAACCAGCCGGTCGTTCAGGAGCGGCGCGAGGATCGCTCGACCCTCGACCGCGTTCGTACCGTCTAACCGCAGCACGATTGGCGAGGTGATCTTGACCCTCGATAACGCTTCAAGGACGCCGTTGGCGACATCGTCTACCCGGGTGATGCCGCCAAAGATGTTGACGAAGATCGACTTCACCTTGGGGTCAGCGTTGATCACCTCGAGCGCGGCCGCCATCACGTCGGCATTGGCGCCGCCACCGATGTCGAGGAAGTTCGCCGCGGTGCCGCCGACTTGATTGACGACATCGAGCGTCGACATGGCCAGGCCGGCGCCGTTGGCGATGATGCCCACCGTGCCGTCGAGTCCGATGTAGTTGAGACCCTTCTCCTTCGCCATCTTCTCGCGAGGGTCTTCGAACTCGTCGGCGCGATACTCCTCCCATTCGGGGTGACGAAAGGAGGCGTTCTCATCGAGAGTCACCTTCGCGTCGAGCGCGTGGACCTTGTTGTCCGGCGTCAAGATCAAGGGGTTGATCTCAGCGAGGTCGCAGTCGCCGCGGGTGTAGCAGTCATAAAGTTTCACCAGCAGCTCGGCCGTCTGCTCACGAGCGACGTCGTCGAGCTCGGCCTCGGCGACCCAGCGACGAGCGGTCTCGATGTCAAGACCACGCACCGGGTCGATAGAGAGCATGGCGATCGCGTCGGGATTCTCTTCTGCCACCACTTCGATCTCGACGCCGCCCTGGGCACTGAGCATGCCGAGGTGCGTCTTATTCGGACGATCCAAGGTGAAGGATGCGTAGTACTCCTTTTTGATGTCACTCGAACGCTCGATCCACAGACGCTTGACCACGTGACCCTTGATGTCGAGGCCGAGGATGTTGCCAGCGTGCTCGCGCACCTCGCCGGCGTCGTTCGCGAGCTTGACGCCGCCCGCCTTGCCTCGACCACCGACCTTGACCTGTGCCTTGACGACGACGGGATAGCCAACGCGATCGGCGACGGCCACCGCTTCATCCACCGTGTCAGCGACACCACCGGGAGAGACGGCGATGCCATAGCGCGCGAAGTACTGCTTGCCTTGATACTCAAAGAGATCCATTCACTTCTTCCTTCGTTTGATGTTGCTAGGGGGTGTGCTCAGGCGATCGTTTCGCGCTCGTCCAGGGTCGCTTCGAGCCACGTGCTCATCTCGTCGAGGGACGCGCCGGGCGTGAACACGCGCGCCACACCGCCGCGCTCGAGTTTCGCGACGTCGTCGTCGGGAATGATGCCGCCCACGAGGAGCAGGACGTCCTCTCGGCCCTCACGCTTGAGTAGGTCAACCACGCGGGGAACGAGGACGAGGTGCGCGCCTGACAACAGCGAGAGTCCAAGCGCGTCAGCGTCTTCTTGGATGACCGCCTGGACGATCTGCTCGGACGTCTGATGGAGACCTGTGTAGACGACCTCGAAGCCCGCATCTCGAAGCGCGCGAGCGATCACTTTGGCGCCCCTGTCGTGACCGTCGAGGCCGGGTTTCGCGACGACGACTCGATAGGTGCGCTTCATCAACTCCCCAGCATAGATGTCTCGCCAACAGCACTTATTTGGGGTAGTGGCGCTTAATCACGGATCGATTCTGGCGCGCGCGAACGACCGGCAGGCGGCATCGTCATATCCGCCGCGGACGAACGACGCGCGGCGCCCTAGTAGGAAGGGGTGGTGGAAAACGACGCGGGTATGCCCCACAACGTGGTCGTCTTCGGGGGAAGTTCCGAGATCGCACGAGCCATCACCAAGAAGCTCTGCCTCGCACGCACGCACACCGTGATCCTCGCGGGTCGCAATCAAGCGCTCCTCGACGCGGCGGCGCTCGAGGCGCAAGAGTACGGCGCCACCAAGACAGACACCGTGCTCTTTGACGCCGATGATCCCTTCGGCGCCGCCGACGCGGTTACCGAAACCTTCGAGAAAGTGGGCGATCCCATTGACCTCGTGGTCGTAGCGGTCGGCACGGTCGGCCATCAGTTGGAGGACGAAAACGACGCCGAACAGTCGGCTCGGATGATGAACGTCAACATCGCTTGGCCGGTCGCGGCGCTCGCCGAGGTGCGTCGCCGTCTCGTGGCCCAAGGCAGCGGTCGGATCCTCGTCATCAGTTCGGCTGCCGCGGTCCGCGTGCGCCGCATCACATATCTCTACTCAGGGGCGAAGGCCGGGTTGGACCGACTGTGCATGAGCATGGCCGAATCCCTCGAAGGCACTGGCGTTCGGTTGCAGATTCTTCGGCCAGCGGCCGTGCGCACGAGGATGATCGTCGGCAAGTCGCCTACGCCCTTTACGACAGGGCCCAATGAGGTTGCCGACAACGTCATGCGGGGCTTGGCGAGCAACGAGCTCGTCATCTGGAGCCCACCGGTGCTTCGCTACGTCTTCGTCCTTGTCCGGCTGATGCCGCCCGCACTCTGGCAGCGTCTCGCCAATCGCGATTAGGCGCGCTGGAGCGGCGTCATCGCGAGGATGAGCTGCTTCGTGCCGTGTTCGTCAAAGTTGACCGTCGCCCTCGAGTGAGATCCCTCACCCTCGACCCGGACGACGACGCCCGACCCGAAACGATCGTGGACGACCTGATCCCCTACCACGAGGCCGAGCTTCTCCGCGCCGGTCGAACGCACAGGCGGCGCGGCGCCCGTGCCAAAGGCCCGGCCCTCGGTGAATGATGTCGCACGCCCCATGAAACCGTCATTATCGAGCGAGAAGCTTGAGCGTCGAGTGGGCAGCGTCGAAGAGATGTCGGTGATGAGCTCTGCCGGTACTTCCTGTAGGAACCTGCTCGGAATCGTGTCGACGCGCTGTCCCCACATGGTGCGGCTCCAGGCGTGGGTGAGGACAAGATGGCGCATGGCCCGC
The DNA here is from genome assembly GCA_963706305.1 of uncultured Acidimicrobiaceae bacterium. Classification (GTDB taxonomy): domain Bacteria; phylum Actinomycetota; class Acidimicrobiia; order Acidimicrobiales; family RAAP-2; genus RAAP-2. Next base: position 1,390,311 of record OY970152.1, on the reverse strand, counting down.
GTCACGCCGACATAGAAGAGGCGCCGCTCCTCTTCGAGCTCGGCGTCGTCGGACAGCGCCCGCCGGTGGGGGAAGATCGTCTCTTCGAGGCCAGTCACCACCACGGCGGGAAATTCGAGACCCTTGGCGACGTGCAGTGTCATCATCGAGATCGCTCCATCGCCGCTGCCGAGCTGATCGGAGTCGGCGACGAGCGCCATGCGCTCGACGAAATCGAGGAGGGTGTCGTACTGGGCAGCGGCCGACGCGAGCTCGCCCAAGTTCTCAAGCCGGGAGTACGCCTCGTCGCTGTCTTCAGCGCGGAGTGCGTCACCCATGCCCGATTCGCGCACGATCGCGTCGATCATCTCTCTCGGGCTCAGATCGTTCGTCAGCGCTCGCAGCTCGTCGAGCATGAAGGAGAACTTGTCCGCTCCCGCCAACGCGCGCCCCGACAGTCCCGCGGCCGCGGCGTGATGGGCCGCTTCGGCGAATGAGAGTCCGTGCTCGGCTGCGTAGGCGCCAAGCTTCGCCTGCGCACCTTCGCCGACACCACGCTTCGGCTCATTGATCACCCGTCGGGCGGAAGCCTCGTCGCGCGGATTGACGATGAGACGCGCGTAGGCGAGGGCGTTCTTGATCTCCTTGCGGTCGTAAAAGCGCATGCCCGAAATCACTCGGTACGGGACGTTGGCGCGCAGCATCTCCTCTTCGAGGACTCGGCTTTGGGCGTTGGTCCGATAGAAGACGGCCATCTCATTCCAGCTGATGCCGTGTTCACTTCGCAAGCGGCGCAGCTCACTCGCGACCCAGCGGCCCTCGTCGTACTCGTCGCCCGCTCGATAGAGACGAATCTTCTCGCCCTGGGCCCCGTCGGTGAAGAGGTTCTTCGCGTGGCGACTCGCGTTCTTCGCGATGACCGCGTTGGCGGCGTCGAGGATCGTCTGCGTCGATCGGAAGTTCTGCTCGAGCAGGATGACCTCGGCGTCGGGAAAGCGCTGCTCGAACTGCAAGATGTTGCGCACGTCGGCCGCGCGAAAGCGATAGATCGACTGATCCGAGTCACCGACCACACACAGGTTGCGGTGCTCGGCCGCAAGCATCATGACGAGCTCGTTCTGCACGCCGTTCGTGTCTTGGAACTCGTCAACGAGCAAATAGTGGAATCGCTCTTGATACGAGCGCAGCACACTTTCATCGGCTCGCATCATCGCCACGGCGTTCACGAGCAGATCGTCGAAGTCCATTGCGTTCGCGGTGCGCAATCGCTTCTCATAGAGCTGGAAAATCTCGGCGATCCGGCGGCGCTGGGGATCGTCGCCGTAGATATCGAAGTAGCGCTCCGGGGAGATCATCTCGTTCTTCGCCGCAGAGATCGCGGCCGACACGCTGCGCGGGGGCAGACGCTTCAAGTCGAGGTTGAGCTCCTTCATGATTCGCTCGACGGCGGTTTCGGCGTCGCCCGCGTCGTAGATGGTGAAGCCTCGCTGGTAGCCGAGCACGTCGGCGTGAGCGCGCAGCATGCGAAGACACGCCGAGTGAAACGTCGACACCCACATCCGGTCAGCGTCGGGGCCGACCAGTTCGATGACGCGCCGGCGCATCTCGTCAGCCGCCTTATTGGTGAACGTGATGGCCATGATCTCGTAGGGCCGCGCGTCTCCGGTAGCGAGGAGGTGCGCGATGCGACGGGTGAGCACCCGGGTCTTGCCCGAGCCGGCGCCCGCGATCACAAGCAGCGGTCCGCCGCGCTGGGTGACCGCCGCGCGCTGCGGTGCGGTCAGGCCCTCGAGCAGCGTCGACGGGTCGAGCCTCGAGCGCGAATCGACAGCATGGACTCCCCACAGCGACTCATCGGAAAACGAGCCGCGACTCACTCCCACTCAATGGTGCCAGGTGGTTTGCTCGTGACGTCAAGCGCGACGCGATTGACGCCTTCGACTTCGCGAATCAAGCGGTTCGCGATGCTCTCGATCACGTCGTACGGAAGACGCGCCCAATCGGCGGTCATCGCGTCGTCGCTCGTGACCGCACGGATGACGATCGGGTACGCGTACGTGCGCCCATCTCCCATGACCCCCACCGTACGCACGGCGGGTAACACGGCAAAGCTCTGCCACAGCTCGCGATAGAGACCAGCCTTTTTGATCTCATCGACCACGACGTAGTCGGCGTTTCGAAGGATCTCAGCGCGCTCGCGCGTCACTTCGCCGATGATCCGCACGCCGAGCCCCGGACCAGGGAACGGCTGACGCCACACGATCTCCGGCGGTAGGCCAAGCTCCTCGCCGACGTGGCGCACCTCGTCCTTGAAGAGCGACCGCAGGGGCTCGACGAGCTGGAACGACAGATCTTCGGGCAGGCCCCCGACGTTGTGGTGGCTCTTGATGTTCGCCGCATGTCCAGAGCCCGACTCGATGACATCGGGATAGAGGGTGCCTTGGACGAGAAACTTGGGACCTTCGCCGCCTTCCGCGAGATCGCGAGCCACCGCTTCAAACTCTCGGATGAACAGCTCACCGATGATCTTGCGCTTCGCTTCGGGGTCGGTGACGCCCGCCAAGGCGTCGAAGAAGCGGTCCTGGGCTTTGACGTGGATCAGCTCGACGCCGAACTGACGCGTGAAGGTCGCTTCGATCTGCTCACCCTCGTCCTTGCGCATGAGACCCGTGTCAACGAAGACGCACGTGAGCTGTGTGCCGACGGCCTTGGTGACGAGGGCGGCGGCGACCGCCGAATCGACGCCGCCAGAGAGTGCACACAGGACCTTCTCGTCGCCGACCTGAGCACGAATGGCAGCGACCTGGTCTTCGATGATCGAGGTGTTCGTCCAGGCCGGTGGAATCTCAGCGACGCGATAGAGGAAGTTCGAAAGCAGCTCCTGGCCGCGTTCGGTGTGAGCGACCTCGGGGTGGAACTGCACCGAGTGCAGGCGCTTCTCGGCGTGCTCCATCACCGCGATCGGCGCCTCCGGCGAGGAAGCCGTGACGACGAATCCGTCGGGTACCTCTGAGATGGCGTCACCGTGGCTCATCCACGTCGTCGTCGTTGACGGCCAGTCCGCCATCAACACACTCGCGCCGCGTCTGGTGAGCTCGGTGCGTCCGTATTCGCCGATGCCGGTGTGCGCCACCGCACCACCGAGCTGGAGCGCCATCAGCTGCGCGCCATAACAGATGCCAAGGATCGGGATACCAAGCTCGTAGATCGCAGGATCAAGCGACGGAGCGGGCGTCGCGTACACCGATTTCGGACCACCCGAAAGGATCAGCGCCGCGGGTGCCTTCGCGCGAACCTCGTCAGCCGAGATCGTGCACGGCACGATCTCTGAGTACACGTGCGCCTCGCGCACACGGCGAGCTATGAGTTGGGCGTACTGGGCGCCGAAGTCGACGACGAGAACGGCGTCGCTCAATGGCCCATGCCTACACCCTGAGAGCGCTGCATCTGCTTACCTTCGGTCTGGAGCGATGGCGCCAGCATGATCTCCGCCTTCTGGAACTCCTTCAGCGTCTCGTAGCCACACGTGGCCATCGAGGTGCGCAGCGCGCCGAAGAGGTTGAGTCGACCGTCGTTCTCGTGCGCCGGTCCAAGGAGGATCTCCTTCAAGGAGCCGCGCACCTGGGTGCGCACGCGAGTGCCGCGCGGAAGCGTGGGGTGGAACGTCGCCATGCCCCAGTGGAACCCGCGAGCCGGCGCCTCGACCGCACTCGTGAGGGGAGAGCCGATCATGACAGCGTCGGCACCACAGGCAATCGCCTTGGCGATGTCGCCGCCTTTGCTCATGCCACCGTCGGCGATCACGTGCACGTAGACGCCCGTCTCGTCGAGGTGACGCATGCGCGCACCCGCGACGTCGGCAATCGCCGTCGCCTGGGGCACACCGATGCCGAGCACCCCGCGCGACGTGCACGCGTTGCCGGGACCAACGCCAACGAGCACGCCCGCGGCGCCCGTGCGCATGAGGTGCAGGGCGGCCTGATAGCTAGCGCACCCGCCGACAATGACCGGCACCTCGAACTCGCGGATGAACTTCTTCAAGTTGAGGGGTTCTGTGGTCTTCGAGACGTGCTCGGCAGAGACGACCGTGCCCTGGATGACGAGAATGTCAAGACCGGAGTCGATGATTGTCTTCGACATCCACGCCGTGCGCGCCGGGGTGACCGACGCCGAGGTCACGATGCCCGCATCCTTCATCTGCTTGACGCGCTCGGCGACCAGCTCGAGCTTGATTGGCTCTAAGTACATCTGCTGCATGCGAGCGGTCGCCTTATCGTCATCGAGCTCGCGAATCTCTTCGAACAGTGGCATCGGGTCTTCGTAGCGAGTCCAGAGACCTTCGAGGTTGAGCACGCCGAGCCCGCCAAGACGACCGAGCTCGATCGCGGTCAGCGGTGACATCGCGCCGTCCATGGCTGATCCGAGCACCGGGAGTTCGAACTTGTAGGCGTCAATCTGCCACGAGATGTCGACGTCCTCGGGGTCGCGGGTGCGCCGTGACGGCACGATCGCGATGTCGTCGAAGCCGTACGCCTGACGAGCCGATTTGAAGATACCGATCTCAACTTCCGCCATGAAGTCCTCCGATTGAAACGCCCCAAAAGTGGAAGCGCGTTCCTCTCAGTCTATTGGGGCCACTTGCCGCGGCGGTCGAGTCATCACTCGACGCCGGTAACGATCGAGAGCAGTTCGGCGAGCACCATCGCGGTCGCTCCCCAGAGCAGATCGCCCGGCACCTTGAAGAAGAAGAGGGGGTAGAAGCCCTCTTCGTCGGCACCAGGTCGAAGGATCGGCCGACGCCAGCGCTCTTCAATAAAGGCCCCCTCGTCGACCAGGTCACTCAGCGCGACCGTGAAGGCACGATCGACCTCGCTCGGATTGATCGTCAGTTCCGGTCGACCTTCGAGCGTCCCCACGATGGGCCAGATCGATGAGCTCGAGCCGAAGGAGGCGATCGGACTGAGCCAGGCAATGGGCGTCACGGTCGAGGGATCCAAACCCACCTCCTCGTGGGCCTCACGAAGCGCGGTCTCCACCAAGGACTCGTCCTCGTGGCTGCGCCCACCGGGCAGGGCGATCTCGCCGCGGTGGACCCGCATTTCGAAGGATCTTCTCGTGAGGATGAGCTGCGTTTCGCCGTCCTCTTCGAAGAGCGCCACGAGGACCGCAGAGCGATGGGTGATCGCGCCCGGCGCGGCGTCCGCGACCAGTGCGAGATCCGTGGGCTCTTCGGGCGGTAAAGAGGCCGACAGCAGTCGCCGCGCGTTCGCAAGCCTCGTGCTCACCAGATCGAGCGAAAGATGCGTACGTGAGGACAATGGGAGGGACGACCATGGGGCTGGGCCACCGGGTCTGATCTCATCAGGTTCAGGGATGATCTGCGGGAACTGATGACCCGTGAAGCGCTCGGGTCGCCCGCCAGATAGTGCCATGGTTATTCCTCTAGGATTGTGGCTCGTTTGTCATTCCAACGGTAACGCACCCCTCCCAACTCCCCTCAGGAGAACCTCCCTTTGAAATCGCTCGCTCACTTCTGCGTCCAGCGGCGCTGGCTCGTCCTGGGCGCATGGGTCCTTTTGTTCCTCTTAATCAACGTGGTCGCCCACTCGGAGGGCTCCGCCTACTCCAACGTCTTCACCCTTCCCAATACCAACTCCGCTCACGCCGAGTCACTGCTCGAACATGGGTTCACCGGCCAGTCCGGCGATGTCGACCAGATCGTCTTTCACTCCCTTGGCGGCTCGATCTCTTCGCACCAGTCGGCTGTCCAATCGACCCTGGCGAAGATCGAAAAGCTCCCCGAGGTCGGATCGGTCACTTCGCCGTTCTGCACCGACAGCTTCGCTGCGATCGAAACGCTCTCGAACGGCACGTGCCTCGGTTCCACGCAGGTCTCCAAAGGCGGCACCATCGCCTACGCCGTCGTGCACTTCTCGAAGGAAGCGAGCGAGCTCTCCAATAAGCAGATTCAAGCCGTCGTGACCGAAGCCTCGACGATCCGATCGTCTTCGCTCAGCGTCAACTTCGGCGGGAGCGCGTTCGGCGACTTGAACTCACCGACGGGCAGTCCCTACGAAGTCTTCGGCCTCATCGCCACCGCCATCGTGCTCGTGCTCGCCTTCGGTTCGTTCTTCGCGATGCTGCTTCCTCTCGGTGTCGCGCTCTTCGCCCTCGGCATCGCGCTCGCCGGGGGCGAGCTCCTGAGCCACGTGCTCGCGATCGCCCAGTTCGCACCGATCCTTGGCTCACTGATCGGACTCGGTGTTGGCATCGACTACGCCCTCTTCATCGTCACGAGGTCCCGCCAGGAGCTAAAGCGCGGCTCGAGCGTCGAAGAGGCGGTGGCCTGCGCCCTCGACACGTCGGGTCGCGCCGTGCTCTTTGCTGGTTCAACTGTGTGCATTGCCCTCCTGGGGATGTTGATCCTCGGACTCAACTTCTTGAACGGAGTCGCCGTCACGGCTTCTCTTGCCGTCTTGATCACGATGCTCGCCTCGATCACGCTGTTGCCCGCGCTCCTCGCGTTCCAGAAGTATCACGCGCTGAGTCGCCGCGAGCGCCGCGAACTCGCTGCGAATGGTCCCGGTCCGATCGTGGTGAGTGGACCGTGGAAGCGCTGGGCTCACTTCGTCTCACGTCACCCGCGGGCGCTCACGTTCACGGCGCTCGCCATAATGGCCATCATCATCGTGCCGTTCTTCTCTCTGCAGCTGGGCAGCTCCGACCAAGGTTCCGATCCTGCAGGCTCGACCACGCGACTCGCCTACGATCAGCTCGCACAGGGTTTTGGGCCCGGCTTCAACGGCCCCCTCACCGTCGTGGGCTCTCTTCGCAACCCGGGTGATATAGCTGCGATGGAGAACCTCGACGCGTCGATGAAGGGAAAGCCGGGCGTCGCCGCCGTCGCGCCGCTCATCACCAATGCCCAAAAGACCGTCGGCGTGATCAACGTCGTTCCCACCACGAGTCCCCAAAGCGCGAAGACCGTGTCGCTGATCGACACCATTCGCGATAAGTACATCCCGGACGCGACAGCTTCATCGCACACGAAGATCTACGTCGGCGGCATCACCGCCATCTTTGCTGACTTCGCGAGCGTCCTCACGGGCAAACTGCCGCTGTTCCTCGGTGTGATCGTCGCGCTTGGCTGCTTGTTGCTCATGGTCGCGTTCCGGAGTGTCCTCGTGCCGATCGTCGCCGCCTTCATGAACCTGCTCGCCGTCGGCGCCTCCTTCGGGCTCGTTGTCGCGGTCTTTCAGTGGGGCTGGGGCACCTCGCTCCTTGGCGCCGGCACCGGGCCTGTCGAGTCCTTCTTGCCGATCATCATGATCGCGATCCTCTTCGGCCTCTCGATGGACTATCAGGTCTTTCTGGTGTCACGTATGCACGAGGAGTTCCAGAACACGTCGGACAACGAAGAGGCCATCATCCGCGGCCAGGCCAACACGGGTCGGGTCATCACGGCTGCTGCCCTCGTCATGATCTGCGTCTTCCTCTCGTTCGCGGTTGGCGGCGAGCGCATCATCGCCGAGTTCGGCATCGGCCTTGGCGGGGCGGTCTTGATCGACGCTTTCATCATCCGGACGATTCTCGTGCCCTCGCTCATGCACTTCGTCGGCAAGGCGAACTGGTGGATGCCTCGCTGGCTCGACCGCGTCGTGCCTCACATTGCCGTCGAAGCGACGGAGTAGTCGTTACCGCCGTGCCACCCCGAATCCCCGAGAGCGAAGCGGGCACGTCAGGGTTTACCCCTACTGGGCGAGAAAAGCGTTCGTCGTAACATCGATTCCGTTGCGCTCGCCGAAAGAAGATGCCGATGATTGAAGCAGAAGGACTCACGAAGCACTACGGCGACAAGGTGGCCGTCGACGATCTGAGCTTCAGTGTTCGATCGGGCGTCGTGACGGGTTTTCTCGGACCGAACGGATCGGGTAAATCGACCACAATGCGCATGATCATGGGACTGGATCTGCCCACGCGCGGACACGTCAGCGTCAATGGGCAACAGCTCAAAGATATGCATTGGCCGTTGCGCGAAGTGGGCGCACTGCTCGAGGCGCGTGCCATCCACCCAGGTCGTAGCGCCCGAGCCCACCTGCTGATGCTCGCTCAGACGAACCGACTTCCCAAGCGACGCATCGACGACCTCCTTGAGCTCGTCGGACTCACTGCCGTTGCCGAACAGCGCGCCGGAAAGTTCTCCCTCGGCATGGGCCAGCGTCTCGGTATCGCCGCGGCGCTGCTGGGCGATCCGGGCGTGCTGCTCTTCGACGAGCCCGTCAATGGGCTGGACCCAGATGGCATCCGTTGGGTGCGAAACCTCCTTAAGGGTCTCGCCCGTGATGGCCGAACCGTGTTCGTCTCGAGTCACCTCATGAGCGAGATGGCGCTTACGGCCGACGAGGTCATCATCATCGGGCGAGGACGGCTCATCGAACAGACCTCGATTGACGCGCTGCTCGGGCGAAGCTCAATGCAGTCAGTGCGTGTGCGCTCCCCCCAAGCCGTGGCCTTGCGAAAAGCCCTCGAGGAAAAGGGTGCGACGGTCGATCTCGAAGACGACGGCTCGCTCACCGTACGGGGCGTCGACGAGGTTGCGATCGGCGACCTAGCCGCGTCACGAAACTTCGTCCTGCACGAGCTGTCGCCGCAAACGGCATCGTTGGAAGAAGCGTTCATGGAGCTCACCGAAGGAAGCCTCGAGTACCGCGGCGGCGCTCGCACCGAATCGACTCCAACCGAAGGGACACCCTCGTGACGAGCCACGCGTTCGCCGCCTCACTCCTCGCGGCAAGTGTCCACCGCCATCGTGGTGGGCACATCTTTGGGGGCCTACTCCTGCTCATCATCGTTGTGGTCGTCGTCATCTTGCTCGTGCAACGCTCGCGAAATCGAAAGCCCATCGCCGAGGGCACCCCCAGCACACTCGTCCACACCACCGCTGCGGAAGAGCAAGAGGCCGGTGGTGCACCCACCGTGACCATGACCGCCGTGGCACTTGATACGGCACTCCCGCCAGGTCGCTACAACGTGATCGACCTTGCCCGATCCGAGTGGACGAAGATGCGCACGGTGCGCTCGACCATGTGGACGTTGGTCATCACGGTCGTGTTGGGACTTGGCGTCAGCGCCATCGCGACGGCCGAGACGCGCGCCCACTGGACGCCAGCCAACGCCCATGGCTTTGATCCGACTTCCCTCAGCCTGATTGGCACCTTCATCGCCGAATTCGCCATCGGCGTGCTCGGCGTGCTCGTGATGAGCGCGGAGTACAGCACGGGGACCATCCGCGCCGTCCTGTCCGCCGCCCCTCGTCGCCTCGACGTCCTGCTCGCCAAGATCCTTGTCTTCACTGCGGTGGCGGTCGTCGTTGCGGAGTTCGTCGCCTTTGCCTCGTTCTTCCTCGGCCAGGCGCTCCTGACGTCGCCCGCTATCCACGCCACCTTGTCGAGCCCTGGCGCCCTGCGCGCCGTGGTGGGCTGTGGCCTCTATGTTGCGACCCTCGGTCTCTTGGGCCTCGGACTGGCGACGATCATCCGACACTCTGCAGGCGCGATCAGCTGCTTCGTGGGCATCTTGTTGGTGCTGCCACTGATCGTTCAGGCGCTGCCGAGCTCACTCGCCATGGACGTGCGGAAGTTTCTGCCTGATCGCATTGGCGCTGCCATGATCACGACAAACGGCGGGTTCAACAACACGGGCGCCTTCTCCCCGTGGGTCGGACTGCTGCTCCTGGTGGGCTACGCGGTCGCCGTCAACGTCATCGGCGCGATCCTGCTCGCGCGACGCGACGCGTAAGCGATCGTTTCGAACTCACCGACGACTCAGTCGTCGTTCGTCGATCGAGTGATCCTACTGACTGGTTGTGGCGACAGTCACCTGGTGCTTCGATGACGTCGTCAATGCCCTCAGCGTGAAGTGAATCGATGTACGACGCTGCAGATAGTGCATCACCGCATCGGCGCGCATTCTCGCGAGCCTGGCATCACCCTTCGCGTAGCCAATCGCCGTCACCGATGCGCCGCTGATCAAACTCCGCGACAGATTGGACAGCGCCGACCTAGCGTGCGCGTTCAACGATGCGCTCGTCGCCCCAAAGGAGATTGTCAATATCGCGGGTCGAGGCGGCAACGTCATCGAGATCGCAGTGGGCGGCGACGAGACGGCTGCGTACGTGGCATCCGCCGCCTTGGTAGCGGTGACGAGGCAGGTTCCTGCTGACCGAGCGTTCAGCGCATCTCCCGAGATGGCGCAGCCCGTCGCGCTTCCATCGACCACAACGTAGCTGATCGATCCCACGCCCGACCCTCCCGTCGTGGCGAGCGTGAGCGCCGTGCCGACACGACCTGCAGTGCTCGTGATGGTGAGCGGCATTTGGACCTCGGGAGTTGGCGGCGTGGGACCGCGGTGAGTAGGTGATCCAACCACCGTCAGCACGTTCGAGGTCGAGCTCGCGTAGTCGCTCCCTAGGTATGTGGCATGGACCGTTTCGCCAGCGGTTTCGCTCGTCGAGATCGAACACGTCGCGGTGAAGTCTTCACCTCCAGAACCGTCCGCCTGCAGCGCGGTCCACGACGTGGTGGTGCACGAGCCCGGCGTCGCCGCGTCGTCAGTGACCGTGACCGAACCGGTCGGTGCAAGATCGGTCGGCGCGTCAAGCGTAACTGTGAAGCTGTTGCCGGTTGCCGACGCCACGGGGTGTCCCGAGAGCTGCAGCGCTCCAGCCAGGGCGCTTATCACCGTAATCGGATTCGTCGTGGGCGTGATCATGAAGTATGAATCGGTGAACTGTGCGCTAACGGTGATGCCGCCTGACTCAGGGCTGGTGATCTGACACGTCGCCGTGAACAGTTCACCGCCGGTGGCGTTCCCATCGCTTCCCTCAGATGTCCACGCGTCACTCAAGCAGTTACCCGGACCTGGGCCTGTGTCGGTCACATCCAAATACCCCGACGGAACGGCGCCGTACGGCGAGTCAAGAACGCCCGTGAAGCTGTTGCCGGTCGCGGAGGTTTCAGGGGATCCCTGCAACGACAGGCCGCCTAGTGTCAGCACGTTCGATGGGGCAACGTCGAAATCAGTGCCCGTATACGAGGCGGTGACCGTGGTCCCCACCGGTTCAGGCGTGGTGATGGCGCAGATCGCTTCGTACAAGTCGACTGGGTCGATCGTTTCGAAGAGCGTCCAACTCGCCGTGCACGTTCCGCTGGCGCTATCGACGAAGTTGACCACTCCGTTTGGCGTTGGCGCGCTCGTCGGCAGCACGAGGGCGGCCTCGTAGGTGTTCGAGCCGGGACTCTCGGTACCCTCCAACAGCACGTTCATGGAAAGGAGGTCGTTGCCGGTGGCGTAGTCGTTTCCGACGTACGTCGCTTCTTCGATACCGATGAATGCTTCGGGGGCCTCTTGCGAGCAGCTCGCGACGTAGGTGCCGCTCGGACCGGACGGGGTCCAGCTTGACGCATCGCACGTTACGTTCGTCTCGAAGATGACCGACTGGAAGTAGACGAATCCCGTAGGAGCCGGGTCACCCGCGGGAATTACCACCGTCGCGGTGACCACGGCGGCGTACTCCCCGCCAACGCCGGTGGGCGCCCACAAAGTGGAGGACAAGCTCAACGTGGCGGGAATGTCGGTTGCCGACGCCGATGGCGCAGCGACTGCCAGGACTGCGAGCAGGAGCACTGACGAAACAATCGCACCCGCCGCGATCTTCACCGTCCCGCGCATCTTCGCGCCAACAATCCGATGCCGTGAACTCATAGCCGCTCGTTCCGCCCGTGATCGTTGAAGATTCCGTTGAACAACGATTGGTCAGAAACACCGTTGACAGCGCGCCTCATTCATTCCTCGATGTTGTGTACGCCGCTAGTCTCCCACCCCACGGCAGGTGTGGCGAGCATGGCCGAATGCCGGGGCTATTGCGGTGCTGTCGACGTCTGAAGTCGCATCGTGCGGAAAAAGGTATTCAGATAGTAGATGTCTTGGTTGTACGGATCGAGAAGTGTGCGTTCGCTCGTGGCAATGTTCTGCGCGCTTGCCCCTTCGAGGCTACGCGCGTCGCCGATTGCCGACGTGTAGAGGATGGACCTCGACGACTGCGCTTCTGCTTCATGTTGCAGATCGGCCACGACATTCGCCAAGGCGCCAATAGCTACGCCGTCACCGACACCCGCTGGTTCGGCATCGAACGCGATTCGCGCCGCGTTGTAGTAGGCACCCGATGGGACTTCGTTCATGAGCACCGCAACGTCGCGGGATGTCAGACCGAAGAACGCATTGAGCGCGGACACATCGCGACGCGACGCTGCCATTTGACCCGACGTCTCTGAGGTGATCGGGATGCGTTCGAACCCCTCGATCGTTGTGATGGCGGCGGCGTACCCTGACGTCTCGGCGCCGTTCATCGAAAGACCGAGCTTCAGATCGTGGACGGCAGCGACGAGCGGCACGTTTTGCAGCGCGCTCGACACCATCTCGAACTCGCTCAGCCAGAGGTTTCTCGCGACCGAGAAATACGGCCGATCAGATGAAGCATTCGCCATGGGAGTGAACGTCGTTGCGACAACGATGAGCACCAGGGCGATCGCGGCCGCGCACTCTACGGATCGACGAGTGAGGTGGTTCACGGCACTCATTCAAACAAACGCACCACACAAAGGCAGAACGGCCGGGCGCAAGGCCCGGCCGTTCAGAGGTCGTAAGACCGAATGACTACATCATCCCGCCCATGCCACCCATACCGCCGTCACCCATGGGCGACGACGCAGGCTCTGGCTTGTCAGCGACGACCGCTTCGGTCGTGAGCAGGAGGGCGGCAATGGAAGCCGCGTTCTGCAGCGCAGAGCGGGTCACCTTGGCGGGGTCGATGACGCCGGCCTTGACGAGGTCAACCAGCTCCCCGGTTGCCGCGTTGAGGCCAATCGATCCCTTCGCGTCAGCAACTTCGCGTACCTTGACGGCACCCTCGAAGCCAGCGTTCTGGGCAATGTGACGCAGCGGCGACTCGAGTGAGTTCGCCACGATGCGCGCACCGGTTGCCTCGTCGCCGGTCAGAGTGCCGACGAGCTTGTCGACATCGACGCGAGCGCGAATGAGCGCGGTGCCACCACCGGCCACGATGCCCTCGTCGATCGCCGCACGAGTGGCGCTCAGCGCGTCTTCGATGCGGTGCTTCTTCTCTTTGAGCTCGACCTCGGTCGCGGCGCCAACCTTGACGACGGCCACGCCACCGGCGAGCTTTGCGAGACGCTCTTGGAGCTTCTCACGGTCCCAATCGGAGTCGGTGTCTTCGATCTCGCGCTTCAGCTGTGCCACGCGACCGGCCACGTCTTCCTTGGTGCCTTCACCATCGACCAGCGTGGTGGCGTCCTTCGTCACGACGATGCGACGCGCACGACCCAGCAGGTCAACGGTCGCACTGTCGAGCTTGAGCCCGATCTCGTCGGAGATGACCGTGCCGCCCGTCAAGATCGCCATGTCCTGGAGCATGGCCTTGCGGCGCTCGCCAAAACCCGGCGCCTTCACGGCGACAGAGGTGAACGTGCCACGAATCTTGTTCACGACGAGTGTCGCGAGCGCTTCGCCCTCGACGTCTTCGGCGATGATGAGCAGCGGACGACCGGCCTGCATGACCTTCTCGAGCACCGGCACGAGGTCGTGAACGGCAGAGATCTTGTTGCTCGTAAAGAGGATGTAGGCGTCTTCCAAGACGGCTTCTTGACGCTCGGGGTCGGTCACGAAGTACGGCGACAGGTAGCCCTTGTCGAACTGCATGCCCTCGGTGAGCTCGAGCTCGATGCCAAAGGTGTTCGACTCTTCGACAGTGACGGTGCCGTCCTTGCCAACCTTGTCGATCGCGTCGGCGATGACTTCACCGATCGCGCTGTCGGCAGCGGAGATCGTCGCGACTTGAGCGATCTGGGTCTTACCCGAGACCTCTTGGCTCTGCTCGGCGATGGAGTCGACAGCAACCTTGACGGCCTTCTCGATGCCACGCTTCAATCCTGACGGGCTCGCGCCCGCGGCCACGTTGCGAAGACCTTCCTTGATGAGCGCCTGTGCGAGCACCGTCGCGGTGGTCGTACCGTCACCGGCGACGTCGTTCGTCTTGGTGGCGACTTCCTTCACGAGCTGTGCGCCCATGTTCTCAAACGGGTCTTCGAGCTCGACTTCTCGAGCAATCGAGACACCGTCGTTCGTGATGGTGGGGGCGCCAAACTTCTTGCCGAGCACCACGTTGCGGCCCTTCGGTCCAAGTGTGACCTTGACCGCGTCGGCCAACTTGTCGACACCAGCTTCGAGGCCGCGTCGTGCGTCCTCGTCAAACTTCAATAACTTTGACATTCAGTTTCCTTATTCGATTGGTGACGAGCCGTACTCGTCACGGGCTACTTGGTAATGGTCGCGAGTACGTCGCGGCCCGACAGAATCAATAGGTCTTCACCGTCCACGGTGATCTCCGTCCCGCCGTACTTCGAGTAGACGACCGTGTCGCCAACGGACACGCCGGTGGGGATGACCTCGCCGGTGGCGTCAGCGCGACGGCCGGGACCGGTAGCGAGCACTTCACCCTGCTGGGGCTTCTCTTTGGCCGTGTCGGGAATCACCAAACCCGAAGCCGTTGTGGCTTCCGCGAGGTTGGGACGAACGACAATGCGGTCTTCTAGTGGGTGCAACTTCATTGTTCTTGCCTCCTGAGCAATTAGCACTCGATACTTGCGACTGCCAATTTAGCAGCCGGAGGACCCGAGTGCCAACAGTGACGCCACGAGCGCCCCCCTGATCACGGTATGGGCGTCTCAGGGAGATAGACGCTCCCGGCGCCATGAGGGGCCCTCGGGGAGGTAGACCACCCGGTCGTGGAGCCGATCGTCGCGGTGCTGCCAGAACTCGAAACGATTGGGCGTGAGGCGGTATCCGCCCCAGTTCTCGGGTCGCGGCACGTCGTCGCCCTCGTATCGACGGTCAAACTCGACCACTCGTTCCTCCAATTCGGCTCGACTGGCGAGAGGCTGACTCTGGTGGCTCGCGTGCGCCCCGAGCTGACTGCCCCGCGGACGACCGGCGAAGTACGCGTCAGACTCGGCGGCGGTCGTCTTCTCAACGGGTCCTTCGATGCGAATCTGGCGACCGAGCGGCTCGCAGTACCACAGGAGCGCCGCGTGGGGGTTCTCCGCTAGCTCGTGGCCTTTGCGCGAGTCGTAGTTCGTGTACCAGCCAAATGACGTGTCGTCGTGGTGGCGGAGCAGTACCATGCGCGCACTGGGCAGCCCATCGGGGGTCGCCGTCACGAGCGCGATTGCCTCGCGCTCAGCCATCTCACCGAGCGCCTCCGCGAACCACAGCTGAAACTGCGCAAAGGGATTCGGATCGACGTCGGTCACATCGAGTGGAATCCAGCGCTCGCTCACGACACGTCCGCCAGTTGCCAGTTGGGCGTCGCAGAAAGGTCGAGCTGACTGGGACCGCTGATCGAGAGTCGATGAAGGCCCGCGGCCGCGATCATCGCCGCATTGTCCGTGCACATCGCGAGCGTGGGCAGATGCGACTCAAGACCAAACTCTTCGGCGAGGCCGATCACTCCCGCGCGCAGGGCGGAGTTCGCCGCCACACCACCCGCGAGCGCCACACCGGCCACGTCGTAGCGCTCGAGCGCGTGGCGCAGCTTGCGAAGCAGCTGCTCGGAGAGTGCTGCCTGGAATGACGCAGCGACATCGACGAGGGCGATCTCTCGATGCGCTTCGGTCGCGCGAACGACCGCGGTCTTGAGGCCCGAGAAGGACAGGTCGAAGTCGTCGCCGATCATCGAGACGGGCAGCTTCAGCGCATCGGGCGATCCCTGCCTCGCGAGCCGATCGATCTCTGGACCGCCGGGATAGCCGAGTCCGAGCCAGCGCGCCACCTTGTCGTACGCTTCGCCCGCCGCGTCGTCGATGGTCTCGCCGAGCACCTCATGATCACCGGGGCCCCTTTGAAACACGATCATGCTGTGGCCACCCGAGACGAGCAGCGTCATCAGCGGCCACTCGAGGCTTCGCGAGTCAAGCAGCGGCGCAAACAGGTGCCCTTCGAGGTGATTGACCCCGATGAGGGGAATGTCCCAGGCGAACGCCATGGCCTTTGCGGCCGAGAGTCCCACGAGGAGTGAGCCGATGAGACCCGGGCCGCTCGTCACGGCGACGCCGCTGATCGCAGCGGAGTTCGAATCGAGCCCGGCCTCGTCGAGCGCGCGCCGTATCACCGGACCGATCGTGGCAATGTGGGCGCGCCCGGCGAGCTCGGGCACCACGCCGCCGAAGGCCCGGTGCTGGTCGATCGACGACTCAACCACCGAGGAGCGGATGGAGAACTCCTCGTCAACGACGGCCGCCGCCGTCTCGTCGCAGCTCGTTTCGATGCCGAGGACCAACGTCACCCGTCTAGCGTACGGGCGCACCACCGTCGATGTTCAGGGCCCGCAATAAGTGTCGGACGGGTCGAGCGCGCAGAGGTCGAACTCGCTCGTGGACTCCCATTCGCCCCCGGGGCCTTGAAGGATCTCGCCGACGACCGTCAGATTCGTCGACATGGTCCAGCCGTTCGGCAATACTGGCTCCCCGTAGTTGCCACCGGTTGAAACGTATTGACCGAAGTCGGCCTGCCCAAAGTCCGTGTCTTGAAGATTGGCTCCGCCGAACACGGTCGCGTTGGGTATGTTGACGTTGGTGAAGTTCGCTGCTGTCAGGTTCGCGTAGAGGAAGTCTGCGCCGTTCACGGTCGCTCCAATGAAGTTCACCTCAGAGAGGTCCGCGCCGGTGAAGTTCGTGCTCGACAGGTTGGCGCCCGCAAAATTCGCCCCCGCCAAATCGGCGTCGGTAAAGTTCACGCTGCTCGAATCCTGATCTGAGAAGTCACAGCCCGCGAGGTCGATCCCTGGATAGGGCGTCGCCGAGCAGTCTTCCCCGCTCGCACCGGGAGTGCCCGCGGGTCCCGTCGCTCCGACAGCGCCGGTAGCCCCGGTAGCTCCATCAGCCCCGGTAGGGCCATCAGCCCCAGCAGCCCCGGTAGCGCCATCAGCCCCGGTAGCGCCAGCAGCCCCGTTAGGGCCGACGGCCCCGGTAGCGCCGACGGCTCCGACTCCTCCTGGTGCAGAGGAGACGCCCGCTGGCCCCGTCGCCCCCGTCGCACCCGCGGGGCCGGAGAGACCCGTCGGCCCGGTTGTACCAGTCCTGCCACGAGGACCTGCTGCATTCCAGCTAATCTCCGTGGACCCGCTCGAACAGGTCGACCTCTTCAGACCGACATTCCTTAACGTCCCGCCCTTGAGGCAGGCAAAGTAAGTGGTCGGCGATGACGTTGTGGCGGCGTTCACGGCGATCGCGCCGCCGCAGATCAACGCCACCACTGAGACCGCAACGACGAGGCGAAGCGAAACGAGCTTTTTCACAGGGGGACCTTTCGAGGGACCATTCGACTGTAGATCGCACGTACGGAAATAAACTGCATTTACGGCTGTGTTTTCCTATATATATAGGCGAATCTCCCCGCCGGGACGCTCTCACGACGATCAGGAGATGGCGCTCCCTCCACCATCCAGGTCGGCCCACAGGATCAGTGCGTCTTCACGCGTCTTCTCGTAGTAGTTCTTGCGGACGCCCACGGGCGAGAAGCCAAAGCGAAAGTACAGCGACTGCGCTCGAGTGTTGGACACGGCGACCTCGAGGGTCGCTCGACGAATACCCCGGCCTCGTGCGACATCCCACGCGTCGTTGATGAGTGAGGACGCAATGCCGCGGCCCTCCTCGCCGGGCAGCGTGCCGAGCGTGTTGATGTGCAGCTCGTCGAGGACGAACATCACGCCCAAATAGCCCACAATGCGCTTGCCTTCGACGGCCACCGTGTAGCGACGTGTCTCGGTGTTCGTGATCTCGTCGAGAAGCATCGCGCGACTCCACGGCTCAGGAAACTGTGCTTGTTCGATGCCGAGCAGGTCGGGCACGTCGCGACGCTCGGCGACACGTATGGTCCACTCGCTCACGAGGAGCGTTCGCGCGTTGAAAAGTTGGCTACGGCATCGGGTTCGCGCAGATACAACGGAGTGATCGAGAGCTCTGGATCACGCGTCGCGCCGAGTGCGAGCGCCTCGAGGGGCGACGGCACCTGCTGTTCGAAGGTGGTGGCGTTCGCGAGCGCGGCGAAGTCGAGGGCGTAGCGTGTCGCGCCATCACCGGTCAGTGTCACCTCACCACGAGACGCCCACTGACTGATGACGTCAGCCGGTCGGGCGACCGCGGGTTGACTCGTCGGCGTGACGACGTCCGCCAGCTCGAACGACTGGATGAAGACTTCACCCCGCCGTCCGTCGACGGCGACGAGCAGCGTCCCGCGAACGCTGGCGCGATGCGCACCCGCGGCAAGGACCTCGAGCGACGTCACACCAGCCAGCTCGCAGTTCGCTGCCAGCGCGAAGCCGACAGCCGTCGCGATGCCCACGCGCAGCCCGGTGTAGAGGCCCGGTCCGCGGTCAACGACGACACGGTCGATGTGTTTCGCGGCGATGCCCGCGCTCTCCAACAGGTCACGGATTCCCGGCACGAGTGACTCGGTGTGGTGCCGATTGTCATCCACGACGACCTCGAGTCGCGCACCCGTCGAGGTGGCGAGCCCAATGGCGGCTGCCATAGTCGCAGTTTCGATCGCGAGGATGTTCACCGAGCCGCCCACGCGTCGAGCGCTCTCTCGCGTCCCTCGCTGAGCGCGCCCGAGACCTCGAGCGTCCGCCCGTCATCGTCATCGAGGGAGAAGGCGACCAGCAGCACCTCACGGCCAAAGACCGACGACGCGATGTCGCCCCACTCCACCAGCGCGACGGCCGACTCCTCGACCAGCTCGCCCAAGGCGAGTTCCTGTACCTCGCCAATGGAGCCAACCCGGTAGACGTCGGCGTGGTGAAGGGTCACTATGGCGAGATCGTTCACGCAGGCGTGCTCGCGAACCATCGTGAACGTGGGACTCGTCACGCGATCGCGCACGCCGAGCCCGCGCGCGACGCCTTGGACAAATGTGGTCTTGCCCGCGCCGAGCTGACCAGTGAGGAGCACGATGTCGCCGGGCCACAAGAGCTGCGCGAACTCCTCACCCGCAACTTTCGTCTCCTCAGCCGTCGCGCAGTAGCGACGCCAGCTCACGAAGCCTCCATCAATCGCCGAAGGACGCGAAGGTCCTCGCGCATCACTTCAACGACGCTGGGCCCGCCGCGCAACGCCGCCGCGGGATGATAGGTCGGGATGCCACGGATGACGCCCGAGCGATAGACGTGGCCGTGCACGCGACCGATGCCGCTCTCGTAGGCGAAGATTGCCCGGCCCGCGGTGTTGCCGAGCGTCAAGATGAACTTCGGCGCGACGCGGTCCAGCTGTTCCACCAGCCACGGCCGACAGGTCTCGATCTCGTGCGGCGTTGGAGTGCGGTTGGCTGGAGGTCGACATTTGACGACGTTGGTCACGTAACACGACTCGCGCACGAGTCCCGTCTCCTCGGCGAGCAGCGTGAAGAAAAGCTTCCCGCTCGGGCCGATGAACGGCGCTCCGCCCTCGTCCTCCGTCCGTCCCGGAGCTTCTCCGATGATCATGAGGGGCGCGTCGAGCGGCCCCGAGCCGATCACGACGCGCTGGCGTGTCGCCGCGAGCGCGCACCGCTCGCAGGTCGACATCTCTTCGAAGTCGGCCATCAGTCGACGAGGACTCGTGGTACCCGTGCACCGAGGCATGCGAGAATCTCCCACGAGACCGTGCCGCCCCACTCGGCCAGGTCGTCGGCGGTGATCGACTCGTCGCCCTGGCGACCAAGGAGCACGACCTCGTCACCAATCTTCACCTCGTCATCGCCGACGTCGACCACGAGCTGATCCATGGTGACGCCGCCCGCGAGCGGATAGCGACGTCCATTGACGAGCACCTCAGCCCCCGCGTCAAAGAGTCGGCGGGGATAGCCGTCGGCGTAACCGAAGGGGACGGTCACGACGGTCGTCTCGCGCTCGGCCCCACGAAGGCGACCGTAGCTCGGTCGCGCGTCGGCGGCGACCCTGCGCACCGCAACGACCCGCGCGCGCAGCGCGAGTGCCGCCTCCAAGTGCACGTCGTGTTCGTCGAGCGTCGAGGCGAGCCATCCTCTTGGGAGGTAGCCGTAGAGCGCGATGCCCGCGCGCACCATGTTGAATCGCGCGTCAGGGTGTCCGAGCGTGCCGGCCGTGTTGGAGGCGTGCAGCACGCGCGGTCGCACACCGCGCGCTTCGAGCCGGTTCGCAACGTCGATGAAGCGGTCGATCTGTGCGCGAGTGAAGGCTCGCTCGTCGTCGCTGGGGCCATCAGCGACGCTGAAGTGAGTGAAGAGACCTTCGACGTCGATCGCGCGCGAGCTCATGAGTACGTCAAAGACCTCGTCGACCTCTTCGGGCACCGCCCCCATCCGGTGCATGCCGGTGTCGACCTTCACGTGAACGCGGTGACGACCGCCAAACTCCTCGGCCATAGCAACGGCGTCGCGCGCGCCGGCCGGTGAACCGATCGTGAGCGCCAGGTCATACGCGAGCGCGTCGGGGATCGTGGCGGCGGGAATCTCGGCGAGCACAAGAATCGGTGCCGTGGCGCCGTGCTCGCGGAGCTCGATGCCCTCATCCACGAGCGCGACCGCCAGATAGTCGGCCCCCGCATCAACTGCGGCTTTGGCCACGAGCGGCGCGCCGTGCCCGTAGCCGTTGGCCTTGACGACCGCGCACAGCGCCGTCTCGCCGATGACGCGTTTGATTGCTCGGACGTTGTGGCCGATGGCCGATGCCGAAACCTCCGCCCAGGCCGGACGGCGCACACCCTCAACGGCCACGGGACTCGTCGTCCGACGAACCGACGACGAACGCGGCGGCAGTCTGATCGGTGTGGGTCATCGAAAGATGCAGAGACGTGACGCCCAGAGACTTCGCGAGCTGGCGGGCCGGCGCGTGCAACAGCACGCTCGGCGCCCCGGCGTCGTCGAGGGTCACCTCGATCGAACGCCAGGGAGCCGACCCCACCCCGACGCGAAAGGTCTTCATCACTGCTTCTTTGGCGGCAAAGCGGGCAGCAAGGCGCTCGGGCCGAGCGCGCGCGTCGCGTCGCTCCTCCTCTGTGAAGAGACGATCCGCGATACGCGGATGTCGCTCGAGCGCGAGCCGAAATCGCGCGACGTCAACGACGTCAACGCCGACGCCGATTGTCGCCACTACTCGACCGTCACGGTCTTCGCGAGGTTGCGAGGGCGATCGACGTTTCTTCCAAGGCCGCGCGCCATGGAGTAGGCGAACAGCTGCAGGGGCACGACGTCGACCATTGGCGTGAAGAGCGGTTCCGTTGCGGGCACGCGCAGGACGTAGTCGGCAATCGCATCGATGTACTCGTCGTCGTCGGTCGCCACGGCAACGACGGTCGCGCCGCGGGCCTTGACCTCCGAGAGATTGGAGAGCATCTTCTCGTGCATCGCGGGGTCTGTCACCACGGCTACCACCACGACGCCTGGCTCAATCAGCGCGAGCGGTCCGTGCTTCAGCTCTCCGGCCGGGTAGCCCTCGGCGTGGAGGTAGCTCAGCTCCTTCAGCTTGAGGGCACCTTCGAGCGACGTCGGGAACCCGACGTGGCGGCCGATGAAGAAGAAGTCGCGCGCGCCGAGCAGCTGCTTGGCGATATCTTCGACGGCCGCACGGCGTTCGAGCGCCGTGGCGACTTGGCTCGCGACGGCGTTGATGCCCTTGAAGAGCGCGTCGATGTCATCGGCGGCGACGGTGCCTCGCAGCTGAGCGAGACGGAGGGCGAGGACCTCGAGCGCGGCCACCTGTGCGACGAAGGCCTTGGTTGAAGCCACGGACACTTCGAGCCCGGCGCGGGTGTAGATCACCGCGTCGGACTCTCGTGCGAGCGAAGAGCCCACGATGTTGGTGACACCGATGACGCGCGCACCTCGGCGCTTCGCCTCGCGGATGGCCTGGATGGTGTCGATCGTTTCGCCGCTCTGGGAGACGCCGATCACCAGCGTGCCGACTTCGACGATCGGGTGGCGGTAACGATACTCACTGGAGATGTCGACCTCGACGCTCAGACGGGCCCAGCGCTCGATCGCGTACTTGGCCACTTGACCCGCGTGATTCGAGGTGCCCGCCGCGACGATGACGACGCGGTTTACTTCACGCAGCTCCTCATCGGGGATGCGCA
This sequence comes from uncultured Acidimicrobiaceae bacterium, assembly GCA_963706305.1. GTDB lineage: Bacteria > Actinomycetota > Acidimicrobiia > Acidimicrobiales > RAAP-2 > RAAP-2. Next base: position 1,368,112 of record OY970152.1, on the reverse strand, counting down.
TCTCGTCAAAGGTAAGCGTGCCGTCTCGTCGTCGGCGATCGAGCAACGTCGCGCGCAGTGCCTCGGGCTGCTCGTAGATCTCCTTGGACATGAAGTCCTCGTGACCGCCCTTCTCGGCGGTCTCCAAGTCCCAGTCGATCGTCAGCTGATGCAGGTGAACCGGCACCCCGTCAAGATCGATGGCGCGAAAGCCCGACGGTGAGAGGCGGACGATCTCGTCATCGTTCACCGCGTAGAAGGCGTTCGCACGGTCGAGGATGGCGGGAATGTCGCTCGCCAGGTATGTGACGCCGGCGGCTGTGCCGAGAATGAGCGGCGAGATGCGTCGTGCGGCGACGATCACGTCAGGCTCCGTCGCATCCATCGCTGCAACCGCGAAGGCGCCGCGCACAACAAGGAGGCTCTGGCGAACGGCCTCGAGGAGCTCCAGGCCTTCGGCGCGCGACTCTTCGATGAGATGGGCGAGCACCTCGGAGTCGGTCACGGAGCTAAACAGGTGGCCGCGCTGTTCGAGCTCCTCTTGGAGCTCGGCGTGGTTTTCGATGATGCCGTTGTGGATGATGGCGACGTTGCCGGAGCAGTCGAGGTGAGGGTGGGCGTTCATCGCTTCGGGCGCGCCGTGAGTCGCCCAGCGCGTGTGCCCGATGCCCGAGTGGAAGCCGCGCGGGGCGTCCGCGCACTCGAGGGTCAGCGCTCGAACGGACTCCGTGCCGACGGCGGCTCGAGCCCGCCAGGTTTCACCGGGGCGAACGAGTGCAACACCGGCCGAGTCGTAGCCGCGGTACTCGAGTCGCGCGAGGCCCTCCAGCAACGTGTCGAGCGTGTCGTTGGAGCCCACGACCCCGATGATGCCGCACATAAACCCAGCCTACTCCCGTGATTTTCGGGCCTCTTGGGTCAACGCCGCCCGTAGAGAGAGGTGAGTCGCTCGCAGAAGACCTCAATGAATTCCGCGTTGAGGGCCTCGATCATGACGCGCACGAGCGGTTCGGTGCCCGAAGGTCGAACGAGCAGGCGAACGTCGCTGCGCGCGACCCCATACTGGGCAAGCAGCTCGTCGAAAAGATCTTGAACGACGGGTTCGCTGAAGTGTTCGCGCGAGACGGAAAAGAGCTCCTGGGGGACGCGGCGCCACGCGGCGCCCGCGAGATCAGCAAGAGGGCCGCGGCGTCGAATCAGCTCAGCCAATAAGAGTCCGGTGAGCAGGCCATCCCCGGTAGGCGCGAGGTCGCGAAAGATCACGTGTCCCGACTGCTCACCGCCCAAGATCCACGAGCGCTCTTCGAGTGCGACGAGGACGTTGCGGTCCCCGACGTCCGTCTCTTCGATCTCAATACCCGCGGCGCTCAGGGCACGGTTGAGGCCGAGGTTGCTCATCGACGTGACCGCGATGCCGCCGCCGAGGACGCCTCGTGCCGCGCGGTCGAGCGCGAAGAGCACCATGAGATCATCACCGTCGCGCACGGTTCCCTCACTGTCGATCGCGATCAAGCGGTCGGCGTCGCCATCAACGGCGAGTCCGAAATCGGCGTTGAGCTCACGAACCGTCTCGATGAGCCGGCCGACGTGCGTCGACCCAGCGTCCTCGTTGATGTTGCGACCATCGGGCTGGTCGTGGATGACCGTCACATCCGCTCCTGTGGAGGCGAACAGCTCGTAGGCGACGTGCGACGCGGCGCCGTGGGCACAGTCGACAACAATGCGAAGTCTCGACAGGTCAGCTGGCGCGAGCTCGCGAAGGTGCTTTACGTACTCGTGTTCCGCCGACACGTCGATCTCGACGACCTCAAAGTCCTCGTCGCTTGGTCCTTCGACGGTCTCGAGCGCACTCTCCACGGCTGCTTCGGTCGCGAGATCGAGCTTCGCGCCGCCGAGGCCGAGCACCTTCAGCCCGTTGTCGTAGTAGGGATTGTGCGACGCCGACACGACCACGCCCGCACCGCCGCGTTGTTGGGCGATGACGGCAACGCCCGGCGTCGTGAAGTAGCCGAGGTTGACACCGTTCGCTCCTCCGTCGCGAAGTCCCGCGAGCACCGCAGCCGCGAGCGTTGGTGAGCTTTCGCGCGTGTCATACCCGACGTAGATCGGCACCGAAAAGACTGTCGCCACAGCGCGTCCGAGCCGGTAGGCCAGGTCGACGGTAATCTCGTCGCTCGCGCGGCCTCGAATTCCGTCCGTGCCAAATCGCACGGTCATGGACATTAACGCTTGGAGTACTGGGGAGCCTTGCGCGCCTTCTTGAGACCGTACTTCTTGGTCTCCTTCTTGCGCGAGTCGCGTGTGAGCAGCCCCGCCTTCTTCAAGGCCGGGCGTACGCCCTCGTCGATCTCTAAGAGCGAGCGAGAGATGCCGAGGCGAAGCGCGCCGGCCTGACCGGCAACGCCGCCACCTTCAATGGTCGCGTCGATGTCGTAGGTCTGCTGCGCGTCAATGAGGCGAAGCGGCTCCATCACCATCTGACGATGGGTCGCGGAGGTGAAGTAGTTGTCAAAGGCCCGCGAGTTGATCGTGATCGTGCCGGTGCCCGGACGCAGCCGCACGCGCGCGACGGCTTCTTTGCGTCGACCGGTGGTCTGGGTGAGAGGTGTCGTCAACGTTGCTCCTTAACCGCGGCGGATCGCCGAGGTGTCAAAACTCTTGGGCTGCTGGGCCGCGTGTGGGTGCTCAGGCCCGGCGTAGACGAACAGCTTGTCCATCTGCGCGCGGCCGAGACGAGTCTTGGGGACCATGCCACGCACGGCCTCGCTCACGAGCTTGACCGGGTTGGCGTCCATGAGCTTCTGCCACGAGGTCGAACGCAGGCCACCCGGGTAGCCCGAGTGATGGTAACGGAAGTTCTGGGCGAGCTTGTTGGCGGTGACGACGACCTTGTCGGCGTTCACGATGATGACGAAGTCGCCGGTGTCGGCGTGGGGCGCAAAGTACGTGCGGTGCTTACCGCGCAGCAGCGAGGCGGCGGCTGTGGCGACACGTCCGAGGACGAGACCCTCAGCGTCAATGACCTGCCACTCGCGCGTCAGCTCGGCGACCTTTGGCGAATACGTCTTCACAGTTCTTCCTTAGCGATCTTCGGATCAGCCCCAATGGCTCACAGGGGACTCTCCATCTTACGAAACCGGGGCCCCTTGGGGCAAGTCTGCCCTGGAGATCGGCCATTTCGGGCCTCCCCAGCGTAGCCGCAGGTCTACATCGTCACACGGCCTCGTCGGGGAAGACGAACCACTGGCGATGATCGATCAGCTCGCGCGCGGCGTCGAGGTGCCCAGCGTGCGTGGCGGTCTCTTCGATCATGTGCAAGAGGATGAAGCGAAGGCTGTCCACGAGCCAATCCCCCCAACTGTCTCGGTGGTCACGCCGGTGGCTACCAAATCGTCACTCGCGCAGACGGTTCGAGCCACAGCGCGTCGCCCGACTGGACGTCGAACGCGTCGTAGAACTCATCGATGTTGCGCACGATCTGGTTGCAACGAAACTCGGGCGGCGAGTGCGGATCGATGGCGAGACGTCGCTCGATCTCTTCGGTCCGCGCCTTGTTCTGCCAGGCCTGAGCCCAGGAGAGAAAGAATCGTTCGGCGCCGCTCAGGCCGTCCATCACCGGAGGCAGCGCGCCGTTCAGTGACAGCAGGTACGCCTTCCACGCGATGCCAAGACCCCCGAGGTCGCCAATGTTCTCGCCGATCGTCAGTGCCCCATTCACGTGCTGGTCGGGCGTCTGGGCGGGTGCGAGTTCGTTGTACTGATCGATCAGCGAACGTGTTCGTGCATCGAACGCTTCGCGGTCTGTCTCTTCCCACCAGTCGGTGAGGCGCCCTGTGCCATCGAACTTCGAACCCTGATCGTCGAAGCCGTGCCCGATCTCGTGTCCGATGACCGCGCCAATCGCGCCGTAGTTGGCCGCGTCATCCCTCTCGGCGCTGAAGAAGGGAAGCTGCAGGATCGCCGCGGGGAACACGATCTCATTGAAGCCGGGGTTGTAGTACGCGTTCACTGTTTGCGGCGTCATGAACCACTCGTTGCGGTCGATCGGCGATCCGATCTTGGCGAGCTGCCGGTTGAACTCGAAGTCGCTCGCGGCTCGCACATTTGCGATGAGGTCGCTCGGATCGATCGACAGCGCCGAGTAGTCGCGCCACTTGGCCGGGTAGCCGATCTTCGGCGTGAAAGCCTCGAGCTTCTCGAGCGCACGCTCGCGCGTCGCAGGACTCATCCACTCGAGGGTGGTGATGCTCGCACGGTACGCCTCGACGAGGTTCGCCACGAGCACGTCCATCGACTCCTTCGCGCTCGGAGGAAAGTATCGCTCGACGTAGATCTTCCCGACCGCTTCGCCGAGGGAGCCCTCGACGAGCGACAAAGCGCGCTTCCAGCGCTCGCGCAGCTCCGGCGCACCGGTAAGCGTGCGACCGTAGAAGTCGAACTGCTCGTCGACGAACGCCTTCGACAGATAGGGCGAGTAGCCATGGACGACCTGCCAGCGCAGCCAGTCCTTCCATGACTCGAGACGATCCTCTCCGAAGAGTTCGGCGAGCTCGTGCAGGAAGCTCGGTTGACGCACGACCACCTCACTGAGCGCCCCCGCGGGCGCACCGAAGGCGCTCGCCCACTGGTCGAGGCTCACCGAGTGCCCCGGCTGCTTGGGCACGGCGAACAGCTCGGTCGCACTCTCGAAGCTCAAGAGGTTGTACGTCTTTTCGCTGTCGCGCGACGCGACGTTGTCCCAGTGACGCTTGGCGATCTCGGTTTCGAGCTCGAACACGCGCGCAGCTCGCGCCGCCGCATCGTCGATGCCCGCGAGCTCGAGCATCTTGCGAATGTGCACCACGAAAGCCTCGCGCACTGAGGCGAAGTGCTCTTCGCGAAAGTAGCTCTCGTCAGGCAGCGAGATGCCGCCCTGCTCGAAGAAGACCAGGTACCTTTCGGGGTTGCCCGGATCGTTGTCGACGAACACGTCGACAAAGCCCGACAGACCGCCGCGCTGGAGCTCACCCACTGCCGCGATGAGCTCAGGAATCGACGTCACCGCGTCAACGATCGCGAGATCCCCACGCAACGGCTCGGCGCCGAGCTCTTCAACGCGGGCTTCGTTCATGAAGCTTTCGTAGAGGTCGCCGAACTTTCGCGCTTCGCTGCCATCTGGCGCGGACTGCGCCTCTTCGACGATCCCGCGCACCGCCTGCTCGGAGGTTTCGAAGAGCCTCATGAATGTGCCGTAGCTCGCCTTGTCGGGCGGGATCGGGGTGCTGTCGATCCAGTGTTCGTTGACGTGGCGAAAGAGGTCGTCCTGCGGGCGAATCTCATTGCTCAGTTCGTTGGGGTCAATGCCGGAGAAGGGTGCGTCGGACATGGCGACAGTGTACCGACGGAACCCTTTTGCGGGCTACGACAGCGCGTCGTAGCCAACGCCAACCAGCGCGAGACCGCCCGCAGGTGCGGGCTGAGGCAGCTGGTGCCGATCGCCACTGACGAGCCGCCGGTCGATCTCACCTCCGTCAAGCGTGCCCGCACCGACGGCGACCATGGCGGAGACGAGACAGCGAACCATGTTGTGGCAGAACGACTGCGCGCGAATGGTGAGTCGCAGCGCGGGCGCCTCGCGCGGGCTCATCGACCAGAGGTCATCGAGGCGCTCCCATTGGGCCGAGATGACCCGGCGAAGGAGTGGCTCACCCGCTGGCGCGTTGGCCGGACGTCGACAGAACGCGCGAAAGTCGTGGGTACCGACGAGGCGCAACGCCACTCGGTTCATCGCTACGAGATCGAGCGGCACGGCAATGGACCAGGCCCACGCGTTCGTCGAATCAAGCCCGGGGGCGTTCTGTTCGAGGACGAGGTAGCGATACTCGCGCCAGGTGGCAGAGAACCGAGCGTGGAACTCGTCAGCGACAGCGCCGATCGAGAGGATCTGCACGCGCCCGCGCAGCTGCTTGTTCAGAGAGTCGCGCAGGCGATCCGCGTCGAGATTGCGAACCTTCCCAGCGCTCGGGAGGTCGACGTGGACGACCTGGTGATAGGCGTGCACGCCCGCGTCCGTGCGACCTGCGCCAACGATGACGGGCTCGTGGTCGAGACGCAGCGTTCGCGCGAGCGTTGAACGCAACAGCCCCACCACAGTGTCGCGGTGGGGCTGAAAAGCGAATCCATTGAACGCCTGGCCGTCATAAGCCAGGTCAAGGCGCCAGCGTTGCGTGGCGCCTACTCGATCAGACGAACTCAATACGCGCCATCGGGGCGTTATCGCCCTGACGCGGCCCGAGCTTCAAGATGCGCGTATAGCCACCGGGACGGTCGCTGTAGCGCGGAGCAATCTCGGCAAAGAGCTTGTGGGTCATGTCCTTGTCGCGAATGAGCGCCACCACGCGACGCTGCGCGTGGACAGAGCCCTCGGGCGAGTTCTTCGCCGCCGTGACGACCTTCTCGACGATGGGCCGCAGGGCCTTCGCCTTCGCTTCCGTCGTGACCATTGACTCGGCCGCGATCAACGAGGCGACGAGGTTGCCCATCATCGCCTTCTGGTGCGCCGAGTCGCCACCGAAGCGCTTGCCCTTCGTGGGAGTGCCGCGCATGTTAGTCCTCTGCTCGCAGCGATAGGCCGCGCTCTTCGAGTCGGTCGTTCACATCCTTCAGCGACGTTGCGCCGAAGTTGGTGATCGAAGTGAGGTCGCGCTCGGTCGCGTTCACGAGCTGAGCGATCGTGTTGATGCCAGCGCGCTTGAGGCAGTTGCGCGAGCGCTCGGTGAGGCCGAGCTCTTCGATGCGGATGTCCAGCTCGCTTGCGGCGGCCTGGGCCGAGCCCACGTCACCGAGCTCAAGGGACGGCGCTTCCTCATCAAAGCTCGCGATGAGGTCGACGAGTGAGCCGAGCGTCTTGCCGGCTGAGGCGAGCGCCTCACGCGGCGAGATCGAACCGTCGGTCTCGATGTCGATGACGAGGCGGTCGAAGTCCTTGCTCTGCTCGACGCGCACGGGCTCAATCTCAAAGCTCACCCGACGCACGGGCGAGAAGATCGCGTCGAGCGGGATGACACCGATCGTCGAAGAGCCCTTGTTGCCTTCGGCACCGACGTAGCCCTTGCCGCGCTCAACGGTGAGCTCGAACGTGAGCGCCGCGCGCGGGTTGGTCAGGTACGCGAGGTGCAGGTCGCCGTTCAAGATCTCGACGTCGGCCGTCGTGGAGAGGTCCGACGCGAGCGCGGGGCCTTCCCCGCGCTTGTCGAGGCGCAGCGTGACGGGCTCGTCTGAGTGCACGCGCAACAGCAGGTCCTTCAAGTTGAGCGTGATGTCCTGAACGTCTTCCTTCACGCCCTCGATCACACCGAACTCGTGCAGCACGGCGTCGAACTTGACGCGCGTCGCAGCGGCGCCAGGAATCGACGAGAGCAGCGTGCGACGCAGCGAGTTGCCGAGGGTGTGGCCGAATCCGGGGTCGAGCGGGCCAATGCCAAATGACTGGCGGTTGTTGACCTCGTCACCGAGGGCTTCGATAGTGGGTCGTTGGATGATCAACATGGGAACTCCTAGGGGTATGTAAGAAAAACGATTACTTCGAGTACAGCTCGACGATGAGTTGCTCTTGGATCGACTCGTCGATCTGCTCTCGCTGGGGAACGACGCGCATCGTCACGCTGAAGCCGTTCTCGCCGACCTCGAGCCAGCCCGGCACGTTGCGGTCGAGCACGTCGAGGTTGCGCTTCACGTTGAAGTTCTCGCGAGTGACGCTCTTCAACGTCACGACTTCACCGGGGCGAACGCGGTACGAGGGGATGTCGACGCGCTTGCCGTTCACGCTCACGTGACCGTGGCGAACGAGCTGGCGAGCCTGGGCGCGCGAGGCGCCCCACCCGGCGCGGTACGCAACATTGTCAAGGCGGGTCTCCAAGAACTGCAAGAGGTTGACGCCAGTGATGCCGGGGCGACGGTTCGCCTCTTCGTAGAGATTGCGGAACTGCTTTTCGAGCACGCCGTAGATGCGACGGGCCTTCTGCTTCTCACGCAGCTGGTTCAAGTACTCCGAACCTTGGCGCTGACGGTCGCGACCGTGCATGCCCGGCGGGAACGCGCGCACGCGACGATCCGAGTTCTCAGCAACGGGGCACTTCAGGCTGAAGCAGCGCTCGCCCTTCAGATAGAGCTTCGTGCGCTCACGGCGACAGAGGCGACAAACGGGTCCTGTGTAACGAGCCATGACCGATTAACCCCGACGTCGCTTTTTGGGGCGACAGCCGTTGTGCGGCAGTGGCGTCACGTCCTTGATGGCGACGACTTCGATGCCGGCGGCAGCGATCGAACGAATCGCGGTCTCGCGACCCGAGCCAGGACCGCGCACCAACACGTCAACCTTCTTGACCCCGTGCTCCATCGCGGCACGGGCACACTTCTCGGCGGCGAGCTGGGCAGCGTAGGGGGTCGACTTGCGCGAACCCTTGAAGCCAACCTGGCCCGACGACGCCCAGGAGAGCACGTTGCCCTCGGGGTCGGTGATCGAGACGATTGTGTTGTTGAACGAGCTCTTGATGTGAGCGACACCAAAGGCGACGTTCTTGCGTTCCTTCTTGCGGGTCTTGCGAACCGCCGTGGGCTTAGCCATTACTTCGTTACCTTCTTCTTACCGGCGACGGTGCGCTTGGGTCCCTTGCGGGTGCGAGCATTGGTGCGGGTACGCTGACCGCGCACGGGCAGACCCTTGCGGTGGCGGATGCCCTGGAGCGAGTTGATCTCCATCTTGCGCTTGATGTCTTGAGCGACGTCACGACGAAGGTCGCCTTCGACGGTGACGTTCTGGTCGATGTAGGTACGAAGCGCGTTGACCTCGGACTCGGTGAGGTCTTTCACGCGCGTGGACTCATCGATCCCTGTCGCGGCGGTGATCTGTTGGGCGATGGTCGGACCGACGCCAAATATATAGGTCAGGGCAATCACCACGCGCTTCTCACGCGGAATGTCGACACCAGCAATACGAGCCATCGTCTCTCCTAACCCTGGCGCTGCTTGTGGCGCGGGTTTGCTTCACAGATCACACGAACAACCCCAGCGCGGCGAATGACCTTGCACTTTTCACAGATGGGTTTGACGCTTGCGCGAACTTTCATTGAATTACTTTCTCGAGCTTGAAGAACGTGAGTTATCGGTAGCGGTAGGTGATGCGTCCGCGAGTCATGTCGTAGGGCGTGATCTCTACTTGGACCTTGTCGCCGGGAAGGATACGGATGCGGTGCATGCGCATCTTCCCTGAGCTGTGAGCGAGAACGGTGTAGCCGTTCTCCAGCTCCACGCGAAACATGGCGTTGGGTAAAGGCTCGACGACGGTTCCCTCGACGGTGAACGCGTCTTCCTTTGGCTTACTCAGGTTCTTTCTCCTTGTTTCTTCACTACGGGGCGCGCGGGAGCAGACTCCCTCGCAGATAGACCTCGGAGCACTGCCCCGAGGTCGGCTTTCCATTCTACCGGAAAATCCGAAAAACGCAAAAAGTCAGGGTCTTTCTTCAGTTCAGGGTTCGAGCAAGGGGGACAACAGCGCAACGACCAGCCTAATGGGAGAGCGAAAACAACGCTCCAACGGCTCTGTACGCAATCTTTATCGAGTTCGCGGTAGATGAATCACTCGAGGACGAGCTCTTCGAGGCGTTCCAGGCGCTCTAGAGCGACGCCGGCCGCCTCCACCCAGGCGCGCGCGCCCCCGAAACGGCGATCCACTTCTGAGAGAAAGCCCGACATGGTCGCCTCGTGGGCGGCCAGGAGCGCCGGATGCGTCTGGTCAACCGCCTCTCGCACGAGAGGGTCGCGGCGGAGCTTGTCCACGATCAGCTGAACCCGTTCGTCGGTGACGGCGTAGTCCTTCACGATGGCCTCGCGCTCGACCCCAAGACAACTCAGGACCAGGGCCGCGAGCACGCCGGTGCGGTCTTTGCCAAGAAAACAGTTGAAGACCAGGGGGTAGTTCTCCGCGACGGTCATCTCCGAAATGGCGGCCACAAACGCCGGCCCGCCCAGGTCGAGGTACTGGAGATAGCGCCTGGTGAGGTAGGACGCGTCAAACGTCGATTGCTCTCGCGGCTCGTCGGTTTCGGCGTCGTTGAGCACAGAAGCGTTCACAAAGTTCAGAGACTCCAGCTCCAGAAGCCCTCTTCCGGTGCGCGCTACCTCGGACGAGCTTCTCAGGTCGACGATCGACGAGACGCCAAGGCGACGAAAGAGCGCAAGGTCGTCATTCGTGAGATCGTGCAGCGCGTCCGAGCGAAAAAGCCGTCCCCACCTCGTGGTGCGACCGTCGATCGTCCGATACCCCCCAAGATCGCGAAAATTGAACACGCCTGCGAACGGGACGATGCGGTCGAGGCTCACGGCAGGCATCGTATCGATCGCGACGCAGGGTCGTGACCGAAACCTCGCGACCGTGACGTTACGTAAGTATGCTCAGATCACTTCGACTCCACGTCGAAGTGACGTAGTGGTAGCGAAGTCCGGTGCAATCCCGGCGCTGTCCCGCAACGGTAAAGCCTCATCCGAGGACGAGTCCGGTCGCCTTCCACCGCGTCGACGTAATCAGTTCCCGGTGGAGGAACGATTCGTTCCACTCCCAGTGAGCGGGCGGAAGGTTCACCCACCGTCTAGCTAACGGGAGATTAACTATGCGTCCATACGGCAAGGGCCTCCTGGCCCTGCTTCTCACCATCAGTCCGCTCGCGATTCCGATCGCGAGCGGCGCTTCAGGAAAGTCTTCAGAATTTCCCGTCACGCTTAAGTTCGCTGATGGCACCTTCACCTTCAAGAGTCGTCCCGACGCCATCGTGTCGCTTTCGCCCACATCCACCGAGATGCTCTACGCCATCGGCGCGGGCCCTCAGGTGAAGGCCGTCGACAGCTACTCCGACTATCCACCGAACGCGCCGAAGACCACGCTGAGTGGGTATGACCCGAACGTCGAGGCGATCGCGAAGTATGACCCCGACCTCGTCATCGTGGCGAGCGACAGCGCGGGATTCAACACTCAGATGGCGGCCCTCAAGATCCCCGTGATCTACGCTCCCGCAGCGGCAAATTTGTCGCAGGCCTACGCGCAGTACGGACCGCTCGGCGAAGCCACAGGACACGTCGCACAAGCGAAGACCGAAGTCGCGTCGATCAAGGCAAAGATCGCTCACATCGTCGCGACAACCCCTCACGCGAAAAAGGGAACGACGTATTACTACGAACTCGACCCGACGTATTACTCGGTCACCTCCTCAACGTTCGTCGGACAGCTCTTTCAGCTGTTGGGCCTCAAGTCGATCGCCGACAGCGCCAAGGGCGTCGCATCGAGCGGCGGCTATCCGCAGTTGAACGCCGAGTTCATCTTGAAGGCGAACCCGACTTACATCTTCCTTGCCGACACCATCTGCTGCAAGGCAACTGCCGCGTCGGTCGCCGCGCGACCCGGTTGGTCGACGCTTTCTGCCGTGAAGGACCACCGGGTCGTGCCGCTCAATGACGACATCGCCTCTCGCTGGGGACCACGCATCACGATCCTGCTCCAAGACGCCGCCGACGCCCTGGAAGGCAAGCCGGTTTCGGCGACGTCATGAGTAGCCGCACTCGCGTGAGAACTCAACCCGCAACGACGCCGATCTCGCCGCGGGTACCCCTGCTCATCACGGGTGTCGGCCTGGTGGTGGTGATCCTTGTGGCGACCGCCTTTGGCCCAGCGGATCTTTCGATCTCGACCGTCGCGAGCGTGCTTATCTCTCATGTGCCGTTCCTCCACTACCACTCCTCGACGTCGGCGATCGACCAAGCGATCATCTGGGAGATTCGACTGCCACCCGTCATCCTCGCCGGTATTGTCGGCGCGATGCTGGCCGCCGGCGGCGCCTCCTATCAGGGGGTGTTTCGAAACGCACTTGCAGACCCGTATCTCTTGGGTGTCGCCGCCGGAGCGGGGCTTGGAGCAACGATCGTGATCGTGGCGAGCTCCGGTTCGACCTCCTGGTTGCCGGCCGCGGCGTTCGTCGGTGGCGCGATCGCCGTGACCTTGACGTACCTCGTGGGCGCCAGATTCGGTGGTCGTTCATCAGGCACCTCGGTCGTGCTGGCGGGTGTCGCAGTCGCGGCGCTCTTCACGGCAGCGCAGACCGCGCTGTTGCAACAGCACGCCCCGGATCTTCAGTCAGTGTACTCGTGGATCCTCGGCAGCCTCGCGACGGCAACCTGGTCCGACGTCTGGCTCATCCTTCCCTACGCCGTGGTGAGCGCGGCCGTACTGCTGATGCATCGCCGGTTGCTGGACGTCTTGCGCCTCGGCGAAGAGGAAGCCGCGAGCTTGGGCGTCAACACCCGCCGGGTTCGACTCGTCGTGGTTGCTGCCGCAACGCTCGGCACGGCTGCAGCCGTCTCAGTAAGCGGTCTCATCGGCTTTGTCGGCATCATCGTGCCCCACCTCGTGCGTCTCACGACGAATGCGAGCTACCGCGTCGTGTTGCCCGTCTCAATTGTCGGCGGCGCATCGTTCCTCATCCTCGCCAACTTGGTGGCAAACACCATCGAGTCACCCGCCGAGGTCCCGCTCGGGGTAGTCACCGCTTTCGTCGGCGCCCCGTTCTTCATCTTCGTCCTGCGTTCTCGCAGGGCACAGCAGGGAGTGCTCTAGAAATGGCCGCGCGCGAAGTCGAATCGGCAACTGCGCTCGTCGAGGTTCGCGATCTCGTCGTTCGCTACGCCGAATCGACCGCGCTCAAAGGGATCAGCTACTCCGTCGAACGTGGACGGTGGCTCGGGCTCATCGGTGCTAACGGAGCCGGCAAGACGTCACTCCTCAAGGCGCTCGCGCGATTGGTTGAGTTCGACGGCGTGGTCCGCATTGAGGGACGCTCGACCTCGGACCTGTCGCGCCGGGCGTTCGCTCAGCTTGTTGCCTACGTGCCTCAGAAGCCTGAGTTCCCGCCGGAGATGCGCGCAGTTGACTACGTCGCCCTAGGTCGCATGCCCCACCTTGGGTACTTCGGCGCTGAAGGACCCCACGACCGCGACCGCTCGATCGAGCTGTTGGAGCGTCTCTCGCTCGAGCGGATGGCGGCCCGGCATCTTTCGACAATGTCGGGCGGCGAGCTGCAACGCCTCGTGCTCGCCCGCGCGCTCGCCCAAGAAGCGCCTGTGCTGCTGCTCGACGAACCAACGAGCGCGCTCGACCTCGGTCGACGTGTCGAAGCCCTCGAGCTCGTCGACGAGCTGCGGATCGAGCGCGGACTCACCGTCATCAGCGCGATGCACGACCTGACCCTGGCGGCGCAGTTCGCCGACGAGCTCGCGTTGCTGGCGGACGGCGTCATCGTCGCCTCGGGCAGCGCCGAAGAAGTGCTCGAGGAAGGCTCACTCGACTTTCACTTCGGCACCCGCGTGCGCATTCTTCGAACTGACGACGGTGAGCTGATCGTCGTACCCCGCCGTACCCACCCGAAAGGACCCCATGCCGGACCCACAGCGTGAAGCACCCGCCGTACCCGAGAAGCTCGCGCGAGCCGACTCGATCATCATCGTCAACACCGGCGACGGCAAGGGCAAGTCCTCGTCGGCCTTCGGCGTCATGGGACGAGCCTGGGCGAGAGGATGGCGCGTCGTCGTCATCCAGTTCGTCAAGAGCGGCAAGTGGCAGGTCGGCGAGAAGAAGCTGGCCGAGCACCTGGGCGTCGAGTGGCACACCATGGGCGACGGCTTCACGTGGGAGTCGACCGACATCGATGAGACGATCGCGAAGGGTCGTCACGCCTGGGACGTGGCCAAAGAGAAGCTCGCGAGCGGCGAGTACGACCTGGTCATCTTGGACGAGGTCACCTACGCCATCTCCTACGGCTGGGTCGACGTGGCCGACGTCGTGAAGGCGCTATCAGGCCGAGCGTCAACCACCAACGTCATCGTGACCGGAAGAAACGCTCCCGCAGAGATCATCGAACTCGCCGACACGGTCACCGAGATGAAGATGATCAAGCACGCATATCAACAAGGAATCCGCGCAAAGAAGGGCATCGAGTACTGATGTTCGCAGTGCTCGCATCGCGACAAGAAGACGGGATTGAGCTCGATGTCCTCGTCTACCGGTTCGAGATCGCGATGCTCGGCGTGTCGAGTGCGATTGTTGGTGGAGGCATCGGCGATCGGCACTGGGCCTTCAATGCGCAAGTGAGCTCCAACTACGACCGCGAAGACATCACGGCACACGTCGGTGAGCTTGCCGGCCCCCTCGCGTTAGAGGGGGATGGTGTCGGTATGCTCACCGCCGCGAAGGTTCGCCGTCGCGAACGCGCAAGCGTGGACGGCGTCGACGTCGAGTCAACCGTGGGACTTTCACACCCCACCTGGGCTGCCAGCGACGACGCGGAACCGACAACACGAGTCGGCACGATCAACACCGTCATCTTCGTTCCTGTCCGCCTCAGCGACGGCGCGCTGGTCAACGCGATTGCCTCTGCCACCGAGGCGAAGAGCCAAGCTCTCTTCGACGCCGGCATTCCCGCGACGGGCACCGCCTCGGATGCGGTCAGTCTGTTCTGTCCTCTTGGCGGCGACATCGCACGTTTCGCGGGACCGCGCTCGCTCTGGGGCGCGCGTATCGCGCGCGCAACGCATCAAGCCGTGCTGTCCGGCGCGAAATCGTGGGCCGCATGAAGACGCTCATCCTCGGCGGAGCCCGTTCGGGCAAGTCGCACGTCGCTGAGCAACTCGCGCAGCGAAGCACTGGACCGGTTACTTACGTCGCTACCGTTCGACTCAACGGTGACGAGAATCTCGAGCGGCGCGTCGCCGAGCACCGCGAACGCCGTCCGCCCACCTGGTCCACTGTCGAATGCGGCGACGACCTCGCTAGCATCCTCGCGACCGTGAGCGGCACGGTGCTTGTCGATTCCCTGGGCCCATGGCTTGCCGCGCTTCCCAGTATGCGCTGTGACCTCGACGCGCTCATCTCGGCGCTTCGTGCACGACGCGATGACACGATGATCGTCTCCGAAGAGGTTGGCTTGGCCGTGCATCCTGAGACCGCGATGGGGCGTGAGTTTCGCGACAACTTAGGAACGCTCAATCAGGCGATCGCCCACGAGTGCGATGACGTAGTACTCGTCGTCGCGGGACGCGCGCTGTCACTGCCTCGCTTCGAGTCATGAAACGCGCAGTCGCCTTTCTGACGCCCTTTGGTCGCGCGGCGACGCCCAACGACACGACGCTCGCGTGGTTCCCCGTCGTCGGGGCGCTCATCGGCGGAGCCGTCGGTGGCCTCTGGTGGCTCGCCGCCAAGATCTGGGTGGCGTTACTCGCTGGTGCCGTTGCTGTTGCCGTTGATCTCATCCTCACTGGCCTCTTGCACTTCGATGGCCTGGCTGACGCGGGCGACGGTCTCCTCGCGCCGCTCACTCGAGACCGTCGCCTCGCCGCGATGTCTGATCCTTCGATCGGCGCCTTCGGCGCGCTCACGGTCGCAGCGGTGCTGCTACTTCGCTTCGGCGCGTTCGCCACGATTCGACCGACGCCGTTGGCTGTCGCCGGACTCTGGTGCGCGTCACGCACCTCGATGGTCGCCATCACCGAACTGCTGCCCTACGTCCGAGCGGAGGGCCTCGTTCGCGGCTTCCTCGGCACGCGCTCTGTCTGGCAACACCGAGTGCTCCGAGGATCGGTGGTGGGCGGAGTCGCACTCTCGGTAGCGCTCGTCATGGTCGCTCGGGGATGGAGAGGGCTCATCGCGCTGGGCGCAGAGCTCGCGGCCATCGCGCTCGTCGCGCTGTTTTCGCACCGCCAGCTGGGCGGTTACACCGGTGACGTGCTCGGCGCGGCCGGCGTCATCGGCGAGACCATCGGGCTCTTGGCGCTGGCGGTGAAATGACATCAATGCCGCGACCGCTCGGTGCCGCTGCGGGCATTGCGCTCGACCGAATGTTCGGCGAGCCCACTACGGCGTGGCATCCCGTCGTTCATTTCGGACGGGCTATGGATAACTTCGAGCGGCGCAACTTTGACGACGCACGGAAGCCTGGCGTGTTGCACGCCCTCACAGGAGTTCTGATCGGTGTCACCGCTGGTGTTGCGATGCGTTCGACGGCGTGGGCGACTGGGCTCGCCGTGGGAGGACGTTCGCTCTGGCGCGCGGCGGAAGATGTCGGAGCGGCGCTGTCACGTGGCGACTTAGAAGGCGCGCGGGCTCTCCTTCCCAACCTCGTCGGGCGTGACCCGAGTGAACTCGACGAAGAAGAGATCGTTCGAGCCGTGGTCGAGTCCGTTGCCGAGAACACGGTCGACGCCATCGTCGCTCCCGTGCTGTGGGCGGCGTTCGCCGGCGCGCCCGGCGCGCTCGGGTACCGCGCCGCCAACACGATGGACGCGATGGTGGGACACCACTCGCAGCGTTACGAACTCTACGGCTGGGCGAGCGCTCGACTCGATGACGTCGCGAACTGGGTTCCGGCTCGGATTGCTGCGATGCTCGTCGCTTTAGTGCGGCCGGCGGCGGCCCGTGACGTTCGCAGCGCCGTCTTCACCCAAGCATCTGCACACCCCTCCCCGAACGCGGGTGTCGTAGAGGCGGCGTTCGCCGGAGCCCTTGGTGTGCGCCTCGGTGGTCGCAATCACTATGGCGATCGCGTCGAAGATCGTCCAATGCTCGGTAGCGGTCGCCCGGTCGACGTCGCCGACATCCAGCAAGCTGTGCGACTGAGCCGTGACGTCACCACGTCGCTGGCCGTAGCGCTCGCGTTGATCGGATTCGGCCAGTGGTGGCACCGGCGATGAAGATGCCACCTGCTGGCTCGCACGGCGGAGACGGGCTGCGCGTGGCGCTCGCCCTGGGTCTCGAACCCGCGTCGATCCTTGATCTCTCCCAATCGCTCAATCCGGTGGCACCGGACCCGCGGCCCATCGTTGCCGCACACCTCGACGCGCTTGCGTGGTATCCCGACCCTGCGAAGGCGCATCACGCTCTCGCCGCAGCAATGAACGTCGATCCAGACCGGCTGCTGATCACCAACGGTGGCGCCGAAGCGATCGCACTCGTTGCACAGCTGCTCGGAGGCTCGGTGGTTGAGCCAGAATTCTCACTGCACCCGCGTGGTACCGGACCGCGCTGGCGTTCGAATCCACATAGCCCGTCCGGCCTCCTCGCTCCCCCCGAAGAGAGAGCAGCCGTG
Organism: uncultured Acidimicrobiaceae bacterium; assembly: GCA_963706305.1. Taxonomy (GTDB): domain Bacteria; phylum Actinomycetota; class Acidimicrobiia; order Acidimicrobiales; family RAAP-2; genus RAAP-2. The sequence continues at coordinate 1,350,974 of OY970152.1, read as the reverse complement.
TGGGATGAAGCGTTCTACGCGCTCGCGACCGGCGAGTGGACGAGAGGCGACGACGCGATCGTCGTCGGCTCGCTCACTAAGGTGCTCGCCTGTCCCGGACTTCGTGTCGGCTACGTGCTGGCCGAGCCGTCGATCATCGAGACTTGTCGCCGCCAGCAGCCCGAGTGGTCGCTCAACGGACTCGCCGCTGCGGCACTGCCCGGCCTCCTCGACGCACTGGACCTCGCCGACAGTGTCGAGCGCATTCGGGATCTTCGCGAACAACTGCGTGCGGTATTTGTAGAGCATGGATTCACCGTCCACCCCTCAGACGCCAACTGGTTGCTCATTGACGCGCCCGAAATTCGGGAGGCACTCGCTCCACAGGGTATCGTCGTGCGCGACTGCGCCAGTTTTGGTCTCCCCGGAATGACCCGCGTCGCCGTACCAAATGAATCCGGTCTTGCGCGCTTGAGCGAAGCGCTCGAAACACTGAAAAGGAACTGACATGACTGAACTGCACTTCGTTGATCTCGCGAGTCGCATCACGCCCACCGACGCATCGGCGGCCCTCTCGGCCCGCGAGCTCCAAGACCGCCTCACCAAGCCGCAAGGTTCGCTCGGATTCCTCGAAACCGTGGGGGTCCAGCTGGCGGCCATCACCGGCGCCTGTCCGCCGCCCGTTCCCGAGCCCGCGACGATCGCCGTCTTCGCAGGCGACCACGGCGTGGTGCGCGCGGGCGTGACACCGTGGCCTTCGGAAGTCACGGCTCAGATGGTCGCCAACTTCTGCGCGGGCGGGGCCGCCATCAACGTCCTCGCTCGACACGTTGGCGCTGCCGTCGTCGTTGTCGACGTCGGCGTCGCGACGCCGATTCCGGGCGACGCACGCGGACTCGTCCGGCGAAACGTGCGGCTCGGTACCGCGAACCTTTCCGAAGGCCCCGCCATGAGCAACGATGAAGCGGTCGCGGCGTTAGGCGTCGGCGCCGATGTCGCACGCGACGCCATCGAGAACGGCGCCCGCCTGCTCGTCACTGGCGACATGGGCATCGGCAACACGACGTCCTCGGCAGCGCTCATCGCCGCCTTCACGTCATCGAGTCCGCGCGACGTCACCGGACGCGGCACGGGGATCGACGACGACATGCTCAACGTCAAGGTTCGGGTCATCGAGTCGGCGCTCGCTCGACTGCCATCAATCGCAACGCCGCTTGACGTCGTGGCGGAAGTCGGTGGGCTCGAGATTGCGGCGCTCGCGGGCTTCATCGTCGCGGGCGCCGCGGCGAAGGTGCCCGTCCTCATCGACGGCGTCATCGCGGTTGCGGCGGCTGTCGTCGCGCGTGCGTTCGCACCAGATGTCGTGGGCTATCTGATCGCGGGACACCGCTCCAGCGAACCGGGCGCGAGCGTTGGTCTCGCCCACCTCGGCCTTACGCCGATGCTCGATCTCGGACTCCGTCTCGGCGAGGGCAGCGGCGCCGCGCTCGCGGTACCCCTCGTCCAAGCAGCAGCGAAGATACTTCGCGAGATGGCGACCTTCGACACGGCGGGCGTGACCGATAAGGATCACCCATGAGCGTGATCGAGCGTCGCCATCTCGACCACGTCCCCGATTCCGAGTGGCACGGCAAGGTCTGGCGGCAGGGTCCGTTCTGGTTTCTCGGTAACTTTCAACCCTTCACGCTCGCCCTCGCCTTCTTCGGTCCGGTCGTCGGGCTGAACGGGCTGTGGACCTCCGTCGCGGGCATCGCGGGCATTCTGTTTGGTGCAATGTTCATGGCCGCACACGCAGCCCAAGGTCCCACGCTCGGTCTACCCCAGATGATCCAGTCGCGAGCGCAGTTCGGATATACCGGAGTGATCGTGCCACTGGTGGCGACGACGCTCACCTTCGTGGGCTTCAACGTCGTCACCGCTGTCATCATCAAGCAAGGCCTCTTTGACATCTTCGGCTGGAACACCACGGCGGTGGCGGTAGTCGTCACGCTCATCGCTGCGTCGCTCGCCATCTACGGCCACGACTGGATCCACAAGGTGGTGCTCACGATCTTCTGGGTGTCGCTGCCGCTGTGGGTCGTGGTGACCCTTGCCATCACGCTCGACGCGGCGGGTGGCCACGGTCCCGCGGTCGGTGGCTTCAGCGCCGTGGGCTTCTTCTCCATGTTCACGGTGGCGGCCTCCTACAACATCACCTACGCACCGTGCGTGTCCGACTATTCGCGCTACCTGCCTCGCTCCACGTCGCGACGACAGCTGACGACGGCGGTCTTTCTCGGCGCCGTCGGCTCGCCGATCTGGCTCATTCCCGTAGGCGCGTGGATGGCGACGCGGCTGCACGTGAGTGACGCGATCACTGGCATCGCCGTCGCCGGCAACGCCACGTTCGCCCACCTGGGTACCGTGCTCGCCCTGGTCGCGGTCGCAGCGCTCGTCGCCGCCATGGGGATCAGCGCCTACAGCGGAATGCTCTCGATCATCACGGTGATGGACTCGATTCGCCCGGTGCGCTCCGGCAAGAAGGTCCGCGTGCTCACGATCGTCGGTCTGGCGGTGTCGTGGTTTGCCCTCGCGGCGGCTCTCACCAACGCGACGACAGTGCTCAACGACTGGTTGATCGTGATGCTGTACCTGCTTGCGCCGTGGACGAGCGTCAATCTCGTCGACTTCTACTTCGTGCGCCACGGGAAGTTCGCGATCACCGATCTCTTCACGCCGAACGGCATCTACGGTCGCTGGGGCGTTCGAGGGATCAGCGCGTACCTGATCGGCGTCGCGGTCGAGATTCCCTTCATGTTCATCACCAATGTCTACGAGAGCCCCGGGGCAACGTGGCTGCATGGCGTTGACATCTCGTGGATCATCGGACTGCTGGTCGCAGGGGGCTGCTACTTCTTCTCGACCCGTCATCTTGACCGCACACGCGAGGCGCTCGCGGTGGCTCGGAGCGACGAGGAGCTCGCGTTAGGTGCGCCGCGTCGATGACGACGAGAGGATCCCTGCTCATCCTCGGCACGTCATCAGGGGCGGGCAAGAGCACCGTTGTGACAGGAATATGTCGATGGCTGCATCGCCAGGGCGCTTCGGTCGCGCCGTTCAAGGCGCAGAACATGTCGCTCAACTCATTCGTCACACTCGAGGGCGGGGAGATGGGCCGAGCCCAGGTCGTCCAAGCCCAGGCCGCTGGCATCGAACCAGAGGTCGTCATGAATCCGGTGCTCCTCAAGCCGGGCACCGATCGACAGAGCCAACTCATCGTCCTCGGGCATCCCGTCGGTGAGCTCGACGCGACCAAGGATTGGCACGGCAAACAGAGCCTGCTCGATGTCGTCGTCGACTCATATCGCGAGCTGCAGCGCCGTTTCGATGTTGTGATCTGCGAAGGTGCGGGTAGCCCTGCGGAGTTCAACCTGCGTCGAAGCGACATCGCCAACCTCGGCTTCGCGCGCGCCGTCGACGCTCCGGCGTTGCTCGTCGGCGACATCGATCGCGGCGGCGTCTTTGCGTCGTTCGTCGGCACGCTCGCCGTGCTGGAACCAGATGACCAGCAACTCATTCGTGGATTCATCATCAACAAGTTCCGCGGTGCGACGGAACTCCTCCGTCCGGGACTGCGTCAGCTCGAAGAGCTCACCGGTCGCTCGACCCTCGGAATCCTTCCCTACCGGCGCGGGCTCGAGCTTGACGCCGAGGACGCGACAGACTTCACCTCATGGCTTGACGTCGCGTCCCCGCTCGGCGACGACATCCTCGCCGTCGGCGTCATCGCGTTTCCAAGAGCCAGCAACCTTACTGACCTCGATCCCCTCGTCGACGAACCGGGCGTGGTGCTTCGTCCAATTACCCGGCCAGAGGAGATGGAGGGCTGCGACCTGGTCATCCTGCCTGGTACCCGAGCGACTACGGACGACCTTGCGTGGCTTCGCGCACGAGGCTTTGAGGACGCGCTGCTACGACGAGTCGCAAAGGGTCGTGCGGTACTCGGATTGTGTGGCGGCTACCAGATGCTCGGCACCACGGTCGACGACGACGTCGAATCGTCGGTTGGTCGTGTCAATGGCCTCGGTCTCTTGCCAGTGCACACGGTGTTCGAGCGCGAGAAGGTGCTCGCACGCACGCACGCGGCTCTCGAGGACGGCTCAACAGTTGAAGGGTACGAGATCCATCACGGGCGCGTTCACGTTAATGGAGGCGATCCGTTGTTTGCTGACGAGGGCTGCATCGTCGGACCGGTCGCCGGCACGTTGTGGCACGGGCTCTTCGAGAACGACCAGTGGCGCCGTGAGTACCTCGTGGATGTCGCCAACGCGGCGGGTCGCGACTTCGTTCCTGATGTCGCGCACAGCTTCGCCAATCGACGCGAGACGCGAATCGACGCGCTCGCTGACCTCATCGACGGTCATTGCGACACCGACGCCCTGCTCGCCGTAATAGAGGGAAGCCGCGTTGCCTTGCCCGAGATTACGTTGGGGCAACAACCCGGGGCTTGAGGTACTTCCAGATGTCGTTCGCGATGGTCGTCACGGAGTTCATGCCGTAGGTTTCGTTCGGGTCGCTCGCCGTCATGATCGTCGCAAGGTAGAAGCGCCCTTGGAATTCGACGAAGCCGGTGCTGTTGACCTGCCAGCCCGTTGGGATCTCGTCGTACCAACCGTCTTTGACGCCCACGATTGCCTTCGCCGGTGACCCCCAGCCCAACCCGAAGCGCTGACCACCAATGACGTTCTCCATGAGGCCCATCTCGAAGTCGCGTGAGGCCGTGTCAAGAATCGCATTGGGCAGCGCGATCACCTTGAGCAGCTGCAGCTGATCGAGCGGTGTCGTGGAGATGTCGCCCCACGACCAGCTCGGCACCGTGGATTTAAAGCCGATCAGTGCATTGAAGGAGTCGATGGCATCTCGCCCACCGATCTGAGCCCACAGCTTCGACGCGTCGGCGTCGTCGGAGGCTTCAATCATGCTCGTTGCGAGCGACTGCTCCTTGGCGGTGAGCGGCGTACCGCTTTGTTGCGATTCATAGAGCAGATCGGCGAGGATGTCGATCTTCACAATCGATGCCGTCCGGTCGTGGTACCCGTTGTGATAGGTGTACGTCGTTCCGTTCGCGACGTCGTAGACGGCAGCGGTGATCATGCCCGCACGACCTTTGAGGTACAGCGCCATCGCTCGATCGGTGAAGGGATTATCGGGATTGTGCGTTGGCACCAACGTCGTGGTCGTGGTGGTGGTCGTTGTTGTGGACGTCGTCGAAGTGGTCGTGGTCGTGTTCGCAGGAGGCGTCTGTCTGCCATTGGCGGATCCCGCCGGCGACGTCAACGCAATTGCCGCTACCGCCAGCGCCGCTACCGCCGCGGTGCCCGTCCACACTCTGAGCTTCACTGCGCCCCCTTCGTACGAGATGGTATGGGAAATTTGATGGGGCGAAGTACTCATCGCGCCTACGAATATTTCCCAACCTGTCGCGTCATTCCCAGATCACATCCGAGTTGCACGTCGGCATCTCGCGATCTCTAATCCCCCACTAAGGGCTCTGCACGACGAGCAGCGCGGTGGACACAGGCCGCTCAGCCTTCGCAGAGGGGTACATGACGCGGCCATCGGCGTAGAGCGATGTGGACTCGCCGCCGTCAAGGTCGAGGGCGGTCGTCACCCCGAGCGACAGCAGCATGGTGACGAGCTGATACATGGTGGCGCCGGACTTTGCGTCGACGCCTCCGACTGTCATGATGACGGTTTCGCCCGACGAGGTCCAACCGATCACCGTGCGCGCGGACGGCATCGCCATGTAGGTGTCCGCGCGGTTAATCGGTCCGACAACGCCATTATCGAGGAGAATCGGGTGCCCTCCAATGTCATTGCATCCCGCGGTTGAGCTGGTGGTGAGCGTTACGGCCTCGCCTGCTTGCAGAGCGTCGAGCGCGCTGCTCGTCGGAGCAGAAATCACGACGCGCCCGGCTGCCACCTTCACTGCCTTGGACGTCTCTCCGAGATAACGAAGGTCCGCCGTCGAGTTGATGGTGGTCGGGCTCGCGGTAGCGCCGACTTGCGCGAACTCATAGGCGACGCGGCCCGGCGCCGTCGGTGTTCGAAGGGCGTACAGGGACGTGAACAGAAGCGTCCCAGCAAGAGGATCGTGAACTCCGATGTACGACATCGGCAACTCTTCGTTGACGGCGGTGATCGGCACGTTGGTGCCGTTGACATCAATGTCGCTGCTCCAATTGAAACCGTTGCTGACCGCGTCACTGTCGAGGTCTGCCTGTTCGTGAGGTGTCTCTGGCGTGTGGAGAAGCACGCAGTTGCGGATGATCCCGCCCGCTTCATCGCCGACGACCGGTTGGCCGGCATCGGAGACGTCAAAGAAATCTCCATTGACCGCTGCCACGCAGTCGCTGGTGGCTTGGCACACAGAGCTGGGTGTCTGCTCACCGCCGTCGATGGCGTTGTGGGCGAGACCAATCTGGACCGCGTACTGGGACGCATTGAACGTGAGCACATGTATCGGCGTGTAGACGCCATAGGAAGCGCCGCTCATCGTGAAGAGGCTGAGCCCATTTGCATCAGTCGCGGCGTCGGAGACCGTTGCGGTGGCCTTGGGGGTCGATGCTGCCACCGATGGCACCGCCCCGATCGCGGCGACAAGAGCAACGACGACGATCATTTGTGCGCCGGCGCGGTGAACCGGTCTGAGAGCCGCTCTCATCGATCGAGCGTGCAGGTAGCCTGCGTCGGCCACGGGGGGTGAGCCACCACCTCAGGCTACGACGACCGTCGCGCGCATCACCGTCAGTGCTCTTCGACATCCTGTTGACCTGAACGTAGTTATTGTGCCGTCATGGTGGCCGTAAAGTCTGTTCCGTGGCGGAGTTCATCAATACCGACCTTCGAGGATCGCTGTTTGAGCGTGTCGACCTCAGCGGCGCACGGTTGAGGTCGGTGGACCTCAGCGGCGTCGTCATGCGTGGCGTTGACCTTATTGACGTCGAGATTCATGGCGACATTCACCACCTTGTGATTAACGAGGTCGATGTTGGTCCACTGATCACGGAGGAGCTTGATCGCCGATTTCCGTTGCGATCAAAGATGCGCCCGACCGACCCTGCCGGCTTCAAAGAGGCCTGGGACATCATCGAGCGACTCTGGGGCGAGTCGGTCGACAGGGCACGCCATCTTCCGCCAGAACTCCTGCACCGTTCGGTGAACCAGGAATGGACGTTCATCGAAACGCTGCGACACTTGGTGTTCGCCACCGACTCGTGGGTCATCCGCGCCATTCTTGGCGAACCGTCGCCGTGGGACGCTCTCGGACTGCCGTGGGACGAAATGCCCGATGATCTCCCGGTACCGCGAGATCGCGATGTGCGACCCTCACTCGACGCGGTGCTGGAGCTGCGGCGCGACCGGATGGCGACAGTGCGCGACGTCATTGAGCACCTCAGCGTCGAATCACTCGACCGTGACACCGAGCCGGTTAACGCGCCGGGTTGGCCGCCGCCGCAGAGCTTTCCAGTGCGCAGGTGTTTGCTCATCGTCCTCAATGAAGAGTGGGAACACCGCCGCTATGCCGAACGTGATCTGGCTGTCTTGGAAGCAACGGGTGTTTAGTGGAACGTTGCGCACGGCGCTGTGAAATCTGAGCAGAGTTACCTGGCCACCACTACAGCGTGGAGAGTTGGGGACGTCTTTCGCGTAAGTATTCAACACCCATCGCGGACACTGTGATTGTCGCTCCACGCTCGGGCGAAGTCTGGCGAACGATGAATCCTCGATCGTTTGCTTCTTCCCACACGGGGAGGCGCGGACACGACGTACGCCACGCGTCAAGCACCTCGACGTAGGGACGGGGCTTCGGTCCGAGCCACTCGAGAAGGTCAAGGATCAGGTCGTCGACGGTATTGCTCATCTCACCGCCAACGATAATTCCCTGACTACCTCGATTCCAGCCTTGCAAGACGGGCCCGTGGCCAGGTATGTGTAGCCCTTCCACGCCATTGAGTTGAGAACGCGAGCTAGCTCTGCGCGGATCTAGAGGGCGTCAGCCAGCAGCAACGCTTTGAAGTTGTCCATCGACGTTTCGAAGAGGTTCTTCGTGACTCGCACCATAACGGGCTCGGCGAGTTTGAAGAATCCCTGACTTTCTCCCCGGAAGTCGGACGTTATACGCGTCACGTCGCCCAGCGACTTCAAAGTGTTCGAGATTTCAAGTTGAAAGGGACCCGATACGGTCTTGGAGCTATATCTCGTACTCGGGACGAATTCAGTGACCTCAGCCTCCGACTTGTACGTGCGACCAAGGAATTTTCCAATGTAGACCACTCTGCTGCCAACCCCCAGTGACGCATCGTTGGCGCACTCCACATTGATCACGCTCAAGTTCCAGTCCGGAATCCTTCCCAAATTGACAAGCGCTGCAAAGACATCCTCCACCGGACGTTCAATGTCCAGCTCAATTTGGAACTCGTCCATCATCAACCTCCTCGATGCGCGCGAGACGGGCAAACAGGCACCGCATGCATGACTAGCTGTCAGCTGGCGCGCTCCTCTAAGTGTGAAGATCCGAGACCGACCGGTCGAGGTAGTTAGCCCCCAAAATTGCGGAGGTGATAGCACGAACTTCAGGGGGACGACGTTCACTCACCCCTCAGTACTTGGGCCGTCGAGGTGCGAGCGGCGCTGCGGCCCGGCAGCGCCGCCACCAAGTTCGCTAGCGCCAAGGTGACAACGACGACGATAATCATCGATAGAAAGGGAACGGTCGGATTCGGTACTGCGTCGATATATCGAGCGAACAGGGTCCACAACCATCGTCCGATCAAGATGCCCAGTGGCAGGCCCGCAACGATGCCAATTAAGCCGGCCACCGACGCTTGCCAAGCAATGGACGCCATCAACTGGCGTCGCGTGAAACCGAACGAGCGCAACAGTGCCAGGTCACGTCGCCGTCGCCGCACGGACGCGGCCAGCGTGAGAGCGAGCGACGCAACCGCTCCCACGGCCAGCGCAAGAGCGAGCACATCCGGAGTAGCGCCGATGGAGCGATAGTTCTCTATCTCGGCGGGATACTGAACCGGCAACACCACCACGGTGTCACCGTCGCCTTCTCCGTCGGGAACCTTCGTGAAGGCGAGGTTGGCGACAGCTGCGATCTTCCGCAACGATGACAGGGCCTTTGAAGCGGATACGCCTTGGTGGAGCCGAATGAACACCATTGGCGGACCATTCAGCGTGGAGTAGGGACTCGCGAGAGCCTTTCGCATCGCTTCAGACTCAATGGCGTCAGAGATGACGCCACCTGTCCCCATCGAGGCGTGAAGGTTCTGTGGGTTGCCAACCGCTGGCAGCGTAGCCGTGCCAACGATCGTGAGTATTCCGTGCACGTAGACCGGAGCGTCGTGCGGCGAGCCGTAGGACACAGTCACGGTGTCGCCGAGTTTCTTATGCAGTTGCTGCATCGTCGCTTCACCGAGGACAATTTGACTCCCGGCATCGACCTCGTGGCCCGAAAGCAACGGCGGACTGACCTTCGAGTGCGGTGGCATCGAGAGGACCGGAACGGTCACGCCGTCAATCTGCACGTTCGGAAAGCTCGTGGGTGACCACGCCGCGACGTAGCGGTCGCCGCTCAGCAGTCTCGTGGCCTGAGGAGGGACACTCCCGCTGCTCGACGACAGCGCATAGTTCCAGTTCCATCCGTAAAGAGCGGGGTGGGAAATGAGAGTGTTGAGGCTACTACCGAAGGTGAGTGTCGCCGCGACGATCGTGACCGCGACGACGGCACCGAAGAGGGCGGAGCGAACCGGTGCCGCATCGCGGCGGCGCCCAGGTTCCAAGGCAAAACGAAGCCCGACGACGGCGGTCAACGGAAGTCCGACGTTGGTAGCGAAACGGGCCGCTCTCGAGCTCACAGGGATCGCGGCACTCGTGAGATTCGCCTGTAAATCACGTGAACGTCGCCGCGCCCGAACGAACGCCAGCACGCCAAGAACCACAGCGAGGGCAACAAAGCCAAGGCCGAGCACACTCCAGTCGAACGATATTCCCCGATCTGGATAGACCGCGCGCACCGGACCAATGGGTGATAGCGGCGATATGACTATCGCCACTCCAGCCGCGAGCAGCGCCCCCGCGAGGATTGCGCCAAGCACCCCGAGCAGCCGAGCGCTCATGATCATCGCGGGGCTTCCGCCGAGAGCGCGAATCGTCTCCATATCGTTCTCTTCACTGTGGAGAACGCGTGCCACGAGTCCTCCCGCAATGATGAGTGTCGCGAGCAGCATGATGAGACCGAAAATCCCCAGCGCAATGACTTCGGGCTCAATGGAGCGATCCACTTGCCCGGTCACCACGGAGGTCACGTGAAACTGATAGGTCGTACCCTTTGGAAGCGCGGCGATGATCTCGCGCTCCACCGCCGGCACGTCTCGACTGCCGTGTTGCAATTGCAGGGCGTAGTCGTCGTAGTCCATGCCGGTTGCGGCAAATTGTCGGGTGAGTTTTGGCGTGAAGAGCATGAAGGTCGGATAACGGTCGACTTCGTCTAACACGACTTCGTCGTTAAACACGACCGTCCCCACGAGGTGCATCGTGAGTCGAAGAGTCGGCTTAACCTTGGCAGTGCCGATACCTGGAAGATTCGCTTGCGCCGTGGTGTAGAAGTACATAGGTATCGATTGACCCACGTGCCACCCCAAAAGCCGTGCGGCCACAGTGGTCAACACGAACTCGTTCGCGCGCCGGGGATTAGCCATGCGCCCCTCGACAACCGTCGCTTTGTCCAGATTGAAGTACTCTCCGTTCAAGCTCCCGATCGGGACAACGTCGCCCGTCGCGAACGCAGGAAGGTTTCGCGGAGCACCCGCTTTACCAGCCGGAAGTGCGAACACGTTGTAGGACATCGTTTCGACGTGTTTGACGAATGCCAGCCGCGACAACGCCGCGGTTTGATTCGGTGCGTACAGCAGGAGGCTCATATCAGAGGGATTGGTGTGCTGCAGGAACACCTCGAACGACGACTCGGTACGCCGCGCCGCGGTGAGCGATCCTACGGCGACTCCGCCGAGGAGCCCAACGATGAGAACGATCGCAAGGTAGCCGCTCCAGAGTCGCGCGAAGTTGGTTCGCAGCCAGTACCAAGAGACGCGTATGACCTGATCGCTCGTAATGGCGTCCCCCGAACTGGAGCGGTCATTGGTTACCGCTCAAGGAATTCTCTCTCAAGCTGCAATCCCAGCCCCAGGCGGCCACCTCCCCTTTTCCCCTCGTGTTAGTACCCCTCACTTTGCTCGCCGATCGCGCGCCACGACACGGAGCGCGATGCGTGGTTCCCAGTTGGCTGCGAGTTGAGCGTGGACGCTTCTCGAGAGCCGCGCCTTGACTTAATGTTCGGAGCAGGAAAATGTCATCACCTACACTCCGGATGATGGCGATGTACGACGACGGACGGCAAACTCCACTTCGTCGTGTTCTCAGATGGCTCTCTCGTCCCATGCTCTGGTATCTGGAGCGACAAACAAAGAGCAGGGATGCTCAAAAGATGGCTGACGGCTATCGGCTTGCGCTCGACGAAGCGGTTCAGAACAGCGGCATTGACGGTTTCCGTGCGGTCGTTGCACGTGACCTTCTCGCGAAGCAATTGGAAGCCATGGACAGATATTCGGAAGCCCTTCCATTGAGAAGAGTGCAATTCGAACTAATGAGTGAACGCAAGGGCGAAGATCACCCTGACACACTCGTGTCCGGCAATGTACTTGCAATGGATTTGATAGGCACGGGAGAGTTTGAGGAAGCCCGGACACTTCTTCTCAGTCTTTTTGACTTGCAATCCGCTCAGGGAACACTGGGCTCAGAACGCGGGCTGTATACCGTCAATTTGATCGACCAGATCAATCAATATCGATCCAAACAGCCGGAATAGGACCGATCGCAGGACGGAGGGTCCGCTCTGATATCACAGCACCCGCAAACTGCATTGAAGAGGGAGACTTCCGCAAACCATTGAAATCAACGGCAATCGAATCAGTCGCAAATTGTTGGTGTCGGAGAACCGACCTCAACAATCTACGGCTGGCGAGTTCGGCCCTGGTCGGAGGAAGATTAGGCCCTCGGCGTGCACATTCTCAAAGTTGCTCACTCTTCCAAAGTGGGCCCTCCGAAGCGACCCAGACTTTCAAGTGTGGCAGAACTTCCATCAAGCGCAGGGTGAGTAAATTGACATCGACCCTGCTGAAGTCTGCGGCGGTCAGAAGTATGACTTCCTCAGTGGTATCCGAACGAAGCGATCTTCGCGCACCTTGGACGCCGAATTGTTCCAGGACGGTCCGCACATCTTCTCGCGCAAACTGCTCCACGGATGAAAGCGTAACTGCGACCTGACGTGAACCCTCACGCGATCGTGAAGACCTCGGGGCCGTCGTCAGTGATGGCGATCGTGTGCTCAAAGTGAGCGGAAAGCTTTCCGTCGCGGGTCATGACGCTCCATTCGTCGTCCAACACATACGTCTCATACGTGCCGACATTGAGCATCGGCTCGACCGCGAAGACCATGCCGGCCTTGAGCTTCGGACCGGGTGAGCCAGGCCAGTAGTTCGGCACCTGAGGGTTCTCGTGCATCTCGGTACCGATGGCGTGGCCCACGTACTCGCGCACTACGGAGAAGCCAGCAGCTTCGGCGACGTTCTGGACGGCGCGTCCCACTTCGTGGAGCCGGTTGCCGACCACGAGCTGATCGATGCCCGCCCAGAGTGAGCGTTCGGTCACTTCGATGAGTCGCTTCGCGACCGCGCTCACTTCTCCAACCGGCGCGGTGTAGGCAGCATCGCCGTGGTAGCCCTCGACGATGGCGCCGGCGTCAACCGAGATGATGTCGCCCTCTTCCAGCACGTAGTCGCCGGGGATGCCGTGAACGATCATGTCGTTGGGGCTCGTGCAGATGACGGCGGGAAAGCCGTGGTAGTTGAGGAAGTTCGAGCGTGCGTTGCGCTTCGCGATCACTTTGGCGGCGAGGACGTCAAGATCTCTCGTCGTGATGCCGGGTCGAATCGCGGCACGCGTGACGTCGTGGATCTCGGCGACGACCTTGCCGGCGCGACGCATCTTGTCGAGCTCGTCCTTGGAACGAATCACACCAGACCGCGCCCGTGCAGAAGATCATCGATGTCCGCCGCGACCTTCTCTACCTTCTGATCGCCGTTCACCTTGACGAGCAGATTGCGCGCCTCATAAAAGGAGAGGAGCGGAAATGTTTCGCGCTCGAACGTGGCGAGGCGTTGTGCGATCGCTTCGGGCTTGTCGTCGCTGCGCTGGACGACATCGCCGCCGCACTTCTCACAGGTTCCCGAGATCGCCGAGATGTCAGTGTCCTTGTAGACGGTCCCGCACTCTTGGCAGACACGCCGCGACGAGAGCCGCTGGATGACCAGCTCATTGGGCACGTCGATGTAGAAGCAGAGCTTGATGCCGCCGGGTCCGAGCAGACGCTCCAGCGCTTGAGCCTGATCGATGTTGCGCGGAAAACCGTCGAGGACCGCACCGCGTTCGGTGTCGGGTGCCTGCAGCCGGTCTTCGACGAGCTTGTTGACGAGATCGTCCGAGACCAGCTTGCCTGCGTCGAGGATCGACTTCACCTCTTGACCGAGCGGGGTGCCGGCCGCAACGGCGGCGCGCAGGATGTCCCCGGTAGAGATGTGGGCGAGCCTGTAGCGGTCACAAAGCCCCTGGCTCTGGGTGCCCTTGCCAGCGCCCTGCTTGCCCAGGACCACAAGATTGAGTTGGCCGGTCATGGCTAGCGCTTCAGGAAGCCTTCGTAGTTGCGCATCATGAGCTGGGAGTCAATCTGGCGCATCGTCTCGAGTGAGACGCCCACTGCGATGAGGAGTGTCGTGCCGTAGTACGGAAAGCGGTTGATGCTCCACAGCGCCATCAAGATGCTCGGGATGACCGCGACCGAGGCCAGGAATACCGCACCGACCACCGTGATGCGAGAGAGCATGCGCGAGAAGTACTTCTCGGTCGGCATACCCGGCCGGATGCCCGGGACGAAGCCACCTTGTTGGCGCAGCATCTCGGCCTGCTGGTGAGGTTCGAAGGCGATGTACACGTAGAAGAACGTGAAGGCGAGGATGAGGATGAAGTCCGAGGAGATGTAGAAGAAGTTCGTCGGCTGCAGCGAGTTCGTGACGAAGTGCTGGAAGCTCGCCCAGGGCACGATGTTCGACAGCAGAATCGGGATGTAGAGAACCGAGCTCGCGAAGATGATCGGGATCACGCCGGACTGGTTGACCTTCAACGGTATGTAGGTCGAGTTGCCGCCCATCTCCCGTCGACCAACCACTCTTCGTGCGAACGTGACCGGTATGCGGCGCTGGCCGTTGTCCATGAACACGATCAGCACCAGCAACGCGAGCGAGACGACGAAGATGACGAAGAACTTGAACTCGCCACCCTCCTGCCAGACGGCCTTGCCACCCGAGGGCAGTGACGCCACGACGTTCGCGAAGATGAGGAGGCTCATGCCCTGGCCGATGCCGCGCTGAGTGATGAGCTCGGCGAGCCACATCACGAACGCCGTCCCGGCGGTCAGGATCACGACCATGAAGATCGCGAGCGGGAAGGTGAACTTCGGGATCAGGTTGATGTCAAAGCCGAGCAGCGCCTCGTCGTGTCCGTGGAAGGCGTAGATGAGTCCGGTCGACTGCAACAGCGCCAAGCCGATCGTGAGATAGCGCGTCGTCTGGGTGATCTTCTTTTGACCGACCGCGCCTTGGTCGCGCCACTCGGTGAGCTTGGGGATGACCGTGGTGAGCAGCTGGATCACGATGGAGCTCGTGATGTAGGGCATGACCCCGAGGCCAAAGACCGCGAGGCGTGTCAACGCGCCGCCCGAGAAGAGGTTGAGGAAGCCGAGCGCGCCGCTCGCGCCCGCCTTGCTCTGGAGCAGCTTGACCTGACTCCAGCTCACCCCAGGGATCGGGATGTTGGCACCGGCCTGGTAGAGGCAGATGACGCCGATCGTGAACAGGACCTTGTTGCGAAGGTCGGGTACACGAAAGATATTCGCCAGGCGCTGGAGCACGTTTAATCCCTACCGGTTTTGGTGTTGGTTTCCCGATGCGGGGGGTCGGACCGAGAAGGGCAGCTCGAGGATTGTCGTGGTGCCACCCGCAGCTTCGATCGCCGACTTCGCTGACTCGGAGAATGCGTGCGCCGACACGTTGAGCGCCACCTGCAGCTCGCCGCGGCCAAGCACCTTCACCAGGTCCTTCTTGCGCGCAAGCCCGTGCCCGACGAGGACGTCGAGGTTGACGTCGGCGACACCGAGGTTGGCGAGAGCATCCAGATTGACGGGCGTGTACTCGACGCGGAACGGGTTGGTGAACCCCTTCAGCTTCGGGATGCGCTCCATCAAGGGGAGCTGGCCACCTTCGAAGCCCGCCGGGATCTGACGACGGGCCTTTTGACCCTTGGTACCGCGCCCGGCGGTCTTGCCGCCCTTGCCCGCGATGCCGCGGCCGACGATCTTCTTGCGATGCGTCGAGCCTTCGGGTGACTTGAGATCGTGCAGCTTCATCTCTAGACCTCTTCTACTTTGACCAGATGCACTACGCGAGCGATCATCCCGTGGATCTCCGGGCGATCAGGCAGCACGTTGGACTGGCCGATGCCACGAAGGCCAAGCGCGCGCAGGGTGCCGCGGTGCTTGGGCTTGGTGGCGATCGACGAGCGAACTTGCGTGACCTTTAACGACATTACTAAGCCTCCGTAACCTTAAAGAGGTCGCCCTCGCGCTGGCGCTCTCGGTAGGCGCGCAGCGTCCCCGAGGGGATGATCTCGTCGGCGGGCTTGTCGCGCAGGGCGGCGAGCTCTTCGGGGCGTCGCAGCTGCTTGAGCCCCTCGATCGTGGCGTGAGCCACGTTGATGCCGTTGGGCGAGCCGAGCGACTTCGCGATGATGTCCTTCACGCCAGCCATCTCCAAAATGGCGCGCGCGGCGCCACCGGCGATGACCCCGGTGCCGGGAGCTGCCGGCTTCATCAAGACGCGTCCGGCCCCGGCGCTGCCGATGACCGGGTAGACGATGGTCGTGCCGGCGAGGGGCACATCAAAGAGGTTCTTGCGCGCCTCTTCGATGCCCTTTTGCACGGCGAGGCCAGCTTCTTTCGCCTTGCCGTAGCCGAGACCGACCCGGCCCTTGCCGTCACCGATCACCATGAGGGCGGTGAAGGAGAACCGACGTCCACCCTTGACCACCTTCGAGACGCGGTTCACCTTGATGGTGCGCTCTTCGAACTGCTCTACATCAACCATTAAAACTCCAGTCCACCGGCACGGAGCGCGTCGGCAAACGCCGCCACTCGGCCGTGGTAGTCGAAGCCACCGCGGTCAAAGACCACAGCGGCGATGTTGGCCTCTTTGGCGCGCGTCGCAAGGAGCTCGGCAACCGCCTTCGCGCCTTCGATGTTGCCGCCACTCTTCTCGCGAAGGGCGACTTCGACCGACGAGGCGGCAGCCAGCGTGCGGCCGTTGACGTCGTCGATGATCTGGGCCGAGATGTGCTTGTTGGTGCGACTCACCGCCACGCGAGGACGCTCGGGCGTGCCCGAGAGGTTCTTGCGCAGACGACGGTGACGACGCTGACGGAGTTCGCGGGTGGTACGTGGCATTACTTTGCGGCCTTTCCTGCCTTGCGCGCCACTCGCTCACCGAGGTAGCGCACACCCTTGCCCTTGTAGGGCTCGGGCTTACGAAGCTTGCGAATGTTCGCCGCGACCTGACCGACGATCTCTTTGTCGGGGCCTTTCACGATGACTCTCGTCGCTGTCGGCACTTCGAACGTGACACCCTCGGGGGCGACAAACTTGACGGGATGGCTGAAGCCGAGCGCGAGGTCGATCGCACCGGGTCCCGCCGCCGTGGCCCGGTAGCCAACGCCGATGATCTCGAGCTCTTTGGACCAGCCCGTGGTCACGCCGGTCACCATGTTGGCAACGAGCGTGCGGGTGAGTCCGTGCAGCGCCTTGTAGGCCGTCTCGTCACTCCGGCGATCGACGACGAGCGTGTCACCCTCCTGTGCGAGAGAGATCCCGTCGGGGAGGGTGCGGGTCATCGTGGCGTGGGGGCCTTTCACCGTCACCTCGTCACTCGTCACACTGACGGTGACGTCAGCGGGCACGACGATTGGATTACGTCCGATTCGCGACATTAGTGAACCTCCACTTCGCGGTTACCACACATAACAGAGCACCTCGCCACCGAGCTTGGCCTTGCGGGCTTCGCGGTCGGTCATGAGGCCGTGGCTCGTCGAGACGACCGCCACGCCCACGCCACCGAGGACCTTGGGCATCTGGTCGCACTTCTTGTAGATGCGGAGTCCCGGCTTGGAGACGCGCTTGATGCCGATGATCGTCTTCTTGCGGTCCTCTGAGTACTTGAGGTTGATCTCTAGGGTCGCGCCGGGCTTGTTGGGCTCTTGGCTGACGGTGTAGCTCGCGATGAAGCCCTCCTTCTGGAGGACCTTCGCGAGGCTTTCCTTCAGCTTCGAGCTGGGCATCTTCACGCTGTCGAACATCGCGGCGTTCGCGTTGCGAATGCGCGTGAGCATGTCGGCAATGGGGTCAGTCATCGTCATCGCTGTCCTCCTACCAACTTGCCTTGGTCACGCCAGGAATCTCACCGGCGTGCACCATCAGACGAAGACAGATCCGGCACAGGCCGAACTTGCGATAGACCGAGCGCGGTCGACCGCAGCGCTCGCAGCGCGTGTACGCGCGCGTCGAGAACTTCGGGGTCTTCTTCTGCTTGATTACGAGAGCTTTCTTCGCCATGCTTATCGATTCTCCTGCTTGAAGGGGAAGCCGTAGGCGCGCAAGAACGCGCGACCCTGCTCGTCGTTCGCGGCGGTGGTGACAATGGTGATGTCAAAGCCACGCGGCGCGTCGATCTTGTCGTAGTCGATCTCGGGGAAGATCAACTGGTCGTTCACACCGAAGGTGTAGTTGCCGTGTCCGTCAAAGGACTTGGGCGACAGCCCGCGGAAGTCGCGGATGCGCGGGATCGCGAGGCTCAACAACCGGTCGAAGAACTCCCAGGCGCGGTCGCCGCGCAGGGTGACCTTCACGCCGATGGGCTGCTCTTCGCGCAGCTTGAAGCTCGCGATCGACTTCTTCGCGCGCGTGACGACGGGCTTCTGGCCGGTGATCTGCTCGATGTCGCGCTGGGCGCCTTCGAGCAGGCTCGCCTGCTGGGTGGCCCGTCCCACGCCCGAGTTGAGGACGATCTTCTCGAGGCGGGGCACCTGCATGATGTTGTCAAGACCGAGCTCTTCTTTGAGCGCTTGACGAATCTGCTCGTCGTAGCGAACCTTCAGACGTGGTCGAGTAGCGGTCGTCATAGGACCTCTCCACACTTGCGACAGACGCGGATCTTCTTGTCGTCGACGATCTCGAAGCCGACCTTGGCCGGACCCTTGTGCTTGGGGCACCAGACGGCCACGTTCGACGCGTTGAGCGGCATGACCTTGTCGATGATGCCGGCCTGCATCGTGCGACCGGACTGCTTGGTCGCGCGCTTGGCGACGTTCAGGTTGTCGAGGATCACCTTGTTCACCTTCGGCAACGCCTCTTCGACTCGCGAGCGTTCGCCACGGAACTTGCCCGTGAGGACGATCACGTCGTCACCCTTATGAATTTTCATTACAACACCTCCGGGGCGAGCGAGATGATGCGCATGAACTTCTTGTCACGAAGCTCACGCCCGACGGGCCCGAAGATTCGGGTCCCGCGCGGCTGGAGCTGATCGTTGATCAGCACCGCGGCGTTCTCGTCGAACTTGATATAGGAACCGTCGGGACGACGCTTCTCCTTGGCCGTGCGCACGACGACGCAGCGCACCACGTCGCCCTTCTTCACGGCGGCGCCCGGGATTGCGTCCTTCACGGTGGCGATGAACACATCACCGATCGAGGCGTACCTGCGGCGAGATCCGCCGAGCACACGGATGCAGAGGACTTCCTTCGCACCCGAGTTGTCGGCGACCTTGAGTCGGCTTTCTTGTTGGATCATCGAGCACGCTCCACGACTTCGGTGAGGCGCCAGCGCTTGAGCTTGGACAGCGGGCGGGTCTCTTGGACGCGCACGCGGTCGCCGAGCTTCGCTTCGTTCTTTTCGTCGTGCACGTAGAGCTTCTTCGTGCGCTGGACGGTCTTGCCGTAGCGCGCGTGGCTCACGCGCTCGTTGACGGCAACGACGAGCGTCGAGTCCATCTTGTCCGAGACGACGATGCCCTCACGGACCTTGCGCGGATTTGAGCGCGTCGTATCCGTTTCGGCCTCACTGCTTGCAGCCACCTTGGAATCAGTCGCCTTAGCTTCAACCACCTTGGTTTCAGCCACGCTGTTGTCCGTCACGTTGGATTCAGTCGGGTTGGTTTCGTCACTCATGACTGTCCACCTTCTTCTAGGGCTTCGGCGGCCGCGATCTCGCGTTCGCGTAGGAACGTCGCCAGGCGGGCGATGTCCTTCTTCACGACGCCAAGTCGCGCCGAGTTGTCGAGCTGGCCCGTCGCCAATTGGAAGCGAAGGTTGAAGAGCTCGCGACGAGCCTCACCGAGACGTCCCAGCAGCTCACTGTCACCGAGGCGACGCATTTCTGCGCGCTGTTCGCTGGTCTTCGCCATTAGATCGTCACCTCCGGCGTGCCGTGCGTACCGGGGCGCACGACGAACTTGGCCTTGATCGGCAGCTTCTGGATGGCGCGCTCCATCGCGGCGCGCGCCAGGGTCTCATCGACGCCACCGAGCTCGAACAGCATGCGTCCGGGCTTCACGACGGCGACCCAGAACTCAGGGTTGCCCTTGCCGGAACCCATGCGGGTCTCGGCCGGCTTCTGCGTGACGGGCTTGTCGGGGAAGATGCGGATCCACACCTTGCCACCGCGCTTCACGTGGCGGGTCATCGCGATACGAGCAGCTTCGATCTGACGGGCGGTGACCCAACCGGACTCGAGGGCTTGGATACCGAAGTCACCGAAGTTGAGGTCGACGCCACCCTTGGCCATGCCGGCCCGGCGCCCGCGCATCTGCTTGCGGTGCTTGACTTTGCGAGGCATCAACATGATTACTCCGCATCCTTTCGAAAGTGCGGCGCGTCACTGTGCTCTGAGGCGGTGCGGCGTTCGATCTCTTCTTCGACGCTGAGCTGCGCTTCGACCTCGGGGGTCGACGCGAGCAGGTCGGCGACGGGCGTGCCGGTGGCATCCGCTTCGTCAGCCATGGCCTCATCGTTGGCCTCTTCGATCAGCTGGCTCTCGGGGATACGTGCGTCTTCGGCGGCCTTATCAGACACGCTGCCAACCATCCCCTGTGTCTCGGTGTCGGTGAACTCTTCGTCAGGTTGCACTTCCACGCGACGGCGTCCACCACCCGCGCGCACCACACCCTTGGGAGTCGAGGGCGTCGCACCGACTGGCATCGCGTCGCCCGCGGCCATGGCCGCTTCGCGCACGATCTTCTCGTCGTTGGTGAGCTGGTAGGGCAGGATGTCGCCCTTGTAGATCCAGACCTTCACACCGATGCGGCCGGTCGAGGTGCGAGCCTCACGGAATCCGTAGTCGATGTCGGCGCGCAGCGTGTGCAGTGGCACACGGCCTTCGCGGTAGGACTCGCGGCGCGACATCTCTGCGCCGCCGAGACGACCCGACGCCTGGATGCGCACGCCGAGGGCGCCCGCCTTCTGGACGGTCTGGATGCCGCGCTTCATCGCACGGCGGAACGCCACGCGACGCAGCAGCTGGTCACAGATTCCTTGGGCAATGAGGGCCGCGTCCAGCTCGGGCTGCTTGATCTCTTGGATGTTGAGGGAGATCTTGTTCTTCTGACCGGTGATCTTCTCGAGGTCCTTCTTCAGACGCTCGGCCTCGGCGCCGCGACGTCCGATCACGATGCCCGGGCGGGCCGTGTGGATGTCGACGCGGATGCGGTCGGAGTTGCGCTCGATCTCGATGCGACTCACGGCCGCGCTCTCCAGCTGCTTGGTGAGGTAGTCGCGGATCTTCCAGTCCTCGATGACGAGGTCCTTGTAGCCGCGCTCTTTGAACCAGCGCGACTTCCAGTCCGTCGTGATCCCGAGACGGAAACCGTAGGGGTTTACCTTCTGACCCATTAGTTGGTCTCCTCAGTCGTGTCGTCCGCGCTGTCCACAGCGGCGGGCTCGTCTTCTACTTCGGCCACGGACGCGGCGGCCTCGGTCTCGCTCATCTCGTCGACTGCGGTGTCGTCGAGGCTCGTGAGCGTCGCACCGGCCGTGACGTCGTCGTCGACGGTCTCATCGGTCGTCTCGTCGGTCACTGATGCTGCTTCATTCGCTTGGAGCTCAGCAGCCTCGCGGGCCGCGGCTTCGGCCTTCGCCTCGGCGGCCGCTTCGCGCTTGTTGACGCTGGCGGTCTGGTCGGCGCGGCGGCGCGATGACGCGACGCGGCGCGAACGGGTGGCGGCGGCTTGTGCGCTGCGCGCGCTGCGCATGTGCTCGAGACGCTCTTCGTCCATGCGCGAGACGATGACGGTGATGTGGGTCGAGCGCTTGAAGATCTTGCCGGCGCGTCCGCGCGCGCGGGGTGAGAAGCGCTTCATGGTGATGCCCTCGTCCGCGTAGGCGGCCGAGACGTAGAGCTCTTCGGCGAGCATGGCGTCGTTGTTGACGGCGTTCGCGACGGCCGAAGCGAGGACCTTGCCGATCACGTCGGCCGCCTCGCGGGTCGTGCCCGAGAGGATGTCACGAGCCGTGGTGACGTCTTCGCCACGGATGAGGTTGAGGACGACGCGAGCCTTGCTCGCCGACATCGGAAAGCCGCGCAGGTGCGCGCGAGTTCCTGGACGTTCGTTGGTCTTTGAGGCCGTCATTAGCGCCTCCCCGTCTTTTCCTGGCCCGCGTGGAACTTGAAGGTGCGCGTCGGGGCGAATTCGCCGAGCTTGTGGCCGACCATCGACTCGTTCACGAAGACCGGCACGTGGCGCCGTCCGTCGTGCACCGCGAAGGTGTGGCCGACCATGTCGGGGATGACCGTCGAGCGACGGC
The DNA here is from genome assembly GCA_963706305.1 of uncultured Acidimicrobiaceae bacterium. Lineage (GTDB taxonomy): Bacteria > Actinomycetota > Acidimicrobiia > Acidimicrobiales > RAAP-2 > RAAP-2. The sequence continues at coordinate 1,328,933 of OY970152.1, read as the reverse complement.
TCCAGGTCTTGATGACCCTCTTCTCGTTCGCCGCGTTCATCGCGTCCACCTTCTTCAAGAGGTGGGCATCGATGAAGGGGCCCTTTTTCAAGCTTCGTGACATTGTCTACCTACCTCCGCGCGCCGCGTCCACGGCGACGACGAACAATGAGCGCGTCCGACTGCTTTGGCAGACGCGTGCGACCTTCGGGCTGACCCCACGGCGAGACCGGGTGACGTCCACCGGACGTCTTGCCTTCGCCACCACCGAGCGGGTGGTCAACGGGGTTCATGGCGACACCGCGGGTCTGGGGGCGAATGCCCTTCCAGCGGTTCCGGCCGGCCTTGCCGACTTTGATGAGCTCGTGCTCGGAGTTGCCGACGATGCCGAGTGTGGCGCGACAGTCGATCGGCACGCGACGCATCTCGGTTGAGGGAAGGCGCAGTGTGGCAAAGCCGCCGTCTTTGGCAACGAGCTGGACGCTCATGCCGGCGCTGCGAGCCATCTTGCCGCCACCGCCGGGGCGAATCTCCACGTTGTGCACGGTTGAGCCCGTCGGGATGTAGCGCATCGGCAACGAGTTGCCGGGACGGATGTCGGCCTTCGGGCCGGACTCGACGTAGTCGCCGACCTTCACGCCGTTGGGCGCGAGGATGTAGCGCTTCTCGCCGTCGGCGTAGTGCAACAGGGCGATGCGGCACGAGCGGTTCGGGTCGTACTCGATGGTCGCGACCTTGGCGGGAATGTGGTCCTTGTTGCGCTTGAAGTCGATGATGCGGTACTGCTGCTTGTGACCCCCGCCGCGGTGGCGCGAGGTCTTGCGGCCATAGGAGTTGCGCCCGCCGGTCTTCGCCTTGGGCTCGAGCAGCGACTTCTCAGGGGTCGTCGTCGTGAGCTCGGCGAAGTCCGAGACCGTCTGGAAGCGGCGGCCGGGGCTTGTGGGTTTGCGGTGTCGAAGGGCCATGGCAGTCCTTAGCTTTCGAAGAGGTTGATCGTGTCGCCCTGCTTGAGGGTGACGATGGCGCGCTTGGTGTCAGGCTTCGAGCCGCGCACGCCGGTTCGGCGGTTGCGGGTGTGCTTGCCCTTGCGATTGAGCGTGTTGACGTTGGTGACCTTGACGTTGAAGGCCTGCTCGACGGCGTTGCGCACGTCGATCTTGGTCGCCCGTGGGTCGACGACGAACACGTAGGTGCCCGCTTCCATCGAGGCGTAGGTCTTCTCCGAGACGACCGGGCGAATCAAGATGTTCATGGCGTCACGCATCAGAGGGTCTCCTTCGTGGGCGCGGTCGGCAGCGTGGCGTCGGTGAAGAGCACCCAGTCGCTGTCGAGCACGTCATAGGCATTGAGCTCACCGGCGTCGATGGTCTTCACGTTCATGAGGTTGCGAAACGACAGCATGGCCGTCTCGTCGCTGCGGTTGAGGACGACGAGGATCTTCCCCTCGAGCTCGAGCGCGGCGAGGAACGCGGTCGCGTCCTTGGTCTTGGGGCCGGTCCACGCGTCAAAGCTGTCGATGAGGGCGATCTGACCGAGCTCGGCCCGGTCCGATAAGGCAGAGTGGAGCGCCAAGCGCACCATCTTCTTGTTGACCTTCTGTTCGTAGCTGCGCGGCTTGGGGCCGAGGGCGATGCCACCGCCCGGATAGTGCGGCGCGCGGATCGTGCCTTGACGGGCACCGCCGGTGCCCTTCTGGTTGAACGGCTTCTTGCCGCCACCACGAACTTCAGCGCGCGTCTTGGTCGACTGCGTGCCGGAGCGCTTGGCGGCGAGCTGAGCCTTGATGACCTGGTGCAGCACCGCCATGTTGGGGATGCGCCCGAAGTACTCGGGCTCCAGAGCAACCGTCCCAAGGACGGCGCCGGCAATGGACTTGCGCTCGACCGAACGCTCGGCCAATGCGGGACGGTCCTTCTTCACTGGACCACGAAGCGTAAAGACGTCGCTCATCGGCTGCCTCCCGCCTTCATGGGGTTCTTGACCGAGGTGCGCAGCACCACGACGCCACCGCGCGGGCCCGGTACGGCGCCCTTGACGAGGACGAGGTTGCGCTCGGCATCGACACTGATCACTTCGAGGTTCGTCGTCGTCACCTGCGAGCCGCCCATGCGGCCAGCCATCTTCGTGCCCTTGAAGACGCGACCGGGGGTCGCGCACGCGCCGATGGAACCGGGTGCGCGGTGGTGCTTGTGGTTACCGTGGGCATGGCCTTGACCAGAGAAGTTGTGGCGCTTCATGCCACCGGCGAAGCCCTTTCCCTTGGAGACGGCGGTCGCGTCGATCATCTCGCCCTTTTCGAAGGAGTCGACGAGGATCTCCTGGCCGACCGAGTAGCCGCTCACGTCGTCGAGTCGAAGCTCCACGAGCTTCTTGCCCGGGGCGACACCGGCCTTTTCGAAGTGGCCCAGCTCAGGCTTGGTGAGGGTCGAGGTGCGCTTGGTGCCCCAGGTCACCTGGACGGCCGAGTAGCCCTCTTTTTCGGGCGTCTTCACCTGGACGATTCGGGCTGGGCTGACGCGGACCACCGTGACCGGGATCGCCCGGTTCTGGCTGTCCCAGATCTGGGTCATGCCCACCTTCTCGCCGACGATCGCTTTGGTCGCCACGTTTTCCTCTTCCTCTTCTTTTCTGTGCGTCGACCAGGGCCGACATACAGACGCTCCGCCGGGCCATGAAAACCCGAACGGAGCGCTCGACTGGGTTGGCTCAGCGTTCCACAAGGGCAACTGAGCACTTCTTTTGTTCGCTCGTTCGCAAAGAACGGGCTATTCACTCTACACCACCGGACCCCGCACCCGCAAAGGGGCGGGGCCGGCGGCAAGGGCTAGTTCTGGCGGATCTTGATCTCGATGTCCACGCCTGCCGGGAGGTCGAGACGCTGGAGCGAGTCGACCGTCTTGGCGGTGTGGTCCACGATGTCGAGCAGGCGCTTGTGCACGCGCATCTCGAAGTGCTCGCGACTGTCTTTGTGCTTATGCGGACCGCGAACCACCGTGTAACGGTGCTTCTCAGTCGGCAGCGGCACAGGACCCTGCACGCGGGCGTTCGTACGCTCGACGGTCTGGACGATCTTCGCCGTGGACTGATCCAAGACGCCGTGATCGAAGGCCTTCAACCGGATTCGAATCATCTGCTTGTCGGCCATGACCAACTACTTCAGGATCTTCGTGACGCGACCGGAACCCACGGTGCGGCCACCTTCGCGGATGGAGAAGGTGAGACCCTCTTCCATGGCGATCGGCTTGCCCAGGGTAACGGTCATGTCCGTGTTGTCACCGGGCATCACCATCTCGGTGCCCGCGGGCAACTCGATAGTGCCGGTGACGTCGGTCGTGCGGAAGTAGAACTGCGGACGGTAGTTCGCAAAGAACGGCTTGTGACGGCCACCCTCTTCCTTGGTGAGGACGTAGACCGCGGCCTCGAAGTTGGTGTGCGGGGTGATGGTGCCGGGCTTGCAGAGCACCTGGCCACGCTCGACGTCTTCCTTCTTCGTACCGCGAAGGAGTGCGCCCAGGTTGTCACCCGCGCGACCCTCGTCGAGGAGCTTGCGGAACATCTCGATGCCAGTGACGACGGTCTTCTGCGTAGGACGAAGACCGACGATCTCGACTTCGTCGCCGACCTTGATGACGCCTTGCTCGACCTTGCCGGTGACAACCGTGCCACGTCCGGTGATGGACATGACGTCTTCGATCGACATCAAGAACGGCTTCTCGGTGGCGCGCACGGGCTCGGGGATCCACTCATCCACAGCCGCCATGAGCTCCATGATCTTGTCGCCCGCTGCCTCGTCGCCCTCGAGGGCCTTCAAGGCGGAGACGCGCACGACGGGCGTGTCATCGCCGGGGAAGTCGTAGCTCGTGAGGAGCTCGCGGACTTCCATCTCGACGAGCTCGAGGAGCTCTTCGTCGTCGACCATGTCGGCCTTGTTGAGGGCCACGACGATGTAGGGGACGCCGACCTGACGGGCGAGCAGCACGTGCTCGCGAGTCTGGGGCATCGGGCCGTCGGTCGCCGAGACGACGAGGATGGCGCCGTCGACCTGGGCGGCGCCGGTGATCATGTTCTTCACATAGTCGGCGTGACCGGGCATGTCGACGTGGGCGTAGTGACGGTTCGCCGTCTCGTATTCCACGTGCGCAATAGAAATGGTGATGCCGCGCTGGCGCTCTTCAGGGGCCTTGTCGATCTGGTCGAAGGGCGTAAAGGCGGTGCCAGGGATGCGGGTGGACAGGACCTTGGTGATCGCCGCAGTAAGAGTGGTCTTACCGTGGTCGATGTGGCCCATCGTGCCAATGTTGACGTGCGGCTTAGTGCGCTCGAACTTCTGCTTTGCCATTGTCGGGGACTAACTTTCTCTCTCGTGACCGCTTCACTATGAATCGGTCGGTTTCTCGGCCCTCCCCGACCACGGTTTGGACCTTTTGTGCCGGTTGCCCGGCTCCTTACGCGCCGGTGGCCTTGGCGACGATCTCCTTAGCGATCGCCTCAGGTACTTCCGCGTACGAATTGAACTGCATGGTGTACGTCGCTCGCCCCTGAGTGCGAGAACGCAGGTCAGTAGCGTAGCCGAACATGTCGGCAAGCGGCACAAGCGCCCTAATTACTTGGTTGTTGCCGACCGCTTCCATGCCCTCGATGCGACCGCGACGACTCGACAGGTCACCGATCACATCGCCCATGTAGTCCTCGGGGGTGACGACCTCGACGCTCATGATCGGCTCCAAGAGGACGGGGCTCGCGAGGCGAGCGGCCTTCTTGATCGCGATCGAACCGGCGATCTTGAACGCCATCTCCGAGGAGTCGACGTCGTGGTAGCTACCGAAGGTGAGACGGACGCGAAGGTCGACCATGGGATAGCCCGCGAGCACGCCCGAGGTCAACGCCTCGGTGATGCCCTGGTTGACCGGGCCGATGTATTCCTTGGGGATCACGCCACCAGAGATCTCGTCGACGAACTCGTAACCGCCGCCGGGGCCTGTCGGCTCGACGGTGATGACGACGTGGCCGTACTGACCCTTACCACCGGTTTGGCGGACGTACTTCTCTTCGACCTTCTCGACCTTCTTGCGAATGGTCTCGCGGTAGGCGACCTGGGGCTTGCCGACGTTGGCGTCAACGGAGAACTCGCGCAGCATGCGGTCGACGAGCACCTCGAGGTGCAGCTCGCCCATACCCGAGATGACAGTTTGACCGGTCTCTTGGTCGGTGCGAACGCGGAACGTCGGGTCCTCTTCGGAGAGCGCGTAGAGCGCCTTGCCCAGCTTCTCCTGGTCGGCCTTGGTCTTTGGCTCGACGGCCACGTGGATGACGGGCTCGGGGAAGGTCAGGGTCTCGAGCTGAATCGGCTGGCCCGGGTCCGACAGGGTGTCACCGGTCGTGACCTGCTTCAAGCCCACGGCGGCGACGATGTCACCGGTGCGGATCGTGTCGAGGTCTTCGCGGTTGTTCGCGTGCATGAGCAACAGCCGTCCCAGGCGCTCGCGCTTGGAGCCCTTGGTCGTGTTGATCACGGTGTCGCCCTTGTCGAGGGTGCCCGAGTAGACGCGCAGGTACGTGAGCTTGCCGACGTAGGGGTCGGTCATGATCTTGAACGCCAGCGCGGAGAAGGGCTCTGAGTCGTCGGGCTTGCGCTCGAGCGGCTCGTCCTTGCCCGGCTTCGTGCCCTGGGTCGGGGGAAGGTCGACCGGGGACGGCAAGAAGTCGACCACCGCGTCGAGCATGGGCTGGACGCCCTTGTTCTTGAAGGCCGAGCCGTTGAGGATCGGCACGCAGTGATTCTCCAGCGTGCCGCGGCGCAGCGCGCGGCGGATGTCGCCCGATGCGATGTCCTCGTCACCGAGGACCTTTTCCATGAGGTCGTCGTCGAAGGTCGTCAAGACGTCGAGCAGCTTCGCGCGATACTCCTCGGCGAGCTCTTTCAGCTCGTCGGGGATCTCGACGACGTCGTAGCTCTCGCCGAGGTCGTCGTGGTAGAGCGTCGCCTTCATGGTCGTCAGGTCGATGATGCCGCGGTAGTTCCCTTCGGAACCAACGGGCAGCTGGACGACTGCCGGCACCGCGTTGAGGCGGTCTTCGATCATGTCGACGCAGCGGAAGAAGTCCGCGCCGAGGCGGTCCATCTTGTTCACGAAGCAGATGCGCGGCACGTGGTACTTGTTGGCCTGGCGCCAGACGGTCTCGGTCTGGGGCTCGACGCCGGCGACGGCGTCAAAGACCGCGACGGCGCCGTCGAGCACGCGAAGCGAGCGCTCGACTTCAACGGTGAAGTCGACGTGGCCGGGCGTGTCGATGATGTTGATGCGGTTGCCGTTCCAGTAACAGGTGGTCGCGGCCGAGGTGATGGTGATGCCACGCTCTTGCTCTTGGACCATCCAGTCCATGGTGGCTGCGCCCTCGTGGACCTCGCCGATTTTGTAGTTCTTGCCCGTGTAGAACAAGATGCGCTCGGTCGTGGTCGTCTTGCCCGCGTCGATGTGGGCCATGATGCCAATGTTGCGAACCTTGTCGAGGGGGTACTCGCGTGCGGTCATTTCTTGTGCAGACTCTCTTTACTTACCAGCGATAGTGGGCAAATGCCTTGTTGGACTCGGCCATCTTGGCCATGTCCTCGCGGCGCTTCACGGCCGCGCCCACGCCGTTGCTGGCGTCGATGATCTCGTTGGCCAAGCGATCGGCCATCGTCTTTTCGCGGCGCTTCTTCGCGAAGTCGGTTAACCATCTTATCGCAAGCGTCGTCGAACGACGCGGGCGAACCTCGACGGGAACCTGATAGGTGGTGCCTCCGACGCGGCGCGAGCGAACCTCGAGCTCAGGACGCACGTTCTCGAGGGCGCGCTTCAAGGTCGCAATCGGGTCACTCCCGGTCTTCTGCTCGACCTGCTCCAACGCGGTGTAGACGATGCGCTCGGCGATGGTGCGCTTGCCGCGCTCCAAGATCTTGTTGGTCACCTGGGTGACCAGGACCGACTTGTAGATCGGGTCGACGGGAATGTCACGGCGAACGGCGGGGCCTTTGCGAGGCATTATTTCTCCCTCTTGGCGCCGTAGCGGCTACGGGCCTGCTTGCGGTCACGCACACCAGAGGTGTCGAGCGCGCCGCGAATGATCTTGTAACGAACACCCGGGAGGTCCTTCACACGTCCGCCACGGACGAGGACGATCGAGTGCTCCTGGAGGTTGTGGCCGACACCGGGGATGTAGGCGGTGACTTCGACCCCTGAGGTGAGGCGCACACGGGCGACCTTGCGCAGCGCGGAGTTCGGCTTCTTGGGCGTGACGGTGTGCACGCGGGTGCAGACGCCACGACGCTGCGGGGCCCCCTTCAGGGCCGGCGTCTTCGTCTTGGAAACCTTGTCCTGTCGGCCCTTTCGGACCAACTGTGCGATTGTGGGCACGCGGAACCTCTCTTGTTGGTACAGCTCGTTGATACAACTCGTCGTCCGCCGGAAATACCGGACGGCGGACTGTCAATCCTACGACACACCAGCCTTCTACGGCAAGCCCGAGGCGGCTTTACGGGCCAGCCCCGGGCTCAGCGTTAGAGAGCCTGGCCCCCCAATTGATCCTCGGGGTTGATGAGGTCGTCTTCGGGCAGTGCGGACTCGTCGTAGGTCGCCGTCCCGATGTTCTGGAAGGCGCTCAAGTCTGCACTGAAGGAGTCGTCGCTCGAGAGCTCGCCGAGCAAGCTCGCAAGGTCGAGGTCATCGTCGCTGACCTGGGCCCAGGCGGGCAACAGCTCCGCGTCGGGCATGTCGAGACGAAGCTCACGGCGGTTGTAGTACTCCAGACCAGAACCGGCCGGGATCAACTTACCGATGATGATGTTCTCCTTCAGACCCACGAGATTGTCGCGCTTGCCCTCAATGGCAGCCTCGGTCAACACACGTGTCGTCTCCTGGAACGATGCGGCTGACAGCCACGAGTCGGTCGCGAGCGACGCCTTCGTGATACCCATCAGCTGGGCGCGTCCGTCGGCGGCCTCTTGGCCGCTGGCCTCGAGCTCGTCGTTGGTGTCGTTGAATAGCTTCACGTCGATGAGCGCTCCGGGCAGCCAGTGTGAGGTGCCGGCGTCCACGATCTGGACGCGGCGCGTCATCTGACGCACGATGAGCTCGATGTGCTTGTCGTGGATCGACACACCCTGGTCGCGGTAGACGTTCTGGACCTCTTCGACGAGGTACTGCTGGGTCTCACGCGTGCCACGGAACTTCATCATCAGCTTCGGGTCGAGCGGTCCGTCGTGCAACGGCGTACCGACTTCGACTTCCTGGCCGTCTTCGACGAGGAGGTGGCGAGCAATCGAGATCGACTCCTCTTGGATCTGACCCTCATCGCCGACGATGGTGACCTTGCGCTCACGACCGATGAGCTCGACGCGCACGGTGCCAGAGAACTCGGCAACGGCGGCGGCGCCCTTCGGGGTGCGAGCTTCGAAGAGCTCGACCACGCGCGGCAGACCGTGGGTGATGTCGCTCTCGGTCACACCACCGGAGTGGAAGGTGCGCATCGTGAGCTGGGTACCCGGCTCACCAATGGACTGGGCCGCGATGACGCCAACCGCCTCACCGAGCTCAACGAGCTGGTGGGTAGCGAGCGAGAGCCCGTAACACGCGGCGCACACGCCTTGGATGGCGTCACAGGTGAGCGTCGTGCGCACGCGCACGCGGTTCACGGACGGGTCGTCGCGCAAGCGCTCGACGTCGTCCATCAGCAACATGGTGCCCGCGGGGATGACCGAGCCGTCACTCAAGGTGACGTCTTCGGCGACCACGCGTCCCCAGAGCTTGGTCTCCAGGTGCGCACGCTGTGCGCGCGTGTCGGGAGCAACGTGCTCGATCCACATGCCACGAGCCGTCTGGCAATCGAACTCCTTGACGATGAGCTCCTGGGCGACGTCGACGAGTCGACGCGTCAAGTAGCCCGAGTCCGCCGTGCGAAGGGCGGTGTCGCCGAGCCCCTTGCGGGTGCCGTGAGTCGAGATGAAGTACTCGAGCACCGAGAGGCCCTCGCGGAAGGAGGACTTGATCGGGCGAGGGATCATCTCACCGCGCGGGTTGGACACGAGGCCCTTCATGGCCGCGATCTGACGGATCTGCTGAGAGTTACCACGAGCACCGGAGTCGACCATCTGGCGGATCGGGTTATCCATGATCGCGTTCATCGCGCGGTCTGTGGCGTCACCGACCTCCTTGTTGGCATTGGTCCAGATCTCGATCTCCTGCTGGCGACGCTCGTCGTCGACGATGACGCCTCGACGGTAGTTCGTCTCGACCTTCGCGGCCTGCTCCTCGTACTTGTTGAGGATCGCTGCCTTCTCCGGTGTGGTGACGATGTCGTCGATGGAGATCGTCAGACCCGACTTCGTCGCGAAGCGGAACCCGAGTGTCTTGATGGCGTCCAAGGACTCCGCGACTTCCTGGCGCGAGTAGCTCGCCGAGATCTCCTCGACGATCGTGCCGATCGGGTTCGCGTTCTTGCCGATGAGCTCGTTCACGTAGCGGAACCCGAAGGGCAGCGCCTCGTTGAACAGCACCCGTCCCGGCGTCGTGACGAGTGAACGTCCCGCACCAGTGACCTCGACGCCCGCCGACTCCAGACGCGTGTCGAGGCTCGAGCCCTCAAGGGGCCGAATCTCGATCGGCGTGCGAAGGCCGAGCAGCTTGTCAGCGACCGCGTTCTCGATCTCATAGACGTGGCGATACACCTTGGGGTGCTCGACCGTCTCTTCAGAGGGCAGCGTCAAGTAGTAGGCACCAAAGACCATGTCCTGGGCCGGCTCGGTGATCGGGCGACCCGTGGCGGGCGTGAAGATGTTGTTCGTCGACAGCATCAGGATGCGCGCTTCGGCCTGTGACTCCGCCGAGAGCGGGACGTGCACGGCCATCTGGTCACCGTCGAAGTCAGCGTTGAACGCCTTGCAGACGAGCGGGTGGATCTGGATGGCCTTGCCGTCAACGAGGATCGGCTCGAACGCCTGGATACCCAAGCGGTGCAGTGTCGGGGCGCGGTTGAGCAGGACGGGGTGCTCACGGATGACCTCTTCGAGGACATCCCACACGACCGTCTTGCGACGCTCGACCATGCGCTTCGCGCTCTTGATGTTCTGAGCCATCTGCGTCTCGATGAGTCGCTTCATGACGAAGGGCTTGAAGAGCTCAAGCGCCATCATCTTGGGCAGACCACACTGGTGCAGCTTCAGCTGCGGGCCGACCACGATGACCGAACGGCCCGAGTAGTCGACGCGCTTGCCGAGCAGGTTCTGGCGGAACCGACCCTGCTTGCCCTTCAACATGTCCGAGAGACTCTTGAGGGGACGACCACTCTGTCCGGCGACCGGGCGACCACGTCGACCGTTGTCGAACAGGGCATCAACGGCCTCTTGGAGCATGCGCTTCTCGTTGTTCACGATGATGTCGGGTGCGCCGAGGTCGAGCAGTCGCTTCAACCGGTTGTTGCGGTTGATGACGCGACGGTACAGGTCGTTCAAGTCAGAGGTCGCAAAGCGGCCACCGTCGAGCTGAACCATCGGACGGAGGTCCGGAGGAATGACCGGGACGGCCTCAAGGATCATGGCGCGCGGGTCGTTCAAACGGTGCCCGTGCTCGTCGCGACGGTTGAAGGACTGCACAATGGCGAGACGCTTCAGGAACTTCGCGTGACGCTGCGCAGAAAGAGGCTTGCGCCCGTCCTTCGCGTCGATCATCTCGCGCATGACCTTCTCTTCGTCGTCAAGGTCCATGCGGTCGATCAGCTGGAGGATCGCGTCGGCGCCCATGCCGCCTTCGAAGTAGTCGCCGTAGCGGAACTCCATCTCGCGATAGAGCACTTCGTCTTCGATGATCTGACGGCTGTGGAGGCCCTCGAACGTGTCAAAGGCCTGCTTGGCGAGCTCGCGCTCTTCGGCGAAACGCGAACGCACGCCGTCGAGCTCCTTTTCGGTGCCGCGCTGGAGTGCACGAAGCTCGGACTCCTTGGCGCCATCGGCCTCGAGCTTCGCGGCGCGAGCCTCGATCTCCTTCAGCTTGTTGTCGAGCGCCTTCACTTCGCGATCAGCGATCTCGACGAGCTCGTCGTTGAGACCAAGGCGTAGCTCTGCCACGTCGTCGTGGCGACGGGCCTCGTCGACGTAGGTGACCATGTGGGCAGCGAAGTAGATGACCTTCTCCAGCTGCTTGGCCTTCAGCTCCTCTTTGGGCGCGGTGCCCATCAAGAGGTAGGCGAGCCACGAACGCGTGCCACGCAGGTACCAGATGTGCACGACCGGCGCAGAGAGCGCGATGTGACCCATGCGCTCGCGGCGCACCTTGTCACTGGTCACTTCAACGCCACAGCGCTCACAGACGATGCCCTTAAAGCGCACGCGCTTGTACTTGCCGCAGGCGCACTCCCAGGCCTTCTGCGGCCCGAAGATCTTCTCGCAGAACAGGCCGTCCTTCTCGGGACGGAGCGTGCGGTAGTTAATGGTCTCGGGCTTCTTTACTTCACCCGATGACCAACTGCGAATGTTCTGAGCAGTGGCGAGACCAATGGAGATCTCGTCGAACTGGTTTACGTCGAGTGGACTCATGACAACTTCCTTTCGGCGGCGCGTCGAGCGTCTTCTTCGTCACTGCCGCGCTCGGGTCGAGAGATGTCGATTCCGAGTTCGCGCGTCACTGAGAAGAAGTCCTCTTCGGTGTCCGCCAGATCAACGTGGGCGCCAACCTTGTCGCGCACTTCCACGTTCAAGCAGAGCGACTGCATTTCCTTAATAAGAACCTTGAACGATTCGGGGATTCCCGGCTCGGGCAGGTTCTGACCCTTGACGATCGCCTCGTAGGCGCGCTCGCGTCCCTTCATGTCGTCGGACTTGACGGTGAGGAGCTCCTGCAGCGCGTACGCGGCACCGTAGGCCTCGAGGGCCCACACTTCCATCTCACCGAAGCGCTGACCACCGAACTGGGCCTTGCCACCAAGGGGCTGGGCCGTGATCATCGAGTACGGACCCGTCGAGCGGGCGTGGATCTTATCGTCGACCATGTGGGCGAGCTTCAAGATGTAGGCGTAGCCCACCGAGATCGGGCTGTCGTAGGCCTCACCGGTGCGACCGTTGTACAACGTGACCTTGCCATCGTTGTCGCCCGCGAGCATGCGCTTGCCGTTCTGGCCGTCGACGTTCAACGTCTCGAAGGTCTGTTGGATCGTCGGCTTGTCCTTCGCCCGGTCGGTCTCGTCCCAGTGCGCACCATCGAACGACGGGGTCGCGACGTAGACCGCCGGCTCCGTGCGCGGACGGGTCTTGCGGTACGGACGTGACGCGGGGTCGCGCTGGTCGTCGTGACCGGACGTGCCGACCGACGGGTTGACGTCGATGCCAGCCCAGCCGTGACGCGCCGCGTAGCCGAGGTGGCTTTCGAGCACCTGACCCACGTTCATACGACTCGGCACACCGAGCGGGCTCAAGATGATGTCGATGGGCGTGCCGTCCTCGAGGAACGGCATGTCCTCTTCGGGCAAAATCTTCGAGATGACGCCCTTGTTGCCGTGACGTCCAGCGAGCTTGTCGCCTTCAGAGATCTTGCGCTTCTGGGCCACGTAGACCTTCACCAGCTGGTTGACACCAGGCTGCATCTCGTGGTCCTCGTCGCGCGAGTAGACCTTCACGTCGATGACCTTGCCGGATTCGCCGTGGGGCACCTTCAACGAGGTGTCGCGCACTTCGCGAGCTTTCTCGCCGAAGATCGCACGAAGCAGGCGCTCTTCGGGCGACTGCTCGGTCTCGCCCTTCGGCGTGACCTTGCCGACGAGGATGTCCCCGGGCTCGACCTCGGCGCCGATGCGCACGATGCCGAGATCGTCCAGGTCCGCCAAGATGTCGTCAGGCAGGTTCGGGATGTCGCGGGTGATCTCTTCGGCGCCGAGCTTGGTGTCGCGCGCGTCGATCTCGTACTCCTTCACGTGAATGGAGGTCAGCACGTCGTCGCGCACGAGACGCTCGTTCAAGATGATCGCGTCTTCGTAGTTGTAGCCCTCCCACGGCATGTAGGCGACGAGCAGGTTCTTGCCGAGCGCCAGCTCGCCGTTGCTCGTGCTCGTGCCGTCGGCCAACAGGTCACCGGCCACGACCGTCTCGCCGCCAACGACGAGGGGCTTCTGGTTGATCGAGGTGTCCTGGTTCGAACGGCGGAACTTGTTGAGGTTGTAGGTCTTGCGACCGAACGCCTTGCCATAGCGGTCGACGGCGTCCTTCTCGTACTCAACGACGATGCGGTCACCGGAGACGGACTTGACGACACCGCTGCCTTCAGCGATCAGCACGTCACCCGAGTCGAGCGCAGCGCGCGCTTCCATGCCGGTGCCGACGAACGGCGCCTCGGGCATGACGAGCGGCACGGCCTGCTTCTGCATGTTCGCACCCATCAAGGCGCGCTGGGCGTCGTCGTGCTCGACGAAGGGGATGAGCGAGGTCGCGACCGAGATGATCTGCTTCGTCGACACGTCCATCAGCTCGACCTCGTCGGGCTTGACGAAGTCGATCTCGGAGGTCGTCGACGACGACTTGTTGGAGGAACCAACGCGCAGACCGGTGCCGACCGGGCCGCGACGAACGAGGACGCGCTCGGAGTTGATGTTGCCGTTGTCGTCGAGCTCGGTGTTCGCCTGGGCGATGACGTAGCGCTCTTCCTCGTCGGCAGTGAAGTACTTGACCTCACCGGTGACGTGACCGTTCGTGACGACGCGGTAGGGCGTCTCGATGAAGCCGTACTCATTGATGCGCGCGTAGGTCGCGAGGTACCCAATGAGTCCGACGTTCGGACCTTCTGGGGTCTCGATGGGACACATGCGCCCGTAGTGCGACGAGTGGACGTCACGAACCTCGAGGCCGGCACGCTCACGAGAGAGTCCGCCCGGTCCAAGCGCCGAGAGACGGCGCTTGTGGGTGAGACCCGAGAGCGGGTTGTTCTGATCCATGAACTGGCTCAGCTGGCTGGTCGCGAAGAACTCCTTGATCGCCGACATGACGGGGCGAATGTTGATGAGCGTCTGGGGCGCGATCGCCTCGACGTCTTGGGTGTTCATGCGCTCGCGCACGACACGCTCCATGCGCGACAGACCGGTGCGCAGGGCGTTCTGGATGAGCTCGCCCACGCTGCGGATGCGGCGGTTCGCAAAGTGGTCCTGGTCGTCGATGTGGTACGTAGTCTCCTTCGCGGTGCGGTCACGCGCGAGGTTGAGCAGGTACGTCGCCGTCGCCAAGACCTCGGCCTTTGACAGCACGTGCAGGTCGGGGTTCGGGCGCTCAAGCAGGTCGCCGAAGAGCTCGACGTTCTTGGTGACTTCGTCACCGAGCTTGCGGTCGAGCTTGTAGCGACCGACGCGCGAGAGGTCGTAGCGCTTCTCGGAGAAGAAGGCGCCTTCGAAATACTGACGTGCCGCTTCGACGGTCTGCACCTCGCCCGGACGGGCGCGGCGATAGATCTCGAGCCAGGCGGTCTCTTGGCTGGCGCGCGTGAAGTTCTCGGGGGTGTCCTCGATGTTGAACTTCTCCATGTGCTTAGCGATCTCGAGGTGCGCCTTCTTCCAGTCGAGGTGGAACTGGTCCTCCAAGAAGTCGAAGTGCGCAACAAACTTTTCGAAGAACGCTTCGTCCATCGTGGTGTCAAGGGCGCGCAGCAGCGTGAAGATCGAGATGCGGCGCTTGCGCGCGATGCGTGCGCCTGCGTTGGCCGACTTGTTCTTCTTCTCTTCGAGGTCGACCTGGAGCCACTCACCGCGGCTCGGGTGGATCGTACCTTCGAAGGCAACCTTCTCGTCCTTGCCGGGCTGAAACAAGACGCCGGGCGAGCGAACGAGCTGGGACACGACGACACGCTCGGTGCCGTTGATGATGAAGGTCCCCTGCTCAGTCATGATCGGGAAGTCGCCCATGAACACGGTCTGCTCTTTGATCTCACCCGTCTCCGAGTTGAGAAAGCGCGCGCGCACGAAGATGGGCTGTGAGTACGTGGTGGCGCGCTGACGGCACTCTTCCACGGTGAACTTCGGCGGGCTCTTCAGGTCCGCGTCATCAGGGTCGAATTCGAGCTCGAGCGACAGGCGCCCGGTGAAGTCGGTAATAGGTGAAATTGCCTCGAAAGCCTCGCGCAGGCCCTGCTTCATGAACAAATCGAAGCTGTCGCGCTGAATTTCAAGGAGGTTGGGCAGTGGGTGGGCTTCACCCAATGCCGAGAAGTTAAAGCGCTCCGGGCTAGTGGACCGAGACGTCAACGGTCATCCTCCGTGTGAGTGGGTGGCTACAGATACGTGCCGGGTCGAAGCGCAAAACGGCGTCAAGGGATGACGAAGTTAAGGGCAGGAACACGGTCTATCTATTCTAGCGGTTCCGCAGGGAAATGTGCAACTGGCGTTCTCTTTCGAGACACGCGGCCGCAAAAACGGTTGCGCTAACCCTAGGCAGATTCGCCGCTCAGGTCAAGTATTCCTTCGACCTGCAGTGGTCCCGACCGGCGCACCGGCCGGGACCAAGAAAAATGCAGCAGAGCTACTTGAGCTCGACGGTGGCGCCGGCGGCCTCGAGGGCCGTCTTCGCCTTGTCAGCGTCGGCCTTCGAGACGTTCTCCAAGACGGGCTTGGGGGCGCTGTCGACGAGGTCCTTGGCTTCCTTGAGACCCAGGCTGGTGAGTGCACGCACTTCCTTGATGACCTGAATCTTCTTGTCGCCGCCGCTGGTCAAAATGACGTCGAAGTTGCTCTTCTCTTCAACCTCTTCGGCGTCTCCGCCAGCGCCGCCGGCGGCGGGGGCCGCCGCAACGGCCACGGGAGCCGCAGCAGTTACGCCGAACTTCTCTTCGAACTCCTTTAGAAGCTCGCTGAGCTCGATCACGGACAGCTCCGCGATACCGTCAAGAATCTGCTCCTTGGTCAGGGTTGCAGCCATGGTGGTTCCTTTCTCTTTGTACGTTTTTGGTTATTCGGCCGGTGTTTCCTCGGCGTCAGCTGACGCCTCGGGAGTGTTCGAGTCGGAGTCGGCAACTGCCTCTTCCGCGACCTCCGCGACGGGTGTCGCGGTGTCGTCGCTCGCTGGCGAACCAGCTTCCTCGACCCCGGCCGGAGTCTCGGCGACCGCGTCGACCTGGGCCGCGGGGGCGGGGGCGCCGCCCTTCGCGTCGATCAGGGCGGCAAGGCCGTAGGCGAGGTTTTGCGGGACGGCCTTCAAGAGGCCGGCCATGGTGGAAAGCGGCGATGCGATGAGGCCCGCGAGTCGCGCGAGCAACACATCGCGCGACGGCAGGTCCGCGAGCGCCGTCAGGTCAGAGACGCTAAGCGCCTTGCCGTCAAGGACGCCGCCTTTGACAATGAGCGTCGGGGTGGCCTTGGCGAAGTCGCGCAGGGCCTTGGCGACGGCCGACACGTCACCGTTCACGAAGGCGATCGCGGTGGGACCTTCGAGGAAGGCGTCGAGCGGCTCGCTCGAGGTGCCGGCGATGGCGCGGCGCACGAGCGTGTTCTTGAAGACCTTGTAGTCGGCGTCGAGCGCGCGCAGCTGACGGCGCAGCGTCTGGATCTGGGCGACGGTCATGCCGCGGTACTCGGTCACGACGGCCGTCGACGTGGCGTCAACCTTCGCTTTGACCTCGTCGACGGTGGCGACCTTGGCGGTGCGTACCTTGTTCATCTGACTCCTTCACCGGGCCGAAGGCACTCAGCGAACGAGCTTCCAGAGAAACTCGAACTCCTCGTCAGGCGGACTTTCGTCCTTTACGCACTTTCGTGCACCGGATGTCTTCGGCGTTCTTACAAAACTGTGGCACCGACTTCGTGCGCGTTACATCGTACGTGTACTTCGTTGTCCGCGTCAAAACCTACGCGGAGGCGAGCACCTCGTCGTGGTCGTGGACGCGGGTCGGGTCGATCTTGACCCCAGGTCCCATGGTCGAGCTGACGGTGATGCTCACGAGGTAGCGGCCCTTCGCACTCGCCGGCTTCACGCGCACGAGCTCGTCAATGACGGCAACGACGTTGCGTACGAGGTCATCGAGGCTGAAGCTGACCTTGCCCACGCGCAGCTGGACGTTGCCGATCTTGTCGGTGCGGTACTCGACGCGCCCGCCCTTGAACTCGGTGACGGCCTTCGCGACATCGGTCGTGACGGTGCCCGTCTTCGGGTTCGGCATGAGGCCACGCGGACCGAGCACACGGCCGAGCCCGCCGACTTGACCCATGAGGTCGGGTGTGGCGATCGCCACGTCAAAGTCGAGGAATCCACCGGCGACTTTGGCCACGAGGTCTTCGGCGCCAACCTCGTCGGCACCCGCATCGCGAGCCGCTTGGGCGGCTTCGCCGGCCGCAAAGACCACGACGCGGTTCGTCTTGCCGGTGCCCGCGGGCAGCGAGATTGTGCCGCGCACGATCTGCTCGGCCTTGCGCGGGTCGACGCCGAGGCGTACGGCAAGCTCGACGGTCTCGTCGAACTTCGCGTGAGCGAGCGTCTTGACCTTCTCCAGCGCCTCGGGCACCAAGAGGAGCTCCTCACGGTCGACCTGGGCGAGTGCGTTCTTGTAGTTCTTACCGTGCTTCATGACTCTCCTAGCCCGCGACCTTGATGCCCATCGAACGCGCGGTGCCGGCCACTTGCAGCATGGCCATCTCGACGTCGTCGGTGTTGAGGTCCTTCAGTTTGGTCTTCGCGATCTCTTGGACCTGCTCCAGTGTGACCGTCGCCGCGGTCTCTCGTCCGGCCAGGTGGGCACCCTTCGCGATGCCAGCCGCCTGGCGCAACAGCACCGGTGTCGGGGGCGTCTTCAGGATGAAGGTGAAGGTGCGGTCTTCGTAGATCGTGATCTCGACGGGAATGACGGTGCCGCGCATCGACTCGGTCGCTGCGTTGTACTGCTTGCAGAACTCCATCGTCTGGACACCGTATGGCCCGAGCGCGGTGCCGACGGGCGGCGCGGGCGTCGCCTGGCCCGCTTCCAACTGAATCTTGACGACTGCAACGACGTTCTTCGCCATGGGCGTTCTCCTTGAATCTTTCTAGAGCTTGGTGACCTGGGTGAAGTCGAGCTCCACCGGGGTCTCGCGGCCGAAGATGTCGACGAGCACCTTCACCTTGAGCTGGTCTTCGTTGATCTCGGCCACGTGGCCCGAGAACGTGGCGAACGGACCGGTCTTGATCTGGACCGTGTCGTTGACCTCGAACTCGTGGGTCGGCATGCGTCGCTTCGCCACGGGCTGCTCGACACCCTCCACGTGGGGTCGAATGATGTTGTCGACCTCGCGGCGCGTGAGGGCCGTCGGCTTGGTCTTCTCCGCGCCGACGAAACCGGTGACGCCCGGCGTCGAGCCGATGACGTAGAAGATCTCGGGGTCCGGCTCACAGCGGATCAGCAGGTAGCTCGGGAACATGCGCTTGGAGACCGTGACCTTCTTGCCCGACTTGAACTCGGTGACGTCCTCTTCGGGCAGGTAGATCTCATAGATCGAGTCGCTCAGTTCGCGGCTCTTGATGATGTTGTTCAGCGCGCCGATGACCTTCTGCTCGTGACCGGCGAAGGTGTGCACGATGTACCAACGACCGGGTCGGTCGTAGGCGCTCTCGACAACGGGCTCTTCGTCCTCTTCGATGATCGTGACGTCAAGGATCTCTTCGCCCTCAACGGCGTCATCTGCGTTCTCTGTGTGGTTGGTGTCTACGTCACTCATGCTGTCCTACTTGATGAAAAGGAATGAGACGAATTTGGCGAGGCTCCAGCCGAGGCCAAAGACGAGCGAGGTCATGAACACGAGGACGAAGAAGACGATCGAGGTGTAGTTCATCACCTCGGGACGAGTTGGCCAGGAGACCTGGCGCATCTCTTCGCGCACCTGGCGGAAGAACTCGCGCGGCGTCGCACGCTCGCTGCGGCGACGCTGCACGTCTTGCGCGGTGCGACGAGTAGCAGGGGCGCCGTCGGCGCCGATCTGTCCCTGTCGCTGCATCAAGCGCTTCTGTTCGCGGTTCATCTTTCGTCTCTCACTCGTACTTCGTCATCCGTCGAAAACCATCTTCGAGCAGGGCAGGAGGGACTCGAACCCCCAACCACCGGTTTTGGAGACCGGTGCTCTACCAATTGAGCCACTGCCCTTAGGGGACCCACCACATGGGCGCGTCCCTCGGGACGACAATCTTACCACCCCGCGCGAAGAGGCCTCCTAGCGGGTCTCTTTGTGCACGGTGTGCTTGCGTTCCCACTGACAGAACTTCCTCATCTCGATGCGCTCGCGATCGTTGATCTTGTTCTTCGTGGTGATGTAGTTGCGCCGTTTGCAGTCTTCGCACGCCAGGGTCACCTGGACGCGCTTCTCGTTCTTTGCCATGCTTTCTCCTTTGATGCTGCGTTGTGCCTGGTAGCGGCGGCGGGACTCGAACCCGCGACAACACGATTATGAGCCGTGTGCTCTGACCACCTGAGCTACGCCGCCTGGCGAGCCCTCTGTCGGGGTTGAACCGACGACCCCTTCCTTACCATGGAAGTGCTCTACCACTGAGCTAAGAGGGCGTTGCGACGAAAAAAAGTCGCGAGGACAAAGTGTAGTCCCTGTGCACCCCTTTATTCCAAGCGTTCCCGCGATACCCTGGTCCCCTATGAGAACGCGTCTGGTGGACGTTGACGACGCGTCAGCGCTCATGAACATCCTCAATCCCGAGGTCATTGAGGCCTTCGTCTCCTTTGATCTGGTGCCTCGCACGCTCGACGCTCAGCGCGAGTGGATCCGCGAACATCAAGCGACGCACCTGTGTCTTGTCGCGATCAACGACGAGGATGATCTCGGCGAACTGGGGGCACGAGGCGAGCGGATCCTCGGCTTTGCCTCGGTCTCACCCTTTCGCGAACGCCCGGCATACGCGACGACGGTGGAGAACTCGGTCTACGTCCACCGGGCAGCGCGCGGCCGCGGGGTGGGCGAACTGCTCCTCGACGACCTGATCACGACCGCGAAACGCTCAGGATTCCACTCGATCATCGCGCGCATCGTCGGTGAGAACGCCGGGTCCATCCGCCTCCACGAGAAGTGTGGCTTCACCCTGGTCGGGACCGAAATCGAAGTCGGCCGTAAACATGGACGCTGGCTGGACGTCGTCGAATATCAGTACGTGTTACCTGACGAATCGAAGTACCCCGGTCACTGACTCGGCTCAGGCCGTCGCTTCGCTCAGACCACCCGTCTGGGGTGTGGGCTCGAGGGTCTGCTGGGGAAGCTCCTCGTCGACAAGAACCGGTTCCTTCTCGGGCCATGACCACTGGGTCCAGCGGCCCATCGGCGCGATGAGCACGCCGCCCAAGATCGCGACCGCGAGCGCGATGAGCAGCGGATTCGAGTGCACGAGCCCCGCGAGCAGCTGGCGTCCACCAGGCAGGCCGATGAATGGACCGATGATCGACAACAGCAGCAACCAGAAGTGCTCGCGACCTTGGTAGCTCGCGGCAAAGATCACCAATCCCCACGCGAGATACCAGGGCTGAACGACGGGGCCGAGGATGACGAAGAGCAGTAGTGCGAGCCCGAGTGAGTGCACCCACCCGCGCTCAGGCGAACGATAGAGCAGCCAGAACGTGAAGGCGGCCGCGATCACAACACCGATGAATCTCGTCACCGAGAGCACGGAGCCCAACTCAATCGAGTGCAGCCCCACCGCATGGAAGATGTTGGTGAGGGCCATGCCGGCTCCCGTCGCGGGCGCCGCCCACGATCGCACCGTGCCCTCACTCATGAGGTTGTCAACCCAACCGAATCCAAAACCTGCCATGAGCGTGGTGACGCCCAGCACCGCACCCGCGACCACACCGCCGATGACAAACGGCCGAAGCCGCTGCTTGAGTGTCGCGTCAGGTCCGAGCCAGTTCCACGCCACGAAGGCGAGCCCAATGGCGGCGGGCGCCTTGATGGCAGTTGCAAGCGAGACGAAGAACAACGCCCACACCGGATGTCGCTGCACCGCCAGCGCGAGACCGACAACTAAGAATCCGGTCATCAGTGCGTCGTTGTGCGCGCCGCCAATGAGGGTGAGCAGCACGAGCGGGTTCATGGCGGCGAGCACGAAGGCCTCGCCCGGGTCGCGTCCGAGTCCCTTGGCGAGCAACACCACGCCGTAGCCGATCAAGATGACCGCGGCGACCTCGAGGAGTCGAAGACCCACCACCGTCCAGAGCTGACGGTGCCCGGTGATCTTGTCGATGGTGCTGTCGAGGAAGAGGAAGAGCGGCCCATACGGCGCAGGGGTATTACCCCACAATGGGTCGACGGGCTTGGTCCAGGCGTTGCTGCCAACGCCCAGGGTGAAGGGCCCGTATAGATATGGGCTGATGTGGGCGGCGGTCATCTCGCCTTGAGCCGCGTAGCTAAAGACGTCGCGCGAAAAGAGCGGCGGCGCCACGATCATGGGTGCCGACCAGAGCGCAAAGATCCACCAGAGCTTCTTGATGGGCGCGCCGGCGTGAAGCTTCATCACTTCGGAGAGCCGCAGCCACACGCGCATCAACAGCAATAGGCCGCCATAGACGAGAACCACGGACAAGATGTATTTCGTCAAGCTCGACGCACCAGTGGCGTTCGCCAACGGTTCCCCGAAGAACCATGTGCTCGTCAAGTTGAATTTAAACGGTGAGTTGGTGAACGACGAGCCCGCGACGATGGCGACCATCGCGGCGAAGCCAAGCAGCGCCGGCTGCCACAGGAACGACCATCCTTCGAACGGCCCGGGAGTGAATCGACCGAGTGGCGTGTAGCGACGTTCGAGGAGCTGCACGCCAGATTCGAAGCGCGACGTGACACGTTCGTAGGTTCGTCGAACCCCGCTCGCCCACGAGTTCACTCGAACCACGTAACTCCTCTCGCCGCGTCAAGTGACACCGTACTGCTGACTACTTTCGACGCCAACCCCGAGGGGTTGACCATGGTGGGCCAGGAGGGATTTGAACCCCCGTAGGCTAAGCCGTCTGGTTTACAGCCAGATCCCATTGGCCACTCGGGCACTGACCCGTCGAGAATTCTACTGTGCCGACTCGCCCCCTACCAATAGAGCGTGGCGGGCGCCAGAGGTAGATCAAATGTCCAACACCCTCGACGACGTTGCGGTGATCGCTCTAGCATCACTGCATGCCGAGTTTCGACGTCGTCTCTGAGATCGACCTCCAAGAGGTTCGCAACGCTGTGGACCAAGCCAACCGCGAGGCCACGAACCGCTTCGACTTCAAGGGCACCAACGCCATCATCGAGTTCAGCGACAAAGAACTGACCTTGAGCGCGTCGACCGAGGATCGTCTGCGCGCGCTCTATCAGCTCCTCGAAGAGAAGCTCGTCAAACGCTCTGTGTCGCTGAAAACCCTCGATCCCGGAAAGATCGAAGAGGCAAGCCACAACAGCGCCCGCCAGAAGGTGGCGCTCAAGGCCGGCATCAGCCAGGACGTCGGCAAGAAGATCAACAAGATCGTGAAGGACATGGGCGTCAAGAGCCTGAGCTCATCCATTCAGGGCGATCACGTGCGTGTCACGGGCAAGCAGCGCGACGACCTCCAGCACGCAATCGGCGTGTTCAAGGAGGCCGAGCTCGACGTACCCCTGCAGTTCAACAACTTCCGAGATTAAGAAGCGGTTCCTTCTTCGACGCGCAGGTGCTCGTCCATCTCTTCGAGCCGCTGCACCTGGAAGATGCGATTGAAGACGATGAGCTTCAACACCCAAAAGACGCCGAAGCAGAAGAGGTTCGCGCCGTCCACGAGACCGGTGTTCGCGAGATGGCTCCAGTGGTGCGAGCGAACCTCGTTGCGCGCCCACCACGCGCCGAGTTGTGAGAACGCAATGCCGAGCACCGACATGCCGAGGAAGGGCATGATCTCTTTTCGCCAGTGACTGCGCCCGTGCTTGCCCCAGGTCCAGCGTCGGTTGAGCTGATAGGCCGGAATCATGCCGACGACATTGCCCGCGAGCGTCGCCCAGATGACACTTGGAATGATGCGGAGCCCGTAGAAGCCCGAGACCGCGGCGAGCGACACGATGGTCGTGATGACCGAGGCCGAAGTGTAGCGAACGAGCCGACGACCGTTGTGCGTCCGCGACCATGCCAGCAGTGCGCGAGGGGAAAGGTTCATCGGGGCCAAACTACCTTTCACGTTTCGCGCGACCAAGGGGCACGCGCCTTCTATATCGTTTCTTAGTCCGCCATCAGGGGCGAACTAGATCGTGGTGCCCTTTTGCATTGCGACAGGCTCTTCGACCACCTCTTCGTGGTGAACGACGTGGAAGATTCGGTTGAAGACTGCCAGTTTCAAGAGAAAGAAGATCGCGAAGCAGAGCACGTTCGTGCCCGCCACGAGACCGGTGTTGAGGAGACGACTCCAGTGGTGCGTGTGCACTTCGTAGCGAGCGAAGAATGCGCCGAGCTGCGAGAACGCGATGCCGAGAAAGGCCATCGACCAATAGGGCACGATCTCGTTGCGGAAGTGGCTGCGGCCACGCTTGCCCCACGCCCACGCTCGATTCCAGTAGTACGAAGGAATGACGGCGATCAAGTTTCCCGACAGCGTCGCCCAGATGACGCCCGGAATGATCCGCAAGCCGTAGAAGACCGAGATCCACGCAAACGACAGCCCGGTCGTGATGACCGAACCCATTACATATCGGGTGAGCTTCTTTCCTTCGCGGGTGCGTGACCACGCCAGCAACGAGCGAATCCGAGCCACCATTCAGAGCAGTCTACCGGGTGTCGCCAAGACGGCCCGGCGTGCACGAGTGCAACAATGGACCATGTCCGAAGCCCTCGAGTTTCTTGTCCACTTGCTCGACCTAGAAACCATTGAGGTCAACGTCTATCGAGGGATCAACCCGAAAGAGGAGCGTCAGCGCACCTTCGGCGGTCAAGTGGCAGCACAAGCCCTGATGGCAGCGGGCCGAACCGTAGAAAAGGGCCGGGTTCACTCACTGCATTCGTATTTTCTGCGCCCGGGTGATCCGACCACCCCGATTCTCTACGAAGTCGACCGCATTCGCGATGGCAGGAGCTTCACGACCCGCCGCGTCGTTGCCATCCAACACGGACGCGCGATTTACAACATGCAGGCGAGCTTCCATAGCGACGAGGAGAGCATCGAGCACCAGATCGAGATGCCGGTCGTCCCCGGTCCCGATGAGATCCGTCCGCTCAAAGACATCTTGCGGAGCGACTTTGCCGACGTCGATGAGTGGTTCATGCGACAGCACCCCATCGACCAGCGCTACATCGGGGACGTGCCCTGGAGTCCGGACCGCAATAAAGATCCCCATCAACGACTCTGGATTCGCGCCGACGGGACGCTGCCCGACGACCCGCTGCTCCACGCGTGCGTCGTCACCTACGCGAGCGACATGAACCTCATGGACTCCATCTTGAAGCCGCACTCGATCAACTGGCAAGATGGCACGTTCATGGGCGCGAGCCTCGATCACTGCATGTGGTTCCACCACGACCTGCGCGCCGACGAGTGGCTGCTCTATGACGCCGAGTCGCCGATCGCCTTCGGCGGGAGGGGTCTCGCGCGAGGCTTCCTCTTCTCGAGAGACGGCGAGCTCAAAGTCTCGATGGTCCAAGAGGGCTTGACGCGAGTCATCGCGAAGAACAGCGAGCGCTAGAGCGCAGCGACGTTAGAGGCGCTGGTGCATCGGCACGAAGTCGCGCTCTTTTTCTCCGATGTAGAGCTGGCGTGGTCGGGCGATCTTCGTGTCCTGACTGAGCAGCTCCTGGTAGTGCGCGAGCCAGCCTGACGTGCGCGGGATCGCAAAGAGCACCGTGAACATCTCAACAGGAAAGCCCATCGCCTGATAGATGAGCCCCGAGTAGAAGTCCACATTCGGGTAGAGCTTTCGCGAGATGAAGTAGTCGTCGGCGAGGGCGACCTCTTCGAGCTTCAAGGCGATGTCGAGCAGCGGGTTCTTGCCCGTCACGCTGAAGACGTCGTCGGCCGTCCTCTTGATGATCGTCGCCCGCGGGTCGAAGTTCTTGTACACGCGATGCCCGAATCCTTCGAGGAGGACCTTCCCCTGCTTGACAGTTTCGACGAACGCCGGCACGTTCTCGATGCTGCCGATCTTGGTCAGCATCTTGAGGACCGCTTCGTTGGCGCCGCCGTGACGCGGACCATAGAGCGCCGCGGTCGCAGCTGCGGTCGCAGAGTACGGATCGGTGTGCGCGGACCCGGCGACGCGCATCGCCGTTGTCCCGCAGTTCTGTTCGTGGTCAGCGTGCAGTATGAACAAGACGTCCAGCGCGTGTGCGAGGACGGGGTCGGGTTCGTAGCGCGGCTCGGCGACCTTCCACATCATCGACAGGAAGTTCTGCGCGTAGCCGAGCGTGTTGTCGGGATAGACGAAGGGCATGCCCACGCTGAAGCGGTGGGCGGCCGCGGCGAGTGTCGGCATCTTTGCGATCAAGCGGACGATCTGCTTATTCAAGATCTCGGGGTCGTCGATGATCTTTGCTTCCTTGTAGTACGTCGAAAGCGCCGCGACCGCCGAGACGAGCATGCCCATTGGGTGCGCGTCGTAGTTGAAGCCTTCGAGGAAGCGCTTGCGCACGTTCTCGTGGATGAAGGTGTGATGCGTGATCTCCTTCTCCCACGCGTCCGCCTGCTCAGCGTTGGGCAGCTCACCGTGCAGCAATAGGTACGCGACTTCGACATACGTCGACTTCTCGGCGAGCTGCTCGATCGGATAGCCGCGATAGCGAAGGATCCCCGCGTCGCCGTCGATGTAGGTGATCGCCGACTCGGCCATCGCGGTCGTCATGAAGCCGGGGTCGTAAAACCATATGCCCGGGAGGAGCTTTGACCACTCGCTCGCGGCGACACCGCCGTTTCGAATCGGCATCTCTCGAGTCTCACCAGTGCGGTTGTCGGTCACGGTAATTGACTCAGTCACAGTTCCTCGATTCATCATTTGGGGCCGGGACCATCGTAGGCCAACTGGCCAGTAACCAAACCTCGCTAGCTGTTGCCTGACGGCGACATCTCGAGGCGAAAGTGCTCGGTCGTGACCTTGCCCACTGCCGCCCGCGCGCCGGTGACGCTGATGATCACGCCCGCGCGCTCGCTCGCGGCGGTCGTGAGATCGTTCGGCACAAAGGCATACGCCTCAAGCGGGCCAAGCGTGGTGCGCATGCGTTCAAAGAAGGGCGCACCCAGGTGGTTCGTCGGCGTCACGCGGATGCTCAGGGTGACCGGCTGCTCGTCGTAGCTCGCGTTCAGCACCGAGATGCCAAGCGCGACGAGCTTCACCGGCGGAAGCAGCAACACCCCTCTCGACGCCGGCAGCGGCGCTGGTGTGACATGCACCGCGTCGATCGAGATCGCCCGCACCAGCCTGAGCGAACGGGAGCTGGACAGGGCATAGGTCCCTCGCTGTTTGAAGTACGCCGCGCCGTGCGCAGTGGTGGCGTCCAAGCGCACGCGACCCGGCTCCTTGGCGAGGGCGAATCTCGCGAGGTTCCACTGCTTGCTCGTGTTGACGAGCGTGGCCGCAGGATCCACAACGTGCTCGATGGGGTTGGTCGTCCAAGGAAGCGTCAGTGCGTGAGCTATCTCGCCGAGCAGCGCCTGATAGGCCGCGACACGTTCGGTCGTGAGTTCGTAGAGCGTCTGGTTGACGTGGTGCGAGAGGGCGGGTTCGCGGAGCAGGTTGGCGTCGGTCACCCATCCGGGAAGCTGGTCATTGAGCTGATAGAGCCGAGCGGCGAACGTGGTCCGGCGAAGCGTGTCCCCCTGGCTGAGCAGTCGATTAAGACGCTCGTCGAACTCGTTCTCCTGGACGACCAGCCCGTTCGTGAGCGCCGCGAAGCTCTTGTTTTCGCTTCGTCGCTCGGTGGTCGCCCCGTGCGCAGACCGCGATACATCACGGGCAAAGACCAGCACGATGAGCGTGATGATCAGCGCCAACGAGATGAGCACCGTATGACGACGGCGTTGCGCGCGAGTACGAGCCACGCTGGAAGAACTTACTCGGCAGAGTTTTTAGTTCGTTTCCTCGAAACCTTCGAGTTCGAGTATCTCTGCTGCGCCATCGAAGAGAGGCAGCGACTCATCGACGCCCCACTTGCCCGGGTCGATGCGCGCTGCGAGCCGGTCAACGTGACCTAACTCGGGCAGCTCCTTCGCGTGCGCCGCACCACCGAGCTTCTGCAGATTTCTCGCGCTCACGATGAGGCGAGTCTCGAAGGATGAGACCATCGCGTTGTACTCCTTCACCTGCGTATCAAGGGCTTTGCCCATCCGTGCGACGGGTTCGGCCACGTAGCGAATCCGCTCGAAGATGGTCTCGGCGACCTTGTAGATCTCCTCGGCGTTCATGGCGAGACGCTGCTGGCGCACCACCATCGCGACCGACCACAGCATCGAGAGCAGATTCGTCGGACCGACGATGATGACACGGTCCTTCGCAGCGCTCTTCAAGAGATCCGGATTGGCGTCAAAGGCGACACTGACCGCGGCGTCACTTGGCACAAAGCAGGCAACAAACTCTGGCGCAGGAGCGATGGCTTCCCAGTACGCCTTGTCGCGCAGCGTCTTCACGTGAGCGAGTAGGTCCTTCGCGTGCTTCGCCTCGAGTGCAGTGCGCTCGTCGGCGTCAGTCGCCGCCAACGACGCTTCGAATGCGTCGAAGGGAAACTTCGCGTCGATCGCGATACGAGAGCCGTTGGGCATGTTGACGACGCAGTCGGGGCGCTGCGATCGACCCGACTCGCCCGTCGACGAGACCTGGAGCTGATAGTCGATGTTTTGTCGCAGGCCCGAGGCTTCGAGCACATTGGCGAGCTGTACCTCGCCCCAGCGTCCACGATGATCGGAACGCCCGAGGAGCTGGTTGAGTCGTCGAGTCTCATCTTGGGTGCGGCGCTGTTCGGTGAGGAGTTCCTCTGCCCGATTCTTCACTTCGCCCAGCGCGACGACGTGCTCTTTGTCGAACTCGGCCAGGTTGCGCTTGTACTCGTCGAGCAGATCCGCGAGGGGCTTGAGCGTACGGTCCAGCGTCGTCTCGCGCTCTCTCATCACCGCTTCTTGCGACTGATTGAACTGCGCAACCGTCTGCTGGAGCACTCGACTCGACAGGCTTTCGAACACGGGGCCGAGGTTCGTCAGCGCCGCCTCGTGCTCACTACGGAGCTGCTCCAGGTGACTCTTGGCAATGGTGAGCTCGCTCTCTCGAACGGCCAGCAGCGATTTGGCATCTGCCAACGACTCGCGGTCACCTTCGGCGCGGCGCGTGACCAGCCCCCACACGATTGCCGCTCCCACCACGAGTCCGATGAGTCCACTGAGCGCTGCGACCATATTGTTTACCCTTCGCTTACCAATTCCACCCTAGAGAAACGGTGTAACTCCCACTAGCCTTTGGGAGATGAACCGGCTCTTTCGCTCCTCACACCCTGATGAGACGAGCGAGGCGCCGATTGTTCGCCTGAGCGATGATCTCCGTCCCCAGACGGTTCAGATCTTTGCCCTGGTTGGAGAGGCTATTGCGGGAGCGACCCACGCGCTGCTCGCGAACGACCGCGAACTCGGCAAGCGCATCGTGGAACAGGACATCATCATCGATGACCTGGTCAATCGCCTGGTTTCCACGGCCGAGCAGCGACTGCTTGAAAGTGCTGCTTTGGACATCGAAGGACGTCGCGACATGCTCATCTTGCTGCGCATACTGCCTGAGATCGAGCGCAACGGAGACCTTGCCGAACACGTGGCTCGACGCGCCGCCCGCGGACTTGGCAGTGAGATGAGTCCCCGCTCACGCGGACTCATCGAACGCATGGGCGAAGTCGCGACGACCATCTGGCGTGAGGCGACCGACATCATCATCGACGGCAAGAACGAAGCGGTGGGAGCCATCGAAGATATCGACGACGAGCTCGACGACCTTCACGTCTCACTCACTGCGGAGCTGACGTCAGGGTCAATGAGCGTGCCGGTGGCAGTCGAGGTGGCACTCATGGCTCGGTTCTACGAACGCTTTGGCGACCACTGCGTAAATCTCGCCCGACGTCAAGTCGGACGAGACGGCGGCGACTAGGGGCGCAGTTCGAGCAGCGCTTCGGCGATCTGCACCGCGTTCAGCGCCGCGCCCTTGCGCAGGTTGTCTCCACTCACAAAGAGCGACAAACCATTGCTGAACGCATCCGAGCGTCGAATTCGCCCCACGTAGCTCGGATCCTTCCCCGTCACGAAACGCGGAGTCGGCATGTCGTGGACCACGACGCCACGAGCCTTCGAAAGAATCTCCGTGGCTCGCTCAGGCGTCAGCGCGTTCTCGAACGCCAGCGTCAAGGCGAGCGAATGCCCAGTGAACACCGGAACTCGCACGCACGTTGCGCTGACGCGCAGGTTGGCGATCTCGAGGATCTTTCGGCTCTCGTCGCGGAGCTTCTGCTCTTCGTTCGTCTCGAACGAGCCGTCGTCGACGATCGAGCCGGCGATCGGGATGACGTTGTGAGCAATCGTTGCGGGAAACTTCACGCCTTCATCGAGCGGGAACGCGGCGCCATCGAAGGCAAGCACGCGCGGGTCGTGATCGCGATGCTTCTCGAGCTCATCGGCGAGTTCGTCCACGCCGTCGCGCCCGGATCCGCCCACCGCCTGATACGTGGACGCGACGATTTTTTCGAGGCTCGCCGCGAGGTGGAGTGGTTTCAACACGGGCATCGCGACCATAGTGGTGCAGTTGGGATTCGCCACGATGCCCTTGGGAATGGTGATGAGCGCGTGTGCATTGACTTCGGGCACCACCAACGGCACGTCAGGGTCCATGCGAAATGCGGATGAGTTGTCGATCACGATCGCACCTGCGGCGGCAAGTCGCGGCGAGAGCACCTTCGAGGACGTCGCGCCCGACGACGCGAGCGCTATGTCGATACCGGAGAAGTCGGCGGTCTCGGCGTCTTCCACCACGATCTGGCGACCACGCCACTCGATGGTCGAACCCGCTGAACGCGACGAAGCGAAGAATCTGATGTCGTCGACAGGAAAGTCACGTTCGATCAGGATCGACCGTATGACGCCGCCAACCTGGCCGGTGGCTCCCACAATGGCAACATGCATGGGGAAATCCTAGATCACTCGGCGTCGAGGCCGAACGCGCTGTGCAGCACTCGAACGGCGTCAGCGACCCTGTCCGCGTGCAGAACGCAGGAGATTCGTATCGAACTCGTAGAGATCATCTCAATATTGATGTCATTCTGATACAGCGTCTCGAACATGAGGGCGGTGACGCCAGGGCTCGACTTCATGCCCGCCCCCACCAGGCTCACGCGACCGATGCGGTCATCGCTCGTCACGGTCGCAGCGTCGATCTCCTTTTGTATCTTCTTGCACGCCTTCATCGCTGCCGTGAGATCGGTCTTGGCGACGGTGAAGGAGATGTCGGTCACATTGTGCAGGCTCGTGTTCTGGACGATCATGTCCACGTTGATGTTGTCGTTCGCCAGTTCACGAAACAGCGTTGCCGCCACGCCGGGCCGGTCGGGCACGCCAGCGACCGTGACCTTCGCCTCCGACGTGTCATCAGTGATCGCCGAAACGATGGCTTCTTCCATAGTGGGGTCCTCCTCCACGATCCAGGTTCCTGGCTCCCAGGTGAAACTCGAGCGCACGTGCAACGGCACGTGGTGGCGCCGTGCGAGCTCGACCGAACGGAGCATGAGCACCCGACCGCCTGTCGCGGCAATCTCCATCATCTCGTCGAACGAAACTACCGACAGTCGTTTGGCCTTGTGCACGACGCGCGGATCCGCGGTGTAGACCCCCGAGACGTCCGTGTAGATCTCGCACACATCGGCCTTGAGCGCGGCCGCCAGTGCGACCGCTGTCACGTCAGATCCCCCACGCCCGAGCGTCGTGATGTCCCGGTCGGTCGAGACACCTTGGAATCCCGCGACGACCGGTACCAATCCGTCGTCGAGCGCTTCGCGAACCCGGTCGGGTCGCATCTCGAGGATCTTCGCCCGCGTGTGGCTGGTGTCGGTGATGATTCCTGCCTGAGAGCCCGTGAACGAGGCCGAGCCAACGCCGTTGGTGCTGAGTGCCATGCTTACGAGCGCCATCGAGATGCGTTCGCCAGCCGTGAGCAGCATGTCCATCTCTCGATCGGGCCGGTTCGGCGAGACTTCGTCGGCGAGGAGGATGAGGTCGTCGGTGAACTTGCCCATCGCCGAGACCACGACGACCACTTCGTGACCATCCCGGCGCGTGCTCGCGACGTGCTCAGCGACGGCGCGAATGCGTTGCGCGTCACCAACCGATGTGCCGCCGTACTTTTGCACAATGAGTGCCATACGCATCAAGGTTAGTTGAGCGATCTTGGACGCTTTGAAGGGCCTACTAATGTCGCACCCATGACATCTTCAAAACGTGAACGGCAAAAGGCGGGACGCCGCGAACGGCTCGAGCGCATGCAGCGACAGGAAAAGAAGCGCAAGACGGTGCGCCGTGGCGTAATCGTCGCCATCATCGCCGTGCTGGTCGTGGGTACCGGCGCCTTCCTCTTCTCGGGGAAGAACACGCCGTCGACGACCACAACCACCTCGACGACCCAGGACGCGACGACGACAACTGCGGCGCCGTATACGACGGCGACGGTGCAGGACGTCCACGAGCAGACGGCGTCCAACGCGAAGGCCGTCGCGTATGGATGCCCGGCCTCGACGAAAACCCATGTCAACAAACTCACCTGGACGAAAGCTCCGGCCATGACGATCGACACGGGCGCCACGTACGACGCCGACTTCGACACGACCGCAGGCGACTTCGTTGTCCAACTCGACGCCCAGACCGCGCCGATCACGACGAACAACTTCGTCTTCCTCGCCCAGCACAACTTCTACAAGTGCGTGATCTTCCAGCGAGCCATCCCCGGCTTCATGATCCAAGGCGGCGACCCGACCGGCACCGGCTCGGGCGGGCCGGGCTACACCATTCCCGACGAATACCCGAAGACCGGGAATCCGACGTACCCGCTCTACTCGATCGCCATGGCCAACACCGGCCAGCCCCACACGGGTGGTAGCCAGTTCTTCATCGTCACGGGCCCATCCGGTGAGACGCTCCCGGCGTCGTACACCCTCTTCGGCAAGGTGATCAGCGGCTACAACGTCGTGATGAAGATCCAAGACGGCGGGAACGCAAACACGACGGCGAACGGCATACCGCCGTTCGTCACGTACCGGATCTTGAACATCACCATTAAGGAGTCGTAATGACCGACCTACCCAACCCCGACGGATCCAGCCCCCAGCGCCAGAAGTTCGGCGCGGAACCTGAGATGTTGATCGATCCGAGCAAGACCTACACCGCAACGATGGTGACCTCGAAGGGCACGATGGAGATCTTGCTGGACCCGCTCGCGGCGCCCAAAGCAGTCAACAGCTTCGTCTTTCTCGCGAGATGGCACTACTTCGACGGCATCGTCTTTCACCGCATCATCCCGGGCTTCGTGCTCCAGGGCGGTGACCCGACGGGCAGCGGTGCGGGCGGTCCTGGATACCGCTTCCAAGACGAACTGCCCAAGCCTGGCCGTTACGAGCTTGGCTCGCTCGCCATGGCCAATGCGGGACCGAACACGAACGGCTCGCAATTCTTCGTCATCTCCGGTCCCGACGGGGTTCGTCTTCCCCCGCTCTACTCCCTCTTTGGCAAGGTCGTCAAGGGTCTCGACGTCGTGACGACCATCAACGACGTGGGTACGCCTTCGGGCAAGCCACGCGAAGACGTCGTCATCGAGTCGGTGACAATCGACGAGAGTTAGAGCTCGACGGGTTCCGCTCCGCGCGTCGTTATGACGTCCGGAGAGAGGACGTGCCAGCTCGCCCCGTCGAAGTGCACGACGCCGTAGGGACCGAGCACGGCGAGTATCGGATCGTCGCCAAGCAGTGATCTCGTGCGCGCGAGCTCTTCCTCACTGGCAGCAACACTCATGACGAGGCCAGTGACGTAGCCAAGACCGTTCGTCGGCGCGCCGCCGCGCGGGTCGACCATCACGTCGCCAAACACCGACGCGACCGAACCGATCGCGACAACGTCGCGGGCGTCACGGATTGCGTCACCAGCGAGCGACTCGCGCCAGACGCTGCGCGCGTGCAGCGGTGATCCGTCGCTCACGACCACGAGCTGCGCATCACGCAGACGTTGCGCGAAGTAGGGCTCGTTGCTCGAGTCACGGTTGATGTTCATCAGCGCCTCGACCTTCGTGCCGCGAGCTTCGAAGAGTCCCGCGAGCTCAATCGCCGATGCCTCGGCGCCGATGAAGGCGGCCGCCGTGGGCACGATGACGACGTCGGCGCCTTCAGAGAGAGGAAGTGGCTCGCCGCGTATCAGAAGTTCGCTGAGCGCTTCCGCTGAACCGACTGCCGTAAAGGTGTGCACCCTCTCAGTTTCTCACTCGTGGTCTACCGGCCGGTAACGGTATTGTTCGCTAATGAGGTTCGAAAATATCGGCATCGTCGGATCGGGCATCATGGGCAGCGGCGTCGCCGAGGTTGCCGCCTCAACCGGCGCGTCGGTGACGGTACGGGCACGTACGACGGCGGGTGCCGACGCCGTCCTGGTCGCCGTTGACGAGTCCCTCGCCCGGCAGGTCGAAAAAGGCAAGCGAGACGTCGAGGACGCGGCAGATGTTCGCCGTCGCATCAAGGTGACGACGGAACTGAGCGACCTCGCCGCGTGCAACTTGGTTATCGAAACAGTGGTCGAGAACCTCGAGGTCAAGATAGAGACGTTTCGCGCACTCGACGCGGTAGTGGGCCCGTCGACCATCATCGCAACCTGTACGTCGACGTTGCCGGTCATCGATCTCGCGGCCCAGGTCAGGCACCCAGAACGCGTCTGCGGCGTGCACTTCTTCAATCCCGTGTCGGCCATGGCGCTCGTCGAGGTCGTTCGCCCGCTGACGGCGAGCGATGAGACCATGAGCGCGGTGACGAAGTTCGTGGTGGAGTGCCACAAGGAGCCAGTTGAAGTAAAGGATCAGGCGGGCTTCATCGTGAACGCGCTGCTCTTTCCCTACCTGAACAACGCGGTACGCCTCTTCGAACAGGGCGTCGCGACAATGGAGGGCATCGATGCGGCGATGAAGGGCGGCTGCGGCTTTCCGATGGGTCCCTTTGCGTTGCTTGATCTCGTTGGACTAGACACGTCGCTCGCGATCCTTGACGTGCTTCGGCGAGAGCACGGCGACGCCAACTACGAGCCGGTACCACTGCTTCGGAGCATGGTTGAGGCGGGGAAACTGGGACGAAAGACCGGCGCCGGCTTCTACCAGTACGACCGATAGGAGTCGGGTGAAAGAGCACGCCAAGCCCTGGGTGATGAGGACCTACTCGGGTCACTCGAGCGCGCGGGCCTCGAACGAGCTCTACCGCAGCAATCTGGCGAAGGGCCAGACGGGCCTTTCCATCGCCTTCGACTTGCCGACGCAGACGGGATATGACCCCGACGATCCGATCGCCGCCGGTGAAGTCGGAAAGGTCGGCGTGCCGGTCGCTCACCTTGGCCACATGCGCGAGCTGCTCCACGACATTCCCTTGGACAAGATGAATACGTCGATGACGATCAACGCGACAGCCGCGTGGCTGTGGGCGCTGTATCTCGCCCTCGCCGACGAAGAGGGCGTTGCCTACGGCGCGCTCGCGGGGACAACGCAAAACGACATCGTCAAGGAGTACCTCAGCCGCGGCACGTACATCTTTGCCCCCGAGCCGTCGAAGCGTCTCATCGCCGACATGATCGCCTTTGGCATCAACCACGTGCCGAAGTGGAATCCCATCAACGTCTGCAGCTACCACCTCCAAGAGGCAGGCTCGACACCAGCCCAGGAGATCGCCTATGCCCTCGCAACGGCCATCGACGTGCTCGATGCGGTTCGCGACTCGGGAAAGGTCGATCCATCGCAGATGCCCGAGGTGGTGGGACGGATGTCCTTCTTCGTGAACGCGGGCGTGCGATTTGTTGAAGAGGTCGCCAAGATGCGCACGTTCACCGCGATGTGGGATGAGATCTGTCGCACCCGCTACCACGTTGAGGATCCATCGCTGCGGCGCTTTCGCTACGGCGTGCAGGTGAACTCACTGGGACTCACCGAGCAACAGCCCGAGAACAACGTGCAACGGATCGTGCTCGAGATGCTTGGCGTGACCTTGAGCGCGGACGCGCGCGCTCGCGCCATCCAGCTGCCGACGTGGAACGAGGCGCTCGGACTGCCTCGGCCGTGGGATCAGCAGTGGAGCCTGCGCATTCAACAAGTGCTCGCCTACGAGAGCGACCTGCTCGAGTACCCCGACCTCTTCGCCGGATCGCGCGTCATGGAGAGCATCGTGCACGACCTCACGGTCGCGGCTCAGAGCGAGCTCGACGATGTCCTCGCTCTCGGCGGAGCCTTCAACGCGATCGAGGAACTAAAGAGTCGACTCGTCGCGAGCCAGTCAGCGCGAGTCGAGCGCATCGAATCGGGCGAGCAGACCGTGGTGGGCGTCAATCGCTTCGTCGAGACCGCGCCGTCCCCGCTCACTGACACCGAGTCCATCGATTCGATCATGACCGTCGACCCGAGGGTCGAGCGCGAGCTCATTGAGGACGTTGAGCTGTGGCGCGACCATCGCGACGAGGAAGCCGTTCGAGCCGCGCTCGACGAGCTGCGCCGGGTTGCCGCGAGCAGTGATACGGACGACAACATCATGATCCCCTCGATCGCTCTCGCGAAGGCCGGCGGCACGACCGGCGAGTGGGCCAACGCGCTGCGCGAGGTCTTCGGCGAGTACCGCGCGCCCACCGGCGTGCGCGCGGTGACGTCGAGCCGCGGAGCCTCGTTCAGTGACCTCGTCACCCGTTCGCAGGCGCTCTACGAGCGTCGCGGCACCCGGCCGAAGTTGCTCGTGGCCAAACCTGGACTCGACGGTCATTCCAACGGCGCGGAGCAGATCGCCGTTGCCGCTCGCGACGCCGGCTTCGAAGTCATCTACCCCGGCATCCGCCTGTCACCGGAAGAGATTGTCGCGACTGCGCGCGACGAGGACGTTGATGTCGTTGGACTCTCGATCCTCTCGGGTTCGCACCTCGCGCTGGTGCCACGCATCATCGACGGCCTTCGTGACAACGGCGTCACCGCGAAGGTAGTACTCGGTGGCATCGTGCCCGATGGCGACGCGAGCGAGCTGAAGGCGGTGGGCGTGTCGCGGGTCTACACGCCCAAGGACTATTCAATGGCCGCCATCATGGACGACCTCTTGGCGCTGATCGAGTCGACTAACTGAGGCGCGGCCGACGGCCCGAGTACGGACCCGCGTTGAACCAACGACCAGAGAAGCGCCACGCGGGCGGCCTATCCGCCACACGGCGCCGCTCGGCCTTCAATAGCTCTTCGGCCGCGGCCACGAGTGCGGCCATCTCTTCCGGCGGCAGCGAGGGACGAGGTGCGAGACCGTAGCTACTCATAGCGGCACGTTCCCGTGCTTGCGCTTGGGTAGCTCTTCACGTTTGCCGCGCAGAAGGTCGAGGGCGCGCGCGATGATCTGACGAGTCTCGGCCGGATCGATGACGTCATCGATGAAGCCGCGCTCGGCCGCAACGTACGGCGTCGCGTAACGCTCCTCATAGTCGTCAATCAACTGCGCGCGCATCGTCTCAGGGTCTTCGGCGCCCGCAAGGTCGCGGCGATAGACAATCCCCACCGCACCCGACGCACCCATGACGGCGATCTCGGCCGTTGGCCACGCGTAGGCGAGGTCGGCGCCCACAGACTTCGAGTTCATCACGACGTACGCGCCGCCGTACGCCTTGCGCGTGATCACCGAGATGCGCGGCACCGTCGCCTCGCAGAAGGCGTAGAGGAGCTTCGCGCCGTGTCGGATGATCCCGCCGTACTCCTGGTCGACACCGGGCATGAAACCAGGCACGTCAACGAAGGTCACCACCGGCACGTTGAAGGCGTCGCACGTGCGCACGAACCGAGCTGCCTTCTCTGAGGACTCGATGTCGAGCACCCCCGCAAGGATCTGCGGTTGGTTGGAGACGATGCCGATCGTGTGACCGTCGAGGCGAGCGAACCCACAGGTGACTTGCTGGGCGTAGGTGGCGTGGACTTCCATGTAGTCGCCACCGTCCACCACTGACGTGATGACCTTTTTCATGTCGTAGGGCTGGTTCGGCGAGGCGGGCAGCAGCTCGCGAAGATCCTCGCAGAGCCGGTTCGGGTCGTCACCGGTCATGATGCGCGGCGGCTCTTCCATGTTGTTCGACGGAAGGAACGAGAGGAGATAGCGGACTTCGTCGAGTGTGCTCTTCTCGTCGGGCAGCACGAAACTCGCCACACCGGACTTCGTCGCGTGCGTCTGGGCGCCACCAAGCTCTTCGAGCGTGACGTCTTCACCCGTGACCGACTTCACGACATCCGGACCGGTAATAAACATGTGACTCGAGTCCTTCACCATGAAGATGAAGTCCGTCAACGCGGGCGAGTACACCCCGCCGCCGGCGCACGGCCCGAGGATGACCGAGATCTGCGGCACGACACCTGAAGCGCGCACGTTGCGCTTGAATATCCCGCCGTAGGCGTTGAGTCCGGCGACTCCCTCTTGGATGCGCGCGCCACCGCCGTCGTTGAGACCGATGATCGGCAGGCCCATCGTCATCGCGAGGTCCATGATCTTTTGGATCTTCTCGCCGTGGGTCTCTCCGAGTGCACCACCGAAGACGGTGAAGTCCTGAGAGTAGACGCAGACCTTTCGACCGTCGATCTTCCCGAAACCGGTGATGACGCCGTCAGAGAAAGGACGCGAGTCTTCGAGGCCCATGCCCGAGGCGACGTGACGCGCCAGCATGTCCAACTCTTGGAACGAGTCTTCGTCGAGGAGGTACTCGAGACGCTCTCGCGCGGTCATGCGACCCTTTGCGCGATGGCGCTCGATTGCGGGCTCTCCTCCGGCCACTCGAGCTTCGGCCTTGAATGCCTCTAACTCCTTAAGACGTTCTGCCATCGAATGCTCCATATATCGAGAGTAGCCACCGCACAATTGGTTTTCCCAGTGAGAATGTGTCGCTAAGAACCCAAAACTGTCAAGGTTGCGTCGCCCCTTGCGTTACCGCGAAGTAGGAATTTTTTGTTACTCAGAAGTAAAAACGTTCTAACTGCGCAGTAACCACGTTGCGCGTTAAACCCGTCACTCGCGCTCTTGCACGAGTTCGATCAATGTCCCGAACGCGGCCTTGGGATGAATGAAAGCGACGAGCGTGTTTCGCGATCCCGGACGCGGCGCGTCATCGATCGTCCTCGTGCCCGAAGCCTTCACCGCCGCAAGCGCGGCCGCGCAATCATCGACGCGATAGGCGACGTGATGCAGTCCCTCCCCCTTGCTCGCCAAGTACTTCGCAACAGGAGAATCATCGCGCGTGGGCGTGAGCAGCTGGATGTACGAGTCGGCCACGCGAATGAGCGCCTCTTCGACGCCGTCGGAGACGACGACCTCGCGGTGCACAACGGTCGCGCCAAAAACCTCCGCATACCACGCAATCGCCGTATCAAGATCGTTGACGGCAATCGCGACGTGATCGATCTCGGTGAAGAGTGGCTCCATCACTTTCCCTCGTCATGGCGGCGAAAGACGCCGAGTCGATCCTCGCCGATCCGTTCGCGAAGCGTCAGGTCGCTGACACCGAGTCCCTCGCGGGGCGCAAGGCAGAGGACTCCGATCTTTCCCTCGTGACGATTGTGCTGCACCTCCCGTGCGGCCTCACCGGTCTCTTCGAGTGGGAAGACCGCCGAGAGCGGCGGGATGACCTTGCCGTCGATGATTGTTTGATTGGCGGCCCACGCCTCGCGATAGTTCGAGAAGTGTGAACCCTTGATGGTCTTCAGCTTCATCCAGAGGTGTCGGTTGTCGTACTCGATCATGTAGCCACTGGTCGCCGCGCACGTGACGATCGTGCCGCCGCGCTTCGTGACGAAGACACTCGCTCCCATCGTGGCTCGGCCCGGATGCTCGAACACGATGTCGGGGTCGTCACCGACCAGCGAACGAATGTCCTTGCCGAGCCGACGCCACTCGCTCTCGTCTCGGGTGTGTTCGTCCTTCCAGAAGCGATAGCTCATCGCCTCTCGGTTGATGATGTGCTCGCAACCAAGCTCGCGCAGCGTCGCACCCTTCGACTCACTGGACACAACCCCGATGGGCACGCCACCGGAATTCAAGACGTGCTGGACCGCGAAGGCCCCCAGTCCACCCGACGCGCCCCAAATGAGCACCTTGTCGCCCTGGGAGACCGGCGCGCCGTTGTGCGACGCGAGCATGCGATATGCCGTCGAGTTGCACAGCGCGTTCACCGCGGCCTCCTCCCACGTCAGGTGCACGGGCTTGTGCATCAGCTGATTGGCCTTCACGACGGCGACGTCGGCCAGGCCACCGAAGTTGGTCTCGAAGCCCCAGATGCGCTGGTTGCTCGCGAGCATGGAATCGTCGTGACTGCTCGGGTCCTGGTCGTCGACGTAGTTGCAGTGCACCGTGACCTCATCACCGATCTTCCAGTTGCGCACCTGCGAACCGGTGCGCAAGACAACACCCGCCGCGTCGGAGCCGACGACGTGATAGTCGAGCGCGTGCCGCTTGCCCCATACCGACTCCTTGCCGAGTCGGTCGAGGAAGCCGAACGTGGGCAGTGGCTCGAAGATGCTCGTCCACACGGTGTTGAAGTTGATCGACGAAGCCATCACCGCGATGTACACCTCATCGGGAGCAAGCTCGGGAATCGGGACCTCACCGACGTGAAGGCTCTGACGAGGATCCTTGTCCTCGCTCGCCACGCCGTCGAACATGTCCTGTTCGTCACGACGTACGAACACCGCTCGGGTGACCTCGGGCATCGGTGTGTCGGCCAGCGTCTCGGGCGAGGCACCCGCGAGCACCGCGTCGAGAATCTCACTCATCTGGGAAGATTACTGGGCGCAGCGACGTCCATTCTGAGGCGCGCCCGCAGTGTCTCAGGATTGATGACATTTATGCGGCAGCGTCTATCGTCTCTGAATGTTCCTCTTCCCAGGACAGCAATAAGGAGTCGTCATGTCACAGAGCGTCATCGTCGCGGGTCGCCGCACCGCCATCGGAAAACTTGCCGGCGCTTTCGCGAGCCTGAGTGCTCAAGAACTCGGCGGCGTCGCGATCAAGGGTGTGCTCGACGCCACCGGTGTTGATCCCGCCAGCATCGACGCGGTCTTGATGGGCCAGGTGATCCAGGCCGGCCAAGGGCAGATCACTGCGCGCCAAGCGGCGCAGAAGGCGGGCGTCCCCCTGACGGTTCACGCGACGACCATCAACAAGGTCTGCCTGTCGGGTCTTCAGACCATCTATCTCGCCGACCTCATGATCCGCGCCGGCGAAGCGGACATCGTCATCGCGGGAGGGATGGAGTCGATGACCAACGCCCCGTACCTTCTGCCGGGTGCGCGAGCGGGATATCGCATTGGCGACCAGAGCGTCGTCGACTCGATGATGTTCGACGGCCTCACGTGCGCGTTCGACCAGTGCGCCATGGGCCTTGCCACCGAGCGTTACAACCAGGGTCGCATCTCGCGAGCGCGCCAAGACGAGTTCTCCGCGCGCAGCCACCAACTCGCAGCAGAGGCGATTGCGTCCGGCGTCTTCGCCGAAGAGATCGTCGATGTTGCGGTGCCCCAGCGCCGGGGTGAGCCGATCATCGTTGACACCGATGAAGGCGTGCGCGGCGACACCACCGTCGAGTCGCTCGCGAGCCTGCGCGCCGCCTTCGAGAAGGACGGCACGATCACTGCGGGCAACGCGTCCCAGATCTCCGACGGCGCGGCCGCCGTGCTCGTCATGTCCAAAAAGCGAGCCGAGCAACTCGGGTTGAGTCCACTCGGTGAACTCGTGAGCTACGGACAGGTCGCGGGTCCCGATACCTCGTTGCTCACCCAACCATCGCGCGCGATCTTGCAGGCGACAAAGAAGGCGGGCGTCGACGTGCAGTCGATCGATCTCTTTGAGATCAACGAAGCCTTCGCGGCGGTTGGGCTCGCCTCACTTGACGACCTCGGAGTGAACGAGAACATAGTCAACGTGAACGGCGGTGCCATCGCACTCGGACACCCGGTTGGCATGTCAGGAACGCGCCTGGCGATTACCGCTCTGTTGGAGTTGCGTCGCCGCGGCGGTGGACTTGCTGCGGTTGCTCTCTGTGGTGGCGGTGGTCAAGGCGACGCCGCACTTTTGCGCGCGCTTTAGCTCGGAACGTAGCGGGCGACGAGCTCGTAGGGGCCGGGACCGATCTGCTCATCCTCGGGCAGCGCTAGGACAAAGGCGCCCGCGAGAGGGTAGTTCTCGCGCAACGGGCGCGCCAGATCGCGCACGAACGTCGAGAGCAGTTCGAGCACCGTCGGGTTGTGTCCCACGACGAGCAGTGACATCGACACCGGATCGATCGCGGCCAGGTCGATCAAGACATCTTCGGCCGTCACTTCGTGCAGTCCGTTGTAGATGAGGTCGCTCTCGACGCACTCGGTGACAAAGGGCGTGCCTTCGAAGGCGCGTCGATACGTCTCCTTCGTGCGAGCGGCTGAACTGACAAGTGCCGTCGCAGGTCCGAAACGGCCGAGTTCATTCGGGTCGTTCGCCCAGGCTCGTAGCTGCTCGCACTGGCGGCGTCCACGATCGTTGAGCTCGCGATCTTTGTCGCGCTGATTGGGCGCGGGTTTTTCAGCCTTTGCATGACGGACGATCGTGAGATAGCGCACGAACCAAGTCTCTCATCGAAGTTCGAGGTGTGTTGCCACCTGGCTTAACGTGGAAGCCGTGCATCCGACACTGAGCTTCTTTCAGGCCATCGTGATGGGCGTCGTTCAAGGCGTCACCGAGCTCTTTCCCGTGTCGAGCCTCGGCCACGGCGTGCTGGTGCCGGCCCTTTTGGGTTGGCACAACCTCGTCAGCACCCAGAGCGCGAACCAGAACTTCTTTCTCGTCTTCCTCATCGGCCTGCATGTTGGCACCGCGATCGGCCTGGTCATCTACTACCGACAGACGTGGTACGAGCTGTTTCGCGGTCTCTTCGTCCAACTCGGACGAACGCGCGATGACGGGGTGTCGTCGCTCTGGCGACTCAACGCACCGACGATCGATCAGAAGTACCGGCTCCTCGCACTCCTCGCCATTGGTTCCATCCCTGTGGGCATCGTCGGCATTCTCCTGCAGAACAAGTTGCGCGAGCTCTTCGCAAAGCCGCTCGCCGCGGCCATCTTCTTGACGATCAACGGACTCATCTTGCTCGGCGGCGAAGCGATCCGACGTGGGAGGGGACGCCACGCTTCACTGGCGAAGCTCGACACGATGACTCCAAAGAGCGCGCTTGCCATCGGCAGCGCCCAGATCCTCGCGCTGCTCGCGGGGATCTCCAGGAGTGGTGTCACCATGGTCGCGGGACTCTTGGACGGACTCGGTCACGAGGACGCCGCCAACTTCGCCTTCCTGCTCGCGACGCCCGTGATACTGCTCGCCGGTCTCTACAAGCTGCCCGAACTCTTCGGGCCCCTCGGACACGGTGTACGCGTACAAACCCTGGTCGGCGCGCTCTTCGCCATGGTGACGGCGTACCTATCGGTGCGATTCCTGACTCGCTGGTTCCAGACCCGCACGCTCACGCCGTTTGCGATCTACTGCCTCGTTGCCGGCGTGCTCTGCGTCATCCGTTTCGCGTAGCCGATGTGGCCAAGCACCAATTAATCGCTTAAGACACGTCGCCCATCGAACGCACGCCCGAGCGTCAGGTCATCGGCGAACTCGAGGTCACCACCCACCGGGAGTCCACTCGCGGGTTGCGACACAATAAGACCCGGAACCTGGAGCAGCCTCGAGAGGTACATCGCGGTGTGATCGCCTTCGACATTGGAGTTGAAGCACAAAATGACTTCCTTCACTGGTCCGTGAAGGCGCTGCAAGAGCTCTTGAATCTTCAGTCGGTCGGGCGTCACGCCCTCAAGTGGATTGAGCACGCCATGTAGGACGTGATAGGTCCCGTGGAACGCACCCGAGCGCTCGACGGCAACGACATCTGGTGGACTCTCGACGACGCAGATCGTCGTCTGATCGCGACGCGCGTCCGCGCAGATGGGACAGAGCCCACCCGTCTCGGCGATGTTGCAGCAGCGCTCACAAAAAGAGAGCTTCAACTTCATCTCGCCGAGCGCCACTGCGAGCCGCTCCACGTCCTCGCTCGGTTGACGCATCAGCCAGAAGGCAATACGTTGGGCCGATTTCGGACCAACGCCGGGGAACCGACCCAGCTCGTCGACCACGGCCTGCAGCGCGGGTGGGTAGTTCACGAGATCTCCTCGGCCCCGGGAAACATCTCGGTGATGAGGTGGCTCGCCGCAGAATCCACGACCACGACGTTGGCGGTCATATCGGTGTCCTCAATGTCAACGAACTCTTCGTCAACGACCACAGGTCTCGCCGGCGCGCGGCGCGGGGGGGCTGATGCGACGGTGAGTGTGGGTTCGACAGTCCATTGGAGGGTGAGTGATGTCTTGAACTCGTGCTCGAGTGCGCCCTTTAATCCTTGTGCGATGAGCTCGGTGTTCTGGCGCATCTCCTCGCTGGGCACGGCGATCGTGAGCAGGAGTCCCTCGAGTGACTCGACCCTCGCTGAGCGCAGCAACAGCTGTGCGGAGCGCGACGTGCGTGGCACGACGCGCTCGATGAAACGCTGGCGAACATCGTCGAGCGTGAGCGTTCCACCGGAGGGCGGACGGTCGGCGTCAGGCGACGACGTTGTCGCCGGCACCGGGTCGTGGACCTGAGGAGGAGCGGTAGCAACTGGTCTCTCGTCAGCGGCTTTGGGCAACG
The DNA here is from genome assembly GCA_963706305.1 of uncultured Acidimicrobiaceae bacterium. Lineage (GTDB taxonomy): Bacteria > Actinomycetota > Acidimicrobiia > Acidimicrobiales > RAAP-2 > RAAP-2. The sequence goes on along the minus strand of OY970152.1, from coordinate 1,285,087 downwards.
TCGGGTCCGGTGCAGGCGCGGTCACTGACGTACCGATCGGTCGAAGCGCTGGTGGCGCGGGTGCTGCAGGCGCGCTTGGCGAATGTGTCGTACCGCGCTCGAGACGGGTGAGCCGTTCGTCGAGCGATTCGTACGAGTGATCGAGGTCGGGTTTCGTGAGGCGCACCATGGCGACTTCCAGCATGACGATCTTCTCCGGGGCGCTCTTCATCTCGCGAATAGCCCGCCCAACGGTCTCGAGGATGCGCACACTGCGCGCGAGTCCAAGCTGCTCTCCCCAACGAGTGAGTCGATCGCGATCGGCGTCGACGGCGTCGGCAACCTCTGGGGCAACCTGCAGCAAGAACACCTGGCGCACTTCGCCGGCGAAGTTCTCGGCGAGCTGCTCGGGGTCCCAACCTTCGCGGGCCAGCACGGCGAGCGAACGAAGCGCCGCCACGGCATCCTCCTTCACGAGCGCGCCGAAGAGGCCATCGAACTCGGGCTGGGTCTCGCTGATCGATCCGGTGGCGAGCAGCTGATCGAGCGCACTCAACGCGTCTCGTGCCGAGCCCCGCCCGAGGCGCACCGCAGCTTCAATCGTTGCGTCATCCGTCCCGAGTCCAGCCGCGCTCTTCACGTCTTGGAGAAGCGTGGCCAGCGTGTCCGCGTTGATCAGACGAAACTCCAGATGCTGAGTGCGCGACCGAATGGTCGGCAGCACCTTGTGCGGGTCGGTTGTTGCCAGCACGAACACCACGTGGCCCGGCGGTTCTTCGAGCGTCTTCAAGAGGGCGGCAGAGGCGGCTTTCGAGAGCTGGTGGACTTCGTCGAAGATGTACACCTTCCATCGTCCGGGGGTGTTGTGCCACGCGCCCGAGATGATGTCACGGATGTCGTCCACACCGTTGTTCGATGCAGCGTCGAGCTCGATGACATCGAGGGATGTGCCTTTGGCGATCGCCTCGCAGCTCGCGCAGATGCCGCACGCGTCGCCGTCGACGGGATTCTCGCAGTTGAGTGCCTTCGCGAGGATGCGCGCGGTCGTCGTCTTGCCCGTACCTCGCGGTCCTGAAAAGAGATAGGCGTGGGAAACCCGCTCGTTCTTTACCGCTCCCTGGAGGGCTCGAACCACGTGATCTTGGCCCCGAAGTTCGGCGAATCGGCCCGGTCGGAAGCGACGATAAAGAGAGGTCACGCCTTCGAGTGAGGCGGGCGTCGCCTTCGTGTCAGCCATGGAACGATGCTAACGGGAGGTACTCTCGCGCCGAGATCCAAAGCAGTGGTCAGGCGATCCGTGGCACCCAACACAGTTCGCTGAGAGCTGCTGGTTTCCACCCCTGACTCGGTTCACGAAAGGTCGTCGCACGGGACCCGACCACTGCTTTCGATCTCGGCAACAAAAAGGCTACCGGAGATCGAGATGGTTGGACTCAAGTAGCCTTGCAAGCCGGTATTCATTTCATCGTGAATCTCCTGGAGGAGTGCGAGAGCGGCCGAATCGGCACGATTGGAAATCGTGTGAAGGGAAACCTTCCGTGGGTTCAAATCCCACCTCCTCCGCCAGTGCGCTGCGTCCGGGCACTTACGCCAATCGAGATGCAAAGCTCCGCTTACCGGTATCCATTTCCTCGTGTTTGTAAGAAAATGTCCCCCAACGGGAGTAAACGGATAGTAACTATGTGCGCCTCTCGACGAATCAAGCAGAACGGCACGGCGACCCTGACGAGCGCCTTCGAGCCGTTCTATCGCGAGCACTATGACGCGATCTCGCGCTACGTCGCCCGCCGAGTGCCGCCAAGCTCGCACGACGAGGTTGTTGCGGGCACGTTCGTCGTGGCGTGGCGAAAGTTCGCTGAGGTCAGTGACCCTTCGCTGACGTGGCTTTACCGCATCGCGAGTTACGAGGTCGCCCACGAGCGTCGGCGGATCGATCGCCATCCCCAGGCCGCTGAGTTGAACGACCTGCAGTTGACCGACTCGTCGCCACTCGAAGAAGTGCTCGACGTGTCACGAGCATTCAGCCAGTTGTCAGAGAGTGACGCCGAGCTTCTACGCCTCGTGTATTGGGAGAACCTCAGTCGCAGTGAGATTGCTGAGGTACTCGGCACGTCAGTGAACGCGCTGAACGTCCGCTACCACCGCGCGCTGGGGCGATTGGCGGGCGCCGTCAACCGCCAATCCAAAACCGATCAGATCACAAATTCCTCGCCGAAGGAGAACCCATGACTAACGACTCGAATCTCGAAGATCTGCTGCGGTCACTCGATCCGCTGAACGAAGAGCTCCACCGCGAGAATGCCCAACATGTAGATGGCGTGTGGGCGCAGGTTGTCACGCAGGTAACGCCACGCGCGCCCAGGACGCGGCGACGTGTCATCGCACTCAGTTCGCTCGCCACGGTTGGCGCTGCGACCGCTCTTGTGATCGGCCTCCTACCAGGCAGCACGCCGGTCAATGCCGCCGCCACCACACTGCATCGCGCCGCCCTCGACGACGCCACGGCGGCGGCGCTGCCCACCCTCGCGGCGGGTCAGTACTACTACCAAGAAACCCACATCACGCTGACCTGCACGTTCGCCGGTATGGAGGGCACGACGTGGGGCCCTTGGGTCACGTATGACGCCGCTGCCACGATGCAAAGTTGGACATCACCGAACAGTCTGGGTCAGAGCGACATCGCGGGGACGCCAATCGACCAGGACGGTAGTCACTTCGCCACGGCAACCGACGAGGCCAACTGGGTCGCCGAAGGTAAGCCGTTCGTGCCGTGCGCGTTCCAGGGTCCACCCGTACTCCCCAGCAACTCAACGTCGGGGGCGAGCCCCTCAATGCAACCGGTACCCGCCGAATCGGAATCGATCGAGGGCTTCGACGGCTTCGGCTTCATGCTGCCAGCGCAAGCTGGCACAGCTGCTCCAACGATCGGTCTCGAAGGGGGCATGAACTCCCAGATGTTGGCAAACGCACTCCTCGCCTTGCCCGACAACATCAGCCAGATTCAGGCGATGCTCGCAAACGGCGAGATCAACCCTGACGGATCGGTGTCGTCTACCCCACAAGCGTGTCCCATGGATGCTGCTCCGGATGCAGCGTCGGGCTGTGACACCGCTCAACAGCTGACAATGATTGAGCAACTATTGCGTTGGCCAGAAGCGTCCGCCAAGCTCGGGTCGGTGCTCTACCAGGTTCTCGAGCAGATGCCCGGTGCGACCGTCGCGACCGGTACGACGGACAGCTTCGGCGACAGCGGTACCACGCTGACGGTGCCGGTCGACGGGTCCTCGGACGCGAACGGGGAGTTCCAGGTACTCATCGATCCCGCCACCGGGGCTCTCTTGTCGAGCACCGAACTCAACAGCATCGCGTCCGACGCGACAAACGACGCGTACTCGCCAGCAGCTGCCCTCAGCTATGGCCCGGTAAGCGTCGTGAACGGAGTTGGAACGCTGCCGACATCGTCAAATTAGGCGTTCGTCGAGCCCGCATCAGGCGACGACGTCTCGGCGCTCGGCGGCAAGAAGCTTCTGCTTTACGTCGACGCCCCATCGGTAACCGCCCATCGAGCCGTCCTTGCGCACCACCCGATGACACGGAATCGTGAGCGCAGCCTCATTTGCGGCGCACGCCGATGCCACTGCGCGCACGGCCGACGGAGCGCCAATCTCCTGTGCGACTTCTGAATACGTCCTCGTCTCGCCACGAGGAATCGTTCGAAGAGCGGCCCACACGCGAAGTTGAAAAGCGGTGCCTGCGAGATCAAGTGGCAGTTCCGTCGCGTCGCGTTCGCCACGTATCGCATCGCCAAGCACGTCCGCCACTTCAGCGAGACCAAGATCATCGCGCTCGACGAGGGCATTGGGATACTCATCGATCAGACCCTTGACGAGTTCGACCTCGTCATCGCCGATGCGAACCGCACACACGCCGCGTGTCGTTCGCGCCGCTACCACCCAGCCCAACGGCGCCTCTACGGAGGTGAACGTGATGCACTCGCCGCGGCCACCGTCGCGGTATCGACCGGGCGTCATGCCAAGCATCGGCGCGCCGTGCTCGTAGAAGGCGCGCATCGAACCGTATCCGACGTCAAAGACGGCACTCGTCACCGGTGTGCCGGCGCGCAACTTCGCTCGAATGCGCTCGGCCCTGCACGCACGGGCATAAGTGCCAACCGAAACGCCGATGACCTCGCTGAAGCGACGCCGTAGGTGTCGTTCGCTGTACCCGAGGTCCGCGGCGAGCGCCGCGAAGCTTGCGGCGTCGTTCTCTTCCAGACGGCGGCACGTCTCGATGACAGCTGCCACCGTGGGGTCGCTCACGTGCACCTCCTCGGGCCGACAACGACGACACGCCCGATAGCCAGCGAGCAGTGCGTCACTCGGCGTGGCGAAGAACTCGACGTTGCGGCGAAGCGCTCGACGCGACCCGCAACCGGGCCGACAGAAGATCCTCGTCGACGTCACGGCGTAGACGAAGCAGTTACTCATCGTGGCGTCGCGACTTTCTACCGCGCGCCACCTCACGTCATCAAGTTCTGGCATGTTCGTAATCTACGGAGCGCATAGCGCCCGCGCTTCCCGCTTTCGGACTTCAATGTGGACGAGAATCTTCGCTTCCGTATCGCAAAAAGTGCACGGGTCTTTCGTTACGATCACTCGGCTCTTACCTTGCCCTCGTACCGTTGAATACATGACTCGTTCTACCGCCTGGAACACCATTCGCGGTCGTCGCCGAGCTCACCACTCGCTCACCTCGACCTACCGCGGGCCACGATTCGCCGCGCTCATTGCCACAGAGCGCGTGCCGACGATTCACAGCGACTCGCTCGCGGAGTGGAAGTCGCTCGAGTTTCGCAACCGGACGCGACCGTCGGACGAGGATTGGTACCGGTGACCCCGACGGCGAAGAAGCATCTTTGCCAGCGCCCTGCCGCCTCTGGGTGAGACGTCCTCCTGTAAGAAACGCGGCGGCGGCGACAGTAAGAGGATATGAACGCTTCTGCTCGTACCCTTATCACCGCTTTTCGCCGATTGGCCCTCGCGAGCATTGCCGTGGCGACGCTCGGAACCATCGCCATCGGCACGGCAGCCTTGCCGGCGCACGCCGCCACCACGACCGATAAGTCGCGCTACGCAAAGGTCGACGGGGGCGCCACACGCCTCGTCGCGCGCGTGGCGCGAGGCCTCAATGCACGAACGGATAAGTACTCGACCTACGCGACAATGAACACCGGCACCATCGCTGCGATCCTCAAGCGCGTGAACGCGTTGCCAAAAGCACCGCCTTCGGGAGAGATGTGTCCGATGGACGTCGCCGCCACGCTCACCTTGAGCTTCTATCGAAACGCCTCGACGCCTTACGCCGTGGTCGTCGCGGACCCGGGCGGCTGTGGCAACGTATCGATTCGCGACTACAACGCAAACGACGCGCTTCAAGGTTCGGCGGCGTTGGGCGGCGGTGTGGCCCTATCGAACTATGTGGCCGCCCAGTTGCACATCAAGTCGCTGCAGGTTCTCTGATCAGCGCCTCCAAGCTGGTGCTTCGGCAGTCGAAATAATCTTCCCGGCGTTCACCAAATAGTTACTCCTCCTTCATGGTTGGCCTACATAGGCGCCATAGCATGACGGCGAACGAAGGAGAATCGTGCACGCACCAAAGAATGTCAGTGAACTCTTCGAGCTCTACGAAGTGCACGGAAGCGAACCGTACGGTGAGGCCATCACCCAAACCGAGCACGCACTTCAATGTGCGTCACTCGCGCGCGGCGAGCGCGCGAGTGACGCGATGATCGCGGCCGCGCTCTTCCACGACGTGGGGCATCTCGTGGCGGACGTCCAAAATGGGCCCGACTTCCGATTAGATGCGGACGATGACGATCACGAGGCCGTCGGCGCACGAGTGTTGGCGCCGCTCTTCGGCCCTTCGGTCGCGGGGCCCGTGTCGATGCACGTGACCGCAAAGCGCTGGCGCTGCTCTACCGATCCCGGGTACTTCGAGCGGCTCTCAGAAGCCTCAAAGATGACGCTGAAGGCGCAGGGCGGGCTGCTCAGTGAAGAGGAGTGCCTGCGCTTCGAAGAGCACCCCGGGTTCCCCGACGCGCTCGCACTGCGCACGTGGGACGATGAGGGAAAGATCGAGGGACTCGACGTCGGCGTCCTCGCAGACTACGAGGGACTCATCAGCTCGCTGGCTGCGGCGTGGTCACGAGCACGTCGCGAGCGCTGACCGACACGTCAACGCGGGTTCCCAGCTCGAGGTCATCGGCGTCGCTGCTGCGAACGTCCACACGCACATTCGTGCCCGCGATGCCCACGCCGACGCGAGTCGTCGAGCCGAGGAAGCTGCGATGCGTGACTACTCCCAGACCGGTTGGGTTGACCACGACCGTGAGATCCTCGGGGCGCAGCAACGCATGGAGGTCACCCGCCGGCACCGCAGCGAGGTCGCCGCGAATCTTCACCTCGTTCCCGAGCACCTCAACGTGATCGCCGTGGCGCAGTGCCGCCACTCGGCTGGAGACGCCAACAAACTGACCGACGAAGGGCGTGGCGGGGTTGGCGTAGAGCACCGCAGGAGTGTCGACCTGCTCAATGCGGCCTTTGCGCATCACGCAGACGCGGTCGGAGATGGACATCGCCTCTTCTTGGTCGTGGGTCACGAACACGGTGGTGATGGCGAGGCGCTGCTGCAGGGCTCGGATCTGGTCGCGCAGCTCCGCGCGCACTTTCGCGTCGAGCGCGGAGAGCGGCTCGTCGAGGAGCAAGACGCGGGGCTCAATGGCGAGGGCGCGTGCGAGGGCGACGCGCTGCTGCTGTCCTCCCGAGAGCTGATGAGGAAACTTGGTCACGTGATCCGCCAAGCCGACGAGGTCCAGCAGTTCCTTTGCCTTGGCGCGCCGCTGCGCAGCGCGCTGGTGACGAATATGAAGGCCGAAAGCCACGTTGTCACAGGCATTCATGTTCGGAAAGAGCGAATAGCTCTGAAAGACCATCCCCATGTCACGACGCTGGGCGGGCACTTGGGAGACGTCCTTACCGTCAACGAGCACGCGGCCGCTGTCAGGACGCTCGAAGCCGGCGAGCACACGCAGTGCGGTGGTCTTACCGCAACCTGATGGTCCCAGCAACGCCACCAACTCACCGGGCACGATGCTCAATGAGAGTCCGTCCAGTGCTGTGGTGGTACCAAAGCGCCGCGTGAGGTTCTCAAAGACCACGGGCGCGCCACTTTGTGGCTGAACGGGAGCTCTCGCCACTGTCGATGCGTCGGTTACCAAGGCCATCAGCTCCTCCTGGAGTTTCGAGACTGTGATCGATCCAGCGACACAATGAGGACCAGCACCAGAGCCGTCGCGAGCAAGGCGATCATTGCGACCAAGGTGTTGATCCTCGGGTTGTCGGTGGGGGCGAGGTAGATCCAGACCGGTATCGTCTGCCAGTTGTCCACGTTCGCGATCGTGAACTCGCCAAAGACCAAGGCGATGGTCAACACCGACGCGGACATCAGCGCCGGGCGCAAGTTGGGGACGAGGACGCGCCAGATGGTCATCAGCCAACTGGAGCCAAGCGATCTCGATGCTTCAACCAACGTCTTGAGATCCAATGCCCCAAGTCCCGAGTCGAGCGAACGGTACACGTAGGGCATCGCCAAGATGACGTAGACAATGGCCAGCAGATACTGCGAGTTCCTCAACCACTGCGGGGCCGACTCCAAGACGCCGACGGAGTAGGCAATGGGCGGAATGATGATCGGAAGGATGGTGATGACTTCCATGACTCTGCGAAAGCGCGGGAGTCGCAGGTGCACGTAGATCACCGTCGGCACCATCAGCGCCATGACCACCACCATCGTGATGACTGCGAGTTGCGTCGAGAGCCACAGCGCTGACAAGAAGCCGGGCGCCGAAGCGATCTGGCTGAGAGGTTGCAACGAGAAACCGCCGGTGGGACGCTGCAGTGAGTATTCCATTCCGGCGTAGAAGGGAATGATGAAGTACGCCCCCGCGATGACCAAGATGGCGCCACGTCCCCAGCGAAATTGGAATCGGCGCTTCTTGAGGGGCGCATCAGGCTCATAACGCTGATCGATCTCGGATGGATCAGCGAGCACAGAGCCGAGCTCTAGAGAAGCCATCGAGACGTCCTTCTTCTCAGGAGCACGTAGAAGATGACCGACACGAGGAGTATGACGATCATGGCGAAGGCCAGCGCGTACGCGATGTTCTGCTCTCCCGCGATGACGTTGCCCTGCAAGATCGCCCCGATTTGAATGGGCGTGATCGCGATCGTTCCTCCGGTCAATGCTTCGGCGGTGGCGTAGGCAGAGAAGCCGCTACCGAACAGCAAGAATGTGCTGCCGAGTATCGCGGGGGTCAGCACTGGAATGCCCACCCGGCGCCAGAAGAACCAACGCGAGGCACCGAGATTCTCTGCAGCCTCGCGCCACGCTGGCCGCAATCCAGCGAAAGCGGGCGTGATGATGAGCACCATCAGGGGAATCTGAAAGTACATGTAGACGAACGCCACACCCCAAAATTTGTAGAGGCTCCATCCGTGGTTCCAAGGATCAAGCCCGACACCCTCCAGCCACTTCGTCACGATGCCGTTCGTCGCGGCAAATGAGGCGATAAACATGAAGGCCAAGTTGACGCCGCCGAACTGCGCCAAGACACCTGAGGTGGCCGCGACAATTCGTTTGAACGCCGGATGCTCTGACGTTGAGATCGCGTAGGCAATGATCGTCCCCAGCACGCCGGGAATAATGGCAGTGACGACAGCAAGTTTGAGGCTGTTCTCAAAGCCCGCTCGGTACTCACCCGAGAGAATCGTATGAACGTTCGACCACGTGAAGTGACCGAGCTTGGAGCGAAACGCAAAGGCGACGATGGTCCCGGTGGGTACGCCCAGCACCAAGATGACGTACGCCAAGAACGGCACCACGGGTGCACTGGTCCGAATCTTCCGAACCAGCGCACCCGCGCCCTTCCCCGTCCGACTCGTAACGTCGTGGGAAGACGTCTGAGAGTCAAGATCGGAGAAGACAGTCATTTCTTGCGATGCCCGCTATCAGCTTCCGCCGACGGCGGAGGCCCAGTTGGCGTCAACCGTGGCGCCCGCGGCTGTGACCTGAGCTTCGGTGGGCAAGGTGAGCCCGCCTGCCGGCGCCGGGGGGAGCGCTGCGAGCCACGTCTTGTTGGCCGTGCCAGCTGTCGTCATCGCTGCCAGTTCGATCGGACGTGCGTACCCCTGGAGGAACAGGTTCTGACCGGTCACCGAGTACAGGTACTCCTCCCAGAGGCGCGCCGCCGCCGGGTCGGGAGCGTCCTTGGTGATCGCCTGGGTGTAGTACGCCGCAATCGTTCCGTCGGTCGGTATCACTGACTTCCAACCGGGAACGCTCGCCGCGACGCCGTCTTGGAGGTAGTCCCACCAGATGAGGATCGGCGTGGTGCCCGCAACGGCCGTCGCTTCGGTGCCTCCAGGAACAAAGTTGCCGTCCTTGTTGAGGGTCGCGAAGAAGTTGATGCCGGGTTGAATGTTGCTGAACGAACCGCCGTTGGCGATCGCCGCCGCCCAGACCGCGTAGAACGCCGCCGACGCGGAGGTCGGGTCGTTGTTGATGGCGACCTCGTTCTTGTACATCGGGTTGGTCAGCTGTGCGAATGACGTGGGGCACGTCGTGACGATCTTCGTGTCACAGCCGATCGCGACGTACCCGCCGTAGTCGTCGTACCACCGTCCACTTGCGTCTTTGGCCGACGCGGGGATGTCGGCCCAGGTCTGCACCTTGTACGGAGCCCAGAGGTTCTCGTTGTTGGTGGCGTAGCTCGTGCCGACGTCGACGACATCCGGCGCGTCCGCGCGTCCCTTTTGCGTCTCAATCGCGGTGATCTCTTGAGCACTCGAACCGTTGGGGTTCTGGTCGTTGATCTTGATGCCGTACTTCTTTGTGAAATCCTTCATGATGGCGCCGTAGTTGGCCCAACCCGAAAGAGGGATCGTGATCACGTTGACGTGACCCTCTTTCTTCGCTGCCTTGATGAGGGCGCTCATGCCACCGCCGGCCGACGCTGACTGCACCGTCGACCAATCGACTTTCTTTGTCGCTGCGTTCGCGCCGCCAGCGAGAGAGAGCGTCGTCAAGACCGTCCCCACCAGTCCGGCCGCGAAGGCGATCCTTAGTTTGTTTGGAACCACGTGAATTCCTCCGATTACTGAGCACCGGGCTGGTGACTCGCCACGAGAGTAAGAGTTCGTAGTTAGCGCATTGTGACGACAGCACGCATCTCTTGTGTCACTCCATCAAAAGTTGCACGACGGTTGAATGACTAGTGCGTGACGAGCGTGTCGAGGCGAACGAGATCAGCGACCGAGTCCACGACGGCGTCGGCGCCGCTCGCGATCAAGCGAGGCTCGCTATCGGTACCGGTGAGCACACCAACGCACTGACCGACGCCGGCGCGGCGCCCGGCCTGCATGTCCGACGCCGTATCACCCACCACCATGATCGCCCGTACGGCACTCACCTGAGATTGCAACGCGCACACGAGCAGCATGTCCGGTGCGGGACGGCCTCGACCCGCATCAGCGGGCGAAACCCGCAGGCTGACGAGGTCCGACCAGCCCAAGATCTCGATCAGCGCCTCGCGTGTAGAAGGAGAAAAACCCGTCGTGAGCGCCACGGCGATGCCGCGATCCTTGAGCGTTTCGATCGTCGCCCGCGCGCCGGGCACCTCACTCACGCCGACGTCATTGGCGGCCGTGACGAAGTGGCGTTCGAACGCATCGTTGGCATCGTGTGCGCGCTCATCAAAGAGGACGCTGAAAACCTCAATCTTCGACTGACCCATGGTCTCGATGACGTAGTCCTCGGCCTTCGTGGCCTCATCGCCTTCAACGCCGAGCTCTTCGATCGTGCGTCGAAACGCCTCCAGCACGAGACCGCCGTCATTCACCGTCGTTCCGGCCATGTCAAGACAGATCAGTTCGACGGTCATTGGAAGCTCTCCTCAGCGATCGCGGGAGCGAGGGTCATTCCTCGTCCACCCGCTCCAGTAATGGCACACACCCCGCTCGCGAACTCGCGCCGATAGTAGATCTCGTCCTTCACGGGTTCGACTTGATGGTAGACACCGCTCCAGCGACGTTCGATCGGCGGCAGGGCGTCGCCGATGAGCGTTCGCGCAGCCGCCACGATGAGGTTCATCGGCGCGTCGTACGTCTCGAAGAGACCCGACGCGTCCGCCTCGTGCGTGTCGCCGATGGTGAGTCCACCATGCAGGCGCTGCTGGCAGAGCAACTGAATCGCGTACTGGCTCGCAAGGGGCTCCTGTGCCTCCAACAGCTCAGCCGCGTCAGCGCGAAAGCCGGGGTAGTAGCGAAAGGAATCGCCATTGGCGACTGACGTCGTCAATGCTCCGTCGAACGGCTTTGTCTCAGCCATGTTGAGTCGCACCCGACGCAGAGGCTCGTGCTGAAAGAGCTCTGCGGCGAAGCCGCTCAGGGTGGCGCCCACGCACACCCACACCTGGTCGCCTCGGTGGTGCTCGCCGCGGTGATCACTCACTTCGTAGTCGGCAATCCCGACAAGTTCGCGTCCGGGGCAGTAGTCGTAGCGACCAGTGCCCGCCATCCACTCGCGCAGGGCGCCGAGCGCGACGCGCGACTCAACTGCGGCGTCGCGTCCGCAGTAGAGACCCGATTCGAACTTTCCGCCAAGGGCGGGATTGCGCTCGACCACTTGGTCGTGGCTCAGCAGCTCGAACTCACGCGCGGCAGCGTCCCCGCGCGCCACGGCTCGTTCGGCAACGCGCATCTCATCGTCGTTGTTGAGCAGCGTCAGTGAGCCGTTGGCGCGAAAGCCCACGCCGGGCACGCTCTCACTGATCTCCTGCCAGAGCGCTCGAGCTCGCAACGCGAGTTCGAGCTCTGCGCCTTCGGCGCGACCACTCACCCAGATGAGTCCGAAGTTGCGTACGGTTGCGCCGTGGGGAACAAGGTCGCGTTCGAGATGCACGACATGAGCGCCGCGAGCGAGCGCGAACAGAGCATGGGTCGTGCCAAGTATCCCTCCGCCAACGACCACGGTTCGCTGGCCATCGAGTGAACGGTCCTGATCGCTGAACATCGCCTCAACATAAACGCATTACGTTGCGCTTACGTGAACACTTGGTGTGCGTCGGCCTACTCGGGACGACGCTCAATGAAGAACGCGTGCAGCAACTCGGCCGATTCCGCGGCGAGGATGTCATAGGTGATCGAGACTTCGTGGAGGAGTCGTGGGTCGCTCAGCACGTTGTAGCGCGATCCGACAGCGCCAGCTTTCTCGTCACTCGCCCCGATGACGAGCCGCGATGCGCGCGCGTTGAGCAGTGCCCCTGCGCACATGACACATGGCTCGAGCGTCACGTAGGCGGTGACGTCGTCCATCCGCCAGCGGCCCCGCAACGTGGCCGCAGCCCGCAAAGCGACGATCTCGGCGTGGGCGGTCGGATCATGGTCGACCTCGCGCCGATTCTCCCCGACGCTGAGAACCTCGCCGTCCGCGACCAGCACGCAGCCCACCGGCACATCATCATGGTCACTGGCGCGCGAAGCTGCCAGCAGCGCTTCGCGCATGAATCCTTCGTCATCCATGACGAGGAAGCGTAGGGCACCGTCATCAGCCAAAAGTCGGTAGCAGGCTCGTTGGTAGACTCGCTGACGGAGGGGTGCGAGAGCGGCCGAATCGGGCAGTCTCGAAAACTGCTGTGTCTACGGGCACCGTGGGTTCAAATCCCACCTCCTCCGCCGGATGAAACGGGTGACTTCGGTCACCCGTTTTGTCACTTCGTGACGTCGCTAAAACGCCTCGGTAGGCTTGTGGTCCCACCACTTCCAGGAGATCGCCATGGTTTCGTCAGTCACTACCCCCGTTGGCACTGAGCGGAAGGTACTCACCGAGCTTCCCGGACCCAAGTCTCAAGAGCTGCATCGCCGCCGCCTGAAGGCGGTCAGCGCCGGACTCACGGTTGGCTTCCCGGTCTACATCGACCGCGCCGAGGGCGCCATTCTGCTGGACGTCGACGGTAACCAGCTGCTCGACCTCGGCTCGGGCATCGCGGTCACGGGGATCGGCCACGCTATGCCCGCCGTCGTGGATGCGGTGAGCGAGCAGGTAGCGCGCTTCACCCACACATGCTTTATGGTGACGCCCTACGACAGCTACGTCGAAGTCTGCGAGCAGCTGAACGAGCTGACGCCCGGCACGCACGACAAGACCTCCGCCCTTTTTAACTCCGGTGCTGAAGCGATCGAGAACGCCGTCAAGATTGCACGCCTCGCGACGGGTAAGAGCGCGATCATCGTCTTCGAGCACGCCTACCACGGCCGCACGAACTTGACGATGGCGCTCACTGCGAAGAACATGCCCTACAAGGACCGGTTCGGACCCTTTGCGCCCGAGGTCTACCGGGTGCCGATGAGCTACCCCTACCGCGACGGCTTGAGCGGCGAAGAGGCTGCCGCGCGGGCCATCAAGCTCATTGAGACCGACATCGGCGTCCACAACGTGGCGGCGCTGCTCATCGAACCGATCCAGGGCGAGGGCGGTTTCGTCGTGCCGGCTGAGGGCTTCTTGCCAGCGCTCGCAAGGTGGACGAGCGACAACAACGTCGTCTTCATCGCCGACGAGATCCAAAGCGGCTTCGGGCGCACCGGCGATTGGTTCGCGGTGAACCACGAAGGCGTTATTCCCGACATCGTGGCGACCGCAAAGGGTCTCGCCGGCGGCATGCCGCTCGCGGGCGTCACCGGTCGTGCCGAGCTGATGAACGCGGTCCACGAAGGTGGCCTCGGCGGTACGTACGGGGGCAATCCAGTGGCAGCCGCCGCTTCACTTGCCGTGATCAGGACGATGAAGGAGCAGAACTTGCTCGAACGCGCCAAGGTGCTCGGCGCCACGATGCTCGACACGCTGCACTCACTGGCTTCGGACGTCGCCATCATCGGTGACGTGCGCGGACGCGGGGCCATGATCGCCTTCGAGCTCGTAGAACCGGGCACGACCACTCCGAACTCAGCAGCAGCCAAAGCGATCATTAACTACTGCCAACAGCACGGCGTCGTTGCCCTTGTGTGCGGCACCTACGGCAACGTCATCCGGCTCCTTCCGCCGCTGATCATCAGCGACGAGCAGTTGGCTGACGGCCTGTCGGTGATTGCCGCAGCGGTTCGTTCGGTTCAGTAAGTCCGCGTTTTCGTCAAGGAGTTCATGAGTAAGGGTTTAGGTCACGTGCGCGTCCCAGCGCGATTAGTCGCGCTCCTCGCCGTGGGCGCTCTCGTGCTCGCCAGCTGTGGCACGGCGGCCGTGGTGGCCGAGGCTCATCTCGACGGCACCCCAGCAATCAGCTTTTCGGTGCCTCTCTCGGAGATCTCGTGCACATTGAATGACGTCTGCGTCGCGGCTGGCACCGCAACCGACGGCGCCGGACCGACGTCGGTCGCAGAGTTCGCGTCGCCCAAGGGTCACTGGTTCAACATCACCCTCCCTCCGACGACTCCCACCTTGTTGACGTCGGTCGCCTGTTCGGGCGCCCAGTGTCTTCTCGGCGGCTCGCGCCCGGGGCGCGACCTTCTCTTCATGTTCGACACGCACGGCGACACACTCACGAGCGCGACGCCGCCTCCGGGCGGTATTGGTGTGAGTTCTCTCACTTGCAGCGCAGTCACCTGCGCCATGATCGACACCTCGACGACAGGTGAGCCTCGATTCGCCATGAGCGCAGATGACGGCACAACCTGGACGACCCCGGTGCCACTCGCCTGGGCAAAGCGAGACGCCACCACGGCGTTCACGTGCGCGTCGGCGACGAACTGCGCCGTCGGGGTGCTGTCGGTAAGCCATGAGTTCTCGCTCTATGTGACCACCGACGCCGGAGCCACGTGGAGTGAGAGCACGACGCCGAGCTCGTGGACGACTCTCACGTCGTTGTCCTGCGCCGCGAACCGATGCGTTGGCCTCGCTCGCACGGATAGCTCCTCACTGCTTGTGCGTTCGAAGACGTTTACGAGAACGTGGACGAGTGCTGCACTCGCGCAACCGGCGAGCGCGCTGGCGTGCTTCACGTTCAAACGGTGTGTCGTCGTCGGCCAACGTTCAAATAGCGATGCCTGGCTCGCCACCATCGACGAAAAGAGCTCGTCCAACGTCGATCTTCGCTACGTGCCATCTCCGCTGCTCAATGTCGCGTGCGGTACCAAAGTCTGCGCCGCGATCGGCGTGACGACACTCGTCAGCATTCCCGCACACACGTAGCCCGATTTCTTCAGCCCGTCCCACTATGGGAGGCTGGAACCGTGAGTGTGTCATCGCCGTTCGACGTTCCCCCCGGGTGGTATCCCGATCCATCGGGCGCTCAGCAGTGGCGAGTCTGGAACGGGACCACGTGGTCTGAGGTCACTCGCCCCTACGGCGAGCGCGCGAGTGTCGCGCCATCTCGCCTGGCCGCGAGCTTCGACCTAGTGCTCGCCCTGCGTCGGGTGCTCACGCTCGGCATCGTTGGCGTGTTGGGTGGACTCGGCTTGCTCGTGAGCGTGCTCTCCCATTGGCCCGGCACTGCTCATCCCGCACCCGAGTGGTTTGCCATTGTGGCGACGAGCGTTGCGGGGGCGTTCTTGATCGTGGGCTCGGTCGTGTGCGCGTTTGGCGTGAAGGAACTCGAGGGGCACTGGTCGCCCGAGGCACTCATCCCCGGCGTCAACCTCTTCGTCGCGAGCGCGCTCGTGACACGCCGTCTCGGGAGTCGAAGGATCTGGCGCATCGTCTCAGAGATGTTCGTGCTCGCGCTCTTCGTGGTCTCGTCGGGCAATGACTTGTGGCTCTGCATCGGTCCTGTCGTGGTCGCCTACATCGAGTCGACGTGGTTCAGCGCACTCATCGACCAGTTGAGCGGACCTTCATCGGCTGACGACGAACGCGCCTTAGGCTAAATCGGGCACGACGACATCAAATCGGAGGGGCGATGTACGAGTGGTCTAAAGAGCACGAAGCGATCATCGCGGTCATGCGACGATTCGTCGACGAGGAAGTACGCCCCCACCTCGATGAGCTGGAGCACCTCGGTGTTCCGCCCTACGGCGTCCTTCGCACGATGTTCGATACGTTCGGACTGAAGGACGCGGCGCGCGAACGCTTTGAGCGACTCATCGCGCGCAAGATCGCGGGCGATAACGCCACCGAAGGGTCGCGCGTCCACGATCCAGCACTCACCATCATTCCCACCATCGAGCTCTCGCGCGTCAGTCCCGGCTTGGTGACGAGCCTCGGCGTGTCAACGGGTCTCGCCGCGGGCACGATCAACCGGCTCGGCACTCCCGATCAGATGCGCCGGTGGGCGCTTGATCTGATGACCTTGGACAAGGTCGGTGCGTGGGCGATCACCGAACCTGACTCAGGGTCCGACGCGCTCGGCGGCATGCGAACGAGCGCCGTTCGCGACGGCGACGAGTACGTGCTCAACGGGCAAAAGACGTGGATCACGAACGGACCGTACGCCGACACGATCGTGCTCTACGCGAAGCTCGACGACGGGAGTGGCCAGACGGTCCGTGAGCGTCCTGTGCTCACCTTCGTATTGGACGCGGGGATGGATGGCCTGGAGCGCTCGGCCCCCATGCGCAAGATGGGCCAGCACGCCTCACCGACCGGTGACGTCTTTATGCGCGACGTGCGCGTGGGGCGCGACCGACTGCTCGGCGAGAGCGAGCATATTCAAGGTGGCGGTCGCCAGAGCGCACGCGACAACTTCGTCGCCGAGCGAGCGGGCGTGGCGGCAATGGCACTCGGCATCATCGACGAGTGCCTTCGCCTGTCGATCGACTACGCGAAGAACCGCGTGCTCTGGAACACGCCGATCTCGGACTACCAGCTCATTCAGCTGAAGCTCGCTGAGATGGAAGTTGCTCGAGTCAATGTACAGAATCTCGTGTTCCGTCACATCGAGCAGTCGCTCGCCGGTGCCACGCCGACGTTCGCTGAAGCGTCAGCGATGAAGCTGTACTCCGCCCAGGCCGCGTGCCGCGTTGCCGACGAGGCCATTCAGATCATGGGTGGCAACGGCTACATCGCCGAGTACCGCGTCGAGCAGTTGAGCCGAGACGCAAGAGTGTTGCGGATCTACGCGGGCACCGACGAGATGCAGGTCGTTGCGATCGCGAAGTACCTCACTCGTTCCTAAGCGCCGCGCGCAAGCGTTCGGCGACGCCGGTCCAGCCCTTGTAGACCTGCATCTCTGTTGGCGCCGTGTCCAGTCCGTTCAAGAGCGCAGGGACAAACTGCGCGTCGCTCGCGCGTAGCGACGCCGCCGAGGTCACGTACGTGCGGATTGTAAAGACGATCGCGTTGGTACGCGGAAGCTGGCGAAGCGTCTGGCGCTCGACGCGAAAGTACCAATCGTCAAGCTCGCCGCTTGGTGACACGCGCGCGCGGTTGGGTTGGTGAAGATCGGGATGATCGAGCAACGTCCAGTTGAGTCGCCAGTACGAGCGCTCGGGCCGCAGTCGATCGAAGAAGGAGTTGGTCGGCGTCGAGAGCTGATCGTCGTAACCCGGAACAGGCGAGTGGATGTCGTCCAACGTCGTGCCGATCTTGGAGGTGAGATCCCAGCGCGACGGAAAGCACACACACGCCGCTCGAAGTCGCCATGCCTCGTCGCGCACCAACACACAGAAGTCCTCTTGCACGAGACGACTCGCCTGGACGATCGGGTGCTCATTCGGATCTGACGTCATTGCGACACGCGGGTGGTATGAGACAAGAAACGCCTTCACTTCATCGAGCAGCTCTCGGCTCGCAGCGTCGCCGTCGGGCTCGGTCGCCACGACGACGTCGTAGTGGCTCGCGAGCAACTCCTGCTTCAGCGCGAGCTCCTCGTCGCGACGTTCATCAATTTCAAGCCATGTGGCGAGATCGAGCGGGCGCATCCCCATCGCCAGTCGCCAACCTTGAGGGTCGATCGGCACGTACGGAAACTCTGTCACCTCAGCGATCTCGATGACGTCGCACAACAAAGAAGTAGAAGGCGAGCGCCGCGAGCGGCACAACAATGACCACAATGCGACCTTCGGGCAACACTGCGCCGCGATGCACGCTCGTTGCCTGCACGGCCAGCGTGAGGGACTCGAGCGCAGCATTCATGAGGGAACTCCACCGATCTAATCTCGCACGTCACCCGAGTGCGACGCTCCCCCGTCTATTCAATTTATTCGAAGGAGTCGACGCCGTCAGAAAACGGGCATCTAAAGGTAATATGCCATATGCCTAGAAGCCAGCGCACACGCAGTGCGCGCGCTATCGCCAACGACACGGCGATTCGCGACGCTGCGATCAGCGAGGTACTGCGCGTTGGCGTCGACCACGTGTCGCTCCGCGACGTGGGACACCAAGCTGGCCTCACCCACGGGGCCACCTACGCCCGCTACGAGGACGTCGACGAGCTCCTCGTGGACATCTGGAACTCCGTCCTTTGCGAGCGGGTGACCAACATCTTCGAGCTCGCGATGACCGCTGCGCAGTCGCCGAGCGCCAAGACGGTCGGGGCGATGTTCGACGCTATCCGCGACTCCCAGCCCGCCGACTCGGCGAGCATCCAGGTGCTCCTCACCGCTCGGCGCATCCCCATTCTTCATGAGGAAGTCGAGCCATTCATTCAGAGGTACCTCGAACCAATTGGTTTCGTATCCGAGCAGGAGAGCGCGGTGTTCACGCGCGGACTCACGTTGTTCGCGATGGCGATGATCCAGATCTTCGCGAACTCTCAGTTCGGTTGGGATCGCGAGTACGAAACGGTGCTTGAGAAGTTGCTCATCGAAACGCTCGAGACTGACCCCATCGACGTGATGCCGGTTCGAGTCAGCGAGCCGGACGATCGAATCATCCTCGCGCCAAACGATGAGCTGAAGTCGCAGTTGGCCTACGCGACGTTCGGAGTCGTCGGAAAGAGCGGCTACACGCGCGCGACGATCTCACGCATTGCGCGGCGCGCCAACTGCTCGCCCGGCGCGATCTACAAGCTCTACCCCTCCAAGGAAGACCTGGTCATCTCCGCTTTTCATCAGCTCATGCGCGCGAGGTGGATGAGCATCTCGAACTTCGTCAACATCTTGGAAGAGGGCTCACTCACGCAGTTGCTCTATTCGACAGCGAGCGAGCAG
Organism: uncultured Acidimicrobiaceae bacterium; assembly: GCA_963706305.1. Classification (GTDB taxonomy): domain Bacteria; phylum Actinomycetota; class Acidimicrobiia; order Acidimicrobiales; family RAAP-2; genus RAAP-2. The sequence goes on along the minus strand of OY970152.1, from coordinate 1,265,918 downwards.
AACGCAGTACGCCAGAGCTTCACGCTCGAGACGGCGCTCGCCTCCGCTCATAGCGACAAGTTGCGCAACGCTGTGTTGGGTCAGGTGCTCGAGCTCGAAGCGATCGTGTCGCTCCTCAACAACATCACTGACGACGAAAAGAACCGACTTCGCTTCCTCATTCGCTCACTCGTCTTTGCGACAGTCGGTGTGTCCTTCTTGTCGACCGTTACCGGACGAACGCACACGGTCGACTTCAATCAGTTCGCCGAGCCGTTCCGTCGTGCCCTGCTGCGTGACGGCGTACCAACGTGGAACGAGATGTGCCACCAGATCTTGGAGCTCGTGAACGAGCGAGGCTACTAGCTCGCTGGAGTTTGCGGCGCGGCTCCCGCGAGCGCCTCGAGCCGCGTCAAGATCGAAGTGATGACCTCGTCCTGGGCGAGCAGGTGCTTTTGAATCTCCTCTGACTCCTTTAAGACCGCTTCTGCGTCCTTGAACGTCTCTTCGGCCCGCTTGTCGGAGGCCACGGCTTGGATGTTCTGACCCACAATGATGATGGGCAACAGCACCAACTGCAAGAAGCTGCTCGAGAGCCACACGATGATGAAATACGTGCCTTGCTTGATGGCGTCAGGGAGCGCGAACAGCGCGAGAATGGTGAACGCGTACGCGCACCACATGGTGCCGACCACCAGCGTCACCCGCAAGCCGAAGCGAGCGTTCAACTTGGCGAAGAACCCATCGCTCTTGGGCTTACGAAAGTCCTCGGTCCTTGTCGCGCGTCCGGCTCGGGCCAGTTCGCTCGCACGCGGATGCCGTATGTACTCGTAGATTTTTGACATGTCCGGATTCTCACACGCCGTGATGAGAACCCAGAGGATTACGTCAAATCAACTTTTCATCAGGTCCGGAGACGTCTCCATGCCAGCGCGCCAGGTTGATCGCGCGATGATCTTGGTCATGTCCGCGCGATCCTTGTAGCGAAGCGCGATGTCGCGCGCCTCTTCGAGCAGTCCCTCGGAGAGCTTCGTCGGATTCAAGCCAAGCCCGAGGAACTTCTCTCGACTCACGTTGAGCTCGTTTTCGACGGCTTCGCGGCGCGGGTTCGGCAGATATGCGACTTCGACGCCGGTCAATCTCGAGATCAGTTCGGCAAGCTCGCGCACGCGGTGCACCTCGGTCACCTGGTTGAAGACCTTCGGCTTGTCCCCGCGTTCGGGCGGATTCTCCAAGGCGATCTGGATGCAGCGCACCGTGTCGCGCAGGTGGATGAACGCGCGAGTCTGGCCACCGGTTCCGTGCACGGTCAGAGGGTGGCCAATGGCGGCCTGCATCAAGAACCGGTTGAGCACCGTGCCGTAGTCGCCGTCATAGTCAAAGCGATTGATGAGTCGCTCATCGATAGCCGTCTGCGGTGTTTGGGTGCCCCAGACGATGCCCTGGTGAAGGTCCGTGATGCGAATCTGGTCGTTGGCGCAGTAGAAAGCGAAGAGCAGCTGGTCGAGCGTCTTGGTCATGTGGTACACCGAGCCCGGGTTCGCGGGGTGAAGGATCTCCCGTTCGATCTCGCCATCAGGCGTGGGCACCTTCACGGTCAGGTAGCCCTCGGGGATGGGCGCCGTGCCGGACCAGCCGTAGCCGTAGACGCCCATTGTGCCAAGGTGCACCAACGCAATGTCAAGACCAGTGGTCGCGATTGCGACGAGCACGTTGTGGGTCGAGCGCACGTTGTTATCAACGGTGTAGCGCTTCGCCGCTTCATTGCGCATGGAATATGGCGCGGCGCGCTGCTCGCCGAAATGCACGATTGCGTCAGGCCGCTGCTCTACGAGGAGCGCTTGAAGTCGGTCGTACTCAGTGGCGAGGTCGAGGTGAACAAAGTTGATCTCATTGCCGGTGAGCTCGCGCCAGACGCGGATCCGCTCACCGATCGGCCGGATAGGGGTGAGCGACTCAACTTCGAGCTCGATGTCGATTTCGCGGCGACTGAGGTTGTCGACAATGGTGACGTCGTGTCCAAGATCCGAGAGGTGCAACGATGTGGGCCAGCCACAGAATCCGTCACCGCCAAGTACCAGAACCTTCATGAAATCTCCTAATGCATTTATACCTATGACGGCTGACCATTCAGCGGAACCGTCGGGGAAAGCGGTTTGGCGTCCCTCAACACTACCAATGAATATTGGGCTCCCCTTCGTTCAAACGCTCTGTTGTGAATCACGCGAGTTGCTGTAACGAAGGACGCGTCACATTGTCGCTCTCACTCAGGAAACCATCGCGGCGTGATTCTTTTGGTCGTTCTAAATCTCACTTGTGCTACTAACCTACTATTTCTATTGAATTAATCTTGATATGGGTCACCTCGCACGTAATAGGCCGTTGATGAGGTATTTCTCCGACGCCGTAGGAGCAGCCTTTGGTTTTCGGATAACCGGAGCTTTTCTGAATTGCCACGCGCGATGGTCGATAATTCCGAACACGATTTCATGTGATTAAACGCGGTTGGATTACTCAGCATGTGAAACTGGCAAGAACATTCGAACCGGAGAACCAATGAACTTCACGACCGCAGTACGAACGTGTTTCCAGAAGTACGCCGTCTTTACCGGAACCGCGTCGAGGCCGGAGTACTGGTGGTTCTTTCTCTTTTACTTCGTGATCGACGCCGTTCTTTTCGGCACCGGTCTTTTGCTAATTCGTTCCCTCGTCGCACTGGTGATGTTCCTGCCGTCACTCGCTGTTGGCGTTCGTCGCATGCACGACGCGGGCCGCTCCGGCTGGTGGATCTTGACGACGCTCATTCCGCCGTGGGGGATATATCTGCTCTGCACGCGAAGCAAGACGGAAAACAACCCGTACGCGAGCGGGTACACGCTGAGCGACGCCAACGTCGCGTCGACTTCGAGCCGGTGCGAAAGCTGCGGAAAGATGCGCCTACCTGGTCAGACGTACTGCGTCGGCTGCGGCGCCAAGTTCCCTGACGCGTAGACCCGAGCGACGACCGAGTTCTGAGACGGCTCACTGCTACGAGTTGGGATCGCCTTTGCCGGTCACAATCAGATTCCGCAAGCTTTCATTGATGTAGAAGCCCCACGCGTTCGAGCACGCGTCAAAGCACTCAAACGCAGGCACCAAGCCCTGATGAGTGAACGTGACGACGGTCTGATCGCCGCTTGTCGAGACATCGAAGATGACCTCGGTGTCGTTCCATTCAGACTGGTCATCGACGAACTTCAGATAGCTATCGACGATGTGCCAGACGATTTTCTCATTGGGAACGAATTCTGTGATCTTCTGCTTTGAATAGTGAATGTCCTCGTAGCGGTACGTGAACTCCTCGCCCAGCGAGTCGGTGTCACCCTCAATCTCCCCTGACCACCATCCACGAACGTCGTTGATGGCCGAAAACACCTCCGCAGAACTTTGATCGACCGAATAAGAAGTCGTGTAGCTCTGTATGGTCATCGAGACCTCCATCTTGTGTCGTGCAGCATTGAGGCGTACACAGGGCATGGTGCAAGTTCGCCTCTCGAGGCTGAGGATGCCCGAAGCCGCTTCCTCGAGACGGGCCCCAGGGCTGATTGAGCTCCTCTTCGCCTACAGACCTGTGAGCTGACTCAAACTGGTGATCGACGTCACTTGACTAGCCGGCGGGACCGTCACGTCGACGGGCAGTCCGTAACCGGTGATCGTTTCGGCTGACGTCACGTTGACCGTCGTGCCCGCCACCGTGCTACTGACATTGGCACTGACGTAACCGAGTCGCCCCGCACTGTCGATATCGACTGTTTCGACAATCGTTCCGATCGTGTCCTTCGAGGCAGCTGCCGCCATCCACGACGGCAGCTTTGCTGTCGCAGAGGTCACCAGATGCTGTACTTGGGACCCGTCGATCGTCACCGTGTACTGCGTCATGGTCTGACCGTTCTCGCTCACCGAACCGTCGTTAGTGACGGCGGCGCCCTCTGAAGCCAGCAGCGACAGCCCCGAGAGTGGATTCTGCGAGATTCCGAGCGACGCGCTGCTTGAAGTATTGACCGGAATCGAGATCCACGGCGTCGACGCAAGTCCTGACAACGCGTCACCAAGGTTCAAGTACACGCTGCCGCCTGAATAGACCGTGCGGATGGTGCCGGCGCTCGCCAGCAGTCCGCTGTAGTTCAAGGTCACCCCGCACAGCGCGCTCGAAAGATCGCACTCACCGCTGCCGCTGACCGCGACCGTCGTATCGGCCGCACTCACGCTCTCACTCAACGTGAAGGCCACCGAATTCGTCGCGAGCGTCGAGACAAGAGCTTTTCGAACGATGACGGCCGCACCCGCCGAGGGCGTCTTCGAACTCGTCGCCGCGATCGCTACTCCCGTGATGGCGACTACCAAAAGGACGCCAGCCACAGCAACGACGAGCGTGCGACGACGTCGAGGGGGGTTCAGCGTCTCGCCAACCGCGCCAGATCCCCCGTTTTCACCTGAGTCGTTCACGCCGACGCTCCTTGAACGCTTATGGCACAGAGTACCGCTCGACCTCAGCGAAACATCAAAGCCACACTGCAAAACTCCCAATTCGAGCACCAAATCATCTCGTTTGTGGAGTTTGACGAAGCACCATCGCGCATGCACCTGCGCGGATCCCGGCGAGAATTGTCGCTGCCGCCCTCGTAGCATGCCGCTATGCGTCGTGTGCCGCCGAGGGCGCGCCCAATTGGTGGCTCTCGAGCGACCCCATCGTTTCGCGGCTGGGTGAGGTCACTCGCCCTCATCGCCGTGTGCGGGGGACTCACGTGGTCGACCCCTTCGTCGGCAACAGTGGATCCATCGCGCGCCGAAGTGACCATGGTGTCGACGGCTCAGTACGGATCGGTGCTCGTGGTGGGCAACGGTCGGCTGCGCGGATTCCCGCTCTATGAGTTCAGCGGCGACGGCGACGGCGACGGAAGGATCCGTTGCGGGACAACCCTCGCGTCGGGCTACGACCTCGGACCAAATGCCAACGTGCCGCTCACGTGCACTGGACCCGAGAGCGATCTGCTGAACGCCGTGAAATCTGACGACTGGCCCGCTTTCACGACGAAGGGCGCGCCGATTGCTGGAGCGGGCGTCAATGCCCACCTCCTTGGCACGGTGGAGCGTCGCGGCGTCGGCGACCAGGTAACTTACGCCGGACATCCGCTCTACCTCTTCGATCCGGTCTCCAAGCCGTTCGATCCTCAGGGCGAGGGGTACATGGAAACGGTGAAACCGCTCGCGCCCTGGCATGGTTACTGGTTTCTCCTCTCGTCGGCCAACGGGGAGCCCGCCCCGGGCACGGTCACAATCGAGACGGGGCTGCTCCCCAACGGCAGCAGCGTCCTCGCCGTAGAGGTCGACGAAAACGTCAACCCGATCGCCGCCACCGTCTACACGTTCAGCCGGGACCGCTCGAACGTGTCGACGTGTTCGAACGCATGTGCTCTGACCTGGGTGCCCGTGCTCACATTGGGTCAGCCGCGTGTCGCCAGCAACATCCCAAAGGGCACCATCGGCGTAATGCGACGGGCGAACGGCACCGAGCAGGTCACCTTCAAGGGAGCGCCGCTCTACTTTTACGCGAACGAGAAGGTCTTCCTCACGCCAGGCAAAGGGCTGAAGGGATCAGGTACCGCTGGCAACGGCGAAGGAGTAAAAGGCCCGAGCGGAGGGACGTTCAACTGGATCCCGGTCGTATTCGCCCCGTCGCCCGCAAGCTAATGGGACTAGAAAGTCTTCGCTAGATGGTTTAGATATCGCCGATCGAGAACCGGTGACATCGATAGCACGTCACATCTCGCGTGGTCGTTTCGCCGGGCTTCATCCCACAGAGTGTCGAGTTCTGGTTCTGCGAGCTCTGTAAGTGCACATCCTGATCAACGTCGTTCTGAGCGGTCACCCGCGCGTAGCGCTCCATCAGCCCGATGGTACTCACGTCGAGGCGGTTGAGGTGGGGATGATGCCACCGCGCTGATTTGCCGGTGCCGATGACGCAACGCGCACAACCGCGCGTGTCGATTTAGGCGAGTCTTACCGGCTTTTGTAGCGCTCTTTGTTCCTTGCCTCGTACTTTGATGATGGCGGGCAATGCGGTCGCGCGGTCCGGCAAAAGGAGAAGATCCCCATCTCACGTTCATTCCGGCCAGCGTCCACCGTGGCGGAGTTGCGCACGACCGACGAATTCGAAGGTACGACGCACACCCAGACGCAGCGCGCGACTGCATCGCGCCAACGAACGGTCGCTATAAATGGTTCAACGTCGCATCTTGTCGAGAAGCGAGGAGTCGTTTTGCGGTGAACACAGAGCCCGGTGCAGATCTATCCAACGTCGACTTCCGAGAGGTCGATCTTTCGCGACGGAATCTTTCCGGTTGCAACCTGATGCGGGCCAATCTCTCCAACGCCAACCTGGCCGATACGAACCTGTCGCGCGCCAAGCTCACCAGCGCCAACCTGTTCGTCGCGAATCTCGACTGCGCCAATCTGGCGAACGCAAGCCTCGCCAACGCCGTGCTCGCTAACGCGACGTTGACCAACGCCAATCTTCCCTGGGCAAACCTCGCGGGGACAAACCTCACGTTCGCCGATCTGTCGAACGCGAATCTGGCACACGCCACGCTCACCCGATCGACCATCGTCCGCGCCAATCTCAGCGGCGCCAATATGGTGAACGCACAGTTGGACGACACCACGATCACCAAGTCGCATCTCAGCGGCACAAATCTTGCTGGCGCGAATCTCTCGCGCGCGGTGTTATGCGACAGCAATCTCGACCACGCCACTCTCGCCGACGCAACGCTGAACGGCGTCGTCTCTGGTCGCATAACCGGGACGCCCTCATCGTTACCCATCGGCTGGCGACTCATCGACGGATACCTCGTGGGTCCCCACGCCAACCTCGCCAATGCGCACTTGGCCGAGGCCAATCTCAACGGCGCCAACCTCCTCGAAGCGAGCGTCAACGGTGCAAACTTCTCGAACGCGAATCTTGCGAACGCCTTCATGCGTGGCGCGAATCTCGTCAACGCCAATCTCGCCGGCGCGAATCTGAAGGGCGCCGACCTCGTCGGTGTGATCTCAGGTGGCATTACTGGCACGCCCGCCGCGTTGCCGACCGGGTGGTCGCTTGTCTTCGGTTACCTCGTCGGGCCCCACGCGAACCTCGAGAAGACAGATCTTTCCTGGACCTACTTCCCTGGAGCGAGTCTCGCCAGCGCGAATCTTGCGAACGCCAACCTCGTAGGCGCCAATCTTTCGGGCGTCGACCTAAGTGACACTGATCTCACGGGAGCGATGCTGACCCGCGTTGACTTTACGAACTCGACCTTGGCGGGCTCGACCCTCACGCGTGCGCACTGCTCCGGCACCAACTTCACGGCCGCGTCGCTCGCGAATGCCGACCTCAGCGAGGCGGAACTGAGTGACGCGATCCTTGACGGCTGCGACCTCGAAGGCGCGGTCCTGACTGGCGCGGACATCACGTCGGCCACGTCGAGAGCCATCACTGGCGTCCCCGCGGCACTGCCGATCGATTGGACACTGATCGACGGGTACCTGGTGGGACCGCGTAGCAACCTCACCGGTGCCAAGCTCGTCGACGCAAACTTTCGCGGGTTGAATCTTGCCGATACCAACCTCACGAGAGCCGATCTGACCAACGCAATCTTCACGAACGCCAATCTCGACGGCGCCATCTTCGACGAGGCAACACTGACCGGCGTCTCCTCAGGAGCAGTCAAGGGAGTCCCCGCCTCGCTGCCGGCAGAGTGGGTGCTCATCGACGGCTATCTCATTGGTCCTGAAGCGAGCCTCACCTACGCGAATCTCATGGGAGCGAAGCTCGAAGGCGTCAACCTCACCAAGGCGCGTCTCACGAAAGCCAATCTGATCGGTGCAGACCTGACGAGCGCCAACCTCTCAGAAGCCGAACTGACGGGCGTCAGTCTTACCAACGCGACGCTGACGGGTGTCGGCTCTCGATCGATATCGGGTACGCCCGCAGCGCTACCGACTCACTGGCAGTTGGTTGATGGAGCGCTCGTCGAGCAACACGTGCCGAGCAAATACGTGCACATCTAGCGGAGTCCCCTCGAATCGATATCAGTCAACTATCTTGACTGTCTCGAATCTTGTCTATATGATTCGCGTCATGACCACCGACCCGAGATTCGATCCAGAGGCAGTACTGCCGATTCTGCTGCGACCGGGTCGCGGCGCATACGGGCTGTTCGTCCGCGACGCACTGACCGAACAGGGATTCGGCGACATGCCCGCCAACGGTGGCTACGTGCTTGGGCACATCGAGACCGAGGGCTCCCAATTGAGTGACGTCATCTCCAACATGGGCGTGTCCAAGCAGACGGCGAGCCAACTGGTTGACACGCTGGTTCTTCGGGGTTATCTCGAACGCTCGGTGGACCCCGACGATCGGCGACGGATGCTCCTCACACTCACCGCGCGAGGGGCGGCCGCGTCAGACGTCGTGTATGACACAGTCAAGGAGATCGACGCACGGTTGGTCGCCGTCGTGGGTGCTGAAAAGATGGCGCACACGAAAGAGACGCTCGCTGCGTTGGTCGATCTTCGCCATTCACACCCACACCCGCATACGCACGCGCACTGAGCAGCACCACCCAACGGTCGCGTTGGGTTACTGACGAACCTCGGCTATGAAGGCATTGAACGCTAGCTGCCACTGCTCGGTCCAGAGCTTGTCGACGGCCGGCGGCATCCCGGCCCGCACAGCATCGCGTTGCTCCTGCGTGAGCTGCTCAAAGACAAGTCCGAGCGCAAGCCACGGCTTGTCGGCACGAAACGTTTGCAGGGCGTGTCCTGGAAGCCGTCCCCACTCCTCGGGGCTCATCCAGATCGAACACAGCGGCACGACCGTTATCTCCTCGTCCGCCAGATGGGGCCGCAGCGTCTGGTCGATGGAGACCATGGCATCCACGACTGCCTTCGCCCCTTCGGGTGATGGAGACGCGCGCCAGGCGGCAACATTGGACCGGCCCACGTCCATCGGTCCATCGAGCAACTTGTGCTGCTCGTTGATGCGTTCGATCTCGGCGTCTTGATCTCCGCACCGCTCTTGCAGCAGCGGATAGATCAACTCGTCCTCTCCGCTGTGATGCACGTGCACGAACTCGAGCAGGTTCTCATAGAACGAGCCGATCACTTCAACGCGAGTCGAGTCATCACCGGCGCGAGCGACGTAGGTCGGGGCCGCGCCGAGCGACTCGAGCAGAGCCCGGTGAACGGCGAACATGTCCGATGTGTCGGTGTTGTAGCTTCCTGGGCTTGCCGTCAAGGTCACCCACTCTTTGCTCAGTGAGACAGGACCCACAGCGAGTCCTCCCAGTGTCTAATGCAGCGGTACGCCGCTGTCAACGGCCGTAGTGTCCTCTCAGGTTTGACAATCACATAAATCTCAGCCACAACAATGATGGCGGTCGGTGACCGAAGCCACCGACCGCCACCTCTCCCTGCAACTGCGAGGTACTAACGCTTACGACCCGGTGTAACCACCGCTCGCGAGGCCAATGATGCTTGCGTCGTACGAGGCGTACGCGAGGGCAATGTTGGCATTGAGAATGGCACGGTTCTCCGAGACAAACGTCGACGTGTTCTGTGGGAACCCTTGGGGAGTCTGAGCCAGCACAACGTCCTCGACGGTCACGATCCTCGTTGACCAGTTGGAGATTCGCGCCACGTAGTTATCGAAGTGGTTCAGCGCGTTCTGGTAGCCCACTGAGCCCGCGAGTGACGCGACCTCTGATTGGAGCGTTGACTCATTGCCCTGCATTGTCGTCACCTGGCTTGCCACCACGGAGGCTTCGATCGACTCGAAGACCTCAGGGGACATGACGGCATAGACGCGGTTGTCCCTCAGCATCGCCTGGCGATCTGCGTTGAGTTCGGCCCACGTGGTGTCGGTTGGAACCTTGGCGATGAGCGCGTTGATGCTTGTTTCCTCGGTTGACAGGCGCGCCTGAAGCGTTGCCAAGGCAGTTGTGCTGAGCAACGTCGCGGCGGTCACGTCTGAGGCCAGGTGCTGCAGCCGTGTGACGCGACCTGCGAGCTGACCCTCGAGCGTCTTCTGCGATGCCAAGAAGCTGGCGCTTGGAGTGGTGGTGGTCGTACTCGCGTACGCACCGACCGAAATACTGATGGCCATGACAGCGCCCAGTGCAACCGCCACAACCGATCTGCTAGTTACGTTTTTCATATGTCCTCCCTTGGACTCACCTCAGAGTACGGAGCGACTATGTGGGGGCGATGTGAGAGCGCTGTCGGATTGCTGAGACCTGCTTTCGAATTTGATGTGAAGACATTCAACGTCTTAGTCGTCGAGTGAGCATCGGCATCCGCACAGCATCACGTGCTCGCGTTGATGTCTCGCGGCGCGATGAAGTGGCTCAGTGAACCGAGAGCGCAGTGTTCCAGGAAGGAATCACGTCGCCCACGGGAGTGGCGAACACGTCGTGCAACAGTCCGCCATAGACGCTGCGAAAGTCCGTCGTCACCTGAAGGTTTCCATTGGCGTCGAGATTGTTGAGGGGCGGATACTCGCCGTACAGTCCACCTTTGACCGAATTGCCAATCAGCAACACGGGAGCGGACGTACCGTGATCGGTGCCGTCACTCGCGTTCGACATGACTCTGCGACCAAACTCCGAATAGATCATCACCGTCACGTCGTTGGATCGGCTTCCCCCACTGACGCTCGTCATAAAGGCGCCAATCGCCGCGTCAACCTCGGCCAGCAGCTCGTTTTGGTCCAGCTGTTCGCCAGCGTGCGTGTCGAACGAGCTCAAGTTCACTTCCCACACTCGCGTGGGCACATTGGCGTTGATCAGTATCGACACGAGCGAGAGCTGCTCGCCAAGCGTGGAACCTGTCGGTGAGGTCGGCACGAGGGGTCCGAGTACTTGGGCGGTCGTATAGAGATCCGTAATCGAGGTCGCAGCGGCGGCCTCAAGGGGAACATCGGTCGCCGACGCCACGCCCATGCGAGGCAAGATCGACGCCACGGGGCCCCACGGCAGTTGGATGCCGCCCACGTCGACCATCGATGCGACGCTCTTGTTGCCGATCATCGCCGGAGGCAGGGTCGATCCGACGCCAATGGCATTGAACGCACTGTGCGACTGCAAGTCGAGCCATCGCCCGATCCATCCTGAAGTGGCGTCGGCTGACAGCGTTGCAGACTGCCAGATGGCCATCGAAGAGAAGTGCGACAGGCTGGGATTGGGGTAACTCACACCTTGAACAATCGCGACCTTGTTCTGCCCGTACAACGCGTTGATCGAAGGCAGGGAGGAGTTGAACGCCAGGGAGTCCGTGAACGGGAGTAGCTGGGACGAGGTCAGCGCGATGTTCGACCTAATACTCTGATAGGTCGAATCAGTGAATGGGACCACCGTGTTGAGGCCGTCGTTGCCTCCGTACAGCGTGACGAGGACCAAGATCGGCGTATTGGTGGGTAGCGGCGAGGAGGTAGCTGCGCTGGACAGGTCAGCGAGTGACAACTGAGTCGCCATGGTGGCGAACGCGCCTGCACCCGTCCACTGCAGAAACCGACGCCGGTTGAACTCGCACTTGATCATGCGCTCACCACGTACTCGGGTGACAGCAACGCTGCGAGGACAAGCTCGGACGGAGATCCGGTGGCTGAAGAAAGAACACTTCCCGTTCGACTGGACCACTCCGGTACGCCCAGCCAGTCGGCGCACGCTTGCACCATCTTCGACTTGGGTACCGACAGGGGCGAGAGGTCGCCCCGCGTCACAATGCTCTGGGCAAGGTCAAATCGGTACTGGAGGGCTACCCCACTCAGCCACGCTTGGCCAAACGGCCAGCCACCGACGTTGGGAGGATTGAACGGCACCTGGCCCATCTGGGCCAACGACCACTGGGTGTTGTTCACATTCATCGACGACGGGAGTACTCGAAGCGCTCGGCACGCTCCGACAAACCATTCAACGGGAGATTTGACGAGAGAGTTTGCAGGATTGGTCCACGCACCCAAGCCGACGAGCGCACTCACGAGGAACGAGATATCACGCCCCGCGAAGCTGGCCTCGAGCGACGCCGGCGGATTGGTCGATCCTGAGACGAATCGGAACCACAAGCGGTCGGTTATGAACTTGGCGTTTTGCCTCTGCGAGACGAGCAACGACGCGAGCGTCTCCGCATTGAGCTCCGCCCTTCTTCCGAGAATCGTTATCGGCTTGTTGTAGTGCTGCGTCGAATTAAAGGTGACTGCACCGGTTGCGATGTTGGTTGAATACCCTGTGAGCGCGTGGGCAGCAGCCGTGACGTCGTCTTGGGTGAATTTGTTCACGCCGAGGGTCATCAGCTCCATCAGCTCCCGAGCCAAATTCTCATTGGGCGACGTAACGTAGTTCTCCTCGTTGTCGAGCCAGTAGTTGAGGGCCCCGTCGACGACCATCGCCTTGGCCATATCCTCAAAGTTCGCCAACGCATACTTGCGCAGCGTGTCATTCTGCTTCTGCATGGGAAGCGGATAGAACACTTTCGACAGCGCCGTCGCCCAGTGGCCGTGCCAGAACCATGTCATGCGTTCGGCTAATGGGTAGTCGGAGAGATACATCCGGTCGAGCCACCACGACACGAGCTTTTGCTGTCCGCCAAAGATCGCGTCCCAGAACGCAGTACTCGCAGGAGAGTTCCCTACGGGATAGGGGCCAAGATCCGGGAGATTTGGGGCGACGAGCGACCTGACTCCAGGATCTTCTAAACCTTGTTGAAGCACGGTCGCCTGAGTTGCCGCGACGCCGCGCTGCAGCAGTTCTGCGTATTGGCCCGGCTTCGGACCGAAATTAAATCGGTGCACCAAGCGAGACGTGGCGAGGCGCTCTGCGTACGTCGCTGTTGGGCTCACCCCAGAAAGGTACTGTAGCGATCCGCCTAATTCAGACGAATATTCTTGCAACGGCACGAACATTCAAGAATTTGGCGCCCTTCAAGCGGTCGATAGCGTGCCAGGATCAGGGACTTCCACTGCCGACTCATAAATCATCTCGCGAGCGTATCCAAGACGATTCACAGGATCCAAACATCTGACGTCGAGCATCGCTACGCCTTGAAGGCGCACCCGTCCCAGTAGGCGACAAGATGGCGGTGCAGCCGTCCTCGAGTATCGATGACGAGTTCACGCGGAGCCCCGAGCGGTCCTGCCAAAAACCGGACGTCAACACCCTTGACGTCCATCGCGCTGAAGCGATCCACGTCCGCGGGCACGGTGACGTCAATGTCGAGGAGCGTCAACGATCCCGCCGAACAGCATCGATGCGAGTGCGCGCGCACGAACGCGACGCCGCCGTGGTCGGTCAGGTAGCGCCGGGCCGTGTCAGAGACGACAACGTCCATTTCGCCACCTTACGCCGCACCGCGAGAGCGTGAACGCTCACAATCGTCGGGGCGCCTAAGACAGCGACGAAGACATCGGCCTTGAAGCGCACCTCGAACATTGCTTCTCCGTAGATGGGATGGTGACGCTGGGAAAGTCGACGAAGAACTTCTCGGCGGAAGTCTCGACCGGCACTGTTACCTATCCCAGAAGTGGTCAGTGCGGCTGGAGGGATTCGAACCCCCGACCCTCGGTTCCGTAGACCGATGCTCTAATCCGCTGAGCTACAGCCGCGTTGTTGTTGAGGGAACATCTTATCCGACGCAGGTTCTCGCGGATTCTGGCCCCTCACTACCATTCGACTATGCCAGAAACCTTCACCGACGACCTGCCCGAACTGCTTGACGCAGTGAACGAGGCGATGGTCGAACTTCGCCACGATCTTCACGCCCATCCCGAATTGGCCTTCCAGGAGTTCCGCACTACCCAACTGATTAAGGACCGGCTCGCTTCTCTTGACTTCGAGATTCGACCGTGTCCCACGAATACGGGCGCTGTCGCGCGACTCGTCGGAGGGCGCCCAGGTCAACGGGTGATGATTCGCGCGGACATCGACGGCCTTCCGGTCCAGGAAGAACGCGACCTTCCTTACGCGTCGACCGTTGAAGGTGTCATGCACGCCTGCGGGCACGACGTCCACACGGCGAGCCTGCTCGGGGTCGCCGACATACTGTCTCGCCGACGCAACGAGCTCGCTGGCGAATTCACCTTGCTGTTTCAGCCGGCCGAAGAGGTCATCGGCGGAGCCATCGCCATGATCGAGGGAGGCGTCATGAACGACAACCCCGTCGACTACGTGATCGGCGCGCACGTGACCTCTCTCGCGCCCGTCGGCGTCGTCGCGACGCGCTCGGGGATCTTGATGAGCGACGGTCAGACGCTCAGCGTGCACATCAGTGGACGCGGCGGTCACGGGGCAATGTCGACGATCGAAGGCAACGTCGTACTGGCCGTGAGCGACATCGCACCACGCCTTTCGAGTGTCGTTGATGGTCTCGTCTACGAGGGAACGACGTGTGCGTGCTCAGCCGGGGTGATCTCCGCCGGCGCCGCGAACAACGTCGTGCCGCGCCATGCACTGTTGTGCGGGACGCTGCGCACCTTCACCTTCGAGCAGAAACGAGAGGCGCTCTCACGACTGCGAGCGCTCCTTGACGACGTCGCGCGCACCTACACCGTCACCTGTGAACTCCAGCTCGACGTCGGCACGCCCGCAGTCGTCAACGACGTCGACGTCACTGACGTGGTGCGCCGCAGCGCCACGAGCGTGATCGGCGCGAAGAACGTCCTCGACTTTGCCCCGGTGACACCCAGCGACGACGTCTCAGAGTTCCTGAATCGCGTGCCGGGCTGCTACTTCTTCGTCGGAGGAGCACTTGCTGATGGGTCAAGCGGCATGCACCACAGTCCCGACTTCGCCATCGATGATGGTGCGTGTCGGATAGAGGCAGGGGTACTGGTAGCAAGTGCCATCGATCTCGCGTCGACCGACGCTGTTTAGAACGGCGGCGGATCGGCGAACAATCGAGCAGCACCGCGCATGGGCGCGTCGTTGCCATTGATCACGACTCGAAACGGCAGGCCCTCGAACTCGGTCGGGATGACACGACGCGCGTTGCCACCGGCGAGGTGCACGGTGTCGGCGTGAAACTCCTCGGCGAAGCCCTTGACGATGTCAACCAGCGTGGGGTTCCAATGCTCGTCATCGAGCGATCGGGCACGCTCGCCGATGGTCTCGTCGTAGGTCTTTCCGTCACGAAAGATCTCAGCACCAACGTCGCGCACGGCCTGCAGCTTTCCATCAATGGCCAGAGCGAGGCCGAGTCCGGTGCCGAGCGCCAAGACCACTTCGATGCCCTTGCCCTCGATGCACCCGAGCGCGGCCATGGTCGCGTCATTCACAACCCGCACGTCTCGTCCCGTCCTCTCGCGAAGGACGTCCTGCAAGGGAAAGCCACGCCACATTGCGTCAATCTCGGGGTCCTTTTCTGTCCCCGCGCCACCAGGGCGCGAGAGGTTCCCCGGACGTATGACGTGACCGTCGTGGAACTCGCCGGGAAAGCCGACACCCACGCGGCGACATCCGCTCTTCACGATGCGCTCCTCCAAGAACTCGACCAGGCGAGCGGGATAGCACGGGTACGGCGTCGGGCGCCGGCGATATCCCCGAACCATGATCCCGAGGTCATTCACATGCGCGAATTTGATGTTCGTCGCACCGATATCGATCGCAAAAATCTGCTCTTGGAGCAGCAACGATTGATAAGCCATTGGTAGTCAGGGGCGCAGGATCTGATGAACAAACCTGTTTCCCCATCCCCCTTTCAATCCGTGCGTGCGATTTTCCCGCACACGGCTTGCCGACGGTCGTCTGAACATAGTTACGCTGCCTTTGGATAGCGGATGGTGCCGATGAGCTGATGCAAACCCTGGTCGTGGAACCAGGCTCGTGTCCAGGTGTCCGCCTGTCTAGCACGGAGGTTGCGGCCACGTTTCTTTATGAGGAATCGCTTAAGCCGCCACTCCACGTAGCGATCCAGGGAGATGAACTTGGTGGCTGCGTTGCCGGTGCGAAAGTAGTTGCCCCATCCCCGAAGGAATAGGTTCAGTCGTCCAATGACGTCTTCCAACTGCTGTCCGACCTGACTTCGAGCCGTGAGTGCCTTGATCCTCGCCCGGGCGCGCGTCATCGAACGCGGCGAAGGCCAGCGGTGGAGGTAATAGCGGACAATCCGCTGCTGCTCCCACAACTTGCCGGACATGCGCGCACGAAAGTGACACCCGAGGAAGTCGAAGCCCTCCTTCCCCTCACGCAGGTCGACCACGCGGGTCTTGTCTGGGTGAAGCGAAAGACCAAGTTCATCCAGGAGACCAGTTGCCCGCCGTTGGGCCTCTTCAGCCTGAGAGCGAGACGAACACAGCACGACGGGCGTGCCCGTGATCGTCTCGGTCACGACACCGTCTGCCAACACACCCGCGCGCAACCACTGACGCAGCAACTTCACCACCCGACGATCCGAGACACGCTCTTCAACCAGAGCAAGAAGTCGCTCGTGATCGATCTCGCCAAAGAAGTTCGTGATGTCGGCCTCAAAGACGAACTGCTGGCCCTTGGGGAACGCGACACGAATCGCTTCCATGGCGTCGGTGGCCGAGCGCTTGGGTCGAAACCCAAACGAACAGGGCAGGAAGTCCGCCTCGAACAACGGCTCGAGGACGAGCTTCGCCGCCTGTTGGGCCACCCGGTCCCGGATGGTCGGGATGCCCAGCGGCCGCGTGCGACCGTCGGGCTTGGGAATCTCCACCCGGCGCACGGGCGCCGGGCGATAGATGCCTGCACGGAGGTCGCTCTGGAGTTCAGTGAGCATGCGCTCGACCCCGTAGTCCTCCACCGCCTTAAGAGTCAGTGCATCGACCCCCGCGGCGCCACGATTGGCTCGCACACGACGCCACGCCTCCCATAGGACGTCACTCCTATAGATGCGATCCAATAGCGCGTGGAATCGCCGATCCAACGACTGCTTGGCTGCAGCCCATAGCCGGTTCTGGAGGCGTCGAACTTTCTCCGGGGATGGTAATCCCAGGGGGGTGTTGGACGGAGCGGTCCCCGCCATGCCCTCACTCGTTCCTCTGTTCCCAGCGTGACCGAAGTCGGGGTCCTTCCCTCCTGCCGCGTTGCTCACGGCGCTCGTCAGTACTATGACCCCGTCGGACTCCCGCTGTGCTCCGCTCGCTTTCACCATTGGCTTATGCGATCGGTCTTTGCTGACAAGGCGGCACAGACGGGTCTCTCCTGTTTCGAATCAGGCCGTGTGTGCGTGCCGCTCCCCGTACCCCGGAGGAATTCGACCAAGAGCATCTCCGGAACGCGAGTAGGTCGAATGTTGCCTTCGCCGTGACATGAGCGGCTCGGCTCCCTCGTTGTAGATGTGACGAGGCTGCAGGACTCGTGCCGAGTGGCACTACGGCCCACACACTTGCTCCCTCCGAAGAGGCCTTTGACACCCCGCTTAGCCCGTCGCCTCTCGACGACGAACCGGGGTCTGCTATCGGGCGTTCCGGCACTTACCCGAGTGGGACTCTCACCCACTGGTCCGATCCAACTTGCAGGACGCAACATGGCGGCCATCGTAGTTACCCTGGGTGATCTCCCAGGTCGCGAAGCCTGCGATCCGTCCACCACGGGCTCAACCGCACGTGAAAGACGGCCTTGTTTCCCGCCACGACCATCGCCGTCCCTCGCGGACGTCGGCGCAGGGACACGTCGGGAACGTCGGGCTTGGTGGCGACAAGCTCTGGCAAGTACTTTCCGACCGTCGGATCGGCGAGGCCGCCAAGCACCACTCGAGTCGTGTGGTTGTTCACGATCGTCGACGCCCTCGGTCCCCATCGAGCGACCAACTGGGCGAAGTCCTGCACGACCGTGACGAGGGTCACGTTGAGGCCGCTGACCGTGGCAGCGAGCTGGTCGAGTTCATCCAGCGAGGCGACCGTCGCCGCCTCGTCCAGCACCATGAGCAAGCGGCGCGATGACCCTTCATCGACGCGCCGCTGCTGCTCTTCGAGCACCATTCGAAGGGCGCCTCGAAACAACGCTTCGTAGTGGCGTTGCTCACCGCGAGGACTGCAGAGGTAGAGGGTGTTCGCCCCTTCGACGGCGCGGCGAGCCTGAGCGAGCGGCTGCACGAATCGCCACGGCAAGAGCATTGTCTCGGCCGTCGTCAGGACCCCCTCGAGGGTCTTCGCATCGTGCCCGAGGAAGTTCGACACGACCTCTCCTGCCGCCGACGCGTCTCGATCACCGAGCCATCTCGAAACGTCTCGACGCTCGACGGCGTGAGCCACGTCGAAGATCGATTGACCGCGCTGGATGGCAACCATCATCAGTCCGGCTACGAACTTCGTTGCGAGCGCATTCCAGAACTCCGTGTCCCCGCGGTCGCCGGAACCGATCGTGAGGTCTCTGGCGACGCGAGTCGCGTGACGCAACGTCGTCACTCCCTCGAGGGGATTCCACGTCAGCCCGTCATCACGTCCCGGCTCCATCACTTCCGTCTCGCCGAGCGAACTTCGGTGACGACGGGTCGTCGCGATGACGTCGTTCTTGACGCTGGTCACCACGAGCGCGTCACTCCAGCGAAGGAGCGCCGGCACGACGATCGAAGAGGTCTTGCCCGCCTGGGTCGGTCCGACGACGAGCAATGAACTTCTCGGACCGATCGTGACTCGTGGACCGAAGCTGAATCCGTTCCAATAACGGTGCCCGAGCGTCGGTCGGTCGTTCACGTGAGTCGCATCGCGACGTCAGTATCGATGAACGTGCGATCGACGTCGTCGGGACGAACCCGCACAATCGAGCGGTGTGAGCCGAATCGCACGAGCGCCACCCCTTTTGGCAACGCCGTGAGATAGCGCTCCTCTCGGTCCCGAAGCCCGAGGGCCCCGGCCATCTCGCGCGCCTCATCGGGCGGTTGGCGGAAGAGCCACGCCGTCTCGCACTCGCGCAACAGTCCTCGAGCCCGCTCTCGCTCAACGCTGCCGGCGTCGCCTGCCGCACCGATGTCACTCCACCGATGCAGCACCATCATGTGCGAGAGGCCCCGGGCGCGGGCAAGCTTCCACGAACCCTGTAGCCATCGCAACGCGTTGGAGTCACTCAGGAGCGCCCACGCCTCGTCGATGACGAGGTAGCCGAGCTGGTCGCTCTGGGCGACCACGTGCTGGGCAGCTGCGACAGCGCTCAACACCGCCACGGATAAGGAGTTTGACGACCACTGCGCCGAGAGATCGACGACGACCAGCTCACCCCTAAAGACGAGAGGCTCGCCCGGGCCGTCGAATAGCCCTGCGAGGTCCCCGTGGACGAAGCGATAGAGCATCAGCGCCAGCGAACGCTCGGCGGAAGGCGCCGTTGACTCAAGGTGCGAGGAGAGGAGTCCAAAGAGCGACCACAACACGCGCGGTGGACGAGGCGATCCGAGACGCTGCCACACCTCATCGAGCGCGAAATGCTGGTCGCTCGTGAGCGGCGTTCCTTGCGCGCTCGCAAAGAGGGCGCGCAGCAAGTCGCGTGCTTCGCGATCGTCCTCAGAAAACGGACTGCACCAACCGTCACGTCCCAGCGCGACAGGTACCGAACCGTGTCGCTCGGCGAGCTCGCGATACTCGCCCTTGGGATCGATGATGACAGCACGGCGCCCGCGGCGCACGGCACGCTCGATCTGCATCTTGACGATGGTGCTCTTGCCCGCACCGATGGAGCCGGCGACGATCACGTTGGGGTTCGAGACGACGCCCGCACCGTACGCGTCGAAGACGTCAAGGGCGAATGACGAACCGTATTGCGCGGCGCCCAGCGGTTCACCAGACAGTCCCGTCCCTGCGTCGTGGGCGGGCAGGCGCAAGCTCACCAGATCACTCGACGTCGCCCAATGGGTCCAGGGCCTCACCAGCTGGGTCCTCCCGGTAGCTGAGCGATGTACCAGCTGAGCTGACGCCCGCGACCGCGCTCGAGGCGCAAACCGGCATCGTGGGCAGCCCGCCAGGCGAGTGCTCCGCGCCGCTGCACCTCTTCGAACGTCTCGCCGCGCACAGTGAGAAAGACGGCAACACGAAGGAGGCTCCTCCCGCTCGCGACGAGCATCTCGCGCTGGGCGAGGCGCTCAACATTCCTCGATGTTCTCGCCGTGCGACGAAAACCTGCCGCGCTGGAGGTCGCCTCGTCGCTGCGCACCCGATGGACGGCCTTCGCTGCCAGTCGCTGCGCCTTGGCGCCCGCGACCACGTCGAAGTGCACCGCGAGCGAGAAGGGGACAGATGATCGCAGCGTCTGTTCGAGCAACGCGCGCGTGTGTGGCACCGAGGAGAAGTCACGCACGCGATAGACCCTCACGAGCTCGCTGGGCGCGCGCAGGTACGTGAAACGCTCAAGCAAGCGGTGAGCGAATGAGGCGCCAACCCCCACGACCTCGCGAGCGAGTACCGAGTTCGGTCGCCAACCTTCGGGCGTCGGCACGTCACCCGGGAGGGCCAGAAGTGTTGCCACGCCGCCACTTTGGGCAACGACATGCTGGCTGAAGTGCTGCCCTCGACGCGCAGCACTCGCGGCGTCAGCCAGCGCGGCGAGGTCCTCTGCGATCGCGACGTCGCGCCCCGACAGGTCCAAGCGCCCAAGGTGCACCAGCTCAGAGCCCCGAAAGGAGACTTCGCCTCTCGCCCAGACGACGATGTCGTCGCCGAGCTCGCGCGCCACAAGCTCGAACCAGTGCCCGCGAGTTACGAAGCGCGCCACAATAAATACGTATTCCGCGACGGTGAGACCATCGCCCACTGGGACGGCACCAGCCATGATGCACAGGCCCGTCACGAGCTCCGCCATCGGCGGGTGCTTGCTCATGATCCAATCGCTGGTGAGGCCAAACCCCAGGACCACGAGCAATGCCTGGTGGCGACGTATCCCGATCCAGCGCACGTCGGCGTCAGCCTCCCCGAGGCCCAGCGCCTCACTCATCAAAGTGCCAGCCGACGACGGGTCCCTTGTCGTCGTGCTGGTAGACCACGTGGCCACCTCGCCGGCGACGTTTGCCGATCGGCGGGGGTGGCGGCTCACCGTCGTTGGGAGGCACCGGTGTTTCGGAGACGCCCGGCCACGTGTCGAGTCCCAGATCTGGACCTTTTTCAGGAGGCTCAGGAAGAGGGACGTCAGGTCTCATCGATTGGGCCAGCTGCCCCACGGGCGACGACGGCGCACTCATCACCGCGCGTGTCGCTCGGCTTCTGACGCCGTCGAACTGGTGGAGCGCCGACTGCTCGATGATGGGCACGACTCGAAGCACCAGATACGGGGTGAAGGCAGCAAACAGGAGGGTTACCGCGCCCACGATCACATCGGTCGCTGACGAACCGGTCAGCTCATCGAGTCCGAGCACCAGGGTGACCACGATGACGAACTTGCTCGCGGCAACCGTGACGAAGGTCTCACAGAGCCGCCAGCCGATCCGACGGAGCGATGGGAACGTTGCGAGCGGCACCACGACGGGCACGAGTACGAGGAGCAGTGTCAACACAACCACGCGCACGATGAGCTCGAACCAGAGCAGCATCGCGCCCACCACGACCACGCCCGCGAGCAGAAAGACGCCGAAGCCCGGCGTCGTGGGCGTGAGACTCTCCAGTCCCTTTGCCAGCGTGGTCTCGTGCTGCGCGACCGTCACGGCCGCAGTCGTCGACAGTTGATTCACCGCACCGAGAATCAGCGTGGCGATCGGCCTCGACAGCGCAATGCCCGCAACGCAGGCGGGGGCAACACCGAGAAAGACGCGCCAGAGCGACGCGGCATCGCCATGACGCAGTGCTTGGAGCGTCGAGACGAGCAGACCGAGCATCATCAGGATGGGAGAGGCGACGAGCAGCGTGGTGAACTCGCTCTTCGCGCCGCTCAGGACGACCGTTGGTTCGCTCGCGCTCGTGAGCACGCTGGCGACCGAGTTGAGGATCCACTGAACGCTCGCGAGGATCCAGCTCGTGAGCGCGTTGAACAGATCGTTGAACGTCGACTTGCCAAGCGCCGTCACGCACGACGCGGGCGAGAAGACGCACAAAAGGTGGCTCATCAGTGGACGCTGAGCCCCGTGTTAAAGAAGAAGTTGATAAGCGTCGGTGCCGCACCGATGAGGATGGCGGCGGCGAGCGAGGTGAGCACCGCTCGGCGCCCCTGGGCCGACTGATGCATGTTCTGCGTGTGGCTGCCCACCGCCCAGAGCATCGCTCCGAGCAACAAGGCGACGAGCGCACCGATGAGCGCCCACGCGGCAATGCCGTCGGCGAGCGACTGCAGGGCGGCTCCCCCTGGGAGATCGGACGTCGAGGGACTTAACGACACGGATGCCAGCAACATGGTGGTCTCGCTTTCAGTAGGGGCGCCCAACGGTCGGCGCCGTCTTTGAGCCAGGTCTGCGAGAATGGCTCCGTGCTCTTTGCCTCGACCAAAAACGTGATCTCGCTCTGGCCGCCGGCCGCGATCTACGGCGCTGCTGTCGGAGTGCTCATCCTCGGCGTCCTGATCGGGATCTTTCTCTTTCGCCAGCGCGGGCATCGCGCTATCGCCCAGCGCCTCACGGCGCTCGGCTCGCGGCTCGCGGTCGAGCCCCATCGCGACGACGGCAAGGTCGAATCGGCGCTGAGCTACCTCGAAGAGGTCACCGGCGCCGCACACAATGCAGTCAGTGAATCGAGTGCGGAGTCGGTTCGCCTTCGACGTTCGCTCGACTCCCTTCCGCTTGGCCTCGTGCTGTGTGACGAAACCGGCGGGGTCATCTTTCGAAACACCCAGGCAGAACACCTCATGGCGAGCCGCTACGGCGAAGCGATCGCGGCCCAAGCCGTCACTGACGTCCTGGCCGAAGGCTGGGCGAACGGCGTCGCCGAGCGCACCATCGACATCTACGGCCCGCCACGACGCACACTCACGATTCGAGCCACGGTGATCGACGACGGACGGCGTTCCCTCGGTGTGCTCGCTGTCATCGAAGACGTGTCGGAGCGCCGACGTCTCGAAGACATCCGCCGCGACTTCATCGCCAACGTGAGCCACGAGCTGAAGACGCCCATGGGCGCGCTCGGGCTGCTCGCCGAAACCCTGCAGTTCGAGCGCGACACCGCGGTCGCCCAACGCCTCGCCGAGCGCATCAATAATGAGGCCTTTCGCGTCAACCGGATCATTGAAGACCTGCTCGACCTCTCGCGCATCGAGGGCGAGGGCTCTCCGAGCCGCGAACCGATCTCGGTGTCACTGATCGTCGCGGAGTCCATCGAAAGGATCCGCACCGCTGCTGAGCAGCACGAGGTCAAGATCAACTTTGAAGAGCCCGATGCCAACCACGTCGTCTTCGGCGATCGCCGTCAGCTGACCTCAGCGCTGCATGCCCTCCTCGAAAACGCGGTTGTCTACTCCCCGCGCGACGGCACCGTCACGATCACGATCCATCGCATCGACGCCACGGTGAGCGACGACGGGGAGACCGCAGGGCCCTGTGTGCACGTCGAGATTCGCGACCATGGCGTCGGCATCCCCGCGAAGGACTTGGAGCGAATCTTCGAGCGGTTCTACCGCGTCGATCCGGGACGAGCGCGTGAGACCGGCGGGACGGGGCTCGGCCTCAGCATCGTGCGCCACGTGGCCCAGAACCACGGAGGCACCGTCCTCGTAGACTCTCGCGAGGGCGAGGGTTCCACCTTCACCCTTGAGCTGCCTCTGAACCCCCAATGACCAAACGCCCATCCAGCGAACAACGCATCAAAGTTCTCGTCATCGAAGACGAGGAGTCCTTTATCGACGCTCTCACCGTGGGGTTGGAACGCGAGGGCTTCGCGGTCACGACGGCGACAGACGGTCAAGAGGGTCTCGCCCTCTTCAATGAGGGCCAGTTCGACGTTGTGCTCCTCGACCTCATGTTGCCCAAGAAGTCCGGCCTCGACGTGTGCCGCGACATCCGACTCTCGAGCAACGTGCCGATCATCATCGTGAGCGCAAAGGGCGAAGAAGTCGACATGGTCTTGATGCTCGAGATCGGCGCGGACGACTACGTCACCAAGCCCTACCGGCTCCGCGAGCTCGTCGCGCGCATTCGCGCCGTCCTTCGTCGACGTCAGGAGAACGACCACGCTGGTCCGGACGAGGTCATCGCGCTGGGCAATATTCGTCTCGATATCGACGCGCGGCGCTGCTTTGTCGATAATGAGGAGATCAAGCTGCGCAAGAAGGAGTTTGCGCTGCTGCGCCTTCTCCTCGAAAATCCCGGTCGCGTGCTCACCCGCGAGGTGCTCATCGACCGCGTCTGGGGCAGCGACTACGTGGGCGACACGAAGACCCTCGACGTGCACATCAAGCGTCTGCGAACGTTGATCGAAGAAGAGCCGAAGGCCCCCACGCACATCTCCACCGTTCGCGGAGTGGGCTACCGCTACGAGGTCGCCAAGGCTTAGTGGATGACCGGATCGCCGCCGAAGTAGGGGCCGAGCACCTCGGGCAGTCGAATGGAACCGTCCGTCTGTCGATACGTCTCGACGAGGGCGGCCCAGATGCGCCCCCACGCAAGAGCCGAACCGTTCACGGTGTTCACAAAGGCAGTCGACCCGTCGCTCGCGCGAAAGCGCACGTTCGCTCGGCGCGCTTGGAAATCGCGAAACCAGCTCACCGACGACACCTCGAGCCAGCGATCCACACCGGGGCTGAACACCTCTATGTCAATCGTGTACGCCGACGCCGTCCCGAGGTCCCCCGCACAGAGGTCAAGCACGCGATAGGTCAGGCCGAGCGCTTGCAAGATCCCTTCGGCCCGGCGAAGGATATCTGCGTGCGCGTCGTCGGCTTGAGCCGGCGTGCAGTACGCGAAGAGCTCTACCTTGTCGAACTCGTGCGTGCGAAGCAAGCCTCGAGTGTCTCTTCCTGCGGCTCCGGCCTCGCGACGAAAACACGGGGTGAACGCAGTCAGTCGAACGGGAAGCTCCGACTCCTCCAGGATCTCCCCGCGACGCAGCGACGTGAGCGGCACCTCGCCAGTGGGGATCAGCCATAGACCGTCGCGCTCAATCGCGTACATGTCGTCGGCCGATTTGGGCAGGTGTCCGGTCGACATCATCGTTTCAGTGAGCGCCACGCTCGGCGGGCGGATCTCTTCGTAGGCGTCAGCATGCTGGTCCAGCGCGAAGAAGGTGAGCGCGCGAATCAGTCGAGAGCCCGCACCGCGATAGAGCGGGAACATCGAGCCGGCAAGCTTTGCACCGGACTCCATGTCCAAGATCCCGAGCTCGAGTCCGATCTCCCAGTGCGGAATGCGCTGGTAGTCGGCGAAGGTGGGAAATGGCGCGCCGTCATCCATCCCGACCCACCAACGACGCACCTCGACGTTGTCGTTCTCATCCACCCCGTCAGGCACCCGCGGGTCCGGCAGGTTGGGAAGCATCAAGAGCAGATCGCGCAGGCGGTTGCCGACGAGATCGGTCGCCTCACTGGCGTCGCGCTCTTCGTCACCGAGCGCGCGGCTCTTTGTCGTGAGTTCTTCGGCCGTGGCAAGGTCTTTCTCGCGCTTCGCCTCGCCCACGCGGCGCGACAGCTCCTTTACCTCGGCGCGCAGACGCTCCGCCTCGTGGAGGAGACGACGATGCTCTACGTCGAGCGACACGACCTCGTCGATCTCGGCCGCTGAGACGCCCCGGCGGCCGAGCGCCGCCTTCACGACGTCGGGTTCACGGCGAAGTTGGGCGAGATCAATCATGCGTAGAGCATAACGACGCGTCAAAGTCCGCCTCTGAGCAGCGTCTAACTTCGTAGTGCATGAGTTTCGCACTCGACGTCAATCATCTCGAGGTCTCCTTCGGGTCGCTACGGGCCGTGAACAACGTGACGCTCCAGATCAACTACGGCGAAGTCGTGATCCTTCTTGGACCCAACGGCGCGGGCAAGACAACCCTCGTCGAAACAGTCCTCGGCTTTCGCGAGCCTGACGGCGGCACGGTGAGACTTCACGGACTCAGTCCCACCCGCGACCACCACGAAGTTGTCGTTCGCACCGGCGCGCTCCTCCAGCGCGGCGGCGTCTGGGCGCCCATGTCCCCGCGCGACGTGCTGCGCCTCACCTCCTCGTACTACGAAGCACCGCGCGACGTCGAAGAGTTGATCAGCCTGCTCGCCCTCGAGCCGAGCCAAACGACCCCGTGGCGACGCTTGAGCGGAGGTGAACAGCAGCGTACGCTGCTCGCGCTCGCGCTGCTCGGCCGCCCACGAGCACTGATTCTTGATGAGCCCACGACGTCCGTCGACCCCGAGGGTCGTCAGGTGATTCGCGACCTCATTGCGGCCGAGCGTAAGCGCGGATGCGCGCTCCTCATCACGACGCACGAGCTCGCCGAAGCCGAACGCATGGCGGACCGACTCGTGATCATGCACCAAGGGCGTGTCGTCGCGCAAGGAACGCTCGACGAGCTCGCCGGTGAACCGGAGATGATCGTCCAGTCATCGGGTCCGATCGATCCCGACGCGCTGGCCGAGCGACTCCACTGTGAGGTCGCACTCGACAACCCGTTGCAGCTGCGCTGTCGCGTGGCGTCGAATCCCGAGCGCATCGCAATCATTACCAACTACCTCGCCAGCGTCGGGCTGTCCATGGTGTCACTTCGCACCCGGGCGTCGCTCGAAGAGCGCTACCTCGATCTCATCGCTGACGAGCGAAGCGAGGCTCACTCGTGAAGGCCCTCCTCGCGCAGACTCGCGCCGAAGTCACGATGACCATCCGGCGTGGTGAGACGCTGCTGCTCACCATCGGCATACCGGTGATGCTCCTCATCTTCTTCTCGCTCGTCCACGTGACGACGTCACCGAACGCCCATCGGGTGAACTTCATCGCCCCGGGCATCCTCGCGCTCTGCGTGCTGTCAACGTCGCTTGTCGCCCTCTCCATCGCGACGGGGTTCGAGCGATCTTCTGGCGTCTTGCGTCGTCTGTACGTGACGCCACTTGGTCAGCGTCGCCTGGTTGGCGCGAAGATCGCGGGCGTCCTCGTCACCGAGCTCATTCAGGTCATCGTGATCAGCGTGGTCGCACTGCTGCTCGCCTGGCATCCAGCGGGCAGCTGGCGAGGAGCTCTCGAGGTCATCCTCGCCTTATTGCTGGGCTCGATCGGTTCTGCGGGTATCGGTCTCGCCCTCGCCGGCTGGCTGCGGGCCGAAGTCAACCTCGCCGCGACCAACGGCCTCTACATCGTGTTGTTGCTGCTCTCGGGCATCGTGATCCCGCTCGCCTCGTTGCCCTCAGGGCTTCGACGCGTCGTGATAGCGCTGCCATCGGGGGCGATGGCCGAGGCGCTGCACCGAGTGCTCGGTCATGGGGGTTCGCCCACTATCGCGGACTGGGTCTCGCTGCTGGTCTGGGCCGTGCTCGCACCGCTACTCGCGGCGCGCACCTTTCGCTTCGACTGACTAGCCCTGCAACATTTTGATGCCGCTCGCGAGTACGCGTTCGGGAACTGCTCCGAAGTACACCTTCTTCACCACGCCCTTCGCGTTGATGAAGACACTTTCTGGCAGCTGCTGGAAACCAAAGACGCTGCTCGTCACGGTGCCGTTGGCGTCAAAGGCAATCGGGAACGTGACGCCGTCTTTCTTCACAAACGCCTTTGCCGCCGAGCGCTCGTCATTGGCGTCGATGCCCAGCACCTCTATCGGGCTCGGGTTGTGTTCACGGATGTACTTCGCGACCTTGGGCATCTCACCCTGGCAGGGCCCGCACCAGCTGGCAAAGAAGATGAGCACGCTCGCCTTCCCTTGCGTCCACGGCGCGCGGAACGTCCCACCGCTCAGCCCGCCCAGGCTGAAGGTGGCAACGTGATGACCAACAAGCTCCGTCTTTGGCAGGACGTCGCCGTGTCCGCCTGAGGTCACCTTGCCGCCCGTCAGCGCAGAGACGACCGCGATGAGGATGATCGCCACGACGACGCCAGCGACCGTCACGATCAGCTTGGTCGACACCGGCCGACGCGGACTCTCAGTGGTGACGGACAAGGACGTCAACCGCC
The DNA here is from genome assembly GCA_963706305.1 of uncultured Acidimicrobiaceae bacterium. Classification (GTDB taxonomy): domain Bacteria; phylum Actinomycetota; class Acidimicrobiia; order Acidimicrobiales; family RAAP-2; genus RAAP-2. The sequence goes on along the minus strand of OY970152.1, from coordinate 1,237,928 downwards.
ATCAAGATGAAAAGGGCCGATAGATACGTAATAGAGAAGTGAAAGAGACGCATCGCCTCGGCCACATCGGCTTTGTCGGTGCGCGCGTGCTGATAGAGCCGCAGCGCCGACCAGGTGAACATCGCGCCGAGCACCGTCGCTGATATCGCGTATACCCATCCCAGGTGAGCGCTCGGTCCGATCAAGAGGGTGAGCGCCCAGAGCACGAGCGAGTAGATGAGTATCTCGAGCGTCGTGCGACGAAGCGACGCGACGACGGGCATCATCGGCACGTTGGCGGCGTGATAGTCGTCGCGGTAGCGCACCGCGAGCGCCCAGAAGTGCGGCGGCGTCCACATGAAGATGACGAGGAACAACAGCACGGGCGTCCAACCGAGTGAGTTCGTGACCGCGGCCCAACCCACCAGCACCGGCACCGCCCCTGCCGCACCGCCGATGACGATGTTCTGCTTCGATCGGCGCTTCAGGATCATGGTGTAGACGACGACGTAGAACGCGGTCGCCGAGATCGCGAGCCACGCCGACAACTGGTTGACCCAGATCACGAGCACCAAGAACGCGAGCACCTCGAGACCGAAGGCAAAGAGCGTGGCCGAGCGCGCGCTCATCACGCCTCTCACCAAGGGCCGACGCTTCGTGCGCTCCATGACCGCGTCGATGTCGCGGTCGATCACCATGTTGAAGGCGTTGGCGCCGCCGGCGGCGAGGGTGCCGCCGATCAGCGTCGCCACGATGAGCCACAGGCGCGGAAAGCCGTCCGCGGCCACGATCATCGTCGGCACCGTCGTCACCAGCAGCAATTCGATGATTCGAGGCTTGGTGAGAGCGAGGTAGCCCTTAAAGACGTCGCTCGTCGAAAAAGACGGAGCGGCGGAAACGGTCACGGGCATTATTGTACGGGCCCCGTCATTACCTAGGCTGGCTGAGTGCAACCGTCGACACGACACCGCGTCACCGGCCCAGTGTTTCGCTGGTTCGCACTTGCTTCTTTTCTCTCCATGATCCTCATCGTGCTGACTGGTGCGGCCGTGCGGCTCACTGGATCGGGCCTGGGCTGCCCGGACTGGCCCACGTGCTTCAAAGGCAAAGTGACCGGGTCAATGAGCATTCACCCCTTCATTGAGTACACCAACCGGATGGTCACCGTCGCGCTCATCGTCGTTGTAGGCGCAACGTTTCTGGCGGCCTGGTTTCGCGAGATTCGCCGAAGGGACCTGCTCATCCTCTCGGGCGCGCTCGTTGCGGGTGTTGTCGCCGACGCGATCCTCGGGGCGTTCGTGGTGTACTCGAAGCTCAATCCCTATCTCGTCTCGCTGCACCTGGTGATCAGCTTGGGGATGGTCGCGATCGGCACGCTGCTGTATCACCACTCGAAGTACCTCTACGGTCCTGGTGCTCGCGAGGATGTCCGCGATCCCTATTTTCGAAAGCTCGGGCGTTGGCTCTGGCTTCCCTTCACCATTCTCGTGCTCACCGGCACCGCGACGACTGGCTCGGGGCCTCACGCCGGTTCTTCGCAAGGTCAGCTCGTCGCTCGCCGTCTGCCGTGGGCGTTCTCCTCGGCCGCATGGGTTCACTCGCTCGCAGCCATCTTCTTCATCGGCATCATCCTCGGACTGGTGCTCGCGATCTGGCAGAGCAACGCTCCGACGGCGCTCAAGATCGGCGTGAAGCGATTGCTGTGGGTCTCCCTCGCTCAAGCCGCGGTCGGCGCCACCCAGTACCTCACGCACGTGCCAGCATGGCTTGTCGAGATCCACGAGTTCGGTGCGGTCGCTCTCACGATCGGCATGGTGCAGTTCAACGTCCGCCAGTACGCGCGCGATCGCGAACCGGGCACGGAGGCTCACAAAGCCCCTGAGCTCGTGCACTGAGTTGGCTCGATTGTCGAGTGCACTGGCCGGTGCCACAATGAGGCGGTGAGGCACAGTTGAGCGACAAGTCGACCCGCGAGCACGTGGTCTCACCAAACGGCGACCTTCGTTACGTGCTCGTCGCGCTGATCTTGATCTCGGTCTTCCTCGGCGGCGAAGTTGTTGCCGCCATTCTCGGGTCCTCGCTCGTCCTCTTCGCCGACGCGGGACACATGCTCACCGACGTCGCCGCACTCGCCATGAGCGCGTGGGCACTGCGACTCGTACGTCGACCGGCCGCCGGGCGCTGGACCTACGGATTTCGCCGCGCCGAGGTCTTGAGTGCTGCTGTCAACGGTGTGACCCTCGTGGCGATCGGGCTGCTCATCGGCGTCGAAGCGATCCAGCGGTTCATCACGCCCCGCTCAGTCAACGGTCCGCTCATACTTATCGTCGCGATTGTCGGCGCGATCGTCAATGTCGCGAGCGCCTACGCGCTTGCGCGCGCAAACCGCAGGAGCCTCAACATCCGCGGTGCGTACGCGCACATCGTCACCGACCTCTACGCATTCATTGGCACGGCCATCGCGGGGCTTGTCATCATCCTCACCAAGTGGGAGCGCGCCGACGCGGTCGCGTCGCTCGTTGTCGTCGCACTGATGGCTCGATCGGCCTGGGGACTGCTGCGAGACGCGGGAAAGGTCCTGCTCGAAGCGACGCCCGATGACCTCGACCTCGCCGACGTTCGCCGACACCTCGCGACGGTGAGTCACGTGCTCGACGTCCACGATCTACACGCCTGGAGCCTTTCCAGCGACTTCACCACCCTGTCGGCCCACGTGGTCGTCGAGCAGGGCTGCTTCGACGACGGTCACGCGCCGCAGATCCTCGACGAGCTGCAGACGTGCTTGAGCACACACTTCGCCGTCGAGCACGCCACGTTTCAACTGGAGCCATCAACCCACGAGTCGCACGAAGGGGATCTGCATCCCTAGGCGTCACGGCCCTTGACTCGAATGACCAGCTAAGTGGAGACGATGGGGATCGAACCCACGACCTCAGGCTTGCAAAGCCCGCGCTCTACCAACTGAGCTACATCCCCGCGGGATCCCATTCTACCAAAGCGGTCGCTAGGTGGGCCGGTGGTGCTTCAACGTCCGTGCTCGTTGACGATCGATTCGCAGAAGCTCACGCTCCACGTCGGCCCAGTGCAACGGCGTCTCTTCAACTGGTTGGCCCCTTCCTTCCGCGCCGAAGAAGATCACGAAGGCGACCCACCACATCGGGATGTAGCAACCGAGCTTCGCCACGAATCCGGCCAGCTGCTGATCAAAGAGCGGCTTGATGTGCAACAGGGCCTCTTGATGGTGCAGCGCCGGATAGAGCGGGTGTTGCGAGAAGATCCATATGAAGGACAGGCTCGTCACGAAGATTGAGGAAGCAAACACGTAGCCTGCTCGCGCTGCGGGCGACAGTCGCCGCGTGCCGGGCATGATGGCGAGCGCCGGAATCCAAAGCACAAAGCCAACCATCAAGACGGTGAGCAAAATGAGATCACGGCCGTAGGTCGAGCGCGCTCCCCAATCGACGACAGGCGTGGCGAGGGTGGCGGTGCCGACGACGGTCACGGTGACGAACGCAACGCCCGGGTGGGCGAACGTGCGCACGATGAAGTCGATCGGCGCCGGGCGCGTCAAACGTCCAAGGGCCGCTGTTGGAATGCTCAGAAGTAAAAACGGCGCAACGAGCAGCATGATGACAAGTCGCTGGGCGGTCGCGACGCAGAGCGACACCGACGCCGCCAGGTCGCCAATCGGCCACATTGTGACTACGAGCAACGCGAGCAGCGCGTACCGAGCCAGGCGGCGCTGACGAGGTGAGCTCACGAGCGCGTGATGCACGAGGCCGACCCCGAGAATCACCGTGAGCACCAGCGGGTGCCAGTCGAAGGGCAGCAGCGTCCCCATTTCGTAACGGTAACCCTCGATGACGCGCGGGTAAAGGTCCGTTTTGTTTCCCTGCCCTCAGAAGGTCAGACGGCGAGACGCTCCCTATGAACCCTTGGGCCTACGCGGGAGATGATGAGCGTCGACATGACGAAGTCGGTCACCGCGACGCACCCCGGATACAGGACCCCCGCCGTCGTGAAGGCCTTCAGGGTCAACACCGTGATCACGCAGTTGAGGCATCCCATCACGAACACTCGCGACGATTCGGTCGAAGGCGCGAGCCACGATTTACGCACCGTCGGCAGGGCCGCGACGGTATCTGCGCAGACGAAGGAGACAAGGGCGACGGTCGGCTCGTTGACGAAGGCCCAAAAGACGAGTCCCGCGAGCGCAATCGCACCGCAAACGATGTCAAAGACACCGATCTTCCACACCGCGCGGGCGTTCCTGAACGACGCCAACACGATGGCGCACGGCACCAGGCCGAGCATGAGCGTCATCAAGGAGGCGAGTCCGACGTGTTGTTGCACCTCGACGACAAAGCCCAAGATCCCCTCAATCCCCCAGAGCGACCACGTCACTCGGTTCGGCGAGGTCTCGCCGCGCAGGGTGTCGCGAACGCGGAGAGGGCGATCGCAAGGTAGATGAACTGGGGTGCAATCACCTAGCAAGTCTGCACGCTCGAGCGCTCGGGTAGCCTCGGGCCCCGTGGACATGCGCGAGTTTCTCGGAATGGAGCAAGTCGATGAGTCGACGTGGCGCTTTCGCGTCACAGATCGTCTCATCACTCCGGGCAACTTTCTCTTTGGGGGATGTGGACTCGCCTCGGGCATCGTCGCGCTCGAAGACGCGAGCGAACGACCAACCATCTACGCGGCCGCGCACTACCTCTCCTTCGCGCCCCTTGACGCGGAGGTCATCGTGAAGGCAGACCTCGCGATTGTCGGACGCCGCATCACCCAAGCGCGCGCGGTCGCGACCGAGGGTGGTCGCGAAGTCTTGACCGTGAGCGCGGCGCTCGGCACGGGAGAGCTCACGGCGCCCGCGCCGTGGCTCACCTTCCCCGACGTGCCACCCCCCGAAGAATGTCATCGGCGAGTCGCGCCACGCCGCAATGACAGCTCCATCTTCGATCACATCGAGACGAGAATCGCGAGTGGGCGTGGCTTCGATGCGCTCGATGGCGCATCGGGGTCGCCCGTGTCCGCCCTGTGGGCTCGATTGCCGAGTCACCTCGAGCCTTCCGCCGCCTCACTCGCCATCTTTGGCGACCTGGTCGCGGGCGGCGCCTCTCAGCCTCTTGGGCGCCACACCATGGGACGTAGTCTCGACAACACGATTCGCGTCGCGGCGTTGGTTCCGACCGAGTGGATCCTGATCGAGATCCACATGCACGCTCTCGTGGGCGGCTTTTCCCAAGGGACCGGCTATCTGTGGAGTGAAGACAGGACGCTGCTCGGCACCGCCAGTCAGTCCATGTCCGCTAAGTATTGGGATCCGCCGATCCCGTAGGACGCGGCATGTCGTTGTTGTAGATTGGTATCCCTGCGGGGCTATAGCTCAGTCGGTTAGAGCGCGTCACTGATAATGACGAGGTCGTAAGTTCGATTCTTACTAGCCCCACCAAGAGGGATTCGGACAAACGGGCCCTAACCGTTCGGATAAGTACCACTGCTTCGACAGTCAGGGTGGCGCCGACGGACTACGGACCCAAAAGCGCTAGTGGCACCACACCTATTCCGTCCCGCCGCCGGTACGCGGTGGTCCCTGTCGTCAACACGACGCCATCGAGCATCTCTTCACCCAATTGCTCTCGCAGCCACAGGAGGTGCCTCACGTCGGCGTCGCCCACGGTTGCAGACAATTTGACCTCGAATGCGACGACGCGCTGGTCGTCGCGCACAACCACGAAATCAATCTCATGACGGCCTCGGTGATCGCGCACATGAAAAGTTGACGCCTCGTGTGACTGGGCGAATACGCGCACGTCCAGCGCTGCTAACGACTCGAACAGTGCGCCCAGAAACGTCCCATCCCTGGGTCGCGAATCTGGCCCTTCCCCGCGAAGAAGAGCATTAACGTCCAGGCCAACGAGGCGTGCGGCCAGTGCGGGGTCGGCGAGGTGATGCTTGGGAGCTCCTACGAGCTGGCGAAGGTGGTTGTTGGTAGGAGCCCACGCGGGTACCGGATCGAGAATCCATACCCTCTCGAGGGCCTCTCGGTACGGAATCGCAGTCGTCTTTGCCGGGGCGGGCTCGTCACCTGAGGCCGCCGCCTCGCGAATCTTCTCGAACGAAGTGATTGTTGCAGTCGCGCCCGCATATGCACGGAGCCAGCGGCGCAGCGTGTGAGGGTTGCGTACATCAACCCCGATCTCGGGAAGGTCGGTGTCGATGACCCGATCGATGTACCCGTTGAGGGCGGCACGCTGGGAACGAGAAGAGCTGTACCGCATCCCGGGAAATCCCCCGGTGAGGATCTCGGTCGTGTAGTCCTCCAAGGTCACGTCGGTTGTGCCCTCGAGCGTGGGTCGGGTACCGCCGAGAAGGACCGCCAGGGAGACGGTCGGAGACTCGAGCTCTCGCTCGTGCAAGGTGAGCGGCCGCATGCGAATGGGGACGATTCTCGAGGCCCCAGAGTGAGCGGGTGCCTGGCTCGGAGTTGCAGATCCGGTGAGGATGAAGCGCCCCGGAGAGTGATCGTCGTCTACTGCACGACGTATGAGATCCCACGACGCGGGGTGTCTCTGCCACTCGTCGATGAGCGTGGGACGTGCGGCGGTTGTTAGCAGATTGGGCTGTGCCGTAATGACCTCCAGAACCGCGGGATCGTCGAGGCGGAAAGTGGCCGCGGCACGGCGCTCGGCGGTGCGGGTCTTTCCGACACCCTTTGGTCCTTCGAGACTTAGTGCGGGTAGATCGTGGAGGAGTGCATCAAGTTCACGCTCGGCAACCCGAGTTGTGTAGGTGGGTATTGGCTCAATTATCCTCGTCATAGGCACCTATACTACCATTTCGGCACTCACTACGCTACCATTTCGACACTCACTACGCTACCGTTTCGACAATGCCTCCCGCTGCAGTCTTCGGCTTCCGGACGGCAGGAATCTCCGTCGCCGCTAACGCCGCGCAAGCACCATTTCATGCCCACAGGAATCGCGTTGATGGTTCTCGGCCTTTACAGCTGGTGACTGAGCCCGACTTTCTTGGTGAAAACTCTCGCGTGAACTGGTGAAGACCTAGCTCTGGGTGGTGCCGACGCGGGAATTGGGAGGTCGAGCGAAGGTTTTTACGCCGTCACGCGGGTGATTCTCGGGCTCAGGTCTCTTTCTCGACATCATCCGATGAGTGCGGTACCGTACGCCCTATGGGACTCTTTCGAAGATCAAAGCAGAAGCACGAGATTGCGGATCCCCTCGAAGCCGCAGCGGAAGCGAAGGAGCTCGGGCATGACGGTGTCCTCGGGCCCCAGGTCTACGCGACAGCGCCAATATTCGACGCCGTACCGGGAGACAGTGGCGTCGCCGAAGAAGAGGTACTCGCGAATGCAGACCCCGAGGACGACACCGCGCGTGAGCTCTTGATCGAGCGCGAAAAGGACGAGCAGAATCCCGACTACTAGAAGGTAGGGACTTCGTCGAATCGGCAGCGTCTGACTTTCTCTGTTGTCACATCGTCCTAGAATTTGCCATTGCATGGCACTCACCCTGGATCGAACATTCCGAGGGAGCAAGGTGCCTCCCACCATCAACGGCGTCTTCTGGCTGCTCAAGCTGCTGACGACCGCCATGGGAGAGGCAACCTCCGACTTCTTCGTACGCAACTTCAACCCCGAGATCGCAGTGTGCTGCACTGCCGTCGTGTTCTTCTTCGTGCTGTGGCGCCAACTGCGCGCGCCGCGGTACTTCATCACGACCTACTGGGCCGCCGTCATCATGGTCAGCGTCTTTGGCACGATGTGCGCAGACACCTTGCACGTGCGCTTCGGTGTGCCGTACGCGGTCTCGGCCTCCACCTTCGCAGTCCTGCTCGCCATCATCTTCATCGCTTGGTACCGCACCGAGCACACGCTGTCGATTCACAGCATCTCGACGACACACCGCGAGCTCTTCTACTGGGCGGCGATCACTATCACGTTCGCCCTCGGCACCGCGGTGGGCGACATGTCGGCGACCACGTTCCACTTGGGCTACCTCACGTCAGGGATCCTCTTCGCGGCGATCTTCTGTCTGCCGCCGATCGGCTTTTGGGTCTTTCGACTGAACTCGATCGCCATGTTCTGGACCGCCTACATCTTGACCCGCCCGCTCGGCGCGTCCTTCGCCGATTACCTCGGGATGCCCGTCGACCACGGCGGGCGCGGCTGGGGACCGGGCCACGTCTCGCTGCTGTTCACCGCCATCATCTTTCTTGTCATCGCGGGGATGGTCATTCAGTCCCAGCGCAGCGTTACGAGTCGCGCTCGTCACGCTGAATGAGAAACGTTCCCGTTGAACGACTGACGAGTTTCTCATCCTCGCTCGTCACACTCGCCTCGGCGTAGCCGATGACGCGCGTCAAGCGCACGACCTCGCCCCGAAGTCGATATCGCTCGCCCAGCAGAGCAGGGCGTAAGAGCTCCGTTGTCATCTCGATCGTGGCCTGAGTGCGATCACGTCCCGGCAGCGCCGCGTTCAGCGCAAAGTTCATCGACGCGTCGAGCAGCAATGCGTGCACACCCGCCTGCACCGCGCCGTGGGGATTGCATGCCAGTTCCGTCGGAGCAAACGTGCCCTCGACCCATCCGAGGTCTTCTCCGTCGACGCCGTAGGTCTCGAAGGAGGCGCCCACCGCGCTGATGAGCGCCATGCCGCCGTCGCCCAACCACCGGTCCATGTTCTTTGCGGTCCCGCTCACCGTCGAGACGCTACCTCGAAGGTCCGCATAGGCTTCGCGCTGGTGGATTGACCACCCTTTCGAAAGGAGCGCGATGCCAACTGCGGTCATCGTCGACGCGATTCGTACACCGGGCGGAAAGCGCAACGGCAAGCTGAAGAACTGGCACGCCGTCGATCTCGCCTCAGAGACATTGAGGGCGCTCGCCGAGCGCAACCGGCTCGACGCCAGCGTGGTGGACGACGTGATCATGGGGTGCGTCTCCCAGGTCGGTGAGCAGGCCTTCAACGTCGGGCGAAGCGCGCTGCTCGCTGCGGGTTGGCCCGAGTCGGTACCCGCGACGACCATCGATCGACAGTGCGGTTCGTCCCAGCAGTCACTCCACTTCGCCGCCCAGGGCGTCATGGCAGGCGCCTACGACGTCGTCGTCGCGGCCGGCGTCGAGTCCATGTCGCGCGTCGCCATGGGCTCTTCCATTGGCAAGGACGCGGGATGGCCCTTCGGCCCTCGAGTCGCCGAGCGCTACGCACCCGTGGGTGGGCTCGTCAATCAGGGCATCGGCGCCGAGATGATCGCCGATCAGTGGGGCTTCACGCGAGAAGACCTCGACGAGTACTCACTGGAGAGTCACCGTCGTGCGGCGCGCGCAACTGCAGAAGGCCGTTTCGACCGAGAGCTCATCACCGTTCACGTGCGAGACGATGAGGGCAACGACACCGACGAACTCGTCGCGAGCGATGAGGGCATCCGGCCCGACTCGTCGATGGAGGGTCTCGCCAAGCTCAAGCCCGCCTTCAAAGAAGACGGCAAAGTAACGGCGGGCAACTCCTCTCAGATCACCGACGGCGCATCCGCCGTGCTCGTCATGAGCGAGGAGAAGGCGAGCGAGCTCGGCTACACGCCGCGCGCGAGGTTCCACGCATTCGCCCTTGCCGGGGTAGACCCGGTCACGATGCTCACCGGTCCCATCCCGGCAACAACCAAGGTCCTCGAGCGCGCCGGACTAACCCTCGACGACATCGACTTGGTGGAGATCAACGAAGCGTTCGCGTCCGTCGTGCTCGCATGGCAGATCGAACACAAGGCTGACCTCGCCAAGGTGAACGTGAACGGCGGCGCCATCGCCCTCGGTCACCCGCTCGGCGCCTCGGGCGCGAAGCTCTGTGCGACCTTGCTCAACGAACTTGAGCGCACCAGCGGACGCTACGGACTCCTCACGATGTGCGAAGGCGGCGGACTCGCCAACGCCATGATCATCGAGCGACTGGGCTAAGACTCGCTCTACTTGTAGCGGGTAGCAAGGTAGAAGCCCGCGAACATCGCCACGAGGCCAACCGCGAGGTACCACGCGGACGTCGACCCCGGCAGCACCGACAGATAGTTCAGCGTGATCACGACGATGCCAAAGATCATGAGCCCAAGGATGAGCAATCCGAACCAACGTGGACTGTGATCGTGCTCTCGAGAACGCCGCTTAGTGACCTTGCCGCGAACCTCGGGCGAGACGTAACGCCCCACAGACTTCTTCGGATTCGTCTTCGCTACCTGTTTCGCCATGGGCAACGATGCTATACCGAGCGATCCTTAGCTGGTCGGCGGGACAGTCGTCGTCGTGGTGGTGGTCGGCGCCGTTGTGACACACACGGCCAAGCCCACGGTCGAGCCATAAGGAACGCTTGAGCCCGGGGAGTCATTTTGGGACACCACGGTTTGTGGAGCACCAGGCTCACATGGCGTCGCGCTCAACGAATAGGACGGGACGAATCCCTGCCCCGTCAGCGCGGTAGTGGCGGCCGCCTCGGTGTCGTTGATGACATTTGGCACCACCTCGTTGCAGACGCCACTCGACACTTCAAGCGTGATTGACTGATTTGCGGTCACGAGCGACCCCTCCGGGGGATCCGTCGCAATCACGAGGTTCGGCGCCAATGTGTTCGAGCACAAGCTCGTCTGTTTCGGCGAAATCGTGAGACCGGCGCTGGTCAGCCTCGCGGCAGCCGCGGCGATCGTGTCACCGTCGACGTCCGCGAGAGGATATTTCGAGTTCGGTGCAAGAACCGTCAGGATCACGGTCTGGCCGGACTGAACCTTCGTGCCGGCGATCGGCTGTTGGAGGAGCACGATATTGGGGGCGGGATTGTTCACCCCCGACGGTGGGACGGACGTGTAGTCGAGCTTGAAGCTCAGCTTCTCTGCGGTGAGCGTGTTCTCCGCGGTGGATACGCCATCGCCGACGACGCTCTGCACTGTCTCGGGCGTGGTGGTGATGCCTTCGCTCACAAGCAGCGACACAGAATCGCCCTTAACGATGCTGATACCGCTTCCGGGGCTTGTCGAGATGACGGTTCCCTTTGGCTTATGCGAAGTCTCGTACCTACTTTGCCCGACGATTAATCCGTCCTTCTTCAACTCCAATTTTGCCGCCACCTCTTGCTTTCCAACGACATTGGGCATAATGACCGTGGTTGTCTTGTTGTGCTGGACCAACGCATACGCTCCGCCTGCAATGAGCAGGATGACGAGCACCAGGATCGCCCCGCTGTAGCTGCGGCGACGCCGACGCACGTCGGTGCGCGGGCCCTGCATGATCGGGACCGATCGGGTTCGCTCGCCAGCCACCGCTGCAACACTGCGCGTAGCGTCAGCGCCAAAGAAGGCGGTGTCGCGCATCGCCGCGTGGACGGGCTGTCCTTCACTGAAGCGGATGAGGTCCGCGCGTAGTTCGTCCGCTGACTGGTAACGGTTGGAGGGCGATTTGCCGAGCGCCTCCATAACGATCGCTTCGAGATCTTTGGGCACGGTCGCAGAGAACTGCGTCATGGGCGGCACCGCGTTGTGCACGTGCTGACTCGAGACCTCAACCGGCGTGTCTCCGACGAAGGGCGGGCGCCCGACCAGCATCTCGTACAGGACGACGCCGAGTGAATAGACGTCGCTGCGACCGTCGACAGCCGAGCCTTCTGCCTGCTCTGGTGAGAAATAGGTGGCGGTGCCCATCACAGAGCCGGCTTCGGCGAGATGATCCTCGCTCGATACCGCTTGCGCGATGCCGAAGTCGGTGACTTTCACTTGACCGTCTCGGGTGATCAAGATGTTGCCTGGCTTGACGTCGCGATGCACCACGCCGCTGCGGTGCGCGTAGCCGAGCGCCGCCGCGACCTGTGCCACGATCTGCGCGGAACGAGCCGCCGTCAGTGTGACGGAGCTGCGCAGCATCTCGGCGAGCGAGACGCCGTCGACAAGCTCCATGACGATGAAGTACGTTTCGCCCTCTTCTCCCCAGTCAAAGATCGGCACAATGTTGGGATGTGAGAGATTTGCTGCCGCCTGGGCCTCGCGGCGAAAACGTTCGACAAAGAGCGGGTCCTCGCTCAGCTCAGGGTAGAGAATCTTGAGCGCCACGGCCCGGTTCAAAAGGGTGTCCTGGGCTCGGTAGACCATTGCCATGCCCCCCCGGGCAATGAGGTGAGTCACCTGATAGCGATGCGAGTACAGGCGTGGGTCGTCGACGGGCTCCATACTCGGCCAAGCCTACGCTTTCGTTCTCAAGAACACCGGTCCGTCATCTCCCAAAGAGCGTTATCGCGCCCGACAAATGACCGTTGGATGTACTCATGTCGGAACCTTTGGCGAGACGATACGCCGACGACGTTGTCGACAAACCTGATTCGCAAAAAGACTCGAAACGGTAACAAAGCGGCAACCGTGTTCGACCGGTCGCGCACGAGTTTCGAGCGCAGATCCTTCACGTGGGGCTCCTGCACTCTCGTTTTGGTCGATAGTCCCACCTGATCAGGGCCGGAAAGGGAAGGGTCAGGCATTTGATCGCTCGATGCGCCCTCTAGCCGGGAGCGGTCGTCGTCGCAGAAGGTTGCGTGGTCGTTGTTGCGCTGGTATCTGACTGTGTGAGCTGCCACTCCCGATGGAGATATTCCGCGTAGTGCACTGCGGCGTGAATCGTCGGCTCACTGATCGTCGAGTCAAGCGCGCGAGCATCAAGGGGGCGAAGCTCGGCGACGAGATACGGCGTGTAGTGAACGATCACGGGTCGATACCAGAGGACGCCGCTCGGTTGGCCCTGATAGACCACGATCGTTCCCGCGTCGTTGCCTAAGTAGTAGGTGGAGTAGGCGTACCAGTGCACGACGGCAACGCCGCCCGCCACCACGGCGAGAAAGAGAAAGGTCGCCACCCACACGCGCCATGTCACGATGCGACGTCGTCGTCCTGCGCCCTTCGGTCGAGTGGTCTCCACGGGTGGCGGTGCAGAGCTCATCGTGCGGTGAATCGGTGCAGCGCTGACGTTCACCTCATCAAACTCGAGCAAGATCACCGAGATGTTGTCGTGCCCTCCCGCCGCTTTCGCGGCGCTCACGAGACTCTCGACAGCGAACTCCAATCCTGCGGGCGCACTCGCGAGGCGTGCCAATGTGTCCGCATCGAGCTCGTTCGACAGACCGTCGCTGCAGAGCAGTATTCGGTCCCCGCCGATGGCATGAATGGAGGTTACGTCAATCGAAATGGTGTCTTCGACGCCGATGCCGCGCGTGAGCTGATGTCGCCGAGGGTGCACCGCTGCTTCTTCAGGCGTGAGGCGACCCATTCGCACCCACTCTTCAGCGACGCTGTGGTCCTCGCTGAGCTGTCGCAGCGCGCCGTCGCGCAGCTGGTACGCGCGCGAGTCGCCCACGTGCACGAGCGTCGGGGACGCCGTGCCGCCCAGGTCGTACGTGAGACCGACGGCGATGATCGTCGTGCCCATGCCGAAGTGCTCTGGGTTCTCCTGCGCATCGGTGTTCACGGTGGCGTTCGCTTCCTCGATCGACTCGATGAAGCCTTCGACGGTCGGATTCTCTTTAAACCGTACTCTGATGAGGTCTATTGAGATCGCGGCAGCAACTTCTCCGGCGGCGTGCCCGCCCATACCGTCGGCGATGACGGCCAGCGAGTCGTCGGCGTAGAGCGCATCCTGATTCGTTTGGCGTACCAGTCCAGTGTCGGTCGCCACGGCGTAGCGCCAGCGAGTCAACGAACGACCTCGAAGAGAACGCCGCCAACTTGGACGACGTCGCCGCGCTCTAAGTGCACGCGGCCCTTCACCAGCTCTTGATTCACGTACGTTCCATTCGTCGACCCGAGATCTTCGATCGAAAGATCTCCGTCATCGTTCGCCACTCGCGCGTGTCGTGACGATAAGTACGTGTCTTGCAGGGTGACGTCGCAGTCACCGCTGCGGCCAATCGTGAGTCCTCCGTCCACGTCGAGGCGTTGGCCACTTCGATCAGACGGCTCGATGAACTCCAGCGCCAAAGCACGTCGACGCCGACTCCGCTTCTCGTAGTCAACCGGACGGGCCTGCACCACCGCTACGCGCAGCACGCGCGCGAAGAACAAGATGGCGATGACCATCACCAACAGTTGCAGCGGGCGAACGATCGCCGCGTAGTTCGTCGACGCGGCGATGAAACTCAAGCGAGCTCAATCCGAAAATGAAACGAGCCGATCGTGACGTCGTCGCGCGGCGAGAGTGAGACGGCCGAAATCCGATGGCCGTTCACGTACGTTCCGTTGGTGGACTGTAGGTCGCGGATCGCCACCCCTTCGCTCGTACGCCAGACCTCGGCGTGCTGACGCGAGATGTTGGAGTCGTTCACGACAACTTCGACATCCGGGCTGCGCCCGATGACCAGGGGCAAGTCGGCAACAGCGAACGATCGCCCGTCGCTGACCACCAGACGAGGCTGGCTCTCGCCACCGAGAAAGTCGGTCTTCACTTCGACGGCACCGGGCTTGAGGTCGTCGTCAATGAAGATCTCAACCTTCACCGGGCCTACAAAGACGTAGCCCTCACCAAGCGCGTGCTGCCGAACGGTTTCCTCGAGCTCACTGACGAGCGCCTTTTGAAATCCCTCGAAGCGCTGGGCGTCGGCCGGTCCGAGCCACACGCGCACAACGTTCGGTGAAATGGGTCCTTGAGTGGATAGCCGTCGCGTCAGATCCACCTCGCGCACGATCCGCGTGCCGATCTCGATCGGCTGCAACGACGACTTGAAGGGGCGCGAAAACGTCCCTTGAAACATCCGCTCGAGCCGGTTTTCCACTTTTTTCAGAACCATGACACTCACAACTGTACCGGTCGGTCCCTTGTTTAATGAGACGAGGAAAGAGGCGTAAAGCGGTTCGACTATTGTTGCGAGGTCTCCGGGCGAGTGGCGAAATTGGCAGACGCGCAGGCTTCAGGTGCCTGTATTCGAAAGGATGTGGGGGTTCAAGTCCCCCCTCGCCCACCACTGTGATGTCTCAGATTTTCGGGGACAGACGAACCCCCAGAGACTAATCGTCCTTCCGTGGCTGATAGTTCTTCGTCGGATTCAACGTGAAGTGCCGAATGGTTTCGCCCTCGACGGTGATCACGCGCACGTCGAGATCGGCCACCAAGATGAGCACGCGCTGACCTTTGTAGCGTCGTCCGATGCTGATGTGATGCAGCTTGTGTCGATAGCGCAACGTCACCGCACCCGTCTGGTCGATGCGGTCGTGACGCACCCGGGTCTTGGCGAGCAGCTGCTGTCCGCCGATGGTGGGCGTCGCCTTGTCGAGCTCACGCCAGGCGCGCATCGGGGGACACCCGCGTGCTTGATGGGGACGCACCTCGTTTTATGTCGAGCACGAAGCCGTCGATCTAGGACTGGAGCTCCTCGATGCTGGCGACCTCGGGCTGCTTGCGTAGCCACTTCTTCAAGGTCTGGTGGTAGCGCTCGACCTTGCCTTGGGTCTGGGGATGGTAGGGCGTGCCGTGCTTAAAGGTGATGCCGAGCGTCGCCAGGTCGATCTCCAGTCCCGAGTGCGACTCCCGGTAGGTCGAGGTGTAGATGGCGCCGTTGTCACTCAACACCGAGGCCGGCAGTCCGTAGAGGTCAGCGGTGGAAAAGAAGAGTCGGACCACGTCGGCCGAGGTCGCCACCTTCACCACCGTGGACGAGAGCACGGCCCTCGAGTAGTCGTCGATGAAGTTGATGATCTCGACGGGTTCGTCGTCTGCTACGTGCCAGTGGGTCATGTCGCTCTGCCAAGTCTCGTTGGGCAGGTCCGACTCGAACCGTGTCCAGGTCACCCGCGGCCGCTTCTGGGGCTGGGGCGTCACGAAGCCCCGTCGCACCAGCACGCGGTGGATCGTCGACAACGAGGGCGGCTCACCGGCTTCGGCGAGGTGGTAATGGATGGTGCGCGCGCCCGCGTAGTGACCTTGATCATCGAGCTCCTTGCGCATGGCGACGATCGCGTCTTCGACGTCAGAGGCGGTGCGATTGAGCGCCGTCACCGGTCCTCGCTTGCGCGGGACGAGGGCCGCGTCACCACCCTCGCGATAGAGCGCCACGTGGCGCTGCACCCACGATTTCGACCGACCGGTCGAGGCGGCGACGGCGCGCACCGATCGTCCTTCAACGGTCACCGCAGTCACCGCGTATTGAGCCAGATCCATGAACACCTCCGCGCAGAAGTGTCCCAGAAACCCTGAGACATGGTGTCCCAGTTACTGTGGAACCGCAGACCCCCTCGCCCACCACTCTGATGTCCCAGAAACCCTGAGACATGATGTCCCAGTTGCCGTGGAACGACAGACCCCCTCGCCCACCACGAGAGTGGGACCTGAGCCACTCCGAGGACTCGCGGAGATTTTTAGAGCGCCGTGGTCATAGCGCACTCGCGCAACGCGAGTCCCAACTTCTTATCAAGGCTCTGATTTCCATAGTTCCGTTTCACTCGATCCACGACTGAGGCGAACTACGCTGCGTTCGCAAATCGACGGGGGGATCGTGTCAATTTATTTTCCAGTGCAGGCAGGATTTGGAGCGCCACGACGACAGAATCGCTGGAAAGTGGCGTTCCGGATCATCTTGGCGATCCCTCTACTTTTTTGGTTCTCTCTTCTCTCTATCGCCGCAGGATTCCTCATCATCATCGGTTGGTTTGCAACGCTGATACTGGGCCGACTGCCCTACAGCTTCGTGCGACCGCTCTCGGATTACATCGTCTTCGGTATCCGCGTGTTCTCATACCTCTACCTCATGAACGATGCGTATCCGCCGTTCTCTGATAAGCGGGACTTTGGCGTGAATTTGGCAATACCGAGCACCAAGGTCCGTCGGCTGGCCGTGCTGTTTCGAATCTTCTTGATCATTCCTGCTGCCATCGTGAGCACACTCGTCACAGTCGGCGTCGAGGTTGCCTCCATCTTCATTTGGCTCATTGTGCTGGTCAGAGGAGAGATGCCACTACCGCTCTTTGGCGCCTTGGCCGCCGTGCTCAGGTACCAGGCGCGTTTCTACGCGTACTACATGATGATCACCAGCAAGTATCCGGGCGAACTCTTCGGAGATAAGCCCGCCACGCCGAGTGGTCTGTTCGACGCGCCCGAAGGAGCTCTCCCACCTAACCCGCAGACAACTGATTCGCCAGTCCACTTCGGCATGGACGAGTCCTCGCCAGCCGAGTCGATCGGTGAGTCTGTGATGCCATCGGTGGGCGACGACATCGATGATTCCAGTCGTGCGGTCACGCCCGGCGCGCCCTCCGGACCACCTGTCGATTTCACCTCCGATGATTCGCCATCCGAATCCGAAGAGCCTCCACGCACGGCCAGATTGGTCCTGAGCCAAGGATCGAAGAGAATTCTGGTGGCGTTTCTGATCCTCGGCGGTTTGGGCTATTCGACTCAGCTCGTTCTTCAAAGCAGGTTGCGCGATAACGAATCGGCGTTAGTGAGCTTGACGAACGCCAACAACACACTCGACAGTGAAATCGGTTCGGCCAAAGCGCAGAGGTCGGCCTGCACTCTCGCCACCGATGTATGCGTCCAGCAGTACTTCTCTACTATCGCCTCCGATTTCGGTGCGCTGCAAGGCACAATTGACAACACCCGTTTTCCCTCGAGCGCCGAAGGCGATGCCGCCCAACTCGAAAGGGCAACGAGCAATTTCGAGGCCCTACTGGATCAGATGAAGGGTGAGTCGTCGATATCTCAAGCTCAGTTGAATCAGCTTCAGACGTTAGGAAGCGCCTTCGATACAGATTTCAATCAAGTTATTTCCGACTTGTCCTCTCCCATTTGAGCGACGTCGATGACAACGACGATTCAATGTTGAGAGGTGCCCGTGGCGAGCAGTCCTAAGGGCTGGTACAAGGACCCATACGGGCGGATGCCATTTCGTTGGTGGGACGGGACCAAATGGTCTCCGTATGCTCGCGGCGACGAGGTTGAGTGGGATCCAGTCGAAGCACAACCAGTCGCCGGTCGTCGTGCGGGCTTTCCGGTGATGGGTTTCGCGCTCTTGGGCTTCGCCGTCGCCGTTGGCCTCTCGTTTACGGTGCTCATCGTTCTGCGCTCCAACGGAAAACCAGGCGGACCATCTGTTGAGCTGGTGCTCACCGAAATTGCGCTGTGGCTGCCAATGCTCGCAACGTGCTGGATCTTGTCGCGACGACGTGGTGAAGGGTCCTTCGCGATTGACTACGGACTTCGGTGGCGGCCTGTGGACATCGGCCTCGGATTTGCCGGATCCCTCGCAGCCAGATCGACGGAGTCGATCGCGCTGTTGCCCATCATCCTCGTGCATCCTCACTTCAGCGTTCCTGATGTCTCTGAGTTCCAACCGTTCACCCACGGCGCGTCGGAATGGATCGTGCTCGCTCTCGTGACGTGCGTGGGTGCACCGATAGTCGAGGAGATTTTCTTTCGAGGACTCATCCAGACACGGCTGGTCGGGCGCTATGGGCCGGTCGTCGGCATAGGTGTGACATCAATACTCTTTGGCGCTGCGCACCTCATCGGCTGGGCCGGCTCGATCTCTCTGGTGGACGCCTTGGCTATCGCCGGAGCGGGCGTCGCACTTGGCACGATGCGCCACCTCACAGGGCGCCTCGGCACCTCAATGATGACGCACGGATTCTTCAATGCACAGGCACTCATCGTTCTCGCGTACGTGCATTCACCATCATTGATGATCAGATGACAGTGACCTCGGTGACTCCAGGAGCTACCAAAAACCGCGTTGAAGCGCTGGCGAACGTATTGCAAGCGCTGTACCATTGACCCCCACGACGAAACGCACCCCAAGCGGGAGCGAGTTGGTCGGAGGGCCGCCGAAGGGTTCTAAGGGACCGCAGACTCTCAAGTCTCTCCTCCCCACTGAAACTCTTGGTCATTTGTAAGCGAGGTTGTCGCAGTCCAGAAGTACCCTCCGGCATTGGTTCATATTCGTAGAGCAATCGTCGAGCGTCTGAGCTCAACGTCATTCGAAGGTAAGGGAGAACGCGCACATGAGTTTGGCGACGTCCAACCCCATCCTCGACGCCCGCGAGCTCGTGAAGCGCTTCGGCGACTTTGAGGCTGTCAAGGGAGTCAGCTTCTCGGTCGAGCTCGGAGAGAGCTTCGGTTTCCTCGGCCCGAACGGCGCGGGCAAGACCAGCACCATGCGCATGATCTCAGCGGTGTCACAGCCAACGTCGGGGTCGCTCACCATTCTCGGACTCGACCCGCGAGTCGCCGGTCCCGAGATTCGTGGACGCCTAGGCGTCGTGCCGCAGGAGGACACGCTCGAGCTCGAGTTATCGGTACGACAAAATCTCGAGATGTTCGGCCGATACTTCGACTTGCCGCGTGACACGATCCGCGAGCGTGCGGCCGAACTCCTCGAATTCATCCAGCTCTCCGAGCGGGCCAACGACCGGGTCGACGACCTGTCCGGGGGCATGAAACGTCGTCTCACCATTGCCAGAGCCCTCATCAACCGACCGGAACTGTTGATCCTCGACGAGCCGACCACCGGGCTCGACCCCCAAGCGCGGCACCTGCTCTGGGAACGCCTCTATCGCCTGAAGCGAGAAGGGGTCACGCTCATCATCACGACGCACTATATGGACGAGGCCGAGCAACTCTGTGATCGGCTCGTGGTGATGGATCATGGGTCCATCGTCGCGGAGGGTCCGCCGCGAGAGCTCATCGCGCATCACTCGACGCGCGAAGTTGTTGAGCTCCGGTTTGACACTGACCCCGATGCGGAGCTCGACGTTCGGCTTGCAAATTTCGCGCAACGAATCGAAGTGCTGCCTGATCGAGTCTTGTTGTACGTGGATGAGGGCGACGACACATTGAGAGATCTGCACGCGTCGGGGATCACGCCGTCGAGCGCGCTCGTGCGACGCAGCTCACTCGAAGACGTGTTCTTACGACTCACCGGTCGGACCTTGGTGGACTGAGCGTGTCGAGCGCGCACAGCACCTCGTTCAGTTCGCCCGCGTGGCTGCGCAGCTGGCACTACCACGCGACGTTCTACGCCCAGACGTGGCGAGGATCGGTCGCGAGCACGGTGCTCTTTCCTATCTTCTACTTGGCCGCGTTCGGCGTCGGCGTCGGTCATCTCGTCACCGCCCACACCGGCCTCGTCCAGGGTCAGACGTACCTGCATTTCATCGCTCCGAGCCTCCTTGCGACGACGACCATGCAGCTGGGCGAGGGCGAATCATTGTGGCCGGTGCTCGCGGCCGTCAAATGGGTTCGCACGTATCACGCCGCCGCCGCGACGCCGCTCGAACCCCGTGACATCCTTTATGGGAAGTTGTCCTGGGTCGTCACCCGCGCCTTTGCAACCGGGGTCGTATACACCATCGTCATCGGAGCATTCGGCGCCCTCCAATCCTGGTGGAGCTTGACGCTCCCCTTCATTGGCGCCTTGATCGCGCTGGCCTTCTCTGCGCCGCTCGTCGCCTTTGCGGCCCGCTCGCAGTCGGACGCCACGTTCACGGCCATCTACCGATTCGCCTTCGTACCGATGTTCCTCTTTTCGGCCACGTTCTATCCCATCTCGGCTTATCCGCGCGACCTTCGTCCATTGGTCCAGCTGGTGCCGCTCTATCACGGCGTCGCGCTCGCCCGCGCCGCTGCCTTCGGGCAGGGATCCTTGAGCGCCCTCGCTTGCCACCTCGCCTACCTCATGGTCATGGCGGGAATCGGCATTGCGTGGGGTCGCCACACGATGCGTAAGAGGTTGGTGGACTGATGCTGACGCGCACCCTTCCTCGGTTCGGCTCTCGTCGTTCGCTGCGCATCTTCGAGCGCAACTTCATGGTGTACCGCTCGCAATGGCTCATGCTGGTCTCGGGCTTCTTCGAGCCACTCTTCTACCTGCTGAGCATCGGCATCGGCCTCAACCATCTCGTCGGAAATCTGCACGTCAACGGTCAAGTGATCAGCTACGCCACGTTCGTGGCGCCCGGAATGCTCGCGACATCAGCGATGAACGGGGCCGTGATCGACTCGATCTTCAACACCTTCTTTCGTCTCAAGATCTCCCACACCTACGACGCCGTGCTGTCAACCCCGCTGAATGTCACCGACGTGGCCCTCGGCGAAGTGTGGTGGGCCTTGGCTCGGGCCGCCATCTACGCCGCGTCGTTCATCGTGTGCATGACCCTGTTGGGCGACGCGGCCACACCCTGGGTCATTCTCTGCTGGCCCGCGGCGATTCTTACGAGCTTTGCCTTCAGTTGCGCGGGGCTCGCGGCATGCACCTTCATACGCTCGTGGCAACACTTCGACATCGTCTCGCTCGTGCAGCTGCCCCTGTTCCTGTTTTCGGCGACCGTTTTCCCGATCACCCTCTACCCGCGTTGGCTCGGCGCGATTGTCGCCTTCTCTCCGCTCTACCAGGCAGCCGCGCTGTTGCGCGGCCTCGATCTTGGACAGTTCCAGTGGATCATGCTGCTGCGTGTTGGCTATTTGCTAGCGATCGCCTTCGTTGGGCTCACCTTCGCCGCACGTCGCTTCCAACGCATTCTGGTGCCCTGACTCGAGTGGGAGGGCTCGTTACAAGAATGCGGTGCGTGCGAGCCAGTACTCCACGAGGGGGGCGTCGCCCTCAACGCTGACGTCGCACTCTTTGAGCGGTCGTCGACGGAGCACCAGCGCGAGCATCTCTGCCGGCTCGCCGATCACGACGGCGTCAAACCAGCCACCCTCGCCGACGAAGCTGTAGCCGTCGGGGCGAAGGTCAACATTCCACTCGCCGAAACCTCTCTTCGCACGAAACTGCAATCGTTCTCCACTGGGATGCGAGGGACGCGACGTGATCTCGATGTCGGGATCGGAGGAGAGATTGGAGAAGAACTCATCGATCGCATCGGCGGCAATCGCGGGCTCCACCCGCGACGTCGCGCCGGTTGCGAGCTCAAGGTCGATTCGATGTACGAGGGTCTCATGCAACTGTCGCCGTGACCAGAAGCGCACGTGCTGATCCGCGCCCCACGCCCACATCGACTGATCGGGATCGGCGGCGCGCAAGGTTGCAGAGAGTGCGTGGCCGCCCGTGCGCAGCCACTCATCAGTTACCTCAATCTCGCCCAGTTCCCTGTCCGCCAACCGGATGCGTGTGGTGGCACGAGTGCGAACCAGGCGCTCCGCCCAGCGGTGCACGGTGCCCAGGTGCTCGGTAAGATCTCGCACGTCCCACTCGGGACATGAAGGCACGCGCGCAGCGAAGTCGGCGTTCGCCAATGCGTCGGCGAAACGTTCCACTTCGAGGTCGAGTTCATCGCAGTAGTCCAGGTGATTCATGGGGGCGATATTACCGAGAGGGCGTCTCACACGGGGGTGAGGCGGTGCCGCCGAAGCGGCCCCACCTCACCCCTCTCCTTTACAGGAACCGGACCTTCGATCAGAACCGGTAGGCGGCGCCCACCGATACGCAGCTGTCTACGTCTTGAGTGCAGACGGTCTGGCCAAATCCGTTCGTTCCGGCGATGGTTCGAGTGTTCTGGAGCGCGCCGTTCACGAAACCAGTCACCGCGCCGACGCTGTAGCCATTCGATGCTGGCACGCTGGCTCCGGTGAGGACACAGTTACCTTGGCTCGTGCAGCCCACTCCGTAGAGGTTCTCCGTGCTGGGCACCACCTGGGTGGCACCAATATCGCCGTTCACGAACGTGCTCACAATGCCCTGTTCGACATCGTTCTCACCAACCGCCACGCAATAGTTCGCGCTCGTGCAATCGATGCCGTTCACGTACCATGCGTTGCCGCCGTCAGAGATCGTGACCGGCGTACCCGGAACGCCGTTCGTGATGGGAACGATTGACGGGTTGTAGTTGACAAAGCCCACGGAAAAGCATTGGGTGGTCGTTGGGCACGAGATCGCGTTCAGCCACTCACCAGCGCCCTGACCAGGCTCGACTTCATCGAGGGGACCGGCATGACCGTTGGTGATCGTCGTGACGGCATCGGCGTCGTCGTCATTGTCGTATCCGACGGCGTAGCAAGTGCTCGTCGTCGGGCAGTCGATGCCGTAGAGACCGATGAACGCGGGCTCGGGCGTTTCCGAGGTGGGCTGTCCGTTGCGGATCGACACCAGCACACCTTCATCGTCATTCGACGGGGCGAGTCCGACTGCGTAGCACTGCGTCGACGTGGTACAGCTCACCGACTCCAGCGCCGACGTGTTGGGAACCGAGACCGTACTGCCGTTGCTGGTGATGACGCCCTCGCCGGCCGCGCTCTCGCCCACTGCGATTGTCGAGTTCTGCTGGCCTTGCTTGTTGAGCTGGTTGCCGAATACGCCACCACTCGCGAGCGGTACCTGTGCCACGCCGTTGAGGGCGAGCGTCTGTGTCGCGAATCCGCTGTCGGTCGTCACGTTGTCCGGTCCCTTGAGTGAGGTGGTCAAGATCGCGCCGCTTGAGGTATCGGGCACAGTCGGCCCGACCGGACGTCCCGAGATGAGCGCATTGCCGAGATCGCCGTTGGCCGTATTCGCGGCGTCGCCCAAGTACGAAAGGCCGTACGCCTGTTCAATCGAGCGCAGAACACCCGCCGTATTGATCGGCGTTGCGACCGAGCCCATGCCTTCGGTGTGCGCTGAGACGACCACCATGGGAATCTGGCCGCCCTCGAAGCCAGGCGTCGATGATCGGTCGTTGTAGCCGGTGTCATAGAGGATCACGATCTGGCCGCCCTGGCGGTACCAGGTCGAGTTCATGATCTGAGGTAACTCGCCGTTGAGCCAGCTATCGCCGGACTGCATCGTTCCGTTGTCGCCCCCGCTGTTCACGAGGTCAGGGACGACCCACTGAAAGTCGGCGGCGTGCGAGGAGTTGAGGTTGGAGTTGAGGTCGCTGAAGTTCGAGATGTTCGAGCACAGCGTCGAGAAGTCCGCGAAGTAGCGAAACGCGTTGTGCCAGTACGGATAATTGCCACTGCCGTCGCTCTGGTCACAGCCACTGGCGTCACCCTGGTAGTAGGCGTTCCACGTCAGCCCCGCCTTCGCCAGCTGGTTGACCATTGTCGGTCCCGCGAAGTCGCTGCACCCTGGGTCGGTGATGTCGCAGTCGTTGCCGGCGGTGCCCCAGTCCGAGCCGGACAGCAGCTCCAGGTAGTTGGGCAGGCTTGGGTACGTCCAACCGTAGGCCTGGGTGAAGTTGGCGTACTCATGAGAGATCTCGTTCAAGAACGGGGTCTGAGGAGAGCCCACGAATTGGCTGTAGTCCGTGTTCTCCAGCATGATCGTCATGATGTGCGGAGCGGTGATCGAGCTGCTCGTTGACCCAGTTGCGCTCGTCGATGCGAGGCTCGTCAGTCCGAGCACGCTCACAAGCGAGGCGACCGCGCCTATCCCTAGGCGGCGAAGCGCCCATCGGCGGTTCATCATTCGTAACATCTGCTTTCCTTTCAACGGGGGATTGAGGTCGGTTTTGGCGACCGCGGACAACGTAACGAGCGCCGGTTGCGCGACGGTGACGCGCGACACATGACAGCGAAGACCTTTTCGGTCAGTTCCGTGACAGTCACATGAGAAAACGCTCAGTAAACCGAGACCAGCGCAGTACCCCTTGGCAGAAGGAAGAGCAGCCGACGTGTGCGTGGCCACAGATCCTCGACCTCGCTCCTCGTTGACGACAAATTGCGAACGAAGTTCTATCAAGACGTCGTGGCGTCGAACCCGCGAACGGACCCTCACGTCGCTCGTCTGGCGCCAATTGTTTCGACCGCGAGGGCTACCGCTGAACTCGCGAGAACTCAGCGAATGACTTGCCCGGCCTTATTGCGTATTCGCATTCCTCGGGTGACCGTCCA
Source organism: uncultured Acidimicrobiaceae bacterium (assembly GCA_963706305.1). Classification (GTDB taxonomy): domain Bacteria; phylum Actinomycetota; class Acidimicrobiia; order Acidimicrobiales; family RAAP-2; genus RAAP-2. The sequence continues at coordinate 1,213,129 of OY970152.1, read as the reverse complement.
GTCGCACTTCTGTGCGTGGCGCATGCCCAGTACTCTGGAGCAAGTGTCGCTTCCCCCTACAGCCCTTGACGTCGATGAAGAAGAGACGCCCGCCCCAGTGAAAACGCGGTCACGTTCGCGCTCGCTTACCGAGTGGGGCATTGTCGTGGTGGTCGCGGTCATTGTCTCGCTCCTCATTCGGACCTTTGTCTTCCAGACCTTCTTCATCCCGTCGGGCTCCATGGAACCCACGCTGCAAATCGGTGACCGCATCATCGTTTCCAAGCTCAGCGTCGAGTTCGGCACCATCCACACGGGCGACATCTTGGTGTTCAAAGCGCCGAAGGCCGTCGCGACCGTCTGCGGCGACAACGTCGCGGACCTCGTCAAGCGCGTCATCGGACTTCCCGGCCAGACGCTCACCTCAAAGGGCAACACGATCTACTACAAGAATCCCGGCGATCAGACGTGGCATCGACTGAAGCAACCCTGGCTTCAGCCTGGCGTCCCCCTGGGCAAGGCGATTGGCACGGTCCACGTGACCAGCAACCACTACTTCATGGTGGGCGACAACGAGTCCGATTCGTGCGACAGCCGATACTGGGGCACGATTCCACGTTCGAGCATTATCGGCAAGGCGTTCCTACGGATCTGGCCGCTGTCGCGATTCGACTTTCTGTAACTACGGACGTATCAGCTCGCCAAAGGATGGGCGGCGAAGAACGCCCACATGAGCGCGCTGGCGCTCACCGCGTTTGACTGCGGACCGAGCAGCGCCGTGAGGTTTGCGGGCATGGTTGGACCGCCAGGCCACTCGTGCCCTTCGCCCTTCAGCTCGTAGAGCTCCACCTCGGCCCCGCCCGCGCACTTCGAGTAGGTCGTGAGCGTCGCCCCCGAGGCAGGCTTTGACGTGGTGGCGTGCAGTGAACAATCATCCTGCTCCGCCCAGTACTTCTCCGCCGTTGGTACCGAGTACGTCCAATACGCCTGTCCGTTCCCGTTGAATGGATCGACCGGGTCGGCGGAGCCGTGAAACGAGATGATCGGCACGGCTCGCTCGGCCGGACACGGCGTCGGCCGGCGAAGCCCGCTGACGGGTGCAACCGCGGCAAAGAGCTCTGAGTCGTCACAGGCCAACTGACTCGACATCCGCGCGCCGCCCGAGAACCCCGTGGCGTAGACCTCGTGCGGATTGACGCAGTAGCGCTGCTCCAAGATGCCTACCAGCGCAGTCAAGAACTTCACATCGTTCGCTGAGCCCCTGGGCACGGCGCGACCGCCGATGAGTGGCACACCCGGGATGTTCCAGTCGAACCCCGTTCCGTCGGGAATGAGTCCCTGGGGATAGGCCACGATGAAATTGTCGTGATTCGACGTGACATTCATCCCCGTGAACTCTTCTTGTTCGAGCGCGGTGCTGCCACTGCCGTGCATGTTGAGCACCAAAGGAAGCGGCGTCGTGTCAGGCGTGCTTCGCGGAAGGTGGACGATTGCCGTGCGCTCAAAACCGTTGACCTTGAGAGTGAGTGTCGTAGAGGATCCAGGTGACGCGCACCCCGTCGCGGTCGACACCGCGCCCGCTTCGGCTTGGGTACCGGAGAGCGCGACGAGCACCGAAGCCGTCACGAGTCCGGCAAGCACCGCCGCTGCGATTGGACGTCCCAACATTGCGCGCCTCATGGCTCTCCCCTCCACCACCACATGGTTGCACAGTTTCGCCAACTATGCAACCTAGTTGCGTATTTGGTACGCTAGGTCATGGATTCGCTCGACCGGCCGCTCTTCGGCGACGTTCTGGCGCTCGCCCGTGAGCGATGGGTTCGAGAGATGGCTCGACGGCTCGCCGCGCGCGGCTTCACTGAGTACCGTCGCAGCGACGCGTTCGCGCTGCGCTTTCTCGCTGGCGGCCCACGCGCACTCGGTGAATTCGCCGTGCCCTTCGGCGCATCGCGCCAGGCGGCAAGGAAGATGGTGACCGGCTTGATCCAACGCGGCTACGCCTCGCTCGAGACTGACCCCAAGGACGCACGTCGCCGGCGCGTCCAACTCACCAAATCGGGCCGCGACTACGCAAAAGCGGTCATTCAAACGATCGATGCGCTCAATCGCGAGTTGGCGAGAAAGGTCGAGCCGAGCGATTTGGCGACGGCGAAGTCGGTGTTGACGCTGGTAAAGAACGCCTTCGCCCCGTAACGTGAAGCCATGAAGATCTTGATTGTGGGCGGTACAGCATTTGTCGGTCGAGCGATCGCATGGTCGGCGTGGCATAACGAACACGAGATCACCGTGCTCAATCGTGGTGAGACGACGAGCGATCTGCCCGAATCGGTCGAGCGCCTCATCGGGGATCGACGGGGTGACCTCTCTGCGCTCGAGGGTCGGAGCTTCGACGCCACGATTGACGTCATCGCGTATCGACCGAGCGACGTCGAACGTCTCGCGCAGGCACTTGATGGACGCGGCGGCCACTACGTTCAGATCTCATCGATCTCTGCCTACGAGGATCCAGCGGCTCCCGGCGCGATCGAATCGATGCTGACGCTCACGAATGACCCCAAAGACCTCGAGGCACCAATCACCGAGACCACGTACGGACCTCTTAAAGCGGCGAGTGAGCGTGCAGGCGTCGCGTTGTTCGGCGATGACTCGGCGATGGTGCGGCCAACGTACGTGATCGGCTCTCACGACTCGACGCTTCGCTTCCCCTACTGGGTCGAGCGCGCGCGACGTGGCGGAGTGATCGCCATGCCAGGTCCTGAAGACAGCGTCATCCAGTACGTCGACGCGCGCGACCTCGCCAATTTTGTCGTGCGCGTCACCGAAGGAGGGCTCCCTGGCGCCTACCACGTCGCCGGTCCGACGCCGCCTCTCACGTACATCCAGATGGTCGACGCGGTGGCCCGACACGTCGCGCCCACTGGCACGTCCATCTCCGTTGTGAGTCCTGAGGAAGTGCGCGCGGAGGGTCTCGCTGACAAGTTCCCGCTCTGGAGTCCCGTCGTCGAAAACGTCGCGGCGCTCGACAGCTCGTTGGCGCTCTCGCAGGGCCTGCAGCTTCGTCCCCTCGATGACAGCGTCGATGACGTCGTTGAGTGGTGGGGCGACCGGGAGTGGCCGAAGCGCTGGCTGACGAGCGACGAGGAGTCCCGTCTGTTGCACCGATAGGGCAACTCCGCGGTAAGAATCGGGATTTTGCGGACAGAGAGGGGACATGAGCGCGCCAGAGGAGGAACGCTTTGCTCGACTGGTGCATGAGAACTCTGCCGCCGTCGCCAGCTACCTTCGACGCCGCCTCTACCCCCTGACGCCGGCCGACCTCGACGACCTGGTCGAAGAGACCATGGTCGTCGTGTGGCGTCGCCTCGATCGCGTCCCACCCGACGCAGAGCTGCCCTGGATGCTCGGTGTCGCGCGAAACGTGCTGCGCAACGCGCGCCGTTCGAAAAACCGACGCTCTGCCTTCGAATCGACCCTCCGCGCTTCCTCGAGTGATCCATCCGCCGAGGAGTTTGTCATCGCCGACACCAGCGTCCGCGAGGCGCTTGCGTCGCTCAACGAGGACGACCGCGAGATCTTGCTCTTGAACGCCTGGGACGGACTCGACACACACGCACTTGGCGCGTACTTCGTCATCTCGACGAACGCAGCCGCTGTGCGACTCTCGCGAGCCCAGGCGCGCTTTCGTGAGTTGCTGAGTGCCGCGGAGGTTCACTGAAATGTTGACCCGTCTCGCGACAGTAAGAGGTGGAAGGAGGAACGATGAGTGACGTAGATGGCCGGCTCGCCGCGCTTGACCCTGCGGCTGATCAGCCCTACCACCACGCGAACCTCGACGCGATGATCACGCGGATCGTTACGGCGCCCTCGCGCGCCACGAGTTCACGCTGGCAGAGGCTCCAGGCCCGCCTCGCGTTCGGCGCCATCGCCGCCTCACTTGTGACCGCGCTTACCTTGGTGGCGACCCAAGGAGCGCCCTCATTGTCGGCGCTCGCCATCGCACGCGCGCTGGAGACTCCCTCAGCGAGCAACTTCTCGACAGCGACGCCGATGCAGGCGTTCGAGGACGTCCACTTCAGCGCAGGGCCGCAGATCGCGTCCACGACACCATCGGTCGCCAGTTACAAGCTGAAACTTCCGGCCAACCCGAGCACCGAAGCCAAGCGCGTCGCCAAGGTGTTCGGCGTCTCGGGCGCCGTGAAGCGCACCGCCTTCGCCAATGGCTTCGCGATTACCAGCGCCTCCGGTGCGGCCATCTCCTACTGGACTGCCGACGTGCCTCAATTTGAATACTCCTCGACCTCCCCCAAGGTTGCTCCCGCCGAGGAGTCAGGATCAGCATCGGTCGCTATGCCCAGTCACGCCGCCGTCGAATCACTCGTGCGACACTACGTCGCTCAACTCGGTTACAACTATGCACTGAGCTCGCCGAGCTTCTCGACGGCAACAACGTCGACGACCACTCCTTCGGGCGCGCCGCTCACCGTGAGCAGCGAAACGGCTAGCTACGGCGTCATCGTTCACGGCGTCAGAACGGATCAGTCGATCAGCTTCACCGTCGATCCTGCGGACCGGCTGCTCTACGCCGAAGGGCCCGCGTTCGACGCCAGCACCGGAGTGAGGTACCCGCTCGTGAGCCCACTCGCCGGCGTCGCCGAGCTGAACACCGCTGAGGACCACTCCTTCAGTGCAACAGCGAAGCCACCCAGTGCCAAGGCGACGCTTGCGCGTGACACCGTGAGCTTGGCGAGCTACCAGCTGAAGAACGGCACGCTGTGGCTACTCCCGCTCTATACGTATTCTGGCTCGGTTGCTCCCGTGCACGGCACGACGGCGATGCGGACGTGGAGTGAGCTCGCCGTAGAGCCGACCTACGTCACGGGAGTGACCGCCGCCGCGCCAGGCATCGGCAACTAGTGTGCTGTCAGCGTGAAGCACTAAGTTTTTCGTTGACGTCGGAACAGTAGCCAGCCAGACGCTCGAGAATCTCGTCGGCGCTCTTGTGCCAGACGAAAGGTTTCGGGTTTTCGTTCCAGTTGGCCGTCCACGCTTCAATGTCCTTCGCGAGTGCCTTCACGCTGCGGTGCGCCGAACGCTGGAGCTTCTTCGTCGTGAGGGCGCTGAACCATCGTTCGACGAGATTCATCCACGAGCCGTAGGTCGGTGTGAAGTGGAAGTGAAAGCGGCGATGACGCAACAGCCACTTTTGGACCGTGGGTGTCTTGTGGGTCGAGAGGTTGTCGAGCACGACGTGCACGTCGAGCTCCTTGGGCACGTTGGCGTTGACCTTGTTGAGGAACGCCACGAAGTCACTCGAGGTGTGGGTGTGGCGGATATCGGTGATCACGCTGCCCGAGGCGACGTTCAGGGCGGCGAACAGATCACAGGTCCCGTGACGCTCATAGTCGTGGGTGGCCCGCTTCGGAGTGGTGGGCAACATCGGCAACGTCGGGGCGGTGCGGTCGATCGCCTGGATCTGGGGCTTCTCGTCGAGGGCGAACACGACGGCCGCCACCGGGGGGTTCAGATAGAGCCCGACGATGTCGCGGATCTTCTCCACCAGCAGGGGGTCGGGCGAGACCTTAAAGGAGTCCTCGCGCCAGGGTTTGAGCCCGAAGGCCCGCCAGATCTCCGAGACGCTCTGGCGGCTGATCCCGTGTCGTTTCGCGAGCTCGCGCGTTGACCAGTGGGTCGCGTCGGGTGGGGCCGACTCCAGGGTCTCGACCACGATCGCCTCGACCACGTCGTCGCCAATCGTCCTCGTTGCCCCCGGGCGCGGCGCGTCAATGAGCCCATCGAGGCGCTCGGCGGCGAAGCGGTGACGCCACTTCGATACCGTCACCGGATTGATCCCCAATTGGGCGGCGGCCTCGTCGTTGGTGCGGCCCTCGGCGCAGGCCAGCACGATCCGACAGCGCAACGCGAGTGCCTGCGCGGAAGTGGGTCGACGAGCCCAACGCTCCAGCGTCTGACGTTCATCTCCGCTGAGGCTGATCTCGACTGTTGGTCGACCACGACGTGCCATAGGTACTCCTTCTCGAGTGTCCTACCACGCACGGTGCATGGAGAGGGGGTGATCCCTCTCCATTCTAATTACTTAGCGGAACTAACTGACAGCACACTAGCTCTGGTTGCCGACAATATGGACTAGCTGAATCTCGCCAATTCCTACCTCGAGGTTGAGCACCAGGTTCGCTCCAGGTGTGCGCGCGACCGTTCCCGAAACGCTGGGGCCGGCGTAGTAGTTGTTCACGTTACCAATGCCGACGTGAGTGCGTAGATCGACGGTTACGTCGTCGGGCACCTCCACCAAAAGTTTTCCAATACCTTGTGTCACCGTCACCGACGTCGTGCCAGTGAACGCGACGTGAGAAAGATCGAGGGTCGTCTCACCGAACGCACCGTGATAGTCGTGCAGCACCTCGCTCATGGTCGTGGGAGCCCATTGGCGCGTGCCACTGCCTCCCTGTACGGGCACCCCGATGACCTGCAGCGTGAGTAGCACCGCTCCCGTGAGCACGATGAGAAGACTGATGAAACCGAGAAAGGCGAGCGCGACCAACCGACGAAACGTCAGACGGCGTGCGGGTGAGAACAGCGCGATGACGGCGAGCAACACCAAGAAGATGAGCCACACCAACGAGAAGGCCTTGCCGAGGTTCGGGACCGAATGGATCGTCGCGATGAAAATAACCGCGAGCACAACGATCGCCAGTGGTAATGCGTAGCGGAGCCAGCGAACACGGGGGGCGTCTTCGACTGGCTCCGCCACGACTTCGCCGCTCGAGGGCGCACTCGGAATGAGCACCCACATCGCGAGGTACAGCGCGATGCCGAGCCCATAGACGAGCGCCAGTACCACGAACACGACACGCACGATGTTCGCGTCGATATCGAAGCGCTCGGCGATTCCTCCCGCGACACCACCGAAGACTCGCTTGGTCGCGCTGCGATGCAGCGTGGTCGTTGTGTCGTGCGGCGGCGGGGTGGGCGCATCAACATCTGGCCCCATGGTCTCGTCGTGTTCGTCCAAGATGTCGAATTCGTCCATGCACACAAATGTAAGGTGCCCGCCTCTCTGGGCCAATCAGGGAGAACCCGAAGCGCGCGCGCAGGGCGGGCTGAGAACTCGGGGTTTTCCCTGAGGACACTTCGGCGAGGTCCGTGGGAGACTTTGGGGGTACCGAACCGAGAGGAGCGACGTGACCACTCAGACCCCGCCGCGCGCGATCATCGGCACTCCCTACCGGCCCTACCGACGCGGCGTGCAGAACGCGATCATCGGTGGCGTCTGCGGCGGACTCGCCATACGCCTCGGCGTCAAAGAACGCACCGTGCGCATCGTCTTCTCGCTGCTCGCGCTCGTCTCGGGGATCGGCGTGCTGCTCTACATGGTGCTGTGGCTGAGCCTTCCTCGCGCCAACGAGAGCGAATCGATCGCTCAGCGGCTCGTGGGCCGACACCGCCAGCTCTACCGCATCGTGATCGCGCTCATCGCAATAGTCGCCATCTTCTTCGTCTTGCACTCGCTCGGCATGCCGAATCTCGGCGTGTACACCTGGCCGTTCTTCTTGAGCCTGCTCGGCCTTTTCGGTGTGTGGCGCGGCGCATCGCCCGACGAGCTCGAGCACCTTGAGACGCTCGTCAAGTCCGCACCGGTCATTGGCGTCGCCACGTCGAAGAGCCGCCGCAACGTCGCCCTCCGCCTCGTGCTGGGCGTGATCTTGGTGTTCCTCGGTCTTGGGATCCTCCACCACGTTGGTCGCGCGTGGGGCCTCGCGACGCCTGCGCTGTTGGCCGCAGTCGCGATACTTGGTGGCGTGTTGGTGCTCTTCGCACCGTGGTGGCTCGCCACGTTGAACGACCTCACGGGAGAGCGAGAGGCGCGCGTGCGTATCGAGGAGCGAGCGAACGTCGCGGCGCACTTGCACGACTCGGTCCTCCAGACACTTACCTTGATCGAGCGAGCCGCCGGTGACGAGACCGCCGTCATCCGTCTCGCTCGCACCCAAGAGCGCGAGCTTCGCCAGTGGCTGTTCGACCCGAACTACGCCGGCGATGGCGATACGAGCTCGTTCTCTTCGATGCTGCGAAATCTGGAAGATGAGATCGAGAACGACTACGGGGTTCGCGTTGAGCTCGTCGTTGTCGGCGACGCCGACGCGAACGACGTGGTCACGGCGCTCGTTGCTGCAGGTCGTGAAGCGGCCATCAATGCGGCCCGCTGGTCGGGCGCGGAGTTCATCTCCATCTATGGCGAGGTCGAGCCGACGACGCTGAATCTCTTCGTGCGTGATCTTGGTTGTGGCTTCGACGTTGACGCCGTAGCGGACGACCGTCGCGGTATCGCACTCTCGATCCGTCAGCGCATCGGTCAACACGGCGGCACCACGGTCGTGAAGAGCATCCTGGGCGCCGGCACCGAGATCGAGCTGGCAGCGCCAAGGACGGAGCAGCGATGAGTCAGCCTCGGGTCTTTCTGGTTGACGACCACGAGCTCATCCGCACGGGGATTCGCAGCGAGCTCGCGGGATCCGTCGACATATGCGGCGAGGCCGACGAGGTCGATGCCGCGATCGAGATGATCATCGAGCGCACCCCTGATGTCGTGCTGCTCGACGTGCACATGCCCTCGGGTGGAGGCCTCGCAGTCTTGCGCGCCGTCAACGACAAGGACCCCAGCATTCGCTTTCTCGCCCTGTCGGTCTCCGACGCCGCTGAAGACGTGATCAGCGTCATTCGCGCCGGCGCGCGCGGCTACGTAACGAAGAGCATCTCGGGTCCCGATCTGCTCGACGCGATCTACCGGATCGCCGCAGGCGACGCGGTCTTCTCACCACGTCTGGCCGGCTTCGTGCTCGACGCGTTCTCGCTCGAAGGCAAGCACCTCGAGGCGGGCGACGTCGATCCCGACCTCGACCTGTTGACCCCCCGCGAGCGCCAGGTGCTTCGGCTCATCGCCCGCGGGTACTCCTATCGCGACATCGCGACCGAGCTCGCCATCTCCGTTAAAACGGTCGAGAGCCACGTCTCGTCAGTACTGCGCAAACTGCAGCTCTCGAACCGCCATCAGCTGTCGCACTGGGCGAGCGAGCGTCACCTCACCTAGCTAGCTATCGCTGCTCGATGAGGTCCATGTACTCATCGTCCCAGAGGTCGAAGTACTCCTCGGGCAGCAGCACGGCGTGCGTCGGCTCGAGGGCCTCGACAAACCCTCGTTCGTGACTCACCGCGACGATCGTTCCCTTCCACTGGTGCATCATCACCCCGAGCGCCTCGACGCTCGCCGGGTCCAGGTTGTTCGTCGGTTCGTCGAGCAGCAGGAGATTCGCCTTCGAGGAGGCGAGGATCGCGAGGGCGAGCTTCGCGCGCTCGCCACCGGACAGGGTGGCCGGCATCTGGTGGGCAGCACTGCCCTTCAGTCCGAAGGCGCCCAGCATCGATCGGCGCTGCACGTCGGACTCCACCGTTGAGTTATCGAGGTTGCCCAGCACGGTCTTTTCGAAGTCGAGCTGCTCGTTCTCCTGGGCGAAGTAGCCAACGGTGACGTTCGCACCGAATTTGACGATGCCTCCCTGTGCGTCTTGGGTTCCGGCGAGACAGCGCAGCAGCGACGACTTGCCAGCGCCGTTGCGTCCGACGATCACAATGCGGTCACCGCGACGCGTGATGAGGTTGACGTCGCGCAAGACGTGCAGCGAGCCGTAGCTGACGGCGACGTGCTCCACAGTCATCGGCACGTCACCGCTGCGCGGAGGTACGGGCAGACGGAAGGTGACCTTGCTCTCCTTCTTGGTGACCTCGATGCGGTTGTCCTTCAGCTTCTCGACACGCCGGTCGAGCACCTTCGCGAGACGGGCGCGCTTCGCGGTCTGTCCGCGCATGGAGTCCGCGAGCGTCGAGAACTGTTCGATCTTCGCGTCCTGGTGGGCTGCGATCTTCTCTTCCGAGAGACGGCGCTCTTCTTCAAGCTGGAGGAACTTCGTGTAGTTCCCCCGATACTCGCGCAGTTGCCCGTCGCGAAGCGCCAGCACGCGATCGATGGAGCGATCGAGCAGGGGTAGGTCGTGACTGATCACGAGCACGGTGCCACGGAACTGCTCGAGCTCGTCAAAGAGCCATCGCTTGGCCGCCTTGTCAAGGTGGTTGGTCGGTTCGTCGAGCACCATCGTCTCGGGCTGCTCGTAGAGGACGCGCATGAGATCGACCCGGCGACGCTGTCCACCCGAGAGCGTGGCGAGGTCTTCGAGCAGCAGGTCCTGCTTCAGGCCGAGACCGTCGGCGAGTCGCGCGACCTCGGACTCGGCCTCGTAGCCACCTCGCTCGCGGAACTGCTCTTCGAGGGACGTGAAGCGCGCGATGGTCGCGTCGTTGGGATTGGCCGCGAGCTCGTGTCGGGCGTGTTGCATGTCGGCATCGAGTGAATCGACACCGCGCGCCGAGAGGACGTGAGAGAGCCCGATCGGCTCGACACCCAGTCCGCCGGTGACGGGCTCTTGGGGCAGGTGAGCGAGCGATCCTTGCGTCGCGACCGACCCCGTGATGCGCAGGTGCTCGGGGTGATAGCCGAGCAGTACTGAGAGCAGCGTCGACTTGCCCGCGCCGTTTCGCCCGACGAGACCTACCTTCTCGCCGCTGCCGACGACGAAGGAGACCGGTTCGAGCAGGCGCCGAGGCCCAATTTCTATGCCCAATTCCTTCACGATGAGCATTAGCGGAGTAGCGACTCAGGATGAATGAAAGAGATGCTCGAACGCGCGCAGCGAGAGGACCCGGCGATCGGGCTCTCCACGATGCCGTCGTGCATCGTGCGAAGGTCTGCGGCAAAGGAACTGATGAGCACTCCTCGATAAGTGATTTTCCTGCGGCTGAATACCCTACCGGTCCTCGTCGGTCACGAGGGCCCGTCGAGGGACCTTCAGGGGTGGGTGCAACTCATCTCGACATTCTCTCACGAGACGGCGTGTGCGACGATATTCACGTGAGCGATGCTCTTTCGATTGACCTCTGGGCCGACGTCGTCTGTCCATTCTGCTACCTCGGATCGCAGCAGCTGGCGCGCGCGATCGAGCAGTTCGATCACGAGGTCGTTGTCACGCACCGCGCCTTCGAACTGGATCCGAACGCGCCCGCCTCCACAGAGGAATCGTACGAAGAGATTCTCGCGGCGAAGTATCAGATGCCCGTCGAGCGCGCTCAAGCGCTGCACCGGCGTCTCGAGGATCAAGGAAAGCAAGCTGGCATTTCCTTGTCGTTCGACACCGTCCGGCGCGCAAACTCGTTCGACGCACACCGCCTCATCGCGCTCGCCTCGTCACAAGGTCTTGGTGACGCCATGGCCGCCCGCCTCTTCCGCGCGTACTTCGCTGAGGGTGCGCTGATCTCGAACCGAGCCGAGTTGAGCGCGCTCGCCAACGAGGTGGGTGTTGTCGACGTGGACGATCTTTGGCGTGGCGACGCGTTCGCTGCCGAGGTGCGCGCGGACGAATCTGTCGCGTATGAGCTCGGCATCACTGGCGTGCCCGCGTTTCTGATCGACCAGCGAGTGATGGTGCTCGGTGCGCAAGGCGCCGATGAGATCACCGACGCCTTGCGACAAGCCTGGGCGAGTCGGACTACTTAGTCGTCTTCGTTGGGTACGAGCGCGACGGCCGCCACGGAGTGACCTTCGTCGAGGTTCATCACGCGAACTCCGGTGGCATCTCGTCCCTGCGAGGAGACCTCTCGCACGGGCGTGCGAATGAGGACCCCGCCCGATGAGATGAGCAGCACCTCATCGTCGAGACGAACCATGAACGACTCCACCACGAAACCGCGGGCGGCCGTGAGCTTGATCGCTCGCACGCCCTGTCCCCCGCGACCCTGCCGGTTGAACCGGTCGGTCTTCACGCGCTTGCCGAAGCCGGTGTCGGTAACGACAAAGAGGTCCGCGTCCTCTCGCACGACATCGAGTGAGATCGCGTGATCGTCCTCGCGCAGCTTGATGCCACGCACGCCCGTGGCGTCTCGGCCCATCTCGCGAACTTCCTCTTCGCTGAAGCGAATCGCCATGCCGCGGCGGGTGACCATCATCAGGTCGTCGGTGCCGCCCGTCGAAACGACACGCACGACCTCGTCACCGTCGCGCAGGTTGATCGCGATCCACCCTTCACGTCGTGACTTGTCGTACTCGCTGAACGCGGTCTTCTTCACGGTCCCATTCGCCGTTGCGAAGACGAGGAACTTGTCGATCGGGAAGTCGTCGGTCGCCACGATGGCCTGAATCGACTCGCTTGGCTGCAGGTTGAGCAGGTTCACGACGGCCGTGCCCTTCGCCGTTCGATCCTTCATCGGGATCTCGTGGCCGCGAAGGCGAAAGACGCGTCCCCGGTTTGAAAAGAGCAAGAGGTGCGCGAGCGTCGTCGTGTGGACTACCTGATCAACGAGGTCTTCATCGCGCAGCTTCGCGCCTTGCACGCCCCGCCCGCCGCGGCCCTGCGTGCGAAACGCGTCCGCGGCGACGGACTTCACGTAACCGGCGCGCGTCATGGTGATGACGATCTCTTCGTCTTGGATCAAGTCCTCCACACCCAGCTCGCCCGGGTCGTTCACGATCTGAGTGAGTCGGTCGTTGCCGAACTTGTCGCGAATGACCCCGAGCTCGTCGCCGATCACACCACGCAGCTTCGCGTCGCTCGCGAGAATCGACTGCAGCTCGGAGATCGTCTCGCGCAGCTTGGCCATCTCCTCTTCGAGCTCACTGCGACCGAGTCGCGTAAGCCGACCAAGTGTCATGTCCAAGATGTGATTCGCCTGCTCTTCGGAGAACGAGAAGGGGGCATCCATCAAGGCGACGCGCGCAGCGGGTCGGTCGTCGGATCCGCGTATCGTCGCGATGACCTGATCGAGCATGTCGATCGCCTTGAGCAGGCCCTCGACGATGTGCGCTCGAGCTTCCGCCTTACGCAGGCGAAACTGCGTGCGTCGGGTGACCACGTCCACCTGGTGGGCGATGTAGTGCGTGAGCGCTTGGGCGAGGTTCAGCGTGCGCGGCACACCGTCCACGAGCGCGAGCATGTTGACCGCGAACGTCGTCTGCAGTGAGGTCTGCTTGTAGAGCTTGTTCAAGATGACATTCGCGTTCGCGTCACGCTTGAGGCGGATGACGAGTCGCGCCTGGCGCCCCGCAGAGTCGTTCTGCACGGCAGCGATGCCGTCGAGCTCACCGTTCTTTACGAGGTCGAAGATCTTCTCTTCGATCGACTCCACTGAGACCTCGTAGGGGAACTCCGTCACGATGATGCGAGTATCGCGGTTCGTCTCTTCGATCTCGGCGACCGCGCGCAGCTTGATCGATCCGCGGCCGCTTCGGTAGGCGTCGAGGATGCCTTGGCGGCCAAGTATCTGTGCCTTGGTCGGGAAGTCAGGACCCTTTACGAACTTCATCAGGTCGTCGGGACTCGCGTCCGGGTTCGCCAGCAGATAGAGCGTCGCGTCGATGACCTCACCCAGGTTGTGCGGCGGGATCTTCGTTGCCATGCCGACGGCGATGCCTTGCGACCCATTCACGAGAAGGTTCGGAAACCGCGAGGGCAAGACGACCGGCTGTTGGGTCGAGTTGTCGTAGTTCGGCTCGAAGTCGACCGTCTCTTCGTCAATCGAGTCGAGCATCTCGAGCGCGAGTGGTGCCAGGCGGCACTCGGTGTAGCGCATGGCGGCGGCGCCCTCGTCGGGGCCCGTGCCACCAAAGTTGCCGTGACCGCTGATGAGCGGATGGCGCATCGAGAAGTCCTGGACCATGCGCACCAGCGCGTCGTAGATCGCGCTGTCACCGTGGGGGTGATACGTGCCCATGACCTCGCCCACCACCTTCGCGCACTTGGCGTACGGTCGATCGGGACGTAGCCCCTGGTCGAACATCGAATAGAGAATGCGACGGTGGACGGGCTTTAAGCCGTCTCGCGCGTCAGGCAGAGCGCGGGAGACAATGACCGACATGGAGTACTCGAGGAACGAGCGCTCCATCTCGAGGTTGATCTCGATGGGTTCGATGTAGCCAACGACGGCGTCGTCATCTGATGGCGGCGTACCGGCGCCGGAACCTTTGGTGGTGCGGGGCATCTCTCTTCGTTCCTAAATGTCGAGGAAGCGAACGTCTTTGGCGTTCGTTTGAATGAAGTGGCGACGCTGGGGCACGTCGTCGCCCATGAGGATCGAGCAGACCTCGTCGGCGAGGGCCGCTTGCTCGACGGTGATCTGGAGCAGCGCGCGCTTGGTTGCGTCCATCGTGGTGTCGCGCAACTCGTCAAAGTCCATCTCGCCGAGCCCCTTCAAACGCTGGAAGTCGTTCTTGTGATCGGGGTGCTCTTCGAGAAACTTCGCCTTTTCGAGGTCGTCGTGCAGGTAGACCTTCTCCTTGCCGACCAGAGTCGAGTACAGCGGAGGCTGGGCAACGTAGACGTGGCCGTTGTTCACGAGTTCGGTCATCTGGCGGAAGAAGAAGGTGAGCAGCAAGGTACGGATATGGCTGCCGTCAACGTCGGCGTCCGCCAACAGAATTATCTTGTGGTAGCGGATCTTCGAAAGGTCGAACTCCCCTTCAACGCCCGCACCGATCGCTGACACCAGCGCTTGGATCTCCGTGTTCTTCAGAATCTTGTCCGAGCGCGCCTTCTCGACGTTCAAGATCTTGCCGCGAATGGGAAGGATCGCCTGGACGCGAGGATCACGAGCGTCCTTGGCGGATCCGCCCGCCGAGTTCCCTTCAACGATGAAGAGCTCGCATTCGCGCGGATCGTTCGATGAGCAGTCGACAAGCTTGCCGGGAAGCCCTGCGCCGTCGAGCGCGTTCTTTCTCCGCGTCAAGTCGCGCGCACCCTGTGCGGCCATCCTCGCTCGCGACGCCGTAATGGCCTTCGACACGATCTGACCGCCTTCGCGGGGATTCTCCTCTAGCCAGTCAGCGAGCTTCTCATTGGTCGCACGCTCGACCAGAGAACGGATCGACACGTTGCCGAGCTTGCCCTTGGTCTGGCCTTCGAACTGAGGGTCGCGCAACTTCACCGACACGATGGCGGTAAGGCCCTCGCGGATATCTTCACCCTTGAAGTTCTCTTCCTTCTCCTTCAGCAGGTTGCGCTTGCGCGCATAGCGATTGACGACATTGGTGAGGGCTTTGCGGAAACCCTCTTCGTGCATGCCGCCCTCGACAGTCGAGATGTTGTTGGCGAAGGAGTAGATGCTTTCGTAGTACCCGGTGTTCCACTGGAAGGCGACTTCGACTTCTTGGGTCTCCTCGGCCTGCTCGAAGAAGCCCACCTTGCGAAACAGCGACTCTTTCGTGTTGTTGAGGTGGCGTACGTAGTCAACGATGCCGCCGTTGTACTTGAAGGTCTCTTTCGCTTCATGCCCGGGACGCTCGTCAACGAAACGCACATCAAGTCCGCGGTTCAAGAACGCCGTGATCTGCAGTCGCTCGATCACGGTCTGGGCGCGGAACTCCACTTCCTCAAAGATCGTCGGATCCGGCGTGAACGTGACCGTTGTGCCGGTGCGCCCGCGTGGCGCGGGACCCGTCACTTGAAGCTTGCCTTGAAGCTTGCCACCGTCACGAAAGGTCATCTTGTAGTGCTGATCGTTGCGGTCAACTTCAAGTACGAGTTCCGTCGAGAGCGCGTTCACAACCGAGACGCCCACGCCGTGAAGCCCGCCTGAGACTTTGTAGCCGTTACCACCGAACTTTCCGCCAGCGTGCAGCACCGTGAGGGCAATCTCCGCCGCCGACTTTCCAGGGTACTGTGGGTGCTCTTCGACCGGAATGCCTCGGCCGTCGTCCGTCACGCGACAGCTGCCGTCCGCGAGCAGAGTCACGTCAATTCGCGTGCAAAACCCCGCCATTGCCTCGTCGACGGAGTTGTCCACGACCTCCCAGATGAGGTGGTGGAGCCCCGCAGGGCCGGTTGAACCGATGTACATTCCCGGGCGAACTCGAACGGGTTCGAGGCCTTCAAGAACAGTGATGTCGCTAGCCCCGTAGCTAGACGAAACTTTGGTCTTATCGGCCACTCAGAAATCCTTTCGATGCAAACGACGGGGCACGTGTTCGGCCAAGCGCGGTCTGTAATTTGATGCCTCCATCCTACCCGAATGGTTGTGACGTTCATCCAAAAACGAGCGTTCAAAACGCCTGTTTCGACTGGATTTTTGACCTAGTGGAGCACAGTTTTCACTGACGTTGGCGCACCCGCTCCGAGAGAAGAAAATCCTCGCACGATCGACGCACTTTCCAACCTGATTTGTTGCGCAAATGCGCCTGACGGAACGCTCACGATGAGGACGCCGTCTTTGATCATCTCGACTCGACAGTGCTCGGCGATGACCGGATCAACGACGCCCGGCCACAGCTCTCGGGCGTGATCGATGAGACGCAGATCGACCCGCCGAAGGCGTCCCGCGAGCGTATTGAGAAGGTCGCTGAGTGGCGCTGGATCGTCGCGGGAGCTCATGAGGTCACGGGCGACAGGTCGATCACCGCAGCCGGCGTGAGCGCTCCAGGGAGCGGGGACGCGGTCGTCACGAGCGTCTGGCCTGCGGGCAAGAGACTCAGGAGGCGATGGCTCCGAGCCGGATCAAGCTCGCTGAAAACGTCGTCGAGCAGGAGCAATGGGTCGACCCCTCGACGCTGATGCACGAGCTCGTGGCCAGCCAGGCGAAGGGCGAGGGCGAGGGAGCGCTGTTCGCCCTGGGAGGCTTGGCGACGGGCGTCTCGACCCTCCAGTGAGACCCCAAGGTCGTCGCGATGCGGTCCCACCGTCGTGTAGCCCCGAAAACGATCATCGTCGAAGCTTGTGGCGAGTGCGTCGCGAAGCTCGCCACGCCACGATCTCTCATAGACCACCTTCACGTCGCTGTCACTCTCGGAGAGCTCTCGGTAGAACGCGGCGACGAGCGGATCGAGGCTCTCGGTGAGCGCTTCGCGATGTGCGAGGAGCTCGGCGCTGATCTCACAGAAGTCACTCGTCCAGAGCTCGAGCTCGGACTGTTGAGTTGTTGACGGTCGGTTGCCCTCGAGCGCTCGCACGAGCGCGTTGCGCTGACTCAGCACGCGCGCGAAGCGTTCAATGGTCTCACCCGTGAGCGGCTCAACATCGGTGAGGAGCGTCATGAGGTAGTTGCGTCGATGCTCGGGTCCTCCGCGAATGACGTCGACGCCCTCGGGAGTGAACACTGTGAGCGGTAGCGCCTCAGAGACTTCCGCGCGCGAACGAGGACGCTGCCCGTTGACCAGCATGCGCTTCGTGGTGCGCACTCCCCTCGTGAGCGTGAGATCGACCTGCACTCGACGTTCTCGTTGGAAGATCACACCGTGTACCTCGGCGATCGATTCGCCAGTTCGAATCATGTCGCTCGCAGCGCCGGTGCGAAACGATGACGCGGTCGCGAGTGCGTAGACGGCCTCGAGGACGGAGGTCTTACCCGTGCCATTCGGGGAGATCAGGACAGTAATCGCGTCGCGATCAGGCTCGAAGGTGAGCTCACGAAAGAGCCGAAAGTTGCGAAGTGTCAGCTCGTGGAGACCCACGACGCGCCCGCTACTGGACTCGAACGGGCATCAAGAGGTAGCGAAACCGAACGTCGTCGACGCCGTGCACCATAGCCGCGCGCACGGAGTCTGACATCTCAAGCACGATCTCGTCGCCCGATACCGCTTCGACACCGTCGATAAGAAAGCTTGGGTTGAAGGCGATCGTCATCTCGTCGCCGGTGTAGTCGGCATCGACGTTGTCTTCCACGTCGCCGGCGTCGTGGCTCTGCGTTCTGATCTCAAGGTTTCGATCCTTCATGGTGAGACGAACCGATGACGTCGAGTCTTTCGCCAGTAACTTCGCGCGTCGGAGTGACGTCAACAACGTGTCCTTTGCGATGCGTAGCTGGTTCGGAAAGCTCGCAGGAATGAGCTGCAACACGGAGGGATAGTTGCCGTCGATCAGTCGAGACGCGATGCTGGTCGGCCCAACCATGAAGCAGATCTCGGTGTCACTCAACGTCACACCGATCTCGGCGTCGTGCGCGAGTGAGGACGCTGCACGCTGCAGTTCTTGCAACGCTCGAGCCGGCACGAGGAGGTCCTCGGTGTCGCTGATGCCCTTCACGCCCGGCACATCGCGCACCGCGAGTCGGTAGGAGTCGGTGGCGAACAGTCGCAACGTGCCGTTGTCCGTGGTGAAGAGCACGCCGGTCAGAAGTGGCCGTGCATCGTCACTCGCTGCGGCACGAACTACCTGGTTGAGCCCCTGAATCAGGTCGAGCGCGGCGATGGATGTCACCGGCCCGCTCACGGGAGGGAGCTTCGGATAATCGGCAACAGGAAACGTTCGTAGAGAGAACTTCGCTCGCCCCAGCGAGATCTCGACGTTGTCGTCGCCACTCGACACCGTCACAGCACCCGCTTCCAGCGATCGCACGGCGTCGACGATGAGCCGTGCTGGCACCACTGTGGAGCCGTCCTCGATACCAATGACGTCCACAGTCGTACGGGCAGTGATGTCGAGGTCGGTGCCGGTCACGACGAGCTGGTTACCGGTAAGAGAGAGGAGTACTCCGGAGGAGGCGCCAATGAGCCGAGTGGCCGCGACACGACTCGCTGCGGTCAACGCCTCGACGAGGATGTCGCGCTCTGATTTGAACTTCATAGAACTGCCTTTCCTTGCTACTGAGGTTACGGTGTGTCTTTCAATGTAGAGAGGTCTTAGTAGTAGTAGTGCTGTGGAAATGTGTTGGGCGTCCTGCACATCCTGATAAAACTGTATTTCTTCGAACTCTCTGAACCAACAGTGCTGTGAGTAACTCTCTGAACCATCAGGGTTCAACTTCTAAGTGATGTGGATGACCGGTCAGTTGTCAACGTGTAATCAACAATCTCATCACTAGTTTGCCCACAAAGTTCGTGACTAGTTCTCCCCCTGCAGACGTCGTTTGAGCTGGTTGATTTGCGACAACATTTCAGGGTTTGAGGTGAGCTGTTCACGGATCTTTTCGACACCACTGATCACTGTGGTGTGGTTCCTGCCGTCGAAGATTCGCGCAATCATCGGGTACGAGTAGTTGTTGAGAAGATCACGGATGAGGTACATCGCGACGTGGCGAGCGTGGACGAGAGGTCGCAGACGTTTCGATCCGCGGACCTCTTCCACCGAGAGGCCGTAAAAGTCGGCCACAACCGAAAGAATCGTCTCTGGCTTCAAGATGATCTGCTCTTGGCCGAGGTTGGTCAGGTGAGCCTTGGCCAGCTCCAAGGTGATGGGCTCTTGGCGTAGGTTGGCGAA
Organism: uncultured Acidimicrobiaceae bacterium; assembly: GCA_963706305.1. Classification (GTDB taxonomy): domain Bacteria; phylum Actinomycetota; class Acidimicrobiia; order Acidimicrobiales; family RAAP-2; genus RAAP-2. Next base: position 1,193,849 of record OY970152.1, on the reverse strand, counting down.
CGCTCGGAGCATGGTGATAGAGCCCTCGAGTTCGCGAATGTTGTCACGCACGCGCTGGGCGATCCACTCGGCGACGTCGTCGGGCAGAGCAATGCCTTCTCGCTCAGACTTCGAGCGAAGAATCGCGATGCGTGTCTCGAGGTCCGGTTGATCGATCTCGGTGACAAGACCCTGGAGCAGGCGGCTGCGAAAACGATCCTGCAGTCCTGCTAAGTCGCGAGGTGAACGATCCGACGTCAACACGATCTGCTTGCCTTCGCCATGTAGCGCGTTGTAGGTGTGAAAGATCTCTTCGTGAAACGTCTCGCCGCGCGTCTCCATGAACTGGATGTCATCGATGAGCAGCACGTCATTCTCGCGGTAGCGCTCGTGCAAGGAGAGCTGCGTGCGCGTTTGGATCGCACGAATGAAGTCGTTCAGAAATGTCTCCGTCGACACATAGAGGACCTTGCGTCCGCGGTAGTTCTCCTGGACGTAGTTGCCAATCGCGTGGAGGAGGTGAGTTTTTCCCAGCCCCGAGTTCCCGTAGATCATCAAGGGGTTATACGCCCGACCAGGAGTTTCCGCCACAGATTGGGCGGCGGCGAAAGCGAGCCGGTTGGACGGCCCGGGCACGAAGGAGTCAAAGGTCATCCGTGGATCGAGGCGAGCCGGCTGGTCCACGCTTGGCGCAAATGTCACCACGGGCGGTGCCTCTGGGACGTCAGGAGTGTCGTTCAATGACTCATCGAGCGCCGACGGAGTGGTCGGTTCGGTGACCGTTAAGGAAACTTGAAGTGGACGACCGACAAGTTGCTGCGCTTGCTCGGTGATGAAGGGCAGGTAACGCTGCTGAACACGCAACAGTTGAATTTGATTCGGCGCACCGATGATCAGTTCGTTGTCGTGGTAATCCACAAGGCGAAGTGTGCTGAGGCCGGCGGCCCATACAGCTTCAGAAGCATTGCCGCGTAAGGAGTCTCGTAGGGCCAACCAGATCTCTTCGCCACTTTGCACAATCTTCCTCCACAGGCCACAACTGACATTATCCACAACGCATTCGCCGAGCGAGACCGCGGTTTGTCTGCCGGGGAGAGCCACCATACACCTATTTTCGGCCTCTCGCCGGAGTGAACCAATGGGTGCGGTAAGATTGCCCGCTGTGGCGTGCCAGCGACCCCTAGGGGGTTACGCGAAGCGCTTTGACTATTTGAGAAGAGGTTTTCGTGAAGCGTACTTATCAACCGAATCAGAGGAAGAGGGCTAAAACACACGGTTTTCGCGCGCGTATGCGCACCCGTGCTGGCCGTGCCGTCCTCAAGGCTCGTCGCAACAAGGGCCGTCACCAATTGACGGTCTAAGTACGGTGCCCGGTCGGGTCCGAACCCGCCGGCAGTTCGCGCTCTTTGCGACACCGACTGGACGCGGTCAGAGTGGGCCGCTGCGAATCAGCTTCGTGGCGAATCACTCGGACGGCAGCAGCGTCGATGTGGCCTATGCGATCGGTCGGAAGGTCGGGAACGCTGTGGAGCGAAATCGACTCCGCCGACAGCTCCGGGCATTGATAGACGACCTCGATCCTCAGCCACATTCAGGGACATACCTGATCAGATGTGGTGTAGAGACGGGAAAACTCTCCTATGAACAACTCCACCACCACCTCCGAAAAGCCCTTGAGCGAGCCCACGCCCTCTGAGTCTTTCAGCGCTAAGGCGCTGATTCACCTCGTGCGCTTCTACCAACGACTCCGCGCTGGACGTGTCGCGCCCTGTCGTTTCTACCCTTCGTGCTCCGCCTACGCCCTTGAGGCCCTCGAAATACACGGGGCACTGCGCGGGAGCTGGCTCGCCGTTCGTCGCGTGCTGCGCTGTCGGCCATTCGGCCCCCACGGCATCGATCTCGTTCCCGAATCCCGCCACGCTAGGAGCACAGACTCATGCACTCGATAAGCCACTTCTTCGGGACGATCTTCGCCCCTATTTTCCACGCGATTGGGTGGCTGCTCGCCTTCTTCTACTACCTCGTCCCGAACTACATCTTCGCAATCGCCGCGCTCACCGTGGTGATCATGGGCGTTCTCACCCCATTGACGATCAAGAGCACGAAGTCGATGATCGCGATGCAAAAGATGCAGCCGGAGATAAAGAAGCTGCAGCAGAAGTACAAGGGCCCAGAAAACCGTCAACTTCTCAACGAAGAGATGATGAAGATGTACAAGGAAGAGGGCGTCAACCCCGTAGGCGGCTGTCTGCCGCTCTTCCTGCAGATGCCATTTCTCTTCATCCTCTACAGCGTGATCAAGGGTTTGGCGTTTACGGTCAAGCTGAAGTCTGGGAAGATCAGGCCTGAGCCGCGTTACATTCCCAAAAGCTCAACGATGTACCACAACTTGATTCATTCGGTCGGGGCCATCAAGGTCTGGGGCATGGACTTGAGCCTTCGACCCTTCCCGATCAGCGCTCACAACGGGTGGGTCGGCGCGCTGCCGTTCTTCGCGTTCGTGGCCGCGGCGGTCTTCCTCCAGTATTTTCAGATGGCTCAGATCAACAACAGAAATAAGAAGACCGGCCAAGCCATGCCGAGTCAGCAGCAGACGATGCAGCGAATATTGCCGATTGTTTTCGCATACTTCTATTTGGTTATCCCTGCCGCTGTGGTGCTGTATATGATTATATCTACAGGGATACGCATAATTACTCAAGATATTATGTTCCGTACGGGCGTCTCAAATCCGATCAAACAGGGCATTCGGCCATTGGCAGCAGCGGCCGATATTGACGCCGCCAGCGAAATCGTTGAGACAAAGCCGGCAGCTCCCAAACCGACCCCTTCCAAGCCGACCAATCAACCTCGTCCGAAGAGCCGGCCGCAAAGTCAGGCCCGACCGGCCCCCAAACCGCAAAGCAGTCAGCCTCGCTCACGGGCGAAGCGAAAGAGAAAGGCGCGTTAACCCATGGAGTGGGTAGAGACAACAGGAAAGACAGTCGACGAAGCGATGGATCGAGCGCTCGCACACCTTGGGGTGCACCGCGACGACGCTGAGGTTGAAGTACTTGAAGAACCGAAGACCAATATGTTCGGACGACCAAAGGGTGAAGCTCGAGTGAGGGCCAGGGTGCGACCGAGTGGTCCGAGACCCAAGCGCTCACGTCGCTCGGGCGAGCGGAGCGATCGGCCCCGCACAAATGCGGGGCGCAGTGAACGCCCTCGCTCAGAGAAGAAGCAGGGCGGCGAGTCCCGCCAGGAGAAAGAAAGGGCGCCGCGCGCAGCGACGGCGACGAAAACCCCAAGATCTGAAAAGAGTCCCGTGAAGGAGGACAGTATGGCGGAAGGCATCACGCTCGCTGAGCAAGGGGCCATCGCGAAGGAGTTCCTTGTTGGGCTCTTGGCATCAATGGAGATTTCGGCCGAAGTGTCGGTTAAGGAACTGGATGAGGACACGGTCGAGCTGTCCGTGAATGCCAATCCCCCGACGGAGCTCGGCGTGCTCGTTGGCCCGCGCGGTACCACCCTGCAGGCGCTGCAAGAGGTGACGCGCACGGTGGTTCAAGCAAAGAGCCCAAGCAGGACGGATCGGATACTGGTTGACGTTGCGCAGTACCGTGAACGCCGCGTGGCGGCTCTGGGACGGTTTGCCAAGCAAGTGGCCTCGGAAGTCACCGAAACCGGTGAAGAGCGGGCGTTGGAGCCGATGTCTGCAGCGGACCGTAAGGCCGTCCACGACGCCCTCGCGGACGATGCCCAGGTGGTGACACGTTCAGAAGGTGAAGAGCCTCGCCGCTTTGTGGTCGTCTCTCCTGCATAATTACACCGTGGATAGTGACTGGTTGTCCCGCGCCCTCGAGGAATCGAGGGCGCGTGGCTTTTTAGGCCCTCAACCAATTGAACCCCAGATAGCGCACGCTTTAGGCTTTGCGGAATGCTGGGAGGCGATTCAACCGACTCCCCCGCTCACGCTGATGGACCTCGGAAGCGGAGGCGGCCTACCAGGACTCGTGCTTCTCCAACGGTGGCGGTGTCGAACGGTTCTGCTCGATTCCATGGTGAAACGCAGTAGCTTCCTGCGCGAAGTCCTCGCCTGGCCCGACGCACCGGAGGGGGGAGAGGTAGTCACTGCCCGGGCGGAGGAAACTGCGCGTTGGCCCGAGTTCGATGACCAGTTTGACCTGGTGACGGCCCGTTCTTTTGGTTCGCCTGCGGTGACAGCGGAATGTGCGGCTAGATTTCTAAAGGTCGGGGGAGTCCTAATCGTCTCCGAACCACCGTCTGAAAGCGCTGAGGAGCGCTGGAACCCGGCGGGACTTGCCAGACTAGGCCTCACTGACCAGGGCAGGGTCCGCTACGGGGCTGCCTTCGAGGTTCTCTCCAAGGTCGCGCGCACGCCGCGAGAATATCCAAGATCATCAGGAACGCCCAAAAAGCACCCCTTATTCTGATGTTTCACGTGAAACACTTGAACGGAAAGCTGTCTCTCCGTAGAGATGTTTCACGTGAAACCTTCAATGAATATGGTGCTTTTAGTCAACAATGGTTTCACGTGAAACCATTGAGGCACACACCTTCAAGGAATGTTTCACGTGAAACATCGGTACTTGACGAGGCTCGAAAAACCGAGTTGAATAGCAGTGGTTCGACGTAGTGTCGGTAAATTACCCAACGGTCGGGAAGAGGCTCATGGCGGACGCCAGCACAATGAGGATTTTTGCTGTTGCCAACCAAAAAGGCGGCGTAGGCAAAACCACCACCACAATCTCATTGGGAGCAGCACTTGCGGAAATGGGCAAAAGAGTCCTGGTCGTAGACCTTGACCCTCAAGGAAACGCCACTACCGGGCTGGGAATTGACGGGCGCCAATTTGAGCGCTCTGTCTACGATGTGCTTCTCAATGACGTACCGATCGTTGATATCGTCGAACCGACTGGCTACACCAATCTCTTCGTGGCTCCTGCGACATTGGACCTTGCTGGCGTCGAACAGGAGCTCACCTCCGTGATTTCCCGGGAACTTCGGCTAAAGCGGGCTATTACGTCGGTTGAAGGGGACTTCGACTTCGTCTTTGTTGACTGTCCCCCGTCGCTTGGGCTTATCACCATCAATGCATTTGCCGCAGCCACGGAGATCATGGTGCCCGTGCAGGCGGAGTTCTATGCACTCGAGGGTCTCACTCAGCTCCAGCGGATCGTAGATCTGGTGCAAAGGAACCTCAATCCCACGCTTCGCATCACCAAGGTCATACTTACCATGTACGACTCTCGAAACACACTCTCAATTGACGTGGCCAAGGAAGTGAAAAAGCACTTTGAAGATGAGTTGTGCAATACGCTCATTCCTAGGACGGTCCGCCTTGCGGAAGCCCCCTCCTTCGGTCAGCCCATCACGGTCTTTGATCCCACGTCTAAGGGTGCACTCGCCTATCGCGCTTTAGCAGAGGAGATCTTAAATGCCTAGGAGACCAGGTTTAGGTAAAGGCCTGGGCGCTCTCATCCCTGAGGGCGCCCCCACCCCCGACGAACAGCCGGTCGAGACCTCGACCCCCAACCCGCTTCGGCGAGTTCCGGTGTCCTCGATACGACCCAATCAGTTTCAACCTCGGAAGACTTTCAACGACGACAGCCTTAAGACGCTCGCCGCGTCGGTCGCCGAGCTCGGCGTCCTCCAGCCGATCATCGTGCGTCCCGTCGAAGGGGAGCCGGACAAATATGAGCTCATCGCCGGCGAACGTCGCTGGAGGGCCGCCGCCATCGCGGAGCTCGAGTTCGTTCCGGTGCTCCTGCAAGACGATGTCAACGATCGGCTCTCTCTCGAGCAGGCCGTCGTCGAGAACTTGCACCGTGTGGACCTCCACGCTCTGGAAGAGGCTGCGGCCTACCAGCAGCTGGTGGACGAGTTCGATCTCACCCACGATCAGGTGGCCCAACGTGTTGGCAAGAGCCGTGCATATGTTACGAATACGTTACGACTCCTCCAATTGGGTGAGACAGCCCAAAGCGCGTTAGCATCTTCCCAGATCACGGCGGGTCACGCGCGAGCGCTCTTGGGTGTGAGCGAACCCAACGCTCAGGCAACACTGGTCGCGAAGGTGATCAAAAACGAGCTGTCGGTTCGCGCGACCGAAGAAGCGGTGAAGGCCTTTTTGGAGCCGCGCCCTCTACCAACGGCCGAAGCGACGAACCGAACCCCCGATGGCGCTCCGAGGCTTCGTCCTGTGCCTGACGCAAGCGTCGCCGAGCTCGAAGAGCTCCTCGAGAGCTACCTCAATACGAGGGTCCACGTCGACCTCAAAGGCCGCAATGGCCGCATAATCATTGACTTTGCGGACCTCGACGACCTCGAACGCCTGTACAGCACGATTGCAAAGTCGAAGTGACCTTCAACCTTCAACCTAACCTTATCGTTGAAGTTTTCCCCAAGTTGTGGATGAAGTTGTGGGTTACTGGCATTTTCCAGTAATCAGGGGGTTTTCGCCGTCAATTTGGCGAGGTTTCGAGCGAATTTTTCACTCGAATCTGTGGATAACCTGCTCTACGACACCCTCAAATGCGGTGATCGATTGGTGAAGCACGGCTTCGGAGATCTTCCCGTGCTCGACGTGAACCGTCGTCATCTTGGTTTCGCGCAGAATCGGCAGCGCCATGCCGGTGACTTCGACCCTCGGAGCGTCTGGAAGGTGGGCAAAGTGGGAGGCGAGGGCGCTCGCGAGTACCTCGCCACGGTGAGAGTGCACTCGATAGCTGGCCCAATAGTGCAGATGAAGACCCTCAACCTGGTCGAGGGTTCCGAACGACAGCACGAGTGCCACGTCATGGAGATTGGCGTAGTGGGCGGCTTCTTCCTGTGAGACGTCGAGCGCAACGAGAATGGCCTCGACACCGCCCAGGTGACGGGCGAGTCCCGCTGCGAGTGGGCCGTCGCCACAGATCAGCACTGAACCACTGGTCAGCGGGTCGATGCCGGCGAGGTCGCGCGCGTCGGTGACAAGACTGCGGGCGGCGTTGGTCGCGCGCACACGCCGGAGCGACAGCAGTGTCGCCTTCGTGAGCGCGGCGCTCGCGTCCAGCGCGCAGTTTCTCTGGAACTCGGCGAGCGCGTCGGCCGTGAGCGGCCCGAAGATTCCGTCTATTCGCCCGGGGTTGAAGCCGAGCTGGGCGAGCAGTACTTGAAGCTCGGCGACATCGTCGCCGCGCAGCATCGGACGCGTCAGATAGAGGAGCCGCTGTCCTAACTGCCAGCTCGCTTCGCCGAGTCGATCGTAGGTGGTGCGGTCAACGATCCCGGTCAGGGGCAGCCCGCGAGAACGCTGAAACGACTCGACGAGCGCGACAGTTTCGGCGTCGAACGCGTCACTAGCGCTCGTAGGACCGAGGTCGATCGCCCACAGGCGATCTTTCAGGTCACGCACACGGGAACCCGTGTCGCCGAGGCGCAGTGGTTCGAAGCTCAGGCGAACTACAGGTTCGAGGTGATCTCTTGCAAGAGCGCACCCTTGGGCTTTGCACCAACGAGGCGCGCGACCACCTCACCGTTCTTGAACAGCAAGAGGGTGGGGATGCTCATGACCGAGAACTTGGTAGCCGTCGCAACGTTCACGTCAACGTCAAGTTTGCCGATCGCAAACTTGTCGGACTGCTCGACGGCGAACTCTTCGAGAATCGGAGCGATCATCTTGCACGGACCGCACCAGTCGGCCCAAAAGTCGACGAGGATAGGCTTTTCTGCCGAGCCGATGACCTCCTCGAAGGTTGCGTCGGTCAGGGTCGTGATGTTCTCGCTCATAAATGCCTCCTCGGACGCCGGTCGCGGCGCGTGAGAACCACCCTAGCGATTCAGGCTCACATTCCCTGCGCCTCGAGCCATCGCTCGGCGTCAATCGCGGCAATACAGCCCGATCCCGCCGAGGTCACAGCCTGGCGGTACACGTCGTCGGTGACGTCGCCCGCAGCGAAGAGGCCGTCGATGTTGGTGTAGCTGCCTGGACCAGTGCGCACGTAGCCGTTTTCGAGGTCGACCTGATCGGTGACCAGAGTCGTGTTGGGCTCATGACCGATGGCGACAAAGACGCCGGTCACGAGCAGGACGCGGTCCTCTCCGGTGACGGTGTCTCGAACCTTAAGGCCCATCACCTTGTCGTCACCGAAGACCTCGGTGACTTGAGTGTCCCACTCGAAGCGAATCTTCTCGTGGCCGAAAGCGCGCTCCTGCATGATCTTTGACGCGCGCAACGTGTCGCGACGGTGGATGACGGTCACGCTCGAAGCGAAGCGCGTGAGGAAGAGCGCCTCTTCGAGCGCCGAGTCGCCGCCGCCGATCACGGCGATGTCCTGGCCACGAAAGAAGAAGCCATCACACGTCGCACAGGTGGAAAGCCCGTGGCTGAGGTAGCGCTCTTCGCCAGGGACGTTCAGCATCAACGAGCGTGCACCAGTAGCGAGGATGACAGAGTCGGCCGTGATGCTCGGCTCCACGTCGCCGCTCAACCACGCACGAAACGGTCGGTGCGCGGCGTCAAGCTTGTGCACCTTTTCAACGCGCAGGTCGGCACCGAAGCGGGCGGCCTGTTCACGCATCCTCATCATCAGCTCTGGACCGGTGAGCGCTTCTGGAAAACCTGGGAAGTTCTCGATGTCCGTCGTGAGCATGAGCTGGCCGCCGGGCTGATCGGTGGTCGAGGACGGTTCGCCCTCGATGACGATCGGGTTCAACTGGGCACGGGCGCTGTAGATGGCGGCAGTGAGCCCGGCCGGACCCGAGCCGATGATAAGTACTCGAGTGTGCTCGGGCATTACTTCCTTAGTTTGAGTGGCCGGCGTTTCCGCCAGATAATCATTCCCGCGAGCAGCGAGAGCACGCCGACGACGACGTAGCTCAGCCACTCATGGCCCGAGAAAGCATAAATGTCGAGGAGTCGAATGAAACCGATCACGAGCACCACGACGAGCACGATCGCAGCGAGCACGATGATCAGTCCGTAGGCGATGGCGCGCGCGGCGAGGATGATCGGCCGCAGCACCTTGTCGTGGACGACGTCGAGCCCATGGTCGAGGAGGCCGAGCAGCTTGTCGACGAGGTCGGGATTACGTTCAGGGCGCTCGTCAGTCACGCTAAGAACCTACTGGACTCCCTACGCCTCTATCCACGTGAGGCCGATGATCCCCGGGCCGCCGTGGGTGCCCACGACGGGCCCAATGTCGGTGACGATGATGGGATATTCCGTCTTGATGTCGCGCACCAGTGCTTCGAGCGTCGCGACATCGCTTGCCCCGCCGTTGATGAGGGCGAGCCGACGCAGCGGTGCGTGACTCGCCGCCACATTCGCCACCGCGGCGAGCGCCTTCGCGCGGGTTCGCTGGCGACCCGCCTCGCCGACAACGCCATCTTTCAACTCGATCAGGGGCTTGATCGAGAGGACCTGACCGAGGAGAGCCTTTGCCCCGCCGACGCGTCCACCCTTGATGAGGTGATCGAGTGTGTCGAGGGTCGCGACGACGCCCGAGCGCTTGATGAGCTGGTTGGTGTGTGCGACGATCTCGTCGATCGTCGCTCCCGTCTTGGCGAGCTCAGCCGCCTCGATGACGAGAAGACCCTCTCCCATCGAGACGTTCAACGTGTCGATGACCTTCACGTCGATCGTTCCTTCAACGGCTTCGGCGGCGAGCGACGCCGACTGATAGGTCGCTGACAGCAGCGATGAGAGCGTCAAGACGACCACGCCGTCGAAGCCATCGCTCTTTGCTCGTTCGTAGGCAGCCTGGAAGGCCCCGGGGGAGGGTGCGGCGGTTTCGGGAAGCGTCTTGGAGACCTTGCACTTCGCCCAGAACGCATCAGGCGTGAGGTCGGTGCGGTCAACGAACTCTTCGTCGCCGAAGCGAATCGTCAGCGAGACAATGTCGATGTCGAGCGCCGTCGCGAACGACTCGGGTAGGTCACTCGCGCTGTCGGTGACGACTCGAATTCGGGCCATGGCTCCCCCTAGAACTGACCAAGCCTTGCACTTTTCGTGTGGGCCCGTCGAACCCGGCGACGCAACAGCACGACGACGAGGCCGTACGCGATGACGCCGGCGACAACCGCGGCACCGAAGCGCGCGACGAGCTGGACGCCCTGTGTCCAGCTCGGCACGGCGTAGACAACGGCAATGACAGCGGTCGCTACGAGCGACGCCAAGAGGCTCCTTCGCACGTGCACGCTCCACACGCCGGTGATGATGTTGACCTGGTAACGCGCGAGCACAACGAGGGCGGCCGCCGCGGCCACGGTGTAGCCGATCGACACGCTCGCGGTGAGCCCCGCGATCGAGTGACGCCCGAGCACGATGCACAACACGATCGTGAGCGCGTTGTCGAGGACATAGAGGAGAAAGACCTGTCGCGCGCGCTGCATCGATTGCAAACCCCGCACGCAGAGCTGAAAGACCGTGAAGCCCGGCAGACCCGCCGCGAGCACGGCGAGCACCGTGCCAACGGCGAGGTGGTGCGACGCGTTGAGGTGATTGAGCAAGATCGCGACGAGCGGTTGGGACAAGACGATGAGCACGAGCGTGCACGGGATGATGATGACGAGTGACTGACGAAGACCGAAGCGAAGTCGCTCGCTGAGTCCGACGTAGTCCTCGTCGGTGGCGAAGCCTGCGAGCTGCGGTGTGATGGCGCCGAGCACGGAGACGACCACAACGGCGTAGGGCATCTGCATGAACGACCAGCCGTATGTGTAGGCGCTCACCGGGCCGTTGCCACCGAGGCCGAAGGCGTAGGCGAGCACCACGTAGAGCGAGAGCTGATTGGCGAGCACGACGAGGAGCGTCCAGCTGCCGAGGCGTCCAATCGTGCGAACGGCTTTGTCTTTCAGGTCCAGTCGGAAACTCAGTCGCCAGAGGTCGCTGCGCAACAATGACGGCACGAGGCAGAGGAACTGCACCGCGACGCCCGCCGTCGTACCGAGCCCGAGCCAGAGCAGGTCGCGCGATCCGTTGAGCGCGCCGAGGATGGGCGAGGGGTCGACGAGGTGGAACCAGATGAGGACCGCGATGCAGACGAAGTTGTTAGCGATCGGCACCCACGTCGCGATACCGAAGCGGCGACGGATGTTGAGCAGCGCCGTCGCGATGCCGATGATGCCATAGAAGAAGATCTGGGGAACGAAGAACCGCAGCAGGTCGGTCGCGACGGTGCGCTGTTCGGTGACGACGGTCAGTGACGAGTGACTCGAGGAGCGCTGGAGGAAGGTGAAGCCGTCGATGATGTAGGGCGCGATGAACCACGAGATGATCGTCGCGCCCAACAGCACCAGGACCGCGGCGGTGATGACACTCGAGATCGACTTCCACGCTCGCCGCTCCCCGTCGAGCGCGAGACGTTCGACAAAGACCGGAATGAACGTCGCCGAGGCGATCCCCCCGAGCACGAGGTCAAAGAGCATGTTTGGCACGGTGTTGGCGAGGTTGAACGAGTCAGCGAGTGGCGTGAATCCGAGCACCCAGGCGAGCACGAGCACGCGCAGCAGTCCGGTCAGGCGAGAGACGAGCGTGCCGCTCGCCATCGAGGCGACGCGTGAGGAATGACTTGACGTAACGCTCATCGAGCGTGACGCGCTTTCGGGCGGCGTCGACTCGTTCGCCACCACCACAGCCCGAGCACAGCGAGCGACGCGAACGTGATGAGGTAGCCGACGACCGACGTGCCAGCGATGCGCACCTGGATGGCGGTGCGCGCGAGCACCACTTGGCTGTTGGGCGTCGTCAGAAGAACCTGCAACGTGAGCGAGCTGCCCTTGGGGTTCGTCGCGGGTACTCGGATCGACTCCGTGGGCGAGTTCATGGTGATGGCGACTGCGTTGCCCTTGGGGAACGTGATCTGGTTGGTCACGAGGTGCAGCACGGCATCAACCGTGTAGTGCAGGTGAGAGGTCACGGTGACCGGGAGCGCGTTGCCGGGACCGGCGAGCGTGATCGAGCTCTGGTCGATGGAGAACTGCGTGAGCTGGTTGTTGAGCATCACGGTTGCCCGGTCGATTGCGACCTGTCGATTCGTCGGGGATCCTTGTATCTCTGACTTCGCGACGGCCACGCGCAGCGCTGTCGCGATATTTCCCGAGCGCACCCCTTGGGCGTAGGAGTTGACGGAGCCGATCAATGAGAGCAGCGACGTGACGTTGTGACTGGTCCACGCCGAGTGCGACGTTGATGCCGCCAGCACTCGCGTCGTTGGCGCGGCGTTCGTGCCCACGAGCGTTGGATTGAACGACGGCGTGAGGGGGGCGAGCTGACTGAAGGCGTCGTGACTCAGACCGCCGAAGAGGTCGTCGACGAAGGTCTTTGACAGCTGGCTCAACGGAGCTTCGATGACGACGGTGCGCGTCGCGGGCGCGTAGGGAGCTTCGTAGTGCAAGAAGGCGAGCGTCGCCAAGGCGAGCGCGGCCCGCCGGCCAGGCTCGATCGACGAATCGGTGACGAGTGATGACAGCGGAGCGTCGGTGCTGAGAGCTGTCAGGCTTGCGGCACCCGCCACGTGGAAGGGCGCACCCCACGTGAGGGTGGACGAGGGAGCGACGCTCAGATCGTCTTCAGGGAGCACGATCTCGTTGAAGCCGGCGCGGTCGAGGGCGAGCAGCGCAGCCGGAGATTGGGTGCCGTTGACGACGACAGGAGTGTCGGTGAAGTGACCAGTGAGGGTCGTCAACAGCCCCGACGCGAGCGTGAACTGCTGGCTGACCTGGGTCGCGAGCCGGTTCGCTTCGAGTCCGGCGAAGTCGATGTTGTTCGGGGGTGCCGCCAACGCTTGATGCGGGCCACTTGCGAGTAGCCGCTTGAGCGCACTGCTCCACGTCGCGCCGTTTGCGCTCAGGTCGATGTCGGCGAGCGCGACGTAGTTGGCGCTCAATGAGAGCGGCAGTTTGGGGTAGTGGCTCATCGCGTCGAGCGAAGCGCGCGCCCTCTGTGAGTGCTGGATCGATCGCTGCGTGAGCGTGGCGATGAAGTTGACCTTGAGCGGCCGCACGACGCCTCCTGACTGCACGGCCAGCAGCGACCACTTCGTGATCTTGGTGCCAGCGATGGTGAGGGTGTAGCGCAGGGGGTAGACCCCACCACATGCCGCGCCGGTGCAGTCGAGGTGAAGCCTCGGATCGATCCCGTCACATGATCTCGCCCGAGGAGCTCCTCGGTTGGTGAAGAGCGTCACGCCGAAGGAGGCATCGCCATGGAGCACGCACTTGAGGGCGAAGTTCCCCGTTGCCGACAGCGGGCGAGCGGTGACGCCGGCGCCGTCGACGATAGGTTCGATCTGACCGCGCGTGAGAATGGCCGGAAAGATGGCGACGCTGGCGCTTGCCGTGGCGTCGGCGGGGGTCACCGAGACGATCGTCGTGAACGTCGAGGTCCCCAGGCTCGATAAAGAGGTCAACGCGTTCTGGTGAACCACGTCGAACCGGGGCGTCGATTCGGCCCACGAGGCCGAAGGCCACGTCAGCGTTGCGAGGCTGAGGAGTACGACGCTGAGCGCCCGCCACCAGGACGTAAATCGGTGGGACATTGCATTTACAGGCTACCTTCGTACGAACGCACAACCCGGCGCCGTAACCTTCTTCCGCAGTGACCTCCTTCACCAACGCCCACGATCAACTCGACGAACTCGCTCGGTTGTCGCGTCCGCTCGCAGAAGCCTTCGCGGGAGCAGGCTTCTCGCTGTACGCAGTTGGCGGTTCGGTGCGCGATGCGCTGCTCGGTGTACCTCGTGGTGAGGACTACGAGATTGATTTTACGACCAACGCTCGTCCCGAGGACATCGAACCGCTCATGAAGCCGCTCTGCACCGCGCTGTGGCAGCAGGGCCGCGCCTTCGGGACGATTGGCGGGACGCTGCGCGACAGCGGCGTGTTGGTCGAGGTCACTACCTTTCGCTCCGAGGCCTACGTCGATCACTCTCGAAAGCCGGCCGTCGAATGGGGTGACTCGCTCGAGGCCGACCTGTCGCGACGCGACTTCACCATCAACGCCATCGCCCTCGACGTGGTCGCGCTCAACCAGCAGACACCGGGCGTCCAGACGCTCTTCGACTTCTACCAGGGGTTTCACGACCTTCAGGACCGGGTCCTTCGCACGCCGATCGACCCGGAGGTCCTGTTCAGCGATGACCCGTTGAGGATGTTGCGCGCGGCGCGCTTTGCGGCTCGCTTCGAGATGACCATCGACCCCGCCGTTGAAGCGGCCGCGACCACCATGGCCGAGCGACTGACCAAGGTCTCCGCCGAGCGCATTCGTGCAGAGCTCGACCTGCTGCTCTTGACCGGGCGTCCCTCGATAGGGCTCGACTTCATCGTGCGCACCGGCCTTGCCGACTACTTCTTCCCTGAGCTGCCGAAGTTGGAACTCGAGCAAGACCCGATCCACAAGCACAAGGACGTGCTGAAGCACACATGGGCTGTCGTGGACAAGACCTCACCGTCGCTCGTGCTGCGACTCGCCGCGCTCTTTCATGACATCGCCAAGCCCAATACCCGCGCGATCACCGACGAGGGCGTGACCTTTCGCTTCCACGACGTCGTTGGTGCGAAGATCACACGCCAGCGAATGGCAGCGCTCAAGTACTCCCAGGACGTCATCGACGACGTCGCCGCGCTCGTAGAGCTGCACTTGCGCTTTCACACCTACAAGCTCGGCTGGAGCGATCGCGCGGTGCGTCGCTACGTGCGCGATGCGGGTGACCTGCTCGAGGAGCTGAACGAGCTCACCCGAAGTGACTGCACGACGAGAAACGCCCGCAAGGCTCAGACGCTGGCCGCGCGCATGGACGAGCTCGAAGAGCGCATCGCAATCCTGCGCGAGCAGGAGGACCTCATGCGCCTACGACCTGCGCTTGACGGGACGGCGGTGATGGAGCTCCTCGACATCAGGCCGAGTCGCGCCGTCGGCGAAGCGCTCGAGTTCTTGATGGAGATTCGCCTCGACGAGGGAGAGATCAGCGAGGACGAGGCCGCCAAGCGCCTACTGGAATGGTGGAGCGAACGGAACTGAAAGGTAGGTGCGATGGACGATCAACCCGTATTCGGTCAAGTCAATCTCATTGTGAACGACATGGAGGCGTCAATCGCGTTCTATCGCCTCCTCGGTGTGACCGTTCCCGAGACTGATGACCCGTTGAACGCTCATCACCGTTCCGTCGAGGCGTCCGGCTTTCACCTCGATCTCGACAGCGCGACCTTCGCTCAACACTGGGATAGCGGCTGGACCGGCGGCGACAATGGAGCCGTCTTCGGCTTTCACGTGAGTTCACGTCAAGCCGTCGACGATATCTACGCGACCCTGATTGATGCGGGCTACGAGGGAGAGCAGCCTCCCTACGACGCGTTCTTTGGCGCCCGCTTCGCAGTGGTTCGCGATCCCGATCGCCACTCTGTGGGGATCATGAGCCCGCGCCAGGCGGACTTTCAGAGTCCAGCCCCCAGCCTGGAAGATCTCGAGTAGAGGGACCAAAAAAACCCCCGCTGACTTGAGTTCAAGGGGTGATTGGTGTCCTTACGGCCAGACAGGATTCTCCGCACCGTCGGCGAACTCGTCGACCATGTCGAAGGCCACGTCGTCGTGGAACTGCAGCGGCGGGGACTTCATGAAGTAGGCGGACGGTCCAAGCAGCGGACCACCGATGCCCCGGTCGAGCGCGAGCTTCGCGCAGCGCACGGCGTCGATGATGACACCGGCCGAGTTGGGCGAGTCCCACACTTCGAGCTTCAGCTCGATGTTGAGCGGGGCGTCGCCGAAGTTGCGACCTTCCATGCGGATGTAGGCCCACTTGCGGTCAGCCAACCACGGCACGTGGTCGCTCGGGCCGATGTGCACGTCGTCAGGGTTCATCTCGGCGAACTCGATCTGGGAGGTGACGGCCTGGGTCTTGGAGACCTTCTTTGACTGCAAGCGCTCGCGGTCGAGCATGTTCTTGAAGTCCATGTTGCCGCCGACATTCAGCTGGTAGGTGCGGTCGAGGGTGAGACCGCGGTCTTCGAAGAGACGAGTCAGGACGCGGTGGACAATGGTGGCACCCACCTGGCTCTTGATGTCGTCACCGATGATCGGCAGTCCCGCGGCGGCGAACTTCCTTGCCCACACCGGGTCCGATGCGATGAACACGGGGATCGCATTCACGAAGGCACACCCCGCGTCGATTGCGGCTTGCGCGTAGAAGCGCTGAGCCTCTTCGGAACCGACCGGCAGGTAGGACACGAGGACCTCGGCCTTCGCGTCACGCAGGGCCTGGACGACGTCGTCGACCTCGAGAGGAGACTCGTCGATCACTTCGCGGTAGTACTTGTTGAGTCCGTCAAGCGTTGGTCCGCGCAACACGGTTACGCCGAGAGAGGGCACGTCAGCGAACTTGAGGGTGTTGTTCTGACCGCCGTCGATCGCCTTGGCAAGGTCGTTGCCGACCTTGGTCGCGTCGACGTCGAACGCGGCGACGAACTCGAGATCACTGACGTGATACCCGCCGAGCTCCACGTGCATCAGGCCGGGCACATGGTCGCCCACTGCCGCGTCGCGGTAATACGTCACGCCCTGGATGAGCGAGCTGGCGCAGTTTCCGACGCCCGCAATAGCCACACGAATCTTGTTCACTGGCCTGTTCCTTTCCTACTTCGCTTCGTTCGCGAAGGGTTGCTGGTTACTACGTTCCGTGTTCAACATCTCGTCGATCCACTGGAGATCCAATTCGACGCCTCTGGCGGCGTGATCCATCACGGCGCGGGCGTACTCATCGAGCTCTTCGTTGCGCGCGCCGGCTCGCACCTCGGCGAGGCGACCCAACAGGTCGGCCCGACGGCGCTCGAGCAGCCCTAGGCGAAGGTTCGGCGTCAGGTACTTGGCGAGCGCCATGCGCAGGGAGAAGTTCTTGCCGTCGTCGAGGGTCGCGGGGTCGCCCAACAGCGCCATAAATTCCATACGTCCGCGATCGGTGATGCGATAGACCTTGCGGCCGCGTCGCCCGAGGCCGGTCGTCGCGCGCAGTGAGCGCAGCGACGCGCGCTCACCCGAGAGGGATCCCGTTGAGAGCGAGCTCATCCTCGGGGTTGCCACGGCGACCGCTTCGACGAAGCCATGGCGCTCGAGTCGTGCGAGCGCCGGATAGATAGAACCGAAGGAGACATTGGCCCACACGCCAAGGCGATCGCGCAGCTGGGTGCGGATCTCGTAACCGTGGTGATCTCGGTCCATGAGCAGGCCCAAGATGGCAATGTCTAACACGCGATCCATCATATCACTTCGATATATCGAACGAGAGGGTTGCGATCTCGCCGTTGTTTTACTGGCCTGTAGCATCACCCGTAATGGTTAAGCGATTCCGATCGAGCACGGCCAACGGAGCCGTCGTCGAGTTCGGCCTCGTGCGCCACGCGCTCCTCGCGAAGCTCGCGGCCGGTCAGTTGCGTCCCGAAGACGTGTGCGACGCGCACCCCGAACTTTTGCGCGCGGCTCGCAACCTCGGGCGCTCGGCAGGCGAGAACTGTCCGGTCTGTCACGACGCCGAGCTCGTCGAAGTGACGTACGTCTTTGGTGCTCGTCTGCCCTCGGGCGGCACGTGTCCTTCGACACGCGCGGAGCTGCTCAAGCTTGAGCGTCGCGAAGACCCGGTGCAGTGCTACGCCGTCGAGGTGTGCGTTGCGTGTTCGTTCCACCACCTCGTGCGCAAGTGGGCGGCTGGCGGCAAGACCCGCCGGAACGCCTCGTTTGCCCAGGAAGCGGGGGAATGAAGCTTTCGGCGCCTCAGATCCGCAGCCGCAAGCGGAGGAACGGATCGCAACCCCTCGTCATGGTCACCGCCTACGACGAGCCGAGTGCGCGACTCGCCGCGAGTGCCGGTGTCGACATCCTGCTCGTCGGTGACTCGCTCGCGAACGTCGTCCTCGGTCACGCCGACACCTTGCACGTGAGCATCGACGACATGTGCCACCACGTGCGCGCGGTCGCCAACGCCAAGCCTGACGTCCACATCGTCGCCGACATGCCGTGGCTGAGCTATCACCTGTCGGTCTCTGACAGCGTGCGCAACGCGGCCCTTCTTATCCGCAGCGGCGCCGACAGCGTGAAGCTCGAGGGCGGGCGAGTGCGGCGCGACGTCGTGCGCGCGATCCTGGACGCGGAGATTCCCGTCATGGGCCATCTGGGCCTGACACCGCAGAGCGTCATGGCCTTTGGCGGCTTCAAGGTCCAGGCAAAGACCCGAGAGGCGGCCGAGCAGCTGGGACTGGATGCAAAGATCCTCCAGGACGAAGGCGTCTTCGCGGTCGTCCTCGAAGGTGTCCCGAGCGTCGTGGGCACCCGCGTCACCGAAGCGCTCGAGATCCCCGTCATCGGTATCGGCGCCGGTCCCGACACCGACGGCCAGGTGCTCGTCTTTCACGATCTGTTGGGCCTCACCAACCAGAAGCCAGCAAAGTTCGTTCGCCAGTACACAAACCTCGCTCCGGTCATCACCGAAGCGATCGCCCACTTCGCGAGCGACGTCAGGAACGGTGAGTTTCCCGGCCCCGATGAGGTCTACGCGAACCCGGAGGATCTGGTCAATTAGGTAGTTTCCGCCAGGTCCAGTACACTGGCTGTTCCCACAAACGGTGGGAAGAATGACGCCCTGCTCCGTATCCGCGGGGCCCGCGCGCAAGCCCGGTCCAGAGGGAAAGGAAACTGGCCATGAGGCCTTATGAGACCATGATCGTGTTCGACACGACCGTCGACGCGCAGTCGATCCAGATTGCACTTGATCGAGCGCTCGAAACCATCCGAGCCAACGAGGGCACCCCCGGAAACATCGACCGTTGGGGCAAGCGTCCGTTGGCGTACGAAATCAAGAAGCGTAAAGAGGGTTACTACGTGCTCGTGGAGTTCAGCGGTGAGTCGGCGACCGTCGACGAACTCGACCGCATCTTGACACTCTCGGACGAAGTGCTTCGCTTCAAGATCCTCCGTCGCCACGTGAAGACCAACGCCAGCCGTGTAACGGCGCAGGCGTAGGTTCAAGCGCGCAACGCTAAGGAGAAGCTATGGCTGACAACACCATCACCGTCATCGGGAACATCACCCGCGACCCCGAGCTCAAGTTCTTGAACAGCGGCCAAGCCGCAGTTCGGCTCTCGATCGCCGTGAACCGCCGCTGGCAGAACCGCCAGACCCAAGAGTGGGAAGAGCGCGTCTCGTACTTCGAGGTCACGGGCTACGGCTCAATGGCCGAAAACGCCGCCAACTCGTTGACCAAGGGAACCCGCGTCATCGTGAACGGGCGACTCGAGCAGCGCAGCTGGGAGACCGAGAACGGCGACAAGCGCTCGATCGTCGAGATCAACGCCGATGAGATTGCGCCGTCGCTTCGCTTTGCGACGGCCGTCGTGACCAAGACCCCTCGCGCCGAGGGATCGAACTTTCAATCGAGTGACCGGCCGGCGCCGGCACCGCGGTCGAATGAACCCAGCAGCTACGCCTTTGATGAGGAGCCCTTCTAATGCCACGTCGTAATAACCCCACACCGCCCAAGCGTGCGCCGAAGATCGACATTCGACGCGGGGCGAAGAAGAAGCCCTGCTCGTTCTGTCAGCACGGCGTCGACCACGTCGACTACAAGGACTTGGCGCAGCTCCGCAAGTACATCTCGGACCGCGGCAAGATCCGTGGCCGCAAGGTTTCGGGCAACTGTCAACAGCACCAGCGCGACGTCGCTGACGCCATCAAGACCGCGCGCGAGCTGGCGTTGCTTCCCTACACGCAGCGCACCGTGACCGAGCGCCGCGGCGGACGTGGTCGCGATGACCGCGGGCCACGCGGGCCCCGCCCGAGTCGTGATACTCCTGAGGTCCCGACTGAGGTGCAGGTCGAAACGGGCCTCCTCGAGGACGCGAGCGAAGCCGTGGAGACCTTTGAGACCGAGCTCGTCACGGAGGTCAGCGAATGAAGGTCCTCTTGCGAAGCGACGTGCGCGGCCTTGGTCGACGCGGGGACATCGTCGAAGTGAAGTCCGGCTACGCGCGAAACTTCTTGCTCCCCTCGGGCGCGGCGCTCACTGCGAGCTCGACCACCGAACTGCAAGCTGCTTCCATGCGCAAGGCACGCGACATCCTCGACGCGAAGAGTCGCGAAGCTGCCGAGGCGCAGAAAGCGCTCATCGAGTCGAGCCCTCTCACGATCGCCGCACGCGCCAGTGCGAACGGGCGACTGTTTGGCTCGATCACTGAAGCCGACGTTGTGAACGCGATTCGCACTGCAACGGGCATCTCGCTCGACCGTCACGCGATCCATATGGCCGAACACTTGAAGGACGTTGGCAGCGCAATCGCGACCGCCACGCTCTTTGAGGGTGTCAACGCTACTGTCGCGATTGAGGTTGTAGCCAAGTAATTTTTGAAGATTTGATGTACACGTCGCCGGGGCGCAGAGCCCCGGCGATTGTCATGTCACAACGATGTCGGAGCATTCTCAGAGTGTGCATTTTGTCGTTGTTTAGACACAGGCTTTCCCCACGTTGTTGTTCTTGCGACCAACAACCGATATCGACAACCGTTGAGGTCTTATGACGCAGATTGAAGCACAACGCTCGCGCCCCGCTCCGGGGGGCCGCGTTCCGCCCAGCGTCATAGAAGCAGAAGAGTCACTCATCGGCGCGATGCTGCTCTCGAGCGAAGCGGTGAGCATCGCCTACGAGACAGTCGCGGCAGAGGACTTCTATCGCCCGCTGCACGGTCAGATCTTCAGCGCGATCATCGCCCTCGCGCACGCCGGCGAGCCCGTCGACTACGTGACGGTTCAGGCGAAGCTGCAAGAGCGCGGCGCGATCGCCGTCGAGCTCGCCGTGCTCTCGTCACTGCAGCTCAACACGCCGTCTGCGGCGAACGCGCAGCACTACGCCGAGCTCGTTCGCGAAAAAGCCCAGCAGCGCCGACTCATCTCCGTCGCGGGCGAGATCGTCGACGATGCGTACGTCGCGACCGATGACGTCGTGGGCCTCATCGACGAGGCCGAGCGCAAGATCAACGCCATCGGCGACGACCGCAAGATGGACTCGGTCTCCCCCTTGCAACGTTTGCTCCTCAGCGAAGCCGACATCCTCGAACAGCGCGGTGAGACGCGCGGCCAGTTCAACGGTCTCGAGACCGGGTACCGGTCACTCGACGCGGTGCTCCAGGGTCTGCAGAAGAGCTCAATGACGATCGTGGGCGCTCGCCCCGCCACCGGCAAGACGGCCTTCGCACTCGGCATCCTCATTCACGTGGGCGCGGTGGTGAAGCGTCCCGCGCTCTTCTTCTCGTTGGAGATGAGCCGCCAAGAGCTCGCCGAACGAATCCTCGCTTCGACAGCGCGCATCGACTCGTCGAAGCTACGCACCGGCGACCTGTCCGAAGCCGACTGGAACCGCGCCCACGAGGCCTTCGGGTATCTGCAATCGGCGAAGGTCTTCATCGATGACAACCCGGCGCTCACGATCATGGACGTGCGCGCGCGGGCGCGACGCATCAAGCAGCAGAACGGCGACCTCGGGGTCATCATCATCGACTACTTGCAGCTCATGAGCAGCCGTGGTCGCGCGGAGAACCGACAGGTCGAAGTGTCCGAGATGAGCCGCTCACTCAAGATCCTCGCGCGCGAGCTCGAGTGTCCCGTTGTCGCGCTGTCCCAGCTCTCGCGAAAGCTCGAAGAAAGGGCTGACAAGCGACCCATGATGTCGGACCTTCGTGAGTCGGGCTCGCTCGAGCAAGACGCTGACGTCGTCCTCTTTCTCTACCGTCCTGAGATCTATGGCGAGGTGCCCAACGACGTCAAGGCGGACGCCGAAATCATCGTGGGCAAGAACCGCAACGGTCCCACGCGCACGGCCCACCTCACATGGCGCGGTGAGTTCGCACGCTTCGACAACGTCGCGGATGCGAGGGAGATCTAACGCGGCGCGAAGAGTTCTTGGATTTGGTTATGGACGAAACCGCGGCTGACGGTTGTCGACAGTTTCATAGAGCGGGCCAAAGCGATCGTCGAAACGACCTTGATTCTCCACGACGAGCGCAGCTGCAGCGCGATGCAACGTAACGGTGAATCGGTCGAAAAACCCTATGCCTCCGAGCACTATCGCCCAGGGAGGTTCCCACGAACTGATAAATCCGACTTCCGCCTCCCAGCTGTCGAGAGCCCGTGTATCTTCATTGAGCAAATCGGCGTAAATCTCGATATTGACTGTTGCAAACCGTACGGTTCGCGTTTTGCCGCCAACCCCGACGGTCCCCTCGGGGGCATCCCTGAGATCAACCCCGATGGAGCGAGCAATTGTCGGAGAGGCTAGAGTCCGCTCGGAACCCGAATCTATCAATGCCGCAAAGTGCGGGCTCTCGTATTTATCAATGAGTCGAACGGGAACTGTGGGCCGGAGGGGCGGAGGTCGACTGAGCGTCCTCGATAAGTCGTCAGATGGATCTTCTACGTAGCGAAATAGCCATCCGTCAGCCATCAGCCGAGGCCAACGAGCTCCGCTTCATGCTCTGAAGGAACTCTCATGACCGTGACATCCGTGATGTCGCGGGCACGAAGTTGATTGAGTAATTCGTCGAAAGTCCTCGCGACGTCGACAACTTCTCCTCGCCGCATTGCGATCCAGTTGCCCCTGACTTCCTGAGTTAATTGGCTCGTCCGAATTGGCTCTGGGTATGAAGGCACGAGGTCACCATACCTTGGAGCCACCGTTCGCCTCCAAAACGTAAGAAATCTAAGGACCTTCACGCCTGAATTTTATGCGAATTATGCTTTTTCATGGTGGATACCACGATTGATACGCCTCACGGCCCGCATCCCATTCAAAAGAGTGGATCCGTCACGGTTCCAGTCGATCTTCAAATTGCAATTGGGCTTGAAAAGGGTCAGAAGGTATTTTGGATTCTCAACCCCGACATGCCAGGCACTTTGGTTTTAATTCCAGCCTCAATCATGTCTAGAGCGATGCCCGGTCTCGTCGAAGACCTACGTACATTGGGCAGATGAGTGAGAATTTCACTGACGTTGTGGGGTCGAATCAAGCTATGAACTCCGCGCGGCGACAGGTTTGCCGGTGCTTGAGATCTAGCGGGTCAGGGCAGGCAGGCCTGCGTCGAGACGCTGCCTTTGGCGGGTGTCTTTGCGAGATCGGATTTGATGACGTCCTCAGGAATGGCGTAGCCCGTGCTCGTTTGGCTGATCGACTTCGACTCGACGATGCCCGCCACGCGACCGCCCACGAGCACGGGACTGCCCGAGTTTCCCGGGTTGACGTTCACCTCGAGTTCGAGCACTGACTTGATGAAGAGCGTCTCATCGTAGATGCCGCGACCGGCGCCCGTCAGCTCGCCTTCGTAGTAGCCCGACGCCTCGGTGCGGGTGCCGTTGAGCGGAAAGCCGACGACGCTCACCGTCGTGCCCCTCGACGGTTCTGACGATCGCAGGCTCAGCGGGCTCTCGCTCTGGCTCACTCGCAGTACGGCGAGGTCGTTCTTCGGGTCGAACAGTGCGACGGCCGCTGGCGTGCCGTTCACCATCACGCGCTTCTCGCCGGCGACCACATGCGCGTTGGTGAGGACCTCGTCATTCGTCACGTAGAACGCCGTGCCTTCGCTCACAACGCCACAGCCGCCGCTCGCGAGCACCTTGACGACGCTGCTGGGTTGGCTGAGTCCGTGGACCAGTGGTGCAAGCTTGTTCGGCTTCACGGTCTGGGGCAGCGTTGGCGTCACGATGTCGGCGAAGATGTTCGGCACACCCGCGTCGTGAAAGAGACCCTCCACTTTCGCTTCGATGTTGGGCACCGGCGGCATGACGTGATCCATCGCTGAGAGGATTGCAGAGTTCTGGATACCTGTGGCGACCGACCCCCAACTGGCGGTGGTCAACAGACCCGCCACGAGCCAGCACATGATGAGGGCGCCACCCGCGCCCACGACCACGCCGACGATGCGGTCGACAATGCCGAGCATCATGGCGCTCACGACGCGCTTGACCACACTGCCGAGGACGCCGCCGACGATGCCGCCAAGAACGCTGAGGATGAGGACGATGAACAGTGCGATCGCGGGACGCCAGCCGGACTTGGTGAGGGCGCCCGACAGCGACGGGGCGACCGCGGCGCCTAACAGGAAGCCGCCGGCGAGTCCCGCAAGACCAGCGACCTGACGGATCGCCCCCTCAGCGAAGCCGCGAACCCCCGCGAGCACGACGATGATCGCGATGATGAGGTCGACCCAGCCCATGCTCGACAGGCTAAGCGCTCACGCGATGCCGCTCAGGTCCTAATCAGGGAATGGGCAGTGTTGAACGGGCGTTACTATTTGGGCTGCATCCGGATACCCGCGTCGATGCGGATCGACTCGGCGTTCATGTAGCTGTTGGTGATGAGCTCGAGTGCCAGCGAGGCGTACTCGCGAGCGAAGCCGAGGCGCTTGGGAAAGAGGACGCCCGCGCCCAGCCGAGCCTTGAACTCGTCAGACGCTTCGCCCGTGCCGTAGATGGGCGTGTCGATGAGCCCGGGCAGAATGCAGTTCGCGCGCACGCCGATCGGGGCGATGTCGCGCGCGAGCGGCAGGGTGAGCCCGACGATGCCGCCCTTCGAGGACGAGTAGGCGACCTGTCCGATCTGGCCGTCTTCGGCGGCGACCGACGCGGTATTGACGATCGCGC
Organism: uncultured Acidimicrobiaceae bacterium; assembly: GCA_963706305.1. GTDB lineage: Bacteria > Actinomycetota > Acidimicrobiia > Acidimicrobiales > RAAP-2 > RAAP-2. The sequence goes on along the minus strand of OY970152.1, from coordinate 1,169,221 downwards.
CGCGCATGCTGTCGACGTCGGGCGTGTTGTGACTCATCGCGGTCGCGGCCAGTCGGCACACGTTGAAGGTGCCGATCAAGTTGATCTCGATGACCTTGCGGTAGATGTCGAGATCGTGGGCCGAGGCGTACTCGCCGTCTTTGCCGATGGTGCGCGTCGCCCAGCCGATGCCCGCGCAGTTGACCGCGCTCCACATCGGGGCCATCGCTTTTGCAGCTTCGATGGCGGCGATGACCTCGTCCGTGTTTGTCACATCGCAGTGCGCGTACGCGCCACCGATCTCCTTGGCGATCGCTTCGCCACCCGCATCGTTGAGGTCGGCAACGACGACTTTGACGCCGTGCTCAGCGAGCAGGCGGGCGGTCGCCTCACCGAGTCCCGAGGCGCCGCCGGTGACGACGGCCGATGTGTTGTTGATCTCCACGCGTGCTCCTTGGTAGTTCCGACTACCGAGTCAATCACAGGTGGCCCTGGGGGTTGCGACGGGACCGGAGGGGGACCGGCCCCGTCGCAATGGGGAGACCTAACGCGACGTCAGCGAGAGTTCCGGGTCGTTCTGGACAAGCTGGCGATACGCATCGATCGTGGCTTCATAGTCAGCGATGATCTCGCGTTGGCGGGCCATTTCGAGATCGTGCGCGCGTTGGGCACGCGAACGCTCTTCGAGGTGCGCCGCCCAAAGCGGCAGACCGAGGCCTACGGTGACGCCAAGTGTTACCAGGACAGCCGAGAAACAGACGGTCAACATTGTGCGTAAGTCCTTTCAACGAGAGTCGAGTTTGATTCGGGAACTGAAGCCGCGCTCAAGGTCGATCGAAGAAGTACGTAAGAGTTGGCTGTGAGAAAATTGTGAGCAGCGAACACTGCGCATTCTCTTCGTGACGAGCGTGAACGTCACTACACGGTTGCTTGAAATCGAGATCGCAGCGAGCGCCACCTAACGTGGACCGGTGGCGTCGATCTATGAGTGCACCAAAGAAGAGCTCACCGACGTGCTCAAAGGTGAACCTCGATACCGCATCGACCAGCTCTGGCACGGGCTGTGGACTGAAGGCCAGTCCGTTGACTCCATCACGACAATCCCCGCGTCGCTACGTGCTCGCCTGGTTGAGGCGTTCCCGCCTGCCCTCGAGGTTGCCAACGACGTGGCGAGCGATCACGGTGCGACCAGAAAATGGGTCTTTCGACTCGACGACGCGTCAACTATCGAGACCGTCCTCATGCACTACGAAGACCGCGTCACCGTGTGCGTCTCGTCGCAAGCGGGATGTGCGATGGGCTGCACGTTCTGTGCGACGGGCCAGGCCGGGTTCAGTGGGCAGCTGAGCGTCGGCCAAGTGCTCGAGCAGGTGATGTTCGCCGCTCGGACTGCAGCGCCCACTCGATTGTCGAACGTGGTCTTCATGGGCATGGGCGAGCCGCTCGCCAACTACGCCACAACCGTCGAGGTCGTCAAGCGGCTCCACGAGTATCGCGGTATGTCGGCGCGACACCTGACCGTTTCCACTGTCGGTGTCGCGCCCGCGATAGAGCGACTCGCGAACGAAGGCCTGCCGCTGTCGCTCGCCGTCTCGTTGCACGCGGCGAACGACGAGACGCGCAACGAGCTCGTGCCGCTCAATCGTCGCTACCCGCTCGAACGTCTCCATGAGGCGTGCACGTACTGGATCGAAACGACGGGTCGGCGCATCAGCTTCGAATGGGCGCTGATTCACGGCGTGAACGACACGGACCAAGCCATCGACGAGCTGGCGGACTATGCGCTCTCACTTGGTGCGCACGTCAACCTGATTCCGCTGAACCCAACGCCCGGCTATCTCGTCATGGGATCAAGCAGGGAGCGCGTTGACGCATTTCGCGACGGCTTACGACGGCGAGGCGTGAACGCGACGGTGCGCAACACACGCGGGAGGTCCATCGCCGCCGCGTGCGGGCAGCTTGCAAGCGTGACCAACGCTAAGCGTCGCTCGCTTCGGGTAGTCCACCAATAGAGTGTTCCGCTCCGACGTCGTCGTCGTAGCCGTCAGCGACCTTCCTCTCAGCGCGGCGCACGTCTTCTCCGACGTCACGAGCGTCCCGTTCGACGTCTTGCTTTTCGTGCCCGCCGTGGAACACCTCTCGACCAACGTTGCGTACGTCCTTGACGACAGCCTGTTCGATCTCGTGTGAGCGCTTCTCGATGTCGTAGACGCGAAAGGCCAGCGCGGGCAGTCCAAGAAGAGCGCAGAGTCCGAGGACGATCAAGACGCAACCAATAACGACTTCAATGATCATCAGTACTCCCTTCCAAACGTCACCGTTGGAATAACTCCGGCATAGTCCCCTTTTGCTCCTGTGGCAAGAGCAATCGCAAAGAGCTTTCACTGAAGATGATCCGCACGTTCTGGGCGCTGATGTTCACGTTGATCGCGTCGAGGGTGTGTTGCGACGATCTACAGCGAGCGTTCCTTCCAGAACGTGGGTCGCCAACGAATGAGCGCCAGCACGCTGACGATGCACATGACACCGCCCGAGACGATCGAGAACTCGGTCGAGGTGAGACTCGCAACTGCACCCGATTCGAGGTCACCGAGGCGCGGGCCTCCGGTGACGACGGCCATCTGAATCGCGGAGAGACGACTGCGGTACTGGTCGGTGATGGACGTCTGGAGAATCGTGTTGCGCAGGACCGTCGAGATGACGTCCATCGCGCCCGCGATCGCTAGACAGATCAGCCCCACCCACAAGACGTGCACAAGTCCGAAGAGCGCCATCACTAGACCCCAGACCAACACGACGAGGATCACGAGTCGACCGCGCCGGCTCACGCGATCCATCCAGCCGGTGAAGATCGCCATGAGGAGTGCTCCCGCGCCGGGTGCCGCATAGAGCAGCCCGAGGATCTCGGGACCACCGTGGTAGAGGTGCTTCGTCACGGCCGGGAAGAGTGCGCGCGGCAAGCCGAAGACCATCGCGTTGAGATCGACGAGATAGACGGCTTGGACGACCGCGTGACGGCGCACGTAGGAGAAGCCTTCGGCGATGGAACGCAGGATCTTTGCTCCCGAATGCTGGCCGACCGGCTTCATCGGAGCCATGAGGAACGTCGCCAGCACCAGGGTGAAGAAGGTGAAGCCGTCGATGAAGTAGCACGAGGACAGTCCGACCGTCGCGACGAGCACTCCGGCAACGCCCGGGCCGACGACGGTTGCGGTATTGATGATGATCTGGTTCAAGGAGTACGCGGCGACGAGCTCATCGGCTTGGACGAGCAGCGGGATCGTGGCGGTGCGAAGCGGTCCTGAGAGTCCCGCGAGGCCGGCCGCGAGCGCGGGAAGGGTGACGAGCACGACGAAGTTTGCGTGATGCATCAACGCATTCGCGCCAAGTGCACAGCTGAGCAGCCCGAGCACGAACGACGCGCCGACGAGCAGCGTGCGACGATCGAAGCGGTCACCGAGTGCGCCGCCCCAGAGTGATCCGAAGATGAGCAGTGGCAGCTGGATGAAGCTGACGAGTCCGACCCACAGGCTCGAGCCGGTCAACTGGTACACCTGGTAGGCAACGGCGACCAAGGTCAAGTTACTGCCAAGTAGAGAGACCAACTGACCGAGAAACAGCAGTCGAAAATTTTTGCTGGTGCGCAGGGGCGTCGTGTCTACAAGCAGGCGAGCCACCCATTTAGCGTAGGCGGATAGGGTATAAACCCGGGGGTGTGGCACGAAGGAGTGTTGATGATCGGCGAAGAACTGATCCAGTTGGTGACGCCCGAAGGGGAGCGAGTATCGAACCCCGACTACGAGTCGACCCTGAGTGGCGAAGCAATCTTCGGGATGTATCGCGACATGGTCATCATCCGTCGCTTGGACGTCGAATCGACCTCGCTCCAGCGCCAGGGCCAGCTCGCGCTGTGGGCTCCCGTGCAGGGTCAAGAGGCCGCCCAGATCGGCGCCGGACGGGCCCTGCAGCCCATGGACTTCACCTTTCCCACCTACCGCGAGCACGGCATCGGCTGGTGCCGGGGTGTGCCCCCGCGAGAGATGCTGCGACTCTTTCGCGCCGTCTCGAACGGCGGGTGGGACCCCCAGAAGTACCGCCACTCCGTGCCGACGATCGTGCTCGGCAACCAGGTCCTCAACGCCGTGGGCTACGCCATGGGCATCCAGCGCGACGGGGCCGAAGAGGCCGTGATGACTTTCTTCGGTGACGGGGCCTCAAGCCAGGGTGATGTGCTCGAGGCGTTCGTCTGGGCGTCATCGTTCAACACGCCGATCGTCTTCTTCTGCCAGAACAATCAGTGGGGCATCTCGACGCCGTCCTCCATCCAGTCGAAGATTCCGCTCTATCACCGTGCGCCCGGTTTCGGCTTTCCCGGCGTGCGCGTCGACGGCAACGACGTGATCGCCGTCTACGAGGTCGCGCGCCGCGCACTCGACCAGGCGCGAGTCGGTGGGGGACCGACGCTGATCGAGGCCTACACCTATCGACTCGGCGCACACACCACGTCCGACGACCCCACGCGCTATCGCATCGACGCCGAAGTTGAGGTCTGGAAGCATCGCGATCCCATCGAGCGCGTGAAGGCGTTGCTCGCGCGCGAGTACCACGTGAAGAACGACAAGTTCGAAGAGGTCGCTCTCGAGGCCGATGCGCTCGCGCTGCAGCTTCGAGAGGACGTGCTCGCGATGGACCGTCCCGACCCAATCACCATGTTCGACCACGCGTACGCAGAGCCGCATCCACTGATCGAAGAGGGGCGCCGCGAGATGATTGAGCTCGGCGTCAGCGGGGGTGGCAACTGATGGCGACGACCACCATGACCATGGCGAAGGCCCTGAACGAGGGCCTGCGTCGCGCGATGGAGAAGAACAAGAAGGTCCTCATCATGGGCGAGGACATCGGCAAGCTCGGCGGCGTGTTTCGCATCACCGACGGACTTCAGAAGGACTTCGGCGAAGACCGCGTCATCGACTCGCCCCTCGCCGAGTCGGCCATTGTGGGCACTGCGGTGGGCCTTGCCATTCGCGGCTATCGCACGGTGTGTGAGATCCAGTTCGACGGCTTCGTGTACCCGGCCTTCGACCAGATCGTCAGCCAAGTCGCGAAGCTCCACAAGCGCTCTGACGGCGTCTACAAGATGGCCCTCGTCATTCGCATCCCGTTCCAAGGCGGCATCGGTGCGATCGAGCACCACTCAGAAAGCCCCGAGGCCTACTTCGCCGCAACCGCTGGCCTTCGCGTGGTCGCCTGCTCGACGCCGAACGACGCCTACTGGATGATCCAGGAGTCGATCGAGCACGACGATCCCATCATCTTCTGCGAGCCAAAGAGCCGTTACTGGGAGCGTGGCGAAGTCGATCTTGACAATCCGCCTGCGGGACTCTTCGACGCCGTGGTTCGCCGTGACGGCACTGACGTCACCGTGATTGGCTACGGCGCCTCGGTGAAGACGATCCTGCGCGCGGCCGACACCGCCGAGACCGAGGGCGTCTCGCTCGAGGTCATCGACGCGCGCGGCCTGTCGCCACTCGACCTTGACACGATGGCCGCGTCGGTGAACAAGACCGGACGGCTCGTGGTCGTCCAAGAAGCGCCGCACATGGCCTCGATGGGCTCAGAGATGGTGGCCGAGCTCACGCAGCGCTGCTTCTATGCAATGCGCGCGCCGGGCCTACGTGTCTCTGGGTACCACGTGCCGTATCCGCCCACGCGCATTGAAGAGGACTACCGCCCGACCGTCGACCGAATCCTCGACGCGGTCGACCGAGTGATGGAGTTTGAGAGTTGAGCGAAGAGGTTTTCCTACTGCCAGACGTCGGCGAAGGTCTTGTCGAGGCTGAGATCGTCACCTGGAAGGTCAAAGAAGGCGATGTCGTCACTTTGAACCAACCGCTCGTCGACATTGAGACAGCGAAGGCGACCGTCGAGTTGCCGAGTCCCTACGCGGGCACCGTGGTGAAGCTGCACGGCAACCCCGGCGACCTCATGGAGGTGCACAAGCCTCTCATCACGTTTGACGTAGGTGGCGACGCTGCTACATCTGCGCCCGCGAGCGAAGCGACCGCTCCTGCAAGCGAGCCGAAGGCCGAAAAGGCAGCCTCGGTCGGCGAGAGCCGCGAGGCCGTGCTCGTGGGCTACGGCGTCGCCAACGAAGACGGCGTCGCGACGCGCAAGCATCGCCGTGGCGGCGCTCGTGCCGACACGGCCCCGCCGACGCCCCCGGTTGCCCCCGCGCCGACTGTGGCGCCCCCCGTGCCGGCGCCCGCGGCCTTCGCGCCGCGCTCAACACCGCCCGTTCGTCTCTACGCGAAGCAGCATGGCGTTGACCTCGAGACGGTGGCTGGCACCGGACGAGACGGGCTCATCACTCGCAACGACGTGGAGCGAGCGCTCGCCGGTGAACCGGTCGCGTCACCGCGACCGAGCGCACCAGTCACGGGACCGATGACGACATCACGATTCGTTGGCCGTGACATTGAGCCGTGGTCGACGGGACCGAAGGAAGAGCGCATTCCGGTGCGTGGCGTCCTTCGCACGATGTCAGAAGCCATGGTTCAGAGTGCGTTCAGCGCGCCGCACGCTGCGGTGTGGGTGCGACTCGACGCGACCAAGACGATGGAGCTGCTCGCGGCGCTGAAACAGCGCCCGAGCCTGTCGAACGTTCGACTGTCGCCGCTCGCGATCGTCGCCATGGCGCTCTGTGACGCCGCTCGTCACTACCCGGGCATCAACTCGAGCTTCGATTCAGAGGCGGGCGAAGTCATCGTTCGCCGTAGCGTGAATCTCGGCATCGCCGCCGACACGGCGCGCGGACTGATCGTGCCCAACATCAAGGGTGCGGACGAGTTGGATCTGGTTCGCATGGCCGAGGCACTCGACGTACTTGTCGACAAGGCTCGCAACGGCACGACGACACCGAACGAGATGATCGGCACGACCATCACCATCACCAACGTCGGCCCCTTCGGCGTCGACGCGGCGATCCCGATTCTGCCGCCTGGCACCGGCGCGATTCTCGCCGTTGGTCAGATCGCCAAGGCGCCCTGGGTCGTCAACGATGAGGTCGTCGTGCGTCAGGTGGCAGAGATCGCCATGTCCTTCGACCACCGGATGGTGGACGGAGCGCTCGCGTCGCGCGTGCTCGGCCACGTGAAGGCCTACCTCGAAGACCCCGCGGCCGCACTCATCGCTGGTTAATGCGCCCCTCGCAACACGCACTACGTGCGGCGGTTTGCGTCAGAGTTATCGGAACCAATTGGGCCACAGGGTGTGGTCCAATTGCCGCCGAGCCACGTTCGGACTGTTGGATGTGAGTGAGAGCCCCTCAGGAATTCTCGGCACGTCTCGTGCCAGGAGCTCGTTAAGCGCGCAGTGACTCCAGCGCACGGTCGGCGTGAGAGTTCATGCTGACCTCGCTCGAGATGACGTCGCGGACTCTCATGTCAGTGTCGATGATGAAGGTGGAGCGCTTTACCTTGAGAAAACGAAGCGAACGCGCCACGCCGTAGTGGCGCGCGACCTCGCCGTCGATGTCGGCGAGGAGAGGAAAGTCGAGACTGTTCTTCTTCGCGAACCGCGCCTGGAGATCGGCAGTGTCCATCGAGATGCCGACGGGTTGGGCACCGAGCGACTCGAACTCGGTTTCGAGATCGCGAAAGTGGCACGTCTCTTTGGTGCAGCCAGGGCTCATGGCGGCCGGATAGAAGAAGAGGACGACCGGACCCTCCCTCACCATCTGTGAGAGCGTGCGGTCGTTGCCGTCTTGATCCTTCAATGTGAAGTCGTAGGCAACATCGTTTTTCTGCACGATTTCAGCCTAAGCGTCGAGTCGAAACCCTACGCCGCGGATGGTGATGAGGTGACGCGGATTCGCGGGGTCCTCTTCGATCTTTTGCCGCAAGCGCTTGACGTGCGTGTCGAGCGTGCGCGTGTCAGAGAGCTCGAGCCCCCACCACAATGTGTCGAGGCAGACTTCGCGCGTGACCACTTGGCCGAGGCGCGTCGCAAAGAGCGCGAGTAGGTCGAACTCCTTGCGGCTGAGCTCGACTTCGCGAGACCTGCGCGTGACGGTGCGCCGCGTGAAATCGATGCGCAGATCTCCGAACGCGATGACCTCGTCGTCGTTGGTGTTCACCGGTCGACGCAGCACCGCTCGAATGCGCGCGACGAGCTCGCGCAGCCGGTAAGGCTTCGTGACGTAGTCCGCGGCACCGATCTCGAGCCCGAGGACGACGTCGACCTCGCTGGTGCGCGCCGTGACCATGATGACGGGGATGTGCGTGGTGTCGTGCAGCTCACGGCAGTAGTCGATGCCCGAACCATCGGGCAGCATCACATCGAGCAGCACAAGATCGGGTTTGGCACTCGCGAGCAGCACGCGAGCTTCGGCGATGTTGGTGGCACCGACGACCACGAAGCCCTCAACGCTGAGTCCGACGTTGAGGGCGTCTTGGTAACTCTCTTCATCCTCGACGATCAGGATGACGCTTCGTCCCGGCAGGTCGATGGTGGCGCTCACGAGAACGCTCGAGTGAGGCGGCGAGATGCGGCACGTTCGGCATCATCAAGGGGGCTGTGAGTTCGGAGACGTGCCACGAGTTAAACCTAAAAAGACTTGGTTACCGTACGGTGAAAATCGCGAGTCCCAATGGTGGTGAACAGATGAAACATTCACCGGAATCAGCAGCGATCCATAAACTTTGCGTAAACGCGGCTATGTCTGCAAGGTGAAGCCCTCGTACGACCCGCCCTTCAGGTAGCTACCGACGCCGACGCATGAGGTCGGACTCGGACAGGCGATGGCGTAGATGCCGCCGTCAACCCCCACCGACGCCGCACCGTCGGGAAGGTTCACCTTCGTGCCCCGCTGCCACACGCCGTCGACCTCGCTGAGCGTCACTGCTTGGTAGTTGCCCGCGCTGTCGATGTAGGAGCCGCTCGCTTGACACTCGCCGACGCCGGGGCACGCGACGGCGACGACGCCGCCGTTCTTCCCACCCGAAACGCCACCATTGGGTATCGCCATTTCGACGGCTTGGCTCCAGATGCCGTTCACCTCGTTGGCGAGGAACCCTTGGTACGCGCCCGCGCTGTCTCGATACTGACCGCCGAGGCTGCAGTTGCCCGCACTCGCACAGGCAATGCCGTTGAAACCGAAGAGAAAGGCGTTGGGATCTGCGCTCGCGCCCGCGGGCATCGCGATCTCGGTGGCGCGTGACCACGAGCCGCTCGCGCTTGCTGTCGTCATCGCTTCGATGCCGCCGGTGTTGGAGATGAACGTGCCGAGCGCTGAACACGACGAGTTGCTCACACACGTGACCTCACTCAGCGACGCGCCGGCAAAGGCGCTCGCGTTGGCAGGAAGGGGAACCTCCTCGCCTTTGTGCCACACTCCTTGAACCTGGCTGACAACGAGGCCCTGGGTCACGTCGTGCACGTCGATGAAGGATCCGACGCCCACGCAGTTGCCCAGCGACGAGCATGCGAGCTGAGAGAAGGTGACGAAGGGATTGAAGTTGGTCCTTTGGGCCATCGTGACCTCGGCGCCGACCGACCAGTGTCCCCGGACTTCGGTCGCAACGAAGCCCTGACTTCGCGGGTTCGCACGGTAGTTGTCGAAGTACTCACCCACGGCACTGCAGTTGTTGGCGGTCAGGCAGACGACGTCACGCAACTCGCCGGCCTGTCCATCGATGAGCGCGTTCTTTGGCAACGCGAGCTCGCGCGAGCGAAGCCACCGTCCGCCTACTTCGTTCGCGGTGAACGGTACAAGATTCTTCGCACTGTCTTCGTAGCTGCCCACCGCTGCGCAGTTGCCCGCTGCGCCGCACGAGACATCGAAGATCGTCACATCCGGGTCGGTGTCAGCGCCAACGGGAGGCACCAGAGAGGTCGGTGCTCTCCACACCCCGTTGGTCTCGCTCACGATGAGGCCCTTCACCTCACCCGCGGCGGTCGAGTAGTCGCCGCCGGCGACGCACTCGCTCACCGAAACACAGCTCAGCGAAGGGAGGAATCCATCGGGAATGCCCGTCGCGCCTTTTGGAAGCGACACCTCCCGTGCGTTCTGCCACGGTACGGCGACCGCGGACGCCGGGAGAGTGAACGAAAGCGCCGCGAGCGTGCCCATGACAATGGCGTCACGCAAGAACTTCATCGTTCGTACCCCAGTTTCGAGAGTTCAAGTGCCGTCTTCGACACCCGCTACGGCGAACGAACATCCGACGCTGTGCGCACCTCAGTATAAGAAAGCTCGACGTGCGCGGGCGATCGCGAGCGCCGGCTTTAGGCGATTCTTACAGCGGGTAGGGCTTCAGCACGATGCTGGGGAGAATCAACGCATCGCTGCTGTCGAGTCGCGTGTAGTGGTCATCCTTGAGACCCCATGCCCACAGCGTTGCTGGCTCGCTCTTCCAGTGTCCATCCGCGCAGTTCGGCGTGCAGTCGTTCCAGCGCGCCACCCCGGTGGCGTAGGCAGTCGTATTGCCCCAGCTCGTCCAGTGCAGGTGAGTGATCTCGGCGTTGTAGTCGGCGCACGCGAGCACGTAGGAAGACGGTTCGGCGCCGTACTTGTTGGAGCAGCTGAGCAGCATCGTCGCCGAGGTCGGATCGTTCGCCTGCTGGTAGGAGATGAAGGCAAAGACGCCCGCCGTGACGGTGAGCACCGCGAGAATATAGAAGGGGATCAGTCGACGCACCCGGCAAGTGTACGGCTGGCGTCTCGCCGACTCGGCGCACGCGGGGTGCGACGACTCAGCTCGGCAGGTCCACGATCCGACAGGGGATCCGTGAGTTCTCGTTGAGCCAGTAGCTCGCGCACACCCGGTGGTAGCCGTCGGCGATCACAAGGTCTCGGTTCTTCTCGAACCTGCCTCGCACGAGCAGGATCGGAGAGAGCTTCTGCCCCGCCGCGACTTTCTGCAGGTCCTGGGACACGTGCTTGTTCGTCTCTTCGAGCAGGGGCAGACGGCTTGCGCGAAGCAGGTCCTTCGCCTCGTAGCTGGTCGTCGATGCGCGCTGAAGCAATTTCACGATTCTTGCCGCGTAGGCCGGATCGCAGATGAGGGAGAGATACGTGCGCGCCGCCGGGAAATCGTGCTCATCGGGTTCCAGCTGCCAGTGTTCGGCGTCCATGCGATCTCCTTTTCTGATCAGAAGCCTACCGATATCAGTTGTGCGGACCATTGGGTCGACGTACCAGTTGGCGCCAGACCGATGGGTACCCTGGAAGTAACAGAAGGAGTCGGTCCATGGAGCGAACCGCATGGCGCCACTGGGCCTTTTGCGCAGCAGCGTTGGCCGGGCTCTTCACGTCGGCACTTTTTACGTCGCCGGCGAGTGCCACCGCGGGTGGTCCCTCGGCTCCTCGGGCGGTGCGCGCGAGTGGCACGGCAACGTCGATCAGGGTGAAGTGGGCGAGGCCAGCTTCAAGCGGAGCGTCGGCCATTCGAGAGTACGTCGTTACGTCTCGACCGTCCTCGAAGTCGTGCGTGACCCGGTCTACGAGCTGTCTCGTCAAAGGACTGAGGCCTGGAACGCGCTACACCTTCGGCGTGGTCGCGAAGAACTCCCAGGGCGCGAGCGTTGCCGTGAGGTCCAACCGTGTCAAGGTCGCCAAGGTCAGCGCCTACTTCCGATCTTCAGTGAACACCTGGGGGGACTCCTCGTCGGCCGCCGAGACCGCGCTGGAATCCGCCACGGCCGCCAAAGTGCCGGGGGACGTGACGAAGCTCACCAAAGCATTCAGCTCGTTCATTTCATCGCTGAGTCTTGAGAAGTGGCCGGCCAATACGCAGGCCGACATGGCCAGTTATGTCGCTGACGTCCGCCACCTTTTCTCGGACACGATAAACGCGCTTGGGTCCACCTCGTCCAATGCCGCACAGAACTACGTCGCGCTGCAGGCGATTACCAACAAGGACATACTCATCGAGTCCAGCGTCTACTCCGACCTTGGGCTCGCTGACCCGATCGTTCCACCGATCGCATCCACGCTCTCTCCCGGGTCCGTGGCTACGGCGGAGACAATCCACGACTTCTTCGGTGACGGACTCTCCGTTACCGTGACCCAGATTGTGGATCCCGCCACAGCTGCATCGGGCTCAGGTTTGCCGGACACTGGAGACCGGTTCGTCGCGGTCGAACTGATCCTTTCCAATCAGAGCACGACGAACTCCGTCGAGGGCAACGCAAACTTCTCGACGACCGCCACCGGCTCGGACGGTCAGAGTTACGCCGCCGACTATGGAACCGTGTCAGAGTGCACAAACTTCACCTATGGCGACTTTGAGCTATCACCGAGCGGCAGTGCGACGGGATGTGTCGTCTTCAACCTCCCGGCGTTGGTAACAATTCAGTCGATCCAGTTCTCCTTGGCGCCGGGGTATCTCGACACAGCGGACTGGTCCGCGTAGTCAGAGGCACGGTCGACGACCTTGGACTGGCGCCACAGGTCGTGCCAGCTGAGGTGGGCTGAGTAGAGCGACGCCGCTTCGTCTATCCAGAGAGATTTGCCAAGCGAATGGGCGAGTCCGGCCGAGGCCAGCAGTGCGATAACCCCGAACGTGACATTCCCCGCGCGTGGGGATACCTCGGCCATGAGCATTCCCCTCTTGACGACTAGGTCGGTGCCGCTGTCGGATAGTTGGGACGGAGATTAGCGGCGCTCTGTCGCATCTTCCTTCGTACGTCCTTACTGATTTTGTGGCGGCTACTTCGGGGTCGGCCCGAAGCCCGCGCGCTGGAGGAGTCGTCGTACGTCGATCACCTCTTGGGCGTCAATGTCTTTGTGCTTGGGCTTCTCAAAGGTCTCGGTCTGACCCCCATAGACGACCGCGTACTTGCCGTCGTGCTTCTCTTCGACGTCAAAGACTGCGTTCAGCAACGAGAACACGTCGTTCCATTCGAGGTTGTGAGCGACGGGGTGCTGGAAGATCTTTTCGAGTGTCAGTCGATGGTGACTGGTGAGATGAGCTGGTTCAGACTCTGACATAGCGAACACCATAATCGTGAGGCCGTGAACGGCACATCGATCGGATCGGTGATCGGAAATCGTTTCGAGGCGCAGTCGGTGGGGCGGTGGCAGGTCAAGATAGTGGGGTGAGCGAAAGAATCGACGCGAACGTGCTCGTGACCGACGCTCGAGCAATCGCAGCGCGATGGCGTGAGGAGATGGACCTTGGCGAGCTGACCAGCGCACTGCTGAGCGAGTCTGGCCTTCGCGAAATGACCGTCGATCTCGTTGCCATCGGCAAAGCGTCACGCGAGATGTCCGAGGCTGTCGTGGACGCGCTCGGCACCAGGGTGCGGCGTCGGATCACCGTGTGCGACGAAGCGAGCGCGCGCCGCGGCGCGATGACCTCTGACGTCGTCGTAGGGGAGCATCCGCTGCCCGGCGAGGGGAGTCTTCGTGCGGGCAACGCGGTGCTGAGCTTCCTTGATGATCCAAGCGATGCCGACGCCACGTTGTTCTTGGTCTCGGGCGGCGCATCGAGCCTTTGCGTCCTACCCGCACGACCGCTCTCGCTCGACGACCTTCACACGGTCTGGGAGGCGGTCCTTCGATCAGGCGCCGACATCACGACCCTCAACATGATTCGCGCAGCGAGCTCTGATCTTGCGGGGGGCGCGATCCTTCGACACGTCCATACCCGCCGCTCGAGCAGCTTCATCCTGGTCGACAATGTCGTCTCGGGCGCTCAATGGGTCGCGTCGGCGTTGACCTACGACTTTCGACCGAGCGAGGACCAGATGATCGACTTGTGGGACGCGATAGACCTCAGGGACGTTGGGCTCCGCGAGCGTCTCCTCGAGGCGGGCCGCACGCGCGACGCTCTAATGGGTGCGCCGAGCCCCACGCGTCACGTGAATCTGGTGCTGGGCGAACCGGCGATGATGCTCGGCTTCGCCGTTTTGGAAGCTCACCATCGCGGCTACCAGGTCCTCGACATGGGCGCGTCGGTGACGGGCGACGTCAGTGACGTGGCGGCCCAGTGGCGGGCCACCATTGACGCCGCCCCTGATGGTCCGGTCGCGCTCGTGGGTGTGGGCGAAGTCACGGTCAAAGTGAGTGGAGAGGGCGAGGGCGGACGCAGCCAGGAGTTCGCGTGGCTCATGGCTGAGGTGCTGGCACACTCGGGACGCCACGGAGCCTTCGTCGCCCAGGCGTCAGATGGGCGCGATTACGTAGAAGACGTCGCAGGGGCGTGGGTCGACGGCACCACGCTGGCTAAGACGATCGCTCGGGGGATTGACTGGGCGAGCGTCGCCGAGTCGCACGACACCTATCCAGCGCTTCGCTCGTTGGGGCAACTGATTGACGGCGAGCACACGGGCTGGAACCTCTGTGACATCTACGTCGCGGTGCTGACGTAGACCGCGACTCGATCTACTCGACGTGCTTGGCGGTGTACGGGCCGCCGATGAGGTCCGTCTCTTCCTTGCCGGTGAGGTTTACCAGCTGACTCGCGTACCGCTCCGCGTTGTCCTGTGGGTCATAGCCAATTGCGTGCCCTTCTTTGAGCGAGACGACGCGCCGAGTGTTCGCCGAGATACCCCAAACGACACGAAATCCCGGGCTCTCGACGCTCAGCGAGGCTTCGACGAGTCGGGTGCAGTCCCCGGGCGAGAGCCAGGTCGCCAACGATCGGCGGTCAGTCGGCTCTTCGCGGTAGGAGCCGATGCGCAGGCAGATGGCGTCGATCCCGTGACGGTCGAAGAACAGGCTGCAGAGGCTCTCGCTTGCGGCCTTCGACATTCCATAGAACGTATCGGGGCGAGGGAAGAGGTAGTCGGGCACGATGTCGAAGTCGCTGGCTCGCGCGAAGCCGACGGCATGATTGCTGCTCGCGTAGACCATTCGCGACACCCTGGCGATGCGGGCCGCCTCCAGCAGCAGGTACGTGCCGTTGATGTTGATCTCGAGGTATTCGGCCCACTGGTAGCCGGCACTCGACAGCCCGCCGAGATGGATGATCGCGTCCACACCCTCGACGGCTCGAGCGAGCACCTCGGGGTCGAGGAACGATCCGACGAGGAGTTCCGCGTCCTCACCGTCGGCGAGTGGCGCTTGGGTGGCGATGTCGAGCAGCTTCAAGTGTCGACCGGGTCGCCTCAACGATTCGCGCAGCATCGAGCCGATCGTGCCTTTTGCACCGGTGATTAATAAGGTGTCGCTCATCTCACCGATCGTACGCAGCGGGAGCATCGCCCGCAGCGTGACAGGCGCTCACCAGTTCACGAGCGACCTCGAGGCTCTCACGGTTAAACAGACCGAGGTGGTAGAGGTGCAGCTCGCCCATTCCAAGCCTCCGAAAGCGCTCGACGAACTCTTCGGGGGACCCCGTGACCCGATCAGCGCGCACGAAGGCGCCGAGATTCGACTGGTCTCCCAACAACTTGCCCATTCCCTCGAGCTCTTGCTCGGCCGTCGTCGCGTTCCAGCAGTTCGCGACGACCGCCCTCAGCTCCGCGACGTCGCTCGGGTCCCCGAGCGCGGAGAACGATCCCGTCGCCCACGGCGAGACGCTCGCGTGCACAGTGACCGTCGCGTCGGGCCGTACCGACCGTGCCGACTCCACGAGCTCGTGGCGCAGGTTCGATGACAGACCGGCGCGAAACTGAGCGAGCTGCGCAGCGACGTCCTCGCCGAGCGCGTCGCCGAGCGAGTTGACGGGACCAGACAGCGCCGTACGCACCGCGTTGGCAAGCGCATCGGCGTCAAGGCCGAACTCATCGAGGGCGTGGAGACACGCCACGCAAAAGCAGACCGAAAGCAGAGCCTTTTCGGTCTCATTGAGGCTCGCCATGTCGCTCTTATCGTGGATGCTCCCATGTTCGACGCCGAAGGGGCCACACGCCTCGAGCACGACCCCGGCGCTGTCAGTGGTGTGGAGCACCTCTTCGACGAGGGTGCGGCAATACATCCGCACCTCCTCGCTGGAAGGGCAGAGCGCGTAAGGGTAGATGTCGTCAAAAGCGTTTCGCACGGCCAGATCAGGGTGCTGGGCCCCGAGGTCGTCCTCGTGGGTGATGGGCATCCACGCGAGCACCGAGAGGCCCTCGGCGCTCAGGCGACGGGCAGCGTCGTTGAACCAGTCGTCCTTTTCGAGCCAGGTGGGAGCGCGCGGTACGAGTCGCCGATCCTGCCAGGCCCTGTGGCGAATCGGCGCGTACATCGCCGAGTGAGGTACGTCGAGCGAGCGCCGGGTCGGGTGTAGCGGCGTGACGAGATGAGCCGCGTGGTAGTTCGCGGCCAGTGCGACGACGTCGACACCGAGCTCGGCTGCGTGTGCGGCGGCCCCGGGATCGTCGTTCACGTCCCAGGGGTAGGCGTAGCCGGTGACGTTCACCATCGGGGGAGGGTGGCGTCGTAGGAGGGGTTGATCTTCTGCATGTAGGCCGTGTCGCTCCGTTCGCTGATCCCGCAACTGAGGTACTGCTCGTGCAACCGGCCGAGGGCGTCTCGGTCGAGCTCGACCCCAAGGCCCGGCGACGTGGGAACCTCGACGGCGCCCTCCTCGAAGGTGAGGACGCCCGACTCGATCACGTCCTCGCTCTTCCAGGGCCAGTGCGTGTCGAGGGCATAGGTGAGGTTGGGGACGGCCGCCGCGACGTGGGTCATCGCGGCGAGGCTGATGCCGAGGTGCGAGTTCGAGTGCATGGAGAGCCCGAGGTCGAAGGTGTCACAGATCGCCGCCAGCTGACGAACCTTCTCGAGGCCGCCCCAGTAGTGGTGGTCGGAGAGGATCACGCCAACTGCACCTTCGCTCACTGCAGGTGGGATGTCGTCAAAGCCCACCACGCACATGTTCGTCGCGAGCGGCATCGGCACCTCGCGGGCGACCGCCGCCATGCCCGAGATGCCCGGCGTCGGATCCTCCAGATACTCGAGGACGCCGTCCAGCGTCTGGCCGACGCGAATGGACGTTGCCACGCCCCAGGCGGTATTGGGATCCAGGCGCAGCGGCACGCCGGGAAAGGCGTCGCGCAGGGAGAATATGGCAGCCATCTCCTCGTCCGGGGGGAAGACGCCACCCTTGAGTTTGATGGCACGAAACCCGTACGTCTCAAGTAGTGAACGGGCCTGGGCGACAATACCGTCGGGAGTGAGCGCTTCGCCGTACTGGTCAGGGGCTTCGCCGGGGTGCTGCGCCCACTTGTAGAACACGTAGGCCGAAAAGGGGACGGCGTGGCGCACCGCGCCGCCGAGGAGGTCGGAGACCGGCAGACCGAGGATCTTTCCCTGAATGTCGAGGGCCGCAACTTCGAAGGAGCTGAACACGCGAAGGACCGTGCCAGCAGCGCTGATGGACCCCGTCAGCCCGTGCCGATCACCGCCTACGGCGCCCGCAAGTGTTTTTGCCGTTACCCCCAGCATCTCATTGGTCGCAAAGACATTGACGCCGCGAAGCGCCTCGCCGACCTTTTGCAGGCGTTCGAGATGGCCGAGGTCGCCGTATGACTCGCCGAGTCCGACGATGCCCTGGTCAGTCTCGACCTCGATGATCGAGCGGATGGCGAAGGGCTCGTGGACGCCCACGGCGTTCAACAGCGCAGGATCGCGAAAAGCGACGGGCGTGACGAGGACGTTCGTGATGCGCGTGACCATTTCGGATCTCTCTTCGCGTGGGGTTGCGGGGGTATCAGCGGCAATGCGAGACTAACGTAACGGCCCTTTTTGACGAACGCGTTGGTGCATGTCACGGGGCGCATCTGACCACGAGAGGTGACGAGTGACGACGCTGCGTGAACGAATTCGTGCTGGTGGCGCGACCCGCGGAACCATGCTCAACCTTGGTTCGGCGCTCGCGGCCGAAGTCTGTGCGCTGAGCGGCTTCGACTGGCTGCTGGTCGACCTCGAACACGGCGCGGGCGGCGAAGAGGCGCTGGTGGGCCAGATCCTCGCCGGGGCAGCCCACGGTGTGCCGGTGATCGTCCGGGTCGAGGCGGCAGAGCGAATTCGCATGGGCCACGTGCTGGATCTCGGCGTCGCGGGGGTCATGCTTCCTCGTCTCAACACGCCCGATGAGGTGCGAGAAGCCCTTCGCCACCTCTGGTACCCGCCGCAGGGTGACCGCGGGGTCGCCGGCTACAACCGGGCGCGAGAGTTCGGAGGAGACGGCCGCGAGCCGCAAGAGGTCAATGACTCGATCTTGAGCGTCGTCCAGATCGAGTCGGTGAGCGCGCTCGAGAGTGTCAGTGAAATCGCCGCGATTCCCGGCGTCGACGTGCTCTTTGTCGGGCCGAGCGACCTGTCAACCTCAATGGGCATTCCCGGCCAGTTCGACGCGCCCGAGCTGCTCGCTGCCTTTGACGCCGTCGTCGCGGCAGCGCGTGAGCAGAAGATCTCTGCTGCGATCCTCGCCGGCGACCTCAGCCGGGTCGAGTCGCTCAGCGTCAGGGGATTTGACTTCATCGCCGTGGGCTCGGATTCGTCACTCCTTCGAGGTGCCGCTCGGGCTGCGTCGGGCGTGAAGTTCTGATTCAGACCGAAATCACGCCTCGCTACACTTTTTTCGTCGTCGACCGGACCGGTTGACCCTCTCCAAAAGGATTCTCGTGAGTTCATCTTCTTACAGCGCCTCCGAGCGCGTCGGTTTCGTCGGCCTCGGCACGATGGGCAACTTCATGGCCCAGAACCTCGTGCGGGCGGGTTTCTCTCTCACCGTCTGGAATCGCACGGCAAGCCGAGCGGCCGACGTGGTCGCGCTTGGTGCAACACTTGCCGCGACGCCCGCGGACGTTGCGCGCAACTCGGACATCGTCATCACGTGCCTCACCGACTCGCCCCAGGTCGAAGAGGTGCTGTTTGGTGAGAGCGGTCTCACAGAGGGTCTTACCAAGGGGTCATTGTTCATTGACTGCTCGACGATCAGCCCCCTCAAGGCCCAGGAGTTCGCCGAGCGGCTCACTGGAAACGGCGTTTCGATGCTCGACGCGCCGGTTTCGGGCGGGTCTGAAGGGGCGAAGAACGCGGCGCTCTCGGTCATGGTGGGTGGCGGCGAAGATCAGTTCGCACGCGCGGAGACCGTCTTGGCTGCGATGGGCAAGAGCGTCACGCTTCTTGGACCCGTTGGCGCTGGTCAGTGGGCGAAAGCCATCAACCAGGTCATCCTCTGTGGGGTCTATCTCGGGGTCGCCGAGGGCGTGACGCTCGGTCTAAAGGCCGGGCTCGACGTCGAAAAGGTGGTGTCGGCCATAAAAGGCGGTGCCGCCGGATCGTGGGTCCTCGAAAACCGCAGTGGTCGCATGATCGACGACGAATATCCACTCGGCTTCAAGATCTCCCTTCACCGAAAGGACCTGGGGATCGGCCTGGAGCTTGCCCAGTCCGTGGGCGCGACCCTTCCGGTGACGGCGCTTGCTGCGACCTTCGAGGACGGCATCATCGGCCAGGGACACGGTGATGACGACAACTCGGCCCTCGCTCGGCCGATCCGAAAGCTTTCGGGCCTTTAGACCTTCGCGGTGTCGCGGCGGTAGACGACAGCCCCGAGGCGTGCCATGACGATCGTCCACGCGGCGATGACGATCCAAGCCTCGCCGGTCCAGACGTGGCCGCCCTCAAGGGCTGACTTTCCGGCCTGGACCAGCCAGTACGAGGGAAGGCCCTTCACGATCGTAAACAGCACGCCCGAGGTCACCAGTGGACCGAAAACTCCTCCGAGCAGCGCGAACAGCGATGTGATACCACCGATGGCCGGTCCGAGTGAGTCCACCGAGATGAGGTGGCCGAGCATGATGCCCATGACGGCAAAGGGAATGAGCCCCACCAGCAGTAGACCCAGCATCGTGAGCCAACCGGTGGCACTGAGGTGCACGCCGAGCGAGACACCAGCCAGGGCGATGACCACAATGCTGAAGAGGGCCATCATGTAGCCGGTCAGCACCTTGGCTGTGAAGTAGGTGCTGGTCTTGAGCGGCGTGATGCGCAACTGACGAGTCCATCCCACCTGGCGCTCTTGGGCGATGCGAGCACCGCTCGAGATCACGGCGGTCATGGAGCCCCACGCAGCCATGCCTGTCATGTAATAAAGAGGAAAGGTGATGCCATCCACCACGATGTGGCGGTGAGCGCCGGCGATCGCGTAGAACAAGATCAGCGGGAAAATGAGCGAGAAGATCAGGAATCGACGATTGCGAATCGTACGCAAGACCTCAAAGCGCAGGTAGGTGAGGTTTTTCACGGTGCGTGCTCGCCGTCATCGTCGCCGGTGAGGTTCAAAAAGGCTTCTTCGAGCCCCGCACCGCGAACCTCGATGTCGCGGGCGCCCGGGAAACGGGTCAGGAGGTCCCGGAGGGCGGCGTCAGACCCCGCCGAATCGGTAGAAGTCAGCACGAATCCGTCACCCCGTTGCTCCGCTCGAGTGACGCCAGCGAGAGCCTGAATCGCGCTCAAGTCCGCGCCCGGCACCGTCGCTCGTATGGTGCGTCCTCCGACCCGAGCCTTGATCTCACTTGGGTTGCCGTCAGCGACGATTTCTCCCCGGGCCATCAGCACGATCCGGTCGGCATAGGCGTCGGCCTCCTCGAGGTAGTGGGTCGCAAAGACGATGGTTTTGCCTCGGGCCGCCACGGCGCGAATGGCGGTCCAGAAGTCTCTTCGTCCTTCGACGTCGAGGGCCGCGGTTGGTTCGTCGAGAACGAGGAGCTCGGGATCGGCGACCAGGGCAATTGCCATGCGAACGCGCTGCGTCTGGCCACCCGAGAGCTTTGTCGTTGGACGGTCCGCGAATTCCGTCGCCCCGGTGTGGCGGATGACATCGTCAACCGCGAGCGGGTGGGGGTAGAGCGACGCCATCATCGTGATGAGTTCTCGGACGCTCAAATAGCCCGGAAGCTGTCCAGTTTGTAGCATGCCGCCGACGACGCCCGCATCGACGCCCTCGGTTGGAGTCATGCCAAACAGCGAGACTGTTCCGGCATCAGGGCGAATGAGGCCCAGCATCATGTCGATGGTCGTGGTCTTGCCCGCGCCGTTTGGTCCGAGCAGGGCGAGCGTCTCACCAGGAGTGATGGTCAGATCGATGCCCCGCACAGCCTTGACGTCGCCATAGGATTTGGTCAACTTCGTGAGTTTGATGCCGCTTTGTTGTGTGGCCACCATTTCGACCACGATAGGGCGCGCGTCGATGTCGATAAGACCGTCTTCTCGCAATTTTTGGATGAAGCGGCGGTGACACACTGACTCGACCCCTCGCGGGGGCACGGAATGGCGGGAGCTTCTCGAGATTCTCCAGGTGGCGACGTTGACAGCATGGGCGCCATACGCGTCCCTGATGAGCGGGTGCATGCCGCACTCGGGGGTCGAGAAACGACGAAAAGTTCGTAGTTGCGTTACAGCGTGCCAAGGCTTATTGTGCACACGCGAGTGCGCGTTATGCCCCCGTCTCTACTCTGGGCACCCTGTCCGGGGAGAGTGAGTGGCGAAACTGAGACTCATCTGACGTCTTCATGGCCAAAAGAAGGGTTTTACTGTGCACACTGCCCGCGACGGTCGTAGTCGGTCACTTCATGTGTCGGCATTTCTTCAGCGGGGCCTCGTAGCCTTTGCGCTACTTCTTACTGGCACGCTCGGCGCCGCCTGGTTCGGCTCCCCGTCTGCAAGCGCTGCGCCTCAAGGCATGCAGACACTGACGGGTGAAGTGCCACCGGTTCCTTTTGGCGACACGCTCGTCGGGCCCGCCGCGCCGTCAGCCACGATCTCACTCGACGTCACGCTGCAACCGCGAGACCCGGCCGCGCTGGCCGCCGCCGTGCAGGCAGTGTCGACGAAGGGCTCTCCGCAGTACCACCAGTTCATCGACTCCGCGCAGTTCGCACAGCAGTATGGGCCTACCCAGGCGACGATCTCCCAGGTGACCTCGGCCCTCGAGCAACAGGGTCTCACCGTCGGGACGGTGTCGAGCACGGACCTCTCGCTGCCAGTGACGGCCACGGTGGCGCAAGCCGAATCGGCCTTCGCGACGCCGATTGACACGTACCGTCTTCCTTCGGGCAGCACTGGCTACTACAACACGGCGGCGCCCAGCGTGCCGACGACGGTCGCTCCCCAAATCGAAGGTGTCCTCGGTCTCGACACGCTCAACCAGCCTCATCCGGCCGGTGGACTCGTGCCGCCGGCGAAGCCGACGAGCGGTTCCTCACATTCGACCGGCGGACTCGTGCCGCCAGCGAAGTCGACGAGCAGCGCCCCACTGGCGCCGTCGCCCCAACTGGCCACGGGTCAGCCCACACCGACTGGAACCACGTGCACCAGTGATATCGACACCGTCGAGTCTGACTACGGTGCGCTCGACGCCGATGATCTCGCCCAGGCGTACTCATTTGGCCCGCTGTACTCGGCGGACCACTACGGCGCAGGAGCCACCGTTGCCTTGGTTGAGCTCGGCGGCGCCGGCTTCAGCATGAGCGATATCGATACGTTTGCCGGCTGCTATGGCATCACCCTCGGTGGAAGCCAGATCACCGAGACCGACGTTGACGGAGGGGGCGCGACCGGTGGCAACACCGTTGAGGCGGAGCTCGACATCGACACCGTCTTGTCCATGGCACCTGCGGCGGACATCGACGTCTACGAAGGCGAAGACAGCATCTACGACGACTTCAGCGCCATCATCGGCGCCGACACGGCCAAGATCGTCAGCGTGAGCTGGGCCTCCTGTGAGGTGTATGACGGTTCGGCCTATCAGAACGAAGAGAACACCCTGCTCGAAGAAGCCGCGATGCACGGACAGACGATCTTTGCCGCTGCCGGCGACGATGGCTCAGAAGGCTGCAACGCCAACGCTGAGGGTGGGACGGCGACGGGAGCCGGACCGGTCGCACAAGCAGTGGTACCCAGCACGGGAACGCTCTATGTAGCGAATGTCACCGACGACACGGTCAGCGTGATCAGTGAGGCCAGCCAGGGCGCGGTCGACACGGTCAGCACTGGAGATGGGCCAGAAGCTGTGTTGTACGACGCTGCAAACGGAGATGTGTACGTGGCGAACAGCTCCTCGAACTCTCTGACGGAGTTCAGCACCACCGATTGCAATGCGAGTGTCATCACGGGCTGTGGGACGACCAACACCTATTCGTCGACAGATCTCGTCGGACCCAGCGGGCTGGCGCTCGATGGGACGTCCCTCTACGTCGACAATGGCGTAAACAGCGTGGCGGTGTTTGACACCGCGAGCACGAACTTCTTCGGTCCAAAGACTCTCCCGAGCGGCGCGGTGCCCTCGTCAGTTGTGGCGGACACGACCAACGGCGACATCTACGTCGCCGATTCCGCCAATAGCGCCGTCGACTACTTCAGCGCCTCGACGTGCAACGACACCAGCCAAACAGCCTGCTCTACCACCGCAAGCGCCATTACTGGCGCGGATGACCCGGTCTCCATGGTCCTCGACCCGACCAACGGCGACATCTATGTCGCGAATTACGACGGTGGAATACCCGTCATTAATCCCTCGTCCAACACTCTGGCCGAGACGATCTCCACGAGCGCCAGCCCCATGTTCTACTCGGAGGGCGATGTCTCATCGATAGGGATGTCCCCGGATAACGATCAAGTGCTCGCGGCCGCGTACACCGGGGCCGGTGACGTGATGATCACGGTCAACCCATCTACACAGACTGTTACCGGGACCGTCGGCATGAACAGCGGCGGTGACTACATGGGTCAGATCGTGAGCGATCCCGACCTGAACTTGGTCTGGTCCGTTGATGAGAACGAAAATTGGGACGCCCTGCAGGACTTGAATCTGGCCGTGAACGACCCGGCCTCGCAGCCTCTTGTGACCGACGTCGGGGGGACGAGGATTTCGACGCTCGGCCCGGCGCCCACCGAATCCGTCTGGAACGACAACAACGAGTTCGGAGCGGGCGCCGGCGGTGGAGGCATTTCGGAGAACTTCGACATGCCCAGCTACCAAACCGCACTCGGTGAAGTCACCGGCAGTAGCGGGACGCCCTGCGCCAACGCCTCGGGTGACTGTCGAGAGGTGCCTGACGTGTCCGCCGACGCGGACCCGTACAGCGGCTACATCATCTACGACGCGGTGAACAGTTACGACTGGACCGACGTGGGCGGGACGAGCGGCGCCTCGCCGCTGTGGGCTGCAGTGCTCGCCGACATCAGCTCCGCCGACGGGACCGCTTCCACGGGATACGGGTCGCTCAATCCCGATCTCTACTCCTTGGCGGGAGCGAGCTTCGGAACGTATTTCAACGACGTAAAGACCGGGAGCAACGACTTCAACGGCACCGACAGCGGTCAGTTTCCGGCGATGACCGGCTACGACATGGCGACGGGGCTCGGAACCCCCATCGTTTCGGGGTTGGCGACGGGTCTCGCGCCCGCCTCCTCGTACACCGTGACGTTCAACGCCAACGGCGGCTCGGGCACCATGGCCAACGAGACCGAGGACACGGCAACCGACCTCACGACGAACGCCTTCACCTACACCGGCCACACCTTCACGGGCTGGAACACGGCGGCCAACGGCTCGGGCACGGCCTACGCCAACGACGCCAGCTACCCCTTTACGGCCAGCGCGACCCTCTACGCCCAGTGGTCGGTCAACAACTACACCGTGACGTTCAACGCGAACGGCGGCACGGGCACCATGGCCAACGAGACCGAGCCGTACAACAGCCCTACCGATCTCACGGCGAACGCCTTCACTTACACCGGAAATACGTTCACGGGCTGGAATACGGCGGCCAACGGCTCGGGCACCGCCTACGCCAACGACGCCAGCTACCCGTTCACCGCATCGGTCACCCTCTACGCCCAGTGGTCAACCACCGACTACACCGTGACCTTCAACGCCAACGGTGGCACCGGCACCATGGCCAACGAGACCGAGCCGTACGACACCGCGACGGACCTGACGGCGAACGCCTTTACCTACACCGGCCATACTTTTACTGGCTGGAACACGGCATCCAACGGCTCGGGCACGGCCTACGCCAACGACGCCAGCTACCCGTTCACGGCGAGCGCAACGCTGTACGCCCAGTGGTCGGTCACCGACTACACCGTGACCTTCAACGCCAACGGTGGCACCGGCACCATGGCCAATGAGACCGAGCCCTATAACACCGCGACGGACCTGACGGCGAACGCCTTCACCTACACCGGCCACACCTTCAGCGGCTGGAACACGGCGGCCAATGGCTCGGGCACGGCCTACGCCAATGACGCCAGCTACCCGTTCACGGCATCGGCCACCCTCTACGCCCAGTGGTCGGTCACCGACTACACCGTGACCTTCAACGCCAACGGTGGCACCGGCACCATGGCCAATGAGACCGAGCCCTATAACACCGCGACGGACCTGACGGCGAACGCCTTCACCTACACCGGCCACACCTTCACGGGCTGGAACACGGCGGCCAATGGCTCGGGCACGGCCTACGCCAATGACGCCAGCTACCCGTTCACGGCATCGGCCACCCTCTACGCCCAGTGGTCGGTCAACAACTACACGGTGACGTTCAACGCGAACGGCGGCACGGGCACCATGGCCAACGAGACTGAGCTCTACAACACCCCTACCGATCTCACGGCGAACGCCTTTACGTACACCGGAAATACGTTCACGGGCTGGAACACGGCAGCGAATGGCTCGGGAACCGCCTACGCCAACGACGCCAGCTACCCCTTTACAGCCAGTGCGACCCTCTACGCCCAGTGGACTCCCAACGCCAACTTCACCGTGACGTTCAACGCCAATGGTGGCGCGGGTTCTATGGCCCCACAGAGCGACAACACCGCGACGGACCTGACGGCGAACGCCTTTACCTACACCGGCCACACCTTCACGGGCTGGAACACGGCGGCCAACGGCTCTGGCACGGCCTACGCCAATGACGCCAGCTACCCGTTCACCGCATCGGCCACCCTCTACGCCCAGTGGTCGGTCAACAACTACACGGTGACGTTCAACGCCAACGGCGGCACGGGCACCATGGCCAACGAGACTGAGCTCTACAACACCCCGACGGACCTCGCGTCGAACGCCTTCACGTTCACGGGCAATACGTTCAAGGGCTGGAACACCGCGGCCAACGGCTCGGGCACGGCGTACGCCAATGACGCCAGCTACCCGTTCACCGCATCGGTCACCCTCTATGCCCAGTGGACGGTGACGGAATACACGGTGACCTTTAACGCCAACGGCGGTGCGGGCACCATGGCCCCACAGAGCGACAACACCGCGACGGACCTGACGGCGAACGCCTTTACCTATACCGGCTACACGTTCACGGGCTGGAACACGGCGGCCAACGGCTCAGGAACCGCGTACGCCAACGACGCCAGCTACCCGTTCACGGCATCAGCGACCCTCTATGCCCAGTGGACGGCGAACCCCAGCTACACCGTGACGTTCAACGCCAACGGTGGCACCGGCACCATGGCCAACGAGACAGAGAACGTTCCGACGGACCTGACGGCGAACGCCTTTACGTACAGCGGCAACACGTTCACGGGCTGGAACACGGCGGCGAACGGCTCGGGCACCGCCTACGCCAACGACGCCCTGTATCCGTTCACCGCATCAGTGACCCTGTACGCCCAGTGGACCCTAAACAGCAACTACACCGTGACGTTCAACGCCAACGGCGGCTCGGGCTCCATGGCTCCAGAGAGTGAGAACGTCCCGACGGACCTGACGGCGAACGCTTTTACCTACACCGGCTACACGTTCACGGGCTGGAACACGGCGGCCAACGGCTCAGGCACGGCCTACGCCAATGACGCCAGCTACCCGTTCACGGCATCAGTGACCCTCTACGCCCAGTGGAGTGCCATTGACTACACGGTGACCTTTAACGCCAACGGCGGCACCGGCACCATGGCCAACGAGACCGAGCCCTACAGCACCGCGACCGACCTGACGGCGGACGCCTTCACCTACGCCGGCTACACCTTCACCGGCTGGAACACGGCAGCGAACGGCTCAGGCACGGCCTACGCCAACGAGGCGATCTACCCATTCACGGCCAGTGTGACCCTCTACGCCCAGTGGAGCCTCAACTCCGACTACACGGTCACCTTCGACGCCAACGGCGGCACGGGCACGATGGCTGCGGAGACGGAGAACACGCCCACGGCCCTGACGGCGGACGCCTTCACCTACGCCGGCTACACCTTCACCGGCTGGAACACGGCAGCGAACGGCTCAGGCACGGCCTACGCCAACGAGGCGATCTACCCATTCACGGCGAGTGCGACCCTGTACGCCCAGTGGCAACAGCAGATGGGCCCTCCGCCGCCCCCGCCTCCTTCGGGCTACACAGTGACATTCGACGCCAATGGCGGCTCGGGCTCCATGGCTCCAGAGACGGCGAGCGCAGCCACGGACCTGACGGCGAACGCGTTCACCTACACGGGCCACACCTTCACTGGCTGGAACACCGCGGCCAACGGCTCAGGAACGGCCTACGCCAACGACGCGTCCTACCCCTTCACGTCGGGCGTGACCCTCTACGCCCAGTGGAGCGCCGCCACCAGCTTCACCGTGACGTTCAACGCCAACGGCGGGACAGGTGCCACGGCCCCCGAGACGGCGAGTGCTCCCACGGCCCTGACGGCGAACGCGTTCACCTACAGCGGCCACACGTTCAAAGACTGGAACACCGCAGCTAACGGCTCAGGCACGGCCTACGCCAACGACGCGTCCTACCCCTTCACGTCGAGTGTCACGCTCTACGCGCAGTGGACGGCCAAGGCCAAATTCACCGTCACGTTCAGGGCCAACGGCGGGAGGGGCAGCATGGCTCCCGAACGTAACAATGTTCCAGCTGCGCTCACCTCGAACGCCTTCACGTACGCCGGCCACATCTTCATCGGCTGGAACACGCGACCAAACGGCTCGGGCAAGGCGTACGCCAACCGGGCTACCTACACCTTCAAGGCCAGTGTCACCCTCTATGCCCGATGGGCGGTCAGGCGGCCAATTCGTCACCGCGGGTAGCACACGCTCGAAGACTTGGGAACTCGACAACGCCCAGCCGCGCTGACTGCGGGCCGTTGCTGGCGCCAATATGGACCAGGCGGAAAATGCTGCGGCGCTCGACGTTCCACGCAGCTTGGCGGCCTCGCTGCGTCCGAAACCGCGCCCAAATTAGGTAAAGTGCCTGGTGCGGGCCACGCCAGACAAGGGTTGAACACGTTATTCATGACGTGACCCGCAACATGCCTAAAGCGGGCACAGAACATGCCCGGTGCTCGCTCGGAGACTAGGGGGAGTGCTGCGCTGCTTGCACCGCGCTCATTCTCTGATAGTGGTTACCCTTTGTCAAGTAGTTACCATGATGTAATTTCTTGTGCACGAAGAATTACCGTGATGTAATTTCTTGAACACGGACAGTGATTATTCAGCCGGTGCGCGGTGCGGCTGCTGTTCGCTGTGCGAGCGGACGGGATTGCCGCAAGGAACGCAGACTCGTTGCAACGGGGGTGCGGAGTTTCATCTCTGTTCCAGCACTAACCCGCATCGTCCAAACAAAACCGCGCCCCTATTCGACCGAAATCAGAGGATTCCGCATCAGGCACGTGGCTCACCCCCGCAAGGGCATGTTGGGGAGAGCCACCTCAGCTGAGCACTGAGAACCGACTTCGAAAACTTCTCGAAGGGCCCTGACATCATCGCCGACGAATTGCACTATTTAGCCTGATTGCGAGGTATTTGCTGAGCATTTGGGGGCGTCTTGATACTGGGGACCAACACCGACCAACCATGACGGCGGGTGAGTGCAAAACGGACGACGCGACTCGTTTGAGAGTTGTTGTGGCTGATCTTCGGTCGGGAGAATATTTCGTGACGGCGGGTTCAATCGGTCAGCGCAACGAGTTCGGCAAGTTTCTCCTCGGGCATCATATAGCCGAGGGTCTTGCGCGGGCGTCCGTTCATGCTGCGCTGAATCTCTAGGAGGTCGTCGGCGGTGAACTTTGACAGGTCGGTGCCCTTGGGCATGTACTGGCGCAGAAGGCCATTGGTGTTTTCGTTCGATCCCCTCTGCCACGGTGAGTGCGGGTCGCAGAAGTAGATGGGGATTCCTGTCTCTATGGTGAAGGACTGATGGTTGGCCATCTCGGTTCCTTGATCCCAGGTGACCGATCGCCGCAGTTCGTCGGGCAGAGTCATGATTGCTTTACGCATGGCGCTCTCCACCGTGTCTGCCTTGTGGTCACCGGTCAGGTGCAAGAGGAGAAGGAATCGCGTGGTCCGCTCGACGAGAGTGCCGACGGCACTGCGGCCACCAGCTCCGATGATGAGGTCGCCTTCCCAGTGCCCCGCGACGGCCCGGTCCTCCACCTCCGCAGGACGCTCGGAGATCATGACCATGTGGGCGATTTTGCCGCGCTCGTCGGCGCGGCCCTGCGCGCGTCGTGACGTGCGTCCTGAACGCAGACACCGCGCCAGTTCTCTTCGCAACTCTCCGCGCCCCTGGACGAAGAGCGACTGATAGATGACCTCGTGGCTCACCTGCATCGAGGGGTCATCGGGATGCTCGCGCTTCAACCGCTCGGCAATTTCCTGTGGCGACCAGAGCTTTTCGAGCCATGACGTCACTTTGGCACAGAGTGCGGGGTTACTCAATTTTGAGACTTTGGGCCGATGAGTCTGCTCACGGGCGCGCTCGTGAGCTCGCCAGATGCGGTAGTCGCACTTGCCACCATTGGCGTTGACCTCACGCGAGACCGTGGAAGGAGATCGTCCGAGTCGCCGGGCGATCGAGGTCATCGACTCATCTGTTCTTAGACCTAGTGCAATCTCTTCGCGCTCATCGATCGTGAGCCTTCCGGCGCGTGGTGTCCATCCGACGTCACGCCCCTCGCGTTTTTGGCCCGCAAGCACGACGAAAACGTGCCCCTTGTTCGTCATGCCGACGTGCTTGGCGATGCTGCTAAGCGACTCACCCTTGCCTCGAAGTCGAAAGGCCAATTGTCGTTGCTGCTTCGTGAGTTGAACTCGCACCGCGCTCCCTTGATTGTCACTCCGCTAAGGATGACTCACCAAGTGTTGCGCTGACCCCCTGAAACCGCCGACTGCAACGAAGCGTCGGATGAAACGTTACAGAAGTTTGAATATGTCGAGAAATACTGAAAAAACCACAGGAGGCGCCTCAACCTGGAACTCGTTTTGGTGAATGATGGACGCAGCCCCCGATCTGTCGGGGTTGCGTCCAGAGTCGGCTGGAGTGGTTCTCTCCTCAAAGCCCTTGCCGGGGGGAGCCACGTGTTTAATATTAGTTCAACTCTGGGCCCACAGTAATGCTACGACGATCCCTGATCCAGTCCCACTCTCAAGGGACGATTAGAAGTCAGACCGCTCCGGGATGACGCGAAATTGCATTAGACCAACTCTGCGGCCGCTCCTAGGAAGGAAGCCTGCGAGAAACTCTTAGCTTTGCCAGGCCGGTTGGGGGCCGAATCGCTCGAATGTTGACGTCTAGGGCTCATCAGCACAGCGTACGAGGATTTTGGATCTGCCGTATCCTGCGAAGCTGTTCTGCACAGCCTGCGCGAGTAACTCGGTGCCCCCTCGGTCCATGCGGGACGGTTTTGGACGCAACGCTCCAGGAATCGAATCTCTACCATTTGACAAATTCTGAACAAGGTGTAATAGTCATTTTTAGGCAGGGGCACAGGTCGGAGGTGTCCACGAAATGTCTGCCGCTGCTGATTCACAGAGTCAGTCCCCCGAACATCACGCCAATCGCGGGTCGACCGGGCATGTTGGAGCGACTGAGGCTGAGAGATCTGCGACACCAGGCTCGCCCTCATTGGCGATGATTCATCGAGCCTTCGGCGGGCTTCTTGACAGCTCCCGAGCCTCGCGTCCGCCGAGTTCAGAGCGGCACGGGGAGATTGAGCGCTCGCTCAACGACGCAACTCGTAGCGATCGACCCCCGAATGCCTTCAATGAGGAGGCATACTCATTCAGCTCGGTGCGCGAGTCTGAAGATCAAGTGTTCCCTATGGAAAAGTTCGAAACCCGACGCCCACACGCTTCGCCAGATGCCGTCGGATCGGTCAAATTCTTTGACTACTTGACCGCCATCGGCGGCGCCTGAAATAACTTGGGATTCTCAGGGCCGTCCAGTTAGCGAAGAATGTGGGAGCAAACTGCTGACGATGCTCACCGTGAACCCTTCTGACGCCTGAGTCGAGAGCATCGAACTCACGATCGCTCAAGTCCGCCTCGAGCTCACCATCTGGGGTCGGGCGCGACGTTGGCCCCCTGTCCTCGCTGATCCGTCGCCGGGACGCACCAACGTCTGTTTCTGCGAGCAGGTTCGCGCCACCGCCGATCGCCTTGCCCGTCACCTTCGGGTGCAGATGAGAGTCCAAACGTCGCCTACTCCCGCCGAAGGTCGTCCGTCTTCTTTGGGCACGGTGATCGTCGACGCCGAGCACGTGCCCCCTTTGGGTGGGCTGAATTGTCGTTCGGGCCCATGCCAGCGGACACCGGAACTGAGCGAAATCTTCGATTTAAAAATCGCCCGTCAGCGATGCTGTGCGGTGTCCATCAGGCTATATGCAAAGATTTTATTTCGGAATATGCGGTAGATACATGAATGCAGGATTTCTCAATCACAACGGAATAACTTCCTGTTGACAAATCGTTGACATTGTGACAAGATCTCGCCCGCAAGGGCTGAAGGGCGGTAGGACGTGTTGTCGATACTCTTTTGGTCGCCATCTCACTCTTGCCGCCGCGACTTCGGTCAGCGGGGAGAGTCCTAATGTTGCCAACTAAGTTCTTGGTGCGAGCGTCAGCCTTTGCTGTCATCGCAACGTTTGCTGTGAGTAGTGGCGCCACGCTCGCCTCTGCGGGCCCGGTGATTCCTCCGCCTCTTCCAACTACTTCAAGCTCTTCTACCCCATCGGGTGGTGGGGGTTACGGTTACTTTGGCCCCACCGGCCCTACTGGCCCTACTGGCGCAAAGGGAGCCACTGGAGCTGTTGGCGCCACGGGTGCGACAGGTTCCGCTGGTGCTAAGGGTGCCACTGGTGCTACCGGGTCAGCTGGCGCCACGGGTGCGACAGGTTCCGCTGGTGCCAAGGGCGCCACCGGAGCCACAGGTGCCACCGGCTCAGTTGGCGCTGTAGGTGCCACTGGCCCAATCGGTCCTGGAGGTCCTACGGGTGCCACGGGTGCCACGGGTGCTGCTGGCTCAACAGGTGCTACGGGCGCTGCGGGTACCACTGGTCCCACTGGTCCCATCGGTCCTGCCGGACCCACGGGTGCCGCTGGCGCGACGGGTGCTGCGGGTGCGACCGGAGCCAACGGTTCAACGGGCGCTGCGGGTGCAACGGGCGCTGCGGGCGCCACTGGTCCCATCGGTCCTGCCGGACCCACGGGTGCCGCTGGCGCGACGGGTGCTGCGGGTGCGACCGGAGCCAACGGTTCAACGGGCGCTGCGGGCGCTGCGGGCGCCACTGGTCCCATCGGTCCTGCCGGACCCACGGGTGCCGCTGGCGCGACGGGTGCTACCGGAGCTAACGGCTCAACAGGTGCTGCCGGTGCCACGGGTGCTGCGGGCGCCACGGGTGCGAATGGCTCAACGGGTGCCGCTGGCGCGACGGGTGCTGCGGGTGCGACCGGAGCCAACGGTTCAACGGGCGCAACGGGCGCTGCGGGCGCCACTGGTCCCATCGGTCCTGCCGGACCCACGGGTGCCGCTGGCGCGACGGGTGCTACCGGAGCTAACGGCTCAACAGGTGCTGCCGGTGCCACGGGTGCTGCGGGCGCCACGGGTGCGAATGGCTCAACGGGTGCCGCTGGCGCGACGGGTGCTACGGGTGCGACCGGAGCCAACGGTTCAACGGGCGCAACGGGCGCTGCGGGCGCCACTGGTCCCATCGGTCCTGCCGGACCCACGGGTGCCGCTGGCGCGACGGGTGCTACCGGAGCTAACGGCTCAACAGGTGCTGCCGGTGCCACGGGTGCGAATGGCTCAACGGGTGCCGCTGGCGCGACGGGTGCTGCGGGTGCGACCGGAGCCAACGGTTCAACGGGCGCTGCGGGTGCGACCGGAGCCAACGGTTCAACGGGCGCTGCGGGTGCAACGGGCGCTGCGGGCGCCACTGGTCCCATCGGTCCTGCCGGACCCACGGGTGCCGCTGGCGCGACGGGTGCTACCGGAGCTAACGGCTCAACGGGTGCCGCTGGCGCGACGGGCGCTGCGGGTGCGACCGGAGCCAACGGTTC
Source organism: uncultured Acidimicrobiaceae bacterium (assembly GCA_963706305.1). GTDB lineage: Bacteria > Actinomycetota > Acidimicrobiia > Acidimicrobiales > RAAP-2 > RAAP-2. The sequence continues at coordinate 1,136,024 of OY970152.1, read as the reverse complement.
AACGGGCGCTGCGGGCGCCACTGGTCCCATCGGTCCTGCCGGACCCACGGGTGCCGCTGGCGCGACGGGTGCTACCGGAGCTAACGGCTCAACAGGTGCTGCCGGTGCCACGGGTGCTGCGGGCGCCACGGGTGCGAATGGCTCAACGGGTGCCGCTGGCGCGACGGGTGCTGCGGGTGCTACCGGAGCCAACGGTTCAACGGGCGCAACGGGCGCTGCGGGCGCCACTGGTCCCATCGGTCCTGCCGGACCCACGGGTGCCGCTGGCGCGACGGGTGCTACCGGAGCTAACGGCTCAACAGGTGCTGCCGGTGCCACGGGTGCTGCGGGCGCCACGGGTGCGAATGGTCAAAACGGTGCGAACGGTCAGAACGGCTCGAACGGTCAGAACGGCTCGAACGGTCAGAACGGCTCGAACGGTCAGAACGGAATAAACGGCACGAACGGGGCTAATGGTGCCACGGGTGCTGCGGGCGCCACGGGTGCGACCGGAGCCAACGGTTCAACGGGCGCCACTGGTCCCATCGGTCCTGCCGGACCCACGGGTGCCGCTGGCGCGACGGGTGCTACCGGAGCTAACGGCTCAACAGGTGCTGCCGGTGCCACGGGTGCTGCGGGCGCCACGGGTGCGAATGGCTCAACGGGTGCCGCTGGCGCGACGGGCGCTGCGGGTGCGACCGGAGCCAACGGTTCAACGGGCGCTGCGGGCGCTGCGGGCGCCACTGGTCCCATCGGTCCTGCCGGACCCACGGGTGCCGCTGGCGCGACGGGTGCTACCGGAGCTAACGGCTCAACAGGTGCTGCCGGTGCCACGGGTGCTGCGGGCGCCACGGGTGCGAATGGCTCAACGGGTGCCGCTGGCGCGACGGGTGCTACGGGTGCGACCGGAGCCAACGGTTCAACGGGCGCAACGGGCGCTGCGGGCGCCACTGGTCCCATCGGTCCTGCCGGACCCACGGGTGCCGCTGGCGCGACGGGTGCTACCGGAGCTAACGGCTCAACAGGTGCTGCCGGTGCCACGGGTGCGAATGGCTCAACGGGTGCCGCTGGCGCGACGGGTGCTGCGGGTGCGACCGGAGCCAACGGTTCAACGGGCGCTGCGGGTGCGACCGGAGCCAACGGTTCAACGGGCGCTGCGGGTGCAACGGGCGCTGCGGGCGCCACTGGTCCCATCGGTCCTGCCGGACCCACGGGTGCCGCTGGCGCGACGGGTGCTACCGGAGCTAACGGCTCAACGGGTGCCGCTGGCGCGACGGGCGCTGCGGGTGCGACCGGAGCCAACGGTTCAACGGGCGCTGCGGGCGCCACTGGTCCCATCGGTCCTGCCGGACCCACGGGTGCCGCTGGCGCGACGGGTGCTACCGGAGCTAACGGCTCAACAGGTGCTGCCGGTGCCACGGGTGCTGCGGGCGCCACGGGTGCGAATGGCTCAACGGGTGCCGCTGGCGCGACGGGTGCTGCGGGTGCTACCGGAGCCAACGGTTCAACGGGCGCAACGGGCGCTGCGGGCGCCACTGGTCCCATCGGTCCTGCCGGACCCACGGGTGCCGCTGGCGCGACCGGAGCCAACGGTTCAACGGGCGCTGCGGGTGCAACGGGCGCTGCGGGCGCCACTGGTCCAATCGGTCCTGCCGGACCCACGGGTGCCGCTGGCGCGACGGGTGCTACCGGAGCTAACGGCTCAACAGGTGCTGCCGGTGCCACGGGTGCTGCGGGCGCCACGGGTGCGAATGGCTCAACGGGTGCCGCTGGCGCGACGGGCGCTGCGGGCGCTGCGGGCGCCACTGGTCCCATCGGTCCTGCCGGACCCACGGGTGCCGCTGGCGCGACGGGTGCTACCGGAGCTAACGGCTCAACAGGTGCTGCCGGTCCCACCGGTCCCACTGGTCCCACCGGAGCTGCTGGTGCCACCGGTGCTACGGGTGCCACGGGTACCTCAGGTGGCACAGGTCTAACTGGTCCCACGGGCGCCACCGGTGCCTCAGGTACAGCTGGTGACAAGGGTGCTACCGGGGCTACCGGACCCACGGGTGGCACGGGTGCTACTGGTCCCACGGGTGCAGTTGGCGCCACGGGTACCACAGGTGGCACAGGTCTAACCGGACCGACCGGCCCAGCGGGAGCCACTGGTACCACTGGTACCACTGGAGGCACTGGTCTTACTGGTCCCACGGGTGCGACTGGTGCCACGGGTACCGCTGGTACGTCCGTGACTGGTGGCGTAACTGAGGGGACTGCCAAGACGTCGTCTATTTCAGTTGGTAGCACCGAAACCGTGGATGCGGCCTGCTCGAGCGGAGGAATCTTGCTCAGTGGTGGCTACACGCTCAGTTCAGGGACGAACCTCGTGGTCATTGAGGACGCGCCTACGACGGGAGGAGCGAACGGTGTCTGGAGCGCAGAGGTGCAAAACACCTCCAGCTTCAGTAGCGAAAGTCCGACCTTCCAGGCCTTCGCGGTCTGCAGTAACTAGCAACACACACATTACTTTTGACGAGAAAGGGAGGTCCTTCGGGGCCTCCCTCTTTCGATGCGTAGGTCATTCGGGAGTTTCGTCTATTTCCATAACTGTTTCCATCGGCGGCACTCGGGTCGAGGCTCAGACGGCCTCGACGATCTCCTGTCCGCTGGCGAAGTCGCGCCGCCGCGAGAGCACCGGCAGCGGCGACAGTCCCGCCCCGGCCTGGCGCGCGAGTCGGCGCAGTTTCGCTTCCGTGATCCCGGCTCGGCGGGCGAATGCCGCCGCCCGCTTTGGGCCGCGATCCAGCCAATGAGGGCGGCGCGTCCATCCCCTTCAACTGCGGACGCCTCACGCCGTCACGAGACCGTCGGCGCTTCCCCCGGTTACAACTGTGGACGACGCTCGAAAACTAGACACTTGCAACGCTCGAAAAGTGAACAGTTGCGGACACTCTAACTCTTGTCGTCGGTGGTCAACACCACGCTCGGCAAGCTGTCAACACCTCGTCCTCTCAGTCGGTAGCTAGCGCCCTTGAGGGTGAGCACGTCGGCGTGATGCACGATGCGGTCGATCATCGCGGCCGCGACCACCTGGTCCCCGAACACGCCGCCCCAACTCGAGAAGGGCAGGTTGCTCGTGAGCACGATCGAGGCGTGTTCGTAACGCGACGAGACGAGCTGGAAGAACAAGTTGGCGGCCTCTTGCTCGAACGGCAAATAGCCCACTTCGTCGACGACGAGGAGTGGATAACGACGCAGGCGCGCGAGTTCCGCCGCGAGTCGTCCGCGCTGGTGGGCCTCGCTCAAGCGAGCGACCCAGTCGCTCGCCGAGGCGAACAGGACGCGGTGTCCTTGTCGCGCGGCCGCGATCGCGAGTCCGATCGCGAGGTGGGTCTTGCCGGTCCCCGGCGGTCCGAGCAGGACAACGTTGCGCGCCTCGTGCAGATAGGCCCCCGACGCCAACGCCGCGACGGCGCCTCGAACGCTGTGTTGGACCTCGAAGTCGAAGTCCTCGAGGCTCTTGCGCGTGGGCAGGCCGGCGGCGCGGATGCGCAGCTCCGCTCCCGAAGCTTGGCGCGCACTCACCTCGCGCTCCAACACCGCAGCCAGGTAGTCCTCGAAGGACCAGTTGGCGTCGCGAGCCTGGGTCGCGAGACGCGACGCCGCTTCGGCGACGCGCGGAGCCTTCAAGGCCGCAGCCAGGTAGGAGATCTCCTTGGTCGAATCGCTCTGGGTCATCGCGCTTCTCCCGTCAGTCCAAAGGCCCGGTCGTAGTCGGCGAGGTCGCGCGTGAGGTCGTCACCGTGACTAACCCGAGGACGTTGGAACTCTCGGCGCAGCAACGCCGCGTGCGCAACGTGAGCCTCGTCGCTCAACGTCAGACCTCGGGCCCACACGCGAGTGTGCTCGGCGACCAGGCGTCCCTCGACGCGCACCCGCACGCGCTCTAAGTCGCCCGAGACGTCGACGAGACGACCAATGGCGGTGGGATCGACCGAGTAGTCGTTGGTGTCTAAGCGCACGTAGTAGTCGCGCGGCAGTCGCACGCGCTGGTGCCAACCCAGGTGCAGCGGTCGAGGGGGCAGTGGGCGCATGGCCGCGAGGTCGACGTCGAGTCGGTCGCGGGGTGCGGCTCGCGTCGTTCGCACGACGCGAGCGTTGGCGCGGCCCAACCACTGTGTGAACTGCGCGTTGAAGTCGGCGGGTGACGTGAAGTCTCGTCCGGGCATGAAGGAGGTCTCGAAGTGGCCGTTGCGCCGTTCGACGATTCCCTTGGACTCGGGGTCCCTCGGGGGCAGCGTGACCAGTGTTGTCGCCAGGGTGCCCATGAAGGAGTCGACGCCCTCGGCGTGGCGACGTCCCCTCCCGATGCCGCCCTCGTTGTCCCAGAGCAGTCGCCGCGGCACCCGACCGAGCTCGTTCAAGAGCTCCCAGGTGCCGAGCAAGAGGTCCTCGGTGGTGCGCGTCGGGATCATGCGCGCGAGCACGTAACGCGAGTGGGCGGCCGTGATCACGAGCACCGGCAGGAGCCGCGAGGTGCCGTCCTCCAAGGGGATCTTCCTCGGGGGGAACCACAGATCACACTGGGCCGCGTCACCCGGGTCCCACGTGAGTCGATCGGCCGGGTCGATCTTGCGATAGTCGGGGCGAAGGCGCGCCACGTTCTCGCGGAACCAGGTCATCGACCCGGTCCACTCGACGCGTTCGGCGAGCACGCTGCCCGGCATGTCGGGGAACTCCTCGAGGAGCATCCTCACCCGGGGCTCGAAGGTGACGAAGGACGTCGCCTTGGCGGTTCGTTCATAGTTCGGCGGGTCCGTCGAGCGCACCGCCTTTGTCACGGTTGTTCGAGAGATACCCAACCGTTCAGCGATGCGCGCTTTGGGTATTCCCTCTGCCGCCAACCTTCGAATAATTGCCCAGTCTTCCAAAGTGATCACCCTCCATTTTCAGGTGTTCACTTTTCACCGTCGAAAGTGTTCAGTTTTCGAGCGTTGCCGACAACAACGGCGATCTGTCTCTCGGAGGCGTCGCTTGCGCGCCTCCGTGGAGCAGCGAGATTGCTCGGATAAGCCTCATTCTGATTGATGAAAGAGGCGCGCTCCCTTTGCCCCGGGGGCCCACGGAGAAAGAGCGCTGCGCTTCCGAATCCTTCATCGTCGCGGAGCTCTGACGCAGGATACTAGCCAGTCGTAGTGGTCGCCGTGGATGGAACGCTGATGCCTGGGGGTATGTCAGCCGAGAGCGTGGGGTTGAGCCGTATTCCGGTTTCCAAGTAGGAGTATCCCCTGGACGTCTGGCCCCGATCGATCAATAGCACACCCAGGTTGAAGTTGGCCGACGCATTGGTTGGCTGGATTCCAAGATCCTTTATGTAGTACTGGATGGCGCCAGCGGGATCGATCGGTGTTTCGAGGACTCCCATGTTGTAGAGCGCGTCTGCAAACTTCGGATCGATGAGGAGCGCTTCTCTGTACTCTTTTGCAGCCTCGTTGGTGGCCGTGCGCTGCTGGTAGATGGTGCCGAGGTCGTAGTGCGCATACACGTTTCGGGGATCCTTGGCTGCGGCGGCATCGAAGTCCCTCAGAGCAAGGTCCTGATTCCCCGCAGAATCGGCGGCCAGTCCCGCCGCGACGAGTTGATCGGCGGTGTCGGCAGAAGTAGTGCCCGAGGCAGTTAGCGTCGTCCGCCGGTAAACATATGCCCTCGGCTGCTGGGATACCAGCGTGAAGTGTTCGTTGAACCAGGTGAGTAATTCCGAGGTCCAGGGGATGTAGTCGCTCTCGGGAATCGAAAGCACGACATATGACGCGCGATTCATCGCGGACTTCCATTTCGAGACGAAGGCGGCCGGGAAGGGTGGAGGGGCCGGGGGCGGCCGCCCGTGGTCGTACGCGATCCACATGCCGAACGGGTCGACCATGTCCGGACAGTCCGGATTCGAGCGCTCGTAGCGGTTGGCGTCGACTAGAAGAATCGCTTCGTCGGAGACCGCGCACGCGCCTCTTGGAATCGCTTGATCGATCGCCTGAGAAGGGTCGGCCGAATCAGCGAGATAGGAGCGCGCGTAGCTTGTGGCCTCCGGAACCAAGAAACAAGCAGCGACGATCGCGAGGACCGCTGGCAACGCTGGGAGAGCATGACGCAGTGCGCGAGGTCGGATCGCGGACAATCTCCGACACGCTCGTTCCAGGAGGGCTGAGGCGTGCTCGGCGCCCGCCCCGAGCAGCAACGCCAGAAAGGCGGCAGGGAAGTACGCGTAGTGATCGTAAAACTCAGGGGAGGAAAACATCTCTACCAGCACTAGGGCCGGAATCACTAGGAGGAGGATGTCAAAGCGCCCTAACTTCCGATAGTCCAGTCCGTAGACGAGGAATACGAACACGCTGAACCCGGCGACGATCGCGACGGCGAGGAACGTGGTAGGCGTGATGGCCGTGATGCCAGTCACTCCGCTGATGTCAATCACACGCTGCAGAACGGACAAGCCGTCGAGGCCGGAGGTACCTCGCGACAACTGGGCGACGACGACGTCGTGGACGAAGTTTGAGGGAGCAGCAATGAAAAACGGGATGCAAGGCAACGCGAATCCGGCGGCGACGCCCAGGACCAGTCTCACCGCCACCCCTTTTGCGCGAGGAGCACAGACGAGCAGTGCCGCGATTACTACCGCGATCGCCCAGATCTTGATCGCACCGGCAAATCCCAGAGCAACGCCGGCGGCGACTATCCGTGGTGACGTCACGAGTGAGTCACCGTCGAAAAGAAGCTTCACGCCGAGCAGCGAAAAGAAGACGAGGTACGGCTCGAGAAGGAGCGAATGATCCGCCGCCACGGCGAGCGGGAAGCAGGCGAGTGCGAGACCGCCCGTCACCATTGCCACGGAGCCGCGAGCACGAAGTATGCGAGTTATCAGCAGAACGTTGAGCGCGGTGACAGCGGCCGTGATGCAGCGGGCGATGGCCAGCGCGTCTCGCGTTCCCGCGATTCGGGCGATAAGGGCGACAGGACTGAAGAGGAGCACGACGCCGGGAGGCTGTAAGAATGCGAAGTCCCGGTACGGGATCACTCCGTGGACGAAGCTCACCGCTGCGCCAAGGTAGACACCGTCGTCGTATCCGTTTCCGCTGAAACCGTGAATGCCGAAGAGTACGTTCGGCATGGTTAGTTGGTATAAGCAGATGGCCAGCGCGACGCTCGCGGGAGCGAGTTGGGCAAGCAAAGCGAGAACTCGCTCCGTTGGCCAATCTTGCTTCCGCAGGCGACGTTCGACGGGGCTATCTGCAACGGCCGACGAGGGTGATGCTTGATTAGCTATCGCCGCACCCCCGCATTGTCCGAATCATAGGACGTTGGTCAGGAAAACTCGCGTTCGAGACAGAGAATTCATCGTCTCCAAAGTTGCCAGTACTTTTCCTATACTCTTGACGTGAAAGCCCTGAGGTTTTATTCGAATCTGTCGGCCGGGCTCTTAGATCTTCAAGCAACCAGGGAATCAGGGAGAAGATCTGCGAACTTCGTTGCAAGAGACCGTCTGTTGGTTGAACTTCGTCGTGAACGGCAAGGTTTCTCTTCACTCTCGGTGGCACGCCCGTGAATGACCTTGAGACCCGTTAGCTGAGAAATGTCCACTGCGAATATCCCACGGTCGCAGTCTCAGCAAGCGGTCGAGGTATCTGTGGTGATTCCCTGCCTCAACGAGGAACGCTCGATTGGGGCTTGTGTGGAACGAGCCGTCGAGATGCTGAACAAAACTGGGCTCGTTGGTGAAGTTGTCGTCGCGGACAACGGGTCAACCGACAGATCTGCCGAGATTGCCACAAGCCAGGGCGCAAGAGTTGTGTCCATTGCTGAACGTGGATATGGAAGTGCGATACGGGGCGGAATCGAAGCCTCGCGGGGTGAGTTCATCGTGCTTGGCGACGCTGATGGTCAGCACGACTTCAGCATGTTTCCGGAATTCGTCGCGAAACTCCGAGAAGGCTACGACGTTGTCATTGGCAATCGCTTTGCCGGAGATTTGAGGCCAGGGTCGATGACGTGGAGTCATCGATACATTGGCAATCCACTCTTGTCCGGGACTCTTCGCCTGCTGTTCCATCCTCGCGTTCACGATGCACAGTCAGGTTTTCGGGCGCTCACTCGCACGGCGTACTTCGAAATGGACCTGCGAACCACGGGTTTTGAGTTGTGCCCAGAAATGGTGATCAAGGCGGTTCGTCAGGGTCTTCGAATGACGGAGCTTCCGGTAACCACGCTGCCCGACGAAAGAGATCGACCTCCGCACTTGCGAACGGTGCCTGACGGTTGGCGTCATCTGAGTTTCATTTTGATGTGCTCTCCTAACTGGCTGTTCATCGTCCCCGGGCTGACGCTGCTACTGATCGGAATCGCCGACGTGACATGGCTCTTCGTTGGCCCGCAACATATTGGCCCCGTTCAACTGGATACGAGAGCGCAGCTGTTCGGGGTAATACTTGCGGTTCTCGGGTTTCAGATAGCCAGCATCGGAGTGTTCGCCCGAGTGTTCAGCTACTCCAAACCGTTCCACACCTCAGCACGTGCACTTCAGAGGACGCTCCAAGCCGCAAAGCTAGAACAGGGGCTGGCGGTAGGCGGGTTTCTCGTACTCGCCGGGTTCATCGGCAGCGTTTGGAGCTACGCGATTTGGGCGTCGCAGGGATTCGGCATCCTCCATGATCCTCGCGAACTCATCTTTTGGACGCTGTGGCTCTTGCTCGGCATACAAGTCTGCTTCTCCTCGTTCTTCTTGAGCATGATCGGTGTCAGCCGAGGAACTTGGATCGGCAACTCGACGTGAGCACGGGCGAATCCGGAGAGACACCCCCACCAGACGATCAGAGATCGATCAGCAACTCACCCGCGCGAGCGGGACTGTCCGATGAAGCGACGGACTCAGCGGAAGCCTCGCCAGTTTGGAACCGTTGGACACGATTCGGACCGGAGATCTTGACGCTCCTTGCTGTGGCGTTCAATCTATGGGTTCTGCGTGTCGAAAGGCTCCCGGTCGCCTACCCCAACGACAGCTCCGTACACCTTCAGATGGTGGCGCTGGCTGGACACTTGCTTTCCAGCGGACAGTTTCCTCTCGACCACTGGTACCCGAACCTCTCACTCGGCTCACCATTCTTCGTGCAGTATCAGAGCGCGTCGGCGATTCTGACCGGAGCTCTGGGACAGGTCGTCGGAGCGCAGCAGGCGTTTTCGTGGACATTGTATCTACTGCTGTCGTTATGGCCAATATGCATCTACTTTGCGGGGCGGTTGCTCGGCTTGGATCGGTGGACGTCGGGAGTTACGGCCGCAATCTCTCCGCTGTTGTTCAGCATCACGGGCTACGGCTATGAGGACCAGAGCTACGTGGCCATCGGGAACGGCCTGTGGTCCCAACTCTGGGCCATGTGGACGCTTCCCTTGGCGTGGGGCTTTAGTTGGCGCTACATAAGCCAGCGCCGCTATCTATTCGGTGCCGTTTCGACAATGGGCTTAACCATTGTGTTCCACTTTCTGACGGCGTACCTCGCGGGTCTGTCGTTCATCGTGTTGATCCTTGTGCGACCTCGCGACATCATCCGTCGCTTCTCCAGAGCGTTGTTGGTGGGAATCAGCGCACTGCTGGTAAGCCTTTGGGTCACGCTCCCGCTGCTCGTCGACTCCAAGTGGGTTGCCGTCAATCCATTCCAGATAGGGACGTTCTGGACCGACTCGTACGGCGCACGGAAGATCCTCGATTGGCTGGTCACAGGGCGTATCTTAGACAACGGTCGTTTTCCCGTCGTCACGATTCTTGCGGGGATTGGTCTCATCGTCTGTCTGGTGCGATCTAGGAAAGACGAACGAGCTCGGGTCATCGTTGGGCTGTTCGTACTGAGCCTGCTTCTGTACTTTGGACGCCCGACGCTCGGGCCAGTCTTGAATCTCCTGCCCGGGAACAGCCAGCTCCTGTTTCAGCGCTACATAATGGGCGTGCAACTCGCCGCCCTGTTTATGGCGGGAATCGGGGCGGTGGCACTTGTCCAGTTGGCCGAGAAAGGAGTTCGAGGGAGGGCGAGCGCATTGGCCGATCGATTTTCTGCGAGCCCCTGGTGGGTCGCGCTTCGTGCCCCGGCCGCGATCGTCGCGCTGATCATTGTCCTCGCTCCTGCGTGGACCGAGACGTCGTCCTACGACTCCGCCAGCGCCTATTGGATCCACTATCAACAAAATGCTGACCAAACCCAGGGAGTGGAGGTCAACACGTTGCTGGCCATCGCGAAGGACGACGGTGGGGGGCGCATTTACGCGGGCCTTCCTTCCAATTGGGGCCACAGCTTCACCGTCGGAGAGGTGCCCGTCTACATCTACTTGACCGACGTCGACGCGGACTCCATCGGCTTCACCCTGCGGACGACGTCGCTTATGACCGGACCGGAGGCGTACTTTGACGAGTTCAATCTCGGGGATTACGCGACGTTCGGAGTGCGATACCTCCTGTTGCCCGCGGGACACGCGCCTCCGGTGCCCGCGACGCTCCTCACGAAGGACGGCTCGTACGACCTCTACACCGTGGGGACGACGACCCAGATGATCCAAGTGGTCGATACCACAGGCACAATCGCCGCGAATGGAAGCGACATCGGGTACCAGACCTCGTCATTCCTAGACTCTGATCTTCCGTCCAAGGGCATCTACCCAACCATCGCGTACGCCGGTCAGCCCGCGGCCGCTTCAACACTGCCAGCGGGCTCGACCGTGCAGGGCCCGGCGGGGACTGTCATTTCCGAACGCGTCAATCTCGAGCAAGGAAGAGCGGTTGCCACCGTCTTCGCACGGAGAACGGCTGTGGTGCTTCTCAAGAGTTCCTTCGATCCCGGTTGGACCGTGACCGTGGACGGTGAACCCGCAACGACTGAAATGGTGGCGCCGGCTCTCGTCGGAGTGACGGTCGCGCCGGGTCAACACACCGTTGTGTTTACGTTCCGGGGATACTCGTCGTATCCGCTGCTCTTCGGCACAGGATTCCTCGCGCTTGTCATCGTCGGCCTCTTTCCAATGTTCTGGTGCCGAAATAAGCAACGACTGGGTCGTAACAGGGCTCTCCTGCGCTCGAGACGTTTCTACGAGACGGTCGGCGGTCGAAGGATGTTCCGCTACACGATGGTCTCGGTCATCTCCACGATTGTGACCTTCACGGTGCTGGGGATCGTCTTTGGAGTACTCCGCTTGTGGACCGAAGTGCCCAGCGCCGTGTTTGCCAATGTTGTGGCACTCATACCGGCGTACCATCTCAACCGAATTTGGGTTTGGGGGAAAACTGGCCGCTCACATTGGCGCCGGGAAGTGCTGCCGTTCGCCGCGATTTCCATTGTCGGAATCTTTGTGTCGATTGCAAGTGCGGAGGTGGCCCGCCGTATTAGCACCGCAAACCATTTCAGTCATCCGACAGCCACCGCGCTTCTGCTTACGGTGACTCTTGTTGCCTTTGGGATCCTTTGGATACTCAAGCTGCTCGTCTTTAATCGTGTGTTCAGGATTGCTCCCACGGTGGTCGTGAGCGAATATTCCAAATCGACCTCCTAGGACCGGATCGCTTCGACGACGGTTCAAGCAACGGCGACGGGGTTTCGATGAAGGCATTCGGGCCATAGGTGATGGGTTAGCCTTTTGAGGGAATTGACGCGGTTGGTTCGCGGGTTTCTTCGCTGTAGCAGCGGGATCAGAGATATCTGGATCGGCGGGTGGGCTTGAGCGGCAAAGGCAACGTGAAACCAACCAGAACGCCTCCACGGAGGCGACGCGTTCTGTCGCTGCTCTACTCTGACCTAACGCTGTCTCCGGGGGAGCGGTCGCGCCTCCCTTCATCGAGATTTGCGTTCCTCCGCAGCGACCTGCGCGCCGCGTCCATCGACCTGCCGGAATCCAATGCTGACGAAGGACGTTGGGCCCGATTCGCTCCACTGCTGCTCGTTGGGATTTCCGTGGCGTACAACCTCTGGGGACTGCGCACAGTGGCGCTCAGCGTTGTGTATCCCAACGACATGGCGATGCACCTGCAGATGATCACGATCGCCAAGGACATATTTTCGACGGGCAAGTTTCCTTTAGGTCAGTGGTACCCGTACCTGTCGCTCGGCTCACCCTTCTTCGTTCAATACCAGAGCTTCTCCGCGATTCTCACCGGTGCGCTGGGCGAAGTGATTGGGGTTCATCACGCGATTGCCTTCACGCTCTATCTCCTTTTGGCGCTCTGGCCCATCTGCGTCTACTGGTCGGGCCGATTACTGGGTTGGGAGCGATGGGTCGCCGGCGTGGCTGCAGTCATGTCGCCGCTACTGTTCAGCGTCACAGGCCGCGGGTTCGGGTTTCAGAGCTACGTCTGGTTGGGCCTCGGTCTCTGGTCACAGCTCTGGGCGATGTGGACGCTGCCGTTGGCCTGGGGCTTCAGTTGGCGCTACATCAGTCAGCGGCGCTATCTCTTTGGGGCCGTTGCGACACTGGCCCTCACAATCATCTTTCACTTCCTTACCGCGTACCTCGCCGGATTAACGGTCATCGCGTGGGCGCTCTTACGACCGCGGCACCTCGTCCCCCGACTCGCCAGAGCCACGTTTGTCGGTGTGCTGGCGCTCCTCGCAACGCTCTGGGTAACCGTTCCACTGCTACTCGACGCAAAATGGACTGCCATTGATCCGTTCTTTGTCGGAACTGCCACCGACAACTCGTATGGCGCACGACAGGTCCTCGATTGGCTCTTCACCGGGCAGATCTACGACTACGGCCATTTCCCGGTTCTGAGTATTTTCGTCGCCGTCGGCGTGGTGGCGTGCCTCATTCGATCACGTACGGATGAGCGAGCACGAGCCCTCCTTGCAGTGTGGGTTTTGAGCCTCCTGCTCTTCTTTGGACGACCCACGCTCGGTGCCGTCTTGGACTTGTTGCCCGGAAACGCCAATCTGTTGTTCCAGCGATACATCTCAGGCGTGCAGCTGGCAGGACTTTTCATCGCGGGCGTTGGCGCCGTGGACCTCGTCCGGTTGCTCGGGGTGGTGGCACGAAGGGTGGCGAGCGGCGCTGTCGAATGGATGTCAGCTAAGCCCTGGCTGTGGCGTCCTCGAGCGCTGATTGCGATCGGGGTGCTATTTGCGGCGCTCGCCCCCGCGTGGTTGGCCCTCGACACCTATGAATCCAATGACGCCGCGTGGATTCACTATCAGCAGCTCGCCGACCAGGTGCAGGGTGCGCAAATGAACACGCTGCTTGCAATCATTAAGAGTGATGGCGGGGGCCGGGTGTACGCGGGGCTTCCCACGAACTGGGGCTACCACTTCAGGGTCGGCGGCGTGCTGGTCTATTGGTACATCACCGAAGCTGCCGACATCGATTCCATAGGCACGACGCTGCGCACGTCCTCGCTCATGACGGGACCAGAAGCGTACTTTGACGAGTCCAATCTCGGGGACTACTCTACCTTCGGTGTGCGCTACTTGCTGTTGCCCGCGGGACACACTCCTCCGGTTCCCGCGACGTTGATCGCGCGAAGTGGTCCCTATGAGCTCTTGACCGTCAAGTCATCGTCAGGTCTCATACAGGTTGTTGACACCGAAAACTCGATCACCGCCAACGCCGACGATATTGGCGCCCAGACCGAGTCGTTCTTGCAATCCAATCAGCCGGGTGAAAGCATCTACCCGACCATCGCCTTTGACGGAATGGCCGCTGCCGCGCCCACGTTGGCGCCAGGAACGAGTCCGTCGGGGCCGGCTGGTCGGGTGGTTGCGGTGAAGAACAACCTGTTCCACGGAGAGGTAACGGCAGCGGTTGATGCCCGTCGCACGGCGGTCGTCTTGTTGAAGGCGTCCTACGATCCGGGCTGGAAGGTCACCGTGGACGGCCAACCCGCCGCAACCGAGATGGTCGCGCCCGCGCTCGTCGGCGTCACAGTGTCGCCGGGATTTCACACCGTCGTCTTTACCTACGTCGGGTACTCCTACTACCCACTGCTATTCGGGATCGCGCTTGTCACGCTCGTCGGAGTTGGCGTCGGCTGGATGCGGTGGCGACGCGTCACTGTTCGTCTCACCCACCGCAGAGGATCGCGGCGCGAGCCCTCGAACGGTGATGACGTAGAAGGTGCGCCCGAACTGGCCAACTCACAGTGAATGAGTTTCCTAGGTGGGTGCGTTCGGCCGCCTCGCCACGGATCCCTCGCAATGACTGCTATCTCACCTCCATAAGCCCATGGAACCGCGTCGTAGCCTCGCGCTTCGACCACGTGCCCGCGTCTTTGAGGGTGACGCTCAGACTCGAGGAGCTTCGAAGTCCATGGTCCTGCACGGGTGAGTTGATAATCTACGTTGAGGTTGCAGGCGACGTACGAACTCAACATGCGGTTACCGAGAAGCGCGCTATGACTGGGGGAGGGACAATCGAGTGAGCATCCTTCGAAAGCGAATGGGGGCACGGCGCTGGGGCGTTCTGCAGCGATCTGTTGGCCTTGTTGCCGTCGGAGCGTTGAGCGCTGTCGTGCTTGCGGCGTGCGGTAGCAGCCCTTCGGCTTCCCTGAGCGCTGCGCAAGACATCAGTGCCGGGATCGCGTCCCAAGGAGCTGGCCAGTATGCTAGCGCCGCCAAGTACTACGAGAAGGCCCTGGCGCTCCAACCGAAGAGCGCCGTCGCGCTCTACAACCTCGGTGACGTCGAGCAGTTGGAGAACCTCGATGCGGCCGCGAAATCTCACTACTTGGCGGCCCTCGCCGTCGATCCAAATTTCATCTCCGCCATCTACAACCTCGCGACGCTGGAAGCGACGTCTTCACCCATCGAAGCCGAAGCGCTCTACGAGCAAGTCATTCGATTGTCGCCGAACGACGCGAGCGCACACTTCAACCTGGGCTATGTGTTGATTGCATTGGGGCACAAAAGTGCGGGCCAGGCCCAAATAAATAGGGGTATAAAACTCAATCCTGCTTTGGCGAGTCGTGTGGGCAAGACCGGCGCGACTACGACTACAACGACCGCTCCCTAAAGGGGGATGGCAGCAACCCGCGAAAAGTGGGTGATCCAGAAGATCTTCGTCTCAAAGAAGTGAAGCGACCTCAGACGTGCGATGCGAACGCGGGATTCACGAGCTTCTCCCGCTTGTCCTTTTTCTTCTTTTTCTTCTTGCCCTTTTCCCTGTCGTCGTGGGCCTTGACGTGGGTCTTGGCAGCCGAATCGGTCGGCTCCGCCTGAAGATAGGTCGCCGATGGCGTTGGCTCGCTTGCTTCGTCGTGATGGCTGACACCGTTGGTGCTGACATAGTCACTGGCGTCTTGATCTGAGGTGTTGCCTTCGTCAGACGAAGTGATCTTGCTCGAAGGAGCGCTGGCGCTGGAGTTTTCGCCTGGAGTCATCCGCCCGAGCGCCGTGCGCGCGGCTGCGATGGCGCTCGCCCCGAAGAGCACCAGCACGTCGTCGATGGAGATCTCTAAGAACTCGGCAATGGCGGGCAGGACATCAACCGATGGGCGCTGCGTGTCGCGCTCGTAAGAACTGTACGTAGTGCGGCTCATGCCGATCCGCTTCGCTGCTTCCCTCTGGTCGAGACCGAGTACTGCCCGACGCGTTCTCAGAGCCCTCCCGATGGTGTCGTCACTCATCGGCACATTTCCATTGCATGGATGTTATTCCGCACATGACCCGCGCGTGGTGAAGCTCAAAGGTTTGCGTCGTCACGCGCAAAGTCCCAGATGAGAGGCGGTGAAAAAGGAGCTCTTTTTGACTTGTCCGGTCCAGATTTTTCAATTCAGTCGCGGCTTTTCTCACTGGCGCGCCGTAGAAGTACTCGAGCGCAAAACGCCGCCGCGGCCTCGCTCGCTGAACGCGCTCGACATCGGATGTTTCCATCAGTCCGAAAGCGCGCGAGCACGCGCTAGATCAAGGCTCTCTCTTCAGATTGACTACGTTCACCCACGACCTGCTCTTGAACTGCCCGTCCCTGCGAGCACGCACTTACCGACAAATCGAAAGTAGTGGCGCGGCAGTTTCAAGCTGATGTTGTCACGATGTTGGCGCTGATCGATTCAACAGCGTCGGTAATATGCATCGAGGCCAATAGGAAAAACCGAGGTGTATGGATGATGAGTTGGCGATCTCCCTCTGAGGCGTGTCATGGACTCAGCGCGTGACCGGTGGACAAGTGAAAGTGCTGGTCGGCATCGATATCCAGCCGATCGACGAAGTGGAGGAGTCGTTGCGCAACTTCGGCGCTCGCTATCGGCGTCTTCTGTTCACCAACAACGAGTTGGAGTACTGCGGTGACACTCCCTCTACCGCATTGAGCCTCGCCGCACGATTCGCGGCGAAAGAGGCAGTGCTGAAGATTCTCGATACCGAGGAAGTGGTCCCATCGTGGCGCTCGATTGAGGTGACGCGGACAAAGGGCGGTCGACCCAAGATCGTGCTCCACGGTGCGGCGGCTGATCTTGCACGGCGACAGGGGATTGGCGACATCTCCGTCAGCCTGAGCCACGGCGGTGGCTTCGCCACCGCTGCCGTGGTGGCGCCCGTTGTAGATGAGCCAGAGAGGAATGGCGAGTGAGCAACGCTGACGTGACGATCCGTGAGGTGTTGAAAGAACATGGTCGACTTGCCGTGGATATTGACACGCTGAGTGACACCGACGACCTCTACGAAAAGGGCATGACGTCGCACGCGAGCGTCAATGTGATGCTGGCGCTCGAGGACGAGTTCGATCTGGAGTTCCCCGATGCGCTCTTGCGGAAAGGGACGTTCGAATCAGTGGCGGCGATTCGCGGGGCGCTTGGTTCCTTGGGAGCCGACGTTTCGTAGTTCGCTCTTCGCACGCGCCCCTGCGCTTGTCAGTCTGACGTACCGACTGACCTCTCCGGGAACATCGAACGACGCGGGTTTCGCTTCGAATCGTGCCAAAATGCTGCCGTATCAGGGTTCTCGCGTACGTCTTTTTGAACGAAGGGCGGGGTTAGTACGGTTGTGGGCATGAGGGCTTCCCCAGTCGTCACGGGCAGGCCTATCCGCGGCACTTCTATATTTCGACTCCCGGTGGCCATGGCAGTCGCGGCGATGGTAATGGCCGTCAGTCTCATTACCTTGCCGGCGCTCGACGCGGTGGCATCCTCCACGCTCGACACGTGGACTGTGGCGGCGCCTCCCTCGCCCACAGAGGGTTGGACTGCGGTCGCCTTCGGCAACGGTCGATGGGTGGCCGTGGGCCACGGCGCGGTCGTGGCTGTGTCGACTGACGGTTCGACGTGGACGGAGGATCCGGTTCCCTCCGGCGCGTGGCAGACCGTCGCGTACGCACACGGCGAGTTCCTCGCACTGTCGTCCACGAGCGCCGCCACAGAGGAGATGGTGTCGACCAATGGCGTCAGCTGGAACGCGATGGCGGGACCGACAGGACCGTGGACCGGCGTGACGTATGGGGAAGGTCGCTTCGTGGCTGTGGGCTCTCACGGCCAGATCGCCACCTCAACGGACGGGGTGCGATGGACCGTGCCGTGGTACCACAAGAACTATGACCTGACTGCCGTCGCGTACGGCGACAGACAGTTCGTCGCTACTGACGAGGCCATGGGTGCAACGATCATCTCGACCAACGGACTGGTGTGGCACAGGCTGTTGCCGCTCAGGCCGGGGATCAAGTGGGGCGCCGTCGCGTACGGCAACGGCGACTTCGTGGAGTTGGATAGCTCCGGATCAGGATATTTCGCGACGTCCAACTATGGGTATCTGTGGACTTTGCATCGTTTTTCTCCCGCCCAAGACATCGATGATGCGACGTTCGGTTGCGGCACATTCGTTGCCGCCGGTCAGCCCAGTGGCTCGACGAACGACCTCTTCTCGTCGTCGACGGGCTCGACCTGGTCTGGAGTTACGGTCCCGACCGACGCCGCGTCGGAGTGGACGGGCGTGGCGTACGGCGCTCAAACATTTGTTGCCGTCGACAGCGCGGGCAACATCGCTTCGTCGAGCTACCCCGCGGATTGTGGTGCCGCGATTCCCTCGGTGCCACGGCAGGTGTCAGGGAACGTGCACAACGGTGAGGTCTGGACCTACATGCATCCATCGGCGCACGTTGGTGGGGCGCGAGTCGACAGCTACCGCGTCAACATCACTGGCGCCGGCGTCACCAAGGAGTGTGTGGCTGCCGTCTACTTTCAACCGAACTGCATTATCAGAGGGCTCACGAATCGTCAGGTCTACTGGGTTACCACCCAAGCCCACAACCGCTTCGGCTATTCGGTAGCGACCGACCCCGAGTTCGTCATCCCCGTCGCATCATGGAGCTTCAGCGCCGTCACGACAGCACCGGTCATCGCGCAGTCGTCACCGGTGGTGGTGCAAGTCACTGGTGTCGTCGCCAACAGTCAGGGCATCTATCCCGTCACGACGATCACGATTCACTTCGGTTCACAACTGGCCTACTGCCGGCCCAACCCCTTTGGTGAATGCCTGGTCACCATCGCGAATCCGCCAGTCGGGCCCGCCGCGATCTATGCGACCTACTCGGGCTACGGAAGGTCCTACGTCTCGCCGACTTCTCACGTCACGATTGAGTCCTAACTCTCTACCGTTTCCCCATCGGTGATCGACAAGACGATCTCACGGCGGTCCGTTGCGTATGGCCCATCTCTACGACAAGGTGGCGATCACCGTAGCGAACTCCAACTTGTTGGCGGTCGCGGGCTCGATGGATATCGTCCATCCCTTGAGGCCAATCGCCGCAAGCTGGGCTTCTAAGTATGTCGCAACCGCTGATGCTCGCTGTCGTCCGAGCGCAACGCTCGTCTCGCTCGAGGTCGTTGTCTTGTCACCGAAGCCGTAGAGGGTGATCTGCTGGTCGCCGTCTGTCTTTATGACGGCAGCGAGACTTTGGACCTGACTCTTCAGCGCGGATGATAGCGATGACGACCCGACCGCAAAGGGTCCGATCGTCACCCCGCCGGGGATCGTGGTTGTTGGCGGTGGAGGAGTCGCCACCTTGTTCTTCTTCCACTGGGCGTAGAGGGTGGTTGACGCGGTGAAGGAGTACGTTGCCCTGTTCGCGTACGAGACTCCCTTCCCGTTGGGCGACGTGTTCCATCTGAGGAAGGTGTAGCCGGCACGTCTGAAGTGATTCGACGCGAGCGTCGCGGGGCCGCGGTGAGATTCAGCTGCCATCGTGCCCGCACCCCCGTTGGCTGCGAAGTTGACCGCATGGGACGGCGGGGATTTGGGCGGCGCTTTGACTTTGACGACCTTTTTCCACTGGGCGTAGAGGGTGATCGATTTTTTGAAGGAGTACGTGGCTCCCGCCTTGAAGACTTCGCCGGAACCTTTTGCTGAGGTGTTCCAGTCGACGAAGGTGTAGCCGCTTCGATGAAAGCGACTCGCCTTGATGGAGGTCGGCGTGTTCTCGACCTCCGACGGGGTGGTGCCCGCACCCCGGTTTGCGATGAACGTGATCGTGCGAGTAGGAATCTTTCCGCGCTTCCACTGAGCGAACAGCGTCGTTGTCGTACTGAAGGGGAACGAGGCGCCGTTCGCGTAGCTCGTCCCCGAACCGTTGGCCGCCGTGTTCCAGTCGACGAAGGTGTAGCCCTTTCGAGCGAAGGCGTTCAACGACAGCGCCGTAGGCCCGCTCGCGCTCTCGGCCGTCATGGTTCCGGTACCACCGTTGGCCTCAAACGTCACCGTCACCATCACGGCAGCCGCCGTCACAGTGAGGGTGAATGACCACGTGCCGGTGTCGTTGTACGCGTCGCTGTCGGTACCCGACACGCTGTATGTCCCAACCAGGAGCGTTCCGGTCGTCGAGATGACACCCGAAGAGCTCACCGTCAGGCTTGGATTTGAGTGGGTTGTGACAAACGTCACGGGGCCAGTATTGCCTTCCACGGCGATGGGGCCAGCTGTATATGTTGCCGATGACGTCGTCACCACCGTGCCGGTCGTGGCAGAGGTTTGATTGATGCTCACCCCTCCGCCCCCTCCACCACCGCCGCCGCCCGTCGCGACGACGGTCAACGTGTACGTCCAGTGACCGCTATCGCCGTCTGCATCTGAGTCGGTGCCCGTGACGACGTAGGGAGAGCCACTCACGATGAGAGAGGTGGTGGTCTTGAGCTCGTCACCATTGCTGATGGTGAAGTCCGGCGTGGACGTCACGAACGTGACCGATCCGACGAAGCCTGACGCGGCGCTGAGCGTCGTGCTGAATTCGCTGCTGCTCGTCGTGGTCGTGGAGCCCGAGGTCGGCGACGCCTGCACGATGGTGTCCGGCGCAACCGTCAATGAGTAGCTCCACATACCCGTGTCGCCATAGGCGTCTGAATCGCTGCCCGAAATCGAATAGGGCGATCCTGTGGCCGACAGCGTTCCGGAGGTCACCAAATTGGCGTCGCCGTTGATGGCAAAGCCAGGTGTGGACGTCGTGAAGGTGACCGGACCGACGAAGCCGGAGTTGGCCACGAGCGTGTCGCTGAAGGCGGCGCTACCTGCGACGTCGGTCGAACCAGAGGCTGGCGTTTGCGTGATGGTGTCCGGCGCAACCGTCAATGAGTAGGTCCACATACCCGTGTCGCCGTATGCGTCCGAATCGTTGCCGGTGATCGAATAGGGCGAATCCAACGACGACAGCGTTCCGGTGGTCTCCAGTTCGTCACCATTGACGATTTCGAAGCCGGGTGTCGACGTCGTGAAGGTGACCGCGCCGACGAAGCCCGAGTTGGCCACGAGCGTGTCGCTGAATGCGGCGCTGCCTACGACGTCGGTCGAACCAGAGGCTGGCGTTTGCGTGATGGTGTCCGACGCGACCGTCAACACGTACGTCCAATTGCCGCTATCACCACTCCCGTCCGAGTCGGATCCAGTCACTGTGTAAGGCGAATCCAACGCTGACAGCGTTCCAGTGGTCGCCAATTGGTCGGTGCCGTTGATGGTAAAGCCCGGGGTCAACGTCGCGAAGGTGACCGTTCCCGTGAAGCCGGACGCTGCGGTCAATGTGTCTGTGTAGGTCGCGCTTCCCGCGACGTCGGTCGAGCCCTGAAAGGGCGGACCCTGGTTGATGGTGGTCTGTGCCGATGCGATGGGCGACGCCACGATGGAGGCCACGAGCGCGAGCGCCAAGACAGCACAGGCCGCGCCAGCCCGCGCGAGTCCTGCCCCCCCACTCATTCGCGAAACCTACTACCAAACCGTACGGAACGTACATGCAGCAGCGCAGCGACGCCATGCGATACTTGCCCACAATGACAAGCGCAACCGTCGGACTCGTAATGGCCGCCTACAACTCAAGCCAGTTTGTCGTGCGGTCACTCGAAACAGTTTTGAATCAGGATTTCACTGACTTCACCTGTTGCGTTGTCGACGATGGCTCAACCGACGGAACGGGCGATCTGGCTCGCGCGTTTGTCGCCAGCGACTCCCGTTTCTCGGTGATCGAACAAGACCACTTGGGGGCTTCTGCCGCGAGAAACCTTGGTGTGAGCGAACTTCCAGCGACGAAGTACCTGGGCTTTCCCGATTCGGATGACGAGTGGCGTGTGGATGCCCTGCGCGCGCTTGTCGATGCAGCGGACCTTCTCGGAGGCGTCGGCGCCCATGGATTGGCTGACGAAATCGACGCCACTGGCGCGTCCATCCGTCCCGGCGTCGCGGCTCAGTATCGCCGGGAACGCTTTGTGGCAGGGTTCATTCGAAGGCACGCGGTGCCGATTGACAGCCCCAGCACGTTCGTGAGCTTGGTTCAGTCGTGCACTCTCTTTCCCCCAGGGTCGGTGCTTACCCGCCGCGACGTCTTCGAGCAACTAGGTGGATTCGATCCTTCGCTATGGCAGTTTGAGGACTGGGATCTCTACATCCGCGCCTCGCGACACGGGGACTACGCCTTCGTGAACAAAGTTGTGGTCGACTATCGGCGTCACCCCGGTCAGACCGTCAACAATCCGTGGGTCAGACAGATGCAAGAAGTGGTTGGTGCAAGAGCGCTCACATCGACGCTTAACTCGCCTCTTCAACGAAAGGCAGCGATGCTGGCCTGGCGATCGTCGGAGTTCCGTCGTGCCGTTGGCATGGGGCGTGCGGCACTACAGCAACTGAAGCAGAGGAAGTTCAAAGGGGCAGTTGTGGCCATTGGGGATGTGCCGACGCAACTCCTTCGCGGCATCGCGGGACCGGTTGGCGTGCGAATACCCGCGCGGCGTAGGACCTTTGAAACGACCACTGAGTAATCGGGGGCGCGCTTGGCAAATGCTTCTCACGCTGTCGTCACGAGTGCGATTCCTTTCAGCCGCTCCTTGCTCTGTTGACTACTACCATCTAGGTAAACCATTCTCTTGAGAAAAGTACTGCCACAAGGAATAATCCATTGAGTCGTGACCTCGCGTTTTTCCGCGACATTGATAGGGGCCATCGCTCGACCTTTCCGGGCGCTGTCTCATCCTCGAGTGACTCGTTCGTGAGGCTCGTGTGACGCTCTTGACCGACAGGTACAAAGCGATCGAGGAGCCCATCTGGTTTGGGCCGCAAGAGCGCCCTCTCTTCGGTTGGCTTACGAGGCCGGTCAGCGGGATGGCCCGAGGAGGCGTCATTTGCGCTCCCCCCATCGGTCGCGAAGCGCGCGCTGGACGTCGTGCGATGAGAGGCCTTGCCGTCACGCTCGCAGCTCGTGGGCTTGTTGCGCTCCGCTTTGACTACGAAGGGACGGGTGACTCGAGCGGAGGATTCAACGACGTTGGGCGAGACCAGCTATGGGTGGACAGCGTCGTTGAGGCGACGGACTACCTTCGTTCGCTGAGCTTAGAGACCATATCGGCCGTTGGGATGCGACTGGGCGCGACGCTGATTGGTCTGGCGACGGACCTTCATCAACTCAACCTCTCGAGCTATGTCTTGTGGGATCCCTGTGAGTCGGGCCGAGGATATCTGCGAGAACTCAACGCGTTGGAAGCGCTGCGCCGAGATGAGTTCCAGATCGTCGCCGACGCTCCCATCGAAACGTCCGAGTACGTCTTCACGCCGCTCGCGGCAAATGAGATTCGCCAAATCGCCTTCGCCTCAACGACCTCGGCTCCCTACGCCGAACGAACCTTGGTGGTAGCACGGAAGGATCGCGCGATGCCAAAGTGGTTGAGAACCAACTTGAGTGGACCGACCGTCGAATGGCAGGAGACTGGCGAACAGGCGGCGCTCTTGGACGTGGATCCGCTGAAGGCGATGCTGCCGGACCGGACCATCAATCGGATCGCAAAGTGGCTCAGTCAGCCCCCTGCCTCGTTCGCGCCCTACGAGATCCCCCTCGCGTCGGCGTCAGCGGTCGTCGAGAGTGCCTCAAACGAGTTTGCGGTCAGCGAGCGGACAGTGGAGCTCGGCGCAGGGCGACTCTTTGGCATCGTGAGCGAGCCGGTGGGCGAGGCGGTCGGACCTCTCATCGTGATGTTGAACGTGGCGAACGAAGAGCACACGGGACCCGCGCGACTGTGGGTCGAACTATCTCGACGCTGGGCGAGTTTTGGACTGCGATCTGTCCGTTTCGATCTGAGCGGTTTGGGGGACAGTCCCTGGATCCCCGGTCAACCCGATCCCCCTGACTATCTCAAGGATTGGCTTGACGACATCATCGTCGTCACTCAAGAGCTCAATCCTGATGATCCCTCGAACTCGGTGTTTGTCGGTCTCTGCTCCGGGGCGTATTTGGCGATCGAGGCAGCGCTGGAGATGCAAGCGCGCGGAGTGTGCGCCCTCAATGCACCGGTGTGCATTGACTTTCTGCACGGGGTGCGGCGGCTCGAGCTGTCGCACCGGGGGATTCTGCGCCTGCTCGGCGAGCAGTTAAAGCAAGTTGGGCAGTACCGGTGGTACGCGGCAGCAGTGTGGTACGTGTTTCAATCGTTGGTGCCGGCGTCCTATGCCGTTGACTTACTAGAGCAGCTCGAAGATCACAACGTCGACCTCCTTCTAATCAATAACGCAGAGGATCTGTCGCCGTTCCATGGGGTGCCCTTCTTGCGCTCGATGGACGTTCGAAGATTGAGTGAGTCGGGCGGCCGCCATATCGAATTCATTCCAGGCCTCGATCACTCGATGCACTTCGCCGAGGGAAGAGCTCGAGCGATTGACGTGCTCGATCGTCACGTGCTGGAGCGCTTCTGCGGGGTCGTCAACACCTCGCAATCCGGCGCGTTGGGTACAGAGTAGCCATGACGCTCGAAGAGACAACGCACCATGCCTGGTTCGTTGCGCGGCGCGAGCGCGTCCCAATTGCGGTGATGCACCTCGAAGCTCCATGAGCGAACTTCCTCGACTCGCAATATTTCACGACGACTCCTCCGCGCCGATATTTGAGCTTGTCAACGCTGCGAGCGATCTGTGCCGGGTTGTCTGGGTCGTGGGCTGGTCGGGCGAGGAGCCCGCACTGCGCGCGCTCGCGCGCTTTGGCGATGTCGTCGACCTGACTGGGTTGGACTGGGATGAGGCCATCGATCGCGTGGCGAGCGCGCACCCTGATGGGGTTGTCGTGTTCAACGATCCTCCGATTCGGCTGGCGGCCGAGGTGGCCGAGCGCCTTGGTTTACCGTTCCACAGTCCTTCGACCGCCCTGCTCTTGACCGACAAACTCGAGCAGCGCGTGGCTCTTCTGCGAGCGGGTGTTGGCACCCCTGTCTTTGTCGCTGTTCCCTCTCCAGATCCACTCAGCGCTGTCCCGCTGCCCGCGGTGCTCAAGCCGCGCGCTGGCGCCGCGGCGCGCGACACATTCCTGATCGAAACCGACGACGAATTCGATCGCGCGCTCGCAATGTGTCCCCCCGACGGAGAACTGATACTCGAACAGTGGTGGCCGGATCGCCTCCACCAGTCCGACCTTGCGGCAGACGTCCTCTCAGTCGAGTCCGTCGTACGAGATGGCGTGGTCGAACATTTCATGACGTGTGGACGATTTCGCTTCGATCCTCCATTTCGAGACACCGGGGGCTTCGCTCCCTGTGACCTCGATGACGAAGACCGGGTTGCAGCCGAGGAACTTGCGACTGCGGCGGCTGTCGCGCTCGAGGTGCGCCATGGCATTCTGCACACCGAGGTGAAGGTGACGCCAGACGGTCCTCGTATTGTCGAGGTCAACGGCCGTCTCGGGGGACCGATCAGCGGCCTCGTGACCCGACTGGGTCTGCCGTCGGCGACGGGGTGGGCGATGCGACTGGCACTCCGGCTCGACATCGGACCCATTCCTCCTCTCACGACGTCGTCTGTTTCATTTGCACGATTTATCCTGGCGCCGCCCAACGCCATCAGAGTCGCATCGATTGATGGCGTTGGCGCTGTGCGTGAGCTGGAAGGTGTTGATGACGTGCGCGTGAATCGTGGTGTTGGCGACGCGGTCGATGTCCGGAGCGGATATCTTTCGCATGTGCTACAAGTCAACGGCATCGCAACATCGCACGCCCAACTGTTGTCGCTCGTCGAGAACATTGACTCGTCCCTGCGACTCGTATTCGACCATGTCTGATTTGATTGCCGTGCGGCGTTGCTGTCGGCACCACGCGCATCTGAACGGTCACGCACGACGATGAAGTATGACGCGGGCGACCTTCTTCGCTCCTATGGCGTCTCGACGACATTGTGGGCCGGAGCAAATCGACATGAAGTGGGCGACGAGTGGTGGGTAGCGCTCAGCGGCGCCAGCATTGTTGGCTTCAACGTCGTCTGTTGCTGGTCGTCGAGCGAGGATGACCTTCAGCAGAGATGCGTCCAGCCGCTCCTTGACTTGAAGAAGCCAGGAATCGTCATGCTGGCAGGGCCTGGCCTCGCCAGCGCTCAGCTCCTCGCGGACTCAGGATGGGTGGTGGTCGGGGTGACGCCGCTCATGCTGCTCACCGCCGAGTCATTGGATCAAGACGGCGATCTTGCGGTCCGACCTTTGAACTCCGCTGAGTTGCCACCAGCTCGAGCCATCCTCGCCGAGGCTTTTCGAATGGACGAGGCCGGCGCTTCAATCGCTCTGCCTGATTCGGTCATGGAACGAGATGACGAACGAGTGTGGGGACTGTTCGAGGAGGACCTCCTTGTTGCGATGGTCGTCATTGTCAACACGGGTGGCAAAGCGGTGGTGTGGTCCATGGCGACGCCAACGGAACGCCAAGGCTCTGGCCTCGGTCGGCGTCTCCTTCGGACGGTGTTACGTGAGGAGTTCAGCCGTGGTGCTGAGGCCTCGTTGTTGTCCTCGTCAAAGGCCGGCGAGCGGCTGTATCGGAGTCTCGGCTACGAAGTGGTTGACTACCTTCAGCTCTGGTCGAGACCTCGCTGGGTGCTCGGGGCTTCATAGTCATCCGAGGATGAGCGAGTCGTCGCGGACGACCACTCCGTGCGGCCACCGAGGAGGCATCTCGCCTCAGCCAGGTGGTCGGAGTCCTGCGTCGTTCAGCAGTCGTCGCTCATCCAGCTTTCCGGTGCCGGTCAGCGGCAGCGCATCGACGAATTCGACGCGGTTGGGCAGCATGTTGTCAGGGAGCGACTCCTTGAGCCTGATAATCACGTCGCCTGCCGAGACGTCGCCATCGGCGACCACGAACGCGGCGATTCCTGGCACGTCCTCATCGGCAAACATCACGCACACCGCCGCATCGACATGTGGCAGACGTTGGATCGATTCACCAAGCTCGATCAGTGAGATCCGCACGCCGCTTCGCTTGACAACGCGATCGGCGCGGTCCACGTACACGTACTCGCCTTGTGCGTCCTGAAAGACGAGATCGCCCGTGCGATACACGAGCTCGCCCGGGACGACGTCATCGCAAAGGACCTGGGCACTTAAGCCTTCATCACCCCAGTACCCCTCCATGAGCTGAACGCCACCTACGTAGAGCTCGCCCACTTTGTCTGGTTCCTTGACGAGCGAACCATCGACGTCGAGCAGGTAGAACGACACCTCAGGGTGGGGGCGGCCCATCGACACCGTTCCATGAGCGACCGCGTCGGGCGACAGCAACGCGTGCGTCACGGCGATCGTCGTCTCGGTGGGGCCATAACGGTTGAAGACGCGGAGCTTCGGTGCGCTCTCCCACAGTGCGATGACGTCGGTTGCCACGCTGGCCTCACCGCCAAGTGCGATTAGGTCGAGCGACGAGTCAGCGAGGCGAGACATCTGTGGACTCGCGAGCAAGAGACGCAGATAGCTCGGGGAGAATCCCGTGTACGTGATCCTCTCGTTGATGACGACGTTGAAGAAGGCTCGAGGGAAGAGCAACTCGTCGCGGGGGCGGATAACGACCGTCCCGCCGGCGTAGAGCGTCGCGAAGAGCGTGCCGAATGCCCCGTCAAAGTGAAAGGGAGAGACGCATAACGTTCGAGTCGAGCTACTCAGCCCCAATGAAGCGACCGTCGCGCGCAACGCCGCGGCGAACGCCGCGTCACCAATCAATACGCCCTTCGGTGTGCCGGTGGTACCTGAGGTGTAGATGATGTAGGCGAGTCGTGGTGAGACGTCGGTGGACACTGTCTGGCTTGACCGGTCACTCCGAAGTGCGGAGAGTGGAACTACGACCGAACCACCCAGTGTTGTCTCCCGTTGCGCTGTCACCGAGTCCTGAACGATCACGAGCGCCGGCGAGCAGTCGGTCACGATCGACGTCAATCGAGCGTGAGGGTCCGTCGGTGCGAGGGGAACGAAGATGGCGCCCAACCATAGACACGCGAGCGCAGCGACGACAAAGTCGACCGAGTTCGGCTCGAGGATCCCGACTCGGTCGCTAGCGGCTACGCCGCGATCGACAAGGCCCGCGGCGTGTCGCTCCACCTCGTCGAGCAACTGGGCGTAGGTGAGCTCTCTGGCCTCGTCCTTGACCGCGAGCGACTCTGGCGCTGACTCGGCTCTTTCAATGATCGTCGCGATCACACTGGGCACCGTTCTCTCCGACGCTCTATTGAGGGAGATCGCGAGAGCCGCGCAAGAGCCCCCCGGGCAGTTCACCGGTTGGCGTGCCGTCTTCGAACGTCACTGAGCCGCTCTTGATGGTCCATCGATATCCCGTGGCGTCTTGGAGGAGACGGCGCCCACCTGCGGGGAGGTCAGCGACCATTCGCGGTGGAGCGCAGGAGAGGGTTTCGAAGTCGATCACATTGAGATCGGCAACATACCCGGGTGCGACGAGTCCACGATCAAACCACCCAAAATGCTCAGCGGGTCGACGGGTGAGTTGCTCGATCACGTACTCGAGCGGTATGGCGCTCTCTCCTTCGCGGTCACGAGCCCACAGCGTGAGATAGCTCGTGGTCATGCTGGCGTCGCAGATCTGTCCGCAGTGCGCACCGCCGTCGGAGAGGCCGAACATCGCCGATGGTGCGGTGATCATTTCATGGACTGCGTCAAGGTTGTCGTCGGCGAAGTTAAACAGCGGCGCGTAGATAAGCTGGCGACCGTCGCGTTGCAGCTGCACGTCGTAGGCGTATTCGCGCGGATCGACGCCATTTCGTCGAGCCACCGCCGCTAGGGAATGACGTGCGTCGAGGTCGTAGTTTGCCGGGTCTGAGAGAACGTGCATGTTCTCGAAGCGACCGTAGAACGAGTAGCCGGCCAAGGCGCCCTCGCCAGACGTAAGCGTCTCGTGGCTTTCAAGTATCTTGCGGCGAAGCTCGGGGTCGCGAAGAGCTGCGACGCGTTCGGCCAGCGGAAGGTGAGCGATCTTTCCATAGGCGCGCGTCGGGCTGAAGACATTGGTTGACGCTTCGAGCCCGATCATGACGCCGATGGTTCTCGGCGCGACCTGGGCTTTGACGTTGAGCCCTTCGCCGCGCAGGGATTCGGCGAGACTGACGAGATCGCGCCACCGCCTCGGCGCCTCAAAGTCCTGTTGCACCGTGAAGCTCAATGGCCGTCCGCTCGATCGCGCGATTTCGCCGATCAAGGCAAATTCCGAGGCAGCAAACTCGTCGTCGTTGGTGCGGTAGCAGTCCGAGACGAGCTGGAACACGCCTTTCCCGCTTCGACGAAGCGCGCTCGCCAGCGCGAGGAGCTCGCGCTCTTCTGAACGAAGCGTGCCGAGATTCTCGCCTCCTTTCGTACGGTGACGCTCGGTGCGCGACGTCGAGATTCCCAGAGCCCCGGCCTCGAGCCCCTCTTCCAGCAGTCTCGACATCTCAGTGAGCTCGGCCTCGTCGGGTCGCGCGGCAAGATCGGCGCCGCGGTCGCCCATCACAAAGCCACGCAGCGCCGCGTGGGGCAGGTGAGCGGCGACGTCGATCGTTCGTGGCTGGCGATCAAGTGCGTCGAGGTACTCGGGAAACGACGTCCAGCCCCAGCGAAGGCCCTCGTAGAGCGCCGTGCCAGGGATGTCCTCAACGCCTTCCATCATCTCGATCAACCAGTCGTGGCGAGAAAGCTCTACCGGTGCGAATCCAACGCCGCAGTTGCCCATGGCGACGGTGGTCACGCCATGGTGCGACGACGGCGCGAGCCACGGGTCCCACGTGGCTTGCCCGTCGTAGTGCGTGTGCGGGTCGATGAAACCCGGTGTAACGAGAAGCCCGTCGGCGTCGATCTCGCGCTGTCCGCGCGACACGTCATCACCGACGTCAATGATGCGGTTTCCTTCAATGGCGACGTCGGCCCGTCGAGCGGGAGCGCCAGAGCCGTCGACGACGAGGCCGTTTCGAATGACGAGGTCCGCACTCATAGACTCATCATCTCGCTAGGAGCTCTTCACAAAGCGCCGAAGTTGCTTGCGAGCATCGGTCAGCTCCTCATACTGAGCATCGCTCAGCACGACTGACGCTGCCGCACAGTTCTCCTCAACGTGATTGAGTGTCGATGTACCCGGTATAGGCACCATGACGGGCGAACGCCGCAGCAGCCAGGCGAGCGCAACCTGCGATACCGTGGCGCCGAGTTCGTTCGCTACGTGCGTGAGTGGGCTCTCTGGATCCGACAGTTTTCCGCTTGCGAGAGGGATCCACGGGATGAACGCGATCCCGTTACGCTCGCAGTAGTCGACGACATCGTCGGCACCGCGTTCGGCGACGTTGTAGAGGTTCTGCACACTGACGATCGGCACGATACGTCGAGCCGCCTCGATCTGTTCGATGTTGACCTCAGAGAGTCCGACTTCGCGTACCTTTCCTTCGTCGCGGAGCGCTCTCAACAGTTCAAACTGTTCCTCGGCGGGAACCTTGGGATCCACTCGATGGAGTTGAAACAGATCGATGCGATCGACGCCGAGGCGAGCGAGGCTTCCTTCACACTGACGGCGCAGATAGTCGGGCTGTCCGTTCGTCTCCCATCGACCTGGTCCCGGTCTCATGAAGCCCGCCTTGGTCGCTATCGTCAGCGTCTCGGGGCAGGGAAAGAGGGCGTCGCGAATCAGTTCCTCCGTGACGTTCGGACCATAGGAGTCGGCTGTGTCAAAAAGATCGACGCCCAACGCTTGCGCGCGTCGCAGCACCGCGAGCGAACCCTCGCGGTCGGGTGGCGGGCCCCACACGCCGGGTCCCGTGAGTTGCATGGTTCCGAATCCGAGTCGATGGACCGTCAACGAACCCATTTCCAGAGTGTCCTGTAGGTTCAACGCCGACCGTCCTTCGTTCGAGTGCACGACCTCGTCAGTCGCGATCGCTGTGCGAACGTCCGATAATCTTATCTTCACGTCTACCACGCAATCGAAGGCGTCGTTCATTGTTCTCGCTGGGGCGCGACTCGGTTTCGAAGCGTACTCAGCGAAGGAGTCACCGAACCAATGAGGCTGAGAAGTGCGTCGAGAACATTCGGCGAGTCAGATCCGGCTCTCGCGTTCGTTGAGCGCGGGTGTCTGCGACGATGACCGAGTTCGCCATTGTCGGATTGGGGCCGTGGGGTCTGTGCGTACTCGAACGCACCGTGAGTCGAGCTCGTCGAATTTCAGATCACATCACACTTCACGTCATCGAACCAGGACAGTTCGGCGGTGGCGTCTACGCGAGAGAACAGCCCGACTATCTCGTGCTGAACAATCCTTGCGGGCAGCTTTCCCTCTACGCCTCGCCCGACCACGATGAGGAACCTCCGTACGCTGTCGGCCTCTACGAGTGGGCGGTAACAAAGGGCTATCGCTGGGTCGACTGGAAGTGCGCGGTCGATCCGAACGGGGTCGAGATACTGCCCACCGACTATCTGCCTCGACGACTCATGGGGGAGTACTTGGCGTGGTTTTACACGATGCTCCTCGCAGATGCGCCGCCAAACTTAGAGATCATCCGCCATTCAGCGGCCGCCACCGACATCTCGCCGGAGATGGGCGGCCGCGAATCCGTGGCGCTCGATAATGGGACGAAGATCAGCGTTGATCACGTCGTGATGACGTCGGGGCACACATTTAACGCGGAACCGGGCGGCGATGCCGGCAGCGTTCACTACCTTCGTCCATATCCGGTCGAATACTTTGAAGACGCGTTTCCACCGAACACGCCGGTCGCCATCGCGGGAATGGGT
The DNA here is from genome assembly GCA_963706305.1 of uncultured Acidimicrobiaceae bacterium. Taxonomy (GTDB): domain Bacteria; phylum Actinomycetota; class Acidimicrobiia; order Acidimicrobiales; family RAAP-2; genus RAAP-2. Next base: position 1,104,611 of record OY970152.1, on the reverse strand, counting down.
CTCGTCGGCTTTGACCTCTTAACGGCGTTCACCATCGGCCGTGGGGGGCGCTACGAAGACGAAGGGCAGCGCAAGCGTTACGTCGCGAGCGGACGTGAACCCGAGATCTATCTGTACTCTCGCTCGGGTGTTCCGTACACAGCGAAGTCCGCGCACGGCGTCGATCCCAGCGGTGACTATCAGCCGATCATCTGCACGCCCGCAGCGTTCAAGGAGCTGACGAACCCCGTCGGTTCGCCGCTGCGGCGCCGCGTCGATTTCCGCAACGACATTCTCCCTCTGATCTACGCCGAAATGCAGAGTCGATACTTCACCCACGCAGCGTACCGAAACGGCGGGTTGTCCGCTGCCGCGCTGGTGCGCGACCAATTGAAGTCGGGATGGGCCAGAGGTCAGTTCGAGCGGACTATTGATCGCCTTGAACCCACGTACGGGACGTTCGACCCGGCGGACTCTCTTTTTGCGGACGTCGACGCCTCGTTCAGGTCCAGTGATGAGTACCAGACGCACGTCTACGACATGATTGCGACCGACCTCGACCACGCGCTCGCAGTCAACGGGAGTCCGGTCAAGGCCGCCCAGGAAGTCACGCGCATCCTTCGCGATCAGCTTCGAGACGTCATTGAGTTCGGCGGCCTGTCGCTGGAGTCATACATTGACTTTCAGTCCAACGTACGAGGTCGCATCAACCGTCTCGAGGCCGGGCCGCCGCCGTTGCGATCCCAGCAGCTGCTGGCCCTCGTCGATGCGGGTGTCGTGCGCATGCCGTTCGGCCCGTACCCCGAGGTAGAGGCTGACGGTGACGCTCGCGTGGTCATCAGCTCGACGAAGCTCGCGACGCCGGTGAGCGTGATAGTGAACGGCGTCGTCCGCGGGCACCTGGACCTTCCGTCGCTCGCTCGTTCGACGTCGCCGTTACTGAGCCGTCTCTATGCGAAAGGCCGCCTTACGCAGTTCAGCTACGGCGACACCACGGTGGGCAGTGTCGCGATCGACGAGACGTTTCACCCCTACGACGCCGAAGGTCGAGCCCAGCCCAACCTCTCAATTCTCGGTGTGCTCACTGAGGGCGTGCGGTACTTCACGCACTACCTTCCGTCACCACGCAGCCGCTTGCGCGCCGTGTTCGACGCGCAGCAGTGCGTGGAGTCGATCATCGGCTGAGCCAACAGCTGAGTCAGGCGGTTGCCTTAGCCAGCGCTTGATCCAGATCCTCGATCAAATCATCGATGTGCTCAAGCCCGATCGAAAGTCGTATGGTCTCAGGCCGGATGCCGACAGCCTCGAGCTCCGTTGCGCTGAGCTGGCGGTGGGTCGTTGACGCGGGGTGTATGGCGAGTGACTTCGCGTCGCCAAGGTTGAGCAGGCGCTTGAAGAGTTCTAGTGCGTCAAAGAACGCCAGCCCCGCGTCGTAGCCGCCCTTCACGCCAAAGGTAATGATCGACGGCACGTGGCCGTGCAGGTACCGCTGGACAAGCTCGTGGTACGGGTGATCCGGGAAGCCAGCAAAGCTCACCCACTCAACTCGCGGATCGGCAGCGAGGTATGCGGCGACGGCGCGCGCGTTCGCCTCGTGACGCTCCAATCGCAGCGCGAGCGTCTCGAGACCGAGGAGAAACTGGAAGCTGCTGAATGGCGACAGCGTGGCGCCGGTGTTGCGGAGTTGAATCGATCGCGCACGCACGATGAACGGTCGCTCCGGGAAGTCACGCGCGAAGACGACGCCGTGAAACGCGACTTCGGGTTCGTTGAACGTCGGGAACCGTTCCGCGTGCTCAGTCCACGGAAAGGTGCCGCCGTCAATGATCGCACCACCGAGCGTGGTGCCGTGACCACCAATGAACTTGGTCAGGGAGTGCACGACCACATCGGCACCGTGCTGCAGCGGCTTCAACATCAACGGTGTGGCTACCGTGTTGTCCACGATCAGCGGAACGCCCGCACGGTGAGCGACGTCGGCGACTGCCTCGAGGTCAACGACATTCCCGGCGGGATTGCCGATGGACTCTACGAAGACACAACACGTGCGTTCGTCGATCAAAGCCGCAATGGATTCGGCGCGATCATCGGGAGCGAAGCGTGCTTCTATGCCCAAGGTGGGCAAGACGTGCGCGAAGTACGTGTACGTAGCCCCATACAGCTGAGGCGCGACGACGAAGTTCGAACCGGCGAGGGCGACGGTGAGGATCGCGTAGCTCACGGCGGCCATACCGGACGCCACGACGAGCGCAGCGCTGCCGCCTTCGAGCGCGGCGAGCCGCTTCTCGAGGACATCGTTCGTCGGATTGTTGATGCGGTTGTAGTGAAATCCTGGGATCGCCAAGTCCATGATGGCGTTCGCGTGGTCAGCGTCGAGGAAGTCGTGCGCCACGGTCAGGTAGATGGGCACGGCGACTGCGCGGGTGCTGTCGGCCTGGTACCCGCCGTGGATTGCAATCGTCTCGTCGTGCATCGATGTGCCGTTTCTCTTGATAGCGCCGCCTAGAAAGAAAGCATACAAACGGGCCCATCGACGGGAGCCCGATCACCGACGTGGTCGAGAGGCCCGCTCAGTCGCTCCGTGAATCGATTCCCGCGAGCCAATTGGCGTACAGCTGGGTTGCTGTAGAACGCCACGGCCACGGTGCGCGTTCGCCCACCTCATCGAATCGGTATGTCTCGAAGATCGTCGAGTCCCTCTGTCCTCCGATGATCATCTGATGCATCGATACCAGCTGGTCCCAGTCTTCTGGCGACACGCAATGAAGCGGCAACACCGGCACGTCGTCGCGCTCGTGGCGCACGTAGCGTCCCGCGTCTCTGCGGTACTCGCGCAGAAGACTCGAAGGGTCGTACTCAGGATGGCCCTGAACGAGCACGACGCTTGCTGTTCCGACGTCCTTTGCTGCCAGGCTCCAGCCGACGTCGTCAGACTGGATGAGGATCTGGTATCCCGTCTCATCGAGCAAGGCCGTTGGCACCGTGTTGTGCCGAGAGTGCGGCAAGAGGATCTCCGCATCGATGCCGTGTGTCAACGGGTGCGTCTGATCCACGTCCTGCGTGAAGACACCGGTCCGTTTCGCCGCAAGTCGTTCGCGCTCCGCGCCATCAAAGACGGTGAGCGCAGCGTGAGCTGATAGACACGAGAGCAGCACGTCGCGAACGTGCTCTTTCGCCCACGAGAGCACCTCGACCATCTCGGTCCAGTAGGGCTCGTCTTCCATGTGCTCTTCGATGGGGTTTGATCCTGTGACGATCAACAGGTCCGGAGGGTCCGATCGAATCGCGTCGGCGGGGAAGTACTCAGTTGAGATCTTTGTCGCTGTCTGTTCGCCTCGTGGTACGCCCTTCATGGTGAATCGCTTGACGTCGATGACGTCCGTTCCCGAGCTGGCGTCGAGCAACCCGAGAAACTGTCGCTCCGTCTGATCGAATGCGGTGTCGGGCATGTTGTTGACGAACGAACACGTCCATCGCGCGCGAGGAGCGGTCTCGTCCTCAGTCCCAAGGTGCGACAACCGCACTACCACTAGAAGTGGTTCACGTTGTCGTACGTGACCGTTACCTCTTGGTTGAGCAGCCGATTGACGGCCAAGAGCTCGTCGTAATCGTCCGCCGAGCCGACGACTGCGACGATGTGGTTTCGCGAACCGTCTTTCCAGTTGAGATCCGCGCCCGGCCCCTGGTGCACCGTGATGGCGTCAACGCCGGGATAGTCGCTCACCGCGTCGATGCCACTGATGGTTGCGACCGTTGCGGAGACGGCCGGCGGCTGGAGGAAGAATCGGTAGCCGATTCGATTCGTGGCAACGGGACCGTCGATCTGGATGGGAGTGTCGAGCGCGAGTTGCAGCGTCATCTCGATGAGCGCGAGCCCCGAGGCGCGATCGAGCATCTCGGGTACGCCACCACCTACGCGCCCGTTGACCTCGATGACCCGAGGACCATCCGAGGTGAACTTCACTTCGGTGTGCAGACACGCGGTCGTGACGCCGAGCGCCTCGATGGCAAGCGACGCAAGATTGAGTGCTGCGGCCTGGTCCTCGTCGCGAAGTGCGGCCGGTATGAAGAACCCGGTCTCTCGAAAGTTCTCAGCCAGCGGGAAACGCCCCGTGAGCGCGAGATGACTGATGACGCCGCGAGCAACGACGCTCTCCACTGAGACGTAGGGCGCGTAGTCCCCGCCGTCTCGTGATGCGTCGTCGTCCAGATAGCCCTCGAGAATCATCTCCGGTCTCTTTGGGCCGAGCGCGCGGACGAACTTATCGAGTTGTGCACGGTTCTCGACGAAGAATGTGTAGCGACTTCCCTGCGCCGAGCGAGGCTTGAGGACAGCCGGCCACGTCCACGCAGCTTCGAGCCACTCGAGATCGTCTGCGCTCTGCTGAGGCGCAATCACTCCGCACTCAGGAGTCGCCAGGCCGGCTTCGCGGAGTTCCCGGCGCTGCTCGAACTTGTCGGTCAGGGCAACGGCGGTCCGAACAGAGTGAAAGGGAAGTTCCAGCGCTTCTGCAACTCGGGCCAGCGTCGTCATGTTGGCGTCTAAGTACGTGACGATGCCGTCAGGTCGGTACGGCGACGAGAGTTCCTTGAGTGTTAGCTCGTCGCTTGACCCGCCGATGTCGACGACGGGACCGAATCGATCGAGGAGGTCGATCATCTGAGGCATTTCAGGCTGTGAGGTGTCGACCAGCCAGAGCAGATCGCACAGCCCCGCCGCTGCGGCGGTGAGCTGCATCACCGGAACGCATCGCGGTCCGTAACCCACTGCGACGAGCGGCCGTTCTCCGCTGGAAACCGATTTGATCGTTCCGCTCGACACCAATTGGATGTTAGCGTTCTGCACGACGATCGCCTTGATAACACCAGTCGTTCGATCGAGCAAACAGCAACTATGCGGCGGCGTAGATCAGTGAATCGCGAGGAACATGCCAGTCGAGATCATCGGAATGGTAGGGACGCAGGAAGCGTCCGAAATCAAGGGGCCGCTCGTCGACGGGCCGGTCGTTGACTGGATCGAGGGCCCCGTCATCGAACCCGGCTACTTGGAGGACATAGCGCGCGCCCACGACGACGGAGGTTTCGATCGCGTTCTCGTGGGCTACGGCGCCGTCGCGCCCGAAGGCTGGGCAGTTGCGTCGACGGTGCTGCACAGCACTAAGCATCTCAAGGTGATGGTCGCTCATCGGCCGGGATTCGTGCAGCCGGTTCTGTTGGCGCGCTGGGCGGCCACGATGGATCACCTGACCGGTGGCGGACGAATCGGCATCCACTTCATCACAGGCGGCGACGAAGCCGACCAGCATCGAGAGGGTGATTTCGTCCCTCACGACGCGAGGTATCGGCGCACCGGTGAAACGATGTCCGTCGTTCGCAGGATCTGGGCTGAAGACACACCATTCGACTTCGAGGGCGAGTTCTTTCGGTACGAGGGGGCGTTTAGTTCGGTCAAGCCCGTCACGCCCGCCGGCATACCCCTCTACTTTGCTGGAGCGTCTCCACCCGCGATCGCCGTGGGCGCGCAATACGCCGACGTCTATGCATTTTGGGGAGAACCGCGTGACGCCGTCGCAGCTCGAAGAGAGGTGATCGAGCAAGCATCGAGGGCGCAGGGGCGCGAGCTTCGCTACAGCATCTCCTTGCGACCGATCATCTCTGACACAGAAGACGAGGCGTGGCAGAAAGCGGAGTGGATCGCTGACACCACGGCGAAGCGAATTGAGCTCGCCAAAGAGAGAATGGCCGGCCACAAAGACACGTACGAGGGACTCGGTGGTCAACAGAACGCGACCTTCTCGGTCGACCGAGACACAAGTGGGACGTCGTCCGAGGGTCGCAAGCGGCTCATCGAGATGTCCTCGCGTCAGGACGTCTTCGACGAGCGTCTCTTTATGAAGGTTGCCAACCTCACGGGAGCCGCAGGAAACTCGACAGCGCTGGTTGGCACGCCCGACCAGGTTGCAGAAGCCATGCTTCGGTACTACGACCTCGGCATCACGGCTCTGCTGCTCAAGGGATTTGATCCACTTTCTGACACGATCGACTTTGGCGAGCGCCTCCTTCCTCGGATTCGCGATGGGGTCGCGCAGCGCGATGCTGTCGCAGGTGTGTAAGCCGAGCCAACCCGAGACGCCGGCTGGATAAGCCATTAACTACGGACGCAAAAAAAGCGCTCAATAATCTTGGACTGTTATTGTCCACAACCACTCAGTGCTTTCAAAGTAGAATTTGTGGCGTGGTCTCGGCTTGCGTTCTGTCTGAGGACCAAATTCAGATACTTACTGGCTTGAAATGATGCGTCCAGTGCAGGGTCGTGTCTCCAGCAAGCGCTTTCTTACCGTGGTCGCGGTTGTGGTTCTGTTGTTTGCGTTCACGCCGATTTCTCGCGGTCTGCTGGCCTTGGTGCACGGTGGTTTTGAGCCTACTCCCTACAGTTCTCTCGCGTTTAGCTCTCCCTCCGTCGCCACCAAGGGCGTTCGAGCCGGAAAGACCATAAAGGTCGAGCTGACCAACCACACGGGACGCGACGCGACCTATCACTGGAGCGCAACCCAGAATGGTGCGCTGATCAGCCTCGGCGTAAAGACGCTCGACAGCGGGCGGACCACCACGATCGTAGTTCCCTCACGAGGTGCGACCGCCGGAAGATTGCAGATCGCGCTCGCCGGTACCAACGTCTTTCTCACTCTTCCCGTGCTGAAATCATGAGCTTGAATCTCCGAAAGGAAATCGCGAGCATCAAGCTTCCGTTAGCGCTATCGCCACGACGGCCCGTAGAGAAGTTCAAGGAACACTGGCTCACGCTCAAAGAGCGTTGGCCGGAGCTGACGAAGAGCTGGTTTACGCTCAAGATTCGCTGGCCCGAACTGAAAAAACGTTGGCCGGAAGTGATGCCGACGATGATCTGGCTCGTCGCGGGCTTGATCTTGTCAGTGTTGCTGGCCGTGACGCACTCTCCGCTGGCGCCACTGCCGGGAGTCCTTACCTTGCTGCTCGTTCCCGGCGCCGCGGTCTTGTCGACACTGAAGACCCGCCCGGCGAGCACCGCTGGCCGCATTGTGCTGTCCGTCTGCTTCAGCCTCATGGCGATCATGGTCGTGGGTGGGCTGGCCAGCCTGATCGGCCCACCCTTCGGCATCGCACACCCGCTGAACGTGATTCCCGAGAGTGTGATCTGGTTCATCGTCGCGCTGGTCATGTTGGCGATTTGTGCCATCAATCGGCGTGATCCCGTCTTGTGGGTCTTCGAAGATGTTCGCGCGACGCAGGTCTACGTTGCGCTCGCGGGCGGCGTACTGGTGTTGCTTTCAATTCTTGGCGTCGCCCAACTCAACCACAGCGGCGACAACCACCTCGCTGTCTTCGCTACGACGTTGGATGTCGTGCTCTTGGTGGCGGGAGTCGTGGCGGGGTGGAGCCGAACGAGCCGATGGCCCTTGAGCACCATGCTTTACATGGCTTCATTGGCTTTGCTGTTATCGACCAGCTTGCGAGGCGGCCACCTCTATGGCTGGGACATACAAAAGGAGTTTGGGATTGCCTCCCAGACCCTGCGCGCGGGCGTGTGGGTCGTTCCGTCGAATCATGATCCCTACGCATCAATGCTGTCGCTCACCGTGCTGCCGACGGTTCTTCACTCGCTGGTGAAGTTGCGTCTGCTGGCGTTCTTTCAGTTGGTTGTCCCGGCCATACTCGCCCTGCTGCCACTTGCAGTGTTTACCGCTGCTCGAGCGGTTCCTCGCTGGATCACAAGCGGACGAACTGCGCCTCGCCCCGGCATTGCGTTCGGCGTCGTCGTGGGTCTCATCGTTTCGAGCGCCGTGTTTACCTCTCAGCTCGTGAGCATTACTCGTCAAGCTATGGCGTTGACCATGCTGGCGGCCGTCGTCATGGTCGTCTTCGATCGCTCGATGTTGGAGCGTCCCGCCCGAATCAGCGTTGGACTGCTGATCGTTGCCATCTCCTTCACGCACTACACCACGTCGTATCTCGTGGTAGGTATTTTGCTCCTCGCCTGGCCCGCGAGTGTTTTGTGGTCGAGAGGATGGCTCGGCGTGCCGCGCGAAAAGGTGGAGAAGCACCGACATGACGTGCACTGGCGACGAATTGTCAACGGCACGCTGGTGGTGGTCGCGATCCTCGCCGCCTTCGGATGGAACCTCGCTATCACACGGAACTCCGCGCTCGCTGCTCCTTCGAGTGCTGTCACCTCGAAAGGAGCTGGGCTCGCCACGTCCACCGCGGAGTCATACATTCCTCCCTACAACCTCGAAACGCTGTTGGTGAGCGAACTGAGACAGAGCGCCCCCTGGATTGTGCCCGTCAAGGGCTCAGGGTCGGTGCAGCTCGCCGCCGTTGCTTCCCCCAAAACGCCCGGCGTGCTCCCGAGTTTCGCTACGGAGTGGAGTGATCTGAGCTTTCTTGCCGTCGAGAGTCTCTGGATAGTTCTTGGGCTGGCTCTTCTCTACGGAGTGTTTCGCCTCGGACGTCGCAGATCGTATGAGTTCAGCGCCGATCTCGTGGGCCTGTCCGTCGCGGGTCTATTGATCGGTGGCTTCTTGCGATTCTCTGGAACGTTGGCCGCCTACTACAGCCCGGAACGTGCGGCGATCATTACGGCGATTCTGCTCGCGGTGCCCACGACCATGTTGCTCGACGATCTCGCCTCCTCCCTCGCACATGTGGGGGCCAGGTTCGCCCAGGCTGCACAAGTGGCGAGCGTCACGTTCGTTGCAATATTGGTGGTGTGGGCTACCGGGTTGGGCACCTTGATGTTTGGCGGACAGCCGCCAGGTGCGATCACGGTCAACGGAGTGAACGTTGAGGAATTCACGGTCTCGACGCCCGAGCTAGCCACGGCGGCATGGCTGCAGACCAACGTCCTGTATCCGAATATCGTCCAAACCGATCTCTACGGCCAACTCGTTCTTCTCTCTGAACCGGGGACGTACGACGAACTGCCCGAGATCATCCCACCAGAGGTCGACCACAGGGCCTACATCTATCTGTCAACGGTGAACCTGAAAGACGGTCTCTCCCAGGCCGACGCGGAGAACGGCAATGTTTACACGGTGTATCGCTCTACCGTGGGCTTCTTTGACAAGAACTTCTTCGTTGTGTACTCAACGGGGGCCACTCGCATCTATCATTGAGGCGCGACGCTTCACATTTCGTCGTTGAATGCCCATTGAACTAGGGACAATGAACGCGCGCGCCAGGGTTGCTCTCGGCCCCGAGTAGCGATCCCTCGCTGCTGACAAAGAGTTGCTTCACCCCCAGAACCGCTTTCAACGCGGTGAGCTTTACCGCGGTGATGTCGGCGGACACGCCGTTGGACTCTCCGTAGTAGACGCCCGGACCTTGTGAGAAGTACACCACGCGAGCTCCGGGGCACGTGAGGACCTTCCGGTCTTGCGATATCGACGCGGGAAGCGCATAGATGTTGTCGCCTCCAAGCCTGGCCCATAGACCAGCGGGATTATTCGTGTAGTAGTACGTTGCTCCCTTTAGCGACTTGGACGCCGTGACCAGCGTCGAGGTTCTCCATGCAGATGACGTGTAGCCGCGACCTTCGATCGCGAAGTCGCCGATGATCGCACATGAGATCGATACTTGGACCACCAAGAACAGCGCAAGCGCGCGTTTCCAAAGTCGCTTCGTGCTGGTGCTCAACGAGCTCTTCGAGAGAACTGACTCCATCAAGCCGATGAGCAAAATGAGGGACGGGACATAGATCGGGACGAGGAGACGCGAGTCAATCGGATCGATCTTTGTCGATAGCTCGGCGGCGTAGAGATACACCACGTAGACGATGCACATCAAGAGAAGAACTGACCACGGTTCAAGTCGACGGACGAAGGCGCCGACGCCGCCCGGCTCAGCTGTGTAGACCAATCGAAGCGCGTAGCAAGTCAGCACGACTACTACGACGAAGACGAGGTCCTCGAAGATGTTCGGTCCCGGGAGAAACAGCTTCGCTGTGGCGAGGACGTATTGGTGAGCAACGGTGGCGATACCGAATACAGGCGGATAGCGAGGACCCAACAGGCTGCCGTCGACCGAGTGGTTGCGAAGCATCCACAGGGCGGGTCCCAACACAGCGAGCAGCGTTGTCCCCGCCGTGTAGACGATTCTTTGATACGTGGTGTCAGTGCGTCGACGGGCAAAGAACACGACGACGATCGCCACGGGAATAAACGCCACGGCGGCATATCGCAAGAAGAACGTCAAGTTCAACAGGACGACGACGGCGAACAGTGAGATACGTGGGCGTGGGGCCTCGCCGAAGCTTTCCAGCACCAAGATGAGAGCGAGCAGCGCGACGACCGTGAGCGGCTCCGGTATCGCGAGCGACGTTACTTGCAGCAACGGCCAGCCAACCGCGATGATCGCGCTGCCCGCCAGCACAAGGTTCGGATCAGTGACGTGCCGTTTTAGCAGCATTCGCCCAAGGATCACCGTGAGCACCGCACTCACGACGTTGATGATGAGAGCAGCAGTTTGCGCTGACATTCCCAGACGTACGCCCACTGATACGAACGCGGGCAGAGCCGGTCCAAACAAGGTGAAAGGCGTGCCGCCTATACCGGTGAGTCCGCGACCGTGCGCGAGATTGGCACCAGAGACCAGATAGGCAGTCGAATCGGTGTCCATACCGAGTCCATGGACCGCGCACACCAGAACGGCAAGCGCCGAGATGATGCAGAAGAACCAGGTGGCTCGCCGATCACGATCGCGAGAGGATTGCGCCGTGTCCGCTAGGACGTTGATTGCCATGGAACTCCTTCAGCGTAGCCACAGTGTAGCTATACGGACTTGTTTGATCCTGAACGGTCATTGAGTGTCCGAGACAGATGCCTCAAGTGGCGAGTACCTTGCCTCAAAGCGTGCGAGAGATTACGACGACCTTGCAGATTTGCTTGACGTCGTTCTCGCAATCCCTCAACAATTTCGTCGCAAACCGGTTGTAAGATCGCAGCCATTGAACCCCGTCTGCCTCTCACGACCACGTGAATCTACTGTTTGGTGTGCGCAGAGTTAACGAGACACTGATGTTGGACTTTGTTGGGAAGATGGAGACGTGAGAGCACCGCCCACGCATTCTCCGGACTTGAGAAACTAGCTCCCGTGAAAGATACGACGGAAAGCGGACACCGGCGGATCCTGAACTCGATAACCACCGGCGTCGGCGTGACCGTGTTGGTGAGCATCCTCGGTGCGATATCGGTTCGAGCGATCACGACGCATCTTGGCGCCGAAGCCTTCGGCATCTTCGTTCTGGTGCAGGCGTTTGCCTCCCTTACGTGGAATATCACGGATCTCGGGCTCTCCCAGGTTCTTCAGAGGGATATCGCTCGAGGCGATCAAGACGAGCACTTCCTGCTCAGCCATGCCATGGGTCTTCGAGTCACCCTTGGTCTAGTAGCAGTGCCGATTGCTGCCGGCATCGGATTATTGGTTTACTCACACAGATCCGACACGCTGAAGATAGCGCTCGTTCTTCTGCTGTGCTCCATCCCTTTTTCCATTGCGCAGGAGGTTTCGGCTGCACACTTCAATGCGCAGCTTCGAAACACCGTTCTCGCCATCGGATCGGTGACCCAACAGATCGTCTTCGTGGGCCTTGTTGTTCTGGCGGTGGTCTTTCACCGATCCATCACGTTCTGTGTGGGCGCGTCGTTGGTTGCGAACGCAGTTGGGGCTCTTTACACGACCATCGCGGCGAGACGGGAGGTTAGGTTCTTCCCCAGGTTCGAGAGGTCAACGTGGAGTTCCATGCTGCGGACTTCGACGCCGATTGGCTTGGCGTACATCATCGGAACGCTGTATCTCAAAGCTGACACCGTGATCCTCAGCTTCCTGTCTACCGTCAAGCAGATCGGCTATTACGGCGTCTCGTACTCCGTCATTTCCGTGTTCCTTGTGCTGCCCGTCGTTCTCACGCGTACGTTCATTCCCTCCCTCGCCAAAGCAACACACGAATCGTTAACGGACGTCATTGATTCCTCACTCGTATTCTGTGCAATTGGCGGAACGATCAGCGCAGCGGGGGTGATGGTGTGCGGGCCCACTGTGGTGCGCCTCGTTGCTGGCGACCACTTTGGACCCGCGGTCCTGCCGCTTCGAATACTCGGGCTCGGACTGATCTTTATCTTCATGACCAACGGACTTTCGACCATCTGTCTCGCCAGAGGATTTACGAACAAGCTGTTCGTGATGAGTGTGATCAGCCTTGTCTTGAACGTCGGTCTCAATATCGCGGCCATTCCAAGGTGGGGCATCAACGGCGCGGCCACAGCAACCTTGGTGTGCGAAGTGATTTCAACGGCCTTCATGGCGTGGCTCGTAGCTTCAGAAGTGAGGGTACGACCGCACGTCTTTCGAGCGATGGTCCGCCCGCTCGTCGCCGGTGCGGTTGCCTGCGCCGTATTCGCTCCCGTCTATCTTCGCAGCAATCTCAATATTGGCATCGGGTTCGCGCTGATTCCAGGTGTGGTGATCGTGTATCTCGCGGTTCTCGCAGTACTGAGGGGTGTGCCAGCCGAGCTGCAGTCTGTCTTCCGGCCAGCCAAGCGCGGTGCTATCTAGGCGACTTAGGAAGTGCGAAGAGCTGCTAGTCGGACGTGAACTGCGAGGTGCGAGTCCTGCGACCTTTGCCGCGCCGCGCGAGTTGCGTTGATGGATTCATCTCGAATACGCCGATCAATTCACGCTGAGCAAGAATCGGATCGTATCGCCCTAGTTGCGCGCGACCGAGGGTGCGGCGCTCCTCAGCAGTGCGATCATCGATGATCTCGACGATTCCCTCGGCGATGGATGCAGGAGAAAGTGGATCGACGTAGAGCGCGGCATCTCCGGCAACCTCGTAGAGAGAGCTATTCCTGCAGGTCAGAACCGGTACGTTGGCATCGAACGCTTCGAGTATTGGCAACCCAAAACCTTCGTAGAGCGATGGGTACACCATTGCTCGAGCACCCCGAAGAATCGCGAACTTCTCGTCTTCACTCACGTAGCCGGTGCGCACGACGTGGTTCGTCAGGTTGAGCTCTTCGATGAGGGGCTTGAGATGCTCCGTGCTGTGACCGATGACGACAAGGCGCAAGTCCGGCAACGTTCGCAGCGACAGCGCGAGCGCCCGGAGGAGGTTGTCGACGTTCTTGCGCGGATCCATGCCTCCCGTATAGACGAGGTAGTCGCCTTCGGGAATGGTGAATGACGACTGCGCCGAGGGGACCGAGCCCTTTCGGGGTGAAAGTGTCGGAGACACCACGAGGGAGCGCTGTCGAAACATTCTGTGGATGTCATTCGCTGACGCGTGGGAATCGGTGATGAGGACGTCGCTTCTGAGAATCGCCGCAGCAGTCCACACAAGGTAGGGCAAAGCGTAGCCGGGCCTTCGATACAGATACACGCGCGGAAGACGCAACGGAATTATGTCGTGGGTCGTGGAGACTTTTATTGTTCGTCCAGTAGAAACCCACGGGATGCCATTGTTTCCCGGAGCCCAGTAATAATCGAATGATCGTCTTCGCAGGTATCGCGGCAGGCTGAACTGATCCCACACGATGTCGCGACGGCTACCAAACGTCTCCCAACGCACGTCTTGGATATCGTGCACTGTCTCCGTATCACCATTCGTCAGGAGCGTGATGTCGCCCCCCTCGTCACCCAGAATCTGAATGGCGTCACGCAGGTAGTTGTGGATGCCCATTCCCGGTCGACGCAAGTATCGCGCGTCGATCGCAATTCGAATCCCCGTGAGAGGACGTTCTGCATGCCCACCATCTCCTCCGACTGCTTCTTCGCCGGTTGTGCCGTCTGTCGTCATCCGCGGAGTCGGGTCGCTTCGAAGATGGCTCGCGGCATACGGCCCTTCGGCAGCGATTGATGGATCGAGGGATGGGCGCACTGCTCCAGGCGCTTGAAGAATTGATAGCCACCGTCTACTCTGCTGTAACCCGCGACCACCACGGCCTCAAGCGTACCGTCGCGTCAGAAATCATTTGGGCGTCATCGTAAATTGCACAAGCCGCGACAACGCAGCGCTAACGCTCTAACGGTTCTTCTTGCACGCCCGGAGAGCGCGTTGACGCCCAGGTATGTAAGTATTCTGTTGGGAAATGGCAAGTTTTCCGAAGCTCGCGACGACCAAGTGAGAAGGTTCCGTTGAGTTCGCCGAACAAAGTTGGTGACTCAGGCGATGTCATGATCTCTGTCGTGATCGGAACCTTCAACGGCGATCGGAAGCTCGGCTTGGCATTGGATGCACTCGAGGCGCAAGACAGCGAGTTCCCCTTTGAGGTTCTCGTGGTCAATGATGCATCAACGGACTCGACGGCTCAGATTGCTAGTCGCGCGAGCGTTCGATTAATCAACCTTGACCGGAACCAAGGCCACGGTCATACGTTGAACGTGGGACTCGCCGAAGCGCGGGGCGAATACATGGCGATGATGGACGATGATTGCGTCCCGCCTCCGCAATGGATACGACAGCTCGGGCTTGCGTGGAAAAGTGTGGGGACAGACGTGACGATGATCGGCGGATTGGTCGAGCCCTACCAAACAGACACCTTCAATCGCCGCTACGCCGCGTATCGCCGACCGTTGCGACACCAAGAGGCGCCGATCGATGAACACGCTGGGTTTTGGCCGCGCCTGCGCTACCAGTTGTTTCCTCCGAAGATGCGTCCGGAGCAGCGACCGGTGTACTTCACGGTGGGAGCCAATACGTCGGTGCGCGTCGATGCAGCCCGTGACGCCGGAGGATTTACCGAATCACCTGGAGCTGGGGAGGAGGAGTCGTTGGCTCGACCGCTACGGTCGAAATTCGGGCCGGACACGGTACAACTCTTCCCCGAGATCGTTATGTACCACGACTTTGACCCTTCCATTCTTGACGCGTTTCGAAGGTCTCGAAGTTACGGGCGTGCGTATGGAAGAGAGTGGGTAAAGGACCGCGACATCCCGACTCTGTCACCGCTTCTCCCGGGCGCAGTCTTGATCGCCGCCGTCGTAGCGATCGTGAGCCCAGTGTTGTCCGTGGTGTTCCTCGTGCTCTCACCGTACGTTCTCTATCGACGCTGGTACGCGTGGCTGAAGGAGAGTCGCTCCCGCGAGGCGATCAGCTACCCCTACGTTCAGGCGGGGGAGGATCTCGCCAACGACGTCGGATTTGTCCAGGGCGCATGGCGCGAGTTCCGACTGCGGCGTCACATGGGTTCGGAAACTGTTGAATAATCACAGTCTCGGAATCGGACTGGCCCGCCATCGGTAAGGTTGGTTGCGTCCATCCAGACTCGGCGAAGTGAATCAGGAAGCTATGAGATCGAAAGCAGGTGACCTGGCGCGCGAGTGGCAAACCCGCCTCCTGTCGCACCGACTTTGGCGGATCGTAGCCTCGCGGGGGATCGTGGGATATCCGCTCATTCTCGGCTGGAGGAGCGGCCGGCTTCCGTCGCCACAGGGTCAGGCAACCGTCACACTGCGAGACGGCCGCATCTTGACGTGCGAGCTCGGTGACAATACGCAAAGGACGATGTTCCTGAATCTGTTCGAGCCCATTGAAACGGTTCTTGTGCGCGAGCTCTTAGAGCCCGGAGATCTGTTCATAGACGTAGGAGCGCACATCGGTTGGTTTACGACCATTGGTTCTCGGTGCGTGGGTGATGGACTCGTCGTCGCATTTGAGCCGTACGCAACGAACGCTCTTGCGCTCAACGAGAACTTGACTGCAAATCGGTGCCGCAATGTCGTCGTTGTCGAATCGGCGCTCGGCGAGCAAGCGGGTTCAATCTCGTTGGCTCGCAGCACCGACAGTGGGAGCGTCACCGCCCTACCGTGGGCTCAACAGGATCGCCTCGAAGTTTCGATGGCCGCTTTGGACGAGGTCGATGCCGGCATCGAACTGAGCTCCGCGGCACTGTTCAAGATTGACGTCGAAGGCTGGGAGTCACACGTTCTTCGCGGCGGCAAGAAGGTTCTTTCGGGAGTGCGACGGGTCATCATCGAAATCAATCGGCCGTCACTGAAGATGGCAGGATCGTCGGAAGAAGAGGTGTTTGAGTTGCTTCGAGCTGCGGGATTCACGAACTTCATGCGAATCGTCCAGCGATTCCCAAGGAGGTACTTCGGAAATGACGTCTTCAACGTCTTAGCGCTACGCCCCTCGGATCACAAGGGCTCCGTGCTCAGAGGAAGTCGACGAGGATTCAGTAGACGTCTAGTCCCCATCGCGCTGACGTAGCGAAGAACTCTGTGATCGCGCGTTAAGCAATCGACATCGCCTTTGTTATGATTTGCTCAAAGGAGAGACGTGGATAAGACGTCCTTAGTAATTGTCAACAAAGACGAGCGACTTCTGAGTGAGACGCTCCAGGCCCTCAAGCCATTCGTTGGGGGAGTGCTTAGTGAAGTGCTGGTGGTCGACGCCTCGAACGGCGCGCTCGACGACATCCGGCTGTCCAATGACTGGGCCCGCTGGATCGACTACGTGCAGCCGCCCGGCATTCACACGACCATTGCCCACCAACGCAACATTGGCGTTCGAGAATCTGAAGGCGACATCATCGTCTTCACCGACTCGGGGTGCTTGCCTGAAGACGAGTGGCTAGAGAGGTTGCTCGCCCCGATTTTGGAGGAAGGCGAGTTTGTCGCGTGTGGCCCCGCGAGGGCGATCGGCAAGAGCGTCTATTCGGGAGTCCACTGGTGGGGCAACGTCGATAAGGACTACGTGCCGATGGCGCCCACAATAAATCTCGCCTTTCGCCGTGAAGCCTTCGACACCGTGGGGGGTTTCGATGAGTCCTTTGGTTCGGCGGAAGACATCGACTTCACGTGGAGAATGACCGACAATGGTTACCGCCTTCGCTGGGTGCAGAATGCCGTCGTCCAGCACGACTGGGGTACGCCGATGCGCCAACTTCGCCGTTCGTTCTTCTACGGCAAAGGCGGGTGCCGGCTACTTCGCAAGCACACTGATCGCATTGGCGAAGCCACCAAGGAAAACCCCGCGCCCTTGCTCTATGCGCTTTTCTTGCTCGGCCTGCCATTGACCGTGAAATGGCGGTGGTACCCGTTGGTTCTTCTGTGGCCGATCTGGCGTACTCGCCAAGAAGAGCTTCGCTGGCTCGTGCTGGCGGACCACCTCGTCATGGGAGCTGGAGTGCTTCACGAACTGGTGAGACCAGGTACGTGATTGCGGATTTGTCGGTGTTGGTAACGCCGCGAGATGGTCCCCCGTATCAAGAACTTCTTTATCGAGACATCGAGAACGCTGGCATTCGAGTTTCCTATGACGAAGGGCCCACCTCGTCGCAAACCCTCAACATTCTCCTGATGCCGGCTCTTCTGGTGTGGCGGCGAGTCCACGGCTACCGGATCTTGCATATTCACTGGGTCTTTCAGTTCTCGCTCCCGTGGGCGCAAGGGAAGCGCTGGTCCATGAAGCTGATGGAGTGGTGGTTTGGAATGTACCTTCGCTTCGCCCGTTCGCTGGGCTTCGGCATCGTGTGGACCGCGCACGACCTCATGCCACACGAGCCGGTATTCGACGACGATGCTCGGGCTCGGGATCTGCTGCTATCAAAAGCAAGTGTGGTGATCGCGCTCTCTGAGTCGACGGCGCGCCAGCTTCGCGAACTTGGAGCTCGAGACGTACGGGTGATCCCTATGGGCTCCTACGCCGGGCCGTACGCGATAACGCATACGACAGAAGAAGCGCGAGCGAGCTTCGGCTTCAGTGATGACGACGTCGTCGTGGCTCTGCTCGGACGAATTGAGGCGTACAAGGGAGTGGATCTCCTCTTGCGCGCCGCGGCGCAGCTTCCGGCGTCGTCAAGAATCAAGTTGCTGATCGCTGGCACGTGCGTCGACACTTCATATCGCGATGAGCTACAACGCCTCGCGGGGGAAGCGTCGCGAAGTGTCGTGCTCCATCTTCAGTGGGTGCCGAACGACGATCTTGCGCGCTACCTGCAAGCAACGGATTTCGCAGTCTTTCCCTTCCGCGAAATCTCGAACAGCGGTTCCATCATGCTGGCGCACTCGTTCGGACGACCCGTCATCATGCCGAACCTTCAAGTGCTTGACGACATTCCCGACGCCACCGCTATCAGGTTTGAGCCCGGTGTCGATGCTCTGGTCGCGGTGCTGGAAGAAGTTGAGCAGCTTCCCAAGACGACGTATCGCGAGATGAGTGCCGCCGCGCTGGCATGGTCCAACAAAACCGACTGGGCGAGCATCGCCCAAGAGACGATCGAAAGCTACCGAGAGGCGCTTCGCGCTTAGGACGGGTTCTCAGCGGTTCTTACCGCCAAGCCGGCCGCCAAGATCATCTCCGCCACATTCGCAAAGGTGTTCGCGCGAGCGCGCTCTTCAGAGAGTTCGCGCATGTGCTGTCGAACCGAGGCGCTGCCATCGCTCAAAAGAGCCGCGATGTGTGACGCCATCGCCGTGGCGTTTCCAACCTCTACGTAGACGGCTGCGTTGCCGAGGTCGCTCCGTAGACCGGGAAGGTCCGACGCAACAACAACCGAACGACTTGACAGCGCCAAATTGGCTATGCCGCTTTGCGTGATGCTGCGGTACGGCAAGGCGACGACCTCCGCAGCGAACAGCAGCGCCTTCACATCGTCGTCGGGGATGAAACCACAGAACGCGATATCTGCGTTCGCGCTCCGCTTCGCCCTTTCTTCGAGCTGTGCTTGGTACTTGACATCGCGACGTTCCATGAGTCGAAACAATCCGCGCCGTTGCCGGGGCGAACCAGCGATGAGGAACTGCACGTCATTGTTCTGACTCTTGGCGATCGCACCGGCGGCGTCAAGAAGGACGTCGGTACCTTTGTCGGGGTTCGTGAATCCAAGAGTCAGCACAAGAGGCTTGCGCAGTTGATAGAGGCCCCGCACGCGCTGCAGCTCGTCATCTGATATCTCGGCGACCTCCTCCGTGCCGTGGGGAGCCTCAATGACCTCAGCGAAGAGTCCATTGTCAATGAGCGCGTCGCGCCCGGCGACCGAGAAAGCAACCGGCACGCTGGTGACGTGAACCATGGTTTTGTAGATGAAGCGAGTTACGAAACCGAGCAGGTCGTACTCTCGTGCGGGCTCGTGAAAGGCCACAACAACTGGAATGCGAGCGGCGGTGATCTGCTGGCAGAGGCTTCTGATGGACCAGAGATTCATGCTCATCGCGGCAATGGCGAATTGTACAAACACCACATCTGGGTCAAAGTCAACGACCTCATTCCACGCGCGCCTTCGCGGAATCTTTCCTAAGACGCGAGCAACTCTCGAGTGCGCACCAAAGGGTTCTGCGACTCCAATGCTTCGATGCCTCCCTTGAGCCATCACCAACACGGTATGACCAGCAGAATCCCAGGCGCTGACGAGGTGGCTGGTGTGCTTGGCGATTCCGTCGGGTGGGGGTTCGTAAGGGGACAAAACGAGTATTCGAGCCACGCTCTGCTCCTAGGAAAAGTTCAAAGTCGACGTACCTGTCAGGCGCTCTAAACCGACTCGGTGCTCATGACCACACCTCAGCACACTTCAGCGTATCCCAGGCCCTCTCCTCAGCATTGAGGTGCGCCGCGCGCCGCGGCCTTCTCGGGACGCTTTCTGCGAGAATCCGGACGCTTGCGTCCGTCGTGGCTGACTGAGTATTCCAGAATGATGATGCAGATTTTCGCGCTGCTCACCTGGTAATCGCTGCTCGACCATCATCAAAAGTGCATCAAGTCCGTGTAAATTCTGATGACAAGGCTCGTTGAATCACTACAGAAAAACAACGGCTTGACAACGATGCGTGTTTGTGCGAATCTTTATGCCGCAGGGGCTGAAGCGGAGTGAACCAGTGTCTAGTGCCCTACTACCAGTTTCGGACGTCAGCCGATGACGTTCACCAAGCCTGCAACCGAACTTGATACGGTAACCGAGAGCTTCCTAACCGACGCTGAATCCGAGAAGTTCTTCAGTGACGCTCAGCCCGAAGAATTCTGCCTGGAACCGTCGCACCTGCTGCACGGAGTTAGCGTGACCGTCGTTTTTCCTTGCCTCAACGAGGAACTCGCAGTCGGACAGTGTGTCGAAAAAGCCCTCGAGACCATGCGTGCTGCCGGCATCGACGGGTCCGTCGTCGTGGTGGACAACGGATCCACCGATAATTCTGGCGCTATCGCGATGGCCGCCGGTGCCCAAGTTATTTATCAGTCAGAGCCGGGTTACGGCGCCGCGTTGCGCTCGGGCATCGAGGCTGCCGAGTCGGAATTTGTGATCATGGCCGATGCCGACGGAACCTACGAGTTGGACGCAATCCCGAGGTTGCTCATGCCATTGCTCGAAGGTGAAGCTGACATGGTGCTTGGCCAGAGGCTCAGCGACGCCACGACTGCGACAATGCCGTGGCTACACCGCTATGTCGGTACGCCAGCGATTACCTATTTGGTGAAGAAGGCGACGCGGAACGAAATGACGATTCGCGACAGCCAGTCCGGCTTTCGCGCATTCCGGCGAGAGCAGATCTTGAGTCTCAATCTTTCGTCAACCGGCATGGAGTTCGCGTCGGAGATGCTTATCCGTAGCTCGTGGGCGAAACTCAGAATCAGAGAAGTCGACACGAAGTACGCCGAGCGGATCGGGGAGTCAAAGCTGAGCACGTTCTCGGATGGCCTTCGTCACCTTCGTCAGATTCTGTTGTTGAGTCCCGAGACGGCGGCGACGATTCCCGGAGTCTTCATGACGGTGTCGGCCGTCGTGCTCTGGGTACTGGCAGCGCAGTCAACGTACGGGTTCGGACAAGCCGGATCGTTGAGCTGGGTTGGCGACGTTACGGCCGGTGTGCTCAGCATTCTTGGACCGCTCGTTCTTTGCACGGGAATCGTTCTCAGATATCGAGCGGAGTCGTCCGGTCTTCGCCCTGCTCACGTCAAGGTTCCGATCGCGAATTTGATCCGTCGATTCTCTGTGTACGGAATCATTCTTGTGCTCGTATCCCTCGCCGGGCTCACGGTCCTTCTCGTCAGTTTCTACTCACACCCCGAATTCATTTCGAAGTCGGTTGCTGCCTCGATGGCTTCCTTCGTGAGGAGCGCCTTCGTCGTGGGACTCGTGTTGACAGCCGCGCCATTGATCGCTCCGTTCCTCATCGCTTCGCCGCGCATAAAGCTGCCGACTGCCGAAGAGGAGTACCTCGTACCTGCTCGGCTGCTGGCCGTAGATATGGAGAGCGAGGAAGACCCCGTGGACCTTTGCGTGGTTTGCCTACGACACAGCTCACTTCGTCAAGCCTGACCTTTCAGTTCTGACGGCCCACTTCGTCAAGCCTGGTCTTCGAGTCCGCGCTTTCGCAAGGGCGCAGCCGATTTGAACACGTTCGCTTGAACGAATCGTTCGTCTTATGTCGGTCAATCGATCGACATGAGGCGAACGCATATCGCTGGCTCGAAGCTGTGAGCCGTACATGATTTGATATCGCGCTCGGGCTTACACATTGCGAAGTTAGTGACGAGCAAACGTAGTCAGGCGTGCCAACATTTCGTCCGCTGATCGATCGATGCTCTTTGTCGCTGAAAACTGAGCGCTCCACTCGCGAGTCGAGTGGCGAAGAGAATCGCCGGCGACTATCGCCGAGACCACTCCCTGCGCCATTCCGCGCACCGATGGCTCGACGACCAAACCGTTCACGCCAGGTTCGACGAGCGCCGTCGCGAGATTCTCGGGGTTATCTGCGACAACCACAGGAGTCCCCGCGGACATGGACTCGGCCACGACGATGCCGTACCCCTCTCGAAACGACGGGAGGATCGTGCAGGAAGCTTGCTCGTAGAGTTGCTGGAGTTCTTCATCGGAGACAGTGCCCGTGAACAGAACTGCATCAGCCAGCCCGAGTCGATGCATATCGCTCTCGACATCAGCGCGCTCAGGCCCCCCGCCCACAACTACCATCTTCAAGTCGGGCAGCGAGGCCTGCGCGGCAGCAAGTATTTCGGGAAGCAGTCGAACGCCCTTGTGTTTTACGTGCCTGCCCACATAGAGCACCATTGGACCTTCAGGCTGTGTCAGGGTTGCAGCGTTTCTTATTGGGTCACCCGGTAAGAGGCCGGCGAGGACCGCCACGTCGCCTCGGAATCCCTGGGACCGTAATCTGCGAGCGCTCTCGGGGGTAAACACTTGAGCGAAACGGGTGACCTCAATGCAGAGCTTTTGGACCAAGGAGCCGAATGTGCCAGTTAGGCGCCCCGCGTACGACCTCCAGTACTTCGATGACCAAACCTCGTGGTAGTCCACAAAGACTGGCGTGCCGGATCCGATCAGTGCGCCGCGAACCGCTAGAAGCGAGAAAAACGGAAAATTTGCGACGACGACGGCGTCGTACTGGCGGCGGTGCCGAACCATCCACCAGAACGTCCCCCCGCCGAAGCTCAAGGCTGGAGCTGTCCGGCGTGTACCTTCAGCGTCGTAGAGTTCGCTGGCCCCGCTGACGGCAACGATTTCGACGCCCGGCCACACCGGGTTCTCCGTCGTCCACTGGCGTCGCGTCAGGTAGGTGACGGTCGATCCGGCGTTGACGAGCCGCTCCCCAAGAACGCGGTACCAACGCTCGGCCCCTCCGTGGGTCAGTGGAAACAGACAGTCGTACACAAGGCACACGGTGCGCTTCTCGAGACTCATTCGACCCACTGCCTTGCGTGTTCGAGCTCCATTGTGCGCATTCGGGCTCGATATCTCAGACGCAAGGTCTTCACAGCGACCCCTGACCCATTAGCACATGGCACCAACGTAGTCTCCCACTTGCGACAAACCGCACGAAACTGCGTCAGCGTGCTCATGTCGGATGACCGACCAGGTGAATCTTTTGCGAGCGGCATGCATACCGTCCGACTACTAGGTCCGGATTTTACGGGGCGATTCATCCGTGTCGCACTTGAGTGATCATCAGTCAACGCAACTCAGCCGCGCAGCCATTCCAGGCTGCACGGCTGAGTTGTTAGGACGATCAGTTGTGGAGGCTTACTGCCAGTGCTGGCTGCTAGCCGAACTTCTTCTGGTACTCACTATTGGAAAGCGGTGTACTGGCGCTGAGGGGAATGGTGTTCCCGACCACGTCGTCGAAGTAGGACTGGAAGGCGAAGTTTCCGTTGTTGACCGCTGAGGCAATCCCGTCGACGTATCCCGGATCGTCTCCGCCCGGGGTGGACTCCAGTCCCCACTCCGGAAAGCTCATGGACTTGCCCTGCGCCGCGGCGAACGCCTCAAAGCTCGCGAGGCCGTAGGACTCGCTGGCGAGGTCCGAGAACGAAAGCGCCGTCGTGGGAGTGTTGCACCCGACGTCGTAGAGGTCAAGGCCCATGATGTCGACATACGCGTTGCCCGGGTAGTAGTTCGCGTACGGGATCTGCTCGGTGCACGCGTTGGGGTTCCAGTCAATAAGGAAGTGTGACCCGGACGCCGCGCGAAGTCCCGTCACTTCATTGTCGAAGCAGGTGGCCCACAGATTCTGCTCTTGCGTCGTGGTGCCAACAAAGTCGTGTTCCCATGGCCCGTTCATTTCCGCGCCGAGGCGAATCACCGAGTTCTGCAGACCTGCTGCGACGAGGTTCTGGCCGAGCTCAGTCGCGTAGTTGTCGAAGTCGCCGGCAGCGCATGACTGCTCCCAACTCAACGGGTCACTGACGTTTTCGAGGCTGTCAGGAATTAGGTCCACTTGCAGCACGAGCTGGCGTACCTGAGGATCCTCTGCGACCCAGTCGGTGTACCCATAGCCCGGGGTCGAGATCCACGGATTGGTCCACTGAGTCCAGTTCGCCGCGCCGTTCAAATATGAGGTGATGCAGGTGACGGTCGTGCCGGTTAGTGAATCGAAGCTCGAGATCGCCGACTGGAGACCCGCAAGTCCGGAACCAGTAACGGTCGGTGCGATGCATTCGCTACGCGACGCTCCGGCCGTAATCAGCCCTGCGGCCGCCGTCGGATTTGATGGAGGAGTAGTGGTCGTGGTCGTCGAGGGGGGCGAGGTCGTCGTGGTTGTCGGTGACGGGACCGTCGTCGTTGTAGTCGAGCCGCCACCGCCACTGGTGCCGCCGCCACCGCCGCCGCCACCGCCACTGGTGCCACCGCCACCGCCACTGGTGCCGCCGCCACCGCCACCACTGGACGGTGGCGTTGGATCCGTCGGCTTCACCGGGTGGTGACGGCCCACTCCCAAGAGTTGGCTCAAGCTCGACTCGGACGCAAAGGTTGAAGCGACGTTGGTTGGTCGATTGATCAGGGTCGTAAGGCTGTTCGGGGAGGCCGAAGCGTCGAGCGCGATCATCGTGACCAGGACGCACGTGGTGAGCGCGAGCGTCGCAACCTTAGGAACGCGGTGCGTGGTTTTGTCGGTGAGTAATTTCTTGAGTGAGCCCTTGTTCATGAGACACAAATTCACAGATCAAAATCACACCTCCGGCTACGACGACTCAACAATTGCCCAACTCGGATTAGAGGGTTGCTGAACAGGAGAGATGTACCTTAGAATTTGCAAAAATCACACGAAACAGCCCGTGTTTGTGCAGGAAACTTCCGCATAAATCACCGGTAAAATGACTATTCGTAACTATTTCGAATCAGTAATCGCTCACCAGTCCTCGAGAAACTCCAAAAGAAGCCGTTCGGAGTGTGGCGTCGATGCGCAGCGTTTGCACTCATAGGCGGTGCGGCCGATATCTCGACAGCGGGTGTGCCTAGATCACTTGCGTCCCGTGATCTCGATGCGGACGGATGATTGGGCTGATTGGACCGCTTCGGAGCGGTGGGAGCCGGAGGTGACGGTTAGGAGCCCTTGGCGAACCACTTTTGAAACTCCAGCAACGACAGGGGCGTGCGCGTGCCAAGGGGCAGGTAGGGCCTTATCTGCAGGTTCGCGTCAAAATATGATTCAAAGGCGAAGTTTTGGCTGGCGACGGTCGCTCCCATGCCGCTGATGTAGCCGGGATTGTCTTCAGAGGGGAATGGCTCGAGCCCCCATTCGGGAAAGCTCATGGGCTTGCCTTGCTGGGCTGCGAACGCCTCGAACTTGTTCAAGCCAGCAGGCTCGCTGGCGAGTTGCGTGAACGAGAGTGGCGTCTTGGGAGTTTCACAACCAACGTCAAAGAGGTCAAGCCCCACAATGTCGACGTAGGCATTCCCGGGATAGAAGTTCATGTAGGGAATGTTGTCCTTGCAGGCATTCGGGTTCCAGTCGATGAGGAAGTGCCCCCCCGGCGCTTGACGGAGCCCGGTTACCTCATTCGCAAAACACTTCGCCCACAGTTCTTGCTCAGCGAGCTTCTTTCCAATGAAGTCCGCCTCCCATATGCCGTTCATCTCCGCTCCAAGACGAATCACCGAGTTCCCCAAACCGGCGGCAACAAGGCTGTTACCGAGCTCGAGCGCGTAGTTGTTGAAATGTCCATCCGCGCACGCAAGCTCCCATTTCTCCGGATTCTTTAGATTTTCGAGACTGTCGGGAATCAGGTTCACTTGCAGAACCAGTTGGCGGGTTTCGGGTTCTTGATCGACCCACGTCGTGTATCCGTACTTCGAATCGGTGATCCACGGATCAACCCACGCCTTCCAGTTCGGCGCTCCATTCAAATACGATGAGATGCAGGTCACGGTTGTGTCGGTTATCGAGTCAAAACTGGTGATAGCAGATTGCAGGGCCGCGTAGCCGGAACCTGTCACATTTGGCGCGAGACATTGGTTACGCGACGGGCCAACCGAGATGAGCCCGCCTGCTGTGGGAGTAGTTGTCGTCACCGTGGTGGACGTCGAGGTCGTTGCCGCGGACGTTCCGGTGCTCGTGGGAGCAGATAACACGGTGACTGTCGTTGAGGTGGTCACGGACGGCGACGACGCTGGGTTTGACGTAATGACGACCGCGGCAACCACCGCACAGATCAGCGCGGTCAGAGTCACATATTTTAGGGAAGGCCGAGTTTTCTTCATGAGCCGTGCCCCAACTTCAACTTTATATCGATAACTGGGCGGTGAGGGTCGATGCGTTACAGATCACGTAAAGGGGGCCTCACCAGTGGTCGAACTCCAATAACTTCGAGAACCACATACGTTACAGCCAAATGATCGTTTCTTTTAGTCGGGGGTTACGGGGCAGTTGAATCCCCATATGTCTCGCGCCGCCAAGAGTGTGTCGGCATCCGACGCGTTGCCTTACAGGATCGACTGATGCGCGGCCCAGGCGTCTGCAACGATGTTGCCGATTTCGGAATGTTCGGGCGTCCAGTTGAGAATCTCATGAGCCAACGCAGTGTTTGCCACGGCCGCCGCAGGATCGCCTGGTCGTCGGTCGGTGTAGCGAACGTTGAAGCTCACGCCCGTGACATCGTTGATGGTGTCGACGACCTGTCGATTGGAGTAGCCCACTCCTGATCCAAGGTTGAGGGTCAGTTCGGGGTATTGGTCGAGCGCGTCGATGGCCAGCACGTGGGCCTGGGCGAGGTCGCTCACGTGGATGTAGTCACGGATGCAGGTCCCATCTGGCGTTGGATAGTCGTTGCCATATATATCAAGGTGGTCGCGTCTTCCCGCGACCACTTCCAACGCGATGGGAATGAGGTGGATCTCCGGGCGGTGCTGCTCTGGGTGAGCCAGGGTGCCCCCCGCGGCGTTGAAGTATCGCATTGATGCCGCGCGAAGGCGCCCGCTGTCGACGAGCCAGTGAAGCCCCTCTTCAACCATGAGCTTTGACTGACCGTAGGGACTGTGTGGAGCGACGCCTCGAGATTCGTCAATGGGCATCTCGAGCTGGTTCCCATAGACCGCGCACGACGAGGAGAACACGAATCGGCCCACACCGCTGTTCACCAGCGCATGGAGCAATCGAAACGTGGACGCCACGTTGTTGTCGAAGAACACTTCGGGTTGTGCGACGGACTCTGCCGGCTCGATGCGCGCAGCGAAGTGGATGCACGCGTCGAAGCTGCCAAGTGACCGCACCAGGTCTGTGTCCCCGCAGTCACCTTCTACGAACGCGGCCTTCGTCGGAACGTTCTCGATGCGACCCGTCGAGAGATTGTCCATGGCCACAACGTCGTGGCCCCTTGTGAGCAGCAGCTCGGCGGTCGTTGAACCGATAAAGCCGGCCGCGCCCGTAACGAGAACTCTCACGCGAACACTCCTAAAGGTCGACGCGACGGACGCGGGGCGCTCGTGAGATGGATCATTCGTGGAATGTAACACTCGCCGGCGTAACAGAACGCGTGGAACGACAGGTAGAATTGGGGTGAACTGATAGCGTCACGGCGGAGAACTTCGAGCCGAATGCCCCTCTGGCCGTAGTCGGGGGCTTTGGGGAAGCGGTACGAGATGGCAGACATACCAGCGGAACCGGAACGCGACGCCGGGTTCGAAAGCGAACTAGCAGCTGCCCTCGAAAGAGGTCAGTTCTTTCTGGTGTATCAGCCCACGATTGACCTCGAAACTAACGGCTTCGCCGGCGTAGAAGCCCTGATTCGCTGGCGTCACCCCGAACGAGGCGTGCTCGGTCCCGACCTCTTTATTACCGACCTCGATCGAAGCGGCGAGATCGCTGCTGTGGGACGTTGGGCACTCATGACCGCGTGCGCGGACGGGGCAAGCTGGCACGACCGGGGGTACCGATTCAACGTCTCGGTCAACGTGTCGCGTCGTCAGTTCGTGTTCGACCGCTTCTTCGAGGACGTGGCGAACGCGCTGGCGGCGAGCCGCTTCGATCCGGCGCTTCTTGTTCTCGAGTTCACGCAAGGAACGCTGGCCGAGGATCGAGGCGACTCGATCACGAGGCTCGCGCGACTGCGCACCCTCGGCGTTCGTTTTGCCGTTGACGACTTTGAGCCGGGGGAGTCCGCACTCGAGGAGATCGAAGCCTTCTCGATCGACATCGTCAAACTCGACCGTCAATTCATCGCCGGCGTGGCAACCTCAGCCGATGCCGCATCATTGGTGCACGGACTCGTGCAGATGAGCGAGACGAGACACCTACAAGTTATTGCGTCAGGCATCGAAGATTCGGAGCAACGCGAGCGACTCCAGAATGAGAGAGTCCAGGTGGGTCAGGGCTACCTCTTCTCCAAGCCACACGAAGCGGCGGAGATCGATCGTTACCTGGAGGACTTCGCAATCTTCTCTGGAAGGCCGCTCTAAGGTGACGCGAAAGCGTGAGTGACGTGGCCGAAGAGAGCCTCGGGCCGCACGCCATCACCCCGCGCGACGACGTGTCGGGCGACCAATCGGCACGAGAAGCGATCCGCAGGTCGCAACGAATTGCGAGCCAACTTCACCAACTGATTGCGGCGTCGCTGACCGTGGCGGGACTACGCAGCGAGCACGACATCGTTCAGTCGTTGGCCGGAAGCACGAGACGAGTCTTTGACGCCGACGACGCAGCGCTCTCGCTTGAGTCGGGTAGTGCGGCACCTCTCCAGGGAATGGCCGTACGTGGAAAGATGGTCGCCATCTTCGGCCCGGGTGAGATCAGCCGCGAAGTTCCCGTGACACGGCCTGGCACGAGCGCCCCGTGGGTCGATGCTGAGTGGCTCGTCGCGCCCGTTCTCGAAGGACGCGGCCTCGCACAAGGAGTCCTGGCGGTTCGCCGCGCAGACGGGGAGTTTCAGGCGGAGGATCGCGAGGTGCTGGCACTGCTCGCGCAGATGGCCGCGACCGCACTTGCAGCCACCGAGCTCGGCCGCGAGATAGAAAGCAGCGAGGCGCGGCTTCGAGTGATCGTCGACGCGGCGCCAGCAGGCATCATTGAGGTCAACCTCGACGGTCACGTTCGCTGGTGGAACCGCGCCGCCGCCAAGGTCTTCGCGTGGCCCATCTTCGACGAGGCACTCGATGAGCTCCCGACGATGCCCGAGGCGGCGCTCGCCGAGCTCGCACCGCTGTGGGCGGAGGTCGCTGCCTCGGGTGCGACCGGCGTGCGCGACCTCATTGAGATCGAGATCCGGGGCCGCCATCGCGACTTGACGGTGTCGGCTGCGCTCTTACCGGACTCTGAGGACGGTGCCAGCGTCTTGATGTCGGTCGACGACGTCACCGACCACCGCCAACTGAAAGCTGAGGTCCATCACGCCCAGCAGATGGAAACCCGGGGTCGTGTGGCGAGCAGCGTGGCTCACGACTTCAACAACCTTCTCACCCTCATCTCTGGGTATGCGGAGATTTTGCTCCAGGAGCTCGACCCGAAAGACCGGAAGCGCGAGATGGTGAAGGATATCCAGGTAACTGCGTCTCGGGCCTCGATGCTGACCGCTCAATTGCAAACCATCGGGCGATCGCCTTCGCTCGAACCAGTCGTGCTTGACCCGGTCGCCATGCTCCAGATGAATGCCGAAGTTTTCGAGCGCGTGGTCGGTTCGGAGATCGAGACGACCTGGTCACTCAGTCACGACGCGGGGACGATTCTCGTTGACGCGGGACAGTTTGAGCAGATGATGCTTAACCTCGCCATCAACGCACGCGACGCGATGCCCGAGGGTGGCACGCTGCAAATCGGCGTCCGCGCTGTCACCGTCAGTGACGCAGTTGTTCAGGAACTAGGTCTCGAGCCCGGTGACTACGTGGACATCACAGTCACCGACTCTGGAATTGGCATGAGTGAAGAGACGCTCGCTCACTGCTTTGACACCTTCTTCACGACGAAGGGGCCGTTCAAAGGGACCGGACTTGGGCTCGCCGCTGCGCGACGCCTAGTCGAAGGAAGCGGTGGGTCAGTCACGTGCGTGAGTCAACTCGGCGTCGGGACGACGTTTCGCATTCTCTTGCCAGCGGCCCACGATTCAGTACTCGAAACGCCGCCCGTCATGGTGAACGAACGTTCCCCCGGTACGGCGACGGTGCTGATCGCCGAAGACGACGACGATCTGCGTCGGCTGATGGTCCAGGTGCTGAGCCGCAATGGCTATGACGTGATCGTCGCCGCCTCGGGCGAGGAGGCGCTCCTGCGCGGCGCCGAAGTCGGCGGTTCGATCGACCTGCTCGTGAGTGACGTCGTCATGGCCGATCTCTCAGGTCCCGATCTCGCAGAGTCGCTGCAAGCAGAGAACGCAGAGCTCCGCGTCCTGCTCATGTCGGGCACTGCGGACGAGTCAGTGTTGGCCGGGCTTCTACCCGGGACGGCCGCGTTTTTACCGAAGCCGTTTCGTCCGAGCGTGCTGATCGACCAGGTGCACGCCCTGTTGTCGCGTCGCTAACCGCTATGGGCCAACGACCTGACCCGGTCCGGGAGCGACCTTGTGTATGGGCAGCGGTGGATGCACGATGGTGTCGTTCGAGGGAGCGACGTAGTACCAGGCACCGAGTCCGAAAAGCACGAGAAGAAGAATCGGCGCCGCTCGTCGCGGAAGGCGGAGGACGAACCACGCCGCGAGTAGCGCGATCAACCCGAGTGCAGGCACATAGAAGCGGATGACGTGCACTGGATTGATGTGACCGACCGTCTGGCCGACCGTCCAGGTATAGGCGAGATAGAGCCCCCAGATTGCAAACCATCCGATAACGAGCACCAGGGCGACGGCCCCATCGTGCTCCTTGTCCAAGTCGCGTCTGCCGGTTCGAATCGCGATCCATATCACCGCCGCAATGGCAAGGACGCTCATCGGCATGCTCACGACCAGCCGGGACGGCATCTTCTCCAGGTTCGGTGCGATCGCGCTCGACGCGAACGTCACAAGGCCCGACGCGTAGCCGGTCTTGAGGTAGCCACCGTATAAATAGTGGTTGAGCCAGAGATCAAAGACGGCGAAGCCAGCGACGACCGCGATCCATACGGCGACGGCAGACTTGGGTATCGCGCACGCTCGAGCGAACGCCGCGACCGCGACGAGCGCGACGATCAGTTCGACGACGTCGGTGTAGCGGATGAACACGGCCCCGTCGAGGGCGAGAAACGCCAGCGCTCCAAGGACGAGACGACGTCGAGGTGGGGCGTCAGTAGATAAGAGGACGCCGAGGAGCAGACCCGCGGCTGCCGCGATCAGGGAGGCGTCGGTGAAGGTCGCAATCGTGGCGCGCCACCCGAAGATGAGCGCCGCGCCCGAGGAGCAGTAGAGCGCGACAACGACGGTTCCGCCCCATCGCCCAAGCCAGCGTTGCGCGCCGTAGAAAAGACCGGCGCAGGCGCAGGCGCCATAGAAGAGCGGTGCTACTCGCAGAGCGTGGATCCATTGGAACACCACGGCGAAAAACGGGTAGCCGGGGTTCTTCTGGCTGATCCAAAGCCCGTTCTTCAGGTGCACCCACTGAACGATGCCTGGGCCGCCGTGGACTGAGAGTTGGGCTCGAAGCGCCAGAAACTGAGCGTTCGTGAGCAGCACGTGGCCCTCGCTCAGCGCCACGATCGATGCGCGATATGCGTAGTCGTCGGGCTCCAACAGCTGCGGCGATCGTAAGAGGACTACTACGCAGAACGTCGCAAATATTGCGGCGGTCGTCCAAAGTTCTGCCCGCGTTGTCCGCGAGTACGGTGAGGCATCGTCTCGAGTGTCGGACACCACGCAAAGCCTACGCAGGCGCATTGACCGGACGACGTCAACGTTCTTCAACGAAAGGGGGCACGTTGGCCCCTCTCGCACGAATGAAGCGAATCGAACCGGATGCACACGTCCGCGGACGAACGCGTCAGTTCCCTACGGGCACCCCCAAGAGCGGGCCGAGCACCGTTGGTATGTCGCCACGAACGACCACGTCCGCGTCATGGTCGAACGGTGTCGGGTCGGCGTTGACGATGAGCAGATGTGCGCCGCGCGACACCGCCTTCGGGACGAGTCCGGCCACGGGGTGCACCATCAGCGTCGAGCCGACGCACATTAAGAGGTCGCAGGTCTTTGCAAGGTGTTCAGCTCGGGCAAAGTCGCGTTGCGAGAGCTGCTGGCCAAAGCTAACGACCGCAGTTTTTAGTAGGCCACCGCACGCCACGCCGGCCACCAGCGTCTCACAGTGAGGGTCGAGATCTCCTTCAAGCACGCGGTCGAGGGTGACCAAAGTCGGTGTCTCACTCCCACAGCGCAGACAACGCGTCACTCTCGTGTTCCCGTGCACCTCAATCACCAGCGCAGGGTCCGATCCCGCGGCGATATGCAGCCCGTCAATGTTCTGTGTGACGAGGGCCTTCAGTTTGCCCGTATGTTCGAACGCAGCGAGTGCCCGATGAGCCGGATTCGGTTGCGCCGGGTTGGCTCGGGCGAGGAGGAGCCGCTGCCACGCGGCGACGCGAATCTCCGGCGACGACATGTAGGCCTGGATATTCGAAAGCCGTTCGGCGCCCGGATCCTTGGTCCAGATGCCATCAGGTCCACGAAAATCCGGAATCCCTGAACCGGTCGAGACCCCTGCGCCGGTGATCACGACGACGGACGACGAGGATTCGACCAGCCTCCGAGCGTCGTCGATTTGGCTCATTGTCACGAGTGCAAATAGTAAGGCATCCGCGATCGGTTCCTGGCGGGAGGGAACTCCACAATCAGATCGAGGAGATGGCACCTTTAAGGTGAGAGAAACCATGATTCCTCTTTCTATTCTCGACCTCGCGACGGTGGGTACCGGTTCGTCGCCTGCACAGGCGTTACGTGAGACTACTGATCTGGCGGTCGCCGTTGAGCCGCTTGGCTACCACCGCTTCTGGGTCGCCGAGCATCACGCCATCGCTGCGGTTGCGAGCTCCGCGCCTGCCGTCCTCATCGCGCATCTTGCCGACGCGACCTCGACGATCCGGGTGGGCTCGGGGGGCGTCATGTTGCCCAATCACGCGCCACTCATCATCGCCGAGCAGTTCGCCACGCTCGAGGCGCTGCATCCCGGTCGCATTGACTTGGGCATCGGTCGCGCGCCCGGTACCGATCACGTCACTGCACGCGCATTGCGGCGAAGCGCCGACCTCAACGCCACCCACTTTCCCGACGACGTTGTCGAGCTGATCCGCTACCTCCTGCCCGCAGAAAGTCCCTCGCACCCGGCGCCGGTACCGGGTAGCGGGTATCTGCCTGAGGTGTGGCTGCTTGGGTCGTCCACTTTCAGCGCTCAGCTCGCCGGCATGCTGGGCTTGCCATTCTCATTCGCCTATCACTTCGCGCCCGCGCTGCTCGATGCGGCCGTCGAGAGCTACCGCTCGCACTTCGAACCGTCGATCCTTCTTGGTGAACCGCACTTGATGATCGCAGCGTCGGTGATCTGTGCTGCAAGCGAGGAGGAGGCCCAATGGCTATCCGGTTCGAGCGCCCTCAACATCCTCCAACGCAGCACCGGTCGCCTGGGTCCATTGCCAGCACCGGAGGAAGCTGCCGAACACGAGTTCTCCGCTTCGGATCGGGCGGTCATTGACGACGCCCTTGCGTCCCACCTCATCGGTGATCCGACGGTGGTCCGCGCGGGTCTCGAAGCCCTCGCCGCGCGTACTGGTGCCAACGAACTCATGTTGTCGACGAGGGTGCATGACTACGCCGCGCGAGAGCGCTCATACGCGCTCGTCGCCGAGAGCTGGGATCTGACGCCGGCCAAGGCTTCGTAATCGATGCAAATCCCATCGATATGTGGGCTCGACAACCCCGGCGATGAAATCGGTACGACGGGTGGTGCGAAGGAAGGCGGAATTTTATTTCGTTCTTAGCCACTGCCCACGGAGGGTTCAGGATCGGCGTCCAGGATGTTTCCACTAACTATTTGTAGGACCACCCCCAGGTTGTAAAGGAGTACCCATGGACATTGATTGGAATGACGAGTCAGAACCGACGCCCGCCTCGGCCCAAAGCGCGGAAGAGCGCGAGCAGGCGTCAGACGCCCCTCGCAGTGAGCAGCCGACCGCTCCCGCCTCGACGGCACCCGCCGCGCGAAGGGTTGCCGTCGACCGCCGCGGGTTTTACATGACATATATATCGGCGCTCGCGGGCGTCCTCTTGGTCGTTGCTGTCGCGGGTGTTGGCTTTGTCTTTGGCCATTACGTGGTCAAGCCACCGTCGACGATCATCCAAAGCCCCTCGTACGCGAAGACGAACCTGCCGGGAAGCGGCTCAGGCGGCTTCGAGATCCCGAACTTCGGATCAAACGGCGGCGAGGCTCCGTCGTTTGGCTCACAGGCTCCCTCGAGCACGACCAACGACCCGGCCGCGGCGAAGATCGCGAAGAGTGTCGACCCAGGGCTGGTCGACGTCAACACGAACATCTCCTACCAGGACGCGAGTGGCGCCGGAACGGGCATGGTCCTCACCTCGAAGGGCCTCATCCTCACGAATAACCACGTCATTGAGGGCGCCACGTCCATCACCGCTCGCGACGTTGCCACGGGCAAGACCTACACCGCAAAGGTCGTTGGCTATGACCTGGCAAAGGACATCGCGGTCTTGCAGCTGGAGAACGCCTCTGGACTGACGACGGTCTCGCTGGGCAACTCGAGCGCCGTCAAGGCTGACGAGCAGATCGTGGGGATCGGCAACGCCGAGGGGGTCGGCGGAACACCCAGCTACGCCGCGGGAAAGATCGTCGCGACGGACCAGTCCATTACGGCCAACAGCGAAGAGAACCCGAACGGTTCTGAGAGCTTGAGCGGCCTCATCGAGACGAACGCGCCGATCGAGCCGGGCGATTCAGGCGGACCGCTAGTCACCACGAGTGGCGAGGTTGTCGGCATGGATACCGCCGCGTCACAGGGCGGGGGTGGCTTCGGCTTCGGCTACAGCCAGGCGACCACCGCGACCCAGGCCTACGCGATACCTATTAATACGGCTCTCGCCATCGCGAAGTCGATCGAACACGGCGACGCGTCGACGATGGTCCACATCGGCGAGACCGCGATTCTTGGAATCGAAGCTCAGCCTGCGGGCGCAAGCGCTTCGGGTTCAATCACCGGCTCGCCCACCGTGAGTGGTGTCGCGGTTTCAAGCGTCATGCCAAATACTCCTGCGGCGAGCTCGGGCCTGGCAGCTGGTGATGTGATCACGTCGTTCGACGGGCACGCGGTCTCGACGACCGCGCAGCTGAGCGCACTTGAGTACACACTGAAGCCCGGTCAGAGCGCGACCATCGTCTACGTGAACCAGAGTGGTGCGCAGACGACGGTCAGCTTCGACCTCGTCCCAGGGCCGCCGCAATAGAGCGGGAACCCAACGTCCCAAGACGAAGAAACGCCACGGTCAGTGAACGTGGCGTTTTCTTCTGATCGGGCGACTCGCTACTTTCGCTGTCCGGGTGCTCGACGCAGCGGCGATTAGAAACCGAAGCCGCCGTTCCCGTTCCCGTTCCCGTTTCCGTTACCCTGCCCACCTCCTGGAGTGGGAATCGTCGTGGTGGTCGTCGTGGTGGTGGTACTCGTTGTCGTGGTAGTCGTCGTAGTCGGCGGAATCGTGACGTCCAAGGCGGTCGATAGCACGGAGAGGGCATGGAGGAGCTGAGCGCTCTCCGCTTGAGTGATCGTGGCGGCTTGAAGACCGTTCACGATCGTTGACTCGGCCTCGGCAAGATCGTTTCCGGATTGGTTCGTGTTTCCCGCCGCTTGATTGGCGACTGCCTGTTCGACGTCGGTCGCGATCGCTTGTTCCGACGAGGTGTTCATGCGACCCGCCGACTGAGCGCGGGCCATATCGCTGACGAGCGACGACAGCGCGGTCGAGATGCTCGGCAGGGTGGTCGTGGTCACCGTGTGCTTTTTCGGGTCGTGGGGAGGTGCCGAAGTCAGCCATAGTCCCAGGCCAACTCCGATGAGGGCGACGGCCGCGACGCTCAAGAGAACGGTTCTCATCTGACGAACGTTTCGGACTGGCCCCGAACGGCGGGTCCGCGGCGACAACGGTCGAGCAATGCGCGTGCTGTCGGCACCCGGTACGGCAGTGTCGTCGCGCACTCCTTGAGGTCCGCCAGCGGGAGCGAGCGCCGTGAGGTCATAGGGCGCAAATCGTTCGCGGCTCACAATGGTGTCATCGTCGTTCGACGGATGCCATGGTTCGCGGAAGGCTGAAGTGGCGAGCATGGCTGCGACCTCGTGACCCGTGAGTCGCTGGTCCGGCCGATGGTCGAGCATGCCAGTCAGTGCGAGCTTCCAGGGCACGGGGAGGTCCGCGGGCAGCGGTATCGGTGCCATCAACCGGCGCGCCACGATCTCACTCGGCGAACCTTCGTAGACGCGTCGGCCGGTGAGGCACTCGAGCAGCACGACGCCGAGTGACCAGAGGTCGGCGCTCGGACCAACTTGATTGTCTTCGAGTTGCTCGGGTGCCATGTAGGACACGGTGCCGAGCAACGTGCCCGAGATGGTGAGCGTTGCCGCGTCTCGCAGCTGAGCGATGCCGAAGTCGCCGAGCATCGTCGCGCCACTCGAGGTTCGAAGAATGTTGGAGGGCTTTACGTCGCGGTGCACGACCCCCCGCTCGTGCACGTAGGCAAGAGCGTCAGCGAGCTTCGCTCCAAGCGTTGCTGTCTCTTCGGCGCTCAAGGGACCACGTCGCAGGACCTCGGCGAGCGTGACACCGTCTACGTACTCCATGACGAGGTAGGCCTGATCCCCGGCGAGTCCGGTGTCGAAGAGTTTCACGAGGCCTGGATGCGAGAAGCTCTCGAGAGCCCGAGCCTCGTGCGAGAGCCGCCGAACGAACTCTGGGTCCCCGCTGCGCACGACCTTCACCGCGACCGAGACTCCAGTGCGCACGTCAAGCGCCTCATAGACATCGGACATCCCGCCTCGACCGATCAAGCGAACGAGACGGTAGTGTCCACCGAGAGTTTCTGCGATCAGTGTCATGGGCGAGCCGCACTCAAGCGTAATCGGGGCTTTATTGCGCGTCACAGCGAGAACATCGCGCGGGCGCTACGCGCGAGCTGTGAGAAAGTGCGTCACTTCCCCGAAAGCGCACGTCTCGAAGGGGCCATCTTCAAATACAGCGATTTCTAATGTGTCGCCTCGACCCAGGAGATGCGCAGCACTCGCTGGACGAGGTCTTCGATATACAAAAGTCGGCTCGATGCTCCCGTCGGCGCAAGATGACTCACTACACTCACACTCTGAACGCACCGTCGTGGGGGCACTGTGGGGACCATTCGAGGACTGTCGCGCTCGCGTGGTCGATGGACCGCTGTGGCAAGTGCCGCCGTGGTGATGGCTCTTGCTGTGGCTCCAACCATCTCTGCGGCGGCAGGCACGACAACCACGACGACGACCGCTCCCAGTGCTGTGACCACGACGACCACGACTACGACGACGCTCCCGGTGACGTCGCTCGGTCCCAATGGTGTCACGTCGTCGGCGATCGTTGCTCAGAACCGATTGCCGGGAACGAGCAGCTGGGAGATCCCAGGGGACGTGTCGCCCACCGTCATTCAAGGCTTTGCCAACTTGACCTACGCGAAGCTCGGACAGGACGTCGACCTCTATGTCGACTCAGACGCGACCTCGTATCGTGCGGTCGCCTATCGCATGGGGTACTACCAAGGACTCGGCGCGCATGAGGTGTGGTCGTCGCCGATCGAGCAGGGCATAGAGCAACCACCGTGCACCGTTGCACCCACGACCAACATGGTGAGCTGTGCGAACTGGCACGAGTCACTCGTCATGCCGATCACGTCTGCGTTCTTTCCGGGTGACTATCTCATCAAGCTCGTCGCGGGACCGCGGGCGGCGAGCTACGTGCTGCTCACGGTGTGGGACCCGTCGAGCACCGCCGCGTACGTCGTGATGAATCGCTCGCTGGTCGAGCAAGGTTGGAACACGTACGGGGGCTACTCGTACTACGCAGGCGTTGGTCCGTGCATTCTCGATGACAGCTCGTATCCGCCGTGCAATCGCGCCCGCGTCGTGTCATTCGATCGACCGTATGACACCGGTTACGGCTCGTCGGACTTTCTCACCAACGAGTACCCGCTTGTCAGGCTCATGGAGAAAGAGGGCCTTGACGTCACCTACATATCTGACGTGACGCTCAGTCAGTATCCGAACCTGTTGTTGCAGCACAAGGTGCTGCTCACGTTGGACCACGACGAGACCTGGACGTACTCCGAACGCGTCGCGGTGAAGAGTGCCGCGGCGCACGGCGTCAACGTCGTGTACTTCGGCGCGGCCGCCATGGTGCGCCACGCTCGACTCGAGCCGTCGACACTCGGTCCCGATCGCGAGGAGGTTGACTATCGCAACTCCTACGAGGATCCGCTCAACGGCGTGGGCAACCCGATGCAGGTGACGGGCAACACGTGGGAGACCCCACCTGCTGACTGGTCGCCGATCAGTCAGATCGGTGAGGAGTACAGCGGCTACTTGGCGACTGGCGACTACGCACCCATGGTGATCTCAGACGCGTCATCCTGGGTCTTTAGTGGCACGGGGCTTGAGGACGGCTCCTCGTTATCGCACGTCATTGCTTCGGACTTTGATCATGTCATCAGCGGCTCGCCCACCGACTTGGAGATTCTCGCTCACTCGCCGATCCCCGCCGACGAGTCCACGGTGAGCGGATCGATCGTGGGTGGCGACAGCTATTCCGACATGGTCTACTTCGCGTTGCCATCGAGCGACGCAGGCATCATCGATACCGGCAACAACGTGTGGATCGGCGACCTGCGAACGTGTGCGTCGGGAACGACGTGCGCTGCACCCACGATCACAAAGATCACGAATAACATTTTGCGTGTCTTCGGCCAAGGCCCTGCGGATGAGCTCGAACCCGTCGTGCCAAACGCGAACTCGATCGGTTAACTGGCGTGCGGCGCGAACGTGTCGTCATCGAAGTAACGCCGACGTCGAGATAGATGGCGGGATCAAAAAGTGAGCTCGACGATACGTTGCGTGAGGCGTGTGACGACGTAGTGATTACGACGCCGTAGACGCTCACGATGACGGTTTTCGCCGACTCGACACATTCGAATGACAGTCGACTCTTGTGCTCCTAAGTGCGCACTGCCTAGGATTCGGGCAACGCAGTATCGCAGGGGCATGATCTTTGAAGTTGGGGCCGTATGGCGCTGAAGCACCGAACACTCAAAGTTTTTGCCCCGGATGAGACCGTCACGAACGGGCATCATCAGCCGCTCGGATCCAGTGAGGAATTACTCAATCAGCTCGTAAAAGAGCGCGCGCGACTGAGCGCCACGCTCGATTCGCTCATGGACCCTCACGTCATCTTTGAAGCGGTGCGCGACGACCGAGGCAACATAGTCGACTTCATCTTCTCTGACGCTAACGACGCGGCGATTGCGTACAACCACTCAACCCGCGAAGAGATGATCGGCGCCAGGCTGCTCGATATCCTTCCCGGGCACAAATCAGCCGGGGTCTTCGCAAGATACGTGCACGCGGTAGAGACCGGCGAGCCGATGATCCTCGATGACTCGGTGTACTACAACGAGATACACGGCTCCTGGCGTCACTGCGACGTGCGCGCACTCAAGGTGGGCGACGGACTCAGCTACACGTGGCGCGACGTGACTGAACGCGTGCAGCTCATCGAGAAGTATCGCCTGCTCGCGGAGAACGCATCCGACATCGTCTTTGAGACCGACGTCGACGGCACCTTCAAGTGGATGTCACCATCGATGCAGTCGCTCGGATGGGATGCCGAGAAGCTCCTCGGCACCTCCGCCTACGAGCTCATCTTCGACGCTGACCACGCGAAGGCTCGCTTGGTCCGCGAGCGACTCGAAAAGGGCGCGCCCACTGCTCGCTTCGAAGCGCGTTTTCGCGCGGCCAACGGTGACGTGCACTGGATGTCGGTTTCAGTGAAGCCGTTGCGCGATGGCGATGGCAAGACCACCGCGTTTGTCGCGGGGCTTCGAGGCATCGATATCGAAGTCGCAACGCGTCGTTCCCTCGCGAAATCCGAAGAGCACTTTCGCCTCGTCGCAGAAAACTCCTCGGACGTGCTCTACGAGACCGACGTCGACGGGGTTATCCAGTGGATCTCGCCGTCGGTGCACGAGGTGCTCGGCTACTCGCCGAGCGCGCTCATCGGCACGCGATCGGTTGACCTTGTGGCGAAGGACGACTTTGTCGAAACTGTCGAGCGTCACGAGCTGGTGATCGCGGGCAGGGAAGTCGGCCGGGTACAGATGCGCCTTCGCACGGCGACCGGTGAGTTCCGTTGGATGGCGGTGCGAGCACGCCCAGCGCGTGGATCGTCGGACAACATCGTCGGCAGTGTCGTCGCGCTTCGCGACTGCCAGAGCGAGGTCGCCGCGCAGCGCGCCGCCAACACGCTGTCGGCCGGGAGCCAGGTTCTCGTTCGTTCCGAGAATGAAGCGGACCTCTTTGCCGAGATGTGCCAAGCCGCCGTCGACGAAGGTGGCTACGAGCTCGCGTGGTACGCGCGACGCGTCGACGGACCCGAACACGCCATCGAGAAGGTGGCTTCGAGCCGCGAGCATGCCGACTACGTGGCGGCGATCAACGTGAACTGGGGTGACGGTCCCTTGGGACTTGGTCCGACCGGCACGGCCATTCGCACGGGCGAGACGGTGATCAAGAACGACATGACCGCTGACGTGAACTTCGCTCCTTGGCTCGGCGAAGCAAAGGTCCACGGATTTCGCTCGTGCATCGCTCTTCCGGTGCTCGTCGACGGCGAGGTCGACGGCAGCCTCCAGGTCTACGCCAGCGATCCCCACGCCTTTGCCGACAACGTGGCAGAGGTGATGGGTGACCTCGCGAGCGAGCTCGGTTTCGGCATCAAGCGATTGCGCGACCACGAACGCCTCCTCAAGTCCATGAAGGACCAGACGCTCTTGTCGAAGGCAATTGACCAGGCGAGCGAGTCGATCATCGTCACCGACCCCGCAGCGACCATTCTCTACGCGAATCCCTCGGCGGCGCGGACGAGCGGCTATGCCGTCGACGAGCTGGTCGGTCAGAATCCGCGGGTCTTTCAAAGCGAGCTCCACGACACCGCCTTCTTTCAGTCGATGTGGTCCCATCTGCTCACCGGTCAGCCCTGGCACGGCGCCTTGATCAACCGGCGAAAGGGCGGCGAGCTCTACGAAGAGGACACGACGATCTCGCCGATCCACGACGCCGAAGGACGCTTGACGGCCTACGTCGCGGTGAAGCGCGACCTCACAATCGAGCGCCGACTGGAGACCAACCGATCTCGCGAACAGCGAGACCGCCTCGCCATCTTGGACGTCATGCAGGAGGTTCGCCGGGGCGACTCTCTCCAGGCGACCGCCGAGAGATTCTGCCGAGCGGCGACGACCATGACGTCAATTGATGCGGCGCTCACCGTTCTTGTCCAAGGCGACGGGACGCTCCTCACCATCGGCACGGGCGGCGCCGAGCTCGGGGGAGCGACGAGTGGCGCGGTCTTGGAGTTCGCGAATCCCGAGTCCATTGTCGAACGAACTGATGCCGGCGCCTGGTGGCTTGATTTCGCCGACTTCGCGAGCACGGTCACCGTGTCCGAATCCAGCGTCACCGGTCGAATGATCAAAGAAGGCTTCACAGCCATCGGCAACGTCCCGATCCGCTGGGAGGGTCAGCTCGTCGGCATATTGTCGCTCGCGACCAAAGACGACGGTGGCCCCGAGTGGATGGGCGCTCGCCTGCCGGTCTTCGAGGAGCTCGGCTCGTACGCGGGGGCGCTCTTTGGGGCCGAGGCTGACGTCTACTCCCGGCGCCAGTCGTTGAGAACGGGTGTGCAAACGATCATGAGGGAACGGCGATTCTCTCCCGTCTTCCAGCCGTTCGTCGAGCTGGGCTCGGGGCGGATCGTCGGCTACGAGGCACTGACGCGATTCGACGATGGAGAATCCCCTGATCAACATTTTCTGCAGGCCCATTCGGTTGGCCTCGGGAGTGAGCTGGAGGCGCTATGCGCTGAGTCCGCCCTGGAACAGGCGACCTCCATGGAGTCGGACGTCTGGCTCAGCCTCAACTTCTCGCCGGCGGCACTGCTCGACGGTCACGCCGCAAAGGTCGTCAACGGCGTAGATCGTCCGCTCGTGATCGAAGTTACCGAACATGCCCAGATCAAGAACTATGTCGCGATCCGGCGCGCATTGGCCGACCTCGAGAACTGTCGGTTGGCCGTCGACGACGCTGGCGCGGGCTACACCAGCCTGAGTCACATTCTCGAACTTCACCCCGACTTCGTCAAGCTCGACATCTCGCTCGTTCGAGACATCGATACCAACCCCGCGCGTCAGGCGATGATCGCGGGCATGTGCCACTTCGCCGCCCAGAGCGGAACGACGCTGATTGCCGAGGGCATCGAGACTGAGTCGGAAGCAGAGATGCTCCGGGGGCTGGGAGTGCCACTTGGCGAGGCCGGCATGCTCGGCCAGGGATTTCTCTTTGGTCGCCCAAAGCCCCTCTGATGGTGTTTTCTTCAGCAGGAGTACGGTTTTGCCGGATTTCGCGACGGAAAAGAAAGGAATGTCGGGTATATACGGTTTTTTAGACCCGCGGAAGTAGGATTACGGAGTTGAGTGTCGGATCGACGGTGACGGGAGATGCGGGAATTTTATGGCGTTTCGCGAGAGCCCCCAGACCGTCATCCACAAATAGTTAATACGGGTTAATCCGTTTTTTCTTGATATCCAAGATAGATTGTGCAAGTTACGTTGAGTTTTCTAATTGAGAAGTGAGGTGGTTGTGGCCTTTAAAAAGAAGACCCGTGACGAAAAAGACGACAACGCCAAAGGCGGCGTGGGCGTCGCGACCGTCGTGAGTGAATGGACGGCGAAGACCGACTCGAACCAAGCTACGACTACTTCAGGGTTTGGCGGCGAGAACGGCGCAGGCCCGCGTCCGGGAGCGCCCGACTCTCCCGCTGCAGAGGGCCGTCAAGTTCGTCTCGGCGAACAGCTCATCGGCTCCCACCTCATCACGGAAGAGCAGCTTGAGCAAGCGCTCGCAATGCAGCGCGACGCTGGAGGCCGACTCGGCGAAGTTCTTGTCAGCGTCGGTGCGCTGAGCGAACAGTCACTCGCACACGCGCTTGCAGCGTTCTTCGGCTTCGAGGTCGCGAACCTTCGCCGCGACGTGATCAACCCGGGCGTGCTCGAACTCATCACTGAAGATGTCGCTCGAGCAAACATGGCTTTCCCGGTTCGCCTCCAAGACGACGGCGTGCTCTCGGTGGCCGTCGCGGAGCCAAGCGACGATCTCAAGAACTTGCTCTCACGATCGAGCGGCAAATCGATTCAACTCGTCATCGCACCGCTCGGCGACATTCGCTGGGCCATTGACAGCAACTACCACGCCCTCGGCAGCGTGGAAAAACTGGTCAAGGCATTCGAATCGGTCGAAGGCTCGCGCAAGAAGACCTCGGAGACGAGCGAACCGGAAATCGTTGCTGAGGACGCGCCAGTCGTCCAAGTCGTCGACCGCATCCTCACTCAAGCGATGCGCGATCGCACGTCGGACGTGCACATCGAACCCTCCGACGACATCGTCCGCGTTCGCTTCCGCATCGACGGCGCGCTCAAAGAAGTGCTCACGCTGCCCGCCTCCATTGGACCGGGACTGGTGAGTCGCATCAAGATCATGGCCAACATGAACATCGTCGAGCGACGACGTCCCCAAGACGGCCAGCTCACGATCATGATCGACGGCAAGGAGGTCGACGTTCGCGTCGCGACGACCGCCACGATCATGGGGGAGAGCTGTGTGATGCGCATTCTCGACAAGACACGCTCGGTGCTTCGTCTCAACGACCTTGGCATGCCGGCAGCAACCCACGACGCTTACTCCAAGATCGTGCGCTCGCCTTTTGGCATGGTGCTGTGTGCCGGTCCGACCGGTTCTGGAAAGACGACGACCCTCTATGCCACCTTGAGCGAAGTCAACAACCCAACCATCAACGTGATGACCATAGAAGACCCAGTCGAGTACATATTCCCAACGATCAACCAAATCCAAACCAACGAACAAGCGGGACTGACATTCGCCACCGGCCTTCGTTCGATTCTGCGTCAAGACCCCGATGTCATCCTCGTCGGTGAGATCCGTGACGTCGAGACGACGCGCGTCGCAGTGCAGTCCGCATTAACTGGACACTTTGTCGTTTCTTCGTTGCACGCGACCGACTCGGTCTCCGCGTTGCACCGTTTTCTCGACATGGGCATCGAGTCGTTCCTCATCGCCTCGTCGGTGCTCGCCGTCGTGGGCCAGCGCCTCCTACGACGGATCTGCCCGTCGTGTCGTACTACCTACACCCCGACCGACGAAGAGATGATTTTCTACGAAGAGGCCGGCGGCCCTCCGAAAACAGCCTTTTTTCAGGGAACAGGATGCAATTACTGCGCGAATACGGGTTACAAGGACCGAATTGGAGTGTACGAGCTTCTCGTCATGACCCCAGAACTGCGACGTTTGATCGTGGGCTGGGCAACTCAGGAGGAATTGCGTAATATGGCCGTCAAGCAAGGGATGAGCACACTTCGACAAGAAGCGATCAATCTGGTAGCCCAGGACGTCACTTCCATCGCCGAGGTAATACGGAGTATGTACACCCTATGAGCAAACGCGACAAATCATTAACGGACTATCAATTCAAGGCGCTGGACGAAGCAGGTAAGCAAGTTTCGGGCGTCGAGATTGCGGCGTCCACAGGCGCCGCGCACGTCGCACTTCTGGCTCGGGGCTTGCAACCACTTGAAGTCAGTGCGAAAAAAAATGTTCTTTCTTTTGAGATCACCCAAAAGAAGGTGCCGCGCAAGGACTTAACCAACTTCACTCGCCAATTGGCAGTGTTCATGCGCGCAGGCGTTCCCATTATGGAAGCGCTCGAGGTCATCACTGAAGAGACTCAGAACAAAATGTTGAAAAACGTTCTGTTCGACATGATCGACAGCCTGCGTGCGGGTGACACGTTCGCCGCAGCCGCGGCGGTGCACCCCGAGGCGTTTCCTAACTTTTATGTTGGAATTCTCGAGTCCGCTGAGCTGACCGGAAACTTGGACGTCGTGCTGAACCAGCTCGCCGACTACATCGATCGTGACCAGAAGGCGCGATCAAAGGTCACCGCCGCACTGATCTACCCCGCGGTCGTGGCCTGCATGTCAGTCGTCGTCGTGA
This sequence comes from uncultured Acidimicrobiaceae bacterium, assembly GCA_963706305.1. GTDB lineage: Bacteria > Actinomycetota > Acidimicrobiia > Acidimicrobiales > RAAP-2 > RAAP-2. The sequence goes on along the minus strand of OY970152.1, from coordinate 1,059,641 downwards.
TCGTGCTTGCCGTCTTCGTGATGCCACGATTCGAGGTTTTCTTCAAGAGTCTCAACGCCAAACTGCCGCTCGTCACACGAATGCTGCTCAGCATCACCTCATTCGTCGGCCACAACTGGTACTTCGAGCTCGCCTTCATTATCGTTATCGTCGGCGGTTTCATCGCCATGCGGCGCTCGCCAAAGGGTCGCGCGATCCTCGACAAGTGGATGCTGAAACTGCCCGTCGTTGGCGACCTCACGGAAACCGCGATCATTGAGCGCACGTGTCGAGTTCTCGCATCCATGCTGCGAGCCGGCGTCGACCTTCCTCGTTCGATGGCCGTGACGGCCGACTCCGCGAACAACGCTGTCTATAAGAAGGCACTGGAGGGAGTCCGCGAGGCCATGATGGAAGGCCAAGGGCTCTCAGGTCCCATCAACCAGACCGAGCTGTTCCCCGCAGCTGCCCGCCAGATGTTCCGCGTTGGTGAGGAGACTGGAACACTCGACCAGCAGCTCGAAGTGGCCGCCGCCTACTACAACCGCGAACTCGAGACGAAGCTTGAGCGCGCGACCGCGCTGTTCGAGCCGGCGATCATCATCTTCATGGGCGTTGTCGTCGGCTTCGTGGCCGTCGCACTGATCTCCGCCATGTACGGCATATACAACCAGGTGAAAGTTGGATGAGCAACCCGCTCTCCGGCCGGGCAGTTCGTAAGCCTCTCGGCGGGGTTGGGTCGTGCTCGCGCAGCAACTGCTGGCGCAATCGTCGAAACGATGACCACGGTTTCACGTTGGTTGAGCTCCTCATCGTCCTTGTCATACTTCCTATAGTCGTGGGTGCCCTGTCGTACGGATTGCTCTCGATCTTTTCCCTGCAATCGGGAGTCTCCAACAGGCTGACCGACACCGAAGATGCCCAAGTGGTCGCGGCGAGCTACACCACCGACGTTCAAAGCGCATACAACATCACAACGAACGGTACCGAGACTGACTCGTGCGGAACCATTACCGGGCAGATCCTCGGTTTGGAGTTAGACGAACAGTCCAACCAGGTCCCGGGTGAAGTCGTCTCCTACGTCATCGTTCCCGTCTCGAGCACGGCGGTCTCACTGGAGCGTCTGCAGTGCGATACTGCCACCAACGCCACCGCCACCACCGAATCGACGCTCGCGTTCGACGTGTCGGCCGCGATACAGCCGGTTGTTGACATAACGTGCGCGACGGCGTTTGTCGGGAGTTCGACCGTCGAATCCTGCCAACAAGCCGCCGCGAATGGCTGGATCAGCGCGTTTGAGTTCAGCCAAATAGTTCTACCCGTGACCGAGGCGTCGAAGGGAAACTATGCGTACACGTTGGTGGCCGCCCCTGCGGCGGCGACCTCGGCAAGCAACGAGGGCTCTCAGCTGACGCCGACCGCCACAACGACCAGCTGCAGCTTTGCGTCTGCAGGATCAGGAGAGTACGCCGGCAACTTGTGCTTCGTTGACTTCTCCAGCGTGACCGGTGGCGCCATGACAGCAGCCACCGACGGCGGATGCCTCGAGATGTCGGCGAATGTCGGCGGAGGCAACACCCTCTATTTCTGCCTCAGCATCTCAGGGCAAGCGGTCGCGCCGCACGTACTTCCCACCTATCAAGAAGGATTCTTAGGCAATACCGATACCGAAACAAACCCGGCGCCGCCGCTGCCGAACGTCCCGTTCTATATCGACGTGCCGGGCGAACCCGCGCTGTACAACACAAATGACGCCGGCGGCGCGACGACAATCACCTTCAGCAGCATCTCTGTCGTGACAGCTTCTGGTGAGTTGGCGACGGGGTGGCAACTGTTCAGTGCTGACGCAGAAAGCACTGACAGTGGCGAGTATCTCAAGTGGACGACAACCCCGTCGACGGCACCCCTCACCATCTTGGCCAATGGGCTTTCTGTCGATACGGCTACCGACCCTGTGGGAAACGCCTGCGGGTCAGGGGAGGGGCTCTATTACATCAGCCCCAGCAACGTCGACTATCCGTTCACTACTGGTGGCGCGAGCAATGGCGGTAAGTACAACTCGGTTGAGTGCGAAGGCTCAGGCACCGTCAACGGCAACACGTTCTCGACGACGGGTAACGACAAAGACGGCGTCACCATGGTTGTCGCTCCTCAGCCCGAGACGCTGACCGTCAATATGCAGGCCAATGGACTCCAAGGCATCGTCCTTGGGTTGTTCGAGTCATGAGACGTCTCTTTCGCCAGCTGGTTTCGAGAGGAGCCCGGCGCGACGAGACATCGCCACGTACCCGTTCAGAGGCTGGCGACACTCTCGTAGAAGTGCTGCTCGCGCTGCTGGTGCTCAGTCTTGCATCGGTGGCGCTCATCCTCGCATTTTCGACCTCAATTTCGGCGTCGGCCGAGCACCGACGTCTGGTGACCGCCGACCTCGTCGTGGGCAGCGTCAGTCAAAACGCCATCGCGAACATCGAAGGCAATCTCCAGCTTTTCGCGTGTTCCTCCGTGCAATCTGGCCAGTCGACCCCAGTGACCACGACGACCTACCTCTCTATGGTGCAAGGACTCAACTTTGACCTCGTGCCTGCCGAATACGCCGGGACGTACACCGCCTCGGTTACCGGAGTCGAGTGGTGGAGCGGCACGGCGTTTTCGTCAACGTGCAACGCGGGGGATCCAGAAGAGATCACCGTCACCGTAACCAATACTTCGACAGGTGTGACCTACGTCAATACGTTTGTGGTCAGCTTTCCCCTCACGACGACGAATTCGGTCTCGGGATCTGCCCCTGGAACCTCGCTCATCTTCTCTACGCAACCATCGGACTCCAGCACTTCGAACGGTGTCACCACGTATGGCGAGGCGGGCGCAGCCCTGATCACGCAGCCTGTCGTGGAGGTGTTGGACGCTGCCGGCGATCCGGTTTCCACCGACTACTCTCCCGCGATCCTCTCGATTGCCTCGGGCCCCGCAGGGGGAGTACTGACGGGTTGTGTCGGGAACGAAACCGTGGGTGGGATCGTTAGCTTCAGTGGCTGCACCCTCAGTCTTCAGGGGACATACACACTCATTGCCACCGACGGAAACCTCACCTCCGCTCCCAGTAGTCAAATTATCGTGGGCGCCTTGGGCGACTACCTCGCTTTCCCCAATAATCACCAACCGGTAGCGGGTCAGTCGGGATCCGCGTTCAGCACTGAGCCGGTGGTGGAGGTCTTAACGGCCACTGGGACCGTCGATCAGTCGTGGGTGGGAACGATCACCTTGACCGCGTCGGGCGGAGACCTCGCCTCCAGCTGCAGCGGCACCATTACCGCAGCGAACGACGGCGTCTGGACGGCCCCGTCATCGTGCACGTTCGCCGGAGCGATCACGGACAACCCCAGCAACGGCAATATAAATGCGGCTCCGTACACCATGACGGCAACCGGCAGCAGTACGAACTCACCCGTCATTCCCGTGGTGCCGGTGACGAGCAACCCCTTCTCGGTGACGTCGCCGGGTCCCCCGACGCAACTGGTATTCGCCACGCAGCCCACCGGAGCTGCCGGCATCGGTGCCGCCTACCCGTTCGCCAGCTTTTCGGTCACCATGGAGGACGCCTTTGGCAACATCGCTTACACCTCGACGAACACGATCGACCTCGCAATCAGCGGTACGGGGAGCCTAAAGGGTTGTTCCTCGGGAGCAATTACCACAACGCCGGACGACTACGGTGTGGCCACATTCACAGGCTGTTACGGCACCGCCACTGGTAATGGCCTCACGCTGACGGCCACGGCTGCCACTGGGTCGCTGACACCGGCGACAAGTCTGCCATTCAACATCACTGGCCCCGCCTACGCGTTGGTGTTCACGCGTCAACCGGTCGCCAACGCGTCAGGCCAAACGCTCCTTACACAACCACAGGTAACGATTGAGGATGCAAACGGCAACGTCGTCACCTCGTCAACCGCGGTGATAACACTAACGCCATCAGGTGGAACTCTGTCCTACTGCACGAGCCTGAACGCAGTGGCCGGGGTCGTCAATGTGACGGGCTGCACCTTCGCGGGCCTCGTGGGCACGCAGTACACCATGACAGCGACTTCGGGCACCCTACTTCCGGCTACGAGTAGCTCGTTCTCGCCAACGGGTCCGGGCGTTCCGACGCAGATCGCCTTCACGACCGAGCCTGTGGCTGGTGCCGCCGGCTCGCCCTTCACCACATCTCCGGTCGTCTCGCTCGAAGACTCAGGCGGCAACGTCGTCACCACGGCGTTCTCCACCGCGACCTTCGCCGCGAGCGGCGGCACCCTCAACTGTCCCGCACTCACGGTACAGATCGTCGACGGCGTCGGTGACCTGGACGGATGCACGTTCGGCGGCGTCGTGGGGACTCAATACCAACTTACAGTCTCCTCCCCGAACTTGACCGAGCCCACTTCGGACCCCGGCACCGCGACCAGCACGAATTTCTCGCCCACAGGCCCCGGTCCCGCGGCAGCGGTTGCCATCACCTCGACATCGACGCCGAACCCCCCAACGGCGAGCAGCACTACCAACGTCGCATTGACGCTCCAACTCACAGACGCGTGGGGTAACGACACGACCAGCACTTCTGCGACTCAGTTCTCGTTGACGTCGACGTCAACCAAGGGCTTCTTTGCTGGATCCCTTGGTGTCACGGGCACGTTGGGCGCAGCAGGCGCTGTGACGATTCCTGCGAACACCGGAACAGGCACGCTGTACTACGGGGATGAGAACGCGGGGCAACCCTTCGTCGGAGCTGAAAACGTCGCCGCTGCCGCAGAATGGGGTTCGGAGCAGCTCACTATCGTTCCTGCGGCACCTAGCCAGGTTGCGCTGACCACGACGTGCCCGTCAAGCCTCGCCTCGGGCGGCACCTGCACGGTCACCGCCACGGTGGAAGACCCGTTCGGCAACGCCGAGACCACGGGCGGAGCGGGCGTCGTCTTTGCCGAGGGCGCGGGCGACGCTGGCTCGCTCACCCTGTCTGGCCAGACGTCTTCAGGCGGCACCTCGACCATCACCGTGAAGGGCGGGCGAGTGGGAGCGGTGACGGTCAACACCACGACACCCTTTGCTGCCGCCACCCCGGTGAGCTTCACGGTCACCGTTGGCTCGGCCTCCAAGATCGCGATCTCCGCAGGTGCCAACCAGTCCGCCACCGTGGCGACGTCCTTCACGAATCCGCTGTCGGCCCTGGTGACCGACGCTTATGGGAACCCGGTCGCTGGTGCAGTAGTGACATTCACCGCACCCGCATCCGGAGCCAGCGGCACCTTCCTCGCGGCGTCTAATGGCGGCACGTGCCTCGCGACCGGTGGGACTGCGGTTGCATCCTGCACGGCGGTCACGGGCACGAACGGCATCGCGAGCTCGCTGACCTACACCGCAAACAACACCGCGGGCGCCTACAACGTCGCCGTGACCTCGCCTGCGACCACACCGAACCCGCTCAACTTCGCCGAGACCAATACTCCGGCTCCTCCGACCAAGGTCGTCTTCACCACCGAGCCGCCCTCGACCGGGACCGCTGGCACGGCGCTCACCAACTTCAAGGTGTCGGTTGAGGACCAGTTCGGAAACACCGTGACGACCGGTGCGGGTTCTACAGATGACATCACGTTGTCGATCAAGACTGGCCCAGCCGGTGGGGTATTCAACTCGGCTACGGCCACCTACACGAACGTTGCGGCCGTGGGTGGAGTGGCTACCTTCAGCGGGGTCTACTTTGACACGCCTGGTAGCTACACCCTGACGGCGACCGACTCCTCACGGACTCTCACCACGGCGACGAGCACACCCGCCACTGCGATCAGTGCGGCGCCTGCCAATAAGGTCATCTTCACGGTCGAACCACCAGCTACCACCACGGCTGGAGCTACGTTGGCTAGCTTCGCGGTCTCGGTGGAAGACCAGTACGGCAACGTGGTCACGACCGGCGCTGGCTCGGCCGACACGATCACCCTCACCTCGAGCTGCACCCTGACCGGCACTGACTCCGTCGCCGCCGTAGGTGGTGTGGCCACCTTCAACGCGGTCGCGATCACCAAGGGCACGATCTGCACCCTGACCGCGACCGATTCTTCGCGCACCCTGATCACGGCGACGAGCAGCCCGGCCACAACCGTTACCCCAGCTGCAGCGAACAAGGTCGCCTTCACGGTCGAGCCACCAGCCACGACAACGGCTGGCGCCACACTTGCCAGCTTTGCGGTCTCTGTGGAAGACCAGTACGGCAACCTGATCGCGACGGGTACTGGCTCGACCGACACGATCGCCCTCACCTCGACGTGCACGCTGGGCGGCACCGACTCGGTAACCGCCACGGGAGGCGTCGCCACCTTCAACGCGGTCACGATCACCAAGGGCGCCACCTGCACCTTGACTGCTACCGACTCCTCGCGGACCCTGACCACGGCGACGAGCACTCCGCCCACGACGGTCACCGCGGCAGCCGCCAACAAGGTCGTCTTCACGGTCGAGCCACCGGCGACCGGCACGGCCGGTACGGCGCTCACGAGCTTCGCGGTCTCGGTTGAAGACCAGTACGGCAATGTGGTAACAACGGGCGCCGGCTCGGGCGACACCATCGCCCTCACCTCGGGCTGCACCCTGGGTGGCACCGACTCAGTGACCGCTGCGGGCGGCGTGGCCACCTTCAACGCAGTCACGATCACTAGCACCGGTAGCTGCACTCTGACCGCCACCGACTCGTCTCGGACCCTTACCACCGCGACGAGCACCCCGGCTACGGTCGTGGGCCCGGCCGGCGCCAACAAGGTTGTCTTCACGGTCGAGCCGCCAGCCACGACGACGGCCGGAGCTACCTTGGCGAGCTTCGCGGTCTCGGTGGAAGACCAGTACGGCAACCTGATCACGACGGGCACCGGCTCGTTCGACCAGATCGCCCTCACCTCGAGTTGCACCCTGGGCGGTACTGATACGGCGACCGCCGCGGGTGGCGTCGCCACCTTCAACGCGGTTACGATCACGAAGGGCACGATCTGCACCCTTACCGCGACGGATACCTCGCGCACCCTGATCACGGCCACGAGCAGCCCTGCCACAACCGTCACGCCGGCCGCCGCTAACAAGGTCGTCTTCACGGTCGAGCCGCCAGCCACGACAACGGCCGGTGCCACACTCGCCAGCTTTGCGGTCTCGGTGGAAGACCAGTACGGCAACCTGATCGCGACGGGTACCGGCTCGACCGACACGATCGCGCTCACCTCGAGCTGCACCCTGGGCGGCACCGACTCGGTGACCGCCACGGGCGGGGTCGCCACCTTCAACGCGGTCACGATCACGAATGTTGGCTCCTGCACCTTGACTGCCACTGACTCGTCACGGACTCTGACCACGGCAAATAGTTCCCCGGCCACCACCGTCACCGCCGGCGCCGCGAACAAGGTCGTCTTCACAGTGGAGCCACCGGCGACTGGTACGGCCGGTACGGCGCTGACCAGCTTCGCAGTCTCGGTTGAAGACCAGTACGGCAACGTGGTCACCACGGGCGCCGGATCGGGCGACACCATTGCCCTCACCTCCACCTGCACCCTGGGTGGTACGGACTCCGTCGCCGCCGTCGGTGGTGTCGCCACCTTCAATGCGGCCACGATCACCAGCACCGGCTCCTGCACTCTGACCGCCACCGACTCGTCACGGACCCTCACCACTGCGACGAGCAGCCCGGCGACGGTTGTGAGCCCGGCCGGTGCCAACAAGGTCGTCTTCACGGTCGAGCCACCCGCGACCACCACGGCCGGTGCCACCCTCGCCAGCTTCGCGGTCTCGGTGGAAGACCAGTACGGCAACCTGATCACGACTGGCACTGGCTCGACCGACACGATCGCCCTCACCTCGACGTGCACGCTGGGCGGCACCGACTCGGTAACCGCCACGGGAGGCGTCGCCACCTTCAACGCGGTCACGATTACCAAGGGCACTACCTGCACCTTGACTGCTACCGACTCCTCGCGGACCCTGACCACGGCGAATAGCTCCCCGGCCACGACCGTCACCGCAGCCGCCGCCAACAAGGTCATCTTCACGGTGGAGCCGCCGACGGCCGCCACGGCTGGCACGGCGCTCACGAGCTTTGCCGTCTCGGTAGAAGACCAGTATGGCAACGTGGTCACGACGGGCACCGGCTCGACCGACACCATTGCCCTCACCTCCACCTGCACCCTGGGCGGCACCGATTCCGTTGCCGCTGTTGGAGGTGTTGCCACCTTCAACGCTGTCACGATTACGAATGTTGCCTCCTGCACTCTGACCGCCACGGACTCCTCGCGCGTGCTCACGACGGCAACGAGCAGCCCGGCGACCGTCGTGAGCCCTGGAGCCGCCAACAAGGTGGCCTTTACCACTGAGCCACCAGCGACCACTACGGCTGGTGCCACCTTGGCGACGTTCCGCGTCTCGGTGGAGGACTCGAGTGGCAACGTGATCACTACGGGCACCGGCTCGACCGACACGATCGCCCTCACCTCGAGCACGTGCACCCTCGCTGGCACGGACTCCGTCGCTGCTGTGGCTGGCGTCGCCACCTTCAGCGCGGCCACGATTACCACAGGCACGAGCTGCACTCTGACCGCGACCGACTCCACACGGGTTCTCACCACGGCCACGAGCACCCCCGCGACCACGGTCACCGCGGCCGCGGCCAGCAAAGTCGCCTTCACGGTAGAGCCGCCCGCAACGGGCACCGCCGGCGCCACCCTCGCCAGCTTTGCCGTTTCGATCGAGGACCAGTACGGCAACGTGGTCACTGCGGGCACCGGCTCGGGCGACACGATCGCCCTCACCTCGACCTGCACCCTCGGCGGCACGGATTCGGTGACCGCCGCGGGCGGCGTCGCTACCTTCAACGCGGTCACGATCTCCAGCAGCGGCAGCTGCACCCTGACCGCGACGGATGCCTCTCGCACCCTCACCACAGCGAATAGTGCGCCAGCGACAGTCATAAGTCCGGCCGCCGCTAGCAAGGTCGTCTTCACCACTGAGCCGCCCGCGACGGGCACGGCCGGCACCGCTCTGACAACCTTCGTGGTGTCGGTGGAAGACCAATACGGCAACGTGGTCACCACGGGCGCCGACTCAGCCGACTCCATCGCCCTTACCTCGAGTTGTGCTCTGGGCGGGACCGACTCTGTCGCCGCTGTAGGTGGCGAAGCTACCTACGGAAACGTCGACTTCACCAGCACCGGATCCTGTACCCTGACCGCCACTGACTCCACGCACACCCTGACCACGGCCACGAGCAGCCCGGCCACGGTCGTGAGCCCGGGGCTGGCCAACAAGGTGGCCTTCACCACCGAGCCACCGGCCACCACCGTGGCCGGCGTCGCCCTCGCGACGTTCCGAGTTTCCGTTGAGGACTCGAGTGGCAACGTGATCACGACGGGTACCGGCTCGACCGACACGATCGCCATCACCTCGACCTGTACCCTGACGGGCACCGAATCCGCCGCCGCCGTCGGTGGCGTCGCTACCTTCAGCGCGGTCACGATCACCAAGGGCACGACCTGCACCCTGACCGCCACCGACTCGACGCGCGGCCTCGCAACGGCCACCAGTAGCCCAGCGACGACCGTTACCCCGGCGGCCGCCAACAAGGTGATTTTCACCGTGGAGCCACCGGCCACCACCACGGCCGGAGCCACCCTCGCTAGCTTCGCGGTCTCGGTCGAAGACACCTACGGCAACGTGGTCACCGCCGGCACCGGCTCGACCGACACGATCGCCCTTACCTCGACCTGCACACTGGGCGGCACGGACTCCGTCGTCGCCGTCGGTGGCGTCGCCACGTTTACCGCGGCCACCATCAACGTGGGGACAAGTTGCACCTTGACCGCGACCGACTCCTCACGGACCCTCACCACGGCCACGAGCACACCAGCCACGACGGTCACTCCGGCCGCGCCTAACCAGCTCGCGTTTGACGTGGCGCCTCCGACAACGGCCACGAGCGGCACAAACCTTACGACATTCTCGGTTTGGATTGAAGACCAATACGGCAACGTCGAAACGACAGGCAACACTGGTGCGACTGACAGGATTGATATCACTGGTAGCGCCGGGTGCACCATCAGCGGTGGCGGATCGAACCCGATAACTGCTGCCAACGGGCTCGCAACATTCACCACGTTGAAAATAACAACAACCTCGAGCCCGAAGACCTGCACTCTCACGGTTACCGACCAATCGAGAACTCTGGCCGGCACTGCGCTGACAGCGACCGTGACGGTGACCGGCGGATGACGAAACCTAAGGCGCCAGGGCGGGCCTCGAGAGGTGGTACTGAACCACGCGGTACCCGCCGTTCCGAGGCAGGATCTTCCATGATTCTTGCCCTCGTCTACATCGTCGCGATCAGTCTTGTTGTTGGAGCGTTGGCTAGCTGGGTGATGAACGATCTGAACAATACGGTGCACTTCCAATCGGCGAGCGCCCGCGACTACGCGGCAACCGCCGCGGCTGATATCGCCATTGCGAATATTCGCTACGCGCCGTACCAGTCGCAAACGCCACCGAGCACTATGGGCAACTGTTGGGCGCCGGCGGCGCCCAACAACACGACTGGAGAGGGGGGCACACCCCAGACTCCTATCGACGGATACACGATGGCCGTCTGGTGCAACACATATCAAAACTCCACAACCCTGCTCACCAGAAGCACCCGCACCGTGTCCTTTTATGTGTGCAAAGAAAGCACCTTGGACCTACCCAACCCCACCGTCTCGGCGGCGGCCTGTTACAACAGTCCCCTGCTGTTCGTCAAGGTTGTGTACGACGATTATCCTCAAGGGGAGGTGACGGGGTACCTCACGTCCGTCTGCACTGACACCTGCGGTGAACAGGCGACCGTTGAAGATTGGATTTGGGGCGGCTCGGCTGGTTCTGGATCGTCGGGCACCCCCGGCGCGGCGTCCAAGGTCGCCTTCACGACCGAGCCACCCGCCACCGCAACGATCGGATCGACCCTCGCAAGTTTCGCCGTGTCAGTGGAAGACGCGAACGGCAACGTCGAGACGACGGGCTACACCGGATCGAGCGACACGATTGCCCTCACCGCTTCGATCGGGTGCACGCTTGGCGGAACTGATTCGGCGACGGCGGCCAACGGCGTCGCAACGTTTAGCGGAGTCACCATCACTGCGGGCACAAACTGCACCCTCACCGCGACTGACTCGACACGCACTCTCGCTACTGCGACTAGCTCTCCAGCAACGACAGTCACCTCACCGACACCCAGCGAGGTTGTCTTCACGGTTGAGCCTCCGGCCACCACGACGGCCGGTGCCGCGCTGGCGAGCTTTGCCGTCTCAGTCGAGAATGCGAGCGGCAACGTGATTACGACGGGTACGGGGGCTACCGACTCGATCGCCCTCACCTCGAGCTGCACCCTGGGAGGCACGGACACGGTAACCGCGGCCAGCGGCGTCGCCACCTTCAACACGGCCACCATCACCAAGGGCACGAGTTGCACACTCACCGCCACCGACTCGTCGCGGACCCTTACCACGGCGACAAGCAGCCCGGCTACGACCGTCACCCCTGCTGCGCCCTACCAACTGGTGTTCACTCCGGCGCCGCCGACAACTTCTAACAGTGGATCAGCGCTCACAAGCTTCGCGGTCTCGGTCGAAGACACCTATGGCAACGTGGAGACGACGGGCAACACCGGCGCCACGGACTCGATAGCCCTCGGCGCTTCGACAGGGTGCACTCTCGGGGGCACAATCTCGATCACTGCCACCAGCGGCGTAGCCACCTTTAGCAACACGACTATCACGACGCACACGTTCCACGTTGTCTGTACCGTCACCGCGACGGACTCGACGAGAACGCTGTCGGGCCCTGCGCTTACCGCGACCGTCACAGTGTCCGGCGGTTGAGCAGCATTCGCTGTTGGCTGAACGCGCACCTTGCCTGACTTACCAACTTGGACTCGCACAAGGGGTCCTATGTGAAGATCGAACACGTATGGCTTTTAACGGCCTTGTTCCCTGATATGCCTGATCGCCGAACCGAGTTGCATCGATCTGAGGGGGTCCGAAGGGCAGGAAGTCGTGACGAAGTTTCAGCAGTTAACCGGCCGAGCTAGCTCCTACAGCCTCACTAAGGACTGCGAACCGAGGAACAGCCGAGCGGTTACCAAACTGCTCTTCAACTCGTCAAAGTGGACATCGCGGACTCGCGTCCTAAATGGAAAAATCATTACATTGGTCGGCGAATGTTCACTAACTTGAATTAAATAAAAGTAGAATTACATTTGCGTAAGTTGAGATGGACGTTGGAGTGGTCAATCGGGCCCGAGTTTTTCGAAGGTCTTAAACCTCAAGCCTTTTGATCAGGAACTTTGACGCGGTGTTGTTCGCTTCATGGGCATGAATATTTTGTATTCACTTAAGAATTGGGTTAGAATTTGCCTCAGCCGTCTTGAACTGAGCATGATTGCGGCCAAAAAATGGGGAGTCTCCGAATGTCGGTACGCCCACTAGGAAATATAAGGGAGTAACAATATGATTTCAACTTACCAACGGCTGAAGCGCCGCCGGGAAGCTGGGGAGATCGACGGTTTTACATTGATCGAACTCCTCATCGTTATCGTGGTGCTCGGCATTTTGGCCGCGGTCGTGATTTTCGCCTTGGGCGGAATTACGGGCAAGAGCCAGCTCGCCGCATGCCAGGCTGACGGGGCGACCGTTTCGACCGCAATCGCGGCGTTCCACGCCCAGAACCCTCAGAGTACGCCGAGCTCGGCTAACTTGGTCGCGACCAGCACGGCGACGGGCGGTCCATACATTCAGTCATGGCCGAACGCCACCAGCTACAAATACACCATTCCCGCGGGCGTGTTGAACGTCCAGGCGGTAAGTGGCACGGCAGCGCAAAAGGCGGCCCACCCGTACACCGGCCCCGGAGTCTGTGGAGCTGGGACGACCGCTGCACCTGGCATCGGTCTGTAAGCACGTCGTAACAGGTTTTGACCACCCGGAGCGCCTAGCCTGAGTGCTGGGCGCTTCGGGTGGAACTTGTTTTAGAGGGAGTGTGTCGGTGAGCGTAGACGAGACTTTGGCGATCGACCCTTGGTTGCAATCCCTTTGGGATTCGGGCGGAACCGACCTGTTGTTGTCGGGAGGGTCCCAACCACGCATTCGAGTTAGCGGGAAACTTCGTCCCCTTGAAGGTGCGCAATTGCTCACCGGCGACGAGATACGCGACGTCGGGTACGCCCTTTTGACACCCGGTCAGAAGGAGATCTTCGAAGAGATGCAAGACGTCGACTTCTCCTTTTCGTGGGGGGACCGTGCGAGGATCCGTGGCAGCATGTTCACCCAGCGCGGACAGACGGCCCTCGCTCTTCGCGTGATTCCGACGAAGATCCCGGATTTTGAGGAGCTTGGGCTCCCCTGGGCGGCGAACTGGGTCGCCGAACAGCCAAGAGGGTTCGTCCTCGTCACTGGTCCGACCGGATCCGGTAAATCAACCACGCTGGCCTCGATCGTTAACAAGATCAACGAGAATCGCGCCTGCCACATCTTGACGATCGAAGACCCGGTGGAGTACGTCCACAGCCACAAGACGTCGGCAGTCAGTCAGCGCGAGGTTGGCCTCGATAGCCCTTCTTTTGACCGCGCGCTGCGATCGGCCCTTCGCGAGGACCCCGACGTGCTGCTGATCGGCGAGATGCGCGACATCGACTCAATCCAGATTGCGTTGACCATGGCGGAAACGGGTCACTTAGTGTTCGCCACGCTGCACACGAATGACGCCCCTCAGGCGATTGACCGAATCATCGACGTTTTCCCCGCGTGGCGCCAGGAGCAGACAAGAGTTCAGTTGGCGTCATCGCTGTGCGCCATCATTGCCCAACGACTCATTCCAAAAATCGACGGCGGCATGGTCGCGGCGTACGAAGTGTTAATTGCGACCAACCCGGTGAGAAACCTTATTCGCGAGGGACGCACAAATCAATTGCAGAACGTGATGTTCACGAATACGTCGGAAGGCATGCTGACCATGGAAAGCAGCCTGGCGAAACTTGTCGTTGACGGCGTCATCACCTACGAAGATGCGATGCTGACCACGGCTCACCCGAAGGAACTCATACGCACACTTGAGGCAATGGACAAGTCGTTCGTTAAGGTATAACTGTCTGCGTGAGCCTTCATCGCGGTCCGACGCTTCCTTACTCGATCGTGGCGGGCGTCACGCCATGTCCTCCGGGGTGGCTCGTCCAGAGTGCCAAGCTCCACGGCGCCACTTTTTCTCCCGAGTTTCCCCAGGTTTATGAAACATTCCTTGAGATATTGAGTGAGCGCCCGAACTTCTCGAACCTCGTCGTCAACGCTCCGATAGGTTATCTCGATACTCCCGAAATGGGACCAAGAACGTGCGATATCCAGGCAAGATCGCTCGCGGGAGCTCGAGGGGCAACGATCCGCAATGCCCCTTCTCGCGCCGTCATCAACGGTCAAGTTCCGTGGAGCGACGCCGGCATCGACGCCATCACTGCGACGCTCCTCCCGCGATATCGCGAGGTCGCTCGTGAGATGTCACCGTTTCGCCAACGTATCGTGTACGAAGGCGACCCTGAGCTCAGCTTTTATCAGTTGAATCAAGATACGTCGATGCAAAGCTCCAAGAAGATCGTTGAAGGAAAAGAGGAGCGCCGCGACGTTCTCGAATCGCACATTCCAGGGATCGACAAAGTACTCGAAGCGGAAGTCGACGGGGTGTCGGAGGCGCACATCTTTGACGCACTATCGCTGTTGTGGACGGCACGCCGGGTGTACGGCCACGCCGCGCGACGGATACCGATCGAACCTGAGTGGGACAGCGAGGGCTTACGCATGGAGATCGTGTACTAATCCGTAGGCGCGAAGGAGCGGTCTGAATCAGACATCGACTGGAGACTGGGCAACCGCGTCGTGAGTTGACTTGACTTCGTCAAGCAAAGGCCCCAGCGCGAGTCCGAGTGCGATCGGCACGAGGATCACTTGCCACAGCCAGTGCGGTGCTTCCCAGATAGGAGTGTTGGCACCCCATAGCTTCGATTCTCCAGTCACGCAGGCGAGGGCGATCCAAAGGAGTTTGTAGATGCGTACGCGATGAAAGTACGCGTCGACCAAGACGCTCGCCACCACGACGCTCAAAACGATGATTGGAACTGCCCAGTAAAGCTCGAGTGAGTGGCCGGTAAGATTTGAGAAGAATCCCACGTCGACCGGATTGAAGGCGATGATCTCGAGCCCGAGCCACGCCACCACTTTCCCTCGAAACTGGCCTCTCGCGACCTCCAGCAACACGAGCGAGACCGATGCGGCCATGAAGTAATACCCGAACAGGTTTTCCTCAAAGACCAGCCGAAACGTCAGTGCGCACGTCATGAGAGCAATCATCGGAACGGGGCGTAGCATGCGCGGCCCTAGTTTCCGCGCAGCCCACCACGCAAGGATCACAGAGGCTGCGATTGGCACGATTCGTGAGCACACGAACAATGCGGCGCCGTGCAGGTCCGTCTCCCAAAGCACCGTGCCGCCGGTCGACCGGTTGATAATGCCTACCCTGCTCGAACCTGTGGCGATCATTCTCAGCGCGCGACCGGATGTGGCAACGATGAAGGGGATATCTACGGCGGCCGCGGCGATGAGAGCTGAAGCGGAAAATCGGACGCGGTCACGGCCCGGTGCGACAACAAGGAGTACGGCGCCCACCAGGACCGCATACGGTTGAGCGCAGCACGCTAACCCGAGGAAGATTCCGCACCACCACCATCGCTGCCGCAAGGAAGCGGCAACGGCGCACAGCAGCAAACCCATCGCCAGGACATCCTCTGGGTGAAAGTAGAAGGTGATGCACGTGAGCACGGGCGGCGTGCACGCAACAATCAAAACAGCCAGCGGCTCCCAACCGGTCTTTCCGCGCCCCGACGCGCGAACGAGCGCCACGACTCCAGCAAGCAGGAACGGCCAGACGAGGTAACTCAGGCGAATGGTCGGCAGAATCGCCGATGAACTCACTGACCAGTGGAAGATCTTGATGACCGCATCGGCACATGACGGGCCTAGCTGGTGCCGCGTTGGAAAGGCGACACTGTGCCCAATTCGCAACAACGCCGCGCCCGCTCCGCTAATCAATGGATACAGGGGTGCGGCGAGAGCGAAGGGATCGATCAAATTGCCAAAGTGATACACGCCAAGGCGCGGATACGCACAGGCAAGGTCTCCGTGAGCGATTGACCAGGTCGAGTACACGGTCTCTGACGAGTCTCCTTCTACGGCTCCCCCCAGGAGGCCAACGAGTCCATAGAAGACAACGGACGCGCCCAACCAGCTGATTGCGCACCACATCGAAGGAATCGGACGGTTGAGGCGTGCTCGAATTCGGTCGCCAATCGTCGAGAGCTGCTCAGAGCTAGGCAAGGCTGGCGCTCATGTTGTCCTCGGCGTCGATTCTGAACACACTCTGATTCTGACAGGCCTTGGTTCAGCCACATGGACAAACTGGTCAGCCTTGGGTCAACGGATGCTCGAAAACAGTGGCGCAATTTCCGGGCCTGCGAAGACAGCAACCGCTGTACCGATCGCAAGGAACACCGCATACGGGATCGGCTGGTCCTGCGCCATTCGCTTGATCGCGATCAAGGTAAGCCCGATAACGGCGCCGATGAGATTCGCGGCAAAGAAACCGATTATGACGAACCGCCAACCGAACCATCCAAGTCCAAGTCCGAGAAGAAGCGCGAGACGAACATCTCCAAAGCCGAGCAGGCGAGGACTTGCGAGATTGATGGCGAAAAACAGTGCCCACCACGCAACAGCACTGATTGCCGCCTCCGCCAGCGGATGCCAGTCGCTCGAACCAATCGAAGCCATCACCAACAGCAGCGCAACCAAAACCAGGACCGCGTAGACGACCGTCTTTGGTAGCAACAGATGCTCAAGATCGATGCAGGCGAGAGCGAGCAAACCGGCAAACAGCGCGAGGAATGCGGGAAGATCCCAGTTGTAGCCGAGTCGCGCGGCAAGGCCAGCAAAAAGCGCTGCACAAGAAAGCTCAACGAAAAGATAGCGCGGTGAGATCGCGACGCCGCACTGTCTGCATCTGCCCTTCAGGAGTAACCATGACAGCACTGGAATGTTGTCGTACTCCTTGATGAGTGTTCCGCACGACGGACAGTGCGAGCGCGGCGAGACGATTGATTCCTTGCGAGGTACCCGATGAATCACGACGTTGAGAAACGATCCAACGATCAATCCGAAGAGCGCGCAACCTGCGATGAGAACTACGAGCATCTGCCGACTTCGCGCAAGACTTGAACGATGCATGGCGGCAGGAGCCAGCCGCTTGGACTCAGGATGCACAAAAAACATGCACCCATCAGAGGACTGCTGACGGTCCGTATTGTGTCATTCGCATCTCAGTGGAGGAGAGGGCTTTCTTCTCATCTCCTGATCGAGTACGAACGCGAGCCCCCCTGCGAGATAACAAATCATAGTCTGATGCGGTCCGATCACGGTGTGTTTTGGTCAAGGGCGACGCGGGATGTCGTAAATGCTGCGAGTGGGCTAAGGGCGAGCGCTAGTGCCGTAGGAACGAGAGTTACTTGCCACCACCACGTTGGAATCGCGTACACGTAGTGGCTGAGCCCCCAGATCCTGAACTCGCATACCGCCCCCGCGTAGGCGAACCAACCCGTCTTGTACGACGGTAGCCGCAGAGTGAACACGTAGATCAGGAGTAAGAGGAGCGCGAGCGTCACGAGTACGATCAGCGCTGTTCCCTCTGTATCCGATTGCCGATATCCGAGGTAGAGGGGGCTGAAGGTCAGCGCCTCGATGACGAGCCATGCGACCATCGTTCCGCGCAATCGTCCCGAGACGATGTCGAGGACGATGAGTGACACGGCCACCGCCATGAAGTAGTAGCCAAATAAGTTCTCCTCAAAGAGGAGGCGTACGCCGAGCGCCGTGGCAAGCAGCGACATCAGCGGCGTTGGTTCCAAAAGGCGCTCACCGAGATGGCGATAAGCCCACCACGCGAGAACCGCCATCACAACGATCGGTATCACTCGCGATACCACAAACAGAACAGGGCCCCTCAGATCCAATTCCCACAGGACTGTCCCGCCGGTGGAGCGAATAGCACTCCCTGCCCGGCTCGAACCGAGTAAGACCGTCCTCAGCCCTCTGCCGGAACTTGCCAGGATCACTGGAACATCGATGAGCGCGCTCACGGCGACGGCCGCGGCGACGAACTTGAGTCGTGCTCGTGATGGCGCTATGACGAGCAGGGGCACCGCGACCAATAGCGCAAACTGTTGGGCGCACACAGCCAGTCCCAGTAAAAAGCCCGAAAGGGCCCACTTCTTCTTGAGAAATGCCGCAACTCCCATGAGCAGTAATCCCATTGACAGCAGGTCTTCGGGATGGAAATACGACGTAATGCACATGAGCACGCATGGAGTGACCGCAACGGCAAACAGCAGCAAAGGCTCCCGGCCCGTTCGTCCGCGGCCAGTCGCGCGCACCATCGAGATGAGACCGGCGAGGAGGAATGGCCACACGAGAAAAGCGAGTCGGAGCGTGAGATGTATCGCGCCCGTGGCGAGAGACCAGTGATACATCTTGATTAACGCGTCTTCGCAGTTTGGCCCCAGCTGGTTCGCGCGAGGGAATGGAACCTCGTGTCCAATCCGCAAAATCCACGCCCCCACGCCACTAAGCAGCGGATAAAGCGGCGCCGTTAGGGCAAACGGATTTGCCATGCCGTACGAGTGACGGTTGATGAGCGGCGGATAGAAGCACGCCAAATTGCCGTGGGCAATGGACCAGGTTGAATATAGGGACTCCGAAGAGTCACCCTGAGCGGGGCCGCCGTAGAACGCCGCGAGGCAGAAGAAGACGAGGGATGCAGCGAGCCAGCTACAGACGCACCAACACTGCGATAACGGTTTATCCAGCCATTTGCGAACCTGGACTACGCGAGGTGTCAGTGCTTTTGGCTTCAACGTCGCCTTTTCTTCAGAACTCGACGAAGCAGACTTTCACTGCGTATTTGGAAGTTAATCCCCTTACGTTGAGAAGGCTAACAGTCCG
This sequence comes from uncultured Acidimicrobiaceae bacterium, assembly GCA_963706305.1. Lineage (GTDB taxonomy): Bacteria > Actinomycetota > Acidimicrobiia > Acidimicrobiales > RAAP-2 > RAAP-2. The sequence continues at coordinate 1,040,547 of OY970152.1, read as the reverse complement.
TTTTCCGCCGGCTCCGCTAATGCCGCGCGCTCAAATGGTGCTGAGGAACGGACGAACCATTCATGGCACGTGCAAACCTCAGAGGTAGGACAGGGTGCCAAGGCAATGCCCCGAAGGATGAGCTGCGAACGACGACGAGAGAAGCGAGCGCTTGCGTCACTTCACGCGAGAACGTTAAGGCGTCATCAACCGAAGTGCACGGGGCTGCATAAATACTCGAAGGGCCTTGGAACGGAGGCCAATGAAGTGAGCATTAGATGGCAGAGGCGGGGGCGCGTGTCCGTGAGCCTCCCTCAAATTCTCGAGACGGCAAATTATAGTTTGTGGGGAATCGAACAGGTATGTTTCAATTATCGCTTCAACTCCATCACGTCGAGAGGGTCCCGTGGGAAACGTAGTTGGTCGAAGGTACCGTTACGGCGCGAGCTTCGTTGACGCTGCCTCTGGCGTTCGCTTCGAGGGACACCATCCCATGGAGCGACCCGACCTCTGGAAGAAGTACCTCGACGGAGCCGAGGGCGTCTATCGAAGCTACGGCTTCGAAGAGACGCTGCACCGACGTGAATTCGAAGACGGTACCGGTGTGTCGCTGTTCTTCCTTGGATTCTCCCCTGATGGCGACGCCGTTGCGGGAATACGGTTTCACGGTCCTCTCGGAGCGGGTCACGAGGCAGCCGCACTTGAGGAGATGGCAGCATCCCCCGAGATCGATGAGATCGCCGCCACGATCGAGCGTGAGATCCGCTCGGGTGTGATCGAAGCCAAAGGCGCCTGGTCAAAAGGCGAAGCTGTCGTCGGCCAGCGACTCACCGTTGCCATGACGCGATGCATCCATCACGCGATGACGTGGCTTGGCGCGGAGTTCGTGATTTCGACGGTGGCGGACCGACTGATGCCGCTCGGCGTGACCATTGGAGCGATTCAAGTTGGTACGACTCCGGTACCTTTTCCCGACGAGCGCTACCGAACGGTCGCGTCTACGTTTCGGCGCACTCTCAGCTACGAGTTGAGCACTCCCGCCAATCAACAAGCGCTTCGTCAGGAGGCCGAGCAGCTCAGTCGCGGCCCGATGAGCAGCGGAGCTGGTGTCGTCGAGGATGATTCGACGGCCATGCGTTCGCGCCGCGCACTCGTACTCGATGTCAGCGAGCGCAGCCAGCGCGAAGTCCTTCGAGTTCTTCGCGAGGATCAGTCGCTGCAGGTGATCGACCGCTTCCAAGAGCAGCGAGCGCAGCTGTCAGAGATCAAACCCTCCGCGTCGCGCGCACTCTTCGACGAAGGCCAGCGCTGGGTCTACTACCCGTGGCGTCGGGCCGTCGTACGGCTCCTCGGACCACGGGCGTTTACGGCTCTGCGCCTGGATCGCAATCACAACAAGGTGACTCGCGAAGAGCAGGCGCGCCTGCGCACGCTCAGCATCGGCGTCGTTGGCGTGAGCGCCGGCCACTCCATCGCCCACATGCTGGCGATGGAAGGCCTGGCGGGTGAGCTTCGCCTCGCTGACTTCGACACGATTGAGCTCACCAATCTCAATCGCATTCCCGGGAGCGTTCTCGACCTCGGTGTCAACAAGGCCGTTGCCGCGGCGCGTCGGATTGCGGAGATCGATCCGTATCTTCCCGTCGTCGTTGAGCCCAACGGCATCAGCCACGAGAACGTCGGACGTTTTCTCGACGGACTCGATCTCGTGATCGAAGAGTGCGACTCGCTTGACATCAAGTTCCTCGTGCGCGAGGCAGCCCGCGATCGCGGCATCCCCGTCATCATGGAGACGAGCGACCGCGGTGTGCTCGACGTTGAACGCTTCGACGTCGATCCCCACCTGCCGATCTTCCACGGGTTGCTCGGTGATATGGACTCGACCAAGTTGGCCGGCCTCACGACCGCCGAGAAGAGTCCTTTCGTACTGAGGCTGCTCGGCGCGAGCGAGGTCTCTGCGCGCGGCGCGGCCTCGGTGTTCGAACTCGGACAGACGGTCACCGGGTGGCCGCAGCTCGCGAGCGAAGTCTCTCTCGGCGCCGTGACCGCCGCCGCCGCGGTTCGTCGACTCGGACTCTCGGGCGACTTGCCGTCAGGACGGGTTCGATTTGACGTCGAGCGGATCCTCGAGGGTCTTTCACCGGTCGACGCTTCGACTGAAGCTGAAGACGGACTTCGGGAACCACCGCCAGAGGACCCGGTGCCCACGAGTGCAGACCCGATCGAGTTCATCGTCGACGCCGCTCGGCGCGCCCCGTCTGGCGGCAACGTGCAGCCGTGGCGCTTTGAAGCCGACGCGGACGAGATCCGGTTCTACGTCGTGCCCGAGCGCAGCGCCTCGCTGATGGATGTTCGCATGCGCGGTAGCTACGTTGCGGTTGGGGCCGCGCTCTTCAATGCGCGAGTGGCTGCAGCGTCGATCAAGAAGCTCGGAAAGGTAGAGCTCTTCCCAATTGGACTCAAATCCGATCACGTGGCGACGCTGCACCTCGGCGATGGGATTGATGCCGGCCTCGCGCAACTTCACCCCTCGGTACCGACGAGAGCGGCGAACCGCCGCATGGGCCGACCAACCAAAATCGACTCATCGACGATCAACATGTTCACCCGTGGCGTCGAGCGCGAAGGCGCCCGTTTGCGCTTGGTCACTGAGCGTGACCGTATTGACGAGAGTGCGAAAATCATCGCTGAGTCGGACCGGTTGCGCTTTCTGATTCCTGAGGTGCATGAGCAGATGATCTCGGAGCTGCGTTGGCCAGGACGCGATTCCTTGGACGAAGGCATGGACGTCCGCACCCTCGAGATGGACTCTGGCAGTCTGGGCGCCCTTGAGCTCCTCGGTCGACCCGACGTTATGGAGCAGTTGAGTGACTGGCGTGGGGGACAGAACCTCGGACTGCGCACCCAGATAATGATCAGCTCGAGTTCGGCCCTCGCCGTCATCACGGTGCCAAAGGCCGATCCCACCTGGTACGTGCGTGGCGGAGCCGCAATCGAGCGATTCTGGCTCAGCGCGGAACTTCAGGGCCTCGCCGTCCAGCCCGTGTCGCCCCTGTTCCTCTACGCCATCAACGAAGAAGACCTCCTCAGTCTTGGCGGCGAACGTCACCTCGATGAGATGTACAGACTTTCCCAGCATTTCAGCGAAATACTGGACATTGAAGAGGGCGAAACCTTAGCGATGGTCATGCGAGTCTTTCACGCGGCGCCTCCAACCGTGCACAGCATCCGCCGTCCGCTTAACCACGTCCTTAGTCGAACTCCTGATCCGACGCCAGCTAACGCAAGGGTGAACGCATACAAAATGTGAGCAAAGTTCACATGTTCTACACCAAAAGTCCTGGTTTTCGATGTAAAATTGCTTTTTCAGTGCCGGGGAGGGTGCTGCTAACCTTATATTCCAGGCCTATTTAAACGGTGAAGGCGGTTTGCCCGTGGGTGATCTCACGCACTCAGATCCTTTGAAAGTAGGCGACGAAGCGCGACTCGTGGTTGAGACTCTTCACCACGTGACTCCGAGGGCCGAAATTGTCGCCGTAATCACGACATCAGATCGTCCTATCCCGGGCTTTCATACTGAACCTATTGTCGGGTCTTCATCAGGCGATGCCTTCGACGAGATTCGCGAGCGCGTCCGCGCTCAGCTGAACGGGAAGGAACCGCTCGGTTCGTTTACGTGGACCATTGCCGACATTGAGTGGGGCATTCTCGTCGAGCCCATCGAACTCGTCAGCGGCCAGGTCGTGGGAACGCTCGTCGTCGCTCGTCACGGGCGTATCTGGTCCCAGCGAGAGTTCTCCATCGTAAAGGCCTTCGGCAGCCTGTTCGGAAAGGTCGCCTCCCAGACCACCCGAGAAGGTGCCCTCCTTCACCAGCGTCGGCTCGACGAGTTGGTGAGTCAAGTCGCCGAGAAGCTTATGTCGGCGACTCTCGCCACGCGCCAAGAGGTTCTCAGCTGGACGGTACGGATACTGGCTGAGTTCCTCGATTCGGACGTCGCATTTCTGCGCCGAAACGACCACGTGCGCGGACTGAGCATCCTTGAGGCCGAGTGGCCGATCCGCGATGACTTCACGGGGCCGGATCCTCTCGGCGAGGTGCGCTTTGACTCCGATCCAATCTTTATGGCGACAAAGGATCTCCGCGAGCCGTTTCTGCCCGGTCTCGAAGACGCAACCGAGGACTACTTCGAACGCATTGAAAAAGGCACCGGTGAGACGCTCATCGCGGGAGCTGGCGTTCCTCTCCTGCTCGGCGAAGTCACCTGGGGCGTCCTCGGTTTCATCCACCTCGAGTTGCGCGCCTGGAAGCCGTCAGAGATCAACGCCCTCCAGGCTGTAGCCTCGATGCTCGTCCAGCTCCAAGGCCGTATCGACGCAGAAGAGCGAACGGCGTACATCGCGCTCCACGATGACTTGACGGACCTGCCTAACCGCCGCGCGCTGCTGCGCGAACTCAAGCTGCGTCGGGCGGCCCAGCGCGAGACGGCCGTGCTTATCATCGACCTCGACCGATTCAAAGTCATGAACGACTTTCTCGGGCACGCCAACGGCGACCGGCTCCTCGTGACGATCGCCGATCGCATTCGCACCAGCATCCGAGTGAACGACTACTGCGCTCGACTCGGTGGCGACGAGTTCGTGGTGCTGTTGGATGAAGCCTCCAGCGAGATGGAAGTCCTCGCGAGTGCATACCGACTGCTCGAGCTGGTTGCCGCTCCGGTCGATCTCGGTGGTCAGCTCGTCAGCCACACGGCGAGCATTGGCATCGCGATCGCCAACGCCAAGTCCGACGAATCGGACTCCGATGTGCTCGCCAACGCCGACGGTGCGATGTACGTGGCCAAGGCCGGCGGCCGCAACAAGGCCGTGCTGCTCGATGAGAAGATGCGCGCCGATCTGGACGAGCGTTCGCGCATGGAGCTCATGCTCCGCGACGCGCTCGAACAGGGTCAGCTTCGTCTGCACTACCAGCCCGAAGTCGACTTGCGCAGTGGCAAGTTACTCTCCGTTGAGGCGCTCATTCGCTGGCAGCACCCCACGAAGGGTCTCATGAACGCGGCCGAGTTCATCACGATCGCCGAAGAGACGGGCCTCGTGCTTACGATCGGCCGCTGGGTGTTCGCCGAAGCGTGTCGCCAACTCGCCGAGTGGATACTGGACTACCCGGAGCTCCCGCTCATTGTCCGGGTGAACATGTCGCCCGCAGAGTTTGCTGCGACCGACCTCGTTGAGTTCGTGGAGAACTGCCTGAAGGGCAACAACATTCCCGGCGAGCGTCTCTGCATCGAGATCACCGAGTACGCCGTCGTCGATGAGCCTGAGAAGACGGCGAGCATCCTCCGGGGATTCCGTGAGATCGGCGTCGAAGTCGCCATCGACGACTTTGGCACCGGGTTCGCGTCGATGACGGAGCTCAAGCACCTGCCGGTCGACATCTTGAAGCTCGACATGAGCTTCGTCGAAGGCATCACCACCGACGCCTACGACCGGGCGATCGTCGAGTCGATCATTCGCCTCGGTGACGTACTCAATCTGGGTGTCACTGCCGAGGGAATCGAGCGGGTCGACATCGTTGAAGAGCTGCTGACACTCGGTTGTCACCGTGGACAGGGATATTTGATCTCTCGCCCTATCGCCCCCGAGGACTTGAAGCCTATGCTCAAGGCCGGGAGCATACCTGAGTCAATGTTGCGACCTTCCGAACTCACCCTAGGACTAGCGAGCACGACATTTTGAATCCGACCCTCGATGGAGCGTCTGAAGACGCATTCGGTCCCGACCAGCAGCAGTACGAGCCGTGGCTATTTCAAACGATGCTGGACGAGCTGTCGGTCAGTGAGCTCGGCATCGGATTCATCTACTCGGTCCTCGACCTGTTGGTCAAGCGCTACGCGCTGAGCGACGCGGTCGTCATCTTGAGCCACGAGTCCTTCGGGCCCCAGATGTTCCGCGCCGGCGGCCAATCGATCAGCGCCGACTTCGCGGCACGCATCGGCACGGCGCCTGGCGTCTACTGCGAACCCGACGTTGTGCCCAATGTCGAACGCGACGCGGTGCGAACGGCGTGCCAGCTCGCGATCTCGTTGCACCTTGCGCGCTTCAGTGCCGCCCACGATCCGCTCACGAACATCGCCAACCGACGAACCTTTGACAGCGCTTTGCAGGCGGCGTGCGTGCGCAGCTCCCGCTACGGCTGGGCCTTCACGCTCGTCCTCGCTGACCTCAACGGCTTCAAGGCGATCAACGACTCTCTCGGTCACGCCATCGGCGACGACCTGCTGCGCCAGTTCGGACTCGCCATGCGACGCTCGGTGCGAAGCGGCGACCTTGCTGCGCGCATCGGCGGGGATGAGTTCGCCGTCATCCTCTCCAACGCCGACGGACACGACTCTTCGGGATTCACCGATCGTCTGCGCAGTCACCTCGGTTCCGCACGTGAACTTGTAGGCTTCACGGTCGGTACCGCCTCGTCGCCACGCGACTCGACCGACCCCGCGGAGCTATTTCGCATCGCGGACGCGAGACTTTATGAGAGGAAGGGTGCAAGCCACCGATGATGTCTCCCACGGAAGAGGATTTCGAACTCGAGCTGCGGTCCCTGTCTGGCGTGCTAAACGTCGAGATTGGCCATCGTGAGAACGGCGATGTGGATTCAGTCACACTCGTCACGATGGGCCAAGATCCCTCGGCTATCCGTGTGATGGCGACGCAGATCGTGAACCTCTACTACGCCGAGGCGTCCGTGATCGTCGAAGACGCGACGAGGGCGCTTGCGCCACGCGAGATCCAAGCGGTGCGCGTGGCACTCGTGCGCGCCGAATTTAACCAGTCAAGTGGGAACTGTGACGTCGAGCTCTCCTACGGCGGACGCATCGGCCTCGGCCGGGCGGGCAGCGGACAGCTCTTCGGTGGCGCGGAAGCGACCCTCGCCGCGTTGCGCGATCTCGGCTACAACCTTCCCTTCTACTTGCTGACGGTCATCAGCGTCGCGACCGTGCGAGGTTGGCCAGTCATCGTGACACTTCGACCCTTTTCCGACGGCGCCGACATGTTCGGTATCGCCCAGGCAGAGAACGACGTCACCTCGTCCGCCATGGCGACGCTCGACGCGCTCAATCGATACCTCAGCAAAGAGGGAAGCGACTAACGCTCGGTCCTCGGGGGTGAGCGTCGACATCGGACCACAGCCCCGTGCTCTTCATGGAGATTCGAATGAACATTCGACTCAACACCGATCGGCATTGACCCTCTTTTCTTTCTTGTCATGGTGATCGTGCGCCGATCGAGGAGATCAATGAAACATGCGGGGCTGTCAAAGCTGATCGCGGGGGCTGCCATCGCGTTCATCGGCGTGGCGAACGCGAGCACTCTGCCGGCAAGTGCGTCGACCGTGCTGACCGTCGCGTATCCAAGCGTCTGCGCGTTCGATTCCGGTCCACTCGCCACTGAGTGGTGGAATCAAGTCAAGACGGAGTTTACGGACGAGTATCCGAATGTCACGGTGCAGTACATTCCGATACCGGGTAGCTACCAAGACTTCGTCAACACGCTCAGCTCGCTCTACCGCTCGTCCTCGACGGCACCTGACGTTGCCGAGATGCCTTCGGCGGACCTTGGTGTCTGGTCGTCCTCGGGGTACTTGCTCTCGATGACCACATACCTCAAGACGTCTTCGTGGTTCCACGACTTCCCGAAAGTCATTCAAGGCGAAGGCGAGTTCGACGGCAACATCTATGCGGTGAGCGCCGGGGAGAACGACAGCGGACTCGTATACAACAAGGCGTTGTTCAAGGAGGCAGGTATCCCCGTGCCGTGGAAGCCCGCGACGTGGCAGGACGTCATTACCGCGGCGGCAAGGATTAAGAGGACAGTGCCGTCCGTCACACCCTTGTGGCTCAACGCGGGAACTGGATCTGGCACGAGTGGCCTCCTGCAGGGCATCAACGACTTCATTGTCGGATCCACAACCCCTACCATTCAGACGAAGAGCGGACAGTTGGTCATTAACAGCCCCGGCATCAGAGCGGCGCTCGGTTTCTATCACCAGGTTTACGAAGACGGCCTCGGCGCGAGGAGGTCGGCGCTCTTCAGTCCAATCGCCGTCACTAGCCCACTGAGTCTCTTCAGGGATGGCAGGCTCGCCATTGCGGTGGCGCCGAACTCCTACGGCAACAGCTGGACGAAGTACATCAGCGCGCCCTACTGGCCGCGGGCAGGAAAGACGATCGGCGTTGCGAGGCTGCCGAACGAGTCGGGCGCCGGATATGCGAGCACACTCTCGGGGTGGGATCTCGCGATCTCCTCGCAGACGTCTATTCCTCAGACGGCGTATGACTTCATCAACGTGGCACAAGGTTCGACGAACATGATTGACGCAGCGAACTGGGCCGGATGGGTGCCGCCCGTGCAAACTGATTGGGGTCTCTCTCGGTACGCGAACTTTGCACCGCCCTTTAACGTCGACTTTGCGAAGATTCTTCCTTACTCCACCGAGACGCCGACGAGTGCTGATTACCCAATCTGGGCTCAAGGCATGGGCGAAGCGACTGGCGATTTTGTGGTGAATCCAAGGACGACCGTGGACCAAGCGCTTCGCACATTTGAGAGCTATATGACTCACCAACTCGGTCCGAGCGCGGTGGCGACCCTCAGTTAGCCGTGCCCGACAGCGGACGGAATATCGAATTCGTCCCCAAAATTCGTTGTGCAGACGTGTGTTTGCCGTATGCGGACTTCGTAGAATGGCCATTATGCGGACTCTTCCATCCTGCGCACGGGTTATCGATGTGCTCTCTCGCGGGGTCTCGCGGTGACCAAGATCTTGGTCGTTGACGACGATCAAGAGATCACCAAACTGCTGGAGAAATTCCTGTCTAATGAGGGATATAAAGTCGCTGTGGCATCGAACGGGGCCAGCGCGCTCGCGTCGGCTTCGGCGAGCGAACCGGAACTCGTGCTCCTCGACATCGTTCTCGGCAGCGAAGACGGACGCGAGGTTCTGCGAGAGCTTCGTCTCATCAGCGACGTGCCGGTCATCTTCCTCACGGGCCGGGGTCTCGAGACCGAGCGCATCGCCGGGCTCAAGCTTGGGGCAGACGACTACATCGTGAAGCCCTTCTCCCTCGGCGAAGTGTCGGCGCGGATCGAGACAGTCCTTCGCCGTTCGGGGATCAACACACGCCAACATCAGATCGAGGCTCCCGACATCAGTTACGGTGACCTTCAGATCAACGAAAACACCCACGAGGTTCGACTGGCCGGCGAGTTACTCGACCTCACATCCAAGGAGTTCTCGCTGCTGTCATTTATCGCGGCCACGCCCCGCCAGGTCTACACTCGCGCGCAGCTCCTCGAGCACGTGTGGGCTTCTTCGAGCGAGTGGCAGAACGAGGCCACCGTTACTGAGCACATTCGTCGGCTTCGCGCAAAGATTGAAGCAGATCCCGATCACCCGAAGTGGATCAAGACCGTGCGTGGCGTCGGCTACCGATTCGAGCCGCAGCTCAACAGTTAGCCGTACTCGCGCCCGACGAAACACGTACGAACGCGCCCGCGCTTAACTACGGCGTCGAATCCTTGATGTATACGTAGATGTAATTCTCCCCATAGAGGAGGCGATAGTTGCTCGAAAACCACCCTCTCAGTTCAGGATTCCAGGGTATATAGGCGTTGTTGTACGGAAGATTGAGCACCACGTACTGCGCGGCTTCAAAGTACGACTGCCATTGCGCAACGAAGATTGGAGACGGGGCGATCATATGATTCCCCCAGCTCTGCCACATTCCGTAAGGGTCAACGACAGAGGGGCACTGCGGGTCGTTGGACTCGAGACGGTTGGTGTACACGCCATATATCGCGTAGTCGTAGACGACGCACGCGTCGGGTGGAACCAGCTCGTCGATCACCGCTAATGAAGGGCCGTACATGCCGTTCTTCGATGCGTAGTTGGCGTAGAAGGCGGTGACGTACCACGTGAGAGCAACGATGAGGGCGGCTCCTGCGAGAGCGGCGAGCCCGGAGGCAAGCAGTCGAATCACCTGCGGTGGTTGGACCCTGCGCATCGCGATGCGAAGCGGCGAGGCGAGGCGAGAGAGCGAGACCGCAACGACCCCGACAAGGAACGGGGCTGCGAAGTACCCGTAGTACGTCTGAAACGCTGGCGCGGCAAGTAACCCGGACGCCGTGATGACAAGGGCCAACACCAGGAACACGTCGATCGTCTGATTTTGGAGGAGCCGTCTGAATGCGAAAGCGACGACGATGACGAATCCAGCGAGGATGATTTCGGCTCCACGAAATGTCGGGGCGATCGACGTTCCTTGAGTGCCCGATATCGCAACAAGTCGATAGAGGACACCAGGGCTCAGCGCTGGATCAATCCTTTGGTGAAGCTGCACGGTAAAGACCTGAGAGACGAAGTTTCGAGGGGCGGCTATGAAAAATGGCAGGCAAGGAACAATGAAGCCGGCGGCCGCGCCACTCACGAACAGGAGCCCTCGTTTCCGGTAACGGGGCACGAGGCAGATGAGCAGTGCCAGGAACGGGAAGAAGGCCCAAAGCTTGATAGCAGCCGCTACTCCGAAGAGAATCCCTCCGACGACGAGAGTTCGAGAGGACGCGTCACCTTCGTCGTTGTGTTGGGAAAACACCACGATCGAACCGAGAAGGACAAAGAAGATTGAGTAGGGATCGATTTTGACATCGGAACTTACGAAGAAGCTGACCGGCAGAAGTGCGAGGCCGACGCCGGCGATGATCATGGCGACACGTCCGCGGTGGCGTACGAGCCATGCGAGCAAACTTGCGTTGAGCGCTGTCACCAGCGAGGTGAATACTCGCCCGACGATAAGACCGTCGTGGCTTCCAAAGATTCGAGCAACGAGACCGATCGGACTGAGGAGCAAGACGATCCCGGGCGGATTAACGAAGGTGAAGTTCCTGTAGGGAAGCGCTCCCGAAACGAAATGTATCGCGGCCGCTGTGTAGACGCCCGTGTCGTAGAAGCTGATGAGCTCAGGGTCGGAAAGTTGCCAGAGGTACACGCCAAAGGCCAGTAGGCCCACGCCACCAGCGATGATCAAACACTGAGCGGATTTACTGCGCCTGAGTACCGCGCTTCTAGTGTCCCGTCCAGGACTCGCTACCCCATTCACATGAGTACAGGCGCCCGAATTATCCGGTCGAGCGCGGCCTGCTTTCGTCTCAACCGGGTTCCCCCTAGGTAGCCGACCCTTCGAGGCAACACCGCCTCCACCACCCCGAGTACCTTGCGCGACGTCGAGGCATGCTTACATACGAGGAAACTCCTCGTTGCCAGGGATGATAGTCCTAATTAAATCGCTTATATGAGAGGGCCTACTGCGGTCTTTTACCTGGTTGCGTTCGAGCATCGAGCATCGCATCGAGCATCAACCATCGAACTTGACGTCGGCATGTTCGCGCTGAAAACCGCAGTACGCCACGGATCCTTGTTCGTTGGATCGAAGCTTGCCTAGCGATTACGGGTGAACGCTCGAGCGCGCTTGGGGAAGCGGTGTCCGATCGCGAGAAGCTGTCCGAGTTTTCCAAAGCCGCCCAATCAGCTCGTCGAGCGAGAAGCGTCCCGTGCCGAGGAGCGCGATGACGAGGGAAGGAATGATGAGCGCGACGTTGATCTGATAGCCGGCACCGTTTGGTCCGACGAGACCTTGGGCGAATGTGATGGTCGCCATCGCACCGATCATGTCGCCGACGAGCGCTAATCCAGCCAGCCGTCCGAGGATCCCAACGCCGATCAGAATCCCACCGACGAACTGGGTGGTGCCGTCAATGACGGCAAACACGTGCGCGGGGTTGAGGTGCTCGGATTGAAAGTACACCGTCTCGCCGTGCAGGCCGCTCTGGTGGAAGGCGCCAAAGAGCGTGCCCGCTCCGTGGTAGATGAAGAGCCACGCGAGCAGTATCCGCGTAACGAGCAACGCAATGTCACGGGTGAGTTGTGCGTCACGAGTCTGCTGCACCCACTCCACGATGTTTTGAATTCGCGTCACGCTCTACTGCCCGTCGGTGGCCGCGCGCACCTTGAACGGCTGTGCCAGCTGAGCCGCGATCGTGCGCGGCGTGGAGTGCATCGTACCGAGTTGCTCAATCGGAACAGGCCGCCCTGCGATACCTGTCGGAAGAGGCGTGCCGTGCTTGGCGGGAAAGGCGGCGCGATGGATCATCTGGTCCCAGCAGACTAGAACGAAGCCGTAGTTGACCGTGCCGCGATCGTCGAGAAACTCCGCGACGTGGTGAAGGCGGTGATAGGCGGGGCTCACGAACACGCGTCCGAGCGGTCCGAACGTCCAGCGAAGATTGGCGTGGGGGAGGGTTATGAGGCAGGCGTAGACGACGATCGCGAGACCTGGGACGGTGCCACTTGCTCCGAGGATCAACGCGGGGAACAGCGAGGGCAGGTACGACGCGTGCACCAGTGGGTGCGTTCGAAATGTGGTGAGTACGCTCATGTCCTCTTGGGAGTGGTGTAGCGCGTGAATGCGCCAGAGCGTGAGCGAGCGGTGGTTCGCCACGTGCGCCGCCCAGTTCATCGCATCGATCCCCACGAGGATCAATCCCGCTGCGACCACCTGCGAGCCGAGCGGCAAACGGCCGAGCTCTAAGAAGTGCGCGTGCTGTGTGACTTCCACCGAAAAGCCGGTTTCAACCAGCGTGAGCAATGGCAGCACGGCCACGGCAAAGAGCACCAGGTAGCTGAGGTCGACGAGGTGCGCTCTCGAGAGCATCGGGCGCGGCACTGCTGGCCAGAACTGCTCGGCGAGCAGTATGACGGCGATGAAGACGATGAGCACCGGTCCCACGGTGTTGCCTCGAGTCGCCGAGATCGCTTGGGCAAGATCGTTCTCGCCGAGCAACGTGTGCAACCCCACGTAGCCAAGCCACGCGCACAATGCCGCGAGTGCGAGGACGCCGTACCACGCCTTCGTCCGTCCAGCCTCCTTGAACAACACGATGTCGATCCAGCTCCGTCGCCCCGCATTCGACGTCGTTTCGTTCGCCGGTGACTGGAATCGGTATTCGGAACTCCGGGAGTCCGGTGAGCTTGAGTTGATTGCGCTCATCGCTTAGTAGGAGATGCCGCCGGGCGTGGTGGTGGTCGTAGTGGTCGTCCCCTTCTTCTTTGGCGGAGTGAGAGGACTGCTCGGGTTGATCGACCACCACTGTCCCCAGGTGTCTTTGATGTTGCCCGTTACTTGGCCAGCCTTCTTATCACCAATGAAGGTGTAGAGCGGGATGCCTTCGTAAGTGACTTGGCGTACACCCGGCGAGCGGGTAAATGAACCGAGGTGGCTCACGCCCATTCCAACAGGCGCCTTTTGACCCGCCGCGAGCTCCACGGGGAGCCACACCGTCGCGCACTTGCCGGTGCACACGCTCTTGTTTGTCGAGTCCTTAGTGAGGCGGTAGAGCGTGTCACCATTCATCGTGAGCGTCGGTCCCCACGTTTTGTTCTGCGTCACCGTAATGGTCTTGGCCGTCACGGCGCCTGCCGTGCTCAAGAGCATGGCGCTGGTGATGAGCGCAAGTCCCGTGGCCGCTGCGACTGCGGCGACGGTGCGGTCGCGATTCCTGCGAGCGGATGACGTGCGTGTGAATGACATCTTGATCTCCTTGGCGTCTGGTGTTGTCAGTGCTACGTGTATTGATGTCGAATACTGATCCCACCCCGAATATGTTCACGGTGCCAACTCACCAATCGACGTCGAGGTGTCGCGCACGAATCCTTCGCTTGAGTGGTTGGTCAATAACGGACGCCAAGTCTCGCTGCGGATGAGGGCCGCACGCGCGATCGCCGCTGGGCGGCGTCTTGTGGGTGAACTCAAAGGCCCTCTTCATCGTGTGATCACGGTTCGAAGGCGATCAACGCGTGAGGATACGGTGAGGAAAGAAATCCTGCGAGTGCGAGAGCAAGTTCGCAGAATCACATGAGCGCGCACGGCGGCGCCAGCGATCTATCTTCCCAGTTCTCAATCATTCATTGAGGTTTCAGACAGTGACTCCTCCCGATTGATGCGGAAAATGACCACCTGGGCGACTTGACTTCGAAGTTTCGGGTCACTATTGTAAGCGGTTGCAGGACTGTAAGCGGTTACATTTCAGGCCTGCAGTGGGGGAAGATCGAGGGGGGCGGGTGGTCGATTCACCACCAACTATCTATGACGTGGCGGCGCGAGCCGGCGTCTCGACAGCGACGGTGAGTCGCGCCCTCAATTCACTCTCCTCGGTGCGTCCTTCGACGCGCGAAAAGGTCTTCGCTGCAATGGAGGAGCTCGAGTTCGTTCCTAACGTCGTAGCTCGCGGTCTCTCGAGCGGCAAGCACTGGATCCTTGGACTGGTCTTCACGCGTGCGGTAGTCGACAACGACAATCACCAACCCGATGACTCCGTGCTCGTCGTAGAAGAGGCGAGCCTTCTCTACACCGACATCGTGATCCGAGGCGCCGAGATGCGTGCCGCGGAACACGGTTACTCACTTCTCCTAAGTAGCGCCGACGAGCGTCATCCGTCGGGGATGACGTCGTTGCTCAACCTGACTGGCACCGTCGACGGACTCATCCTGCTCGATCGTGTGCTCAAGGACGACGACGTGGCGTACCTCGCTCGACGTATTCCCGTGGTGTTACTCGCGGGACGAGGCAACGTCGACTCGGTGGTGACGGTGCGCGTTGATAACGAACAGGCGATGCGCATCCTTGTGGAGCACCTCTATCGAGTTCACGGTGTAATGCGCTTCGGCTTCGTGACGGGCGCGGACGAAAGTCCCGACAGCGTGGCGCGGGCCAGTGCGTTTCGACGGTTCATCTCCGAGCTGGGCGGCACGCTCGACGAAGTCGACTTCTTAAAGGCGGACTGGACGTCGTCGGGCGGTGAGCTGGCGATGCAGCAACGCCTGGAGAATCCGACACCGCTGCCCGGCGCCTTCGTCTGCGCCAACGATCAAACGGCCGTCGGAGTCATCTTCGCGCTGAAGGCTGGAGGTCTACGGGTGCCCGACGACGTCGCGGTCACCGGCTTCGACGACATTTCGCTGACGAGATACTTCAATCCCTCGCTGACGACGATCCGTCAGTCGGGGAGCATCCTCGGCGAGGTGGCGGTGGATGCGCTATTGGCGATGATGGGTGACGCGCACGACGTGCAGCGCACGATTGTCCTGCCAACCGAGCTGATTGTGCGAGAGAGCTGCGGATGCCTTGAGGATCCCGAATCGCGCGCCAGCGTCTCCGGTACTCGCGCCACGCAGCGGGAAGTCGTCTAGCTCATGCGGATGATCGCGCGACGTCTGGGCGTCTACATCGTGACGGCGTGGGTGGCGGTCACGGTCAACTTCTTGCTACCGCGCTTGATGCCGGGTAATCCCATCCAGACGATGATCGGCAAGCTCCAGTCCAATGTCACACCGGCTGAGATCAATTCCATACGGCTCTCGTTTGGCGGGAATCTGCAGAGCAGCCTCGTGCATCAGTACTTCACCTACTTGGATCAAATGGTCCACGGCAACCTTGGCGTCTCGATCACCTTGTCGTCACCGGTGAGCACCATCTTGAAGGGCGCTGTGCCGTGGACCGTAGGGCTCATCGGCATCTCGACATTGTTGAGTTTCCTTATCGGTACGTGCTCGGGGGCACTTCTCGGCTGGGCTCGCGGCTCGAGGCTGGATTCGCTCATCCCAACGGCGACGTTCTTCCAGGCCGTGCCCTACTTCTTTCTGGGCACGGTGATGCTGCTCGTCTTTGGCAGCGACTTGCACTGGTTCCCGGAGCTCGGTTCGTACAGCCTCAACGTGACGCCGTCGTGGACTTGGGCGTTCGTGTCGAGTGTCATTCGCTACGGAGAGCTGCCCATGATCTCAATCGTGCTGAGCTCGATCGCGGGATGGATGCTGGGCATGCGCAACATGATGATCACGATGGTGGCCGAGGACTTCGTGCTCATGAGCGTCGCCATGGGCCTGCCGCGTCGCAAGGTGATCATGACCGCAGCTCGTAGCGCCATCTTGCCGAGCATCGCCAACCTGTCGCTGGCGATCGGTCTCGTGGTCTCGGGCGCGCTGTTGGTGGAGTTGGTATTCAACTATCCCGGAGTGGGCGATCTTCTCTTGAATGCGGTGCAAAATGAGGACTATCCGCTCATCCAAGGGATCTTCTTGATCATCACCCTGGCGGTTCTCGGGGCCAATCTCATCGCGGACCTGGTGTACTTCGGCCTGGACCCGCGCACGAGAACGAGGGCCGTCACGTGAAGACCCTTCGCCTGCCCCGTTCGCCCAAGGTCCTGCTCGGACTCGGTATCACCGGCTTCTTCCTCCTGTTGACGATCATCGGTCCATACCTAGCGCCCGATAACCCGAACAACACCTCGTTTGCGCCGAACCTGACGCCGTCGTGGCATCACTGGTTCGGCACGACCAGCCTGGGCCAGGACATCTTCTCCCAGACGTTGGTGGGCGCGCGCGCGACGATCGTGGTCGCGCTGGTCGCGGGCCTGGTGGCGACCGCGCTGGCGACCATCATTGGCGTGTCGGCCGGCTACCTTGGGGGCGTCACGGATGACGGACTGTCGTTGCTGTCCAACGTCTTCCTCGCGATTCCCGGGCTACCGCTGCTGATCGTGATCGACAGCTATCTCCCCGTAGGGAGTCGGTCGAACGCCTTTGTCATTGGGCTCGTCATCTCGCTGACCGGCTGGGCATGGGGAGCGCGCGTCTTGCGGGCTCAGACGATGTCGCTGCGAAACCGCGATTTCGTCGAGGCCTCCAGGATCATCGGGGAGAGCCGGTGGCGCATCATGCTCACCGAGGTCGCCCCGAACCTTCTCCCGATCCTGGCGTCGTCGTTGCTGTTCACCGTGCTCTATTCCATCGGAGCGTACGTGACACTCGCTTACATCGGCTTGACCAGCACGTCGGTGTGGAACTGGGGCACCATGCTCTTTTGGGCGCAGGCCAACAACGCCCCGCTCTCGGGGGAGTGGTACTGGTTTGTGCCGCCGGGCGTGTGCATCGCGCTGGTCGGCACCGGGCTGGCCCTGTTGAACTTCGGCATCGACGAGTTCATTAACCCCCGATTGCGCGAGTCGGGACTCACCGCTCGTCAGCGCCGCCGCCTGGGTCTTCCCCGACGTGTTCGCCTCGGTCTCACGCCGGTCCTTCGTCCGGGAATGGCGAGGGGTTCGCGCTCCATGCCGGCTACCTCGAAGATGACGTCGTGAGCACCAACGCACTCGAGCGCCCCACGGCGACGGTCGCGAACGCCGACGCGATGAGCCCACCGTCCCCCTCCGCGGTGAACGAGCGCATACTCGAGGTCAAGGACTTCAGCGTCGACTATGGCGTGGATGCAGGCGCGGTGCGCGCCGTCGACGGGGTCAGCTTCCATCTCGATCGCTCGAAGGTGCTCGGCGTCGCGGGCGAAAGCGGTTCGGGAAAATCGACGCTGGTCTACGGCTTCACCAGGCTGCTGCGCGCACCTGCCGTGATCACCGGCGGCACGGCGCTCTTCAACATCGGCCCTTCGAGCGAGGGCGGACCCGATGAGTTCATTGACCTCCTCGCGGCCAACGAGTCGGCGCTGCGCGGCGTGCGCTGGACGCAGATCTCCGTCGTCATCCAGAGCGCCCTCAATGCCTTGAATCCCGTGGTGCGGGTGGGCTCACTGTTCGACCAGGTCTTCAAGGCACATCGTCACGGGATGTCGAAGGCGGAGCGGCGAGCGAGGGCCGCCGAGCTACTCGGGCTGGTCGGCCTTGACCAGGACCGCCTGCAGCGCTTTCCGCATGAGCTCTCCGGCGGCCAACGTCAACGCGTCATGATCGCGCTCGCCTTGGCCCTCGACCCCAAGCTGGTGATCATGGACGAGCCCACGACGGCGCTCGACGTCGTCACCCAGCGCGAAATCCTCGGCGAGCTCGCCCAGCTGCGCGCTCGATTCGGTTTCGCCATGATCTTCATCACCCACGACCTCTCGCTGCTGGTCGAACTGGCCGACGAGATCGCCGTCATGTACGCCGGGCGATTGGTCGAACGGGCTGGCGCCCGCGCGCTCTACGACGCGCCGCGCCACCCCTATTCGCTCGGGTTGCTCAACTCGTTTCCCCCGATGCACGGAGAGCGCCAGGAGCTGACCGGCATCCCCGGCTCCCCGCCAGACCTCTCGGATCTGCCGAGCGGCTGCGCCTTCCATCCCCGGTGTCCCTACGTGATGGAGCGCTGTGTCACCGAGTCTCCGCCCTTAGCGGTGCTCGACGACGAGGCTCGGAGCGTGGCGTGTTGGCTGCACACGAGCGATGCTCGCGTGAGCGTCCCCGTTGAGCTGCGCCGAGCGACGCCGATGTCCCCGAGCGAAGGGGGGCCGATGTGAGCGACACGCGCACCGCGGTGAGCGAGCTCGAGGCGCGTCACTTGACGCGCCACTTCAAGGTGCGAGTGCCGGGCCACGCCTTTGGCGCGAAGAGAATCGTGCGAGCGGTGGACGACGTGAGCCTCGATCTGCGCGCCGGCGAGGTGACGGCTGTCGTCGGCGAGAGCGGCTCGGGCAAGTCGGTGCTGGCCCGCCTGCTGGCGCGTATTCTCACTCCGACGTCTGGCGAGATCGTCCTGCGGGGAACGCCCGTGGAGGCGAAGGCGCGGCGAACCCTGGCCTACACGTCGGATGTCCAACTCGTCCTTCAGGACCCCTTTGGCTCGATGAACCCGGTCCACCAGATCAAGCACGACCTGATACGACCGCTGCGGATTCATGGTGCGGCCAAGGACGAGTCGCGCGCGCTCGCGGAGGCTGCGCTTCGGCGGGTGTCCCTCGAGCCGCCCGAGCGGTTCCTCGATCGTTTTCCGCACGAACTCTCGGGCGGCCAGCTCCAGCGTGTGTCGATCGCTCGCGCGCTATGCGTACAGCCGCGGGTGCTGCTCGCCGATGAGCCGATCTCCATGCTCGATGTCTCGGTGCGCCTGGGCGTGCTCAATCTGCTGCGTGGACTGTGCGACGACGAACGGCTGGCAATCCTCTACATAACCCACGACATCGCTTCGGCGCGTTACCTGGCAGAGGAGATCATCGTCATGTACGCCGGCCAGGTCGTGGAGTACTCGCGCGGCTCTCTGCTCGTTGACGCTCCTACCCATCCATATACCCAGCTGCTCATCGCCTCGGTGCCGGATCCCTCCAACCCACTGTCGGTGGCACCGGACGTTGGCGAGCAGAACCTGTCGACGATCGCTCAGGCGGGCTGTCGATTCAACCCGCGCTGCCCTCACGCGATGGACATCTGTCGGATTCAAGAGCCGCCATCGTTCCAGGTCGGCGAGTTTCACACGTCAAAGTGCTGGCTCTACCGGGACCATCCCGAGGTCTCGGACGTGCTGGCGATACCGAAGAGACGAGGAGAGGGGGTCGCGACGACGAAATGAACACCAGTTAAGGCGTCGCCGCGCCCCGTCAATCTCGAGGAGGCGGCGTCCACAGTGCGAAGGTCCAACCGGCCTCGCGTAGTTCAGTAAGGACCCACACGGTTCACACAAAACGTCGGCGAAGGCCGGCTGGACACAATCAATATAAAGGAAAACTATGTTTAGAAAAGCAGGAATTCTCTTAACCGCCATGGCCTGCGTGACACTGGGCATTGTGACGAGCGTCGGCTTGGGTGCCGCGTCCGCCGCCAACCCGCCGCTGGTGCTCGAAGGCAACACCGGCGTCACGTTCACCAATAACTTCAACCCGTACGACTCGAACTCGTTCTGTAAGGAGATGAGCGTCTGCTCGCTCGTGTACGAACCGCTGATTCAGTTCGACACGATCAAGGCCGGGACGTCGTACCCGTGGCTCGCCACGGCGTACGCCTGGTCTAATGGTGGCAAGACGCTCACCTTCACGATCCGAGCGGGCGTCAAGTGGAGCAACGGTACGGCCTTTACACCGGCGGATGTCGCCGCGACGTTCAACGGCACCAACGACAATGCGGCCGCCAACGTGAATGGGATTCCCCCGCTCGCGAGCCCCGCAACCGTCAGTGGCAACACGGTGGTTTTGAACTTCGCGTCGCCGGAGTACGCCAACATCACCGCGATCGCTGGCGACGAGCTCATGGTGCCGTCGAGCTTCTGGACGACGTACAGCCCGACGGCGACCGCGACGGTGTCCAACACCGATGCGATCGGCACCGGTCCCTACGTTCCCACGAGCTACACCTCGTCGGTCGTTGACTACACGGCAAACTCCAGCTACTGGGGCACTGCGCCTGCGGCGAACGAGGTCCAGGTCCTGAGCGTGGACACCAACGCGGACGCGGCGACCGACCTGGCAGACGGAACACTCACGTGGGCGGGCAACGACATCGCCAATGTGAACAGCATCTTCGTCGACCAGGACAAGGCGACCAATCACACGTTCTTTGCCCCAGGCAACACCGTGACGCTGGAGTTCAACGTCACCAAGGCGCCGCTCAACGACCCCGCAGTTCGCGAAGCGATCAGTGTGGGCGTGAATCGCAAGGAGCTTGGTATCAAGGGCGAGAGCGGCTACGAGGCGCCGGCAACGTCGCTGAGCGGGCTGATCCTGCCCAATCAGTCGGCGTATCTGGGTTCGCAGTTCAAGAACGACATCAAGGCCACCAATAACCCGGCGATGGTGAAGAAGATCCTGACGGCGGACGGCTACAAGAAGAACAAGCAAGGCTTCTATGCGAAGAACGGTAAGGAGATCAAGTTCACGATCGAAGATCCGATCGCGTACTCGGACTACTACGCGGACGCGCAGCTCATGTCATCGGAGCTGAAGTCAGAGGGTATCGACGCAACCGTCTATGGCGTGCAGGCGTCGCAGTGGTACACGGACTCGGCGGACGGCGACTTCACGTCCATCGAGCACTGGGGCAACGGGGGAACTAACCCGTACACCCAGTACGACAACTGGCTGGATTACACGACCTCGGCGCCGATCGGAAAATCGGCGGATGCCGACTACGGTCGCTACGACAACGGGGCGGTTCAAGCGGACTTGAACAAGCTGGCGGGAACGGACCCAAGCGACACGGCGGCCGTGGCAGCGGCGTCGTTGCCCCTCGAAAAGGTCATCGCGACCCAGCTACCGGTCATCCCGTTGCTCTATGGAGCTACGTGGTGCGAGTACTCGACGGCCAACTACACAGGTTTCCCGACGCCGTCGAATCCGTACATGGACCCGGCGCCCGGTGACCCCGAGTTGCCGTACATCTTGACGCACATCACGGCAGTTTCTTAGAAGGTCACTTCCGCGTGCGGTTCCGTTACTCCAACCCTACGGAACCGCACGCGGAGGGTACCAAGATTACGTGATCCGCCGGACGGGCAACCGCCGTCAGACACGTAGCACCCCGCACTTTTGACGAGGAGTTCTTACATGAGCATGAATAGCGAGCACGAAGGCGGTCCCTCGCGTGACTTTCCACCCGGATTTCTTTGGGGCACGGCGACCGCTTCCTATCAGATCGAAGGAGCCGCCGCCGCTGACGGACGGCGCCCCTCCATCTGGGATACCTTTTGCCGTACCCCAGGTGCGGTGTGGAATGGCGACACCGGCGACATCGCCTGTGATCACTACCACCGGATGAACGAAGACCTCGATCTCCTCAAGGAGCTTGGCGTCGGCGCCTACCGATTCTCGGTGGCGTGGCCCCGGATTCAACCAACGGGCAGGGGCCCAGCCAATCAGCCCGGGCTCGATTTCTATCGCCGAGTCGTCGACGGACTGCGCGAGCGGAACATCGAACCGACGGTGACGCTCTACCACTGGGACCTACCCCAGACATTGGAAGACGACGGCGGGTGGTGCGTGCGCGACACGGCCGAGCGTTACGCCGAGTACGTCGACATCGTGGCGCGGGCGCTCGGCGGCGACGTCGAACGATGGACCACGCTGAACGAACCGTGGTGCTCGTCGTGGCTGGGCTATGGCGCCGGCCGCCACGCACCTGGTTGCACGGACATCGGCAAGGCGGCGGCGGCGAATCACCATCTCTTGCTCGCGCACGGTCTCGCGGTGCCGATTCTTCGCGCGGCGGTGCCCGAAGCGAAGGTCGGCATCACGCTGAACCTCGGCGACTTCCAGCCAGGCTCCCAGCACGAGCTCGATATCGAGGCGGCTCGCAGGGCGGACGGGAACCTGAATCGGCTGTTCCTCGATCCGATCTTCCACGGCCGCTACCCCGTGGACATGCTCGAGCACTACCGTGACGTGAAGCCCGGCTTCTCGGTCATTCGTGACGGTGACCTCGAAGTGATCGCCCAACCGCTCGACTTTCTCGGCGTGAACTACTACTTTCCCTCGACCGTCGTTGACGAGACGCGCGCCGCGGAAGCGCGCGTTGCGGGCTACTTCGTTGCCTCGGGCGAGCAGTTTCCGGATCTACGGATTCGCTCGCTCGAGACGCCGGGTCGCGACAAGACCGCGATGGACTGGGAGATTCAGGCGTCGGGACTCACATCGTTGTTGATGCGCGTTCGCGACGACTACACGAAGCTGCCGATCTACATCACGGAGAATGGTGCCGCGTTTGACGACTACGTGGATCCCAACGGTCACGTGCTCGATCACAATCGCGTGGCCTATCTCCAAGAGCACATCTCGGCCGTGCACGACGCGATCGACGCGGGCGTCAACGTCCAGGGATACTTCGTGTGGAGTCTTCTGGACAACTTTGAATGGGCCTACGGCTACTCGCGACGCTTCGGCATCATCTGGGTGGACTTTCCCACCGGTGATCGACTGCGCAAGGGGAGTTTCGACTGGTATCGCGACATCATCCGATCGAACTCCGTCGAGTACGCGACCTCTGAAGGCAGTAGCTGACAGATCACTGGCGAAGGTGCCTACCCCACCCGGCGCGACTTCTTCGACCATGTGAGAAAACAGCCGGCCACCTCTGGTGGCCGGCTGTTTTTGCCTTCCAGCCGAGTCGCCTCTTCGGATGCGATCACCTGAGAGGTCTATGAGAACGGTCGATACCTCAGGGCGCGAACTGGCGGACTTAGGCTTGGACCAGGGACTGCGCGACAGGCCCGGGAGGACTCGTCATTCGCTGTTCGAAGAAAGTACAAGTTGCGATTGCCGCGATGCTCGCCCTGAGTTTCGGAGTGGTCATGGTTCCTATGGGCTCGACGGTGGGTGCGATCACGTCGAACTTTCCGATCGATTTGGTGCCCCCGCCAACCAATGGGTCACTGTTCGCCGTCAGTTGCGTGAGCACCGCCAACTGCACGGCGGTGGGCGTTGACGGGGGGAGCAAGGATCTCTTTTACATCACCGAATCGAACGGCGCGTGGGGAAGTGCCGTCGACCTGCCCGTCGCCGCCTCGTCCGGCGGTGTCATGGGCATCAGCTGTACCAGCGCCAACGATTGCACGGTGGTCGGCCAGGACTCCACCAATGATGAGCCCTTCTATGTGACCGAGACCGCCGGCGTCTGGGGCAGTTCGGTTGACATGACCCCACCGGCCGGGGCGGGAGTCTTTGACGCGGTCAGCTGCACGAGCGCCACTTCGTGCACCGCCGTGGGCGACGACTCCAATAACCTTGAGCCGACCTACGCCACCGAATCGGGCGGCGTGTGGGGAAGCGTCGTCGATCTTCCGAGCGCCGGCCTGACGGGCGATCTCGCGGGAATCAGCTGCACCGGCGCCGGTGCCTGCACTGCGGTGGGTTCGGATTACAGCGACGGACAACCGTTCGTGGTTGCTGAATCAGGCGGCGTGTGGGGTACCCCCGTTGATGTACCAAGTCCCACGACGACAGGAGAGCTCAATGGCGTCAGCTGCACGAGTGCGGCGGACTGCACCGCGGTCGGCGACGCGTTCACCGACGATGAGCCCTTCTATGTGACCGAGACCGCCGGCGTCTGGGGTGCCGCAGTAGAACTCTCGGCGTCAAGCGGCTCCGCCTCGCTGAACGCCGTCAGCTGCACGAGTGCGGCCGACTGCACGGCGGTCGGTTATGACGACGGCAACGGCGATGCTCTCTACGTCACAGAGGCGTCGGGCCTGTGGGGTAGTGCCGTCGATCTCCCCGCATCGAGCGCGTTCCAAAGCCTTACGGGGGTCAGCTGCGTCATCGACAACGGGTGCGTGGCGGTGG
Organism: uncultured Acidimicrobiaceae bacterium; assembly: GCA_963706305.1. Classification (GTDB taxonomy): domain Bacteria; phylum Actinomycetota; class Acidimicrobiia; order Acidimicrobiales; family RAAP-2; genus RAAP-2. Next base: position 1,016,426 of record OY970152.1, on the reverse strand, counting down.
GCGAGCCCGTGGGCTCCGCGCTCGGCGTACCGTTCTTCATCACCGAGACGTCAGGTGCGTGGGGCGCGCTGACGGACATCTCGTTGCCAAGTTTGTCGGGAACGTTCGACGCGGTCAGCTGCGTCAGCGCGGCGTACTGCACTGCGGTGGGTGCCGACGTCGGCAACGGGTCACCCCTCTATGCCGTCGAGACGGCGGGGACCTGGGGAGCGGTGACCGATCTCCCGCTCTCATTCGGCAAGGGTTCGAGCGGGCGAGAGCACCTGTCGGCGATCAGCTGCTCGAGTGTGGGGACCTGCACCGCCGTGGGGTCATTCTTGCTGTCTGGGTTCTCACAGCCCCTCTATCTCGTCGAAACCGCCGGCGTCTGGGGTTCCTATAATTTGCTTTCGACCTCGGGCGGGCAAGGTAGTTTTTTCGGGGTTACCTGCGTCGACGCGACCGACTGCACCGCCGTCGGCATTGACAGCGGCGATGGATTGCCGATCTACGACATTGAATCCGCAGGCAACTGGGGATCTCCGACCGACTTCGTCGACGCGAATCCCGGGGGCGCGTTGGTTGCCGTCAGCTGCACGGACGCGAGCGACTGCACCGCGGTGGGGACGGACGGTAATGGAGATCCGTTCTACGCCACGGAGACAGCGGGTGCGTGGGGCAACGTCACCGACGTTCGCCTTGGTGGCGGTGCTGCCACGCTGAACGGTGTGAGTTGTTCGAGCTCTCTCGACTGCATCGCGGTCGGCGAGAGCATGACGACGGACGAGCCAATCGTGCTCATCGAGGACGCCGGCGCGTGGACTAATCAGGTGAGCGGGCTCGGTCTCGGTACCTTGAACGCACTGAGTTGCGCCGCCGGTACATGCACCGCGGTGGGCGAGGACTTTGCAACGAACGAGCCCTTCGATGTCGTCGAGAACTCGGGAATGTGGGGCTCTGCGAGCGAAGGAGATGCCCCGGGGGGTGGTGGATCCTTCAACGGTGTGAGCTGCACGAGCGCGTCCAGTTGCACCGCCGTGGGGACTGACACCGGCACGAACGAGCCCCTCTACGACGACCTGTCCGGTGCCAGCAACGGCGGTCCGCCCACTTCAGACACCGCCACGACCACCACTACGACTACCACTACCACGACACCGGTCACGACCACAACGGTGACGTCGACGCCACCTCGTGCGCCCCGAAGACTCCATGTCACCGTCGCGTTTTCACTGGACAGCGCGCGACTCACTCGGGCAGACCTGCTCTCGCTCGATCACTTTGTCCGGGCGGCGGCAGCAGAGAGAGTACATAGCGTGACAATCACTGGCTTTTCATCGCGCGTCGGCACCGTCTCGTTCAATCGACGCTTGAGCCTCGAGCGTGCAGAAGTAGTCGCCGACTACCTAGCGACGCTGTTTCGTGCCCGCGGAGATCGCCACGTCGGACTGTCCATTCGTAACGGGGGCATCAAGAGATTGCCAGACGCGCGGAAGGACCAGATCGCGTCCGTGATGAGCTGAACGAGCTTGGCCGTAGATGTGGTCGCGCGTAGTGCTCGCAAGCCGCTTTGCACACGGATCTTCGTTGCGTCTGGTTGAAAGAGGGACGAGCTGCAGTCGTGAGTCGTTCACGACGACGTGAAATTCTTATGTTGGCGGCGACGATTCGCTGAGCATTATGTCAAGCCGCCGGTATTCCCACTCGGGCGTAATCACCAACGAGACGCCGCGACAAGGAGATCCATAAGCAATGAGTAACACATCATCAGCAGTGCGAAGTCGTCGACGTTCACGCGGCAAGGTCACGATGGGCGTTCTTACAGTCGGCGGTGCTGCCGTGCTGGCGGCGACGGCGCTGTCGCTCGCCGGTAGCGCCGGTGTGGTGCCGACCACTCTGAAGGTAACGCAGAATGCATCATGGGGCCCGACCCTTGCATTGAAGAACGGTGACACTGTCTACGCGTTCGCGAAAGACACAAAGAACAAGAGCAACTGCACGGGTCAGTGCGCGGTCGACTGGCCACCGGTGCTCTTGAGTGCCGGGCAAAAGACGCCCGACGGTATCGGGGTCAAGGATCTCGGCGTGATCATGCGAACGAACGGGACCCACCAGGTGACCTACGAAGGAATTCCTCTTTACCGCTTCGCCGGCGACAAGGCGGCCGGTCAGGTCAACGGGAACATCACCGCTTTTGGGGGACTCTGGCGCTCAGTAAGCCCCAGGAGTCCTCACACGCCGCCGACCGAGAAGGGCGGTAGTTCCAGCGGTTCTGGCTCAACCGGCTCAACCGGCTCAACCGGCTCAACCGGTTCAACCGGTTCAACCGGTGCGACTGGTCCCTCGGGCGGATCCGGCGGTACGACGACCACAACCCAGCCGCCAACCAACGGCATTTCGTATTAGTCACATTTATTGTCACGTTGAGGCGACCGTTTACTGCGGTAGCTGATGGATCGCTGGCGAAGATGCTCACCCAGCCCTAGCGGCATCTTCGACCATGTGAAGAGACAGCCGGCCACTCTCGCGAGTGGCCGGCTGTCGTGACATCCCACGCTCGTGAGTTCGACTCGCCGACCCTGCGGGGTCGGCCACGTCAGAGAGACTTGATTAACGTAGGTAGCTTCGAACGCTCACTGGCAGTTTCGACTCGGTGTCGCTCAAAGTCGTCGCCCAACCGGACATCGGCGAAGAGCCCCGCGGGGTCTTCGTGAAAGTGGAGGAAGGTGGCTCTTCCTCGAGAGAACGACCCGCGCTTCCTCTCGACCAGTCCGTCGACAGCGCGAAGTTGCTTCAAGAAAGGTTCAAGGCGGTCGAGGGAGGCATCGCCAGCGTGCTTCACGAACTCAGTGTGCCGCAGTGCGCTATCTGGTTCAAGGCGTCTCAGGGAATTCGGTCTGGGCTGCCCGACACCACGACGCAGAACTCGTTGCCGTCGGGATCGGTCAGCACGACCCAGCGGACGTCGCCCTCGCTCGCTCGCCGCACGAAGTCACCGCCGAGTTGAAGAGCTCGTTCGGCAACGTCGTCGGGATCGTCCGCGTAAAAGTCAATATGGCAGCGGCTGGTGACGTCGTCGTCAACCTCGCTGGGTTGAAACGTCAGATGTGGGCCTCTGCCCGAGGGGTCTCGCAGTCCGAGCGACGTTCCTGAAAGTGGCCGAGGCTCATACCCAGTCAGCGCAGACCAGAACTCGCGAAGCCTCTCGGGATCTGATGTGTTGAAGACGATGTTGCAGGGTCGCAGCGTCGCCGTCATCTCGTCGGCCGTGCTCTCTCTCGTGACGGCCTTGTCATTTCGAAAGTTGAAGCTCACGTAACGAGTGTAGAGACCACGAGTTGTTCGTCACTTCGACAGAGCCGGCAGGGTTCAGTACGCGCCGTTAGCTCGATTCCGAATCATCGACATGAGAAAGTATCCCCAGGAGAGCGTTGATGTCGACGTCTGGTTGGAAGGGGGGATTGAACGGCCGGTCGCTTCGTACGCTGTAAACATTTCTCCGCCCCTGACGCTTGCTGTCGATGTACCCAGTCTTCACGAGGTTCTGAGTCGATGCGTTGCGCCGCACGCTCGGGGATGTCGAGCAGTGAAGCGATCTCCCTAATCCGGAGTCGCGGATCTCTTGCGATGGGGAGGAGCGTATCGCCAACGCCTTGCGCCCTCGATGTCAGTTGCTGTGAATCTTTCTGTGCGTCAAATGATTGCTCCCGATGTCGTTGGCCTCGTCGCCGACGTCCTTGAGCGCACCTGCGCCCCGATGGACTCTGTTTGGAGTTGACCGAGAGCTTGTTCATGAAAGAAGTGAACCACTTTGAAGACACCCTGCAACGACTGAAGAGTTTGGGAGTCGCGTTGGTTATCGACGACTTCGGAACTGGTTGAAGCGTTTTGCGATCGACGCCGTAAAGATTGACCGTACGTTTGTCGACGGGCTCGGCCGGGATCCGACTGCTTTGCAGGGTTTCATCTTCGCTCGGCCGATGCCGGGAGCAGCGATTGACAAGCTGATTGCGGCGTCCCATCATTGGCCGGACGGCTAAACGGCGCGCATTGCTAGAAAAGTCGTTCACTATTTCGGCGTTGCGATTACGGGCTGAGTTGGGTGCTACGTGCAGGCCAGTGACTCACAGCCCGTCAGCACGGTCACGTAGGTGTTTACCGCGGCGATGTCCCCGGCCCCGGCCAGAGCATCCCTGGACCCCGAGACCACGAGAGTCGCTGATTTTGGGGTCGCCGCGAGATCGAGCGCCTGTGTTGCGAGCGTAGTTTCCGAGCTCGCCGCCGACGCAGCTTTCGCTCGCGCGGCCGCTTCATGTTCGGCGACGACGTTGGGCGGGTGTTGCTCTACATTGCGCAGTTCCGACGAGGCCTTCTTCGCCAACCCGGCGTCTGCGAAGACTTCCTTGATGGCCGAGGAGATGTCAGCATGAGTGTGACCCGCCGGCAACGTGAGCGGTGCCAGCGGCTGCAGAGATCGCAGGTCGGTGCAGCCAGCTGACTTGGTCGGCGCCGACGCGCCATAGGCCGTGTTCTCCATCAAAGTCGAAACGGGGATCATCCCGCCGACGCCGACGCCGACGGCGATGGCGAGCAGGCAGGTCAAGAGGGGTAAGGGATTTACTAACAGCCCAGCCAATGTTTTGGGTTGCTGCAAGGTAGCCGTCTCCCTGAATCGCGCCGAGCGTCCTCGGGCCGAATCTCTTGTGAAAACTGCCACACCTTCTGACTCGTGAGTCATAAGTAGTGAGCCTCGAACTCGACGGACGGGACGCCGTTGAGGCCCTCCGAAGCGCATCGCGAAACGTGAGCTAACTGTTTCACCTGACGCGCTCGCCGCAGCCCGTGGAGTCGGCACTGATCATGGTGGAGCATGACCATGCTACAATTGTGGCATGAGCAGAGTGAGAGTAAGCACGACAGTCGACGGTGATCTACTGGCAGAAGCTCGTCGACTGCGATCCCAGTCGAACGATGCGACATTGCTCGACGAGGCTCTACGCTCTCTGGTCGCGAGTAATCGCTCGGGCGAGATCGACGCCACCTACGTCGCCTACGACCAATTCCCAGTTGACGGTCCTGATGATTGGGGAAGTCTCGCCGAGTTTCGCAGCGCTGCGGGCGCATCGTGACATCTCAACCACTGCACGGGGAACTCTGGTGGTGCGAACTGCCTGATATTGCGAAAAGACCAGTTGTAGTGATGTCGCGTGATGCGGCAATTCCGCGATTACGACGAGCACTGATTGCGCCGTGCACGACGACCATCCGCAACTTGGCCAGCGAGGTTGTTCTCGAGCCTGGCGACGATCCCATTGTTCGCCGGTGCGTGGTCAACCTCGACTCAGTTGAGAGTGTCTCGATCTCAGTATTGGTTGATCGAATTGGGCGCCTCAGTGATGAGCGAATGAGACAGATTTGCGATGCACTGAGCGTCGCAGTGAGTTGCGGGGATTAAACCGCAAGTTTCCCCTCGATATTCCCGGCTCGACACCCAAAGTAACCAAACCTCACTGTCATAGAAACCTGGTCCTGTTTTTGGCGTTCACGACTTTCGTCCAGGGCCACCCAATTGGAGCGGGCGACGAGTATCGAACTCACGTTCTCAGCTTGGGAAGCTCAGCAACACAATTTTCCGACCAACCGGAGCGCGGTTCTCCGAGATTCGATTCCGACTTGATTGCAGCTCACCGACCAGCGGTTCGGTGTCATCTTCTCAAAAGACGATGACGCACACCATTAGATTTTGCTGGTTGGCCCACTTGCTGGAACCCACTTGGCCTCGAACGGATTTATAGTCTCAATACGCTCCGAGCATCATCCGGGTCGTCGGGGAGTTTTCTCCCTGATCAAAGTCCATCTATTGTTTCGAGAATTACCTAAGTGTCATTCAATGTGAGCTTTCCAGTATGCCCTTGGATCCTTGGGACCGTTACCGCTCCATTCAACGAGACCCTCTTCTTGAAGTGAACGCAGTTGCTCTATGACGACCGGCCGCGAGAGGCCAGTCGACTTCATAATCTCACCTGTGCTTGCTCGCTGGGCTTCGCGAACGAATGTGATGATGCGGCGAGCGCTATCGGGCAGCCGTTCATCAAGCGTGCGATCGAATGGTGCGGATCGCAAAGTGAGTACGGTGCTGCCCGATGTCTGTCGGTATTCAGGTGAAGCCAAGCCTGCTAGCGCCATTTCTTCGAATATTCTCCGAATGCCTTCTCCCAGCTCTTGTCCAAAATTGAGATCGGAGCAAACTCGTGCGATTCGAGGATTGCGAGCGAATCGGGTGATCGCGCGAGCGTCGTGCAGGTCAACGATTCCTGGAAATCGACCTGGACTTTCAATTTCCACTCTGTCGTCAAAGAGTTCAATTCGAACGTGGTCACCGTGAATCGAATAAGAGCGATGAACGACGGCATTGACGAGACCTTCGAGCCACGCATCTTGCGGAACCAAGCCGATTCTTTCGAACGTTCCGCTAACGCCCAGCGCGCGGCGCGTTGGAATAGAGTCCGCTACATACTGTCTTGCCGCGATGAGGACACGTGGAATCGCGCCTTCGAACCTGACGTCACTCACTAAGCGCTGACGTCGTCCAGTGCCCCTCTCGGTGCCCTCATAGCGAAGAACACGAACGTGCGCCTCCGGAAACAGTGTCTGTGGCGAACGCCCAAAAAGAAGCATCGCCCCAGCGGTGAATAGTCCATCCGGATTCGCCAGTCCGCGCGCAATGAGGAGGCGTCCGACATCAGAGTGACCCACTGCATTGGCGTACTGAGACAGAAGGTCACCGTCTAATTCTCCGACGTTGACGCCATCCAAGATCGTCGTTTCGTAATTCGTTTGTCCCTTGTCGAATTCGAGTTCGCGGCGCTGCGCGTAGGTGAGCTTTCTCGTCTCGTCGCCGACCCGGAGGAATACTTCATCCTTCGTTGTGGCGTGTACTTGATTGCTCGGTTCAACTTCAATCATCATCAAATGGTCGGCATGCCCGTGTTGATTGACGCACTCGATCAACTCGATGTGTATCGACACCGTGGGGACTGTTAAGTCCATGGCGGCCTGTCGCCAGCCATTATGGTCAGCCATAGACGAATCGACGCCCTCTACAACCCCCGCGGAAATTCCGACAACGACGAATCCACCTTCGGCATTGGCGAAACCGACGAGCGCCTCGGAAAGGGTTTTTGGTTGAGTCCGAACGCTTTTACGGTCGAACCACTGGTCTTCCTTGATTGTGGCTAGTTTGCTACCCCGTTCTTCGATAGGCGCACTGAGTGCTTGACGAGCTGCAACGGTAGACATGTATCTACTATAAGAAATTTAGAGTAGAGTGTCAATCTCGGATCGCCATTTTCTGAACTGGAACCTCGCCTCATGTAATTGTCGAAGTTAGACTTGACAAATAGCGTAAAGTATGTCATGTTGTCACCATGACTTCGAATCAGCCAAACACGACTGAGATCCCGAGGACGGCGCGCCGGAACGAGATCGTTGATGCGGCAGTCCCCGTCTTTCTACGATTCGGATTCAAAAAAACGTCAATGGGGGCAGTCGCCGCTGCAGCTGGAATCTCGAGGCAGGCCCTTTACCTGCATTTCCCGAACAAGGAGAGCATGTTCAGCGCAGTGGTTGATGGGCTGGGCCAATTGACTGGCCGCGTCGCCCACATCGCCTTGTGGCGGCCTGGGCTCACTCTCGAGCAACAGCTGCTGGCTGTTTTTGATGAAACGATGCCCCGTGAGTCTCCAGAACTCCTAGCCGAACTGCTCGTCACGGCAAAAGAATTGGTTCCACTTTCGGTCGTAGATATTGACGCTCAGATGGTCGCCGAGATCAGTACTCGGCTGCACTTCGCCCTGGTCAACACGGAGTGGGCAGTGTCGGGTGTATCGGTGGAAGATGCGGCCCAAATTCTTCAAGCAACGTCGTACGGTCTCAAGCAGCAGAGCGGCAACCGCGCTGACTACCTGAGCGGAATGAAGTCGGCGATCAGTCTCGTCTTGAAGGCGGGCGGTTTAGTACCGCCAATTAACCACCATGAAATCAAGGAGCAATAGAAATGAATAAGCCAATCCTCATCACCGGCGCCACTTCTGGCATGGGACAAGCGACTACGCGCGCGCTGAGCGCTCGCGGCTACGACGTCTTCGCTACTTATCGTGACCCCCGCGATTGGGCCGCTCTCGCTGAGCTTCCTGGTGTGCATCCGGTGCAGCTAGACGTGAGCGATCCCGTCCAAATCCGCGAGGCCGTCTCGAAAATCAACGGCGTACTTGGGGACACGGGGTTGTATGCCGTAATCAACAATGCTGGCATTGCGTATTCGTCGCCTTTCGAATTTGCGCAGCTGGATCGAGTGCAGAAAGTCGTCGACGTCAATTTGATGGCCCCGTATCTCGTGACGCAGGCCTGCTTGCCAATGCTTCGTCGTCACAACGAATCCAACAGCGAAAAAGCTCGGGTCATCAATGTCGCGTCGTGGGCTGGCCAGATGGCCTCGCCCTTCATCGGTTTCTACAACGCCACTAAGTTCGGTTTGATTGGCCTGACCGAGTCGATGTATTACGACCTTGGCCTGCTCGATATACATGTCGTGCTTGCCGTCCCAGGAGTCACCAAAACTCCTCTTCTCGGCAAGACAACCGACGGCGCTTTGGCAAGTCTGGACTTTGCTGCGACAGAGGATCAGGAGCTCTTCCGGCCCTACCTCGAACACTTCACATCCATGAGCGAAAGTTCAGACACTATGAGGATGCTTAGTACACCGGCTCAGGTAGCCGTAAAAATTACGGCAATCATCGAAGCACGCAAGCCACGCTTCCGATACAACCTGTCCATTGATGCCAAGGTCGTCGATGGGATCGTCGCGCGCTTTTTCCCCTTCCGGGTCAAGTCGGCAATGAACAAACGGATGTACAGACTTGGTCAACCGCGTAGAGAATTGGCCAAGGCTGAGGTCGCATAACCTTTCAGATCGCTCATCACATGATGTCGCACGTGTTTATGGGTGATCGTCCCCGGCCCCGGTCCGAAATATGGGCCAGCCAATCTCCGTGCGCCACGACGTGGCGTCGTCAGCGGAATGGGCATTAACCGGGTAGTACTCACGCACCGGGCCGTCCACTCCTAGCGCGTGTTCGGTGACGTAGGTGCCGAGGGCGCCGTAGGTGACGTCGATGTCGGTGTGGGGACCACGGTGGACCGTCACCGCCAACTCCGCTGCCGGTATCACCAGGGACGTGACCCGCCCGATCGGACGAAGGTCACCGTCAACGGGAACGAACAGAGTCGCTTCACCTCGCTCGTGCTCGAAGATCTCGGACGAGTACAGGCCGCCGCTGGGACCGGATGGATGCAGCCCCTGGGCATGGACACTCGCGTACAGCTCTCCCAGCGCGCCGCGGTACCAGGGGAGCAGATCGTCCAGGTTGACGGTCTCGCGAATCCCCGCCGCGCTAGTTGCGGGCACCGTCCGGTGCTCCACGGCAATGGGGACCGTGGGGCTCTCGAGAAGGCTCCGCAGTGACGCCACCGAGAGTTGCGTCTGGGCCAGCTCATCTTCCAACCGCACCAGGTGGGCCGCTATCAGGGCGTTGCGGGTCTCGTGGTCCGATGCGCTAAGGACGGCCTTGACCTCTTCGACGGGCATGTCGAGGCTTCGGAAGCGACGAATGACTTGCGCGGTAGGGATCTGTCTGGTCGTGTAATAGCGATATCCGGTTCGCGCGTCAACATCGGCGGGTTCGAGTAGTCCCACCTGGTGGTAGTGGCGCAGCGTCTTCACGCTCAGGTGGGTGATTCGGGAGAACTCTCCGATGGTCAAGGTATCGGGCACGGAGCCATTCTTCACCCTCCTCGTAGGGGAGAGTCAAGACGAAAGAAGCGCTTGACTCTCCAGTGCCAGGAGCACCGAAAGTGGTCACGTCGGCGACAATCGTCGACCGAGAGAACAAGGAGCATCATGGCCGAAAAGAAACTGGACACAGTTATCGAAGAGCACATCGCGGCGGTCAACGCGTTCGACACCGACGCCATCGTCGCCACCTTCGCAGATGGCGCCTTCGTCAACGACGTTCGGCGCGAGTTCCGGGGTATCGACGCCATCAGGGCGTGGGTCGAGCGCGAGATCGTGGGGGACAAGGTGACCATCGACGTGCGAGAGGTTGTGGACCACTATGGTGACACAATCGTTCGCGGCGCCTACGACGGGGAGTACGACAAGACCAACTTGCCCGCCGGTGAGCTGATCATGTCGAACTACTTTGGTGTTCGCGACGGCAAGATCACCAGCCTGATTGTTATCCGCAACCAGCCGGCGGTGCTTCGGTAGGCGTCGCAAGCCACATGTGCGCGGGCCCGGTGCTGTGTTGGGTCCGAGCACACGTGGCTTGTTAAACAAAGATGTGGTTTACTTCGTTCGTCGCTTGCGGCAGTGACGCGACAGTGAGAAGTGGCGAATAGGAGAAAACAGTGCCGAACAGTGGTGAAAGCCAGCAGCAATGTTTGCAACGAATTTGGCAGTCGTGGCAACGAAATCAAGTCTGGAGCGGGCGACGAGAATCGAACTCGCGTTCTCAGCTTGGGAAGCAGAGCTGTGGTCGAAGCGCTCTTCGCGAAACTGCTGGTCAAGGTCAATGGATGCCCACCGCTTCGGAGCTTGAGCCGTGGTTTGGGCACTCTACGGGCACTCCGGGAACTGCCGGTGGCGTTCACTCAGTGACCTCACAAGGCTCGAACGATTCCTCCTTCGACTCGGCGACCCTCGGCTTTCGTGTTCTTCCGGTGCGCGATGATCAGTGGGGGATCGTGGCCTGGCTATGGCAGGCCTTTCGACACGATCTAGCCACGGTCGTGAATGGACTCCCTTACGGAGACGGTAGGTATCAGGCTTCTCGGCTCAAAAAGTACCCGTCGTCAGACTCGGTCGGATACTTGGCGTGGCGAGCTCACCCTAAGACCGGTGAGGATGCTCCCATCGCGTTTGCCATGATCGAAGGACTCGAGGGAGCTCGGCGAACGATCGAAGGATTTTGGGTTGCTCCCGCGGCGCGCCGTTCGGGAACCGGTCGGCGCTTTGCCCTCGACGTGCTCTCTCGTCACGAGGGCCCGTGGACGATTGCCTTTCAGCACGACAACATTGGAGCATCACGATTCTGGCGTGACGTCGCCAACCACGCGTTCGGGCCGGAAGGATGGGCAGAGGAGGAGCGGCACGTGCCGGGACTTCCGGATGCGCGGCCCGACCACTACATCGAGTCGCTCTGAGGAATCGGTAGGTCTCTCCTGATAGCTATAACGTTATGCGTTATAGTGGAATAGTGCTCCAGTCCTTTGGCGACAAAACGACGGAGAGAGTGTGGCAACGAGAATCAGTCCGTTCGTTCGACCGAGAGTTACTCCGGTCGGCCGTGCGCAAACTCTTGATCCTTGACGCCGCCGAAGAGTTGAACGACTTGACGGTTCCACCGGGCAACCGACTCGAGAAGTTGCGAGGCGACCGGGCTGGTCAGTACAGCATTCGGATCAACCAGCAGTGGCGGATCTGTTTTCGCTGGACCGCGGCGGGGCCGGAGGACGTGTCAATCGTGGATTACCACTGAGGGAGAATGATGGCAAAGACAATGGACCCGATAAAGCCCGGCGAAGTACTTCTAGAGGAGTTCCTCACTCCTTTGGGCATCAGCCAGAACGCGTTGGCGCGTGCGCTGAACGTGCCTCCTCGCCGCATTAATGAGATCGTCCTCGGCAAACGTCGCATTACCGCCGACACGGCCTTGCGTCTTTCGCGCTTCTTCAGTATGAGCGAGGGATTTTGGATGAACTTGCAGGATCGCTACGACCGCGAGGCCACTCGTCTTCAAATCGCCGATGATCTCTCCGCCATCGACCCCCTGGAAGGCAACTCGCTGTCGACGTCGCGATAAGGGAATCGTCTGGCGTGGCATTTGGAGCGGGCGACGAGAATCGAACTCGCGTTCTCAGCTTGGGAAGCTGATGTTCTGCCGCTGAACTACGCCCGCGTGCGCTCCATCGTACTGCGACTTGTGACCGTCCAGATCTGGCTCAAAGACTGGGCGACGTTTAACTCGACTCGCTTTGAATGGACGATTGCTCTGCGTTCACGTCGCTTGTGCTGTCAAGGTGTGGCGATGAGTTAGTGGAGGACGAGGGTGGCGTGGCATTTGCTGGAGGTGCGGGTTTCGGTGAAGGGATCGGCGTGGCGCCCGGTCGAAGCTGACCGATGCCCGCGGCGAGCATCAGTGAGTTGGGCACTCGCAGTATGCCGTCATCTGTATCGACTGTGACGTAGGTGAGTCCGATGCCGAGCACGCGCACGTCGAGCACACCGGTGACGCCGGAACGAATGCGAATCATGTCGCCGACAACGAACGGTCGAGCGACGAGCATGACGATCGCGGCGAAGACATTGCCAAGGCTCTGCTGCGCGGCAACGCCCAAGATGATGCCCGCGACGCCCGCACCGATGAGGAGGTGATCGAGCGACACACCGAGGACGGTGAGCAACGCGAAAATCAGAATGAGGTAGCCCACGCCCGTCGTGATCAGGCGAACGCTCGCACCGGTGCCGATCGTGGTGCCTCGCGCGACCGTCCGACCAATCGCCCTCGAGAGGTGGATGATCGCAAAGGCGCCGGCCACCACGAGCACCACTGCCGCAGCCCACACGATGAGCTTCTCATGGATTGAAGAGCGCGAGACCTTGCCGAATGCTCGGCCAAGCCCGAGAGCTGCCATTGTCACGACGCCGCCCCCGATACCGAGGATCCACTCGGTCTTCAGCGTGTGCTTCATCTCGAGGGGGTTGCCCTTCGCCATAGCTCAACATTAGGTGTTGATTCCGCGTTGCTACTAAGTGCGGGCGACGACGAAGCAATAGGAGCACAACGCCCAACCGCGTCACGCCATACCGACCACGACCAGAACGTGCGGGGCGCGGACCTAATGTTGCTGAAAGCGACTCCCACGGAAAAGATCGATGGCCACAGACAACAACGAAGTCATTCGCACCGAGCACCTCACGAAGCGCTACCCGGGTATGGACGTCGCGGCCGTCGACGATTTGAACCTCGAGGTTCACCAGGGCGAGATCTTCGGACTTCTCGGACCGAACGGAGCGGGCAAGACGACGACGGCGGGCATTCTCACGACGCGCGTGATCCCAACGTCCGGCACTGCATACGTGGCAGGCATCGACGTTCGCAAGCACCCCGCGCTCGTGAAGCAAGTCTCGGGCATCGTCTCCCAGCAGAACACGCTCGATCGCCAACTGACGGTGTGGGAGAACCTCTACTTCCACGGACGGCTCTTCGGAATGGGTGCTAAAGAGTCACATCGAAGAGCTGACGAACTATTGGAACGCTTCTCATTGTCGAGGTGGGCGAAGGCTTCGGTCTACGCGCTCTCGGGCGGTATGGCCCAACGTCTCATGGTGGCGCGCGCGATCTTCCACTCGCCGGCCGTGCTCTTCCTCGACGAACCGACGGCCGGACTTGACCCGCAGAGTCGTCTTGCGCTGTGGGACATGTTGCAAGAGCTGAACGCTTCTGGCCAGACGGTCGTGCTCACGACCCACTACATGGAAGAGGCTGACCAACTTTGTGCTCGCGTCGCGATCATGGACCACGGCCGGATTCTCGCGCTCGACACGCCGGCGAATCTGAAGAAGAGCGTTGGCGCCGACACGATCGTGACCGTGAAGGTCGCGAGCAACGGGGACAAGCTCGCTGAGGCGTTGAAGAGTGAACTGCCGGGTGTGGTCAGTACGCGCGTGGTGGACAATGTCGTCACGGCGCAGGTCGAAGGCGGCGACCGCCTGGTACCGCACGTCGTCAACATCGCGGAGGCAACGCAGATTGACGTCGTTGACCTCGCAGTGGCCGAGCCAACGCTTGAAACGGTCTTCATCAATCTCACCGGCAAGGAGTTGCGCGAAGTATGACCACTACTGCTGCCACATTCGAGACGGCACCAACGCGATCGGTCTTCGACGCGAGCCGCATCGCCCTCGGAGCATTGATGCTGCGCGACTTGGTTGTCTTGAAGAAGACGTTCCGAGAGTTCGTGCTGCGAACGTTGATTCAACCCTTTCTCCTCTGCTTCGTCTTTCTCTTCGTCTTTCCGAAGATCGGTCAAGCGGTCGGTGGGAGTAGCAGCCACGGCGGCGGGGCGTCGGCCTTCGCGACAGTGCTCGTACCCGGCGTGGTGGGCATCTCGATCATGTTCCAGGGCGTGCAGTCGATCGCCCTCGTCATGGCCCAGGAGTTCGGATTCACACGCGAGATCGAAGACCGGGTGCAGGCACCGTGTCCGATCTGGCTGGTCGCCGTCTCCAAGATTCTCTCGGGTGCGGTCCAAGGACTCATCGCCGCCGCGATCGTCTTTCCGATCGCCTCTGTGGTCCACGCGGCCGGCGTCACGGCAGACATCTCGTTGCACTGGCTCATCATCCTCACGCTCGTGCCGCTCGCGTGCGTGACGATGGCGGGTCTCGGACTGATTCTTGGCACGTCGTTCGAACCTCGCAACATCGGTCTCATGTTCGGCTTCATCATCCTGCCGATCACCTTCCTCGGTGGGACGTACTACCCGTGGACGCACCTCGCGCCGGTCAAGATCGGCGGCTTCCACTGGCTCCAAACGTTGGTCTTGATCAATCCGCTCGTCTACGTGAACGAGGGGATGCGCGCCGCCTTCACCAATGCGCCGCACATGCATCTCTACGTCATCTATCCCGTGATGGTGGGCTTTTGCGCTGCGTTCTTATGGCTCGGTCTGCGGAACTTCCGTCGTCGGGTTCTTTCTTAATCGCAGTTCGAAAAACGGTCGCGTTCGCCCGTCGCTGGGTGCTCAAACGACTATCGTGACCTCCTAATGGTTCTTTCGGATCGGTCCATCAAAGAGGCGCTCGAGCAGGGTCGACTGATCATTGAGCCGCTCGGGGAGGACTGTGTCCAGCCATCATCGGTGGACGTGCACGTTGACCGATACTTTCGAGTGTTCCGTAACCACTCCCAGCGGGTCATTGATGTGCGCGAGGCCCAAGAAGACTTGACCGAGCTCATCGACGTGGGGGAGGAGACACCCATGATCCTTCATCCTGGTGAGTTCATGCTCGGTTCGACGACCGAGCGTGTGGCGCTGCCCGACGACATCGTCGGCCGCCTGGATGGCAAGAGCTCGCTCGGTCGCCTTGGACTCGTCATCCACTCGACAGCTGGCTTCATCGACGCCGGCTGGGACGGCCACATCACGCTGGAGCTCTCGAATGTGGCGAATCTGCCCATCACGCTCTACCCGGGCATGAAGATCGGTCAGATTAGTTTCTTTGAGATGACGACGCCCGCAGATCGACCATATGGTTCGTCGGGCCTCGGCTCGAAGTACCGGGGCCAGCGCGGACCCACGCCGAGTCGGTATTCGGAGAACTTCAAGCCACCCGCGTCGAGCGAGTAAGCAGAAAACGTGCTCGCTCGCATCATCATCGGCCTCGGCCTCACGGTCATTCTGTTCTCCATAGCGGGTCGTCGCTTCTACTGGGTGTCTCGTCTCATTCGCTCGGGTCAGCCCGCGCCGCGGAGGTGGAACGGATTTCGTAAGGTGACCGACGCGGAAGTCGTCGAGGTCGCTGGGCAGCGCAAGCTTCTCAAGTGGACCGTGCCCGGTCTCGCGCACTTCTTTACGATGTGGGGCTTCACGATCCTGCTCGCCACGATCATCGAGGCGTACGGATCGCTCTTCGATCGCAACTTTCACATTCCCTGGATTGGGCAAAGCAACTGGCTTGGATTCACTGAGGACTTCTTCGCGACGGCCGTACTGGTCTCGCTCTGCGTCTTCGCCGCCATTCGCATAAACAACGCACCAGCGAAAAAGCAGCGCGAGAGCCGCTTCTACGGCAGTCACACCGGTGCCGCGTGGGCCGTGCTCGGCATGATCGCGCTCGTCATCATCACTCTCTTGCTCTACCGAGCCGCCCAGATCAACACGGGCCACTTCCCATACGGGCAGTCGAAGTGGGCCTTTGCGAGTCACGTGATCGCCACCTGGCTCAGGCCTCTTGGCACCGGCGTCAACAGCGTCCTCGAGGCGACGTTCTTGATCTTGAACGTCGCCGTTATTGCGAGCTTCCTCGTCTTCGTCTCGTACTCGAAGCACTTGCACATATTTATTGCGCCCATCAACATCGGCACCTCGCGTCGACCCCGCGCGCTCGGCGGCCTCGACAAGACGCCCAACATGGATATGGAGCAGGTGAGCGAAGACACCGTGTTCGGCGCCGGCAAGATCGAAGACTTCACCTGGAAGCAGATGCTCGATATGGCGACCTGCACCGAGTGCGGTCGTTGCCAGAGCGTCTGTCCCGCGTGGACGACGGGAAAGCCCCTCAGCCCGAAGCTCGTCATCATGGGACTGCGCGACAACATGTTCGCCTCGGCCGATCGACTGCTCTCGGGCGAGAGCGACAGCAATGTGGCGACGCTGGTGCCAACGACCATCGACCCCGATGTGCTGTGGTCGTGCACGACGTGTGGCGCCTGCGTCGAGCAGTGCCCGGTTGACATCGAACACATCGACGCCATCATCGACATGCGCCGATTCGAAGTGCTGATGGAGTCGCGCTTCCCGAGCGAAGCAAGTCTGCTGCTGCGCAACATGGAGAACCAGGGCGATCCGTGGGGGTTGGGCTCCTCAAAGCGCACGGAGTGGCTTGCCGCACTGGACTTTGACGTGCCGGTCGTCGACGACGTGATTCCTGATGACATTGAGTATCTCTATTGGGTTGGCTGTGCGGGTGCGCTCGACGAGCGAGGTCGCAAGCAGATCATTTCGACGGCGCGCATGCTGCACCGCGCCGGCGTCACCTTCGCGATTCTCGGCCCGCGCGAGTCCTGTACCGGCGACCCTGCACGCCGCATGGGCAACGAGTACCTGTACCAAGAGATGGCGAAGGTGAACATTGCCACGCTCGACGAAGTTGGTGCGAAGAAGATCGTGGCGAGCTGTCCGCACTGCTTCAACACCATCAAGAACGAGTACCCGGCGCTCGGCGGCAACTACGAGATCATCCATCACTCCGAGCTCCTGAGCCACCTTGTGGCGAACGGACGTCTGACGCCGGGTGTCAACTACACCGGAACCGTCACGTACCACGACCCGTGCTATCTCGGTCGCCACAACCGCGTCTTCAACCAGCCGCGCGATGTGCTTGACGCAATCCCGGGCCTGACGAAGGTCGAGATGGCTCGTCACCGCGAGCGCGGCTTCTGCTGCGGGGCGGGCGGCGCGCGCATGTGGATGGAAGAGACGATCGGCAAGCGCGTCAACATGGAGCGCACCGACGAGGCGCTTGCGACCGGCGCCGACATCATCTCGACGGCGTGTCCCTTCTGCATGATCATGCTGGACGACGCAGTGAAGGCGCACGGCAAGGGTGACGACGTGTCGGTCATGGACATCTCTCAGGTCATGGAGAAGTCCCTGTAACTGAGGAAATCCTCATCAGAGACGATGTTCATATCCCTGAAACACATCGTTAGCGATTTCGAAATCCACAATTGGAACACTGGTGCCAACTACTTGAGGTCAGCGCCGCCCTCTTCTAACAAGAAGAAGGAGTGGACGTGCTCGAAGCCGCGACCAACATTCCCTATCCCAGTTGGCTGAATTCGGGAGATAACACCTGGCAGCTCGTCGCGGCGACACTCGTAGGCCTCATGAGCCTGCCGGGACTCGCCGTCCTCTACGGCGGGCTCGTACGAAAGAAGTGGATCGTCAACACGATGCTGATGACGTTCTCGGCGTTCTCGCTCACGCTTATCGTCTGGATGCTCTGGGGCTACAACATGGCCTTCGGACCGCTCGCGCACTTCGGGTCCACGGGTTCGTTCTGGAGCGGCTTCGTCGGCCACTTCGAGCCGCTCGCGACAGCAGGTTCCGAACAGGGTCAGGCGGTCTCGGGTGCGAACACCGTCGTGCCGTTCCACTTCCCGACGGCGACGCTGGCGTACTTCCAGTTCGTGTTTGCCGCGATCACGCCGATCCTCTTCCTGGGCGCGCTCGTTGGACGCCTCAAGTTCAAGGCGTGGCTGCTCATCGTGCCGCTGTGGATCACGATGGTCTACTGCATCAACGCGGCACTCCTGTGGGGTGGCGGATTCTTCGCCCAGAAGGGTGCGGTCGACTACTCCGGCGGCTACGTCATCCACCTGTCGGCGGGCGTCGCCGCCTTTGTCGGTGCGTGGATGGTCGGTCCCCGCCGCTGGCAGGATCGAGAGAACGCCTTTCCGAGCAACCTGATGATGGTCGCTGTCGGCGCGGGCATCCTCTGGCTCGGGTGGAACGGCTTCAACGGTGGTGACCCCTTCTACGCCGGCGCGGATGCTGCGGCGGCCGTGCTCAACACGAACGTCGCCACCGCGGCCGGACTGCTGACATGGATGTTCTGGGACATGTTCGTCTCCCGGCAGAAAAAGCCCACCTTTCTCGGCGCCATCAACGGCATGATCTGTGGACTCGTCGCGATCACCCCCAGCGCTGGTTGGGTGAACGGAGTCGGGGCCATCTGTGTAGGGGTAATCGCGTCGTCCGTCGTTTGGATCGCGTGGACCTACATCTCGAAACTTCGTCCCTTCTCCAAGGTCGACGACGCCCTCGGTGTTGTCTACACCCACGGGTTCGCGGGTCTTACCGGAGGGCTCCTCGTCGGCATCCTCGCCGACCCGAACATGGTGGAGTACGGCGTGAAGGGCGCCAACTACAAGGGAGTGGGGAACATCCACGTGGCCGGTTGGTTCTACGGTCACTCGTTCCATCAGCTCTGGGAGCAGTTCCTTGCCGCAGTCTGGATCATCTGTTGGACGGCCTTTGGCACCTTCGTGGTCTTCACCGTGGTTAAGTTCCTCGTGGGAGGACTGCGAGAAGACGACGAGACGCTACGTGAAGGCGACATCGCGATCCATGAGGAAGAGGCCTTCCCCGAGCCAACCTTCGGTGAACCGGTCTTGACGCCGAGCCACACCCACCCGGACAACGTCTAAGGAGAGTCATGAAACTAGTCACTGCGATCGTCAAGCCCTTCAAGCTCGACGAAGTCAAAGAGGCGGTGAAGGAGGTGGGCATCACCGGACTCACCGTGAGCCAGGTCCGGGGCTTCGGCCACACAGGTGGGCACATCGAGGTCTTTCGTGGCAAGGAGTACACGTTCGACTTCGTCGACAAGCTTCAGATCGAGATCATCTGCACCGACGAGCTCGTCGACGAGCTCCTCGAGGCGATCGTCGCGGCGGCGCGCACCGACACGGTCGGTGACGGCATGGCGTGGGTGACCGACGTAGAGCACGTGGTGCGCATCCGCACCAATGAACGAGGGCCCAACGCCCTCTAACGGGGGCGGTCTGGAGGAGCTGCCTCGAGCTCGGTGGCGGTCCGAGTGTCGAGGCAGCCCCACCAGGCCGTGATTGTCTCGTTTCGAGATCCGTGAGTTGAGGTCGGTTCTTCGTCAGACCTTGACGCCAGCAAGACTGAGCAACGCGCCAACGAGCCCCGTGATGAGCAGCGTGCTGACGACGCCGCGACGGAAGACGAAGAGCCAGAGCAGAGCGCCCGCGAGAACGGCCACCTGCCAATAGAACTGCAAGGTAACTCCGAGCGTGATCGCCGAGCCAGCGATGCCACCAATCACCGCCGCTCCTGCGCCGGTGAAGAACGACTGGACGGCGACGTTCGATCGCAAGCGGCCGAAGTGGCGACCGCCACCGAGGACGAAGAGAAACGACGGCGCAAACGCAATGGCAGCGGCGAAGAGTCCCCCGCCGACTCCCGCCGCCGCGTAGCCGACCACTGCCACTGTCTGGACGACCGGTCCCGGCGTCACTTGACCAAGGGCGACTGCACCGAGAAACTGCCCCGCCGTCATCCAGTGATAGGTCGTGACGACGTCGTGCTGCATGAGCGGGATGATCACAAAGCCCCCGCCGTAGCTAAGCGCGCCTACCTTGAAGGCGACCCACGCCAGCCCGGCGAGTCCCCCGGCGGCGCCCGCTCCGGCGACGCCAAGAATGCGCGTCGAGCTGACGAACAGGCCGGGTGCTGTTGCTCGCTCGGGGCGACGTAAGGACCACTCGATCAGGCCGCAGCCCACGAGCGCCAGTACGAGAAACTCGCCCTCAAGCGCCGCCGTCGCTATGCCGATCGCGATGTAGGCGATCCATCGCCACTGCACGTCGCGCTCGGCCGCGAGTCGCGCGCGACTCGGTGCCACGAGGCGCCACGCCGCGAGAAGCGCCACTGCAGGCACCGCCGCACCGGAACCTCTCGCCGCACCCTCGATCCAATGCTCGGGGCGTCGTGCGAGCAGCACTACCGACAACGCGAGGATGATGATGAGACCGGGAACGATGAAGCAGATCCCACCGAGGAGCCCGCCCACCGAACCCCGCAGTCGCCAGGCGCAGTAGATCGCGAGCTGGGTCGACGCGGGACCCGGCAGAAGGTTTACGGCCGCGACCGCCTCTTCGAACTCTCGCGCGTCCATCCAGTGCCGCTCCTCGACGCACATCTTGCGCAGCAGCGCGATGTGCGTTGGCGGACCGCCGAATCCGATGCAGCCGAGGCGCGTCCATTCGCGCGCAATGACCGCGAGGCCCACCTGAGTGGACGCGGCGTCATCCATGGCGTGGGCCCTGATCGTCGGGCATGGAAGGGAACGACGCGATAGCGGCCACGATCATGTCGTGAAGATTGGCACAAAATCTTTGCGACAGCCGAGGGCGGTCGCGCGCTCTTCGAGTGCTTCGTTGCGAGGGAAGCGGTCAGCCCGCTTGACGGGCAACAGCCTCGGCCGCGCGCGCGGCAGCTTCGGGATCGCCGAGGTAGTCGGCTGCCAGCACGTTGAGCTCGTCGTCGAGAGTAAGACGATAAGGGATGCCGGTGGGGATCTCGAGTTCGGTGATCGCCTCTTCGCCGATGTTCTGTAGGACCATGCGCAGGGCGCGAATGGAGTTCCCGTGGGCGACGACGAGGACGGCACCACCACGCACGCCTTCACTGCGCAGGTCCTCGCTCACCACGTCGCGTAGATACGGCGTCGCGCGGGTGACGACATCCTTTAAGCACTCGCTACGAGGAATGAGGTCTTCGGGCACGTCGCGGTAGCGCGGGTCGTGGCGAACGTCTCGAGGGTCATCCAAGGGCAGCCTCGGGGGAGCGACGTCAAAGGACCTCCGCCATATCTTCACCTGTTCGAGTCCGAACTCATCAGCGGTCTGCTTCTTGTCTTTGCCCGTCAGATCCCCGTAGTGACGCTCGTTGAGCCGCCAGCTCCGCCGCACCTTCAGCCACGAGCGCCCTGCCTCGTCGAGTGCGATGTTGGCCGTGCGGATTGCCCTGGTCAGGACCGACGTGTGAACGACTCGAAGGTCGAGATTGGCTTCGGCTCGTAGGAGCTCGCCGGCGACCCTGGCCTCGGCCTCGCCCTCAGGGGAAAGGTCGACGTCCTGCCAGCCCGTGAAGAGGTTCAGGTCGTTCCATTCGGACCGTCCGTGGCGCAGGAGGATGAGGTCAGGCACGATGCACAGCGTAGTCCTGGGGTGAAAACCCGCCCCCAGCAGGTCCACGGCGCTTTAAAATACACGTTTATTCTTACTTGTTACTCACCTTATAATTTTTCTTGACAAGGTGGGGCTCAACTCTATATCATTGGTTATTGAAACTTTGGCGGTCCGGACGTACCGGCGCCAGAGGCTGAACTAAGGAGTTTTCATGGCAAAAGCAGTCGGTATCGACCTTGGTACGACGAACTCGGTAGTGAGTGTCCTCGAGGCGGGCGAGCCCGTCGTCATTCCGAACGCCGAGGGCAGCCGCACCACCCCATCAGTGGTGGCCTTTTCCAAGACGGGCGAGGTGCTCGTTGGCGAGGTGGCCAAGCGCCAGGCGATCACCAACCCCGACCGCACCGTGCGATCGGTGAAGCGTCACATGGGTGAGAACTGGTCCATCGACATCGATGGCACCAAGTACACCGCGCAGGAGATCTCCGCGCGCATTCTCCAGAAGCTGAAGCGCGACGCTGAGGCATACCTCGGTGACTCCGTCACCGAAGCGGTGATCACCGTCCCTGCCTACTTCAACGACGCCCAGCGCACTGCGACCAAGGAGGCCGGCCAGATCGCCGGGCTCGAGGTGCTGCGCATCGTCAATGAGCCGACCGCGGCCGCGCTTGCGTACGGACTTGACAAAGGTCCCGCTGAGCAGACCGTCCTTGTCTTTGACCTCGGCGGCGGCACGTTCGACGTGTCCGTGCTCGAGATCGCCGAAGGCGTCTTCGAAGTGAAGTCGACCCACGGTGACACTCACCTGGGTGGTGACGACTGGGACGACGCCGTCATGAACTGGCTCATCAAGACGTTCAAGGACACCGAGGGTGTCGACCTGTCGAACGACAAGATGGCTGTCCAGCGTCTGAAGGAAGCGGCCGAAAAGGCGAAGATCGAGCTGTCGGCTGTCCAGGAGACGACCGTCAACCTGCCCTTCATCACCGCTACGGCCGATGGTCCCAAGCACCTCGACATCAAGATCACCCGAGCGAAGTTCAACGAGCTCACCTCTGACCTCGTCGACCGCCTTCGCGGACCGTTCGACCAGGCGATCAAAGACGCCGGGCTCACTCTCGACAAGATCGACCACGTCATCTTGGTCGGTGGGTCAACGCGCATCCCGGCCGTGCAGGACCTCGTCATCAAGGTGACCGGCAAGGAGCCCAACAAGAGCGTGAACCCCGATGAGGTGGTCGCCGTTGGCGCTGCCATCCAGGCGGGGGTCTTGAAGGGCGACGTGAAGGACATCTTGCTGCTCGACGTGACCCCGCTGTCGCTCGGCATCGAGACCAAGGGTGGCGTGATGACCAAGATCATCGAGCGCAACACCACGATCCCGACGAAGAAGTCCCAGACGTTCACCACGGCTGACGACAACCAGCCGTCGGTCGAAGTGCACGTCCTCCAGGGCGAGCGCGAGATGGCGTCGTACAACCAGACGCTCGGCAAGTTCCAGCTTGTCGGCATCCCGCCGGCGCCGCGCGGCGTGCCCCAGATCGAAGTCACCTTCGACATTGACGCGAACGGCATCGTGCACGTCTCGGCAAAGGACCAGGCGACGGGCGCCACACAGTCGATGACCATCACCGGCGGCTCGTCGCTGTCCAAGGATGAGATCGACCGCATGGTCCGTGACGCGGAGGCTCACGCCGACGAGGACCGTCGTCGTCGTGAAGAGGCAGAAGTGCGCAATAACGCCGACGGCCTCGTCTACTCGACCGAGAAGCTGTTGAAGGACCAGGCGGAGTCGTTCCAGGGGAGCGAGCGCGAAGACGTCGAAAAGGCGCTCGCGAGCTTGAAGGAAGCCCTCAACGGCACCGACCTCGAGGCCATCAAGGGTGCCACGGACAAGCTGCTCTCGGCGAGTCAGAGCTTCAGCCAGCGTCTCTACGAGGAAGCGGCGAAGTCCAACATCAACGAGCCCGCGGCCCCAGCCGGCGACGATGACGACATCGTCGACGCGGAGATCGTGGACGAAGCGTGAGTGACGAAGTCGTCAACAACGAGTCGGTGGCGTCGCAGAACGACGCCACCGAAGCGTTTGACGCCAGATCCGAAGCCGAGCGCCAGCGAGACGAGTACATCGACGCGCTGCAACGCCTCCAGGCAGACTTTGAGAACTACCGCAGGCGAGTCCTGCGCAGCAGCGAAGACGCCGGTGCTCGCGCCGCGGGCGAGATCGTCGCCAAGCTTCTCCCGGTGCTCGACTCCTTCGACTACGCCCAGGCACACTTCGAGGGATCCACGAGCGAAGAGGCGATGGCGTTGAGTCAGGCGCGCTCGCTCATGCTGGACACCTTGGAGAAAGAAGGTCTTGAGCGAATCGACGAGGTGGGCGTTCCGTTCGACCCTCAGGTGCAAGACGCCGTCGCGCACGCGCCCAACGAAGAAGGTGAAGAAGGCCAGGTCGTCGTCGACGTGTTGCGCGCGGGGTATCGCTGGAAGGGTGCGACGCTTCGTCCGGCCATGGTGAAAGTCAGAGGCTAAATGGCCGAACGCGAGTGGTTCGGGAAGGACTACTACCAGGTGCTCGGCCTCACCTCGAGTGCGACCGACAAAGAGATCACGCGCGCGTATCGCAAGCTCGCCAAGCAGTACCACCCCGACACACACCCCGGATCGGAAGAGAAGTTCAAGGAGATCTCTGGCGCCTACGACGTCCTTGGTGACGAAGAGAAGCGCAAGGAGTACGACGAGGTGCGTCGCCTCGGTCCCGCCGCGAGCGGGCTCGGGGGAGCGGGCGGCTTCAACTTCCAAACGGGCGACTTCAGCGACCTGGGCGACCTCTTTGGAGGACTGTTCGGCGGCGGCGCACGTCGCCAGCGCGCTCAACGGGGCGCCGATCTCGAAACGGCGCTGCATCTCGGGTTCCGTGACGCCGTCAAGGGCGTCACGACCACGGTGAGCCTGCCGACCAACGAGGCGTGTCACACGTGCAAGGGGACCGGTGGCGCGCCGGGTAGTCAGTTCGTCACGTGCGAACGATGCAAGGGTCGTGGCGTCATCAATGACGATCAAGGACCCTTTGCCATGTCGAGTGTCTGTCCCGTCTGTCAGGGTCGCGGCGGACACTTCGCCCAGGCGTGTCCCACGTGCCATGGCACCGGCCGTGAACCGTCTGCGCGACGCGTGAACGTCCGAATTCCGCCCGGTGTCAATGACGGGCAACGTATCCGCTTGAAGGGCAAGGGCAGCGCGGGAGCAAACGGCGGACAGCCCGGCGACCTTTTCGTTGACGTGCACGTCGAGAGCGACCCTCGCTTTGATCGCAGAGCGCGCAACATCACCACGACGGTGCGAGTCCCCCTCACCCAGGCGATGCTCGGCACGACGGTCGAGGTGCCCACCCTGGACGAGCCGGTCACGCTCAAGGTCCCCGCGGGCACTCAGCCCGGCACCACGATGCGCGTGAAGGGACGCGGCGTCCCGGCCAATGGCAAGAACGCTGCGGGTGACCTGCTGGTTACCCTCAACATTGCGGTGCCAAAGAAGCTCACCAAGCAACAGCGCGGGCTGGTGGAGCAGCTCGCGAGTTCATTGAACGAAGTTGAAGTCGAGTCCGTCAGTGACTGAGCGCGAGCCACTCCACGCCGTCTACGTGATCTCGGTCTTCGCCGAACTCGCGGGCGTGCACCCCCAGACGCTGCGCAACTACGAGCGAAACGGTCTGTTGCGCCCCATGCGCACGAGCGGGGGATCTCGACGATTCTCCGACGAAGACCTCGTGGCGCTTCGGCGCATCCAAGACCTCACGACCGAGGGAGTGAACCTCGAGGGCGTGAAGCGCATCATGGCGCTCGAGGCCGAACTGGTGGCGTTGCGAGAAGAGCTGACCTCGCGCTCTGATGAAGCACGAGCCAACCTCGAACGCACGCATCGCCAGTACCGACGCGATCTGGTCCCGGTGTCCAGCTCGCTTGCTCTCGTGCTCGACGCGAAACGGAGGACACGCTGATGGCTCTTGATCCCAACCACTGGACGGTAAAGACGCGCGAAGCGTTCCAGGCAGCGACGACACAGGCTGCCGCCGCGGGCAACCCGTACGTCACACCCGCTCATCTGCTGCTGGCCCTGCTCAATCAGTCCGACGGCATCGCCCGGCCGCTCCTCACGGCAGCCGGCCTTGATCCCGTCGCGATCACCGCAGCGCTCAACGAGAAGGTTGCGCGCGAGCCACGGACCGTCGGCGGGTCCCAGCCCGGCCTCTCGCCCGAAGCGCGCAAGGGCTTGGAAGAGGCCGACGAACTCCGAAGAGATCTCGGCGACGAGTACCTCTCGGTCGACCATGTGCTGGTCGCGTTCGCGAGTGAGCTCGGAACCACCAAAGAGAACCTGCTGCAGGCGCTGCGGGGCATACGTGGTTCTGCGCGCATCACCTCGGAGAACCCAGAAGAGACGTTCCAGTCGCTTGAGAAATACGGTCGCGACCTCACGGCACTCGCGCGCGCGGGCAAGCTCGACCCCGTCATCGGACGTGATGATGAGATCCGGCGTGTCATCCAGGTCCTCTCGCGTCGCACCAAGAACAATCCCGTCCTCATCGGCGAGCCCGGGGTCGGCAAGACCGCCATCGTCGAGGGACTCGCACAGCGCATCGTCGAAGGGGACGTCCCTGAGTCACTGCGCGACCGACGCCTCATCGCCCTTGACCTCGGTTCGATGGTCGCAGGCGCGAAGTACCGCGGCGAGTTCGAAGAGCGCCTGAAGGCGGTGCTGAAGGAGATCGAAGACGCCGAGGGCGAAGTGATCACCTTCGTCGACGAGCTGCACACCATCGTCGGTGCCGGCGCGAGTGAAGGCGCGATGGACGCGAGCAACATGATCAAGCCGCTCCTCGCGCGGGGCGAGCTTCGCCTCATCGGTGCCACGACGCTCGACGAGTACCGCAAGTACATCGAAAAGGACGCGGCCTTGGAGCGCCGGTTCCAGCAGGTCTACGTCGGCGAGCCGTCGCTGCAGGACACGATCGCCATTCTTCGAGGACTGAAGGAGCGCTACGAAGTCCACCACGGCGTGCGCATCCAAGACGCGGCACTCGTCGCCGCGGCGACGCTCTCGCAACGCTACGTGCCCAATCGCTTCCTTCCCGACAAGGCCATCGACCTGATGGACGAGGCGGCCTCGCGTCTGCGCATCGAGATCGACTCAATGCCAACCGAGCTGGACGTCGTCATTCGTCGACTTCGCCAGCTCGACATCGAGCGGATGGCCCTGGTGGATGAGACTGACGCCGGATCGGTCGAGCGCCTCGCGGCGCTCGAGCTCGAGTACGCGGATTTGAAGGAAGAGTCCGACGAGCTCGCGGCGCGCTGGCAGGCCGAAAAGCAGGCCATCTCGAAGATTCAGATCGCAAAGCAGGAGTTCGAAGATCGCCGCGCTGAAGCTGAGCGCCTCGAGCGGTTGGGCGACCTTGCCGGCGCTGCCGCGCTGCGTTACGGCATGCTGCCCGAACTCGAGCGAACGATCGAGCAGTCGACTCGCGAGCTCGAGGAGCTGCAAGCAAATGGCGCCTTCTTGAAAGAAGAGGTCGACGCCGAAGACATCGCCGACGTCGTGAGCCGCTGGACGGGCATCCCGGTCTCCAAGCTCATGGAGGGCGAGGTCGACAAGTTGGTGCACATGGAAGACCTGCTGCACACCCGCGTCGTCGGTCAGGACGAGGCCGTGAAGGCGGTCTCCAACGCGATACGTCGGTCACGCTCTGGTCTCTCCGATCCCAATCGACCGATCGGGTCGTTCCTCTTCCTTGGGCCAACCGGCGTCGGTAAGACCGAGCTCGCGCGTGCCTTGGCCGAATTCCTCTTCGACGACGAGCACGCGATGATCCGCATCGACATGAGCGAGTACATGGAGAAGTTCGCTGTCTCGCGCCTCATCGGCGCGCCGCCGGGCTACGTCGGTTACGAAGAAGGCGGTCAGCTCACCGAAGCCATTCGACGGCGCCCCTACGCCGTCGTGCTGCTCGACGAGATCGAGAAGGCTCACCCCGACGTCTACAACCTGCTCTTGCAGGTGCTGGACGACGGACGCCTGACCGATGGGCAGGGGCGCACCGTCGATTTCACGAACGTCGTGTTCATCATGACGAGCAACCTGCCCGGTGACCCGCTCGAGTTCTTTCGGCCCGAGTTCATCAACCGCATCGACGACATCATTCGCTTTCGCCCGCTCAATGAGGACGACCTTGCGGTCATCGTAGGCATCCAGCTGCAGCGACTGCGCCAGCGACTGGCCGAGCGCCGACTTGTCCTTGACGTGACGCCCGAAGCGGCGCACGCTCTGGCGGCCGAGGGCTATGACCCGGCGTTCGGCGCGCGTCCACTCAAGCGGGTCATCCAGCGTCGACTCGAAGACCCGCTGGCCTTAGCTGTCCTTGAGGGCGTCTACAAGGAAGGCGACACCATCGCGGTCGACGCGGTCGACGGCGTGCTCACCTTCCATTGATGCTGGCTAACTCGCTAACGCGAGACCTTCGCCGTGCTCGCCTTGAGGTACGCCGCAGCGACTTCGCGCGCCATCAACGTATACCCCTCCTCGGTCGGGTGCGCGTTTTGGTTGTCACTTGAGCACATCAAGATCAGCTCACAGCCGCGAGCGATGGCGAGTGGAATCTTGCCGTAGGGGGGGTACTTCACCAGTCTCGTGAGAGGTTGGTAAGCGCCCGAGTCGGCGACGATGTTGATAAGCGGGATCTTTGCCGTCGCGTACGCGGTGGTCAGTGTGGGAATCAAGGTGTTTTTGAACTCGCTGATCCAGTCCTTAGCGAGCGGCTTCCCGCCCGGTACGTTGAGCCAGTAGGAGAGCGCGTCGACAAGGTCGGTCATGCCGAAGATCTCGGTAGATGGACCTGCGGCCTGGCGGAGCTGTGATGCCATGTCGGTGATGTTGGCGGAGATCCCAGGGACGGTCGCCTGGACGCACGAGCTGGGTGGCGACAGCGTGACGACGCACTGCGCGTAGTCGTTCGCGCCGATGTCGATCGTGATGAGCTTCACCTGCCCGGGGTGAGCTTTGATGAAGGCGACGGCGGCGGCAATTTGGGACTCGCTTGGGTAGGCGACTGCGTCAACCGTTGCACCCCCGTTGTAGGGACAGCCGATTCCGGTGAGAATCGTGGCCGTGGTGGCGCCACCACACCCGAAGTTCTCGAGCGTGAGGGGTATATCCGAGGCGAGATCGGTGACAATACCGGTGCTGTAATCGCCGGTCGCGAGAGAGTCGCCAAGACTCAAGTAGTAGTACGGGCCCGAGCTTTGCCGACTGCTCGCGGTTGCGGGCGTCGGCAGCATCAACAAGCCGGTGATGAGGGTGAGAGAGCACAGGACGACGGCCGCGACCTTTGTCGTTATGCCCACTTTGGAACGCATTTTTTCTTCTTGGGCCACGGTCGTACCGTACCGGCTCGGATGTGGCAGTTGGTCGTCAGGTGCGCGGTTCACAGTGTCTTCACCAACTTGGACCCCAAAAAGGCCTACATATTCGTTTGGTAGGCTCTCTTTGTAACGAGGCCGTCTCGAGGGAGTCCAGTGCCCGCAACTGTCGTAGTCGGCACCCAGTGGGGTGACGAAGGCAAAGGAAAATTAACCGATCTTTTGGCGCGCGACATGGACTTCGTCGTTCGCTATCAAGGTGGCCACAACGCCGGTCACCGCATCGTCGTTGACGGCGAGGTGTTCGCGCTTCAGCTCGTACCCTCGGGCATCCTCTACCCCGGGGTGACGCCAGTTATTGGCAACGGCGTCGTCGTCGACCCTGCCGTGCTCTTGGCGGAGCTCGATTCCCTCATCGAGCGGGGCGTTGACGTCTCGCGTCTGGTGGTCTCGGGCAACGCGCACCTCATCATGCCGTATCACCAAGAGCTCGACCGACTGACCGAGCGCTTTCTCGGTCGAAACGCGCTTGGCACGACCAAGCGCGGTATTGGGCCCGCCTACGCCGACAAGTCCTCGCGCGTGGGACTGCGCGCCCAAGACCTCCTCGACCCGAAGATCTTTCGCGAGAAGCTTGATGTGGTGCTGCACGAGAAGAACCTCATCCTCACCAAGATCTACAACCGCCCAGCCATCAGCGCGAAAGACATCGCCGGGCTGTACTTGGACGAGCTCGCCCCGCGCATCGCACCCATGATCGGCGACACCGTTGGCCTCGTCCACGATGGACTCGACCGCGGCAAGCGCGTCCTGCTCGAAGGTGCCCAGGCGACGTTTCTCGATCTTGACCACGGGACCTACCCCTTCGTCACGTCGTCCAACCCCGTTGCGGGCGGCGCGTGCGTGGGCTCGGGACTGGGACCGCGCGACATCACATCCATCGTCGGCATCGCCAAGGCCTACGTCACCCGTGTCGGTGCGGGTCCCTTTCCAACCGAGCTCGAAGGCGACACGGCCGAGTACCTCGTCAGCACCGGCCATGAGTTCGGCACCAACACGGGACGACGTCGACGCGTTGGCTGGTTTGATGTCGTCATGGCGCGCCAGGCCGTGCGGCTCAACTCGCTCAGTGAGATCGCGCTCACGAAGCTCGACGTACTCGACAAGTTCGACGAGATCAAGGTGTGTGTCGCGTACGAGCACCAGGGCGTGCGCTACGACCACGTGCCGTTCCACCAGTCCGTGCTCCATGAGGTGACACCCATCTACGAAACGGTTCCCGGTTGGCAGAGTGAGCTCTCGTCGGTGAGTCATATCGACGAGATGCCCGGAGCGGCCCTTGACTATGTGCGCTTCCTCGAACAGCGCATTGGTGTGCCCATCGCGGTCGTGGGCGTCGGCCCTGAGCGCGAGCAGTTCGTGCGCACGGCGTGACGCGCTGCGTCGTCGTCGGCTCAGGCGCACGCGAGCACGCACTCGCCTGGGCGCTCGCGAAGAGCGCTGACGTCGTCGTCACACCGGGCAACCCCGGCATTGCCGCCCACGGTTTTGCGTGCGTGACAACACCTGCGACCGAGCTCGAGGCCGATCTCTTCGTGATTGGCCCTGAGGCTCCCCTCGTCGCGGGACTCGCCGACGAGCTGCGCGCGCAGGGAAAATCAGTAGCCGGACCAGGTATCACGGGTGCGCAGCTCGAAGGCTCGAAGGGCTACCTGAAGGAGTTCTTCACGGCGGCAGGCATCCCAACTGCTGCTTACGGCGTCTTCAGCGAGGAAGCGCCGGCACTGGAGTTTCTTTCGACGATGTCCCCGCCGTATGTGATCAAGACGGACGGGCTCGCTGCGGGCAAGGGCGTCCTTGTCACGAGCGACCTCGAAGAAGCACGCCGCGACGTGAAAGAGAAGCTGAGTGGCGCCGCGTTCGGTGACGCGGGAATGACCATCGTCATTGAAGAGGGCCTCATCGGTGAAGAGTGTTCCTTCCACGTGCTCTGTGACGGAAGCAATGTGATCGGCCTTGCACCTTCGCAGGACTTCAAACGCGTGGACGACGGGGACGAGGGCCCGAACACCGGTGGCATGGGTGCATACGCGCCAATGACTTCGATGACGCGCGAGCAGGCCGACGACATCATGCGTCTGATCATCTCGCCCACGGTCGGCGAGCTGCAGCGGCGTGGCATCGACTATCGCGGTGTCCTCTACGCCGGGGTCATGCTGACCGCGACGGGTCCGAAGCTGCTCGAGTACAACGTGCGTTTTGGCGACCCCGAGACCGAGGTGCTCGTACCGTTGCTCGGAGACCGACTCTTCGACCTCTTGTCGCGAGTTGCCGAGGGTCGCCTCAACGACGCTTCCCCTTCGGCGCCGGGTACCGACGCTGCCGTCACGGTCGTGATCGCGAGCGAGGGCTACCCCGTGCATCCTCGGACGGGTGACGTCATCGAAGGACTCGGCCCCGACGGTCAGCTCGCTGACGGTGACGGCGACGTCATTGTCTTTCATGCGGGCACGACCCGCGACGAGGAGGGCAACTTTGTCACGAATGGCGGGCGAGTGCTTGCGGTCACCGGTCTTGGCGACACCGTTGCTGAGGCCCGTCGTCGCGCGTACGAGGCGGCGTCACTCATAACCTTTAAGGGGAGCGTGCGTCGAAGCGACATCGCGCTCGCCGCGACTGAAGGAGAGACGTGATCCCGAGATACGCCCCGAAAGACGTCGCGGCGCTCTTCAGTGACGAGCATCGCTTCGACACCATGCTTGAAGTGGAGCTCCTTGCCGCCGAGGCGCTGGCCGAGCTCGAGGTCATCCCCCTCGCCGAGGTGAAGGCGCTGCGCGAAAGGCGCCCCGTTGTCGACGCGGAGTTCGTCGCCGCGGTCAACGCGCGCGAAGAGGTCACGAACCACGACACCGCCGCGTTCGTCGACGTGGTCCAAGAGCGAGTCGGCATGCCCGAAGGCGCCTGGGTGCACTACGGCCTCACCTCGTCGGACGTCGTTGACACGGCGATGTGCTACTCACTCACGCTCGCCATGGGCATCGTGATCGACGAGACGACGAAGCTGCGCGACGCGCTCACCAAGCGCGCCATCGAGACCGTCGACACGCCGATCGTCGGACGCACGCACGGCATGCACGCAGAGCCCACCACCTACGGCGCGAAGTTCGCGCTCTTCGCATTGCAGGTGAACCGTGACATCGAGCGCGCGGTAAAGGCTCGCCGCGGCATCGCCGTGGGCAAGTTGAGCGGGGCCGTCGGCACGTTCTCCAACATCGACCCCGCTGTCGAGGAGTTCGTCTGCCGTCAGCTCGGGCTAGAGCCGGTGCCCGCGACGCAGGTGATCGCGCGCGATCGTCACGCGGAAGTCCTCTACGCCTGTGCGGCGATCGGCACGTCCATCGAGCAGTTCGCCCTTGAGGTTCGCCACCTCGCGCGCAGCGAAGTGGGGGAGATGGAAGAGCCCTTCGCTCCTGGTCAGAAGGGCTCCTCGGCGATGCCCCACAAGCGCAATCCCGTCATCGCCGAGCGTCTGGTCGGCCTCTCGAGGGTGCTGCGCGGCTACCTTATCCCCGGGCTCGAAGACGTGGCGCTCTGGCACGAACGCGACATCACGCACTCAAGCGTGGAGCGAGTCATCCTGCCCGACGCGTTGCAACTCACCGTCTACATGCTGCGAAAGGCCACCTGGCTCGCCGATGGCGTGGTCATTCACTCTGAGCGTGCCCTCGACAATCTCAATGTCGTCTCACTCGGTCTGGTGTACTCGCAGTCGGTGCTGCTCGCGCTCATTGAATCGGGCATGAGCCGCGACGAGGCGTATCGAATCGTCCAAACTGCGTCGCAGCGATCGATCGATGAGCGCCGCAACTTCCGCGACGTCATCGAGAGCGACGATGAAGTGACCTTGAGCGAAGACGCCATCGCGCGAGCCTTCGATCTCGATCGGCTGCTCGTACACCGCCGCCGCGTCGTCGATGCACTGACGTGGCTGTCATGAGCGATCTCACGCTGCGTCACCTCTACTCGGGCAAGGTTCGCGATCTCTACGACGTCGATGACGATTTGATGCTGATGGTTGCCTCGGACCGTCTCTCCGCGTTCGACGTCGTAATGAACGAACCGATACCCAACAAGGGTCGCGTCCTGACTGGCCTCACGGACTACTGGCTGCACGAGTTCGCTGACGACGTGCCAAGCGCACTTGTGAGCTGCGACCCTCGGGTCATCGACCGCACGGTCGTTGGCTTCTTCGACCGCCCCGAGCTGCACGGGCGCACGATGCTCGTGCGCAAGGCTGACATGCTGTTGATCGAATGCATCGTGCGCGGTCGGCTCGCGGGGCAGGCCTACGACGAATACGCGAGCGAGGGGACGGTGCACCACATGGTGGCCCCCGTCGGGCTTCGGTTGACTGATCCTTTTCCCGAGCCGATCTTCACACCCTCCACGAAGGAGGAATCTGGGCACGACCTGAACATCGATCTCGCGAGCGCGGCACAAATCGTCGGTGACGCGCGATTGGCGGAGGCCCAGGCGCTGTGTCTCGACCTCTTTGCTCGCGCGGCGAAGAAGCTCGACGCGGTCGGCCTCGTGCTCGCCGACACAAAGTTCGAGCTTGGCCTCGTTGACGACCGGCTCGTCGTCTGCGACGAGGTGTTGACGCCCGACTCCTCGCGCATCTGGCCGAAAGACGTGGTCCGACCGGGGGAGATCCCTCCCTCATTCGACAAGCAGCCCTTTCGCGACTGGCTGACGGGGATGATGTGGGACAAGACACCGCCGCCGCCGCCCGTGCCCGACGACATCGTCAGTGAAACGTCGTCGCGCTACGTCGCCGCGTACGAGCGCGTCACTGGTCACTCGCTGGGCGAATGGTACGGTTTTTCTCAGTGAACTACTCGGTCGTTGTTGATGTCACGCTTCGAGACGGCATCGCCGATCCGGAGGGCGCCACCATCGAGCGAGCCCTGCCCGCGCTCGGGTTCAGCGGCGTTACCGATGTCAAAGCCGGCAAATCCTTCCGAATGACCATCGACGCGCTCAGTGAAACGGACGCTCTGGAACGTGCCACGGCGTTGGCGGAGCGCCTGCTGTCGAACCCAGTGATCGAGGACGCGTCGGCGCGCCTGGCGGGAGTGCACGCCTCGTGAGACGAGTTGGCGTCGTGGTCTTTCCAGGATCGAACTGCGAGTACGACGCGGCATCGGCTGTGAACGCGCTCGGTGGCGCGGCTGAGTTCGTGTGGCACACGTCAACCGACGTGTCCGGGCTTGACGCCATCATCCTGCCCGGCGGGTTCGCGCACGGCGACTATCTGCGTCCGGGGGCGCTCGCCCGCTTTTCACCGGTCATGGAGGCGGTCCGTCGCTTCGCCGATGACGGAGGTGCCGTGCTCGGGATCTGCAACGGCTTTCAGGTGCTGACCGAAGCGGGCCTTTTGCCCGGGGCGCTCCAGAAGAATCGCGGCCTGACCTTTCTGTGTCAGCCGACCACGCTTGTCGTCTCGTCACAGGCGTCGGTGCTGACGTCGCAGGCCGCGTTGAACCAGGAGCTCGTCATTCCGATCAACCACTTCTCCGGCTCGTACACGTGCGACGACGCAACGTACGACGAGCTGGCAGCAACCGGCCGTATCATTCTCACCTACCAGGACAACCCGAATGGCTCGCGGGGTGACATCGCGGGCATCGCCAACGAGCGCGGCAACGTGGTGGGTCTCATGCCGCACCCCGAACGCGCGATGTCGACACTGCTCGGGAGCGACGACGGGCGAGTGCTCCTTACGAGCTTTCTTTCAGCTCCCGTCGCGTTGCTCACCTCATAGCTGTAGTCCCTGCGGTAAATCACGTGACAGTTCGTCACGAGAACATCCTGATGACGCGCATCAACCGAGACCGGGAGGTACATAATGAAGCTCTGGAGAATCGCGGTGACGACTGCGGTGGCCGTCGCGCTCGTCGGTGGGGGGATGGCCATCGCCAGCGCCGAGTCCTCGAGTGCCCCGGTCCTCAGGTATTCGGCGTGCCTGAGTTCCGTCACGAAGACACTCTCGAACGTGACAATTAACGCCAGGCCGAGGTGTCCGAGCCACTCCCGAGTCATCGCGTGGAGCGCGCAAGGCCCTGCGGGCATCGCGGGATCACCAGGCGCAGTGGGACCAACCGGCGCGACCGGTACCGCGGGTCCTCAAGGAGGCCCCGGTCCGGCCGGTCCTCCAGGACCCAAAGGTGATGTCGGTAGCACAGGTCCCGCCGGGACGACGCTCGCGTTCGCGGAGTTTTACACTCTCACGCCGCCAAATGGATTCGTCATTCTGCAGGGCGATTCGGTTCCGTTTCTTGACGACGGTCCCGCCGACGGTAGCGGGACGATCGAGAACGAAGGACTCGGGATCAACTTGACCTCGGCGGGCACCTATCAAGTTTCCTTTCAGGTGTCCGTGGACGAGCCCGGCCAGCTGGAGTTGCAAGTGAACGGCGTGCCGCTGCCCTACACGGTCGTCGGACGCGCCACTGGAACCTCCCAGATCACGGAGACGGCGCTGGTGACCGTGTCCGCCGACAGCGCCCTCGAGGTGATCAATCCGATAGGCGAGCCGAACACGTTGACCCTCGGCTCCGGCGCCGGAGGCGCGGATCCGACGAGCGCGTCGATCGTCGTCGAGCAACTGCAGTCCTAGGAGAGCGAATCGTTTGACCTCGTCGCGCTGAAGCGTCGGAGCGCCGTTGCGTGCCGGGTAGTTTTGATGCGTGAATCCCCCCGCGAGTCTCCACGGAGCCCTCGGGTTGAGCGACCACGAGTTCGAAGAGATCAGAGCGGTTCTTGGTCGTGACCCCAACCACTTGGAGCTCGCGCTCTTTGGCGTGATGTGGTCCGAGCACTGCTCCTACAAGTCGTCGCGCCTGCATCTGCGTCGCCTGCCGACGACCGCGCCCCATGTGCTCGTCGGGCCAGGCGAGAACGCCGGGGTCATCGACGCCGGAGACGGCATTGCGGTCGCCATTCGCATCGAGAGCCACAACCATCCCTCGGCGATCGAGCCGTATCAGGGTGCGGCGACCGGCGTCGGGGGCATCCTGCGGGACATCTTCACCATGGGTGCACGCCCGCTCGCCGTGATGGATCCGCTGTTCTTTGGCGAGCTCACCGACGCACGACAGCGCTGGCTCCTCGAAGGCGTGGTGTCCGGCATCTCCGGGTACGGCAACTCCGTTGGCGTACCGACGATCGGTGGCGAGCTCACCTTCGACGACTGCTACCGCGCGAACCCGCTCGTGAACGTGCTCTGCGTGGGAGCTCTCCCGAAAGAGCGACTCGTTCTCGGCGTCGCCTCCGGAGTGGGAAACCTTGCGGTACTGCTTGGCTCACGTACCGGCCGAGATGGCATCGGCGGCGTCTCGGTCCTGGCCTCTGCCGGATTCTCGGGCGAAGCGGCGGCGAGTGACGACGCGAAGCGCCCGAGCGTCCAGGTCGGCGATCCCTATGAAGAGAAGCGTCTAATCGAGGCCTGCCTCGAGCTGCTCGACCGCGGCTACGTGGTGGGCATCCAGGACCTCGGCGGGGCGGGTCTCGTCTGTGCGACGAGTGAGACCGCGGCGCGTGGGGGCGTCGGCATGGACGTGGACGTGACCGCGGTGCCGCTGCGAGAGCGAGCCATGGCGTCCTACGAGATCATGACCTCAGAGTCCCAAGAGCGCATGCTCGCGATCATCACGCCGGAGAACTTGGAGGCCGTGATCGCAGTCTGTGACAAGTGGGAAGTGCGCGCGAGCGTCGTTGGTCGCGTGGTCGATCCGGTCGTCGGTGTTGACGGCGTCGCGCGAGGCATGTTGCGCATCCGCGATGGCTTTGACGGCGAGGTGCTCGCCGAGGTACCCGCATCGGCACTTGCCGACGACGCGCCGCTCTACGACCGGCCGCGCGAGCGTCCGGCAGACCTCGACGCGATTCGCGCCGACGATCCGACCTTCGACGAGCCCGCAGGTTCACCCAACGATGACCTCTTGGATCTGTTGGTGGATCCCGCGTGGGTGTACCGCCAGTACGACACCCAGCTCTTCCTCAACACCGTCGTCGGTCCCGGCCGCGATGCGGCCCTCCTGCGTCTTGCTGGACCTGGTCTACCAGCGTCACAGCGCGGCATCGCGCTGTCTACCGACTCCAATCCGCGCTGGTGCGCGCTCGATCCGAAGATCGGCACGGCCCTCACCGTCGTCGAAGGTGTGATGAACCTCGCCTGTGTGGGTGCGACCGCGAAGGCCGTGGTCAACTGCCTCAACTTCGGCAACCCCGAGCACCCCGAGGTGATGTGGCAGCTCAGCGAGTCGATCGATGGGATGGCTGAAGCGTGCAACGCGCTCGGACTGCCCGTCATCGGCGGCAACGTGTCGCTCTACAACGAGAGTGCGGGAGCCGACATCGACCCGACGCCGGTCATCGGGCTGCTCGGTGTCGTCGACGAACTCGTCGCCGCACCACCTGGGTGGAACTGGCGCGCCGGCGACTCCATCTTGCTCGTTGGTGCGCGTCACGCTTGCGGCGAGCCGGTTTTCCCCCTCGCCGGTTCGCGCTGGGCGACACGGCGCGGACGTCGCGGTGGCGTGTTGAGCGGGGCCGAACCCGAAGCGCTCTTTGCAACGCTCGACTTCGTCACGCGAGAAGTGGCAGCCATCTGTGCGGGGGGAGTGAGCGACGTGACGGCGGTGCACGACGTGCTGGGTGGCGGACTCGCCACAGCCCTCGCCGAAGTGGTCGCAGTGACGAAGATCGGTGCGGTGCTCGAGGAGGTTCAAGCGCACGGTGAGCTCTTCAGTGAGTTCCCGGGACGATTCGTGGTCGCGACGAACGACGTCGACTCGTTTGCAAACCGCGCCACGGCCGCTGGTGTACCGGTTGCACTGCTTGGCACGTGTGGAGGCGGTGCCCTCGTGATCGGTTCGACGATCAACCTCTCGGCCGAAGAGATCGTTGCCCGTCGCGAAGGCGCGCTCATCGACGCTCTCGACGTAGCGGGTTAGCGCGCGGCTTTCAGCTCGCTCAGAATCTCATCGGGCACGCGTAGGTCCCCGCTTCGCCCTACTCCGAGGGAGACGTCTTCTTTGTAGTGACCGTGATAGTCAGATCCGCCCGTGGGAATCATGCCCGCGTCACGCGCGAGCTTCACCATGAGTGCCCTCGTCTGCTCGTTCGTCCCGCCGTAGTAGGCCTCGACGCCTTTGAAGCCACGCTCTCGCAGCGACGCGAGGACCCTTGGCATCGTCGTCTCAATCGCCGACATCGAGCCTTCCCCCACGTAGTTGACGAGCGGGTGAGCGATCGAGAAGACCGTCGAAGATCCCTTAGCCGCGTCGACGAACTGCTCGATGGGCATGCTGGTCTTGGGAATGTAGGCGAGTCCGCCGCTCCCGAGCCAGTCGATAAACAGGCGATTCCAGCGGTCGTCGGTCCGCTCGCCAACGATCTCGGGATGCAGTTCGAACATGGCGCGCGCAAAGTGAGGACGTCCGATCGAGTGAACGTTGCCCGACATCGCGGCAAGGTAGTCGAGATTGATACGCTCGAATCCCAAGCCCTGGAGAACGTCGACGAGCTCGAGGTTGCGAACGTCGCGGTCGTGGCGAAGCTCGGCGAGCTGTTGCTGTACCGGGTCCTCGGGCTCCATCGGCAAGTAATAGGCGAGCACGTGGACGTTGCGCGGGACGAGCCGCCCGTCACGGGTCATCGGGAACTCGTTGTCGCGCAGGGAGACCTCCACCCCGGGCACCAGCTCGATCCCGTGCAGCCTGGTCGCCTCGTCCATCTCGTTGAAACTTGATGTCGTGTCGTGATCGGTGAGCGAGACTGCTCGAAGGCCCAGCTTCGCGGCCTTCGCAGCCAACTCGCTCGGCGTGTCCGACCCGTCGGAGAACGTCGAGTGGAGATGCAGATCGATCATCCGGGTAGGTTAGTAAACGTGACCGAGGCGGCCAGGGGACTGTGCGAGACTGGCCCCGTGCGCCGTTGCCCTCTCATCGAAATCGCGCGCCACATATGAAAGAAGCATGCGGCGTCGTCGGGATCGTGGTGCCCGACCGTGCAGTAGCTCCTTACTGCTACGACGCGCTGTACGCACTCCAACACCGTGGCCAAGAGTCGGCGGGTATGGCGACATTTCAGAACGAACAGATCACCGTCGTCAAAGACAACGGGCTCGTGAGTCACGTGTTCGCCGACACCACCTTGCGCGCGCTCGGGGGATCACTCGGCATCGGCCACACGCGCTACTCAACGTCGGGTTCGGCGAACTGGACCGCCGCGCAACCCGTCTTTCGCTCGGCGGGCACCTCGGGCTTCGCTCTCGCTCATAACGGCAACCTCACCAATACCACGGCCCTGGCTGCGTCGATCGGCATGGAGTTCACCTCCTTGCTCTCGGATTCGGACCTCGTCGCCGAGATGCTGAGCATCGAAGTCAACGGCGGCACATCTCTCGACGCGGCGCTGAAGACGGTGCTCACGCAGGTGGAAGGCGCCTACTCTATGGTCATCCTCGAGGCTCATCGAGTCCACGCCGTCCGGGACCCCTATGGTTTTCGACCGCTGTGTCTCGGCCAGTTCGGCACTGATGACGCTCCCGAAGGCTGGATCGTCGCCTCTGAGTCGCCGGCTCTCGACGTGGTCGGCGCCCGCTTCGTACGCGAGATCGCTCCGGGCGAGCTCGTCACCATCACCAAAGACGGCGTGACGTCAACCCAGTTGCTCGAGCCCGCCGCGGGCGCCCAGAAGCTCTGCATCTTCGAGTTCGTGTACTTCGCCCGCCCCGACGCGTATTTGATGGGCCACCAAGTCCACACGACTCGTCGGCGCATGGGCGAACTGTTGGCATCGCAATCGACGGTCGACGCTGACCTCGTCATGGGGGTCCCGGACTCGGGCATTCCCGCCGCCGAGGGCTACGCCAAAGCCTCAGGGATCCCCTTCGGCTACGGCCTCGTGAAGAACCGCTACATCGGTCGAACGTTCATCGCGCCGGACCAAGGCGAGCGTGCGGCGAGTGTGCGACGCAAGTTCAATCCTCTGCGCGAGAACATTGAGGGCAAGCGACTGATCGTCGTCGACGACTCGATCGTGCGCGGCACGACGACGAAGTCGCTGGTAGCGATGCTGCGCGACGCGGGCGCCGCCGAAGTGCACCTGCGCATCTCCTCGCCGCCGTTCATGTCGCCGTGCTACTACGGCATCGACACACCGAACCGCGATGAGCTGCTGGCGGCGAACCACTCGATCCAAGAGATGAACGACTTCATCGGCTCGGACTCACTCGAGTACATCACGCTCGCAAATCTGCGCAGCGCGATTCAGCTGAACGGCGAGTGCTGTGATGCATGCCTCACGGGATCGTACCCGGCGCCGATACCGGTCACGATCGACGCGGTGGGTAGCCGCTGGTGAGTCGACTGCTCGATGTCGCCGGCGCGCGAACGTACGCCGACGCGGGAGTCTCGATCGAGGCAGGTGACGAGACCGTCGAGCGGATAAAAGCGAGCGTCGACTCGACGTTTCGCGACGGTGTCCTCGGCAGCATCGGCGGGTTCAGCGGACTGTTCGCGCTCGCCGAGAAGTACGAGGAGCCCATACTCGTCGCGTCGGCGGATGGCGTCGGCACCAAGCTCGAAGTAGCTCGACTCCTCGGTCGATACGACACGGTGGGGATCGATCTCGTCGCGATGCTCGTGGACGATCTCGTCTGCGTCGGCGCAGAGCCGCTGTTCGTGCTCGACTACTTGGCCGTCGGATCGCTCAATCCTCAGGTCGTCGAAGTCCTCGTCGCGGGGATCGCCGATGGTTGCCGTCAGGCGCACGCGGCGCTGCTCGGCGGTGAGACGGCCGAGCACGGCGGCGTTATGAAGCCTGACGATCTCGATGTCGCGGGTTTCGCACTCGGCGTCGTTGAACGGCGCGACATGATGTCGGCCGAGCGTACGCGCGACGGCGACGTATTGCTGGGTTTGCACTCCCCGGGTCTTCGCTCAAACGGCTACACGCTGGCGCGCGAAGTCCTCGTGAGTGATCCGTCATCGTTCGAGCAGCCGGCGTACCCCGGGGCGACGCGCACCCTCGGCGACGAGCTGCTTCTTCCGTCGGTGATCTACGCACCCTTTGTTCTTGCGCTGCGTCAGGAGTTCGGTGCGGGCGTTCACGCCGCGGCGCACGTCACGGGCGGCGGCATCGTCGGTAACGTCGTGCGACTCTTGGCTAACGACCTCGACGCTGTGATCGACATGGAGGCGTTCGCGACGCCAGAGATCTTCTTCGAGATCCAACGTCGCGGGCCGGTCAGCGCCCAAGAGATGGTGCGGGTGTTCAACTGCGGGCTCGGCTTGGTCGTTGCCCTCGATCCGAGTGCGGTAGAAGCGGCGGTCACGCTCGCACGCGTGAGCGGCGTCGACGCGTCCATCGTCGGCACGCTTCGTCCCGGTGCTCGACAGGTTGTGTTGAAATGAGCGACGCACGCGAGCGCATCCGCGAGCATCTCTTGGCTCACTCGGTCCGACGCGGCGACTTTGTCTTGAAGTCGGGGCGTCATTCGTCATGGTTCATTGACTCGAAGCAGACGATCTGCGCGCCCGAAGCGATGGTGGACCTCGCAACCCTCGTGCTCGAGGCGATCCCCGAGGACGCGACGGCTATTGGGGGGCTCACGATGGGGGCAGATGGCGTGAGCTTCATCACGGCGGGCGTGGCAGCTGAGAGAGGCCGTCTGCTGCGAGCCTTCAGCGTGCGCAAGGAAGTGAAGGACCACGGCGGCGGTGGGCGCATCGCCGGAGTGCTGCAGCCCGGCGATCGAGTCGTCATCACTGAAGACACGGTCACTCGCGGCACGAGCCTCCTCGAAGCAGTCCACGTCGCCCAAGCGGCGGGCGCAGAAGTCGTCTTGATCCTTGCGGTCGTCGATCGCGGCGGCACCGCGGGCGCCATGACGGCGAAAGAAGGCCTCTCGTTCGCGGCGCTCTTTACCGCGCCCGACCTCGGCTTCGATTACGAAGGCGCCTAAGCGCTCGCGAGGACTCGGATCACGCGTCGGCGCCACTCCATGAGGAGGGGCGCCCTCTCCTCGGGGGTGTGACCGAAGCGAAGTATCAGTGCATCGAGCGCGGGCACGATGCTGATCTGTTGCCCTTCGTAGCCGCTTGCCCAGTACGTGCCGTAGTCATCCCCGGCCACCCACCACTGCCACGAGTAGAACCAGCCGGTTTCCGCGTCGACACTCAGCGGAATCTGTGCAGTCCTTGCCCAGTCTTGTGAGATGAGCTGACGTCCATCCCACTCACCGCCACGTAGATAGAGCAAACCGAACTTCGCAAAATCCAGCGCAGTTGCATGCACGTAGCTCGAGGCCACGAACACCCCGGCGTCGTCGAAGGTCGGCTCAGCGCTCGTCATGCCGAGGGGGCCAAACAGTCGCTGCTTGAGATAGTCGCGGTAGGCGTCGCCGTAGCCGACGACGTCGGCCACGATGCGGCTCAACATGTTCGTTGTACCCGAGGAGTAGTTGAACACGGTGTTAGGCTCGTGCGCGAGGGGACGAGCTGCGGCGAAGGCCGCCATATCGTGTTGGCCGTCACCGAAGAGCATCTCGATGACATGGCTCGGCTGACCGAGCACGTAGGCCTCGTTGAAGTCAAGACCGTCGCGCATGGCGAGCAGATCGCGCAGCCGAATCCCGTGGCGCGGGTCCCTCTCGTCGCTCCACTCGGGGACTATCGCTTGCTCGTCGGGATCAAGTTCACCCGCGTCGACCAAGGTGCCGATGATGAAGTGCAGCATTGACTTCGCCATCGACCACGACAACAGGGGGCTCTCATTCGTGATGGGTTCCGGCGGTCGGTCGAAGAACTCGCGCACTCCGCCGTAGCGCTCAGCGACGACTTGACCGCCCTGGATGACGATGACGGAGTTGGTGATGGCGAGCTCTTCGCTCGTGAACATCTCGTCGACGACGGCGTCGAGCTCGTCGTGCTTCGGATGCCTTCCGCGTGGCCACTCTGCAGTGGGCCAGTCGACCCTAGGGATCGGCGGGGCGAAGGCGGGGGTGATCAGTGGCAATGTGGCATCGGTCATGGGCTCACTCATTGATACACGATCGTTTCAGCGAGAAACGTCACAACCACTTTCTAGTTTCTTCTCATGAACCAGCCTGATCATGTGGTCGCTCACTTCGTCTATCGCTCGTTACCGAGCACAAAGCGACATGGCGTCAGCATCATGTTGGTCGCGCGCTTGCAAGGATCCAATGTTGTCGCGCGCGTGAACCCACTCGGACGAGGTGCGAAGGAGACGGCACCACTACGAGAGCGCGGGGGACTCGACGTTCTCGGTCCGTGGACAATGACGGCGAGCCGACGCTACGCAAAAGCGCGCGTCGCTCTCCATCCTGCATAACGGCAGTGGCCGGAGCCACAAAGTGGTCGGGACCGGCGTCGATCCGGTGACCTCACGCTTTTCAGGCGCGCGCTCTACCAACTGAGCTACCCGACCTCCTCGTCACCCCGTGGGGGTGTCGAGCGGACCTGACGGGATTTGAACCCGCGACCTCCGCCTTGACAGGGCGGCGTGCACTCCGAGCTGCACCACAGGTCCTCGGTGTTCCCGAGGTAAACCCCGAGACGCGAAGTTCCATGCTACCCGCTCGCGCTACCTCACCAAAAGTGAGCCACCGGCGACTATGGAGCTGACGAGGTGCGCGCTCGCGAAAAGTCCAGTTCGCCGTCCTCATGCCGCTCAAACAACCCATTAGAGGCTGGACGCCAGAGCAGCCACACCACGATGAGACCGATCAACCACGTCACAGCCGCGATGACTGCTTCCGCGACGCCCTTGTTGCCGGAGAGTTGCAACGTCGCCAGGCCGCACAGCACCGTCGACATGACGCGTGCCCGTCGTTGCCCGTTGCCGTTGGCGCGCGCCATCCACAGCCACAGCCCAATGATGACTAGGCCCAACACAACGCCCGCTGTCGCGGCTACGAACGTCGATTGGTTATGGCCCAGAAGACGGAGTTTGGCCGATCCGGGTTGATGCGACACCACCGACACGATGGCGAAGGTCACGTCGAGAGAGGTGACGATCGCACCTGCGTACATGAGTCGCACTGCTGCCCGGACGGTCTGCGGGGAGCGTGGTACCTGAGGACGCAGTCGCATTCTGAGACCGCTCATAATGAGGTCTGCGGTGTCAGCAAGTCCGGTCGGCGCTGATTGACGGTGGCACGGGCCATCAGCACCTGGAGTAGCTCGTCTCCGGTTTCTCGGCGGAACGTTGGCGGATGGCACGTCAGCAAGCGTCGGTAGCTTCGCTCGAGTTTCGATCGGTCCGTCATGTCGCTGCCCCTCCAGCCAATCTGAGCCGGGTCAGCGCGGTACTGGCGTGGGAGTGGAGTCGGTCTGCCTCAACCTTCAGTCGCGCCGAACCGGCTGTCGTCAGTCGGTAGTAACGACGCAGCCGTCCGTCGACAATCTCTTCGCGGTCGATCTCGACGAGTTCGTCCACACGCAGCCGCTCGAGGGCGGTGTAGAGCGTGCCCGGGAGCAATCGAATCCTGCCGTGT
This sequence comes from uncultured Acidimicrobiaceae bacterium, assembly GCA_963706305.1. GTDB lineage: Bacteria > Actinomycetota > Acidimicrobiia > Acidimicrobiales > RAAP-2 > RAAP-2. The sequence continues at coordinate 971,880 of OY970152.1, read as the reverse complement.
GAGATCTCCTGGACGTCAGCGATGATCCCATAGCCGTGCTGGCTCCCGTTCGCCAGTGCGGTGAGGATCATGAAGGTTGCCTCTTGCATCGCCCTAACGCTCATATCAACAGCATATATAGTTCAACGTTATATAGCGAGGCCCTCGCAGAAATGTCTCCTATCGACGATTTCTTTCGGAGCCTTTAGTCATTCTTCAGCACGAGGCAAAAGGGGTGACCGACAGGGTCGAGGTAGACGCGAAACGTCGCGCCGGGCTGATAGTCGGCCTTCCTCGCACCGACCTCGATCGCGTGCGCCTCTCCTTCGTCGAGATCGTTCACGTCGAAGTCGAGGTGCAGCTGCTGAGGCACCGGTCCTTCGGGCCACGTAGGCGCGACGTAGTTCTCGATCTTTTGAAAGCCGAGGACACGCCGTTCGCCGTCGAGCAGTTCGATCCAGACGACGTCGTCGGGAGTGAAGTCGCCGAGTGGCTCGACGTCATGACCGGTGAGCGCTGCATAGAACGCGGCCAGTGCGAGCGGGTCAGGGCAGTCCAGAGCGGTCACACCAAATCTGAGATGTGCGGGGACCTTCGTGGGCACCGTTAGTGTTCCGGCTGCTCGCCACCGCGCATAATCATCATGGTCGTACCGTTGACGGGTTCGGTGAAGATGCAGATGGCGCTTCCGGGCACGGGCATCTCCTCGACGATGATGGCACCGCCATGGCGCGTGACGATGTCACGAGCACGCTCGAGCGAGTCGACGACGTAGATCGGGTTCCATCGCGCGGGCTGCCCCTCCACCTTGGACAGGCTCGCGTACCACTGGTCGCCGTTGGCGAGCACGTTCATGCCGTCGCCCGGCGAGGGCGACGTCAGCTTGTGGCCGCTCCACTTCACGTAGAACTCTGCGGCGCGCTCGGGGTCGTCCGAGCTTTCGTCGAACCAACCGGGAGCGTTCACTTCGTGCATGACACCGAAGCCATGGAACGTGCCGGGTTGCCAGAGTCCGAACGTGGCGCCGACTGGGTCGATGAGGATCGCCATCGAGCCGAGATCCATCACATCCATACGCGGGACGACAATCGTCGCGCCGCCGTCGCTGGCGTGCGCCACCGAGTCGTCGATGTTCGGCGTCGAGAAGTACGTGGTCGCCTCGCCGTGTGAGCCGTCCGTTCTCCCAAGTCCAAGGACGGGCTGGTCTTGGGAGATCGCAAGGGAGTAGAAGCCCATCTCCGGCCCGCCGACCTGCCACGTCCAGTCGAACAGTGCGCTGAGGAAGGCGCGCTTCGCCTGGTGCTCTTCGTCGGTCTCCACCATCACGTCGACCCAACACGGCATCGCGTAGTCAAACTCTGTGAATTTCGTCATGGCGACATCATGTCAGGTTCGCCTTTCGTCGGCCAGCGAAATTTTCGCGACGCGAGACCCCTTTCTCCCGGGTAGCGATCACCCCTAGGATTCGTCAGAGTCCTCAAGACAAGGGAGTGAAATGCCAACACGCAAGGCACGTACGACGTGGACGGGCGGTATTCAAGACGGATCCGGTCGAGTAGAGCTTGTGAGCAGTGGGGCGGGAACGTTTGATGTGTCCTTTCCCAAGCGCATCGCCGAAGAAGCCGACGGTGTCACAAGTCCTGAGGAGCTGATCGCCGCGGCGCACGCCGCGTGCTTTTCGATGGCGCTCTCGAACGCTGTCGCCCAGGGGGGCGGCACGCCCCAGTCGCTCGTCGTCGAGGTTGAGGTGCGTCTCGGTCCAGACCCCGCGGGTGGCTTTCGCATTGCCGACATCATGATCCACGTGCGTGGCAAGGTCGACGGCCTCGACGAGGCCGGGTTCGTGAAAGCGGCCGAAGGCGCGAAGGCCGGCTGCCCCGTGAGCAAAGCGCTCACCGGCACGACCATCAACCTCGACGCCGCGCTCGCGTAGAAGAGTCCAGTTCACGACGTGAACCGCGGCCGAGGACCGATTTGAGTCGGCCGGGCGTACACTTCCTTTGGTGAGGCGTCGACGTTTTCGAGCGGTAGTGGGGTCGGCCAGCGTCGTGCTCACCCTCGGGACGTTGGTCGCCATCGCCCCCGCCCAAGCAGCTCCGCGCGTTGCGAGCGCGAGCGAGTTTGATGCCCCCTCGGGTCTCGCCATCGGAGAGGGTCACCTCTGGGTGACCAACGAAGCGGGCGACTCCGTCACCGAGATCAACCCGTCGAACGGTGACTGGGTTCGAACCTTCACTCGCGCCGAGGGCTATCGCTTCAGCCAACCGGTTGCCATCACTCGCAATCAAGCCGAGCTCTTTGTCGCGAACGCTGGCGGCTCCGTGACCGAGATGGCAGCGTACAACGGGAAGCTGCTGCGCGTCATCCAGGGCTCACGATTCCATTTCTCCGATCCCGTCGCCATCGCGTCGTCGGGCAACATGCTCCTCGTTCTCAACGGCGGCACGAGCAAGCCCGGATCCATCACCGAAATCAACGCGCGAACCGGGGCACTCGTACGCGTCATCTCGGGCTCTTCGTACGCCTTCGCCGACCCCGTCGCGATGACGGCGTCCGGTCCCGACGTATTCGTGGCCGATGAGTCAGTCAATTCGGTAACCGAAGTGGATGCAACGACCGGCGCGCTCGTTCGAGTCGTGGCCGGTCAAGGCTTGGACGCGCCGGACGGCATCGCGGTCCAAAGCGGCAACGTCTGGGTCGCCGACAGCGCAAGCAACGCCGCGACGGAGATCAACGCGTCAACCGGCGTGGCCATCTCGACGTTCAGCGATGCCGGTGGTCCTTACGGGTTCGGTGATCCGTCCGACGTCATCGGCGTGCAGGGCAACGTCTACGTGATGACCCCCTTCGGCGATAGTCCGATGGTGACGAAGGTCGATGCGACCACGGGGGCACCGGCGTGGTACATGTGCAACACGAACGGTCCCTACTACTTCTCGCTGCTCTCCGCGTTCGCGGTATCGGGCGATGACCTCTGGGTTGCCAGCCGCTCTGGGGCGAACAGTCAGACGCCGGGAGCGGCGACGGGCTCGCTCACCGAGATGTTGATCACCACCGGCGCTCTTCTCGCGACGGTGCCTGCTCCCTCGACGTCAGCGACCACGACGACGACGACGTCAACGACCACGACGTCGCCGTAGCGTCTCCGTCAGTTGTCTCGGGCGATCTTCTCGAGCGCCGGCAGCGCCGCCTCGATGGTCTGACGCTCCTTTGCGCTGAGCTTCTCGAGCATGCTTGAGATGTCGAGCGTGCGCTCGCGCTTGAGCTCGTCGAACTCGCTTCGCCCGCGTTCACTTAGGTTCACGAGGGACGCGCGCTTGTCGTCGGGATCGACCATCCGTTCGAGGAGCTCGAGCTCTTCGAGGCTCGCGACCACTCTGGTCGCAGCTGACGCGCCGAGGGATTCGTAGGTGGCCAGTGCGCTGATGCGCATCGGTCCGTACTCTTCGACCGTCGAGAGCGCCGACACCTGGGAGGGCGTGAGGCGAGAGCGGCCTCGCCGGCGAAGGGTGCGCACGAGGCGAACGAGCGTTAGACGCAACCGATCCGCGCTCGCGACTTCGGGTGACAAGGTGAGTGAGCTCATCGAACCACTTCTCCTTCGATCGCCACTTCACCGGGCACGGCACCCGAACTCGTGGCGAGGTCCCCTTCGTGCTTGACGAGCGTCGGCTGCTGGGCGACGAAACGCTCGCCGCGCAGGGCTGAAGCAAGTGCACCCAGGAGCGACATCGCTATTGCGACGGTGAAGACGATCTCGAGGCCATGGTGGAACGGACTCTGGAGAAGGTCCGGGAAGAATCGCTTGCCCGTCAGCGTCAACCACTGAGTGTGGCTGACGTGCGTGGCGCTCTGGGAGACGAGCAGGCTCTTCAGCGGGTTAAAGCCGAGGAACGACGAGAACAACGTCCCGACCGCGGGCAAGCTCGCGACGCTGTGCGCCTGGGCGGCGGCCACACCGTGGGTCGACAGCCCGCGATACAGCGACTTCGGCAACGTGTGCGTGAGGCCCACGATCATGAGCGAGAAGAAGACGCCAATCGAGAGCACCATGCCGGTGTTCATGAAGGCGGCCTGAATGCCCGCTGCGCCGCCGCGCTGCTCGGCCGGCACGGAGTTCATGATCGCAGCTGAGTTTGGCGCGGAGAACATGCCGCCGCCCACGCCGTTCGCACCGATGAGGATGGCGAACACCCAGTATGAGAAGTCTGTTGGCACGAGCAAGAGGCCGAGGAAGCTCGCGGCAAAGATGACGAGTCCCGCCGTCGAGAGGACGCGCGCTCCGTGACGGTCGGAGAGGTAGCCAGAGATTGGCCCGGCGAGGAGGAAGCCGACCGTGAGCGGCAACAGCGCGATGCCTGCCCAGAGGGGAGTGTCGGAGTAGTTGTAACCGTGCAAGGGCAGCCAGATGCCCTGGAGCCAGATGATGAGCATGAACTGCAGGCCACCGCGGGCAATCGCGGTCAGCAGGCCGGCGAAGCTACCCATGAAGAAGGCGCGAATCTTGAAGAGTCGAAGATTGAACATCGGCGCGACGACCTTGTTCTCAATGACAAGAAACGCGGCGAGGAAGACGACGGCGATCGCAAAGGCACTCACCACCAGAGGCGAGGTCCAACCCATCGAGCTGTGGCCATACGGCTCGATCCCATACACGATGGCAACGAGCAGCGAGGTGAGTCCCACGGCAAATGTGAGGTTGCCCCACCAGTCGATCTTCGCGGCCGATCGAATGCCGTTGTCGCGCAGGCTGAGGTAGCTCCAGATCGTGCCGATGATGCCAAAGGGCACCGAGACCCAGAACACGAGGCGCCAGTCGACGATCGAAAGGAGTCCGCCGGCGATGAGGCCGATGAACGAGCCGCCGATCGCCGCGATCTGGTTCACGCCCATGGCGAGCCCACGTTGCGTCACAGGGAAGGCGTCGACGAGGATGGCGGCAGCGTTCGCGAAGAGCATGGCACCGCCGACGCCCTGCACGAGTCGCCAGATGACAAGCCAGAGCGCGCCCGAACTGCCGTTGAACGGATCGAGCGCCAGCAGCACCGACGCAAACGAGAAGACCGCGAACCCGAGGTTGAAGATCCGCACGCGCCCAACGATGTCGCCCAGGCGCCCGAGGCTGATCACGAGCACGGCAGTGACGAGCAGGTAACCCATCAGCACCCACAGGAGGTAGCCGACGTTCCCTGGTGACAGCGGGTTGATGTGAATGCCGCGAAAGATCGCGGGCAGTGAGATCAAGATGATCGACGAGTTGATCGTCGCCATGAACATGCCGAGCGTCGTGTTCGTGAGGGCGATCCACTTGTAGCGATCGCCGTGTGCTTCTTTCAATGCGTCCATGTTCACGACCGTTCGCTGGGGGATTAGTTGCTTATTAACAAACAATTATATTGGCGTCTGCTCGACGTGTGACCAAGATCTCCGCGTCGGCGAAGACCACGTCGATGTGAACGCACTCCGTCGCGCTGATCAGACGGTCTTCGCCTGCGATACGCGAGACAGCTACCTGATAGAACGAAGGACATGACTGTTACTCGCATCCGCGTCGTCTCCGTTCCCGTATCTGATCAGGATCGCTCGCTTGACTTCTACGTAGGAGTCTTGGGCTTTGAGCTCGTAAGCGACTCGCTCATGGGCGATATGCGCTGGATGCAGGTGGCGCCTCGCGGCTCTGAGTGCTCGCTCACGCTCGTGACCTGGTTTCCCACGATGCCCGCGGGATCCCTGAAGGGCCTGGTGATCGAGACCGACCAACTGGATAGCGATGTCGAGGCGATTCGGGCAAAGGGCGTCGTCGTCGAGGGTGTCCAGGATGCACCCTGGGGAAGATTTGCGACGTTCGACGACCCCGACGGGAACGGCATCGTCTTGCGCGACGCGGTCACGTGGTGATGTCAAGTCACACTGCGACCGTCGACAAGTACCTCGAAGCGATCTACTACATCGCAGCAGAAGGAGAGGTCGTTCGACCTAGTCGGCTCGCCTACTGGCTCTCGGTGAGCGCGCCGACGGTGAGTGACGCGCTCGCGCGATTGAAGCGCGATGGCTGGATCGAGATCGGCTCGGATCGCAGTGTGACCCTCACCGAGAACGGACTTGCCACGGCAACGGGACTCGTCCGTCGTCACCGCATTCTTGAGCGCTGGCTCACCGACGTCCTCAACTTCGACTGGGCGACGGCGGACGTCGAAGCCGATCGAATCTCATCGTCAATTTCCGACGCCGTCGTCGATCAGATCGACGCGACCATGGGTTCGCCTCGCACGTGCCCGCATGGCAACGCGATTCCTGGTCGACAGGCTCCTTACGACGTGCTCGTCGCGCTGGCCGACCTGGAACCGGGCGCACCGGCCATTGTGCGTCGCATCTCGGAAGTGGCTGAACACGAAGCTCCTGCGCTGCTCTCGATGCTCGCCGAGCATTTGATCCACGAGGGCAGTGAGGTTCGAGTCATCTCGTCCGACGTGGCCCCGGACGAGCTGGCGCTGAGCGTCGGGGAAGAGCCGTTCTCGCTGTCGCTCGAGGCGGCGCGCCTCATCTGGGTCGAACCGTTGAACTGAACGCACAACGCGACGTGGGCCTCGCGTCACTGGTTGGGGAATCAACGAAGCGTTACGTGCTTGTTCTTCGAAAGCGTTGTGTTGAAGATAGACGTATAGCTACCTGGCTTGACGACCTCGATGTGGCTTCCCCAGTTGGTGAACGTCATGCGAAAGATTTTCACCGAACCAGTGGTCACGCCTGCGACAATCAACTCGACCGGGACGTACGGAAAGGACGTTGAGACGTAGAGCGTCTCTGTCCCGTTGCTGAATCCCAATTGGGAGTTCGGTTGACCCAGAACGCCGATGACGCGATGACTATTGACCTCTCTCACAGGGGTTACCGTGAGCGATCCAGTCGGTGAGATCTCTTTGAGCATTGATGTGAGCGTGATGGCATTTTGGAACGAGGTGTAGTCGGCGCTGCTCTCGGGCACCTCGATCCATTTGGTCGCCACGGCTCGGTCTTTGACCCCATACCAGGCGAGCACCCCGTCATTGTTGGCCTTTACGTACAGCACATCGTCTAAGAGTCGGATGTCAACGGTCGCGCCGTCGTAGGTGATGAACTGTTCTCCCTCGGTCGTCTCAGAATTGGTGAGGTTCCCGAAACTCTCGCCGGCGGTCACCGACGACGTGAAGTCGCTGCAGCTTCCTTCGCTCGCGGCGGTTCTCAGCGTCACTGCAAGAATCTGCGCTGCGTTGTCCGCCGTGATCGGCTGGTCGCTCCTGTTGGACGACGCTCCTGCCTGAATGCCGTAGGGAAGCCAGCACAACGTAACGGCAAGACCAACGATGACTTTTGCAAGGTGCGACCGCACTGGCTTCTCCCTTTGCGGCTTCACCGCGACCCGACGAATAGTAGTGCGGTGACTGCATAATTCGGGGTCGACATCCCTTGGAAACCTCGAAGAGTTGCGAAAGAAGCGTCCCACCGGCGTATCTCGATCTCACCATCGGTCGTCGAACAACGAACTGGTCGCTCGAAGTGCACAAGGAATGATCCATACATCGTCGGAGCATCGCTGGGCCATACTGTCAGTCGTGGAGGTATTCCCGAGTCCCACGATGCCGCTGCCCTCGAGGGCCGAGGTGTTCATCGCGTACCTCGACTTCTTTCGATCCACGTTGATCGCGAAGGTGGAGCAGCTTTCTGAACGCGAACTTCGCACGAGCCGACTGCCGACGAGTTGGACGCCCCTTGAACTCGTCAAGCACGTCACCTTCGTCGAGATGAGATGGCTCGAGTGGGGTTTCGAAGGCCAGCACATCGATGAACCGTGGGGCGATAATCGAGACGGTAGATGGTACGTCGATGAGAGCGAGTCGAAAGAGGACTTGATTGGGGCGCTCCGCGCGCAGGGCTTTCGTAGTCGCAAGGTCGTACGCGCCAACGATCTCGACGCCATCGGCGCGCCCGGTCCACGCTGGGACGGCGCGGACCTGCCGACGCTGGAGCGTATCTTGTTCCATCTGCTGCAGGAGTACGCACGCCACCTGGGTCATCTCGACATCGTGGTCGAACTCGCTGGAGGACCAACCGGCGAATGACGACCCCGCGTGCGCGTATCGAGGAGGCGTGTTCACGGCGGGGCCCGCAGTTGTCGCGGGGGCCGCGGACTCGGCGTGCGCGCGAAATGGCAACCGAGGTCACGGCGAAATACCTGTTCGACGACGCTTTTGGCGCGATGACTGGGTTGGCGGAAGATCGCCTGGCGCGGGTCCAAGCGGCAGCGAGTCGCGCGCTCGCCCGGCTGGCGGCGGCAGATGGATGATCCAGCCCAGCTGAACATTTCGCCCTCGCGGTGGGTATTCACTACTGCTCAGCGGTGTGACAGAGGAGAGTGAGTGGCTGTTTCATGGTCCAACAAGATGGATTATCGATGGTGACGCAGCGCCACATCGCGCCAGAGCGCGCGAGCGATGCTTCTCGTGAGGAGGGGGCCGCCCGCGTGAGCGTGACGCAACGTGGTCGAATGGAGTTGATGAAGACGGCCGGCGGTGGTGCGTTCGACGTCGCTGACGAAGCGGGACTGCGCGAAGCGTTCCTCGCCCACGGCGGCGAGCTCTTTGGCTTCGCTCGACGGTCACTCAACTCAACGCAGAATGCGGAGGACGTTGTGCAAGAGACGTTCTCTCGCGCGTGGCGTTCGAGGGCCCGTTTTGACCCAACTCTTGGATCGTTACGAACGTGGCTCTTTGCGATCGAACGCCGAGTCATCTACGACGTGAGCGCGAAGGTGACAAAGAATGCCGTCACGTCCATCGATCAAATTGGCGAACCCGCGAGCGATGACACCATCGAGCGGGCGATGTTGGGCTGGCAGATTGAGTCGGCGCTGCAACGCCTCGACAGTGATCATCGCATGATCGTCACCGAGCTCTACTTCAACGGTCGCAGTGGCCGTGAGGTGGCCGAGCTGTTCGGCTTGCCCGAGGGCACGGTGCGCAGTCGTGCCTTCTACGCGCTGAAGATGTTGCGACTCCTGTTAGAGGAGGACGGATGGAACCAGTGAACGACGGGTCGTGCGACGTGTGGCGCGAGCTGATCGCGATGCAGGTCTTTGGCGACCTCACGGCTGACGAGCAAACGGCAGTGGACGCGCATCTTGAAGGATGCCTCGCATGTCGCGACATCGCGCGTGAACTTGGCGAAACGGCCTCGATGCTCCAGTTCGCCGATCCCGCAGCGGTCGAGCCCACGGCCCGCGTGTCGCCCGAGCTGAGCGAGCGCGTGTTGGGCGATCTGCGTCGATCGGGCGAGCACGAGCGCCGCCGCCGTCGCACCAGCGTCGCGTCGTTGTGTCTGGCGGGTGCGGCCGCGGCGGCGCTGGTGCTCGTGCTCGTTCTTTCGAGCGGCACGCCGGCACCGCTGTCGCGCACCATGGCGCTGAAGGGATCATCGCGGGTGAGTGCGGATGCGGTCCTCGTGAGTGAACCGTGGGGGACGTCGCTCACACTGAGCGAAAAGGGTCTCCCGTCTGGCGGCGTCTACACCGTGTCGATGAAGACGCAAAAGGGCGCGTGGTGGACTGCGGGCACGTATCGCTCAGTCTCCGGCGCGCAGGTAAAGGCGACAATGTCGTGCGCCGTGTCACTGTCGCATATCACTGGTCTGCGTGTCGTGAACGCCGCCGGTCAGACCGTGCTCACGAGCTTTTCGCACAATACGGCCACGTACAACTAACGACGGCGCTACCGCGTCGAGGGCCGTGCGAGACTGTGCGCTGTGCGCCGAAGGAGTCTCGCTATGTCGATAGGCGCCGCGTTCATCGCCGCTTTCGCGTCTCCCACAAGTTGGCTAGCTCCATCGGAAGCCGCGTCACTGCCTGGTCAGGTCATCACGGTCGAGGCCGCGACAGCGCTCTCACGGACGGCCGTTCTTCGCACGTGGACGCTCGCGCCGAGCGGTCACTACGTCGAGGTGCTTGAGGCGGTCGTAGCCAATGTCGGTGTGAACGGCGTGCGGCCGACGAGCGAGGGCCTTGGCCGTACTCCCGTGGGCGTCTTCACGTTGACCCACGCCTTCGGCAACCAACCCAACAATGGAACGCGCCTGCCCTATACATATGTCGGACCTGACGACTGGTGGGACGAGAATCCGGCGTCACCCCACTACAACCGACTCGTTGTGAGCAGCGTTTCACCCGGCGGCAACTCGGAGAACCTTTACTACTCGGGCGAGGCGTACGCCCATGCGGTCGTCATCAACTACAACATGAATCCGGTCGTAAAGGGCGCGGGTAGCGGCTTCTTCCTTCACGTGAGCATGGGCGGAGCGACGGAGGGCTGCGTGTCAATTCCTCTCGGCGACCTCGATCATGTGATGCGCTGGCTCAATCCCAGTGAGCATCCGGTGATCAGCATCGGCGTCGGTAGCAAGGCGCTCTCCATCGTGCGCGGCGGCGGTTAACTCGACGCGTCGCGTGCCTTCGGCGTGTCAGCCTGAATGAGCTGCCAGGCGCGCGTGAGGGAGATGACGAACGACGCGAAGATCACATAGCAGAGTCCATTCACGATCCACGAGATGTGGGGGCGTGCGAGGAGTGTGACGCCGCCAGCGAACTGGGCTGCGTAGGTCAGAGTCGTCAAGGCGAGCACCCGATACTGCGTCTTGCCGAGCGCGCGCGCATGCAGTTGCCACGTGCTTAAGAGGCAGATAGTGGCCAGGACGACCATCCCTACTCCGATGTTGGTCGAGGGAATGATGGCGAGCAACGCGAGGGAGAATGCGTTCACGAGTCCGGTGAAGCTGCCCGAGGCGAGCGTTTTCACCCGGGGCACTGCATTTTTCCCGAACACCAGGTCCGAACGAAAGGAGATGGCGACGAACAAGAGGCCGATCATCGCCGCGGCCGCTCCGGCGGAAGTGATCATGAACTCTAGATAAGAATGCGGGACCACGGCTCTTCCTTTTTCGTTGCTAGAACTCTACTTATCGAGAATCCGGTGCTCGTGGGCGTTCGAGACCGGGTGCGCTCGCCATCGCTGGAGCGTTTTGGCGTGTGTAGCGTGGTCGCGAGCCCACCAGCGGAGGTTGCCGTGACCGTACCCCATCGTTCCGATGTCTTTGCCTTTGCCGACGACGTCGTCGACGGCGACGCCGCGCGTGATCCGCTCTTTGCGACGGAAGCGGGCATCACCGACTACGACGACCAGCTTCCGGACTTCTCGCCCGAAGGAACCCGGCGCCACATCGAGGCAACGCAACACGCGTTGCGCGGCGCCTCGGCACTGGCAGCGAGCGACGACATCGATCGCCTTGCGCTGGCGGTCTTGGACGAACGATTGACGACTCGCCTCTCGCTCCTCGAGTCTGGTGAAGCGGAGCGCGTGTTTTCGGTCATACACTCGCCACTCTCGAGCATTCGCCAGGTCTTTGAGCTCATGGCGAACGACAGCGCACAAGAGCGCGATGTGATCGCGCGACGACTTGATCAAGTGCCCGCGTCGCTCGCCAGCTGGCGCCGCACGATTGAGGCGCTCGCAGAACGTGGCGAGCTTCCCTCGCGACGCCACGTGCTCGGCGTCGCCGACCAGGCGTCGACCTACGCGGACGGCGCGTTCCTGCGCTTCGCCGAGCGCATTGCCCCCGAGCTCGACAACGGGAGCGAGCTCGCTCGAGCTGCTCGCCGGGCTGATGGCGCGTGCGGTGAGCTCTCGCGATGGCTGGTCGATGTCGTCGCACCGCGCGCGGGCGAGGTCGACGCGGCAGGCGTCGAGCGGTATCGCATCTGGTCGAGGAACTACAACGGCGCCGAGCTCGATTTCGAAGAGCTCTACGCGTGGGGCTGGAGCGACCTGCGACGCATCAACGCACGCATGTGGGAGATCGCTAACGAACTGCTGCCCGGCGCAAAGAGTCTCGTCGAGGTGTCGGACTTCCTCGAGAACGATCCGACACGTCAGGTGCACGGCACCGAGGCGCTGTTGGAGCGTCTCATCGCCTTCACCGCGCGCAGCGTGGAAGAGCTCGACGGCGTGCAGTTCGATATCGATCCGCGCATACGCTTCTGCGACGCGCGGCTGGCGCCAGAGGGCTCCGCCGCGGCGCCGTATTACATCGCACCCAGCGAAGACCTCTCGCGACCGGGCACCACGTGGTTCCCCACGCTCGGTGCCACGACGTTCTCCTGGTGGAGCATTGCGTCGACTTGGTACCACGAGGGCGTTCCTGGTCATCATCTCCAGTGCGCCACGTCAATTCTCGAAGCCGATCGCCAGAGCCGTTTTCATCGACTCGAAGCGTGGACGAGTGGTTACGGCGAAGGCTGGGCACTGTACGCCGAACGTCTGATGGACGAGCTCGGGTATTTCAATGACCTCGGCGACGAGATGGGCTTTCTCTCAAGCCAGGCGCTCCGGGCGGCGCGCGTGATGGTCGACATCGGACTGCACCTGGAGCTCCCAGCGCCCGACGACATCGGCGAACTCGCGGATCTTGGAGACTGCGCCGGTCGGCCATGGAGCGCAGAGATGGCGGTCGCGGTCCTCGACGAGCGAGCGCTGCTCTCCCATGAGTTTTCGGTCTCAGAGGTAGAGCGTTACCTCGGCATGCCCGCCCAGGCGATCTCCTACAAGGTGGGAGAGCGTGCCTGGATGCGCGCGAGAGAAGATGCGAAGACTCGTCTCGGCAACGCATTCTCTCTCAAGCGGTTTCACGCGCACGCCCTTGCGCTCGGGCCGCTCGGCCTGGATGCGCTCGAAGAAGAGCTGCGTCACTGGGACGGTAATTAGCCGTCGCTGCGCGAGACGTCCCAGAGGTGATGGTGCACGTCGTGCAGGCTGTAACGAATCAGGGTCTCGACGCTGAATCGACTCCCGTTCGAACGCGTGCCCGGTCGCGCCCAATCATCCGGCCCCACTCCATCGATTCGAGTAGCAAAGTCGTCCGCATTGGCCACCAACTCGTCGCCGACGACCGCGGGGTCTTGCAAGTCATAGCGCTCGACGAGCGCGGTGTCCTCTTGGTCCCAGTTTTGGAAGATCGGATTGTCCTGTTCCAACATCACCACGACTCGTCCGTCCATGACTCGAAACATGTCGCGCACGTGGCACGCGTATTCGAGATCGGACCACCGGTCCTCGCGCGTTCGAACGCGAACGTCGTCGCGAGCAAGTACCGCCGCCCACTCGCCAGCGCGCGCCACAACGGCCTGAGCAAAGACGCCTGACGGGTAGTTCGCCGAGTCGAACCCGCACTCGAGACACGGCCGCTCGAGTACCCAGGTCCAGTCCTTGGTGTCGGGGGTGAGCGCCACGTCGGGCTTACTCTTCGTCGGGCTGTTCGTCGTTGCGGGTGCGTCTGCCGAGCAAGCGCAAGAAGCCTCGTCCGAAGCGCCCGAGGTCGCTGCTGCGGTGTCGCGCCGCGTCGTGGTCGACCCGTGACCCGTAGATGCCGCCGCTCGACTCAGAGAGTCCAGCGAGCGGCAGGTTGTCTGGTTCAAGGCCGCGAGGCACTTTGGGCAGTCGATGCTTTGGCTTGCGCGGCTTGTCGTTAGCTGATCCCATGTCGCAGAGTTTGGCACAGTACGGGTGCTCGCAGGACGGCTAACGCGGAATGGTGTAGCGGGCGAAGAGGTGGACGCCGACAAAGATCCACGCGATCCACAGGACCGCGCGCCCGAGCAGCCGCGTGGCGATGCGCGCTCCTGTCTGCTCGATGGTCGCGACGCGCTCTGGATACCGTCGCGACACCAGCTCGATGGCAACGCTCGCCGCGAGCAGCACGACCCAGGCGATCGTGGCGATCACGGCCGCGGTCCGCTCAGCAGTGATCGCATCGTGCCGCGACGCACGAGGTGGAGGCGACGGAGCGGGCTCGCACCTACTGCAATCCACGCGGCGAAGAGGACGCAACGCTCCCAGTGGTCGACGAGCAGGTGGTCGACGGTCGTGCTGAGTGTCGGAACGCTTGGTGAGCGTCCCCCGAGGGTGAGCCCCGCGGACTCGAGTGCGATCGCAAGCAGGGCGATGGCGATCCACGGCGCGACAGTGCGCCACGTCACGGACGACGAGCGCACGCGGTAGTGGTTGTCGATGTCGGTTCGCTTCGAAAAGCCGCCGAGCGACGCGTAAAACAGAAGTGCGGCGAGCGAGGGTGCGGCGACAACGATGTAGGCGTGCGACGTAAATGGATGCACGTACGTTGCGATCCACGCATAGGCGATGACGCCGACGACGATCAATATCGTCGTCATCCGCTGTTTGGTACGACGCGTCATTGGAGTGAGACTACGACGCTTGTGAGAGGAGTTCCTTCAGTAGCGCCTTCGTGACGATCGTCGCACCCACTGGCGCCACGACGCTGTTGCTGTTGTGCGTGACTGCCGCTTGCAGACCGACGGTCACGTTGCCTTGTGTGCCGTTGGGCGCCGTGATCGCGATCGAACCGCCCGTCGCCGAGGCGCCCGACATCGTGAGGGTCATTGTGTAGTTGCCCTTCACGCTGGGGGGAGTGAACGTGGAAGTTCCCTCAAGGCTGTCGATGGTGGGCAATAGTGTGGTCAGCACATTCTCGAGCGAACCGGTCTCAGAGAAGCCACCGCCGTTCGGCAGCGTCGTGTACGGCGTCGTGTTGATGAGCTTTGAGATCGCGTCGACGATCTCCTTGGCCACTGCTTGCTCTTTCGCGGTCTCGGCCGCCGTTGGGCTCGTCTTGGGAAGGTAGGAGTCGATGAAGCCCTTCTTCAACTCGAACCAACGGCCGCCCAGCAGCAGCTGGAGTGCGTTCACCTCTGAGGTCGGCAGCGTTACCTCAGGAATGTCAGTCAGCGCCGAGGGGTTGATCATCAGATAAACGTTGCCGCTCACGTCGCGAAGGTCGGCGAGCGTCTCTGCGCCCACATTGACGATGACTTCGGAGTTGACCGCGGTGCCCGCCTGCGAGAGCGCGGCACCTGAAGGGTTCGAAAAGTCCATATCAATGGACATCACTGCCAGCACCTGCTGCGCTTCTGCCGTCCCGGGACCCGAGGTCGTGCCAGTGAGGTGGATCTGCACATCGGGTGAAGAGCCCAGCGAGGCGACAGCTGAATGAATGGTGGCCGTGGCACCGCACGCCGAAAGTCCCAGTGACGCGGCGACGAACCCCACGATCCAAGACGCTCTCACGTCGTCCTCTCCGCCGACGCCGACGTCGCGGCGTGGACTTCTGTGAGCGACGCTACCACCGAGACATGATGGCTCATTTGCGGGTCTGTAACCCGCATACGAACGGCGATGACGACCGCAGGACCCGCGCTGCACGAGTCCTGCGGTCGTCATCAACCTCACGACTAGCTGATCGCCAGACCCTCGGAGGCGAGTGGAGTGTTGAAGATCGTTTCGATCTGCGTCAAGGTTCCCGCGCTGCCGATCGCGAAAACGTCAATTGTGCCTGCGCCACCGCTCTCGACGTAGAAGAACTTTCCGTCGGGCGAGATGACCGAGTCAGTCGTGCCGGCGTGGGCCGAAGCAGCCGTCGCGTTGACGAGCAGGGGTGCGCCACTCGAGTTCTCGGTGAACGAGCTGACGGTCGCACTGCCCGAGTTCGAGCCGAAGAAGTAGCCGTTGGCTCCCGAGATCCAGCACAGCGCCGTGCCGCCGTCGCTCACCGTGCCAAGCGAGCTGAGCTTCCCGTTCGCGTTAACGCGGTAGGTCGTCACTGAACTGTTGGACGCTTCAGTCGCGACGACATTACCGGCCGCGTCGAAGACGAAGGAGAACGGCAGGTCGTTGACGGCTGTCGTGACGACGGGCGTCGCACCGAGCGCTCCGTTGAAGCCCACCGAGAACACGTCGTAGGCATTGGTCGACAGCTTGGTCGTAATGATCAGGTGCTGGCCATTCGGGGTGTAGCTCAACTGACCGGGACCGTGGTGAAAGTCGGGTGGCGTCGTATTGGAGAGACCGAGTGAGCGGACTTGTCCAGCCAGTGGCACGAGATGATCGCCCAGCCACTGGAACTCCGCGACCGACCCGGCGCCGCCCGCGTTGAGCACCGCGACCAAGTGTCCGTTCGTTGCGATCGAGTCGGGAAAGAGACCACCGCTCGGTACTTGCTGGATGGCAGTGAGATGCGTGCCCTGCACCGCGAAGACCGTGACGGTGTCGCTCCCGGGATTCGTCGCGATGAGGTTCGCACCGTTGTTCGCGAGTACAAGTCCGTCTTGACTTGCGAGCGGGTCTGCCGTTGCGCCTGCGGCCGTCGCGCCCTCGCCGCCGGTCAAGTAGGTGTCGGCATATGAGATGGTGCCGTCGCTCGCTTGACGATAGCTCAGCACGCTGTTAGCGCTCGCGTCGGTTTCGACGAACAGTGCGGGGCGCGGACCCGACCAGTTGAACGCTCGGGGTGTTGACGCACTCGCGCCTCCGGCAACGGCGAAGCCGAGGCCGAGTGCGAGCACACCCGCAGCTGCCACGAGAAGTGGCGGACGTAGTTTCATGAGGATCTCCTTGTGATGGGCATCGTTGCCAAGTTGCAGTCTCTCGGCGAGCGAGCGCGTTACAGATTCGTGTGGCGTCTGTCGATAGGGTGGCGAGGTGGACGACACGGAACTGCTCGAGCAACTGATGAAAGGCGACGAACGCGCCTACGTCGATCTCGTCTCTCGGTACCACGAACCCCTGGTGCGAGTCGCGCGCTACTACGTCGCGAACGACGCCAGCGCCGAAGACGTCGCCCAAGACACGTGGATCGCGGTGCTGCGCGGGATCGAGCGCTTCGAAGGGCGTTCGACGCTCAAGACGTGGCTCTTTCGAATCTGTGTGAACCGAGCCCGCACGGCCGGAGTGAAGGAGCATCGCACCATCCCGGTCGATGTCATGGCCGCAGAAGCTTCGGTCTCACCGAGTCGATTCAACCAAGGTGGCATGTGGGCCGACCCGCCGGTGCCGTTCACCGACACCATCGATGATGCGCTCGTGAACGGGCCACTCGTGCATCTCGTGCACGCGTCGATCGCGCGCCTCCCTGCAACGTCAAGGGCCGTTGTAACGCTTCGCGATGTGGAGGGACTATCTACCGCAGAAGTCGCAGAGCTGTTGGAGTTGTCGGAGGCCAATGTCCGGGTCATCTTGCACCGGTGTCGCGCCAAAATACGATCTGAGGTAGAAGCCAATATGCGAGAGGGTGGATCATGAAGTTGATGCCAAGCCAGCTCGTGTGCCAGCAGGCGGTCGAGCTGATGAGCGACTACATCGAGGGCTCCTTCTCGCGCAGAGATCGACGCCGGCTGGAGAAGCACCTGGCACTATGTGACGCGTGCACGGCGTACCTCGAGCAGATGCGCGAGACCATCGCGGCAAGCGGCGTGGTCGAGCCTGACCAACTCTCGCCGGAAGTGCTCGAGACGCTGACGGATCTCTTCCGACGGTTCCGAGAGGACACGTAGCCAGCTGCAGTGATTCGTCCGAGCGCGGTGAACGACAACGAATTAAAGTCCAGACTTAACGAGGGGATGGTGTCTCGTCACCCGAGTAGAGGATGGAGCTGTCGTGAAGTCCACAGATCTCTGGCATCACATTCACACGGAGCGGGCGAACCTGATCGACACGTGGATCGGCTTCACGTCCGAGCAGTGGAAGTTTCCGTCGCTCTGTGCCGGTTGGTCGGTGCAGGACGTCGCGGGACATGTGGTCGGTGGTGCCGAGGAGACGCCTGCCAGTTTCATCAGGGGTCTCGCTGAAGCAGGATTCAAATTCAATACCTTCACGGATCGTGTCGCCAAGAAGAACGCGGCAACGGGACCTACGGAGCTTGTGCGCCGGTTGCAGGCGCGCACAATGACAACAAACCATCCTCCCGGTCCCGCTGACGCCATGCTCGCTGAGATCGTGGTGCACGGCGCCGACATTCGCCGGCCGTTGCACGTGAACTATGGCTACCCGGAAGCGGCGCTGGTCAACATCGCGGACCGCTGGAAGAACTCGAACGTGATCATTGGTGCGAAGCGTCGGATTGCTGGAGTGAAACTCAAGGCGACGGACGCAAGTTGGACGCACGGCGACGGACCTGAGGTGATCGGTCCGATGATCGCCATCGTGCTCGCGATGGCTGGACGCACGGACGCCCATCGCGATCTCTCGGGCGAGGGTCTCGCCACACTGGTGAGCCGCGGCTGACGGCTCAGCGACGCTCTCGTCGCCATACGAAGCGGAGCGCCGTCCACGTCTGGTCGATGGCGCACACCTTGTTATCGACCAGTCCGAGCGGGAGCGCGAGTTCCCGCGTGACGTGATCGGTGAGGTCGGTCGTGACGCCCGACGTCCGTTTTGGCCACGCGACCCAGAGCGAACCGTGGGGGAAGATTCGCTGACTGAGAGCTTCGACCTCGCGTTCGAGTTGCGTGCGCCGCATGAAGAACGCGAGCACGATGTCGGCGTGGTCTGCGCTACGACGACGAGTGACTCGCGCGCCCGCGGGGAGCGTCCACTCGAAATCTTCGGGCGCGTGGAGCAGCGTCACGATGGCGCCTTCGGCGATGCCCAACTTGGTGGCGAGCGGTACGTTGGTCGGACGCTCCATACCAGGGCCATCATGTCACGTTGACGTTCTCGTAAGGTTGGGCCGTGCCCGATCCCCATCAGCCCAGCGTTCATCTCGCACACCTCAGCGCACACGATGTGCTCCAGCGGCTCTCGGCCGGCGGTCTCACGTCGCTCGACCTCGTCGACACCTTGCTCGAGCGAATCAGTCAGGTCGATGCGCCCGACAGCCACATCGCCCTCAACTCCATCGCGGCCGTGAGTGACAGCGCGCGCCGCGTCGCGGAGGAGCGCGATGAGGAGCGAGCGGCCGGTCGTCTCCGCGGCCCGCTCCACGGCGTGCCCGTCGTCATCAAGGACAACATCGAAGCCGATGGTCTTCCAGGACTCGCCGGTTCGACCGCGCTGCTCGGACGGCCGAGTCGTGAAGCGACGCTGGTGGCCCGACTTCGTGAGGCGGGGGCCATCGTGATCGCGAGCACCAACCTGAGCCAGTGGGCGAACATTCGCTCACCGCGCTCGACCAGCGGCTACTCGGCGACCGCGGGTCTCGTCGCCAATCCCTGGGCGCTCGACCGCTCGGCGGGTGGGTCGTCCTCGGGATCCGGTGCTGCGCTCGCGGCCGGTTTCGCGCCGCTCGCCGTCGGGACAGAGACGGACGGATCGATCGTGTCGCCGTCATCGGTCAACGGCGTGACCGGCCTCAAACCGACCGTGGGCACGGTGCCCACGACGCACGTGGTGCCGATCAGCGCGAGTCAGGACAGCCCAGGCCCGATGGCGCGCAGCGTGGCGGACGTCGCTTTGATGTATGGAGTCCTCGCGCAATCGACGCTCGACGCACCGGTGGCGCCAGCGTCGATAGTCGTCGCCACCAACTGGCGCACCGGGCACCCGAGGACCGACACACTGTTCGACGATCTGGTAAAAGAGTTCGCATCGAGCGGACTGTCGATCACCGAGCGAGAGGTCGTGGAGCCTGGTGAGTCGGAAGGGCGCGACGAGTTGACGGTGCTCTTGAGCGAACTCGTGGACGAGCTCAGCGCCTATCTCGAAGATCGTCCGGGCGAGGGCGCGCGCTCACTCGCGGATGTGGTCGCCTACGAAGACGAGCACCGTGACGTCGAACAGATCTGGTTTGGTCACGAGTTCTTTGTCGAAGCGCTGGCCACCGGCGGGCGCGCCGGTCCGAGCTACGCCGACGCACGTCGGCGAAATCTCGCGTGGGCCGTCGAGACGTGTCTCGCTCCGGGGATCGAAGGGGCGGACGTGATCATCGCTCCCGCGTGCGGACCAAGTTGGAAGAGCGACCTCGCGGTGGGCGGCCACCCAGGACCGTCGAGCCCGGTCACGACGCCCCCCGCGATCGCAGGATGGCCCATCCTCTCGATGCCGATGGGCGTCATCGACGCACTACCGACCAGTCTCGCGATCATCGGCCGGCCCCGCAGCGAGTGGGTCGTCCTCAATGTCGCGCACCGACTCGAGGCGATCATTCGTGCCAACTCGCCACTTCCTCAGCCCTATTGGACGCCGCCGTCTCGAGGCTGACTATCAGTGCGAGAAGAGCTCCTTTGCGAGGAGTGCCCTCATAGCCTCTTGCTCGACCTCCGACATGTTCGGATCGGTCAGCTTCCATGCGACCACGCCGGGCATCTGTGCTGCCACCTTTTCTCGGTCGAATCGCTGGAGGAACGCCTTGATCATCCTCGAGCGGGCGAGCTCTAGGAGCGCCGACTTCACCGAGCCCGCTTCGACGGTGCCCGCTGACATGAGCAGCCACGAGAGGGCGGCGTCGGCATTCCCGTCGCCGCTCGCGACATTGGACCAGTCGATGACCACGGGTCCGACGTCACTGATGAGCACGTTGCCGGGGTGCAGGTCGAGATGTACCAGCTGATCGCCGGCGCCAACAGGGGAGGGTCGCACCCACTCAGGCCCCGGAATTCGATGGAGCGAGTTGTGGAGCGTGCCAAGGACGAAGCCCATGCGCCGGATGGTCCAGGGTCGGTCCCCGAGCACCTCGAGCATGGAAGGGCCATCTATTCGTTCCATCACGAGCTCGGTCTCGTCGTCGCTCAGCTCGTGCACCTTGGGCGCGGGGAAGCCGTGCTCGCGCACGTACTCCATGACGCGCGCCTCCGTGGCCATCGATCGACCACGACGCGAGCGGCGCAGCACGAGGCCGTCGCCGTACTCGAAGATGTCCGAGTCGCGTCCCGAGGCGAGCAGCGGTCCCGGTTCCTTCATCCGATCAACTTACGCTCGCGTGCTGGAGGGCGGACGAAAGACTGCGAAGGGGTCCGTGACGAGCAGCGTGCGCTCGGTGAATCGGTAGAGCGCCGCTGGCCGACCCCCTGAGGCTGACGGCGTCGCGACCGCGCTGGTTGCTTCGATGATGTGGCGTCGAGAGAGCACTCGCTGCAAGTTGGTCGCTGACACCGCGTGGCCGAGGCACGCGGCGTAGATGGTGCGCAGCTCGGTGATGCTGAAGACAATCGGCGCGAGGGCGTAGCCGACGTTGGTGTAGGTGAGCTTCGCGCGCAGCCGCTCGCGTCCTGAGTGGATGATCGACGCGTGATCGAATGCGGTCGGTGGCAGCTCGTCGACGGGAAACCACTCGGTGTCACTCGGCAGCGAGGGGTTCAGCTCGGAGGAGACGAGCGCGAGATACGCCGTGGCAATCATGCGCTCGCGCGGATCTCGATCGACATCGCTGCGCGTCTCGAGCTGTTCGAGGTAGGCGATATCGGTGAGGTCCACCTTCGCCGCGAGGTGGCGACCGAGCGACGAGCCGAGGCGTTCGGTGTCACCGAGTGGTCCGCCGGGGAGCGCCCAGGCGCCCTCGAAGGGCTCGCGAGCGCGTTGCCACAGCAGCGAGTGCAGGCGTCCCTCGCGTACCTGAAAGACCGCGGCGAGCACCTCGTGGCGGAAGTGACCCGCGTGCTCGCTGGGCGATTCGGCGTGATGTTGACTGACGCTCACTCTGCATGGTAACTTAATCGAAGGGTTTTCGCCTAGTAGTCGAAAACCTCCGGCACGGGTGAACACCCCGGTAGCGGAGCGTGGCGGTCACGTGAACTACCCCCAGCAAGTGAGGTCGAAACGTTGAGTACCACCGACATCGCTCTCAGTCCCACTGACTTCGACGAGTGGTCGAGTGAGGTGAAGCGACTTGCTCGAGAACGAGACGCCATCATCCTCGCGCACAACTATCAGCTTCCCGACATTCAAGACGTCGCTGACCATGTGGGCGACTCCCTCGCGCTCTCGCGCATCGCCGCAGCCAGTGACGTGTCGACGATCGTCTTTGCCGGCGTCTACTTCATGGCCGAGACCGCGAAGATCCTCGCCCCAGAACGCACCGTGCTGATTCCTGATCCCCGCGCGGGCTGCTCACTCGCCGACAGCATCGACGCAACCCAGCTGCGTCACTGGAAGTCAGAGCACCCCGGTGCCGTCGTCGTCGCCTACGTCAACACGAGTGCGGAGGTGAAAGCAGAGGCCGACCTCTGCTGCACGTCGGCCAATGCGGTTGAGATCGTGGCGGGCGTGCCGGAGGACCGTGACGTACTGTTCCTTCCCGATCAGTTCCTCGGTGCTCACGTCCAGCGGATGACCAAGCGCACCAACATGCACATCTGGATGGGCGAGTGTCACGTGCACGCCGGCATCAGCCCCGTGGAACTGCGGGCAAAGGCGACGGCGTCGCCTGACTCGGAGCTCTTCATCCACCCCGAGTGCGGATGCGCGACGCCGGCGCTCTGGTTGAGCGGCACCGGTGACCTGCCGGCCGAGCGAACCCACGTGCTCTCTACGGGCGGCATGCTCGAACGAGCGCGCGAGACGAAGGCGGCGTCCGTGCTCGTGGCGACCGAGACGGGCATGCTGCATCAGCTTCGCCGCGCGAACCCCTCCGTGCGATGGGAAGCCGTCAACGAAAAGGCGGAGTGCGTCTACATGAAGATGACGACCCGTGACGTATTGCTCAACTGCCTGCGCGAGGGGACGACGGAAGTGATCGTCGAACCCGACGTCGCTCGTCGAGCTCGTCGCGCGGTCGACGCGATGATCGCCGTCGGCACGCCCTCGATGGCGGGCGAGTGATCGCTCCTCGACCCCGATTCCTGCCCACGACGAGCGCGTCGTGGAGCAGCGAAGCCGACGTGGTCGTGGTGGGCACCGGGGCCGCTGGACTCAGTGCAGCGCTGTCGCTCGCTTCAAGCGGCCAGCGCGTGGTGCTCCTCGCAAAGGGCGCGCTGATGAGCGGGTCGACGCCGCTCGCCCAGGGCGGTCTTGCGGTCGTCACCGACCTCGAAGACTCATTTAGCGCGCACGCACGTGACACTGTCGTGGCGGCAGCGGGTCTCGCCCACGAGGAACGCGTCAATGAACTCGTGCACTCGGCGCCCGGCGTCGTCGACACGCTGATCCGACTCGGCGCGCGTTTTGACACCGGATCGCTGGGCCTTGAGGGCGGTCACTCGCATCGACGCATCGTCCATGCGGGGGGTGACGCCATTGGCGCTGAGCTGCACCGCGTGCTGCGCGCCGCCGTGCTGGCGTCAGATGTCGAGATCATGGAGCACACGGCGGCCATCGATCTCGTCACCAATGATGAGGGTCATGTAGCGGGCCTCTCGGTCGGTCGCGTGGGCGCGCACGGGGCACTTGACGTTGGCTGCATCGAAACTCGCGCAGTAGTGCTCGCGACCGGAGGGTGCGGTCAGGCCTTCGCGTCGTCCACGAATCCCGCCGACGTGACCGGCGACGGACTCGCTCTGGCAGCGCGCGCGGGAGCAGAGCTCGCGAACGTCGAGTTCGTGCAGTTCCACCCGACGGTTCTTTATGGTTCCGACACTCGTGGCCAGTCGGCGCTTATCACCGAGGCCTTGCGGGGTGCGGGCGGCGTCATCGTCGACGACGAGGGCTACTTCATCATGCGCGGCGAGCACCCACTTGGCGACCTCGCTCCGCGCGACGTCGTCGCCTATTCGATGGTGCGAGCAATGAACGAACGAGGCGTGGCCCACCTGTGGCTCGATGCTCGGAGTGTCGGAGCACGACGTCTCGAATCAGAGTTTCCGACGACGGTGGCGATCTGTCGCGCGCGCGGCATCGATCCGACGAGAGAGCCCATTCCGATCGCGCCGGGAGCTCACTACGCCTGCGGCGGTGTTCGTGCCGATCTCAATGGCCGAACGTCGATCCCGGGGCTCTTCGCCGTGGGAGAGGTCGCGGCGACAGGCGTGCACGGCGCCAACCGACTGGCATCAAACTCACTCACTGAGGCAATCGTGACGGGTCGACGTGTCGCTGCCACGATCGGTGAGACGGCGCACGCGCCACGAGCATCGAGACGAGAGGTGAGTGTCGTGACGGGCGCGGGGGTGCGCGCGTCATCACGAGGATCTCTCGCAACGTCGATGTCCCAGCACGCCAGCGTGGTGAGAGACCGAGAGGGGCTCGAGAGCGTTCTGGCGTTACTCGATCAGGCGCCGTCGGGCGACGCCGAGCTGCTCGATCTCGCCACACTCGAGGCGACGAATCTGCACGCGGCGTCACTGCTCCTCGTGTCTGCGGCGATGCAGCGCGAAGAGAGCCGAGGATGCCATCGTCGCCGCGACTTTCCGAGCGTCGATCCAGCGCGGGCGCAACCGCTCATCCTGCGCATCGTTGACGGAGAGATCGTGACGAACGCGGGAGCGATGGCGGGCGCGTGAACCGCGAGCTTGAGGCATCCGTCTGCGGGGCGGGCCTTGATGCGCATGAGGTGGCGCGCCTCGTCGATCGTGCACTGGACGAGGACCTTCGTTACGGCCCCGACGTGACCACCGAAGCGACCATTCGCGCCGACCAACAGGCCACTGCGGATGTCGTCGCGCGCGAGAAGGGCGTGGTTTGCGGCGTCGATGTCGCACTCGTCGTGCTTGAAGCCGTGGGTTTCCCACTCGCTGACGTCGCCGTGAACCTTCGAGACGGCGACACCGCTGCGCCCGGTCGAATGGTGCTTGCGGCGTCGGGGCCGTTGCGCCCGCTGCTGGTCGCAGAGCGGACCATGCTCAATTTCATGACGCACCTCTCCGGTGTCGCGACCGCGACCAGCGCCTGGGTTCGTGCGGTCGAAGGAACGGGCTGTCGCGTGCGCGACACGAGGAAGACGCTGCCGGGTCTGCGGCAACTCGAGAAGTATGCGGTGCGATGCGGCGGCGGGGTCAATCACCGTATGGGCCTCGGCGACGCGGCGCTCATCAAGGACAACCATGTCGCGGCGACCGGAAGCATCACACGGGCGATCGAGGACGTCCGACACCTCCGACCTGGCATTCCCCTCGAAGTCGAGTGCGATCGGCTCGACCAGGTCTCTGAAGCTCTCGACGCGGGCTGCACGCTCATCTTGCTCGACAACATGGCTGTCGACGACATCGCCAAGGCCGTCGAGCTGGCGTCATCGTCGAGCGCACTGCTCGAAGCGAGCGGTGGCATCACCCTCGACAACGTACGAGCCATCGCCGAGACGGGCGTCGATTTCGTGGCTATCGGAGCCCTGACGCACTCGGTGCGGGCGCTTGACCTCGGCCTCGACCTACGCGAGAGTGCGCAGACGTGACACCGGCTCGCTACTGTTCAAGACCATGACTACCACCATCAGACTTGGTTCCGTGTCGCTTGACTGCGCCGACCCTCACGTTCTCGCCGATTTCTGGGCGACCGCGCTCGGTGGGGAGGTCGCGTACCGAAGCGACACGTTCGTTGCCGTCAATCTCGGTGCCCTGTGGTTGACCGCGGTCACGGTGGAGGGCTACGAGCCACCGACGTGGCCGAGCGGCGAGACACCAAAGCAGATCCACCTCGATCTCGCGGTGAAGGACCTCGCTGCGGGCGAACGCGAAGTGCTCGACCTTGGAGCGACGCGTTGCGACATGCAACCGGATCCGGAGAGGTACCTCGTATTTTTGGATCCAGCGGGCCATCCCTTCTGTCTCACCACGCAGATTCCTGATTAGTGACTCGTTGCGCGATCGGTGCGCAAACTGTGGTGTGTGGATACGCGTTTCTTAGAAACTTCGTTGAATAACATTTCCCTTGATCGTTGCGCGGGGATTCATCGCATGCGCGACGTCGAAAATCGTTCAAAATAAAGCCGAATCGCGCGCGCGCGTTTGTTGAATGTATGACATATCCCAACACGCGCGTGACGGCGTTTCATTTTCCCGAGGAGAGCACCGCGTTTTAAAATTGAGGTGGCGGCATTCCAACTACAGGGCTGTCGTTTTTCTAATTCTCATCGAAGAAAAGAGGAATGATCATGGGTTTGGCAGGAATGGTTATCAGCGCAATATCGGCCGTGACTGGCGCGATCATGTATTTCGCGGTCACAGCGCAGAGCAAAGCCATCGTGCAGAATCACGGATTTAGTCTGTCGACGCTCGGCGTGATCTTGATGATCGCGGGAGCCATCGGGTTCATCATTTCGGCGCTCGTCTTCGCGTCCTCACGTCGAGCCCCGTCGATGCCAACGCAGACGCTGAACCGTGAGGTCATTGACTCGACGGGCAATCGGACGGTCGTTCACCAGGAACGACGATAGGGAGGTTGTTACGGCACTACTTCTAGCGTGACCATTCGAGCCCTCGGGCGCGACGCAGCCAGTCGCGTTCGGGGGCTCGTTTATTGCTTCGATCGCGAACGACTTCTGCGATCGGCCTTCGGTGCACTGAGCGACGATTCTTGACACGAGAGGTCGCTCAGTGCGCTCGTTACATCAGATGCGCCGACAAATTGATGGTCGTGACGTTGAGCGGTGGGATGGTGACCCGGGAACGTCCACGGCGCGAAGATGATCATGAAAGAGCTCGCGCCGCGTCGTTCGTTGGCAGGGGCCTGGACCACTTCGCGACCGACGCCTACAATCGGGCCGAGTCGGAGAAGGAGGCCTATGCCGCGGATCACCCCGAGCTTCCTGTTCGCGAGCGAGAGTCGCGGGGCCGCCGAATTCTATGTCACGATCTTTCCCAATTCGAAGATAACCCGGGTCAACTATTACAACGAGGCCGGTCCGATGCCCGCGGGCACGGTGCTCGCGGTCGACTTCCAGCTGGACGGTCAGGACTTCACCGCGATCAACTCCGGAGCCGCCTTCGAGTTCAACGAGTCGATCTCGTTTCGAATCAGCTGCGAGAGCCAAGAAGACGTCGACTACTACTGGCATCGGCTCGGTGAGGGCGGCGAAGAGAGCTCGTGCGGCTGGTTGAGCGATCGCTACGGCGTTCACTGGCAGATCGTCCCCACCGAACTAGAGCGCTTCCTTGGCGACCCCGACCCGGAGCGGGCCGAAAGAGCGATGGCTGCAATGCTCCAGATGCGCAAGCTCGATCTTGCGGTCCTTCAGGCCGCAGTCGATCAGATCCCCTGAACAACGACGCGTTCTTGATAGGAGCGATCGTCGACTATCGGTCGAGCGCGGCGAGCTCGCGAGCGACGAGGTCGACGAGCCGATCGACGTCGTCGCGGGTCGTGAGTGGATTCATGAAGGTGAACTTGAGCGCTGCTGCATCGTTGATCTCGGTACGACCGAGGATCAACTCGCCGCGAGCAAGGAGGCGCTGCTGGACGAGACGCAGGTCGTCATCACTCGCATCCTTCGCGCGAAAGACGCACATGACTGACTCGGGCGTGGCGACGAGCTCGAGCACGTCGTGTGACTCGATGACCGATCCCGCATAACGCGTGAGCTCGACGAGATGCTCGAGCAATTCGCCAAGCGCCGTCGACCCCACCGCGCGCAGTGTGGCGACGACCTTTGCCGCGTCGAAGCGTCGCGACGTATCGAGTGATCGCCCAACGAGGTTCACCATCCCTTCGAGTTCGTCGCCGCGATCGAGGTAGTTCGACTTCACGCGTAAGAGATCGAACGACTCGACGTCGCGCACGACGAGCGCACTCGCGTTGAAGGGCTGCCACCACAGTTTGTGAAAATCGATGGTGATCGAGTCAGCGAGCTCGAGTCCGCGGAGGCGAAGACGAAGTTGATCGGAGAGGAGGAATGCGCCGGCGACCGCGGCATCGACGTGGTACCACGCATCAACACCTCGAGCGCGCTCCGCTAAAGCGTCGAGGGGATCGACGGCGCCGAGATCGGTCGTGCCCGCGGTCGCAACAAGTGCGATCATCTCAAGACCGTCGGCGGCGAAGTCAGAAAGTGTTGCGTCGAGAGCCTGGACGTCCATCGCGCCCGAGGGCGTCGTGGCAACGCCGACCACGGCGTCGCGTCCAAGGCCGAGCTGCGCGGCGGCGCGCTGCACCGAAAAGTGAGCCTGGTCCGAACAGACGATTCGCCAGCGGCGCGCAACGTCGGGCAAGCCCGATTTCAGGACGTCGACGCCGATGCGCGCAGCTGCCGTCGAACGCGCCAGCGTGATGCCAAGCACATTCGACGCCGTACCGCCGGACGTCATGACGCCCGACCCCGCGCTCGGTAGTCCGATGAGGCCCGCGAGCCAGGCCATGAGGTGAAGCTCGAGCTCGGTGGCTGCGGGTGCTTGGTCCCAGGAGTCCATGGACTGGTTGGTTGCGGCGATCGAGAGATCGGTCACGACGGCGGGCAGCAACGTGGGCGGGTGCAGATGGGCGACGGTTGCCGGATCACTCGGTTGGACGCCGTTGAACCAGAGGTCATTGCCGAGCTCTTCGAGCACTTGAATGAGACCGACACCAGTCGCCGGGCAGATCTCGATCGACGTGATGAGTTCGTGCAGCTCAGAAGGCGACAGTGGCGAACGAGGACCATGCGGCGCACGGAGACTCATCGCGGCAGCGGCCGCCGCTTTCGCCAGGTGTTCTACTCCACGCTCATCGAGCGTGACGATGAGATCTTGCCAGTTGCCCGAGTCGCTCAACGGAGCGAGATGGCCTGTGCGACCGAGTCCCCCAGACGAGCGAGCCCGTCGGTCAATTCATCTTCGTTGATGATGATCGGTGGCAGCATCTTCACCGTCGTATCGCCGGCGCCGCACGTCTCAACGATCAAGTGACGCTCGAACGCTGCCTTCGAGATGTTGGTCGCGAGCTCAGTGTCGGCGACATCGAGACCTTGCAACAGACCGTTGCCGCGGACCTTGAACGTGCCGCGGCCGAACTCGCGCGCGAGTTCCTCGAGCGTGGAACGGACGATGTGGCCTCGCGACTCGGTACCCTTTTCCAGGTTGCAGTCGGCCCAGTAGGTCTCGAGCATGGCGGCCGAAGTTGCAAAGGCGAGGTTGTTGCCACGGAACGTGCCGGAAAACTCTCCAGGTGCCCACGTGTCGAGCTCGCGGCGAACGAGGTTGATTGCCATGGGCAGGCCGAGGCCGCTGATCGACTTCGACAGACACACGATGTCCGGGTCAAGCCCCGTGCCTTCGAAGGAGAAGAACGGGCCGGTGCGTCCGACACCCGCTTGCACTTCGTCGGCGATGACGAGCACGCCAAGCTCGCGGCACCGCTCGCGAATGGCGCGCAAATACGCTGGGTCGAACGGCCGCGCGCCGCCCTCACCTTGCGTCGGTTCGATGATGAGTGCGCCGACGCGCTGGCCGTTCACGTCGCTGCGCAATGTGCGCGAGAGGAGCTCGAGGTCTTGGTCGCTGACATTCTCGACATAGGGGAGTGCGACGAAGTCCTTCAAGTGCGCACTCGTCTCGCGTCCGGCGAGAGACGCCGAGATGGACGCGGTGCGATAGGTCATGCCGTGGTAACCGCCCGCGAAGCCGACGACGCCGCGGTTCCCAGTGATGCGTTGGGCGAGCTGCAGTGCGGCTTCGACGGCTGTCGCGCCCGTTGGTCCGACCGTCTGGACGACCATGTCGAGCTGGCGGGGGATGAGGATGTGACGCTGGAGAGCTTCGAGGAAGCGACGCTTTTCTACCGTGAAGGTGTCGAGGCTGTGCAGGACCTTGCCCGCGCGCAGGTGGTCGATTGCGACCTCGACGAAGATTGGGTTGTTGTGTCCATAGGACAGCGCACCCGCGCCCGCGAAAAAGTCGAGGTACGAGACACCGTCCTCGTCGGTGATTGTTGAGCCGTGGGCCGTCGAAAACACGGCCGGCCAACGCCGACAGTAGTAGCGCACATTCGATTCGAGCTCTTCAAAAGTGTCCATGCTGACTCCTTCCGGGGCGTGCACTGCCGTACGTGGCGTAGCCATTTTTTCACGGACAATGCGGGCAGTTAAGTATAGCGGCGCATTCTCAGCGCTTTGTTAACGACAGAAGAGCGCGTCGACAGCGACGTTGCGTGCTCACCGTGTCAGTGAGATGTCTGCCCAATGAACGTTGCGTGATATCGAGCGAGTAACTGCCCCGTGGGATCCGCGTATCACCACGTGGTATCCACAGAATGCGAACAGCGGTCCAATGGTTACAGTTCGGTTACGACTGGCTCACGCGTCACGACCACCCACTGATCTTGTGGGTTGGTGCGAAGAAAGTCCTTCGACTTCACCGAGGGCGTTGTTGAAGAGCGCAGCGATCTCATCGAACTGCAAGCCTCTCTCTCGAGCCGATTGCAGCCATCCTTCGATGAGCAGCGAACGAAGCTCGAGAAACGTCTCGGCGTTGACGGTGAGGGGTGCGGCGATGATGAACGTGCCCACTCCCGGCCGTCCAATCGTGATGCCGCGGTTCTCGAGTTCGCGGTAGGCCTTGAGCACGGTGTTGGGGTTGATCGAGAGGGCCGACACGACGTCTTTCACCTTCGGGAGGCGGTCACCCGATTGGAGGTGGCCAAGTCGAAGCGAGGACTCGACCTGCTGGACTATCTGAAGGTACGTGGGAACGCCGGAGCGGACGTCCAGGGCGAACGAGATCGGCGATTCGTCATGGTCCTCACGGGAGCCAGCGACTTTATCTCTATCTATAGCCATAATTAGTTAATGAATACCACAGAAAACGGACACCATGTCAAGTTTCTGATTGTCGCCCGGAAGTCTCAGACTGTTAGCAGATGGACGGGTGATTCAAAGCATCAGGGGGTGGATTTACGCCCCGAAACGTCGCTCTCGCCTGGAAAAGTCGCGGAGTGCGCGCAACAGATCGACCTTTCGAAAGGCCGGCCAGTATGGGTCGACGAAGGCGTACTCGGCAAAGGCCGACTGCCAAAGGAGAAATCCCGACAGTCGTGACTCGCCGCTCGTGCGAATGACGAGGTCGATGTCGGGCAGGTCCGCGGCGTAGAGGTTGCGCGCAAGGCCCTCGGTATCGATCGACTCGGCAAGGTCATCGGGGTCAACCCCACTCGTGAGCAGTTCGCTGACGAGCGAGCGGCACGCGTCAATGACCTCTTGGCGACCGCCGTAGCACAGCGCGATGTTGACGTTCATATGGGGGTTGGGCACGAGCTCTACCTGCTCGACGGCGCGCTTGGCGGCGTGCGACAACTGGGGCGGGAGGAGGTCGAGGCTTCCGCTCACCGACAGCGAGAAGTGCAGGCGTTGGGCGAGTGCGGGGAGTCGATTGAACAGCTCGGTGAGCACTTCGAAGTACGGCGCGAGCTCGGCCGAAGGTCGACGCAAGTTCTCGGTGGAAAGAACCCAGGCGGTGACGGCCTTGATGTTGAGTTCGGTGCACCACTCGAGGAGCTCTTCGAGCTTGGACATGCCGGCTTCGTAGCTCGCGCGGTACTCACCGCTCGTCGCTTCGAGCGCGAAGCGTCGGTGCCCGTCGAGGATGACGCCCACGTGGCGCGGCAAGTTCTCCGGCGGCAGCGCGCGCGCCAAACGGCGCTCGTAGTAGCGATACGCCGTTCGTCGAAGAGCCATGAGCATCTCCTTGGATGAGTCTCGTGGGGCTGGCACGAATGGTACGTCAGGGGTGAATCTGGGTACATTCTTACAGTTACGCGGCGGCCGAAGCGGCACGGCGCCTTTCGATCCCGCCCCGGTGATGAGGCGGAGCCCACAGCGTCGTGGCAGCCTGGGCGGCAGTGATCACCGCGGTTTCGAGGCGCTGGGCGGTGGCGAGGTGATCGGCCGTCCAGAGGATCCGCACCGCTTCTTGTAGGTCTGGCTTCTTGCCAGCCGCCAACTGTTGGCGAACAGTGCTCACGAGTTCACGGTCGTCGCTCGACTGCGGCGCGAGATCCTTCGAGGCGTTCAGGCCCTCGAAGCGGCCCGCGAACTCGTCGTACCACTCGGCGATCGACTTGGACCTGGTGTCGAGGCGTTGGCGGGCGGGGCGCCACCTGTCATCATCTTGGGCGTGGTGATACCAAAGATCGGCGATGTCGTCAGCGGCGAAATGCAGCATGGTCACTCCCGTCACGAGCATGGACACACTGGAGAGTGGGACCGGTTTCGACCCTCTCTCGACGAGGTACGTGCGAAAGGCATCGTCAAGTCGCCGCGACGCCGCCTCCGCACGTTCGCGGTCATCGGAGGGCATCGAGTGAGGGCGCGCCGAAGAACGTTCCCCGCCTGAGGCGGCATTCGCGAGGAAGTCGACGCTCGTCGTGTAGGCGTCGCGCAACGCGGCCCCGAGCTCAGCGGCGGCGCCGCGCGGCCATAAGAGGAGAGCCACACCCGCGCTGACAGCAGTTCCGATCGCGACGTCTTCCAGGCGGACGAGTCCCACGCGCCATCCTGCGGGTTCCAGGACGTTGAAGAGGATCACCAGCGTGAGTGTGAAGGCGGCCTGACCGGCCGCAAAGGAGATCGCCGTGGGCGCAAATCCGGCAATGAGGAGTGCGACGGGCAGGAGAAACCACAGCAGCGTGACGTTGGTGCCCACCAGTTCGACGACGCCTGCACCGATGATGAAGCCGATAAGCGTCCCGACGACCGCTCGCAGCGCGTTCTGTCCGGTGTTGAGCGCGTTCGATCGCAGCACCGAGAGCGTGCCGAGAATCACCCAGAAGGAGTGCTCAACGCTGATCTCTTCAGCAATCAATACGGCCAGGGCGAGACCGGTCGCACCGCGCACACTGTTGTGCAACCAAACTGAGTGGCGTTGGAGGTGCGAGGCGATCCTCGCTCGAGCACTGCCCAAGGGCGTTGTGTCCCCTGGCTCATGACCAAGAACCCGGTCGAAGAACCCTCGTCGTTCCGCCGTGATGGCCTGATCGACGTCCGTGGCGATCCTTTCCACGCCGTAGCCGACCTCGCGTGAGCGAAAGCTGAAATCGAGTGATGAGAACAAGCGGGCGACCGGACTGTCAGTAGTGTTCGGATTCGTCGCGCCCTTGGACGGGCTGAGGGCTGTGGAGAGGTGATGCTCGAGGTCACGTTCCATCTCACTCATCGCGCTCGTGAGGGCAGTTCGGGCGGTCGCGAGCGGTGCAAGAGGCGCAGAGCGCATCTCAAGAAGCGTCGCGCACTCGAGGAGAACCTTTTCGGACGCGCGTTGGACGTCGATCGATTGTGTTTGCAGCGAACTCGGACGGGGGTCGTCGTCGAGTTCGGCGACGACCGTCTGCATCCACGAGATCTCGTCCACTAGACGAACAACGGCGCGCGCTGACGCGCCGAGTCCGGTCGGTCGCCACGGTGTCGCAAGGAACTGACGCTGTAGCGAGGTCACCGGAGCGAGCGTGTCGGGCGTCGGTGCGTTGACTTGTGCCGAGTCCGCCGGGTCACTGTCGATGGAAAGGTGCGACGCGAGGGCGCGGCACGCGACAGCAGCACCGGTGCGCAACGGCAACCTTTCAGGGGCAGGCCAGAGCAACCGCACGGCCAGCAACGCGACACCGGCCGCGAGTCCCCAACCGGCGAGTCGATCCGGAATAGAGGAAAGGGGGACTTTCGTTGCGACGGGAAGGATGAACGCAAGCAGGAGAGCAGTCATTGACCCCGCGATCACCGAACTGACGACGCCGAGAAAGATCACGATGAAGGCGACGACCGCCATGAGCAGCACCGCCGACCAGACAGCTTGGGACGCGAGTGTGCCCAGGCAGATCAGCACTGCCCCGGCTACGGACAGCGCCGCCTGGGTTTCGAGACGGTTGCGCATCAGGCCGGAGAAGTCAACGAACA
Source organism: uncultured Acidimicrobiaceae bacterium (assembly GCA_963706305.1). Lineage (GTDB taxonomy): Bacteria > Actinomycetota > Acidimicrobiia > Acidimicrobiales > RAAP-2 > RAAP-2. Next base: position 938,379 of record OY970152.1, on the reverse strand, counting down.
GCAAGAGCGCGATTGACCCGAAGGCGCTGAAGAGCGCCATCGTTGCATTGTGAAAGACCTCAACGTCGAGCGCGAGTAGGCCCGGCAGCACGATGGCGGTGCGCCCGGCTCGGCGCAGCGCAGCGTAGCCGGGGTCGTGCTGCTGCAGCCACTGGACGAAGCGATCGACCATGAGTCAACACCATACGGTGACTTGGTCGACCGCCGCCCGGTTAGGAGATGAGCAAGCTGCGTTTGATCATTGGAAATGAGTCGGCTGCTTGAACTGCGGCCTGCACGATGAGAGCCGACAGGAGTGACACACCGAAGGCGAGCAGCACGTGACCGGTCCGAAGGACCTCGGCAAGCACGACCGTCGAGATCACCCACGAGAATGAGCCGCGAAGGACGCCGCGAATGAACTGGGATGTCGCATCGGGCCCTTGCTCTTGATGAGTCATGAAGGCCATCAGCATCGTGGTCATCGGGAGCGCGTCGACGAGCCCCGCGAGCAGTGCGCCAAGCTTCGCGGCCATCGTCACAATGATGATCGTGAAGACTGTCGCTGCGACCACACGCATGACCAGCCGAGTGCGGCCATTTCCTTCGACTTCCTCTGGCGATGTCTCGGGCCACCAGCGCAGTGCGAGAGCGAAACCGGCCGCGGTGAGAAGGCCAGCGATCACGGCTGAGAAGTGGAACATACTGACGAGCGTCACTGCGCTGGCGAAGATCGCGAAGGCGCTGAGCAGGGCGAGCACGGGTGAGAGCCGCGTCGTCATCTTGGCGTAGCACCACAGGACAAGTCCCTCGACCATGGAACCGATGAGGATGGCATCGGTCATCGAACCGGTAAATGCGGCGCCGTGCTGCAGCGCCACGAGCCAGAGAAGGGGCAGGCTGGTCAGGGGAAGGCCGATGACCAGTCCGGCGACGGCCGGGCCGAGGCGGCGCTGAGCCACCGTGCCGCCGAGGACCCCCAGGGGGCCAATAACAATGCGAAGTGCGAGGAACAACATGCATTAATTTTACGGGCAGTGGAGCCTCAAATGACTCGGAAAACCAGTGCATAAACCCCACTTACGCCTTGATAAGATAAGTTAATGGTTGTATAACCTCTAAAGCCGAGGTAGAGAAGGAATATCACATGGATGACATCGATCGATCGCTTCTTGTAGCGCTGAGCGACGATGGACGTCTCAGCTACCAGCAGCTAGCGACGCTGGTCCACCTCAGCTCGAACAGCACCGCTGACCGTGTTCGCCGGCTGCGCCAATCGGGCGTGCTGGCCGGCTTTCACGCGGAGATCGACCTTGGCGTCCTGGGGCACACGCTGCACTCGCTGACCGACGTCAGCCTCAAAGAGTCAGTCGATCGTCACGAGTTCGAGCGAGATCTCGAAGGCGTGCCGCAGGTGTTGAGCGCGGTCCACACGACAGGCGGGTTGGACTATCAGCTACGCATCGTCAGTCGAAACACCGATGAGCTGCAGTCGGTGCTCGACGCGCTCCAACACATTGGCACGAGGGACGTGCAGAGCCGCATCGTGTTGGGCGAGACGACGTACTCGCCAACTCGGCTCCTCTAGAGATTTGAAATCACGCGCGTCAACTACTCTGACTGCGCATGGAACGCGTACGCGATGACGGATACGTGGTGAGTGATGACCAGGCACGTCTTGACATTCCTCAGATTCATCGGTGGTTGAGCGAAGAGGGCTACTGGTCACTTGGCAGAACGTACGAGCAGGTGGAGACGTCAATGCGGCGCTCAATTGTGATTGGGTGTTACGAACCCGAGGGAGGTCAAGTGGGTCTCGCACGCTGGGTAACCGACGAGGCGACGTTCGCGTGGCTCTGCGATGTATTCGTCGACGTCGGATCTCGCGGTCTCGGCCTCGGCGAGTTCATGGTCAAAGCGGCGATCGAACATCCTGGTGTTGACGGACTTCGTATTCGCTTGCTCGCTACGCGAGACGCCCATGGGTTGTATGCGCGCTTTGGATTCAACGACGTTGATCCTCATCGATTCATGGAGTTGCGCCCATGATGGCCAACAATCCGAATCCGATAGGCGCGCGCTGAGATTGAGGTCAACTCAGAATGGCAATTACGAGACACAGATTGAAACTCGTGAGTACTGCCATCGTCGTCACAGTGGTGGCGATAATGACTGAGCGGTAGGTTCTGTAGGGCAAGCGACTCAGGCTTCAACGTCCACACCGGGGAGGAACTCTGAACCATCGACCCACACCTAAGGGATTCGTGGCCAGATCTGCGATGACCGCCTTCGTTGCCGCATCGATCGCGCTGTTCACAATGGGCGCCTGCGTTGCAGGAAGCGGCGCCGCCGGTTCGTACCAGTCTGCGAGCTCCGGCAATTTTTGCAAGACGATCAAAACCTTCGCAGTGGCCGAGCCGCCAACCTACGTCACCATCTCCACGTATCACGTGTGGGCAAAACTGTACCTTCCCGCATACGAGAAATTGGCGTCGGAAGCACCCAGCTCGTCAGTGAAGAAGCTGCTGACGGAAATCGTGACAATTCTGAAGTTCGAGGAGCACGCCACGAGCCTGACCAAACTCGAGAAATACGTCGTTACTAATAGCGCAATATGGAAAAAGGGCGTTCTTCAATTGACCGAGTCGACTATTACGTGTGCCACCGCGTAGCTCCATCCGGTCAACGCCTGACATCAAGATGAGATGACCAGCGAGTCCTAGGCCGCGAAGCACCCGGTTGCCGGTGAACTGGTGCCGAGTGAGTTATGCGCGATCGCTCCCTCGGCGGGCACGACGGAGAGCGCTAACCCGTTCCATACGATGACGAAGCGTTTATTGTCTCGCGGCCACACACGCAGGAACGGACCGCCGTCTCTTGCAGCTCGCGCCCAGGCCGTTCCCGACCGGGGCAGTGAACCGTTGAGCGTCTTGTACCTCTGAACTGCCGCGCTCACCATCGCGTAGTCGGTTCGGCAGGCCTTTATCGCCAATTCTCTCGCACCGTTGTCCCCGCCCTTGGTAGCGACAGTGGTGGGCGTGGTGGCCACGATCGCTCCTCCACCAGGCATCGTCGAGGGTATTCCCGTGATCGTCGAATTTGGGGTGTACCCCAAACCCCCGAGGGCGACTGCGGCCATAAGGCCCAAGATCAGCACAACGATCAATAGAGCGAGCAGGGACGAGCCACGTTCGGTATCTTCGAAACCCAGAAATCGTCGGTGGCTCTTCAAGATGTTCATGCTAACTCGGTGTTTCTTCACATCCGGGCGTGAGAATACTTGCTCCACGAGACGAAGTTGGCAAGTCCGATTCAGCGGCAGCGCACCTCCGTGATGCGCGGGCTGTCGTGCTCACTCTCAGCTGATGATCTCAATCCGATTTCGTCCTTGGCGAGGCTGCAGTCTCCTGGAAAGAAGTCCCGACCCTCCGATAACCATCGGCACGACTGCCAGGAGGATCAGGTACACGTAACCGAGCCAGCGGGTCTCGGGAAAGAAGTACTCATAGTTCGATGGACCGCCGAATGCGCTCCACGCGAGATAGGTGACGAAGAACACACCAGTGAGCGCGCTCAGGGTCTCAACCGTCGGCAGTGCGAGGCGCGCACCTGCGCGTGGAAACTCGACGCGCCGTATCAGCAACGCGATCGCCACGCCAAAGGCCAACATGAGGAATGGGACACAATCGTCCAGCACGGTCTGGGCGGTGGACGTGCCGGGGAATCCTCCTTGGTTCCACGCGGCCATCCATCTTTGCGTTAGTTCCCACGCGATCTGCGCTAGAGCGACGATGACTTGACCAGGATGCGACAACCGGATGCCCTTGAAGCCATGAGCGCCGCTGATGTACTGCCCAAGCATTGTCGGGAAAAGCCGCGCGACATAAATGAGAACGCCGCCAGCACCCGCGGCGAGAATCGATGGTCCCGCCAGTCGTCGACCGCGTCCGTGGACGATCTGTCGCACAGCGCACACCACGGTAAAGAGAACGATCGCCGCGAGCACCAACAAGAGGAGCCCCATCGCCACCGTGAGAACCCCGGTCGTCGCCGAGACTGGTATCGGGTGGTAGCGACGACCGCTCCATGCAAGCATGGCTCTCGACCAGAAGTCGAGCATGATGACGACCATCAGCGCAATGAGCGCAAAACCTGTGCCAAGCGCCGCACGAGCTTGGCTACCGGCGCTGACTGATGCGTTCGAGAAACCGAGGTCACCCACACGAGCAACGAGCCCCTTGAACACGATGTTGACGCTTCGTCGAAAATCGGTGGGCCGGTCAGCGAACTCTTGCTCTAGGTGGGCGACGAACTCTTCGCCGTAGCGCTCGCGCCACGCGGGTGGATACCAGCGAAGGAGCCGCGTCGCGCGGCGATCACCGTCGTAGGTGGTTTTCACGCCAGAGTCCAAGAACGCTTGAGACGAGCTTGGCCGGTCTTCAGGATCTTCTGCTGCGCGGTGAAGTAGTCGGCGAGCACCGAGGCGCCGAGCGCAGTCAAGCGATAGGGGCGTCGACGATCATCTGCTTTCAGGGCGGTAATCAGTCCCCGGCTCTCGAGTCGAGCGAGCACTTGATAGAGCGTGCCAGGAGGCAGGTGGACGCCAGCGAATTCCTCGACATCCTTGACGAGGGCGTACCCATGTTTCTCGCCGCCCGCGAGGCTCGAGAGCACGAGTGCCGCAGCGCCGGCGTTTCGTCCAAGTCCTTCTAGAGAATTGGTCATCGCACGACTATATCGATAAGCGATGTATCCGTCAAGGATCTAACCGACTACTTGTCACGCTTCGGCGCGACGGTTTCCATCGCCTCTCTCTTCGACAAGATGGCCCCCGCTTGCAAAGTGGCATGCGGTTGCGGTTTGATGGTCACGTTGGACGGGCGGAGAAAGAGGGGGAAGGGAATGACCAGCGACCTGGAATGGGGTGCTTCTTTTGCAAAGGCATCCACCGGCGCCATGAGTTTCTATGACGAGATTATGGTGCCGAGGCTGTTCGAACCTTGGGCTCGACTGTTACTCGACGAGCTGAATCCTGAGAGTGGACAGGCTCTCCTCGACGTCGGATGTGGACCTGGAACGGTGTCTCGACTTGCCGCGCAACGCGTGGGTCCCAGCGGGCGCGTCACGGGTTGCGATTTGAGTCCCGCGATGCTAGACCTCGCACGCTCGAAGGCCTCGATTGACGAGAGCGCGCCAATTGAGTATCTGCAATGCTCAGCCGACGCACTCGACGTCCCGGACGACAGCTTTGATCTTGTGACCTGTCAGCAGGGCTTGCAGTTCTTCCCCGACCGAGGCTTGGCATTGGCCGAAATGCAGCGGGTGTTGCGTCCTGGTGGCAGGCTCGGCGTCTCTGTGTGGTGCGCCATCGAAGACTGCCCTCCGTTCCTCGCCCTCGCAACCGCCTTGGAAGAGGTCCTTGGTACTGAAGTCGCAGACACGTACAAAGGCGGCCCGTGGGGATTCGGTGATTCGACAGTGTTGGCCCGACTTGCGAGCGACGGTGGATTCACGGACGTGGAGGTGCGCAGATACGAACTGCCGGTTGTCTTCGAGGGCGGTCCTGATCAACTGCTGTTGACGCTGCACGCGGCCTCGGTGGCAACGACCCTCGCCCTACTTTCTGATGCGGACCAGTCGGCACTTGCCGCAGCGGTGGAGAAAGCCTCGCGTCACATCACCGTAAATGGAGTCGTGCACTCACACGCGGCGTCACACATTGTGACAGCGAGAGTTACTAATGGTTGAAAGTTGGAGGAGGCTGTCGCACGACTGCATTCCGATTGCCTGACTTCGACGGCCGATGCGGACGAACAACCCTCTTCAGATCCTCTCGACGACGAGATGATCTGGTTCAAGCGACATGAGAAACTCCGCTGCGTCGAACAGCTCGCTTGATCTGATTGGATAGATATTGGTTCCATTTCTCAACGGCCTCGGCCTTACTCAGGGCAGCAACGTCAGACTGAGAAAGGCCAACCTTGGTGATGAGATTTCTGACTAGCTTCGCGTCAAGACCTTCAGGTGGAACTTCTAAGTTTTCAGGAGCAGGGCGTGGCGGCAATACTCCATCATTGACGCACCGATAGAAGTCCTGCTCTGAAACGTGAAGTTGTTCTCTCAAAATCGATGCCACGAGCGAGGGATCGTTGATGGATCCGGAACCGTGTGAGACTCTCGTGTACAAAATCTCGCCCGTATTCAGGCGGAGTGAATAGCAAAAATGATTGCCTGTTTTGCCCTCAGCGCTCGCGGTTCCCTTCTTGGTCCAACCTTCAGTTTCGACAAATTTCTTATGATCGGAATGCGCCAGCGGCCGGGGCATCAATCCCCAAAGACTGCATGCTCAAGCTCTTTTCGGTCGCCTGCGTGAAGTGCAATGCGCAATGCAAGCCATCGGTTCTGGACGTGGTTTGGAGCCCCTTGCAGGTCCTCGTACCAACTTTGCGCGTAATCAATCAATGCGTCGAGAAAATCCTCGGTCGCAGAATCCAGGTCCGGGCCGACCGCGTACGCCGAACCGTCAGCCAACCAGAAGGCAACCTGGTCGTCAGTTACTGAGGACAGAACCTCAAAGGGGGCTCGCGTCGCAAGCAACTCCTCCAATAATTGCGCATCGATCGTTGCCACGGGACGATCGCGAGTAATCACCGAAGGTACGCCTGCTTCCGCCGCGGTCAGGAGATCGCTGAAGTTGTCCCTCGCTGAGCGTGACTTATAACGCTGCCCCATCGCCTCAAATGCCCGAATTCGCTCCATGTTTATATGGTACCAGGTGTACCAGTGGTACGCATGGCCGACCTGCGCGTATTTCTCAAGATTCTTCCTTTAAGACAGATGCGACGCTTCCAGAGTTTGACACCACCTGTGAAGGGTGGTGGCTTTGTATCGGCCCAGCCAGACGCCGAAACGCCTTTAGTTTTAGGGCTATTCGAGTCCAACATCAGCTTCCAAACGTCGCAAGACAAACCGGGCGAACGCCAAAATAATCGACTTTGCCCCGCCTTGGGCATAACGCGGGCATAAAGGAGCACTTTTTCAGGCCCAAACGGAGTATTTTCGAGTGCTTGCCTCGATGGAGAAATCTAACTTTACCAGGCATTACGAAGCACCCCCAACGGGATTCGAACCCGTGCCGCCACCTTGAAAGGGTGGACATTACTCGCGGGGAAGTGCGCCGCAAGTGCTGATCACAGGACAATTTTCATTGTCGCGTCTCCGTTTACGGCTGTCGCGGGCGTTCGACGGGCGTCAAGGCCGTGATATTTCAGGACTCACGTTCAATTTGGGCGGCTGTTTCGTTCGAGACGGTCTTCTACCGCGACATTCCAGTGTCGCGACTCTTCTCGTTCTCCTCTGGGAACATCTCTTGAAGCAAGAATTGAACTCTCGGCAATATCCGATGTGACGGATAGTAAGACACCAAAAGATCGAGTCCCTGCTCGGCCGTTGTGAGCCCGCATAGCTTGTACAACTCGCGGATGTCGTCTTGATCGCGCTCGACTCGCGACGCCATGAGTTTCATGGCCAGCAGATATTGGGGCGACGCGGCCGCGACACTGAGGTGCTGCCCTTCGTAAACACCGATTTGATTTTCATCCTCGCCCGGCAGGAACGATTTCGCGCCGTCGTTAAGCCAGTCGGGTTCCAGGTTCATTCGTTCAGCCACTCGAGACGCCGCGGTCCGCACTTCGCTGGAGGGCACGAAAACGGCGTCAACGTCGGCTGTCGACCTTCGTGTGTCGTACGCAATTGCCATCGCAGCCCCGCCGACGATGAATACTTCTCCTCGAACGTTGAGTATCTTCAGTTCCTCGTCAAGTTCCCCGAGTGCTTCAAGCAACTCTCGACGACCGAGAAGTGCCACTATGCGTATTCCAATGCGCCCTGCGTTACGAAGACACCGCGACGGGCGAGCGAAATTGGGCTGTGGACGAGTGCATCGGCGTGCAGAGACGAGACGCCCGAGACAAACCACCATTCGTTTAGAAAGAAGGATTCATTGTTTACCCACGCCGGGGCGACAACGCCATGAGACGCGCACGCGAACTCGACCATTCCGGCCACGAGGGCGTCATAGCGATCGCTACCCGTGGTTTGGGGCGGATCGGCCGTTATCAGGACTCGGGTCTCCCAATCAGACTTGTCATAGCGCTCTAAGAAGCTAAAGGCCAATCGAGTGGCGGCGCTGGAGTCCCCCTTAGAGAGGCAAGCCGCAACCTCCTCGGCTAGCTCACGTACAGAGTTTTCTTTCCACGGCATCGTTCCATCGTAGGGCTCCTCCTCAACATCGGCGGGCCTCTGGTCAGTGGTCAGTCCGCCGAAGTGTGCCGTTGAGTTCGCCCGAAGTGGTCACAACTGAGGCAAAATTTGGGCCATCCAAACCTCTGCGCTTACAGGATTCGAGGGCATGTGTCGCGACATAGTGAACACCTCCCAGGAGAGCTGGTGGCGGTTTTGGCGGGAATTGTGCTGGTACCGGCGGTGAGAGCCTAAATTTCCCGGATTCGCTGGTCGCCGCGGGTAACTCCATTAGCCCCTTGCGCGTCACCGGCGTCAATGGGCGCTGAGCGCAGAATTTTTGACGCCGAATCATGCCAAATTCGAAGTTTGGGCCGAGAGGAGAAAAATACCTTGACCAGGAAATATCTAGCACCCCCAACGGGATTCGAACCCGTGCCGCCACCTTGAAAGGGTGGTGTCCTAGGCCGCTAGACGATGGGGGCCTGTGTTGCGTTTCACCTATGTACTGCCTGGTGGTCGGGCTGCCGGGATTTGAACCCGGGACCTCTTCGTCCCGAACGAAGCGCGCTACCAAGCTGCGCTACAGCCCGCAGCGAGTTACCTCGCAGCCCGTTTAGCCTACTCGTCACAGGCGCTATCAAACAAAGGCTAGATCGCGCTCGGAACCTCAGTCTCGGGCGGTGGGTGGTACTCGATCACGAGTTCGCTGATGCGTCGCTTCTCAATTGACTGGACACGAAACGTCCAGTCGCCGTAGGAGTAGATGGTGCCTGCGGCGGGTATCTCACCGGCGAGATCGAGTACGAAACCCGCGATGGTGACGTACTCACCTTCAGGGATCTCGAGGCCGAGCTCTTCGGCGACGCGATCGACGTGCGTCTGGCCATCGACAAGCCATCGGTCTTGGCGAATCTTCACGATCGTCGGTTCCTCGTCCTCGTCGAACTCGTCGGCGAGATCGCCCACGAGCTGTTCGAGGATGTCGCGAATCGACACGACCCCCGCCACGCCCCCGTGTTCGTCCAAAACCAGTGCGAAGGTCCGGTGCTGCTTTCGCATCTCGCTCAGGCTCTCGAGGAGATCGAGTGTCTCGGGGAGCATGAGGGGACGTCGAATCTTGCGCGTGATCTCCTCGGTGCCCGGGAGCGACACGCCGATGGCGCGCTTCAGGGTCGAGCTGCGAAAGAGATCGTTCACGTAGAGCACCCCGAGGACGTCGTCGAGGTCGTCGCTCACGACCGGGAATCCCGAGTGGCCGGTGTCACGAACCGCTTCGGCGACGGCCTCGGGCGTCACCGGAAATGTGAGAAACGCGACGTCGACACGAGGTGTCATGACATCGCGTAGCTCGAGTTCGCTCAGCTGGTCGACGCGAGCATGAATAGCAGCCGCTTCCGGAGAAGCGGGCCGGTGACGATCGTGCTCATGCCCCGTTAGTCGCGCGCGGATCCGCGCGAGGCCCGTCGGGGGAGGCTTCGAATCACTCATTGAGCGTCGGGGCTACCAACGCGAACCGTCGCTGGACGCAACGACTCGTCGTCGTAGCTCTCGCCACGAAGCAGCGCGCGCACGGCGCGCCGCATCCGCTGCGGGTCGAGGGGCTTCACGACGAAGCCGTCCGCCCCCGCGCGGCGCGCGAGAAAGACGTCAGGTCGACGATCGAGCAGCATCAAGACGGGCACAGGGTCGATGGCGCCGTAGGACTCGAGGTTGCGCAACTCCATGGTGATTGCCATGCCCCCCATGGCGCCGATCTGCAAGTCGGCAATGACGAGGTCGATCTCGCCACGCTGCACTCGAGCGATGGTTTCGGGTCCCGTCGCGGCCTCTTCGATCATCACGTCAGGGCCCGCGAGCATGGTTTCGAGCTCGCGGCGGAGCGAGGAGAGGTCGCTTGCAAGAAGGATGGTAGCCACGGCTTTTAGCGTAGCGTCAGTGTCATGCTGGTCCATATCTGAGAGGAGTTGCGTTTTGCGAGGAATTGAGAGTCCCGTTGCGGACTGAAAATCTTCCCTTGTATTTGCGACCGGCAGGTGGTTATTCTGCGAGTCGGGGCATATGTGGGGGGAAGTCTATGGCGACAACGGCGTTGGGCTGGTCAGTGGACGCCGCGTGTCGAGGAAGTGAAGGCTCCCTGTTCTATTCGGCAGACAGCGCTGAACGAAAAGAAGATCGCCTGGAACGCGAGCAGTTGGCGAAGAGAATCTGCGCGGGATGTGCCGTGCGCGAGGAGTGCTTGCACGCCGCGCTTGAGCGCCACGAGTCCTACGGGATCTGGGGTGGCCTCAACGAGTTCGAACGCCGGGCGCTAATTCGAGCGTGACCGAGTCCAGCCGAGTTGGGCAGGACAAACGCTCATCAGCACGATGAACAGTAAGAACGTGGTGATGTGCACGGCCGTGCAGTAGAGGCAGATGTTGCCGATGATGATGAGTTCGGCGGAGATCAGCCACAACACGAAGCACATGGAAACTACGCCCAACGCAAACCGGGCCAAATGGATCCAACGGGACGTTGTGCGCCAGGCCCACGGGGTATTGAGCGCCGTCATCACCGTGTAGTTCCCGAGCCCGAGGATCGCCACAGGTATTCCGAGGATCTCTGACTGGGCCGACGTTGTTACCTTCGCGCAGTCAACGAATCCCGTGCTCGAGCACGCGAGCAGCTGGGGTTGGAAGTGGGTGATCGTCAAGTAAATCGACAGCCCCAAGCCGATCAGGCTCAGCACAAGCGTCGCGAACTCCGCCCATCTCGGGACGGCGAACTCCACCTCGTCATCTTGCGCCACGCTTAGTGGCGACGCGCTCACTTAATGCCCATCGCCTTGGCCGCCTTCATTACACCAGAGGTCGTGCACACGTTGCCCGGCTGTTGGTTGGTCAGCGTGCAGATGGCGGCGGTCTGGTAGTTCGCCGAGGAGACGATGGCCTGGGTGATGGGGCTCGTCTCGTTGTCGAGTGCGCCCGCGATAGCGTCGCGGCTCGTTCCCGCCAGTGTCTGAGGGTTGTAGCTCGCGCCTGCGACGAGGAACTTGTTGGCAAACGTGATGAATGGAATTGACCCGTCTTCCGTGCTTGACGTGAAGCCCTTCACGTACTTGGTCGTGTCGTATTTGGAGATCTCGGCTTCTTCCGTGGGCGTCGGCGTCTGTAGCTTCACGTAGGCACCGGTCTTCGAGAGGTAGTTGGTGTAGAGCTCCACAGACTTAAAGACGAGGTACTTCGATGTGTATTTCGCTTTGAGGAACGTGAAGGTCGGGGTGTTGGGGTAGACGTCGGTCGACAGGCTTGACATGTTCCCGAGGCCCGACCACGTGCCAAAGCGGCTGAGGGCCACAATCGTGGCCCAGCGCTGTGCGGCGCAGTATGGGCAGTACTCGGCGCCCATGTAGAGAATCTCTGGCACCTTCTGGCCGCTCGCGTTCGTCCCGTAGAGCTCAGACTGGCCGGAGATGGGCTGCGGTGGTGTGATCGAAGTAATAGGTGAGTTGATACCGACTGAATTGAACACTGACGCCGGAATGGTCGTGAGGTCAGTCAGGACCGCCGCACTCGTGGGCTGAAAGGTCGTCTTGCCCGGTGGGGTGGTGGTGCCACCAGTCGCCACCTTGATGATGACGAGGGCAACCACGACGATCACCACGAGCCCGACGGCGATCCAGGTGAACAGTCCGGCGGGACGACCTCCTCGCGTCGGGGTCTTCCTCGGCGCGGGGCGCCGGTTCGATGCCGCTGTCTTTGCCACACTGCTCCTTAGTAATCGAGGCCAACCAAACGTTAGTGGACGTGTGGACATCGAACCACGGCGCAAGTCGGGTCGATAAGTTGGCGGCTATGGCCGATTCCGTTGTTCCACGCCCTGCGGCAACGGTGCTCACGTTGCGCGACGGTGCCAATGGTTATGAAATTCTTATGCTTCGTCGCAACGTGCTGAGTGATTTCATGGGCGGTGCGTACGTCTATCCCGGTGGTGCCGTCGACGAAGAGGACGGTGACGACGACCTGGCATACGGATTGAATGATCGGATTGCTTCTGCGCGACTCGGCGTCACAGAAGGCGGCCTCGCGTACTACGTGGCGTCGCTTCGAGAGCTCTTCGAGGAAGCTGGACTGCTCATCGCGTGCAACAACGACGGTGAGCCAGCGCGCTTCACCGAGCGAAGTGACCTCGAACGACTCGCCGCGCAGCGGCGTGCGCTCAACGCCGGAGAGCTTCGGTTCGTCGACATGTTGCGAGAAGAAAAGCTGCGAGTCGATCTGCGAGGCGTCGCATATTTGGCGCACTGGGTCACGCCTGTCGGCTTACCGCGCAGATACGACACGCGCTTCTTCGTCGCCCTTGCCCCCGCGGGTCAGCTCGCGACCCACGACGCGGGCGAGACGGTCGATGACCAGTGGGTTCGCCCGGTGGAGGCGCTGGCCGCTCACGCTCGGGGCGAGTTCACGATGATGCCGCCGACCCTGCGCAATATGGAGGCCGTGGCGAACTTACCTCACGCCCACGACGTGCTTGCATACGCCCGCTCGCTCGGTCCAGTGGCCGCCATTCGCCCGCGCGCCGTCCCGCGCGATGGAGGTCCAGAGATCCTTCTGCCCGGTGATGAGGGATTTGACGACGACGAGGGCTGAGTGACACCTTATTTATGGGTGTCGATCGTGAGATTCCTTCGCTACCATGGAACAAGGATTGTTTAAGGAGCTGCGTCGAGATGACCACCACCAACGTGAAGTTGACCGAGAAGGTAACCGAGCCCATCTCGCTGACCGAAGGCGCAGTCGCCAAGGTCGCCGAGCTCATCGCCGCGGCGGGTGCTGACGAGCCGTTGGCGCTGCGCGTCGCCGTGAAGGCGGGCGGGTGCTCGGGCTTCAACTACGACATGTACTTCGACTCCGAGATCGCGGACGACGACGTCGTCAACGCATTCGGCGACGTGAAGGTCGTTGTCGACCCCGCGAGCGCGGAACTCTTGACCGGCGCCACGCTCGACTTCACCGACGGTCTCCAGGGCGCGGGTTTTCACATCACGAACCCGAACGCCTCGCGCACCTGCGGGTGCGGCAACTCCTTTAGTTGACCTACGTGCCTGCACGTCCGTACTCACCGTGGCGCCGCGCGGGCGACCTCGTCATCGTCTCGGGTCAGCTCGGCACGGTGGCAGGCAAAGAGACCACCACCTTCGCTGAAGGCGGCGCTCCCGGTCAACTTCGCCAGGCGCTCAAGAACGCGGCGAGCCTCCTCGAAGAAGCCGGCTCGTCGCTCGCTGATGTCGTCAAGGCGACGATGTTCATCGTGGACATGTCGGACTTCACGTCGTTGAATGAGGTCTGGCTTGATGTGTTCAGCGACCCGCTCCCCACGCGCAGCGCCTTCGCCGTCGCCGAGCTCCCGCTTGGTGCACTGGTTGAAGTCGAGTTCTGGGCCTACTCGCCCGAGCGCTAGTCGTCCACCTCGTTCGAGGTGCCGAACTTGTAGCCGACCGATCGCACGGTTTGAATCAGGTGCGCGTACTCCTCGCCCAACTTCGCGCGTAGGCGGCGCACGTGCACGTCGACGGTGCGCGCCCCTCCGTAGTACTCATACCCCCACACTCGGCTGAGCAGCGTGGCGCGGGTGAACACTCGGTTCGGGTTCGTGGCGAGAAAACGCAGTAGCTCGTACTCCATGTAGGTGAGGTCCATGACGCGACCGGCAATCGACGCCTGATAGGTCTCCAAGTTCATCGAGAGCTCGCCGTGCTCGATGCGCGGCGCGACACTCTCATTGCCCGCGCGCCGCAGACGGTGGCGTAGTCGCGTTGCGAGCTCGCTCACGTCGTAGGGACCAACGACGAAGTCGTCGAAGAGGTCTTCTCGAAACGTGAGGTCGTCGAGCTGGTAGTGGTCGAGCAGCAGGATGATCGGCCCGACGCCGCGCTCGCGCTGGCGAAGCTGGCGACAGAGGCTCATCGCATCGGAGAAGGGGAGGGCTGCCGCATTGATGACGGCGCCGGAGAATCCGTCGGCCGGCTCCATCGCGGCGATCTCGTTCATTCGAGCCGACGCCGCGACCGCGGGCGTCACGCCGGTGACGTCAAAAGCTTTGCGCACCGGCCCTTCGCACGAGGGCACACAGAGCACGACGTCGATGCTCACAGCAGTGGCAGATACCGTTCGAGCTCGAAAGGCGTCACCTGGCCGCGATAGGCGTCCCACTCGGCGCGCTTGTTGCGTAAGAACCATTCGACGAGATGGCTGCCCAACGTCTCATGCATCAGCGATGACGTCTCCATGAGGTTGACGGCTTCGGCGAGTGACTGAGGGAGGTCGGCCGTGCGCACGCCTTCTTTGGGGAGCTCGTAGTTCCCCGTGATGCCGCGCAGGCCCGCGGCGAGGATGACGGCGAAGGCAAGGTACGGGTTCGCCGCCGGATCTGGCGAGCGGTACTCAACGCGCGTTGAGTCCATGCGGCCGGGCTTCACCGACGGTATGCGCACGAGCGCCGCCGAGTCGTAGCGTGCCCACTCCGCGCCGACGGGAGCTTCGACGCCGGGCACGAGTCGCTTGTAGGAGTTCACCCACTGGTTGGTGACCGCCGTGATCTCGGGCGCGTGACGCACGAGACCCGCGATGAACTTCTCGGCAAGGTCGCTCAGTCCGTAGGTGTGCTCACCGATGAAGGCGTTCTGCTCGTCGCGCCAGAGCGAGAGGTGGGTGTGCATGCCGGAACCCTGCACCCCAACGAGCGGCTTTGGCATGAAGCTTGCCAATACACCAGACTGACGGGCGAGCTCTTTGACGACGTGACGCACGGACATGACGGTGTCGCCCATCGTGAGTGCATCGGTGTAGCGCAGATCGATCTCGTGTTGGCCCGGTGCGTCTTCATGCTGGGCGTGTTCCACGCCGATGCCCATCTCTTCTAAGACCAGCACCGTGCGTCGGCGCAGCTGACTCGCCGTGTCGTCCGGTGTCAGGTCGAAGTAGCTGCCGCGATCGATGGGCACCGGTCCCAGGGTCGCGTTCAGTTCGTTGAAGTAGAAGTACTCGATTTCCGGCGCGACGAAGAACGTGAAACCTTGCGCGCGTGCGCCGTCGAGCACGCGACGAAGCTGCTGGCGTGGACAGCCCTCAAATGCAGTGCCATCGATGTTCACGATGTCACAGAACACCCGCGCGATCGCCTCGCCCTTCGGGTACCAGGGCAGCAGCTGGAACGTCGTGAGGTCGGGCCGGGCGAGGAGGTCAGCCTCGGTCGTGCGCGAGAAGCCGTCGATCGCACTGCCGTCGAAGGTCATTCCCTGGTCGAGGGCGTCTTCGAGCTCGGCGGGAGTGACGTGGAAGGCCTTGGGTCGACCGAGGACATCGGTAAACCAGAGCTGGACGAAACGCACCCCGCGCTCTTCGACTGTGCGAAGGACGTACTGCGCCTGACTTTGCATGCTGGCCATTCTCGCACCTTCTCTAAGAGGTCGCGATTTCGACTCAAAAAGACCCGCCACTATGCGCGGCGGGTCTTTTTTGACTCGAGGTTGGGGGATCTTACTTCGAGAGAGCCTTGCGCGTGACCGCCTTCTTCACGACCTTCTTGGCCGCGGCCTTCTTCACCGGCACCCTCACCTCATCAGCGGCACCGCAGATGGTTTCGGTGATGAGTGCGGCGACCTGGTACGGGTCAGCGTTCGCGTTCGGGCGTCGGTCTTCCAAGTACCCGCGCTGTGCGGTCGCCACGGCGGCGGGAATCCGTACCGACGCGCCACGGTTGGATACGCCATAGGAGAACTTATTGTAGGGCGCCGTCTCGTGCGCGCCCGTCAGACGGTCCTCGATGCCGACACCGTAGATCGCGATGTGTTCTTTTACCTTCGTGCCAAGTGCCTCGGCACCCGCGACGATGGCGGCAAAGCCGCCCGGCGCGCGCATTTGCTTGGTCGAGAAGTTGGTGTGCGCACCGGCGCCGTTCCAGTCACCCTTGATGGGCTTCGCGTCAAAGCTCACGTCGACGCCGAACTCCTCGGCGATGCGCTCGAGTAGCCAACGCGCCGTCCAGAGCTGGTCACCGACCGCGACGGGATCGAGGATCCCGACTTGGAACTCCCACTGGCCCATCATGACTTCGGCGTTCGTGCCCTCGATACCGATGCCCGCTTGCATGCAGGCGAGCGTGTGCGCTTCGACGATGTCGCGTCCGGGCATCTTTGCGCCGCCGACGCCGCAGTAGTAGGGACCTTGCGGGGCGGGAAAGCCGTCTTCGGGCCAGCCGTAGGGACGGCCGTCCTGGAAGAACGTGTACTCCTGCTCGATGCCGAACATCGGCTCGAAGGCCGCGTACTTCTTCGCCACATCGACGGCGTGCGCTCTCGTGTTCGTCACGTGCGGGGTCATGTCGGGGTTCAGCACCTCGCACATCACGAGCACGTCGTTGGGGCCGCGAAGCGGGTTGGGACACGTGAAGACGGGCTCGAGAACACAGTCCGAATGTTCGCCCGTCGCCTGGTTCGTGCTCGAACCGTCAAAGCCCCACACGGGTGGCTTCTGGCCGTCGGCAACGATTTTGGTCTTGCTGCGCAGCTTGCGAGTGGGTTCGGTACCGTCTATCCAAATGTATTCAGCTTGGTACGACAACGATGCTCCTTAGGTGAGTGATCGCCTTCACGCGACTGCGTCCAGTCTGATGGCTCGGGGAGCCTCTGCACCCCCGGTTCTGTTAATGGCGTGTGAAACCTTTGTCCGAGGAGCGGCTCCGGGGTCCGCGATTCCTCTGGGCAAAAAGAGCGCTCGCCATTAGGCTTTCTTCGTGGCTACGCTCCGCATCGCCCTCGCCCAGATGAACGCGGTGGTGGGCGGGTTTGCGCAAAACGTCGAAACCCTCGCTCGATTTCGCGCCCAGGCAGCGCTCGTCGGCGCCGACCTCGTGCTCACGCCGGAACTCTCGTTGATGGGATACCCGCCAGAGGACCTCCTCTTGAAAGAGGGCTTCATCGAAGCGAGCGCCCAGGCGCTCTTCGACCTCGCCAAGGCGGAGAACCTTCCGCCGATACTCGTGGGGACCGCCGTCCCAGACGGCACGTTCGGCGTGAAGCTCGCTCCGGCGAGCGACGGGCGGGACGCAGCGCGCGATCTCGACGCTGCGATGCACCGACACATTGCGAATGTGTTGGTCGCTGTCGCCGACGACGGCGTGGTCGCGACAGCGACCAAGCGGCTCCTTCCCAACTACGACGTCTTTGATGAGCGGCGATACTTCCACCCGGGCGTCGGTCCCCAGACGATCGTCAACGTTCGCGGAGTGGCCGTCGGGCTGCTCGTCTGTGAAGACCTGTGGACCAGCAACGGACCAGCGCTCGAGCTTGCTGAAGCGGGCGCGACGGTGCTCGTCGTCGCGAATGCCTCGCCATACGCGCGCGGGCGACGGGCCGACCGAGAAGCAATACTTCGCGAGCGTGCGTTGGAGACCAACTGCGCGATTGCCTACGTAAACCTCGTCGGCGGTCAGGACGAACTCGTCTTCGACGGCCAGAGCACCGCCGTCAATCGCCACGGCGCGGTCGTCGCGCGCGCCAGCGCGTTCAGCGAAGAGCTCTTGATGTGCGAGCTCGAGTCTCCGGAGTCTGATGTTGGCGTCAGGATCGAGAGTCGCTACGTGCGCGACGAGTCGAGAGTGCGCGCGGCGCCCGTCAATCACGTCGAAGAGCCGCTGGCCGAGATCAAAGAGATCTATGAGGCGCTGGTCATGGGCACGCGCGACTACTTGCGCAAGAACGGCTTTCGGGAAGCGATCGTCGCGCTCTCGGGGGGTGTGGACTCGTCGCTGGTCGCGGCAATCGCGGTGGACGCCGTGGGCGCACGGGCCGTGCGCGGCTTTGCCATGCCGAGTCGCTACTCGTCGGAGGGCTCGCTCGCCGACGCCGAAGAGCTGAGCCGTCGACTCGACTTCGAGATCTCGACGGTCCCGATCGAAGACGCGCACGAGACCTTCACTCGCACGCTCGGCGAGGTGCTCGTCGACGAACCTGAAGGACTCACGGACGAAAACCTCCAGTCGCGCATCAGGGGCGTGCTGATGATGGCGATCTCCAATGCGACCGGAGCGATCGTGCTCACCACCGGGAACAAGTCGGAGATGGCGGTCGGCTACTCGACGCTCTACGGCGACACCGCTGGAGGATTTGCCGTCATCAAGGACGTACCGAAGACGCTCGTCTACGAGCTGTGTCGCTATCGCAACGCCATGGCGCGCGCAGACGGCGACCCCGAGCCGATCCCCGAGTCGGTCTTGGAGAAGGCGCCGTCGGCGGAGCTGCGCGCCGACCAGCGTGACGACCAGTCGCTGCCACCCTACGAGGTGCTTGACCCGCTGCTCGAGCTCTACGTCGAAGACGACGCAACGGCCGAAGAGATCATCGCACTCGGCTACGACCGCGCGCTCGTGACGCGCATCACTCGACTCGTCGACCGCAGTGAGTACAAGCGACGTCAGACGCCGCCGGGCGTGCGCATCTCGAAGAAGGCCTTCGGCCGCGACCGACGCATGCCGATCACCAACGCCTTTCGCCCCGAAGCCTGATGAGCTCACGCGAGACGGTGCAGCACCTCTATTCGTGCTTTGACACCATGTATGAGGTGCTCGGGGCGAGCGCGCCGAGCTTCACCGACGACGCCTACGTCGTGCGCACCTACGAAACGGCCCGGGCTCTCGGGGAGGTCGCCCTGGCGTTTCGCGAGCAGCTGGGTGACGTGGCGCCCCAGCCGGTGGAACCGCTCGCTGACGCACTCGTTGCCGCCGTTGGCGGTGACCTCACCGGGGCGATGACGCTCTACTGCCTCGCGATGGTCGTCGGTCCCCGGGTTTTGGTATCGCTTCGAGACGCGAGAGAATATGTGTCCCTCGAGGTGGGGGATCTGGACGTCATCAATCTCGGCTCCCAGGTACTGCTGCGAGAGATGCACGCTGTGGGCGAGGTGGCGGCTCGTCGGGGACCTATCGAGGACGAGGAGTGGCAACGTCGGGCGAGAGAACTGGCCGATCGCCTGGAAAGCACTGGAAACGCTGAAAGTTTCGGGATTTCCCGGTAGGTTGCATACCTCCGTATAACTAGTAGTACCGGAGGACAACTCCGTTGATTAAGGGGAACCCATGGCGAAAGACCGTATAGACCGCGACGACGAGGACCTCGTACGCCTCTACCTTTCGGACATCGGTCAGTACACCCTGTTGACCAAGGACGACGAAGTTCACCTCGCTCAGACCATCGAAGAAGGTCGCGAGGCAAAAGCCGAGCTCGAAGCCGCCGAGAACGACAAGAAGATCAAGCTCACCCCGAGCCGCAAGCAGGCCCTCAAGCGTGCTGCTCACCGCGGTGACCAGGCCGAACGAGACTTCGTGCAGTCAAACCTGCGCCTCGTCGTCTCGATCGCGAAGAAGTACCAGGCCTCCGGCCTCCCGCTGCTCGACCTTATTCAAGAGGGCAACCTCGGTTTGATGCACGCCGTCGAGAAGTTCGACTGGCGCAAGGGCTTCAAGTTCTCGACCTACGCCACGTGGTGGATCCGCCAAGCCATCACCCGCGGTATCGCGAACACCGGGCGCACCATCCGCCTCCCGGTGCACGCGGGCGACACGCTCGCTCGAGTGCAGAAGGCTCAGTCGCGCCTGGAGCTCAAGTTCGGTCGACCCCCAACCATCAAAGAGCTCTGCGACGAGTGCGAGATGCCCGAAGACAAGCTCATCGAAGCGCTGCGCTTTCGCTCGGAGCCGATCTCTTTGTCCGAACCACTTCGTGAAGACGGCGATGCCGAGCTCGGCGACGTGGTCGAAGACCGCTCGGCGGAGTCACCCTTTGACGTCGCCGCGGTGAAGATGATGCCGGCCGCGATCGAGAAGCTGCTCCAGCCGCTCGACGAGCGCGAGCAGAAGATTCTTCGGATGCGCTTTGGTCTTGATGGTGCGGGCGAGATCCGCACCTTAGAAGATGTCGGCGCCGAGATGAACTTGACGCGCGAGCGCATTCGACAAATCGAAGCGCGCGCGATGAGCAAGCTGCGTCACCCGTCGTCCGATACCGGCGCGCGCGACCTTCTGACGCTCTAGCGCCGCTGGAGTCCCTTCGCGCCTGCTCCCCCCAGCAGCGCGGCTGCGCCGACGACGAGCGCACTCACGATAAACGGCGTGTGAGACTTCGAGCGCGAGAGTGCGGTCACCGGGTGGCTGAACGTGAGGATCGGCCACTGACGTTCGTGGGCGATGCGCGCGAGCTGACGGTCCGGATTGACCGCGTACGGGTGCCCGACGACCTCCAGCATGGGCACGTCGGTCTCAGAGTCGGAGTAGGCGTAGGACTCGATGAGATCGATGCCTCGCCGCTCGGCGAGCTCGCGAATGGCGACCGCCTTGTTAGCGCCCTGGGCGAAGAACACCATCTCGCCCGTGAACTTGCCGTGTTCGTCGAAGGTTGATGTCGAAGAGATCGCGCCCGTGATGCCTAGCAGCTCGGCGAAGGGCTCGACGATCTCCGCGGGCGCGCTGGAGACGAGATAGACCTCTTCGCCGTGAGCCAGGTGGAAATCGATTAGCTCCAGAGCCTCCGCATAAATAAGGGGTTCGATCGCGTCGTTGATGGTCTCTTTCACGAGCTGGCGAACCTCGTCGCGGTCCCAGCCTCGGGTGACCTTAAGAACCGATGCACGCACTCGCTCGAGGCGCTTGTCGTCCGCGCCAAAGCGTAGGAACCAGAGCTGGGCGAGTCCCGCGCGGATCAGCGTGCGTCGATGGAGCAGCCCTCTGGCGTGGAGCTCGGGGCCTAGGGCGACCAGCGATGACTTCGCGATGACCGTTTTATCCAGGTCAAAAAAGGCCGCGCGCACGCGTCCAGCCTACGGCCGAAGTTGTCGCGTGAAAGATCGGCTATCCAATGAATGCGCTGGTGCAGTCCTGGGTTGCGTCGCTACGCGCCATCAAGACAACGTGGTCCTCTTCGAGGAAGTGCATCGTGGGCGACGGGATGAGAGGTTGCTCGTTGCGCACGACGGCGACGACGCGCATCGAGTCGGGAAGGCGCAGCTCATCAAGAGTGCGGCGCTCGACAACCGCGGGCGAGTTCTCATCCAGCGTGATCTCGATGAGGCGCATCTTGCCGTGGGCGAGGGTCATGAGCTCGATGATGGCGCCGACTTCGACCGCCTCGTCAACGAGCGACGTGATGAGCGCCGGCGTTGACACCGACACGTCGACGCCCCAGCTCTCATTGAAGAGCCACTCGTTGCGCGCGTTGTTCGTGCGACTGATCACACGCGGGACGCCGAACTCCTGCTTGGAGAGCCAGCTGATCACCAGGTTGTCCTCGTCGTCGCCAGTCGCGGCGATCATGACGTCCGCGCTGCGCACGTCGGCGAGCGACAGGCTCGAATACTCACACGCGTCCGCAGACAAGACGGTGACCCCCGGCAGCATCGTCTTCAACTTCTCGGCGCGGTTGCTGTCTCGTTCCATCAGCGACACGTCGTGGTGCCGATCGATGAGGTCAAGTGCGATGGATGTGCCGACCGATCCGCCACCCGCGATGACGACTTTCATGGCGTGACCTCGAGCAGATCGTGCAGCCTCTTGAGCCCGTCGGTGGTGACGAGGAACTCGAGGATGTCGTCTTCTTGGGCGAAGAGGCCGTCGATGTCGACGCGACCCTGGCCCGCCCGCACAATGCCGACGAGGCGCACGCTGTCACCGAGTTGAAAGTTGGCGACGGGCTTTCCCGCCAGTGCGTCAGGCACGATGCGCTCAACGAGGTGGAGCGAGCCGGCGATGTCGCTCCATTCGATTGAGTCATCGGTTGGCAGCATCCAACGCTTCACCTGCGCCACTGTCCACGAGGACGTGGCGACGGTGGGAATGCCGAGCTTCATGTAGATGTCGGCGCGCGCCGGGTCGTAGATGCGAGCGACCACGTTCTTGATGTTGTAGTGATCGCGGGCGATCCGCGCACAGAGGATGTTGGAGTTGTCCCCGCTTGTCACGGCCGCCAGCGCGTCAGCGGTCATGGCGTCGGCTTGATAGAGCACGTCGCGATCGAAGCCCGAGCCCACGATCGTCTTGCCGTGAAAATGGGTCAGACGTCGCAGGCTGTCGCGATTCTTGTCGATGACGACGACGGAATGGCCGTCCTCAGAGAGTTCCATGGCCAGTTCAGAGCCCACTCGGCCACAACCGACCACGATGATATGCATACGTTCGTCACATTATACCGTGCCGTTTGCCTGCAATTACAGGGCTGTAGGCGGGTGAGAATCACGACAGAGAGCAGTTCCCCACTAATACACGTGGCTTAGTATTCACTCCGTGTTAGATGAGGATAAACCGGCGTCTCGGCGCGCGCCCCTGCTCACCTCACACGCAAATTTCGCGAAGCTCTATCCCGAGACCTGGAACTACCGCTTAAAACGCATCTTGCTCGGCAAGCCGCTGGTCTCTGAGCAGCTGAGCGGCGAGCGGCTGAACCGCATCGTTGCCCTCGGGGTCCTGGCGCCCGACTGCATCTCATCATCGGCGTACGGCACCGAGGAGATCCTCACCCAGATGACGCCTTTCATCGGGATCGCCGCCTTTGCCCTCGTCGTGCCCATCATGTTCGTCATCATTGGCGTGCTCTTCTTCGTCACGATCTCGTACCTCGACGTGATCAAGTACTACACGACGGCTGGCGGATCCTACGTCGTGGCGCGCGACAACTTCGGACCGAAGATCGCCCAGATTGCGGCCGTCGCGCTCCTGATCGACTACACGGTGACCGTCGCAGTGCAAGTCTCAGCGGGCACCGCGGCGTTGGTGACCGTGATTCCCCAGATCGGCTCGCTCGACCTGGAGATCACTGTCTTCGTCGTACTCATCCTTATCTTCGGCAACCTGCGCGGGCTTCGCGAGGCCGGCAGTTACTTCGCCTTCCCGACGTACTTCTACATCCTCATGCTGTCGGCGACGATCATCGTGGGCTACTACAAGGAGTTCGCGGGCAGCTTGCACCGATTGCCGACACCGCCAGCGCACCTGCTGGTGAATGGCATACTCGGCCACAAGGGCAGCGGGCTGTTGATGGGGCTGGCCTTCATCAGCCTTCTGCGGGCCTACGCGAACGGTGGCTCCTCGCTCACGGGCCTCGAGGCGATCTCCAACGGCGTGGCGAGCTTTCGCCGGCCCGAGTCGCGCAACGCCCGAAAGACGCTAGTCGTCATGTCGAGCGTGCTTGGCTTCTTGCTGATCGGGGTGTCGCTGCTTGCGTCGTGGACCCACGCCATCCCCTACGCAGCGGGTTACCCGACCGTGCTCGGCCAGGAGGTCCTCGACGTCTTCGGCGCGTCGGGCATCGGCCATATCATTTACTACACGGTGCTGAGCGCCACGATCCTCATTCTCTACACCGGCGGCAACACCTCGTTCAACGGCTTCCCCTTCCTCGCGAACTACGTGGCGACCGATAAGTATCTTCCGCGCCAGTTGACCAAGCGCGGCCACCGACTGGCGTTCTCCAACGGCATCTTGGTGCTGGGGACCGTGTCGCTCATCCTCATCATCGTCTTTGACGCCAAGGTGAACGCTCTCGTGGCGCTGTATGCGATCGGGGTCTTCACCGGTTTCACGATGGCCGGTCTCGGCATGGTGGCTCGCCACTTGCGTGAGCGCACCGGCAGGTGGCGCTTCGGTGTGGTGTGCAACGCGGTCTCTGCGTTCGTGACGTCGATCGTGGTGCTCATCTTCGTCATCGTGAAGTTCACCGAAGGCGCGTGGATCGTCGTCGTCATCGGACCGATCATGTACTACGGCCTCATCCGCTTTCACCGTCAGTACATGCGAGAAGAGCGTGCCTTCGAGGCGAATAGTGCCAAGGCCGGCATGCACATTCGGATGAATCGGATCATCGTCTTTGTCGACACCTACGACCTGCCGGTGGAGCGGGCCCTGCTGTATTGCAACTCGCTCAATCCGTACTCCGTGCGCGCCGTGCACTTCGATATCGACAACGTCGTCACCAAACAGCTGGAAGAGAGCTGGGGCCGAGCCGACACCGCGTCCGCCAGTGTCAGTCTCGAGATCGTCGAGTGCGAGGACCGCCGCGTCGACCGCGCCGCGCTCGAGCTCGTCGCCGACGCCGTGCGCGACCCCGACGTCTTCTGCATGGTGATCCTGCCGAGACGAGGGTTCGTCTCTCGCCTGCAGCGGCTGCTGCACGACCGCACCGCCGACGAGATGGCGAGCGCCGTGATGCACGTGCCCCGAACCGCGGCGACGATCATCCCGTACCGCGCGCTGCGCAAGATCAACGAGGGCGAGCGCATCGAAGAGCCGGTGAGCGACGAGGTGACGCGCGGTGGTGTGCGCCAGGTGACGAATCTCGCTGCCGATGTGAAGCTCGCCGAGCGCTCAGTGGGGGCAGCCCGCATCGGTGACCTCCAAGAGCGCGAGTTCGTCGAGATTGCGGGCCGCGTTCGTTCGATGGCGATCGGCAGCGAAAGCGGCGTGCACGAGCTGCGCTGTGTCATCACTGACAACAGCGGCTCGATCACCCTCGTCTTCCAGGGACGTACCAATGTGCCGGGCATTGAACGCGGCACGCGGCTCATGGTGAAGGGGACGGTCACGTCGTTGCGTCGAGAAGCAGTGATCTTGAATCCTCAGTATGAAATCGTCGCCGCGCCACAGGGCGATCACTAGAGAAAGTTCGTCGCACTCTTTGGCATTGGCCTAGTT
The DNA here is from genome assembly GCA_963706305.1 of uncultured Acidimicrobiaceae bacterium. Lineage (GTDB taxonomy): Bacteria > Actinomycetota > Acidimicrobiia > Acidimicrobiales > RAAP-2 > RAAP-2. The sequence continues at coordinate 913,446 of OY970152.1, read as the reverse complement.
TGCAGCTCCCGGTCTCATGGAGCCGAACCGACAATTTTATTGCAGAGCTTGCGCCCGCCGCGACCGATGGGAGCATGCGCTGTCGCACCTACCGCTACCGCCTGCACCCCACCCATCGCGAGCAAGTCGCCTTGGAACGCCAACTCAACCTTCAGCGCGAGCTCTACAACGCCGCCCTCGAAGAGCGCATTGGCGCATGGAGACGAGGGCACTCGGTGAGCTACGTCGACCAGACCAAAGAACTGAAGGAGCTTCGCGACGTCCGACCTGAGGTGTTGGCCTCGGGCGTCACTCTCTGTCGGGGAACCCTCAAACGGCTCGATCGTAGCTACGCCGGTTTCTTTCGAAGGGTGAAGGCGGGCGAGACGCCGGGCTTTCCCCGATTCAAGGGGGCAAATCGCTTCACGTCGCTGCAGTGGGAAGACAGGAGCGGCTGGAAGGTGGGGTGCGAGGAACGTCGCCTCCGACTTCTCGGCGTCGGCGACGTGAAGGTGAACCTTCACCGCCCCGTAAAGGGGACACCGAAGGCGATAACCGTCAAGCGTGAAGGCAGAAAGTGGTGGCTCACGGTGCGCTGCGTGGACGTCCCCGCAGAGCCCCTGACGCCAACGGGCCGGGAGGTCGGCGTGGACGTCGGGGTCGTGAACCTCGTGGCGCTCAGCACGGGCGAGTTGGTCCGCGGACCGCGCTGTGGTGAAGCGACCACAACGCGACTGACCCTCGCACAGCAGAAACTCGCCCGCCAACACCGTGGATCGGCCCGTCGAGCCCGCCAGGTCGAGGTGGTGGCCTCCCTTCATCGAAAAACGGTGAACCAGCGCATGAACGCGGCGCACCAGCTGAGCCGACGATTGGTGAACGAGTTCGACCTCCTCGTGCTCGAGAAGCTCAGCGTCACCTCGATGGCCCGCTCGCCGAGGGCCGTTGTGGATCCGGCGACGCCCGGCCAGTTCCTGCCCAACGGCGCCGCCCGCAAGGCGGCTCTTAATCGTTCCATCCACGACGCGGGGTGGGCAACCCTGAGCGCACTACTGACCTACAAGGCTGAGAGCGCCGGTAGAGACGTCGTGCGGGTAAGCGCCCGCTACACCAGCCAGACGTGCGCCGAGTGCGGCAACGTCGAGGCGGGTAACCGCGTCAGCCAGGCGGTGTTTCGATGTTGTTCGTGTGGGCACGAGGCCCACGCCGACACGAACGCTGCTCGCAACATCCTTCGGGCCGGTAGAGCCCAGCGGGCGTCAGCCCGCGCAGGCTGAAACTAGGCCACTACCCACTCATTCGATTCGCGAATCGGACGACAGCTGGTCTCCACTGGGTATGTCGTGATGAGAGGTCGTTACCTGCCTAGCTTGTGTGGCGACGGTTGCGTGTGGCGATAACGTGTCTCGCCGTGAGACGACAGAGAGGTGGTGAGCATGGCCCGAGCACTCGTCATCGTTGAGTCCGTCGCGAAAGCGACGCGCATCCAGGGCATGCTCGGTCCGGACTACATCGTCAAGCCATCGATCGGTCACATCCGTGATCTTCCCCAGAGCGCGGCCGACATTCCCGCATCGGTGAAGGGGGAGAAGTGGGCACGGCTCGGCATCAACGTCGACGATCACTTCAAGCCGGTCTACGTCGTCTCGAGCGACCGCAAGAAGATTGTCTCGGAGCTGAAGGCCGCCTTGAAGGAAGTGGACGAGCTCTACCTCGCCACGGACGAAGACCGCGAAGGTGAGGCGATCGCCTGGCACCTCCAAGAGGTGCTCAACCCAAAGGTACCTGTCAAGCGGATGGTCTTTCACGAGATCACACCCGCTGCCATCAGCAAAGCGGTCGGCGAGACCCGTGACCTCGACCTCCGCCTCGTTGACGCCCAGGAGGGCCGACGCTTCCTCGACCGGCTCGTGGGCTACGAGGTCTCACCGGTCTTGTGGCGAGCCGTCGACAAGGCCCGTTCCGCCGGCCGCGTCCAGTCGGTTGCCATTCGGCTCGTCTGTGAGCGCGAACGAGAACGCATGGCCTTTCGCTCGGCGACCTGGTTCGACGTCACGGCGACGCTGACCTCGAGCGACGCCACCTTCGAAGCCACGCTCGAAACGGTAAACGGCGCTCCGCTCGCCACGGGCAAGAACTTCGACGCCTTAGGAGCGCTCGAGGCGAAGGCGCTCGAGCTCTTGAGCGAGGGCGCTGCGAACTCCATCGCGCAGCGCCTGCCGGGCTCGTCGCTTGAAGTCGCCGTGGTCACCTCGACCCCGCGTACGCAGCGGCCCCAGCCGCCGTTCATGACGTCGTCATTGCAGATCGAGGCGAGTCGCAAGCTGCGCTTTGACCCGGAGCGCACGATGCGCGCCGCCCAGCGTCTCTACGAACAGGGCTGGATCACGTACATGCGCACCGACTCGACGACACTTTCGGACGAGGCGATCAGAGCGGCACGCAGCCAGGCCGCGTCGATGTTCGGCGATGACTACGTCGCAGACCATCCGCGTCGCTACGACCGCAAGGTCAAAAACGCGCAAGAGGCACACGAGGCGATTCGCCCCGCGGGGGAGTCGTTTCGCACGCTCGACGAAGCGCAGCACCAGCTGCACGGTGACGAGCGGGCGCTGTATGACTTGATCTGGAAGCGAACGATCGCCTCGCAGATGGTCGACGCGCGCCTCACCCAAGATCGAGTGCGCTTGACGGGCACACTGGCGGGCGTCAATGGATATGACGGCGACGTCGAGGTCGGACTAGCCGCGAGCGGCATGCGCATCGAGTTCGCCGGCTTTCGCCGCGCCTACGTCGAAGGCACCGACGACCCCGAAGCCGAGCTCGCCGACCAAGAGCGCCTCTTGCCAGCGCTCAGTGAAGGAGCGAGCGTGCCCGTCGCCAGTGCCGAAGCGAAGGCGCACGACACGCAACCGCCGGACCGCTACTCCGAAGCGACGCTCATCAAGAAGCTCGAGGACCTCGGGATCGGGCGACCTTCGACGTACGCGTCGGTGATGAAGACGATCGATCGACGCGGCTACGTCTGGAAGAAGGGCAAGTCGCTCGTGCCGACGTTTCGCGCCTTCGCGGTCGTGAACCTGCTCGAGCACTACTTCGCCGATCTCGTCGACTACCAGTTCACCGCGGCAATGGAAGACCAGCTGGACGAGATCGCCCAGGGTCGACAGGACCTTGAGCCGTGGCTGCGCAAGTTCTATTTCGGCGACGCAACGGCCGACAGCGAGTTCGCGCGGCTCGGTCTCGAGCACATGACGCACGAACCCCACGAGTTCGACTTCGCCGCGATCAACTCGCTCGGTCTCGGTGTGGCGCCCGACGGACTACCGGTCTCGGTGCGCTCTGGTCGCTACGGCCCGTACCTCGTGCACGGCGAGGATCGTGTGTCGATTCCCGAAGCGACGGAGCCGGACTCGCTGACGGTCGAGCGCGCCCTCGAGCTGCTCGCTGCACCCAGCAACGACCGCGAACTTGGACGCGACGACGATGGCGAGACGATCTACCTGAAGGCTGGGCGCTACGGCCCCTACGTGCAGGTTGGTGAGATGACCGACCCGAAGGAGAAGCCGCGTACCGCGTCACTGTTCTCGACGATGTCGCCCGAGACCGTCACGATCGACGACGCGAAGCGTCTGCTCTCCTTGCCCCGTCACGTCGGCGAACACCCAGAGGGCGGCGACATCCACGCCCAGAACGGGCGTTATGGCCCGTACCTGACCTGGGCCAAGGAGACGCGCTCGCTCGAGGACGAGTCCCAGATCTTCGCCGTTGACCTCGATCGCGCGCTCGCGCTGTTTGCCCAGCCCAAGCAACGCGGTCGTCGTGCTGCGGCAAAGCCGCTCGCCGAGCTCGGCGAAGACCCCACGACGAAGCGCCAGGTCGTGGTGCGCAGCGGCCGTTTCGGTCTCTATGTCACCGACGGTGAAACGAACGCGACACTGCGGATTGGCGATACCCCTGAGACCATCACGCTGGACCGAGCGAGCGAGCTGCTCGCCGAACGGCGCAACGCGGAGCCGTCGACGCGAGTGCGCAAGGCCACGAAGAAGGCCACCAAGGCAGTGAAGGCGACCAAGGCCGCCACGACCACAAAAAAGGCGAGGTCGACGACGAAGAAGGCGGCGAAAACAGCGAAAAAGGCAGCCGTCACCAAGACGACCGCCGCGGCCAAGCGCGCCAAGGTCGCACAGGGCGCCGAGGCGAACGCGGCCCTCCTTCGTCAGACGGAACGAGAGGACGAGGTTTGAGCGAGCGGGGCGTCTTTCTCGTCTTTGAAGGCATCGACGTCAGCGGCAAAAGCACTCAGGCTCGGCGTGTGGCGGACCTGCGAGACGCGCTCTTCACCTTCGAACCGGGTGACTCGCCACTCGGCGTGGACCTTCGTCAATGGCTGCTTGACGCGACGACGCCGATGAACCCGCCCACCGAGGCATTGCTCATGCTCGCCGACCGAGCCCACCACGTTTACAGCGTTATCGAGCCAGCACTCGCGAGTGGTCGCTCTGTCGTGAGCGACCGCTACTACGCGTCCACGCTTGCCTATCAGGGCTACGGCCGAGGCGTCGATCTCGGGCTGCTGCAGTCCGCCAGCGAACTTGCCATCGGATCGTGCCGTGCAAATGCGACAATTTTGCTGGACATTCCCGTTCATGTTGTCGACGAACGACGCGCTCGTGACCGAAGAGACCGCTTCGAGTCCGCTGACCTGGCGTTTCATGAGCGAGTGCGCGAAGGATATCTCGAGCTTGCGACAGCGAACGACTGGATCGTCGTCGATGGGACGCAACCTCAAGGAGAGGTAGCCCGGGAGATCGACGAGCGAATCGCGCACCTACCCTGGTGAGATGACCGACGTCTTTTCGCGCCTCGTGGGCCAGGACCGAGCGGTCGCGTCCATGCGCCAATACACACTGAACCCCGTGCACGCGTACCTCTTCACAGGGCCGGCGGGTGCCAGCGTGCGCGATTCGCTCATTGCCTTTGCGGCGGCGCTGCAGTGCCCACGTGACGGCTGCGGCGAGTGCGACATTTGTCGTCTCGTGCTCGCGGAGCAAGACGCCGACGTCTACTTCGCGGAGCGCGCGGGCGTGTCGTGGCGCATGGAAGAGGTTCGAGAGGCTGAGCGCGTGTCGAGGCGTCGTCCTCTTGGCGAGGGCTACCAGATCGTCGTCATCGAAGACGTCGAGCTCACCACGACGGGCGCCGCACCAAGTGCGGCCGCGCTACTGAAGTCGTTGGAAGAGCCGCCCCCGCGCACCATTTTTCTCTTGAGCGCCGAGGAGCTATCACCTGCGCTCGACACGATCTCCTCGCGCTGTGTCGAGGTGCGCCTTCGCGCGCTGAGTGCGAGCGATCTTGAAGCCGTCCTCGTCGCTGAGGGATCGAGTGGCGAGGCAGCAGCGACTGCGGCCACGGCGGCGAACGGCAACCTTCGTCGTGCGCGCGTGCTCGTGCGCGACCACGAACTCGCGGGCCGCGTCGAGCGGTGGCGCAGCGTGCCCGAGCGTCTGACCGGCACGCCCGCTAACTCGTCGCTCCTGGCGAAGGAGATTGTGACATCGCTGGACGAGGCGATCGCTCCCTTACAGCAAGTCCAGCAAGAGGAACTCCAGCGCCGGGCCAGCGAAGCACGGGAGTTTGGCCTGCGGGTGGGCAATCGTCGCGACGTCGAAGCGCAGTTCAAGCGCGAGCAACGTCGTTTTCGTCTAGACGAACTGCGTTTCGGCCTGAGTGCCCTCACCGAGGTCTACCGAGAGAGGCTGGTCAACAATCTCGAGGCGGGGGTGGAGGGTGATGCTCGCAGCGAGTATCGCGTGGGCGCCTCATTGCGCGCGATTGATGCGGTCGCCGAAGCCAACCGACGACTCGAGACCAACCTTGATGAGTCGTTGCTACTGCACGATCTCATGTTGTCCTTGATGGACTTTTGAGGTCCGGGTAAGTGTCGCCTCGCAGGTGAGATAAAGTTGCTCTCTGCGCCTGGGTAGCTCAGTCGGTAGAGCAGCGCATTCGTAATGCGCAGGTCAAGAGTTCGAATCTCTTCCCAGGCTCCATGAGGGCGAAGTGCCGCGTCGGCATTAGTCGGGCAGCCGCTCGAACTTCACTGTGGTCAGGTCGCCTTCGATCAGCACGTCACGCCGATGCGGTCCTTCGTCCTCGGGATACCACGGATGTTTGACCGTGGCCTCGCCGAGCTGCTCGAGCGCCTTGACAAAGTCCTCCGACGACGTCGACAGGTCGAACTCGAACGTGCTCGCGTGCAGTTGGTTATTGACGATCCTGACGTGACACAACGATGTGCCAGTGGCTCGTATTTGGTAGGTGCTGACGTGGATGCTTCCCACTAAGGAGAAGGTTCCGCCGTCGCCTCGAAAGAGGCCGATAGGTGACAAGTAAGACCTCCACTGCCGAGCCGTTCGCTTTGGAACAACCTGCCATTCGTCCTTGCTCGTGAATCCAAACGCACCGTTCGTCTGGTCGATGGCAGACAGCGTCGACTTCATCTCGACGTAGCTCCACTGCACGGTGAAAGCTGGCATGGATCCTCACTTCAATTTGATTGAATTACCACTTTCACATACTCGGCGGAGACCCGTTGTCGGAGCGCCAAAATTGTCTCGGTGTCGTAATAAGAGTCGCGCGGCTTCCGAACTATCGTCAGGCGCATGCGAGCTCGTCTTGCCCTTGTAGTCCTCGCTCTCGCCGCGTCCATGTCGCCGCTCGGAGTGAGTGCACCGGCTGCCAGCGCTTCATCGAAGCCCGCTCCCTTTGATCCTCTGTCGGCGTCGTACGTGTCGCCACAGGACGGGCGGGTTCTCGGCACACTCGCGTGCGCACATGATCGCCGTTGCCTCACGATGTTGTATTCGGTCAACGGCGGCCTCTCGTGGATCGAGGGGTCGCTCAATTCCACCATGGTGAAGGAGGCCGACACGTCAGTCAACGGCGAGTCGCCGCTGGACTACGGCACTGGTCTCAACGTTCGATTTGCCAATGTCGAGGACGGCTGGATCTTTGGCACATTACCCGTCAAGGTTCGGCACAAGAAATCGACATCAGAACTTTTCGAGCTCGCCCTCTGGTCGACGCACAACGGGGGAGCAACGTGGTCGAGTCAAACGATCAAGGGCGTCAGTTCGCGAGGTACCATCTATGACGTCGAGGCGTCGAGCAGCACGGTCTACGCGCTCCTCGCAGCGACGAATGACTACGACGCGGTCGTGTATAGCTCACCAGTGGGGGCGAACCGGTGGCACAAGGACGTCGCTCCCGCATTGCCCGGTCCCGCAGGCGGAGCCCAGCCGGGAGGCGTCATCGTCCTCAAGGGATCGAGCGGCTGGCTCATCTACGGCAACGACCGAGGCACCTCAGGCAGCGCCCGTCTCTCGCCAAAGGGAACTTGGGAAGCGTGGATAGCACCCTGCACGTCCGTGGGCCACGGGTTCGCCGTCCCGGCGGCAGCGTCCGTGCAGGACCTCGCGGCAGTCTGCGGCATGGGCGGGTTCGCGTATCCGATGCCGAAGACGGCGCCCAAAGGCGCGGTGATCGGTTCGAGCTGGCTCTATTTTTCGAAGAACGGCGGCGCGTCGTTCACGCCCGGACCCGAACTGCGACCCGTGAAAGAGAACCTCAGCTTCGGCCAGTACTCGGGCGTGCTCGCGTCACCGCAGCCCGGCGTCTTCATTCTGAGTCGCGACGTCGCCAAAGGCGCGCAGCTGATTGCCAGTTTCGACGCCGGTCGCACGTGGAGCGTGGTGTCCAAGGGCGACGTCACGTGGTTCACCGCGATTGATTTCGCCGGTCCGAATCGCGGCGTCGCCATCGGGCAGTTGGCGAATCACACCAACGAGATGCTCACCACGTCAGACGGCGGCCACCGCTGGACGCCCGTCGACTTTTAGTGCGTCAGTGACTCGCTCGGACGACGAGCACGGGGCAGCTGGAGTGGTGCACGCACTGCTCCGACACTGAACCCATAAGCAGACCCATGAAGCCGCCCACGCCTCTCGAACCCACAACAAGGATCGTGGCGTTCTTGCTCGCTTCGATCAGCACCTCGGCGGGATTACCCGGTACGCCCAGCCACTGCGCGTTGACGCCCTCGGTGGAGGGGGCCGACTTTGTCATGTGCTCGATGAACTCCTTGGCTTCTTCTTCGGCGTGTTCGTAGTAGTCCTTGCCGGTCGAACCAGTGATGTGGCGTTCAATGACTGGGTAGGCGTAGGTGATCTGCAGCTCCGCGTTGCGCAGGCGCGCTTCTTCGATGGCGAACTCGAGCGCATTCGACGCTGGCGCCGAACCATCAACCCCCACGACGATGAGCGGCGCTGTGACATCACTCATTTCCACCTCCTCTATCGTTCGACGCCGCGGGACGCGATGTCACGCATCCGTCTAGTCCGCACCCGTGAGAAAGTCCTCGGTCACGAGCGTCGGCGAGTTGCGGGTCAATGTCTGGCCGCGGAAGAAGGCGGGACGGTACGCGTTCATCACGAACATCAAGATGATGCCGATGAGCAGCGTCCCGACATCGAGGCTGAACGTGCCCCCGATCTCGCGACCGAAAACCTCCCAGTGCGTGTAGCTGTTCGCGGGGTTCCAGTAGTACCAGAAGGACCAGCCGAGAATGAGCCACAAGATGATGCCGCCCGTGAGCGGCGCGGCCAGCTGCACGAAGAAGTTCCGCGCGCTCTTGAACGCCTGCTTGTGGTAGTACCACGCGCACGAAAATCCGGTGAGCCCGTAGTAGAAGGCGATCATGACGCCGAGCGCGTCGACCGAGTCCGAGATGACATGTCCGGCCGAGATGAAGTTCATCGCGATGTACAGCCCCGCCGACACGACGCCGAACGTGACCGTCGCGACGGTCGGCGTGAGGAAGCGCTTGTTGATCTTGGCAAACGTGTCCGGTAGGGCCTTGTGGACCGACATCGACAGCACGGTGCGCGCCGTGGGCAAGATCGTGGTCTGCGTCGACGATGATGCCGACGACAACACCATCAGCAGGAGCAAGTGATCGAGGATCGACGCGAAGGTGGAGTGTCCAAAGATCGCTGGCCCCAAGATCGAGAGCACATCGTTCGCGTGGTTGGGGTTGCCAAGGCCGATGCCTTTGGAACCGATACCGGCAAAGGACTCCGTCGCGAGGATGACGAGCGCGTAGATCCCGAGCAGCAAGAACGTCGAGTACACCCCCGCCTTGCCCGGCGTGGTCTCGGCGTCAGCCGTCTCTTCGTTGAGATTGAGGGCGGTGTCCCAACCCCAGTAGATGAAGAGCATGTCGGCAAGCCCGATGACGAAGAAGTTGAAGTGCTTGATCTTGAAGGGATCGAACCACGCCGCGGCGACCGCGATGTGGCCCACGGGAGCGCTGCCGTCGCCCACCCGAATAAGTGCCCATACCGACATCACGACCAACATGACCAACTCGATGCCGAGGAGGCCCTTCTGGAAGTTGGCAGAGACTTCGATGCCGACATAACAGATCCAGGTCATGACGACGATCCACCCGACGCCGACCAGCAGAACCCAGGGACTCGAGGCGTTGTCCCCGATCCCGTTCGCGTTGAAGAGGTCGAAGACATATTGCCCGGCGATCTGCGAAAGGCTCGCCATGACGATGATGTCGGCCGCGAGCACGCCCCAGCCGCCCATCCATCCCACGCGGGGCGTAAAGGCCCGCGTCGCCCAGGTAAAGGTCGCCCCGCAGTCAGGGTCTGCCTTGTTCATTTGGGCGAAGGCGATCGACACGAACCACATCGGGATGAAGGCGAGGATCGTGACGATTGGCGCCTGCACACCGATCGCGACGACAACGAATCCCAGTGTGGCGGCGAGGCTGTAGGCGGGAGCGGTCGACGCAACGGCGATGACCACACTCGAGATCAGTCCAAGGGCGCCTGACTTGAGGCCCTTATCCAGTGCCCGGTCGGCCGGTTCGACGGTCAGTGCCACGATGCCCCCTTGGTTCTGACTTCCCCCGCGTCAGAATTGCAAGATACTAGGACAAATCCTCGGACAAAGGGCTGGCATTACGTCGACTCCGACGTTTTCACCGAGGCTTCACTGAAATCCAGGTCTCAGCTCGCGAGTGAGTAGACGACTTCGACCTGCACATTGATCGACTGCGAACCGGCCTCGATCGGGACGCTGTGTGCGGCCGTGCTCGCGAACTCCGCGTAGGGAAGGATGATGCCGGTCGAGCCAGTGTTCTCTTCGTCGGTCACCTTCACAATGGAACCGACTGCGGTGCCACCACCTTTGGCGATCTGGCTCGCCTCGGTGTGGGCGTTCTCGATCGCTCGGGCTCGAGCATTCGCAAGGAACTTCGACTCATTCGAGATGGAGAACGTGATGCCGCTCAGCTGGATACCGTTACCCACCGCGCGGGCGGCGTCGTCGATCGCAGCGCCTGCCTTGGCGAGGACGTGTGTCGTCACGTTGAGCTCGTCGCTCGCGGTAAAGCTGATGATGGCACCGCTCTGATTGGTGTTGTCGTAGATGTTCAGGTCCGAGGTCTGCACGTTCTTCTTCGTGACACCGTTGTGGAGCAGCGACGCCTCAAGCGCGGCCGTCTTGACGTTGTTCTCACTCAGGGCGGCGGCTGCACTCGCGGCGGTCGTCTGCACACCGATTTGGAAGCCCACGGTGTTCGGTGTCCCGGTGACGGTGCCGGACCCGGTGACGGTGATCGTGGCACCGGACGATGAGCGCGAGTGGCCAAGGGTTTCGCCAACGAAGGCGACGGCGGCGATCAGTACCACGAGGACGACCAGGGAGACCATCCGCGCGATCGGTGTCAGGCCGTGTCGTCGGCTTGCGCCGTCTGGGTGCTCGTGGGCTCGCGCTGGCTGGTCGAGGTGATCGCTCACACTGTCTCCTTCGTTGGCACGGACATTGCCGTGTGGTGGCGCCGCAGCGGTCACCTTCTACTCACGTCTCTGTCGCGAGGAGGAGAAACTTTCTACGAAGTTGGCGTCGTTGAGACGAGTGAACGCACAATTGCGGTGAAATCCGCGGAGCGTTCTTCCCAGTTGTGATACAGATCGAAGCTCGGCGCCGCGGGAGAGAGCAGCACGATGCCGCCCGCGTCGATAGACGCGCGCGCGAGCTCGACTGCTTCTTGCATCGTGCTCGCGGTCCGTTGCGTCAGGCTGGATCGTCGCCGACGCACTTCTGCGCTGATGCGAAGTCCCGCGTTGCCGATCGTGATGATCGTGGTCAACGGCACGCGCGCACAGATCGCGTCGGCGAGTTCGGCGTAGTCGACACCGCGGTCAAAACCGCCCGCAATGAGGGCTACGGGCTCGTCGCGAAAGACCTCGAGCGCGGCGAGAGCGGGCAACACGGAGGTGGCGAGACCGTCGTCGACGTAGCGCAGCTCGGCTCCGTTGATCGTCTCTCGCGCCACGAGCGTGAGACGGCCAGAGAGGGGACGGAACTCTTCAGCCTTGGCCACCACGGCGGCGCGCAACTCGGACTCGCTCACGCCGGTGAGCGTCTCGACCGCAGCCAGGGCGAGCGCGACGTTCGAGTTGTTGTGTTCGCCAATGAGTCCGAGCGTCGTGGCGAGGTGTGACTCATCACTCTTTACGTACGTCAGCTCGCCGCCGATCTCGCTCTCGTGGTCGCGCAACGTCGCCGTGTCGGCGACCAGCGTGCGATGGGGACCTTCTCCGCGAGTGAGTGAGAGCTTGTCGCGTCGATACTGCTCGAGCGAGCCATGCCAGTCGATGTGGTCCTCGCCGAGTGAGGTCACGACGATGACGCTCGGGGCGAGGTCGAGGTCGACTACCTGGAAGCTGGAGACTTCGAGAATGAGCCAACCCGACGACGTGTCGATCGATGGATCGTAGGGGGGCTGGCCAATGTTGCCAAGCCGTTGGGCCGGTTGATCCAAGCATCGAAGGAAGAACGTGATCAGTGACGTTGTCGTGGACTTGCCCTTCGTGCCCGTGACCGCGACAACTCGCTCAAGATCACTGTCGTGCAGCCAGAGGTTGAGTGCGGAGGTCACGACGACGCCCCCTCGTTCGAGTTCGAGCACGTCGTCGCGGCGGCGGGGAATGCCCGGGCTCTTTAAGACGACATCACACGAGCGCAGCGCGTCGAGACCGCCGTGATTGGTGACGAGCACCTCGTCGCCGAGGCCCTCGACGTCGTCGATGATGACGAGTTCACAGATTCCCTGCAGTCGCGCAGCCGCCGCGCGCCCTTCCACGCCGAAGCCGAAGATGCCAACTCGTCGCCCGGCGAGGTCAGCGAAGCCAGTGGGCCGGAACACGGCTTGGTCCTTGAATCTCGAGTAACTCGTTGAAGTCGCGATCGGGACTCGCCTCAAGGGCGAGCTCGGCGAGCCGATCGACGTCGCTCCACTCGTCGAGTTCGCTCACTCGCGCGAGCGCCACGGCGCTCTCGTCCGGATCGCCTACGCACTCAAAGGGCTTCACGTCGACGCCCACGCCTACGAGGATGCGAAGTTGTGCGTCGCGCGCGCGATCGCTCAACGGCTCGTTGTGGAAGATCTCACGCAGCGTTTGCCGCGCAAGAAAGGGCGCGAGTATCAAGTTGATGAAGAGGCACTTGTCGCACTCGCCGCACCACGTGTCGAGACGGTGCTCCATCGATTGGCTAAACGCGCGGTTGCAGCTTCGAAAGACGTGGTGATACTGAGGGAGGCGACTGAAGGCGTCGGCTACCCACACCTCACTGCGATCTCGCAGGAAGCTCGCGACGATGAGCTCGTCACCGACTCGCTCGTTGATGGCATGGGCGAGCAAGCGCTCGGCCGACAGCGACTTGCTCCACTGATGGTTCACGTCGAGGCTGCCACGACGAAGGTTGGGCGCCGAGGCTGAGTGTTCGTTGCTCATCACGACGCCACCTCGGCCAGAGGCGACCGCTGCGACGGCGGCAAGCAGCGTCACCATTGCCGTTACCGGCACGTGACCGTGAAAAAAGGCGTTGCCCGCGTCGAGTAGCTGCGGGTCGAGTGAGCGAGTGGCCCGAATGATAGGAAGACCTGTTACCGCCGCCGTCTCCTCGAGCGGTGCAAATCGTCCGCTGGCGGGCGAGACGACAAAGAGTGCCCGGTCAAGGTGCGGCGCGAGCTCGGACGTGGTCACGACCGAGTCGATGCCGCCACCGAAGGGGACGAGCACGCGTTCGGGGTCGAGCGTGACTGGCTGCACATCAACGTTCCCGCCACCGATGATGGCGACATCGTCGAGGAAGAGTTCGTTGCGGTAGGCGAACTCGCCGAGCCCTTCGAGCAGTGCGGCCTGGAGCAACGCGCGACCAGCGTCACCGAGTGGCGTGTTGCCAACGTCGATTCGCCTCGCCGCTCCTGCCTTGTAGTACGAGAGCCCAGCGAGGAGGAACCAGAGCTGGGCGAGCGACTCTGTTCCCGGCGCGTCAAGCGCGTCGATGCCCTCGAAGACAATCTGCTCATCGAACCGACGACCGTCAAGCTCGTACACACCACGCAGGGTCCTATCGCTGACTTCCAAGTCCACGTAGCGAAACAGCTTGCTTCGTTGCTTCGCAGTGACGTCACTCATAGCGCTCTCCATGCTACGACGCCTGTTTCGCGACAAGTCCGAAGCGTCCACACGGGCGTTGTGCGCGGTCGCTGAAGAAGACGTCACCCCCGTCGGTGACCTGCGTGCTGATGGAGATGTGTTCATCGCGCACGCCCATGGTAGTGAGCTGAGACGCAGCGACACGTCGTAGATCGAGTCGCGAGCGGTCATCAACATCAGACAGAAGTGCGCCACGGATGTCGCGAAAATGAGCAGCGACCTCGGGACCGACCTGGTAACGCTCGGGGGAAATTGATGGACCGAGAAAGGCGTGCGTGTGACTCAGGTATGAGAACTGCTCAACGGCCTTCGCGATCACACCAGCGTGGAGTCCACGCCAGCCGGCGTGCACCAGGCAGAACTGTTGCGAGCTCGATTCGGTCAACAGGATCGGCACGCAGTCAGCGACGAGCACCGCGAGCGCGAGATTGCTGTCGTTAGCCAGCAACGCATCAGCCTCGCTGTCGGGGTTGGCGAGCGATGCATTGAGGACGTCTGCGCCGTGGACCTGACGCGCAATCACGAGGTGATCGGCGTTAATCGCCTGGGCCACCAACCGTCGATTCTCGGCGACAAGTTCACTGTCGTCGCCGACGTGGTCACCGAGGTTGAGTGAGGCAAAGGGCCCACTGCTCGCACCGTTGAAACGATCGGTCACGAACGCGTCGATGCCGAATGCGCGAGCGTCCTCGATCGGGTAGACGGTGAGCGGACCGCGCACCTCGGGAGCGAGCGTTACTTCGACTGGCACGCGGCGCAGTGTCCGATGACGTCGAGGGCGTGCGAGGTTGCCTGAAAGCCTTGCTGGGAGGCGAGCTCCGCCACCATGGCGGCGACAGTGCGCTCGAAGTGAGGACTCGGTGTCACGTCAACCACCCTGCCACAGAGGGTGCAGAGCAGGTGATGGTGGTGATGGGTGAGATCTTCGGCGAGCTCAAAGCGTGCGAACTCGTCGTTCGCGGCGATGCGTCGAACCACGCCGGCGAGCTGAAGGTCCGAGAGGTGGCGATACGCAGAACTGCGAGGCACCTCCGGCAGCGCGTCAGCGATATCCGAGATGCTCATGGGATGCCCGAACCCCGCGAGCAGGGTGACCACCGCCCGGCGGCCAGCCGTGTAGCGCTGATCGATGCGCCGAAGGTGGATCTCGACGAGCTCGTGGAGCTCTGACGTCGAGAGTGCCGGTCCTTCATGTCCCGGTCGCATCGCCGAGGCGACAGCTTTTTCTTTGGGGGTCACGCGACTCCTCGTCTCAGTTGTATTGAGACTCAGTCTAAGTCTACGCTGGTCGCCATGACGACCTTCCTTCGCTTCACAGCGCGCTCCCGGCGAGCTCGCACGCTGGGCTATGTGGGCAAAATCGCCCTTTCGGGGGTGCTCGCTGGCTCGAGCCTTGCCGTTGCTGGACTCTCCACTGGTCCCGCTTCGGCGAGCACCAAGTCAAACGTCATTATCGCCGTTGGCGCCGAGAACGAGTATGCCAACGTGCTGAGCCAGATCGGCGGGAAGTACGTGAAGGTGTCGTCAATTCTGAACAACCCCAACACCGACCCTCACACCTTCGAAGCGAGCGCCAGCGTCGCTGAAGTCGTCTCCGAGGCTCAGCTCATCGTCCAAAACGGTGTTGGCTACGACGGGTTCATGAACAGCATCGAAGCGGCGTCGCCGAACTCTTCGCGCAAGGTCATCGTGGTTCAAGACGTCCTCGGTCTCCCCACCGACACCAAGAACCCGCACCTCTGGTACAGCCCGAAGACCATGCCCGCCGTGTCCAAGGTGATGGCGAAGGATCTCGAAGAGATCGACCCGAGTCACAAGGCCTACTTCGCCGCGAATCTCGCGAAGTTCCAAGCATCGCTCCAGCCTTGGTTCAACGCGATCGCGGCCTTCAAGGCGAAGTACGCGGGGACAAAAGTCGCGGTGACCGAGCCGGTGGCCGACTATCTCCTCCAAGCCATGGGCGCGAAGATCCTTACCCCGTGGGTCTTTCAGGCGGACATCATGAACGGCGTCGACCCCGCGCCCGAAGACATCACGCTGGAAGATGGGTACTTCACGAAGCACCAAGTCAAGGTCTTCTGTTACAACCAGCAAGTCGTTGACGCGCTCACGACATCGATCCGCTTGACCGCGCTGAAGAATAAGGTGCCCGTCGTGGGTGTGTACGAAACGATGCCAACGCCCGGTTACGACTACCAGACCTGGATGGAGGCGGAGGTCGCCGCGATCGAGGCGGCGATCACCTCAGGCAGATCCACCCAGAAGCTGTGAGTCCGACTCCGGTCCTCGAAGTCGACCACGTCAGCGTCTCGTTCTCGGGGCGGAAGATCCTCGACGATGTCAGCTTCGGGGTCAACCGAGGCGAGTTCACAGGACTGATCGGGTCCAACGGCGTCGGCAAAACGACGTTGCTGCGAACGATTCTCGGCCTTCAGCACGCCGACTCCGGCGAGGTTCTTGTGGACGGCGCCCCCCTGTCGCGCCGCAGTCATTCGCTCGGGTACGTCCCCCAAAAGGTGTTGCTCGATCCCGACATTCCCATCCGGGCCCGTAACTTCGTCGCGCTCGGGCTCGACGCGCAACGCTACGGCTTCTCTCGCCGCACGAAAGAGCAGCGCGATCGAGTGGAAGAGCTGCTTGTTGACGTCGACGCTGAGCGGTTCGCCGACGCTCGAGTAGGAAGCCTCTCCGGCGGCGAGCAACAGCGCATCCTCATCGCGCACGCGCTCGTGAGTGAGCCATCACTCCTGTTGCTTGACGAACCGCTGGCGAATCTCGATCCGCGCAGCGTGCAGGAGATCGTCGCCCTGTTGCACCGTGTGGCGAGCGACCATCATGTCGCCGTATTGCTCTCGGCACACGAGATGAACGCGCTGTTGCCTGTGATGGACCGCATTGTCTACATCACCAACGGGCGCGCCGCCAGCGGCACGACGGACGAGGTCGTGCGCTCGGATGTCTTGAGCGCTCTCTACGGTCACCACGTCGATGTCTTGAAGCTGCACGGACGTGTCCTCGTCGTTGCCGAGCCTGGACAAGAAGATCGCGAGATACCTGAGCACTCGACCTTGACCGTTAACTAAGCGTGCACTTCATCTTCGAACCCGGGTTCTTCTCAAGCGAACCGGTGCACATCGCTCTCGTGATCGGCGGTGTGACGGCAATCGTGTCCGCGATCGTCGGCGTCTTCACCGTGTTACGTGGCCAATCATTCGCTGGCCACGCCCTCACTGATGTCGCGACGACCGGCGGTTCGGGAGCGTTTTATCTGAACATCAGCCCCTTGCTCGGGTTTCTCGGCGCGGGCGTTCTCGGAGCAGGCGCCATGGACGCCGTGGGCGTGCAGCGACTTCGAGGGCGAGATGTCGCCACGGGCATCGTGCTCGGCTTCGCAACGGGACTGTCCGCGCTGTACTTGTATTTGGATACGACCAGGAGTGCGACGACCGGTGTCTCCCAGCAGATTCTCTTCGGGTCCATCTTCACGCTCGATCCGTCGACGATTCCACTCGTCGTGGTGACGAGCGTCCTCGCCCTCGGGGCGCTGTCGTTGATCTATCGACCGTTGCTGCTGAGCTCGATCAGTCCGGACCTCGCGGCCGCGCGCGGCATTCGCACTCGACTCGTGGGCCTCTTCTTCATCCTCGCGCTGGCGATCGCCGTCGCACTCTCGTCGATCGCCATCGGCTCGATACTCTCGACGGCGCTGCTCATTGGCCCAGCAGCGACGTCGCTGCGGCTGACCAAGAGCCTGCCCGCGGCGTTTGTGTGGTCCAGCGTGATCGGTGTCGTCGCGACGTGGTTGGGCGTGCTGCTCGCCTACAACAGCTACTACTGGTTCCCGCCAAGCCAGGGGCTGCCGGTGAGCTTCTTCATCGTCGTGCTCGTCTTCTTGGCGTACCTCGTCTCGGGGCTTCCCGCGCTGCGTCGTCGCACTGACCGGCGTACAACCGTGACGACGAACACTCGCGATCTCGCGCCAGCAGAGGTCGTCTGATGTTCTCCGGCTTCATGGAGAACGCGTGGATCATCGGATCGATCGTCGCGATCGTCGCCGGTGTGGTGGGCTTCTTCGTGGTGATACGCGGCGCCGCATTTCCGGCCCACGCGATTCCCAACGGTGCGTTCGCGGGCGCGGCGGCGGCGAACCTCATCGGGATCAACACACTCATCGGCCTCGGTGTGTTCTCCCTCGGTGCGGCGCTCGGCATCTCGAAGCTGTCGCGACGCGGGCGCGCGGACGCTGTGACGGCGCTCGCGCTTGTCGTGATGCTCGCACTCGGCGCCGCGTTCCTCAGCCAGAGCACGGAGTACGAACCGGAGATCTTCTCCTTGCTCTTCGGTGAGATTCTCGGCGTGAGCACCGGTCAGATCTGGCCGATTGCGGTGCTCGGTGCGGTCTGCATACTGTCGGTCGCGGTCTTGTATCGCCAGCTGCTGTTGACGGCGCTCGCACCCGACATCGCGGCCGCCCAAGGGCTTCGACCCCAGCGCATCGAGACGATCTTTCTCGTGGTGTTGGCATGTGCGACCACAATGACCGTGCCGGTGGTCGGGGCGCTCCTCATCTTCACCCTGATGATCGGGCCGCCCGCTGCAGCGCGCTGCTTCACGGACCGCGCGCTCGTTGCGCTCGGACTATCGGTCGTGATGGCACTCATCACGATCTGGGCCGCGCTCGCGTGCGCGTTCACAACCAACTGGCCCGTCGGCTTCTACGTCGGATCCTTCAGCGCGGCGTGGTTCGTTATCGGGCGCATCTTCTCGGCGCTGCGCAAGACCCGCGGTGCGCGTCAACTCCGTCGAGCGCGCGAGCTCTCGATCGCTGCCTGACCCGAGATCACTGTTGCTGCGGTGCCTAACCTAAGGCAATGGACACCGCGCGGCTGCTACTCGACTGCACGTTCCCATGGTCGGGGAGCAAGACCGACCTCGCGGTGTCGGGTGGGGCCGACTCGCTCGGGCTCCTCCTCCTCGCGCTCGATGCCGGACTTGAGGTCACGGTGCACCACGTCAACCACCACGCGCGGGCAGCCAGCGACGAGGACGCTGCCTTTGTCTGGAGCGTCTGCAGCGAACGGGGTGTCGCGTGCGTGCTCTACGACGTGCAGGTTGACCCGGGAGCGAACTTCGAAGCTCGCGCGCGCGCCGAACGTCGGCGCGTGCTCCCCGATGGAGTGCTGACTGGGCACACGATGGACGACCTGGCTGAGACCGTGCTGCTCAACATGCTGCGTGGCGCCGGCCTCGACGGCCTCTCGCCCATGGTGGATGACCCCACCAAGCCGCTCGTGAAGGTTCGCCGCCGTGACCTCGCCGAGGTCGTCGGCGACGCGAAGCTTGAGGCGCGCCACGACGAGACCAACGACGATCTCTCGTTTCGCCGAAACCGCGTGCGCCACCAGCTCCTCCCGCTGATGTGCGAGATCGCCGAGCGCGATGTCGTGCCGATCCTTGCTCGCCAGGCCGACGTGATCTACGAAGACCGTGCGTGGCTAGGCCTCGTCGGTGGTCCCGACGTCGCGCTCGCGCTCGGCGAGGTCGACTGTCGCGATCTGCGCACATGGCCGCTCGCACGCCGGCGCCACTGGCTGCGCGCGAAGCTCTGCTTTGTCGACGAGTTCGACGACGTGCATCCGCCGAGCACGGCGGAGCTCGAGCGGGTCGAGCGGGTCATCGCCGGCGACGTCGTCGCGACGGAGCTGCAGGGAGGTCGGCGCCTTTCGCGACGCGCACAGCGGCTCGCCCTCGAAGACGACTCCACTACGCTGACCAAACATGGATAGACACGCCCCTGACGATTTCACGGCAAAGTGGGCGACGGGAGTCCTCGGCGACGTGGTGGTGTCGGCGAAGGAAGTGCACGATCGTGTGGCCGAGCTCGGCCGCCAGATCACCATTGACTACGCAGAGAATCCGCCGCTACTGGTCTGTGTCTTGAAGGGGGCGATCAACTTCATGGCCGACCTCATGCGCGCCATCGAACTTCCTGTTGAGGTTGACTTCATGGCCGTGTCGTCCTATGGCGCCGCCACGAAGACGAGCGGCGTGGTGCGCATTGTGAAGGACCTCGACGTCGACCTGCTCGGTCGAGACGTTCTCATCGTCGAGGACGTCGTGGACTCGGGCCTCACGCTCAACTATCTCCGCCAATATCTGGGCGCTCGCAGCCCGGCGAGCCTCGACGTGTGTGCGCTCCTCCTTAAAGAAGGCGAACAGCGCGTTGAGCAGTCGCTCAAGTACGTGGGCTTCACGATCCCGCCCGATTTTGTGGTGGGCTACGGGCTCGACGTCAACGAGCGCTACCGCAATCTCGATGCGATCTACACCTACGTCGGCGAGGTGTAGAGGTGGTCGACCAACCTCGGGTGCAGCGGCTCGTGCGCGAGCTGCTCGAAGCCATTGGCGAAGACCCCGATCGCGAGGGACTGCAGGAGACGCCGCGTCGAGTCGCTGACATGTACGTCGAGCTGTTCGAAGGCATCGAGTCCGATCCGGGAGAGCACCTGCGCACGACCTTCGAGATCGGGCACGACGAGATGGTGATGGTGCGCGACATCCCCTTCACGTCGCTCTGTGAGCACCACCTCGTGCCGTTCGTCGGCTTCGCGCACATCGCCTATCTACCATCGGACGGCCGGATCGCCGGGCTCTCGAAGCTCGCGCGCGTCGTCGAGGGGTACGCACGGCGCCTCCAGGTTCAAGAGCGCATGACGACCCAGGTCGTCGAGTCGATTGAAAAGGAACTCGCGCCGCGCGGCTCGATCGTGGTGCTCGAGGCTGAGCACTTCTGCATGTCCATGCGCGGCGTGAAGAAAGAGGGCATGACGACCGTGACGTCCGCTGTTCGCGGTGTCTTCAAGGACGACGCGGCGTATCGCGCAGAGGCGTTGCAGTACATCCATCAACGAAGGTCCTCGTGGCGCTGAGCCCGGCGGTGATGGGCGTCCTCAACGTGACGCCCGACTCGTTCTTCCCGGCCTCGCGCACATTTGCCCTCGACGAGGCGGTGGCGCGCGGGCGCGAGTTCTTCTCGCTCGGCGCCGACGTCGTCGACGTCGGGGGAGAGTCGACGCGTCCCGGCGCGGAGCCGGTCGATGAGTCCGAGGAGCTCGCCCGTGTGGTGCCCGTCGTCACGGCGCTCGCGCCCTACGGGGCGATCTCGATCGACACGCAAAAGGCGAACGTCGCGCGCGCCGCGGTCCACGCGGGCGCGAGCATCGTCAACGACGTCTCGGCGACGCTCGCTGAGGTCGCGGGAGAACTCCAGGTGGGATACGTCGCGATGCACCGGCAGGGAGATTCTCGCACGATGCAGGTGAACCCGACCTACGGTGACGTCGTGGGAGAGATCAGCGAGTTTCTCGCAGACATCGCAGCACGCGCGCGGCGTGCCGGTGTGACGACCCTGTGGCTGGATCCGGGCATCGGCTTCGGTAAGACGCTCGAGCACAATCTCATGCTGCTCGCCCACTGTGATCACTTCGTCGAAATCGCCCGGGAATACGACGCGGGCGTGCTCATCGGCACAAGTCGAAAGGGTTTCCTGGGCAAGCTTGGGCGAGACACACTTGATGTCGACGATCGGCTTGAAGCGTCACTCGCGACAGAGGCGTGGGCGATGATCCAAGGTGTCAGTATGGTGCGCGTGCACGACGTGCGAGAGACAGTGCAGCTTCGTGACCTGTTGACGATGGCCCTCTCTTCGGTCGCGTCATGAAGGGAAAGTGGGCCGCGGGCATCGAGCCCCGCGGGTTCACCTGGATCTACAAGGGCATCTTGGCGGTCTCCGAGCGACCCGGCGGATCGACCACGGTGCACCGACAGGTGCGACGCGACGAAGAGCTGCTCTGGCTGAAGCACCAGGGATTCGGGCGCGTCATCTCGATCCTGCCGATCATGCAGAACATGAACTCCTACTTCGAGCACGGACTCACCGCAGGCCACTACGCGCTGCGCGGAGGTCCCCAGCAGCGCGAAGTGCTTGAAGCGTGTTACCTCGACGTGGCGAACTGCATGTCACACAACACGACGGTGCTCCTGCACAGTGATGAAGTCTCTGACCGCCTGCTCGGGGTCGTCGCCGGGTATCTCGTCTGGAGCCAGAAGGTGGGGACCGTGCCGGCCTCGATCGCGCTCGTCGAACGCCTCTTCAAGCGTTCCATCGGCCCCGACGGTCGCTCGGTGCTGCTCGATCTTCCCGAGGTTCCCGAAATCGCGCATGAGTGACATCATCGAGCTGCGCGAGCTGCGGGTGAGCGCGGTGGTGGGCGTCTTGATCGAAGAGCGAGATCGCGCTCAGCCACTCGCCTTTGACATCGACATCGAACGACCACTCCAAGAGGCGGCGATCAGCGATGACCTCACCAAGACAACCAACTACGCAGAAGTACTCGCCATGGCGTCGTCGATCGCGCGCGAGGGCGCATTCATGCTGCTCGAGACCTTGGCCTACCGGGTGGCGCATGAGGTGCTCGCGATGGATGATGCCATCACCGCCGTGACCGTCGCCGTGCGCAAGCTGCGCCCGCCGGTCGCCGACGACGTCGCGACCGTCGGCGTCCGTTGCACCCAGTCGCGGTCCTAGTTCGCCGTGGCGCGCCGGGCCTACCTCTCTCTAGGCACGAACATCGGAGACCGGTACGAGCACCTCGCCTCGGCGATTCCCATCGTGGTTGCGTCCGACGAGTATCGGCTCTCCCATGTCTACGAGACCGAGCCGGTGGGCGGCGTCGTCCAAGACGACTTCTGGAATCTCGTCGTCGAGCTCACGACCGCAGCAAGCGCGTACGACCTGCTCGGGCGCGCCCGGGCGGCGGAAGAGGCCGCCGGGCGCACCCGTGAGGTGCGTTGGGGACCGCGCACGCTCGACGTCGACGTGCTGCTCGTCGGGGACGAAATGATCGACGACCCCGAGCTCACCGTCCCGCACCCGCGCCTGTTCGATCGAGCCTTCGTCCTCGTTCCCCTCGCCGAGCTGGCGCCGAATCTCGTGAGCGAAAGCCAGCTCGCGAGTGCCGTTGGGAAGGTGCGAGAACTGGGTACACTGCAGTCACTGCACTAACCGAACGGCACCCGATGGGGCCGGAACGGGAATGGAGCCATCATGAAGATTGCCATCGTCGGCGTCGGCCGCGCGGGGAGTTCGTTCGCCACGGCCCTGCGCCAAGCGGGGCACGACGTTCTCACCTTCCATCACGATCGGCTGGACGTCATCTCGTCGGTCGACCTCGTGCTCTTGTGCGTCCCCGACGACGAACTCGAGGCCGTTTCGAACGAGCTCGCACGCGGCAGCTACGTCGTCGCGCACGTCGCAGGATCGCGCGGACTGCGTGGGCTCAACAAGCACGCGCGCACGGGCTTTCTCCACCCGCTCGCCGTGCTGTCCAATACAGAGCTCGGCGCCGAGCGCCTTCGCGGCGCGCGCTTCAGCGTTGGCGGTGACGAGCTCGTCGTCGAGCTCGTGCGCTCCCTCGACGGCACCGTCCTTCGCCTGAGCGACGATCAGCGTGCGCTGTACCACGCGACGGCGTCGGTGGCGGCCAACCACATGGTGGCACTGCTCGGGCACGTGGAGGTGCTCGCAGAAGCCACGGGTCTCTCGCTCGAGGACTTCCTCCCGCTCGTCGAACAGGCGCTTAGCGATGTGCGCGCGCTCGGCGCGTCGCGTGCGTTGACCGGGCCCGCGTCGCGCGCGGACATGGCGACGATCGACGCGCACCTTGACGCCATTCCCGAGTCCGAGCGTTCAACCTACGTCGCCATGGCGAACGCGGCATTCGAGCTCGCCGAGCAACGCCGGCTCACGTCGCACACCTAGTGCTCGAGCTCACCGACATCGCCTCGTGGCGCGCGTACGCAAATGCCGAGCGCGATGCGGGGCGCCGCCTCGGACTTGTGCCCACCATGGGCGCCTTGCACGAGGGTCACGTGTCGCTCTTTCAATCGGCGAAGGCGGCAAGTGACGTCGTGCTCGCGACGATCTTCGTCAACCCCAGGCAGTTCGGCGACGCCGAAGACTTGGCGCACTACCCGCGAACGCTCGACGCTGACCGCTCCCTCGCGCTCGAGTACGGCGTCGACTGCCTGATCACGCCGTCGCTCGCTGAGATGTGGCCGGACTATCCAGAGTGCACGCCCACAACCGTCTCGGTGCGAGGGCTCGGTGACGTCTACGAAGGTGGGGACCGACCTGGACATTTCGATGGTGTCGCGAGCGTCGTAGCCAAGCTCTTTGCCGTGACCGGGAGCTGTCGGGCGTTCTTCGGCGAGAAGGACTTCCAACAGCTCGCCGTTATTCGTCAGATGGTTCGCGACCTCGACTTCGATGTCGAGGTCGTCGGATGTCCGATCGTGCGCGATCCCGATGGTCTCGCTCAGTCGAGTCGCAACATTCGTCTCTCCGCCGAGGGTCGTCGTCGCGCACTCGGTCTCTCTCGTGCGCTGAGCTACGTCGCGACGACGAGCGCAAGGGCGAGCTCGCTTCGAGCGACGATGCGCACCATCCTCGATGACGCGGGTGTTGAGATCGCCTACGCCGATGTCGTAAGTCCGCGCACGCTCGTTCCGACCGGCGACGACGAGGTCGGCGAGCGTCGTGCGTTGGTCGCCGGCTACGTCGAGGGTGTGCGGCTCATTGACAACGGTCCAGTTCACGTGGTGGGGAGGTAACAGTGCTACTTGCGATGGATGTCGGCAACACCGAAACACTGATCGGGCTCTTCGGCGAGGCCGATCTCGACGCGCCCGAGGCGATGGGCTTTGCGCGCGCGAGCGGCGAGCACGGGCTCGTCTATCACTGGCGAACATCAACGGTGCTCGAGCGCACGCCGGACGAGCACGCCATCATGCTCACCCAGCTGCTCGACCTCGAGGGCCTTGATCTCAAGAACGCGGTCACCGAGATCGCCATCTGCTCGTCGGCACCTTCGGTGACGACGCAACTGCGCCGCATGGCGAAGCGCTGGTTCTCCGACCGCGAGCTGACGGTGCTCGGGCCGGGCACGAAGTCCGGGATGCCGATTCTCTACGACAACCCGCGTGAAGTGGGCGCGGACCGCATCGCCGACGCGGTGGGCGCCTACGATCTCTATCCCGGCGCTTCGATCGTCGTTGACATGGGCACCGCCACGGTGTTCGACGTCATCAGCGAGCGCGGTGAGTACATGGGTGGCGCGATCGCGCCGGGCGTGGCGATCTCGCTAGAGGCGCTCTACACGCACGCTGCAGCCCTGCGATCGGTCGAGCTCGTGCGTCCGCGCTCGGCCATCGGGCGTTCGACCGCGGAATCGATCCAAAGCGGCGTGCTCTACGGGTTCGCCGCGCAAGTGGATGGCATCGTCGAGCGCATCTTCGACGAACTGGGCGAGGCCACGGTCATCGGCACGGGCGGACTGTCGAGTCTCATCGCGCCCTACACGCGACACGTGCGCATCATCGAGCCGTGGTTGACCCTTCACGGATTGCGTATCGTTCATGAAAGGAATCATTCGAAAGAGGGCCAGTGACCACGCCGTATCAGTTCGCCCACGACGCCTACGCCGCGCCGCTCCAAGAGGCATTCGCGTACTTGAGCGACGGCGAGGAGTCGGGCGAGATCAGGCGCGTCGCTGGGCGGCTCATGCTGCTGCGCCGACAGGGCAAGCTCGCCTTTGCCACGATGCGCGACTCGACCGGCGAGATTCAGCTGTTCGCCCTCGATGGCATCGCCGAGCGATTCGATGAGTTCGCGAAGCTGCACCTCGGCGACTGGGTCGGCGTGACCGGCGAGGTCGTGCGCACGAAGCGTGGCGAGCTTTCGATCAAGGTGGCCCAGTGGGAGTTGCTGGCCCAAGCGCAGCGCAACTTCGGTGACAAGTGGGCGGGCATCGCCGACTTCGACCTGCGCTATCGCCACCGCGAGGCCGATCTCTGGGCGAACGACGTCTCTCGTCGCTCGCTCCAGCGCCGCAGCGACATGATGCGCGTTGCGCGCGAGCGCTGCTGGGCGGCGGGCTTCATGGAGGTGGAGACGCCAATCCTCAACGCGACTGCCTCGGGCGCTTCGGCGCGACCGTTTGTGACGCGTCACCACGCGCTCGACAGCGACTTCTATCTGCGCGTCGCACCAGAGCTGTGGCTGAAGCGCCTTGTCGTCGGCGGCTTCGAGCGGGTCTTCGAGCTTGGGCGCGTCTTTCGCAACGAAGGGGTGAGCCCGCGCCACAATCCCGAGTTCACGATGCTCGAGCTCTACGCCGCCTACTGGGACTACGAGGACATGATGTCCTTCGTCGAAGAGTTCGTCTCGGGCGTCGTGCGCGACGTCCTCGGCACGACCGCCATTGACTATCAGGGTCGCACGCTCTCGTTCACCGCGCCGTGGCCGCGTCGGACCATGGCCGAGCTCACCAGCGAAGCACTGGGTAAAGAGGTGTCGGTCCACACGCCCCGTGAGGAGCTCGCGGGTTACTGTCGCGAACACGGCATCGACGTGCATCCCTCGTGGGGCGCGGGACGCTGTCTGGCTGAGTTGTTCGAGAACCTCGCCGAATCGTCGCTGTGGGACGCCACGTTCGTCACCGAACATCCCGTGGAGATCTCGCCGCTCTCGCGTCGCAGCCGCCGTGACCCCGAGGTCACCGAGCGATTCGAGTCCTACGCCGCCGGTCGCGAGCTCTCCAACGGGTTCAGCGAGCTCAACGATCCGATCGAACAGCGCGCACGCTTCGAAGAGCAGGCGCGCCTCGCCGCGGCCGGCCAAGACGAGACGATGCCGATCGACGAGGACTACATCATGGCGCTCGAGTGGGGACTTCCTCCGACGGCCGGCCTGGGCGTTGGGATGGACCGGCTCGCGATGCTCATCGCTGACGAGCCCAACATCAAAGAGGTCATCGCCTTCCCGACACTCAAGCCCATACCGCGCGACGCCGCGCGCGGGCCGCTCGACATTGACGTCGAGCGGTTGATCAGTAGCGGGGAAGATCCTCCAGCAGCGACGTGATGAGCGCCGTGAAGCCGACGCGCAGGTTGGCGCTCGGCAAGACGGCGATCGCGCGGTGCGCGTCGACGAGAAAGCGATTGGCGGCGAGCACGGTTCGGTCGATGCCGTCGGTCGCGACGACGAGCTTGCGGGCTCGCTCGCGATCGTCAGCGTCGAGCGAACGACCGAGCAGTGCGCGCAGCTCGTCAGCGACGCGCGAGTCACGCATCGCGAACAGCGTCGGCAGTGCGTAGATCCCTTCGGCGAGGTCCTGGCCCGCGGGCTTGCCGAGCTGACCGTCGGTCGCGATGAGATCCAAGATGTCGTCGCGCAGCTGATAGACCATGCCGAAGCAGCGACCGAAGTCGGCCAGCGCGTTGGACTCAGCCGACGAGAGTCCCGCGGTCATCGCGCCCATGCGACAGCTCGATGACATGAGCGTCGCGGTCTTTCCCTCGATGGCTTCGAAGTAGTCGGCCTCGGTGCGATCGAGCGAGTACGACGTGCGCACCTCAGAGACTTGTCCCCGGGTGAGCCAGGCGAGGGTGCGCGCCATCAGGCTCGCCGCCTCGGCGCCGAGGTCGGCCGCGATCCCGGCCGAACGTGCCATGAGGTAGTCGCCGGCGACGATCGCCACGAGGTTGCCGTAGCGGGCGTTCACGCTCTCGACGTTGCGGCGGATCTGGGCCTCGTCCATCACGTCGTCGTGGTAGAGAGAGGCCACGTGCATCAGCTCGAGCGAGACCCCGCCCATCAGATCGTCGCGGGTGGCGGTGCGCTCTCCGCCGGTTGCCGAGGCCACGGCGAGCAGAGCCCGGAGGCGCTTGCCGCCCGCATCAATGAGGTGTGTCGTCACCGCGTCGAGGTAGGCGTCGCCGAAGACGACCGACTCCGTGAGGAGCACTTCGAGCCGAACCAGGTCCTCTTCTACCGAAGCGAGCCCTAGTTGTTCGACGGGATTCACATTCCCACACTAGGTGAGCGAAGAATAACCATTCTGGGTGGTCCGGGGGGCTCGATCAATTCTGGGTTTATGACCGGTACACTTCAAACAAAGAAACAAAGGACGACCATTGTTTGAGCGTTTCACAGACCGTGCTCGGCGAGTCCTCGTACTCGCCCAGGAAGAGGCACGCGACCTTAACCACGCGTTTATCGGTACCGAGCACATCCTGCTCGGTCTGATCCGCGAGGGCGAAGGCGTGGCGGCGAAGGCGCTCGACGCCCTCGGTGTCACCTTCGACGTCGTGCGTGAGAAGGTGGAAGAGGCGATCGGCGCCAACACCAACCCCTCGCCCGGTTCTCCCCCTTTCACCCCCCGTGCGAAGAAGGTCCTCGAGCTCTCCCTGCGCGAGGCTCTCCAGCTCGGACACTCCTACATCGGCACCGAGCACATGCTCCTTGGCCTGGTGCGCGAGGGTGAGGGCGTCGCGGCCCAAGTCCTGAACGACCTCGGCGCGGACATGGCGCGCGTGCGCACACAAGTCATCCAGATGATGTCCGGCCAGGCCGGCAAAGAGGCGGGCGTTGCCAGCAGCGTCGGTTCCTCCAAGAGCGACCCTGAATCAGCAGGCGGCTCGGCCGTCCTCGACCAGTTCGGACGCAACCTCACACAGTTTGCTCGAGAAGGCAAGCTCGACCCGCTGGTTGGACGTGAAAAAGAAGTCGAGCGCGTCATGCAGGTGCTGTCGCGCCGCACGAAGAACAACCCGGTGCTCATCGGCGAGCCTGGCGTCGGCAAGACCGCCATCGTTGAGGGCCTTGCCCAGCGCATCGTCGCGAACCAGGTGCCCGTCACCTTGGCCGACAAGCAGCTCTACACCCTTGACCTCGGCGCGCTCGTCGCGGGGTCTCGCTACCGCGGTGACTTCGAAGAGCGCCTGAAGAAGGTGCTCAAGGAGATTCGCACACGCGGCGACATCATCTTGTTCATCGACGAGATCCACACGCTCGTGGGTGCCGGTGCCGCCGAAGGTGCCATCGACGCCGCGTCCATCTTGAAGCCGATGCTCGCTCGTGGTGAGTTGCAGACCGTTGGCGCGACCACCATCGACGAGTATCGCAAGCACATCGAAAAGGACGCCGCCTTAGAGCGTCGCTTCCAGCCCGTCAAGGTCGAACAGCCTTCGGTGGCGATGACCATCGAGATCCTCAAGGGTCTGCGCGAGGTCTACGAGGAGTTTCACGCGGTCAAGATCACCGACCAGGCGCTGATTGCTGCTGCCAACATGTCCGACCGCTACATCTCGGATCGATTCTTGCCCGACAAGGCGATCGACCTCATCGACGAAGCGGGCAGCCGACTGCGCATACGTCGCATGGACACCCCGCCTGCCGCGAAGAAGATCGACGAAGACATCTTGCGTCTGCGCCGCGACAAGGAGTCAGCGATGAACTCGGGCGCGCTCGACCAGGCGAAGGCGCTCGACCAGCAAGAGCAAGACCTCATGGCCAAGCGCGAGGCGATCGACGCGAGCATGCTCGCTCCCGGCGGCGAGGCCTTTGACCTTGTCGACGAAGAGACGATCGCTGAAGTCCTCGCTGTATGGACCGGCATCCCCGTCTACCGGCTCACGGAAGAAGAGACCACCAAGCTCCTGCGCATGGAAGACGAGCTGCACAAGCGCGTCATCGGCCAGGACGAGGCCGTCACATCGCTGAGCCGCGCCATCCGTCGCACCCGCGCCGGTCTGAAGGACCCGAAGCGTCCCGGTGGCTCGTTCATCTTCCTCGGCCCGACGGGCGTGGGCAAGACCGAGCTCGCCAAGACGCTCGCCGAGTTCCTGTTCGACGACGCCGACGCGCTGATCCAGCTCGACATGTCCGAGTACATGGAGAAGCACTCGGTCTCGCGCCTCGTCGGTTCGCCCCCGGGCTACGTCGGTTACGACGAGGGCGGCCAGCTGACCGAAGCCGTGCGGCGCAAGCCATTCTCGGTCGTCCTCTTCGACGAAGTCGAAAAGGCGCACCCCGATGTCTTCAACACGCTGCTGCAGATCCTCGAAGACGGCCGACTCACCGACTCCCAGGGTCGTGCGGTCGACTTCAAGAACACGATCCTCATCATGACCTCGAACCTCGGCACGTCGGACCTGCGCAAGGCGGCGATCGGCTTCGGCAAGGGTTCGGACTCGATCTCCCACGAGCGGATGAAGGAAAAGGTCAACCAGGCACTCAAGGCGCACTTCCGCCCCGAGTTCTTGAACCGCATCGACGACATGATCGTGTTCCACGAGCTCACCAAGCAAGAGGTCATGGCCGTCGCGGACCTGTTCATCACTCGACTGCGCGAGCAGCTGGGCACCCAGGGCCTCGGGTTGGAGCTGTCGGCAAAGGCCCAGGAGTTCCTGGCCGACAAGGGCTATGACCCCGAGCTGGGGGCTCGACCGTTGCGTCGCGCCGTCCAGCAGTACGTCGAGGACGCGCTCAGCGAGAAGATCCTGTTCAAGGAGTTTCACGCGGGCCAGACCATCGTGGTCGACGCGGTCGAGGGAGCTGACGGTCCCGAGCTCACCTTCGAAGGGGTCGAGGGCCTTCCGCCGTCGGTCGACTTCGAGGACACGACCAACGCGTAGCGTCACAGCGACTGCCTAGCCTCCAACGGGTGAAGTCCCGGACTCAATACGTCTGTCGTCTCTGCGGTTCGCTCGCGCCTCGCTGGCAGGGGCGCTGCGGCGGATGCGGCGAGTGGAACTCGATCGACGAGACGGCGGTCACTGCCACGACTGCGCGCGAAACGACTCGGGTGAACGCCAGCGCACTGCGCGAGGTGTCATCCGGCGACGCGGCAGTGATCTCCTCAGGGCTGTTCGAGTTGGACCGAGTCCTCGGCGGAGGCTTCGTCGCCGGATCGACGACACTGCTCTATGGCGAACCCGGGGTAGGAAAGTCGACCCTTGCCCTCATGACCCTGCGTGAGCTCGCGAGCGAGCACGAGGTACTGCTGATCGCGGCCGAGGAGTCTGCCTCCCAGGTTGCCCAGCGCGCGCGCCGGCTCGGCGATATCCCCGCTCGTCTTCACATCGCGACAACGACCAGCGTCGAAGCCGCGAGCGAGCTGATCGCCGAGGGCGGCCGGGCGCTCTGCGTCATCGACTCGATCTCGGCCATGAGCGACGAGACGCTCTCGAGCGTCGTGGGCTCGGTGCCGCAGGTGCGCGCCGCCGCCGAACGACTCTGCGCCGTCGCGAAGTCGACCAACACGGCGCTGTTGCTCATCGGTCACGTCACGAAGGATGGCGAACTCGCCGGTCCGCGAGCGCTCGAGCACCTCGTCGACACGGTCGTGCGCATCGAAGGCGATCGCCATGGCACCCTTCGCACCGTGCGTGCGCAGAAGCACCGCTTCGGGGCGACCGGCGAGGTCGGACTCTTCGAGATGGTGGGCGAGGGGCTTCGCGAGATCGCCGACGCCTCGGTGTCGCTGCGCGGACCTCAGCTCGACGTGCCGGGTGTCGTTCTGACTGTCACCAACGACGGTTCGAGGTCGTTTCTCGTCGAGATCCAGGCCCTCGTTGCCCACTCGACCGGCTCGACTCGCCGGGTGGCCTACCAAATCTCCTCGCAGCGACTCTCGCTGCTCCTGGCCGTCCTCGAAGCGCGCTGTGGTGTCGACACCAGCGCCGTCGACGTCTTTGCCGCGACGGCGGGCGGACTGTCTGGCAATGAACCCGGCGCCGATGTCGCCCTCGCGCTTGCGATCGCCTCGGCGTGCGCGGGGTTCGCCGTCTCCCCGCTGGTCGTCGCGATCGGCGAGGTCGGGCTCGCCGGCGAGCTGCGCTCGGTGCCCGCCATGGCCCGACGTGTCCAGGAGGCGGCGCGCCTCGGTGCGAAAGCAGTGATCGTGCCCGCCGCGAGTGACGTCGCTGAAGTCAACGGCGTCGAACTGTGGCGATGCGAGTCGCTGCGCGAGGCGCTGACGGCTGCACAACCCGCTCAGGTTTGACAAAAACCTGCTAAAATAGTTAATCCCCCAAACGCCCTCTTTTGGGGCGAAATCTCTGAGGAGAGTTGCGAAGCAATGACTGCGCGTAAGTACAAAAAGGGCGATCGTCTCGTTTACCCTCACCACGGCGCCTGCACTGTGGAAAAAATCGAGAAAATGACGGCTTTTGACGTCAAACAGGACTATTTGAAGCTCAAGGTCGCCTACACCGACCTGGTCCTGATGGTGCCCGTGGCGAACGCCGAATCGGTCGGCCTACGTGACGTCATCAACGACGAAGAGGTTGAAGAGGTCTTTGCGGTCCTTCGCAAGAAGGAGGCCCGCATGCCCACCAACTGGTCGCGTCGCTTCAAGAACCACTCGGAAAAGCTCCGCTCCGGCGATATCTATCAGGTCGCCGAAGTCGTGCGAAACCTGTCGATCCGCGACAAGGACAAGGGGCTCAGCGCG
The DNA here is from genome assembly GCA_963706305.1 of uncultured Acidimicrobiaceae bacterium. Lineage (GTDB taxonomy): Bacteria > Actinomycetota > Acidimicrobiia > Acidimicrobiales > RAAP-2 > RAAP-2. The sequence continues at coordinate 881,531 of OY970152.1, read as the reverse complement.
GGCGAGAAGCGCATGCTGACCCGTGCGCGCCAGATTCTCGTCTCCGAGCTCACCTTTGCCCTCAACGTGGACACGGAAGCGGCTGAAGAAAAGCTCGCCTCGGTCCTGCCGTAGGCATGTCCGTCGCGGCCGTGGTGGTGGCCGCGGGCCGGGGTACCCGATTCGGTGGTGCCAAGCAGTTCGCATTCATTGACGGTGAGACCGTCGCCGCGAGGAGCGTTGCCGCGTGCCGCGGCGTTGCTGCACACGTCGTGCTCGTCGTGCCTGAAGAGTATGACGGCACCGGCGAAGGGGCAGACCTCGTGGTTACCGGCGGCTCGTCGAGAGCCGCCTCCGTGCGTTGCGGGCTCGCTCGCTGCGAAGACGCCGACATCGTGATCGTGCACGACGCTGCTCGACCGTTTGCCAGTCCCGCACTCTTCGAAGCGGTGGTCGCGGCGATTGCCGGCGGCGCGGACGCCGCCGTCCCTGGCCTGGCGCTCACCGACACCGTCAAACGCGTCACCCGAAAGGGCGACGTCATGGTCGTTGCCGAAACCCTCGCTCGAGAAGAGCTCGTAGCCGTCCAGACGCCCCAGGCGTTTCGCCGCGATGTGCTTGAGCGCGCGCACGAGCGCGGTGACGACGCCACCGACGATGCGGGGCTTGTCGAGGCGACCGGCTCGGTGGTCGTGGTGGTGCCCGGTGAGTCGGCCAACGTGAAGATCACCCGACCCGATGATCTTGGGGCACTGGGGACGCGGTGACCATGAGAATTGGACAAGGCATCGACATCCATCGCGTGAGCGACGACGCCAGTCGCGAGCTGTGGCTCGGTCTCGTTCACATTCCCAACGCGCCGGGGCTCATCGGTCACTCGGACGCGGACGTCGCCACCCACGCGCTCTGTGACGCGATGCTCGGTGCAGCCAATCAAGGCGACGTCGGTCGCCACTTTCCCGATAACGATCCGGCGTTCCACAACGTGTCGTCACGACGACTCCTTGAAGCCACGATGACGATCATTCAGGCCGAGGGGTTCCACGTCGTGTCGGGTGATGTCACGATCATCGCCGAACGGCCAAAGCTCGCGCTCTACATGCCCGCGATGTCCCACGAGCTTTCAAGCGTCGTGGGCGCGCTGATTTCGGTGAAGGCCACAACGAGCGAGGGCCTGGGCGCGCTCGGTCGCAGTGAAGGCATCGCAGCCAGCGCCGTCGTCCTCATAGAAGAGCACTCGTGAGCCCACGTCCTACGCCATCTCGCGGGCCGAAGCGCTCGTCTCGCCCCAACACTCGGTACGCCTCGGCGAACGTGCCGCGGCGACCGGCGCGCGAACGCGAAGGTGTCGGCGGCGACCAAGTCGAGGGGCGCCACGCCGTTCTCGAGCTGTTGCGCGCGAAGCGCCGCACCGTGAGGAAGATATTTATTGCCGAGAATCAAGATGCGTCTGACGTACTCGACGCCATCGAGATCGAAGCGCAGCGCCAGCGAGTCCAGGTGAGCATCGTCTCAATGACTCGCCTCGATCGCGAGGCGAAGACCGAGGGTCACCAAGGCGTGATGGCGCTCGCACAGCCCCTTGACACGGTCATGCTCGAAGACCTGCTGCGCGTTCCCAAGCCATTTCTACTGATCTGTGATGGCGTCACCGATCCTCGCAATCTCGGGGCCATGCTGCGCAGCGCCGAGGGCGCGGGCGTGACGGGCGTGATCCTTCCGCGACACCGCTCGGCCCGGATCTCCCCGGCGGTTACGAAGACAGCTGCGGGCGCGATCGAATATCTCACCTTCTGTGACGTTGGTGGCGTGCCCGCCGCGATCGATCAGCTCAACAAGGCGGGCGTTCTCACGGTGGGCCTTGCCGGGGAGTCGAAAGAGTCGCTCTACGATCTCGATCTCGGCTCGGGTGCCGTCGGCATCGTCGTCGGTGGCGAAGAGAAGGGACTTTCTGCGCTCACTCGCAAGCGATGCGCGACCGTTGTGTCGATACCGCAGGTCGGTCGCATCAGTTCGCTGAACGCGGGTGTCGCAGTGTCGATCGCAGCCTTCGAGATCGCTCGTCAACGACGCTCCGCTTCGTAGCTGGTGCGTCGCTGCGGTGACGATCAATTTTCTATCGACCCTCATACAAAAATGAATCAACATTGAGCGACACCAATTAAAAACGTTGCGGCACTTCGAGGTTTCTCGATTTGTTGTCGTCAACTACGAGCATGCAGGGCGATGTCGAGCTGATGTCGTGGTACGGGTGTTTGAGACGCAAGCACTCGCATGTCTCGAATTGGAGTTGCGATGAAGAGGAGGTCGTCCAAAACGGCGCCAACTTGCTTGGTTCTAGGGTCGTTGGTGATTGTCGCCATGTCTGTCTGTGGCGGAGCGCTCTTTTCGTCAAAAGCCGAGGCCACAATTGAACCCTCAACGACGGTCACCTTTTTTGAAAACGACAGCGTCTCCGATCCTCTGCAAAGTGCTCAAGCTGGAACTTATGACGTGACTGCAGATCTGAAACTTTTTGAAGATATCACTCCCGCTTTCTCCAACCCCGGCTACACCTTCACTGGATGGAACACCGAGGCCAACGGGAGCGGAACTCCATACGCCGATGGGGCGCCGTATTCATTTGAAGAAAGCACCCCTCTTTATGCTCAATGGAGCCCTTTGCTCTCTTGGACGATCACTTTCAATGACAACGGAGGAGTCGGCAGTGTGACGTCCGTAACTGATCCGTCGGGAATTTCGATCGATCTTCCATCCGGTACGGGCCTTTCCTTCAGCGGTTACACCTTCGCCGGCTGGAATACGGAGGCGAATGGGTCCGGAACCGAATATGCGGCGGGTCAGTCGCTGGAGGCTGCTTCGAGCGAGACCTTCTACGCCCAGTGGGACGCACTGCCATCGGCGATTCTTACTTTCAACGACAACGGAGGAGTCGGCAGTGTGACGTCCGTAACTGATCCGTCGGGAATTTCGATCGATCTTCCATCCGGTACGGGCCTTTCCTTCAGCGGTTACACCTTCGCCGGCTGGAATACGGAGGCGAATGGGTCCGGAACCGAATATGCGGCGGGTCAGTCGCTGGAGGCTGCTTCGAGCGAGACCTTCTACGCCCAGTGGCTTCAAGATCCGCAAATCGAAATATCTATCAACGCAAATGGTGGTGCAAGTTCGATATCGATACTCAGTGGCGTCGTCGGATCCACAGTGACGTTGCCGAGTGCAATGAATGTCGAAGATACCGGATACGCACTGAGTTCGTGGAACACGGCGGCGAATGGTTCGGGAACTTCCTTCGAACCTGGGCAGACAATTACCTTGTCGTCGTCGATGACGCTGTACGCGCAATGGACACTGGTGACTCCGCCAACGCCAAACCCATCCGGCTCATCATCAAGTTCGACATCGACAGTAACTGTGAACTTCGTGACAGACGGAGGAAGCGGATCTCTGACGACAATTGACGACACGACTGGCGCGAGTGTCACCCTTCCTTCCGCATCGAGTCTTGTGCGAGTGGGCTATACGTTGACATCGTGGAACACGGAGGCGGACGGCAAGGGCACGTCATACGCGCCGGGTGCAAGTATTGCTCCGTCGACATCACTTACGCTCTACGCGCAGTGGTCGCGGTCGAGCTCGTCACCCCAAGTGCTCTACGGCGCGATTGGAGACTTTGCCGACCTCTCGACGTCGCTCAATGCGACACTCGAGCGGCAAGTGCGCGAACTCGCTGTAGAGCTCAAGGCGAGACGGTACAAAGAGGTCAAGCTCTACGGTTACACCGCGTCAACTGGGCTGACGTCACTCGACAAGGTGCTGAGCACGCAGCGAGCATTGACCGTGGCGAGCTACTTGCGTGTAGAGCTCCGTTCGATGAAGGTGACGGGCGTCACTGTTGCCGCTTCGGGCGAGGGCTCGGTCGCTGGTAAGACGTCATCGCTCTACTCGCGAGTCGAAGTGTTCGTCAGTTGAGAGAGTTGAGCGCACACGGTGGACAAAAATTTCGCTTCGGAGCCGGTGGAGGGATTCGAACCCACGGCCTGACGATTACAAATCGCCTGCGCTACCAGACTGCGCCACACCGGCTGGAAGTAACCAGGTTACTTACTGTCGTCGATCGTCATAGAGTTGGGGATAATGAGCGACCCCACACCATCGCATCAAGACTCGCACACAACAGGATCTCACTATCAACCGTCGCTCGGCGTCGTGTTCATCATCGTGATCCTCTTCATCGGCGCCACATTCTTTATGGTGACCACCATCTCGTCGTCGCCCTCGTCAGTGACGACCACGACCGCGCCGTCAACCACGACGACGAAGCCATCAGCCGCACGAGTGATCAAATCGCGTGAGCGGGTGCAGGTTGCCAACGGCACTTCCGTGACAGGACTCGCCGCGACGTTCACCCAGAAGTTGATGACCCAGGACTGGGACACGCTGCCGCCGGTGAACGGACCAACGGAGAAGAAGACCGTCATCTACTACAACCGAGGTCAGCTGAAGGCGGCCCAAGAGGTTGCAGCGACGATTCACGTAAGCCTCTCCGCGATTCACCCGCTCGGTTCGTTGAAGCCACTGTCGAATGCCGCGGGTGACGACGTCATCGTTATTCTCGGACGCGACGAGTTGGCGTAGCTCAACTTCCGTTCGGCAGGTCCACTTTGTAGCGTTCAAGCGCGGCGCGTAGGACGTCGACCGCCATAGGTCGCAGCTCTTCGAGCGGACGATTGCGGTGACGACGGATGCCGAGATCGACTTGAGCGATGGTGTGCACGCCGAAGAGCTGCGAGCAGTCGATGAGCAACGCGATCTCGACGCGATAATCAGGTTCGAGCGCGATGGTCTCGAGCGCGCTACGTCGCGCGGCCGTCTCGCCGGCGAGTGGCTGACGTACCTCGCCGAGCCCCGGGTAGAGCAGCGAGAGAATTGGGCGAGCGGTGAGCTCGTTGACCCGACCTCCGCCCGTGGGCATGTTGTGCAACGGGCGCTCGTAATACCCCTTGACCAGCTGAATTACAGGTCGCTCGAGCAGCGGCTGGATGAGCCGAGCCACGTAGTCAGTCGTCATGTTGAGGACGTCCCCGTCGAGGAACACGACGATGTCCGACGTGCTCGCCGCAACGCCCGCGTCCATCGCTGCGCCTTTGCCGCCGCGACCTTCGAGGTGCAGCACCCGCGCACCGTGGTGATCAGCGACGGTCGCCGTATCGTCGCTCGAGTGATCATTGACGACGATGAGCTCGTCGACCAGGTGATCGTGGACCTGAACCATGTCGATCACCGAGCCGACCGTCGTGGCTTCGTCCTTGGCCGGGATAACCACCGCGACGGTGGTCGCCCCCTTGAGCTCGTCAATGCGTTCGAGTGTGAACGAACCGCGGGCGAGTGTCCAGGGAGCATCCGTCATCTTGTTGAGGATACGGCCCGAACTTGACAACGCAGCATGCGACAAGTAAGAATTGACTCCATCATCCAGAGCGACTGAGGGACGGCCCCGCAGACGTCGCGACAACCAGTGTGAGCCCAGGGAGTTTCCCTTCACACCAGGTGCCAAAGGCCGACCGATGAAGAGGGAGTTATGAGTTACGCATCCGGTCTCAAATGTCGAGAGTGTGGTTCCGCTTACCCCGCGGAGGCCCGCTACGTCTGCGATTACTGCTTCGGTCCGCTCGAGGTCGACTACGACTTCGACGCGGCACGCGGGGCGGTCACGCGAAAGTCCATCCAGGAAGGGCCCTCGTCGATCTGGCGCTATGGCGCGCTGTTGCCCGATCCCGGCGAGTCGCCCGTCGACCTCGGCGCGGGCTGGACTCCGCTGCGACGTGCGACACGCCTTGGCGAGGTGCTCGGCGTGCGAGAGCTCTGGTTGAAGGACGACACACGCAACCCGACCGGGTCCTTCAAGGACCGCGTCGTCTCGGTGGCGCTCTCGAGCGCCCGACGGCTCGGATTCACCACCGCGGCGTGCGCATCGACGGGAAATCTCGCCACGTCGGTCGCCGCCCACGCGGCCTCGATTGGCTGGCCGAGCATCACGATCATCCCCGTAGACCTCGAGAAGTCGAAGATTGCCATGGCGGCGATCTTCGGCGGGACGGTGCTGGGCGTGGAGGGCAACTACGACGACGTGAATCGACTCTGCGTCGAGCTGGTCGCCGAGCACCCCGACTGGGCGTTCGCCAACATCAACCTGCGTGCGTACTACTCCGAGGGCTCAAAGACGCTCGCCTTCGAGATCGCTGAGCAGCTCGGCTGGCGCACTCCTGACCAGGTGATCGTCCCGCTCGCCTCAGGCAGCCAGTTCACGAAGGTCGCCAAGGGCTTTCGCCAGTTCATCGAGCTCGGTCTCGTCGATGGCGTGGCGCCCGTGCTCTTCGGCGCGCAGGCAAAAGGCTGCTCGCCGATCGCGACAGCCTTTGAGGAGAAGGCGGACTACATCACGCCGCAGCGACCGAACACCATTGCCCGCTCGCTCGCGATCGGCAATCCCGCCGACGCGCCCTACGTGCTTGACGAGCTCCGCTCGAACGGTGGTGACTGCGGTTCAGTGCTTGACGAAGATGTCCTCGAATGCATCGAGTTGCTCGCCAAGACCGAAGGCATCTTCGCCGAGACCGCGGGTGGCGTGACCATCGCGTCGCTGCGTCAGCTGATCGAGCGCGGCTCAATCGACCGAGAGAAGTCCATCGTCGCCATCATCTCGGGACACGGACTCAAGACCCTCGACGCGATCGTTGACACGGCCACAGTCTCGTCGACCATCTCGCCCTCCCTCGAAGCAGCCGAAGAGGCGATTCGCTTCCACCAGCTGGCGGCGGCGCTATGAGCGTCGTCGTCCGTCTACCGAGCCAGCTGCGCTCGCTCGTCGGGGGCGTCGGTGAGGTCTCCGTCGAGGCAACGACCGTGCGTGAGGCGATCTGGGCCGTCGAGGAAGGTCATCCTGGCCTGGCGGCTCGGGTTCTGGACGACGACGGGGGATTACGCCGGTTCGTGAACGTCTTTGTGGCTGACGAGGATGTCCGTTTTCTCGAGGGTCTCGACACGAAAATCGAGCCCGGCCAGACGGTGTCGCTCGTTCCGGCGGTCGCGGGAGGCTGATCTGGCGTTAGCACTCTCGGTAAGAGACTGCTAATATTGCATTGCACCAAAAAGGTGGAAACGCACTAGGAGGAACCCCCGTGGCGAAACTGATCGCTTTTGACGAAGAGGCGCGACGCGCCCTCGAGCGCGGAATGAACAAGCTTGCCGACGCAGTTCGCGTCACGTTGGGGCCCAAGGGCCGCAACGTCGTGCTGGACAAGAAGTGGGGTGCCCCCACGATTACGAACGACGGCGTGTCGATCGCCAAGGACATCGACCTCGAAGACCCGTACGAGAAGATCGGCGCCGAGCTCGTCAAGGAAGTCGCGAAGAAGACCGACGACGTCGCCGGTGACGGCACGACGACCGCAACAGTGCTCGCCTGGGCGCTGGTTCGCGAAGGTCTGAAGAACGTGGCCGCGGGCGCGAACCCGATGTCACTGAAGAAGGGCATCGAAGTCGCTGTCGACGCGGCGGTCGCATCACTGCACGACCTCGCCACGCCGGCCGACACCAAGGAGCAGATCGCCCAGGTGGCATCGATCTCTGCGGCCGACGATGAGATCGGCCAGCTGATCGCCGACGCCATCGACAAGGTCGGCAAGGACGGCGTCATCACCGTCGAAGAGAGCCAGTCGTTTGGCATGGACATGGACCTCGTCGAGGGCATGCGCTTTGACAAGGGCTACATCGCTCCGTACTTCGCGACTGACCTCGAGCGCCAAGAAGCGGTGCTCGAGAACGCCTACGTCTTGCTCGTCTCGAGCAAGATCTCCTCAGTCCGCGACCTGCTCCCCGTCTTGGAGAAGGTCATGCAGTCAGGACGTCCGCTGCTCATCATCGCCGAGGACGTGGACGGCGAAGCCCTCGCCACGCTCGTCGTGAACAAGATCCGCGGGACATTCAAGTCGGTCGCTGTGAAGGCGCCTGGGTTCGGCGAGCGCCGCAAGGCCATGCTCCAAGACATCGCGATCTTGACCGGCGCGACCGTTATCTCCGAAGAGATCGGCCTCAAGCTCGACAACGCGACAGTGGAGCTGCTCGGTTCGGCGCACAAGGTCATCGTCACGAAGGACGAGACGACGATCGTTGAAGGCGGCGGATCCGAAGAGGACATCAAGGGCCGCATCAGCCAGATCAAGGCCGAGATCGAGAATACCGACTCCGACTACGACCGCGAGAAGCTTCAAGAGCGTCTCGCCAAGCTCTCCGGCGGCGTTGCCGTCATCAAGGTGGGCGCCGCAACCGAGGTCGAGCTGAAGGAGAAGAAGCACCGCATCGAAGACGCGGTCTCGACGACGAAGGCTGCCATCGAAGAGGGCGTCGTGCCCGGCGGTGGCGTTGCGTTGCTGCGCAGCCAGACCCGCATCCTCGAAGCTGCCGACAAGCTCAGTGGTGACGAGGCGACCGGCGCGCGCATCGTCTCCAAGGCCGTCGAGGCGCCGCTCACCCAGATTGCGGTGAACGCCGGCCTCGAAGGCGGCGTCGTCGTCGACAAGGTGCGCAACCTCGCGAAGCCGACCGAGGGTCTCAACGCCGCAACGGGCGAGTACGAGGACCTCATCAAGGCGGGCGTCATCGACGCCGCCAAGGTCACCCGCTCGGCGTTGCAGAACGCGGCGTCCATCGCGGCGCTGTTCCTCACGACCGAGTGCGTCATCGTCGACAAGCCCGAAGAGAAGGCTCCCGCGATGTCCGGCGGTGGGATGGACGACTACTAAACCGTTTCACTTAAATACGCACAACACCGCGGGGCGAGTCCCCGCGGTGTTGTGCGTGACGGAGCCTTTCTCGCGCGAAGTATTTGCCCGTAGCATGGGGCTCATGGCGACTCCTTCCCCCCTTGGCCCGACGCGCGGGCTCAACGTCGTGCACCTCTTTTGCCACCCCGAAGTCGAGATCGATGCAGGTGCGCTGCGCAAGGCGATCGACGACGCCACTCAACAGGACGTCCAGATCCTGACCGCCGCCATTGTCGGCGCCAAGGCGGACATCTGCTTCATGGCACTCGGCAAGAACCTCTGGGACATCCGTCACTTTCAGTCGAAGGTGCAGGCGGCCGGCTTCTTCGTGGCCGAGAGCTACGTGTCGGTGACCGAGGTCAGCGAGTACGCGGCGGGCATGCCTGAAGAGATGCTGAACGCCAGGCTCTACCCGACGCTGCCACCCGAGGGCATGAACGCGTTTTGCTTCTATCCGATGTCCAAGCGCCGTGGCGAGGCCAACAACTGGTACCAGCTCGACTACGAGGCTCGCGACGCGCTAATGCGTGGGCACGGCGCGATCGGGCGGACCTTCAAGGGGCGCGTGCTCCAGCTCATCACCGGCTCGGCGGGTTTAGATGACTGGGAGTGGGGCGTGACGCTCTTCGGCGTGCACCCTGACGACTTGAAGGACTGCGTCTACACGATGCGCTTCGACGAGGCGTCGGCGATCTACGCCGAATTCGGCCCGTTCTACACGGGGATCGTCGGCTCCCTCGACGAAGTGCTCGACGCGACGATCGTCTAAGGGTCGTTGGTAGCGTCGGCACGTGGACCAGCTGATCCCCGAGAAGACGCTCCGTCGTTGGGCGGAGTCGCTCGCGGGGATCGCGAAGACGGGTCTCGGGTTCACCGAGAGCCAGTACGAGCGAGAGCGCTTTGAAGAGGTGCTGAAGATCGCGGCTGATATGAAGGTCGCCGCAGACGAAGGGCTCGATGGCGTCGAAGATGCGGAAGGGTTCGTCACACAGTGGTTGGGCGAGGTCGGCCGAGGCGTGCCGGGCTATCAGACGCCGAAGGTTGCGGTCGGTGCCGCCGTCACCAATGAACGAGGCCAGCTGCTCTTGATCAAGCGTGCCGACTCCGGTTATTGGCTCTATCCGACCGGGTGGTGCGACGTGGGCTACTCGGCTCCCGAGGTCGTCGTGAAGGAGGTCCTCGAAGAGACGGGCATCGACGTGGAACCGATTCGACTCATCGGGGTGCTCGACGGCATGCGACTCGGCGAGTCACGCATCCCGCTGTACTCGTTGCTCTTCTTTTGTCGGTCCGTGGGCGGAGAACTGGTGCTGCATCCTCTCGAAGTCGCCGACGCCGGGTGGTTCTTTCGTGATGAGCTGCCGAGCCCAATGATCGGCGCGGACCGCTGGGCCGATCCGGTCTTTGCCGCGATCGATGGCGTGCAACGTGATGTCTACTACGACGACCTGCGTCGTCCTGTCTGGAGAGGTGACGAATGAAAGTTGATGTTGAAGCGGTGACGAGCGCGACGCCAGAGTTGATTGATGGCCTGAACAAACTACTGCCGCAGCTCTCGTCGAACGCGGCTCTGTTGACACTCGACGCGCTCGAGCAGATCATTCAGTCAGATGCGGTGACGCTCTACGTCGCCCGGCACGACGGCGAAGTGGTTGGGTCGCTGACGCTCGTGATCTTCGCGATCCCGACCGGATGGCGCGCCTGGATCGAGGACGTGGTTGTCGACGCAAGTTCTCGGGGTCTAGGGGTAGGGGAGAATCTGACGATGGCGGGGGTCGATGAGGCTCGTCATCGAGGTGTGCGTTCCATCGATCTCACGAGCCGCCCCTCGCGCGAAGCGGCGAACAAGATGTATGAAAAGCTCGGCTTTGAACGCCGCGATACGAATGTCTATCGTCTGCTCTTGGAGTTTCCCGATTCTCCCGAACTTCCCTAAAAGGACCTTGGTAGGTGCAAACCGAGCGAAGCCATTCCGAGCGCTACGCGTCGAGTTTGTTCGGTTTACGAGGACCTGGTGACCATTGACGACGCGTTTCCCCGAGCCCGATTTTCGTTTTAGTTCCGATCTGGTGCGCCGACTCATTGACGAGCAATTTCCGACGTTGAGTGATCGCGCCCCAGAACGCGTAGGCGTGGGCTACGACGTTGAGGTTTGGCGAATTAGCGATGATCTCGTCGTCCGTCTTCCTCGACGCAATTCAGCGTTCACATTCGTGGAACGTGAAATTAAGCACCTTCCGTTAATTCCTCAGGATCTTCCACTCGCAACTCCCCGTATCGAAGCTGTCGGGGTTGCGAGCGATTTGCTGTCAGGGCCATGGTTCGCGACGCAGTATCTGCCAGGCATTAGCGGGAATGAGGCAGCTTTGTCGGAGTGTGCTCGAGGTGCTGCTGACCTCGGCGTTACTCTCGCATCCATCCACGCACTCTCAACAGAGAACGTGGACAACATCTCCACCCGGGGCGTGCCGATCGAGGCACGACGGAACTTTTTCGAGCGCGAGCTTCACCAATTACCCAAATGGGCCGCAAAGATCTCCCAAGACTATTTCGATCAGGCGGCCCACACTGAATTGGGGAGTGCGAAGGTCTTTCTTCACGGTGACGTGCATCGCAGCAACCTCATTGTTCATGACGGTCGCCCAACTGCACTGATCGACTTCGGTGATCTTGGTTATGGCGACAGGGCAGGTGATCTTGGTGGAGGGATCTTCAGTGTGGGCTACGAGGCCCATCAAAAGTTTCTGATGGCGTACGGTTCGGTTTCTGAAGCAACAGTTGTTCGAGCACTTGGATGGGCTTGCTATTTCGCAGTTCGCAACTTCTCGATAGGCGACGCATATCCACTGGAGTTTCTTGCGTCGCTCCCGAGTTGATGCTTGCCAAGGGGACTCCCCTGACGTTGGATCATCGGGTCAGAGTATCGCCTGGCCGACGATGAACAGAGCGAAGCCGTCGTGGCCTTTACTGCCGACAGTCTGAACGGCCGTGCCGTCGATGCGGCTCTCGGCGCCTGCGCGCTCGAGGAACGTCTGGACGCCTTGCACGCGTGGATCGGTGGAGGCGGCATTGGCGACTTCACCGCTGCGAACCACGTTGTCGGCAACAATGACGGTGCCCGGTCGAGACAGCTGGAGGGACAGCTCGAGATAGACGGGGTAGCCCTCTTTGTCCGCGTCGATGAAGATGAAGTCGAATGGAGTGATGCCGTCGGCGATCATCTCGTGCAGCGAGCCCGTTGCGGTGCCGACTCGGATCTCGACGCGCGAGCTCAGACCCGCGCGCTCGAGGTTCTTACGCGCGACGTCAGCATGACGAGCTTCTAGTTCCAATGACACCAACTTCCCGTCGCTCGGTAGCGAGCGGGCGAGCCAGATGGTGCTGTAACCCCCGAGTGTGCCGATCTCGAGTATGCGCTTGGCCTTTTGCATGGTGGCAAGGAGTTGAAGGAACTTGCCCTGATTTGGCGCCACCGCGATCTGTGGGAGTCCCGCGTCGTCGCTGTCGCTCAGCGCCTTGTCGAGTGCCTCGTCGGAGGGCGCGAGCAACGACACCAGGTACTGATCGACGTCTGACCATGAGTTTTCTGTCATGGGTGCAGTCTCGCACCGCGCCAGTCGCGTCCGCCAGCGCCGGGGCGAGAAGGATTCACCAAAGGAAGGGAATGAGGCGCTTGTGCGTGCGCGCGTAGTCGACGTAGCGCTCGCCGAGGGCGCGCTTGAGTGCGCGCTCTTCGACGACGATCCGATAGACGAAGCCAGCGACGACGGGCACCATGAGTCCGGCAAACGACCACCAGTTCCCGAAGAGCAGCGCGACGCCAGCAATGGCGAGCAGTGCCCCGGCGTAGCTCGGATGACGAATCACTTTGTAGGGGCCGGAGTCGATGACGGGCTGGTCCTCGCTTGTCTGAACGGTGAACGTGAAGTAGTGCCCGAGCGTCCGAAAGCTCCAAAAGCGAAGCGCGATGCCGCACCAGAGGCAGACCAACGCCACCCGTCCGACGGTCAGCGCCGGCCCAATCCTCGCCGCTCCAGTTTGCCGGTAGAAGACGATCGCGAGAACCGCTCCGAAGACGCGCGTGACGCCCAGTACTGTCCGACTACCACGATCGGACGCGGTCGCGTCCTCGCGTCGGTTCTGGCTCTGGCGTATCTCACCAATGATCCACACAGCAATCGTGGTGAACGCGAGCACGTGCACAAGCGGATTGCTGAGCGGTCTCACCAGCCGTGACGATACCAAGGACGAACGCGTCCCCTGCTCATTTCTCACGCAGCACTCACCCCGTCAACACGAGAGAATACGCTCGAAGGCGGTGATCATTGACGAAGCGAGGGTTGACGAGGCCGATGTCCTCACGCGTCTCGCGCTCGCCTCGAAACAGTATTGGGGCTACGACGACGACTTCATCGAGCAGTGCCGCAGCGAACTCATCGTTGATGCGAACGACATCGAGAGCGACCGCGTCTTCGTCGCTCGTGACAACGCGGGCGTGCTCGGCTTCTACGTGATGCGGTCGATGGACGAATCGCGCGAAGAACTCGACATGCTCTTTGTCGAGCCAGCGTTCATCGGTCGGGGCGTTGGTGGCGAACTCATGCTGCACGCCATCGACGCCGCCCGCGAGAGTGGCGCGTCGGTGATTGTGATCGTCTCTGATCCCTACGCGGCGCCCTTCTACGAGCACTGTGGCGGCGAGCTCGTGGGCTCGTCAGTTTCCAGCTCGACCGGTCGAACGCTGCCCGTCTACGAGGTGCCGCTCTACAGCAGGTGAAAACGCGTCGGTAGCCTGGTTCGATGGCGACGGATCGTTACTCTCATGGACATCACGAATCGGTGCTGCGGAGCCACCGATGGCGAACCGCAGAAAACTCGGCGTCGTTTCTGCTGGGAGGGCTCGCGAGGGGCATGACGCTCCTTGACGTCGGCTGCGGTCCCGGCACCATCACCGCAGACCTCGCTACTCGCCTCAAAGAAGGGACGGTGATTGGCATCGACCTCTCCGAAGAGGTCGTCGCGCTGGCGCGCGAGCAGCACCTCGCATCGAGCGGCGTTGACCTTTCGTTTCGAACCGGCGACGTGTACTCACTTGACTTTGCCGATGCGACCTTCGACGTCGTCTATGCGCACCAGGTGCTCCAGCACCTCTCTCGTCCCGTCGAGGCGCTTGAAGAGATGCGCCGAGTCCTGAAGCCGGAGGGTCTCTTGGCGGTGCGCGACGCTGACTTTGGAGGATTCACATGGTATCCGTCGGATCCGGTGCTCAGTCGATGGATGGACGTCTATCACCAGCTCACGAGTCGCAACGGCGCGCAGGCCGACGCGGGTCGTCACCTGAAGGCGTGGGCTCGCGCCGCCGGCTACGACGACGTCGTCGTCTCTTCGTCCAACTGGACCTTTCAAAGCGTCGAGGAGCGTCAGTGGTGGGGAGGGCTCTGGGCCGACCGGATTCGACAGAGCGAGTTCGCGCGCCAGTGCCTTGAATATGGGCTCGCGAGCGAGCGCGAACTCACTGAGTTCTCCGATGCCTTTCTTCGATGGAGCGACGAGCCTGACGCCGTCTTCATCGTTGTCAATGGCGAGGTGTTGGCCAGACGGTAATTCGGCGGGTTGCCACCTGATGTCACACCACACCGCGAGACTGCGAAGTAATGAATTTAAGTGAGTGGGCCAACCTCCAGGGAATACATCCCCAGACCGCCTATCGGTGGTTTCGAGAGGGAACGTTGCCAGTGCCAGCGCGTCAGATTGGTCGGCTGATTCTGGTGGGCGATCTGGAAACTTCGCCGTCGCAACTGGGCTCTACGGTCATCTACGCTCGCGTGTCGTCGACCGACCAACGAGTTGACCTCGATCGCCAGGTATCGCGTGTGAGTGTCTGGGCTACGGCTCAGGGCCCTTCGATTGACCGCGTCGTAACCGAAGTTGGCTCCGGTCTCAACGGCAAGCGACGTAAATTCCTCGCCCTGCTCGCTGATCCATCCGTGACAACGATCGTTGTCGAGCACCGTGACCGCTTCGCTAGATTCGGTTCCGAATACGCCGCTGCTTCGTTGCACGCCAACGCACGACGACTGGTCGTGGTGGATAACGCCGAAGTCGACGACGATCTCGTTCGTGACATGACTGAAGTGCTGACGTCATTTTGTGCTCGCCTCTATGGTCGTCGTGCGGCCGCACACCGAGCGGCGAAAGCACTGGCAGCAGTTCAGGAGTCAGACGATGCCGCGTAGGTATTCGCCACCCGAGGGCCAGATCATTCAGGCCTTCGCCTTCGCGCTCGATCCCACGGACGAACAGTCCGCCCAGATCGCCCGATTCTTCGGAGCTCGTCGCAAAGCTTTTAACTGGACGCTTGATCAGATAAAGGCCGAACTCGAGCGCTACCGCGAGACCGGTGAGCCAGGAGCACCCCCAACCTTCTACTCCCTACGTAAGCGCTGGAACGCTGAGAAGGACACCGTCTGCGTCAACCAAAATACGGGTGAGGTCTGGTGGCCCGAGGTCTCGAAGGAAGTCTTCGCCGACGGCGTGCGCGGCGCTACCGACGCCTACTGGCGTTGGCACAAGTCGCGATCGGGCACTCTCAAAGGTCGCCGAGTCGGTTTCCCCCGGTTCAAGAAGCGTGGCAAGGACCGCGACCGATTCTCCTTTAGTACCGGCCCCATGCGCCTCGAAGTCGACCGACGACACCTTACGTTGCCGGTGCTCGGAACTATCCGCACCCACGAGAACACCCGACGCATCGAACGGCTCATTGCCCTTGATCGCGCGAAGGTCCTGTCGGTCACGGTCTCGCGCCAGGGTGAGCGCATGGTCGCAGCCGTCAGAGTCTCTGTCGCTCGTCCTCAGCAGGCCGGCGTTGCCCAAAGCGACTCCACTGTCGGCATCGACGTGGGCGTGCGACGCCTGGCGACGGTCGCTACCACCAGCGAGGTGATCAGCGAACTCGCCAACCCCCGAGCCCTTGAACGTCGCCTCAGCGAACTGCGTCGACTCCAACGCCAACGCTCTCGTCGCACGCGTGGTTCACGACAGTACAAAGAGACCGCCGTAAAGATTACGCGCCTGCACGTGCAGATCGCTCATAATCGTCGTCACACCATCCACGTCTTCACTACCAACCTCGCCAAAACCCACGGCGTGATTGTGGTCGAAGGTCTGGATGCGGCGTCACTGTTGCAACAGAAAGGACTCCCGGGTGCACGTTCGCGCCGAAGGGGACTCTCTGACGCAGCAATGGGAGAGATCCGTCGTCAACTTCGTTACAAGTGCCCCTGGTATGGGTCCACCTTGATCGAAGCCGATCGCTTCTTTCCTTCATCCAAGACGTGCTCCGACTGTGGTCACGTGCAGGAAATTGGCTGGTTGGAGCACTGGACCTGTGACGAGTGTTCCTCGTCACACCCGCGCGACGACAACGCCGCCATTAATCTCGCCCGATGGGCGAGCCTGGGTTCAGTTGGAGCCCCGGTGAAGCGTGGAGCCGAGCATCAGACTGAGTCTCACTCAGCAGCTGGCGATGACACGCGGAAGAGAACCCCGGCGCGCGTCGGGGCGAACAACTCCGTGAGGAGTGCAGCATGAGTGGACTCGGCGGGTTCAATCGGTCAGCGCAACGAGTTCGGCAAGTTTCTCCTCGGGCATCATATAGCCGAGGGTCTTGCGCGGGCGTCCGTTCATGCTGCGCTGAATCTCTAGGAGGTCGTCGGCGGTGAACTTTGACAGGTCGGTGCCCTTGGGCATGTACTGGCGCAGAAGGCCATTGGTGTTTTCGTTCGATCCCCTCTGCCACGGTGAGTGCGGGTCGCAGAAGTAGATGGGGATTCCTGTCTCTATGGTGAAGGACTGATGGTTGGCCATCTCGGTTCCTTGATCCCAGGTGACCGATCGCCGCAGTTCGTCGGGCAGAGTCATGATTGCTTTACGCATGGCGCTCTCCACCGTGTCTGCCTTGTGGTCACCGGTCAGGTGCAAGAGGAGAAGGAATCGCGTGGTCCGCTCGACGAGAGTGCCGACGGCACTGCGGCCACCAGCTCCGATGATGAGGTCGCCTTCCCAGTGCCCCGCGACGGCCCGGTCCTCCACCTCCGCAGGACGCTCGGAGATCATGACCATGTGGGCGATTTTGCCGCGCTCGTCGGCGCGGCCCTGCGCGCGTCGTGACGTGCGTCCTGAACGCAGACACCGCGCCAGTTCTCTTCGCAACTCTCCGCGCCCCTGGACGAAGAGCGACTGATAGATGACCTCGTGGCTCACCTGCATCGAGGGGTCATCGGGATGCTCGCGCTTCAACCGCTCGGCAATTTCCTGTGGCGACCAGAGCTTTTCGAGCCATGACGTCACTTTGGCACAGAGTGCGGGGTTACTCAATTTTGAGACTTTGGGCCGATGAGTCTGCTCACGGGCGCGCTCGTGAGCTCGCCAGATGCGGTAGTCGCACTTGCCACCATTGGCGTTGACCTCACGCGAGACCGTGGAAGGAGATCGTCCGAGTCGCCGGGCGATCGAGGTCATCGACTCATCTGTTCTTAGACCTAGTGCAATCTCTTCGCGCTCATCGATCGTGAGCCTTCCGGCGCGTGGTGTCCATCCGACGTCACGCCCCTCGCGTTTTTGGCCCGCAAGCACGACGAAAACGTGCCCCTTGTTCGTCATGCCGACGTGCTTGGCGATGCTGCTAAGCGACTCACCCTTGCCTCGAAGTCGAAAGGCCAATTGTCGTTGCTGCTTCGTGAGTTGAACTCGCACCGCGCTCCCTTGATTGTCACTCCGCTAAGGATGACTCACCAAGTGTTGCGCTGACCCCCTGAAACCGCCCTCACTAAAGATCACTCAGTTGCAACGGTTATCGACGTTCCCAGACGATGAGCTCCCCGTCGTTGTTCTCAACGCGGCGCGCGATCTCCATGAAGCCGAGGTGGCGAAGGACCATTTGACTGGCGACGTTCCATTTCGCTGTTTCGGCGCGGATGGTCAGGGCCCGCCCGTCGAGCATGGTGAGTAGCGTTGCCAACGCCGTCGTGGCGATGCCCCGGCCACAACGAGAGGGGACGACGCCGTACCCGACCTCGAGGCGATTGTCGATGGGTTCTCCTTTAAAGCCGACGGTGCCCGACGCGAGTCCATCGACCACTATCAGCCATGATGAGCGCCATGGCTCTTCGACCGTCGATTCGCCGCGCGTGTAGCGAGCGGCGATCACGTCGCCATCGCCAGGGAAGTCCTCGGACCATCCCTCGAGTGGCCGGTTGCCTGCGGTGATGTCGCTCGCCTCACGCAGCGTGATCGCTCGCAGCGTCACCGATTCTTGTGGCGTGTGCATCGAGCAAGTATGTCCGAGCAGCGCAGCCTCTCTTCGTTCGAGCGACGTCGATTCGCGCAGCCGTTCGCAAAAGTGCTGATCTCCCCGCCGATGCCCGTTCACATTCCGGTAACCTTGGCGTGTTGATCTCACTTGCGCACGCCGTCTTGCTGGTCGTGGCCGGCGTTCTTGCCGGGGTGATGGGCACCGCCGGTGGCATCACGTCGCTTATCTCGTACCCTGCGCTCCTTGCTGTCGGGATCGCTCCGCTGCCGGCCAACGTGACCAACGTGGTGGCCCTTGTGGGCTCGTTTCCCGGCGCGGCAATCGGATCGCGGCCTGAGCTCCGTGGTCAGGCGCCCTGGCTGAAGCGCTGGGCACTCCTCGTGGCAGTCGGCGGCGCGGCCGGCGTGGCCTTGCTCCTCCTCACTCCAAACAGCCTGTTCAACCACATCGTCCCATTTTTGCTGCTCGCCGCGGCGCTGACCTTGCTGTTCCAGCCGCGGATATCGCGTTGGCACGCCCGTGCCCAGCACGACAACGAGATGCTGTTGGCGATCGGTCTCTTCAGCATGGCGCTCTACTCCGGATACTTCGGCGCTGGCTCGGGCATCATGGTGCTCGCGCTGCTGCTGCTCACCGTCGACGATGACTATCCCCGCGCCAACGCCTTGAAGAACATGATCCTCGGCGTCGCGACGATCGTTGCCGCGGTCGGGCTGTTGCTCTTTGGGCCAGTGCACCTGGCAGCAGCCGTTGCGCTCGGGCTTGGACTGCTCATCGGCAGTGCCTTCGGGCCGATGGTGGCGCGTAACGTGTCGAGCAACGTGTTACGAATCGCCGCTGCGGTGCTCGGCATTGGGCTTGCCGTATGGCTGTTCGTCATGCCGAACGCCTAATGATGAACCATCCGCGCTCCCGGCTCTGCAGTGAAACGTTCGTCCACGCCCGTCATGGTCTCGCGGTTGCACTGGCGACGCTTGTTCTGCTCTTGGTACCCGCATTCGGCGTGTCAGCGGCGACGGCGGTCTCGGTACTTCGTTACGCGAGTAGCGGCGCCAACTACGCCTACAAGCTCAAGCTGATGAAGAGCTGTGAGGTGGGCGACGGACTCGCGGTCGTAAAGAACGTCGGGGCGACGCCACTTCGTCTCACATCGATCGCCGTGCTCTATGGCGACGGCGCGCGAGCCAACCAGGCGAACACCACCTACGAGCTGATCTCACTGCGCCGTGGCACGAGCGAGGGGCAACTGGGATCGTCCTTCGATCTCACGGGACTGCACAGCGGCGTCGCCCTGGGTAACGCCGTGGGCAGCCTCGTGCAGCCGATCGCGAAGAGCGGGCGGTCCTACGACATCGTCGCGAAAGTGCTCGTCATCGCCGATCACACAACGCCGTGGAAGATCACGGGTCTGCGAGTCTCCTACGACGTCGGATCCTCTTCGTATACGACGGAGCTCGCACAGTCAATTACGGTGTCGTCGACACCAGCCTGTTAAGAGCGTCGACCTAGCATCAGCACGTGAAGCGATCGCACTGGCAACGGTGGCACGACGAGTACGACGATCCGACGTCGCCGCTGAGCGCGAGGCTCGCAGAAGTGCAACGCCAACTGCGCGCAGTGCTCGACGGCGCACCCGAAGGGCCCTTGCAGTTGATCTCGATCTGTGCCGGTCGTGGCCGCGACGTGCTCGACGTCGTGACTGATCATCCGCGCGGCCGCGATGTCCGCGCGCGACTCGTCGAGCTCGATCCAGAGCTTGCACATGACGCGTGGTTGCTGGCGAGTGATCGCGGGCTCGACGATGTCGAGGTTGTCGTCGCCGACGCGGCGCGCACGAGCACCTACGAAGACGTAGTGCCCGCCAACATCGTGATGATCTGTGGCGTCTTTGGCAACATCAGCCTGGACGATATTCACCACACCATCGCGACGCTGCCGTCTCTCTGCGCGAACGACGCGCGCGTCATCTGGACGAGGCATCGTCGATCACCGAATCGAACGCTCGCCATCAGAGACATGTTCCGTGAGAGCGGCTTTCGCGAGGTTACGTTCGTGGCGCCCGACGAGTACATCTTCACGGTCACCACCGAGCAGCTCCAACGCTCGCCGGACCCTTTCAGCCCGGACGACACGATGTTCACGTTTTCCGGGAACGGCGCCCAACCCGCCTGAGCCAATCTTCTTGCCGCAGAACCAGTGCGCGCCAGCGCGGCAGGGGGGCCTGCTCCACCGACTAGAAACGATGTGTGATGCGATACCCAGACATGGACGTGGCGGCGAGTCCGCTCGAGCTGATTGGCCACACACCGATGGTGCGACTCGCCCAGATCGGCAAGGGCCTTCGCTGTGATCTCCTCGCGAAGCTCGAGACGACGAACCCCGGCGGCAGCTCGAAAGACCGTCCGGCGCTCACGATGGTTCTCGCCGCCGAGCGCGACGGCCTGCTCGGACCGGGCTCGACGATCATCGAGCCAACGAGTGGCAACACAGGCGTTGGGCTCGCGATCGTCGCGGCGCAACGCGACTACAAGTGCATCTTCGTGATGAGCGACAAGATGGCACCCGAGAAGATCGACGTGCTTCGCGCCTACGGGGCCGAAGTTGTCGTCTGTCCGACGGCCGTTCCACCGGAGCACCCCGATTCGTACTACTCGACCGCTGAGCGCCTCACCAAAGAGACGCCGAACTCCTTTCGGCCGGACCAGTACTCCAACCCCAACAACCCACTGGCTCACTACGAGACGACCGGACCAGAGATCTGGGAGCAGACCAAGGGTCACGTCACGCACTTCGTCGCGGGTGCGGGAACTGGCGGCACCCTCTCTGGCGTGAGCCGTTACCTGAAGGAGATGAATCCCGCCATCAAGGTCATTGCGGCCGATCCGCAGGGCTCGGTCTACTCGGGTGGGGCCGGGCGACCGTACCTGACCGAGGGAGTCGGCGAGGACTTCTGGCCGAAGAACTACGACCCGTCGCTTGTCGATGAGGTCATCGCCGTCTCTGACGCCGACGCGTTCGCCATGGCGCGCGACATGACCCAGCGAGAGGGGCTCCTCATCGGAGGCTCGGGCGGCACCGCCGTCGCCGCGGCACTGCGTGTCGCACGGGACCTGCCCGAAGAGGCCGTCGTCGTCGTGCTGATCCCCGACTCCGGTCGCGGGTACCTGTCAAAGATCTTCAACGACGAGTGGATGACTGACTATGGCTTCTTGCGACCTCGCAGCGAGATGGACGTTGGCGACGTGCTCGAAGCGAAGATCGAGCGACAGGCCAGCACGCTGGCCGACCTCGTGCTGGTGACCGAAGATGCGCTGGTGCGCGATGCGATCTCTCTTATGCGCGAAAAGGATGTCTCCCAGCTCCTGGTCACGGTGACCGCCGAGCTACCGCTCGCGGCAAAGGAGGTCTCGGGATCGCTGAGCGAGCTCGGTGTCCTCGAGGCGACGACGCGCGACCCGTCGGTGCTCGATCTCACGGTCAAGGACATTGCCGACCCCGCGATGCCGATGGTGGGCGTCGGCGTGAGCGTGAGCGATCTCACCCGTCGACTCAGCACGACCGCGGGCGTGCTCGTCCTCGACGGTGGGCACCCCGTCGGTGTGCTCACGCGCAGTGACCTTCTCAGTTTTCTCGAA
This sequence comes from uncultured Acidimicrobiaceae bacterium, assembly GCA_963706305.1. Classification (GTDB taxonomy): domain Bacteria; phylum Actinomycetota; class Acidimicrobiia; order Acidimicrobiales; family RAAP-2; genus RAAP-2. Next base: position 859,779 of record OY970152.1, on the reverse strand, counting down.
CGAAAGAGTGATCGATGACTGGCTTCAACACGCGCGCCGTGCACGTCGGCTCCGAACCTGACGCCGCGACCGGCGCTGTCAACCCCGCGGTCTATCTGACCTCGACCTACGCCCAAGACGCCGTCGGGGTCGTTCGATTCTCGGACTACGCGCGCGGCGACAACCCGACGCGCGCCGCGCTCGAGACGTGCCTGTCCGATCTTGAAGGAGCAACCTACGGGATCGCCTTCGCCTCGGGGCTCGCGGGTGAGGACGCGGTGTTGCGCACCCTCGCCCCGGGCGATCACGTCATCTTGGGTGACGATGCCTATGGCGGGACGTATCGGCTCATCACGAGGATCTTCGGCGCCTGGGGTGTCAAGGTCGACACCGTCGACTTGGGCGACGTCGAGGCGTTGGATGCGGCCTTCTCCGAGTCGACGAAGATGCTCTGGGTCGAGACACCGAGCAACCCGATGTTGGGCGTCGTGTCCATTCGGGCGCTCGCCGATATCGCCCATGCCCACTCGGCGCGGCTAGTGGTCGACAACACGTTTGCCACGCCGTATCTGCAGCGCCCGCTCTCGTTGGGTGCTGACGTCGTCGTGCACTCGACCACGAAGTACATCGGCGGTCACTCCGACGTCATCGGCGGCTTCGTGGCGATGAACGACGAAGAGCTTGCAGCGAAGGTTCGGTTCCACCAGTACGCGATCGGGGCGGTGCCCGGTCCGCTCGACTGCTACTTGCTGTTGCGTGGACTGAAGACGCTCGGCATTCGCATGGATCGCCACTGCGCGAACGCCGAGGCCATCGCCGCGTTCCTCGTCGAGCACGCGGCCGTGCGCGACGTCTACTACCCAGGTCTCGTCGGGCACGCCGGCCACGAGATCGCGCGTACGCAGATGAGCAACTACGGGGGCATGGTCAGCTTCACGGTGCGCGGCGGCGTCGACGTGGCGAAAAAGGTCTGCGAGTCGACGTCGATCTTCATCCTCGCCGAGTCGCTCGGCGGTGTCGAGAGCCTGATCGAGCTGCCATCGGTGATGACACACCTCTCGGCCTCGGGTTCGGCCCTCGAGCCCCCGGCCGATCTCATACGACTGAGTGTGGGCATCGAGGACGTCGACGATCTGCTCGCTGACCTCGATCGCGCGCTGTCGCTCTAGAGGTTTATCGCGTCGAGCCAGGTGAGCGAGAGGTCCCAGAGCGTCTCCGCGGAGGCGGGGTCGAGCGCCCATGGGTTGACGCCCCCGCCGATGGCCTCGGGGTTCTCCCTCACCTCTGCCTCGTGGCAGTCTTCGAAATACCGGCCGCCGACGCCGTCGAGGAGGGGGGACGCCGCGAGCAAGACGGAGGTCGCGGCTCCCTGTTCGGGAGTCTTGCGGAGCTCGACCGGCGTGCGCAGGCCGCCGGTGTAGCGCTGCAGGTTCGTGGGAACGGCCCCAGGGTGGGCCGCGTTGGCGACGATGCCGTCGTCGCGCCATCGCTTCGTGATCTCGACCGCGTGCAGGACGTTTGCCGTCTTGGACTGCCCGTACGCGGTCCAGGGGTCGTAGGGACGCTTCGCGTAGTCGATGTCAGTGAAGACGACAGGAGACAGCTGATGCGCGTTGGAGCTCAGCGACACAACCCGAGCACCTTCGGCAGCCGCGAGCGCGTGGTGCATCCACGAGGTCAACACGAAGTGACCAAAGTGGTTGGTCGCGAACTGGATCTCGTGCCCGTCGTAAGAGAGCTCGAGCTCAGGGACGGCCATGATGCCAGCGTTGTTGACGAGTATGTGCAGCGGTCCGAGCCACCCCGCAGCGAAGCTGCGGAGCGACGCGAAGTCGGTGAGATCGACAGTAGCGACGCTGATCGTCGCGTTACCGGACGTCGCGAAGATCTCGCGAGCCGCGCGCGCGCCCGCGTCGACGTCACGAACCGCCAGGGTGACGTCGGCGCCCGCGTGGGCCAGCGCCCTTGCGGTTTCGAGCCCAATGCCTGAAGCGCCACCCGTGACGACCGCTTTGCGGCCGGAGAGATCGACCCCTTCGACGATGTCCATGGCGGTTGACTCGAAGTTGAATGGTGTCGTGATGAGGTGCATGGTGATCGAAGTGTAGACACCGCATTGAATGTCTGAATCAGGCTATTGCTGCTCGCTCGCGTAGATCTCCGCGACGACGACCTCGTTGCCGTCGGGGTCGTCGAAGTAGGCCTTTCGCCCGGCGCCATCGATGACCTCGATGTCGCGGGGCACGATTCCTCGACCGTCGAGCGCATCGAGCGCGTCGTCGAGATCCTCGACAGCGAGCAGGACGTTCGCACCCCGTTCGCCGGTCTCCTCTTCGACGATGAAGAGCCACGCGCTCTCATTCATCTGCCACATCACCTCTTCGGTGCTGACCAGGACGTCAGGGGCACGGCTGAAGAACTGCTCGTACCAGCGCTGGGATGTTGCCAGATCGCTGACGGTGAGACCGACGAAGACGGACGAGACCCTCATACGCACATTGTGCCCGTCTGGGGCGCCGCTCGCTCGCGCGGCGGAGCGCCTTGAATAGCACCCATCCGCACCGACGATCGCGGGTGCGAGAGTGTCTCGATATCGTCAGAGGTCGAGAAAGCTGAGGCGACAATGTCAAAGGTCTGTGTGTACACGTTTTCAGTCTCCGACGACGGGTTCGGTGCCGGTCTCGATCAGGATCTGCAGAACCCGATTGGCGTTGGGGGCACGGCACTGCACCAGTGGATCTTCGCCACGAAGACCGGGCGCGCCATGATCGGCGAAAGCGGGGGCGATGAGGGCATAGACGAGGCGCATTTCAAAAGGAACCTCGAAGCTCCCGGTTCGGTCATCATGGGCCGGAACATGTTTGGCCCCATTCGAGGGCCGTGGGGCGCGAGCGACTGGCGTGGCTGGTGGGGAGAGGACCCGCCGTTTCATCGTCCCGTCTTCGTGCTCACGCACTTCGCACGACCCGACCTTGTCATGGGCGAGACGACCTTCCGTTTTGTGACCGACGGGCCGGTTGAGGCGCTGCGCCGTGCCCGCGAAGCAGCGGGCGATGGCGACGTGACCGTGGGTGGAGGTGTCGCAACGATTCGTCAGCTGCTCGACGCTCGACTCATCGACGAACTCCATCTCGCCGTCGTGCCGATCACCTTGGGCGCGGGGGAGCGCCTGCTTGATGCGGCCGGGGTGTGGCCCGAGGGCTACGAGGTGCGTGCCGAAGTTGCCGGAGAAGGTGTGACCCACGTTGAGCTCGCGCGCGCGGGTGACCGTGGTTGACGACGTGACGTTCGCGCGAGCGGGTGAGAGCGATCTCGCTCAACTCGCCGGGCTTCGCTACCAGTGGCGCGTCAATGAGGCAGGAGAGCGGGGCGAGGGAGAGGCGCTGTTCGCAGAAAGGCTTCGCGAATGGTACGACGCGCATCGCGCGAGCCACGCGGGCTATCTCGCCACGCTCGACGGCGACGCGATCGGATGCGCGTGGCTCTGCACAATCGATCGTGTGCCGGGGCCTGAGAGGTTCGTCCGTCGAGCGGGCAGTCTCCAGAGCGTCTACGTCGTGCCGACCCAACGGAATCGAGGCGTCGGCGAAGGGCTCGTTCGCCTCACAATCAAAGACGCAAAGGAACGCGGGTTCGACTATCTGATGGTGCATCCGTCGATGGCATCGTTCTCGTTCTATCGACGACTGGGGTTTGTCGAATCAGAGAAGCTTCTGGAACTTCGCTTCGTCTAATCGCTCTTGTCTTCGATCTCCCACGCGTGGTCGATGACGTGCCAGGCGCAGCGTCGAATGGCGTAGGCCCTCGGCCACTTCGGGTTGGCCGAGGGCATGCGCAGTGTGGTGAGGACCACGTCGCGCTGTTCATCCCACGGCGTGCGCGGGGCGACACGAAATCCGACCCGCGAGCAGTAGGCGCGCTCGGCATTGCACACATGGTCGGCGATGGCGTCGCGGTCGCGTCCGCCACCGCGTGGACCCCGCCGCAGATACGAAGGAGCACCGTCGACCACCGCATCGAAGTAGCTCCAGCAGTCCTGGAGGATGAGGAGCTGACGGGCGAGCTCGTTCGCTGTCAGATCGCCGTTATCCCACGGTCCGCGGGCGTCGGGTGCGCCGAAGTCCGTGGTGACGTTTCCTTTGACGGTGCCGACGACCTCGAACGATCCGGGCTGAAAGGGGGCGGTCACAATTTTGGCGTAGCGCTCTCGATAGTCGTCCAGCGCCGCAATCGCGAGGTCTGGGGTCTTCGCAGAACGGCACCAACCGGGCCAGTCGAGCGAGACGGCGAAGACGCGCTTCGTGCCCTCTTCCAAATACACGCGCGACGTCGCCACATCACCCCCTCACCCGAAGATAGCCGTGCCGTCATCGAGGGGCCGCGTCCCTCCGTGGCGCACGAAATCGCTGCGAAGTGGCAGTCGATTCAGCGCAATGTCGAAGCGAACCGAGTGGCGTTGGCGAGAGCCCGTTGTCCCACCCTCATGTAACGCGGTCGACTGGCTCGTCCAAGGCCCACCATCATGGTGCCGAACAGTACGGCCCAGCCGATCGTGCGGGCGAGTGTCGAATCATCGTTGATGCCGTACGCGTTAAAGAACGACGCGAGCTCGTCGTAGGGGAGGGTGAGGAGTGCTCCGGCAAGGTCGGTGGCGGGGTCTCCGGCACAGAGGTCGCCGAAGTCGACGATGCCGACGAGCTGTTGCTCGCGAAAGACCAAGTTGCCGGGATGGACGTCGCCGTGCAGCCACGTCGGCGCAGAGCACCGCGGCGTCGACACGCTGGCCCATTCGAATAGCGACCACGCGTTCGTGGTGTCGATCTCACCTCCCAACTGTTCAAGCCGCGACTCGAGATCGCTCGCGCGTTGAGCGAGTGGAACGCTCCGCCAAGGATTCACCGGCGCGCCATCCGGCGCGGTGACGTGGAGTTCCCGCAAGAACGTCGCGAGCGCCGACGCGCACCCGCAGAGCCAGTCGTCGTCGACTTCATCGCCCGAGACCCCCTCGATCCACGAGGTAATCATCCAGGGCCACGTGTAGTGCGCGCACGGTGAGCCAGCGAGCACCGGAAGAGGAGTCGCAAGCGCGACATCGCTCGCCGCGACGGCGAGCCAACGAAGCTCGTTCTCTAGGGGCTCAACGCCCCGCGCGCGACGAGGCAATCGAACAGCGTGGAGCTCACCGAGCCGAAACAGAAAGTTGTCAAACCCCTCGCCGGCAACACGGAGCGGGAGGCCGGCGAGCTCAGGAAACTGGTCGGACAGCATCTCGCGCGCCAGGGCCTCGTCGACGAGCACTTCAGCGTCAGGCCAAGTCACCTCACGAGGCTACCGATAGCCGTTGGCGACGATTGGGGCCGCAGCGGTTCGCGAGGCCTGGCGTAACCGTCACACGACTGCGAGGATGGGGCGATGGGAGATCCGAAGTCCCCCGAGCCCGATGTACCCGGCATTGTGCTGACTGATTCACGTTCGACGCACGTTGGTCAAGCTAGCGTCCGTCGCGCCCTGCCCACTCGAGGGCGGCGCACAGTCGGGGCCTGGTGCTTCGTGGACCACATCGGACCCGCGTCGTTCAGCGTTGAGAATCGCTATGACGTTGCGCCTCACCCGCATATCGGCTTGCAGACCGTCACCTGGCTCTACGACGGCGCGCTCATTCACCGTGACAGCCTCGGGAGTGAGCAGCTCATCTCTTCAGGCCAGCTCAATCTCATGACCTCGGGTGAGGGCATCGCGCACTCCGAGGAGAACCCCGGGATCACTTCGGGCGAACTGCATGGTGTCCAACTTTGGGTGGCTCTGCCGGAGGCCTCTCGTCACGGCGCATCCGAATTTGAGCACCACGAGATGCTGCCCCAAGTTGGATTCCGTGGTGGCCGTGGCACCGTGTTGGTGGGCCAATATCTGGATCTGGTGTCGCCGGCTCGAAGCGACAGCGATTTGGTTGGTCTTGAGTTGCGCCTGAGCGAGGGCGAAAGCCTGGTGGAGCTGCAGCCTGACTTCGAACATGCGATGGTCGTGACGAGCGGCGTGCTCGAAGTCAACGGCACGACGGTAGAACCGGGGCACCTCGCGTACCTAGGCCTCGGGCGTGACGCGATCAGACTCAGGGCGTTCGACGACACGACGGCGCTGTTGCTGGGTGGCACCCCGTTTGATGACGCCGTGCTCATGTGGTGGAACTTCGTTGCGCGAACGCAAGACGAGATCAGCGACGCGTACGAGAGCTGGATGAAACGCGATGAGCGCTTCGGCCCGGTCGATTCGAGGTTGGCGCGCATCGAGGTCGGACCACCGCCGTGGTTCATGCGTCATTGATCTCTAACTCTCCTGTCGCTCCCCGCTGACCCCTTAACGTGGCGTCATGCACATCGTGGTGGAGACACTCGACGCCACGTGGTCGCCCTTCGTATTGGTCGCCGGACTGCTGCTCATCGGTCACGTCGCGTCTGGCGAAGGCCTCTTTCGAGTAGTGGGAGCTTGGTGCGCGCGTGCACCTGGCGGAGGCGTTGGGCTGTTCGTCCTCACGATGTGTGCCGTCGCACTTGTGACGGCGGTCCTCAACCTCGACACGTCGGTCGTCTTCATGACTCCCCTGGCGCTCAACGCGGCTCGTGCTAAAGGGACCGACGAGACAGCGTTTCTCTATGGGACCATCTTCATGTCAAACTCCGCGTCGCTGCTGTTGGTCGGCTCGAATCTCACCAATCTGTTGATCTTCGCGCATCGCAACGAACTCGGTACGACGTTCGCTCGACATATGGTGCTGCCGTGGATCGCGGCGATCGTGGTCACGATCGTGGTTGTCGGAGCGTGGCGTTGGCGAGGGCTCCACGATGACAACCACAAGGCAAGCGAGTCGTCGGAGCGAATGTCCTTGGGGCCGGGCGTTGTTGCCGTGTGTTTCGCCATCGTCGCGATGCTTCTCCTCGCGCACCCCGCGATCTGGGTGTTCATCGCGGGAGCCGCTGCGGAGCTGTTCGTACTTGTCCTACGACGAGGCTCCTGGCGCGAGGCGGTGACGGCAGGGAATCCCGCGATGCTTGCGGCGCTGTTTGTGATCGCTGTTGCGGTGGGCTGGTTTGCGCGCTGGTCAACGCTGACGACGCATCTCTTGCATCACGCCAATCTCGTGACGACGGCCGCGAGTTCGACGCTGGCCGCTGTGGTCATCAACAACCTTCCGGCGGCGTCGCTCTTTGCCGCCCACGGAGTCCGTCATCCCTTCGCGCTGCTGCTCGGACTCGACCTCGGTCCTAACTGTGCGGTGACGGGCGCCCTCTCATCGCTGCTCTGGCTGCGCATCGCGAGACGTCACGAAATACGTCCATCGATCGCAACGTTCTCCGCGGTCGGCACCGTGGTGGCCGTCATCTCGATTTCGATTGCGATTGCGCTTCTCTAGGGATTGACGCCGCTCGAGTCGATCGGCCAGAGCGGCCACACGGTGCAGTTGCCGACGGCGTGCCAGTGAGAGCCCTCGAGCGCTTGGCCACCCACACTCGCGAGAAGGGCGCGGATGGTGCCGCCGTGACTCACGACGAGCACCCGCTCGTGCGGCCGCTCGTCGAAGAGTCGCGTGAGGAAGATGTGCGCGCGGGTGACGACCTCACGGAACGATTCGCCGCCTTGCGGTGCGGCGTCGGGGTTGACCATCACGCGATGTTCGATCCCAGTGACGGAGGGCGTGAGCTCACTCAGCGGATGCCCTTCGAGCACACCGAAACCGCGTTCGCGCAGCAAGACATCAGTGGTTGGCTCGAGGCCCAATATCGAGCCGATGATCTCGGCCGTCTCCCGCGCCCGATCAAGGTCGCTCGCAATAAGGAAACGAAAACCCAGTCCGCGCAAGGACTCTGCGACGTCTCTGGCCTCATCGCGTCCCCGTGATGTGAGCTGCGCGGTGTTGTTTTGGCCCTGGATAAGCCCTAGTTCGTTCCACGTGCTCTCGCCGTGACGCACGAGTGCGACCGATGGCGTCTCATTGGTCGTCACGTCGAACAGGTTAGTGAGGCGTCGACACGGCGCAAGTCACCGTGACGTGCGAGTGGAAGCGTCATCGACGCGAGGACTGTGAATTAGATCACCGTGTTGCGCGGTGTCAAGTATTCGAGGCAAGGAGCGACGGTCGAGATCCTGCGTGTTTACATTGCTCTTAGAGAACTCGATCGATTCACAGGCATTTCCAAGCGTGTTTGCGAAGCCACCACTAGTAATTCAACGGAATCGCGTCAGGCGCAAGGAGCGCTGCGACCAAGAGTTCGCAGATGTCATCAGTACAATTGATCCGTGCCCCTGCTGCTTCCACCGCGAGCGTTGAAGCCGCGGTCGCGCGGGCTGACAATGATCATCGATCGAGGCGTGCCGTTTCGCAACTTTGTCGATCTCATGGAGAGCTTCGGCGACCACGTCGATTTCGTGAAGTTCGGCTGGGGCACGTCCGTGGTGACGAAAAACTTCGAGTGGAAGTTGAATGTCCTGCGCGACGCCAACATCGACTTCTACCTCGGCGGCACTTTGTTCGAGAAGTACGTTACCCAGGGCCTCTTCGACGAATATCGCGATCTGTGCGCGGGGTACGGCTGTCGTTACGTGGAAGTGTCGAACGGCACGATCGATATCTCAAACGATGAGAAGGCCGACTACGTGAAGCGACTGTCGGACGACTTCCAGGTCATCTCGGAGGTTGGCTCGAAAGATCAGTTGACGTCGGACCTGATGACGCCAGCGAAGTGGATCAGCTATATTCAGGCGGATCTGGATGCCGGCGCCGTGCTGGTCACTCTCGAAACCCGCGAGGGAGGACACGGCGGAATCTGTCGTTCGAACGGCGAGCTGCGTTATGGGCTGATCGAAGAGATCCTCGACTCCAAGATCGATCACGACCGCTTGCTCTTCGAGGCACCTTCGACTGAGCTGCAGACCTACTTCATCCAGCGCGTCGGATCCGACGTGAACCTGGGCAACATCTCGCCGTCGGACATCGTTCCACTAGAAACGATCCGCCTCGGGCTACGCAGCGAAACCTTGCTCCACTTTGAGCACGGTCTTCGCCACGCCATATAGCCCATGAGAGAGAGTCGCGATGTCTTCCATCTCGCCATTCCCGCGTACGACCTCGACGCGACCGTGGCGTTCTACGTGACGAAGCTCGGCTGCAAGCTCGCGAGGCGCTACGACGACCGAGTGACGTTCGACTTCTTCGGCGACCAGTTGGTGTGCCACTTGAGTGAAGCTCCGGCGGTGCCAACGCCCATCAACGAGTTGCCGATGTACCCTCGCCACTTCGGGGTTACGTTTCGAGAGCAGCGCGACTTTGACGCGGTTTACGAGCTCTGCAAGCAACGTGAGGTGCCTCTCTACAGTGACGTGAGCCTGCGCTTCGAGGGCAAGGTCGAGGTGCATCAGACCTTCGTTGCCTGCGATCCGGCGTCAAATCTTATTGAATTCAAGCACTACGTTGATCATCGAATGATGTACTAATCATTGATGGACACGTCCTCTCAGCACGGCGCTGATTCACTCGTCGAACTCATTCGAAGGCGCGCCGAAGAGAACGGGGATGCTCTTTTTCTACTGGACGCGAGAAGCTCGCGCACCGTCTCCTACGCGTCGCTGCTCGGTCACGTCGCGGATCGTGAGCATCAGTTCCGTCGATGGGGACTCGATCGGGGCGAGCGGATAGGACTCGCAGTGAGCGATCCGTTGACCTTTTCCATCTGGTTCTTTGCGGCGATGGCAGCCGGACTCTGGGTGGCGCCGCTTGATCCGGGCGCCAGTCAGCACGCGGCGACGGTGCTGGAACGCGGCCGAGCGCTTCGCCTGAGCGCCGTGGTGAGCGAGCACGAAGCCCCGGCGGCACCGTCATCGTTTCGTTGGCACCATGTCACCGACGACGAGTTCGACGCAGGCGGCGCTGCGGTCGATGTCGCCGTCGGCGCGAGCGAGGGCGGCGTCGTCCTGTCGTCGTCAGGCACGACCGGCCTTCCTAAGGTGATGGTGCTGTCCACGCCGCAGATCCTCGCAACGGCGAGCATCATCGCGGCTCACCACCGACTCGATGAGTCAGACCGAGGCTTCAACCCGCTGCCGCTCTGGCATGTCAACGCCGAGGTCGTTGGCCTGCTGGCGACGCTGGTCGCGGGAGCCTCGCTCGTTCTCGACGAGCACTTTCACCGCACCGACTTCTGGCGCATCATCAATGACTTCGAGGTCACGTGGATCAACGCAGTGCCCGCCATCGTTGCCCGGCTCGCCACCGCGAACGATGGCGAGGTCGCGCCGCGGCGCGTGCGATTCGTGCGCTCGGCCTCGGCGCCGCTTTCGCCCGCGCTGTTCGAGCATTTCGAAGCCGCGTGGGACGTACCAATCATCCAGACCTACGGGATGACCGAAGCGGCGAGCCAGATCTGTGCCACGCCAGTCGACGGCGTCCGCAAAGCTGGCTCGGTGGGTGTCGCGGCTGGCGTTGACGTGCGCGTTGTCGCTCACGGAGAGATCGTTCCGCACGGCGTTGTCGGAGACGTCGAGATCAAGGGCCCGACCGTGATTACGAGCTACGACAGCCCGAACTACGAGGACCGCTTCACTCGCGACGGGTGGTTGAAGACCGGCGACCTCGGGCACTTCGACAATGACGGCTACCTCTTTCTCGTCGGGCGCGACGACGACGTCATCAACCGCGGGGGAGAGAAGATCCATCCGCTCGAAGTTGAGCTCCTCCTCGCCAACGTGAGCGGGGTGGAAACGGTCGCCGTGGTCGCGGCACCAGACGACGTCTTCGGTCAGGTTCCAATCGTCTTCGTCCAGCCGGAAGAGGAGTCGGTGTTGTTCTCCCTGGTTGAGCTCTCAGCCCTCGTCGAGCGGCTGCGAAGCTACGCGCTCGAGTCCCTGACGAAGGTCCAGCGCCCGACGCTCGTCAAGGTCGTGCGCTCACTGCCCGTGCACGCGACGGGAAAGCTACGCAGGTCGCTCCTGCGCCAGGGCGACATCGCCGTCGTCTATGAGGAGCGTCTGTAGCGTCCGTCTGGTCGTTCCAGAGGAAGGTCATGAGTTCAGACTCGAAGGTGCAGCCAACCGGTACTCGGCAACGTCTCGACCACGTGGACGCGATGCGCCCGATCAAGCAGACGGCCGTCATCTCGACCCACGCGCTCATCTACTTCGCACCGCTTTCGACGAGCCTCCTGGCCTCCGGCATGCTCACCCTCACGCACTTCTCTCGCGACGCGTTCTTCTTCGTGTCGGCGTGCATGCTCGCCTATAGCTATCGCGACAGCGAGCGTGTCGACCTCGCGCACTACTGGAAGCGACGCTTCATGGCCGTGGGACTCGTGTACATCGTGTGGTCGATCATCTACTTTCCCGTCGCAGCGCTCACGAGCTCGGCGACCTTTCCGTACTTTCACCTTCCGGCGTCGGCCGTCTTCAGTCTGAGCGGGCTCCACCACTTCATCTTCGCTCTGATGACGGGCTACTACCACCTCTACTTCCTGCTCGTGCTGCTCGAGTTCTACGTCGTGTTCCCATGGCTCTTTCTCTTCCTTCGTCGTCACGTCAAGTGGCGTCTACCCGTCCTGGTGGCATCGCTCGCGTGGCAGGTCGTCTTCCCCATGGTCGTACGACGCGGATGGTTGGGATTTAGCGTCACGTCACGAGTGGAGACGCGAATCGTCTTCTCCTACACGCTCTACCTCATCGGCGGCGTGGTCGCGGCCTTCTACCTCGAGCGCTTTCACGACTGGGTAGTCAAGCATCGCCGCGGGATACTTGTCGCGACGGTGCTCGTCGCGGCCGTCCCGCTCGTCATCGACTACTACGCGGCACACGGGGTCTATATGCCGCTCCTCGTCGTGCCGGGGGGCAACCCCTTTGCCGCACTCGTTATTCCCTACAACGTGGGCGCGATCGTGGCGGTCTATCTGCTGGGGGTGTATCTCGTCAGTCCACAACGCAGCGCACGCACCCGCGCGATCGTGGCGTCGGGCTCAGAGGCGGCCTATGGCATCTACGTCTCCCAGATCATCTGGCTCCTGTGGCTGCAGCGCTGGAGCGAGCACTTCAATGTGATCCACTCGGTGCCGTGGCTCGTCATGACCATCTTCGCCGTGGTCGTCATCTATCTCGCGGGGTGGCTCTTCAGTGCCGTCGTCGCTCGCACGCCCCTCGCGCGAGCGGTGGTTGGACGCAGCCGCCAGCCCTGGAGCACGTTGCTGTGGTGGCGCCATCGCGCTGACCCTGAAACCCATCACGACTTTGGCGAAGGACCGCTCAACCTCTCCGACGTGTAACGTGGCCCACTTCTTCTAGTGACAATGTCGCGATTCGCGACATCCGAAACGTGCGAGGCTCGAAAGTACGATGAGGCGCGAAGAAGCGAACGACCGTGGCGCGACATAAGCGCGAGAACGAGCGCCAGCGCATACCACCACCGCTGATTCGCCACCGGATCCCCTCGGGGCGGGGCGCGATGGAGCAACCCAACGTCACCCACGACGGCGACGCGCGCCTCACGCCAAAGTTCTGGCTAGCGGTCGTCCTCACCGGCGTCGCCGCAGGTCTCTTCGGCGACTTTTTGATGTGGATCCTCGCTCTCATCGAGCGGCTCGCCTTCAACTATCGATCGGGCAGCTACCAGGCGGCGGTCGAGGCGACCTCGGGTGCGCACCGAATCATCTCGCTCGTCGTCGCGAGCATCTTCGGCGCCGTCTCGTGGTATCTCATCCGGCGCTACCTGAAGTGTGAGAAATCCGACATCGACGAAGCGGTTTGGAGCGGCGATGGCGAGTTGTCGATGCGACGGAGCTTTCTCACCTCGGTCGTCTCCGAGGTCGTCGTCGGTGCCGGCGCGTCCATTGGGCGCGAGGCGGCGCCCAAGCTCATGGGCGGGGCTTCGGGCTCGCTGATCGCCAAGTGGTTCTCGTTGACGCCCGCTCAAAAGCGCCTGCTCGTCGCCTGCGGTGGCGGCGCGGGCCTGGCGGCGGTGTACAACGTGCCACTCGGCGGCGCGCTCTTCACCGCGGAGGTGCTCTATGGCAGCTTTGCGCTGCCGATCGTGTTTCCCGCGCTCGCGACGTCGCTCATCGCGACGTGCGTGTCGTGGATCTACCTGCCCGAAGGTCCCACCTACGCCGACATTCCGACGTACCGCTTCAGCGCCTCACTCATGATCTGGTCGCTCATCGCGGGTGTCATCATCGGGCTCCTCGCCGTTGGGTGCGTGCGCCTCATCGGCTGGGTCGCCTACCGGCGAGCGAAGGGTGCCAACATCTTCTGGACGATGCCGGCTGCCTTTCTCATCGTTGGTGTGATCGGTCTGTGGTATCCCCAGCTGTTCGGCAACGGCAAGGACATGGCGCACCAGGCCTTCCTCGGGGTAGGCAGCATCGGACTCCTCTTTGCGCTCTTCTTCTTGAAGCCGCTCGTAACCTCGCTCACCCTCGGCAGCGGCGCCGCGGGCGGCCTGTTCACGCCGTTTCTCTCGACGGGCGCGATGCTCGGTGCGTTCCTCGGGGCGGTGTGGCTACATATCTGGCCGGGCGCGCCGGTCGGGGCGTGCGCCATCGTGGGGGCGGCCGCCATGATCGGCGCCTCGATGCAGGCGCCACTGGCGGGTCTCGTGCTCGTCCTCGAGCTCACCCATACCGGCTTTGACATTGCGGTACCGATGATGGCGGCGACGGTGATCGCGACCGTCATCGTGCGTCAGATCGACGGCTACTCGATCTACTCGGCGCGCCTCCCTCCGCACGATCACCTGGCCGAGACCTGACGAATCGACACAGCATGCCGGCTGCAAGAATGGTGGTGTGACGTTCCTCCCATTACGGAGCCGCGATGACTGACGTCGCGCTCGTCGTTCGCCGGGCGGAGACCGACGACTGGCCGAAGCTACGCGCGATCCGTTTGGAGGCGTTGAGCGATTCGCCCGAGGCTTTCGGTTCCACCTACGGCGTCGCGTTGAAGCTGTCGAACTACCAGTGGCGCGCGATGGTCGAGCGCTCGCTCTACTTTCTTGCCGAGCGCGACGGCAACGTCGTCGGCATGGTCTCAGGCGGGTTGAACGATCGCCATCCGGGCACGCACTGGCTCTATGGCATGTTCGTCACGCCGTCAGCTCGGGGCACCAACACGGCCTCGATGCTGGTGGATGCGGTGGTCGAGTGGGCAAGGAGCGAAGGCGCGACGGAGCTGTACTTGCACGTGACGTCTATCGCCCAGCGCGCCAGAGGCTTCTACGCCCGCGTTGGATTCGTGCTGACGGGAGAGAACTTCGGGATGGACCGAGATCCGAGACTCACGATGCTGACCATGAAAAAGTCCCTCGTCGATGAGTGATCTCGCGGTGACGAACGTCGAGCCTTCGTCGCTGTACGACATACGTCGCCGGATCCTTCGCGCAGGGGACCCCGCCGCCTCGTTCGACTACGAGCAAGACCACGCGTCGAGCGCACGCCACTTCGCGGGCGTGCTCGACGGTCGCATCGTCGTGAGCGCGTCGTTCTTTCTTGTGCCCGCGCCCATTCGCCCCGAGCTCGTGAGCTACCAGCTGCGTTTCATGGCCGTCGAGGCCGATGTCCAGGGAAAAGGCTATGGCACGGTCGTGCTCGACACCGCGGAAGCGGCGCTGGGGGACCTTGGGGCGCAGCAGCTCTGGGCGAACGCTCGCGATACCGCACTCGGCTTCTATCTCTCGACCGGCTGGTCGCTGGTCGAAGGATCCGAGAACGTCAGCGCAGAGACGAATCTGCCACATACGAAGGTCGCAAAGCTGATTCCCGCCGTGTGAGATGCACTGAGTCGCTTCGACATATTTATTAAGTTTGACAAATGCGCAAGTACGTGATTCTGCTGGTCGTTGTCGTGATCGCTGGGGCGGTGGCTCTTGCCTATCCTCACTTCCAGCACAAGACGCCGGCTTCAGCGGCGGCGACCACCTCGACGACCGCCACGACCGCACCGAGCTACCCGATCGCTCCCCTCACGGGACTGCCCGATCCGGGTGGCGCTGCGCTGAAGCGATCGGCACTCACGGTGAAGATCGAGAACACCCCAGAGGCGTTGCCTCAATGGGGCATTGCCCAGGCCGACATCGTCTACGAAGAGATCGTGAACGGCGGGATCACTCGACTGGCGGCCATCTTCAACTCCCAGGCCCCCGCAAAGATCGGTCCGGTGCGCTCGGTGCGCCCGACCGATACCCAGGTCGTCTTCCCGATCGGCGGGATCTTCGCCTACTCCGGGGGCGCGCAGTACGCGATCAACAGCATTGAGACGGCGCCCGTCAAACTGATCGACGAGAGCTCGGCCGGCAACGCCATGTTCCGCGATCCCGACCTCGAGGCTCCGCACAACCTCTTCGCGCGCGGCCCGCAGCTGTTTGCCTTTGGGGGCACGCCGTCGCCTCCTCCCGCCCTGTTCAGCTACCGCGCGCCCAGCGCAAAGCCGATCGGTGCGCCCGTGATGAGCTTCGTCGTGCCGTTTCCGAGCATCTATCCGGTGACCTGGACGTGGGACACCACGACGAGCTCATGGGATCGCACCCTCTTCGGCCAGCCGGACGTCACCGGCACCGGACAGCGCGAGTCGCCACAGAACGTCGTCGTCATGTACGTCAACTACGTCAACGGCATCGGAACCATGAACTCCTACGCGGATCTCCAGGGCTCGGGTGAGGCGATGGTCTTCAGCGGTGGGCGAGAGGTCGTGGGCACCTGGTCGCGAGGATCCTCGATGTCCGACATCATTCAGTACCAGACGTCCTCGGGTGCGACGATTCGCTTGACACCGGGACAGACCTGGGTGGAGCTGCTCAACGACGGAGCGGCCCTCAGCATCACGCGCTAGCGACGCAGCCACTCGACGTATGGTACGAGTGGTCGTTCGAGAGGAGCACGGTGACCTACCGCGAAGAGCTGATTGATCTGCCCGACGGACGTGCCCTCGAGGTGGCGGCCGTCGGAAGCCCCGCGGGCGCGACCGTCTTCTTTCATCACGGCACTCCCGGGGCGACGAGGGAGTTGAAGATGCGCGAGGCGTTGCTCGACTACGGCGACTTCTACCTCGTCACTGCCTCGCGCCCTGGCTACGGACGATCGTCGCGTCATGAGGGCCACTCAGTCGCGTCGGCCGTCGACGACGCGAAGGCGGCGCTGTCGCACTTTGGGCGCAAGCGCTACGTCGCCGTCGGCTGGTCCGGCGGCGGCCCACGCGCGCTCGCCAGTGCGGCGCTCGATAACGCCTGTGTCGGCGCCGTCGGGATCGCGAGCGTCGCCCCCGCCGACGTCGACTTCGACTGGACCGAGGGCATGGGTCCAGAGAACGTGGCGGAGTTCTCCCTCGCCAAAGAAGGGGGCGCGCCCTACGAGGAGTATGTCGAGACGATCGGCGGTGTCCTCGCCGATCTCACCGGCAACAACCTCTACGACGTGTTCAGCGGCATCTTCTCCGATGCCGATCGCCGGGCGCTCGCCGAGGACGACAACCTCCAAACGTTCGTCCAGTCCGTGACGTACGGATTCGCCACCGGCTGGCGCGGATTCTACGACGACGAGGTGGCGACACTCGCACCGTGGGGCTTTGACGTCACGACCATCGATCGACGCGTCCACCTCTTCTATGGCGACGCCGATCTCATGGTTCCCCCGGCCCACGGCGCGTGGCTCTCGAGCCACGTACCCGCGGCGGTCACGCACCACGTGCCAAAGGAGGGCCACGTCTCGATCTTCACCGAGCACCTGGACGAGCTCTCCGACGTACTCAAAGATCTGTCGGCCTGATGGCGCGCCTTGGCAACCTCTACGGACACGACGCGACGTTCCTCGGGGTGCCCAAGGCCGATCCTGACGTGCTCGACGACTGGCTGCGCGCGAGAGCGGTCATCATCGGTGCACCCTTTGACGGCGGGACGTCGCATCGTCCAGGGGCACGCTTCGGTCCCCAGGCCATTCGAACGACCGACTACCTGCCCCATGACGGGATGCGTCCGTCCCTCGCCCTCGGACTCGACCCGCTCACCGAGCTCCACGTCGTCGACCTCGGCGACGTGGAGATGCCCTCGGGCGAGACGGAGCGCTCGCTCGCGCTCCTCGAAGACCGCGTGGCGATGGTGGCGCGCCAGAGCGTGATTCCCATTGTCCTCGGAGGCGACCACACGATTGCCCTGCCCGACGTGACGGGCGTCGCCCATCACGTGGGCTTCGGTCGGGTCTCGATGATCCACTTTGACGCGCACGCCGACACCGGCAACACGCAGATGGGCTCGCTGTACGGGCACGGCACGCCGATGCGTCGGCTCATCGAGTCAGGCGCCATCCGCGCCGATCGTTTCCTCCAGATCGGCCTGCGCGGCTACTGGCCCGAACCCGAGACGCTCGACTGGATGGCCGCAGGCGGCATGCGCTCATTCGAGATGACCGAGATCGTTGCGCGAGGTCTTGACGCTGTGCTCGACGAGGCGCTCGTGATCGCGATGGATGACTGCGACGCCGTCTTTGTTTCGATCGACGTCGATGTAGTCGACCCCGGTGCCGCGCCCGGCACCGGGACGCCCGAGCCCGGCGGCCTCACGAGTCGACAGCTCCTCGACGCGGTGCGGCGCATCGCGATGAGCGTGCCCGTCGCGGGCGTGGACGTCGTCGAAGTCGCGCCTCCTTACGACCAGTCAGAGATCACGGCCTACCTCGCGAACCGTGTCGTCTTAGAGGCGCTGGGCGGAATCGCGTGGCGAGAGCGCGGCGAGCGGGGCGAGACGAATCGTCAGCCGAGCGATCCACTGCTCCGGCGTTAGCGCGTCGACTCACCGCCCTGCCTCGCCGAACTCATCGCGATTGTGTTCGCGAGGTGACTCGAGCTACGAGGTGAGATTGATTCAGTAATCTCATGCCGTGGCTCGACTGCGCGTACGAATGGTGCAGCGGGATCCGAACGAAGCTCATCGAGCGTCAACGCCGCTTGAGCTCTTTTTCGATCTGACGTTGGTGGCGGCGGTCGCCCAGGCAGGCTCCGGACTCGAGCAGGGACTCGTCGGCGGCGACGCCCGTCGGGTGCTCATCGCGTACCCGCTGGTGTTCTTCGCGATCTGGTGGGCCTGGATCAACTTCACGTGGTTTGCGTCGGCCTACGACGTCGATGATGTTCCCTACCGGCTCGCGGTGCTGGTGCAGATGACGGGCGTCTTGATACTGGCCGCCGGAACGACGCGAGCGCTCGAGCATTGGAACTTCGATCTGATGGTGCTCGGGTACGTGGTCATGCGTCTCGCCATGGTGTCGCTGTGGCTGCGCGCGGCGATCGCCGATCCCACAGGTCGGCGTAGCGCGCTGCGATACGCAGCGGGCATCGCGCTCGTCCAAGTGGGTTGGACGCTCAGTCTGTTGCTGCCGATCGACGCTCGAGTCCCTGTGTACGCGATCCTGTTGGCGGGAGAGCTGTCGGTGCCTATCTGGGCGGAAGCTGCGGGACGCACCTCCTGGCATCCTGGGCACATCGCCGAGCGCTACAGCCTCTTTACGATCATCGTGCTCGGTGAAGTCGTACTTGCCGCCTCGGCGGGCGTGCACACTGCCCTCGTCGGCCGAGCCCCGCTGCACGAGCTTCTCTGGATCATCGTCGGCGGACTACTTGCCGTCTTCTCAATGTGGTGGCTCTATTTCGACATGCCGTCAGCGCGGATTGTCCAGACCGTGCGCCGTGAGTTCTCCGAGCGTCTGAGCGGCGCATTTGCGTGGGGCTATGGCCACTACTTCATCTTCGCCAGTGCCGCGGCGACGGGCGCGGGACTGACGGTCGCGATCAAGCAGGCGACTGGGCACTCGCTGCTCTCCACACGTGAGGCTGCATTTGTCGAGACGGTGCCGATTGCGCTCTATCTCTTTGCCGTCTGGCTCGTGCACCGGCCTTACAAGCCAAAAGGACGATGGCGGAACGTCGGCGCGCCCCTCGGTGCGTGCGGCATCGTCGTGGCGAGCTTCACGCCCGAGCCGGTGCTGACGGCAGGCCTCATCATGGTTGCCCTGGTGGTCATCAACGGAGTCGTCTATCGAGGCGCGACCGAGCGCGTCACGCTTGAGAGTTAGTCGCGCATCGAATCGAGGATCTCGTGCACCATCTCGACGGTCGTGTTGGGGTGGAGAAACGCAATGCGAGCAACCGTCTCACCCTCCCACTTGGTCGGGGTGACGAAGGCGATCTGACGACTGAGCAGCGTCTGGCTCCACTCGTTGTACTGCTCGGCGTCCCAACCCTTCTTGCGATAAAGAACGACGGAGAGGCTCGACGGTCGGACCATCTCGAGATCTTCGCTCTCTTCGATGAGCTGTTCGGTGCGCTTTGCGAGGTTGATCGCAGCCTGGACCGCAGACTGGTAGGCAGCGGTGCCGTTGGTGACGAGCGAGAACCAAAACGGCAGACCCCGCGCGCGCCGTGAGAGGTGAATCCCGAAGTCCGAGGGATTCCACTCGTAGTTCTCGTCGTTACTGTCGTGCAGTACGTCCAAGTAGCTCGCCTGTTGAGCGAGAACCTTTCGAGCGACCGTCGGATTGCGGTAGATCAAGGCGCAGCAGTCGAGTGGGGCGAAGAGCCACTTGTGCGGGTCGACGATGAAGCTGTCGGCGTGACGGATGCCGCTCATGAGGTGGCGGTGCGACTCGGAGAAGATCGCGGCACCTCCGTAGGCGCCATCGATGTGAAACCAGAGGTCGTGCTCGCGCGCATAGCTGCCGAGCCCCTCGAGATCGTCGACGATGCCGGCGTTGGTCGTGCCGGCCGTGGCGACGATGCCGACGACGGTCTCGGGGTGAGGGTCGTTGGCGAGCGCCGCTTCGAAGGCCTCGAGCGTGAAGCGGTGATCGTCGGTGGCGACGACGAGGGTGTCGACGTCCAGGACATGCAGCGCCTTGCCGATGCTGGAGTGAGCGTCTTCAGAGATCGCAAATCGCAGTTCGCGAGGATTCAGGTGGGAGCGTTTTGCCCGTGAGACATCACGTCCGACGGTGAGTGACGAGAGGTTGCCGATGGAACCGCCGGAAACGAACGCGCCGCCGGAGCCGCCAGGAAGGCCCGCGCTCTCGGCGATGAAGTTGAGCGCCTGGTTCTCTGCGACGACGACGCCGCTCGACTCGAGCCAACTGGTGCCGTTGAGGCCTGAGCACGAGACGACCATGTCAAAGAGCAGGGAGTTCTTCGTGGGGGCATTCGGGATGAAGGCGAGGAAGCCGGGGGAGTCGATCGACACGACCGCCGGGGCCAGCGTCTCTTTGAAGAAGTCGAGCACCTCTTCGGGGTTGCGCCCTTCGGACGTAATGAGCGCGTCGAGCTCCTTGGTCGGAATATCCATCTGGCTGCCGTAGTCGAGCGGCACCGGATCGAGTGACAGCCGCTCGCGGCAGTAGTCGAAGACGGCGTCGGTGAGTTCCGGGTCGTACTCAAACATTCCGTGCCCCATTGCACAACCTTTCGCTTTTTGCCCCTCGCCATCGTACGGGCTCAAACGATGTACGAACGACTCGCCAAACTATCGCGCTCTATGGCTCAAGTATCATCCCGTAATGGCAGTGGACCGCGTCGGATACCTAGGACCCGAGGGTTCGTTCTCCCATCAGGCGGTAACCACATTGACGGATGTCGAGCCCGTCGGCTACGCGTCGATCGAAGACGTGCTCGCGGCGGTCGCGGCGAGCGACATCGACCAGGCCCTAGTGCCCATTGAGAACGCGCTCGAAGGGACCGTGTCGGCGACCATCGACGGACTCGTGTTCGACCACGACCTGGTCATCCTTCAAGAGATCGTGCTGCCGATTCATCTGCACCTGCTGGCCCGTCCCGGTGTGGCGCTCGACGACGTCAAGAGCGTGCGCAGCTATGTCCACGCGCTCGCCCAGGTGCGTTCATTCGTTCATGATCGCGGGCTTGAGACGGTGCAAACGACGTCGACGTCCCAGGCAGCGCGCGACGTCGCCGAGTCGACTGAGGCCTGGGGTGCGGTGGGGAGCTCGCTCGCCGGCGAGCTGTTCGGCCTCGAGGTCGTGGCGTCTGACATCGAGGACCACCCCGACAACGCGACGCGTTTTGTGCTCGTCGGTCGCGACGCCGTGGCAGCGCCTACCGGGCACGACCGATCGACGATCGTCTGCTTTCAAGACGCCGACCGTCCGGGCACCCTGTACGCGATCCTGGGCCGCTTCGCCGCACGCGATCTCAACCTCACCAAACTCGAGAGCCGCCCGACCAAGCAAGGGCTCGGCGACTACTGCTTCGTCATCGAGTTCGAAGGTCACGTCGCCGACGACGTGGTCGCCGACTGTCTTGCCGATCTGCAAGCCCACCTCGCGAGAGTGAAGTATCTCGGCTCCTACCCGGTGACCGGCGAGGGCGCAAGCGACCGACGTCGAGAGGTCGCTGAGGCGCGCCGGTCAGCTGATCAGTGGATTGAGATGATCCGCGCGCGAGTCCTGCCGACGTAAACAAATCCGGTGGCATCTTTGCCTCGCCGCGCCGTACCATAACGGCGAGGTGCCTGTCTTGAACCGAGGAGGGGGATTGTGACCTACGAATTCGAAGTCTCCGAACGAATGCCCGTGCCGCCCGACGCGATCTACGCTGCGTGGCTCTCCAGCGTCGGCCACTCTGCGATGACCGGAAGCCCTGCACATGTCGACGCACGCGAAGGCGGGAATTTCGACGCCTGGGATGGCTACATCCACGGCGTGACGCTGAAACTCGAACCCTGCACTCGCATCGTGCAGACGTGGCGCTCGCAAAACTTCACCGACGAACACGAAGACTCTCAGATCGAGGTACTCCTCGATGGCGACGAACAAGGGACGCTCGTCCGCGTTCGCCACTCGAAGGTGCCCGACGATCAGCTCGGTTACGAACAGGGCGGATGGCAAAAGAGCTACTTCGATCCGATGAAGGCGTACTTCGCCACGCAGCAGCCCTTGTTGGAAACCAGACATCTTCAGTAAGACGCTCGGGCGAGGACTCTTGTTCTAAGAGCGAGTTATTTTCGCGTGGGCTTGGTGACAAGGTCCATTGCCGTTTCGACGATCCAGGTCTCGATCTCGTCGTAACTCCACCCGTGGTCCCGACTCAGCGTCCGAACGGTGGTTTCGGATCGGTGCAGTTGGCAATCGCCCACGGTGTGCCGACCGTCGTTGCTGGCACCAGCGAAGACAAGAAGGAAGTGACCGCACATGTTGATTGGTCGGGTACCGGAATCAACCTTCGCACCAACCGCCCTTCGCCGCGAGCGATTGCTGAAGCTGTGGAGCGGGTGCTGAATCAGCCGACCTTCCGAGATCGCACCTTGGCGTTACAAGCATCGACGGCCGGTGGCAGTCCAGCCGTGAACGCGGCTGACCTTCTCGAAGAGCTTGCGAGCACAAGCCATGGCGCCCCTCGACCGTTTGGCACATTCCGAGTCGAGTGGACGGAGAGGAAGTCACGCGGCCGCTAAGGCGAATAGTAAAGGAGAACAAAGATGGAAGAAATTGAGGACGGCCTCAAGGGACTCACACCAAAAGAGCAGAACTACTTCCGCCGTGGGCGCCGCATGGCGTTGCGCTTTTCCTGGGGCCCTCGCCTCTTCAGCAAATCGAATCGCGCCCTCTTCCGTCTTACGGGGGGCCGCCTCGGAGGGCAACTTCTCGGGGTTCCAGTCGGGCTCACCACAACTCGTAGGCGCAGCGGCCGGGAGAGGACCGTTCCGGTCGTCTATCTCGATGACGGCTTCCGCTATTTGGTGGCGGCCTCCAACAATGGATTCGATGCGCCGCCCGCGTGGTGCCTCAACCTCCGAGCGAATCCCAACGCTGAGTTGCACACCCGCACAGGCATCGAGCGCGTCGTTGCGCGCCCACTCACTAGTTCCGAGCGCCAGGAAGTCTGGCCTCGCCTTCTGCAGCACAATCCGATGTGGGGTGCCTACCAGTCCTGCACGGAGCGTCGGTTCGACGTCGTCGCCCTCGAACGAGGGAGAAGCAGCGGAGGGAGTGGGATTTGAACCCACGGTGGGCAAGCCCACGCCGGTTTTCAAGACCGGTACATTCGGCCGCTCTGTCATCCCTCCGGGGACAACACTACTGGAGCGGCCTAGGCGTTCTTCTTGTGCAGGCGGTGGCGGGCTGCGACATCGAGGACGACCTTGCGCAGTCGCACCGACTTCGGCGTCACTTCAACGGCCTCGTCCTCGGCGATGAACTCGAGGGCCTGCTCGAGCGAGAAGATGGTCGGGGGTGCGATGCGCTCGGTGTTGTCGCTTCCTGACGCGCGCATGTTGGTGAGTTTCTTTTCCTTCGTCGGGTTCACGTTCATCTCTTCAGAGCGCGCGTTCTCGCCGACGATCATGCCTTCATACACCTCGACGCCTGGCCCGACGAAGAGCACGCCGCGCAGCTCGAGGTCGAGCAAGGCGTTGGCCGTCGTGTCGCCGCGACGGTCCGCGACGAGCGTTCCCTTCTGACGGAGGCGGATGTCCCCGTACCAAGGCTCGTAGCCATCTGACGTCGAGTGCATCATGCCAGAGCCTCGTGTCTCGGTCATGAACTCGGTGCGGATGCCGACGAGTCCGCGCGCGGGAATGCGCCACTCGAGACGCGCCCACCCAGTGCCGTGGTTGACGAGGTCGAGCATCGTGCCCTTGCGCGTCGCGAGCAGCGTGGTGACCGCGCCGATGAACTCTTCGGGCGTGTCGATCGTCACGTGCTCCATTGGCTCGTGCAGCTTGCCGTTGATCATGCGCGTTACGACTTGGGGCTTGCCAACGGTGAGCTCGAAGCCTTCGCGGCGCATCGTTTCGATCAGGATCGCGAGTTGCAGCTCGCCGCGCCCCTGGACCTCCCAGGCGTCGGGACGGTCGGTCGGCAGCACGCGCAGGGACACATTGCCGACGAGCTCCTTGTCGAGGCGGTCTTTCACCATGCGCGCGGTGAGCAGCCTGCCCTCGGTGCCGGCGAGCGGCGACGTATTGATACCGATCGTCATGGACAGGCTCGGCTCGTCGACGTGGATCGGTTCGAGCGGCACGGGGTTCTCGGGGTCGGCGAGTGTTTCGCCGATCGTTATGTCCTCAAAGCCCGCGACGGCGACGATGTCGCCGGGTCCAGCACTCTGGGCCGGGATGCGCTCGAGAGCCTCGGTGATGAAGAGCTCGGTCACCTTCGCGTGTTCGACGGTGCCATCGATGCGGCACCACGCGATGCGCTGGCCCCGTTCGAGCGTGCCGTTGATGACTCGACACAGCGCAAGTCGACCGAGGTAGGGCGATGCATCGAGGTTGCAGACGAGCGCCTGGAGGCCGTGACCCTCTTCGTACTCGGGGGCGGGGACGTAGTCGACGATCGTCTGGAAGAGCGGAGTCAGGTCACCGGAGGTCGCCGTGGGATCGAGGGAGGCCCAGCCTTCGCGGGCGCTCGCGTAGAGGATCGGAAAGGAGATCTGGTGCTCGTCGGCGTCGAGGTCGAGAAAGAGGTTCTCCACTTCTTCGACGACCTCGGTTACGCGCGCGTCGGGCCGGTCGACCTTATTAATGACCAGTACGACGGGCAGGCGCTTCTCGAGGGTCTTGCGCAGGACGAACCGGGTCTGAGGCAGAGGACCTTCGGCCGCGTCGACGAGGAGAATGACGGCGTCGACCATCGCAAGGCCGCGCTCGACCTCGCCCCCGAAGTCGGCATGGCCGGGGGTGTCGATGATGTTGATCGTGAGCCCGTTCCACTTGACGGCCGTGTTCTTGGCGAGGATGGTGATGCCCTTTTCGCGCTCCAAATCGCCTGAGTCCATGACCCGATCGGTGATCTCCTCGTGCGCCGTGAATGAGCCCGTTTGGCGGAGCATTTTGTCGACGAGCGTGGTCTTTCCATGGTCGACGTGGGCGATGATGGCGATATTTCTAATGGATGTACGAAGCGACATGACCGAACCACGCTAGCCGGACGAGGGTTGGCCTCCCTCAGGCAGCGCGTGCGACGTGGTGACGTTGAGTTGCGACGGCGGTGCGCACGAGATCACGAGCACCCGAGCGAAGGTCCAGCATCGTCCCGTCGACACTCAAGACGACACCCGCTTCGGGCCAGAGGCCGATGACTCGAGCAGCTGACTGGCCACTCGCATCTGCGAGCGCATCGATCGTGAGGTCCGCGCGGAGGCCGGGTCCCGCGCTCTTGCCGGGCGAGCCCGCTCGAACGCGCATCAAGATGCGATGTTGCGGTGTCGTCACGATGAGATCACGTCGCCCGCGCAGCGAGGTGCGCGCCCGCGCGACGTCGTAGTACGCGTCGCTCGTGGCGACAGTCCACGGGTGGCGCAGGCTCTCGGCCGCTTCAGCCAACTGCGTCGCCCAGTTCGCTGCCTCAGCGCTCACGAGTCCGAGAACGGCCGACGAGCAGGTCGCGAGATACCACGCGAGCGAGCCGCCCCGCGCGTACCCCGAGGCGTAGCGCAGGAGCTGGTCAGTGACTTCGGCGTCGACGGCGTCAAAGCGCGTCAGCGACTGGTCGATTACTGTTCGCCGCAGCGCCGCGTTGCCCACGGATCGCCTCGCGGTCGCGGGCGACCATCGAAACGGTCCCGACGGTCGGCCCGCGCGTTCGACCATCCATGCGTCAAGGCGTCGATGTTCATTCGCGGGCACCGCGCGAAAGCGTGCGGCGAGGGACCGGCGATGATCGTCGGTGAGCGCAGCCGGTTCGCTTGGCGCCTCATCGATGAGGCGGTTCAAGACGTTCTTCGACAGACGGCGGTGCATCAACGAGGTCACGCAAGGATTCGCATTCGTTCGATGGCGTCAAAGACATCGTCGACGGAGCGCCACAGCAGCTCGTCGTCGACGTCGGTGCTCCAGAGCTCTCCCGTTGCGGTCGAGAACATCGACGAGCGCAGCGGCACCACCGACGTGCGTAGCGTCTGGACGAGGGCGTGGTAGCGAAGGACGCGCTCGGCGCCCTCACCAAGCGGTGACGTCGTCACGTCGAGCAGCGCGACTGACGCAACGTCGCCCGTCGTCGTGCCGACCATGAG
This sequence comes from uncultured Acidimicrobiaceae bacterium, assembly GCA_963706305.1. GTDB lineage: Bacteria > Actinomycetota > Acidimicrobiia > Acidimicrobiales > RAAP-2 > RAAP-2. The sequence goes on along the minus strand of OY970152.1, from coordinate 833,781 downwards.
GTCAACGACATCGCGAAGGATGACGTTGCCGCCCGCGAGCCGCTGGTACGCGCGCAGCGATGTCCGAGGGAGCCAGCGACTCGACAGTGGTCCGAGCGAGCGCTTGAGCGTGACCCAGTGAGCCGTGACGTCGGTCGCAAGGCGCGCCACGTCGTCGGCATCGAGACGGTCGACGAGATCGGTGAGCGCGTCGTGACCGACCTCGGCGCGCCAGACTGACAGAAGATCGGCGACGACGTCGCTGATGTCGACACCAGCGCTCAAGAGTCGAAGCGCTTGGTTGATCAAGATGCCCCGCAGCTGGGCGAGTGGCGCTGTCGTTGCGTCGAACGCCGCACCCTCTCGCAGTGACGACGCGCGCACGATCAACGGCTCGTCGCGCAGCTGCGCGCCGAGCCGTTCGTAGATGCCGTCTTCCAGCGACGCGCGCAGACCCGCCGCCGCGCTCGCGTTTGCGGGTGGTCGGCTCGAGCGCTCGCCACGCAGCACGTCCATGACGTTAAGAGGAGAGGCGTCCAGCACTGAAGTCATACATCGAGTGTGGCGGATCAGTGTGACACGGGAACTAGCGTGAGTGCCGTGTTCATCGCCGTGTTTTCCGTCTTCATCGCGGCGATCGTCGTGCTGTGTGTGCTGACGATCCGTTGGGCGATTCAGCGCGACCGCGCCCGTCGCAAATAGCTAAATCTCGTCGCCCTTGGTGTCCTGGCTGTCCTTTTGGTCTTTGCCCTTGGCCTTGCCGGCGAGGCGACCTTCGAGATCGTGCACCGTGCGATCGAGATCGGCGATGGCGCGTTCGATCACCGAAAGGCGGTCCTTCAAGGTGTCGTCCACGCGCTGATCGACCCGCTTGTCCACTTGGGCGCTGAGTCGCGAGTCGAGGGAGTCCACGATGGGCTGGGTGATCTGTTTGATGCGGGCCTTCAGGTCCGGCGCTTTGTTGTAGTTGGAGTCTGAAGTATCGCTCATGGGCCAAGACTACGTGGAGGGGGGCGGGCAGTACACACCGGCATTGAACTGCAGTGTGTTGAACTGACCTCCCCACGGGGGATTCTCGAGGGTCGCCGCCTCATTCTCCAGTGTGCTGAGCGGTGAGCAGACCGCGTCAAACGTGATGAACCCGCGCACGTTGCTGCCGGTCGCTCCTTCGACAGGCACCGGGCCGCCGCCGCCGAAGGCGAGCGCGATGAACACAGGCATCGAGAGCGAGGAGAGCTGGTAGTTGCGGTACTCGGACTGTGAGGCGTAGACCGCAGCGTTGAGGGCCGGGTCGACCGAGTCGATGCCGGTCTGCCAGCCCTTCAAGATGGCGCTCCAGTAGCTCGCGTAGACCGCGAGTGTCGCGTTCGAGGCGCCGCCCGGCGCGTCGAGGCCGGAGTGGTTGTCGGGGTATCCCTCCGGGTCGAGGATCACCCAGTCGGGGGTGAGCCCGACGCCGAGGGCGCGGTAGGACGCGATCTGCGTCGCCACCCACTGGCCCGCGTCATACCCGTGCGTGTAGAAATTCGATTGCGTCAGCGGCTGACCCGCGAGGGGACCGCTCACGGTCCAAAACGACAGCCAGGTCACTCGCTTGTGCGAGTTGTAGATCGCCTGGCCGAGGAGAAAGTCGGGCGACTCGTCGACGTTCGTCGTACCCGTGAAGCCAACCCAGGGCGCTGACCTCGTGCCGAGGCCGCCCGTCTCGGAGATGATGGGCCAGCCGTTGGTGATAGCGGTCGACCAGTCGGTCGAGGGGATGGCGTAGACACCGACGCCTTGGGGCGGCGGCGAGCTCACGCCGGCCGCGTAGAGGGTCAGTTCCCCGTTTACCTGAAGGCCCGCCACGATGTTGCCGACCGTCCTCGCAGAGCTTCCCGCGGTCACCGACACGTTGGTTGCGGTCCACGATGTCGATTCCGTGGGGCTCGACAGCACGAACAGGTCGCCCCAGTTGGAGGCCTGTCCCGCGATCGCCACTTCCGTCGGCGTCACCTCGACGGTGAGCGCACCGCTCAGCGGTGGCGCGCCCGAGGCCAGGTTCGTCACGTTGTCGTAGTTCCACAGCTGCGAGACAGAAGGTGTCGAGTTGTTCTGCGTGCTGAAGATCTCCACCTGACCGCTCACCGTCAGCGCGGCGAGGTCGATCGATGCGGTGCTGGTGCCGAGTGCGAGCGTGCCGACGACCGTCGGAGCAGCGGTGAGGGTGGTGAGGTTTCTCGTCGTCCAGCCGTTCAGTGCGGGGCCGGCGCTGGAGTACACCGTGACGTCGCCGTTGTTGAGGATGGCGGCGAACGTCGGTGTCGCTCCCGGCACGACGACCGGATCGCTCGAAAACGCGTTTGCGATCACGGGCACAGCAGTGGTCGTCGTGGTGGACGTCGATGCGGTCGTGGTGGTCGGCGGCTTCGTGGTCGTCGTCGTGGTGCTAGTAGGCGTCGCCGCGGGCTTCGAAGCAGGCTTCCTGGTCGTTGTCGTGGTGCTCGCCGTGGTCGTCGTGGTCGTCGTGCTCGTCGTGCTCGTCGGCGTCAACGTCGTTACCGCAGCGGGGGTTGTCGTTCGGCTGGCTCCGGAAAAGCTAACGGTTGAGGCGTCTTGGTTGTAAACGGGAACGGGATCGCCGGGCTCCCACGTGAGTGCCAGCACTTCCATCGCGTTCGTCGCCGTGCGGTAGGCGACGGTTGCGGTCGTGCCGTTCACCTGAACGCTCGGCAGTCCGATCGACGCGTTGACACCGGTCAAGGCGCTGAGGTCGGTCGTGATGAAGCGGCGCCACGGCGTGCCGAAGTGAAGCCGCGCCCACAGCGGTGTGTCAGGTTCGTTCGGTGTGAGCAGCTCGACGTGGCCCGACGTGTCGACGTAGAGGAGCTCGACGCTGTTCGACGGGTCGAAGAACGGAATGGGATCGTCGCCCGGCTTCGGCACGTCGTTGTCTGTCGTGTAGTTGAACCACGTCGTCGCGCCCGTCGAGGTCTCGGTGTAGACCGCGAGGTCGCCAGTGCTCGTGCGATAGGCGATGACGCCCTCGGTCGAGCTCGTCGCGCTGTGCGGCCCGCCCAGCATCGTCGTCGAGTCGAGGTGTGACTCGAGGGATACTGCGTTCCACGGCAGCGGCTGCACGCCCGAGTTGACGAACTCATAGAGCGGAAGCCCCGGCGTGGTCGTGGGGGCTGTGGTCACGGCGTGGGATGCGGTCGTCGCAAGGACGACGCTTGCGACGAGAAAGATCGTAATCAGCGTCAGTCGTGCAAACTTCACTCGCGTCCTTACGTGGGCGACGCGCCCAATCTGATGCGGACCCTCACCGTTAAAAGTTTAGGTTCGGGCTTTGCGCACACCGGGGCAGAACCGGCGTGCAGTACTACGAACGCGTTACAACTCTCCTCGCTAGTGACGGTGTCGATGGACCGTCAACGTTGACCGCGCGAGCGAGCACGTTATACGCATGATGTTTTAGCAATCGCGTGACATCGATGGACCGCACGCCCTTCGGCATGGCGGTCCACGCCGCACCGCCATCGACTGAATACTGATAATCGGTAATCGCACTGCCACCGTTAGATGCCGGCGGCGTCACGATGAGATGGAAGCCGTCAACGAGCGCACTGAGTGTCGAGATCGACGGTGCGCCCGGGCGAGTGCTTACTTCACTGCCCGCCGCCTTGAAGCTCAGTGTGGTCGTGTAGATCGCTTGTTCCTCATAGGTGATCGTGACGTCGACGTTTTGGGCGACGGTGGACTCGACGTCGAAGGTGACGACGCCCTCGGCGTTGCTGATCGCGGTGCTCGAGTCCGTGCCGGTCGTCGTTTGGTTCTCTGCGCCGTCGATGCTGAGGTTGCCCCCCGGAGCGGTCGTCGTGATGTTGACCGACGCGTTCGCGATCGGCTCGCCCGCGGCGTTGCGAAGCGTCGCTGTCACGGTGGGACCGGTGCCGCCCGCGACACCCGCGGTGCTCGAGGTTGCGAAGGAGCTCTTCGCCGCGGAGAACGAGGGCGGGCACAGCCCCGCGATGAACGCCGCTCCATCAGGACTCCCGAGACCCGAGGCCATGTCGTAGCCGGGGCCGGCGCTGTACACGCCAATGTTGTAGAGGTCGTTATTGCCCGTCGTCACGTCGACGAACCCGGTCGAGGCCATCGCGTAGAGCGAGGGGTTGATGAAGCCGAGTCGCGACACGCCACAGGACTGCGCGGCAACGGCGATGAGGTCGCTCACGAGCGGGGCGCCGATCGATGTGCCGCCAATACCGCCCCACCCACCTGAGCAGCTGTGGCGACAGAACCCCTGACCGGAGCCCGTGTAGTACTGGATGAAGCCGGTTGTCGGGTCACCCATCACCGAAAGGTCGGGGACCATACGCATGGTGTCGGAGGCGGTGTTGATGCCGGGAGCCACCTGCCAGCTCGGGCGGCTCCACAGCGTCGAGATCCCGCCGCCACCCGCCCCGCAGTCGGACTGTGTGCACTGGTCGTTCCACACGGACTCGCTCAAGGGATCGATGTTCGAAACCTCGAGGCCACCCACGCCCGTGACGTAGGGCTGGGAGGCGGGGTCGTCCACCGCCGCGCCGCCGACCGATTGGGCCGCGTCCTCACAGTCCGATGAACCGTCGTCGCCCGCCGCCGACACGATGGTCTGGCCTTGGGCCGCCATCTCTTGAAAGATGATCTGCTCGGTCTGTGCCGCGCCGTCCGTTTGGGCCTCGCAGATGCCCCACGACGTCGTGATGATCGACGCGGTGTCGTCGCTCGCCATCTCGGAGTAGGTGTCGGTCGTGCCCGAGCCGTTTTGCGTGCCTTGGTACACCTCCAACGTGGCGCCCGGGGCAAGCGCGGCCGCCTCTTCGACATCGAGCGTCGCCTCGTCGGGGTTGTCATCCGAGTTGTCCGACGAGGTGGGCCCACCGTCCACGTTGAACGACGTCACCGAAGGGCTGAGGCCGTAGCAGTTGAAGTACGTCTGCACGTCGCTGGTGTCGTAGTTGGCGAGCTCGTAGATCCCGATCGTCTGGCCGACACCGGTGTTGCCGGCAGCCCACGCGCCGCTGAACCCATAGAGCTCGGCTTGCTGCTGGACGGTGTAGCCGCCGACGCTGTTCGGCGTCGTGCCCGTCGAGCTGCCTGCATCAGGACACGCGGTCGGCAGTGCGACCGTTGACGTCGCACGCGGTAGCTCAAGATTGGCCGACTCGGGAGCAACCGCGTTGAGGCCCGCAACGGCGGTGACGTCGCGCCCCAGCGAGTGCGGCAAGGTCGCGCCGGAGGTGAAGTGCGCGTCGAGCGCGCCGTCACTGAGACGAACCGTTTCGACGGGCGCGTCGAACGCGCGCGAGATCTCTGACGTCGTGCCGGTGACGCGCAGGATGTTGCGTCCCTTGCTCAGCGCGCCCACACGGAAGCCGAACGACGAGAAGTAGTGCTCGACCGCAGCGACGGTCGCCGCCGATGCGCCAAAGCGTGCCGCGTACTGCGACGGGGTGAGGAAGCGGTGGTAGTTCGGCGAGGCGGTGTCGGTGAGGCTCGCAATGAATGAGGTGAGCGCTGCGTCGTGTCGTTGGGTCAGCGCGAGGTCGAAGGACGTCGTGATCGATTTGTTGACGACGACGTCATCGGTGGGGGTGGGGGCAAGGCCCGCCACCTGCACTCGCGCTTCGCTCGCGTTCGCGGGCAGCGCCAGTGTGGGCACCGCCAGTGCGACGAGAGCGACGCTCAACGCGAGCAGGGCCCCGCGCGGCCGAGGGGCGAGTTTTGGCATGTCCTTAGCCTAGGGAAACGGGGTAGCGCGAAAAGACCGCTCACCTTCTTATAAGGCAATTCTTATTTGTCGCGCAAGGTCATCGCTCCGATACGTCGTAGCCCGCGCGGCGATACCGCGCCGAGAGATCGGCGCACTCGACGCAGACCGACTCGGGGATGACACCCCTTCGCATCAGCCAGGCAAAGACGGCACAACCCATGCAGTATCCGAGGAATCCTTCGAGTGACGCCGCAGCGATGAGTGGTAGGAGGATCCATCGCGCGTCGAGCCACCCGGCACTCAGCCACGTGACGAGCGTCGCCAACGAGAACGCGAGGCCCATGGTCTGTGCGAAGCGCTTGGGAGGACCCGGCACAAATTTCTCCCAACTCTTGATCCGAGGTCCGCTCACGTGCACGGCGAACCAGCCAAGCGGCGAGATCTTCGGGCCGGCCGCCACGCGCGCGGCGAAACCGTAGGTGAGAAGAATGACGAGCCACGCCTGTCCCGTCGTGAACGCGATCACGCTCAGCGCAACGACGCCGATTGCGACCGTGCGCGCGGCTGCGTCATTGACGGGGTTGGGAAACGAGAAGAAGCCGTCCACTCCACAAACTTTAGTGGAATTGTCAGCTTTCGGATCAGATGGCCAGCTTGACGGTCGTGATCACGCCGATCGTGACGACGCACACGCGCACCACCGTCGGTGACAGCCGCACGATCAAGAGCGCGCCGAGGTACCCGCCGATGAGCGTGCCGATGAGCAGCGCCGCAACGTCGGTGCCCGCCAAGTGTCCGTGGATCAAGAAGATGATCGCGGCGATCGCGTTGATCACGATCGAGAGCGCGTTGCGCAGCCCTTGGACGTCGTGAATCTCGAGGGGCAGCGTGAGACCCATCACCGCGAGCAGCAAGATGCCCATCCCGGCGCCGAAGTATCCGCCGTACACGGACGAAAGAAAGATGCCAATGAAGAGCGCCCAACGACGCGCGGGGTGTGCGGTGTCGACGTTCGCCAATCGACGGGTGATGAGCGGCGACAACGCGAAGAGCACCGTGCCCGAGCCGATGAGCCACGGAACGATCGAGCGAAAGGTCGCCGGGGATCCCTCAAAGAGCAGTGTGCACCCGACCGCAGTGCCGAGCACGCACGCGGGGACGAGCTGTTTGATCAGCGCGCGATGCTCGATGAGCTGGTGGCGAAAGACGCGCAGCGATCCGAGGTAGCTCGGCACGACACCGACGGTCGTCGACAGGTTCGCCTGCAGGGCGGGGACACCGGTTGCGAGCAGCGTCGGGAAGGTGATGAACGTGCCGCCCCCGGCGACGCCATTTGCTATACCCGCGCCAACGCCGGCAAGCGCGATGAGGGTAAGGCGCCAGAAAGGTGGAATGGCGCCGAGAAGCATTGTCACTACTCTACGTACGATGGGTTTTTTAAAAGAAAACTGTGTGACGAATCCGCCATTGCCCCCCTTTGGTCATCTACCGTTAGCGGCGTGTACCTCTTGACGGGTGAGCTCATTGTTCCGCGGGACGCTCCAGACGATCTCATTCGAGCGGCCGGCGGCATTGTCACTCGTTTTGTACCCGGCGGACGCGTCGAGGTCGCATGCATCTATCGCGAAGCACGAGGTGACTGGACGTTTCCGAAGGGCAAGCTCGAACCGGGCGAGACCTTCGAGCAGGGTGCGGTACGCGAGGTGTTAGAAGAGATCGGACTGCACTGTCGCGTCGTGCGATTCGTCGGCACGACCAACTACACGCACCGCAAGGGCAAGCCCAAGATCGTTGCGTACTACCTCATGACGTCTGACCTCGGCACGTTCGAACCCAACGACGAAGTCGATGAGCTCGTGTGGCTGCCCTTAGAGCATGTGCGCGCACATCTCACGTGGGATCGCGACCAAGAGCTCTTCGACTTGGTCGTGGAGATGCCCGAGATGCGAGCGCTCGCGTCTTAGTCGCTTATGTGGTGGCGTCGACGTGAGAGGGCGTGACGCTCACCACGAGATGCTTGGTCACTGGCTGGTCGCTCTGTGTGCTGACGTCCGCCAAGCCACAGAGCACGTTCAGCTCTGGCATGTAACCGGCCGCACAGCTTCGTGGAATCTCATAGCGAATGGCCCGGTAGCCATAGACGGTCCGCTGGCTCCCATCCCTGGAGTGGCTGGTCACATCGATGGGGTCGAACTCCTTCAGCCCGAGGTCACTCATATCGTCGTCGTTCATGTAGATCACGGTGCGTAGGCCCTCGAGGCCGCGGTAGCGGTCGTTGTTCGAGTAGATGGTGGTGTTGAACTGATCGTGCGAGCGCACGGTCGTCAACAGCAGACGTCCCTCGCCCGGGTCGACGTCGTTGGGGAGCGCGGCGAGCGAGAACTCGGCGAGGCCCGAAGCCGTCTGGAACACCCGATCGCGCGCCGGTTGGGTGAGGCGAAACCCATGCGGGTGTCGAGCTCGGCGGTTGAAGTCCTCGAACCCCGGCAGGGCGCGGGCCATCGTGTCGCGGATCGTGTCGTAGTTGTCTACGTAGTCCTGCCATGGTGTCTTGCTGGCGGGCAGTGTCGCTTGAGCCATGCCGGCAACGATCGAAGTCTCTGAGCGCATGTGCACTGAGTCGGGCTCTTTCATCCCAAAAGAGATGTGCACCATCGCCATGGAATCTTCAACGGTGACGCCCTGTATGCCACCCGCCTGCACGTCCTTATCGCTGCGGGCGAGACATGGGAGGATGAGCGCGCGCTTGCCGTGCACGAGGTGGCTGCGGTTGAGCTTGGTGCTGACCTGGACGGTCAGCTCGCAGTTGCGCAGTGCCTCAAACGTGTGGGACGGGTCGGGTGCGGCGAGGGCAAAGTTGCCGCCGAGAGCGACGAACGTCTTAATGTCCCCCTTGTGCATCGCTTCGATCGTCGCGACCACGCCGAGCCCGTCGTCGCGTGGGGGTTCAATGCCACAGACGTCGGCCAGCCGGTCGAGGAAGTCCTTGGGTGGCTTGTTGTCGATGCCGCAGGTGCGGTTGCCCTGCACGTTGCTGTGACCGCGCACGGGGCAGGGCCCCGCGCCCTCGCGGCCGATGTTGCCTCGAAGGAGCATCAAGTTGACGATCTCACGAACCGTGTCAACGCCGTGCTCGTGTTGCGTGAGGCCGAGACACCACGCGATGATCACGCGCTCTGACTTCATGTAGGAGACCGCGAGCTTTCGAATGTCGGGCTCAGCGATCCCCGACCCCGCGACGAGATCGGACCACGACGTGGCTTCGACCAGCGCGCGGTACTCGTCGAAGCCCTTGGTGAGGCGCTTGAGAAACTCTCGGTCCAGCACCTCAGGATGGGTCTCGGCGGCCTCGAAGACGGCCTTCGCGACACCGCGGATGAGCGCCATGTCGCCGCCGATGCGCACCTGGACGTTCATGGTCCCGATCTTGGTGGCGTGGAATGTCGCCATGTCGACGAACTCGTGCGGGACGATCGTTCGTCTCGACGCTGCTTCGATCAATGGATTGATATGGATGAGCTGCGCGTGGCGCCGCTCGGCTTCGGCGAGATAGGTGAGCATTCTCGGGGCGTTCGTCGCGGCGTTGTCGCCCATGAGCCAGATGGCGTCTGCCTCTTCCCAGTCATGTATGTCGACCGTGCCCTTGCCCGTGCCAATCGCAGCGGTCAGTGCACGCCCCGACGCCTCGTGGCACATGTTGGAGCAGTCGGGCAGGTTATTCGTGCCGAACTCGCGAACCCACAGCTGGTAGAGAAACGTCGCCTCGTTGCTCAGCCGTCCCGAGGTGTAGAACGTCGCCTCGTTCGGACTCTTGAGCGCGCGCAGTGTGTCGCCCACCAGCGTGAATGCATCGTCCCACGAGATTGGCTCGTACTGGTCACTCACCGGGTTGTAGCTCAACGGCTCGGCCAGCCGTCCCACGTGCTCCAAGTCGTAGTCGTTCCATCCCGACAGCTCTTCGACCGAGTGCGCCGCGAAGAAGTCGCGATCGGCAACGGGGGGCGACATCTCCCACGTCACGTGCTTGATGCCGTTCTCACAGATGTCGAGGCGAAGGCTGGAGGGATCGTCTGGCCACGCGCAACCCGGACAGTCGAATCCGCCGTGCTCCTGGTTCATCAAGAAGACCGCACGAACACCGTCGACCGGATGCCCGGCTCGCTCGAGCACCTTCCCGACGCTCTTCGCGGCGCCCCATCCCGCCGCGGGGTCGTCGTAGGGGTGTCGAGAGTAGGTGCCGGTCGGCGTGGGTCCTCGACCTACAGCGGGTTCGTCAGGCTGCCCGCCGAGCATCCTCGTCTCAGCGTCGAGTACCTCGTCAGATGGAGATGTCACGGTTCATCCTTTCGTGAAGGGAGAAAGCGCGAAGAACGAAACTCTTTCGTGATGAGCCGCTCGGTAGCGCTCGATGAGCGACGACGCGGCCACGAATGGCTGGGGAGAACCGTGGTTCCACTGCGCCCCCTCGATCGAACGGAGCTAGGAAAAATCTGGCACATCTTGGGCCGCTAATCAATGGTGAATCGCTGTGGTGGCCCACGCCACTGACCTTTTCTCACTGCGGGTTTCGTCGCTCGCCGTGAACTGACAGTGAACTCTCAGTGAATGACTTGACTTGGGCGTTCGCGGTCCGATAGCCTAATTTCTACTAAATCAATGGAAATTGATGCCAATAAAGGAAACTACATGAAAAAGTCCACGTCTCGACGGGTAATTGGGGCAGCCGTTGCGTTGCTGCCACTGAGCCTCCTCGCCACGACGTCATCCGGTGCAGCCTCGACCACCTCGGTGAGTGTGGTGGGCTACTCGGTCGTTGGACCGGCGTTCACCGCGCTGGAGACCGCCTTTAAGGCAACTCCCGCCGGCCAGGGCGTGACCTTCACCAACTCCTTCGGCGCGTCGACCACGCAGGCAGAAGACGTCGTCGCGGGACAGCCCGCTGACGTCACCGTCTTTTCTGACGTGCCCGACCTCAACCTGCTCGTGGCAGCCGGCCTTGTCAGCAAGTCCTGGGCATCGTATCCCGCAGCTGCAGCTGAAAAGGGCTTTGTGACGGACTCGGTGGTCGCACTCATCGTGCGTCCCGGGAACCCTCTCGGCATCACGGGATGGAACAATCTCACCAAGGGCGGCATCCAAGTGGTCACGCCCGACCCCATCAGCTCGGGTAGCGCGCGATGGAACTTGCTCGCGGCTTATGAGTCACAGATCCAGCAGGGCAAGAGCGCCACGTATGCGAAGAACTATGTGAACTCGCTCGTTGCGAACGTCGTTTCTGAGCCCTCGAGCGGTAGCAAGGCGCTGACGACCTTCATCGAAGGTACGGGCAACGTGCTGCTCGACTACGAGGCGGACGCCATGGCCGCACAGGCGGCGGGCGAGAAGATTCAGATCGTCAACCCCGCACAGAACACCTTGATTCAGAACCCGGCGGCACTGACGACGTCAGGCCTCACCAACCCCGCCGCGGTCGCGTTCTTTGCCTACATGTTCTCCCAGGCCGGCCAGTCCATCTGGGTGCACGAAGGATTCCGTGCCACGCTGTCTGCGGTGAAGTCCGAAAAGGCGAGCATCTTCTATCAGCCGGCTCGGCTCGCGACGATCGCGTCGCTCGGCGGCTGGGGCAAGGTCACGGCGAAGTTCTTCTCGTCGACCGGCATTGTGACGTTGATCGAAAACGCGCACGGCTACACCAGCTAACAGATTCCTTACCCCGAGTGCCGCCAGCTTCGCCCGGCTGGCGGCACTCTCACGTTGCGAGCGTGGAGCCGCGTGTACTTGTGAACGAGCGACCAACGCCTTCGGACCGCGCGTCGTTCTTTAGTAGGCTGACACGGTAGGGAGAGGTGGGTGAGTTCGGTTTAAACCACATTCCTGCTAAGAATGCGGCCTGCGAAAGTGGGCCCGAGGGTTCAAATCCCTCCCTCTCCGCCAACTCAACACCGAGCGCAGTGCGCTCGGTGTTGCTACGTGAAAGGGATTGGCGATGCGGTACTGGATCGAGACGCTCGGGTGTCCCAAGAACCACGTGGACTCTGACAAGCTCGCGGGCCTGCTCGAATCCCAGGGATACGCACTCGCACTGAGTCCCGAGAGCGCTGATCTCGTCGTGGCTAACACCTGCGCGTTCATCGAGGCCGCACGCGAGGAGTCGATCGAGACAGTCCTCGACCTGGCCGACCTCAAGCGCGACGACGCTCGGCTGGTCGTGACGGGCTGCATGGCCGAGCGCTACGGTGACGAGCTCGCGGCCGCACTGCCCGAAGTGGATCTTGTTGCCGGCTTCGGTGCCAGCCTCACCACGTTGTCGACGCCGGTCGCGCTGCGCGAACGTCCCGTGCCCTCCTTTGACCTCTTGAATCTGCCGCGACCTGCGTCGAGGGTTCCTTGGGCGTACGTCAAGATCGCCGAAGGCTGCGATCGACGCTGCGGGTTCTGTGCGATCCCGACGTTCCGTGGTGACCAGCGATCGCGTTCGACCGAAGAGATCCTGCGCGAAGCGCGCACCCTCGTCGACGGCGGCGTGCGCGAGTTGGTGCTGATCGCCCAAGACCTTGCGAGCTGGGGACACGATCGACGCCGAGCGGGACGCGGCGAAGCGGTCGAGGTCCTCGACGAAGGCGGCACGCAGCCCCTCATCGAATTGACAGCGCGCCTCAGCGCTGAGGTTGAGCGCGTGCGACTGCTCTACCTGTATCCGTCAGGACTCACCGAAGGACTCATCGAGACAATCCTCGCGACGGGCGTGCCGTACTTCGATCTCTCGCTGCAGCATGCATCACGACCTCTGCTGCGCGCGATGCGCCGCTGGGGCGACTCGTCGCGCTTCCTCGAGCGCATCGAGGCGATTCGCGCGATGGAACCCGAGGCGACCTTTCGCTCCTCGTTCATACTCGGCTACCCCGGCGAGACCGAAGACGACCAGCGAGTGTTGTTGGACTTCGTCGAGGCGGCGCAACTGGACTGGGCGGGATTCTTCACCTTCTCGTCGGAAGTGGGCACCTACGCGAACGACCTCGACAGCCCCGTGCCCAGCGAGCTCGCACTCGAGCGTCTGCGCGAGGTTTCCGAACTCCAAGACACCATCACTGCGAAGAAACGCGACGCCCTCGTCGGCACGCACCAGCGACTGTTGATCGACGCACCAGGCGTCGCGCGCAGCGTGCGTGAGTGCCCTGAGATCGATGGCGTCGTGCATGTCGACAGGGCACTTATGGTGGGTTCGATGGTGGATTGTGCGATCGTGGCGAGCAAGGGTACCGACCTTGAGGCGGTGGCGCTGTGAGCACCGAGCGCACGGAGCACACCTACGGTCCAACAGCACTCTTGACCCCGGCCAACATGATGACGGGGTTTCGACTCATCGCCGCGCCGTTCTTCATCTACCTGCTGATCTTCGATCGCATCTCGTGGTGGACGACAATTGTCGGATTATCTGTCGCGGCCTCGGACTACTTCGACGGCATCATTGCGCGCCGTCACGGTACGACCACGTCGGGCGCCTTCCTCGACCCGCTCGCCGACAAGGTGATCGTGCTCGGCGGACTGTACGCGATCATCATCTCGCGTCCCCACGGCATCCACTTCTTCGTCATTCCCGCCATCATCATCACGCTTCGCGAGATCTGGATGAGCGTCTTTCGCGCGCGTGCCGCCAAGCGCGGCGTGTCGATACCGGCGAGCCGACTCGCCAAGTGGAAGACCTTTGCCCAGGACTGGGGGATTGGCTTTTGCGTGCTGCCGATCACCGGCCGCCACTTGGAGTTCGCGTTCGTCACCATCTGGATCGCGGTCGCGCTGACGGTCTACACCGGTTGGCAGTACTACCACTCCGGAAAGAGAGTCGTCGCTGGTGCGCGTTGAGATCGTGGCGGTCGGCACGGAGCTCCTGCTCGGCCAGATCGCAGACACCAACTCACAGTGGCTCGGCGAGCACCTCGCCGCGAACGGCATCGACTCGCACTTCCATCAGCACGTCGGCGACAACCACGATCGCATGGTGCTCGCGTTTCGCACCGCGCTGGCGCGCAGTGACGCGCTGATTGTCTGCGGAGGGCTCGGACCGACCCAAGACGACATCACCCGCGCCGCTCTCGCCGAGGTGCTGAACGTACCCCTCGAACGCCACGAGGAGATCGTTGAGACGATTCGTCAGCTCTTCGCCTCTCGTGGCCGGACGATGCCGGACAACAACCTCCTCCAAGCGGACGTTCCCCAAGGCGCGACCATCATTCCCCAGACCCGGGGGACAGCGCCTGGCCTCATCTGCCAGCTCGGTCAGAAGGTCATCTACGCCGTGCCGGGTGTGCCCTACGAGATGAGCGACATGTTCGAACGCGCGATCCTGCCCGATCTTGTCGAGCGTCAGCGACGGGCCGGTGAGACATCGGTGATCATGAGTCACGTGCTTCGCACGTGGGGATCCAGCGAATCGGCACTCGCTGAAGCGGTCGCCGAGCGCTTCAGCGCGCTCGAGGATGGCGGACGAGTCACGATCGCCTTTCTCGCCTCGGGCATCGAGGGCATCAAGATTCGCCTGACGGTGCGAGGAGACGACGACGCTCAGGCTTCGGCGATGTTGCTCGAAGAAGAGCAGCACGTGCGAGCCCTCATCGAAGCGAACCTCGGCGACGTCATCTTCAGTACGAACGACGAATCCATGGAGGAGGTCGTCGCTGCACTCTTACTCGAGAGGGGCGTGACGCTGGCCGTTGCCGAGTCGCTCACCGGCGGATTGATCGCAAGTCGTCTCGTCAACGTCGCGGGAGCGTCCAGCTGGTTTCGTGGCGGTCTCGTGAGCTACGCGAGCCAGATCAAGTTCGATCTGCTCGATGTGCCCGAGGGTCCGGTCGTGAGCGCCGAAGCCGCCGAAGCCATGGCGAGTGGGGTGCGCAAGCTGCTCGAATCCGACGTCGGCCTGAGCGTCACCGGTGTTGCCGGGCCTGACGAGCAAGACGGGCAAGCGCCAGGAACAGTATTCGTCGGACTGGACGTGGGTGGCGGTGCGACGAGCGTCGCACTGCGCTTGCCGGGCGACCGTCCGAGGGTTCGCTCCTACGCCGCGATCAGTGCGCTCGATGCGCTCCGTCGCGCGCTTCAACGCTCAACGTGAACCTCCGTCTCTTCTGGTCTCAAAGAGAGGAGTGAGCGTGTCGAAACTTTTCATTGACGTTGAACCCGAGGCCTACGGACTCTCGTCCGAGCGCCTTGAGCGCATCACGACGCACTTTGACCGCTACGTCGAAAGCAGGCGTCTTCCGGGATGGCTTGCGACGGTGTCTCGCGGTGGTCAACTTGTCTGGCGCGGCAAGGGCGGACATCGCGACCGCGAGCAAGGCCTCGAGGTCACCGACGACACCATCTGGCGCATCTACTCAATGACCAAGCCGATCGTCGGCATTGCCGTGATGATGCTCTACGAAGAAGGGCGCTTCGACCTACTTGATGACGTTGGCCAGTGGATTCGCTCATTCAATGAGCTACGCGTGTGGGTCGGCGGCACCGCGGAGTCTCCCGAGACCGCGCCAGCGAAGGGCCCGATTCGCGTGCACCATCTCCTCACCCACATGAGCGGTCTTACCTACGGTTTCCAACGGCGCCATTTGGTTGATGAGATCTATCGCGACCGCGGGTACGACTTCAGCTTTGCGTCAGGCGCCGGTCTCGCCGGGGCCGTCGACGATTGGGCGTCGATGCCGCTCCTCTTTGAACCAGGAACGCAGTGGAACTACTCGGTCGCGTTCGATGTGCTCGGTCGCTTGATCGAGATTTGGAGCGGTCAGGCACTCGATGTCTTCATGAAGGAGCGCATCTTCGATCCGCTCGGCATGACCGACACCGAGTGGTGGTGCCCTCCCGAAAAGTCGGAGCGTCTCGCCATGCTGTACGTTCCCTCGCACGGCGAGTCGGTACGCTTCGAGAAACTCGCGAACTCGGTGTTGCATCCGCCCCGTCTTCTCGGCGGAGGCGGCGGACTGCTGTCGACGGCCTACGACTATGAGCGTTTCACCGCGATGATGCTGCGCGGCGGCGAACTCGACGGGGCGCGGCTGCTCTCGAGCCGCACCATGGAGTTCATGACCGAGAACCAGTTGCCCGGCGACGCCGATCTCGCCGAACTCGCGGTTGACTCCTACGGCGAAGATGAGTACCGAGGTGTCGGGTTCGGACTTTCGATGTCCGTCGTCACCGATGGCAGAAAGAACGAGTCGCTGATCTCCGATGGCTCGTTCGCCTGGGGAGGGGCGGCCTCGACGACGTTCTGGGTCGACCCGCTCGAGGATCTGACCGTCGCGTTCTACACGCAGCTGCTGCCGACTGGGACCTACCCGATCAAACGTGAGCTCGCCCAGCTCGTCTACCAAGCGCTCGCCGACTAAGCCTCGCTCGCCAAGCAAGAGACCATCTGTTCCATTAAGAAGTGGGCGTGCCAAAGAAGCGCGCTCTCATCCTCGCTGCGGCGATTGCCGTTCTAGCAATTGGCGGGGCGGTGAACGCGCAAGCAGCCTCGCCTCGCGCGACCGATTCGTGGACGGTGCAGTTCTCTCTTCGACAGAAGCCCGCTGAGTTCGATGGGATTACGTGTCCGACGAGAACGTTCTGCGTCGCAGATGGTCAGGCGGTGGTCGAGCAGACCTCGAACGGGGGGAAGGACTGGGCGAGTGACGCACTTGAGAGATACTTCACGGTCTTTCGAGTCTCGTGTTCGAGTGCATTTGTCTGTCGTGGAGTTGGGCTGACTCGCGGCGGGAACTACCAGAAGTTCATGACCGAGACGGCACGTTCCATGTGGGTGCCCTCTTCGGGGATTGAGGACGAGATCGAACCAACGTCGATCGAGGCCCTGTCATGTCCGACGTTCAGCGAGTGTGTCGCGGTCGGCGCCAACAATCTCATCGGTGGTAACGCGAACGGCTTTCCCTATTGGAAGTCGACAACCCAGACAAGCGAGGCAGGCCACCTCAGCGGATGGCGCGCGTCGCTCATACCGTTTCGTCACGGGTCGATCGTCGTCGGACTCGATAGCGTCGATTGCCCCAGCGCGTCGGTCTGCTACGCACTCGCCCAATTGAGGGACGATGGCGTGGTCGTGTTGAAGACGACAACCGGCGCGGCGCAGTGGTTCAGGGTGTCGATCACCAATAGCCAGGCCGTGTCGCGAACGGGCGTCATGAGCGATCAGTTTTCCGATCTCTCGTGCGCCACGGTCGCGTCATGCGCAGTCGTCGGTGTGGGCCCTGGCGGCCACCTCATCATCGTCGAGACCGACAATGGCGGACTGAGGTGGCACTGGTCGGTCGAACCCCGGCCTCCCACGCCGACCCCCGATCAGCCCTACATATATCCCGCCGTGTCGTGCGCCAGCGCTACCTCGTGCACCGCGACAGATGGCGCGCGATTGCTGAACACCAGCGACGGCGGCGAGAGGTGGTCCAGCTTCTTCGAGCCAAAGAGTGATGGACTTCCTTCAGCTCTCAGCTGTCCCGCGCCGAACGAATGCTTCGTTACCACCGAGCTCCCCATCTCAGTCAAGCTGCAAGGTGAGGGATTGTGGTCGAGCGACATCGTTTTGTGGCGTCGGTGACGACCGCAGCGATCGTGTGATTCGCGCCCTGTTTGATGACATGATGGCGTCATGACCATCGAAGATGACGAAAAGGCAGCCCTCATTCACTTCCTCGAGATTCAGCGAGCGTCGGTGCGATCGATCGTTGAGGGCATGAGTGAAGAGGCGTGGCACACGTCGGTAGTGCCCTCGGGCTGGACCCCGGCGGGCTTCGTCGAACATCTGGGTGGCGCTGAGTATCACTGGTTCCAGCAGGTCATCGCGGGCAAGGTCTACGAGCCGTCGCCGGACGAAGAGCTCACGCCGTACGACCCCTTCGCCGCGTTCACCTCCGACCTCTCATCCGAAGAGGTGCTTCGTGGCTACCGCGAGGAGTGCGAGCGATCTGACGAAGTGATCGCGGGCGTGAGCATGTTCGATCGACCGCGAGGTCGTCATTTCGATAACGAGGTGCCCAGCGTGCGATGGGTCATGCTCCACATGATTGAAGAAACTGCGACTCATTCGGGGCATCTCGAAATCGCTCGAGAGTTGCTCGATGGCCAGACGAGACTCGGGAATCGCTAGAGACTGAGCTCGTTCGTCATTTTGGCTGATCGCAGGGGCGTCATCGGCACGACGTGATGAGCAGTACAAAACAAGTCGCTCGCTAGTCTGAGGATCATGGGCGAAGAGTTGGACCCCGAAGAGTTATCCGGGCTCGACATGGAGTCAGAGCAAGGGATCAATTCCGTCCTGGATGCAGCGGAAGCCCAGGACGAAGAGATCGACGCGGACCAGTTAGCCGCGCTCGGCATCGAACCCGAATTGGCGATCAAGTCGGTGCTCGACGAAGCAAGAACTGAGGACCAAGAGGCCCAGGAAATTGAGCAGGATTGTGAGGAGCCGGATTCCAGGGATCGGCCCTTGTAAACGCCGCCGAATCCACTCTACGAACACTTGTTCGTACTACGCTAAATCCTAAGCAACACCTCGACCGATGTGACAGAGAGTACTTAGCGTTGCTCTCGTGAAGAAAAGCAAGGAGACGACAATGGCGGTATCCGACGATCGCACAAAGGCCCTCGAGGCCGCGATGGGCCAGATTGAGAAGCAGTTCGGCAAGGGCTCGATCATGCGGATGGGCGAAGCCACGAATTTCGACATCGAGTCGATTCCTACGGGCGCACTTGCCCTCGATATGGCGCTCGGCATTGGCGGACTTCCGCGCGGTCGCGTGGTCGAAATCTACGGCCCAGAATCGTCTGGAAAGTCAACGCTTGCGATGCATGTCGTCGCTGAAGCGCAGCGCAACGGCGGGGTGTGCGCATACATCGACGCAGAGCACGCGATGGACCCGGTCTATGCGCGTGCCATTGGGGTCAACGTCGATGACCTACTGATCAGTCAGCCCGACACTGGAGAGCAGGCGCTGGAGATCGTTGACATGCTGATCCGCTCGGGCGCAATCGAAGTGATTGTGATCGACTCCGTCGCGGCACTGACCCCCCGCGCAGAAATCGAAGGCGACATGGGTGACAGTCACGTCGGCCTCCAGGCGCGTCTTATGAGCCAGGCACTTCGCAAGCTGACGGGCGGGCTTTCCAAGTCGAACACCGTCGCGATCTTCATCAATCAGCTGCGCGAAAAAATCGGCGTAATGTACGGCTGCTTTTCCTATGGCTCCCGAGTGGTCCTCGCTGATGGTACGACCGAGAAGATCGGCAAGATTGTGAACCAGAAGCTTCCCGTTGAAGTGCTCTCTTATGACGAAAAAACCGGGGCGATGGTTCCCAAGCGGGTCATCAATTGGTTCAACAACGGGCGCGCCGAAGAGTTTCTCCAAATCACGGTTGCCAAACCGTCGAAGAATGGACGAGCGCAGCTGGGCTGCACGCCCAATCACCTCATACGTACTCCAACAGGCTGGGTCGAAGCACGCACGCTCAAAGTTGGTGACCACGTACTCGAAGCAGTGCCGCAGTATCTGTCCGACTTTCAATTGAGAGCGTTGCGAGGCACGTTGATGGGCGACGGAGCGCTGTCGCCCACAGGTAGCGGGCTCGGGGCGCGATTCCGTTACACCCACGGTGGCGCTCAGACCGAATACGCGGATTGGATGTCCTCGCTCTTTGCCAACCTGGGCGTGAGTCGTCATGTACGAGAAGATCAAGTCGTCACTTACGATTTCCAGCCATTGCCGGAACTGGCTGAGATGCGGCAGAGCGTATACGTCGATGGTAAGAAAGTCTTCGACGACGACTACCTCAAAAGCCTTGATGCGCTTTCCCTCGCCTTGTGGTATTTGGATGACGCGAACCTTTCGATTCGCTCAAAGGGAGTTCAAAAGCGGACTGAAGGACTTACTGGTCGCGCGACCATTTGCATCGAGGCAATGGAAGAAGGTACGCGCATTCGTTTGGTGGAGTACCTCGCCGACACTTGGGGTATTCAAACAACGCTCAGACTGAGCGGGGCGTCAAAGAAGGCGGTGCTCTTCTTCAATAACGCCGAGACGGCGAAGCTCCAGGCATTAATCGCACCGTATGTGCACCCGAGCATGGAGTACAAACTCCTTCCCAGGTTTCGAGGGCAATTCGCTGTCGAGCCGGAATATGTCCCCATGTCATATCAACTCATGGCAATGCCAGTGACCGATATACATGTGAAGCCCAGGACAAGGTCCATGAATCGCTTCGACATTGAGGTGGAGGACAGTCACAATTATCTCGTCGATGGGGTAGTCGTGCACAACTCGCCCGAGGTGACGTCCGGTGGCCGGGCGCTCAAGTTCTATTCATCGGTGCGACTCGACATCCGTCGTATTGAATCCATCAAGGATGGTGCCGAAGTCGTGGGCAATCGCACACGCGTAAAGGTCGTGAAGAACAAGTGCGCGGCTCCTTTCCGCCAAGCTGAGTTCGACATCATGTACGGCCAAGGCATCAGTCGTGAGGGCTCGGTTCTCGACGTTGCGGTGGAGTTGGGATTCGTGAAGAAGGCCGGCGCCTGGTTCACATATGAAGGCGAACAGATGGGTCAAGGTCGCGAGAATGTGAAGACGTTCCTGCGGGAAAACCCTCAGACGATGGCTGAGATCGACGAACGAGTACGTGCGCAACTTGCGGAAACGCTGGCGCCCGATGTCGTTGGCTCAGGTGGCGACGAGCTCGACATCGACTCGCCGATCACTCTCGAGTAACTGCTGTCGACTGCGATCGCGTCGAGATCCGGTGATCTCGAGAATTGAATCTACGCGTGGCCTTTCGAAACGTGAACGTGAAATCGGGCCAAATGGTCGTATTCGTTCCTTCTGCGTTTAGATACCAACTCGAACAGCCGGTGCCCCAGACGGTCGTCGGCAGTTTCGCGCGGAGCTGTTTGGTCCAACGATCGGCAGCTCCCTCGTCAGGTTCGATCAGCGCGTCGGAGCGAAGCGCCGCCAAAATCGCTTTGGTCGCGTAATTGAGTTGACTTTCTTGCATGAAGATGATCGAAGAGTGCCCGAGCGCGGTGTTCGGACCCCCCAGCATGTAGAAGTTCGGAAAGCCCGGGAACGCGGTGCCTTTGTAGTTCGCCAGTGTGCCGCAAAACGCGTCGGCCAGCGTCACGCCGCCCAATCCCTGGACCTTTTCAGCCATTGGATTGTCGGTCACGTAGAAGCCGGTTGCGGCGATGAGGACGTCGAGTTCGTGATGGTTTCCGTCGCTCGTGCGTATGCCACTCAAATCGACGGATTCAATATCCTCAGTTACTAGTGAAACGTTGTCGCGGTTGAAAGCGGGATAAAAATCGTTACTGATGAGCACACGCTTGCAGCCGAGGCGATAGGTGGGCGTGAAGCGCTCACGAAGTTGCGGATCGGTGATCTGACGCGTGAGATGGTCATGTGACATTGTTTCGGCTTGACTCATTCGGTTGGGATCTTTGACGAATCCGAGCACCATGAGCTCGTTGCGCCAGTAGACCTTGGCCCGAACCAGTCGTTCTGCGAATGGAAAGGCGGAGAAGATCCGTTTCGATCGATCGAGGACTGGACGGCCAAGGTGGGGGAGGACCCACGACGGCGTTCGTTGGAAGACCTCGAGCGATTCCACGATTGGAGCAATCTGGGGTACGACTTGGATGGAGCTCGCCCCAGTGCCGATGACGCCGACCCGCTTCCCTTTCAAGTCCACCGTCTCGTCCCAGCGTGCGGTGTGCATGAGGGAACCAGCAAAGGTTGAAAGTCCATCGATGTCTGGCAGCCGCGGTTCTGCGAGACCACCGGTTGCCAGAATGACGCACTTGGCCTCGTAATCGCCCTGGCTAGTCGAAATCCGCCAGAGCTGTGCCGTCGAGTCGAAGGAGATATCAGAGACGTCATGATCAAACTTGATGAGGCCTCGGAGCCGGTATCGATCGGCGACATCGCTCAGATACTGCCAGATCTCTTCTTGATAGCTGTAGGTGTTCGTCCATTTTGGGTTCGGCGCGAAGGAGAACGAGTAGAGCGCGCTCGCCACGTCGCAACGACACCCGGGGTAGCGATTGTCGCGCCACGTCCCTCCGAGCTCGTTCGCGCGTTCGAAGATCGCAATGTTCGTGACGCCGCGCTTGCGCAGCGTGATCGCCGCGCCGAGTCCCCCGAAACCCGAGCCGATCACGGCCACGTCGAGCGTCATGACTCGACGCTACTCAAACGCGGGCGACCTGAGCCGCGGCGGTAGCGTCATCGGGATGACTTTCCGTCTTCGTTTCCGCCGCTTCCTCGGCGCCCAAGTTCGACACTGGCGCGCATATCTGAACGAGGTTGCGACGGTCGGCCCCGACGATGAGTACGCGAAGACGTTCTTCTACTTCGGCCAGCGCGCCGCACTCATGGCTCCTCAAGGCGTGATCTACAACGAGCGCTATCTCTCGATCGGGGACGAGACGTTGATCGGGCCGAACGTCTGTCTGACAGCGGGCATCAACGGCGAACAGGAGATGCTTGCGACACCGACGGTCGCGATTGGCAAGCGATGTGTCATAGGTCGCGGATCGCACATCATCGGTCACTGGTCGATCGAGCTCGGTGACGAGATCCAAACGGGTCCCTATGTGTACATCACCGACCAGAATCACACCTACGAGGCGCTCGACGAGCCCGTGGGTTGGCAGCCGCCCGTTGAGGCTGCCGTCAAGATCGGCTCGGGCAGCTGGCTCGGTGCGAACGTCGTGATCCTCCCCGGGACGACGCTCGGACGAAACACGACCGTCGCCGCTGGCGCCGTCGTGCGCGGGACGTTTCCTGACCACGTCGTCCTCGGCGGAGTGCCCGCAAAGGTGCTTCGCCACTACAGCGAACGCGACGGCTGGTTGGCAGGGCCAGCGTGAACCAACGCCTCTTTGGCATAGACCTCACACCCCTGCGTCAGTCGGCCCAGTACCGGCGGCTCTACATCGCGGGCTTCATCTCGATGCTCGGGTCGATGGCGACCTACGTCGCCGTGCCGTACCAGTTGAAGCAGCTGACGCACTCGACGCTCGCCGTGGGCTCAATCGGCCTCGTCGAGCTCGCGCCGCTCGTCATCTTTGGGCTCTACGGCGGCGTCCTTGCCGACCGACTCAACCGGCGGCGGTTGATCATCGCGAT
Organism: uncultured Acidimicrobiaceae bacterium; assembly: GCA_963706305.1. Taxonomy (GTDB): domain Bacteria; phylum Actinomycetota; class Acidimicrobiia; order Acidimicrobiales; family RAAP-2; genus RAAP-2. The sequence continues at coordinate 810,903 of OY970152.1, read as the reverse complement.
GGAGCAGGTCTTGATGCTCACGACAGCACTGCTGTTCGTGAACGCCTTGTTGATCCATCCGCTCACGTGGATCCTCTACCTGGACGCAGCCATCGTGGCCGCCGCTTCGAGCTTGCAGTCACCGAGTGTGTCCGCGCTCAACCAGCTCTTCGTCTCGCACGAGCTCCAGCGCTCGGCATCGGTGCTCGCCAACGTTAGCGGCACCACCGCGTCGATCATCGGCCCCGCGCTGGGCGGACTCGCGGCGGTCGCCTTTGGCCCGGGTTCGGTGTTCTTTGCGAATCTGGTGACCTTCACGTTCTCGCTCACGCTGCTCTATCGGTTGAAGGCGACGCCAAAGCCGCTCGGGTCAAGCGAGAGCGTCACCGAATCGATGCGCGATGGCCTCCGCTACGCGAGAAGTCGTCCCGACATCGTGGGCACCTACATCATCGATCTGCTCGCGATGATCCTCGCCTTTCCGGTCGTGATGCTGCCGTTCGTCGCCGAGCGCTTTCACGAGTCCTACGCGCTCTCGATTCTCTACTGCGGACTGCCGGCGGGAGCGTTGGTCGCGACGCTCACCTCGCGCTGGACTCGACACGTTCACCACTACGGTCGAGCGATCGTCTTCGCGGCGGCGCTGTGGGGACTGGGCATTGCGATCTTCGGCTACTCGTCGTCGCTCTGGCTCGTCGTTCTCGGACTCGCGATCGGCGGCGGCGCGGATGCGGTGAGCGGCATCTTCCGCAACACGATGTGGAATGAGTCGATTCCTCCCGAGGTGCGCGGCCGCATGGCGGGCGTCGAGATGATCTCCTACTCGCTTGGTCCGACGGCTGGTCAGTTCCGCGCCGGCGTGATGGCGGCGCTGACCTCGCTACGGTTCTCGCTCACGTTCGGAGGTCTCGCCTGTACGGGATCAGTCGGTGTGGTCGGTGCGGCCCTGCCGTCACTCTGGCGGTTCGACGCGCGCCGCGATGAGCATGTGAAAGAGGTGCGGGCATTGCGCGACGCGGACGGCGAGACCGAATAGCAGGCTCAGGCGACCATCTACGCTTGATCCATGTCGCGCAACACCTTTCTTGTTACCGTCAGCGGCCCCGACCGTATGGGAGTCGGCGCGGAGCTCTTTGACGCCTTGCACGCGCTCGAGGGCGACGACGTGCGCCTCATGGATGTCGCGCAGATCACCATTCGCGGCACGCTTGTGCTCTGTGCGGAGGTGAGCTCGGAGTCCGCGCTCACTCGCGACGCCCTCACCGCGAGCCTCGCCAAGCGACCCATTGCGACTGAAGGAATGAACGTCAGCGTCACGACCGTCACGCCACGCGACGACGTTGACGGACGACGCCTGCTCGTCACGCTCCTCGCGCCGAACATCTCGGCGGGCCAGCTTGAGAAGATCTTTCTGGCCATCGCCGAGAGCAAGGCAACCTGCGAACGGATCGTCCACCTCGCGAGCTACCCTGTCGACTGCTACGAACTGATCGTGATCGGCCCCGACCACGCGAGCCTTCGTGAGGCGCTCACGAGCGTTGCCGACTCGTCCGGGCTCGACCTCGCGGTGCAGCGCGCGGGCCTCCATCGGCGCGCCAAGCACCTCGTCGTCATGGACGCAGACTCGACGTTGCTTCAAGACGAAGTGATCGACCTGCTCGGTGAAGCCTCGGGCCGCGCCGAGGAGATCGCGCCGATTACGAGGGCCGCGATGAACGGCGAGATCGATTTCGCAGAAGCGCTTCGCCGTCGCGTATCGCTGCTCGCGGGACTGCCCATGAGCGTGATCGACGAGGTGCGCTCGACGCTGCGTCTTGCTCCTGGCGCGCGGACCTTGCTGCGTACGCTCCAGCGACTTGGCTATGTGCCCGCAGTCGTGTCGGGCGGTTTCATCGAGATACTTGGCCCGCTCCTTGAAGAGCTCAACGTGACTCACGTGGCGGCCAATCGACTCGGGATCAAAGACGGGGCGCTCACTGGAGAGATCCTTGGCGAGATTATTGACCGCGCCGGCAAGGCTCACGCCCTCGAACGTTTCGCGGCCGAGGTTGGCGTCCCCCTTGAACAGACCGTTGCCGTCGGTGACGGAGCGAACGACATCGACATGCTCTCGCTTGCCGGACTCGGCATCGCCTTCAATGCGAAGCCAGTGGTCCAAGAGCACGCTGACGCAGCGCTGTCGGTGCCGTATCTCGACGCGGTCCTCTACTTCCTCGGTATCTCGCGTGAGGAGATCGAGACGACCTGAGCCGCGGGCGACTTGAGGTCGCTTGTTGCTAGTGGCTAGCGCCGAACGGCGGCGGCTACTCTCGGCCCATGAGTCAACGAACGAGTCCTCCATTTCGCGCCGATCACGTCGGAAGTCTGCTACGCCCGCCCGCGCTGATGCGAGCCCGTCACGAGTTCGCTGGCGGCACGATCGACGCCGACGCGCTGCGCGCCGTAGAAGACGAGGCCATTCGCGACGCGGTGGCGATGCAGGAAGAGATTGGCTTTCAGTCGGCGACGGACGGCGAGTTTCGACGCACCTCGTGGCACATGGACTTCATCTATCAACTGGCGGGGATCTCGCGGACCGACGAGCAGCTCCAGGTCGCCTTTCGCAACGCAGAAGGCACGGCGTCCTTTACGTCGGCGGCGCTCAAGGTAGATGGCCGGGTGGGCATCGACAACACGATCTTCGCCGACGCCTTCACCTTCTTGAAGTCGTGCGTGACGACCGCCGTCCCAAAGCTGACCATTCCCTCGCCGAGCATGGTGCACTACCGCGGGGGAGCGGCAGCAATTGATCCCGCGATCTATCCGGACGTCGACGAGTTCTGGAACGACCTCAGCGCCGCTTACGCAGAAGAGATACGACGGCTCGGCGAGTTGGGGTGCACGTATCTGCAGCTTGACGACACGTCGCTTGCGTACTTGAACGATCCGGAGCAGCGGGCCATGATCGCCGCGCGGGGTGAAGACGCCGAGCATCAGCACTTGCGCTACATCAAGCAGATCAACGCGGCGCTCGCCGGTCGACCGGAGGGGATGTCGGTGACGACCCACTCGTGCCGCGGCAACTTTCAGTCGTACTGGGCCGCGGAAGGTGGCTACGACTTCGTTGCCGAGGCGCTCTTCAGCGAGCTCAACGTCGATGGCTTCTTTCTGGAGTACGACGACGCTCGCTCGGGCGGTTTCGAGCCGCTTCGCTTCGTGCCGAAGGGCAAGATGGTCGTGCTCGGCCTCGTCACGACGAAGCGCGGCGAGCTCGAGTCGAAGGACCAATTGAAGCGTCGCATCGACGAAGCGAGTCAGTTCGTGCCGCTTGAGCAGCTCTGTCTCTCGCCGCAGTGCGGCTTCTCGTCAACCGTCGAGGGCAACAGCATCACCTTCGACGAAGAGGTGGCAAAGCTCCGCCTCGTCGTCGAGACTGCTCGCGAGGTCTGGGGCTAGTCAGCCACCGGCGAGCTCGCGACGCGCGGCGTCAGCGATATCGGCACCGGTGTTCGCGTGACCGGCGATGCCCCATCCGCCCTCTGGTGATTCAGTGAGAAGAACCCAGGTCCGCTCTGTGAGCGACGGATCCTTCGCTGCGGCAGCGACGATGTCGGTGAGCTCTTTCACCACGCCGAGCTGCTTCTCTCGATCGAGGACGCCGACGGGCGTGAGGACCTGCACGCGCACGTAGTTGGACGCCCCGGCGGCGTTGGCGATGGCGTCACCGTCGAGGTCATGGATGAACGCTGCCGTGTTGTTCTTGAAGAGGTTCAGCGGCGGCACCTTCTCCCAGCGCATCACCGCGTTCGCGATATCGACCGCCAGTTGGTGGCGATCCGAGAACGTGCCTTCGGTGGCGTACACGTCGATCATGGGCATAGTGGTCTCCTCGCAGTGAATATGATGAGCGTCATAGCAAGGCCAGTTTGCACTATGACGGACGTCATAGTCAAGAGACAATGACAACCAACGACACGCGAGAGACCATGATCCGCTGCGCTGCGGCGCTCATCGGGACCCGCGGTGTCGCCGGCGCCTCCTTTTCGGACGTACTCGCCGAGAGCGGTGCGCCTCGTGGTTCGATCTACCACTACTTCCCCGACGGCAAGCGCCAGCTCACCGAAGAGGCCGTGCGCTGGACGAGCGACCAGATCCTCGGCTACCTCGCCACAGGTCCCCTTGACTCACCTCGCGCGGTGCTCGAACACTTCGTCGACCTCTGGCGTCGTGCGGTCGTCGCCTCCAACGGTGCGACGGGATGCGCGGTTGCGGGCGTCGCGATCGATACCGACACTGACGAGCCCCTGATGGCGACCGTACGCGAGGCGCTGCAATCCTGGATTGACGCGCTCGCCGCGCGCCTTTGCACCTCGGGCCTCGAAGATGATCGCGCGTTCTCGGTGGCGTCCTTGACCGTCGCCGCGATGGAGGGCTCGCTCATCCTCTGTCGAGCAGAGCAAGGCGTTGCGCCGCTCGAGGCCGTCGCAAGCGAACTCAGTCGTCTCGTCGAATAGCCGAGGGCGAACGTCGAGCTCGCCGCATCTTCGTCGGGGCAACGATCCCGCAGATCTGGCCGCCCTTACTGAGTAGTAATGTCAGCGGTAGTTCGACAGTAGGGGGAACTGTGAAGGTAGTCATTGACGCCGATCTCTGTCAGGGGCAGGGTCGGTGCTTCTCGATCGCGCCGAGCCTCTTTGACTTCGACGACCTCGGCAACGGCGTCGTTCGCGGCGACGGCACGCTGACCCCCGAGACGATGGAGCTCGCGCGACTCGCACAGGCCAACTGTCCCGAGCATGCCATCTTCATCGAGGAGGCGTAATGACCCAGCGGCCACCTGTCGAGGACTTCGCGACCGACTTCGACCACACCGACCCCGCGTGGGTAAATGACCCGTATCCGATTTGGGAAGACCTCCGCCAGCGCTGCCCCGTCGCGCACACCGATCGTTACGGCGGTGCGTGGTTCCCCGCGACCCACGCCGGCGTGTCGACGATTGCCAAAGACACCGATCACTTCACGAGTCGCTCGGTCATCATGGAAGAGGGTCGCCCGGGCGAAGAGGCGTTGCCCGCACCGATCGGCACTGCTCCACCCATTTCCTCGGACCCGCCCTTTCACGCATTGGCGCGAAAGATCATCTTGCCGGCGTTTGCACCCGGTGTCATCAACGGACTTGAGCCACAGATTCGTGAGCTCTGCAGTAAGGCCATCGAGCGACTCGGCGACGACATGACATTTGACGCGTCGTGGGAGTACGCACGGCTGATCCCGCCGTCGGTCATTCGCCAGATGCTCGGCTTTCCCGAAGAGGACACCGACAAGTTCATCGACATCGTCCACATGATCACCGAATCAGTCGACCTCTCTGAAGAAGAGCGCGTCGAGCAGTTCGAGCCCATCGAGGCGTACTTCGTCGCCCAGATCGAAGACCACCAGGCGAACCCTCGCGACGACCTGACGTCGTTTCTCCTCGACGCCGAGATCATGGGCGAGAAGCTCCAGGTCGAGCACGTCTTTGGCACCATGGTGCTCATCCTCGTCGCCGGCATCGACACGACGTGGGGAGCGATCGGCGCCTCGCTCTGGCACCTCGCAAAGAACCCGAGCGACCTCGCTCGACTCGTGAACGAGCCCGACTTGATGCCGGTGGCGATCGAAGAGTTCCTGCGCTACTACGCGCCGGTGACGATGGCGCGTCTCGTCAAAGAGGACATGGAGTACCTGGGGTGTCCCATGAAGGAGTACGACTGGATCCTGCTCGGCTTTCCGGCCGCGAACCGCGATCCGGTCGTCTTCAAAGACGCCGACCGGTTCATCATCGACCGCGCGGAGAATCGTCATGTGGCCTTCGGACTCGGCATCCACCGCTGCATCGGTTCGAACCTCGCGCGCCTCGAGCTGCGCGTTGCGATCGAAGAGTTCATCAAGCGCTACCCGACGTTCGAGCTCGCCGACCCGTCGGCCGTGACGTGGGCGCAGGGCCAGATACGCGGACCGCGCCACTTGCCCATTCACGTGCTGAGCTGAGGTGACAAGCGACGCTGATGTGAAGCGTCCTGTCGAAGATTTTGCGACCGACTGGGATCACACCGATCCCGCGTGGGTGCACGATCCCTATCCGATCTGGGAAGACCTTCGCGAGCGTTGCCCCGTCGCCCACACTGATCGCTACGCGGGCGGGTGGTTCCCAACGACTCACGAGATGGTGTCCTCTGTCGCGAACGACACCGAGCACTTCACGAGTCGCTCGGTCGTGATCACGAACAACAAGTTTCCGCCGAACGCCGTCGCGCCGATCGGTGGCGCACCGCCCATCACGTCGGACCCGCCGTTTCACCAGCTGGCCCGCCGTCTCATCCTGCCCGCGTTCGCGCCCGGACCCATCGCCGCCCTCGAGCCCCAAGTGCGAGCGCTCTGTCGAAGGCATCTCGACGCGCTCGATGATGAGCAGCTCTTTGACGCCGGCGCTCGCTACGCGCAGTACATCTCGCCCGGCGTGATCGCCAAGATGCTCGGCTTTCCGGAGAAGGATGAGGACCTCTTCCGCGACTTCGTGCACCTGGTGCTCGACCTCGTTGACCTGCCGATCGAAGAGCGCGGTCCTCTGTTCATGCCGATGGCCGACTACTTCAACGAGCAGATCGACGACCACCTCGCCCATCCTCGCGAAGACTTCACGAGCTACCTGTTGAACGTCAAGATGGACGGCGAGAAGCTCGCGCTTGAGCACGTGCGTGGCACGATGGTGCTCACGCTCGTCGCGGGTATCGACACCACGTGGTCGGCTATTGGTTCGGCGATCTGGCACCTCGCTCAGCACCCGAGCGACCTCGAGCGCCTCGTCAACGAGCCGGAGCTGATGCCGGTGGCGATCGAGGAGTTCCTGCGCTTCTATGCGCCGGTCACCATGGCACGACTCGTCAAGGAAGACTTCGACTTCTACGGTTGTCCGATGAAGAAGGACGATTGGGTGCTGCTCGGGTTTCCTGCGGCCAACCGCGATCCCGAGGTGTTCGAAGACGCGGACCGGTTCATCGTTGATCGGGCGATCAATCGTCACGCGGCCTTCGGGCTGGGCATCCATCGCTGCGCCGGTTCGAACCTGGCACGTATGGAGCTGCGCGTCGCGATCGAGGAGTTCATCGCGCGCTACCCCAGGTTCGAGCTCGCGGATCCCGGTGCCGTCACATGGGCGCCGGGTCAGGTGCGCGGTCCGCGCGCCATACCGCTTCAGGTATTGCTCTAGCGCATCGCTTTTTCTGTAGTGCGGTGTGACATATTACGATGACCACATGAGCGGATCGGTGGTCGTCGTCGGTGCGGGCATCATCGGGGCAGCGTGCGCAAGATCGCTGTGCGCACGTGGTTTCGAAGTCACCATCGTCGAGCGCGGCGCTGCTGTGGGAGGAGCGTCTGCCGCCGGCGAGGGGAACCTCCTCCTGAGCGATAAGGCACCAGGACCGGAGCTCCAACTAGCGCAGTACTCCGCGCGCCTGTGGCCTGAGGTCGTGGCTGACCTCGCGGTCGAGCTCGGCGACGAGTTTCCCTCGTTGGAGTACGAGCTCAAGGGTGGGCTCGTCGTCGCGACCGGCGAGGCCGACGCGTCGTCCCTGTCGGGCTTCGCGCGACGCCAGCGTGACCATCGCGTTCGCGCGGAGACGGTGAGCATTGCCGAAGCGCGTCGCCTCGAGCCGGATGTGACCAAACAACTGACATCAGCCGTCTACTATCCCGACGACGGACAGGTGCAGCCGGTCATCGCCGCCGAGGCGTTTCTCGCGTCGGCTCGGGCTCGCGGCGCAACCGTGCTGCTTGGCGCGAAGGTCATCGGGTCACTCATCGACAACGAGGGCGTCCTCTGCGGCGTCGTGACGACCAAGGGCGACGTTCGCGGCGATCACGTCGTGGTTGCCGCCGGCCCTTGGTCGGGCGAGGTGGCGCACGCACTCGGCGCACTGCTACCGGTGGCGCCACGCCGAGGGTTCGTCCTCGTCACCTCGCCGATGACCCAGCGAATCTTCCATAAGGTCTACGACGCCGACTACGTGGGGGCCGTCGGATCGAACGACGGAGCGTTGCAGACGTCGACCGTGGTCGAGTCGACCGCGTCAGGAACGGTCCTCATCGGATCGTCGCGCGAGCGAGTCGGATTCGATTCCACGCTCAACGTCGATGTCGTTGCCGAGCTCGCAACGAAGGCGGTGAGGCTGTTTCCTTTTCTCGCGGACGTATCCTTGATGCGCGTCTACTGCGGATTCCGCCCGTTCATTCCCGATCACCTTCCGGTCATCGGCGAAGACCTGAACTATCGAGGCCTCTGGTACGCGACGGGACACGAAGGGGCGGGGATCGGACTCGCGCCAGCAACGGGGGAGATGCTCGCCGCGCTTCTGTCCGGTGACGACCCCGAGGTTCCGGCGGAACCCTTCTCGCCCTCGCGTCCGTCGCTCGCGCTGGCCATCGCGGAGTCTTCGCCATGAGCTACGCCGTCGCACCCGGCGCAGATCCGATTCGACCGGGCAACGCACGTCCTGTCACCATCTTCGTGGACGGCGTGCCCATCACCGGCGTTCGTGGACAGACGATCGCGGGCGTCATGCTGTCGGCGGGCATCGAGTCGTGGCGTCGTACATCCCTTGGCGATCGTCCGCGTGGGGTCTTCTGTGGCATCGGGGTCTGCTTTGACTGCCTGGCTGTCGTGAACGGGCTGAGCGACGTCCGCGCATGCCAGCGACGGGCAGAGGAAGGTGACATCGTGACATCCCAGCGCGTCCTGCCAAGTGCGCCGCGCGACGAGGAATCTCGATGACCGTTCTCGTCATCGGCGCTGGCCCAGCGGGGCTCGCCGCATCGCTCGCCGCTGCGGAGGCGGGCCAGCAGGTGGTGCTGCTCGACGCCGCCGATGATGTCGGCGGACAGTACTGGCGCCACCTCCCGCCAACTCGTCCCTCGGCCAACGAAGCGGTGCTGCACCACGGATGGTCGACGTTCCTCGCGATGCGAGAGCAACTGCTCGCTACGTCGTGTGAGATCGTCACCTCTGCACACGTGTGGGCCATCGATCACGAGGGCGTTCATGTGCTCGTCGGTGTCCCCGACGGCCGCGATCGCGAGCAGAGGGTCTACCGCGCCGACGCGATCGTCGTCGCAACGGGTGCGTTCGACCGCGTCCTCCCGATACCGGGTTGGGATCTTCCTGGTGTGTACAGCGCAGGCGGAGCCCAGGCGCTCGCGAAGGGCGAGCGGGTGGTCGTTGGACGACGTGTCATCGTCGCGGGCGCGGGGCCGTTTCTGCTGCCGGTCGCCGTCTCGCTGCTCCAAGGCGGCAGCAAGGTCGTCAGTGTCCTCGAGGCGAGCCGCGCATTGCGACTGGCGAGCGGGTGGACGGGCCGTCCCTGGCAGGTCGTCGGTGCACGAGCGAAGTTCCCTGAAGTCGCGCGATACGCCTATGAGCTCGCGCGCCATCGTGTTCACTACGCGACGGGTCGAACGATCACCGCCATTCATGGCCACGATCGCGTCGAGTCCGTCACGACCGCGAAACTCACCGCGTCGTGGGCGCCGATCGCAGGCACCGAACGTCGCGTCGAGGTCGACGAGGTCTGCCTCGGGCACGGATGGACGCCCCGGCTCGAGATCCCGCTCGCGTTGGGCTGCGCGCTCAACGACCAGCGCTTTGTCGCGATCGACAAGAGCCAGCGCACGAGTGTGCCCGATGTCTACGCGGCCGGAGAGATCACCGGCATTGGCGGCGTCGACCTCGCCCTCGCCGAAGGCACCATCGCGGGTCACGTCGCAGCGGGCGGGCACCTCGACGATGCGATCCTCGCGCACAGTCGCTCGTGCCGAACGACGTGGCGCCGCTTCGCCGCACGTCTGAATGTCGCCCACGGCGTGGGCGATCAGTGGACGCGGTGGCTCACTGATGAGACGATCGTCTGTCGCTGCGAAGAGGTCACCATCGGTCGACTTCGCACGGTCGCTCGCGTGACCGACTCCTCGGGCCTGCGGTCGTTGAAGCTCACCTCCCGCGCGGGCTTGGGCATATGTCAGGGCCGTATGTGCGGGCGAACTGTTGAAGCGTTGTTGGAAGTGTGGACGGGTGGACTCGCCGGAGACACGACGACCGATCGGCGGCCGGTAGCCGTGCCCGTTCGCCTTGGCGAGCTGCACGTTCGGGAGAATGATCGTTAGCAGCGAAGACGTGCGCCAGCGTTACGAGTGTCGCAGTGGCTCGTGACGTGCGAGAAAGTCGCTGACGACGCTGAAGTACGCCTCAGGCTCTTCGACGAAGGGCATGTGACTTGACTCCTCGAAGATGGTCCAGCTCGCGTCGGCGATCTCATCGGCAAACGGCTGGACGGTCGCCGGCGTCGCTTCGTCGAAGCGCCCAGAGAGCAAGAGCGTGGGAGCAGTGATCGTGTCGAGACGTCCGATGACGCTCCAGTCGCGAAGCGTGCCCGTGCAGAACATCTCGTTTGGTCCGATCATGGCGCTATAGACCGTCGGATCGGCGGCGACGGCGTCAAAGGATGCCTGCACTTCAGGTGGATAGGGCAGCACTCGACAGATGTGTTGGTCGTAGAACGCTTGGGTAGCTTCGAGGTAGGCGGGGTCGTCGATGGTCCCAGCCGCTTCGTGTTCGTCGAGCACTGCCTGGACGTCAGCGGGCAGGTCGCGTCGCATGCGATGCGCCTCGTCGAGCAGCACCTGTTCTGATGCGGGTGAGTTGCTCAAGATGAGCGAGCGAAGTCCCCGGGGCTGGCGCATCGCGTGTTCGGCTCCGAGCATGCCGCCCCACGACTGTCCGAGCAGGTGGTAGTTGTTCTTGACGCCGAGCGCGCCGAGAAGATTGTCGAGCTCGTCGAGGAAGAGCTCGACCGTCCAGAACTCGCCGCCTCGCTCGGGCAGCCGCGTGGAGTTTCCACACCCCAGCTGGTCGTAGTGCACGATCGGTCGACCGGTCGCCGCCAGCTCGCTGAGCGACAGCACGTAGTCGTGGGTGAAGCCCGGGCCCCCGTGGACGACGATGAGCGGCGTCATCGGCGAGCGAAGGTCACCCGTCACGCGATACCACGTCTTATAGCCCATGAAGGGAACCGTGCCGCTAGAGGTTGCCGCGCGAACCATGACCGCTCCTTACTGCGCGCGTTGCCGAGTGGGGCGACTCACGATTGTTCGAGCTTCGCGAGCCAACTCAGCACGGTCTCGTTGAAACGCTCCGGGTGCTCCCAGATGCAGCAGTGCCCTCCCGGCGTGGTCGCCCACGTCGCGTCAGGAATGAGCGCGTGAAGCTGGCGAGAGAGCGAGACGGGAATGAGTATGTCTTCCTCACCGGCGAGCACGAGCGTCGGCACGATGAGCTCGCCCAGCCGGTCGGTCGTGTCGTGGGTTTGGATCGAGCTCAGCTGCGCCAGGTACGCGGGCACCGACTGGTTGACAAAGCGCATCGCCGTCTCCACTTCGGCGAGCACCTCGGGCTGGGACTGAAAGAAGTCAACCGTGAACCCCCACAAGACTACGTCGCGCATGATCGTCGCCACGCCGACGATCGGTGCGAGCTCCGCCCAGAGGGCGTACATGCGCGAGCAGAACGGGCCGGGCGCGGCGTACGTGCAGGCGAGGGTCACGCTCGCGAGGTCCCTCGGATAGCGCAGCGCGTACTGCTGGGCGATCATGCCGCCCATCGAGATCCCGAGCAGATGGAACTTCTTCAGTCCGAGATGTTCGACGACCGCCTTCGTGTCTTCGGCGAACATCGAGGTCGTGTAGGGACCGGGCGGCGTCGAGCTTGCGCCGACGCCGCGGTTGTCAAACGTCACGACGCGGTAGCCCGAGTTGACGAACGCCGGCACCTGCAGCGACCACGTGTCGAGATCGTCGCCGAGGCCGTTGATGAACAGCACGGTCTCGGGACCGTCGCCTTGATCTCTGTAGTTGATCTCGATGCCGTTTGCGCTAAGTGTGGCCATGGTCTCCTCGTGGACTGTGTAGTGGTTCGTCGGGTGGAAGCTGAGCGGCAACATGAGCGAAGATGTCGCGAATCGTGAACTCGGTGAGCGAGAAGTGCTCGGTCGCAAGGGTCGACGCGAGCTCCTCGTCGCCAGCGATGATGGCCTCGACAAGACCGGGGTGCTGGTGCAGCCCGCGTTGACGGAGCGCGGGGCTCCACGGCTCGACGCCCATGCCGAACCCGACGTCGTGTCGGATCCGCAGGCTCAACTCGACCAGATACGGATTGCCGGTCGCGGCGGCGATGCACTGGTGGAGTCGTACGTCGGCTGCGCGCGAGGACGCGCGCTCGGGCGGCGATGCGATGTACTCATCCAGGGCAGTGCGCAGTGTGTCGATGTTCTTCTGCGTTCGACGTCGCGCTGCCACCCGCGCGATCTCCGCCTCGACGATCGAGCGATAGTCAAAGAGATGCTCGAGTCGCGCCCAGTCGGGCAGCAGCGTGCGGTGAATGATGGCGGGCGCGTCCGCGAGCCAGGACGACTCGACAAAGATGCCCCCGCCTTGACCACGTCGCACGCTGACGTAGCCCCACGCGACAAGCAGCGCAACGCCCTGTCGCACGGTCGTGCGGCTGACGCGGAGCGTGGCCGCCAGCTCACGCTCGGTGGGGAGTCGCTCGCCGACGGCGAACTGTCCGAGCGCGAGCGCCGTGACGATGCGATCGGCGACCTGTTGGCCAGCCGTGCGGGTGATGAGGGGGCCGAGGGGGTCTGCGCTCTTCGCTATATGCGCGGTGGCTCGCGTGGCACGCTCGTGCGGGGTCACGGTGCGACTCTGGTCGAATCAAGCCCGGCGATGAAGTGGGCGAGTGTTCTTGCACCGGCGACGATGCTCGCGAGATTTACCGACTCGTCAACGCCGTGAATGTGTCGTGCGACGGGTCCGTAACACAGCGCGGGCACGCCCGCTTGATTGAGATAGAAGCGGGCATCGGTGGTGCTGCCACCGACCCGCGTCGCGGGGGTTGCACCATGCGTCGCCGCGTGCGCCGCTCGCACCATGTCGACAAGCGGCGACGCCGGGTCGAGCAGGTATCCCTGCGCGCGGAAGCCTTCGGTCGAGAACGACACATTGATGTCGTCGGGGATCGCTTTGGTGACCACCGACGTGATGACGTCGATCGCCTCTTCGGTCGTCCACGCGCGAGGATGGCCGAAGCGCACGCCGAGGGTCACGACCGACGCGACGCTCGATCGCCAGTCGCCCGCTCGCACAAGTCCGACGTTGACGTTGTAGGGCTCGGCCACGTCGTCAAAGGCGATGTCGTGATGCTCGCGTGCCACGCGCCGGCCCATCTCTTCGAGCTCGCCCACCAGGCGCAGCCCGACGTCGAGCGGATGCTCCACGCGATCGGCAACTTCGGCGTGGCCGCCCGAGCCCTGAATCGTGACGTCGACCCAAACGATGCCCGTACCCCCGATGAGGAGTTCGAGGTCGGTGGGTTCGGTCACGAGCACGAGGTCAGCGGACACGCCTTGGCGCAGCGCCGAGAGGGTTCCGTTGCCGGTGCACTCCTCTTCGATGACCGAGAGGACACCGACTGGTCGTTCGAGCGCAGAGGGCAGGGCCGATCGCAGCGCGTCGAGGGCGAGGGTCGCCATCGCGAGGCCGCCCTTCATGTCGCCGGCGCCTCGACCGAACATCCAGCCATTCTCGATTCGTGGGGACCACGGCGATGTCGCCCAGCCGCGTGGGTCGGCGGGGACGACGTCGATGTGACCGTTGATCAACAGGTCGAGTTCGTTCGACGACGACGTCGTGGCGAGAACGTTGGCGCGACCCGCATACGGAGTTTGGGGCACCCCGGCGTCGGGGTCGCTCGCGATGGACTCAGGAATGCCAACTTCCATGACCTGTAGCCCCAGACGCGTCAACTCTTCTGCGACGAGTGATTGCGCGACGGCTTCTTCGCCGACGGTGCTCGGGGCCTCGACGAGTCGCTCGAGAAAATCGAACGCGTGGTTCGCGCGCGCGTCGACGGCAGCACAGACTCGAGCGAATGTCGCGTCGTCAAGAGGCGTGAAGCCCAAAGGTCTAACCATTGGACCTAAGGTTTCCATAGGTGCGAGCGGTGGTCAAATGCCGACGTCCTCTCATCGAGTTTCATAGCGTGACCGAGACGAAATGGCACTGTTGTCAAGGAAAGTAGTGTTCGTCACGGCATTCGCCCTGATGTGAAGGGGACGTGACAGTGCGCTTGCATTTGAGGTAGACACTTGGCTAGGGTCAAGTGTCACATATTACAGGCGGGGGAAAGATCATGAAAATGTCTATCAGCCATCGTGTGGGGCGACGCGTGGGCGTGGTCGTGCTCGCGGGGTCGCTCGGCGTGGCGGGCATGTGCGTCAGCATCGTCAACGCCGCTTCGAATGCATCGGCGGCGACCAGCAACGAGGTCACCTTCGCGTTGCCGCCTGCCACGGTTCCGAACTACATCCTGCCGATCTACACCGGTGCGCAGGACAGCATCGTCAACATCTACCAGATGCAGTGGATCACGTACCGCCCTCTGTACTACTTCGGTGACGGCCTCTCACCCGAAGTCAACCCGACGCTGTCGCTCGCGAAGCTGCCGGTGTTCACCGACGGCGGCAAGACGGTCACGATCACGCTGAAGAAGTACGAGTGGTCCGACGGCACACCCGTCACGGCGCGCGACGTGATCTTCTTCATGAACCTCCTCAAGGTCGAAGGGACCAACTGGGCGGACTACGCGCCCGGCCAGTTCCCAACCAACGTCACCTCGGTGACGGCGCCCAACGCGTCGACCGTCGTCATGCACCTCAACCAGGCGTACTCGTCGACGTGGTTCCTCTACAACGAGCTCAGCCAGATCACGCCCTTCCCCCAGCAGGCGTGGGACAAGGAGTCACCAACTGGCAAGGTGGGCAACTACGACGAGACGGCAGCGGGCGCCAAGGCCGTGTTCGACTACCTGACGAAGGAGTCCGAGACGTTGAGCACGTACTCGACGGACCCGCTCTGGCAGGTCGTCGACGGTCCGTTCAAGCTGAAGTCATATCAGGACACGGGCTACAGCGTCTACGTGCCCAACAAGAAGTACTCCGGGCCAGCGAAGGAGAACTACTCGGAGCTCGTCGAGATTCCCTATACGACTGACACTGCCGAATACAACGCCGTGCGCTCGGGAGCGGTCGACTACGGCTACGTGCCGCCGCAGGATGCGAGTCAGATACCTCTCTTGAAGAGTCAGGGCGACACCATTGCGCCGTGGGTCGGATGGGACATCAACTACTTCCCGATCAACTTCGATAACCCGACGGTGGGTCCGATCTTCAAGCAGCTCTACGTCCGCCAGGCCCTCCAAGAGATGGTCGACCAGCCGGTGGACATAAAGAAGGCGCTTTATGGCTACGGCAATCCCACCTACGGACCCGTCCCCGTGACGCCGAAGAACACCTTCACGAGTCCCCAGGAGCTCACCAACCCGTATCCGTATAGCCCGAAGAACGCCGCCAAGCTGCTCAAGAGTCACGGCTGGGACGTGGTGGCTGGCGGGACGACGACGTGCGCGAGTCCTGGTACCGCAGCCAGCGAGTGCGGCGCGGATATCGCAAAGGGCGCCAAGCTGGACTTCAACCTTCAGTACGACTCGGGTGTCACCTACACGGCGGTGCAGATGGAGCAGTACAAGTCGAATCTCTCCGAGATCGGCATTCAGCTCAACCTGACGACGGCGCCCTTCGACACGATCATCACCAACGCGGCGCCCTGCAATGTTGGACCTACGTGCACGTGGCAGATGGAGAACTGGGGCGGAGGCTGGACCTTCGGACCGGACTTCTCACCCACTGGCGAGACACTCTTCGAGACCGATTCTGGCTTCAATGAGGGGCGATACTCCGATCCGACGAACGACGCGAACATCCTCGCGACGCACACGGTGTCCGGCCTCTCCGTGTTCTACAAGTACGAGAACTACCTCGCCAAGCAGGTACCCGTCATCTGGCAGCCCGCGCCTGACTACCAGATCTCGGTGATCAAGAACGTGAAGGGCGTGGTTCAAAGCCCCGAAGAGAACTTCACACCTGAAGACTGGACGCTATCGAAGTGACGAGGCCCCTCGGGTAATCGTCAACGACGCGCGTCGATCGGGTCACGTACCGATCGACGCGCGTCGTTCCGTTCTACGAGATTGCGAAACTGTTCTGGGACTCGGCGAAGAGCGTCGAAAGGCTCTGTGTTCAAGCGTCGATGATCGGGAGATACTCACGCCATGGGCCGACGGCCTCTGTGTACTGCTTGGCCATCGTTTTGACGATCTGCCCGACGTGATTCAAATCATGGACTACCCACGTGGCGAGCAGTTGGTCGAGTCGTACTTCTCCGAAGTCAGGATGGAGGCCGCGTCGATCCAAGTTGTCCGCATCGACCGAGGAATCAAGCGACAGAAGATTCGACGTTCGCGCGATCGAAAAGCGCTCGAGGAGGTCGGTGAGTCCCATGCCTCTAAAGCGCTCAAAGCCCTTTTCGCGGTCGACGGGATCAAAGACGCGATTCGTGCCGTGTTCAAGAATGAGCCGAGCCCGATGAATCCAGTCGTGCTCCTCGATGTACGTCATATGACCCAACACCTCAAACGGTGTCCACGATCCGAGCTCCTCGCTCTGGTGTGTCCAATCTTCGGGGAGTTGTGACAGCATCGCGTCAAGAACCAAAGGGGTCTGGCGAAGTATCGGCGTAGCGAGCTCAAGCGAGTACTCCATGGCGCCACCTACCCATCATCGTCCGAATCGATAGTGAGTGTAACTCGGGCCGCTTGCGCAGAACCCCCGTCTAAACGTTCATGATGCTTCGTACCGAACGAACTAGAGCCCGAGATTTGGCGCGGGCCGAGAGAAGAGCTCGTGCATCCACGCCTCGATCTCGTCGGGGTCACTCGGCAACGCCGCTGTCATGACTCGCGATCCCTCGGACGTCACCACGACGTCTTCTTCGATGCGAATACCAATGCCGCGATACTGCTCGGGCACGGTGAGGTCGTTCGGCTGGAAGTAGAGGCCCGGCTCGACGGTGAGCACATTGCCGACTTCGAGCGGGTCCTCGGGGAAGATCGTGTCGCGCGCGCTGGTGCAGTCGTGCACGTCAAGGCCAAGCATGTGTGAAGTACCACAGACGATGTAGCGCGCGTAGAGCGGTAGCTCGGGACGGAGCGATACTTCCGGTCCGACATCGAGGATGCCAAGGTCGAAGAGACCCTCGGCTAACACTTTGATGGCGGCTCGGTGCTGATCTTGACCGCGAGCACCTGGGCGAACTGCCGCGATGCCCGCTTGCGTCGCCGCGTAGACGATGTCGTAGATCTGACGCTGTGCGGGCGCAAATGTGCCCGATATCGGCAGTGTCCGGGTGACGTCAGAGGTGTAGAGGTCGACGACCTCAACGCCCGCGTCGAGTAACAGCAGATCGCCGAGGCGAACCTCACCGTCGTTGCGTGTCCAGTGCAAAATCGTCGCGTGCGCGCCGGTGGCTGCGATCGTGCGGTAGCCCGTGTCGTTACCCGCGGTGCGCGCACGAAGGTTGAAGATGCCCTCAATAACGCGCTCGCTCTTTCCCACCGCACTCGGCAGCGCACGCACGACGTCCTCGAAACCGAGGATGGTTTTGTCGACGGCCTCTTGGAGCTGAGCGATCTCGTACTCGTCTTTCACCAGTCGAAGCTGGCTGAGCGTTTGCGTGAGCAGCGCGTCTTCATCGCTGACCGGAAACCTCGCGTCAATTCGGTCGTCGTAGTCCCGACGAATCACCACGCGCTCGGGGCCGAACGCTGCGAGATCTTTCTCGAGCTCGTCGAGCGGAGCGGTGGGGATTTCCCAGCGACGCTCGGCGTCGGCGAAGGAGCGTCGTGGTCCAACCCAGAGTTCACCGTGACGTGCGTCGGAAAAGAACTTGTGGGTCGTGAAGTCGAAGCGCTCGCTGAGGTACAACGTCGCGGCGCCGTCGCGCGAGGCAGGGGCGATGACGAGCACGGCATCGGAATCGTCGCACGCGCTCAGCCAGAAGAACTCTGAGCCGGGGCGGAAGTTGAACTCTTGGTCGTTGGCGCGAATCTTTGCGCCGCCCGCCGGAATGACGAGGACGCGGTCAGGGAAGAGTGAGTGGAGATGCTCGCGGCGTTGACGGGTGTGTTCGATGGCGGGATGTGGCGCCTCGTCGAGCGGCGTCGGCGCCCACGATTGCGTCATGTAGTCGGCGAACGGTCGTCCGAAGGGCCGACCACCGTTCCAGATCCAGTCTGTGCTCTCGGGGTGCTCTGCAGAGACGTCGGGTGCCGGGAATGCGGGATCAGCGTCTGGCACGCCCTCACAGTACTGTGTGACGCGCTACTGTGTCAACGAAGAGGCGTCCACCTCGCCGTGGGTAACGTCAGGGGGTGCATATGGCGAAAGACTCGGCGATCGGCGAACTGACCGCTCCTGAAAGTTTGCGTGACCGAGTCGAAAGCTCGCTCGCGTCGGCGATCATCTCGGGAGAGCTCGAACCGGGCACCATGGTGTCAGTGCCTGTACTCGCCGCCCAGTTCGGCGTCTCCGCCACCCCGGTTCGCGAGGCGATGCTGCACCTCGAAAAGCGCGGGTTTGTGGAGTCGGTAAAGAACAAGGGCTTCAAGGTGACTGACGTCAGCCCGCAGGATCTACAAGAGATAGCGCAGTTGCGAAGCTTTCTCGAGGCGCCAGCAATGCGTCTGGTCGCCGAACGAATGCGCAGCGAGTCCGTCGAGCAGTATCGAGAGCTGGCGCTTCGCATCTCCGAGAGCGCCGCGAGTGGCGACCTCGAGGCCTATCTCGCCGCCGACTCGGCGTTCCACAGCGCGCTCCTCGCGCTCACCGGTAATCAGCGACTCGTTGACCTTGTCGCCGAACTTCGTCGCCAGACCCGCATGATCGGGCTCGCCGATCTTCGACCGAAGAAGGAGCTGTTGCGCTCTGCCGACGAGCATCAGGACTTGCTCGATCTGCTGGCCCTCGGCGACGGCGAGGGCGCAGAGCGCTTCATGCTCCATCACATCGGCCACGTGCTCGGCTGGTGGGCTGGACGAGACGAGGAGACAACCGAGGTCGTGACTGAGGGCTAGCCTCAGTGCCGTGTGACATATTACAATGTCAGGTACGCGGATAGGGCCCGATTTCCGGGCCTTGCACGAAAGGATCACCATGAGCGAATCACCCGTCGACCTCGGAGGCGTTGTTGTCGCTATCACACTGGCTTTCAAGGAAGACCCGAGCGCGCCCGCGGGCCTCGCGGTGGACTACGACCGATTCGGTCGGCACTGCGACTGGCTGATCGCCAACGGATGTCGGGGCGTGGGACCGAACGGCTCGCTCGGGGAGTACTCCTCGCTGAGCGAAGAAGAACGGCGCAAGGTTGTTCAAGTCGCCGTTGACGCCGTCGGCGGACGCGGGATCGTGATCGCGGGAGCGCACGGGGTTGGTTCGCATCAGGCGAAGGTCTGGGCGGAGTACGCAGGTGAAGACGGTGCCGATGCGGTGATCCTTTTGCCGCCGACAATATTTCGCGCCTCGGACTCAGAGGTGATCGAGCACTTCACCCGCGTGGCAGAAGTTGGTCTGCCGCTCATGGTCTACAACAACCCTTTCGACACGAAGGTCGACATCCTGCCGTCGGTAGTGGCCGAGCTCGCCCAGATCCCCAACATCGTCGCCATCAAAGAGTTCTCCGGTGACGTCCGCCGGATACTCGACATCAAGGAGCGCTGCGACATTGACGTCGTCGCCGGCGCCGACGACCTGTTGTTCGAGTCCCTCGTCGACGGGGCAGTCGGCTGGTTCGCTGGCTTCCCGAACGCCTTTCCCCGTGAAGCGGTTGAGATCTACAACCTCGTCGTCGCCGGAAAGATCGACGAGGCCCGCGACCTCTATCGTCATCTCGTGGCACTTTTTCGCTGGGACTCGCGCGTGGAGTTCGTTCAGGCCATCAAGCTCACGATGGACATCGTCGGTGGCAGCTACGGCGGACCGACCCGGCCGCCGCGCGGTCCGCTCAGCGCGGCCAATGAGGCGAAGGTTCGCGCCGACGCGAAGCGGGCGATCGACTACCTCGCACGCCACGAGCTCGCGAGCTGATCGTGCGGGCGAGTCGCATCATCACGGCGGTCGACTCGCACACCGAGGGCATGCCGACGCGAGTCGTGACCGGCGGCATCGCCGAGGTGCCCGGCGCCACGATGAACGAGAAGCGTCTCTACTTCATGGAGCACCTGGACTACCTGCGGGAGTTCCTCGTGAACGAGCCGCGAGGCCACGCCTCCATGAGCGGAGCCATCTTGATGGCGCCCACCCGCGACGACGCCGACTGGGGCGTGTTGTTCGTCGAGGTATCGGGATGCCTGCCCATGTGCGGCCACGGTGCGATCGGCGTCGCGACGGTCCTTGTCGAGACGGGCATGGTCGATGTCGTGGAACCGGTGACGACCATACGACTCGATACACCGGCGGGACTCGTGGTTGCGCGCGTTGCCGTCTCGAATGGACACGCCGACTCCGTCACGTTGGAGAATGTTCCCTCCTACCCCGTCACGTTGGACGGAACACTCGAGGTTGCCGGTTACGGTTCGGTGCCCTACTGCCTCGTCTTCGGCGGCAACTTCTACGCGATGGTGAACCTCGACGACGTCGGACTCAAATTCGATCGCAGCAATCAGCACGAGATTCTCGAGGCCGGTCTTGCCATCATGGCTGCCATCAACACAAACAGCCCGCCGCACCACCCCGAGATTGAGGGCGTGGATCACTGTCACCACGTCGAGTTCATCGCGCCCGGTTCAACGGCGCGTCACTCGCGTCACGCGATGGCGATCTATCCCGGTTGGTTTGACCGTTCTCCGTGCGGCACCGGAACGTCGGCTCGCATGGCCGAGCTGTGGGCGCGCGGTGAGCTCGGGCTCAACGAGGAGTTCGTCAACGAGTCGTTCATCGGTTCGAGGTTTGTTGGACGCCTCATCGCCGAGACCGAGGTGGCCGGAGTGCCCGCCGTCGTGCCGACCATCACCGGTCGTGCCTGGATAACCGGCATCGGTGAGTACATGCTTGATCCGAGTGATCCTTTTCCCCGTGGTTTTGTCTTTTAAGGCGCCGTGAACTCGCACCAGAGCTCAGTTTTGCGCGACCAATCGACGCCGGTCCGTGAAGAGGATGCGATGCTCGTCGCGTCGCGCGAATACGGGCTCGACGGTGAACTACAGCGGCTTGGCGGTGAGAGAGACGACAACTTTCTCGTCACGACGCCTTCGGGCTCGCGGTATCTCCTCAAGGTGGCTCATCCACGCGAGGACGCCGATGTCACAAACCTCCAAAGCAGCATCCTCTGCTACCTGGAAGAGCACGCGCCGGACATCCGAGTGCAGCGTGTCATCCGCAGCCGTCACGGCGAAGTAGACGTCGTCATTGGCGACGGTCCGCTCGCGGGACGCTCGCTGCGGTTGACGACGTTTCTCGAAGCCGCACTGATGCGCTCGACCACACCGTCGAGTCCGCTACGCCGTCACGTGGGCGTGACTGCGGCCACGCTCGATCGGGCGCTGTCGTCGTTCGACCACCCCGCGACGGAGCGTTACCTCTTGTGGGATATCCAACGCGCAGCCGACCTGCGTCCACTCATGGACGAGCTGCCCGCGTCCAGCGAGAAGGACGCGCTCATCGAGGCGCTCGAGCGCTTCGAGCGTGAGGTGTCACCACACGCTTCGCGGTTGCGACGCCAGGTCATTCACAATGACCTCAGTACGGACAATCTGCTGGTCGACGAGGACGGCTGCCACGTGGCCGGTGTTCTGGACTTTGGCGACGTCGTGCGCGCCCCGGCTCTCAACGAGCTCGCGGTCGCGGCGTCGTACCAGGTCGCGGGCGAGGCCGACATTGTCGAGGCCGCTATCGATGTGGTGCGCGCCTATCACTCGGTGACCCCGCTCGACGAGCAGGAGCTGGCGCTGCTGCCGGGACTGATCGCGGCACGTGTCGTGACCTGGGTGACGATCCCCGCGTGGCGCTCGATGAGAGTTCCGGGTAACGACACCTACGTGCTGCGCAACGCCGAGCGCAGTCGCGCGCTGTTCTTCGCGTTGGCGAAGATACCAAGCGACTACTTTGCTGATCGTTTGTGCCGCGCATGTCTGGAGGAAGCCTGATGTCAGCGGGGAACATGGTCAACGGCTTTGACATGAGCAGGTTAGGAGAGCTTGAACCGGAGCTGCGCTCGCTCGTCAGTCGACGCGCGTCAGTCCTCGGCCCCGCCTACCGCCTCTTCTACGAGCACCCCGTGCAGTTCGTTCGCGGGTATGGCGTCCACCTCTACGACGCCGAGGGCAACGAGTACCTCGACGCGTATAACAACGTCCCCTCAGTCGGCCACTGTCATCCGCGTGTCGTTGACGCGGTCTCGCGCCAGGTGGCGACGCTCAACACGCACACCCGCTACGCGTCGGCCGATCTGCTGGACTACGCCGAGCGACTGCTCGCGACACATCCCTCGTACATCGACAACGTGATGTTCACCTGCACCGGCAGCGAGGCCGTCGACCTCGCCTTGCGCGTTGCTCGGTACTACACCGGCGCGACGGGCGTGATCGTCACGGACAACGCCTATCACGGGACGACGACCGCGGCTGCCGAGATCTCTCCCAGCCTCGGCGCCGGCGTCGCACTCGGACATGACGTCTGGACGATCGATCTGCCGCTTGAGGAGATGGCGACGTCAGGCGACGTTGGCGGCGAGCTCGCCAGCGCGGTGAGCCGTGCGATCGCTGACATGACGCATCACGGGGTCACGTTCGCTGCGTTCGTGGCTGACTCGATCCTGTCGTCCGATGGTCTCTTCCCGGATCCGAAGGGCCTGCTTCGCCCCACCGCGGACGTCGTGCATGAAGCGGGCGGTCTCTACATCGCCGACGAGGTGCAGCCCGGCTTTGCGCGCACCGGCGACTCGATGTGGGGCTTCACGCGTCATGGCCTCGAACCTGATCTTGTCGTCATGGGAAAGCCGATGGGCAACGGGATGCCGATCGCGGGGGTCGCTGCCCGTTCGCTGCTGCTCGAAGAGTTTGGCGCAACGAGCCGATACTTCAACACCTTCGGCGGCAACTCGGTGTGCATCGCTGCCGCCAATGCGGTGCTCGACGTCATTGAGGAAGAGCACCTCATGGAGAACTCCCGCGATGTCGGCGGGTATCTGCGCCAAGTCCTCAGCCAGCTCACCGCCGATCGCGATGACGTCGTGGCCGTTCGTGGAGCGGGCCTCTATGTCGCGGCGAACGTGGTCTCGCGAGCGGACGGTTCCCCCGACGCCGAGCGCGCGGCTCAGATCGTGAATGGGATGAGGGAGCGCCGGGTCTTGATCAGCGCGACCGGGCGAGCCGGAAATGTGCTGAAGATCCGACCGCCACTGCCGTTCTCGCGCAACAACGTGGATCAGTTTGGCGAGGCGCTCACTGACGTCCTCGCGACGTTGATCTAGTCGAGCTACAGCCCGAGGTTCGTTGTTCCCTCGGCCCAGAGCGCGGCCATCCACGATTCGACTTCGTCGGACGATCGCGGGAGTGCAGCAGACAGGTTCCTTGCGCCATCGGCCGTCACGAGCACGTCGTCTTCGATCCGTACGCCGATGCCGCGATACTCCTCGGGCACGGTGAGGTCGTTTGTCTGGAAGTAGATGCCGGGCTCGACGGTGAGCACGTAACCCTCTTCCAACGTGCCCCAGTAGAACTCGTTGCGAGCGTTGGCGCAGTCGTGCACGTCGATGCCGAGCATGTGGCTCGTGCCGTGGAGCGTGTAGCGCCGATGAAGCTGTCGATCCTTGCGGAGGGCCTCTTCGGGCTTGACCTTGAGAATCCCGAGCTCGTAGAGACCTTCGGCGATCACCTTCATGGCCGCGTCATGGGGATCCATGAAGTTGGCGCCGGGCCGCACCGCGGCGATGCCCGCGCTTTGCGCACGGTAGACGAGGTCGTAGATGCGCCGCTGAGCAGGGGAGTAGGTGCCGTTCACCGGCATGGTGCGCGTGACGTCGGCCGTGTAGAGCTGATGTCCCTCGACGCCGGCGTCGAGCAGCAACAGATCCCCCGACGTCACGGACCCGGAGTTGCGAATCCAGTGCAGCGTCGTCGCGTGTGCGCCGCTCGCGGCGATGGTGTCGTAGCCAATGTCATTGCCCTCGACGCGAGCGCGCAGGTTGAACACGCCCTCGACGACCCGCTCTCCTCGGCCGATCGCACTCGGCAACGCGCGCACCACATCGGCGAAGCCCTTCACTGTGGCGTCGATGGCGCGCTGAAGTTGTTCGATCTCGAACTCGTCCTTCACGAGTCGCATCTCACTCAGGGCGACCGCGAGCTCCGAGTCGAGCTCTGATGGTTCGATGATGGCGTCGATCTCGGCGTCGAAGCCGCGCAGGGTCACGATCGCGGTCTGATCCTGCTCGACGAGGAACTTGGCGAGGTCTTCGAGCGCGGCGGCGTCGATGTCGTAGTAGATCGCTGCTTCGGCGACGCCGCGCCGTGCGCCGACCCACAGCTCGCCATAGCGCGAGTCGGTGTAGAACTCGTGCGTGCTCGCGTCGCGACGGTGCGGGATGTAGAGCCTGGAATGCGCCGGATCGCCCGGCGTGATGACGAGGACCGCGTCAGGTTCTTCACTGCCGGTGAGATAGAAGAAGTCGCTGCCCGGGCGAAAGCGGTAGTCGGTATCGTTCGCTCGGACCTTGAAGTTGCCCGTTGGCACGACAATCGTCTTGTCCGGAAAGCGCGCCGCCAGCGCTGCGCGGCGCTTTGCCGAGTGCGCCGCGCCGGCGTGGACGTCGCTCGGCACTTCGTCGGGCGCCCAGTCCGAGGTCATCTGCTCAAACAGCACTCGCGGGCTCGGCGGACGGTGTGGCCCGACCCAGATCCAGTGCTCGGAAACCGGGTGCTCTTCGGAGACGTCCGGCTCGGGAATGTCAAGTTCATCGCTCACGGTGACAACTTACCGTGCCCGTATTTCGCTTGCCTATGCTGCGCGAATGGACATCTCGTGCGAATGGCAGGACTCCGTCGCGGTACTCACCTGGGACGATGGGGAGAATCGGGTCAACGTCGACTCACTCGGGCGCATCAACGAACTGTTGGACGAACTGGAAACACACGATGGCCCCTTTTCCGTTGTGCTGACCGGCGTCGGCAAGTTCTTCTCGAACGGACTCGACCTCGGTCGCTTCGGACACGACGCTGACGAGTTCGGGGTGACGCTGGCCGAGCTGAAGCGCACCGTGGGCCGCCTCATGGTCTTTCCGGCCTACACCGTCGCCGCGGTGAACGGGCACATCTTTGCCGCAGGCGCGCTGCTGGGCTGCGGTTTCGACCATCGCGTGATGCGCGAAGATCGCGGCTACTGGTGCATGAACGAAGCAGAGATCGGTCTCGCCCTCGACGATCAGCTCTGGGCGATCATTCATCACCGACTCCCGAAGGCGACGGCGATCGTCGCCGCTACGACCGCTCGACGTTTTTCGGGTCCTGATGCGTTTGCTGCGGGAATCGTCGAAGCGACCGCCGTCGAAGACCACGTCATGCTCCACGCCCTTGAGGTTGCGGAGCGTTACTCGACGCTCCATCGATCGACGCTCGCGCACCACAAGCGACTCGCTCACGGTGAAGTGGCCACATTTCTTGGCTTCGACAACTGAGTGAAGGGCGATTGCCGTTATGGGTCGGTGAACTCTCCGTGGTCCCTACATCGAGCAGTCCACGACGTCGGTGTGACTCGGACCGCGAGGCGGCGACCGCACGAGGGGCAGAAGCGAGGCGGCTCGTAGGGCCCTCGACAGCGGCCTCCGGAAGGACAAAGCTGATCGATCGCGCCACACCCCGTGCAGTGCTCGGCGCCCATCGGCGTTCGATCCCGTGCTAGATCGCCGAGGACAACGCCCCGATGGGCATGTGCAGGTCGGCAAGCATCGTGAGGTCCTCGCTCGGTGAGCGGCCGAGGGTGGTGAGGTAGTTGCCGACGATGAGGGCGTTGATCCCGGCCGTCATGCCCATGGCCTGCAGTTCGCGAAGGGTCAGTTCCCGGCCCCCGGCATAGCGCAGGATCGCGGCGGGAAGTCCGAGGCGAAAGAGTGCGATCCACCGGAGCGCTTCGAGCGGCTGAACAGGGCGTCGGATGGCGAGCGGCGTCCCCGGCCTCGGGTCGAGGAAGTTGAGAGGGACTTCGGCTGGACCCAGATCGGCGAGTTGCCCGATCAGTTCCAACCGCTGCTTGTCGCTTTCTCCCATGCCCAGCAGCACCCCGCAACACAGCTCCATGCCAGCCTCTTGTACTGCGCGGCAGGTGCCCCAACGCTCCTCCCAGGTGTGCGTGGTGACCACCTCGGTGAAGAAGGAGCGGGCGGTCTCCAAGTTGTGGTTATAGCGGTGCACGCCGCCAGCGGCGAGACGTTCGGCCTGTTCGCTGGTGAGGATTCCCGCGGAGACTGCAACCTGCAGCCCGGTCTCGTCGCGGACGAGAGGGACGAGATCGAGGATCCGCCGCATCGTCCGCTCGTCGGGGCCGCGTACAGCAAGGACGATGCAGAACTCGCTGGCGCCGAGAGCGGCCGTCTCTTTGGCGGCGGCGAGCACTTCGTTGGTGTCGAGGAACGGCGTCGCGAGCACGGGGGAGTCAAAGCGCGATGACTGGGAACAGAAATGGCAGTCCTCGGGGCACCCGCCGGTCTTCGCCGACAGAATCCCCTCGACCTCGACGGTCGGACCGCACCAGGTGAGGCGCACCTCGTGCGCGAGCGCGGCGAGGCTGGGAACCGCCTCGTAAGGAAGTACGGCGGCGTTCGCGAGCTCTTCAGGCGACGCAGGTCGACGCTCGACAATGAGCGCTTGTCGGAGTGAGGAGAGCGCGTCGTGGTTCGGGGCGGTTGGCACGAACGCTCATCCTACCTTGGTGACCAGGTGCGCCCCCCGGTGAGACGCTAGATCCAGCCTTGGTCGTGCGCGATTTGATCGACGTCGCCGATGCGCATGCCAGTACGGTGCTGCAGCGTGCGAATGAGGCCGCCGGCTTCGTACAGCGATTCGTGCGTACCGGTGTCGAGCCAGGTAGTCGCGCGCGAGAGTACCTCGACGCGCAGCGCACCTCGATCGAGGTAGGCGTTGTTGAGCGCGGTGATCTCGAGCTCGCCGCGCTCGCTCGGGCTGAGCTCGCGTGCGAACTCCGACGCCCGTTCGTCGTAGAAGTAGATGCCGGGTACGGCGTAGCTGCTCTTGGGCGTCTTCGGCTTCTCTTCGATCGAGATGACCGAGCCCTTGTCGTCGAACTCGACGACGCCGTAGGCCGTCGGGTCAGAGACTTGGTAGGCGAAGATGAGCGCGCCGTTGACGTTCGTGTTCTGCTGTAAGTGTGTGCCGAGGCCCGGGCCGTAGAAGAGGTTGTCGCCGAGAATGAGCGCGCACTTGTCGCCGTCGAGGAACTTCTCTCCGAGTATCAGCGCTTCGGCGAGGCCATTGGGCTGATCTTGAACGACGTAGGCGAGTCGCATGCCGAACTGGCTGCCGTCACCGAGGAGACGAAAGAACGCCTCTTGGTCGTGCGGCGTCGTGATGAGAAGAATCTCGCGTAATCCGCTCAGCATGAGCGTGCTGAGGGGGTAGTAAATCATCGGCTTGTCGTAGATCGGGAGCAGCTGTTTCGACACCGCCCGAGTTATTGGGTGCAGGCGGGTACCGGTTCCGCCAGCCAGAATGATTCCCCTCACCCCATTAGTATAGAAGTCTCCAAACTCCTGCTAAAAGGCCAAGGTTCCTGATGCGCGTTGTGATAACTGGGGCGGCCGGGTTCATTGGCTCGCGTCTGAGCGAGATGTTCTTGAACGACGCGGAGCGACTTGGCTATGACGACATCGTCCTCCTCGACGCGCTCACCTACTCGGGACGACTCGAGAACTTGGAGGTCGCGTTGCGCGACCCGCGTGCGCGATTCGTCAAGGGTTCGATCACCGACGAGCTCGTGACCGACGAAGTGCTCGACGGTGCGCACGCCGTCCTTCATCTTGCCGCAGAGAGTCACGTTGATCGATCGATCACGGGTGCG
This sequence comes from uncultured Acidimicrobiaceae bacterium, assembly GCA_963706305.1. Lineage (GTDB taxonomy): Bacteria > Actinomycetota > Acidimicrobiia > Acidimicrobiales > RAAP-2 > RAAP-2. The sequence goes on along the minus strand of OY970152.1, from coordinate 782,842 downwards.
CGAGTCTTCTATGAGACCAACGTGCTCGGCACGCAGCAGCTCCTCGAGAGCGCGGCGCGCCGCGGCGTGGAGCGTTTCGTCCACGTCTCGACCGACGAGGTGTATGGCTCAATCGAATCGGGCGCGTGGCGCGAGGATCACATCCTCGAGCCGAACTCGCCGTACTCGTCGAGCAAGGCCGGCTCGGACCTCGCCGCGCTCGCCTACCACCGGACCTTCGGCCTCAACGTTATGGTCACACGCTGTTCGAACAACTACGGACCGCGTCAGTTCCCCGAGAAGCTGATCCCGCTGTTTGTGACGAATCTCTTCGACGGCCAGAAGGTTCCCCTCTATGGCGACGGGCTCAACGTGCGCGACTGGCTCTTCGTCGACGACCACTGTCGCGGGATTCTCCTGGTCTTAGCGGGCGGGCGGCCGGGGGAGATCTACAACATCGGCGGGGGCACGGGGCTCGCCAATGTCGAGATCACGCGCTCGCTGCTCGAGCTCTGCGGCGCCGATGAGTCCATGATCGAACCGGTCGAGGACCGTCTTGGACACGACCGGCGATACTGCGTCGATTGGTCGAAAATTCGCGAGGAGTTGGGCTATCGTCCGGAGGTTGACTTCGACGAAGGGCTTGCGCGCACCGTCAAGTGGTACCGCGAAAACGAGTCATGGTGGAGGCCGCTGAAGGAGGGGAAGTGAACGTCACCGAGCTGTCAATTCCCGGCGCGTACGTCCTCGATTCGAAGGTTTGGAGTGACGATCGCGGCTTCTTTCGAGAGTGGTTCAAGCGTCCCGACCTCGACGCACTGGGCATCAGCTTCGCGATTGAGCAAGCCAACCTCTCGATGTCACGCCGCGGTGTCGTACGCGGCCTGCACTATTCAATAGCTCCCGAGGGTCAAGCGAAGCTGGTGACATGCGCCTACGGCGAGCTCGACGACGTGATCGTCGACGTCCGTGTGGGCTCTCCGACCTTTCGTCGCGTCGAAGTCGTGCAGCTGGTCGCATGCGAAGAGCGATCGGTGTTCTTGCCTGCGGGTGTGGCGCACGGCTTCATCGTGCGTAGCGAGCTGGCCGCGCTCTCGTATCTGCTCTCGTCCCCGTTTAATCCGTTGATGGAATTGGAGATCAACCCCTTCGACGAGGTCCTCGACGTGCCGTGGCGCCTGAGCGATCCTGCGATCATGAGTGACAAGGACGCCCAGGCGCCCTCGCTCAACGATCGCCTCGCGGCGGGTCAGCTGCCGTCGTTCCTCGACGTCGCCACGCGCGCGCTTTGACCCCTGATTGCTAGCGTCAACCAGGTGAGTACGACGCCGCTACGACTTGTCACGACCGAAGAACGAGGCGTGCGGCTGCCTCCAATCGCCAACAAGCCAGTTATCGAGTCCGAAGCACAGCTTCGCGCCATGCTCGCAGGGCTCTCGGGCGTCGATGCGGTCGGCGCGGACGCTCGGGCGGCGAAGCTCTCGACGCGCTCGCTGAAAAGGTCGACGAAACTGAATGCCATCGATCTCGCGATCTCGATGGTCGACCTCACCACCCTCGAGGGCAACGACACCCCGGGCAAGGTGCGGTCGCTGTGTGCGAAAGCGCGACGACCGGATCCTCGCGACAACTCGGTGCCCAGCGCGGCCGCAGTGTGCGTCTACCCTGACCTCGTCCCCGAAGCACGTTTGGGAGTCGCGGGCTCGACCGTGAAAGTGGCGTCGGTCGCGACAGCGTTCCCCTCCGGCCGAGCGTCGATTGCCGTGAAGCTGCTCGACGTCCGTGACGCCGTGGCGGCCGGTGCGGACGAGATCGACATGGTCATCGACCGCGGCGCGTTTCTCTCAGGTCGCCTCGGCCTCGTGTACGACGAAGTCGTCGCCGTCAAGGAGGCCTGTGGCGATGCGCACCTCAAGGTCATCCTCGAGACGGGCGAACTCGTGACCTACGACAATGTGCGACGGGCGAGTTGGCTCGCCATGCTCGGCGGCGCCGACTTCATCAAGACATCGACTGGCAAGGTGGCGGTGAACTCAACGCTGCCTGCGGCACTCGTGATGCTCGAAGCGGTTCGCGACTTCGCCGAGATGACGGGTGTCCTCGTTGGCGTGAAGGTCGCCGGGGGCGTTCGAACGACGAAGGACGCCCTGCGCTATCTCGTCGTGGTCAACGAGACGGCCGGTGCGGCGTGGCTCACGCCCGATCGTTTCCGCATCGGGGCGTCATCGCTCTTGAACGATCTGTTGATGCAACGCGTGAAGCAGCGCTACGGGGCGTACGTCCGGCCCGACGAGTTCAGCTCGGACTGATGAGCGATCTCACGTCCGCCTTGGGCTCACTCGAGTACGACCCGGCACCGGAGTCGGCGTCGATCGCGAAGCTTCGCGAGACCTATGGACTCTTCATCGACGGCGAGTTCAAAGAGCCCGTGCACGGCGAGTACTTCGTTTCGGTGAATCCAGCGAACGAGGAGCCGCTCGCCAACGTGGCCCAAGCGTCAAGCGAGGATGTTGATCTCGCTGTGGCGGCCGCGCGCCGCGCGTACGAGACGGTGTGGAAGAAGACCACGGGCGCGGAGCGGGCAAAGTATCTCTTTCGCATTGCTCGACTGATTCAAGAACGCGCACGCGAGCTTGCCGTGGTTGAGACGCTCGACAACGGCAAGGCGATTCGCGAGTCGCGTGACGTCGACATCCCGCTCGCCGCAGCCCACTTCTTCTACTACGCCGGGTGGGCGGACAAGCTCGACTACGCGGGCTTCGGTCCGAAGCCGCAACCGCTCGGCGTCGCTGGCCAGATCATTCCGTGGAACTTTCCTCTCCTCATGGCGGCGTGGAAGCTCGCTCCCGCACTGGCTGCCGGGAACGCCTGCGTCTTGAAGCCGGCCGAGACCACGCCATTGAGCGCACTGATCTTGGCCGAGATCCTCCAGCAGGCCGAGCTCCCACCGGGTGTCGTCAACATCATCACGGGTGACGGTTCGACGGGTGCGGCACTCGTTGACCACCCGGGCGTTGACAAGATCGCCTTCACGGGTTCCACCGAAGTAGGCAGACTCATCCAACAGCGCGTCGCCTCGAGTCACAAGCACCTGACGCTCGAGCTCGGCGGCAAGGGTGCGAACATCGTGTTCGAGGACGCGCCGGTCGACGAGATGATCGAAGGCATCATCGATGGAATCTTCTTCAATCAGGGTCATGTGTGCTGCGCGGGCTCACGACTTCTCGTCCAAGAGTCGGTCGCCGATGAGGTGGTGCGCCGGCTCATTCGCCGTGTCGACCAATTGCGCGTCGGCGACCCGCTCGACAAGAACACTGACGTCGGAGCGATCAATTCCGCGGCCCAGCTCGCGCGCATCGAAGAGCTGAGCGCGTACGGGGAGACCGAAGGGGCGACCCGCTACACGAGCTCATGTCCTCTGCCCGATCGTGGCTACTGGTTTGCGCCGACGGTGTTCACTGACGTGTCGCAGTCGCACCGCATCGCGCGCGAGGAGATCTTCGGACCGGTGCTCTCGGTGCTGACGTTCCGCACCCCCGACGAGGCCGTCGCCAAGGCCAACAACACGAACTACGGGTTGGCCTGCGGCGTATGGAGCGAAAAAGGAAGTCGGACACTCTGGGTGGCCGAACGTCTGCGCGCCGGCGTCATCTGGGCGAACACGTACAACCGGTTCGATCCGACGAGTCCCTTCGGCGGCGTGCGCGAATCGGGCTTCGGTCGCGAAGGCGGTCGCCACGGGCTGGAGGCGTATCTCGATGTCTGATCGCCTCGATGTGCGCAAGACCTACAAGCTGCTCGTGAACGGCGCCTTCCCGCGTTCGGAGTCGGGCCGCAGCTACGAAGTTACCGACGCGAGTGGCGGGTTCCTGGGGAACGTGGCCCAGGGATCGCGCAAGGACGTACGCGACGCCGTTGTTGCTGCCCGCGCTGCCCAGTCGAAGTGGTGGTCAGCCACCGCGTACAACCGGGGTCAGGTGATCTATCGCCTTGCCGAGATGGCCGAGTCACGGCGCGAAGAGCTCGCCGAACACGTCGCCTTGGCCGAAGGCCTCAAGCCGAAGGCGTCGCGCGACAGCGTTGCTCGCGCGATCGACCGCATGGTGTGGTACGCGGGATGGACCGACAAGATCGCCCAAGTCTTTGGTTCGTCCAACCCCGTCGCGGGTCCGTTCTTCAACTTCTCAGTGCCCACGCCGAGCGGCGTGGTGGGCGTCCTCGCCGAGCAGAACTCCTCACTCGAAGCATTCGTCGATGCGGTGCTCGCTCCGATCAGTGCGGGCAACACCGTCGTCGCCGTCGCAAGTGAGCGGCGCCCCACGCCGGCGGTGTTGCTGGGCGAGATGACCGCGAGCTCGGACTTCCCTGCCGGTGTGCTCAACATCGTGACCGGCATGACCGGAGAGCTCGCGCCGATTCTCGCCGCGCACGAAGACGTCGACGGGCTCGATCTGTCCGGCGTTGACGAGGGTTTCGCCGATGAGCTGGCGTTTGTGGCGGCGACGTCGATCAAGCGCGTGGTGCGCAACGGGTCCGATGGCTCGCTGCGCCGACTCCGCGGCTTTCTCGAGACCTCCACCGTGTGGCACACGATCGGCCAATAGTGGAGAACCCCTTCGACCTGGCCAACCTTGCCGCGACACAACTGCGAGAGCGCAGCGGCGTCGATCACTACGACCTTGCCGTCGTTCTGGGTTCAGGCTGGAAGGAAGGCGTGGATGCACTCGGTGCGCCAACGAGCGTGGTAGCGACTTCATCGCTCAGCGGCTTCGTGGCGCCCACGGTCGCGGGACATTCGGGCGAAATTCTCACCGTCGAGGTCGCGGGACATCATGTTGCGCTCGTCTCTGGCCGGGTGCATCTCTACGAGGGCCGCAGCGCGAACGACGTCGTGCACCCGGTGCGCACGGTCATTGCCGCGGGCGCGAAGAAAGTGGTCCTCACCAACGCCAGTGGTGGCATCGATCCAACAGTGGTGCCGGGCAGCGTCGTGGTCATTCGTGACCACATCAACTTCACTGGCACCTCGCCGCTCGAAGGACCGCCACCGCCCGAAGGATATGGCTCGCGATTCGTCGACCTGACCGATCTCTACAGCGCGCGCCTCCGAGAGGTGGTGCACGGCGTGGCGCCCGAGCTCACCGATGGCGTGTACCTCGGGTTTCGCGGTCCGCACTACGAGACGCCCGCCGAGATCGCGATGGCCCGCACGATCGGTGCTTCGCTCGTCGGCATGTCGACCGTGCTCGAGGCGATCGCAGCTCGTCACCTCGACGCTGAGGTGCTTGGCCTGAGCCTGGTGTCGAACTTCGCGGCTGGCGTGGCCGGTCGTCCGCTCAGCCACCTCGAAGTGCTCGAAACCGGCCAGACCGCGGCGGGCTCTCTCGGCGTGCTGCTGGCGAGCGTTCTGCCGGCGCTGTGAATCCAGAGCTCGAACAGCGGACGCGCGAGTGGATCGCGCGCGATCCTGACGACGAGGACCGCGCCACGCTGCAGGCACTGCTTGAAGCGAACGACGAGGCGGAGCTCGAACGGCGCTTTGGTGCACCACTCACCTTTGGCACCGCAGGTCTGCGCGGTCCCGTCATGGCAGGACCGGCCGGCATGAACCGCGCGACCGTGCGTCGCGCGACCGTCGGGGTGCTCGGGTGGTTGAACGAGAAAGGCCTCGATCCGTCGCGCGGCGTCATCGTCGGTCGCGACGCGCGACGGGGATCCGAATCGTTCAACGACGAGGTGGTGTCGGTGCTGCTCGGCGGGGGAGCCGCCGTCATCGAGATGCCGTCACCGCTACCGACTCCGTTCGTCCCCTACAGCGTGAAAGCGCTTGGCGCGGTGGCAGGCATCATGATCACGGCCAGTCACAATCCGCCACAGGACAATGGCTACAAGCTGTACGCGCAAGATGGGGCGCAGATCATTCCACCTGACGATGAGATCGTCGAACGCTACGCCAATGCGGACGGCGACGTCCCGCTGGCAGACCGATCCGCACCGGGCCATTCATATGTTTCGGGTGACACACTTGGGGCATACCGCGCGCACATGCTCGAGCGTTTCGGCGTGGGCAAGAGCACGCTCGCGATCACCTACACACCGATGCACGGCGTCGGCGGCGAAGTGACGGCATCACTCCTCCGCGACGCGGGCTACCGGCGCGTGAGCCGCGTCGAACTTCAGTTCGCACCTGACCCGGCGTTTCCCACGCTGCCCTTTCCCAATCCCGAAGAGCCGGGAGCGCTTGATCTCGCCATCGAAACGGCGAACATAGTGGAGTCTGATCTCATCATCGCGAACGATCCTGACGCTGACCGTCTCGGAGCGGCTGTGCGCGACGGCGACGAGTGGCGAGTCTTGCGGGGCGATGAGATTGGCTGGCTGCTCGCCTCCTCGTTGCTCGCCGAGATCGAATCGAAGCAGGAGACCGTCGCGACGACCATCGTCTCATCGACCCTTCTCGAGCGGCTCGCCCGTGCACAGGGCGTTTGCTACGCGACAACGCTCACGGGTTTCAAGTGGATCGTTCGCGCCGCGGGCGAAGGTGTCCTCGGCTTTGGGTACGAAGAAGCACTCGGGTTCGCGGTCGATCCACTTGTCGCTGACAAGGACGGCGTTTCCGCCGCGCTGGCACTCGCGAAGTTCGCACACGAGCAGTCAAAAGTTGGTCGTTCGCTGCTCGACCGCATCGACGAGCTCGAATCGCAGTTCGGCGTGCACGCAACAAGCCAGCTCTCGATCCGCGCCGACGGACCGGAGGGACTCGCCAACTTGCACCGCGCGGTGCGTCTTTTGTACGAAGTCCCGCCCTCGGCACTTGGAGAACTCCGAGTGACCGAAGTGTTTGACCTGAACGAGGGGTTTCGCGGACTTCCCCCCACCGAGGGGGTTCTGGTTCTCGTTGGGCGACTTCGGACGGGTGGTCGTGCGACCCTCGGGAACCGAAGCCAAGGTGAAGGCCTATATCGAGATCACGCCGGCGCGCGAGGGTTCACTCGCCGAGCAGCGTGCACGTGGCGCCGCGTTGCTCAAGGGAGCGCGCGCGAACCTTGACGCCTTACTACGCGTCTAACGCCCGCAGCGCCGCATAGCCCGGCTTGATGACCGTGTTGATCATCGCGAGCCGTGCGCTGAACTCGTAGAACGTGCTCTTGACTGCGTTGAGCGTGAGCCACTCCATGTCCTCTAGCGTCCAGCCGAAGACGGCTGCACAGACGGCGAACTCGTCCGTGAGGGTGATCCCGCTCATGAGCCGATTGTCCGTGTTGACGGTGACGCGGAAGCGCAGCCGCTTCAACAGATCGATCGGATGTTCGGCGATGGACCGAGCGGCTCCCGTGTGCACGTTTGAGGTGGGGCAGACCTCGAGGGGAATACGGCGGTCGCGTATGTAGTTCGCGAGTCGACCTAGGTGGTACTGCCCGTCGACCTCTTTGATGTCGTCGACGATGCGCACGCCGTGACCGAGGCGCTCCGCATTGCAGAACTGCACCGCCTCCCAGATCGAGGGCAGCCCGAAGGCCTCGCCGGCGTGAATCGTGAGGTGGAAGTCTTCGCGCTGGATCAGGTGGAAGGCACGCAGGTGCTTCGTGGGGGGAAAACCATCTTCCGGTCCTGCGATGTCGAAGCCACAGACGCCTTCGTCACGAAAGTCGATCGCGAGCTGGGCGATGGTCTCGCTCACGTTCGCCTGGCGCATGGCAGAGAGGATGGCGCGCACGACGATGCGGTGTCCTTCGTTGGCGGCCTCCTTCATCCCGAGGGCGAAGCCGTCGAGCGCAGCACGCACGACCTCGTGCAGTGTGAGCCCACCGTTGAGGTGCTGTTCGGGGGCGAAGCGGACTTCGGCGTAGACGACACCGTCTCTCGCGAGGTCGATCGCGCTTTCGGCCGCGACGCGCTCGAGCTGCTCGCGCGTCTGCATGAGCGCGGTCGTGTAGGCGAATCCCTCCAAGTAGCGCACGAGGTCGCTGCCGGTGTCGACGACGAACCAGCGACGAAGCTCGTCGGGATCGAGGGATGGCAGTCCCTGATACCCCGTCTCGCGGGCGAGTTCAACGATCGTTTGAGGGCGAAGACCGCCGTCAAGGTGCTCGTGCAGGAGGACCTTGGGGGCTTCGCGGATGATCTCTATCGTCAGCGCTTCCATCGCATCAGGCTACCCAAGGAGGTGCGCGGCGAGCCATGACGCGTGCGCGCGAAGTCGTTACGGCTCGAGGAATGCGAGCGTGCGTGCCAACAGGAGCGACGCGGCCGCTTCGTCGTAGGAGGGGAGGCTGTCGTCGGCAAAGAGATGTTCGGCACCGGGGTAGAGGAAGAGTTCGGCGCCTTCAGTGGTCTCTACGAGGAAGCGCGCTGCTTCGAGGTCGCCGTCGTTCGTGAAGTACGGATCGGCGTCCATGGCATGAATCTGTACCGGCACGCCCTCGGGCCAGACGCCGAACTCCGAGATGGGCACGCACGAGTGATACAAGAGTGCCCCCGTAGCGCCGGGTCGAGTTTGAGCGAGGCTCTGGGCGGAGAGCACTCCAAGTGAGAACCCAGCAAACACCGAGTCGGCGGGTGCAGCCTCGCCAGCTCGTTGGCCTCGAGCGAGGACGGTGTCAAAGCCGATCTCCTGTACGTACTCCTGGCCTGCTTCGATCGAGTCGAAGGTCCGACCCTCGAAGAGGTCGGGCGTCAGGACCCAGTGTCCGCTGGCGCGAAGCTCGTCAGCGAAGTCGGCGACACCTGGGGTAAGTCCCTGAATGTGATGGAACAGAACGACGTTGGCCATGATCCTCCTTTGCGTTGTACGGGGCTGAAGATACCAGTCAGCGGTGACAGCGCGTCTAGGAACGGACAAGGTCGACGACGACCTCGTCAACGGGTCGCGGCTCGTCGCCGATCTCGACGGCGTGGCGCATCGCCTCTCGCCCAAGGTCGAGGTGCGCATCGTCGTCCGCGTGCAACTCGAAGAGCGGCTGGCCCTTTTCGACGTGATCGCCTTCGCGCACGAGACAGAGCACTCCCGCCGTCGCGCTGACGGGATCCTCCTTGCGGGCGCGTCCCGCGCCGAGCCGCCACGCCACCACGCCCACGGCGAGGGCATCGACCCTTCGCACGAAGCCCTCACGGTGCGCAGTGACCACCTCGATGAGGTTGGCCGTCGGCATGGGAGCGTCGGGGTTGCCGCCTTGCGCTGCGATCATGCGTCGATAGACCTCGTACGCAGAGCCGTCGTCGAGTGCGGCGACAGGATCGGCGTCGAGCCCGACGAGCCCGAGCATGAGTGATGCCAGGTCAATGGTGAGCGCGCGCACGTCAGCGGGTCCGTCACCGTGAAGCACTTCGAGCGCTTCGGCCACTTCGAGCGCATTGCCGACCGCTCGCCCCAGTGGGGTGTTCATCGGCGTGAGCTGGGCGATGGTCTTCACGCCGTGCGCGTCGCCCAGGCGAACCATCGTGCGGGCGAGGAGGCGAGCGCGCTCAGGCTCCGCCATGAACGCGCCACTGCCGTATTTCACGTCGAGGACGAGCGCGCCCGTTCCCTCGGCGATCTTCTTCGACATGATCGACGACGAGATGAGCGGAATCGATGCGACGGTGCCCGTCACGTCACGCAGTGAATAGAGCCGGCGGTCGACCGGCGCGAGGCCCGCGCCAGCGGCGCAGATCACGGTGCCCACCGATTCGAGCTGTTCGAGGATCTGCTCGTTCGTCAACGACGCGCGCCAACCGGGGATCGACTCGAGCTTGTCGAGCGTGCCGCCGGTGTGGCCGAGCCCTCGCCCCGAGAGCTGCGGCACGGCAGCGCCACAGGCGGCGACGAGTGGACAGAGGATCAATGAGATCTTGTCGCCGACGCCACCGGTTGAGTGCTTGTCAACGGTTGGACGTGACAGACCGCGCAGGTCAAGCCGCTCGCCCGAAGCGATCATTTGCGCGGTCCAGGTGTCGAGTTCATGGTCGTCAAGGCCGTTGAAGAAGATCGCCATCAAGAGCGCCGACATCTGCTCTTCAGCAACGTCGCGGCGACCGTAGGCATCAAGCACCCAGGCGATCATCTCGTCGCTCAAGGCGTTGGCGTCGCGCTTCGAGGTGATGACGTCGACCGCGGAGAACTCCGTCACGGATTTCGCCGTACGCCGAGATCCTCTGGTCCAAAGGGGTCGGGCAGGAGCTCTTCGAGTCGCTTCGGCGCAGTGCCCTCTCCGGCGTCGATGAGGAGATCCTTGCCGCCGTGCTCGTAGAGGACTTGACGACACCGGCCACAGGGCGCAATGGGCTCGCCGTCGCCCGCGACGATCGAGACAGCGACCAGTCGAGTGCCGCCGACGCGAACGAGATCGCTCACCAGCGAGCACTCGGCGCACAGTGTGAGACCGTAGCTGGCGTTCTCCACGTTCGAACCGACGACCGTCTCGCCGTTGTCAGCGAGGCCGCTCGCGCCGACGGACACGTGCGAGTAGGGCGCGTACGATCGCGCGGTCGCCCCCCGAGCGTTGGCGCGCAGTTGCTCCCACGCGATCTCTGGGGGCCGATTCACGCCATCACTGTACACTTTGCGCTGCGTGAGCAACTTTCGAAACTCCCCAGTCGTTGCCAGCGACGAAGTCGCCTCCGCTCTTCACGAAGGTCGCGGCGTCGTGGCACTAGAGACGACGATCATCGTCCAAGGGCTGCCGACGCCGACCAACTTCGAGGTCGCATCGGAGTGCGAAGCGGCAGTGCGCGCAAGCGGCGCTATACCCGCGACCATCGGCGTGCTCGACGGACGCGTCGTCGTCGGACTTACCATGACCGAGCTCGAGCGTCTCGCCGATCCCGAGCTGCACGCGGCGAAGCTGTCCTCTCGTGATATCGGCGTCGCGCTGGCGACGGGCACCGATGGTGCGACGACGGTCGCGGGAACCATCACGATTGCTAAACGCGTCGGCATTGACGTCATGGCCACGGGTGGTCTCGGCGGCGTGCACCGCGACGCTCATACCTCCTTCGACGAATCGGCCGACCTCATGGCGCTCGCGCGAACGTCGGTGCTGGTCGTCGCTTCCGGCGTGAAGTCGATCCTCGACATCGGCGCGACGCTCGAGCGTCTCGACACCTTTGGCGTGCCGGTGATCGGCTATCAGACCAGCCAGTTTCCGGGGTTCTACATGCGCGACAGCGGGTTTGCCCTCGACTGGTCAGTCGCGAGCGCCGAAGAGGCGGCGCACGCGTTTATGTCGCACCGCGAGTTCGCGACATCCGGACTGCTGCTCGCGAACCCCGTCGGTCTCGACAAAGAGCTCGATCGCGGTGTGCACGATGCCGCCCTCGCCAGCTCGCTCGAAAGGGCGCAGGAGGAGGGGCTCAGCGGCAAGGCCGTCACGCCCGCCGTGCTGAGTGAGTTCGCGCGTCACACCGAAGGTCGTTCGGTGCAGGTGAATCGCGACCTCGTCGTGGCGAACGCGTCGCTCGCCGGCGAGGTGGCGATCAACCTCGCGCGACTCTCGGCGTGAGTGTCCCCCGCGTCGCCGTCGTCGGCGACGTGATGCTGGACGTGATCGTGCGGCCTAACGAGGCCATCTCTCCGACGAGCGACACGCCGTCAAGGGTGCGCGTCACCCGCGGGGGATCGGGAGCCAACCTCGCGATGGCGCTTCGAGCGAGCGGCTGTGAGGTTGTCTACGTGGGCGCCGCCGGCAAAGACGGCGCGCGTGACATATTCGTTGACGCACTGCGTGCCGGCGACGTCGAGGTGCATCTCGAGTCAGTGGCCGCGGAGACGGGCACCGTCGTGGCGCTCATTGGCGACGACGGACAGCGCGCGATGTTGACCGACCGCGGAGCCAACTCGCTGCTGAGCGAGGGCTTCGTGCTCGACCAGATCTCAGGGGACTTCGACCACGTGCACGTGTCGGGCTATCTGGTGCTCGACCCTTCCACGCGAGGGCTGGCGATCGACGTGCTGCGCTTCGCGCGAGATCGTGGGCGTACGACGTCCCTTGACGTCTGTTCCGTAGGCCCGCTGCAAACCCTCGGTCCAGACGTATTTCTTGAGGCCGCGACGAACGCGACGCAGCTCTTCGCGAATGAAGAAGAGGCGCTCGCCCTTGTGAGTGCGAGTGACGTCCAGACTGCGCTCGATCGACTTGACGGCATGTTCGACGAAGTCGTCATCACTCGTGGGGCGAATGGCGCGATCGCCGACGTAGAGGGCGCCCGGTTCTACGTACCGTCGCTCGCGGCGGAGATCGTCGATACGACCGGCGCTGGTGACGCCGCGACCGGCACGTACCTGGGCGCGCGCCTGCTCGGCGAAGATCCCCAGACGGCACTCGGCGTCGCCATGGCAGCGTCTGCCCGCGTCGTCGCGGAGTTCGGGGCGACTCAGCCGGGGATGTAGGGCTTGCCGTCTGCGGCTGGCGGACGCACGCGACCGATCAGTCCGGCGACGACCGCGATCGTGATCAGGTAGGGGAACATCTGCAAGAAGTAGATCGAGATCGGCACTTGGTACGTCACGAGGTTGTAGGACAGGTACACCGACAGGCCGAAGATGATCGAGGCAACGACCGCGCCGGAGGGGCGCCAGCGACCGAAGATCATGGCGGCGAGGGCGATGTAGCCGAGTCCCGAGGTGTAGCCCACTTGGAACTGCCCCTGGGTCGCCATGAACGCGACGCCGCCGAGTCCGGCAATGGCCCCGCCGAGCACAACGTTGATGTAGCGGACGCGGTTCACGTTGATGCCGACAGTGGCGGCAGCTTCGGGGTGCTCGCCCACGGCGCGCACGTGCAGGCCGTAGCGGGTCTTGAACAGGGCGAAGCTCACCACACCCACGAGCACGATCATGACGTAGAAGAAGCCCGACTGGTCAAAGAGGACCGGACCGACAATGGGGATCTTGTGGAGCAGGGGGATCGGCAGGTTCGGTGCGAGATTGCCTGTGTTGAAGTTGGGGAACGGCGTGAAGACCTGAAGGTTGAGATAGGACGACAGGCTGCTCAACATGGTGACCAGCACGATGCCCACGATGATCTGGTCTGAGTGGTAGCGCACCGAGAAGAACGCGAGGGCGAGTCCGACGAGCCCACCGACGGCGATGCCGGCGAATGCTGCGTAGAAGAAGTTGTCCGTGGTGGATGCCACCATGCTGCCGAGGAAGGCGCCGGCGATGAACTGTCCCTCAATGGCGATGTTGACGACACCGGAGCGTTCGCACATGACGCCCGACAGTGAGCCGTAAACGAGCACCATGGTCGCGGCGGAGGCCCCTACCAAGATCGACGTGATGTTGATGAAGTTGATGGGCGCGGGCCCCGTCGTGCGCGACGCCCACACGAGGAGCGTGAAGAGGAAGAGGATCGCCACGATGCCGAAGCGTCCCATCACAAAGCGTCGCGGTTCACGGACGAAGACCTCGACGCCGATGGCGATGATGACAAGAGAGACCACGACATTCGTCCAGTGCGTGGGGACGGTCAACGACCCCAGGTGCCAGGGAGCGTTGGTGAGGTCGATTGGCGTGAAGGTGATCGAGGACGTCCCCTTGAGGTCAGTGCCGAAGCCGAAGACGAAGAGGCTGAAGAGGCCGAGGACGGCCATGATCGACGCGATGACGCGTGTGCGCCGGTTCTTTGCGGCCGGCGTCGCGCTCTTGGGTGAGGTGGTGATGAGACTCACGTTCCCCATCCCGTCGTGGCGAGCTGGATGGTCGTGTCAGGCGCCTTCTTCAGCCGGAAGATCTCTTTGACCAGCACCGGAGTAGCGACGAAGAGGACGATGGCGGACTGTATAACCGTGGCGAGGTCAAGGGGAATGCCGGTCGAGGCCTGCATGTTGCGTCCCCCCACGCCCAGCGCGGCGAACAGCAGCGACGCCCACACGATGCCCATCGGTCGATTGCGACCCAGCAGCGCCACGGTGATCGCCGTGAAGCCGATGCCCGCGTTGCCGATCAGGAACCCTCCGTCGATGTAGTGCGTCGTGCTCGCCACCTGGACGAACCCAGCGAGTCCGGCGAGCCCGCCCGAGATGAGAAAGACGACGATGATGACGAAGCGAGCACTGATGCCCGAGGCGCGAGCGGCGGCCGGATTGGCGCCCGTGACACGAAACTCGAAGCCGAGTGACGAGCGATCCAGCAGCCACCACGCAAAGAGGACCACGAGCGCGGCGACAAAGACGCCGTAGCTGACGCGCAGGCCGGACTTCGTGCCAAAGAGCGGTGCGAGGATCGCCGTCGGGTACAACGTGCGACCGATGTCGTTCTGCTGACCCGGTTGCTGAAAGGGCGTCGAGAGGACCGCGTACAGCAAGAACGCGTAGGCGACGTAGTTGAACATCAGGGTCACGATCACCTCGTGCGCGCCGGTGAACGCTTTCAGCACACCCGGAATGGCGCCGACGATCATGCCCCCCAAGATCGCCGCAAGCAGCGACAGCGGTACGTGGAGGAACGTGGGCATGTTGAGCATGGAACCGAACGCGGCGCCCGCGATACCGCCGACGACCGCCTGCCCGTTCGCGCCGATGTTGAAGAGTCCCGCTTGGAAGCCGATGCCGACGCCGATGCTGATGATGACTAGCGGCGTCGCGTAGGTGAAGGTCTCCGAGAGCGGGGTCAGCGTGTTGGGCCAGCCCTTGCCGGTCGTGAGGGAGTGCCAGAATCCTTGGGGATCCACAATGGACCCGGTGAAGATTGCTCGATACGCCGCGCCGACGTTGTTGAAGGTGACGTTCAGCGCGTGAGGGATGCCATCCCAGCTGTTGAAGATGTCGCGCCACGCGTCGAGCACCACCGGCGTGGTCGTCGCGATGACGATGGCGCCAAAGATGAGACCGAGAATGACCGCAAGAGTGGCAACCAAGAGGGGACTGCTCGTGGTGTAGCGAACCCACCACGTGGGCTTGGGATTGGGCTCGGGATCAAACGCGAGTTCAGACACCGGCAGCCTCCATCGACGTGCCCGCCATCATCAGTCCAATCGTCTCGCGGCTGATGGTGGGCTCGACAATGCCTGTGATCTCGCCTTCGAACATGACCGCGATGCGGTCGCCGAGCGCGTAGACCTCGTCGAGCTCGGAGCTCACGATGAGCGACCCGTTACCTCGGTTGCGGTATTCGATGATCTGGCGATGCACGTACTCGATCGAGCCAACGTCGAGCCCTCGCGTGGGCTGGGAAGCGACGAGGAACTCGAGGTCGCGAGAGAGTTCGCGCGCCACGATGACCTTTTGCTGGTTGCCACCTGACAGCGAGCTTACGGGCGCTTCAACTGACGTCGTTCGAATGTCAAAGTCGCGCACGAGTCGCACCGCGTTCTCTCGCACGGCCTTCAGATTTCTCGTGCCGTAACGAGCGAAGGGCGGCCGTTTCGGGGTGTTGAGCACGAGGTTGTCGGCGACCGACATCGTCAGCACCAATCCATCTCGTTGGCGGTCCTCGGGAATGTGACCGAGTCCTGCGTCGAGGGCCTGTCGCGGGGTGAGATTGGTGATGTTGCGACCCTTCAGTGTGATCGTGCCGGACTCAACGGGTCGCATGCCGACGATGGCCTCGACGAGCTCGGTCTGACCGTTTCCCTGGACACCGGCAAGCGCCAACACCTCGCCTTCTCGTATGTCAAGCGTGACGCCATTCACCGCGATCAGGCCGCGATCGTCGCGCACCACGAGATCGCGAACTTCGAGGACGGGCTCGCCGGGCGCGTACGCGGTCTTCTCAACCGTGAGTTTGACGTCGCGCCCCACCATCATCGAGGCGAGCTCGGACTCGCTCGCGCTCGGTTCGGCCGTGCCGACGACGCGTCCAAGTCGGATGACGGTGATCACGTCGGCGATGGCCTTTACTTCCTTGAGCTTGTGCGTGATGAACAGGATCGACTTGCCGGCGTCGGCGAGCGATCGCATGATCACCATGAGCGCGTCGATCTCTTGCGGGGTGAGGACCGCTGTCGGCTCGTCAAGGATCAAGAGCTCAGCGTCGTGACTGAGGGCTTTCAGAATCTCGACGCGCTGCTGGATGCCTACCGGGAGGTTCTCTACGAGAGCATCCGGGTCAACTTCCAGCTTGAACTGACGTGAGAGCTCGCGGATCTCTTCGGTGGCGCGCTTGTAGTCAATGCGGTCGAGCGACTTCGTCGGCTCAAAGCCGAGGACGACATTCTCGGCGACGGTGAAGACCGGCACCAGCATGAAGTGCTGGTGGACCATGCCGATGCCGCGGCGTACGGCGTCGCCGGAGTCGCTGATCTTCACCACTTCGCCGTCGATCAGAATCTCACCCTCGTCGGGGTGCAAGAGCCCAAACAGCACGTTCATCAGCGTCGACTTGCCGGCGCCGTTCTCGCCGAGCAGTGAGTGGATCTGACCGGGCTCAACCTTCAAGCTGATGTGGTCGTTGGCTACTAACGAACCGAATCGCTTCGTAATGTCGCGCAATTCAAGTTGCATGAGGTCTCATCGTATGTCACGACAAAGACCCGGGATTGCCCCGGGCCTTCGTCGTGACACAGCGCTAGCGCGCTATCTCGTTATTTGGGAGTCGCTGGGTAGTTGTTCGGATTCACCGAAATTGTGCCGGCGATGATGCCTGCCTTCGCCGTGGCGATCTCCGCCTTCAGCGAGCTGGGAATCTTGATGCCGCCGTACTCCAGCTGCGTGCCGTCGTTGGACAACGTGCCGATGTACGAGCCGGCCTTGAACGTGCCCTTGGCAGCGGACAGCACTGCTGCTTCTACCGACGGCTCGACGCCCTTGGCGACGGTACCCACGAAGTACTTGCAGTCCGCCGCGTCGGACTCACAGCCGTTGCTGTCAACCCACATGACATAGTGACCGGCGCCCGCTGCTTGGGCGGCCGCTACTGAACCGAGTCCGACCGATCCGGCAACCGGAAAGACAATGTCCGCGCCTTCGGAGAAGAAGGTGGTGGTGTCAGTCTTGCCGGCAGTCTGGTCGGTGAAGTTACCGATAAACGTGCCAGTGCCCTTGCACGCCGCGAGTGAACACGCGCCCTTGCCAGGGGTCCAGCCGAGTACCTTGACCGACTTCTTGTAGGTCTTGTCGAAGTACCGCACACCCGCCACGTAACCGTTCATGTACAGGGTGACTGCGGGGAAGTTTTCACCTCCGTACTCAGCCACCGTGCCTTTCTTGGTCATGCCCGCGGCGAGGATACCGCCGAGGAAGCCCGCCTGGTCGGTCTCATACTGCAGCGCCAACACGTGCGTGCCGGCCTTCACGGTCGGGGCGTCATCGACGATGGCAAACTTCTGGCTCGGATGCGCGTTCGCCGCTGCCGCGGTGGCGGCGTCCATGAGGAATCCGACGGTGATGATGATGCCGCACCCCTTAGAGATGAAACTTGAAATGTTTGGCGCGTAGTCGGCTGACGACGTCGACGACAGGTACTGGACGGAGATGTTGCTGTCCTCAGCCGCCGCAGCCTTCAGGCCGTCCCAGGCCGATTCGTTGAACGACTTGTCGTTGATGCCACCAGTGTCGGTGACGACGCATGCCTTGAACATCGTTGCGGCCGAAGCTGCTGTTACCGACGTTGTCGAGGCCACGCTCAGTGTCAGCGTGCCAAGAATCAGGACTCCCGATCCCAGCACGGTCACGAGTCGACGAATACTCCCCATAAATCTCTCCCTTTATTCGTTTGTCAACCCTCTGTGGATTGTCCTCAGACTCGATGAGCTCCCGACGCGGCATCATCACCCTTTGGATGTTTTGTCAACCGCGACACTAGCCCCGATTGAAGTTAAGAAATGGTCCAGATCGTCAGGTGAGGACAGTGATATGTCACTCGTGAGCGATGGCGACAGAGGCCTGCGCGGCGCGTCCCGTACTTCGTGGAAGAGCCATTGAGACGAGGAGAGCGACGAGCGTGACTGCCCCTGAGATGAGGAACGCCCGCTGGTATCCCGACGTGAGCGCTGACGCTATTGAGTCGTGATGCGCCAACGCGCTGTGCGTGACGTCGGTCGCGACGGTCGCGAGGATGGCCAGCGCGAGTGATCCACCGACCTGACGTGATGTGTTGAGGATCCCTGACGCGAGACCCGATTCGGCGCGATCCACGCCGGACGTCGCCGATACCGCGAGCGGCGAGAACAGGACGCCCATCGAGAACGAGGTGACGAAGGCGGGCCAAAGTATGCGGGTCCAGTACGAGCTGTCGCGAGTGATGAGCGAGAGCCAGATGAAACCGATCGTTGCGAGCGTCGCGCCCACCTGGATCAGCGGTCGCACACCAACTCGCGAAATGAGGCGCGAGGAGATCTGCGCACCGATGATGATGCCGAGTGCCATCGGAAAGAATGCAAAGCCGGTTTTCACCGGCCCGTACTTCAACACGTACTGGAAGTAGTAGGTGAGGAAGTACCACATTGCGAAGAACGTGCCACCGATGAGGAACATCATGATGTTGGCGGTTGACAGCGAGCGCGATTTGAAGAGGCGAAACGGCACCAGCGGGTGCGAGGCGACCGTCGCCTCCCAGAAGAAGAATCCGACGAGCACGACCGCGCCACCGAGCAGCCATCCAATGGTCGTCGGTGATGTCCACGCGTGGGTCGTCGTGTTGACGACGCCGTAGATGACTGCGGCGAGACCGCCAGTCACGAGCACGGAGCCGGTGACGTCGAGCTTGGAGGTGGCGTCGCGATTGCGCAACTCTTGCAAGTAGAGCGCAGCGGCAGTGCCCGCCACGATGCCAAGCGGGACGTTGATAAAGAAGATCCATCGCCACGAGACCAGCCCGGTGAGGATGCCACCGAGGAGACCTCCGACCGCGCCGCCCGCGCCCGCTACGGCGCTCCATGCGCCGATCGCCTTGGGCAGACGTGCGCCGTGGAAGGTCGTCACGATGATCGTGAGCGTCGCGGGAGAGAGGATCGCCCCGCCGATGCCCTGAATGGCGCGGATGGTGACCATCTGCGTTCCGGTCTGCGCGAACCCCGCGCCAATGCTCGCCAGCGTGAAGAGCGCGATGCCCGTCATGTACACGTGGCGTCGACCGAAGTAGTCGGCTGCTCGTCCACCGAGAAGGAGGAAGCCGGCGAAGGTGAGGACGTAGGCGTTGACGACCCACTGGGCGGACGAGTACGAGAAGTGAAGGTCGTGACCCATGCGTGGGAGCGCCACGTTGACGATCGAGACGTCGAGCACCACCATGAACTGGGCAATGCACGCGATGCAGAGGATCAGCCAGTCGGGTGCGTGTCGCTTGATCGGCTCAACGATGAGCGTGTTCTCGGACATCGTCCGAGTGTACGGGCGAGGTGTGACATTTATGTCGTGCCTCACGGCCCGCAGGCATCGGCCCACGCAGGGTTAAACTGACCCACTCCCATGGTTGCTCAATACATATTCACGATGCGAGACCTTCGGCGCTTTTATCCGCCGGACCGCGAAGTCCTGCGGGGCATCAACCTCTCCTTTTACCCCGGAGCGAAGATCGGCGTCATCGGCGCAAACGGATCCGGCAAATCGTCGCTGCTCCGGATCATGGCCGGTCTCGATGATGGCTTCACCGGTGAGGCGCGGCTCACGCCAGGCTTCAGCGTCGGCTATCTCTCCCAAGAGCCTCAGCTCGATCCGTCGAAGGACGTGGTTGGCAATGTCGCCGATGGCGTCGCGGAGCAGCGCGACCTGCTCATCCGTTTCAATGAAGTGTGTGCCGCGATGGGAAATCCCGACGCTGACTTTGATGCGCTGCTTACCGAGCAAGCAGACCTGCAGACGAAGATCGACGCCGCGAACGCGTGGGACCTGGAGCGTACGCTCGACATCGCGATGGACGCGCTGCGCCTGCCGCCGCCCGACGCTGACGTGACGACGCTCTCAGGCGGCGAGCGTCGTCGGGTGGCGCTCTGTCGACTCCTGCTCTCTAAGCCCGACCTCTTGTTGCTCGATGAACCCACGAACCACTTGGACGCCGAGTCGGTGGCGTGGCTTGAGCGCACATTGCAGGAGTACAGCGGCACGGTCGTTGCGATCACCCACGACCGCTACTTCCTCGACAACGCGGCGCAGTGGATTCTCGAGCTTGACCGTGGGCACGGCATTCCATGGGAGGGCAACTACTCGTCGTGGCTCGAGCAAAAGCAGGCCCGACTCGCGGCAGAAGAGAAGGCCGACAAGGTTCGCCAGGCTTCCCTCGAACGAGAGCTCGAGTGGATCCGGCTCTCGCCGCGGGCGAGACAAAGCAAGGGCAAGGCGCGAGTCAACTCGTTCAATCAACTGGTCGCCGATTCTGAAGCGGCTGAGCGACGCGCCGATCGTTTGGAGATTGCGATCCCGCCCGGCCCTCGACTCGGCGACACGGTTGTCAACGCAAACGACCTCACCAAGGGGTACGACGACCGCCTGCTCATCGAGGACCTCACCTTCTTGCTGCCGCCGGGCGGCATCGTGGGCGTCATCGGGGCGAACGGTGCCGGCAAGACGACGCTGTTTCGCATGATGGTCGGGCAAGAGAAGCCGGACGAAGGCTCGATTGAGATCGGCTCGACCGTGCAGTTCGCCTACGTCGACCAGTCGCGCGACACGCTCAACGCCGACAACACGGTCTTTGACGAGATCAGCGGGGGACAAGAGCACATGGTGGTGGGCTCGCGCGAGATTCATGCGCGCGCCTACGTAGCGAGCTTCGGGTTCAAGGGCAGCGACCAACAAAAGAAGGTCGGCGAGATCTCCGGTGGTGAGCGAAACCGCGTGCAGCTCGCGAAGGTGCTGCGCAGCGCCGGCAACGTCCTCCTGCTCGACGAGCCGACCAACGACCTCGATGTCGATACGTTGCGCGCGCTCGAAGATGGTCTGCTCTCGTTTCCCGGTTGCGCCGTCGTCATCAGCCACGACCGCTGGTTCCTCGACCGCATCGCGACCCATGTCCTTGCCTTCGAAGGCGACGCCGTCGTGCGCTGGTTCGAGGGTAACTTCTCTGACTACGAGGTCGAGCGGCACAAGCGCCTCGGTACCGACGCCGACCAGCCCCACCGCCTGCGTTACAAGCCGATCACTCGCTAGCCCTTCGGCGTAAGGTTCCTAGGTGGCTAAAGGGACGGATTACTCGACGTACCTTCACATCAACGACCTCTTGAAGCTGCAGACGCCGCTCACGGACGACGCCGCTGACGAGCTGCTCTTCATCGTCGTCCACCAAAGCTACGAGCTGTGGTTCAAGGTCATCATCGACGAGCTGCAGCGCTCCTCCGCCTTCCTGCACGAGTTCGAACCGTGGTTGGCCATCTCTCATCTTCGTCGAACGGTCGAGATCGAAGAGCTACTACTCACGCACCTTCGCCTTCTCGACACGATGTCGCCCGAGGGCTTCCTCGCCTTTCGCGATCCGCTCGATCCCGCGTCGGGCTTCCAGTCCTTTCAGTTCCGAGCCATCGAGTTCTTGAGCGGTGGCGGCTCACCCGCGGTCTTGAGCTACGACATCTTCGATGATGAGCAGCGCGCCTGGCTCCGCGAGATCAGTGAAGCGCCCAACATCTGGAACGGCTTCGAACGCGCGCTGCGCCACAACATGGACGCATCGGAACAGGACGACCTCTTGGACCTCGTTCGTGCGATGTATCACCAACACGAGAGCGCTGCGCTGAGCGCGTTGCACACGGTCGCCGAGCTCTTGATCGACCACGACGGGAACCTTGCGCTGTGGCGTTACCAGCACAAGATGATGGCGGCTCGCCAGATCGGACGGCGACCCGGCACCGGCGGCAGCGCCGGACTCGCGTATCTCGATACGACCTTGGAGCAGCGTTTCTATCCGATCCTTTGGGAAGTGAGGTCCGCCCTGTGATCACTCGCGACGATTGCGTGCAGATGGATGCGTCCGATGAGCTCGCGACGGTGCGAGAAATGTTCACCATCCCCGACGGGGAGATCTACCTCGACGGCAACTCGCTCGGACCCGTGTCGCGCGACGTGCCCGCGCGTGTGCGCGAAGTGGTGGGAAAGGAGTGGGCGAAGGGGCTCGTTCGCAGCTGGAACGACGCGGGCTGGATGGCGATGCCCACGCGTCTCGGCGACCGCGTCGCACCGCTCATTGGTGCGCGTCCCGGCGAAGTGCTCGTCGCCGACACGCTCACCTTCCTGCTCGCCAAGCTCATCGGGGGAGCGCTCGATCTTCGTCCCGACCGTCACGTTGTGCTCACCGATCGCGACAACTTCCACTCGGACCTCTACATCGTGCACGCGATGGCTGAGCGCGCGGGGCGACCGATCGTCGTCAAGGCCATGGCACGCGAGGACATCGCAGGCGCGCTCGACGACGATGTCGCGCTCGTGATGCTGACTCACGTCGACTTTCGCAGCGGTGAGATGCTTGACCTGCACGCAGTGACGAAGTTGGTGCATGATGCGGGTGCGCTGATGCTCTGGGACTTTGCGCACTCTGCGGGTGCCGTGCCGCTCGACGTCGAAGGCGCGGATGTTGATTTTGCCGCGGGGTGTGGCTACAAGTACCTCAACGGAGGACCAGGAGCGCCCGCGTTCTGCTACGTGCGTACGTCCTGGCAAGGCCTTCTCAAGAATCCGCTGCCTGGCTGGCTTGGTCACGACCGGCCCTTTGCGTTCGAGCCGAGCTATGAAGCAGCGAGTGGCATGCAGGCCTTCGTGACCTCTTCACCCTCGATCGTGGCGCTCGCTGTTCTCGATGGAGCACTCAATGTCTTCGACCACGTCTCGATGGAGCAAGTACGTCGCAAGAGTCTCGCCCTCACTGACTTATTTGTTGAGCTTGTCGAGGCGCGGTTGGTGAACACCTTTGATCTCGTGACGCCGCGCGAACACGATCGGCGAGGCAGTCAGGTATCTCTCGCTCACCCCGATGCCTACGGCGTCGTCCAAGCGCTGATCGCCCGCGGGGTCACGGGCGACTTCCGCGCGCCAGACGTCGCCCGCTTTGGCCTCACGCCGCTGTATCTGCGCTTTGTGGACGTCTTTGACGCGGTCGAGATCCTCGTCGACGTTATGGAATCCAAGGCCTACCTCAAGCCCGTTTTCAGCGTCCGCAAGCCCGTCACCTGACCTTGAGGGCGATTCCGCCCCTTCCTGCCCCTCCTCAGGGGCGGCTTTCATCAGGTAATTCCGTAATTTCTCGACCTACCCCTTGACAAACGACTGATAACGATATATCGTTATATAACGTAAAACTATCGAGAAAGGATAGATATGAGAAACAGAGATTTCGATGACTCGTCAAGTCGACGAGACCGACACGCTGATCACAGCGACTCAAGTCCCTACGAGACCGATTCCCACGACCGTCACCGTCACGGACCCCGCCATGGCGGAGGACGCGGTGAAGAAGGTCGCGAGCGTGAGGGTGTCCGCGGGCGCCGTGGACGTGGCCGCCGAGGCGACGTTCGTTACGCAATCCTCGCGCTGTTAGAGGAGCGCCCGATGCACGGGTACGAGATGATGCAGGAGCTCGCCGAGCGGACCCAAGGTCTGTGGCGTCCAAGCCCCGGCTCGTTGTACCCCGCGTTGCAGCTCCTCGAGGACCAGGGCTTCGTGCGCTCCGAGAGCGCCGAGGGCCGTCGCCAGTACACCTTGACCGACGAAGGACGTGCCCACCTGAAGGAGCACGCGAAGTCGGCGCCGTGGGAGAACATGGTGCGCGACGCTGACCAGGGCGACATCGCTCTGCGCTCGGCCTTGCACCACGTGTTCGTCGCGGTTCACCAGGTGGCTGAAGCCGGTACCCCCGAGCAGAAGGAACGCGCTGACGCGCTGCTCAAAGAGCTGCGTCGCCAGATGTACCTCCTCTTGGCAGAAACCCTCACGCCGCGCGAGGACTAACGCTTCGTCGATGCGCGTGCATCGCGTGAGACAGCAGTCTTTAAGGCCCGGATCCATTCAGGATCCGGGCCTTTGAACGTTAGATCCGACGTCGGCGAACTGCCCGCCAGCTGTACTTCACGATCTCGTAGAGGACGCCCAGCATGATCAGTGCGAAGAGCGCAGGACCGGCCAGTCGCACGAGCCACTCGAAGCCGTCGACGAAGCCGTGCAGGCTGTCGTGCCACGCCTTGTCAAAGCCCGTGCGCGTCGACGAGACGTGGTGGCCCGTTTGGGAGACGTTCACCGCGAGCGACGAGTAGGTCGTTTGATTGGTCAGCACCTTCAGCTGGCTTTGGTCTTGTTCGATCTCGCTCTGAATGGTGTTGATCTGGTTCTGCACGGCGAGGATGCCGCTGATGGTCGTCGCCTTGGTCATGATCTTGAGGTACTGCGCGAGGCTCGCGTTGAGCGCCGTGATGCGAGCTTGCAGATCAACGTACTGACTCGTCACGTTGTTGGCGGACGTCGTGACCGACGTGGCGTGGCCGACACCCTCGACCTCCGTCACGAACCGGGCGAAGGAAGGCTGTGGAACCTCCAACACGATGGTGCCCGAAGCGAATGACGTTGACGAGGACGTCGAATTTGCCTGACTGCTCTCGACGAGTCCGTGGAGCGACGTCGCAAGCGAGCTGAGCTTCGTGAACGTCGACTCGATGTGACCGCGCGCCACCGTGAGGTCCACCGTTCCCTGCGACTCGACCTTCTGGGTGGTACTGCCCGCAAAACCGCTTCCCGTAACGCTCTTGCCATTGGCGGCGGCGCTCGGTGCCGCCGCCAACCCGGGCGCGACGGTGAGGTTCTGCGCGCCCGATTGCGAGAGCGAATCCTCGTTCGGCGCTTTGATGGCCGCCAAGTTCGATGGGGGTTCGCTGCGCAGCAGTGGCACTGCGATCGCGGTCACGATGAGGATGACGGCGGCAGCGGCAAGAAATGTCCGAGGTCGACCGGGCTGGCGCACGAACGTTGGCACGAGGCTCTCGCGTGGTACGGCCTCGTCGCGCGCGGCGGTGGCGAGGATGTTGGCGACTGCCTCGTCGGAGATCTCGAACTCATTGGCCGCGTCAGCGAGTGATCGCCGTAGCGTCTCTTCGTCGATCATCGTCATCCGGTCTCCTCTTCGTGCGACCCATGTTCGTGCGATGGATCGCTCAGTGCAGGGTGTTGTGCGAGACGCCGTCGGGCTTCATTGAGTCGCGACTTGACGGTGCCGGGCTTTCTCGCGATCGCGACGGCGATGTCTCGCTCACTCAGGTCCGCGAAGTAGCGCAGCACGATCACGATGCGCAAGTGCACGGGAAGATCGGCGAGCGCTTGGCGCACGTCGTAGGAGAGCGCGATGCGACTGGCGGTGTCGTCGCTCGTCATGTCATCGAGTTCGGTCGCGTCACTCCTACGGTCCCGATGGGGAATCTCCTCACGCAGCTTTGAGTTGCACGAGTTGACGACGACGCGATAGAGCCAGGGCTTGAAGCTCGACTCCTTCGCGAGGGCGTTGCGGAACTTCCACGCGCGAAGGAACGCCTCTTGCACGGCGTCCTCGGCGTCGGAGCGGTTGCCAAGGATGAGATAGGCCGTGCGCACCGATTGGGGATAACCATCTTCCAGCCACGTGGCGAGGTCAGTCATGTCGCTAGAGCCTTGCACCGGTGGCTGCGAGCGGGGCGGTCGACCAACGAGATGTCCTCACGTCTATAGAGACGCGGCGGGAGCCCAAAAGGTTCGCAGAACTTTTTGAGCCCGAAGCGTGTAAAACCGGAGGTGAGAGGAGGTCACATGGCTGGCACCATGCGCGCGTGGGCGGTCGCAACGCCCGGACCGATCGACTCAGGCCCCCTCGTGCCGATAGAACGCGAGATTCCGGTTCCCGGCCACGGGCAGCTTCGGCTGCGTGTTCTGGCGTGCGGCGTTTGTCGGACGGATCTCCATCTCGCAGAAGGCGATCTGCTTCCTCGTCGGCCATTGGTCATTCCCGGACATGAGATCGTCGGCGTCGTCGACACGCTCGGGTCCGGGGCGAGCCGCTTCTCTGTCGGCGACCGTGTGGGAGCGGCGTGGTTGGCCCACACCTGTGGCAAGTGCCGCTTCTGTCTCTCCGACCGAGAGAACCTCTGCATCGCACCGACGTTCACTGGGTGGGACATCGACGGCGGGTTCGCGCAGTACGTGGTGGTAAACGAGGACTACGTGTACACGCTGCCCGAGGAGTTCGACGACATTGATGTGGCGCCATTGCTGTGCGCGGGCATCATTGGCTACCGCGCGCTGCGTCGAACCGAGCTTCCCGAAGAGGGCCGCCTCGGCATCTACGGCTTCGGGGGGTCGGCGCATCTCACCGCACAGGTCGCGATCGCCGAAGGCGCGAGCGTCCACGTTCGCACGCGCTCACCGGAAGCACGCGAGCTCGCGATGTCGCTGGGAGCGGTAACGGTCGGCGATACCGACGACCCACTGCCTGAACCCTTGGATGGAGCCATCTTGTTCGCGCCCGTTGGCTCCATCGTGCCGATCGTCCTCGAGTCGCTCGATCGTGGGGGAACGCTTGCGATCGCGGGCATCTATCTGAGCGATATCCCATCGCTCAACTATGAACGCCATCTCTTCAACGAGCGAACGCTGCGGAGTGTGACGGCCAACACTCGCCAGGACGGGAGAGACTTCCTCGAGGCAGCCGCCATGATCGCCATCGAGATCTCGGTCACTCCCTACTCGTTTGCCGAAGCGGACCGCGCGCTCGCCGACCTCAAGCACGAGCGCTTCACTGGCGCCGCGGTGCTCGTGGACTTCGATACATGACAAGTCAGCGTGATCTCCCAACGCTGCCTAAGCCGACGTGGCCGTTTCGTACAAGTGTGCGCCTCCTTGGCAACGCAACGCGTGACTACATCGTCACTCCATTCATCAAGCACTGGATCACGCTGACCGTTGAAGGAACCGAGAGGCTCGAGCACCTCTCTGAGCCATCGATTTTCATCTTCAATCACAGCGATGACCTGGATGGGCCGGTCACCTACGCGTCGCTACCGCGTCGTGTCCGCAGGCGCCTCACCGTGGCGGTGGGCGCTGACATCCTCGACGATCACCGAGGCCTCGCGTTGTTCATTCGCTTCTGCTACTGCGCGTTCGCCTTCGCGCGACGTGCTTCTTCTCGAGCGGGCCTCAACGACGTCAAGGCGATGCTTGGCTCGGGCCGGCACGTCTTGCTTGCGCCCGAGGGTCGACTCAGCACGGACGGAGAGCTCTTGGATTTCAAACCGGGCATCGGACTGCTCGCCGTGAAGCTCGGCGTCCCGATCGTCCCGATGAAGCTCGTCGGCCTCACGGGGACTGTGCCGATGCACGCCTTGTGGCCGAAGAAACACAGCGACGTCACGGTGCGAATCGGCGAGCCGCAGCGTTTTGGCCCGGACGTCAGCTACCGACACGCGACTCGCGTGTTACGCGAAGCCATGGTGTCGCTCTAGCAACTACTTGCGATACGAGTAGAAACCCTGGCCCGACTTTCGGCCCATCAGGCCGGCTTGGGTCATGCGAGAGAGCAGGGGAGGCGGCGCC
The DNA here is from genome assembly GCA_963706305.1 of uncultured Acidimicrobiaceae bacterium. GTDB lineage: Bacteria > Actinomycetota > Acidimicrobiia > Acidimicrobiales > RAAP-2 > RAAP-2. The sequence goes on along the minus strand of OY970152.1, from coordinate 755,482 downwards.
AGGTGGGGCTCTTTGAACTCTTCGTAGAGCGACTCGGCAACGGCCAGCGTCGTGTCAAGACCGATCAGATCGGTCAGAGCGAGCGGCCCCATCGGGTGCGCGCAGCCGACGACCATGCCAGTGTCGATATCCTCGGCGCTCGCAAAGCCTGACTCCAACATGCGAATCGCTGAAAGGAGATAGGGGATGAGAAGGGCATTCACGACGAAGCCCGCACGGTCGGGCGAGGTGATGACCTTCTTGTTGAGCGACCCGCTCGCGTAGGCCGCGGCTCGCTCGGTCGTCTCAGGACTCGTGAGCAGCGACGAGATCAGCTCCACCAGGCGCAGCACCGGGACCGGGTTGAAGAAGTGCATCCCGATGACCTGCTCGGGGCGCTTCGTGACCATGGCGAGCTTGATGATCGGAATCGACGACGTGTTCGTCGCGAGGATGGCCTGGGGGTCTTGGACGACGACGTCGAGCGTTCGAAAGACGTCGAGCTTCACCTCTTCGTTTTCGGCAACCGCCTCGATGACGATCTGAGCGTCAGCCAAGTCAGTGAAATCGAGCGAGTACGACAACGACGCGCGTATGCGCTCGGCTTCCTCTTCGGGCATCTTGCCTGAGCTGACGGCCCGCGCCAGGGAACGCTCCACTCGGTCGCGGCCTGCGGAGAGCGCCCCCTCGTCCCGTTCGACCACGGTGACCTGGGCGCCTGCGCGGGCCGTGACTTCGGCGATGCCTGAGCCCATCAGGCCGCAACCTACGACACCTACTCGTTCCATCGGTCCTCCATCTCTCGCCGCCCGAGTCTACGGCTGTCGATCAGGACCTCCTGAGCGGACCACGTGCTCGAAAGGCGTCGCGGCGAGGTGGCTACGATTGACGCGAGCCACGACGAAGGTCTCACGGAGGTCACCATGGACACGGTCAACGTCATCGTTGAAATTCCGCGCTTTAGCCAGAACAAGTACGAGTTCGACCACGAGACGAACACGATCAAGTTGGACCGCCACCTGCTCGTCGCGATGGGCTACCCCGCCGAGTACGGCTTTATCCCCGACACGCTGGGGGGCGACGGCGACCCACTCGACGCCCTCGTGATCACCGAGTTTCCGACGTTCCCCGGATGCCTCATCGAGTCGAAGATCCTTGGCATGTGCATCATGGTTGACGAGAACGGCCGCGACGAGAAGCTGATCTGTGTGCCCGACTACGACAAGAACTGGAAGGGCGCGACGGACATCACTGACGTGCCACAGGAGATCCTGGACCGTATCAGGCACTTCTTCACGGTCTACAAGGACCTCGACGAGGGCAAGTGGGTGAAGGTCGAGGGCTACGCGGGGCGAGCCGAAGCCTTGGCCGAGCTCGAGGCAGCGCGAGAGAGGTACGTGGGCTGATCGTTCTTTGAGCGAGCGCGCGTTGAGAGAAGCCGTTTCGGCACCGCTACTAACCGATCCACGAAAAGATTTGCCATGACCCTCGAACAGCTTCCCAAATGGATGCAGTCGCTGCTTCTCGCGTTTCGTCTCGACTTGAAGGCCAACCATGACCGTCAGCCCACCATCACGTCGATACTGCTGGCAACCATCGTCGCACTCGTAGGTTCGCTCGTCGCCGACTGGCTGCTCGTCAAGCTGGGCACGCGCGTCTTTCCTTCGACCGTCGGCTTCCCGCACTTTCGATTCTCCGACTACTCCAAGCTGACCGTGATCGGTGTGCTGATCGCGTGCGCGGCATGGCCGATCGCGACGCGGCTTACGTCGACGCCTCGTGCATTCTTCTTTCGCGCCGCGATCGTGATCACGATCGTTCTCTTTGCGCCCGACGCCTATATCTGGCACTCAGGCTCTTCCGGTGAGGCCGTCTTCGTGCTCATCTGGCTGCACGTCGCGATTGCCATTGTCACCTACAACGCGCTCGTTCGATTGGCCCCCGTGCCACGCGGGCGACACGCGCGACACGCCGCTGAATGATCTGCTAACGCGCCGCCGCGTCGGCGAAGGGCACAGACGCCAACGTTTCGACCTTGGCGTACCCGGGTCGCACCCACTCGCCGGTCGTTTCGAGGAGGGGGAGTACGCCTTCGGCGAACCAGTAGGCCTCTTCCAAGTGAGGATGGCCCGAGAGCACGAACTCCGAGATGCCCAGGTCGTGATACTCACGGATGCGATCGGCAACCTCGGCGTGGCTGCCGACGAGCGCGGTTCCCGCGCCGCCGCGAACAAGCCCGACGCCCGCCCACAGGTTCGGGTAGATCTCGAGGTTGTCCTTCGATCCTTTGTGCAACTCCTGCATGCGCCGCTGTCCCTCGGAGCCGCTCTTCGACAACCCGTCTTGAATGCGTTCGATCTCTTCGGACGTGATGGCGTCGAGGAGCTGCTGTGCGACCGCCCAGGCCTGCTCCGACGTGTCGCGACTGATGACGTGCAGACGGATGCCAAAGCGTACGGTGCGCCCGAACGTCGCCGCGCGCCGGGTGACTTCGGCGATCTTCTCGGCGACCTGTTCGGGCGCTTCGCCCCAGGTCAGGTACACGTCGGCGTGCTTGGCCGCGACCGTCAGGGCGAGATCTGATGAGCCTCCGAAGTAGATCGGTGGCGTGGGATCGGGCAGGCGCTCCAAGTGGGCGTCTTCGACGGTGAGGAACTCGCCAGCGAAGTTCACTCGCTCGCCGGCCCAGAGTCCGGCGGTGATGGTGAGGAACTCGTCGGTGCGCCGGTAGCGATCGTCCTTGTCGAGGAAGTCACCGTAGGAACGCTGTTCGTGGTCCTCGCCCCCCGTCACGATGTTGAGGAGCAGGCGTCCGTTGGAGTGGCGTTGGAACGTCGCGGCCATTTGGGCGGCCAGCGTCGGCGACACCGACCCCGGTCGAAAGGCGACGAGAAACTTCAAGTTGTCTGACACCTGGCTCAGCATCGCTGTCGTGAGCCACGCGTCCTCACACCACGCACCGCTCGGCGTGAGCGCCCCGATGAAGCCGAGCTGCTCCGCGGTGCGAGCGATCTGGCCGAGATAGGGAATGGTCGCGCTGCGCGAGCCGCCGGCGCGTCCCGCCGGCAAGCCGTGACCACCGCCCACGATGTAACGGCTGTCGCCGTAGGTGGGGAGGAACCAATGGAAATCGATGGACATGGGAACTACCTTTCGCGAGCGATGTTCGAGGGGAGTGGCGGGCAGCAGTGAATGGTCACAGCTGTCCGTGTCGGGGTGGGAGCGTGCCGTTCAGGGCGTAGCGCCCGATGTGCTGCACCTTCCAGCGCACCGGGTCGTGCAAGGAGTGCGTGCGAGCGTTGCGCCAGTGGCGGTTGAGGTTGTCGCTCTCGAGCGACGAGCGCGTACCGGCGAGCTCGAAGAGCGCGTTGCTCACGTCGACCGCTGATCGAGCCCCGACCGTCTTTGCCGTCGCGACCGCGATGGCCGCGTTGGCCGCACTGGCGTCGCTCAGCGAGTGACTCGCCTCATCGATGCTGCGCGCCGCGACACCGAGAAGCGCTTCGGCGCCTCGGACTTGAATCTCCAGCTCGCCGACCTGTTGGATCGTGAGCTGGTCTTCTGAGGCACGCTCGACCCCGGCCTCCCACCAGGGACGGCTCCGCTCCCGCACGAAGGCCGTTCCGTCGCTGAGCGCGGCGCGCGCAATGCCGACATCGATCGCGGCGTGAAGGATCTGGGCGACCGCGCCGTAGAGCTGGGGTCCAGTGAAGGTGAGGTGGTGGGGCACGATGAGGTCGGCCGAGACCCGCACGTTCTCGAGGCGCACCTGGCCGCTCGCCGTCGTCCTCTGACCCATGCCCTCCCAGTCGTCGATCACGGTCACGCCGCTCGTGTCGGCCTTAACGTAGGCCACGTAGTTCTTGCCGTCGTCGCCCTTGGCGAGCACGGGAATCCAGTGCGCGAAGAGCGCTCCCGTGCTGTAATGCTTGACACCCGACAGCGTGTAGGTCCCGTCGCCGTTGTTGACGAGTGTCGTGCGAATCTCGGCTACCGTCTTCGTGCCGAGCTCCGACTGGGCGTTGCCGAACCGCTTGCCGTTGAGTATCTCGCCGTAGAGGAGTCGGCGCTGCTCGTCGGTACCGTTGTGGCGAAGCACGTTTACGTAGGCGAAGTGACTCTGGGGAATCTGGGCGATATTGGGGTCACCCACCGCGAGCAGCCGGAAGATCTCGGTGAGCACGGTGATCGAGACGTCCGCGCCGCCGTAGGCGCGCGGCACGGTGATGCCGAGGAGCCCCGTCGACGAGAGGTGCTCCAGTTCGCTGAGCGGCAGACGACGCTCCGCGTCCCTCACCGACGCGTCAATCGCAAACTTCACCGAGGATTCGCGCGCCACCTCGAGTGCCTCGTGCTCAGAGGTGATGACGTTCGCCATCAGCGCTGTCCCGCGAAGACGGCGCGTGCCGTCGCGTCGTACTCGTCATCGAGGCCGTAGCTCGCGTACTCACCCTGCCGGTACTGCGCACCGGGATGCGTCGACGGCAGGCGGTCCCCGCGACCGAAGAGCTTCCGGCGAAGCGTCCCCTCGTCATAGGACGTTCGATACACGCCTCGGCGCTGCAGCTCGGGCACGATGAGGTCGGCGAAGTCGATGAACGACTGCGGCGTGACAACATGGCTTAGATTGAGACCGTCCGCGTCAGTCTCTTCGAGCCACTCTTGGATACGGTCGGCCACCTTGGCGGGCGAGCCAACGGCGAGAGGACCCGCGTCGCCCATGGCGAGGCGCTCGACGAGATCGCGCACGCGCCAGTCACCCTTGCCGAACGTCTCGGCAGTTGACTGAATCGCGTTGTTGGGCACGACGTTCAAGGGATCGTCGAGGTCGTGCACGGACAGGTCGTACCCGAGCCAACCGGACCACAGCGCCAGCGTTCCCTCTGCGTCGGTGTAGCTGCGATACAGATCGTGCTTGGCCGTCGCTTCGCGTTCGGTCTCGCCGGTGATGATCGTGAAGCCGCTGAACACCTTGATGTCATAGGGGTCTCGCCCCAGGGCTTTCGCGCGACTTCGGATGTCGGCGATCTGGCCCCTCAGGATCTCGGCGGTGGGGGCTGCGACGAAGATGGCTTCGGCGTGCGCGGCGGCGAAGTCCTTGCCGCGATTCGAAGTGCCGGCCTGATAGAGCAGCGGCGTGCGCTGGGGCGACGGCTCACAGAGGTGGATGCCGGGAACCTTGAAGAACTCGCCGTCGTGCTCGATCGCGTGCACCTTCTCGGGGTCGACGTAGAGGTTTCGCCCCACGTCGCGAACGACCGCGTCCTCTTCCCACGAGCCTTCCCAGAGCTTGTAGAGCACTTCGAGATACTCATCGGCGATGTCGTAGCGCCGATGGTGAATCTCCTGGGTGGCGAGGCCGATGTTGCGCGCGCCGCTCTCCAAGTAGGAGGTCACGATGTTCCAACCGACGCGACCTTTCGTGATGTGATCGAGCGTCGACATCCGACGGGCGAAGGTATAGGGATGCTCGAACGACGTTGAGGCCGTGATGCCAAAGCCGAGGTGCTCGGTCACGTGCGCGAGCGCAGAGACCAGCATCATCGGATCGTTGACGGGCACCTGGACGGCACCGCGTAGGGCGGCGTCGGCGTTGGACCCGTAGACGTCGTAGATCCCGAGCACGTCGGCGATGAAGAGTCCGTCGAACAGCCCGCGCTCCAAGATCTTCGCGAGGTCGGTCCAGTAGCGCAGGTCTTTGTACTGCCAGGCCTGGCTCTCGGGATGGCGCCACGTGCCTGAGACGAGGTGGGTGGGGGTGTTCATATCGAACGCGTTGACAAGGACTTGACGGGACACTGCTCTCCTGCTTTCTAGATAGGACGGTGGTAGTAGGGCATCGGCGAGTTAGAAGTAGCCGTTGTTGGGTGGCGTGTTGCCGTTGACGGCGTAGTCGCCCGTGGCGCGCGCTTTGTAGGCCAGGGGGTTGTGGTTCGCAATCGTGCGCGCGTTCCGCCAGTGACGCGAGAAGTTGAGCGTCGCACTCGTTGCCGAGGCACCGCCGGTTTCAAAGATGCGCTGGCCTGCGTCGATGGCCGCGCGCGAGGCGACGAGCTGGGCTCTCGCCACGTCCACGGCCGCCGCGACGACGACGCCGCTCCCCGCGGGAGCGCGCGTCGCCTCCTCGAGCGATTCCGCGGCTCGCAGCACCGCCGACTCGGCGCCGAAGGCGAGCGCTCCGATCTCGCCGACAGTCTCCAACACGTAGGGATCGGTCGTGGCGCTGTCGGCGATGCTGTGACTCGGGGTTCTCGCCTTCGTCCGCACATACTCCGCGGCGTCGCTGTAGACGTTCTTCGCGATGCCGGCGCTGACGGCGGCGAGGTACAGCTGGTAAAACCCGCCTTGATGCGTGAAGGGACGGTCCTCGGCGGTGAAGTCCGGAATGTTCAGTATCTCGTCGTCGTGCACGACGACGTCGGTGAACACGGTCGTCCCACTCGCCGTCGCTCGCTGGCCCATGCCGTCAAAGTCGTCGACGAGTGCCACGCCCTCTCGCGTGGACGGCACGATCAGCGTGGTGAGCTTGTCGTCACCGTTCTTGGCGACCACTTCGATCCAGTCGGCGAAGAGGGATCCGGTGGAGTAGTACTTGGTCCCGTTGAGCGTCCTTCGCCCGGACGCATCGACGAGGACGGTCGTTCGCCACTTGCGGGGATCGTTGATACCGAGCTCGGCCTCGGCGAGACCGAAGAGCTTCCCAGCGACTACTTCCGCGAGCCAGCGTTCGCGATTGGCTTCGGACTCTCGCGTCAGCGTTGATTCGACGAACCCGAAGTGTGAGCGCAGTCCTTGGGCGAGATTCGAGTCGGCCTGGGCGATGGCGACGACGACGTTGAAGAGCTGGGGAAGGGATCCGCCGGGTCCACCGTGTCGAAGGGGGACCCGCAGCGCCGTCACCCCGCTCGCACGCACCAGCTCGACCGAGTCATAGGCCAGTCGACGATCGAGCTCATTGCTCGCGACGTCGATGGACAGCTGCTCGACGAGGTCGGGAACCCTCAAGAGGATCTCGTCCGAGGTCGCCGCGGCGATGGTGTTGGTCATGTCATGCTCCTTTGTGGGATGAGTGGTAGTTCGCTGACGAGGGTGGCCGCCAGCACGAGTCGGGTGTTCACATGCGTCATCGCGACCTCAACCGACCGACACACGCTCGTACGCGGGTTCTTCGAGCGTCACGGGCGCGCCAGGAGCGACGTCCAACTTGGGAAGGGCGCTCAGCAGCTGGCGGGTGTAGGGGTGCGTCGGGTGCTCGAACACGTGTGAGGCGTCGCCTTGCTCGACGACGAAGCCGTCCTTCATGACGACGACTCGATCGCTCAGGTGACGCACGACCCCGAGGTCGTGCGAGATGAAGAGGTAGCTCACGCCGAGGTCGTCTTGAAGATCGCACAGCAGGTCGAGCACTTGGGCTTGGATCGACACGTCGAGCGCCGACACGGGTTCGTCGCACACGACGATGGCGGGTTCGGGTGCGAGTGCGCGTGCGATCGCGACGCGCTGGCGCTGACCACCGGACAGCTGCAGTGGCCGACGTCCGAGATGCTCCTCTTGCAGTCCCACCTCGTGCAGCAGCTCGCGGACACGTTCTTTGCGCGAGGTCGACTTGGGATAGTCGTCGAGCGACAGGGCGTCGGCGATGACTTTCTCGACGCTCCAGCGGGGATCGAACGAGCTCAATGGGTCTTGGTAGATCACGCTGATCTCCCGACGGCGGCTTCGACGGTCGCGCTCGGGAAGGGTGGACCACGCTTCTCCGCGCAAGAGGACGTCACCTTCATCGGGCGCCGTCAGCGCCAGGACGATGCGTGCGGTTGTCGTCTTACCGGAGCCCGACTCGCCGACTATGCCGAGGGTCTCTCCTGCGTCGAGGTAGAGGGAGACGTCGTTCACAGCCGTGCGCATGGTGCCGTCGGGACCTCGGTATCGCTTCGTAAGGTGCTCGGCGGTGAGCAGCCGCTCGCCTCGACGCTCGGAGTTCGTCACCGGCCGCACGCTCGCGACCGCGATCGATGGCGGCTCGCTGATGAGCAGTCGAGTGCCTTTGGGGTGAGCGGAAGGAACCGCGGCGAGAAGCGCCTTGGTGTAGTCGTGCTGAGGGTGGTGCAGTACCCGCGAGGTCGGACCTTGCTCAACGATGACGCCCTCTTTCATCACCGCCACGCGATCAGCGAGCCGGCTGACGACCGCGAGGTCGTGGCTGATGAGAATCAGCCCGTCGCCTCGGTCCTTGATCTTTTCAAGGAGGTCGAGGACCTGCGCCTGCACGGTGACGTCCAGCGCCGTGGTCGGCTCGTCCGCGATGACGAGTGTCGGATCGAGTGCGATGGCCGACGCGATCAGCGCGCGCTGGCGAAGTCCTCCCGAGAGCTCGTAGGGACGCTGGCGTGCGCGTACCTCGGGCTCGGGTACGCCGACTTGGCGAAGGAGCTCGATCACCCGCTCGTAGCGCTGGGTCCGATTGCCCCAGTGGTGGAGTCGCAGCGGCTCGGCGATCTCTTTGCCCACGGGACGCAGCTGGTCGAGTGAGACGAGGGCGTCTTGGAGAATGAATCCGATCTCACTGCCGCGGAGGCGTCGCCACTTTCGATCGCTGAGGCCGAGGATGTTCGATCCGTTGAGCGAGAGCTCCGCGGCCGAGACGTGTGAGTTGCGACCCGTGAGGCCGACGAGTGTTCGCGCCGTGACACTTTTGCCCGAGCCCGACTCGCCAACGATCCCGAGGCACTCGCCCGCGCTGACGTGAAACGAGACGCCGCGAACGACCTCGGTGCCAGTCGACGCATCGCCGAATCGGACGTTCAGGTCGTCGACCTCGAGCAAACGCCCTGACGTGTTGAGAGCTCTCATACTCCAATACCTCCATCAAGTTTTTGTTGCAGATAACGACCAAGTGCGGTGACCGACAGCGTGCACAGCACGATGGCGAGGCCGGGGAAGACTTCGAGCCACCAGGCCTGCAGGACGTAGTCGCGTCCGGCGTCGAGCATGGCTCCCCACTCAGGCGAGGGCGGCGCGACGCCGAGCCCCAGAAAACTGAGGGACGACGCCCACACGATGGACTGTCCGATGCCCATCGTCGCGAGCACGACGAGCGGGCGCATCGCGTTGGGGAACAGCTGACGTGTGATGACTCGACGGGGCGAGTGCCCGAGCGCATACGCCGCTTCGATGTAGCCCGAGCCCTTCACCGCGAGCACCTGACCTCGAATCATTCGGGCATATCCCGGCGCGGAACCGATGGCGACGGCGATCACTTCGGTCACGACGCCGGTCCCGAAGAGCGCGAGGAACAAGAACGCGAGCAGCAGTCCGGGGAACGCGAAGAGCACCTCGAGCACTCGGTTGATGAAGCCGTCAACCACCTTGCCGCCGAGGCCCGCCGTCACTCCGAGTGCGATCGCGATGACCATCGCGATCAGCGTGGCGAGCAGGCCAATGGTCAGCGACTGACGAGCACCGTAGATGACGCGGGTGTACACGTCTCGGCCCGACGGGTCGGTGCCAAAGAGGTGGTGCCACGAGGGAGGCGCGAAGGAGTGGGCGAGATTGATCGTGTCGGGAGAGCCGCTCGCCAGCCACGACGGAGAGATCGCGGCGATGGCGATGAAGATCACGAACGCGACCGAGAGCCAGACACCGGGACGGAACGTCGTGCGGCGCTTCGGACGCGTGGTGACGTCGATGCCCGGTCCAACGGACCGCGCCTCGGTGAGGGACGTCACCACGAGGCCCTCGCGTTCACGCGGCACGGTGTCGCCAAGGAGAACTGACTCATGCCGTCCTCATCCGGGGGTCGGCGATGAGATAGACGACGTCGACGAGCAGGTTCGCCACGACGTACACCAGTGCCACGAGCAACGTCACGCCAATCACGACGGGTATGTCTTGTTGGCCGACGGCGTTGGTCAGCACCTGCCCGAGGCCCTGACGGGCAAACACGGCTTCGACGATGACCGCGGTGCTGAACAGTGACCCGAGCGCCCAGCCCGACAGGGTGATGCCGGGAAGGATCGAGTGGCGCAGCACGTGGCGCACTCGCACACCCGTTTCGCTCATGCCTCTCGTTCGCGCCGTGACGACGAAGGGTTGGTCCATGACGGCCGAGAACTCGTCGCGTGTTACCTGGCCGATGAAGCCGGCGAGCGGCAGCGCCAGGGTGAGGCCGGGGAGTATCAGGCCCTGGATTCCGGTTCCCCCTTCGACGGGGAACCATCGAAGGCGAAAGGCGAACACGACGAGCAGGATGATCCCGAGCCAGTACTGGGGGAGTCCAGCGACGAAGATCTCAAAGCCCGATCCGATCGCCGATGTCACCCGCCCCCGCCGAGCCGACGCCAACGTCCCGAGCAGCGCGATCACCCAGGCCATCACGAGTGCGCTGCCGGTGAGAAGGAAGGTCGCACCCATCTGTTGGCTGATGACGGTCGTCACCTTCTCCTTCAGCACGTACGACGTGCCGAGGTTGCCTCTTAGGAGATTGCCCATGAAGCTCAGGTACTGAGCGATCAACGATCGATTGAATCCGTACTGACGGTCAACGGCTGCCACCTCGGCTCGCGTTGGGTGCGAGCCTGCGCCGCCCAGGATCGTGGTCGCGGGGTTGCCGGGCATCAGATGGGCTGCGAGGAAGGTCACGGTCGCGACTGCGAACAACACGCCGATGACGCCAGCGATTCGCGTCCCCAGTCGGGCGAGCACGCGGTGGCGTCGCCAGAATCCCACGCCGAGCGTCGGCTCTGGTAGCAGACCGACCCTCTTTGAAATGATGCTCACGGCTCTATAACCCCTTTATTCCGTGGCTACTTCGATAGCCAGGCGTCGCTGAGCACGGGCTCGCCCTCAGAGGGCTCTATCCACACGCCGTGCAACGTGTTGGAGATCCCGAGCCGAGTGGTCTCGGGATAGACGGAGAGATCCCAGGCATTCTGCGACACGATCGACTGTGCCTCGCCATACAGCTTCTTTTGGGTGGCGGCGTTGGTGGTCGCCGCCGCCTGCAGGAGGATCGAGTCCAAGCGGGAGTCAGATGAGAAGACCGAGTTGTTCCCAAGCCCCGACTTCAGCGACGACGTCGAGTACACGATGTTGAGCACGGCGGGCGTCGGACTGTTCCAATAGGCGCCCCACAGGAGCTCGTGATTGGTGGTGCTGACAAACGAGTTGTCGTACGCGGCCTCGCTCAGGGGCTCGAGCACGACGTCGAAGCCCACGCTTTTCTCCGAGGCCTGAATGTCTTGCAGCAGGGTCAAGTCCGCGGGGGGCGTGTCGCCAGTGTTGGACGAGTAGACCAATCGCGCCTTCAAGACGGCACCGTCCTTCGTGCGATAGCCCTGACCGTTCTTCCCCGTCCAGCCGGCAGCCTTCAGGAGGGACTCGGCCTTCGTCCGGTTGTAGTTGTAGGCGTCCTCGTAGGCCGACGAGTAGTCCGGCGTCGACGATGAGAGTGGACCTGAGGAGGGTGTCAACGTTCCCTCGTACGAGCTTTGAAGTGCAGCCTTCGCGTTCGAGGCGTAGAAGAACGCCTGGCGAACCTGAAGGCTGTTGAAGGGAGCCTTTGTGGTGTTGAGCGCGATGCCATCAGGAACGCCCGCGTGGATGAACTGCAGCAGACTGAGACTCCCGTCCGCGTTGAGTTCGGTCATGTCCTGGGGCGGCGGGTTGAAGATGATCGGTACTTCGCCGCTTTGGAGCGCCGCGAACCTGACCGACGAGTCCTCGAGAAACTTCCAGGTGATCTTGCTCAAGTACGCGGGCCCCTGGTGCTTCGCGTTGGCCGGGGCGGAGTTGTAGTTGGGGTTGCGGATGAGCGTGACGCTTTGTCCGTGCACCCAGCTCTGCACCATGAAGGGTCCCGTGCCGACAGGCGACTGGCAGTTCGCCGTCAACCCACGCGCCATCGCCTTCGGTGACTCCATGCCGAAGAAGGCTTGAGCCAGTTCGTCCAGCAACGGTGCGTCGGGCGCCTTGAGATTCACTTCGACCGTGTACGGACCGACCGCCGTTGTCGACACGTAGTACGGAGAGAGGTAGCCCCAGTCAGTGTCCGACTGCGTTGCCGGGCTCTTGATCTGTTCGAAGTTCGCGACCACTGCCGCCGCGTTGAACGGTGTGCCGTCGGTGAACTTCACGTTGTGCTTCAGCTGGAACGTGTAGTGCAGTCCGTTCGCCGAGATCGTCCACGATGTGGCCAACCACGGAACGACCGAACCGTCGGGCAGCTCAGACACCAGCGAGTCGAGAAACTGACGCGCGATGTAGGTCTGGGGCATGTCGCCGTAGTTGTGAGGGTCGAGGCACGTGGGCTCGCGATCGGCGCCGTAGACGAGCGTGCCCCCTTTGACCGGGCTGGTGCTCGATGAGGCTCCCGATGAAGTTGCCAGGATGAAACTGCTGGCGCCGAGCGCGGTGGCTGCGGCGACGACAGTGATAATGCCTCGTCGAAATGGGCGAGTGGTCAACATGGCTACTTCATCTCCTGTGGTTGGTGGGAAAACGCTGACGTGAACAAAACGAACGTGGTTCCAGCTGAAAAGGGATGAACCGAAGTGGCGACGTGCAGAGCGCCGGGTCCGAACCCTCTGCCATTTCCTACTATTTCAATAGAATTACTAGACATTGCGGAAGATACTAACGAGGCGCACGTGCCTCGTCAAGTCATGGGATTAAAAATCTCGAGTGAGACGATCACCGACGGCGTTGATCATCGAGTCGATCCCTCGAGCGAGTGGATCGTCGGATAGTCGATGTATCCGTGCTCGCCGCCGCCGTAGAACGTCGCGTGGTCAACGTCGTTGAGCGGCGCACCGACCCGCAGCCGCTCGACCAGGTCCGGATTGGCGAGTGCCGGTTGACCGACGGTGATCACATCGGCGAGGCCGCTCTCGACGTCTTCGATGCGGCGATCGAGATCGGCGCCGCGCCGATTGAGCAAGAGCACCGTGGGCCACCTGCGACGGATAGTTCGGATCAGCTCTTCATCGCCGCCATGCACGACGTTGAGGTACGCGAGGTCCAATGGTGCGAGTGCGTGCACCAGCGTCTCATACAGCGCGCGGGTGTCGTCTTCGACGATGTCGTTGAGAGGGTTTCCCGGAGAGATGACGATGCCGGTTTTGTGGGCACCGATCTCGTCGGCGACGGCGGAAGCAACTTCGAGGGCGAAGCGGATGCGATTTCCAATCGACCCGCCGTAACAGTCGGCGCGCTCGTTCGCGTTCGTCGAGAGAAACTGATGGACGAGGTAACCGTTCGCGGCGTGAATCTCCACGCCGTCCGCGCCCGCAGCGATGGCGGCCGCCGCGGCATGACGGTGATCGTCGATGGTGTCGAAGATGTCGCGCGCCGAGAGCTCGCGGGGCGGGGGCATCTCGAAGGTGCCCACGGAGGTGAACATCGTGCCAGCCGGCTTGACCCTCGAGGGGGCGACGGGTTGACGGCCGTGCAGCGTGTTCAAGGGATGCGCCACTCTTCCCGTGTGCATGAGCTGGATGACGATGCGTCCGCCGGCCTCGTGCACGGCGTCAGTGACGAGACGCCAACCCTTGATCTGCTCGTCGGAGTAGATGCCCGGCGTCAGGGGATAACCCTGCCCGTCGGGTGAAGGCTGCGTGCCCTCAGAGATGATGACGGCCATCGAAGCGCGCTGCGCGTAGTAGGTGGCGTTCATCGCGGTCGGCACTCCCTTCGGCGTCGATCGGGCGCGCGTCATCGGAGCCATCGCAAGGCGATGGGGAAGGTGGACATCTCCCATGCCGAGGGGGCTCCAAAGGATTGAGGTCACTGCTACTCCTTACGTACGGTGTCGGGCTTATCCTATAATTCCTATTGCTTAAGTAGGATATACACGTACCCCGAGGTACTTGCCACATCCTTCGTTGAACTTTGTCAGCCGCAAACATCCTCGCTGCCGTTGCGGTGGTCGCGCGAGGTCCGAGTGGTGTCAAGTAATATCGAGTACTTCCATGGAAAATAAGGTGATTGTCCGCGCCGAGTAGGGCGGGCTGCCTCCCGAGCCGGTTCGCCGTGTCGGACAGACTCAACGAAGGACGAGCATGGCTACGGCCCTAGACACGAACACGCTGACGCCTCCACCTTCGGCGTCGTCTGCCCCGTTGGGTTGGCGCCGGGTTCGCTCGAAGCTCGCGTTGCCGCTGCTTGCCGGTGGTGGGGGGGCACTGATCGTCGGCTACCTCTCGCTGATCGTCCTCATCCCGGTGGCAGCGCTCATCGCCCACGGTTTCTCCCTGTCGATCGCCACCCACGGCGCTGGTGTCGAGTTCTGGCGCTGGAGCGTCTCGATCGGGTGGAAGGCGTTCTGGACGGCCGTCACTGCGCCCGGTGCGAAAGAGGCGATCTTCCTCTCGCTCTGGCTCTCGCTCAGTGTTGCCGCCATCAACGCGGTCATGGGGGTTGCGATTGCGTGGGTCCTCGTTCGCGACAAGTTCGTGGGCAAGGGCGTGCTCGAAGCGTCGATCGATCTGCCCTTCGCCCTGCCAACTATCGTGGCGGGCGTCGTGCTGCTCGCGATCTATGGCGTTGACAGTCCCATTCACGTCGACCTCTTCGAAACGTGGATGGGACTCATGCTGGCGCTGCTGTTCGTCACGCTGCCCTTCAGCGTGCGAGCCGTGCAACCGGTGCTCGCCTCGCTCGATCTTGAGAGTGAAGCCGCCGCGCGAACGCTCGGCGCCGGGGGAGTGCGTACCTTCTTCACCGTCGTCTTGCCGTCGCTGTGGCCCGCGATCCTCGGCGGCTTTGGACTCGCGTTTGCGCGGGCCGTCGGCGAGTTCGGTTCGATCTCGCTGATCGCGGGCGGCATCGGACGCACGACGACGGCGTCGTACTACATCTACAACCTGACCCAGGGCTTTCTCTGGACGGACGCCGCGGCGGTGTCAACGGCACTGCTCGTGATCAGTCTGGTCATCCTTATTACCAGCAATGTGCTCTCCCGTCGCTTCCAGAAGCGGACACTCTGATGAGTGGTACCAACCGCTGGGCCGTGCGGAGCGTGGTGCTCTTCTATGTCGCGATATTGATCGGACTGCCAGTCGCCTTCCTCGTCGTGAAGGCCCTCGAGCACGGCTTCGGTCCGTTCTGGTCGCAAGTCACCCAACCGGCTTCTCTCGCTGCGCTGAAGCTCTCCGTCGAAGTAGCGGCGATCGCCGTCCCCGTGAACGCCATCGTCGGCGTGGGAGCCGCCATGTTGATTGCTCGCCACAAGTTCATCGGCCGACGAGTCTTTGACACGGTCTTTGACATCCCCGTCGCCGTGTCGCCGGTCATCCTTGGCATCGCCCTCGTGCTCGCGTATTCGCGCATCGGCTGGTTCGGTGCGCCGCTCGCGCGCGTTGGCATCATGGTGCTCTTCTCCCCGCTCGGCATCACCCTTGCCACGATGGCCGTCTCGCTTCCCTACGTGTTGCGCTCCATCGTGCCGGTGCTGCTTGAGGTCGGTACCGAGCAGGAGCAGGCCGCGCGCACCCTCGGGGCAGGTCGCCTGCGCACCTTCTTTCGGGTCACGATGCCATCGATCAAGTGGGCCGTGATGTATGGGATCACCCTGACGATCGCGCGCACCCTCGGCGAGTTCGGCGCGGTGCTCGTCGTCTCGGGCAACATCTCGGGACGGACCCAGACCCTGCCGATCTACATCTACGACGACTGGGACCAGCGCTTCGATGTCTTCGGTTCGTACTCCGACGCCCTGGTGCTCGCGGCGATCTCGGTGCTGGTGCTCGGTGTTCTTGCGGTTCTTCGAAAGAGAGAGAGGAAGCTGCGTGTCGATCTCGCTTAAGCATCTGACCAAGCACTACGGCAAGACCCACGCGGTCGAAGACGTCTCGATTGAGATCACGCACAACTCCCTCACGGCCATTCTCGGTCCGTCGGGATCGGGCAAGTCGACGCTGCTGAAGCTCATCAGCGGCCTGGAATCCCCCGACCAAGGCACCGTCACGATCGACGGCGACGACGTGACGAACGTCGACCCCCGTCACCGCGACATCGGCTTCTGCTTTCAGAGCTACGCGCCCTTTCGCCACATGAACGTGTCCAAGAACGTCGCCTTCGGACTGAAGGTGCGAAAGCGCTCCGCGAGCGAGATCGACTCGCGCGTGAAAGAGCTGCTGTCCCTGGTGCGTCTCGAAGACAAGGCGAAGAGCTACCCGGCCCAGCTGTCAGGTGGTGAGCGCCAACGCATGGCGCTCGCGCGCGCACTCGCGATCGAACCTCGCGTGCTGTTGCTCGACGAGCCCTTCGGGGCGTTGGACGCGGTGGTGCGCCAGGAGCTTCGCCAGTGGGTGAAAGAGCTGCACGCGCAGATGCCGGTGACGACCGTGCTCGTGACCCACGACCAGCAAGAGGCGATGGAAGTGGCCGACCAGCTCATCGTGATGCGTGCGGGCCACGTCGTCCAAGCGGGCCATCCACTCGCGCTCTATGAAAGTCCGGCGACAAACTTCGTCCACGAGTTTCTGGGACCGTCGACGATGTTCCAAGGCGAAGTGACCCGCCCCCACGACTTGGAGCTCGTCTCGGTCTACGACGGCGAGGCCAAAGGTCGCATCACCTCGATCGTCTCGCTCGGCTTCGAAGCCCAGGTCACCGTCGAGCTGAGCGATGGCACGACGACCTGGGTGCAACTCAGCCGCAATGAGCTCTCGAAGCTCGGACTTCGCGTGGCGCTGTTAGTCGGCGTGCGACGGCGTCCGGACGCCGACTTCTAAGTCCGAACTCGCGGCGCGTTTCGTCGAGGGCGACACGCGCAGCCACGAGGTGATCGCCGCCAAGGCACACAGGATCGCGGCAAAGTCGAGCGCTGGGTGAAGTCCCGCGACGAACGCATGCTCGATGATGGTCGGGAAGAACTTTCGTCCGATGATGGTCGCCCGAGCGCTCGGACTCAAGGACGCGAGCACGTGGGCGCCAAGCAGGTGGACCATCGGGTTGTAGCCGAGGAACGATGCGAACAGCGTCGTCACCGGTGGCAGCGTTGAGATGTGGCGCGCCACGGCCGAGGAAATGCCCTCGTGAGTGAGCCCGACGTAGAGCGCGTGGGGAAGCGTTCGCGAGAGCCCGATGATCATGAGCGTGAAGAAGATGCCGATCGACAGCACCTGCCCGGAGTTCTGGAAGGTCGAGTTCATGCCCGAACCCACACCGCGATTCTCGGCCGGTAGCGAGTTCATGATGCTCGCGCGGTTGGGGGCGGCGAACATGCCCATCGACAGGCCGTTCAGGAACAGCAACAACCCAAAGACGGGATAGGAGAAGTCAGCGGGCAGGAACTGCAGCAGAAAGAACGAGATGGCGGCCCCCACCATGCCGCCCACTGTGAAGGGCCTCGCGCCGTAGCGATCGGACAGGTACCCACAGAACGGACCCGCGACGAGGAAGCCACCTGTTAGTGGCAACAGGGCGATGCCTGCCCAGAGCGGTGTTTCGGAGAACGCATAACCGTGCAGCGGTAGCCAGATGCCCTGCAGCCAGATGACCATCGTAAACATCAGCCCGCCGCGCCCGATGGCCGAGAACAGCGTCGAGATGCTGCCCGACGTGAAGGCGCGGATCTTGAACAGGCTCAACTTGAACATGGGGTCGGGCGAGCGCGCTTCAATGCGCGCGAAGAAGTACAGCGCGATCACGCCACCTATCAAGCACGACAGCACGAAGGGGCTCGTCCAGCCCATGACGTGTCCGCCGTAGGGCTGGATGCCGTAGGTGATGCCGACCATCAGGGCGACGAGTCCGAGGGCGAAGGTGACGTTCCCGCTCCAGTCGACGTGGGAGTCGATCTTGGTGGGGAGCTCTTTCAAGTTGAGATACGCCCAGATGGTGCCGAAGATGCCGATCGGCACCGAGATGATGAAGATGAGCCGCCACTCAATCGGTCCGAGCAGTCCACCCAGGACGAGACCGATGAATGAACCCGCGATCGCGGCGATCTGGTTTATTCCAACCGCCATACCTCGTTCGTTCTCGGGGAAGGCGTCGGTCAAGATCGCCGTTGAGTTCGCGATCAAGAACGCGGCGCCCACGCCCTGAAAGAGGCGCATCACCACGAGCCAGATGCCAGCAGATGTGCCCTGCATCCACGTGATCGAGAGCATCAATGAGAAGAACGTGTAGATGACAAAACCCATGTTGTACATCCGCACGCGCCCGAGCATGTCGCCGAGTCGACCGAGGCTCACGACGAGCACGGAGGTGACGATCATGAAGCCGAGGATCATCCAGAGCAGATAGAAGGTGTTGCCCGCCTCGAGGGGGTTGATGTTGATCCCCTTGAAGATGTCCGGCAGCGCGATGAGGACGATCGACGTGTCGATCGTCGCCATGAGCATCCCCAAGGTGGTGTTGGACAGCACCAGCCACTTGTACCGATCCGATTCGGGGCGTGACCCTTCCCGACGCGCTCGCGCATCGGCGAGGCTCACGAGGCGAGTTCGCTCAACAGCTCGCTAGGAACAGTGTCGAGTGTGGTGAGAATGGCGTGCGCGAGCGCACGGGCGCTTTCGGCGTTGAGCTCGATCGCTGCGCGCGCCGAGGGACCCTCTGCCGGGTTGAGCAGATCGATCATGAGGGCGTGTCCCGCGAGGTAGTGGACCGGGTGGTCGAAGTAGACCGTTGCCTGGGTCATCGACGTCCAGCCACTTTGGGTCTTGGCGCTGCCCGACACGTCGAGCCGCTCAGTTTGGTAGGTGCACATGGAACTCCTTAGGCGATCGTGCGCTCGAGGAACGCGAAGATCTCTTTCCAGCCCGCATTCGCCGCTTCAACGCGGTAGCTCGGTCGATCAGTCGCGAAGAAGGCGTGGCCTGCACCTTCGTACGTGCGGAACGTGAAGTCCTTGCCCGCTGCTTCGAGGGCCTTTGCGAGCACGTCGGTTTGATCGGGCGAAGGAAATGTGTCCTCGGCGCCGAAGAGACCGAGCAGCGGCCCCGACAGGTTGCCGACCTCGCCGACGATGGCCCTGGCTTTCATTCCGTGCTCGGCCGGCGGGTCGACCGTCACGAACGCGCCGTAGCAGTCGATGACGGCGTCGAGCGGGAGGCGACATCCGGCGAGGAGCGACTGGCGCCCGCCCGAGCAGTAGCCAATCGAGGCGACCTTGCCGTTCGAGGTAGGCAGTGATCCCAGATGCTCCATGGCCCCCTTCACGTCGCCGATGAGACGATCGTCGGGCACGCCGCCGAGGGCACGCGCGGCGGCGGCCGCGTCATCGGGGCTCGCGCCCGGAGCTTCGCGCCAGTAGAGGTTGGGCATGCACGCGGCGTACCCGAAGGCCGCAAACTTGCGCGCGATCTCCTTGGTGCTGTCGTCGTAGCCCGGCATGTGGTGGATCACGACAATCGAGCCGCACGTTTCGACGTCGGTGGGCACCGCGAGGTACGTCTCGATCACGTCGCCCCCGTGGCCCTTCATAGTGGTGGTGTCGGCGCGCAGGTTGTGTGTCACGGTGATCCTTTCAGGAGGTCCGCCGAGGCGGCTTCGCGAGATAGAGAATGGCGGGGCAAATGAATTAGTTACTTAAAGTAACTACCTGTAATATTAGCGCGGTGAGCAAGCACGCGGAGAAAAAAACCGACACGACGCTCGAACGTGAGTGGGGTCGCCTGCGACGCGGGAACCTCATGCAGCTGGTTCGCGCGACCAACGCGCCCGGGCACAGTCCGCTCGAGATCGAGCTCTTGCGCGCGATCGTTGAAGCAGGAGAGATCCGCGCGTCCGACCTCGCGAGCCGGCTGTTCGTCACCAAGACCTCGATCAGCCGCTACGTCAACGACATGCTGAAGGAGGGGCTACTGCGCCAGCGGCGCGATCCCTCCGACGGCCGCGCAACGCTGTTGTCGGTGTCGGCCGCGGGTCAGCGCGAGTTCGAAGAACGCGAGCAGCGACGTAGCGCCATGCTGCGCGAGATCTGCAAGGACTGGTCGACGAGCGACGTCGCCAAACTGACGGCGCTGATGCAGCGCTTCAACGACGAGCTCACCCGACGACTCCAAGAGACGACGCCGAGTCCCTAGGCGGAGCCTGTCGTTACTCGTTGCAGACCACACGCGCCGCGCCCGGGTAGATGACCCGTATGCTGCTGGGTACGCCCGTAGGTTCTCTCGGCACCCGCGCTCTGATGTCCTCTCCACAGTGACTTCGACTCAACCGGGAACGGGAGTGCAATGGGAGGCCCTTGTCGGAGTTCGCGGCGCACTCGTACCGGCCCGACCCGCACGTGAGTGCCGCAGGGAAGCGCGCGGTCACGTACATCGTTCGTGGAGAACTCGCCTATCTCTTCTTCGTCATCGTGAGCGTCGCTCTACATCCCGGATTCGTGCTGACGTCGAACGAGGGCGGGATGAGCAACTATGGCTTGCATATCAAAACCGCGGTTCCCTACACTCTCGCCCTTGCCCTGCTGGCTCTCTATAGTCAACGTGCGGCGATGGCGTACGCCAACGGCGACCGACGCGTGCGCCGACTCGGATTGGTGCTGACGTCGTACAGCGCTGTTCTGCTGTTGATACTGCTGAGCTCGTACATCTACTCCTTGGACGTTGGGCTGAAGGATGTTCATTTCGCCCTCGGCACGGTCTTGGTCGTTCTCGTGGGTGCCGCGTCGCTGTGGATGTTTCGAGCGTGGCCGCTCTCGGCGACGAGCTCGTTGCTGCTCTTGGTCCAGCTGGCCGGGGACTCGTTAGCGTTGCTGACCGCCGTGGGCGATCTGCACCTCCTCTTTCTTGCCGAAATGTTGGCCAACCTGGGCTTCGCGGGGCTCCTCATTCGAACGAGCCGACAGATCGCTCGCCAGAGTCGTCAAGAGCCGCTGCCTTACGATGCAGGGCCGTAGTCTTCCTCATCCTTCACCATCGACGAACGCTCCGAGGTGCCAGTGAAGTAGGCGATTGCAGCGGAGACGAGGAGCATCAGCCCCGACACCGATAGGGCGAGGTTGAGTCCGTGGGTGAAGGCGCCGTAGGCCGCGTGGATGACTTCGTTGATGATGTGACGTACTGCAGCGCCGCTGTTCTTACTCTCCGCTGATGCCTTCGAGGCGGCTGTACCGGTCACGACGTCCTCGATGATCTCTGCGCGAAACGAAGGCGGCACACCGATCTCAGCGAGTCGGCGCGTCAGGTTCACGGTGAGCTGTCCATTGACGATCGAGCCGAGGATGGCCACACCGGTCACGGCGCCCAACTCACGAGCCGTGTTGACTGTTGACGCAGCGATGCCCGAGCTGTTCGCTGGAATGCTGGTGAGCGCGGTGGAGCTGACGGGCACGATAATCATGCCAAAGCCGATCCCCGCGAGTCCCATCGTCCAGCCGAGCGTGCTGAGCCCCGCCGTTGGGCTGATCACGGCGTCCGTCAGCAGCACACCGAGTCCCGCGAGGACACAGCCCAACGTCATCGGCACGCGAGACCCGACTCGTCCAACCCAGCGCCCTGTGAATAGGGCCGCTGCAACAATGCCGGCGAGCATTGGCAGGAAGTCACGCGCGAGTGCGTAGGCACTCGCGGAACCGATCACCTCAAGGTAGAGGGCGACGAAGAAGAAGATCGAAAAGATGGAAAAGAAGCTCGTAAACGCGATGACCGTCGATCCAGCAAAGGCTCGGTTTCGAATCCACCGGACGTTCAACATGGGGTGGGTCGTCTTCGACTCGACGATGAAGTACGTGATGAAACAGAGCCCGGCAATGGAGTACAGCGTCAGCACGCCGCTCGAGTAGTAGCCCCACGTTTCCCCGGCGATGGTCGCGTACGTGGCAAAGCCGAGCGATACCCCGGCGAGAAGAAAGCCCAGCCAGTCGACGCGTCGGCGAATCTCATTGACGCTCTCCGGCAACGCGATGGCACCACACACGATGACGACAGCGCCGAAGATGAAGTTGAACCAGAAGACGGCGCGCCAGCTCCACAACCCGACGAGGACGCCGCCGATCACGGGGCCGAGGGCGAGGGCGAGGCCCGACACCGCCGCCCACGCGCCGAGAGCCCGCGCGCGAAGACGCTTGTCTGGATAGATGTGGCGAATCATCGACAGCGTGCTCGGTTCGGATCCCGCGGCACCAACGCCCATCACCACGCGTCCAGCGATCAACTCGCCCGGCGATACCGAAAACGCGCAGATGATGGACCCGGCACAGAAGATCACCGCGCCAATCAGCATGACGCGCTTGCGCCCAAAGTTGTCACCGAGGGATCCGCAGATCAACATGAGACTCGCGAACGCGAGCGCGTAGCCGCCGACGACCCACTGAAGCTCCGACACGCCCGCGTGCAGCTTTGACTGCACGCTCGTCAAGACGGCGCTCGCGATCGTGTTGTCAAGAAACGTCAGGAAGAGAATCGCAAGCAGTATCGAAAAGCTGAAGTGCGCGCGCAGTCCGGCGGCGATCGAGTGGCGGCGCTCGTCGATCCGTGTGAACGTCGAATCGCTACCGTTACTGCCGAACATGTGCTCCCTCCCAGGAGCCGCTGGACGCGCCAGCGGTCACTGCACTCTCTACGGCGTCAGTCCGACCACCGACGCGAGTCGACGAGCATGTTGCATCTCGCCGACGACGTCAACCTATTTCTTAGCGGGAAGAGCGAACGTGATGTCGCCCACGGCGGAGTCGCCACCGGTCGCGTTGCCGACACTGACGGCGCACTTGGCCAGGTTCGCTTTCGTCGTTCCACAGATGCCCGTGCCGATTCTCCCCGTTGAGACCTTGAACGAGCTCCTCGGCAGGAGCCCCGTCGACGTGATCGTCACGGCGGGGGGGATGGTCGCTGGCACTTTGCAGCCCGACTCGCCCTTAGACGTTCTGAGGCACTCCACGATAAATACTGTGTCACCGGGCTTGAACCCGCTGCCACTGACATGCACCACTTCGCCGTTCTTCAACTTCGTTGACGGCGTGACAACGACCTTTGGCCCGGCGGCCGATGCGAGCGCGCTGCCGCCGATCCCTCCGACGAGTCCGCCTATGCCGACCATCGCAATACATAGCCCGATACGAAATGCTCTCGTCGTGATCATGCGCGCTCCCTTGCACTGTTCGATCGAAGCCCCACCGCGTACAGAACGATGCAAATCGGCATCAAATCGTGTTCGATGTCATAGTAGTCAGGCTGTTTCGAAATCGTTCAGATCGAAACCATAGCGCCATACAAGCGCGACTCTTCGCGTCAACATTGATGAGCTTCATGACGTAAGCACGTCAATCAACGGGGATTCAAGCGGAGCGAAGTTGGAACGACTCGCCGGCACTAATGACCATCTCTCCGCGCACGGCGGCGCGAATAGCACCAAGCACGTCGGCGATGCGAGCGTTCTTGCCGAGCAGCCCCGTGCATCCCGCGTCGATGGCCTGTCGCTGAAGTCCGTGATCGCCGTTGCCCGACAGCATCACCACGTGGCTGTCGGGAGACTCTTTGATCATGAGCTTGACCATCTCGATGCACTCGAAATCGGGCAGTCGGTAGTTCAGCAGAATGACGTCGGGGTGATCTCGTTTGACCAGCTCGAGGGCGTCGCTTACGTTGCCGACCACGCCCACAAGACTCAAGTCGGCCTCTTTCGAGATGGAGAGGGCCAGCAGTTCTGACACCATGATGTGGTCGTCAACAACGGCCACCCTGATGGAGGGGTCCGACACGTTTTCCATTACCACACGAGGCTAATGAGAGTGCTGTCAATAACTGCGAGAATCGCCCGTATTTTGTACGCCTCCGGGGACGATATTTTTTATTTGTTATTTTAATTCACCAGTCAAATACTGGGCAGTTGATTGGTTGTTCGTAACGATTGTGTGACACCGTTGTTCGCCCTTCAAAATTTGTGATTTGGAAGATCGCCGTCACGCGCAATCGTGCGCCCTCGCCAAATCTTGCGCAGAGGCATTACCGCTTTGTCGTGCACTTCGCGCTGACGTCGATCGGACTCAGCGGAAGTCTTCTTGAAGCTCCGCGAGTGCGTCTGCGCCCGGACAGAGCACGTCGTGGGGGAGGCTTGCGAGTGATGACGGCGGCGTCTGATTGAGGTCGTGCAACTCTTGTGACGATTCGTTGAGGTAGAGCAGACCTGTCGCAATCTCACCGCGCTCCTGGCGGTCGCGAATGTACTCCTCGACCGACATTCGATTGCTCGGGTCGTAGCCATCGGGCACGTGGCGAAAGCGCAGCACGCTGCCGTCGTGCATCGTGATGGCTTTCGCGTCGTCGCTCGGGATCTTCTCGCGAATCGGCACCTGCATCGGCACGAAGTCGGTCTGGACCTCTTTCACTTCGTGTTCGCGCACGAACTTGTAGCTCTTCGTCGAGCTCTCGTGATCGTTGAACGTGACGCACGGTGAGATCACGTCGATGAGCGCGAACCCCCTATGCGCGACGGCGGCCTTCAAGATGGGTATCAACTGCTCCTTATCGCCGGAGAAGCTCCGTGCGAGAAACGTCGCACCGAGCGTGAGTCCAAGCATGATCGGGTCGATCGGCGCGAGCAGATTGGCCTCGCCCTTCTTCGGGGCCGAACCGATGTCGGCCGAGGCGGAGAGCTGGCCCTTGGTGAGCCCGTACACACCGTTGTTCTCGATGACGTAGACCATGTTGACGTTGCGACGCATGGCGTGCATGAGGTGTCCAAGACCGATCGACAGAGAGTCGCCGTCGCCGGAGATGCCGATGTAGGTCAGCTCTCGATTGGCCGCGTTGGCACCGGTCGCGATCGTCGCCATGCGTCCGTGCGCGCTGTTGAAGCCGTGCGCGCCGCGCACGAAGTAGGTCGGGGTCTTTGACGAACAGCCGATGCCGCTCAGCTTCGCAATACGGTTCGGCGGCGTCGAGAGTTCGAAGAACGCGTGACTGATCGCGGCCGTGACCGAATCGTGGCCACAGCCTGCGCACAACGTCGACATCGCTCCTTCGTAGTCGCGCACGGTGAGCCCGATGTCATTCTTTGGCAGTGGGTTGAGCGGGATAAGTGGCTTCACGATGGATGGCATTACGGCATCTCCAATTGGGTCAATACGCTGTCGACGACCTGCTGGGCACTCAAGGGAAAGCCGCCGTAGGCGAGCACCGACGACATCTTTTCGATGGCGACGCCCGTCTCGATCGAGATCAGGCTGCGCAGCTGGGCGTCGCGATTCTGTTCGACGACGAAGCAGCGCTCGTGGCCCTCGACGAAGGCTCGCACGTCCTCGACGAAGGGGAATCCGCGCACGCGCAAGAAGTCGGCATCGACGCCTTGCTCTTCCAACTCATCCAGCGCCTCGCGAACCGCGAGATCGCAGCTGCCGATCGTGATGACTCCTACGTTCGCGCCGTCTCTGCGTTCGATGATCGGCGCTGGCACGTGAATGGCCGCCGCGGCGTGCTTCAGCTTCAAGCGGTCGATGACCTCTTGATACTGATCGGGTATCTCGGTGTAGCGCCCGTACTTGTCGTGCCCCGAACCGCGAATGAAGTAGGCACCCTTCGAGTCCGATCCCGGCAGCGTGCGCGGCGTGACGAACTCTTCGTCTTCGTCCGCGTAGCGAAAGAACTCCGCGATCTCGGCCAGGTCCTTGTCGTCGAGCACGCGCCCGCGGTCGGGCACGAAGCTGTCATCCCACGTGAGCTTCGGCACGACCCAGTCGTTCATCCCGATGTCGAGGTCCGACAGCATGAACACAGGCGTCTGGAAGCGCTCGGCGAGATCGAAGCACTTGACGGCGAACTCAAAGCACTCGTGCGGGTTTGCTGGAAAGAGAAGGATGTGCTTCGTGTCGCCGTGGGAGGCGTAGGCGCACATCAAGATGTCGCCCTGCTGTGTCCTCGTCGGCATGCCGGTCGAAGGGCCGACACGTTGGACGTCGATGACGACCGCGGGAATCTCGGTGTAGTAGCCGAGTCCGAGGAGCTCGCTCATCAGTGAGATGCCGGGACCGGACGTGGACGTGAAGGCGCGCGCACCGCTCCACCCGGCGCCGAGCACCATCCCGATGGAGGCGATCTCGTCTTCAGCCTGAATGATGAGGTAGTTGTTCTTGTACGTCGGCGGCGCGTTTGGATCATCGCTCTCCGCCTTGACGCGGCGATACTTCGCACAGAGCTTCGTGAAGTTGTCCATCACCGCCGTCGCCGGGGTGATCGGGTACCAGCCCGCCACCGTCGCGCCCGCGTAAAGGCATCCGAGCGCCGCCGCCGTGTTGCCGTCGATCAGGATTGAGTCACTGTTCTTCTCAAGCGGTTCGAGCCGAAAGGCGAGCGGGCACTCGAGGTTCTCGATCGCGTAGTCGTAGCCAAGACGCAGCGCTCGCTGGTTCGAGTCGCGAAGGGCCACGTTGCGCGAGAAGGTTTCGTCAAGGAGCGCCGCGACCACGTCGAGGTCGATGCCGACAAGCGCGACCACGGCGCCGGCGTAGGCGATGTTCTTCATCAATATGCGCTCACGGGGCTTCTTGAAGTTCTCAAGGCACATCGCGGCGAGCGGTACGCCGAGGAAGGTGACGTCATCGCGTTCGAGGTCGGGGTCGAGGGGCCAGGACGAGTCGTAGAGGACGTAGCCACCGGGGTGGACGTCGGCGATGTCGGCGGCGTAGGTCTGGGCGTTCATGGCGACCATGAGGTCATAGTCGAGCGCGCGGGCCGTGTAGCCCGAGGCATTCACTCGTATCTCGTACCAAGTGGGCAGGCCCTGGATGTTCGAGGGAAAGAGGTTCTTTCCCGACACCGGAATGCCCATGCGAAAGATGGCTTGAACGAGGAGGCTGTTGGCACTGGCCGAGCCCGTGCCATTGACGTTCGCCAGCTTTATCGAGAAATCGTTGACCTGGTTGCGAGTCTTCGCCTTTTCGGTCACGGTCATGACAACGCTCCGTTTCCGCCGAAGCCGACCGCAACGGGAATGAAGTTCTTGGATCCCGCGTAGGGGATCTTCAGGTCGAACAGCTCCATGTCCCACGCAGCCGTCGGGCAGCGCTCTGCGCAGAGGCCGCAGTGCACGCAGACGTTCTCGTCTTTCACCATGACGCGGCCCGTCTGGGGGAGCGGCTCTGAGACGTAGAGCTCTTGGGAGAGATTTGTCGCCGGTGCGAGCAGTCGTTCGCGCAGGTCTGCCTCGTCACCGTTGCTCGTGATCGTCAAGCACTGGACCGGACAGATGTCGAGGCAGGCGTCACACTCGATGCACAGCGGCGCCGTGAACGCGGTCTCGACGTCGCAGTTGAGACAGCGCTGCACCTCGCGCGCGGTCTGCTCGGCCGAAAAGCCCAGCTCGACTTCAAGGTCGAGTGACTCGAAGCGCTTGGTCAGCTCGACGTGGGTCATCTTCTGGCGCGACGACTGGTTGTAGTCGTTGTGGTAGCTCCACTCGCTCATCCCCATCTTCTGGCTGATGAGGTTCATGCCCATCGCCGGACGATCCGTGAGGGGAACGTCTCGGCAGAGGTTGTCGATGGAGATCGCCGCCTCGTGTCCGTGCGCGACGGCCCAGATGATGTTCTTTGGCCCCCACGCGGCGTCGCCCCCGAAGAAGACGCCCGGCACGCTCGACTGCATCGTCACCTCGTCAACGACCGGCATGTCCCACTCGCCAAAGGTCATCTCGAGGTCTCGTTCGATCCAGGGGAAGGCGTTCTCTTGGCCGATCGCGAGAATGACGTCGTCACACGGGATCACGACGGTGTCGATCGTCGTCGAGCGCTTCGCCCCCTCGTCCCACATGAGTACATCGAACTCCATGCCGACAAGACGACCTTCGTCCATCACGAAGCGCGTCGGCGCATGGTTCACGATGATCTCGACGCCTTCTTCTTCCGCGTCGTCGAGCTCCCATGGCGAGGCCTTGAAGAACTCGCGCGGCCGGCGGGCCATGACCTTGATGTCGCGACCGCCCAGACGGCGCGACGTGCGACAGCAGTCCATCGCGGTGTTGCCGACGCCGATGATGAGGACGTGCTCACCGATCGTGTCCAGGTGACCGAACGCAACCGACTCGAGCCAGTCGATGCCGATGTGAATGTTCGTGTCGTCGCCGGTCTCGTCGTGTCGCCCCGGCAGGTCGAGCTCTTTACCCCGTGGCGCGCCGACGCCGACGAACACGGCGTCGAAACCTTCGTCGAGCAGACCGCGAAGACTGTCGACGGGCGTGTTGTAGCGAATGTCGACGCCCATGTCGAGGATCATCGACGTCTCTTCTTCCAAGACCTCTTCGGGCAGGCGAAACGAGGGGATGTTCGAGCGCATCAGACCGCCCGGCTTGTCGTACTGCTCGAAGATGGAGACCTCGTAGCCGAGCGGCATGAGGTCATTGGCTACGGTCAGCGACGAGGGACCCGCGCCGATGCAGGCGATCCGTCTGCCGTTCTTCTCGATCGGAATCGCGGGCAAGCGGTCACTGATGTCACCACGTAGGTCGCTCGCGACGCGCTTGAGGCGGCAGATGGCAACGGGGGAGCCGTCCACGCGCTCGCGTCGACAGGCCGGTTCGCAGGGCCGGTCGCACGTGCGACCGAGGATGCCGGGAAAGACGTTCGACTCGCGATTGAGCATGTACGCGTCGTCAAAGAGCCCTTGGGCGATGAGTCGGATGTAGCCGGGCACGTTGGTGTGCGCGGGACAGGCCCACTGGCAGTCGACCACCTTGTGGAAGTAGTCGGGAGACGAGGTGTCCGTTGGCTCCACGTGGGGTGCTCCCTTCGACCAGGCACAGCAGCTTCGTGTACCGGAACTGTCGCTCTGATCCTCCTCGATTCACTGTAGTTCTTGAGAAATGTCGCTCAGACTCGCCACAGCCCTTTGCTCGCTTGAAATTGCGGTTGCACATGGCGTGCGACGTCACGACGTGCTCGTAAGGTTCAGTGTGGCCAGCTTGTCGTCGTCGAATGATCTTGAGCGTGTTATGGACGCTGCGCGAGTTCCGGAGTGGAGCTTCGGGCTGGCTCAGCCGGGTCAGATCATGGCAACGCGCGATTCGGGCCAGATTGGACTTCCTTGGGTCGTGCTCGCGGCCGGACGAGGATCAGCGATGAAGGTTTCGCTCTACCAGCCCGGTGACGATCTCGACGTCGAAGGCGACGTGATCGGTGAGCTGAAGGGCAATCCGCGAGAGCGCGGGCGCCAGCTTCGAACGCTGCTCAGCGACCTCGAGCTGTCGCAATAGTTTCGGCGCACAGGAGCCGTCGGTCATCTCCTTACGGCCATCGAGGACCGCTACTATTGCCCTCTTCTAGCAGTGAGAAGAACGAATGGAGATCGGCACTTCGGGATCTGTCGTCTCGCTCCTCGCACTGCGCGTACTCGACGGGGGCGATCGTTCCCCCGTGGAAGATTGCGGCGACAGTTGCGCAGTCTGCCTTTCGATACGCGAACCACTCGTCTTCCACCGCGACGAAGCTTCGCTTGCGTTGCGCGTTTGGTAGAAGATCGAAGAGCAGCTTCACCTGTTCGTTGAGTTGTCGGTCCGTTGAAAGCAGTTGTCCTTCGGCGCAACTCTCAAGTCCGACGGTCGTGCGGTGGTTGCACGGGAGAAGCGTGAAGGTCTCGGTGATCAAGGGAGGTTTCAACGCCGCCGCGCCCGAGGCCCCCGACAGGTCACCGAGCATGAACGTGGCGCCGCCGGCGATGAGAACGCTGGTGATGAGTTGTAACGACGTCACCGCTCTGCCACGCATCCTGATTAGTACCAGGTCCACTGCGAGAACGGCCAGAACTTCAAGAACACCTTGCCGATGATGTCCGAGCGCGGCACCGTGCCCCACGCGCGACTGTCACAGGAGTCCACGTGATTGTCGCCCATCATGAAGTACTGACCCTTCGGCACAGTCACGTGACCGATGGCCACTCCGATCTTCGTGTAGTGGGTCCACTTCTGATTAAGCGGCGTGCCGTTCACGTAGATCGTGTTGCCCACCGAGGTGAGGCGGTCGCCGGGTAGACCGATGACTCGCTTGACGAGGTCGGTGTAGTTGTCGCCACAGTCCCTTTTGACACCCGGCGGCGCCTTGAAGACGACGATGTCACCGATGTTGATCGTCCCGAAGTCGACGCTCAGCTTGTCCACCACGACGTGATTCCCCTTCCACAGGGTTGGATTCATGGAGCCCGAGGGAATAGAGAAGGTTTGAATGACAAACGTGCGAATGAGAAACGACGCGGTCACCGCGACGACGAGCACGATCAGCCATTCAATGACCGAGCGCTGACGAGAGTGACGAGGTGTGACGTCCTCGTCGCGCACTTCGTTGGTGTCGAGGGTCACGACCTAACAGTAGGAGAGCAGCTGCCACAGTGGCCCTACAGAGATGCGTCGTTACTCGAGCTCGTTCTTTGGTGGTGTCGTCGCGTGGTGGAGGTTCATCGCGATCTCTCCATCAAGCATCTCCTCGACGCCCTTCGCCTCATCGACCTCGACTTCACTCGGTGCCGCAGGGGGCGCGGGACGTCCCAGGAA
The DNA here is from genome assembly GCA_963706305.1 of uncultured Acidimicrobiaceae bacterium. GTDB lineage: Bacteria > Actinomycetota > Acidimicrobiia > Acidimicrobiales > RAAP-2 > RAAP-2. The sequence goes on along the minus strand of OY970152.1, from coordinate 725,083 downwards.
GACGCAGATCATGCCGGCGAGCGCGGCCATCGAGGCGGAGAAGATCCAGAGGTGGTGGAAGTTGTTGAGGGCGCTGTCGATGTTCTTCGGCGTCCCGAGGATGACCACGAGTATCGCCACGCCGAGCGCGCCGCCGATCTGACGCGCCGTCTGATTGACAGCGCTCCCGACGGAGTAGCGAGAAGGTTCGAGACTCGAGACCGCCGCCGCGCTGATGACCGGGAACGTCAGGCCAATGCCGAGCCCGACGATGAGCGTTCCGGGCAGCCACACCTTGAGGTACTCCGCGTGCGTGCCGACGTGCCAGACATACCAGAGCAGACCGGCTGTGAAGACGCCGAACCCGACGGTCAACACTCGGCGAAACCCGATGCGTCCTGCGAGTTTTCCGGCCGGGCCCGAGACGACAGCAACGACGAGGGGGCCCGGTGTCACCGAGAGCCCGGCGCGGAGGATTGTGTAGTGCCACACGCTCGTGAGAAACAAGATGTTGCCAAGGAGCATGGCGAAAAAGCCCATGGAATAGAGCAGCGCAGCGCTGTTGGCCACGGTGAACGAACGAGCCCGAAAGAGCTTGAGGTCGAGCACGGGTTGGGGGTGGCGAGACGATCGAAAGAGGAACAACAGCAGCAGCACGACCGCCACGACGAATCCCGCGAGGATTCCTGGACTCGTCCAGCCCCATGACGGTCCTTCTGAGATCGCGAGCACGGCCAGTGCGAGTGCTGCGCTGAGCAGCACGACGCCTGGATAGTCGGGAGCTGACGTCGAATCAGTGCCGCTCGACTTCGCGAGGACGCGACGACCGAGGAGCCAGGCGAGAAGCCCGACGGGCAGGTTCACGTAGAAGGCGGCGCGCCAGCCGAAGCCCGTGATCAACAGCGCGCCGAGCGAGGGACCCGTCGCGACGGCGAGCGCGCCGATGCCGCCCCAGAGTGCGACCACCTGCGAACGACGCTCCTTCGAGTACGCGGCAAGCAGCAAGCCGAGAGACGCGGGCAGCATGGCGGCCGCGCCGACCCCCTGCACGAAGCGTCCGAGGATCAGTGTTTCAACTGTCGGAGCAACACCACAGAGAAATGAACCGAGACAGAACACGCCGAGTCCAAAGAAGAACACGCGGCGACTGCCGAGGCGGTCAGCGGTTCTTCCTGCGACGACGAGCAGTGAACCGAACACAATGGCATAGCCGGTCAGTACCCACGAGAGGGTGGCGCGCGAGTCGTGGGTGAATGCGCGCTCCAGCGCAGGGAATGCAACGTTGACGATCGACAGATCGAGCGAGCCCATGAAAGCGCCCAGCGCGGTGACGATAAATATTGCGCGGCGGCGTCGCTTTGACGCCGCTTCTGAGGAGCCGACCAGCCCTTCGCTAAGTTCTGTCATGAAACGCACAATAGGTCATTGCGTAGCCTGATGCAACTGACTACGATACAAATATGGAAAGAAAGAGCTTCGCCGAGATGGACTGCTCGGTCGCCCAGTGCCTCGAGGTCGTGGGTGAGTGGTGGAGCATGCTCGTCGTTCGAGACTGCTTCATGGGCGTTACCAGGTTCGAAGATTTCCAGCGTCGACTCGGTATCTCGAGGAACATCTTGAAGGAGCGCTTGAACTCCCTCGTCGATGCCGAGGTGCTGGTGCGAGTTCCCTACTCCGAACACCCGCCACGCCATGACTACAAGCTCACGCAGAAAGGCCGAGACCTCTGGCCGGTCCTCACGGCGATGCGCCAATGGGGCGATCAGTACGCCGCGCCGAGCGGCGCGCCGATCGATCTCGTCCACAACTCGTGCGGTCAGACCACTCACGCCGAGATGATCTGCGCGTGGTGCGGTGAGAAGCTCACGGCGAGAAATGTCCACGCGGTGCCAGGAACGGGCCGCGACATCCATCCGCTACTGCCGGTGTAACTCAGCTCGAAGGTGGCGTGCGCGGTGCGAACTTGCCGCCCTCGGCGCCGAGGACCTCGCCGATGTTGGCGACATGCAGGTGTATCTCGTCGAGCAGGTCGGTCGCGCTCTTCACCGCGGCGGTGAGCTCAGTGTTCTCCTGGATGAGACGTTTGATGTCGTCAGTGTTGTTCGACGTGTGGACGGCGACTTCTGAGGAGATCGCGTCGGCGCGTTTGGCCGCGATGAGGAGCGCGGCGGCCTGCACGCCAGCCATCATCGAAAGGAACAGGTTGAGCAGGATGTAGGGATACGGATCGAACGCCTTGTGATGAAAGACGTGTTCCAACAACGCCGTGTTGACGACCGCCCAGAGGATCATGACGGCGAAGAATCCGAAGACAAAGCCCCACGATCCCATCAGGTTGCGCATTCGGTCCGCGGCCCGCTCGCCGCGTGACAGCTGGTCGCCGGAGCGCACTCCCGGATGATGGTGCCAATGGCTTTGCCATGGTTTCTGCGTCACCAAACCATCGTCGCACACTGCTTCGTTCGTGAAGTGCTGGTTGGCTAAAAGTCTGGCTCGAAGTCGTAGCGCAAGGGCATGCCGCTCACGCCGTGGTCGGGCTTCACGCTCAAGATCTGGTGGATCTCCAGGTGGTGGCGCTCAAAGCCGACGGCGGATCCCGACATGTAGAGACGCCACACACGCGCCCGTTCGATGCCGACTTCATCCACTGCTTCGTCGAAGCGCTTGACGAGATTGTCGACCCATCGACGTAGCGTCAATGCGTAGTGTTCGCGCAAGCTCTCGAGGTGACGCACTTCGAAGCCGTGCGCTTGAAACATGGACACGAGCGTCCCGACCTCATGGAGCTCGCCGTCTGGAAAGACGTAGCGATCGATGAACTGGCTGCCAGTCTTCGACGGTCCGCGCATGCCCAACGCGACCTGCACTTGGCGACTCATCTCCGAGGCGGTTGTCGGTTGGTGGTTCTCGTCGAAGGAGACGGGACGGCCGATCGCGTGGTTGAGGAAGCGTCCGCCGGGACGGAGCTGATCCCAGATGTGCTCGGTGTAGGTGGGGAGCGATCGACGACCGACGTGCTCGGACATGCCGATGGAGCTCACCGCGTCAAAGGGACCGTCGGCGACGTCGCGGTAGTCCTGCAGCCGAAATTCGACCAGATCGCTGACGCCGGCGAGGCGGGCCTGTTCGGTTGCGTAGCGGCGCTGGGGCTCGGAGAGCGTGACGCCGACGACGCGCGCGCCGAAGTGACGAGCCGCGTGAATGCCCATGGCGCCCCAGCCGCAACCGATGTCGAGCAATCGATCGCCAGGCTTGAGGTCCAGCTTCCTTGCCACGAGGTCGACCTTTCGCGCTTGAGCCTGCTCGAGGGTGTCCTCTGGCGAGGCGAAGACCGCGCACGAATACGTCATGGAGGGTCCGAGCACCATCTCGTAGAAGCGGTTCGATACGTCGTAGTGGTGGGTCACCGCCTGACGGTCGCGCGACCTTGAGTGCATGACCCCTCGCGGACGTGCCTCGATCGAAGGTGGTTCCAAGGGACGCATCGCCGACGTGCCGACGACCGAGAGCAACGAGCGAAGATGGTTGACGTTGAGGAGCTGGCGCAGTGGCGGCACGTTGAGTTCGAAGAGCGGATCGAGGTCGCCCTCGACATCAATATCGCCCGCGACGTAGGCGCGCGCGATACCCAGCTCACCGGGATGGGTGAGCACACGTGAGATCGCGTCACGATTCAGTATCTTCACGGTCACGCTGTTCGCGCTGGAGGCGACGGTCGGTTCCGCAACGCTGCCGTCGTACGCTTCGACGCGAAAGGGGAGCTGGTTGTCAAAGATCGTGGCAACAAAGGTGGCGACGTTCATGTCTCTCTCCTCTCCCAGGGTTATGTGCTGGTCCTCATGTTTTACCAGGAACTTTGAGTCCATGGGGCGGCCACGGTGGCGGGCGGTCTCGTCGCCTCGTCGTTGGGCGCGCGTCCGAGTTCGTTGGTGGTGTGCATACGGACTGAGTCACGGCGCCCCAAGACTGAAAATGCAGATGACTACACTTCGATCATCAGCCGAAACGTGGCCAGTTACCTCAACTGAAACACCGTTTTCGGGGAGGTGACGATGAATAATCTCGGTATTGTCCTCGCGGTGATCGCCGCGATACTGGTCTTGCTCGTGATCTTGATCATTGGCAAGTCCGTGCGTATCGTCCAGCAAGGCTTCGAAGGCGTCGTCACCCGATTCGGTGAGTTCAAGGACATCAAGAACCCCGGGCTCACGTTCATCTTTCCCTTCATCGAGGTGATGAAGATCATCGACGTGCGCGAAACCCCGCGCACGGGCGATCGCCAACAGGTGATCACCCGAGACAACGTGGCGGTCATCGTGAATGCGACGATCTTCAGCCAGGTTGTCGACGTTCGTCTTGCCCTGTTCACGAACTCCGACTACCTCGTGAGCGTGGACAACCTCGCGCGCACTTCGGTACGTGCGGTCTTTGGTTCCATCACGCTCGATGACGCCTTCTCACAGCGCGAGCGCATTGGCACGTTGCTGCAGACCCAGATGGAGGAGGCAACCGACAAGTGGGGCGTGCGCATCAACCGCGTCGAGGTGCTCGAGATCACGCCTCCCGACCAGATACTCCAGGCCATGGCGCTACAGAAGCAGGCCGACCAGGAGAAGCGCGCTCGCATCCTCGAGTCCGAAGGTCAACAGCAGTCGGCCGTCAACGTCGCCGATGGCCAGCGCCAAGCAGCGATCAAAGAGGCCGAAGGTGCCCAGCAGTCGTTGATCCTTCGCGCCGAAGGCGCGCGCCAAGCCCAGATCTTGGAAGCCGAGGGTCGCTCGCAGGCGATCTCGCTCGTGTACGCCGCGATCAAGGGCCAGGCACCCGATCCGACGTTGGTCGCCATCCTTCAGCTCGACACGCTCTCGAAGTTCGCCGCGAGCCCCAACACGAAGCTCATCATCCCCGCGGAAAGCTCCGCGCTGCTCGGCGCTGCCCAGGCGATCAAGAGCGTGATGGACGCTGCGCCGAGTACGCCGGCAACATGACGCTAATTAAGCCGACAACATGACGCTAATTAAATAGTCAGACGCGCTCCACCCAGAGGGTCGTACCGTAGGTCTTTCGCACGATCACCTGCACGCCGTCAGGAATGATCTCCTTCGACGCGGACACGGCCCGCCAGAGCTCGCCGCGGATCTTCACGCGTCCCGGGTGGCCCTCGTCACCAACGGCGTCTTCCACGATGCCCGTCAGGTTCGTCATCGTCGACTTGGCGGGCGCAGCGAGATCGATGACGCCTTTGCGATGAAAGCGGTGCATGGCCGCCGGCCGTAGGAGAGCGACGAGCACGATGGAGAGCACGAGCCAGAGCACCGCTTGTACGGCGAATGGCACGCTGGCGAGCGCCAGGAAGAACGGCAGGATGGCGCCGGCGCCGATGAACACCGCAATGAAGGCGTTCGTGTGTATCTCAACAAAGATGCAGATCACAATGATCGCCAGCCAGAACAACACCGCCATAGTCCGCAGTATAAGTGCGCAGCGAGTGCCAGGGGGTGGGGGTCGTGCCCACTGAGAGCGAATTCAGCATTACGTTTGGAACCGAACGGAGGAGCCAGTGGTCGACACGAAAGACGAACTCGAAGAGGGCCGGGGCCTCCTCGCGCCCGTGACGACGTCGGTCGACACCGAGGTGAGCCAGGCCGATCCGCGTCGCCTCGAACTTCGACGCTGGCTCGATCAGCATCCACGTCCGAGCGGCAGGGTGCTCGCCGAGGCGGGACTCGTGGCGCCGTCGTGGCCGGAGCCGTGGGGCCGAAACGCATCGGTCGAGTATCAGCTCATCATTGACGAGGAGCTTCGTCGGGCGAACGTGCAGCGTCCGATCAACCCCATCGGGATCGGCTGGGCCGGTCCCACAATTGTGCAAGCCGGCACGGAGGCACAGCAGGAACGCTGGTTGCCGAAACTGCTCAGCGGTGACGAGTTCTGGTGCCAGCTCTTCAGTGAACCAGGCGCAGGCAGCGACCTCGCAGCACTGACGACCATCGCGCGACGAGATGGCGATGAGTGGGTCATCACGGGCCAGAAGGTCTGGACGAGTTATGCCCATCTCGCCACCTGGGGGATACTCCTCGCGAGAACCTCCCACGAAGGCGCTCCTCAGCACGGCATCAGCTACTTCATCTGTCGCATGGACGCACCCGGTGTCACCGTGCGTCCCCTCCTCGACATGACCGGTGACCACGCCTTCAACGAGGTCTTCCTTGATGAAGTGCGCCTGCCGAGCGACTACCTGCTCGGTGACGTGAACGACGGATGGCGGCTTGCCAAGGTCACCCTCGGTAACGAGCGGGTGTCACTGTCCGGAGAGGGCGTCCTATGGGGACGGGGTCCGACGGCGAGCGACCTTGTCGATCTTGTGCGGGAGGACGGCCTCGCGCTCAGCACCCTGCAACGCGATGAGCTCGTGCGTTGCTGGTCGCACGGTGAGATTCTTCGGTTCCTTCGCATGCGCCTTACTGAGAACGCCATCGCGGGCAAAGCCACCGGATCGGACGCCTCACTGCGGAAGGCCCTCGCCGACGACCACGGGCAAGAGGTCATGACCCTTGCCCAACGACTCGCCGGCGCCTCGGGCATGCTCGACGGACGCGGTCCGGGTGGGATCGCCGGCGAGGAGGGTCGTTCGTGGTCGTGGGGTTTTCTCTACGCCCAGGCGCTCACCATCGGTGGTGGCACGTCGGTCGTCCAGCGCAACATCATCGCCGAGCGCGTGCTCGGCCTTCCCAAGGATCCGTCCTAGCTCGAAGACCTCGCCTCGGACACGGCGAGCCCGAGGGCAGGCGGCTTGGGCCCCGCGTGCACGTTGCCGTAGCGGTGGTTGGTGATCGAGACGCTCTGTTCGAGCAGCCAGCGCGGAAGTTCGACGGCGCCACTTTGGGCGAGCTCGCGCGGGTCAACGCTTACGCCTTGCTCGAGCGCGGCGAGCGAGGGAACTGGCTCGCCACTGAACCAGCGAACCTTGTCATAGCTCCCAACGCGCGACGCGAAGTCCTCGACAGTTTCAACGCGCATCCCATCGAGACCGTCGATGGGAGCGGCACCGCTGAACTCGATCGCGAGCGACGCAAGTTCGCGCAAACCGAGGATGTAGCGCAACTCGTCAGGCGACACGTCATTGTCGAGTCGGACGGCGATCGGACGGAGGTGCTGGCGATATCGAACGACGTTGCGCTCGGCCTCGAGTCCGGACTCGTCGCGCGCGAGAGCAGCGACGTCGTTCCAGAACGCACTTGCCTCGGCGAGCGCCACCTCGACGTCGCTGACGTTGTTCCAGTGGCGCAAGCAATTCACGTAGTTAGCGCCCCCTGCCTTGGCGGTCGGCCCCACGCTTGAGCGCTTCCACCCGCCAAAGGGCTGTCGACGCACGACCGCCCCGGTCGTGCCGCGATTTACGTAGACGTTGCCGACCTGCACGGTGTCGATCCACGTGGCGCACTCCGTCTCGTTGAGTGACTGCAGGCCGCCCGTGAGCGCGTACGGCGTCTCGTTCTGCCATGTCGTCGCTTCATTGAGGTCATTGGCGATCATGATGCCGAGCACCGGTCCGAACCACTCGTTGAGGTGACTCCACGACCCGCGACGAACCCCGACCTTGATGCCAGGTCGCCACAAGTACCCCTCGGGGTCGAGCCGTTGAGGCTCCACGAGCCAGCGCTCGCCGTCGTCGAGTTGAGTGAGCGCCCGTTGCAGCGGTGCTTCAGGAGGACGAATGATCGGGCCAACGTTCGTCGCGAGGTCGTAGCCCGGTCCTACCGTCATGGTGGAGACCGCGTCGACCAGCTGCGCGATGAACTGGGGATCGTCGTACATCGCGCGCTCGACGATGGCGAGGCTCGCGGCGCTGCACTTTTGACCGGCGTGACTGAACGCGGAGTGCACGAGGTCGCGCACCGCGAGGTCGACATCGGCGCTCGCGGTGATCACGACGGCGTTCTTGCCGCTGGTCTCGGCGAGGAGCCGAAGTGATGGCTTCCAGGATGTGAAGAGCTTCGCCGTGTCGAACGATCCGGTGAGCACGACGCCGCTCACCCCGACGTGCGTGACGAGGTGCTGACCAGTCTCGTCGTCGCGCGTAGGGACCATCTGCAGCGCCTCGCGCGGAACGCCCGCGTCCCAGAGCTGATTCACGAGCTCGAACGCGACGGCGACGGCCTCGGGCGCGGGTTTCAGCACCACCGCGTTGCCAGCCGCGAGCGAGGCGAGCACCCCGCCCGCGGGAATCGCGTACGGAAAGTTCCACGGCGGCACGACGAGGACAACGCCGAGCGGCGTCGAACGATCGTCGCCGGGCGCGTGATCGGCGTAGAAGCGCGCGAAGTCGATGCCCTCGCTCACTTCGGGGTCGGCTTCGGCGACGGTCTTTCCACCGTCGCGGCACATCACTGCGATGGTCGTGGCCCGCCGTGACGACATCACGTCAGCGGCTCGCCGCAAGATCGCTTGGCGCTCGTCGCGCGTGCGGCGATGCCACGCGGCGAAGCCGGAGCTCGCGAACTCGAGCGATTGGTCGACGTCGTTCATGCCCGCCACGCGGTAGCGGTACCAGGGCGCGCCGTGGTCGCTCGGGTCGTGTCCGTCGACGTAGTCGAGCGGGTCGGGTTGCCCCAAGTGAGTGAGCGTGTCGATCAGATCGTCGGACTTGGCCCGCACGTGGGCGATCGCGGTCGCCACTTCTCTCACGTAGGGATCGGACGTCGGGTCACCGTCTGACTCGTTGTCGAAGTGAGACGTCGACGGGCTGAGTCGGTGACGTCGCGGTTCGATGCTGATCGTGTGGCGAGCATCGAGTGCGCGCAAGAAGCGCTCTTCCTGCTCGCGATAGACCTGCCTGTCGCTCGCGATGAAGAGCGCGGCACGCAGGTAGTTCTCGGGCGCAGTGTTCTCGTCAAGACGACGCACGAGGTAGGCGACCGCTGAGGCGAAGTCGTCACGTCGCGTGACGGGCGCGTAGAGCAAGACGGGCTGACCCGATTTCGTCAACGCGAGGGCCTCAGCATTCGCCATTCCTTCGAGCATCTCGACATCGATCTGTTCGAGCACCGCGCGTGACTTCGCGACTTCGAGTGCCCAGCTGACGTGAAAGAGGTTGTGGCTGGCGACGCCGACGCGAAGGGACCTCGCGTGTTCCGGGCGCAACGCGACGTCGAGCAGCCGAAGGTAGCTGGCGTCGACGTCGGCCTTGGAGGCGTAGGGCGCGGCGACCCAGCCGTGCAGCTCGGCTTCCACGTGCTCCATCGCGAGGTTCGCGCCTTTCACGAGGCGCACCTTCACGATGCCACCGCCCTCGCGGTGACGACGCTTGGAGAAGGTGATGAGCTCTTCGAGGGCCGCGTGAGAGTCAGGGAGGTAGGCCTGGAGCACGATGCCCCCGTGCAGGTTTAGAAACTCCGGTTCGTCGAGCACGCGCATGAAGGCGTCGAGCGTGAGGCGCAGGTCACGATACTCCTCCATGTCAAGGTTGATGAACGTCCCCGCACGTTCGGCCTCGCGGTAGAGGACGCGCAGCTTGGTCGCCACTCGCTCGAGGGACCCCTCGTGGTCGATCGTCTGCAGCTGGCTCACGATTGCCGACAGCTTCACCGACACATAGTTGACGTCGTTGCGGCGCACGACAGCGAGCACGCGCGCCAGACGATCCTCCGCCTCTTGCTCGCCGAGCACGGCTTCGCCGAGGACGTTGATATTGACCTGAAGACCCTCGCGAGCGTGGCGCTCGAATTGGCGCGTGAGCGCAGCCGGCGCCGCGTCGAGGATCAGATTCTCGGTGAGGGCACGGATCTTTTGATGCACGACGCGCAGTGCGAGACGCGGGGCAACCCGCGAGAGCTCGCCCACGGTGCGGAGCCCGATCGCGTTGAGCGCGCCGAATCCCTTGGTGGACGCGTCCTGGGCGGCGCTGCGCAGTGCGAGCGCCGCGCTGTCGATCGAGTTGAAGCGCATCACCTCGTCGGTGAGCGTGATCGTCACGTCCACTGCCGCCGGATCGCTAAAGAGCCGACGCAGGCTGCGTCGGGTGGTGCGCTCTTGGCGCGTGTGCGGACGAGCGGCCGCGCGTATCAGCTCCCTCGCGCGCGAGAGGGCGTCATCGACTACGGAGGAGGGCACACTGTCATCGGGGCTCAACATGGACATCTTTCGGTTCTAGCTATTCGGGGCTCGCGGGATCTTCCTCGCTGAGCGACTCGGTGACGAAGCCTGCGGGCGCCTTGGTGAGATGCCAGATCTCACGCGCGACGACGCTCGCTGAAGCTGCGGCGGGAATGGCGAGCAGCACGCCGACGAATCCGCCGAAGATCCCACCAACCCACGCGCCCATCTCCGCACCGACGAGGATAGCGACGAAAACCGACAACGGATTAATGCGCTCGGTTCGGCTCATGATGATCGGGTTGAGCACGTGATTCTCGACCTGGGTATAGACCAAAAAGACCACGAGGGTGATGATGCCCGCCGGAACGGAGTGGATGAGCGCGAAGAGCACCGTCGGGATCCCGGCGAGGGCGCCGCCAATCTGTGGCAGGAAGTCTACGAGGGCGACCCATATGCCAAACAACACCGCAAAGGGAACCGAGAGACAGATTAGCGTGATGAAGATCACGAATCCCGCAATGAGCGACGTCGCCGCGTTGCCGATCATGTAGCCAAGCGCCACCTTGGACACTTCGGAGCCCACCCGCGAGACCCACACTGCCTTAGGTGGGGCCATCGCGCTGAGACCGAATCGACGCATCTTGGGCGCTTCGAGCAGGAGCAGCACGATGAAGGCGAACAAGGTGACGAGCGCGAGCACCAGCGTGGCTGCCCCTTTGCCCAGCGCGAGCGCCGGCTTGCTCAGGCCCTTCGCGAACGAGATTAACTTGGAGGAGTTCTCATCCAGCCAGTGCTGGATGTGGTACTTGTGCAACAGGTGGCCAATCCATCCCTTGTTGTGCTCGGCCTTGTTGACGTAGGACGGCAGGTTGTTCGCGAGGTGGGTCATCGAGTTCACGAGCGGGTAGCCAAAGGCAAAGGCAAGCCCAATGAAGGCCAAGGTCGCAATCAGCATGACGACCAACACGGCCGTGCCCCGGCGGCGCAGCTTCGAGTGCTCAAGAAAGTTGACGATGGGGTTGAGCAGCAGCGCGACGAATCCGCCGACGAGCATCAAGAGCAAGATGTCGCGCAGGCGGTAGAGGATCTTGCCCGCGAAATAGACCACGACCACGAGGAATATCGTCGTGAGGATGGTCTTTAAGGGGATGCCGTTCGCTTCAGCGCGCTTGAAGAGCATCGAGCGACGGGTGGGGACGCCGTCGTTCGGACCAGGCTCAATGGTCATGGCGCTCCTGTTCGCGAGATTCCCCCGACAACGCTAGCCCTGAGGCGCGAGCAGGGATCAAGAAGCCTGCGCGTGGCTGAGCGGTCCATAGCGCCGACGATAAAGCCAGTAGCAAACGCCACCCGCGATAGTGGGCAGCCAGTACGAGCCGACGCGAAAGGCGAGCGTCGCGACGACCGCGTTGGCGCTCGGCACATGCGCCAGCACCAGCAGACCGCTGAGACTGGCCTCAACGATGCCGAGTCCGCCGGGCGTGATCGGCAACAGTGCGAGCACGGCGGTTGCCGCGTAGGCGAGCAGGACCAGTGCGGGATTCGGTCGGGTGCCCGTCGCGCGCAGGATGGCGAGCAGGCTGCCGTAGTCAAAGCCGATGCGCCCGGCCACGAGCAGCACGGCCTTCCACCAGTTCTTACCCAGGTCGCTTCGCACCTGGTCGCGCTCGTTGATGAGCCGAGTGCCGAGCTCGCCTGCGCTGGGTCGGTTCTTCTTGCTCGGGATCTTGGAAAGTACCCAATTGATGACCTTGGCGAGCTGCAGCAGCGTCTTGTCGGAGTTAAGGACGAGCACGCCGAGGGCCACGATGAGCACAAAGCCAATGGCTCCGAGCTCTCCGGCGTGCACGAGACCCGGGCTGACCGCTTCACCACCGATGATGACCGGCAGCGCGAAGATCGGCAACGCGAAGAGCGCGCCGACGCCGATGATCGAACTCACGGCGAGCCCGCCCGCGGCCTGCACGGTATCTATTCCTGTGCCCGCGAGCATCCGGTACTGCACACTCGCACCGACCGCGTCGCCGCCCGGCAAGGTGTTCGTGACCGAGTTGCCGGCGAGAAACGCTGTGACGACGGCGAACCAGTTCTTCGTGCGAAGGACGAGCCGCAGCAGGGCCATCTGACAGAGGAAGCTCGACGCTTCGGCGATGAAGGCGACGAGCAGCCACCACGGCTCCAGCTTGAGCAGGTGTGGCCACGACGAGAGCACGTGGACGAGACCGGGCAGGAGAACGTACAGGGCGAGACCTGCCACCACGACCGCGATGATGCGACGTACGGGATGGGTAGTCGGGCGAGACTTGGCGTCGGTTGCTATCCGGCCAATATAGGCGGGGTGTTTAAGCCAGTTGGTTGACCTTGTGCGGCATGTTCGCACCAGCGCCGTGAACGTGCATGAGGGTGGTTCTGATGGTTTCCAAGGCCGTGAAGGTCTAAAACTGCGCGAGTTCAACGTGCGCCCCGTGTTCAGACGGAAGGCTTTCGGCCGACCGCGAGAGCGAGCGGCACGAAGGGCCATCGAGGGCGCGAGATGGTCGGGCCGACCTAGGGGATCGGTTCGCAATCGATGTTCACTGGGTCGCGCGTCTTTGGCAACCGGGTGCAAACGTCCAGTGATGGATGAGGAGCCGCTCGCGACGCTCGACCAGCGTCGCAGGTTGTTCTCGTTCTGGGATTCAAGCCTTCCGTGCCGTACCACCGTATGTAACTTGACAGGTACGTAACGATACAGGTACATTAGTCAAATGGACGCCGTTCTACAAGCCCTTTCGGACGAGAGTCGACGCACCGTGCTCGAGGTGCTGCGTGATCATCCAGCGACGGCCGGTGAGCTGGCGTCACTCTTACCCATCGCTCGACCGGGGGTCTCGCGGCATCTACGGGTGCTGCGTGAAGCCGGTCTCGTCGACGTCCAGAAGCAGGCACAGCGTCGGGTCTACAGCTTGCGCCCCGAGGCGCTTGAAGAGCTCGACCAATGGCTCGGGCCATACCGGGCGATGTGGGAGCAGCGTTTGGACGCGCTGCACACTGAGATCGCAAGAGGCAAACGCAAACAAAGGAGAATGGAATGAGCGAGAACTCAAAGACGAACGCGCGCATCGTGGGAAGCTTCCGGCGCCTCGACGGCGAACGTGGTGCGGTGCGCGTGGAGGATGTCTATGACACCGATATCGATGACCTTTGGTCGGCGATCACTGACCCCATTCGCGTCTCTCGCTGGCTCGCCACGGTCGACGGAGATTTGCGCAAGGGGGGACTGATCTACGCGCGCTTCACTAGCAGCTACGAGGGGCCGGGACGCATCGATGTCTGCGACCCACCCCACCGGTTGTTGGTCACCTTCGAGCCGGGCACGAACGACGAGGCTCCCACCGAGGCCGTCCTCACCCCCGTCGGCCAGAAGACCCACCTCATGATCGAACAGAGGGGCATCCCACAGAATGATCTCGTGTCCCACGGCGCTGGCTGGCAGGCTCATGTCGAAGATTTGTCGTCGTACCTCACCGGCGGATCCGTCGCCGAGCCGCGTGCGTGGCTCGCTCGGCTAAGCGAGCTGACGCCCGCTTATCAGCGAGTCTTTGAGGAACTCTCCGACTGACGAACGGGCCGCAGTGAACACCCCCGCCTCCCAGCCCGTCTCGACGTCAGCGCCAGCCGCGCGATTTAAAGGACGTCGCATGGTTGCGTTGATCGTCTTGTGCTCGGTCTTTCTCGTGGACGTGATGGGCGCCACGAGTGTCATGTCTGCGGCGCCCTCTATCGGTCGAGCGTTGCAGCTCAATTCCTCGGGTTTGCAGTGGAGCCTGACGGCGGCGGCCCTGCCGGCGGCGGCTCTGTTATTGGTCGGCGCGAGGTTGGCCGACGCGCTAGGTCGACGAAGGATCCTCATAGCGGGATTGACCGGCAGTGTCGTGTCGTCATTGGCCTGCGCCGGCGCGACCAGCGACGCAACGTTCATCGCCGCGCGGGTTGTCCTGGGCATATCGTCCGCCTTGTCGATCCCCGCCGCCGTCGCGCTGTTGACCGACACGTTTAGCGAGCACGACGAGCGCCGCCGGGCGATGGCGACGTGGTCAGCGATCGGTGGTATTGGCTCGACCGCTGGACTGCTCCTCGGCGGTCTCGTCACGGCTGGACTGGGATGGAGATGGGTGTTCCTGTTGACAGCACTGGTCAGTCTCTTGATCGTCGCGGCGGCCCTACTCTTCATCGCCGAACGCGCCGTCCGCCCCTTGTCGGGCGCCCTGGACGGTCTCGGGTTGGCGTGCTTCAGTGTCGCCACAGCCGTCATCTTGTACGCGATAAGTCAGGCGCCCTCCGCCGGCCGATCCCCGTGGTCCGATATTGCCTGCGGAGTTGGCGGCGTCGCGATCATGGCCGTGTTCGCCGTGCGCCAACGCCGCATTTCCAATCCTCTCTTACCTCCGCGCTTACTTCGAACGCCCGCTGTGCGCGTGGGAAACGTGACCCTGTTGTTCGCGGGCGCGCTCGTCGACGGACTCCTTTACGCGATCAGCTTGATACTTCAGGAACTTCGCGGATATTCGGCGCTGCAGTTCGGCGCGGTCGCTGCAGTGATGACCGGCGTGTCCGCAGTAGCGGCGGCTCCCGCGCAGCGATTGATCGCCAAATTCGGCGGTCGGGTGGTAGCAACGGGAGGGCTCGTTGGTCTCGCGATCACCGCGGCGTTGCTCGGCGCGAGTAACGCTCACAGCGTCCCTGTCGAGGAGATCCTGGCGATGATGGTTCTCTTTGGAGCGGCGATGGGCATCGCCGCCACAGCCGGCTTCGTCGAATCAGCGCGCGTCAGCGATCAGCGCGACAATGCGGTGGCGGGAGCCGTGCAGAGCATCTCCTTTACGCTCGGCACGACGTTTGGGGCGGCCCTCGTCTTCGCGGTGGCGGCCACCGCCGGACATCTCGGTGCTCGTCCCTTTGATGTCGCCAACTCGGCGAGTCTCTCGAGTGGCCTGCGGACTGCACTGTGGACTGAGGCGGCCGTGGCGCTCACGGGCGCTCTTTGCGTGCTATCTCCGTGGCGGCAGCGTCCTTCGCAACACCAGGGTCGGGCCCATCAGGCCTCACTCGGAGTGTCGCAGGAGCAGACGTTGTAGAACAAACCAGGAAGCGACGTGACTCTGAAACGAAGGCGACCTCCCAATTGCTCATGCAGCGCCGTGGATTTATTCCCCCACGCAAATCTGTCAGCTGCCTCCCAGTATGTTCAATCTGTGGCGTACTACCGCGATCACGTCGCTCCGCGGCTCCTCAATCGAGCGTGCGCCAACGCCCGCCTCGCCCCGTGGCGCCAGATGGTCTGCGAGGGGTTGAGCGGCACAATCGTCGAGATCGGATTCGGCTCCGGCCTCAACGTGCCTTTCTATCCGACGAAGCTCGAGCGGGTCTACGCCATCGAACCGTCGGCGCTTGCGATGAAGCTTGCCGAGAAGCGCATCCGTGCGGCAATGGTTCCCATCGAGCTCATAGGGCACGACGCGCACGCGATAGTCCTCGCTGACGACCTGTGCGACATGGCGCTCTCGACGTTCACGCTGTGCAGCGTCGAAGACCCCGCGTTCGTGCTGCGCCAAGTGTGGCGCGTGCTCAAGCCCGGCGGTCAGCTCCACTTTCTCGAGCACGGCCTCGCGCCCACGTTTGCTCTCTCGCTGTTCCAACGCGCCATCGATCCGCTGCAGCGACACGTGACCGAGTGCCACATCACCCGTCGTCCGCTCGGGCTCGTGCGCGACGCGGGCTTCGAGCTGCTCTGGAGCGACCAAGGCCCTGTCGCGGGTCCGAAGCCCTGGTCGTACGTGAGCGCGGGCGTCGCCATCAAGATGTAGATCGCGACCTCCCCAAGAATGCGTCCGGCGGATACGCTCGGCCGGTGCAGCGCGTGGCAGTCGTCGGCTCTGGGGGCTCTGGCAAGTCGACATTCGCCGTGGAGCTGTCGCGCATCATTGGCCTGCCGCTCTTTCATCTCGACGAGTACTACTGGCGTCCCGGTTGGGTTGAGACGCCGAGCGAGGAGTGGCGCGTCATCCAGAGCGAGCTCGTCACCCACGACCGCTGGGTCATCGAGGGCAACTACTCGAACACCTACGACCTTCGCTTCACGCGCGTGGACACCGTCATCGTGCTCTCTCCGCCGCGGCGCGTGTGCCTGTATCGAGTGATGAAACGCGTCGCAGTGAACTGGCACCGCGACGTGCAGGCCCAGGGCTGCCCCGAACGCTTCGACATCTCATTCCTGCACTGGGTGTGGCGCTTTCCCTACGACGCGCGTCCACGGCTTGACGAGGCGTTGGCGCGCTACGCGGGACGATTCAGCGTGGTCGAACTCTCGACCAAACCGTCAACGCGCCGATACCTCAATGAGCGGCGGGCGGATCCCCGTTAGCTCTCTGCGAGGTCGTACTGGACCAGTTGGCGCAGTGGACGAAAGCCAATCTTCTGGTAGGCGCGGTTGCTCACCTCGTAGTTGGCGTCGGCATGGAGCATGACGCGAGAGCCTTCTCGCACGAGCTCGTCGGAGAGGTGTGCGGTCACGGCGGCGCCGTAGCCGCGGCCACGAAGGTCGTCGGGCGTGAAGACCGGACCGATGCGCGTGACGAGAGCGCCCTTCGTCTCGACGGTCGTGGCGAAGCCCGCCATGGCGACGGGTTTCCCCGCGATGCACCACAGCCGCATCATCCCTCTTTGCAAGCGACCCTTGAGCATCTCGCGGTCGCTGGCACTGGGGGCATGTGCCGTATCGCCGATGAAGAGCTGGAACTCTCGCAGCCAACGAGCGACGAGGTCCAGGTCGTCCATGGTCGCGACGCGATAGTCGCCCTCGACCCGCGGCAGCACCAGGTCGCCGAGCTCGTAAAGGGTGCTCGTGATGCCCGGCGCGGACTGTCGAGACGATCTCGGACTGCTCGTTCGCTCGTACTCGATGAGAAACCGCGACACGACGTCGGCGTCGCCGAAGACCCAGGGAAACTCGTCGTCCTCGCGAGCTACGGCTAGAGCCAGCGGGTCAGCTGCATCGACTGGCATCGGACCGATATGCAAGCCGAAGGGCGCGGTGCGAAACGCCGCACCGACGACGTCGCCCGCGCCGCTTGTGACGAGCCACGACCAGTAGGCGTCGTAGCGGCGAGGTTCGCCGACCACCGTCGTGGCGATCGAACCGAGCGTGTTGGTTCGCAGGGGCTCAGCGGCGCGATAGTCCGTGGTTGCATCGAGGAACCACTCGGCGGACTCGACGCGCACGATTTTCATTCAAAGACGATAGACGTTGTGTCGAGCGAATTTCAGGAACGAGGATCACTATGCGAATTGTCGTATTCGGCGCGGGAGCTATCGGAGGCGTCATCGGTGCACGGCTCTTCCAGCACGGCAACGACGTCACGTTCGTTGCTCGCGGCGACAACTACGAAGCGCTGTCGAAGATTGGCATTCGCCTGGAGACGCCCACCGAGACGGTGACGTTGCCGGTGCCGGTCGTCGAGCACGCGTCGTCGCTCTCACTCGAGGCCAACGACGTTGTCCTCTTGACGGTGTAGAGTCAAGACAGCCGCGGCGCGCTCGCCGATCTGGCCGCCTCGATTCCTTCCGACGTCGCCATCGTGTGCGCACAGAACGGCGTCGAGAACGAACGGGTCGCGTTGCGCTTGTTTCCCCACCTCTACGGCATGTGCGTGATGTGTCCCGCGACGCACCTGAGCCCTGGTGTGGCGCAAGCGTCGTCGTCGCCCATCACGGGTCTGCTCGACCTCGGACGCTGGCCCGAGGGAGTCGACGAACGAGCAGCCACACTGGCTGACGCCCTGACCAATTCGACCTTCGATTCGGTGGCGCGCAGCGACATCGCTCGGTGGAAGTGGGGCAAGTTGCTGATGAACCTTGGCAACGCCGTGCAGGCGGTGTGTGGGCCGGACGATCCGGCACCAGAGCTGCACCGCCGCGTGGTGCACGAAGGCATCAAGGTGCTCGATACCGCGGGCATCTCCTTCGTCAGCCAGGAGGAAGACCTCGAACGACGAGGTGACCTGCTCACCATGCCGCCGATCGATGGCAAGGAGCGCGGGGGCGGCTCGACGTGGCAGAGCCTGGTGCGTGGCCTTGGCTCTGTCGAGACCGACTACCTGACGGGCGAGATCGTCCTCCAGGGTCGGCTGGTCGGCGTGGCCACGCCCGTCAACGAGCTGCTCCAACGTCTCGCCAACGAGCTCGCTCGTGACCGGCGCCCACCGGGCGCGTGGAGCGAGGCAGAAGTGCTCGCCCAGCTCGACGCGACAGATACCGACTAGTCGTCACAGACCGGGAAACTCGCCTGGCGCGTCCAACGCCGCCGCCTTGCCCGGTTCTCCGAGTTCGGTGTGCGCGGTTTGACGCAGCGGAATCTCCCTCATGAACCAGCTCGCCATGAACGCCACGAGGGTGATCGGGATCGCCACGACGAACACGGTCTGCAACGTGTGACTGAAGGCGTTGATGATCAAGGTCCGCTCAGCGAGGGGCAGTCGGGCGATCTGGGCAGGGTTGTCAGAGATGTTGCTACCCCCGATGTGCTTGAGCAGCGAAGCGGGGATCGTCGCGCGCAGGTGGTGGAGCAGCTCCGTATTGAAGACGGCGCCGAGTATGGCCACGCCGAACGCACCGCCGATGGTGCGAAAGAACGTGGCGTTCGCCGTTGCCGTTCCGAGCTGGGCGTGCGGCACGGAGTTCTGCACGGCGACGATGAGCACCTGCATGACGAGCCCAAGACCGAGCCCCACGATGAACATGCCGATCGCGGCGAAGCCGAACGACGAGTGCGCGCCGAGTCTCGCGAGAAACACGAATCCGACGCTCGCCACGGCGAGGCCGACGATCGGGAAGATCCTGTAGTGGCCCGTGCGCGACACGAGCTGACCACTCACGACGAAGGTGATGAGCATGCCCGCGACCATCGGGAGCAGCTCAAGACCGGACAACGTCGGCGAGGCCCCGTGGACGATCTGCAGGTAGAGGGGCAAGTACACGATCGAGCCAAACATGGTGAAACCGATGACGAAGCCGACGATGGACGCCACGTTGAACGTGCGGTTCTTGAACAACGTCAGCGGGATGATGGGCTCAGAGACCCTCGATTCCACGACGCAGAAGATTGCCAGCAGCAACACGCTCGCGATGGAGACGCCCACGATGATGCCCGAACCCCACGCGTAGGTGGTCCCGCCCCACGTCGTCACGAGAATCAGACCGACGACACCGGCCGAGAGCAGCGCGGTCCCCCACCAGTCGATCTTGTGGTGGATCTTGCGGACGGGGATGTGCAGGACGAGCGCGATCGCGATGAGGGCCGCTGCACCGATGGGCACGTTGATATAGAAGATCCATCGCCACGACACGTGCTGGGTGAACCAGCCGCCGGCGAGGGGCCCGAGGATGCTCGAGAGGCCAAAGACCGCACCGAAATAGCCCATGTAGCGGCCGCGTTGGCGCGGGGGAATGACGTCGCCGATGATGGCCTGGGACCCGACCATGAGGCCGCCTGCGCCCGCGCCCTGCAGCGCGCGGCACAAGATGAGCTCGAGCATGTTCTGGGATAGCCCCGAGAGCATCGAACCGATGAGGAAGACGACGATCGAGATCTGGAAGAACTTCTTTCGACCGTAGAGGTCGCCAAACTTGCCCCACAGGGGAAGTGAGATCGTCGAGGTGATCAAGTACGCCGTGACCACCCACGCGAGGTGGTTGAGGCCGTGGAGGTCACCCGCGATCGTCGGCAGCGCGGTAGCGACAATGGTCTGGTCGAGCGCGGCGAGAAACATGCCGAGCATTAGCGCAAAGAGGATCACGAGGATCCGGCGGTGCTCTTCTTGAGTGAACTCGTGTTCCTCGGGCGCGTCGACGGCGTTTTGCAGGTCGTCAGTCACGGTCACTCTCCATTTCATTGGTCAGAGATTCGGCAAATCGCTCCAGCGACGCTGCAAAGGGCGCCACCTCATCGTTCGTCCAGCCGGTGAACAGGCGAGCCAGCCGGTTGTGGAGCGCAGCCAGCAGTCGGTCGATGGTCTTTTCGCCACGAGTGGTGAGGCCGATCCGCTTGGCGCGCTTGTCATCAACGTCCGGCACGCTCGTGACGAGCCCGAGTCGTTCGAGCTGTTGCACCTTGCGGGTCACCGACGGCGTGTCGATGCCCAGCAGCTCGGCGAGGTCGCTCACGCGAAGCTGCTCATCGCGGTGTCGGTGGAGCTTGAAGAGCAACGCCGCACCGGCCTTGTCGAGGCGGACTCCGGCCTCCTGCAACAGGTGCTCGTGGGCCTTGGCCAGCGTGAAGGCGCGCGACAGCACCGACAGACTCTCGGCGACGCGGGCGAGGTCTTCGGAGGAAGGCTCGGCCGTGCTTCTCGATATGGTTGCTTTCGGCATACAAGTATCCTAACCGCGCGTCTTGACGTTGTGCCAATGTGGCTGAAGATTTGGGCGGCGACGTTCCGCGACGCGCGGTGCCCCTGAGCAGAGGTGGCGAGGTGGCCGACGTGAGGTTCTCTTCCCCGCACGGGACGCTGCGCGCCTATGTGGCTCGGCCTGCGGGCGAGGGTCCCTGGCCCGGGGTGATCGTGATTCACGACGTGTTTGGCATCAACGACGACCTTCGCCGTCAGTGCGACTGGCTGGCCTCGTCGGGCTACCTCGCCTTCGGTCCAGACCTGTACTCCCCGGGTTCCACGCCGTCGTGCCTGCGCTCGATCATCGTCGACCTGCGCGCGCGCCGCGGAAGAACGTTCGACAACATTGACGCGGCTCGCAGCGCGCTGGCCGACCACGAGGAGTGCACGGGGCGCGTGGGCGTCATCGGCTACTGCATGGGGGGAGGCTTCTCGCTCTTGCTCGCGCCGAGTGGACGCTACGAGGTCTCCAGTGTCAACTACGGCGACGTGCCGAGCGACGCCGACACCGTGCTCGCTGGCGCATGCCCCGTGGTGGGGAGCTACGGAGCGAAGGACAAGACGCTCAAGGGTCGAGCCGCGCGGCTCGAACATGCACTGGAACTCAACGGCGTGCCCCACGATGTGAAGGAGTATCCGAGCGCGGGACACGGCTTCCTCAACCAGCACGACGGTGCGCCAGGTGTCTCGGTCGCGGTGTTGGGCCGCCTTCTCGGTCAGGGTTACAACGAGGATGCCGCCCACGACGCGCGAACGCGCATCGTCTCGTTCTTCGATCGCTTCTTGAAGGACGCCTGAGTCTCGCTAGACCGTGTGGGCGAGGAAGAGATCGGTGATGATGCAGAGCTCCAGCTCGCCGCCGTGCTCCTCGGTGACGCTCGCCACCTCGAGCATGAGCGCGTCTCGGGCGTCGTCGTCCATGATGCGATACGACGAGGTCGACGCGAGCAGATCGAGGTACGTCGCGGTCGCAAAGACCTGGGTGCGGCGGTAGCGGCGACTCACGAGGTCCTCAAACCGAGCGTCGCTTGCGAGGTCGTAGGCAGGCCAGCCCTCTTCGAGGACGATCTCATCGGGGAAGGCCTCGGTCGTCACGCCGTTGGGCGAAAAGCCGTTGTCGACGTGGAAGCGCCGATCGATCCCCTCGAGTTCACGGCGAAGCTCATCGTTGGACACGATGTACCGGTTCCAGAACAGGGCGATGGCACCGCCTCGGTGCACCGCCCGGTGTGCGAGATCCCACCGGCGTGCCCGGTCGACCCAGTGCCAGGACTGGGCCGCGATCATGACGTCATACGTCGTGGGCGCCACCCAGTTCTCGAATCTCGAGTTGATGATGGACACGTTTGAGAACGCCGCGCACTCCAGCGCGAGGCGCGCCGCCATGCGCGGGTCCGGTTCAAGGCACGTCAGCGCGACGCCTCGAGCGGCGAACGCGACCGTCGCCTTGCCGGTGCCGGCTCCGACCTCGAGGATGTCGCTCGCGGGGTCGCCGTAGGCGAGCACGTCGTCGATCAGCCCTTCGGGATAGCCCGGCCTCGCGTTGGCGTACTGCTCGACCGCCTCGCCGAAGACGTCACGTCGTTCTCGTGCCACGGCACTCCTTGCACCTCGTCGTTTGGTCGCTCGACTCAAGTTAACGGCCGAGCGCCGCGCGTGGTCGCCGTGTCGCACGACCTAGTGACCGTTGCGATCTCGCGTCGTTCCGCCAGAACGAGCCGGCGACGGAGTCGCGTGCGGAGACTCGCGTATAGGTACTGTTCAGGCATGAGCATCCGTGAGGCGAATAGCGACGATTGGGAGGCGATCTACCCGTTCTTCGTGGCGATCGTGTCTGCTGGCGACAGCTACGCATATCCGGCCAACCTCACGCGTGACGAGGCGCGACCGCTTTGGATGGAGTCGCCACCGGGACGCACCGTCGTTGCCGTTCGCGAAGGCCGCGTGGCGGCGACGGCGAAGATGGGGCCCAATCGACCCGGTCGAGGCGCACACGTCGCCACGGCGAGCTTCATGGTGGATCCGAACTTTCAAGGACACGGGCTCGGCACCGAGCTCGGTCGCTACGTGGTCGACTGGGCCCGCGACGCGGGCTACGCGGCGATCCAGTTCAACGCGGTGGTCGAGACCAACGTCGCGGCCGTTCGGCTATGGCGGAGCCTGGGCTTTGAGGTCCTCGCGACCGTGCCCGAGGCCTTCGACCATCGCGAGCACGGCCTCGTCGGCCTGCACATCATGTACTTGAAGCTCTAGGTGCCCACGTAATACTTTGCCGCGACCGAGAGTGCGCGATCGAGACGGGCCAAGCCGTCGCGAGCCTCCTCATCGGTCACGGTGCACGGCGGCACCACGTGAATCCGGTGGTAGTTGTTAAAGATCAAGAGCCGTTCGCTGCGACAGGCGGTCATGATCTCGGCGATCGCAGGCGAGCTGCCGCCGTAGGGGGCGAGGGGCTCTTTCGTCGCGCGGTCCGAAACGAGGTCGAGCGCGAAGAAGACGCCGAGTCCGCGGATCTCGCCGATGATCTTGTGCCGTGTCGCGAGCTCTTCGAGACCCGGGCGCAGCACCTCGTCGCCCACGCGTCGAGCGTTCTCGACGATCTGCTCGCTCTCCATCGCCTCGATGCAGGCGACGGCGGCGGAGGTGGCAAGAGGGTGACCGGAGTACGTCAAGCCACCAGGAAAGACGCGATCATTGAACGTCGCAGAGATCGCCTCGTTGATGACGATGCCCCCGAGCGGCACATACCCGGAGTTCACCCCTTTGGCGAACGCCACGAGATCGGGCTTCACGTCGTGGTCCTGGTAGGCGAACCACGATCCGGTCCGGCCAAAGCCGCACATGACCTCATCGGCGATGTAGACGATGCCGTAGCGGTCGCAGAGCTCGCGCACACCCGAGAGGAATCCCCTTGGCGGCACCATGATGCCGGCGGTGCCAGGGATGGTCTCGAGGATGATCGCCGCGAAGGCCGTCGGTCCCTCGAACTGGATGATGCGCTCTAAGTTCGCGAGCGCGCGATCGCGTTCTTCCTCTTCAGTCGCGGCGTCGTAGGCGGAGCGGTAGAGGAAGGGGCCGAAGAAGTGCACCGCGCCAGAGGTGCCGTGGTCGTTTGGCCAGCGCCGTGGATCGCCGGTCAGGTTGATCGAGGTCGAGGTGCCGCCGTGGTAGCTGCGGTAGGCCGAGAGCACCTTGTAGCGACCGGTGTGCAGGCGCGCCATGCGCACCGCGTGCTCGACCGCCTCGGTGCCGCCATTGGTGAAGAAGACCTTCGCCGCTCCGTCAAAGGAGTGGTCGAGGATGAGCTCGGCGGCGCGGTAGCGCGACTCGTACCCGTGCTGGGGGGCGATCGTGGCGAGGACGCCCGCTTGATCTTGGATGGCCCGCACCACCGAAGGGTGCTGGTGGCCGATGTTGGTGTTGACCAGTTGCGAGGAGAAGTCCAAGTACGTCGTGTCGTCGATGTCGGTGACGTAGACGCCCTCGGCGCTCTTGATCATGAGCGGGTTGATCGAGGCCTGGGCGGACCAGGAGTGAAAGACGGACGCCTTCTCGCGTTCGAGAGGGCTCAGTGTTGATCGGTCAGTTGACATATGACTTCCTTTCTAGCGGTTACGACCATGGGCCGCTGCGGCCTCACGCGGCGCCCTCGGTCCGCGGGAAGATGACGTTGATTGGCGCCTCGCCCTGGAGCATCCTGGCGATCTGCAGTTCGATGAGGCGCGCCATCCGCGGGGCCATGGCCGACGACATCCCGCCGACGTGTGGAGAGATGAGGACGTTCTTCATGGAGAACAGTGGATGCCCATCGGGTAGCGGCTCGGGGTCCGTCACGTCCAGGGCGAGGCGAAGACGCTCCGACGTGGCGTGTGCGATCAGCGCCTCGGTGACGGCCACCTTGCCCCGCGCCACGTTGACGAGGAGACTCCCGTCCGGCATCAGCGAGAGAAACGCGTCGTCGACGAGCCCTGTCGTCGCGGGGGTGAGCGGCACGACGACGATGACGATCTCCGCCTCGGGGAGGAGGCTGGGCACAGCATCGATGTCATGGATCACTCCACGCTCGTCGATGCGCTCGCGGCGAGCGACACGAGTGATGTCGACTTCGAAGGGCAGCAGTCGCGACTCAATGGCCTTGCCGACCCCGCCGTAGCCGATGAGCAGCACACGCCGGTCGGCGAGGCCTGGATGCCAGGCCGGAGACCAGTGCGAAGCGTCAGCCGCGCGCACGAAGTCGGGGATGCCTCGCTCTGCCGCGACGATCAGACCGAGCGTCAGCTCCGCCGTGGCGGTCTCGTGGACAGAGGCGGCATTCGCGAAGACCACGCCACGGGGAAGGACCTCCTCCACGCCGTCGTAGCCCACCGCTTGGCTTTGCACGAGACGTACGCGCACATCGTTCAACTGGGCGAGCACTACAGCGGAGCCCAGGTACGGCGGCACCACGATGTCGATCTCGCGCGTCGGGGCAGGGCACGACAGATCCCAGACAATGAACTCAACGCCCTCGGGTGCGTCGCCCAGCGAGATCCTGGTGAACTCATCGGGAAGACTCACGAGGAGGCGAGACGAGCTCACGCGGTTCCTTTCACTGGGGGTCGGCGTACGTCGAGTCTGTCACCCCAAAAAGCGATCCCGCGGGCGGGACCCGCTCAAGTGGCGGCCTAGCCGCTCACTGCTCGTACCTTGACTCTGGCGGATTGAGGTGGCGGATGACTTTGGCGGGCGTCCCCAGTGCCAGCGTGTCGGGCGGCACGTCTTCGGTGACGACGGCCCCCGCGCCCACCGTGGACCTGTCGCCAACGGTGACACCGGCGAGAACGATGACACCTGAGCCAAGCCACACGTCGTCTCCAACAGTGATGGGCGACGTCAAGGTGCGCCACGCTGCTGACCCTGCCTCGACGTCTTCTCGCGGTGTGCGGCGCTCGGCGACACTGAGCGGATGCTTGGCCGTCACCAGCTGCACCGCCGGACCGAACAGGCAGCGCTCACCAATCGTGACCGCGGCGTCGTCGATCAGCATGAAGTTGACGTTGATGAAGGTGTCACGTCCGATGGTCGTGTGCACGCCGAAGTCCGCGTAGAAAGGCGATTCGATGTGGACCCCGGGACCGACGTGGCCAAAGATCGTCGCGAGCAGGTGGAAGCGACCGTCCTCGTCGCCCGGGTCGGCGGCGCAAAACGCCGCGACGCGCCGACGAGCGGCGACCGCCATCTCGAGCAGCTCGGGATCGTGGCAGTTGTACGGCCCTCCCGCCAGCATCTTCTCTCGCTCGGTCGTGCTCACGACGGCTCGGTGCGTCGCCACTCGCCTGTCGGGAATGGGCAAGCGACGCGTGTCATCGCCCGAGTTTTACCGTCTGTCGTGCCGAGCGCAATTGGGCTTTTCAGCGACGCCCTAGAGGGCAAACGGCTCGCCGGGGACCAGGGGTCGCAGCACTGCCACCGCGCCGAAGGCGGAGCCGTCGGCGCGTTTCAGCAGTCCCAGCGTCATGGCCAGATCGATGACGCGACCATCGGCGGTCGTCGCCTGCACGTGCCCCGCGTGGCCCTCGTGCTTGAGCTGCCCTGAGTCCATGGCCGAGTGGAAGCCAGCGACATGACGCGCGCGGAACTCTTCAGGGATGACAGGCACCATCGATCCGCCCACCATCTTCGCCGCGGTGTAACCGACGAGTCTCTCTGCCCCGGCGTTCCATGACGAGATCTTTCCCACGGCGTCGAGCGTCACGACGGCGTCCGCCATGAAGTCGAGCGCCTCGCGATCGATCTCCTCGGGTTCGTTCGCTTCCACGCCGCCTTCTTTGTCGAATCCTTCGCGAACGTATCAGTGACCGGATCGCCGTGATGTATGTCGGCCGCGTCGTCGAGACGGGCTCGTACGACCAGGTCTTCGAGACGCCGCTGCACCCCTACACCGTCGCCTTGGAAGCAGCGATACCGGTGCCTGACCCGGGCCACGAACGATCGCGCGTGTCGGTGGGAAGGGACCATGAGCTTGTGCAGGTCGTGGCGGTGACGGTGGGGTGCCCCTACGCACCACGCTGCCCGCTCGTCGAGCCGTACTGACGAGAGGTCGCACCGGCGCTAAGCGAGAAGGTGGCTGGTCACTTCGTGTCGTGTCACGTCGCGATGCGCGAGCCCCTTCCTGAGGCCTCGCTAACGCGCTAACCGTCGCGTCGTCGGGGCTCGACAATAATCGGGTGCAACAACCCAAGGAGCCGCCCATGCCCATCAACGTGACGCCGATTGCCGGATTGAGCCCTGAGGTCAACGACATCCGACGCCGCACGGCTGACTTCATCAACGCAGAGGTGTTACCCCAAGAAGAAGTCCTGTGGCGTGGGTCGCTCGCCGCGGGGCGGGGCGACGACGAGCGTGAATCTCGACGGCGCGAGCGCATCGAGCTGCGCGAGTTGATCAAGGCTAAGGTTGTCGGGGCCGGTCTGTGGGCGCCCCATCTTCCGAGGGAGTACGGAGGGGCGGGTCTCGACTTCCTCTCGCTCGCCTACATGTACGAGATTCTCGCTTACGCCGTGGGGGCCGCGGCGCTCTTCGGCATCGCCGCGCCGAACTCGGGCAACGCCAGCATCCTCGTGAAGTACGGGACCGAGGAGCAAAAAGAGAAGTGGCTTCTCCCGCTGATTGCGGGCGAGATGGAATCGGGCTTCTCGATGACCGAACCGGAGCACGCCGGCTCCGACCCGCGCTCCATTGAGACCGAAGCGATCCGTGACGGCGACCACTGGGTCATCAACGGCCACAAGTGGTTCACCTCGAACGGCATCGACGCCAATTTCTTCATCGTCATGTGTCGCACCGTCGACCCCACGGGCGAGCTGGGTGCCAGTGGTCACATGAGTCAGATCATCGTGCCGGCCGACGCGTCGGGCGTCCACATCGTGCGTGGCATCGGGGTCTTTGGACGCTCGACGTCGGACCACTGTGAGATTCGCTACGAGAACGTGCGCGTGCCGATCGAGAACACGTTGGGCCTCGTGGGCCAAGGACACCAAGCAGCCCAGGACCGTCTTGGCGCGGGTCGCGTATATCACTGCATGAACTCGATCGGCCAGATGTGGCGGGCGTTCGATCTCATGGTCGAGCGATCACTCACGCGAGAAGTGCATGGCGGCCTGCTCAAGGACAAGCAGTTCATCCAGGGGTTCATCGCCGACAGCTTCATGGACCTTCAGTCCGCGCGCCTCATGACGATCAACGCCGCCCAGAAGGTGGCCGACAACGACCCCGATGCGCGCACTGCGATCTCGGCGATCAAGGTCTTCGTCCCCGCGGCGTATCACCGGGTCGTCGATCGGGCGATTCAGGTGTGGGGCGGCGCGGGCGTCTCCAATGATCTGCCGCTCGCTCAGATGTACCTGACTGCGCGAATCCTTCGCATTGCCGACGGACCCGACGAGGTGCACAAGATCCTCATGGCAAAGAACATCATTCACCGCTACGAGCGTGGCGAAGGATGGAACTTCGGCAGTTGAAGGGCGTTTCGCCGTTGCAGTCTCGTTCATTCGCGGCTCCATCGTTGTGAGTGCAGAGAACAATTCGCACGGTTGCAACAATCGGGTTCGAAGTTGAATGAACGTTCAGCAAGGTGCCAAGGTCAGTCATGAAGTTCTAGAGGCGAAATGAGCCTGAACCAGTACAGTTGCACCAGATGTTGGGCAGGCGACATCCAACTACGTGAGAAGACCGTCACAGAGAGGTCTTCGTGTCAGAGGACCGATACGTCAATTGATGAAAGGTGAGGGTGATGGCGAAGTCAAAGGCCACCGCAGGGGCCCCAATAACTAATCACAAGAACGTTGAGCGGTCGGGAGAAGTTGGCGGCAAGGCGGCGGCGACGCGTGTTCGCTTGCTCGATGCCGCGGCCAAGGTGTTGGCGGACAAGGGCTTCAACGGCATGCGGCTCGCCGACGTCGGCGACGTCGCGGGCGTCCAGGCGCCCGCGATCTACTACCACTTCTCGAACAAGGAAGAGCTGGCGGGCGACGTGTTCATCGCGGGCTTCGCCAACGCGCGCACGACGCTCGAGAAGGTGCTCGAACAACATCGACACATCGACGCGCTGGATCGCTTGGCGCTCGCCATCGACGCGCACCTGCGTTTGACGGTGAAGAACTCGGACTACACCCGCGCCGCGTCAACGCGCCTGCGCGGCGATGTGCCGGTGTCGGTGCTCGAGCGCTGCCGTCCGGCAGAGAGGGCCTACGTCACGGTCTGGTCGAGGCTGTTCGCTGATGCGAACGATGAAGGCTTTCTGCGCGAGGGCATCGACCTCAAGCTCGCTCAGAACATGGTGCTCGGTGCGCTGCACGCGATCTCATTCTCGTGGAAGCCCACCCGCATGCCGCACGTCGATGTCGTCGTCGCCAGCGCCCAGCGCACCTTGCTCAGCGGACTGGCCTCAGAGCCTCGGCCGTGGGAGTTGGTCGGAGCCGCGAAAGCGCCCACGTTCACTTCGTAAGATCGTTCAGTGACTTCAAAGGACGTGCCCCACGGGCCGCTGCACGGCATGCGGGTCGTCGAGCTCGCGACAGTGGTGATGGCACCCTACGCCGGCCAGATGCTGGGAGACCTTGGCGCCGAGGTCATCAAAGTCGAGCACGGGCCCGACAGCAGTCGCCTGATGGGGGCCACGACGACGCCGGGGCTTTCTGGGGTGGCCCTCAATCTCCATCGCAACAAGCGCTCGATTTCACTCGATGTGAAGTCCGACGCGGGTGCGAAGGTGGTCCGCCAGCTGCTGGGCAGCGCCGATGTCTTTTTGACCAATCTTCGTCCGGGACCGCTTGAGCGACTCGCACTTCGCTACGACGACCTCGCCGAAGAGTTTCCGCGCCTCGTCTACTGCGAGTCGCACGGGTTCGCCACTGGCACGTCAGAGGAGAACGCGCCCGTCTACGACGACATCATCCAAGCGCTGACGGGGCTGCCGTCCCTGAACCAGGACGTCCTCGGCACGACGGCCTTTCTTCCGTCGCTGATCGGCGACAAGATCACCGGTGTCATGATCGCGACGGGGGTCCTCGCCGCGCTCGTGCATCGCGAACGCACCGGTGAAGGACAGAAGGTGGAGATCCCGATGTTCGACACCGTGCTCTCCTTCAACCTGGTCGAACATCTGGCGGCGGCCGCCATTCCGGGAGAGCCCGCCGGCTACAGCCGGATCATGACCCGACACCGCGGGCCGCACCAGACCTCAGACGGCTACGTCGCGATCATGCCCTACACCGATGACCATTGGCGGGCGCTGTTCGTAGAGGTCGGCCGGATGGATCTGATGGAGCGTCCCTGGTTCGCCGAGCACGGTGCGCGCCTGCGCGACGCCGACCGCGTCTTCCAAGATCTCGCCGAGATCGTCATCGACCGCACGACCGCGGAGTGGCTCGATGTCTGCGAACGCCTCGGCATCCCCGCAGCGCCCGTGCCCACTTTGGATGAGATCGTCAACGACCCCGCGCGTCATCGAGGCGTCCTTCGCGATGCGACTCATCCGGTCGTGGGGACCTACCGCCACATCGAGTCGCCCATCCAGTTGTCGGCGACCCCGACAGCCTTGCGCCGCAGCGCACCCCTTGTGGGTGAGCAGACCAACGAGATCCTCACCGAGCTTGGGTATTCGCCCAGGGAGATCGACGAGATGATCGAGCGAGGCGACGCGCGGCGTCCTCGTCGCTGACGCGTGGCCCCTCAGTAAACTTCGCGCATGTTGATCGACAGCGGTATCGGTTTTGACCCGTCATCAATGGGAGCGCGAGCGCACGAGCTTGAAGGCCTTGGCTTTGACGGGGCCTGGGCCGCCGAGATCGGACACGACCCGCTGATGATCCTCGCTGCCGCCGCACCCGCGACGACTCGACTCGAACTCGGTACCGGCATCGTCGTCGCTTTCGGTCGAAGCCCGATGATCACCGCCACCATGGCGAACGACCTGCAGGTTCTCTCCCAGGGGCGCCTCCTTCTCGGACTCGGCTCGCAGATAAAGCCGCACATCGAAAAGCGCTACTCGATGGAGTGGTCGCACCCCGCGCGGCGTATGCGCGAGTACATCCTCGCCATGCGTGCCATCTGGGCGAGTTGGAACGACGACGAGAGGCTGTTCTTTCGCGGTGAGTTCTACCGGCACACCCTGATGACGCCGTTCTTCAGTCCCGCGCTGCATCACTATGGGCCGCCTAAGGTCTTTCTCGCCGCGGTGGGCGAGCTCATGACCGAGGTGGCCGGTGAGGTCGCCGACGGCCTCCTCATCCACCCCTTTACGACCGAGCGCTATCTTCGCGAAGTGACGATGCCCGCGCTCGAGCGAGGGCTCGCTAAGTCGGGTCGTTCGCGTTCGGACGTTCAGATCGCCTTCACGGGCATGGTCGTTGCGGCCGACACCCGCGCGTCGCCGCAGGCGGCGAGCGCGGCGGTGCGCAAGCAGATCGCCTTCTACGGATCGACGCCTGCGTACCGCGGCGTCCTCGACCTGTCCGGCTGGGGCGACTTGCAGCCCAAGCTCAACGAGCTTTCGCGTGTGGGGGAGTGGGACGCGATGGCCGACCTCATCGATGACGACGTCGTTGACGCCTTTGCCGTCGTGGCGCCGCTCGACCAGGCGGCGGCGCGCGTCACCGAGCGCTTGGGCGACGTGATCGACCGATTCGGCCTCTACGAGAACGAGTTGCTCGGCGACGCCGCAGCCGTTGAGATACTTCAGAGTTTTCGCGCCATACGCTGAGTGAGGCTTCGCTCGACCCTCTTCTGCGTGACGAGCGAGCGGGGTGGTTTCAGATCGATGTGACGCGAGGCTCGCCGATCCGCCACACTAGAAGGAGACACTGGAGGCATCATGAATAGGATCACGCACTGGATTGACGGGAAGCCCTTCGTTGGTGACGCGGAACGTCACGGGAAGGTCTTCAACCCGGCCACCGGGGTCCAAAGTGGCGAAGTGGATTTCGCCTCGGTCAGCGAGGTTAACGCGGCGGTGGCAGCTGCCAAGGCAGCATTTCCGGGCTGGCGCGCGACCTCGCTCGCCAAGCGCACGGCCGCGCTCTTCGCGCTGCGTGAGCTGCTCGTGGCCCACGCAGGCGAGTTGGCCGACATCATCGTCAGCGAGCACGGCAAGGTGAAGGGCGACGCAGCCGGTGAAGTGGCTCGCGGTCTGGATGTTGTTGAGTTCGCGTGCGGCATCGCACAGCTGATGAAGGGCGAGTTCACCGAGAATGCCGCGACAGGTGTGAACGTGCACTCGGTGCGCCAGCCTCTTGGCGTCGTCGCTGGCATCACGCCGTTCAACTTCCCCGCGATGGTGCCGCTGTGGATGTTCCCGCTTGCCATCGCCACCGGCAACACGTTCGTGCTCAAGCCGTCCGAAAAGGATCCCTCCGCATCGATCTTCCTCGCCGAGCTTGTCGCGGAAGCGGGTGTGCCTAACGGCGTCTTCAACGTCGTCCAGGGTGATCGCGTGGCGGTCGACAGAATCCTCACGCACCCCGACATCGAGGCCCTGAGCTTCGTCGGCTCGACGGCCATCGCTCGCTACATCTACGAGACGGCCGCACGCGAAGGCAAGCGGGTCCAGGCGCTCGGCGGCGCGAAGAACCACATGGTGGTCCTTCCCGACGCCGACCTCGCCGACGCCGCGGAAGCGGCGGTCAGTGCGGGGTTCGGATCGGCGGGCGAGCGCTGCATGGCGGCGTCCGTGCTGGTCGCTGTTGGCGGGTGCGGTGACGAGCTGGTGGAGCGCATCCGCAGTCGAGTGGACCGCTTGGCGGTCGGGCCAGGCACCGACGCGTCCTCGGAGATGGGTCCACTCGTCACGTCCGAACACCGCGACAAGGTCGCTTCGTACCTGGGGATCGGCCAAACCGAGGGCGCGTCCATCGCCATCGATGGCCGCGATCATGACATCAGCGGCGACCCGGGTGGGTTCTGGCTGGGCCCGTGTCTCATCGACAACGTGACCGAAGACATGAAGGTCTACACCGACGAGATCTTTGGGCCTGTGCTCTCGCTCGTACGAGTGGACACGCTTGATGACGCCATCGGACTCATCGAGCGAAACGGCTACGGGAACGGTGCCGCCATCTTCACCGGTGACGGGGGAGCCGCCCAACGCTTCGAGACCGACGTCGAGGCGGGCATGGTCGGCATCAATGTGGCGATCCCGGTTCCGGTCGCCTACTACTCCTTTGGCGGATGGAACAGCTCGCTCTTCGGTGACCTGCACATCTACGGTCCCGACGGCGTCAAGTTCTACACGAAGGGAAAGGCCGTGACGAGTCGTTGGTCGAACATCGGCCAGCACCACTCGTCGCTCAGTTTTCCAACGTCAACGCCCACCGACCAAGCAAAGGCGGAAGGCAAGTAGCTCTCGTGTCGTTCGTTGTTCTGCCGCCACCTACGTGACTTCTCATTAACGAGGCCACTCGACGCTCGACGCTGGGGCTGAGCGCCTCGGCTCTCGCCGCGACCTTTTGGGGTTTCGGCGGCATCTTCGCGGCGCTGACGTTCGCTTCGGGAATGGTCGTCGCCTTCTACCGGCTCTGGCTCGGGGCGGCGCTGCTCGTCATCATCACGTACTCCCTCGGCCAGCGACTCACCTGGGCGACGTTCCGCTCCACCTGGCTTCCCGGTCTGTTTCTCGCTGGCGACATGTTGGCGTTCTACAGCGCGGTGCGACTCACGAGCATCGTCGACGTGACGGTCATCGGGGCGTTTCAACCGGCCCTCGTGCTCCTCGCCGCGCGCAAGATGTTCGATGAGCACCTCGGTCGCTGGGATGTCGGGTGGATCGTCGTCGCCATGGCAGGAGTCACCATCGCCGTGCTCGGGCCGAGCCCTGCCGCACACCACCGGTTGCTGGGTGACCTGCTCGCGCTGGCTGCACTGGTGAGCTTCTCGGTGTACTGGCTCTTGTCAAAGCGCGCCCGCGAGAAGACCCAAGCGATGGAGTACACGGCGGGTGTGACCATCGTCGCGGCCGTCGTGACCACGATCGTCGTACTGGCCTCTGGCCAAGCGCTCGGGCGCGTGCACGCCACCGACTTCGCCTGGATTGCGCTGCTCGCCTTGGTGCCCGGATCGGGTCACCTCCTCATGAACTGGGCGCATCGCTACGTCGACGCGTCAGTGTCCTCAGCCATCAGCTGCCTGTCGCCGCTCGTGGCCGCAGTGTTCGCCATTCCGATCCTCGGGCAGTCGCTGTCAGCGCTGCAGGTGATCGGCGAGCTCATCGGCGTTGCCGCGATCGCCATCGTCGCCGCTCGCAATCGTCAACCGGCAGAGCCCGCGACGGAGTCGGCGATCTCAGCCGAGTAGGTCCTTGTCCTCGTCCTCGTCGTCGACAACGTCGCGCAACCTCTCCATGAGCCGTTCGCACTCGACGAGTGTCGCGTCGTCGAGTGCGTGGCCCACTGGCCCTCGCATGGTGGCAGATGACAGCACGCCTTGGGCCACCAGCAGGTGCTTTTCGATCACCACGTAGCTGTCAAGACTCGTCTGCAGCGACACCATGAGAGCGAGTGGACCAGCGATCTCGTACGCACGATCAAAGTCCCCGCTCGCCAGCGCGTCCCACAGGGCGACGAGCGCCCAGACGAGGTCAGCGGCGGGCATGGTCCCGACGACGCCTCGTCGGAAGGCGTCAATCAAACACAGTCCGCCCGTTCCTTCCAACACGAGGGCGCGTGCGTCCGTGGCATCCATCAGCTCGCTGAGCCGCGGCCCGATGGGAGCCGCCTCAGGCTTGAACATGCATCGATCGCCGAGCTCACGGTGCAGGCGCGCCTGAAGGCCAATCGACAGTGGGGCGCCCACGTAACTGCTCGCGTCTTGGACAATGATCGGCACGTCCACGCGCCCCGCGATGGCCATAAAGTAGGCGAACAGTTCTTCATCGTCCGCACGATGGAGGGCGGGCGCCGTTGCCATTACTGCGCTTGCGCCGACGGTCTGTGCTTGCTGGGCGTGGGCGAGCGCGACCTTCGTCGATTCGGCCCCGACGGAGATGATGGTCGTCCCGCGGTCCCCGACGAACTCGCACGCGGCGGCTGCCACGGCGTCGCGCTCGTACGACGACAGGCGAAGGATCTCTGAGACCATCGCGAAGGCGACACCGTCTGCCTCTTCGTCGAGGAGCCACGTGATCTCGCCTCGAAGTGCCTCGAAGTCGACCTCACCGCGGCCATCAAAGGGCGTCTGGAAGACCGGCA
Organism: uncultured Acidimicrobiaceae bacterium; assembly: GCA_963706305.1. Lineage (GTDB taxonomy): Bacteria > Actinomycetota > Acidimicrobiia > Acidimicrobiales > RAAP-2 > RAAP-2. Next base: position 690,360 of record OY970152.1, on the reverse strand, counting down.
GGACGCCCGACACCGCTCCTCTCGCCTGACGACTCTCAAAACTATTAAGTTCATTCATTACGCCTCTTCGTCGGTTCGGATTCGCACGTCCATACTGGCCGATCGAGCGGACCGTTGCGATACGTTGGCCCCAGCAGTCGAAAGTCGAGGCGTGTCTATGACCGACGAACCAGACGGGAAGATCAAAGTCGAAAAGCCCGAGACGTACGCCGTGGGCTGGCCGGCCATCAAAGAGACGGTGGTGTACGGCGCCGAAGAGATGGGCGTACGGCGCGGTCTCAAGACGCTCCTCAAGCTCAATCAGGTCGAGGGATTCGACTGCCCGAGCTGCGCGTGGCCGGACCCACACCCCAAGGAGCGCAAGAAGGCGGAGTTCTGCGAGAACGGGGCGAAGGCAACATCGTGGGAGGCGACGACTGATCGAGTCACGCGTGAATTCTTCGCGGACCATGCGGTCAGCGAACTCCTGCAGGTTGACGCGCACATGCTCGAGCACCACGGTCGTCTCACCGAGCCGATGTACCTCGCGCCCGGCGCCGACCACTACGCGCCGATCAGCTGGGACGGAGCGCTGACCTTGATCGCAGATCGCCTGAAGGCGCTCGACAGTCCCAACGAGGCTGCCTTCTATACGAGTGGCCGTGCGAGCAACGAGGCAGCCTTCGTCTTCCAGCTGCTTGCGCGCCGATTCGGGACGAACAACCTGCCGGACTGCTCGAACATGTGTCACGAGTCGAGCGGGACTGCTCTGACCGAGGTCATCGGTGTCGGCAAGGGTGTCGTCGACCTTGACGACATCAACGACTACGCCGAGCTCATCATCATCGCCGGCCAGAATCCGGGCACGAATCACCCGCGCATGCTCACCGCCCTCGAAAAGGCGAAGAAGCGCCGCGCGCGGATCGTGTCCGTCAATCCACTGCCGGAAGCGGGGCTCATTCGCTTCAAGAATCCTCAGACGCCGAAGGGCCTCATCGGCGACGGCACCAGGCTGTCGGACCTGCACCTGGCGGTTCGCGTCAACGGGGACCTCGCGATGTTCGCCGGGCTCAATAAGATCCTGCTCGAGCGAGAAGAGGCGGCGCCCGGCACGATCTTCGACCACGACTTCATCAACACCTACTGCGACGGATTCGAAGAGGCGTGCGACGCCTGGCGCTCGCTCGACTGGTCGACGATCGAGTCGCAGAGCGGAATCACGCGAATAGAGATGGAAGCACTCGCTGATGAAACGGTCCGAGCAAAGAGCATCATCGTCACCTGGGCCATGGGACTCACCCAACACCGCAACGCAGTGGCGACCATTCGCGAGATCGTCAACTTTCTGCTCCTGCGGGGGAACATCGGACGTCCGGGCGCCGGTCCAGCTCCCATTCGAGGGCACAGCAATGTCCAAGGTGACCGGACCATGGGCATCTGGGAGAAGATGCCCGACAGCTTCCTCGACAAGCTGCGCGATGAGTTCGGCTTCGAGCCACCGCGTGAGCACGGCTGGGACTCGGTCGACACCGTGCGCGGGCTGCGCGACGGCAAGATTCGCGTGTTCTTCGCGCTCGGCGGGAACTTCGTCTTGGCGACGTCGGACACCGCGGTCGTAGAGTCCTCGATGGCAAACTGCGACCTCACGGTCCACGTGTCGACGAAGCTCAACCGCTCGCACCTTTGCCACGGCAAGGAGGCACTGATTCTGCCGTGCCTCGGGCGCACCGAGCGAGACGTGCAGGCGTCGGGCGAGCAGTTCGTCACCGTCGAGGACTCGATGGCGATGGTGCACGCGTCGCACGGGCGACTCGATCCTGGTTCGACATCGCTTCGCAGCGAAGTTGCCATCGTGACGGGCCTCGGTAAGGCCCTTTTTGGAGAGGACATCGGCTGGAGCGAGATGGGTGATGACTACCGCGTGATTCGCCGGCACATCGAACACGTAGTGCCCGGGTTCCAGAGCTTTGAAGAGCGCGTCGCGGTACCGGGCGGGTTCGTGCTGCCGCGGGCACCTCACGACTCGCTCACGTTCAACACCGCAACGGGCAAGGCGAGATTTACCGTGAATCCGCCGGACGCCGTCGAAGTGCCACCGGGACACCTCCTTCTCCAGACGCTTCGCTCGCACGATCAGTTCAACACGACGGTGTACGGACTCGATGACCGGTATCGAGGGATCTTCGGTGGACGCAGGGTCGTCTTCATGCATCCCGCGGACATCGCCGAGTACGGGCTGCGCAATGGTGACGAGGTCGATCTCATCAGCGTCTGGACTGACGGCGAGCGGCGCGCGAAGCAGTTCCGCGTCGTCGAATACGAGACGCCGAAGGGCTCGGCCGCCGCGTACTACCCCGAGACCAACGTGCTGGTGCCACTCGACGCGACGGCGATCGGCAGCAACACGCCGACGTCGAAATCGATCGTGATTCGCGTCGAGCCGAGTGAGATTGACGTGCAGCCGTTTGACGTGCAGCCGTTTGACGCGGACTCTTAATCGGTGTCGGCGTAAGTCAGCCGAGGAAGGATCGCGAGAGAAACTGACGCGGTCATTTTCTTGTTGAATGTTTCTTCAAAAGAGTCGCGTGCTCGCGTATCAAGCGCACTATCAGCGAGAAAAGTCTTTGTGAAGTCGCGCACCAACATTGACGACGAGAACGATCAGCGCGCGCCTTTGGCGCGCGTGTATTACCTCGTCAAGAGGGAGAAGCCGCACTTCACGTTCGCGGTGATGTGGTCACTCAACTCGATAAAGCAGATGGGTCCGCTTACTGATAATTGGTTGTGAAAAACGACGGAAACGCGCAGCGTTCGCGCGCGTTCGCTCCTTGCATATGTCACACCATCACATATCGGTTCTCTTGTGAGCACTTGGCCTGCGCGTTACGAGTGAACACGTCACTCACCTTGTTCGACGATGGTCCGCGTCGTCTCGCTGCGCGCGCAACACGCGTTTCGAGCAAGAACCCGACGTTGTTGGTCGCGGCGATGCCCGTAAGGTCGCTGTGGCGTCGAACGTAGATGGCGCCGACTACGCATCGTCACATTCACACACACTCACCTCAGGGAGAAATATGAGACAGCTCTTCTTCACCGGTCATTCGCGAACTCGTCGGGGAATGTCCTCCGCGTTCTCCATTGGCGCATGCCTAGCCATTGTCGCGGGCATTGCACTCGTCAGCGCAGGCGCCGCGTCGGCCGTCACTGTGAGCCCAAGCGTTACGCCGACCGCACCGTGCAACGTCACCGTCACGGGTGGTGGGCAGCTCGTTGCTGGCACCACGCTGATCACTGGCGTCGTGGCTGGCAAGACCCAGATCATGTTCGACTGCAACGCGTCTTCGGGCGCCGACCTCGCGGCAGAGGCTTCGCTGCTCGCCGGCCTCTCGGCAACGACCGTCTCCCAGACGTCACTCGCCGACACGTCATCGCTCGGGACCTTCACCGCGAGCACCACTGATACCGGGTGTCCGGCGGGAACGGCGGGATCTTGCACGCTCGCCACGTTCGCAGTGCCTGCGACGTTCACTGCGAGCGACACCAACGCGCAGTGTCCGCCCACGCAAGCGCAAATTAATGAAGGAGTCTTTGGGTGCGCGGTGGCAGTAGCGACATCCTCCGAGGCTGAAGTGCCCGGTGGTGAGTACCTGGTGCAGTACGCGAGCCAGACGACTCCGCCTAGCGCCCCCACTATCGCGGCCCTTCAGACTGGTGGATCTCCGGGCAGCCTCATCAACGTGTCCGACGCGACTGGCAACACCGGTTACTGGTGGGGCAGCGCCATCCAGGCAATTCAAGCGCTCGACGCGGGATCGGCCCCCGCAGTAGCTCCCTCGACGTGCGCGCCAGGTGGCGGCTACGGCAACGTGCCGTCGTCCATGCTCGTAGCGGCCTGGTACGCGGCGGGCTCATCGACGCCCGCGTCCGCGGGACCGGCGACCGGTGTGACGATCTCGAACGACTGCTACGCCAGCGGCACGCTTTATGGTCCTGTGCTCGGCGGCAGGTTAACGGTGCCGGCAACGGCGACGACGGGCACCTACACGGTGTACTTGTGCGAAGTGAACACCACGCCGTACCCGAGCAACAGCTCCAGCTCCGCTCAGGTCTGCGGCTCGGCCGCTCCCTACATCGACTCGTCGTTCTCCTTCAACGTCACGGCAAAGACCCTGAGCCAGAATCTCCCCGTCGCGGGCACGGTGACCACCGCGGACTCGACGGGATTCACGGCCCAGCTCGCCTCGAGCGGTAATACCGGCCTCGTGTCCTACACCCAGACCGCGGGCAGCCCCTCGCTCAAGGTGTCAGACTCAGGCGCCGTGACCACTTCGGGCGCGCTCGCGGCCGGTAGCTACACCGCTTCGGGCACGACGGCCGATCCTGCCGGCGACAGCGGTACGTTCACGTACACGCTCACCGTGACCGGCACGTCGATTACGCCTCCGCCGGTGAAGACCCCGTCGCCCGTGGCTACCCGCGTGATCGGCTGGGGAATCATCGGACGCACCGATATCGTCGTGATCACCGGACATAACTTCACTGCGGGTGCGAGGATCATCGGCCACGCCGGAACGGTCGCTTCGCTTGTGCGCTATTCGAGCACGCACCTCTACGTGCGGGTCCGCGTCGTGAACTCTGCGCATCGAGGTACGTACCGATTCATCATCCAGTTCCGAAATGGCAAGAGGACTTCGGTCGCCTACACCATTCGATAGGACGAACTGAACTCCGAGACGGCTCCTTCCAGGAAGGGGCCGTCTCGGAGTTCTCGTTGGAACCGCCAGAGAGAAACGAAGATTCCTACATCGGTTCCGTTGCAGCAGAGAACAAAACTCGTTGAGCAACCGTTGTCCACAGGCAGTGACACCTCGCCACGTCGAACGATGTGAGACGCGCGGTGCGAGAGTCTTGGGCTGGACTCATATTCGTTGAGGCTCCTCGCACCATTGATTCACAGGAATTTCCAAGACGGACCAGAAGTCCAAACGCCAGTAATTGAGCGGAATCTTATGCTCGACCAGTAGTCGTCTTTACCAAATCTTTACCGTTCGTCATTACGCTTTTGTCATGACATTGCTTCTGCCGCAGCGAACTTCGAAGCCGCGGTCGCGCGGTGTGACCATGATCATCGACCGGGGAGAGCCGTTCAGCCACTTCGTTGATCTCATCGGAAGCTTCGGCGAACTCATTGACTTCGTGAAGTTCGGGTGGGGCACGTCGGTCGTGACGAAGAACTTCCAGGCCAAGTTGGACGTGCTTCACGAAGCCGATATCGACTTCTACCTCGGCGGCACGCTCTTTGAGAAATATGTCGTCCAGGACCGCTTCGACGAGTTCCGGCACCTTTGCGACGCCTACCGCTGTCGCTTCGTCGAAGTGTCGAACGGAACGATTGACATCACGAACGACGAGAAGGCGGACTACGTCAAGCGCCTGTCCGACGACTTCCGGGTGATCTCAGAAGTGGGTTCGAAGGACCAGGCCCGATCCGACGTCATGTCGCCGGTCAAGTGGATCAGCTACATCCAGGCTGACGTCGATGCAGGAGCGGTCCTCGTGACTCTCGAAACGCGCGAGGGTGGTCACGGCGGGATGTGCCGCTCCAACGGCGAGCTGCGCTACGGCCTGGTTGAGGAGATCCTTGATTCGAAGATCGACCACGATCGTCTACTTTTCGAAGCACCCTCGACTGAGCTCCAGGCCTACTTCATCCAGCGTGTCGGACCGAACGTGAATCTCGGCAACATTGCGGTTTCGGACATCGTCCCGCTCGAGACCATTCGCCTGGGGTTGCGCAGCGAGACGCTGCTCGACTTTGAGCCGATCGCTCAAGGCGACTTCTAGCTCGGTGCCCTACAAGTTGGCGACCACTCGATGACGACGAGGAGGCGACTGAAGTTTCTCCTCGTCATCGTGACGGCGCTCGTCGTTGTCATGGGCGCGTACCTCGTCGGTCACGCGAAGGGAGCCGCCGACGCGGGTGCAGCCTCGGCGACGACGCCGACACCCATCAAGCTACGCGCCTTCTACCTCGACATCGGCGCTTCTGAGTCACTCGGATTTCAACCAACGGGAATCCCCGGTCACAATGGCGAGCGCACGGACACCGGCTACGCGAACGACCTCATACTGCGAGAAGCGTATAAAGGTGTCGCTCTCACCCTCGAACAGGTTGGCTGTCCGGGCGACACCATTCAGTCTCTGCTCGACACATCAACGTCCGATGCGTGTTACACGGCTCCGAATAATCAGCTCACGAAGGCCGAGGCGTATCTCCAAGCGCACCGCGCAGACCAGGTGCTGGTCACGGTCGACCTCGGCTTCAACAACGTGCGACCGTGCATGGAGGCCGACCCGGTCAACGAGACCTGCCTCGCCCAGGCGATCGCGGCGATCCAACAGGACCTCCCCATCGTCTTGAAGGACCTCAAGTCCTCGGCGGGACCCGGCGTGCACTTCATCGGCGTCGACTATGCCGATCCCTACCTCGGTTACTACGTCAACCCTTCGGTGGGCCCTGCGGACGCCACGACCACGCTCGCCGGCATGGATCGTCTCGACGGCGTACTCGAGGGTATTTACGCGACTGCGGGCGTACCGGTCGCCGACGTCCCAGGGCTGTTTCAAACAAACGACAGTACTCCTGTCGACGTCCCCAACGTGGGGACTATCCCGACCAACGTTCAACAGGCGTGCCAGCTCACGTGGTTCTGCTACACCACTCCGTTCGGGCCCGATGATCACCCCAACGACGCGGGCTACTCACTCATCGCCGAGGCCATCGAGGCGGTGCTGCCACATTCGTGGTCCTGACGGGCAACCGCGAGCGCGTTTTTACGAGAGTGAAAGCCGCTCGTTTACATCTCAATCGGCGACGCGCTCGGCCGCGGCGTAGACCACCATCGAGGGATCACGAAGGAATCCGACGAGGGTGATGCCGGTCTCATCGGCGAGGTCGGCGGCGAGCGACGACGGCGCCGAGACCGCACAGAGCATTGGCACACCGGCCATCGCCGCCTTTTGGACCAGTTCGAATGACGCCCGACCAGAGACGAGGAGAATCGTTTCGCGCAGTGGCAGCTTGTCCTCTCGCAGCGCCCAGCCGACGACTTTGTCGACCGCGTTGTGGCGACCAACGTCTTCGCGCAAGACGAGCAGCTCGCCATTGGCGTCGAAGAGCCCGGCCGCGTGAAGCCCGCCCGTCTTCTCGAACACCTGCTGCGCTTCGCGAAGCTGCGCCGGCAGGGACGCGAGCACTTTTGACGAGACCTTCAGAGGATCATCGTGGACGTCGAATCGGGACCGGGTTCTCACGGCGTCGATGGAAGCCTTCCCGCAGAGCCCGCACGAGCTGGTCGTGAAGAACGCCCGCGCCACACTTTCGTCGGGCGGCGCGACGCTCGGTGCGAGCGTCAGGTCGAGCACGTTGAACTGGTTGACGCCATCGTCACCCTTCCCTGCGCAGTAGCGCATCGCAACGAGCTCATCCTTCTTGCTCACGACGCCCTCGCTCACGAGGAAGCCCGCAGCGAGATCGAAGTCCGCGCCGGGTGTCCTCATCGTGACGACCAGCGACGTGCCGTCCACGCGAATCTCCAAGGGTTCTTCGCCCGCCAGCGTGTCGCGTCGATGCGTCGCCGACTCTCCGACGGTCACCCGAAGCGTATCTCGCTGTGGCGCAATACGACTCATGGTCCTCACATTCATGGCTCCGCGAGCTCGAACCGTCGAGCAGAAATGAGCATAATGACGTGGGTCCCCGGGACTCCTACGTGGAGTACCGGCTTAGTATGAGCCTGATGACCATGTCCGCGATGGAGTGGCTCGCCGCCTACAGCGACGCGCTGGGTATCGACGCGCCCAGCGAGGAAGAAGTCAATCAGATTCTCGCTCTCGCTGGCGTAGCCGCCCACTCATCGGAGCGCACGGCCGCGCCGGTCGCGTGCTGGTTGGCGGCGCGCGCAGGACTCGAGGCGAACGACGCACGCGCACTCGCACAGGGCCTCGCCGAGAGCGCCGGCGACTAGGTCGGCCGAAGGACGCTCACAGGTCGAGCCCGAGTCGGCGCGCGTCGTCAGGGTTGTCGATGTCGGAGAATTCAACTTCATCTACGACGTCACGCCACTTCGACTCGTCAAGCACGACGACGTCTGGTTCGCCCACGAGATGGCGGAGCGATCGTACGCCTTTGCGCACCATCTCGGCGGCGTGCTCGAGGTCGTTCGCTCCCCACTTCGCACACAGCGGTTGGGGTATGCCACCAACCATCGGTACGACCGAGCCCGGCGCGTCCCAGTCTCGGAGCAAGATGAGCAGACGCTCGCTGAGGAGGGGGAGATCACAGGCGACGACAAGCGCAGCTCCCTCGTGACCGCGCTCGCGTAACGCGCGTCGACCAGCCACGATGGCGACCAGTGGGCCCCCTCCCAAAGGATCCTCGATGGTCGAGGGCAGTCCTGACACGCCGGGACCAACTTCTACGGCGGTGTCGACAACGGTGAGCAGCAGGTTGGCTGTTCGCTTGGCAAGCGTGGTGCCGTCAACGAGCAGGCTCGCTTTGTCGCGTCCCATGCGTCGGCTCGCTCCACCGGTCAGCAGTATCGCAGCGACCAATGGCGAAGGCGCACTCACGCGCTTATCGTACCGAGACGCCTAACGTCGACGAAATACTCACCGCAGGCGCAACGACGTGAGGCGACGTGGACTGAACGGCAGCAAGTCACTCGGCGTGTTGCCGTTCGCGATCGCTTCTGCAAGCAGCTTGCCGGTGACCGGCCCCAGCGTTATTCCCCACATGCCATGACCACCCGCAACGTAGACGCCCGTCGTCGCGGTCTGGCCGATGACGGGCATGCCGTCCGTCGTGAGCGGTCGCGGGCCGACCCAGTCGTCACTTCGTCCATCCCAATCAACGCCGGTGACGAGCGGCTTGAGCGTTCTCACCATGGACTTGATGCGCGCTTCGACCAAAGGCGCATCGGGATCGGCGAACTCCATGACGCCGACAACGCGGACGCGATCGCCCGCGGGCGTGAGCGCCAATCGCCGTCCGGGGAAGTGCACGGGATGTGAGAGTGGCGTGTCGATGGGCAGCGTGAAGCTGTAGCCACGGCCGGCATAGACGGGGACGGTCACGCCGTGAGGCGCGGCGAGCCGACTAAGCCAGGCGCCGTTGGCGATGATCACCGCATCGCCCGAGAACTCCTGAAGGTCCGAGCGAGCGACGACCACTCGTCCTTTGCGCTCGACGCTCTCGACCGGAGCGTCTTCGACGATCTCGCCACCGCGAGCCCGCACGCTGTCGGCCAGCGCTTCGATGTAGGGGAGTGGCGTCACATAGCGCTGGCCGCGGAGGAGTATGCCAAAGGTGACGTCACTCGAGAGGTGGGGTTCGAGCGCGTGCACCTGTGCCGCCGTGAGCAGTTCCATGTCCAACGACTGGCCAGCCCCGACGATGCCGTTGAACTCTTCGAGCTCTCCTTTTGCTTCGCTCGCCGCGCGGAACCCCGAGATGGTGTCGGTCGCGATGGACTCCGCGGTGACGCCTCCCGCGCGCTGTGCGTCGTACGCGGCGATCGCTGCTTCGTTGAGTGGCCGATACGCCGACATGGAGCGTCGCCAGGACGAACTGGTGCAGTGGGCGAGGAGTCCGACGAGGAACTTCGCCCGCTCGGCGTCGCCACGCAGCGGGAGCGACACGGGTGAACGCGGGTCGAGTACGGCGCGCAGCCCGTAGCGGAGCAGGCCGGGTTCTGGCAGCGGGACGCAGTAGCCAGGGCTCACGTAACCCGCGTTGCCCGCCGACGCTCCCGCGCCCTCACGACGACGGTCGACGACCTGCACGCTCACTCCATGTTCCTGGAGTGACCAGGCGCAGGAAAGTCCGACGATGCCCGCACCGATCACGACAACGTGCTTCGGTGGCGTCGATGAATTGGCGTTGGAAGACTCTTCGTCGCTCATCGACCCAGTTTACGAGTGTGATCTCCCAGAGAGATGAGACGAACGACGTCGACTCATTTCGCGTGTCGCGACACCGAGTTCGGGCGCGACGCGGTGGGCATCGCCCAAAGATTGGTGTGTCGTGCTGTTGTATCCTCATCGAATGAACGGGCGAGATGATTCGTAAGGTCCTCGTCGCGAACCGCGGCGAGATTGCGATTCGAGCCTTTCGCGCTGCCAATGAGCTGGGCATTACCTCGGTCGCCGTCTTTGCCTTCGAAGACCGGTACTCGCTCCACCGTCAAAAGGCGGACGAGAGCTACGAAATCGGCGAACGCGGACACCCCGTGCGCGCATACCTCACGATTGAAGAGATCATTCGCGTGGCCCAGTTAGCTGGCGCCGACGCTGTCTACCCGGGTTACGGCTTCCTTTCGGAAGACCCGCGACTCGCGGCGGCCTGTGCGGAAAACGACATCACGTTCGTCGGTCCGAGCGCTGACGTGCTGGCACTCGTGGGGAACAAGGTGCGAGCGCTCGACGCCGCGAAGCGTGCGGGTCTGCCCATACTTCGTGAGGCTTCTGATCCAGATAACGACCCCGAAGCGCTGATGGCTCGAGCCAGCGACGTGGGCTTTCCGCTCTTCGTGAAGGCAGCCGCCGGCGGGGGTGGGCGCGGTCTGCGGCTCGTCGAGCACGAGTCTGACCTGAAAGAGGCAATTCGCGTTGCCTCGAGCGAGGCGGCGTCGTCGTTCGGCGACGCGACGGTCTTTTTGGAGCAGGCCGTCATTCGCCCTCGCCACATCGAGGTGCAAGTGCTCGCCGACGGTGAGGGGAACGTCGTCCACCTGTACGAGCGCGACTGCTCGATCCAGCGCCGCCACCAGAAGGTCGTCGAGATCGCGCCAGCGCCTCACCTTGACCCATCACTGCGTGATCAACTCTGTGCGAGCGCCGTCACGTTCGCGACGTCGGTGGGCTATTGCAACGCCGGCACGGTGGAGTTCCTGGTTGACGCCGAGGGCAGCTACGTCTTCATCGAGATGAATCCCCGTATCCAGGTCGAGCACACCGTCACCGAAGAGGTGACGTCGATCGACCTTGTCCAGTCCCAGTTGCGCATCGCGTCAGGCGAAACGCTGAGCGACCTCGGGATTGATCAAGCAAGCATCAAGGTGAGCGGCACCGCGATGCAGTGTCGCATCACGACCGAGAACCCCGCCGAGGACTTTCGACCAGATACGGGCCGGATCACGACGTACCGTGTGCCAGGTGGCGCCGGGGTCCGACTTGATGATGGCACCTACGTGGGCGCTGAGATATTGCCGTACTTCGATTCGTTGCTGGTCAAGCAGATCTGTCGGGGCCGTACCTTCGCCGATACCGTCGCGCGCACGAGGCGAGCGCTCGCGGAATTTCGAGTGCGAGGCGTCGCAACGAACCTGGCCTTCCTCCAGGCGATCATGGCCGAACCCGACCTTGAAGCCGGCGTGCTCACCACCGCCTTTCTCACCGATCATCCAGGCCTCGCTGACACTCGCAGCGGTCTCGACCGCGGGACGAGGATCCTCACGTACTTGGCTGACGTGACGGTGAACCACCCGAACGGTGAGACGCCCGCGGCGCCCGACCCCGTTCAGAAGCTGCCGCCACTGCCCGAGGGCGACGTGCCCGCAGGCACTCGTCAGCTGCTCGAGCAACTGGGTCCCGCCGCGTTCGCTCGGTCACTGCGCGATCAGACGATCCTCGCGGTCACGGACACCACCCTGCGTGACGCGCACCAGTCGCTGCTCGCGACGCGTCTTCGCACCTACGACATGGTCGCTGTGGCGCCCTGGCTCGCGCGAGAGCTGCCAGGTATGTTCTCCTTCGAGGCGTGGGGGGGTGCCACCTACGACGTAGCGCTTCGCTTCCTCAAGGAAGACCCGTGGGAGCGACTCGACGTGCTGCGCGAGGCGGTGCCCAACGTCTGTCTTCAGATGCTGCTGCGCGGTCGCAACACCGTGGGCTACACGCCCTACCCAGACCAGGTGGCGAGATCGTTCGTGCTCGAAGCGGCGAAGAGCGGCATCGATATCTTTCGCATCTTCGACGCCTTCAACAACATTGACCAGATGCGCCCGGCGATCGAAGCGGTCCTCGAGACCGACAAGATCGCCGAAGGCACGCTCTGTTACTCGGGCGATCTCGCGAACCCTGACGAGCATCTCTACACCCTCGACTACTACTTGCGCATTGGCGAGCAGCTCGTCGAGACCGGCTGCCATATTCTCTGCGTGAAGGACATGGCGGGGCTCTTGCGCGCGCCAGCGGCACGACAGCTCATCGGTGCGCTGCGCGAACGATTCGACCTCCCCGTCCACCTCCACACGCACGACACTGCAGGCGGCCAACTCGCCACCTACCTCGCTGCCATCGAGGCGGGCGTTGACATTGTCGATGGCGCCGCCGGCCCGCTCTCGGGCACGACGAGTCAGCCGCCCCTGTCGGCAATCGTTGCGGCAACTGATCACACCGAGCGCGCGACGGGTCTCTCGCTCAAGGTGCTGAACGACCTCGAGCCGTACTGGGCTGCGGTCCGTGAACTCTACGCGCCCTTCGAGAGTGGACTGCCGGCGCCGACCGGACGCGTGTATCGCCATGAGATCCCAGGCGGGCAGCTCTCCAACCTTCGCACCCAAGCCATCGCGCTCGGACTCGGTGACCGCTTCGAGATGGTCGAAGACCTCTACGCCGCAGCCGACCGCATCCTCGGTCGCATCGTGAAGGTGACACCATCGTCAAAGGTCGTCGGTGATCTCGCCCTCTATCTCTGTGGCATCGACGCCGACCCCGACGCGTTCGAGAAGGACCCCGCCGCGTACGACATTCCCGACAGTGTCATCGGCTTCCTCGAAGGGGAGCTCGGCACGCCGCCAGGGGGTTGGCCCGAGCCCTTTCGCACGAAGGCGCTCGCGGGTCGCGCGCAGACGGCGCGCGAGATCACTCTGTCACCCGGTGATGAAGCCGCACTCGCGAATCCAAAAGAGGTTCGGCCAACCCTCAACCGACTGCTCTTTCCTGGACCAACCGAAGAGTTCGACGAGGCCGTCGACGCCTTCGGGGATCTGTCGGTCGTGCCGACGCGAGCGTTCTTCTACGGGGTCGAGCCCGGAGAAGAGGTGGACGTTGTGCTGGCACCTGGAGTGTCGCTCTTCTTAAGCGTCGATGCCGTGGGCGAGGCGGACGACGCGGGACTGCGAACCGTCTTCGGCCGACTGAACGGGCAGCAGCGCACCGTCACGGTGCGCGACCGATCAGCAAGCGACAAGACCGTCCACCGCGAAAAAGCCTCGCCGGGAGATCTTTCACAGGTCGCCGCACCGTTCTCCGGCGTGGTGTCGGTGCAAGTGCGAGTGGGCGATCGTGTCGCGGCCGGTCAGACGGTCGCCATCATCGAGGCGATGAAGATGGAGGCGTCGATCACCACATCGACGTCGGGAGTCGTCGAGCGGGTCGTCGTGGAGCCAATGGGCAACGTCGAAGGCGGCGACCTCCTGCTCAGCATCACCGGCTGAACGCCTCAGTCTGCCGTCGAATGGATCCCTGGCCTGTTGCTCTCATTGGCTAGAAGAGTCCCGAGGTCTTCGATGGTGAGCGGACGAGCGAATAGGAAGCCCTGGGCGGAGTCGGTGTCCTCTGAGATGAGCTTGCGTCGCTGCGCGTCGGTCTCGACGCCTTCGGCGATGATGCCGAGGCCCAGGGCCTTGCCGAGCTGGACCAACGTGTGCACCAATGTGGCGGCTTCGGCGGTGTCGACGACGCCCGAGACGAACGTGCGGTCGATCTTGATGATGTCGATCGGGAACTGGCGCAGGTAGGCGAGCGAGGAGTAGCCGGTGCCGAAGTCGTCGATCGCGATGCGCACGCCCAGTGCCTTCAAGAGCTTGAGGCGTTCGACCGTCACGTCGACGTCGAGCATCAAGGTGGTCTCGGTGAGCTCGAGGATTAGCAACGAGGGGTCGAAGCCGGTCTCGTCGAGGGTTCGCAACACGTCATCGACGATCCGGTCTCGCTCGAGCTGCTTCGCCGAGACGTTGACCGACATCGTGAGGCGCGTACCCGCGGCCAACCAGGTGGCCCCCTGACGGCACGCCTCCTGGAGCACCCAGAGGCCGGTCGGGACGATGAGCCCGCTCGATTCGAGCGCGGGAATGAACTGATCGGGCTGGATGACGCCACGCTCGGGGTGGCGCCAGCGCAGCAGCGCCTCGACGCCGGTGACGATGCCACTGTCCAGCTCGACGATCGGCTGGTAGAGGAGGAAGAACTCGTCGTTCTCGAGCGCGCTGTGCAGGTCGATCGCGAGCATTCGCTTGTCGACGATGGCCTCTTGCATCGAGGGCAGGAACATCACCGCTCGTTGCTTGCCCACGCTCTTCGCGCGATACATCGCAATGTCGGCGTCGCGCAGCAGCTCTTCGCCGGCCGATCGCACCCCTTCGGCGATGCCGATGCTGGCTGAGATGACGAGGGGGATGTCACTGCCGGGCAGCTCGAACGGCGAGCGCATGACATCAAGAATTCGCTCGGCCAGCGCTTCTGCGCCAGGGGCGAGCGAGGGGCCCTCGGCCAGTACGACGAACTCATCGCCGCCGAGTCGACCGACGGTGTCGCCCCCGCGAAGCGTTCGCGTGAGGCGGTTGCCCACCTCGATCAAGAGCTGGTCGCCCATGCTGTGGCCGAGCGTGTCGTTGATGTCTTTGAAGTTGTCGAGGTCAAGGAAGAGCAGCGCGACTTCGGTGTTGTCGCGACGGGCGCGAGCGATCATCTGCTCAACGCGGTCGAGGATCAGTGCGCGGTTGGGAAGACCCGTCAGCACGTCGTGGAGGGCCAAGTGCTGCAGCTCGTTGGTCCGCTCGCTCACCAGCCCCAAGGCGCGGGAGCGACCTGTGCCGAGCACGAAGATGAGCAGTCCGAGGAGCACGCTGAGCGCGGCGCCGCTCAAGAGGAGGGCGAGCGCATTTGCGTTGGCGGTGAGCGAGGTCCCACTCACGCTCGCGAAGGTCTCCACGCTCCAGCCGTTGTGGAAGCTCACGACCTCTGACGTTGCCCCTCTCGGAAGGCGACCGTCTTCAAACGACGCCATCATCGCCGAAGTGCGGTATCGAAAGGTCACGGCCATGTTGGCGTGTCCGGCCATGGCGGTGGCGAGCAACACGTGAGGGCGCAGCTCGGTGCCGGTCCAGCCGAGAAAGTCCGCGCGCCGCTCGGCGACCGTGCTCGGTGCGACGCCCGTTGAGTACACCGGCATCCCGACCACGAACAACTCGCTCGCCCCACTGCCATAGGGCACGTAGGCACCCTGTCCGTCGTCGCGAGCTTTCAGGAACAGTGGTCCGAGTGGCGTGTCGCAAAAGTCCAGGCCGGCTGGTTCCGTCGAATGCCCGCCTCGTGCCACTTCGACACGAGCAAAGCAGTAGTACGGCCGTGACCCGCTCGGGATGACCTGAAAGGTTTTACCCGGTTCGAGGGGCCCTGGTGGGCGGGCAATGGCACTCGCTTCATACGCACGCAGCTGACTGCGCGGCACGATAACGACTTCCGCGACGCGAGACAGTTCGGGGTAGCGCTGGAATGCGTCAAGCGACGACATCCAACGCTGAAAGTCACCCTGCGTCGCGCCCGGAAAGCTGACGAAGTACGCACCGGTCGATAGCACGAGGTCTTGCTCGTGCTGGATGTCGAGCTTCAACGTCGTGGCGATGTCGCTTGAGGACGCCTGGAAGAGGTGACGCGACGCGGCGGCATCGTTTTTTGCGACGTCGTGCGCGCCCAGTACGGACGCACAGCAGCCCAAAACGGCGAGCGTCAGAGCGATCGCGAGCCAGAGCGGACGGCGGTTGGTCATCTACCCGCCTCTCTCTGTTGCGCGGTCGCTACGGGCCTACGCGGCACCGCTGTATGCCCTTGCTTGACGCATGCGTCCCTCCCGACCGGGTCTCATCATGAGTTTTTTCACACTAATTCTACGGTATATACAGATTTGCGGATAACAATGAGCCCACAAGATTTCAACATGTATGAGTTTGTTCGCAAGCCCCCAGATGTAACAACTCGACCCTTCGCGGGCCAGGTCAACGCGATGGTCACTAGACCACGACACGATGTCGCATGGGGAATCGTGCGACGCTCTTTGATGGGCGAGTTCTGTCGTGCTCTGGAAAAGCGCATGGAACGTTGCACGTCACGGTCGTCGGTGCTGTTCGTAAAGGGCGAAGGTCACCGAGCGTCGTAGCATTCTTCCGTGACCTTTTATGTGTTCACCGTCATCATTGGCTGGTCGGCTGTGGTCTTGTCCGGCGTTGTGGCATTTTCGCAGTTCCGACGCATAAATCATCGAGGCATCGAAGGGGTGTCACTCGCCACGTGGACGCTGTTCACCTATATGGCGCTCTTTTGGATCTTGTACGGCATCTCGATACATTCGTGGCAGTTAGTGATGGGGAGCGTCGTCGCGCTGCCCTTTCAACTGATGATCTGGCACCGATTGAAACCGTGGGATCGCCCACGAGTCGGTCTCCACTCGCTCGCCTTCTTTGCGGCGTCCTGCTGTGCGCCCGCGACATTTTGGGGCTGGTCCGGCGCGGCGGTTGGTGCCGGCACAGCAGGCTGGGTTACTCGAACCCCGCAGCTGGTCCAACTTGTCCGCCACGAGGGAGCTTCGGGCGTGTCGACGAGTTCGTGGCTCACCGCGGGTTTCGCGAGCGGACTGTGGGTCATCTACTACTCCGGCGCGCACTTGTGGCCCGTCATGTCGGTCACGGCTGTGGCGGGGCTCGTGAGTCTTTCGATCGCGGCACTCGCCGCTTGGCGTCACCACCAGGTTGAGGTCGCACTCGGCTTTGGTCACGCCGTCGCCGACTGAAGCTGGCCGTCGCGCAGGGACTTAGTGCGTATTGATGATGACTTCCTTGAGCCGGGTGAACTCCTCCACGCCCGCGACGCCACCCTCTTTGCCGTAGCCCGAGGCGCGAAAGCCGCCGACGGGCATCTCAGGCGCCAGAATCAGGTGATCGTTGATCCACACCGTGCCAAAGTGCAGCGCATTGGCAAAACGAGTCGCGCGTCCGATTTCGCGAGTCCACACCGAGCCGGCGAGGCCGTACTCGACATCGTTCGCCATGGTGAGCGCCTCGTCATCGCTGGCGAACCGTTGCACCGTAACCACTGGTCCGAAGCACTCTTGTTGAACCAGCGGGTGATGTTGATCCAGTCCTGTGACGATCGTCGGATCATAGAAGAACCCGGGGAGGTCGGGCGAGGTCCCGCCCAGCACCACACGGCCGCTTAGCCGGGCTTCATCAACGAGTCCGCGCACGCGCTCGCGCTGCACCTCGGAGATAAGTGGCCCGAGCGTCGTCGTCGGGTCGTCGGCTCGCTGCGGCGAGTAGCTGCGAAACTGCTCGACGAGGCCGTCGACGAACTCATCGAACGCACTCTCTTCGACGAGGATGCGAGTTGCCGCGGTGCAGTCCTGACCCGCGTTGTAGAGTCCACTCGCCGCGATGATGGGCAGCGCGTGGCCGAGGTCGGCATCAGCGAAGACGACGACCGGGGCGTTCCCTCCCAGCTCGAGGATGACTGGTTTCGGAGTCTTGGCCGCGAGCTCGGCGATGCGACGACCCGCTCGAGTCGATCCCGTGAACGTCGCGAGCGCGACGAGTGGGTGGCTCACGAGCGCTTCACCAGCGACGGGTCCGCGACCGTGGATCACGTTGAGCACACCAGGTGGTAGGACTTCGGCCGCGAGCTCGGCGAATGCGGCGATCGTGAGTGGCGTGTTCTCCGAGGGCTTGACAACGATCGTGTTGCCCGCCGCGAGCGCGGGCGCGATCTTCCACACGGCCTGCCAGAGCGGATAGTTCCACGGGGTGACGGCACCGACGACCCCGAGCGGCTCGCGGCGCAGATAGAAACTGTGCCCCTTCACGTAGTCACCCCCGCCTTGGCCTGTCGTCGTGCGCGCGGCACCTGCGAAGTGGCGAAGGGCGTCGGCGATGGCGGGGAACTCCACGTCGTGTGCGGCGGTCGTGGGCTTGCCGGCGTCTCGCACTTCGAGATCGGCGAAGCGACCGAGGTCGCGTTCGAAGAGACTCGTGAGGCGGTGGAGGTACGTCGATCGCTCACCTGGCGTCAGCGCACTCCACTCGGGCAGGGCGACTGCCGCGGCGCGAACGGCCACGTCGACGTCCTCAGCGCTCGAGGCGGTGACGACGGCGATCTGTTCACCTGTTGAGGGATCGACCACGTCCATTACGTCGTGTGACGACGCGGCCTTGCCCACGCCATCCAAGAAATTCTCGACCCTCATGACCTCAGCCACGATGACCTCCTTCGACGAGAGAATCTCGTCCAACGTACCGGGTCAGCGCGCAACGGACGGTAGGTCGTCTATTCGACCGGGATCTCCTTGTTGATGAGCCCGAGGTCGATGCCTTGGCGCTTTCTGACCAAGCGGGCGACGACGTACAAGACGATGGCGAGGACGTAGAGGAGCGCCATGAACACCAACGAGCCTCGGTTGTTGACGCCGTAGGCGCTGTTGGACATCCACTCGATGAGGTTATAGATGACGAGGCCCATCGTGGCCAGTCCCGCGACGGGCACGATGGGAATGCCGAAGGCCTTGAACTTGCTCGCCGCGGACGATGCCCACAGCTCGGGCTTTCGCCACGGCAGGATCACGACCGCGAACGCGCTCACGAGATACGTGACCGCGATGACGAGCGTCGCGTCCAACGTATACGTCGCGAACTTCACCCAATAGGAGTAGACGGCGCTCAGGGCGACAGCAGGCAACAGCATCAAGAACAACGATGCCATGGGAACCTTGCGCTTTTCTGACACAGAGGCAGCGGCATCGGGGAGCACGCGGTCAAAGGCCGCGGCAAAGATCACCCGGGTCGAGGAGAGAAACAGCGTTCCGACCCAACCGAAGAACCAGAGACTCATCACCAGCAGCAAGATCACCTGGAACGCAGCGTTGTGCACGAGCCATCCCGCCATCATCATCGGATACGGCCAGATCGGTATCACGCCCTTGCCGGCCCAAAAGACGGCGTTGGCGTCGTTGTAGAACCCCCACCCGAAGGTCTTCAGCATCAAGAGCAAGAAGATCACCGAGAGGAGCACGGTGAGCCAGAGGCCCGCGAACATTCCAGTGAAGACGCGCTTGAAGTCACTCGCGCCGCGTACCTCGCCGTAGAGCGTTGAGCCCCAGTTGGGCCACAGGAGATAGAACATGAGCATCGGCACGAGCAGCATGCTGGCGCCAAAGGCGTTGAGACCGAAGGCGGGCGCGGCGTAGCTGATCTTTGATGCCGCGGCGGTCGTTGCGCTGTACGCGTTGGACACGCCGAAGTACTTGTGCGCCTCCAGATTGAGCGAGCTGACGAAGCTGCCGTGTGAGTAGGCGAGCAATAGTACGACGATGACGAGAAAGCCCACCATGCCTCCGGCGAAGCACCACTTCTGGAGCTTCGCGTAGCCGCTCATGCCCAGTGAGACGAACACACCGGCGAGCGCGATCGTGATGACGCAGATCGTCATCGTGCCGTTATGGGTGCCGAAGTAGCTCGCGAGCCCCTTGGCGCCGATGGTGTAGAGCACCGGTTGGAAGAGCTCGACGTTGAGCACGGTGCCATAGATCGGTGCCCAGAGCCAGAGGATGAACCACCAGCCCGTCGTCGCGAACACGAAGCCAACCGGACCGCCGAGTATTCGACTCTGCCAGACGTAGTCGCCGCCGGCGCGCGGGATGGTGACGATCAGCCCGGTGTAGGCGATCACGAGGAACGACACCCACACGCCCGAGATCAGCACCGCAGTGAGCAGCTGGCCTTTCGGGATGAAGGAGTTGAATGAGAACTCGTAGATGCCTAGCGTGATGATGTTGGTCGACAGGCAGGCGTAGATGATGGCGTCGCGCACCGACCACCCTCGAACCAACCCGGTCGCCTTGCGCAAGAACAGCGTGGGCGCCTCCGATCCGCCCGGCTTGCCGCCCATGCCTTCTGAATCTTCCTTAATGGCCATTTCCCCTCCTTGGGCCACGCATCGTGCGGTTCATCCGTTGACGAGGATGTACCGCTTCACCTTCTTCTTCTTTCCATCGAGATCGATGACGGCGCCCTGTAGGACGCCGTCGGTGTAGACACTGCCGGGATTCAGCGCCAGCGTGCGACCCATCTTCTTGATGCCGCGGCTCTCGTGGATGTGGCCGTGCACCGAGAGCATCGGCTGGTGCTTCACGATCGAAGCGGCCACGGCCTTCGAGCCGACGGGCTCCATGACGGCGCCACCGTGCTTTGGCCGAAGCGTCTCGTCGAGCGCGGGCGCTTCGTCGAGGCCCGAGTTGAAGGGCGGCGCGTGGAAATTGAAGATGGCGCGATCCATGTCGGGAATCTGATTCGCGAGGTGCTCGATGCGCAACGCCAGGTCCTCTTCTGACTCTTCGCGAAACGTGTCCCACGGCGTCGGGTTGGTGTAGCCCATCGAGGCGAGGTAGAAGCCGTCGAGTTCCAAGACCTTGCCTTCGGTGAAGTTCACGTGCGGCGCGTCTTCGATGACCTGATCGATGTCAAAGGTGTCGTCGTTGCCGCCGTTCAAGAAGCATGGGATTTTTCCGGCGTCGAGTTTCGAGTCGGCCATGTCGAGCCAGCGATCGAGCGTGTGGACCATCTCGGTGGTGAAGCGTCGATCGATCGAGCCGTCCTCTTCGTTGAGCGCTGACAGCTCATCGGCGGAGATCCTGGTGGGGTAGAACCCGCGGTTCCTGATTTGCGCTTCAATGTTGCGCACCTCTTCTTCGGTCTCGAGGCGGTGGACCGTTCCGGCGAAGGTGAGCTCGTAGTGCCCGTTGCTCACGACGATCGGCACCATGACCTTGCCCGTCAGGTCGCCGCCCAAGATGACGAGGTCGGCCTGGTAGAACGCGGCAGAGTTGAGAAACTTTCGCCAGCACACCTCGGACCCGTGGATGTCGGTCGCAAAGAAGATCCGCACTCGCGCTTACCTCCGCAACATCGTGCTCAGGGCAGGAGATGAACCTCCTCGTAGCGCTCCCCCCGCCGAACTCGCAGCGCTGGCAATGCTTATCACAGGGGACTAAAGGCGTCAACCAATCGAACTAGTGATCGACCTCTTCAGGAAGCTCATACCAGCGCATGCGATCGCCGACTTTCGCGCGCATCTTCCACTGCATCGACTTGGGTGCAGCGTGTGCGAGTTCGTGCAAGTGCGTGACGTGCGCGCGCGCGTCATAGGGCGCTTGCTCGGGTACGAGGTGTGGGTGCTCATCAAGCAACTTGGGGAGTTTCACCAGGTTGTCGGTCACCGTACGCCACCAACCCCAGTCGCCGCTCAGCACTTTGGTGAATCGAAGGGAGTCGACGCCCGGTTGATCGCTCGCTTGTTCCATAATTTGGTACGCCGAGAGCAGGTGCGTTATGTCGCGGGCGTCTTTTTCATTCATCTCGACGATCTGCAGCTTCGTGAGCAGGAGATCGGCGACGTCCAGGGTGATGGGCATGGCGTGAAATCGGGGGCGAAAGTCGAGCACGTGGCACATGTTGAGCTGGTCGACCATCACGTCGATGGGCCGACCCGAAGGAGCGGTGAAGTACATCTGGCGATCGCCGTTCAACGAGTTGAAGCGGCGGTCGGGTTCACAGCCCACAGACTCGAGGTAGGCGACGACGTCCTTACGGCACTTGGAGAGGCACCCGAAGTCAATATCCTGATCACGGCGGAGACGGGGCGGGAAGTCGGGACAGAGCACCCGCACCGCGAGACCACCGAGCAGTCGCAGGTGGACACCGTTTACCAATGCGCCTTCGGCGAGCTGACGCGCCTCGGTGAGGGGATCTTCGACGGTTCCGACGATCTCTGACTCATTGCCATCCACGCGAGGCCCCCCCTTCAACGACGTCGTCAATCTACAGCGGTGTCCCCGTCTCGAAGCTGCGTCGTGAATCGGGGGATTCAATGGCGAGGAGCGAACGGCGCCACGCCTCGGTCTCAGCCAGCTGGTTGAACGTGAAGACGTGCAGACCCTTCACGTTCGCGCGCGCATCGCCGAGTGTCGAGCCGGCGCGGCGCAGAAGGCGCGTCGGGTCGTAGCCGCCGGGCGTACCCATGCGCACGAACCAGTTCCCGTGCTTGGCGAGGACGCGCACCGAATCCCCGACGCCAATCTTGGTCGCCATGCGCAAGAGCTTTGCCTGTTCGACAGGCCCCGCGAGCCCGAAGTAGATCGGCAGCTCCACGCCGCGATCGCGCACTCGACCGATCCAGTGGCGAACCGTCGTCGCGTTGAAGCAGAGGTTGCTCACGATGTATGTGGCGTACTTTCGTTTGTCCCACATGGCCTGGACCGTGAGGTCGTCGGAGATGTTCGGGTGACTTTCGGGGTAGCCGGTAATGCCCACATCGCGAAAGGGTCGACCCAGCGCGTCGAGCTCCATCAACAGTGGCAGCGCACTGTCGTAGCGTCCCAGAGGGGGATCAGCGTCACCGGCCGGCACGAAGATGTCGTCGACGCCGCAGCCGACCAGGCGAGCGACGATGTCGGCGAGGTGCGCGCGGTCGCCCACGAGGCGCGCGGAGAGGTGCGGCACGACGCGGTACCCCTCTGCTCGAAGGCGCTCTGTCATGTCGAGCGATGCGTCCAGTCCCTTGGTGGGCGAGGCCGTGATCGTGATGGTCACCGAACGCGGCACCGAGGCCACGACCTTCTCCTCACCGGTCGGGGTGGGAATGATCTCGTAGCGTGCGTGCTCGAGGAGCGCCGTCGCGACGCCGTCCTTACGCATGGCGAACGCTCGCGGCTGGTGCGGTCCTCGTCGACGCGAGCGCAGCGTTCTTGAGCAGTCTCTCCATCTCGAGTTCCAGTGACGCGGTGCCAACATCCATCACGACGAGCGGCAGACCGAAGCTCTCGATGACGCCGCGAACCTCCGCTTCAAGGGCGGGGGTGCGCTGTTGGGCGAGCCAGACGACGCGCCGATAGTTGCCGAAGTAGTCGCTCCACAGCTCAGGGTGGCGATCAAGACCGAGCTCTTTGATGACGGATCGGTGGAAGCTCTTGGCGAGAAAGTCGGTGAGCAGGTACGTTCCCGGTTCTTCGGCAAGCAGCGCCGCAACGCGCTCAGGTCCTGCGAACACGTCGTAGCAGTGTAGGCCAGCAAGGCGGCCGATCTCGAGTCGCTGGCAGACGTCATCGAGTGCGCCGTAGGTGCCACAGTCCGCGTAGGCGACGGCTACGGTCTGGCCGCGTGCTTGGAGCTGGCGGGCGAGCGCCTCCACCTTCGGGGCGATCAGAGCGGGACGATTGTGCAGCAGCGCCGGCAGCTGGTGCAGGTCAACCGCCCAACGTCGACGTCGCACGATCTCGTGGAGCGACAGTGCGAGCGCGCCGCAGGCGATGACCGCGACCGCGGCGTTCGAATCAGCTCGGGAAGGCGAGCTGATCGACAAAGGCGTCGTTGAAGTCACTTCGATCGGAGAGTTCGACATATTCCACCTCCTCCAATAGCGCCATGGCGCCCGCGCGCTCCCTCAGACTGAGCAGCGCCATCTTTGCCCCTTCGCCGGCGACGTTGCCCGCACTCACGATGCGAAGTATCGGCAGCTTCGGGACGAGCCCGAGCCGCACGGCGCTCGCCGGCGAGAGATAGCTGCCGAAGGATCCCGCGAGCAGCACCTGTTGAAGGTCTTCCTCCTTGACGCCCGCCTCGTCAAGCAGGAGATGCCACCCCGTCGCGATGGCGGCCTTGGCGAACTGGAGCTCGCGGACATCGCGCTGGCTGAGGAATATCGAGTCTTCGACATCGCCCTCGTCGCCCTTCCAGTGCAGAACGAAGACCCGTTGGCCCGCCAGATCGCAGAGACGATGAGCGACGCCGGGCGCGATAGACGCGGCCTCGTCATCGCGCACGTAGCGCCCGCTTGAGTCGATCAGCGCAAGCTGCACCAGCTCTGCCACGACGTCCACGAGCCCTGACCCGCAGAGGCCCTGCGGCTCGATGTCGCCGATCACGCCGAGCTCGACGCGGTCGGCCGTGATCTTGACGACTTCGATGGCCCCCGGTGCGGCGCGCATGCCGCACCGAATGGCCGCTCCCTCGAACGCTGGCCCTGCTGGTGCCGCGGTCGCGAGCAGGCGATCGCTGTTGCCAAGCACGAGCTCACAGTTGGTGCCGATGTCGAGGAAGAGCCGCAGG
The DNA here is from genome assembly GCA_963706305.1 of uncultured Acidimicrobiaceae bacterium. Lineage (GTDB taxonomy): Bacteria > Actinomycetota > Acidimicrobiia > Acidimicrobiales > RAAP-2 > RAAP-2. The sequence continues at coordinate 666,175 of OY970152.1, read as the reverse complement.
CGCGAGTCACGGTCCATGCCCGAGGCCAACATGCCGGCGACGATGTCGCCGCCGACGTAGGCACCGAAGGAGGGGAAGATCACCGCGCGAGCGCGCCCGTGCACGCTCACCCCGACATCGCTCGCGAGGATATCGGGGAACAGCTTCGTCGTCATGATGAAGGGCGCCACGCCGAGGGACTCCGGATCGATGCCCAGCACGATGTGGGTCATGGTGGCGTTGCCCGCGAGCGCGATCTCATAGACCTCCAGCGGGGCGACGCTGCCTTCATCACAGACCGACTGGGCCAGCTCGCTGAGCGTCTGGTGGGCGAGTCGCGTGAGCTCCTCGAGCGCGGCCGGATTCATCATGATGGCGCTGATGCGCGTGATGACGTCGGCGCCAAAGGGTTGTTGTTGATTGAGCATCGACTGGACAGCGACGGGGGCGCCCGTGGTGAGATCGAGCAGCGTGGCGACCACGGTGGTCGTACCAAGGTCGAAGGCGATGGCGAAGAGGCGTCCGGTGGTGTCGCCGGGCTCGACACCGATGAGCAGATCGTCGGCGATGACCGCCGTGACTCGGTAGTCGCTCGCCCGCAGCGTCCGGCCGAGATCGCGCAACACGCTGAGCTCGCAGCGCAGCTCGAGGTCGTCGATGGCGGCGAACAGGCGATCGAGGTCGGTTGCCTGATCCGACAGCGTCGGCTCGGTGAGTTCGACGTAGCGCTTTTGCACTGCGGGGCGCAGAATCACCTTGCGGCCGACGCCCACCGTCGCGGCCTTGGGACGTGTGACCAGCGCAGGAACGTCGATTCGCAGGTCGCTCACCACCTCGACGCGACACGCGAGGCGCCAGCCTTCTCGCAACTCGCTCGCGGTGAACGCTCGTGTGTCGAGCGAGGTGATCGGCGCCGCGCCCTCGAGCACCTGCACTTTGCACTTGCGACAGGTTCCGTGCCCGCCACACGTCGAGTCGATGGCGATGCCGTTCCAGCTCGCCGCGTCAAAGAGCATCACGCCCGGCGGTACGCGCACCTTTCGCCCGGCCGGTTCGAAAAGGAGGTCCAGCCGACCAGTGACGTTGGCGAGCTCGTCGCGGGTGCCCTCGGGCACCCGAAGCTCGCTCATGACTCGATCGTGCTCTGCTGGCGGTGTGCCGCTATCCACGCGGCGCCCCACGGGTCGCGATCGAGCAACAGATCGCCGGCCTTCACGGCGCGCACCAGCTGGGGAGACCGGGCGTCCATGATCGCGCTCGTGAGCCCCGCGCGCATCGCCAGCGGCAGGAACGTGGCGCCGATCGTGGCGCGATCGGGCATGCCGAACGAGACGTTCGACGCGCCGAGGGTCATGTTGACGCCAAGCTCGCTGCGGATCATGTCGATGGTCTCGAGCGTCTTGGCAACGAGGGAGGTGTCGGCGCCAATGGGCATGGCGAGGGGATCGATCACGATGTCTTCGATCGCGATGTCGTAGCTCACCGCGACGTCGACGATCTTCCTCGCCAGTTCGAGGCGACGCTCCGGCTCGTAGGGGATCTCGAACTCATCGTTGGGCAGCGCGATGATCGCGGCGCCGTATCGCTTGACCAGTGGCAGGATCGCTTCGAGCCGATCGTCTTCGGCAGTGACCGAATTCACCAGCGCCTTCCCCTGATACGTGGCGAGCCCGGCGTCGAGCGCCTCGATGACCGAAGAGTCGATGCACAGCGGCACGTCAGTCAAGCTCTGGATCAGCTTCACCGCCTGGACCATGAGCTCGACCTCGTCGGCCAAGGGGACCCCCATATTGACGTCGAGGACCATCGCGCCACCCGCGACTTGTTGAGCGACATCGATGGCTATGCGCGAGAGGTCACCGCTTCGCAACTGCTCTTGGAAGATCTTGCGGCCCGTGGGATTGATCCGCTCGCCGATGATGCAGAAGGGCTGGTCGTCCCCGAAGACGACCTCACGCGTTGGGGAGCTAAGAACCGTACGCACGCTCAGGCCGTCGCCAGGGCACGCTTGCGCGCGAGAAGGTCCTTCGCCTTCTTCACGGCCGCTGACGCGTCGGCGGCGTAGCCGTCGGCCCCCACGGCGTCGGCGTACTCCTGGGTGACCGGCGCGCCGCCCACCATGACGATCACCTGGTCGCGAAGTCCCGCCTTTTCCAGCGCGTTCATGTTGGCCTTGAACATGGGCATCGTGGTCGTCAAAAACGCGGAAAAGCCCACGATGTCGGGCTGGTGCTCGTTGATCGCCTCGATGAACTTCTCCGGCGACACCTGCACGCCGAGGTCGATGACGTGAAAGCCTGCGCCCTCGAGCATGATGTCGACGAGATTCTTGCCGATGTCGTGGACGTCCCCTTTCACGGTGCCCATGAGGAACGTGCCGACGGGCTCGACACCGGTGGCGATCATCAACGGGCGAAGCACTTCCAAGGCGCCGGCCATGGCGCGTCCCGCGATAAGCATTTCGGGAACGAAGAAGTCGCCGCGCTCGAAGCGGGCGCCGACCTCTTCTAGCGAGGGGATCAGCGAGTCAAACAGGAGTATCTCGGGAGTGAGTCCCATGGCAAGGCCTGCGTTGGTGAGCTCGAGGACCACAGGGGCGTTGCCCAACAGTGTGGCGTCGTACAACTCCTTTAACAGTTCGTCTTGGTTCACGCTGCTCCCTTTCTGTTCACTTGGTAGCCGAGCGCTGTCGACAGTGCATTCGCCTCTGCGACGCAGAAGGCCCCCACCTGGCCGATGCGCGGTTCGGCAAAGCGCGTGGCAGGGCCCGACACCGACAGCGCCGCGATCACGCTCCCGTCGTCGCGACGCACGGGCGCGGCAATCGCAATGAGTCCAACTTCAAGCTCCTCGGCCGCGACGCCGTAGCCCTGGAGTCGAATCTTTTCGAGCTCGGCGTCGAGGTCGGTGCGGTTCGTGATGGTGTGGGCGGTCAAGCGCTCGAGGCGACCCGACGGCAGCTCGGCGCCCTTGAAGGCGAGTAGGACCTTGCCGAGCGCGGTGGCGTGCAGCGGCTCACTGCGACCAAGCCAGTTGGTGCCGCCGAGCACGTAGTGACTGTCCACCTGAGCGATCTGGACGACCATGGAGTGACGCTGCACGCCGAGGTTGATGGTCTCGCGGCTCGCCTCACCAAGTCGCTCGAGGAAGGGGTGGGCGACACTGACGAGATCCGTGTCGGTGTTGCCCCGCAGCGCGTATCGCACGAAGGCGTCACCGGGAAGGAACGCGCCCCGTGCGTCGCGACTGAGCAGCCCGTTTCGCTCGAGCGCGCTCAAGATTCGAGACGTCGTGCTTTTCGCAAGGCCCGAGACGGCCGCGAGCTCGGAGAAGGTGACGGGCTGGGTGGCATCGACGACCCGGCGGACGAGGTCCCCGGCGCGGTCGATGGCTTGAGACCCCGATGGTTTGTTCACGGCGCTCGTCTGCACTGGTTCCATAGTACAGTACGAAGTTCTACAATGTGAATGGCGGATCGTGTCCGCGCGATCGCCGACGAAATGGGGTGAGAATGTTCGCCAACAAAATGGCGCGGTACGAACTGCTCTCTCCCGACGCCATCGACGTCCTCGATCGAGGCTGGCGACGCATCGTCTCTGAGATCGGGGTGCAGTTCGTCAAACCCGAAGCAACGGAGCTGTTCGCAAAGGCCGGTCAAAAGGTGGACGGGCAGACGGTGTGGCTCGATCCCGACTTCGTGATGGAGCAGGTCGCCAAGGCGCCTCGCGAGTTCGATATCCAAGCGCGAAACCCGAAGAACAACGTGCACATCGGCGGGGACTCAATGGTCTTCAGCTGCGTCTATGGCCCGCCGTTCGTGCGAGAGAGCGACGTTCGTCGCGACGCAACCCTCGATGACTTTCGCAAGTTCGCCATGCTCGCCCAGAGCTTTCCCGAGCTGGACTCAGCGGGCGGGGTGATCTGCGAGCCGAACGACGCGCCTCTCGACTCGCGGCACCTCGACATGATCTACGCGCTCCAGACCCTCACGGACAAGTTCTATATGGGAAACGTCGTCTCGGGCGTCAATGCGCTCGACACGATCAAGATGAGTGAGATCCTCTTCGGCGGCCGCGAGGCCATCGAAGAGACGCCCGCCACGATCTCGCTCATCAACTGCAACTCGCCCTTGCGCTGGGACGATCGCATGCTCGACGCCCAGTTCGAGTACAGCCTGGCGAATCAGCCGGTGGTGCTGACGCCCTTTCTGCTCATGGGCGCAATGTCACCGGTCACCATTCCTTCCGCACTCGTACAACAGCTGGCCGAGGCGCTCTCGGGCATCGCGCTGTCCCAGCTGATCCGCCCGGGCTGTCCCGTGGTATTCGGCTCGTTCCTCTCCAACATCGATATGCAGTCGGGGTCGCCGACCTTCGGCACGCCGGAGTCTGCGATGGGCCTTCTGTGCACCGGCCAGCTGGCGCGTCACTACGGCCTGCCGTTTCGCACCGGGGGAGGTCTGACGTCGAGCCAGACGCCCGACGCCCAATCGGCGTACGAGGCGCTCATGACGATGCTGCCGACGTTCCTGACCGGAACGAACTTCGTCATGCACTCAGCGGGCTGGCTCGAGAGCGGTCTGGTAAGCAGCTATGAGAAGTTCATCATCGACATCGAGTTGCTACGGATGCTGCGCGTCGAGTTCACGCCAATGGAGATTGACGAAGCGGCCCTCGCCTTCGACGCCCACCTCGAAGTGGGACACGGTGGACACTTCCTCGGCGCGGAGCATACGATGACCCGCTTTCGCGACTGCTTCTACCGGCCGCTCCTGTCATCGTCGAAGAACTTCGAGCGATGGTCGCGCGATGGCGCGCTCGATGCGGCCGCTCGCGCCACGCAGATCTACCAGAAGACCCTAGAAGAGTACGAGGCGCCGCCCCTCGACGATGCCATTCGCGAGGAGTTGGAAGAGTACGTCATCCGCCGGCGCGCCGAGTTGGGGGACTGATGGCAACCATCGACGTCCGGCCTCGCCACTGATCCGTGTTGTCGTCGATGTCGACAGCGACGCGGCACGGTCCGCATACGGACAGATGTCTCGCCCCTTCGCACCAACTGCTTGGCTCCGATCACGACGTCATCACGGGAGATGGACATGACCACTAACGAATCGAACGCCACTGCGCGTGCCGTCATCATCGGCGCCGGCATCGTGGGGAACTCCCTCGCGTATCACCTCGCACGACTCGGCTGGCGCGACCTGGTGCTCGTCGACAAGGGTCCCATGCCTAACCCTGGCGGGTCCACGGGTCACGCCTCCAACTTCATCTTTCCTGTCGACTACTCCAAGATGATGACCGAGCTCACCGCCGATTCGGTGTCGCAGTACAAGGAGCTTGGCGTGTTCATCGAGAGCGGTGGCATCGAAGTCGCGCGCACCGAAGCCCGCAGCCAGGAGCTGCGTCGACGGATGGCGGCCGCCAAGGCATGGGGCATTCCCTGTGAGCTCTTGAGTCCCGACGGCGTCGCGAAGCTGGTGCCGTATCTTGAGCCATCGGTCATTCGTGAAGGGCTCTACTTCCCGACCGTTGGCGTCGTCGACTCGCTGCGGGCTGGCACCTTGATGCGCGAGCGCGCCCAGGAGACGGGCGCGCTCGAGGTTCGCTCGAACACCGAGATCCTCGGCATCGATCGCAGCGAGGACGGTCGCAGCGTGCAAGCGGTCCGCACGACCTCTGGCGACATCGACACGAATGTGGTGGCGATCTGCTGTGGCGTCTGGAGCCCGAAGATCGCCGAGATGGCCGGTGCGTCGATTCCACTCACGCCCATCGTGCACCAGATGATCAGCGTCGGGCCGATTCCCCTCTTTGCCGACACGGTCGGCGAGATTGCCTACCCCATCATTCGCGACATGGACACCAACATGTACGAACGCCAGCACGGCGGGGACATCGAGGTCGGCTCCTACGCCCATCGCCCGATCATCGTGAATCCCGAAGAGATTCCCTCCATCGAGGAGTCGGCGCTCTCGCCAACCGAGATGCCATTCACTCAGGATGATTTCGACGCGCAGCTGCTTGACGCCCTTGAGCTGATGCCCGAACTCCTGGGCGACGAGCGAGTCGGGGTGCGCTACGCGATCAACGGGCTCATCTCGATGACGCCCGACGGGCACCCGGTTCTGGGCGAGACGCCAGAAGTAAGAGGGCTCTGGTCGGTGGCGGCAAGCTGGATCAAAGAAGGCCCGGGCATCGCACGCACCGTTGCCGAGTGGATGAACGGCGACGTTCCCGACATCGATCTCCATGAGGCGGACGTGGCACGCTTCTACGGCCACCAGCGCACCCGGGTCCACGTCACGGCGCGAGCCCGCGAGGGCTTTAACAAGATGTACGGCATCGTGCATCCGGCGGAGCAGTGGGAGTCGTTGCGCCCCACCAGAGTGAGCCCCGTGTTCGACCGAGAGCGCGACCTCGGAGCCTTCTTCTATGAGACGATGGGCTGGGAGCGACCGTACTGGTACGAGAGCAACGCGGGACTCTTGCAAACGTACGCCGGTCGCTTGATGGAGCGGGATGCAGAATGGGAGTCTCGCTGGTGGTCTCCCATCATCAACGCGGAGCATCTCGCGATGCGCGACGCGTGCGGATTGACCGATCTGTCGGCGTTCGTGGTGATGGACGTCACGGGACCTGGCGCGCTGCCCGCGCTGCAGCACCTCGCCGTCGCCCAACTCGACGTGACGGTTGGGCGCGTTATCTACACGTCGCTGCTCAATGAGCGCGGCGGCTTCAAGTCGGACCTCACGATCATGCGCCTTGGCCACGATCACTTCCGCATCGTGACCGGCGCCCACACGGGGATGACCGAGAAGAAGTGGATCGTCGACCACCTCCCCCCCGATGGATCGGCGCAGCTCACCGATCTCACCTCGTCCTGGTCGACGTTCGGTCTGTGGGGTCCGAGGGCGCGCGACGTCTTGGCGAAGTGCACGAGCGATGACATCAGCCACGAGGGGTTTCCCTTTGCCACGTGTCGAACCATCGAGCTCGGCGGCGTGCAAGTGCTCGCGTCGCGCATCTCCTACATCGGAGAGCTCGGTTGGGAGCTCTACGTGCCCATCGAAGAGGGCGCCAAGGTCTGGGACACGCTCTTTTCGGCGGGCCACGAGCACGGCCTCGTTCCCGTTGGCATCGGCGTCTATGCGACGACCGGTCGCCTCGAAAAGGGCTATCGCGCCCTCGGTAACGAGCTCACCGCGGACTTCACGATCATCGAAGCGGGCATGGCACGCCCGACGGTGAAAAAGCAGGACTTCATTGGTCGCGATGCGTACCTCGTACAGCGCGACGAGGCGCCCGCCGCCCTCCTCTGCACGCTCACGGTGAACGATCACCGCTCTTCGAGCGGCACCGCTCGCTACATGCTCGGCGGCGAGCCGATTGTCACGCTCGAGGGCGAGCGTCTCGTCGACGACAAGGGTCGCCCCTCCTACGTCACGAGTGCCGGGTCGGGCCCCTCGGTCGCCAAGCACATCCTGTTGGCGTACCTGCCGACGAGCCACGCTGAGGTCGGTCGACAGCTGATGGTCGAATACATGGACGAGGGCTTTCCCGTCACCGTCGAGGTTGCCGGTGCGACACCGCTCTTCGACCCCGAGAACAGCCGCGTCAGAAGCTGAGCGTGAACGTCCTCGTCTGCGTGAAGCGCGTGCCGATGGTGGGAGCGCGCATCGTGCTCACCCCTGACGCCCTCGACGTTGACGTGCGCCAGCTCGGCTTCACCATGAGCCCTCACGAGGAGTGCGCCGTCGAAGAGGCGGTGCGAATCGTCGAGCAGCGAGGCGGCACGGTCACCGTACTGACGCTCGGGCCGCCCGAGGCGTCAGAACAGCTTCGTGACGCGGCGTCCCTCGGCGCCACGCGGCTGGTGCATCTGGTCACTGACGGGCGAGAGTGGGACCCGATCGCCACGGCCGAAGCGATCGTGGCCGCCGTCCAGGGACGCGAAGAGACGAACGGTGCCTACGACCTCATTCTCTTCGGCAATGAGGCCGCTGACACCGGTGACTACCAAGTCGGCATTCGCGTGGCCCACTTGCTCGCCCGCCCGTCCATCAGCGGGGTGAAGCATCTGGAGATCGATGACGGCGTCGTCGAGGCCCGCCGTGAATATCGCGGGGGCGATGAGTTCTACGACCTCGGTTTGCCGTGCGTGGTTGCTGTGAAGGAGGGCATCAACCTTCCGCGCTATCCGTCGCTGCCGGGCCGCATGCGCGCAAAGAAGATCGTGATCGAAGAGGTGCCCGTCGAGTGGCGCGACGGACCACTTCGCAAGGAGCGCCTTCGCGTCCCTGAAGAACCGCGGGAGAAGGCCGAGATCCTTGGCGCGGGCGTCGACGGCGTTCCGGCGCTCGTCGCGCTCTTCGAGCAGTGGGGGATTCTTTCGTGAGCGCAGTGGTCCCTGCTGCAACACGCGACTTGCCGAGCGGGACTGTGGTCTGTTTCTTGGAGCACGACGAAGACGGCATCCTCGAGGCGTCGCTTCGTGCCCTCACGCTTACGCGATCGCTCGCTGGCTCGCCGGATCGCACGTTAGTTGCCGCGGTCGTCGAGAAGGCCTCGCCAGCCGCGGTCGAAACGCTCTCGAGGTTCGGGGTGAGCGAGGTCCGTCAGATCCTGATTGAGGACCTCGGCGCCTACTCGCCATCGAGCTGGGCTCGCGCACTCCTGCACCTCTCGCAAACCCTGGATGCTGACGCCGTCGTGGCGGCGGGCACCGATCGTGGCCAGGAGATCATGGCCCACGTCGGCGCGTTCAGCGGTCTCGCCGTCGCGACGAACTGCCTTGCTGCCACATGGCAAGACCCCCATGCTGTACGGCTGAGCCGACAGCGCTGGGCCGGAAGCTTGATCGAAGACGCGGTGCTCGAAGGAGCGCCCGCGCTCTTAACGGTGGCGATCGACGGCGTGCTCGCCATTCCTACAGAAGCGTCGGCGTCGGCCACCGTCGTGACCGACGTCGTTGCAGCCGACGAGCGGGATCGTCGAGTTACGGTTCGCGAGTGGACCGCTCGGGGCGGGGGCATCTCACTAGCTGATGCTCGTGTCGTCGTGGGCGGCGGACGGGGCGTCGGCAGCGAGGAGGGTTTCGCTGCACTGGACGAGTTGGCCGGCCTGCTGGGCGCGGCCGTGGGAGTGTCGAGGGCCGTGACCAGCGCCGGGTGGCGTCCGCACGCTCAGCAGGTGGGTCAAACCGGTACCAAGATCTCGCCCGAGCTCTATCTTGCTTGCGGCATCAGCGGCGCGACGCAGCACTTGGCGGGATGTCGCAGCGCGAAGCACGTGGTCACCATCAACACCGACGCCGACGCCCCGTTTCTCTCGCGCGCCGACTACGCCCTCGTTGGCGATCTCGGCGCGATCGTGCCGGCGCTGGTCGAGGCAATCCGGTCGCGCGAACGTTCGTGACCGCCGCCCTCGTCTACGCGGGGGACGTGCCTTCCAGCGGGCTCTCATCGACGCCGTGTTGGTAGAAACGAACGGCCGACGGCGCCAGTGGTGTGTTCCCAAGGATCAAGTCGGCCGACTTTTCCGCCACCATCATCACCGGAGCGAAGATATTGGCGTTGGTCACGTAGGGAAAGACCGAGGCATCGACGACGCGTAGACCCTCCAGTCCGTGGACGCGCATGTTCGACGGGTCGACGACCGACATGCTGTCGGTGCCCATCTTGGCCGTGCACGAGGGGTGCAGCGCGGTCTCTGCGTCACGAGCAACCCACTCGAGGATCTCCTGATCTGTCGAGACACCGGGACCGGGCGACAGCTCGCCGCCGCTGTAGGGAGCAAAGGCCGGTTGGCGCAGGATGTCGCGAGCGACGTGGATCGCTTCGACCCACTCGCGTCGGTCCTGTTCTGTCGAGAGGTAGTTGAAGCGGATGGATGGTCGCATGAACGCGCTGGCCGACTTCAGTTTCACCGATCCACGAGCGTTTGAGTACATCGGACCGATGTGCACCTGATAGCCGTGTCCGCCTGCGGGGGAGGATCCGTCGTAGCGAATGGCGATGGGCAGAAAGTGGAACATCAGATTGGGATAGGCGACGTCGTCGTTGCTGCGCGCGAAGCCGCCCCCTTCGAAGTGATTCGTTGCGCCCGGTCCCCGGCGGAAGAACAGCCAATTGGCTCCGATCCAGGGACGGTTGCGCATCTTGAGCGCGGGCGCGACCGAGACGGGTTGGGTGCACGAGTGCTGGATGTAGACCTCGAGATGGTCCTGGAGATTCTCGCCAACGCCAGGGAGATCCTGGACGACGTCGATCCCGAGCCCAGCGAGCTCACTTGCGTTGCCCACGCCCGAAAGCTGCAGCACCTGGGGCGAGTTGAACGCGCCACCACAAAGGATCACCTCGCCTGCTCGCACCTCGCGCTGCTGACCATGTTCGACATACTCGACCCCGACGGCGCGATTCTTCTCGAAGAGGACCTTGGTGACGAAGGCGTGGCACTGCACTTCGAGGTTTGTCCGATCCATCGCCGGGTGTAGGTAGGCGCGCGAGGCGCCGAGCCGGCGCCCTCGATAGACGTCGCGGTCGAAAGGGGCGAATCCTTCTTGGCGATATCCGTTGACATCGTTGGTGAGCGGATAGCCGGCCTCCTGCACCGCCTCGAAGAAGGCAGCAAAGAGCGGATTCGCGGCGGCCCCCCGTTCCAGGATGAGCGGGCCGCTCGTGCCGCGGTACTCATCGCCACCAGCAAGGCAGTTCTCCATTCGCTTGAAGTAGGGAAGGCAGTGCTGATAGTCCCACTCGCTCATGCCGGCGTCGCGCGCCCAACGCTCGTAGTCGAGCGGGTTGCCGCGCTGAAAGATCATCCCGTTGATGCTGCTCGAGCCGCCGAGTAGCTTGCCGCGGGCGTGGTAGATCCGTCGACCATTCATGAAGGGCTCAGGTTCTGACTCGTACTTCCAGTCGTAGAAGCGGTTGCCGATCGGGATCGTGAGCGCGGCTGGCATATGGACGAAGACGTCCCACTTGTAGTCCGGACGCCCCGCCTCGAGCACCAAGACTTCGTTGGATCGGTCACTACTGAGGCGGTTGGCAAGAGCGCTTCCCGCCGAGCCGCCTCCCACGATGACGAAGTCATACTGAGTTCGTTTCACCTGCCCCCTGTCACCGATCATGAACACGCCCGTCGATGTCATGAGGTGATGTTCAGGTTACGGCCGCTCGCAAATTCTCGTCAACATTGCCCGAGCCGTCTCTCTTTCCACAATGTGGTGCTCGCCTGCAGCCGGTCCTCGCTGTCCCCCGGTGCGCCAGTATGGGAGGCAACAAAAGGATTCGCGTGCTGCACTGGACACCCGTCGCTTTGAGGATTCGCCGCGCGCGCGGTGGTCAGCGCGCGTGACGAACACGTTCACGCCATCCGTTCGCTTCGACAACCTACGCGACTTCACGACGACGACACTCTCGGGTTTTGAGACAGAGCTTCGCGCAGGGATGCTGGACGAGGTCGAACGCGTCGCGGGACAGGCCGAGAGCGCCGCTCGTGAGGGTTACTGGGTCGCTGGGTTCATCTCGTACGAGGCCGCACGTGCCTTTGACGCAGGACTTCGCGTGCACGAGCGGTTCGTTGACCGAGTGGATCGGCTTCCCCTCGCGTGGTTCGGGGTGTTCCGCGCTGGTGCGACGTCTCGACTCTCCTTGCCGCGCTATCGGCGCGCGAAGAGCGGGTCTGCATGGGATTCGGCCATCGACAGCGAGGACTACGTCAAAAAGGTTCAGTCGATCCTTGACGAGATTGAAGTCGGTGCCGTCTATCAGGTCAACCTCACGAACGCCTTGGCGAAAAGGGGTGCCGTCGACCCACAGTCGCTCTATCGCCAACTCTTGCTTGCCCAGCAGCCTGCCTATGGATCGCTGATCGAACTCGAGGACTTCGCGATTGTGAGCGCCTCGCCGGAGCTCTTCGTCGAATGGGATGGATCACATCTTCGAAGTCGTCCCATGAAAGGCACGACTCGACGGGGCAGATTTCAAGAGGAGGACGACGCCAACGCACGAGCGCTCATGCGCTCTTCGAAGGAGTTGGCGGAGAACGTGATGATCGTCGACCTCATTCGAAACGACATGGGAAAAATCGCCGACGTCGGCACGGTCGTCGCAACCGAGCTCTGCGCGCTCGAGGCGTATCCCAATGTGTGGCAGCTCGTGTCGGAGGTGCAGTGTCGAACGAAGGACGACGTACATCTCGTCGACATCTTGCGCGCGATGTTTCCGTGCGGCTCCGTGACGGGCGCCCCGAAGCAGAGCGCGATGGAGTGCATCGAGCGTCTCGAGGTCGACGAGCGTGGGGTCTACTGCGGTGCGATCGGCCTCATACACCCGACGAGCGAGGGCCTCCTCGCCCGCTTCAGCGTGGCCATCCGAACCGCTGTGGTCGATCGCGGCAGCGAACTCGTGAAGTACGGGAGTGGCGGTGGCGTGGTGGCCAACTCGGATCCCGAGAACGAGTATCGAGAGATGGCACTCAAGGCGGAAATGCTGAGCGACTCACTGTCGCGCCCGTTTCGTCTCCTCGAGACGTTTAGCTTCGCCGACGACTCATCGAAAGAGACGCTCCACCGCCATCTCGAACGCCTGAGACGTTCGGCGGACTTCTTTGGTTTTCGGTATCCGAAGGGACTGGAGGAGCGCGTCATCGCCGTGCTGTCGCGCTCGGGCAGCCTCCCGAGGATTCGTCTCCTACTGTCGCGAGGAGGCGACATCGAGCTCCAGCGCGCACCGGCTCCCGCGCCCAGCCCGACGCCGGTGCGCCTTTCGATCGACGATAGGCCAGTGAACAGTGCGTCGGTCATGCTCTTTCACAAGACGACGCAGCGCGATACCTATGCAAAGCGGCGGCGAAGGTTCCCCGGCGCGGACGACGTGGTGATGGTGAACGAACGGGGAGAGTGCACCGAGACGACGATCGCCAACCTGGCGGCGCGCTTTGGGGCGAGCTGGTTCACACCGCCGCTCGCTTCAGGGTGCCTGCCCGGTGTCGAACGTGCGCGGCTCGTCGACGCGGGAGTGCTGGCCGAACGAACCCTTCGGCCCGAAGATCTTCGAGCCGCCGATGAGCTGGCCGTCGTGAACTCACTTCGTGGATGGCGGTCAGCAACTTTAGGAGGTCACGAAGCGCCCTCTCACGATCCCGGCGCGCGCGCCTAAGGTACGTCGATGGAGCGCTACATTCTTACGCTTCGATGCTCGGACCGCGCCGGCATTGTTCTTGCTGCCGCCAGGGGGATCGTTCAACTAGACGGCAACATCGTTGAGAGCGACCAGTTCTCCGATCCGCCGACTGGTCTCTTTTGCATGCGGGTACGTTTCGACAGCCCGCGGTCCCTCGAAGAGGTGAACGCCACCCTCGGTTCGGAGTTGGAACCGTTCGCGCCGTTATTGGGTGTGCGACCTGAGGCTCAACGTCGTCGAGTCTTGATCATGGTGTCGAAGCTCGACCATTGCCTGATCGACTTGCTCTACCGATGGAACCTGGACGAGCTGGCGATCGACATTCCGGTGATCGTCTCCAATCACCCCGACTGTGCCCCGATCGCCGCTCGCTATGAGATTCCCTATGAATACATTCCCGTGACAGCGGAGACAAAAATGGCTGGCGAGTCACACCTGCGCGAGCTCGTCGAGGAACACCGCATCGACTTCTTAGTGCTCGCTCGCTATATGCAGGTGCTGTCGCCAGACTTCTTTGAGTCGATGCTCGGCAATATCATCAACATCCATCATTCCTTCTTGCCGAGCTTCAAGGGGGCAAAGCCGTATCACCAGGCGTATGAGCGCGGCGTGAAGCTCATCGGTGCAACCGCGCATTACATCACCGCCGACCTCGACGAGGGGCCCATCATCGAACAGAGCGTGATTCGTGTCTCGCACGCCGAGTCCGCGGCCGACCTGGTGGCGCTCGGCAGGGATATCGAGCGAACCGTGCTGGCGCGTGCCGTTCGACTGCAGAGCGAGGATCGGGTCGTCCTCGCGGGCGATCGAACCGTCGTGTTTCCTTAAGTACAGGTCTCGGAGGCGATACATGACGGACCATGCGAAAGGTGAGCCAGGAGATCCCGCCCACATCGTCGTCGTCGGTGCGTCGCTGGTCGGACTGAGCACAGCGCTCGCACTGGCACGAGAGGGGGCGAAGGTCACTGTTCTCGAGCGCACGACTCCGTCGGTGCTCGACGTAGGCGGGGGATTGGGTGTCGACGTCGAACTGGTGCAGCAAGTGACGGGCGTCACGTCGTCCCCGGCGGTGTGCCACGGCGTCGATCGCGATACGACGGCGTGGCTGACCCTTCGCGATTGGCTCGAGCAGGCCGCGCGCGACGTGGCGTCGATCGAGGTGCACCACGGCGTCGACGTCACCGACCTCGTCAGCGGATTCGACGTGGCAAGCGTGGCGTCCCGGGATGATCGGGTGTGGCGAGGGGATCTCGTCATCGGGGCGGACGGCGTGCACAGCGGCATTCGCCGATTCGTCGACCCCGAACATCCGTCGGCTACCTATGCGGGATTCGTGCTGTGGCGAGCCATGGTGCCCGAGGAGCTTCTCGCCGACAAGGCGAAGCTCCCTGGGTCAAGAGAGCCATCGCGAGAGTACTACGTCGATCGCTACCGGCTCGTGACGTACCCCGTGCCCGGCGCTGACGGCGACGTGCGCGTCGGCCACCGACGCCTCAACCTCGTCTGGTATGACCCCTCGCGCGAGGCGCTGCTGCGCGCACACGGGCTCCTCGAGGGCGGGGTCGTACGAGGTTCGCTCTCATCCACCGACGTTCCCGATGAGCTCAACGATGAGTTGCGAAGGATCGCGCGGCAGACCTGGCCGCCTCCCTGGGCGGAGGCACTGAACGTTGCGCTGGAGCGGCACTTCATCTTTGGCACGCCGGTGGCCGAATACACTCCGAACCGTCTGGTGTCTGAACGCGTCGCGCTCGCGGGCGACGCGGCGCATGCGGCCTCGCCGATGGTCGGCGGCGGGTTCACTGAGGGTCTCTACGACGCGGCGCAGCTCGCCGAGTCGTTGTCGTCGACGACGAGCGTGCGGGACATGCTCGCTTCGTACGAGGAGGCGCGACTGGCGGCGGCTCGCGAACACGTGGCCATCAGCCAACGTGCGAGTCGTTGGTATCTTGATCGACACTCCGCCACGTGAGCTGAGTTGCATCACCTGGATGAAGGGAGAAGGACGTGATCGAAGCGTTTGAAGATGACGTTCGTCAGGTCCTCAAGAGCATTCCACGAGGCACGGTGATGACCTATGGCGAAGTGGCAGAAGAGTCGGGCCACCCCGGCGCGTCGCGAGCGGTTGGCAACTTCTTGGCGCATTCGAACGGACGGTTTCCGTGGTGGCGCGTGGTGACCGCCACTGGGCGTTTGGCGCCTGGCAATGAGGTCGAGCACGCGAAGCGACTGAAGGGCGAGGGCGTGAAACTCATGAATGGGCGGGTCATCATGAGCACGAGACGTCGAGACTGACGCGCCACACCGCACACATGTGACTGCGGGATTCATGTTCATAAAGACCACCTGATGACGATGGCGAATGAGAGTTGATTACGTGTATTCGCACCACAGAGTGTGCGGATCACTTGTCGCTTCACAGGGAAATATAGGAATGTCGCAAATAAAATTGGGTGTGGCAAAGGAGGATGTATGGCGTTAAGACATCACTCAATAGACGTTGACGACACTCGAGTGACCGAGGTCGGAGCGAGCGACGCGACTCCAGCATCGATGGAAGATCGACTCGCGTCTCGAGGGACGGACTCTGTCACTCGCGTTCAAAGGACGGACTTCTACGTCCCAAGCGCGTCGGTCGGTCTCATCCTTGGAGGCATTGTGACGCTCCTCGTTGCGGCGTGGGCAGGGATCGTTCCCTTCTTGGGGCCGACGTTCGGCTTCTCGGCGGACGGCACGGCGTCGTGGACATGGAATGAGCTCCACGCGCTAGGCGCGGTCGTACCGGGGGCGGTCGGGATACTCATGTGCCTGATCGTGCTCGCGTGCGCGCGCCGACCCATGGGCCTCCAGTCTGCCGGAATGCTCGCCACCTCAGGCTCCGTACTGTTCCTGTGTGGCGCGTGGCTCACGGTGGTCCCAGTGGTTTGGCCAGTGCTGGTGGGGTCGTATTTCCACGCGGCGTCGCCGTTGACGACCTTCGAATTCTGGATGGGTTATGCGAGTGGCCCCGGGCTGTTGATGGCCGCATTCGGTGCGATGGCGATGGGGCGCGCCGGGCGCGAGTCACTCACGAGCCAAGTCACCGTTGCTCAGCGCATCTGACACACTCGACGAGCGACTGCTCCCGTGGCGCGACATGCGGCGCGCCACGGGAGCGGAGGCGTCGCATAGCGCGTCTGTTCGGCGTGAACGCCGAGGTCCGCCTTCACCAACCCCGCGATAGGGGAGTCATTCGAGATCGAACCGGTCCAGGCTCATCACCTTGTCCCACGCAGCGACGAAGTCGTGGACGAACTTCTGTCGCGCGTCGTCGCTCGCGTAGACCTCGGCGATTGCTCGGAGCTCCGAGTTCGAGCCGAAGACCAGATCGGCGCGCGCGGCGGTCCATCGCAGCATTCCCGTCGCACGATCGCGACCTTCGAAGGTCTCGTTGTCCGGTGTGATGGCCGTCCACACCGTGCCCATGTCGAGCAGGTTGGCAAAGTAGTCGTTGCTCAACGTTTCGGGCTGCGAAGTCAATACTCCGAGCGGGGTGCCGTCGTAGTTGGCGTTCAAGGTGCGCATCCCGCCAACGAGCACCGTCATCTCAGGGGCGCTCAGATTCAACAAGCGCGCCCGCTCCACCAGCAAGTACTCAGACGGCATGTAGTGCTGTCCCTTCCTGAGGTAGTTCCGGAATCCGTCGGCCACCGGCTCGAGGACCTCGAAGGACTCGACGTCGGTTTGGTCTTGAGATGCGTCGGTGCGACCCGCTTCGAAGGGCACTCGCACGTCGTAGCCGGCGTTCTTCGCCGCCTGCTCCACGGCCGCCACGCCGCCAAGGATGATGAGGTCGGCGAGCGATACCGCTCTCCCATTGGCCTGCGCGGCGTTGAAGTCGTGCTGGATGCCCTGGAGCGTCGAGAGCACGGTCGCGAGTTCGGCGGGACCGTTGACTTCCCAGTCCTTTTGAGGCTCGAGGCGAATGCGCGCGCCATTGGCACCACCGCGCTTGTCAGTGCCGCGGAACGTGGACGCCGACGCCCAGGCCGTCGATACCAACTGGGGGATCGTGAGTGCTGACGCAAGAATCGTGGCCTTGAGACTCGCGATGTCCGTTGCCTTTATTGACTCAGACGCGACCGCGGGCACGGGGTCTTGCCAGATGAGCTCCTCCGCGGGCACCCACGGGCCGAGGTAGCGCGCGCGAGGACCCATGTCGCGGTGCGTCAGCTTGAACCAGGCCCTCGCGAAGGCATCGGCGAGCTCGTCGGGGTGCTCGTGGAAGCGCCGCGAGATCGGCTCGTAGATCGGATCGACGCGAAGCGAAAGGTCCGTCGTCAGCATGGTCGGTGCGTGCTTTTTCTCGACATCAAAGGCGTCGGGCACCGTGTCCGCGCCCGCGCCGTCTTTCGGTCTCCACTGGAACGCGCCCGCGGGGCTCTTGGTGAGCTCCCACTCGTAGCCAAAGAGGATGTCAAAGAAGCTGTTGTCCCACGCGATCGGTGTGTTGGTCCACATGCCTTCGAGTCCGCTGCCGATCACATCGGGTCCGACGCCCGTCTGGTAGTCGCTCTTCCAGCCGAGGCCTTGCTGCTCGATGGGTGCGGCTTCAGGTTCGCGGCCCACGTACTTGGGGTCGGCCGCGCCATGCGTCTTGCCGAAAGAGTGCCCTCCTGCGATGAGCGCCACCGTCTCTTCGTCGTTCATCGCCATACGTTCAAACGTCTCGCGAATGTCCTTCGCCGCGAGCAACGGATCCGGGTTGCCGTTGGGCCCTTCGGGGTTCACGTAGATCAGACCCATCTGGACGGCACCCAGGGGATTGGCCAACTCACGGTCGCCGGTGTATCGCTCGTCGCCAAGCCAGGTCGTCTCGGGTCCCCAGTAGATGCCCTCGTCGGGCTCGTAGACGTCCTCACGTCCGCCACCAAAGCCGAAGGTTGCAAACCCCATCGACTCGAGCGCGACATTGCCTGTCAACACGAACAGGTCAGCCCAGGAGATCTTGCGGCCATACTTCTGCTTGATGGGCCAGAGCAGTCGACGCGCTTTGTCGAGGCTGACGTTGTCGGGCCAGCTGTTGAGCGGCGCGAAGCGTTGCGCGCCGGATCCCGCACCGCCGCGGCCGTCGTGGATGCGATACGTCCCTGCGCTGTGCCACGCCATTCGAATGAAGAACGGTCCGTAGTGGCCGAAGTCGGCGGGCCACCACGCCTGCGAGTCGGTCATCAGCGCGGTGAGGTCCTTCTTCAGCGCGTCGAGGTCGAGCGACTTGAACTCCTCGGCGTAGTCGAAGTCCTCATCCATGGGATTGGCACTCTCGGAGTTGGGGTGGAGCACCTTCAGGTTCAATCGATTCGGCCACCACTGCTCGTTGGGCTGGCTCTGGGTGTCCACTCCATTCGGGAACGGGCACTTGCTCTCGATATCCGTCATCTCTTCTCTCCTTTGGTACTTCGTGAAACATAGGCAAGGGGACCGTCCCCGATGCGAGGTGGTTACAGCTTTCGAACTTCCTTTGCCGCGGCTCGCCGTCCGTTGCGATGTGGCTCGCGCGACGATGTTCGACTCGTGGCGTCACTTCCGCTCAGGCAGTCCGGACAGAGACCCCAGTAGTCGACCTCCGCTTCGTCGATCTCGTAGCCGTGATCGTCGGACGCCGTGAGACACGGAGCGGCACCGACGGCGCAGTCGACATCGACGACGCGGTGGCACGATCGACAGATCAGGTGGTGGTGGTTGTCGTCGACCCGATCCTCGAAGCGGGCCGCCGACCCAACTGGCTGAATGCGTCGCAACAGTCCGTGCTCGACCAATACGCCGAGGGCGTCGTACACGGCTTGTCGGGAGATGGCGCCGATGTCGGATTGGGCGACGATCGCTATCTCGTCGGCCGTCGCGTGGGGAAAGAGCGACACCGCGCGAAGTACGGAGATCCGCTGTGCGGTTGCTTGGATCCCGCGCTCGCGAAGCTGGTCGGCAGTATTCGATGTCACGCCGCCATCCTAGGAAGACTCCTGGATAAAGTCCAGTACTGGAATCTGTCCAGATCAGCGGGGGTGGCGACTCGTCACTTCGCGAGGCCATGCACGAGATGAGTCGGCGCGAGGCCATCTGATACTTCGGAGAAGTGGGCGCTTAGCCGCTTCAGCTCCTCGACGTGGAGCTTCGACAGGTCCTCCAGGCGCTTCGCGCCCCCAGGGCTGAGTGATAGTCGAACGACGCGACGGTCGTCGTCGGCTCGTGCGCGACGGATAAGCCCCAGGGATTCGGCGCGGTCGATGAGTCCAACCGCCGAGTGATGGCGGAGTAAGAGATAGTCAGCTACCTCACCGACGGTGGGACCGCGGGGATCGTCGTGACCACGAATGGCGAGCAACAGCTGATGCTGCGCGGCGGTGAGGCCGGCGGCTTTGGCCTGTTGCTCGCTCCAGCGTTCGAACCGGCGCATCGTCGTCCGAATTTCTAGGAGCCGCCCATACGTCTTGTCGGAGAGATCCATCCGATACATAATAGCATCGTGCCACGATATAATTACGTAATGTCGGCTGACGGAATCCTTTCCACGCGTCTGGCGAGAGCGCTCGTGGTTTATGAGTGACACGTCCAAAGTGATGCCCTCGAAGGAGCAGCGAGCATTGGGCGACTTCACCACGCGCCCCGACATCCTTGCCCTCGTCCCCCTGGCGATCCTCATCGGCGCTCTTGGTGCAGGAGTCTCACTGGCGCTGCTCGACATGATCGGCTTCTTCACCAACCTTCTCTACTATCACCGCTTGAGCGTGCACCTCGTCTCGCCGTATGGGAACACGCTCGGGCCTATCTCGGTGCTCATCCCCATCGTCGGCGGTCTGGTCGTGGGCCTCATGGCGCGATTCGGATCGGAGCAGATTCGAGGGCACGGCATCCCCGAGGCCATGGAGCGGATTCTCATCAACGGCAGCAAGGTGCAGCCGCGGCTCGCTATCTTGAAGCCGATCTCGAGCGCCATCAGCATTGGCACCGGCGGCCCCTTTGGCGCAGAGGGCCCCATCATCCTCACGGGCGGCGCGATCGGATCGATCATCGGTCAGCTCTTTCCCCTAACCGCCGCGCAGCGGCGCGCGCTGCTAGTCGCGGGTGCCGCCGCCGGCATGAGCGCCGTCTTTGGTACGCCGGTCGCGGCGACGTTGTTCGGCGTTGAGCTCCTGGCCTTTGAGTTCCGTCCTCGCTCCATGGTGCTGATCGGCATTGCGGCGGCGACGGCCGATGCGTTGCGTATGGGCATGGCGTCGGCCCACCTCGTTACGCCACAGCCGATCTTTGTCATCCCGAGCAGCGGGCCTGTCATCGGTTTCAACCTTCTCGGTGCAGCGGTCATCGGAGTCGGATGCGGGCTTGCGGCTTGGCTCATGACCCACGCCGTCTATCTCAGCGAAGACCTCTTCAAGAAGCTCGCTCGTCATCTGCACTGGATGTGGTGGCCCATGATCGGCGGCGCCATCATTGGGCTAGGCGGTCTCGTTGACGCTCGCTCGCTCGGTGTCGGATACGACACGATTCACGCGGAGCTGCTCGGAAAGCTCACCATCGGCGCGCTCGTTCTGCTCTTCGTCGTGAAGCTCATCATCTGGTCAGGCGGGCTCGGCAGTGGCACGAGTGGCGGTATCCTCGCGCCGATATTGATAATGGGCGCGTGCATCGGCGGCGTGGTTGGCCACCTATTGCCCGGAGCGACCCCCGGGGCATGGGCGCTCGTTGGACTAGCGGGTGCGCTCGGCGGCGTGACGCGATCTCCCTTTACCGCGATCATCTTCGCCTTCGAGCTCACGTACGACAGTCATATTCTCCTTGCCCTCCTTATCGCGGCGACGCTGGCGCATCTCACCAGCGTCCTGGTGCTCAAGCGGTCGATCCTGACCGAGAAAGTAGCGCGTCGCGGCTTTCATGTGATGCGTGAATACTCGGTCGATCCACTCGAGGCCACGTTCGTTCGCGAAGTGATGGACACAGACATTGTGACGGTTGACCCCGACGCTCATCTGCGCGAGATCTATTCCTCGATGCCCGAGGGATCTCGCGAACGACGCCAGCGTCTCTATCCCGTGATGGACGAGAAGAACGAACTCCTGGGCGTGTTGCCGTGGTCTGCCGTGCTCGAGGCGAAGAACGAACCGAGTCGACGAGTGCGTGAGGCGATGAGCTCGACGCCGGTGACGGCATTCTCGGACGAAATCCTTCGATCTGTGGCCGATCGGATGGCTGTTGATGGTGTGAGTGTGGTGGTGGTCGTCGAGCGCGACCGTCCGTCGAAGTTCGAGGGCCTCGTGAACCAGTTTGACCTATTGCGGGCTCGTGAGAAACTGCTCACGGAGGAGCGCCATACCGAGCGCGTCTTGACGCTGAGACCGCTCACAGGACGTAATCGCTCAGAGGAGGTCAGCGAGATCGAGTTCACCGAGAGCGAAGACGATTCGGGTATCGCATGAAAAGGATCATCGTGCGCTTTATCGCCGATGACACTGGCGATTGGAAAGCGGAGCTTTCGTGCGGTCACGACCAGCACGTTCACCATCGTCCGCCCTTCTTGGATCGTCCGTGGGTGTTGGACGACGCTGCACGTCTCGAACGAGTTGGCACCACCCTGCTCTGTCCACTGTGCGATCGGGCTGAACTGCCGACGCGAGTGCGAATGACGAACAACTCGTCGACGTGGGACGAGGTCACGATCCCCGACTCACTGCTGCATTCGCATCGGCTTCCCGAAGGCAAGTGGGGAGTGATCCGAGTCGACACCGGGCGGCTGAACTATGCCACTGCGGGCGAGATCATTATGAACGTGACGGTCGCGCCGGACTCGCCGCAGGCGATACCGCCTGGACTGGATCACATGGTCGAGCTGTCCGGACCGGTTCGTTTCTCAGTCGAATTCTTCTCGGTCGAGGACGAAGACGCACCTCGAACTGCGGGCGAACTCGCGTCTCTTCCTGGGCGCGCCATCTTCGAGGAGACGCAGGCAGTAGGTGGCGACTCAGCCTGTTGGGCGAACTTGGTATGCCCCGATTGCGGAAGGATGATCGACGATCATCACCCCACCCATGGGTCCGAGCTCAAACCCGAATAGCTTCTCGAGTTTCCTGGTCGCTCGCAGCGTTAGTCAGCCGTTGCCGCAGGTGGTGGCACCGTCTGGGTGAGATCGCTTGCACAGTGCCAGCACTTGTTGGCGGCAGCGGGAAGGTCGGTTTGAAGGCACTCGGGGCACGTCTTCTCCGGTGGCGGCGGCGTTGGTGCGGCGTACACGGTGACGCCCTGCTTCTTCATGTAGCGGCGGTAGGGCGCGACGATCACGAAGTACACGACGGACATGAAGATGACGAAGTAGACGACGGCCGAGATGAAGGCACCGACCGAGATGAACTGGCCATTTACCTTCCAACCGAGGCCTAAGCCACCGTTGGATTTTCCCGCAATGGCGTTGATCAAGGGGGTGATGATATTGGTGGTGAATGCAGTGATCAGTCCGCTGAAGGCGAGCGCGACGACTAGACCAACCGCGATGATGATCAACTGCCCCTGTAAAAGGAAGTTCTTGAAACCCTTTAACATCGGCGCCTCCTGTTAGACCTCTGTGCCTGAGACTAGCCACGCCAAGTTCTGTATGCGAATCATCCGGCAGTTCGCCGAGTTGTCTAATGTATGGCGTACACGACGCTGAGGTCGTAAGGAACGAGCGGTGTTGCTTCGCGTGCGTCCACGTACTCGGTGTGCTTCAACTACGTCGTTCGAAGGATATCCATGACGACTTCGCGGGGCGAAACGACGTTCTGACAGTCCATGCACACCATCGTCACGCTGACTGGCGTCGTGCACTCACGATGATGGAAGGATGTTCAGGGTCCGGCGGCTTGGAGGTGTCGATCGCCCCACGTCTTCAGGGCGAGCACCATCGGCACGAGCTCGGCACCGCTGTCGGAGAGCACGTAGTCAAAGCGTGGGGGTCGCTCTTGGTAGAGAACTCGGTTGAGGATGCCGTGAGCGACAAGGCGCTGGAGTCGATCCGTTAACACGTTCGTGGCAATTCCGAGTTCGGCCTGATACTGCCCGAACCGCCGAAGTCCGAAGGCGGCGGATCGAATGACGGCGAGCGTCCAGAAGTCCCCGACCACGCTCAGCGTCATCAGGACTGAGCACTGTTCTGACGTCAACGGTGTTGATGGGAGGGAGTCGACTCGGGGGCTGCCCATAGCCTTACTGTACTTGTTACTTGCTCCACGCAAGTGACTCTGGCATACTCCGTTGAACGGACGTCGGGGGTGACGATGACGGAACGAGATGATGGGCTGGGTCTGACCCGACAAGAGCGGTTCGATTTTCGTATGTCGCGACGCTTTCCCAAGATGGCTGGTCGGGCCAATCGGCTCGTGTATCAAATGACCGGCGGACGCGTGGGTGGCTCGAAGCGCGGTATTTCGATCGGGTTGCTCACAACGACGGTCCGGCGAAGTGGCAAGTTGAGAACCGTCCCCTTGATGTACTTGGACGATGGTGCGCGCTTCATCGTGGTCTCCTCCAACGGAGGATACGACACACCGCCCGCGTGGTACGTCAACCTCCTCGCAGATCCGCTCGCAGAGTTTCAGTCCCGGCGAGGCTCGATGAGCGTGGTCGCTCGCGCATTGAGCGAAGACGAGCAGACTGAAATGTGGGATGAGCTTTCGGCGTACAACCCGCTGTGCCGCGTTTCAGTCGTGCACCGATCGCCGCACCGTTGCGGTCGCGTTGGAACGTCAACAGCGCTCGGGAGGACCGTAGAACAGCGAGTGGTCTCAAACGGCAGGGGGAAGCAGTCACAGTCTCTTGCCGCGACAACTGTCGAAGCCTCAGCTCACGCGGAGGGCGCGCGAAGGGAGCGCACGAGTGACCTTTGGGCTGGAATAATCTCTGAGCCAGTCGCGGAGGTTCGCAGGCGTCGAGGTCGCTCTCGCCAACGCTTCATCAACCACCTATGCAGATGAGCTATCTGCCCTCGTAACCCAAACCTCCGCTTTCGTCGCGCCACGCTCCGTCATACTCGTTGTCGTGCAGCCGTCGGACTTCATGCGCATAGCGATCGAGCTTGTCGGCAGCTGTTCGAGCCTCGTCATAGTCCTTGCCGTGGTCGCCCGCGGGCGTCTTCTCCTCGGCCCGCTTGCGCACGACGTGCAACTCTTTACTCGCGTTCTCGACGATCTTCTCGAGGGTCTCTTCCAAATCCACGGCGACCTTTCTCACTGGTCATCTGCTCGCCACTCCGCAGAGCCGCAAGCACTCTCAGTCAGAATCTATCCTTGCCGTTGGGACCTTCGGTTTCCACGGAAGCTGAGCGAGGCAGTAGATGGTGACGACCAACGATGCGGGAAATCGCGTCATCCCTCCCTTGTCGCCGACCCTTGAGATCAATGAGCGCATCCGCGTCCTGCAGGCGCGCGGGGAGCGGGTCGTGCACTTGGGTTTCGGCGAGGCTGGCCTTCCAGTCGCCGATATCTTGCGGCGGGCGCTTATTGTTGGCGCGTCCGACAACGCGTATGGCCCAGTCACTGGATCGGGCGCGCTGCGAGACAGCGTCGCCGGCTATTTCTCTCGACGATCACTTGCCACCGAAGCCCATCAGGTCATGGTGGGTCCCGGGAGCAAAGCGCTGCTCTATTCGATACTGCTCGCGCTCGACGGCGACGTGGTGGTGCCCAAGCCGTCGTGGGTGTCCTACGTGCCTCAGATCTCACTGATCGGACGCCAACCGATAGCGGTGTCAATTTCGACTCAAGCTGGTGGCATTCCCGATCCCGGACAGTTGCGTGAGCGACTTGATGCTGCCCGCGTGAACGGTCTGCGGCCCACGGTGCTGATCATCACCCAGCCCGACAATCCCACGGGCACGCTGGCATCGAGGGCGCACATGGAAGAGATCGCCGACATCGCACGCGACCATGGTCTGTGGGTGATTGCCGATGAGATCTATCGCGACCTTGCGTTTGCGCCGTCGGACTTCGTCAGCATCGCCGAGCTCTTGCCGGACAAAACGATCATCACCACCGGCTTGAGCAAGTCGTTGGCCCTCGGCGGGTGGCGACTTGGTACCATGCGTGTGCCCGATCACGACGAAGGGCAACGAGTACTGCAAGCGGTCGCGGCCATCGGGAGTGAGGTCTGGTCGTGTCTGAGCGCGCCCGCCGCGGCGGCCGCGAAGGTCGCGTTCGACGAACCACAAGAGATCGTCGACTACGTCGTCCGCGCTCGTACCCTGCACGCGAAAGTGAGTCGAGCCGTCTTCAACGTCTTCTCTTCCTCGGGCGCCATCTGCCGCACGCCACAAGGCGCCTTCTACCTGTACCCCGATCTGGAGATCGCTCGTCCCTATGCGCGGTCGCGCGATATTGCCACCGATAGCGAGTTCGCGACGCACCTGTTGGAGGCCTTTCGCGTGGCGGTGTTGCCCGGGTCGGCCTTCGGCGACGACGCGGACCGTTTACGATTCCGCGTGGCGACGAGCCTTCTCTACGGCGCGACGACCGAGCAGCGATTGAGCAGTCTCGAGTGGGCCGGGTCCGACCACGCCGATCTTCCAGCACACATCGCCGGCGCGCTCGCCACGGTGGGTGCGATGCTGAGCGCGATCTCGTAGTCGATCCGCCGCGACGGTCTACCGCACTTCTTGTCGCACCTCATTCGATCCCGCGGCCCCGCGGGCTCCGAACCACCAGTCGCAGAAACCGGACGACCGGTCAGTTCCAATGGATGGATTCGAGGACTGACCTTCAAAATGCCGTATTTCCAACGAATGTAGAGAAAATATGACCGGACGTCTGGTTAGCACCGAGACGCGTGGCTGGATATAGTTGCCGGATGCCACGATCCGAGCGATCCATCGAGCGGCCGAAGCTCTTGGATCGAAACGTCGAGCCCAAGGACACG
This sequence comes from uncultured Acidimicrobiaceae bacterium, assembly GCA_963706305.1. Lineage (GTDB taxonomy): Bacteria > Actinomycetota > Acidimicrobiia > Acidimicrobiales > RAAP-2 > RAAP-2. The sequence continues at coordinate 640,098 of OY970152.1, read as the reverse complement.
CGGCAGCGAATCGTGATCGCCGTGTGGGACGTGCTCGCGGACAAGGGATATTCGGGCCTCACCGTCCGGCTGGTCGGTCAGATGGCAGGCGTCTCGCACGCGATGATCCACTACTACTTCTCGAGCAAGGACGACCTCGTGCTCGCCGTGCCCGAATACGCCCGAGGGTATTGGATCCACCCCCTCGAAGATCGAGTGTTTGGGGCGGGAACGCCGGCGGAGAAGCTCGAAAACATCATCGTGTGGATGGCCGAGCCCGCGACGCGTGAGGTGATGCGGGTGCACCGTCAGCTGATCACCCAAAGTGAGTGGAACGATGACCTACGCACGATCATGGCGGGGGAGTACGAGCGGTGGCGCAATGACTTCGTCGATCTGTTCCGCCAGCTTCAGGAGGCGAACCTCCTCACTCCCGACACCGACATTCAGCTGTTGGGTACTGCTTTCTCGACGGTTAGTGACGTGCTGGTGGGACGACGAGCGCTCGATGCGCAGCTCGATAGCGACGCCATCATGCGAGAGATGCTCCGGCCGTTTCTGCGCGTTCCGGTCACGCCCACGATTGGCGGGGGTGCGCCGCCTGTGGCGGTCGCATCGTCTCGCAAAAGGCGAGTGACGACATGACGACTGCCGCTTCAGACGACGCCAGTGTCATGACCGGCGCGCCGCCGTTTGGCGATGATCGGCTGGTCACGCTCGAAAACTGGCAAACGCCGCCCGCGAACCGTTGGGGGTTCTTGCACACGCGAGAGCTGGTGCCCACGGCGAGGATACGTCGAGGGTCGCGGCCGGTTCGCGAACTTCCGATCGAGTCGCGCGACGTACTGGGCGTCTCGTTCAACATCGATGGCGAAGCGCTGACGGTCGCGCAGTTGCTCGAAGAGACGTGGACCGATGGCTTTTTGGTGCTGCACCACGGTCGCAATGTCGCCGAGCACTACTTCAACGACATGACGCCCGACATGCCGCACATCCTCATGTCGGTGTCGAAATCCATCACGTCGGCCGTCGCCGGATGCCTCGTCGGCCGGTCCGCGCTCAACGTCGACGCAGCGATCACCGATCTGGTGCCCGAGCTGATCGGGACCGCGCTCGAAGGGGCGACCACGCGTCAGCTCATCGATATGCGCGCAGGCATCGAGTTCGACGAGGACTACGACAACGTGGCTGCCGACGTGCGGGTCTACGAGCAGATCTATCAGATGCGTCCTTCGACCGACGAGGGTCTGCCGAGCAACGCACTCGACTACTTCGTCACCCTGCGTCGCAACGGCGACCATGGGGGACCGTTTCGCTACAGCTCGATACTCACTGACGTACTGGCTTGGGTCCTCGAACGAGCGAGCAACACCCGATTCCCCGAACTCGTCGCCACCGAGCTCTGGGGTCCGATGGGCGCCGAGTTCGACGCCGAGGTCACTCTCGATCGTCACGGTAATGCCATGGCGGACGGGGGAGTGTGCGCCACATTGCGCGACCTCGGACGCTTTGGTCTCCAGTACCTCGCTCCCACCGCGGTCAGTCCCTTTCAGGTCGTGCCGCCGAGCTGGGTCGCCGACACCATCGCCGGCGCGCCGGACGGTCCCGACGTCTTCGAAACGCTCGGCGTGCAGCCCGGCTTTCCGGCCGGTTCGCACTACCGCAGCGGCTGGTGGGTGCGCAGCATTGACGATCCCTATCTCCACGCGTCGGGGATCTATGGCCAGAACGTCTTTGTTCATGGACCGACGAAGACCGTCGTCGTCAAGCTGTCGAGCTGGACGAACCCTCTCGATCGACGTGCCCTCGACGCGACGGCGGCCGCAGTGGTGGCCGTCGGGAGGTATCTCGAGCAGTGAACGCACTCAACGGCAGTACCCAAACTAAGGAAAGTCCTGAAGATCCACAGGGGGAGAAAAATGAAAACAAGTAACCACCGATCGCTGCGGGCAACGGCCTGGATAGCGGCAACGCTCGTCACACTGTCGAGCGTGCTCGTCGTCGTCGGTCCGGCGTCAGCGTCATCTTCGAGCGTCAAGCTCGTGAACACGACGCCGCCGGCGAAAGGCTCGTTGTCGTCCATCACCTGGGACCTGCCCGGTGGTGAGCCGACGACGCTCGACTACGCCCAGTCCGGCGACTACTCGCCCGACATCATGGTGTCGAACATGTGCGACAACTTGTTGCGGCTGACGCCGACGTTCGCCGTGGCGCCCGCGCTGGCGACGTCGTGGCACTACACGTCGCCCACGACGCTCGTCTTTAACATCCGCCACGGCGTGACGTTCTGGAACGGCGACGCGCTGACGTCGGCGGACGTGGTCTACAGCATGTTGCGCAACCTGAACCCCAAGGACGATCCCGTCAACGGCGCCTACTACGAACCTGTGAAGACAATCACGGCGACTGGCCCGTACCAGGTGACCGTCAAGTTCACTGAGCCCGACGAGCTGTTCGTCAAGGAGATGGCGACCATCGCCGGGTCGATCGCAGAGAAGTCCTACATGGTCAAAGAGGGGAGCGCGTACGGCACGGCAAAGGGCGGGGTCATGTGCACCGGTCCCTACGAGCTGAAGCAGTGGAGCCCCGGCAACGACATCGTGCTGCAGGCGAACCCGCACTACTGGGATCCGGCCTACACGCCCAAGATCAAGACCATCACGGTGAAGTTCATCGTCAACTCCTCCACCCTGACGAGCGCTCTCCTCTCGGGCGAGATCTCCGGCGCATACGGCGTGCCGGCGACCAGCTACCCGGAGTTGGAAAAGTCGAGCTCGGGCACCTTGTACTTTGGCCCGAGCCTGTCCATCACCGAGCTCGCCGCGACCTCGACGTCAGGTCCGATCGGCAACCTCAAGATCCGCCAGGCTCTGTCGATGGTGGTCGACCGATCGGCGATCGCCAAGGTCGTCTATGACGGCGCGGCGTCGCCCAACCTGGCCCTGACGCCGCCGACGGCCTGGGACCCCCAGGCAACGAGCCTCTACAAGGCGGCCTACGCGAAGCTTGGCACGCTGACGCCGAACGTCAAGGCAGCGGCGGCGCTGGTGAAGTCGGTGCCCGACCACAGCCAGCCGATCGTCCTGGCCCTGCTCGCAGGGGATCAGACAGAGCTTGAGCTTGCGACCGCCGTCCAGCAAGAGGCGAGTCAGATTGGACTCAACATCAAACTGGACGAGATGCAACCGCTCGCCTTCTCGAACGCGTTCTTTGTGGCCTCGTATCGAAAGGGAATCGACCTCATCGTGGATGAGGGGTACCTTGACGTGCCGGACCCTCTCGACTACACCGGTCTCTGGTTCCCGAAGGGCGCCCTCTTTGACTACACCAACTACAACAATGCGACCGTGAACAAGGACCTGATGCTCGCGCAAGAGACCTACAACGCGCCGGCGCGTGCGAAGTACTTCTTGGACGCGCAGGCGATCTACATGAAGGATCAGTTCATTGTGCCGATCGAGAATCCGGACGAGACGGTCTACCTCAACAAGTCGATCACCGGGGCCCCGGCGTCGTTCGCGTACATCTACGAACCCTGCCTCGCCAAGCTCGGATCCTCGAGCTAGCGATGGTTGGCCGAACCGCGCTGATGCGATAGCGAGGTCTTCGAGTGGGGAAGGTCCTTCTTCTCATCGGGAGTCGGCTGGCGATGATGGTGACGACTCTCGTGGTCGCGAGCGTCGCCATCTTCGGCGCCTTGTTCCTCGCGCCGGGCAACCCGGCGACCCTGCTCGCGGGCGGCCACGCGACGCCCCAGATCCTGGCGGACATTGAGCGCCGAGAGCACCTGAATCAACCCTTCCTTGAGCGCTACTGGGACTGGCTCGTGGGCCTGTTGCACGGCAACCTGGGCACGTCGTTCGTCTATCGAGAGCCCGTGACGGTGCTCCTTGCCGGGCGAGTGATCAACACGGTGTTCTTGGTGGCCTATGCCTCGGTGCTCATCATTGTCGGCGGCGTCGGCCTGGGACTGCTGTCAGCGCTTCGGCGCCGGCTCGGCTCGGTCATCACGGTGGTGACGAGCGTGGGCCTCGCGACCCCATCGTTCGTGGCGGCCATCGTGCTAATCACCGTCTTTGCCGTCGACCTCAAGTGGTTTCCCGTCTTTGGCGCGGGCACCGGCTTCTTCGATCGACTGTCGCATCTGACGCTCCCGGCGGTCGCGCTCGCCATCTCATGGATGGCGTACATGGCGCAGCTGACCAAGGCCGCGGCCAGCGAGGAGCTGGCTCGAGAGCATGTGGAGACCGCACGAAGCCGCGGCGTGAAAGAGCGGCACATCGTCTTCCGCCACGTGCTTCGCAACGCGATGATTCCGATTGCGACCGTGTCCGGGCTCACGATCGCCGGTCTCATCGCCGGCGACGTCGTGGTCGAGCAGGCATTTGGGATAAACGGATTGGGCTCGTTCCTCGTCCAAGCCGCGCTCCAGAAGGACTTCGCCTCGGTGCAGGCAGTCGCCTTGATACTCGTCGTCGCCTTCATCGTGGTGAACGCCATCGTCGACTTTTGGAGCCTCTTGCTCGATCCGCGCATCCGTGCGGGGCGGCACTCGTGACCGCCGTTGCTGCGCCGCCAGAGTTGAAGCGGCGAGCGCCGAGGATTCGACGTTCGCCAACGAGCGTCTGGCGCGACCCCGTCGTGCTCACGACCTCATCGTTCATTGCCTTGCTCGTGTGCGTGGCGATCTTCGCTCCGTGGATCGCCCCCCACAGTCCAGACGCCGGGAACATCCTCGACGCCAACCAGGCGCCGTCGGCGTCGCACTGGCTCGGTACCGACGCCTTCGGTGAAGACCTTCTCTCGCGACTGATCTACGGCGCACGCCTCAGCCTGCTGGGGCCCGCGCTGATCATTCTCATCTCGACGACCGTCGGCACGGCGCTTGCCATCGCTGCCGCCTGGTTCGGCGGCGCGTTCGACCAGGCGGTCTCGCGCGGGGCCGACATCTTGTTCGCCTTCCCGGGTCTCATCTTGGCCATGCTGTCGGTGGCGATGTTCGGGCCGGGTCTCATCGCGCCCGTCATTGCGCTCTCGATCTCGTACACGCCCTACCTCATGCGCGTGATCCGAGCGGAGGCGGTGCGCCAGCGAAACTTGCCCTACATTGCCGCCTGCTACGTCGAGGGCCTGCCGGCCCGGACCATCTGTCGTCGCCATCTCTTGCCCAACGTCACGCCCCTGCTGCTCGTCCAAGCGACGCTTTCCTTCGGGTACGCGCTGGTCGACCTCGCAGCCGTGTCGTACCTCGGCCTCGGGGTGCAGCCACCGACGCCGGAGTGGGGTCTCATGGTCTCGACGGGACAGTCCTCCATTCTGTCGGGGTCACCCGAAGAGTCGCTCTACGCGGGGGCGATGATCGTCCTCACCGTGATCGCGTTCAACCTCCTGGGTGACCGGTTGGCGTCCCACCGTGGAATGGACCGCGTATGAGCGTGCTGTCGATCGCCCATCTGTCGATGGACCTACCGGCCCCGACCGGCCCGCGACGGGTGATTCATGACGTGACGCTGGACCTCGACGAGGGCGAGGCGGTGGGCCTGGCCGGCGAGTCCGGGGCGGGCAAGTCGATGACCGCACGCGCGGTCATTCGCCTCCTGCCGCGCGGGGCGAAGACCGGCGGAGACATCACGTTCAATGGAACCTCCGTGCTCGCGATGAGCACGGCAGCGTTGCGCAACTACCGGATGACTGACGTCGCCATGATCTTTCAGGATCCTCGAGCCGCGATAAATCCCGTGCGAAGGATTGGTGACTTTCTCACCGAAGCACTCATCGAACGGGGGGATGACGAGTCGTCTGCACTGACGATCGTCACGGGACTCCTGGAGAGCGTCGGCATCCGCGACATTCCACGGCGCTTGCGTCAGTATCCCCACGAGCTCTCCGGAGGGCTGTTGCAGCGGGTGATGATCGCGGCGGCGCTGGCTATCCGGCCGAAGCTCCTGCTCGCCGACGAGCCGACCACGGCGCTGGATGTCACGACGCAGTCGGACGTGATGGTGAACCTCGACACCCAACGTCGAGAGCGAGGGCTCGCGATGATCTTCGTCACGCACGACCTCGAGCTGGCGTCGGCGGTCTGTGATCGGATCGCCGTGATGTACGCCGGCGTTCTCGTGGAGGACAGCCCCGCCGAAGGCCTTCACCGCGAGGCCCTGCATCCGTACACCGCCGCCCTCCTGGCTTCACGCCCGAGTGTCACGATGCGGGAGCGACGTCTGGTCGCCATTCCCGGTCGTCCGCTGTCGGCGTTCGAAGTGGGCGAGGGTTGCGCGTTCGTGGCCCGCTGTCCCTTCGCAGAGGAACGCTGTCACGTGGAGCGCCCGCTCCTGCGCACGGTGGGTCGCGGTCGAGTGGCGTGCCACCGCACCGAGGAGTTGCAGGGCCAGCTCGATGCCAACCGGATGCGAGAAGCAGCCCGTGGCTGAGGCGACGCCGGTCCTCGAGGTGGTCGGTCTCAACAAGGAGTTCGCGGTGCGTCGCGACGCGGGTGCCAAGCAGCGCGACAGCCGCCCCAAGTCAGGCCTTGTCGGACGATGGAAGACCAACTCGCCCTCGCGAACGGTCACGGCGGTCAACGACGTGTCCTTCACGGTGGCTCTCGGCCAGTCGCTGGCCATCGTGGGGGAGTCCGGTTCGGGCAAGACCACGGTCGCGCGGATGATCGTGGGCCTCGAGACGCCGTCGAGTGGACGCATCGTATTCGCGGGAAGAGAGCGGTCGACGCACCATGTGAGCTCTCGTGAACGCAAGCGCCGGGCGCGAGAGGTACAGATCGTCTTTCAGGATCCGTACTCGTCGCTCGACCCTCGAATGACCATCCGCGCCTGCATCGCCGAAGTGCTCACGCTCCACTTCGATCAAACCGATGCAGAGCGCGACACTCGAATCGACCTGCTGTTGGAGCAGGTCGGTCTCGACCAGCGCCACGGGGACGTACTACCGAAGGCACTGTCCGGTGGCCAGCGTCAACGCGTCGCGATCGCTCGGGCGCTGGCGAGCGAACCCAGCGTGCTCATCTGCGACGAGGCGGTCGCGTCGCTCGACGTGTCGATACAGGCGCAGGTGCTCAATCTGTTGAGCGATATTCGAGTCCAAACAGGGGTCTCGTATCTGTTCATCTCCCACGATCTCGCGGTGGTTCGCCAGGTGAGCGACGAGGTGATCGTCATGAGGAACGGGAAGATCGTGGAGCGGGGGCCCACCCAGCAGGTGCTAGCGTCGCCACAGGCCGCCTACACGAAGCGTCTGCTCGCGGCCATTCCTCGCGAGGGCTGGCATCCCGTGTCAAGCGGCAGCGAGCGGGACGAGGGTGACTAGTGTGCTGTCAGCGTGAAGCACTAAGTTTTTCGTTGACGTCGGAACAGTAGCCAGCCAGACGCTCGAGAATCTCGTCGGCGCTCTTGTGCCAGACGAAAGGTTTCGGGTTTTCGTTCCAGTTGGCCGTCCACGCTTCAATGTCCTTCGCGAGTGCCTTCACGCTGCGGTGCGCCGAACGCTGGAGCTTCTTCGTCGTGAGGGCGCTGAACCATCGTTCGACGAGATTCATCCACGAGCCGTAGGTCGGTGTGAAGTGGAAGTGAAAGCGGCGATGACGCAACAGCCACTTTTGGACCGTGGGTGTCTTGTGGGTCGAGAGGTTGTCGAGCACGACGTGCACGTCGAGCTCCTTGGGCACGTTGGCGTTGACCTTGTTGAGGAACGCCACGAAGTCACTCGAGGTGTGGGTGTGGCGGATATCGGTGATCACGCTGCCCGAGGCGACGTTCAGGGCGGCGAACAGATCACAGGTCCCGTGACGCTCATAGTCGTGGGTGGCCCGCTTCGGAGTGGTGGGCAACATCGGCAACGTCGGGGCGGTGCGGTCGATCGCCTGGATCTGGGGCTTCTCGTCGAGGGCGAACACGACGGCCGCCACCGGGGGGTTCAGATAGAGCCCGACGATGTCGCGGATCTTCTCCACCAGCAGGGGGTCGGGCGAGACCTTAAAGGAGTCCTCGCGCCAGGGTTTGAGCCCGAAGGCCCGCCAGATCTCCGAGACGCTCTGGCGGCTGATCCCGTGTCGTTTCGCGAGCTCGCGCGTTGACCAGTGGGTCGCGTCGGGTGGGGCCGACTCCAGGGTCTCGACCACGATCGCCTCGACCACGTCGTCGCCAATCGTCCTCGTTGCCCCCGGGCGCGGCGCGTCAATGAGCCCATCGAGGCGCTCGGCGGCGAAGCGGTGACGCCACTTCGATACCGTCACCGGATTGATCCCCAATTGGGCGGCGGCCTCGTCGTTGGTGCGGCCCTCGGCGCAGGCCAGCACGATCCGACAGCGCAACGCGAGTGCCTGCGCGGAAGTGGGTCGACGAGCCCAACGCTCCAGCGTCTGACGTTCATCTCCGCTGAGGCTGATCTCGACTGTTGGTCGACCACGACGTGCCATAGGTACTCCTTCTCGAGTGTCCTACCACGCACGGTGCATGGAGAGGGGGTGATCCCTCTCCATTCTAATTACTTAGCGGAACTAACTGACAGCACACTAGGACGCTGTTGAATAATCCAAACCGAGATTCGAACGATCAATTTTTGGTGGACTGATTTTACCTGGAGCAGAGTTTGGAGCCGTCTGGGGGCACTACAGCGCGTGGGTCTTCGCCGTCGCTTTGGACAAGTCATTCAAACGCGACTAATTTAACAGTCTCCTCGACCGACGTCACGTGGTCGTCCGATGGGCTGAGGCCTCAGTGACCAAGTAAATGAGCTCGAAGATCTGATTGCCCTCGGACGACTGGTCCTCGAGGAAGAACTGAAAGCGTCCGCCCCAGACGTCCCCGCTGCTGGTGCGTACCATCTCCCACTCCAGGCCATGTTCCTTACCCCAGGCTTGGAGGTCAGCGTTCGCTTGCACGTGGTCGTTCTGATCCGCGGCACCGTAGAGGAGGGTGACGTAGGAGCCCTGGGGGATCGACCCGACGACGATGCGCTCATCGCCGGTGACGGCCCCCTCAACGGGCACCCCAACTTCGATGTCGAGCTTGGCGGTCATGTCGCTCGTCAAGATGCGAACGAGCGACGGTCCCGATGGCGTGAGGCCTCGGTCCCCAAGCCAGAGGTAGACGTCGTGTGAGAGGCCGGGGACGACGGTGAACTCGTCCATGGTGACGGCCGCCGCGATCCCGACGTACTGCTGCTCGTTCCGAGTGGTCAACGTTGGTTCGGCCGTCCATGCACCTCGCGCTTTCTATTGAGAGTGACGCCTCGCGAGTGAGACTAGCGACTCTTGCGCTGTGGCTCCTCGCTTCACGCAATAGTGTCGTGTCTGGATTCGGTCGTTTAAGAGGCGTTGTGGGCCTCTTGTCAATGGAGGACACGCGCAATGGGATGCCACTCATGAACCCGACAAGCGATGCGTCGGGCATCATCACGAAGATCAGCCCTCGATCCGTGGGCGACTCGGTGTCTCGCCTCATCACGATGCTGGCGTCAAGGGGGGTGAAGCTCTTTGGTGTCATTGACCAGCGGGAAGAAGCGCGGCTCGTGGGCCTCGAGCTCCGCGAGACGACCCTGGTGATCTTTGGCAACCCGATCGCGGGAACGCCGGTGATGGCTGCCTCGCCGCTCTCGGCGCTCGACCTGCCGCTCAAGCTGCTGATTTGGGCAGACGGCGAAGCGACGAAGGTGTCGTACGACTCGCCGGCGTACCTCGCCGATCGCCACCACCTCGATGCTCAGCTTGAGAGCGGTCTCGCGTCGATCGACGCGCTTTCTGATGCGCTCATCGCCAAGTAGTGCCACTGCCAAGGAGCGACCACGAGTGGCGACTCCTTGCGGCCCGGGTCATGAGAGCGACTCGCTCGTACGAATCCATCGATGCTGTGCGACGTTGAGGACGTACAGGGCGTAGCTCGACTTCGGCAGTCTCGCGTAGCTCGCCGGGCTGACGCGCAAACCAATGCGGCCGTCCTTCAGCCGGGAGACTGCAAAGTTCCAGTTATCCAACGCGTTGAGGTACTGGTACCAGTGGTGGCCGCTGTCGGTCGTGACATCGAGGACGGAGTTGCTGACCATGGCCACCGACGTCGGGCTTATCGCGAGAACCTTGCTCACGTAGTACAGCGCACCGCCCGCCCAATCGGTCGCGAGCTGCGGGCCCGCGGCCGTCCAGGTCGTTCCGCCATTCGTACTTCGTACGGGGAATAGCGGCGCTCCGCCGTCTTGTCGCCACACTCCCCATCGATACGTGGGCCCGCTCGACGTGATCGTCACCCACCGCGCCTGACCGGCGCTCAGCACCGCGCCCCACGGCAACTGACCGGACGCGCCCGTCGAAGAGAACGTGAGCCCGTCTTGCATCTTCATGGTTGCCGGGTACGGCGAAGGAGTCGCACCGACTGTCGCTCCCACGAGAAGGACGATCGCGAGTGACGCGCACGCGACTGTCGACGTCACATGCCGGGTTCGCGCTCGTTGCATCACCCGATTCTCGCCGACGGCGACGAGGGCCAGCAGGTCGCCTTCGTGGCGCGGTCCATCCCCGGTTCGCGGTGGGCGATTGACTCCACGGCCACCGCGCGGGAGCCATATATATAGGTGTGTTGCACGATCGCTACGACGGGGCCCTTTGGCCTGGCCGGCGATGCTCCCGGTAGATTCAGTCGGCATGACGGATCTGTCCTCGTTGGGCGACTTCGAGCCATCATCGGCGTCGCCGCTGTTCGTGCTGGCGATGGACCATCGCGAGTCGTTCGGTCGCACACTCTTCGGCGTCACCGGCGATCCCACGGAACCGCAACTCGCGGCAATGCGTGGCGCGAAGCAGGTCATCTACGAAGGCGCTCGTCTCGCGTTAGGCGAGGGACTCCCGTTCGGTCGAGCGGGAATTCTCGTCGATGAGCACCTTGGTGCGGACGTGGCGAGGCAGGCGAAGTCTGATCACTTCATCTTGGTGATGCCCATCGAGAAGAGCGGCACCGAGCTCTTTCAGCTCGAGTACCCCGACGACTTCGCCGAACACGTAGAGAAGTTCGATCCGGACTACTTCAAGGTGCTCGTTCGATACAACCCCGACGACGACCCCCACACGCGCCACACGCAGATCGAGCGTCTCGCCAAAGTCTCGTCGTGGGCGCACGGCGCGGGTCGACGATGGCTGTTTGAACTGCTGGTGCCGCCCACGAGAGAGCAGCTCGCGCGATACGACGACCAGTACCACTTTGACGCGTTCGCCCGTCCCGGCCTGACCGCGGCGACGATCGCGGCGTTTACCAGCAGAGGTGTGCGTCCCACGATCTGGAAGCTCGAGGGTTACGAGACGACCGAAGGGGCACAAGAGGTCCTTGATGCTGTCGTTCACGCGGGCGAGCCGGTTGCAGAGTGCATCGTGCTCGGGCGAAATGCCCCGCTGTCCCAAGTGGAACACTGGATCGACGTCGCGGCGCCCTTGACGGGCTACGTCGGATTCGCCGTCGGTCGAACCATCTGGGAGGCGCCGCTACAGTCGACGCTGCGTGGCCACAGCTCGCGTGACGACGCCGTCAAGGCAATCGGGCGGAACTATCGAAAACTGATCGACGAGTACGGTCTGGCACTGGTGCCCCACTGATGGCTCAAGGTCGAAGCGATCCCGGCGGCGCGCGCACGACGGTGTCGGAAGCGTCGTCAGGCGGTCAGGGCGTCGAGTCCTCGTCAGGCAGCTCCATCCGAAGCACCGACATGCCCCGCAGATCGAGCCACACGCGCCGGCGATGCCGCATGACGCGCAGCACCACTCCGTCGCATGACGTGCAGCGCAGGATGACCCCCGGCGCATGGACGTAGGCGGCGAGTTCGCCGAGTTGACGAACCATGCCGCAGTGCGCGCAGCTCGTCTCGGCCACGGTCATCTCGGGGAGGAAGATGCCGGCCAGTATGCCTGCAGCCACGTTGCCATCCATCGCCATCGTGTCCATGTCAACCTCCATTCGTCGGGCCGAATCGTTCGGTCTTCACGCTCTCGGGCTTCAAGCCAACCGCAACGAGCCCGTCGGCCATTGCCTCGACAAAGGGTGTCGGGCCACAGACAAAGCACACCAGGTCATCGGACACCGAGCCAGCCATCTCGGACAGCAGGTCGCGGTCGATCCGACCTCGTCGACCCGACCACATCGACGACGGCTCTCGTGACAAGGTGATGACCACATCGCCACTGTCGCCCGACAGCGTGGCGAGCTCGTCGCGATAGAGGACGTCGGCCTCGGTGCGCGCGGAGTACACGAGGCGCATCGGCGAGGAGGCACGAAGCTCGGCGTGGTAGCGGAGCATCGACATCAGGGGCGCGACCCCGGACCCGCCGCCCAGCAGGAGTACCGGACGTATCTCCGTCTTCTCCCACACGAAGTACCCGCCGATCGGGCCCCGCAGCTCGAACTGATCGCCCACCATGAGGCCCGTGAGGTACGGCGACACCTCGCCGTCATCAAGTCGCACGATGGACAGCTCCACTGCGTCCGAGCCGGGCGATGATGCGATGGAGTAGCTGCGCTCGGCCGAGTAGCCATCGTCTGCCGTCAAACGCACGTCGACGTGTTGGCCCGCCCGGTGACCGGACCACCCGGGGACATCCAACACGAGGCTCACTGCGTCGGGCGTCTCGGCAATGGCGTTGGTCACCGTGCCGACGAGCCAGTTCAGCACGTCTCAGTCGCCTTGGTAACGCTGCTCACGCCACGGGTCTCCGTAGTTGTTGTAGCCCAGCGACTCCCAGAAGCCCGATTGATCGTGGTCGAGAAGCCTGAGACCCCGCACCCATTTGGCGCTCTTCCAGAAGTACAGATGGGGGATGAGAAAGCGTGCCGGTCCACCGTGTTCGGGTTCCAGCGCTTTGCCGTCGAACTGGAAGGCGACCCAGGCCTTCCCGTCGCGTACGTCGGCCATGGGGACGTTCGTGGTGTAGTCGGCTTCGGCGAAGGCGAGGACGAAGCCCGCTTCAGTGGTGATGCCGCTGAGCAGCAAGTCGACGGAGACACCAGTCCACTTGGTCCCGAGCTTTGACCATTTCGTAACGCAGTGAATATCGGCGGTGATGTCCTCGCGGGGGAGTGCTTGGAACTCGTCCCAGCTCCATCGGGCGAGTGGCGTGCCGGATTCGTCGGTGATCGTGAAGTCCCACGTGTCAAGCCCAATCCGGGGAGTTTGGCCAGCCGTCAGCACCGGAAAGTCGTCCACGACGTACTGACCGGGAGGAATGAGGCCCGCACCGGGCTGACGAGGACGTCCATGAAAGCCTCGATTGACGAATGCCATAACTTCCCCTTCTAGCAAGTTCTCATGCAGTTCTAGCGCGCCACTTCGCTCGAGAGTAGAAGGGATATCGACGACTTCGAACACCACGCCACTGACGTCGTTCGTCGCGAGACCGTCGCTCCCATCCTCTACTTGGTGCCCTATGCAAATCGTGACGAAGCGATCGACCTTCACAATGATGGCGGCGGGAGTGCGATTCAGGCCCGTGGCGCGCGTATGCACGTCACGCGCCGGACGCGATCAACTCCTCGGGCGAGATGCCCCTGGCCAAGGGCGTCGAATTCACGGCAGTTTCCAGCCAGCGTTCGGCTCTGCGGCCTCATTTCCAGGTTTGTGGGCCTACGACACGAAGCGTTGTCGCAACTCGCCAATCGACTCAAATCGGCTCTCCAACTCGTCACCCGGGCGAAGGTAGCGAGGAGGGTCGCGGCGGTGGCCGACACCAGAAGGAGTGCCTGTGAAGATGAGGTCGCCAGGGAGCAACTCGCAGATAGCCGAGATCTTGGCGATCATGGCTGGAATTGAGAAGATCATTCCCGATGTGCGCCCCTCTTGCATCACCTCACCGTTGAGCGCACAACTGATCGCAAAGTCGTCGCGATCGACGAACTCGTCTGGCGACACCAGGAATGGGCCAGTGGGGCCGAAGCCCGCGAACGATTTACCGAGAGAGAATTGTGCCGGGGCACCTTTCATTTGGACCGTTCGCTCCGAAAGATCTTGCCCCCCTGTAAGTCCGGCAACGTACTCCCAGGCTGAGCCTTCATTCACGCAACTGGCGAGCCTGCCAATTACTGCGACGACCTCGACCTCCCAATCGACCGTTTGGCCCGGTAAGGCGACAGACGAGAGAGGTCCGCTGAGGCACGAGGGGAACTTTGTGAAGACGAGCGGGTCCGTGGGCGGCGTGTACCCGGCTTCGGCGGCGTGTGGCGCGTAGTTGAGGGCGAGTGCGAAGACTTGCCGGGGGAACGGCGAGGGAGGACCCAGCTCTTCGAGGTCGAACGGGTGCGCCTCGCTGTCCGTAAAGCCCTCAACCCGGTCGCAGAACGCCTCCCATTGCTGGAATACCAGCGCGGGATTGGATGAAAAGGCGCCGTGGCTCGCCGTTTCTACGTCAATGGCGCCGTCCCCCGCAATGATGCAGGCGCGGCCATTGAGGTTGGCGAATCTCACGACTCGCTGACCACGCTGTTCCAGAAATCGCCCGAAGGAACAGGAATGTGATGGCCGTCCTCCCACGAGATCACCTGATTTCGGAGCACACCGAGTTTTTCAATCTTGGCCTCGACGACATCTCCTGGACGTAGATAGAGCGAATCGGCTTCGGGGCTAAACCCAGCGACGCCGCTGATAGTTCCGGTAGAGAGAAGGTCACCAGCGCTGTAGCCCTGGGGCGAGTGGTACGCGACCAACTGCGCGATGCTGAGGCGCATTTTAGAGGTGCTGCCCTTTTGGCGCGTCACGCCGTTGACGGTGAGTTCCATGTCCAACTCGTTCGCGTTCCCCACCTCGTCCGCTGTGACGATGTACGGTCCGATGGGGCAGAACGTGTCGATTGCCTTGCAGAACGAGAAAACTCCTGACCGCATTTCCCGAACTTGGATGTCTCTGGCGGTGATGTCGTTGAATATGAGGTATCCCGCGATGTAATCGTCCGCCTCTTCGGGCGAGAAGAACTTGCCGGGCTTGCCAATGACGATCGCCATCTCAAGTTCGTAGTCGAGCTTGTTGGTGAGATGCTCGGGATAAATTACTGGCTGATCAGGCCCAATAATGGCGTCGACATTTTGGAAGAAGACAATGCCCTTGTGCATGGGGTGCGACCAGTTGACGGCCTTTGACTCCTCCTCGTGCTCAACGAAGTTCCCTGACGTGTGAAAGAACTTCTTTGGAATGATCGGCGCCTCGAGCACGACCCACTCGAGAGGGAAGGTGCGACCCGTCGGCTTAGAGGTTTGTCCGAGTTCGAGGTACTCGCGCATTGTGGAGCAGTCGACCTCCACGACGGTCTCGCCCTCGATGTAGCCGACGCGGCCCTGATTAAACGTTACGAGCTTCATTTGGTGCCCCACTGTCCCTAGCGACGGTTATCCGTCAGATTTTGACCCGGCGCCGACTCTGTTGGGTCAGTTTTGTTAGATAAAAACAACTTTCACTATACAGCTCGAGCGCTCACGCTGCTATAGTCTCCCAAAGTGAAAGTCACATTCTGTCTGTGAAAGTAGAACGGCGCCGGTTCATTTGAAGAATGAGGACTTGCCTTCGAGACGATATGTGAAGAATGGATCTACGTTGTGGACAACTGGTTGGGCTTAGGTGGGCTCGGCGTGCTGCTGGTCGGCGCGGGTGGTATCGGAAGTGCGTGCGCCAGGGGCTTCGCTGAAGCTGGCGCGAAGGTCATCGTTGCCGATTTAGACCAGACACGAGCATCATCCGTCGCGTCAGAACTAGGACTCAACACCAACGGAGGCGGCAGTCTCGTGTTCGACGCGACAGATCGCGAGGCTTGCCACAAGGCGGTGAGAGAGTCCGTCGAGCGATTGGGAACACTGGACGTTCTCGTCCATTGCATCGGGATGAATGCTCGACGTAGCGTTCTTGATACGACGGAAGATGAGTGGCGTCGAACCGTCGACGTGAATCTTTCAAGTGGCTTTTGGCTCGGCCAAGCTGCAGGCAGGTGGATGTGCGAAAAGGGGACCGGCAGCATCATCTACTTCTCGTCCGTCTCCGGGCTGCTCGCGCATCAGCTTCACGCGCCCTACGCAGCGACAAAGGGAGGCGTCAACCAGATGATGCGCGTGATGGCAGCGGAGTGGGCGTCAAGCGGCGTCACGGTCAATGCCATCGCGCCTGGCTACACCGAAACTGAGCTGACTAGCGAGTACCTTGCCCGCCCCGGTGTCCGCGAAGACCTTCAGAGTCGAGTGCCTGCAGGTCGTCTCGGCACGCCCGAGGATCTTGTCGGTGCCACGCTGTTTTTGGCCTCGATGCAGGCAAGGTTCGTTACCGGTCACGTCCTGTTCGTCGACGGGGGTCGGACGCTGACATGAGCATTGTCCCTGCTGGTCGACTGGCAAGCGATCGTTTCGCAGTAAGAGAGGAGTGAGGTATGTCTGAAGATACATTGCAGTGGGGGAGTCCGGTGTATCCGCGATTTGAAGGACGCTGGGTGGTCGTAACGGGTGCCGGAACGGGCTTTGGCGCGACTATCGCTCAACGCGCAGCAGCCGAAGGCGCCAACGTCATCGTTCACTACAAGAGCTCGCGGGACGGCGCGGAGACGACCGCTGAGCGTGTTCGTGCGTATGGGCGTGAAGCGGTCGTCGTCCAGGCCGACTTGCGAAGTTGGGAAGACGTTCGAACGCTCGCCGATGAGGCTTTCGCAGTGTCTGGTGGTGTCGACGCGTTGATTAACAATGTTGGTGACATTGCCACAGAACAGATGTCATGGCGCGATATCGACGAAGACATCGTCGATCGAGTTCTGGCCGTTGACATCAAGGGCACCATGTTGATGATTCACGAGTTCGGGACGCGGATGCTCGAGCAAGGTCGCGGCGCCATCGTGAACATCGGATCGACTGTCGTAGTGAGGGGCAGTCCCCGTGCACCTCAATACGCGGCAGGTAAATATGGCATGATCGGCCTGACCAAGTCTTACGCTTCCGCCTTTGCCCCAAAGGTGCGCGTCAACGCGTTTGCGCCGGGCTTCATGCAGACTGAGGGCACGCTTGCTCGAGACGACTGGAACAACGGTCGGCGCGAGAAACTCATCTCTATGACGCCGATGGGTCGAATTCCTCGTCCCGAAGAGCTTGCCGGTCCTGCACTCTTTCTCGCTACGGACGAAGCAGCCCACATGACGGGCTGCTACATGCTGTGCGATGGCGGCTACAGCATGATCGGCGCGTAAGTGATGGAGCGTCGATGGTCTTCACAATCGGGTTTGGGCCGTGGACGCAGCCACAGTACGATGACCGAGAGACAACGCAATCGAGAGAGTAAACAATGCCACCACGGCCCAACGACGGTGATGTTGAGCGCAGGGTCTATCGAATCGAGGCACTCGCCAAGGGGCTGCAAATACTGACCCTGTTTTCGGCTGATCGGAACTCGCTCCGTCTCAAGGAGATCGTCGAGTTGAGTGGCATACCCATGCCCACGGCATTTCGAATCGTGTCGACGCTAGAAGCCGAGGGTTTCATTGAGCGAGGTGAAGACGGGTCGTTGCGCCCTGATATTGCGGTATTGAAACTGGGCTTTGCAGCGCTCCAGAGCTTCGACCTCGTGCAAACGTCATCGGCGATATTGCGTAAACTCGCGGACCAAATTGGCGAGACCGTGAACCTTGGCGTGCTCGTGGGCGACAAAGTACTCTTCATTGCGAGGGTCCAGCACCCCTATTCGCTCGTTGCAGCGGATATCCAGGTCGGATCCATGGTCCCCGCGGTGTTCAGCTCAATCGGTCGGATCCTCCTCGCGTATCTCCCGCGCGAGGAGGCGTCGAAGCTCATCACGAAGGAGTCGTTCGTCGGCGGTCGTTCGCCGACGTCTCCTCGCACGAAGACAGAGCTCTTTCGACAACTTGCGTCGGTGCCGAGCGACGGCTACACGATTCAGCACGAGGAGGCAGTGGCTGGCCTCGCCTCGATCGCCGGTCCGATTTGGCAAGCTAATAGCGGGGTGATCGCGGCGCTCAATGTCGTGGTCGTCGCGTCGGAATACGACAGCGTTCGAATGGCGAAGGACTTGCGCGATCCTCTCCTCGCAGCATGCGCCGATATTTCCGCGCGCCTTGGGGGCACCCATCAATGAGCGGCGGCTCGACCTCGCCACCCCGGCGGCTTCAACATGATTGGCGCGCAGATGGGTAAGGATTCGGATGCCAACGCTGCACCGAGCGTTGCGCGGCGAGGTCGGCTGGCGTGGCCGAAGCGAGACCAACTCGATAGCGAGCAGCTTGTCGTCTATCTCGCCATCGTGGAAGGCGCGCGATCGAAGGCTCCTCGCGTGTTGGAGTTGACCGATGAGGCGGGGCGACTCGAAGGACCTTTCAACGCGATGCTTGTGAATCCGAAGGTTGGCGGGGCCCTCCAAGAATTGGGATCTGCCGTTCGCTACGCCAGCTCGCTCAGCGATCGCCAGCGCGAGATCGCAATACTGGAGCTGGCGGTACTCGCCAAGAGTGATTTCGAGTGGTACGCGCACGAGCGGATTGGGCGTTCGATCGGGCTCGACGACATTGAGCTCGGCGCACTGCTCACCGCCGTTGATTGCGATGGTTTTCGGCCCGAGGAGATAACGGTTCGACGGCTTGTGAGAGCGCTCTACGGAGATGAGGACCTTGATGATGAGCTCTTCGAAGAGGGGGCGGACAATCTTGGTCACAAACGTATCGCCGACCTTGTGGTGCTTGTTGGCTACTACCGACTTCTGGCGTTGAGCCTGACCGTATGGCGAACGCCGTTGCCCAAGGGCATTGAAGGCCCGTGGTCTCCTGCGCCCCGCGATTCGATGAACGATTGAACAACGACGATCAAGTTCCCGGGCCTCAAGAGGAAGGCGATTCCGTAAAGACCAGCAAGCGTAAGCCGCTCGTGTTGCTCCCCGACGCCGACGCCTACAGTCGACTCGACGATGTGCGAGACGAGGTGGAAGTTGCTACTTGGGATGGATTATCTGAACCTCCAGATATGTGTCTCGACGTCGAGTTCTTCGTGCCCCCCGGCGGCTTTCATGTGCGGGCTCGATTAGCCACATTACTGCCGAAGATGTCGAGGTTGAAAGTTATTCAATCTCGCTTGGCGGGGATTGACCACTTCGATCCTTTTGCGCCACCCGAAGTGACGATCTGCAACCTGCGCGGGGCGCACAACTGCTCAGTTGCTGAATATGTCGTTGGAATGGTCGTCGCGCACTTTCGGGAGTTCAGGTGGTACTTCGAAGCACAACGCCTGGGAAATGCAGAGCGGCGCGAGACGGACTCGATTAGTGAAAAGACAGTGCTCATTCTCGGTTACGGGGAAATCGGTCAAGCGATCGAGCACGCACTTTCCGGATTCGACGTCACTGTGGTTCGCGTTGCGAGTCGCGCGCGAGCGGGCGTCCACGGCCCGGAGTCTCTCCTCGGGCTCGCACAAGGTGCCAACGTCTTGGTGTTGACGCTGCCCCTCGTCGACACGACGCGGAACCTCGTCGATGCCAATGTGCTCGCGGCACTTCCGGACGGCGCTTTGGTCGTGAATGTCTCACGCGGCGGCGTGATTGACCAACGGTCTTTGCTTGAACAAGTTCGGGCCGGACGCCTGCACGCGGTGCTCGACACAGTTGACCCTGAACCACTGCCTCTCCATCATCCGCTCCGCACGACGCCGGGCATCGTCTACACACCCCACATCGCTGCCAGCGTGCACAATTGGAAGATTCCGTTGTACCGCCTCATAGGTCGTCAACTTCGTCACTACCTCGATGGGGAGCCGCTCGAGAATGTGGTTCGAATGGGTCGTGGTCAAGAAGGAGCGTGAATGACTGAACAGTCCGGGCGGGTCAACGCCCCGATTTCGACTAGTGAGTTGGAGCGGCGCTGGAGCGCCATTCGCGCCGCGATGACGAATCGGGGCATCGACGTTCTGGTGACGCAGAACAACAGCCCCGATTGGGGATATGTTCGCTACTTCACCGATTTGCCCCAGGGTTTACCTCAGGGCGGCTACGGATCCGTTCTGATATTCCCGCTCGATGGCCCGATGACGCTCGTTAGATCTGGTCCCTTCGACGGTGATCGAGATGTTGATCCTCGAGGCGAGGGAATGATGCGTGGAATTGAACGAGTTCTCACGGCGCCGTTCTTCCCTGGGGTGCACTTCACGCAGCACCTCGACGCGGAGCTGGCAGTGACGGCCCTCGCGCCGTATGCGCGGTCCACGGTTGGACTCGTGGGTGCGAACCACATGGTGTTCCCCGTGGTCGACATACTTCATCGCGAACTGTCACGCGCGACATTCGTTGACGCGACGGATCTGGTGGACTCGATCAAGATTATTAAGTCCAAAGAAGAGGAGATGTGGATCCGCCGAACGGCGCACATTCAAGACGCAGCCATGCAGGTAGCACTTGAAGCAATCAAGCCCGGCGTCCGAGACATCGACGTCGATGTTGCCATCGAAGCGTTTTCGCTGCGCGAAGGCTGCGAGTACGGCTTATATCGCGTCGGCTCTTCGCCGCTGAGCGATCCTGCGCCGGTGGCGCAACCCAAGCATGCACAGCAGCGAGTGATCGAACGCGGCGATATCGTGATGATCCTTCTCGAAAGCAGCGGTCCAGGTGGGTTCTTCTGTGAACTGGGCCGTCAGATTGTAGTTGGCCAGCCGCCCCCGGCTCGACTCGTCGACGAACTCGAGTTCTTATCAGCCGCCCAACAGTTGACGGTTGACTTGATGAGACCGGGCGCATCCTGCGCCGGGATTTTTGAGCAGTTCAATGATTTCATGATCGAGAATGGACGACCCCGCGAGAGGAGAGTTCACGCTCACGGGCAAGGATACGACCTTGTGGAGCGTCCCCTGATCAGATCGGATGAGTCCGCGGTGATCGAAGTGGGTATGAGTATCGCGTGTCACCCGTCCAACGTGATTAGTGCCATGGACAACTACTTCGTGACCGACTCGGGCGTTGAGAAACTCCACGAGTTCCCTCAAGAGATCCTCCAGGTATAGACGTCGAGCTTGCGTGTCGAGCCAGGGGGAATTGAGATGTCGAAGGCTGGGTCGATGCGATCACGCCGTACAGAGCAGTTTCAGAACTCGAGCACGATCCGACCGCGCGAGCCCTTCGACTCCAGCATGCGATGTGCCTCGGCCGCCTCCTCTGGGGCGAAGACGCGAGCCACGCGAAGTGTGACCTGACCCTGCTCAACCTGCTTGCGAAGTTGTTCGAGCTTCTCGCGCGGGTTTGTGACGGTGCGCACCATTACCCCGTGGAAGGTGATCCCCTTTTCTTCATCGTCCTGGAAACTGCCGAGGGAAGCCATACGACCGCCCTCTCGAATTGCGGGAACGATGAGTGCGTTCATCAAGGCAGTGTCAACGAGCCCGTCGACGCCCTCAGGAATGACGTCGCGAATGCGGGCACTCAGTTCGTCACCCCGTGGGAGAACGATGTCGGCCCCGAGACTACTCACGAGCTCTTCGTCATCGGGAGCTGCGTCTGCGATCACTCGGAGACTGTCCGCTTTGGCGAGCTGAACCGCATAGCCGCCAACGCCGCCCGCTGCGCCTGTCACTGCGACGACCTCGTTTGCCTTCAGATCAAGGAGATCTAACGCCAAGCGTGCTGTCAATCCATTTAGCGGCAAGGTTGCCGCTTCGATATCACTCGCGCCTGCGGGCACTCTGACGATCAATTCCGCGGGAACGACGATCTGCTCGGCGTAGGCATGGTTGGACATGACCAATGCCATCACCCGATCACCGACTTCAAATGCAGGAACCACGTCACGGCCGATCTCCACGATCTCGCCTGCGAACTCTCTCCCTAACACGTAAGGGGGCGTCATGCTTTGGAGTGCTGCCGCTTGTCGCCCACTTCGAATGGCGGCGTCTACCGGGTTGACGGTCGCCGCATGAATTCTCACTCGAACATCGTTCGGGCCTGTATCGGGTTCCGGGAGGTCGACGATGTGGAGAACTTCTGGGCCGCCGGGCGCGACGAATGCTACTGCCTTCATAATCGTGTTCACACCTTTCTCTATGTGAGGCGTAAGTGCTGAGCCTGAATCGAACGTGATGTGAAGTGAACATCGTTGCGCGAGGTCAGCGTTGTTGCCCAATGAAGGTACACGCGCGATCACTGAGAAACAAGATCTTCTTTCACTGATTACGACTATCCGATCGCACGCTTCTCGCGTCATTCGACGACAAGGTGCAAGTGCTGCGCCGCGAGCGATCCACAACACCTTGTCTGTCGCCGTAGTTATGCCCGTGACCGATGCATGGAGGGATCATCCAGTCGCAAAATAATGGTGTAGCACAGCGAGCGATGACGGCTTTTGTCGCTGTGGGATGCGTGGCGACATTACTTGACGCCTCGCTCAGAGAACGGAGTTGAAAGTACGGGGTGCACTTGACGATGTCTTTGGCGCCCGGTACACTACGATCTAGAGAAAGTGAGTTTCATCTACTAAAAGTAACGAAAGAGAGCAAAGTTCGAGAAAAGTTCCCAAACTTGCGTGGGGGAACGTGATGGGACTGACACACCAACCGTCGGAAAGAACCGGCGACATCAGTTAAGGGGGCCTGTCGTGAATGTATTGGAGCGTTTGATGCGTGGATCCGTCAGAAAATCGCTGGTCAAGGTAAGCGTGACCGCGATCGCGGTTGGAATGATCGCATTCACCGCGACTTCAGGTGCGGGAGCAACCGGTTCGTCGAACCAGGGGGGTGGCGGCGGGAAGGTTGGCGCTAGGTCGGTCGTGACACCCGCCGGGCAAAGCACCGGAAACATCACGTGGAACGTGCCCGGCGAACCACTCAACCTGGACCCGGCACAGTCCAATGACCCCAGCGAGAACACCATCCTCTCGAACCTGTGTGAAGACCTCTTCCAAATTAACCCCAATTTTACGATCTCGCCGTGGGTTGCGACGGGCGTCACCCAACCGAACTCGACGACCTACGTCTACACGATCCGCAAGGGCATCAAGTTCTGGAACGGCGACAAGCTCACCGCGGCTGATGTCGTGTACAGCCTTCTTCGCAACATGAACCCCAAGATCTCATCCTCCTGGACGAACTACTTCGCCGAAGTTCAGAGCATCAAGCAAACGGGCCCTTACCAGGTGACCGTGCATCTCAAGACTCCTGATTCCCTGTTCAATTCGGCGATGGCGACCGCAGCGGGTGCCGTGATGGAGAAGTCATACACCGAGCAGCACGACTTGACTGTTGGCACTCCAACGACCCCGCCGATGTGCAGTGGTCCATTCAAGTTCCAGTCCTGGATACCCGGCGAATCGATCACCATTGTCAAGAATCCGAACTACTGGAACAAGTCGCTTGAGCCCAAGGCGAGCTCGTTTACCTTCGACTTCCTCACCTCTGGATCGGCCCTGGACTCCGCGCTGACGAGTGGAGAGATTCAAGGGACGTTCAGCCCACCGACGACCACGTTGGGCGTACTGGAGACCTCGAGCAGTGGCGGAACGGTCTACTCGAGCACGCTTGACACGACAGAGGCGGAGTTGTTCGTGCTTGGCACGTCCGCGTACGGCGGAGGGGGAAGCGCAGGCATCCTCGCGAACTACGACATTCGTGAAGCCCTGTCGCTGGCGATAAATCGCGAAGACATCGCGACGACGGCGTACTACGGAACGGTCACTCCTGCTCGAACGTTGACGACGCCGGGCGAGTGGTTCTACGACAAGGGCGCCTTCCAGAAGGCGTACGAGGCGCTCGGACCGATTAACCAGAACATTACGGAGGCCAAGCAACTTGTGGTCGACGCAGGCTCACCGACCACGCCGATCGTCTTCGCCTACAACGCGGGCAACCCGACCGAGGTAGAAGACGCCACGATCATTCAGCAAGAGGCCGCACAGGTTGGCCTTACGATCACGCTGGACGGGCTGCCGGTTTCGCAATGGGTATCTCAACTCTTCGATCCATCGATGATGACTGGCGAAAACCTTCTGTTCCAGAACTTCGCCGTCTCAGTGCCTGACTCCCTGGACTTCTTCGCGAACTTCGGAGGTCCTGTCAAGTCGTTCCTTGACTACGGCGGCTACTACAGCTCCGGTGTCAAGAAGCTTGTGTCGGTCGCTCTATCGACCTCCAATGAAAACAGGAAGGCCGAGCTTGAGATCGCGGCGCAGGCGACGATGATGAAGACGCTTCCGATCATCCCGCTGGAGAACGACACCAACCTTCTCTTCATGAGCAACTCGGTCACTGGTGCGCCAACGACGTACTCATATCAGTACTACCCGTGGGCGGCTTCAGTGGGAAAGAGTTGAGCTAGGAGAGCCAGGCGCTTGGACTTGCACGCAAAACCGTCGCCCTTCATCGTTCGGCCCGCGCCATCTCTTCTCGACCCGAGACGGCGCGGGCCGAACGTCCCCCGCTTGTGAGAGTTGCGTGCTTGCGTGGTCGATGTTGCGTAGATTGATGTGCCCTGTAGTACACCTGTTGGCGTCGGAAAGTGCGTTCGCTGAAGCTCTCGAGAAAGCCGTGATCGAGTGAAAGTGGTTCTAGTTCGCCTTCTAGGGATGCTTGCCACTGTGCTCATATCAAGCTTCATCGTCTTCGGTTCCATGTTCTTGTCGCCCGAGCCGAGGATTGCTTTTCTTCTGGGCACCGACTCCGGCGATGCAACCAAGGCTGAGATCAGGGCGATAACGGCGGAGTATCACCTCAACAGCCCATTTTTCGTGCAGTACGTTGACTGGCTCGGCCAGATGCTCCGCGGCAATCTGGGATTCTCTGATGTCTATCGAACCAGCGTGTGGAGCCTGCTCGAGCCACGCCTGACCATCACCATTTCGCTCGTGTGTTACGCGGCGATACTGATGATCATCTGGGGAGTCGTCGGCGGCGCGCTCGCGGCGTTGCGAGGACGAGTCTTCAATTACCTCTTCGACCTCGGCACGACCGTGGGATTCGCTACGCCGTCGTTCGTGGCCGCCATCATTCTTGTGACGATTTTCGCGCTCCACCTGCACTGGTTTCCAGCTGAGGGTGTTGGACAGGGCCTGTGGGAGCGGGTGCGATCGCTCACACTCCCGGCGGTGGCCCTCGCACTGACCGCCTCTTCCGTTGTTGCGCGCATCACGCGAGTTTCGATGCGCTCCGAAGCCAGAAAGGAGCACGTCGAAACTGCGATCTGTCGGGGCATTCCCCAGCGCACCGTGACTACGCACCACATACTGCGAAATGCGCTGGTGCCGATTACGACCGTTGTCGGTCTCAACATTGCGAGCCTCCTTATCGGAACGGTCGTCGTCGAGACGGCATTCGGGCTCAACGGCGTTGGCTCATTCCTCGTTCAGTCGGTCGAACAGAAGGATTTTGCGGTCGTCCAGGCGATCTCTTTGCTGTTCGTCGTCACGTTCGTCGTACTGAACGCGTTGGCCGACAGTCTCTACAGCGTGTTCGATCCGCGGATTCGCAAGGCGGTGAAGGCGCAGTGAGCCTGAGCTTTCGCACCGACACGCCTTCCCTCGAGGTGAGCTATCGCCGCAGCATTCCGGTGCTTGCCGTCATTGCGGCGTTCATCATTTTCGGACTTGCGGTCGTGGCGGTATTTGCGCCTTGGATCGCCCCGTACAACCCCAACGCTATCGACCTGACAAACATTAACGCCGGTGCCTCGTGGGCGCACCTTCTCGGTACGGACTACGAGGGTCGTGACCTACTCTCGCGACTCATTTGGGGCTCGCGAACATCCCTGCTGGGGCCGTTGCTGATCGTGTCGATCTCTTCGGCGATCGGCGTGACGATCGCTCTCGTGGGTGGTTGGTTTGGGGGCGTCATCGATTGGATCATCGCGCGATCCTTGGACGTGGTGTTCGCGTTTCCCGGCGTCTTACTGGTCGTGCTTGCGGCAAGCGTCTATGGACCCAGTTTGGCGATCGCCATCGCGGCGCTCGTTATCGTGTACATCCCCTACAAGGCGCGCATCACGAGGAGCGCGGTGATCGTCGAGCGGGCGCAACCCTACGTGCGCATCCTCGAGCTGCAAGGCGTGAGTTCGTTTCGAATATCGGTTCGGCATATTCTTCCAAACGTCTTGCCAATCATCTTTACCCAGATGGTGATCTCGTTCGGTTTTGCGATGGTCGACCTCGCGGGCATTTCGTACCTGGGATTGGGCGTACAGCCCCCAACCGCAGACTGGGGGGTGCTCGTCTCTGACGGACAGGCGAACCTGCTTGAAGGTCACCCCGCGGAGTCGCTCTACGCGGGTCTCATGATCGTGCTCGTAGTCATTTGCTTCACCGTGATCGGTGAACGACTATCGGGCGGCGCGAGGGCGATCGAACGATGACCGAGGCCGTCTTGGAAGTCTCCGACCTCAAACTTGCCGTGAACGCCTACGGCGTGTGGCGGACGATACTCCACGGCGTCAAGTTGAGCGTGGGCAGCGGGGAGGCAGTGGCTCTCGTCGGCGAGTCGGGCTCGGGGAAGTCCCTCACCGCACGATCGATCGTCCGCATGCCGCCGGCGGGGGCCCGACTTACCGGTGAGATCCTCTTCAACGGCGAGTCGGTGCTTGGATTCAAGGGCAAGCGACTACACCAATATCGAAGCCATGACGTGGCAATGATTTACCAGGACCCGGCCATGCACGTGAATCCGCTGCAAACCGTCGGGTCGTACCTCACTGAAGGGCTACGCGTCAACGACGGGCTCTCGAAGAAGACCGCCTTCGAGATCGGGGAGAGTCTCCTCGCCTCGGTTGGCATTGACGACACGGCGCGCAGAATGCAGCAATATCCCTTCGAGTTCTCGGGAGGCATGCTTCAGCGAGTTGCCGTCGCCGCTGCGCTAAGCAGCGAGCCTCGCCTTCTGGTGGCCGACGAGCCCACGACGGCACTTGACGTGACCAATCAAGCGGAGATCATGAGCATTCTCGCCTCACTTCGTACGAATCGCGCACTCGCGATGCTGTTCATCACGCATGACTTGGAACTGGCGGCCGCCACGTGCAATCGAATTGCCGTCATGTACGCTGGTCGAGTAGTTGAAATACAAGGCGCGATGGCGCTGCGAGCGAATCCTTTGCACCCCTACGCCGCCGCTCTGTTGAACTGCCGGCCGAGCATCACCCAGCGCCCGCGTCGCCTTCCGGTCATCGAAGGAACCGCTCCGACCATCTTTGAAGAGGTGGAAGGTTGTCCGTACGCGGCGCGATGCCCACGGGCCCAAGAGAAGTGCGAAGAGATGCCACCGTTGCGATCCGCACCAGGCGGCGGCATGGTCGCTTGCTGGTTTCCCTTGAATGATCGCCCTGAAAAGGTGGAGGTAGCCGATGTCGAGCGCGCCTGAGCCTGGAAGCGTCGTGGTGTTAGAAGCGCACCTACTGTGCAAGTCATATTCTGCGGGGCGAACCCGACAGCTGGGTCACCGCCACGTGGACGCGGTCAAAGATGTCTCTTTCTCAGTGGAATCGGGTGGCTCTCTGGCGATCGTGGGAGAGTCGGGATCGGGCAAGACGACGGTCGCGCGAATGCTGGTTGGCCAAGAGCGGCCAACCTCGGGCAAGATCACACTGCTCGGCCAGGCGTATGGCCCCCAGCGCTTAACACTGCGCGCGCGGCGCGCTCGCGCGCGAACCATCCAGCTCGTTTTTCAAGACCCCCACCGCTCACTCGATCCCCGCCAGCAGGTTGGTCGGGGCCTGCGGGAAGTGCTTCGACTTCACAGCGCGGCATCCGCCGCTGAGCTCGACGACCAAGTTGGGGAGTTGCTGGCGCAAGTTGGCTTGACACCCGACGTTGCTCGACGACTGCCGGTCCAGCTCTCTGGAGGACAGTGCCAGCGGGTCGCACTGGCTCGGGCCCTGGCGCCGAAGCCACAAGTATTGGTCCTTGACGAAGCGGTCTCCGCTCTCGACGTCTCGGTGCAAGCGCAGATCTTGAACCTGCTGAGCGACATCCGCGAGTCGGTGGGCATCACCATGATCTTCATTTCCCATAACCTCGCAGTCGTACACCAGATCTGCGACGACGTGCTCGTCATGCAGCGAGGCGTCGTGGTCGAGTCAGGCTCCGTCGAGAAGATCCTCTCGGACCCCGATGACGAATATACGAAACAGCTCTTGGCGTCTGTCCCAGGACCGAGCTGGGTCACGCGTCCCTTTGGACGCACACAGCCGAGCGGCGTATCGGGCGCTGATCTCGCGGAAAAAATATGAAAAGGAGAAAGTAATCATGACTAATGACAACGAGGAGGGCCGCCGGGCCGCCAACCTTGAACTCGTCGAGAAGTTCTTCAGTCCGGACGTGTCGTCCGACGACTGGATCGACCTGTTTGCGGTTGATGGGCTGAAGGAAGTGCCCTTCGCACTTCCGGACATGGCGCACGAATGGGACGGCCACGCCGGACTCAAAGAGAGCCGGAGAATCAATTCGGGCCGAAAGTGGTCAGGCGTAACGCACCTGGATCTCGAGATACATCCGACCACCGATCCAGATGTGTTCTTCGCTCTGTCCCACGTCGATGCCATGCTTGCCGATCGACCGTACGTGCAGAGCTACATCCACATGCTCCGCTTTCAAGACGGCAAGGTTGTGCTGTACCGCGAATGGTTCAATCCTCTGCAGCTGCTGGAGTCACGTGGCGGGAAAATCGTCCTCGCCGAAGGCGATACGTTCGCCAACCCGGCGGCGTGAGGTTGACGACGGACGAGCGCGTCGCGTCATCAATGGACGCGACGCGCTCGACCACAGCAGAGGTGTGCTCAGCTCAGGGTTGGAGGACCAGATGAGAGTCATCGCACTGGAAGAGCATTTTCGAACTCCCGAAGGGTTCGAGGCCCTGGGTACCGACTCATTCAGATTTTCGCCGTTACTTCGGAGCAAGTTACTTGACCTGGGCAACGGTCGTCTCGCGGACATGGACGCCGCAGGCATCGATCTGCAGGTGCTCGGAGCTGGCGGCCCTGCATTTCAGACGCTCGAGGCTGCCGCATCGGTCAGCGCCGCACGTCGCGCCAACGATCAGTTGGCAGAGGCGATAGCAGCGAACCCCGATCGATTCGCTGGCTTCGCGAACTTGCCGACACCCGATCCGCTGGCGGCCGCCCAGGAGCTCGAACGAACGGTCAGGGAGTTTGGATTCAAGGGAGCGATGATCCACGGGCACACCCAGGGTCGCTTCTTGGACGACAAGGATTTCTGGCCCATCTTTGAAGTGGCGGAGTCTCTCGACGTTCCCATCTATCTCCATCCGACACTGCCCCCCAGAGTGGTGAAGGACGCGTACTACCGCGGACTCGACGACAGGGCCGCGTTGATCCTCGCCACTGGAGCGTGGGGGTGGCATGTTGACACGGGCATGCATGCGTTTCGTCTGATACTCGGCGGCGTGTTCGACCGTTTTCCGAGGCTACAGGTGATTCTGGGACACATGGGCGAAGGCATTCCGTTCTTCTTGGGCAGAGCACAGGCTCACCTCGAATCGGTGACGTCGGCCCTCGAGCGCAGCATCACGCAGTACTTCTGCGAGAACTTCTACGTCACTACGAGTGGTTTTCTCACTCATCCACCGCTGTTGTGCTCCCTCATGGTTGTCGGCGCGGACAGGATCATGTTTTCAGTTGACTACCCCTACGAGGACAACGTCGCGAGCCGAGAGTTCTTAATGACGGCACCCATCAGTCCGAGCGATCTAGAGAAACTTGCCCATGGCAACGTGGAGCGTTTACTACACCTCGAACCCTCGTCGAACTGAGGTAGGGGGTTGCAGTGATCGTATCGAAGGAGACCCAGTGGACAAAGTGATAGGGACCGCGGGAGAGGCGGTGCGAGACATCGTCGATGGTTCGTCGCTCACGGTGGGAGGTTTCGGCCTCTGTGGCATTCCCACGTTGCTCATCGCCGCGCTGCTCGCCGCGGGGTCGACGCAACTCGAAGTGGTGAGCAACAACTGCGGGATTGACGATTGGGGCTTGGGCGTTCTGCTGGCAGCAAAGCGAATCCGACGTGTTACGGGATCCTACGTGGGGGAGAACAAAGAGTTCGAACGCCAGTTCCTCTCGGGTGAACTGGAAGTCGAGCTCGTGCCT
The DNA here is from genome assembly GCA_963706305.1 of uncultured Acidimicrobiaceae bacterium. Classification (GTDB taxonomy): domain Bacteria; phylum Actinomycetota; class Acidimicrobiia; order Acidimicrobiales; family RAAP-2; genus RAAP-2. The sequence continues at coordinate 610,065 of OY970152.1, read as the reverse complement.
CAAGGGACGCTGGCCGAGCGACTACGGGCAGGTGGTGCGGGCATCCCCGCATTCTTCACGCCGGCGGGCGTGGGCACTCAGGTTGCGGAAGGTGGGTTGCCATGGCGTTACGACGACTCAGGCGGCGTGGCGATAACTTCTCCGAAAAAGGAGGTACGGGAGTTCGAAGGGCGCTCTTACGTCCTCGAACATGCCATTCGAACGGATTTTGCCTTGGTGCACGCGCGTTATGGCGATCGTTTCGGCAACCTCGTCTACGAAAAGAGTGCGCAGAACTTCAATCCGTTATGCGCGGCGGCGGGGTGGATCACGATCGCCGAAGTCGAAGAGCTTCTGGAGCCCGGTGACCTGAATCCGATGCACGTCCATACGCCGGGCATCTTCGTTCAGCGCGTGGTGGTCGCGTCCGAGAACGTGAAGCGCATCGAAAAGAGGACGGTGTCGACGTGACGGGACTGACGAGTCAGCAACTAGCAGCCAGGGTCGCAGCGGAACTGAAGGACGGTCAGTACGTCAATCTTGGGATAGGCCTTCCCACGCTCGTGCCGAACTACGTGCCCGCGGGAATCAGCGTGGTCCTGCACGCGGAGAACGGGATCCTTGGTGTGGGGCCGTATCCATCAGAGGGTGACATTGATCCCGATTTGATCAATGCGGGCAAAGAGACGGTGACCGTACTTGATGGTGCAGCGTTCTTCAACTCCGCAGACTCCTTCGCCATGATTCGCGGCGGTCACGTCGACGTGGCGATACTCGGCGCCATGCAGGTGTCGAAAGACGGCGACCTCGCTAACTGGATGATCCCCGGAAAGATGGTGAAAGGCATGGGCGGAGCCATGGATCTCGTCAACGGGGCGCGCCGGATCATTGTGATGATGGAGCACCTGACCAAGAGTGGTGGATTCAAGATAGTCAACGAGTGCTCACTGCCCATGACGGGCAGATCTTGCGTGCAGCGAATCATTACCGAGCTCGCCGTCATCGACGTGGAGCCGGAGGGCTTGGTGTTGCGCGAAATGGCCCCGCATGTGACGCTCGATGACGTGCGGGTTGCGACACAACCCGAATTGCTTGTTCGGCTCTCGTAGCGACGAAGAAAGGGCCCGACCGCTTGAAGAGGCCGTCCGATTTGTGTAAAGTGAAAGTAAGTTTCAAGTAGTGAAAGCCCGAAGCGAGTGTGAGTCGGTGACCGTTGTTGACGAAGGTTGGTTCGAGTTGGTGACCAAGTACAGTTCCCGCGTTCCGCCCAAAGGAATTACATGGTACGTCTGAGCACCGTGATCCTTCCTCTGGCGCGATGGCCCGAGTCGAAGGAAAAGTGGCGTCGCGCCGAGGAGCTCGGATTCTTCGCTGCGTACACCTATGACGTGCTGTCGATTCCTCGATTTCGCGACGGGCCTTGGTTCGCATCCGTCCCTGTGCTCAGTGCAGCGGCGCTGGAGACATCCTCGATGCGACTTGGCACGCTGGTCACCTCGCCGAACTATCGCCATCCCGTACCGCTCGCGAAAGATCTTCTGACGATTGACGATCTGTCGAATGGCCGACTTACTGTCGGGATTGGCGCAGGCGCTGCGGATCTGGACGCGTCGGTGCTCGGGAATCGGCCGTGGTCGGCCGTTGAACGGATGAACCGATTCGTTAACTTCGTCGACCTCCTCGACAAGCTCCTCACAGAGCCAGTGACGAACAGCGACGGGCCGTTTTATAGCGCGGTAGAAGCTCGGATGCTTCCTGGTCCACTCCAACAGCCACGGCCACCCCTCTACATTGCCGCCAATGGCACGCGGGGCTTCGAGCTCGCCGCGCGTCATGGCCAAGGTTGGCTGTCGCTCGGGAAGTACGAGAAGCGTCCAGGCTCCAGCTGGGATACGGTCGCCTCACAACTCCAACGACTGGGCGCGAGTCTCGATCGAAGAGGTCGATCACGCGACAGCATCGACAAGATACTGCTGGATGGCTTCACGGAAGAGAGGCCTCTTGCTTCCGTCGACGCTTTTGTCGATTGGGCCGGCCGGTACGCGGGGCTGGGCATGACGGAGCTAGTTCTCCATTGGCCCGAGCAGGGTACTCGGTTTGAGAGCGATGCGCGCATCTTCGAGCGGATTGCCACCGATGGCATCTCGCAGCTGCAAAAGCACTGAGCATGAAGGATAAATCCCGTGGTGGCTGAACTCACCAAGGCGTACGTCGGCGGCGATTGGATCGAGGGGGCCGGAGGCAGCGCGGAGTACCGCGCGACTTACGACGATTCGATACTGGGGACGTTTACGGCGTGTGGGGCGAACGTCGAGCAGGCCCTGGATATTGCGAACTCCACGTCCTTCGGGTTGAACGCCGCCGCGTTTACGGACAATCTTCGCGATGCTTGGCGATTCGTGGACGGGCTTCAACGCGGCACCGTGCTGATAAATGAGACGACGAACTACTGGGACCAGCTCGCACCCTTCGGCCGCGCAAAATCGAGTGGCTTCGGGTGGGCGCTCGGCGCGTTCACCGAGACCAAGACCGTGGTGTTCGACATCTCATGAGCGGTTATCGGGGAGTATTGGCGCCAGGTCAGAACGGCGCCCGACGGTGACGAGTGACACGCGATGGACCTCGGGTGGACGCCGATCACTGTGGATGCAACAGGTGCTCGAGCTGGAGCAGCACGATGTGGCGCCAACCCTTGGAGGTAAAGAGGTCTTAGATTTCTGCATTGTGGGCGGCGGATTTACAGGACTTTGGACTGCCCTCGCCATCATTGAGGATGAACCCACCGCCCGCGTAGGGGTGCTCGAGTCGGACATCTGCGGGGCAGGTGCGAGTGGCGCTAACGGGGGCTTTGCCATGACGTGGTGGCCAAAGTTCGCCTCCCTCAAGAAGATGATGAGCTCAGCGGAGGCGGTGCAGATGGCTGTTGCGTCACAAGAGGCCGTCGCGCGCATTGGCGCGTTCTGCGCCGATCACAGCATCGACGCCGGCTTCTCTCCGGCAGGGTGGCTATGGACGGCGACGAACGCGAGCCAGGTTGGGAGTTGGAACGAGTGCTTCGCGGCAGCCGCCGCGACCGGCGTCTCTCCGTTCACTGAGCTGTCGCAGGAACAAGTGACCACGATGAGCGGCAGCGAACGCCACCGAGGTGGTGTGCTCGACGTTGGCGCCGCGACGGTGCAGCCCGCCGCACTGGTGCGAGGACTTCGCGACGTTGCGATCTCGAAGGGCGTGAGGGTGTGGGAAGGAACGCCAATGCTCGAGCTGTCACAGTCGTCGCGCGAGGTGGTGCTGAAAGTGCCCGAGGGGTCGGTGAAAGCGGATCAAGTGGTGTTGGCTACGAACGCGTGGCTCGCTCACTACGTAGAGGTCCGACGCCACCTCCTCGTCTTGGGGAGCGACGTGGTTGCCACTGCTCCTAGCCCCGCGTGCCTCGCGGCGGTGGGATGGGCGTCTGGCATCGCGATCTCCGATTCTCGGCGTCTTGTCCAGTACTACCGGACAACGGATGACGGACGTGTCGTTTATGGCAAAGGTGGCGGCCGCATCGGTTTTCGTGCACGAATGAACCGCGAGCTCTGGGCGACGCCTTTGAGCGCGTCAGTTGTCGCGAATCAGTTTCGAATGACCTATCCGTCGCTGAGCGACGTCCCTATCACCAATGAATGGTCGGGGGCCGTTGACTACTCGTCTGACTCCCTGCCCTTCTTTGGCTCGCTGGGAAGGCATCAGCGCGTTCACTATGGCGCGGGATACTCGGGCAACGGCGTGGGGCCCTCGTACCTCGGTGGCCAGATTCTTGCCTCCATGGCGCTAGGACGAGACGATCAGTGGCGACACTCGCCGATGATCCGAACACCCAAAGCCGCCCTGCCCCCCGAGCCCTTAAGGGCACTAGGGGGGAGGATCGTTCGCCGCGCGCTGGTGACTAAGGAATCTGCCGAAGACCGCGGCGAGACTTCCTCGCCGCTAACACGTCGCATCGCGAAACTCGACCACACCAAGTTCGCCTGATGACGGAGAGCCTCCGGCGAGCGGGACCTCGAAGAAGTTGCTTCCCGTATCATCATTACGACGTCGCGGAACCAAGCGAGAGTGCAAGCATCGTCAGCAATCAAAACCGATGCTTTCAGTGTTACGCTTCGGGCGTCTTGCTGCGAAGGTTGAGTCATCAAGGCAACCGTTTCATGCTTTCCCAGCATTGTGATCAAAACCTGGAGGGGCGTTTTGTGCATGCCAGCGGAGCCTTCATTCGAAGGGGTCCTCTTTCGGGCGCGCAGGTCGCACGTCCGGTACTCCGGTCTCGCCGTCGGCGCCGTGCTGGTGCAACGTCTTCGAGTAATGGACGAGCCGAGTGTTCTAACGGGAAGGAAGTAGCGTGTCGATTCCAGATTCGTCATTGAACGCGAATCAAGGCATACTCCTCCGCGGCATCACAAAGCGCTTCGGATCCAGCGTCGCGGTCAATGACGTTGAACTCGAGGTTTTTCGTGGTGAGTTCTTCACCATGTTGGGACCGTCAGGATCGGGTAAGACGACGCTGCTGCGCCTGATCGCCGGCTTCGAGGTTCCCGACGCAGGCACCATTTCGCTCCGCGGCGTGGATGTGACGGGCGCACCCCCCTATCAGCGCGGCGTCAACACCGTCTTCCAGGATTACGCCTTGTTTCCCCACCTCGACGTCTCCCAGAATGTCGCATATGGGCTGCGCGTGCGCCACGTTCCGCGCAGCGAGCGCATCGAACGAGTGACCACCGCGCTCGACATGGTCCAGATGACCGACTTCGCACAGCGTCGCCCGGCACAGCTCTCGGGCGGTCAGCGCCAGCGAGTCGCCCTGGCGAGGGCGATCGTGAATGAGCCCCAAGTACTACTCCTCGACGAGCCGCTGGGAGCCTTAGACCTCAAGCTTCGCCAAGAGATGCAGGTTGAGTTGAAGCGTATTCAACGTCAGATTGGCATCACCTTCATATATGTCACTCACGACCAGGAAGAGGCGCTGACGATGAGCGACCGCGTCGCGGTGTTTCGAAGCGGCCGAATCGAACAGATCGGCGAGCCGACCGAGGTGTACGAGCGGCCAGCGACCGAGTTCGTCGCGTCGTTCGTGGGCACCTCCAACGTCATCGACACGCCAACGGGTCGTGCGGTCCTTCGCCCCGAGAAGATTGAGATCTCAACGGCTGAGGGGACCTACGTCGACCGACGAACAGGAGCGAGTGGTCACGTGAGCGACGTCGCCTACCTCGGCATGGTCACTCGATTCACGGTGCAACTCGACAACGGTGGCGTGATGACCGTCGCTCGCCAGAACCGATCGAGCGGCGCCGAAACGCACGTGTTCGCCCCCGAGAGTCGCGTCGCCCTGTCATGGAACCTCAGCGACGCCTTTCCCCTTGTGTCACATTCCGACGCTGAAACGCAGCCCGGACTACTCACGGAAGGAGCAACATGAAGAGGCCAGGAATCCTACGATGGGCTAGTGCGGGGGCGGTGGCATTGCTGCTCGCCACATTCGTGACGCCGCTCGTCGACGGCGGACCGGCGGGCGCCTCGCTCGGCGCTCCGCCGACGCAGAGCATGAAGCCGCCCTCGTCAATCGGCAAGGGCGAGGGAAAGCTCAACATCATCGCGTGGGAGGGCTACACGCAGCCTGAGTGGGTGAAGCCCTTTGAGAAGTCGACCGGCTGCGTCGTCAACGTCAAGTACGCGGGCTCGTCGAGCGAGATGGTGTCGCTCATGGCCAATGGCGGCGGCCATCAGTGGGACCTCGTCTCTGCTTCCGGTGATGCCGATCTCCGCCTGATCTACGGCGGGGACGTGAAGCCGATCAACATCAAGCTGATCCCGTCGTGGAGTGAGTTCGAGCCCTTCTTGAAGTCGCCGTCGTTCAACACGATCAACGGCTACCACTATGGCGTGAGCTTCGAGTTCGGACCCAACGTCTTGCTGTACTCGACCAAGGTGTTCAAGACGCCGCCCACTTCGTGGTCGGTCATCTACAGCTCGAAGTACAAGGGCGAGGTCACGATTCCCGACAACCCCATCCAGATCGCCGACGCGGCGCTCTACCTGGAGTCGGCGAAGCCGAGCCTTGGCATCACGGACCCCTACGAGCTGACCCAGACCCAGTTCAACGCGGCGGTGAACCTGTTGAAGGCCGAGCACCCGCTGGTCAAGAAGTACTGGGACCTCGCCAGCCAGGAGATATCCCTGTTCCAAAACGGCGAGGTGGTCGTCGGGGCGGCGTGGCCGTACCAGACCTCAACGCTCCTGGCCGCGCACGCGCCCGTCGCTGACACGATTCCGAAGGAGGGGGCGACCGGCTGGGCAGACACCTGGATGCTCGCCACGAACGCCCCGGACCCGAACTGCGCCTACAAGTGGATGGCCTACATGTCGACGCCGAAGATCCAAGCAGAAGACGCGATCTCCTACGGCGAGACTCCGGCCAACACTTTGGCGTGCCCGATCATGAACACGCTCCAAAAGGGTGGGTGCGCGGCGTATCACGCGAACGCGCCACAGTCGTACTTCCAGACGATCAAGTTCTGGAAGACGCCGCTGTCGACGTGCGACAACGGCCAGAACGACTGCGTTGACTTCACGCAATGGCAGCAAGCCTGGACCCAGATCACCGGATAGATGCCAGTCCGCGAGGGGACCCGCCAACGACTGGGGGCGGCGCTGTGGCGCCGCCCCTGGTTGCGTGGTGCCCTCATTCTCTCGCCACCGCTCATGTGGTTTCTCGTGGTCTACCTCGCCTCGCTGGTGGCGCTGCTCGTCACGGCTTTCTTCAGCGTCAACGATCTGACGGGCAACATCGTCTACCAGTGGACGTGGGCGAACTTCAGCCAGATCTTCACGCAGTCCGTCTACGGCACGATCATCTTGCGCACCGTCGTCATGGCGGTGCTGGTGACGCTCACCGACGCGATGGTCGCGCTGCCCTTTGCGTTCTTCATGGCGAAGGTCGCCTCTCGACGCACTCGCCAGGTACTGCTGGCGCTCGTGTTCCTGCCCTTGTGGGCGAGCTACCTCGCACGTGTCTACGCCTGGATCAACATCCTCTCCAACCACGGGGTGCTCCCGAACTTCGAGTCGCACCTCGGCCTGCCGATCACGAACGTCGCGTACACCAACGTGGCGATGTGGATCGTGTTCTCGTACCTGTGGCTGCCCTTCATGATCGTGCCGATCTACGGCGCGTTCGAGCGCGTGCCCGACTCGCTGCTCGAAGCTTCGGCCGACCTGGGGGCCGGTGGGTGGTTCACGTTCCGCCAGATTCTCCTGCCGATGATCCTGCCGGGCGTCGTGGCGGGCTCCATCTTCACATTCTCATTGACCCTCGGGGACTTCATCACGCCACTCTTGATCGGCGGCTCGAGCTCCAACTTCATCGGCAACGCCATCTATGACAGCGCCATCAACGGCGGCGACCTGCCGTTCGCCGCGGCGCTGGCCTTCGTGTCGATCGCCATCATGGCCATCTACCTCTTCCTGGCGCGCCTGGCCGGCGCGTTCGACGCGCTATGAAGCTGTCGCGCCTTTCACGTGGCGGTCTTGCCGCGTTCGCCGCCTTGGTCGTCATCTTCCTGCTCGGACCGCTGCTCGTTATTGTCGTCTTCGCGTTCGACAAGTCCAACGTGCAGTCCCTCCCGATTCGCCACTGGACGACGCACTGGTTCGCCGTTGCGTTCGACGACCCCGCGGTACGGGGCGCTCTGTGGCTAAGCATCAAGGCCGGCATCGCGGCCACCGTGATCGCGCTCGTCCTCGGCACCCTCGTGGCCTTCGGCATTCACCGTTTTCGCTTCTTCGGTCGCGACACGGTGTCCCTCATGCTGGTGCTGCCCATTGCTCTTCCGGGCATCGTGACGGGCCTCGCTCTCCAGTCGGCGTTCAACCTCAGCCACATCGATCTGTCGATCTACACCATCATCGTCGGCCACTCGACGTTCTGCATGGTCGTGGTGTACAACAACGTCATCGCACGTCTTCGACGAACATCGACGTCACTGCAAGAGGCGTCCTCGGATCTTGGCGCGCGACCCTGGCAGACGTTTCGCTTGGTGACGGTGCCCATGCTCAAGACGGCGATCATCGCTGGGGGCTTGCTCGCCTTCGCGCTGAGCTTCGACGAGGTGATCGTGACCACCTTTACCGCCGGCGCCCAGAACACGCTGCCGCTGTGGATCTTCGGGGCCATTCTGCGCGGACAGCAGCTCCCCGAGGTGAATGCCGTGGTGGTGTTCGTGCTGCTCTTGACGATCATCCCCATTGCCTACGCGGCTCGGATCTCAAGCGGCGAAGGAATCTTCGGTTCGTCGGGATCGAACTGATACGAGACGCCACCTCGCCACTGCGTGGAACGACGGTCGGTTAGTGTGCGGCGGCCCCTCGTGTGGCAAACCGACTGAGAGCGAACGCCGAAAGGTCAATCGTGGACGCACCGTCCAGCACCCACTGCGCGAGCGCCTCGCCGATAGCGGCGGAGTGCTTGAAGCCGTGACCAGAACACGGTGACGCGAGCAGCATGGTGGAAGACTCTGGGTGCCGGTCGATGATGAAGTGATGATCGCGCGTCACCGTGTAGAGGCAGGCGGCACTCTTGACAACACTTGAGCCCAGAGGGAGTCGCCCCTCCACGCAGTCGTCGAATACGCGTTGCGACTCATCGGGCGCGACCTCGGTGACGGCGTCGTCGGGTTCGCAGGTCGTTTCATACTGCTCGGTGGCAACCTTGAGCCCTCCGTTCGGGCCGTCGATGGCGGGAAACCCGTAGAAGACGTCACGACCCCCCGAGCCGACCTCACCCCAGATGAACACCGGCATTCGATCGGGGGCGAGCGCCGAGAATGACGCCGACGCGTCGAACCAGTGCAACGTCTGACGATAGACGGCGCACGTGGAGGCGATGTCCTCGCTGCGTGCGAGGCCGCTGATCCAGGGTCCCGCGGCGATCACCACCTGATCGGCGCCGTACACGCCATGGTCGGTACCAACAGTCACTCCGTCGCGAGAGGGTTCAACGCTGGACACTCGCTCCGTCCGTTGCACGCGAGCACCGTAGCGAGTCGCCAGCTCCAATTGGGCGGCGACGGCACGCTCCGGCCGGACGAAGCCGGCTCCCGGCTCGTAGTAGCCCCGGTGCGCCTCAGTGACGTTGAACTGCGGGAAGCGTGCGCGCAGGTCATCGAAGTCCAGTAGCTCGTGCTCGATGCCGTAGGCGTCAGCGGCGGCAACCGTCGATGCGAAGAAGTGCTCGATCCCATGGTGGCTGGCGTTGGCCGACCCTGCAGTCAGCACCAGTCCACCGCATGCGGTGAAGAGATCAGCGCCGGTCTCGGCTTCGATTTCGCGCCAGAGTTCGTGGGATCGCAGCACCAGTGGAACGTAGGCCAGGCCCTCTCCGACGGCCTGACGAGTGATTCGCGTCTCGCCGTGCGTCGAGCCCAACGTGTGAGGCGGTGAGAATCGGTCGATGCCCACGACGTCGACGCCGCGCTTGGCGAGCTGATACAGCGTGGCGCTGCCCATGGCACCGAGCCCGACCACTACGACTTCTGCATGCTCCACCGACGGAGGCTACTGCGCGACTGCCCTGGAGAGACCTCGCGAGGGTGCGCGAGGTCAGAAGGTCGTGACTGTCTCCTCGTCAAGGCTTGAAGCCACTCGTGCGAGGAATGAGCGCACCGTCGATTGGGCCACCCGATGCATGAAGACGCGATCGAGCGCACGGCCAAGCTCGCCGAAGGGCGGCAGGTACGAGGCGGCAAGGCTCAAGCGGCAGTACTGCGAGCCGAGCGGGGCCAACTCGAGGTCGCCGCTGAGTATCGGAAACACGTCGATGGCGCCGCCCGTTGCTTTCCAGTCCAGTTCCATGACGCGCGCTTCGCCTCGCTGACGCGGGGGCCCTACCCTCACTTCGACCTTTCGACTGATGAGTCCATCGGCCCACGTCGGGCCGATCTGAATGCTCAACGCCTCGCCGTCCCTCTCTGCCGCGCTCGCCAGGTCGGTCAGCCACTTCTCGGCGTGGAGGAAGCGCCCCCGCACGACCGGGAGCGGCCACGGGACATCGATGAAGTCGTCGATGAAGACCACACCCCTGTGTTCGGTGGCTGGCGATTCCATTGCTCTGACGCTAGGCACTACGAGAGGGGTGGCATTAGGGTCAAAAGTCCCTCTTTGGCGTCTTCGCTGGTGGCGCCGGATCATCGCGACCCCCGACGCGCTCGCCGAGGCCGAGTCAATTTGCGGTAAAACGGAGTGCGCACATTGCAATCGCAGCATCGTCTCCCACTGGAAGGAATCGGACATGTCGTTCAAGTCCATCAACCCGGCGACCGGCGAGGTCGTCGCCGAGTACCCAGCGAGCACCAAAGTAGAGATCGAAGCGGCGCTCGAGGCGTCTTTCGAAGCGTTCAAGAGCTGGCGCCTCACGCCGTTCAAGGATCGGGGCGACCTGATGGCCGCCGCCGCCCAGATTCTCGAAGACGAGGTCGATGTTGCGGGCGAGATGCTCACGTCGGAGATGGGTAAGACGTTCACGTCGGCCAAGGGTGAGGTCATGAAGTGCGCGGGGACTATGCGCTACTTCGCCGAGCACGCAGAAGCATTTCTCGCCGACGAGATGATCACCTCAGCGGCCTCGCGCAGCGGCGTTCGCTATGAGCCGCTGGGCACCGTGCTCGCCGTCATGCCCTGGAACTTCGCCCTCTGGCAGGCCGTGCGCTTTGCTGCACCCTCGATCATGGCTGGCAACACGGGCATCCTCAAGCACGCCCACAATGTTCCGGGTTCGGCCCACTACCTAGAGAGCCTCTTCACCCGAGCCGGCTTCCCACGCGGCGTCTTCCAAAACCTCTTCATCGGTCACCAGGAGCTGGCCTCCCTCATTGCCGACGACCACGTCGCCGCGGTCACGCTGACCGGCTCAGAAGGTGCTGGCGTCTCCGTCGGGCGTTTGGCTGGTGAGAACTTGAAGAAGTGCGTGCTCGAGCTGGGGGGATCGGACGCGTTCATCATCGCGAGCTCTGCCGACATGGACATGACGATTCCCAAGGCCGTGCTCGCTCGGGTGCAGAACAACGGCCAGAGCTGCATCGCGTCCAAGCGGTTCATCGTCGTCAAGGAGCGGGCCGACGAGTTCATCGACCGCTTTACGAAGGCGATGAGCGAGGTTGCCGTGGGCGACCCGATGGACCCGAGCACCGTCCTCGGACCCCTCGTCAGCGAAGAGCAGCGTGATCTCATCGACGCCCAAGTACGAGACTCAGTGGCCAATGGCGCGACGCTGCGAACTGGCGGGAAGAAGATCGACGGGAAGGGCTTTTACTACGAGCCGACGGTTCTCACCGACGTGCCGCGGGAGTCGCGTGCCGGGTGCGAAGAGCTTTTCGGGCCGGTGGCCGTGGTTGAGGTCGTTGATGATCTGGCGGCGGCTATCGACCTGGCGAACGCCACGCCGTGGGGACTCGGCGGATCGATCTGGGCCACGGATCAGCGCGAGATCGACCAGGCGATTGCCGGCATCGAAGCGGGCCTCGTCTTTGCCAACGCCATCGTGGCTTCGACGCCCGAGCTGCCGTTTGGCGGGATCAAGCGATCGGGCTATGGACGCGAGCTTTCGGTGCAGGGGATCCGTGAGTTCGTCAATGTGAAGACCTTCTACATCGCCTAGAAGTCCCTCGGCGTTCGTCGTGAGTGCGATTACGAAGGCGGTCCTATTCGCGCGATGACGATGGGTGCGCCAGTACAGGTGGAATGAATCGCCGGGCACTCGCGAAGGCCGCGATATCGAGCGCGGCGAGGCTGGCGATGACGAGCGGCACGACGTGGACGCTGACGATCGACACCATGATGCTCTCCACGCCAGGGCCGATGATGCCCCCGGCCATCATGCAGAAGATGATGAGCGCTAAGCCATTGCCGTCGTGAGGGCAGAGCACCGTGTACCACATGAGTCCCATGGGGTATACCGAGGCGAGCGCGACGCCGAGGAGCGGGTACATGAAGGGGGCGGCAACACCCGAGTATGCGACCAGCGCCAGCACGACGGCAGCACTCAGGCTCCCAAGAACCATCAGTCGATCGGACAATCGCTTGTTGAGAGGCCCGCCGAAGACCCGTCCCAGCGCCAGTCCCAGCCAGAACGCCCCCGTGACGAGGCTTCCAATGGAGACGGAGTAGCCCTCACCATGGAGTTGCGAGGCGATCCAACCCGACGAGCTCGACTCGACAGCGACGTAGAGCACGTACGCCGCGATGAAGGTGAAGAGAATCTCGCGACGCCGATCGTGCAACGACGAGAGTTCATGTTGGCGAGCCTCTGGGGTCTGTGGCGGCGCAATGATGCCCCGATTTAGTGTCGAGAGCAGCACGGCGATGGCCGCGACGCCACCAAAGAGCACGGCGAAGTGGTGCGGCCGAACGGCGATGATGAGCAGGGGACCGATGACCGACCCGACGCCGTAGCCGGCGTTGGCGAAGCTGAGTCGGTGGGCTCGCCCGTGGAGTGCCGTTCGCGCGAGCATGGTATTGAGCGTGAAGTCCAGACCACCAAAGCCGACGCCGACGAAGAACACGCCCGCGAGGAACAGCCCCCACCAGTGAGCCATTGCCACGTCGAGCGCCCCGAACGACAAGATGACGAGCGTGACCGCCACGACAACGCTGCCCTTGTAGCGCTTCGTGGCGATCCACCCAATGGGCACACCGACCAGTGCGCCCACGAAGTGCACGCTCAGCACGATGCCTGCTTGAGGCAGTGAGACGTGGAATTTATGAGCGATCGTCAGGAGCAGTGGTCCATAGAGCGACGCCGTCGCACCGATGAGGACGAGCATGGCGGTCACGTTGCCAAAGGCAATGCCTCGTAACGTGACCTGCGTCGTGGGCGGCGGCGGCGGGGCGAAGTCCATCAGGGCCTACGAGCGCTGTTCTGAACTACCCTCCGTCAGGGTTGTGGGTCGAAGGAACGTGCGCTGTTGACGTCGACCGGACTCGTAGTCGGCGAGCGCCGACGCGGACGAAGGACGACTGGCGACTTCGGCGACGGGCACGTCCCACCACGACTGTGAATCCGGGGCGGCGACGAGCGGATCAGTTTCGATACGAATAACGGTCGTGTGCGCGTTGCCTCGAGCCTGCTTGAGCGCATCCCGGAGCTGTTCGATCGTGTCAACGCGCAACACGCTCGCGCCGAGGCTTTCGGCGTTGGCGGCGAAGTCGACGGGAAGCGTCGCGCCGTCAAGTTGGCCAGAGGCATCGCGAAAGCGGTACCTCGTGCCGAAGCGCTCCACGCCAACGGACTCAGACAGCGCGCCGATCGACTGGAACCCTTGATTGACGACCAGCACGACGATGATCTTGATCCCTTCGGCGATGGCGGTGACCAACTCGGAGTTCATCATCAGGTACGAACCGTCGCCCACCATGACGTAGACCTCGCGATCGGGCGCAGCCAGCTTGACGCCGAGCCCGGCAGCAATCTCGTAGCCCATGCAGGAGAAGGCGTACTCGACGTGATACCCCTTGGGATCGCGGGTGCGCCAGAGCTTGTGCAGGTCGCCGGGCAGGCTCCCCGCGGCTCCGACGACCACGTCGCGTTCGTCACTCGACAGCTCGACGGCGCCGATCACTTCACTTTGTGCGGGCAGTGGCTCGTGCGCCAGCTGGTAGGAGGCCTCTACGGCGCGGCTCCACTCGCCAGCGCCCGCTCGATACTCGCGCTCGAACGCGGCATCAACCCTGTAGTTCGTGAGTCGCTCGCTCAACGCCCGTAAGGCCTCTCGGGCGTCGGCGACGATGGGTGCGCCGGAGAGCTTCGTCGTATCAAAGGGCGTGATGTTGATGTTGACAACGTCCACGTCGAGATGCTGGAACACTGAATAGGAGGCGGTGGTGAAGTCGCTCCATCGAGTGCCGACACCGATGACGAGGTCGGCGCCGCGAGCGACATCGTTCGCCGCTGGCGTGCCGGTGGCGCCCAGCGCGCCGAGGCTCGCGGGGTGATCGTAGCGAAGGGAGCCCTTGCCGGCCTGTGTCTCCGCGACCGGAATGCCGGTCGAGCGGGCGAGATCGCTCAGTACGTCGGCGGCGTCGCTGTAGATGACACCGCCGCCGGCGACGATGAGCGGACGCTTCGCTGCGCGAACTCGTCGTGCAAGCTCGTCCATGAGGTGCGCCTCGGGCGGCGGTCGGCGGATCTGCCATACGCGCTCGACGAGGAGGTTCTCGGGCACGTCGAAGGCCTCGGTTTGGACATCCTCGGGCAAGGCCAAGGTCACGGCGCCCGTTTCGGCGGGATCAGTGAGGACGCGCATCGCATGGAGCAACGCTTGAGCCAGCTGCTCGGGACGCCAGATCCGGTCGAAGTAGCGCGAGACAGGGCGCAGGCAGTCATTCACCGAGACATCGAGGGAGCTGAAGTCTTCGAGCTCTTGGAGCACCGGATTGGCTCGGCGGGTGGCGAAGACGTCACCCGGCAACAGCAGCACCGGGATGCGGTTCGTGGTCGCCACCGCCGCACCCGTCACCATGTTGGTCGCGCCCGGGCCGACCGATGTCGTGCACGCGAAGGCGCGAAGTCGGTTGCTCATGCGCGCAAAGCCGACGGAGGTGTGGACCATGGCCTGCTCGTTTCGCGCCAGGTAGTAGCGAAGATCGTCGCCGCTCTCAAGGAGCGCCTGGCCGACACCGGCCACGTTGCCGTGACCGAAGATGCCAAAGCACCCGGCGAAGAAGCGGTGCCTCTCGCCATCTCGCTCGACGGACTGTAGCGAGAGAAATCGGACCAGTGTCTGAGCGACGGTGAGTCTCACGGTCTTCCTTTCGCAGTCGTTAGTGGGAGTCTCGAATCAACTGGCTGCCCCTCCCACGTCGAGCGAATCCACGCATGGTCAGGGTCGTCACAGAATGCCATGGTTCTCGGTGACGAAGGACCAGCGAGGACGTTGAGGAAGTAGAGGTCGTAGCCAGGACTCGCCATCGTGGGCCCGTGGTAGCCGTGCGGTATCACGATCGTGTCACCCGTCGAGACTTCGGCGAGGACATCGATCGGACGATGGGGATCACGCGAGTAGACGCGCTGGTAGCCGCCCGGACCAGGTTGGTCAGCTGGCGCGCCACCGCTCACTTCGAAGTAGTAGATCTCTTCCAGCATCGCTTCACCAGGGCGGTCCTCGTCGTGCTTGTGCGGTGGGTACGACGACCAGTTGCCGCCCGGCGTCAAGACCTCGACGGAGCTCAGCCGATCGGTCTCAAACCCCTGCGGCGAGGCGAAATTGTTGCACTGACGACTTGACGAACCGGCCCCGCGAAGTTCGACAGGAACATCACGCGCCGCCCCATATCGCGCCGGCAAGACACGATTCGCTCGAGCGCCGGGAAACGCCACGCGACCTCCATGGGCGCTCGAGACGGTGATGCGCGACTCGCGGGGTGCGTAGCAGAAGTCCGTGACTCTCGTAAAGACGCTCTCACGGCCCTCGAGTTCAAACGTCTCGTCGTCGACCATGACGGTGAACGAGCCGGCGAGGGGCAGCACAATCCATTCGCTCTCGTTGGCGAAGAAGGTGAGCGGCGCAGACGGTTGAAGTGTCGCGACGCGCAGTGAGCTGTAGGACCAGCTCGCACCACTGGGATCGATCTCGACGGTCCAACCCTGCGCGTCGGGCTGACGCGCCGGTCGGTAGTAGGGATCGGTCATAGCAAGTTGACGGCCGTCTTGACGGCTGACTCGACGTCGTCGTCGTGCGGAAAGAGTAGATTGCGCCCCACGACGAGCCCTCGCACGCCGGGCAGGCGGAGCGCCTTCTCCCACTGCCCGAACATCTCATCGGGGCGATCGCTGCGTTCGCCGCCGAGGAGCACGATGGGCAGGGTCGCGGCTTCGGCGACCTGATCCATGTCGGCTACGGCCGGCACCTTCAGCCACGTGAAGGCTGACGTCGCCCCGAGCGCGCTGGCGATCGCCATTGAGCGCATGACGGCTTCGGTCGTCAAGATGTTGCGCGACCGACCGTCGACTCGCTGATTCATGAACGGCTCCACCATGGCGTAGCGATGAGCCGCGGCCAGCGAAGTGACGGCGTCCGCACAAGCCACAAGCGTCGAAGCAGTACCGGGGTCCTCGAGATTGATGCGGAGCAGCATCTTGCCGCCGTCGAGTCCCGAAGCGACGATCGATTCCGTGGTGTAGCCGGTGAAGCGGTCATCTATCTCGAAGACCGATCCCGGCAGACCGCCTCGGTTCATCGATCCAAAGACGAGCTTGTCATCGAGTGCGCCGAGAATGAGAAGGTCTTCGATGATGTCCGGACTACCGAGCACTCCGTGCACGCCAGGAATCTTGAGCGCTGCAATGAGGCGATCCAAGAGTTCATAGCGACTCCGCATCGCTGAAGTGTGCGAGCCGACGTTGAAAACGCCTCGGGCGGTGTGATCCGCCGCGACGATAAGGAGGCGCTCGTGCCCCTCCAAGCTGGAGCGCCGCTGGCGTTCTTTCGCGAGCGCCGCAATCGATTCGGGCTTCGAATACCGAGTCTCCCTGAGCAACTGCTGATCTTCGCTACGCACCTCGCGTCCCTTCCAACAGGTCTTCGATCTCTTCCGTCGTCGGCATCGCTTCTGAACAGCCGAGACGCGACGCCACAATGGCACCCGCCGCATTGGCGAAATGTATGACGTCGCTCAGCGGCCAGCCAGCCAGAATCCCATGACACAAGGCCCCGCCAAACGCGTCGCCGGCGCCGAGGCCGTTGACGACATGAACCGCGACGGGCATCGAGAGCACTCGCTCGTGCTCCGTCTTCGCGAGTACGCCCTCCGGGCCGAGCTTGATGACGGCGACGCTGAGTCCGAGATCCAACAGCCGATCAGCCGCGACGTCGGGGTCACCGCTCGCAACCGCAATCTCGACTTCACTGAGATTGCCAACGCCAACGGTGACGTGCTCGAGCGCCGCACGCGACGCAGCGCGCGCGGCGTCGGGCGTAGTCCAGAATGAAGGCCGATAGTCGAGGTCGAGCACTGTCGGATGGGCCCTCGCGCGAGCGCTGAGTGCCGCCATGGTCGCGGTGCGGCTCGGCTCGACGGATAGCCCGCTGACCGTGACCCAGAAGAGTCGAGCATCGCGGATGGCATCGAGATCGAGTTCGTTGGCGTCGACCTCGAGGTCCGGCGCCTTGGGCGCGCGATAGAAGTAGATCGGGAAGTGGTCGGGGGGGAACGTCTCACAGAACGTCACCGGGGTTCTGGGAACCCTCGACGGCAAGTACAAATCGGTCGTCGACTCCGTAGGCCTGTAGCGCGAAGTGAACGAACTCTCCGAAGGGGTCTGGCCCCGTTCGCGTGATGACGGCCGCTCGTTCGCCGAGGCGAGCAGCGGCGACCGCAACGTTGGTGGGGCTCCCGCCAAGAAACTTTTCGAAGTACTGCACATGAACCAACGTCCCGGGCGCGGTCGGGTAGAAATCGACACCGACTCGACCCATGGTGATGACGTCGAATCGTTCGCTCACGGCCTGTGACCGGGATCTATGCGGCATGCGCCACTCATCATCGACATTCCAGATCAGCGCCTTCGTTCAATGGCCGTGGTCAACAAGCCATCCCGCACTTACCGTCGAACATATGTCCTAACAATAGCAGTAGCGCTGCCAAATTGGTATAGGATTTTTCGCACTCACCGTGAGGACGTCCATGGCTCGACAACTAGTGCGCGACTACAACCCCCTCGAGACGATCGTGCTCGATCGTGATAGTCCCGTGCCTCTCTACTTTCAGCTAGCTCAGCATTTTGAAAATGAGATTCATATGGGCAACCTGGATTCCGGCGACCGTCTTGAAAACGAGGTCAAGATTGCAGAGGACCTCGGTCTTTCTCGACCCACTGTGCGCGCAGCTTTCCGGTACTTAGTTGACAAAGGTCTCGTGCTTCGCCGTCGTGGTCAGGGCACCGTGGTGACGAAAGAGAAGGTGAATCGCTCGGTCGAGCTCACCAGCCTCTTTGATGACCTCGCGGTGGCTGGAAAGTATCCCACTACCAAGGTGCTGCACAACGAAGTGGTAAAGCCATCTGACCTGGTAAAAGAGGCGCTCGGGTTGACGGGCGAGCAGTTCGTCGTCTACCTCGAACGACTCCGATTCGGTGACGGCGAACCAATAGCGTTGATGCACAACTTCATACCCACGTCGCTCGTGACGCTGAGCAGCGAGATGCTCGAAGAGCACGGACTCTATGAGCTGTTGCGCGCAGGCGGCATCTTTCCGTTCCGAGCGTCCCAACGTATATCGGCGAAGAACGCCTCCACGATCGAGGCGCGTCAGTTGGATGAGACCAAGGGCACCGCGCTGTTGACCATGGAACGAACCACGTATGACGAGCGGGGCCGCGCCCTCGAATTCGCTCAGCACGTGTATCGCGCCTCGCGCTACGCGTTGCTGACAACGGTCGCCATCGATGAACCATCGCGCGACCAGGCCAACCTAACGTCTAATGATAGTAGTTATTGACATAGGGGGCACTGTGGGTTACAGTCGCTTCCATCGCAGCCCGCTTGGGCTGGCGCGAAGTTCCCGATTCGATATCAGGAAACGGTTGTCCAATCGGACTGCCGACGTTGTGGGGGGGCAGTGAAGACGCGACGCAGTACGAGGGTTCCCGCCCATTCACAACGCGCTCGACCTCACGAAGGGTCGGTGACGCCTCCGTGAACGAGATTCGATTTGAAAGCGTGTGGAAGCTCTTTGAGGGCAACGCGGTCGTCTCCGATCTCAACCTTGAGATTCGCGAGGGGGAGTTTCTCGTGCTGGTGGGACCGTCGGGTTGCGGAAAGACCACCTCACTGCGGATGCTTGCAGGTCTTGAGCGGCCCAGTCACGGTCGAATCTTCATGGGCGACAAGGACGTCACCGATGTCCCCACCGGTCAGCGCGACATCTCGATGGTCTTTCAGAGCTACGCGCTCTATCCGAACATGACCGTCTTCAAGAACCTCGCCTTTGGGCCCAAGGTTCGTCACGAGCCGAAGAAGGACCTCGAGCAGCGAGTGAACGAAGTGGCCGATCTCCTGGGGATTCGCCACCTTCTCGGGCGATCGCCGTCCGCACTCTCCGGCGGCCAGCGTCAGCGCGTGGCTCTTGGGCGCGCGCTCATACGCGAGCCTCACCTCTTTCTCATGGATGAACCCCTTTCGAACCTCGATGCCGCGCTTCGTGTGCAGATGCGCGCGGAGTTGATTCGCCTGCACAAACGGCTGGAGAGCACGACGACCGTCTATGTGACGCACGACCAAGTCGAGGCGCTCACCATGGGCGACCGCGTCGCCGTGCTCAAAGACGGCGTGCTGTTGCAAGTCGATAGCGCCAACGACCTCTATGAGTTTCCCGAGTCGGTGTTCGTGGGCGAGTTCATCGGCTCGCCGAAGATGAACATCGTTGCTGGCACCCTTGATGTGTCGAACGGCGTTGCCACCGTGAAATGCCTGGGTGTGTCGTCTGCGTTGTCGCCGCGGATGGTCGGACGACTGGATGGATCCGTTGAGAGCGGTCCGGTGCTAGTGGGCATTCGGCCGCACGACCTTCACTTGGCCGGCGAGTCCGGCTTCGACAGCGCCACGGTTTCCGGGGTCATCGACATCTGCGAGCACACGGGGACGGAAGTGTTCGCGACCGCCGACGTCCAAGATCTCAAGGTCATCGCGCGCCTCCCGCGCACGCCAATGCCCCAACACGGACAGCGAATCGATCTGGTGTTTGACGCCGATCGTGTGCTGTTGTTCGACGAAGCGACTCGCAAGAGTCTGTTGCGTCGTGAATCAGAGCGAGAAAAAGTCAGTGTCAAGTTAGAGGGGGCTGCCTCGCAGTAGTTGACATGAAGGAATATCGATCCGTACAACCAGGGGGAGTATTGAAACTATGAAAGTAATGAAGCGAAGTAGGGCGTATCGACTCGCAACCGGTGCGGCAGTAATGGCCCTTGCGGCGGGGAGCATCATCGCCATCGGCGCGGGGTCAACGGCGGGGGCGTCGAGCAAGGTCACCATCACGGCGGCCTACGCGGCGAACACGACCTTTGACACGACCCCGCTCGGCTACACATGGTGGACGACGGTGCAAAAGGAAGTGGAAAAGGCGTATCCCAACATCACAGTGAAGCTCGTGCCGGTCGACGGTGGTGAGCCCGACTTCTTGACGAAGCTGGCATTGCTGTACCACACCCCGTCCACGGCGCCGACCATCGCCCAGTTCCCGTCCACCGAGATTGCGCTCTACGCGTCGACCGACTACCTAGCGTCGATGAACAAGTTTCTTGCGACGTCGTCGTGGTTCGCTCAGTACCCGACGGTCATCCAGAATGAGGGCAAGATCGACGGCAAGATCTACGCCGTCAGTGCGGGCGAAAACAACAACGGCATCTACTACGACAAGGCGATCCTTCAAAAGGCGGGCATTGCGCTTCCGTGGCAGCCGAAGAACTGGCAAGACATCATCACGGCCGCTCAGGCAATCAAGAAGGCAGAGCCCAACGTCATACCGCTCTGGCTGGACGCTGGCACCTCGGCGGGCCCCAACGGTGCAGGGTATGGAATCTTGAACCTGTTGGCGGGTTCCAGCACGCCGACGATTCAGACGTCCTCCGGCAAGGTCGTAGTTAGCAGCCCCGGGTTGCTGCAGACACTGAACTTCTACCACGAGGCGTTCGCGGACGGACTGGGCGCACCCACGTCGCAGCTCTTTAGCCCGAACAACGCTCCGAACATTCCCTCGGCGGACTTCGCCAAGGGCACGCTCGGTATCGCGGTGGCGGCCAACTTCATCGGTGGCAACTGGACGAAGCAGGTGAGCTTCCCGTACTGGTCGGCCGCTGCGACCGACATGGGCGTCGCGGGACTGCCCACGGCAAGCGGCAACGGCTACTCCTCCACGCTGAGTGGCTGGGACTACGGCATCTCGTCTACAGCGACGAGCGCTCAGGTCACCGCGGCCGAGAACTTCCTCAACATCGCCCAGGACTCGACGAACCTTATCGATGCGGCCAACTGGGCCGGGTGGGTGCCGCCGGTGAAGGCGGACTGGACCGTACCGCTCTACACCAGCTTCGCATCTCCCTTCAACGAAGAGTTCGGCAAGCTGTTGCCGTACTCCTCTGAACTGCCGTCCAGCTCCAACTACAACGTGTGGGTGCAGGGGATCGAGCAGGCGAGCGGAGCGATCGCCGAGAAGCCGAGCACCACGGGGGCCGAAGCGGAGGCCCAGATGAAGAGCTTCATCACCAACGACCTTGGACCCAGCGCCGTTACGACGCTGAAATAGGCCGGTCGTCGATAAAGCAATGAGCTACGCGAGATTAGGGCGGTGACGGTGTCGACAGTCTTCCCGGACACCGTCACCGCCCCTCGCGTCGAGGATCTGTGGAAGTCGCGCAAGGACAAGACGCGATTTCAGTGGAGCAGTCTGGCGCTCCTTACGCCGTGCTTCGCGCTGTTGGCGATTCTCTTTCTCATCCCCATGGCCTACGCCGTCTACTTGGGCCTCACGAACCTCACCCTGGTGGGGCCGACCGCTATCCGCTGGGGCTTCACCGGGACGCAGAATCTTGTTCGCCTCAAGCAGGACTCCGAGTTCTGGAGCTCGCTGTGGGTGACGGGCATCTTCATCGGGGGCTCCATCGTGGGCGTCATCGTGGTGGGATATGGCCTCGCCTCCCTCTTGATGCGGGCACGGCCGTGGATGCGCATCATCGTCGGCGGCGTCGTGGTCGTCGCATGGATGATGCCGGCGGTGACGGCGGGGATGACCTGGTATGCCTCGACGACTGGTGGCGGGACCTTCCCAACACTCCTCGGCTTGGGTAACGCCAACTTTCTCGACAGTCAACCGCTGCTCATCGTGACGCTCGCCAACATCTGGTCGATGACGGGCTTCGCGATGCTGGTGATAGGCGCAGGGCTGCGCAACATCCCTGGCGAAGCGATCGAAGCTGCGGTCGTGGAGAACTCGTCAGCATGGCAGCGCTTCCGCATGATCGTCCTGCCACTCATGCGCTCGACGATCATCGCCGTGGTGCTGCTCGTGGCCCTGCTCTCGCTGGCCAACTTCTCGCTGATCTACATCATGACGCAAGGAGGACCCGGGACCGCCACGAACATCCTGCCGCTGTACTCCTATCAGCAGGCATTCTCCTTCAATAACCTCGCTTATGGAGCACTCATCGGCAACGTCATGGTCGTCATCGCCACCATCTTCGGGTTTCTGTACGTACGAGTTGCGGGGAGAAGATGAGCACCGACACGAACGACATCGCGAACGAAGAACTGGTGCACGACGCGCCTGTCGCGCCGGTACTGCCCCCCGAGAACCGTCCGACCCAGCGTGCCGCGGTCCGCACCATCACGACCCACACGATCTTGGGCGCCATCGGCCTGCTGTTCATCGCCCCGATGCTCTGGTTGTTGCTCGCCTCGATTGACTCCAACGCGTCATGGGGCGTCGAGTGGCCCCATTTTTCGTTGATCAACTTCGAGCACGTGTTGAGTGGGAGCCTGTTGCACTCGCTCTTCAACAGCGTGGTGCTCGCGGTGATCTCCACGGCCATCGCCTCGGTGGCCGGCGTCTTCGCGGCCTACTCGTTCTCGAGGCGCAAGATTCCCTTCAAAGGACCGCTCCTGCTCTTCATTCTCTTCTCGTCGGGCGTGCCGCTCACCATCATGGTGATTCCCGTCTACGAGATCTTCTCGCACTTCGGTTTCTTGAGCCTCTTTCCGACCGCCGCCTTCTTGTCGGTGACGTCGCTGCCCTTTGAGGTGTACCTCATGAAGAACTTCATCGACGCGGTGCCGGTCGACCTCGAAGAGGCGGCACGCATGGAGCAGGCCAGCACCTTTCAGATTCTTCGACGCGTCATCATTCCGCTCGCCCTGCCTGGTATCGCGGCGGCAGCCATCTTCGGTTTCGTGAACGCCTGGGGCTCGTTCATCGTGCCGCTCATCTTGATCAACTCAAACAGCCAGCAGCCTGCCCCCATCGCGATCTATACGTTCTTGACCGTGCCCAAACCAGAGTTCGGCAACATCGCGGCGTACTCCTTGTTGTTCTGCGTCCCCGTCTTCGTTCTCTACGCTGCTTCGGCGAGGCTCTTTCGTGAAGGCTTCGTCCTGGGCGGAGGCGTGAAGGGATGAGCGGAGCTCACATGAAGCATCACGTACGTTGCCGCGCGAACCGGAAGTTGGGAGCAGCCCGGTGACCCAAAGACTGAAGGTCGGCGTCATCGGCGCCGGCGTGATTGGCCAGGTCATGCACCTGCACTTCCTCCGCGAGCTCCACGATCGCTACGAGATCACGGCCCTCTGCGACCTCTCGAGAAGCACTGCCGCAAGCTGCGCGCAATACTACGGCGTCGAGTCGGTCTTCACCGATTGGCACGACCTGGTGAAGGAGCCTCTCGACGCCGTGCTGATCCTCACGTCGGGATCGCACGCTCCTATGGCCATTGCAGCGGCGCGAGCGGGACGACATGTGTTCGTCGAGAAGCCGATGTGCTTTTCGGCGCGCGAAGGGGTCGAGATGATCGCCGCCGCGAAACAAGCCGGCGTGGTCTTGATGGTGGGCTATCCCAAGCGGTACGACCCCGCGTTCGCCCGCTTCGTCGATGAGGTCGCAACGCTGTCCAGCAAGAAGCTGCTGCGCGTGACGACCACCGAATCGCCGTTCCTTCCCTACGTCCGCCACTACCCGCTGCTGCCTGCACCCCGTGACGTCGACGCCGGTCTCCTCGCGACGTTGGCCACGGACTCCGATGATCGCCTGCGCGCCGCTCTCGGCACCGACGATCCCTTTCTCCTGCGCCAGTATCAAGCGGTCCTGCTCGATACATTGGTGCACGAGATCAATACGGTGCGCGCCGTCCTGGGCGAGCCAGCGTCGCTCGACTACGTCGATTTGCGCGAGGGCCGCGCGACCGTGCTGCTCGACTTCGAGGGACCGACCGCCGCGATCCACTGGCTCGACACGCCTGAGATGACGCGCTACTCCATGGAGTTCTCGATGCACGCAGCGAATGGTCGAGCGACCCTGACCTTTCCCTCGCCGTATCTGCGCAACGCGCCCACGTTGCTCAGCGTGGAGCGGGGCGGAGCGGATGACGTCGACTCGTGGCATCGCGACGAGGTCACCTCCTACGAGAGCGGCTTCAAAGAGGAGCTGCGCGTGTTCTATGACGCCGTGACGTCTGGCGGCCCGGTCGCGACCGACGGTGTCGACGCCAACAGGGACATCGCCCTGTGCCAGGCGATCATTCGATGCTTTGTGGAGCGCGCGCCGATCAAGAGCCCCACCGACGCCTGAACATGACTGACGCGCCCCACGAGAGTCTGCGGTACCCCCAGCGAGAAGAGGATGGTTGTCTATGAAGTTGACGGTCGCGAACGCGCCCATTAGCTACGGAGCGTTCGAGCTCACGGTCGGGATCGACCCGAACGTGCCCGACGCCGAGTTCGTGCTCGACGAGGTCGCGAGAGCCGGCTACGCCGGCATCGACTTGGGTCCGGTCGGCTACCTCGGTGACGGCCCCGTGCTGGCTGAGCGCCTTGCCAATCGCAACCTCGGGCTGGCCGGTGCCTATCTCGAGTTTCCCTTCACCGACCAGGCGGCGTTGGAGCGTCTGTACCCGGAGCTCGACGCGATGCTCGACACGTTCGACGCGGTGCGCGACAAGGTGCCCGGCCCACTGCCGAGACCGACGATTGCTGACGCCAGCAGCGACACGCGTCGCCTGCAGCCCGGCCGCAGCCACGCGGACCACTCGCTCGGCTTGAACGACGACGCGTGGAAGCGCTTCGCCGTCGGCCTGCGGTCGGTGCTGGCGCGATGTCGCGATCGAGGCTACGAACCGACGTTCCACCCCGAGACCGGCACCTTCGTCGAGGCGCTGTGGGAGATCGAGCGAGTCCTGGAGATCTCCGACGTCGGGCTGTGCCTCGAGACGGGACACATCTTCGTGTGCGGGGGAGACCCGCTCGAGGTGCTTCGCCGCGCTCCTGAGCGTGTCAACCATGTGCACCTCAAGGATGCAGTGCGCTCAAGAATGGACGCCGTGATCGCCGATAACGAGCCGACGCCCGCCATCTGGTCGCGCGAGGTCTTCTGTGCCCTCGGCGAAGGCGATGTCAACCTCGACGGCGTCCTTGCCGAGCTAGAAGCACTCAACTTCGAGGGCTGGCTGGTGGTGGAGCAGGACATCTTCCCCCAGACCCCGGCCCGCTTCGCGCAGGCCATTTCTGATCAGCAGAAGAACCGCAAGTATCTCGCCGACCGTGGCATCTAGCTCGACGGGGCCCTTTCGGCTCGGTCTGGTCGGTGCCGGTCGCATGGGACGGACGCACCTCCGCGCACTAGTCGACGCGGGCGACGTCGCCATTGTGGCGGTGGCCGAACCCGTCGATGTGCTGCGCGAGAAGGTCGAGAATGACTACGGAGTCACAGGTTTCTCATCCCTCGACGAACTGATCGATAGCGGGGAGATCGAGGGGGCGCTCATCGTGACGCCGAGCGACTCGCACATCGAGGTGATCGCCACTATCGCCGCCGCGGGTCTGCCGATTCTCTGCGAGAAGCCGTGCGGCGTGGGACCTGATGACACGCGCCGGGCGCAACGGCTGGTCGAAGCAGCGGGCGTCCCCTTACAGATCGCCTACTGGCGTCGCTTCGTGCCCGAGCTCCAGGTGCTGCGGGAGCGAATTGTGCGCGGCGATTTCGGTGAGGTCCTCTCGGTGTCGTGCCTGCAGTGGGATGGCGCCCCACCCGCCGCCGCCTTCCGCAACCGCAGTGGCGGCATCTTCGTCGACATGGGCGTGCACGAGTTCGATCAGGCGCGCTGGCTCACCTCGAGTGGCTTTACCGAGCTGCACGCCGTGGCCTCCTCGGTAATCACCGATCCTGAAAGCGCCGGAGATCCCGACAGCGCCCAAGTGCTGTGCAGCACCGGTTCTGGCGCCACGGTGCTGGTCTCGCTCGGGCGATACTACGCCGGCGGCGACATGGCGAGCGTTGAGCTGTTCGGCACGCGCGATCATGTGGCGAGCGTGTTCCTCAACCCGCTCGAAGGCGAGGCGGTGCAGCTTGACGCGCTGCGCCGTCAGGCCTCGGCGTTTGCCGACTTCGCGCGCGATGGCCCCTGCCTGGGTGCCACGGTCGACGACGCGATCGCCGCCCTCGACGCGGCGGCTCGTGCGGCCGAGCACCTCCTCGCCACACCGGGGGAGCGGTGACGACGGATCTGCGCGTCGCCATCATTGGCTACGGCGTGATGGGTCGCGCCCACGCGTACGGGTATCGTGCGGCGCGCCTGATACGTCCGAGCGAGGTGCGATTTGTCCCGGTGGTCATGACCGGTCGAAATGAGACGGCCGTCCAGGCGGCGGCCAAGGACTGCGCGATCGAGGAGTGGTCGACCACGTGGCAGGACGTGGTCGATCGGTCCGACCTCGACGTCGTTGACATCTGCACGCCGCCCGGCACGCACGCGGCCATCGCCGTCGCCGCCGCCCAGAGCGGCAAGGCGGTCATCTGCGAGAAGCCGCTCGCCACGTCGTACGCCGACGCGGCGATGGCACGCGACGCCGTCGTCGCAGCGGGCGTGCACCACGCGGTGGGCTTCAACTATCGCCGCCTGCCCGCACTGTCGCTGCTCGGCGAGATGGTGGCGGGCGGAGAGCTCGGCGCGATTCGCCTTTGGCGCGGCACCTGGCTCTCCGACGAGTTCGTCGATCCGTCGACGCCGTTTGACTGGCGTTTCGAGTCGGCGATGGGCGGAACGACGATTGCCGATCTCGGCAGCCACCTGGTCGACCTGGCCACCTGGATGCTCGGGCCGATCGAGGAGGTCGCCGCGACGTCGTCGACCTTCACGTTGGATCGCTCGGGTGGGGGAGGATCGCGTCGCGTTGAGATCGACGACGCGTCGTCCGGGTTGCTTCACTTCTCCTCCGGGGCACACGGAACGCTCGAGGTGGCGCGCGTGGCGCCTCGTCGACCCTGCGACTTTGTGGTCGAAGTCAACGGATCCAAGGGCACCGCGATGTTCTCGTACAACCGCCTCAACGAGCTGTGGTTTGGCAGCGTCGATGACGATCCGCGCCTCTACGGCCTGCGCCGCATCCGAACTGAGCACATGCTGCATCCCGAGACCAAGGGCTGGTGGCCAATCGGCCAGGGCGTGGGCTACGACGCGAGCTTCATCAACCAGGCGGCGGCGTGGGCCGAGGCGTGGCTCGATCGCCCGTGGACGCCGGGCTTCGTCGAAGGGGCCGCGGTGGCGGCGGTGTGCGAGGCGATGGAACGGAGCGTCGCCGAGCGGCGATGGGTCTCGGTCGACGAGATCGTCAACGACACGTGCGAGAAGGCCCCCGCGCAGCCGAGTGCGTAGCTAAAAGGACGACGCGTCGATGACGAATCGGTACTTAACGTCACTGGCGATGGTTCGCTCGAAGGCCTGTTGAATATGGTCAGCCGTCGCGACTTCGACGTCGCTCGTGATCCCGTGCTCGCCGCAGAAGTCCATCATCTCTTGGAGCTCTTCGACGCCGCCCGCCATCGAGCCGGCCACCGCGCGTCGCTTTTGAACGAGCGTGCCGGCGTTGAGTGCGTACGGTTTGCTCGGCAGTCCAACCAGTACGAGCGTCCCGTCAACCTTCAGAAGCTCAAGGTACAGCGTGAGATCGATGTCGGCCGAGACGGTGTTGATGATGAGGTCGAACTCGCCACGCCGACGCTCGAAACGGTTCCCGTCGGAGGTGTCGACGAAGTCGTGGGCGCCCAGTCGAAGCGCATCATCGTGCTTGTTCGCCGAGTGCGAAAACACCGTGGTCGTCGCGCCCAGCGCGGTGGCGAACTTGACACCCATATGTCCGAGTCCTCCGAGACCAACGATGCCCACCGTGGCGTCCGTCGACGCGTTCCAGTGGCGCAAGGGGGAGTACAAGGTGATGCCCGCACAGAGCAGGGGTGCCACGCCGGGAAGATCGAGCGAGTCCGGAAGGTGCACGGCGTAGGCCTCGTCGACGACGAAGACATTGGAGTAGCCGCCGAAGGCGATAGTGGTGCCGTCACGCTCGAGGCCGTTATACGTGGGTGTGTCACTCTCGACGCAGTACTGCTGTTCGCCTCGTCGGCAGTACTCGCACGCTCGACACGAGTCGACGAAGGTCCCCACTCCGATCCTGTCGCCGATCTGGAACTTCGTGGCCGACGAGCCACGGGCCGTCACCACCCCGACGATCTCGTGGCCGGGCACCATGGGAAAGATCGACGGTCCCCAATCCTCATTCACCTGGTGGATGTCCGAGTGACAGACGCCACTGAAGAGCACGTCGAAAGCAACGTCGTGATCGCGTAGCTCTCGACGGGAAAACGTAAATGGCACTAATGACGCGCCGGCGTGGTGGGCTACGTAGCCTCGGGCTTCCATGTCATCCTTCCACTGAAACAACAGAACGTTCGACTCGCCATTCTACGGAGGTTAGAGAGGCTCCCGGCACGATGAGGTCATCGTGGTGCAGCGACGAAATCGGCCAGACGTGGTGGGTACTCCTTCGCACACTTAGTTGGAGTTGGCGCGGCTCGCTCAGAGTCCTTTCGCGTGCTTCACGAGTTCGACGACCCTCTCGCGCGGCAGCCCCGGGCTTCGGTGCCCGTCCTTTCCGGTCATGTCGTCGTTGGCCGTCATCGCGTTGATGATCGCCTCTTCGACACCTTCCACCACCGCCTCGAAGAAGGGGTCCATCGAACCCCAGGGCACGAACTTCAGCTGATCGAGCTGCTCGCGTTCTCCAAAGAAGGTCTCGAGGGCGGGCGAGAACGCGCCATCGTTCGCGGTCGAAAAAGCGAGAAAGAGATCGCCAGAGAAGTGGGATCCGCCGGTGCCCGTCCTCGCGATGCCCAGCGTCACGCGTCGAGCGAGGGCCTTGCACTGGTGGGGGAGCAGTGGCGCGTCGGTCGCCACGATCGCGATGATCGAGCCGGCGCCCGAGGGCGCGCCTCGGAACTCGGCGATGGGATTGTCGTCGGCGAGGGCGTCGCCACAGGCGATACCTCGTAAGACCAGCTCTCTGCGCGCGCCGAAGTTGGCTTGGACAAAGCAGCCGACCGTGTAGTCCTCGCCGGCGAAACGAACTACGCGCGACGCCGTCCCGGAGCCCGCTTTGAACTGATAGCAGTTCATTCCTGTGCCCCCGCCTACCGAGCCTTCTTCGATCGAGCCGCCGACGGCTGCTTCCAGCGCATCGACGACCACGTCTTCGGTGACGAAGTGGCCGTTGGTGTCGTTGAGGTAACCATCCCAGGTCTCGGCTGCGACGGGCAGCAGGAAGACCTGGGTCAGCGTTGGATGGTGCTTTACCGCCCAGGCGATGATGCCCGCGTGGGCGACGCCTACCGAGTGGGTGTTGGTGATCGCGATCGGACCCCTGAACGTGCCGGACTCCTCGATCCACGACACGCCCGTCATTTCACCGTTCCCGTTCTGGGAGTGAAAGCCAGCGGCCACGGGATCGCCAGGGGACGCCTTCCCTCGAGGGTGGATGGCCGTCACACCCGTTCGAGTCGCAGGGCCCTCGATCAACGTGGCGTAGCCCACTTCGATTCCGGGCACGTCGGTGATCGCGTTCAGCGGGCCGGTGGCGCCGTCGAACTCCAAGCCGAGGGCACGCGCACGCGGTTTGCCGCTCGGGGTGCGAAGGAGAAGGTCGAGTGCGGGATCGACGTCTGACACGAAACGTCCTCTTTCTTCGAGATGGTGCTTGCGCTACACAGTATGGGGATTCGGGCAGCCGAGAAACTCCGTCGAGTGCGGCTCGTCACGTGGAGGCGTGCGTCCACGGCGCGCAGAAGAGCTTCGTGTCGCGACGCACGCACTACTAGATTCACGTTCGACTGCGCGTGGCAGCCGACGAGGTTGCACACAGCGATGTCCTCGGAGGAGGAAGACTCGCGTTGCGAATGAGTGGGAAGGTGCCAGATTGAGCGAGTTCGCAGAGCAGCTAGCGGTGGTCGCGACAGTCTTCTCCATGGATGCTGCCGAGGTGGACCGCAGCGACGCCATTCCGCCGTCTCATTTTGACCAGCTCGCTGCCCTCGGTCTCTACGGCGCGTTCGCTCCGATCGAATCCGGTGGCCTCGGTCTCAGCCTCGCCCAACTGTCCGAGGTCGTGGAGGAACTGGCCTCGGCGTGCCTTGCCACCACCTTTGTCTGGATGCAGCACTTCCGCCTGCTGGCAGCGGCGCTCGATCCTCAAGCGCCGGCAATCGTGGGGGACGTGCGAGACGAGATCGTGAGTGGCCGCGTGAAAGGCGGCGTCGCGATCACCGGCCTGCAGCCCGGTCCCGCCAAGTTGACGGCCACCCGGGCGCGCGACGGTTGGTCGCTCGATGGCGAGGCGCCGTGGGTGAGCGGATGGGGAATCGTGGACTACCTCGTGGTGGCCGCGCGCGGACCCGACGATACCGTCGTCTTGGTGGTGCTCGATGCTCACGGCCAGCCTGGTCTGGTGGTGTCGCGTCGCTCGCTTTCTGCGATGAATGCCACCTCCACCGTAAAGCTGACGTTCAGCGGTCTGTTGGTTGAGGGTGACCGCGAACTCGAACAGGTGCCCCACGACCCTTCGCGAGAGCGCCCAGAAGGCCTCCGGGTGAACGGCTCCTTGGCTCTCGGGATTACGCGTCGATGCTGCGCTGTGATCGGACCGTCGGCGCTCGATGATGAACTGCGCGAGGCGCGGGTCGAACTCGACGGCGCTGACGCCGCGACGATGGCACGAGCTCGGGCTGGGGCCTGTGAACTGGCGGTGCGCGCGTCGCACGCGCTGGCCGTCTTCCTTGGTAGTTCGTCGGTGCTCGAGGGGGGCATCGCCGAGCGGACGGCCCGAGAGGCCCAGGTGCTGTTGACCTTCGGATCTCGCCCTGCGATACGCCACTCCCTGCTCCAGGCATTCGGATTCGAGAAGGTCGAGGAGTAGCGAGGCCCACGAGTTGAAGGACGACTACGACGTGGCGCTTTCTTCCAGCGACGCCGACGTCTCGCGCAGGCGGACCGTCAGGAAGTCTCTTTCGACGGTGTTATCGCAGAAGGCAAGGGCTTCTTCGAACGCTAGTTTCGCCTCGCCAAATCGACCAAGCCCAGCGAGGAACTCCGCGCGCGAGGACGATAGGTAGCTGTACGCCGTGAGGGTCGGGTCGGCGGCGACTTCGTCAATGGCCGCAAGCCCCGCCTCTGGGCCCCGAGCGAAGCCCACCGCCACGGCGCGATTCAGCGAGACGATCGGAGAGTTCCATGCGACCACGAGCAAGTCGTACAAACCCACGATCTCGTTCCAGTCGGTCGCGCTCCACGTCGGCGCCTCTGCATGGACCGCGGCGATGGCGGCCATCAGAGCGAATCGTTGGGGAGGGCGAGACCGGAGAGCCTCGTGGACGAGTGCGACGCCTTCGGTGATCTCCGCGTGATCCCACTTGGAGCGCTCCTGCTGGGAGAGCAGCGTGAGTTGGCCGTCGGGACCGACACGAGTCTCTCGACGGGAGTCCGTGAGCAAGATGAGTGCCAAGAGACCGGTGACCCCGGGGTGCGCTGGGAGCAGTGTTCGCAGCATCCGCGCGAGACCGAGGGAACGCTCTACGAGGTCGCGGCGCACGAGCTGGTCGCCGGTCGCTGCGGTGTGCCCTGCTGCGAAGAGCACGTGTACGACGGTGAGCACGGCTTCAATGCGAGCGGGAAGCTCTTCGGTCGACGGCACCGCGTAGGGAATGTGAGCGGCTGCGATCTTCTTCTTGGCGCGGGTGATTCTCGCCGCCATGGTCGACTCGCTCACGAGCAGCGCACGGCCCACCTCCTTGGTGGTCAATCCACAGACCAGTCGCAGCGTCAAGGCGATCTGCGCTTCGTCCGAGAGTGCCGGGTGACAGCACGTGAAGATCAGGCGAAGCCGGTCGTCGGAGATCTCAACCGTGGCATCGTCGTGCGACGCGGACTCATCGTCGACGAGCATCGGCAGCAGCGTGGCGTACCGATCGTTTCGGCGTCGCAGGTCAATCGCCCTGCGACGAGCGACGGTCGTGAGCCACGCTCCCGGATTCGTGGGTATCCCATCGATGGGCCATCGCGACAAGGCCCGCGCGTACGCGTCCTGGACACATTCTTCTGCGAGGTCGATATCGGCGGCGACGCGCACCGTCGCTGCGAGCACGTAGGCCCACTCGATGCGGTGCGCGTCGGCGACGGCGACCTCGACGTCCATCGTCAGTGCCCGAGGTGCCACTCAGTCAAAGACTCGTATGGGCCGCACTTCGATCCCGCCGTAGGGCATGGGGATCTGCTTGGCGAGGGCCAGTGCCTCGTCGAGGTTGGCCGCTTCGACGAGGTAGTACCCGGCGAGGGCCTCCTTCGTCTCCGCAAAGGCTCCGTCGGTGATGACGAACTCGCCGGATGCGCTCGTTCGTATGGTCGTCGCCGTGCTCGTCGGCTGCAGCGCGTTGCCGCCGCGAAGTGCGTGGGCGTTGCGGGTCCCAAACTCTTCGTGGCCCTTCATCATTTTGTCGGCAACGCCCGGATCAGGCAGGCTCATTTGGGCCTCATCTGCGTAGATGAGAATCAAGTACTCGGACATGATGTTCCTCTCTGTGGCCCCATGGTGAGGCCGTCACACATACCGACGATCCAGTTTCGCCTGAATCAACACATTCGTCCAAATACTTACGCCTAGCGAGTTCAATGGCTTCTCGTTCAACGGTCGGTTGCGTCGAGCGCGTCGAGGTCGCGCACGGCGTATCGGTGGTGCTCCCACTCTTCATTGAGGATCACGTGGAGGCATTCCACCACGGTGTGCTCCCGATTGGGATGACCAGGCGTATCAGGGGGAGTGCACACACGATCCAGTTCCTCGGGCGTGAGGGCGGCGATCGTGTTCATGACCTCGTCCATCCGGCCACGGCGCACGACGAGGACCTCGTCCAGCGTCGGGCGAGCGTCGACGTCAAGTCCCCACGCCGCGGAATCACTGAGCCACGACCCGCCGAGGCCCCAAGGGTGATAGGGCCGGTCCATGCCTTTTACCATCCGCCCAAGCCAGCAGTCGGTGGCGAGAACGAGGTGGCGCAGCGTCTCGACGAAGCTCCACTCGTCGTCCACGCGAACGTCGAGGGTGGCCGGGGGAAGTTCTCGCGCCCGAGCGACGGTGGCCTGCCAGTGAGTCTCGAGCATGACCCACGCCTCGTCGAGTCCTTGAGGGTCGACCGCTCGCAGCTGGGTGAGCTCAGGAAAACATCGCGCGCGCTCCGCCTCCACCAGCGGTGCCACCTCGATCCCGTTCAAACGGAGCCCCTCGATGTCCCCCGAGATGTCGGCATTGATGAACCACGCGTCCGTGATCTTGGCACCCTCGAAGTTCGGCGCATGCAGGCGAGCGTTGGAGAAGTCCGTGTCCTCGAGGCGCGCACCCGAGAGATCCGGCCCTTTATGGTACGGCATCGCTCACCCCCGAACTCACAAGCGTCCGCGAAAGGTCGGCATCGTGGAGATCCTCGAATTCGCGCTCGCTTCAGTTTGCCATCTTCGACTCGTCGGGATGTCGCGGCGAGCGCCTCGACATCACGAAGCGGGACTGGAGGACAGGTTGATGGACGCTTCGAGCGCCCGGGCCATCAGCGCTTGGCCCCTGGCCTTGGGATGGATGGAACCTTTCGAGATGACGTCAGCGAAATCGGACGGCGGGGACTTGAGGCACCGGAGAATCAAGGAGATGTTGCCGCGACCGCAGCCGTCGAGCACCGTCGCGAGTGATGCGCCGGGGACGAACAGGATTCCGTTCACGATCGACCTCGACATTGTCTCGGGATTGCAGGTTTGGCCATCGTCGCTCGTAAGAGCCGCGACGTTGACGACGACGATGCGGTTAGTACCGTTGGCCGCGTTGACCTGTTGAGCCGCGCTCTCGATATCAGCATTCAGTTCCGTTTCGATATCGTTGAGCGTCTTCACGACGGACGGCGTGAACCCGAGGTAGACCGACAGTGGCCCAACTCGCCCCGCACCAGTGAGGGGGCAGAGCGTGCTGATCTTCGCTCGCGTCAGGAGTTGAGGATAGGTGAGAACGTAGAGCGTCGCCGCGGGAGCGTCCCCCAATATCTGCGCGTACGTGTCCTCGAGCGCGGCCTGCAACGACGGAGCACTCGCCGGTCCCGCGGTTGCGGTGCTCTGCGCTTGAGCCAAGGTGCGCGAGCATGCGCCCAGGGAGTCGTGAGCGATGAGTGACGAGAGCACGTAGCTGATGCGTCCGACGCGTGCCTGAAGGCTTACGCACGATGTGAGGATGGACGCAAAGCCGAGGTCGTCGCCACCGACGGTGAGCGAGATGATGGTCGTGTCGTCCGCAGAGAGGGCGTCGAGTTGCGAGCGCTCACCGTGGGATCCCTTGATGACCGACCCGCCAGTGGTGAATGACGACGCATCGTCCGATGATCCGGTCGTGGCTCCGGAACAGGCGACGAACGCCACGCTGGAGCTGTCACCTTCCGCCCTCGCCGCGACCATGGGATAGGCGAGCGTGGAGCGATCGCACCCGTCGGTCTTGGACGTTGGCGCGCCCGAGGTGCCGAGCCACTGATCAGGAAGCGAGCCCGGTAATCCTTCGCCCGACGCGTAGGAATCTCCCATTGCCACATAGGAGGCGCCGGTCGATGCGTGGATCTCGGTCGACGCAACCGCCGTCCTCACGAGTGTCGCACCTGCGCAGCCGACCGCGAGGGTAAGCGCGCACCTCAGCAGCGCCAATCGGCGGAACGTCAAAATCCTCCAGAAACGGGTGACTCCGCGACTCTACGACGGCCTCCACAAGCCGTCAATGGCAGCCATCGCCGCGCCGCCAATCAGAGGTTTGGAATCACCACGCGAGCGTTGGGCGCCGCACTGAGCGACGGGTCACCCATCGCCGCTCGCCGGGGCGAGATGTCAAATGGGGTCGCGCTTCTCGGCTTGTCTGAGGGGACCGCTTTGAGAACGAACTCCTGAACCCGAGGTGGGTCGAGTTCATTCAGGTGCACCATGCAGATGAGATCCCCATGCTCTCCGGGAATGGACCACGTGACGTCAGCGGCTGTGGCCGCCGACAAGACTTCATTGACGGGCCGGGTATCCCTTAGCGGTCCGATCGCCGCCACAAAGGCGTCGATTTCCGCGCGTCGCTCGACAATGGGCCGATCGAAGTCGATGTTCTCGGCGAAAAGCCGGTCCGCGTCATCGTCGTTCCAGCATCGAATGAGCTGTTCCGCTGCCACACGAGCGGCAACGGTCTCCTCCCACAGGACGATGGTCTCAGAAGGAGTGTCGTAGGCGCGCAGTAGCCGGGCGTGGCACTCACGTGCGAGCGCCACTGGGCTGCCGCGGTGGCTGTTGGTCAAGACGACCAGTCCGAGACCGGACTCGGGGTGCCAACGCATGTGCAAGAGATACCCGGGCAGGCCACCGGAGTGACCCACGATGACCCCGCGATGCAGATCGTGATCGACGTGAAGACCGAGCGCGTAGCCACCGACGTCGACGTTCCACATGCCGCCTGGTTGCATTCCGATCGAGGGTGGGATCGTGCTTTCGATGCGTTGCATCTCTCGGCGCGACGCCCGGCTCAAGACATCGACGCCGAGGGACTTGCCGGGCCGGAACGCTTCGCCCAACCATGACACCCAGATGCTGAGGTCGCGCACCGTGCTCACCATGCCCCCCGCCGCGGCGAAGGAGTCGGACTCACGTATCTCGTAGGGTCGCCAGTTCCCCTCGGGGTCGAGGGAGTGTCCGCTCGCGAGCGTCGCCGGATCGTGTGAGGAAGGGCTGAAGGACGTGGACGTCATGCCCAGTGGCATGAGGATCTCGTTGGTGACGAAGTCCTGGATGCTCACGCCGGTGACCTTGGTCACGACGAAGCCGGTCAGGGTGAACCCGACGTTGGAGTACTCGTAGACCGTGCCCGGAGTGTGGCTGTACTTCAACCCCTTGGCCACGAGGCCCATCAACTCGGCTTCGCTCATGCCGATCTGCGGATCGACCCACGAGTTGTCTTCGGTCAGCCCACCCGACATGCTGAGCAGCATGCGAATGGTGGGCGGATCGCAAGGATCCTCCGGGGCGCCGGTGGCACGAAAGTCGGGCAGGAACTTGGTGATGGGATCGTCGAGTGAGAGCAGGCCGCGATCGCGCGCGATGAGCACGGCAGCAGAGGTGAAGCTCTTGGACATGGAGGCGATGGGAAAGGCCGTATCGGCGTCGGGCGCCGTGCCAAGGTCATTGGCACGCCCGAAACCAGCGGTGTGGGTGAGGCCGTCCGCGGTGACGATGCCGTAGGTAAGGCCCGGCGACTGATCGGCGTTGACGTAGGCGCCGAAGGCGGCGTCCAGTTCGGCTTGGATCGCGACGGCGTTGCTCTCGGTGGACATATGAATTTCCTTTTGCTGCTAGATGGACTTGGGGACGTCGATGATGCGTCGCCACTGCGCGCCGTCGTTCACCGTCGACCTTGTCGTGCGTGATCGGTCTCGACGGGAAGCGTGACAGATGATGGGTACTGACTACCAACGCGGATGGAGTTCACTGCGACGCGCGGGTCGCTCTGGTCGCGTACCGGACCGAAGCGGTTGAGGCTTCGCGCGTACCAGGGGAAGTCGCTGCTGGTCACCGTGACGCGCAGGCGATGTCCGGGCTGAAAGACGTGGTGCGCGGGCCACATCTCGACGTCGAACGGGTACACCTCGTCGGGCACGAGCGGCGACAGGACCTCCAGCGAGTCGCGAGCGGCCGCTCGCAGGCACCCCTGGGTGACGCGGTTGGACCGACCCTCAGGCGTGACGTCGGTGATCTTGACGTGCCAGTCGGTGTCGTCACAGCTGGATGAGCCGTAGAACTTCACGTGAGCCCACCCCGAGATCGTGAGTGGTTCGGAGAGCTCGTCCGACGTGAAGGCGACGACGTCGGCGCGGGTCTCGTTCTCGGTCTGGTCCAACGGCACGTCTTGGACGGGGTAGTGGTGCACGTCGATGCCCGTCGGTACCGGGTCGAGCGGGTCATAGGAGTAGTCGATGCGCGACGACGCATCGAACGGGGCATCCTCCAACGTGCCCGAACCGAGATACAGCGTGGTGGAGGTGTCGGCGAGTGGCCACTGCGACGAAGTTCGCCAGGTGTTAGTGCCGGGTTCGAAGAGGCGCACGCGATCGATCGCGTCGACGCCGTTCTGCTCTCCTTTGAGCCAGTAGTCGAACCAGCGAAGGTGCTCGTCGTCCATCTCCATGGCCGCCGCCGGTCCAAGGTCGACGCCGGCGTAGTAGCGGTCGGGAAACCGCGACTTGAGGTGACTCCAGGGCCCGACGATCAAGTACTGCTCGTCCTTGGCCGGCGAGTGCGCGCGCATCAACTCATAGTGATGAAAGGCGCCCAGCAGATCCTCTTGGTCGTACCAACCGGTGACGTGAAGGCAGGGCACGTCGATCTGGTCGTAACGATCGTCAAAGCGCAGGTTCTTCCAGAAGTCATCCAGCGTGTCTCGGTCGGCCAAGTTGTCCCACGTGTCGGTAGGCGTGTCGATCAACTCCCCGATGGCTTTGAAGGGAAGTATGCGCAGGGCCTCTTCCCAGTCGGTCTGCTCTCTTCTGTAGGATTCGCTGATGCGGCGACGCGTGTCGTGAGCCCACCACGCGAAGTAGAGCTGAAAGATGCCGTTGGTGTAGGGGATCTCTTGTTGCCAACGACCCGCAGCCGAGACCGACACCATGGCCCGTAGATGAGGGGGATACTCCGAGGCGCCCGCCCACTGCACCCACCCCATGTAGCTGATGCCGGTCGTGCCCACCTTCTCGTCGCACCAGCTCTGCGCGGCGACCCACTCGATGACGTCGTGCGTGTCGGGCACGTCGTTGGCGAAGCCGCTCCACACGCCTTCGGACTTGCCGCGGCCTCGACAGTCGACAGCCACGTACGCGTAGCCGTGGGACTGGTAGTAGCGGCCTTCATCCGCGGTGAGGAGGACGTTCGACTTCTGGTACGGCGTGACCTGAACAATGGCCGGCACCGGAGCGTGGTCGGCTTCGACGGGCAGGTAGACGTCCGCCGCCAGCTCGATGCCGTCGCGCATCGGGATGCCCATCTCGTAGCGTCGTGAACCGTCAAGAACTTCGGCCTCGGCGACGAATCTTTGGAAGGGAGACTCCTTGGTCACGGCGTTGTCGCTCACCTGGTCGTCCCCGTATCCTTTACTTGTCGCGTGGTCGACTTATTTTTATCATGGTCGCCCGGTCGCCCGGTCGCCCGGTCGCCCGGTCGCCCGGTCGCCCGGTGGCGCGACCGGAACGAGAGCAACCGGCTCGCTCGAGTGCGCGCGCGTCGCGGCGTCGACATTGGTCCCGTTCGACGGCGACCGATCCGTGAAGTGGCGGGCCGTTCATTTACGCACGAAAAGAGCCGGGCGAGCGACATCGGGTCGTGGCGAACTGAGATTGGTACGTCCAGTGTCAACACCGTGTGAACACTTCGAACGCGCCTGGGTGGAACGCAGACGCGTGGGGTACTCTGTGAAAGCGCTGTGGGGCGGCCGTGTTCGCAAGGTTGGGGTGACCTCGTTGGAGGGCACTCGATGAGCGACTTCGTGGCTCCAAAGTGGGGAATGCGGTTCAACCAGGGGAGAGAGCATGCGTTTACGTCGGATTTCAACCACCGTGATGGCGGTCGCTTTGGTCGTGGGCGGGGCTTTGGCCACCGCCTCGGGTGCCGCGCCACACAGCACCGCGAAAGCGTCATCGGGAGGTGGTGTCGTCACGTTCGCGGAGCAACCGGGATCGGCACCCACCTATATCTTCCCGCTCTATAACGGAGCGAACTCCGGCAACAACAACATCACGTATCTGCAGCCACTTATGTGGCTGCCTCTCTACTGGTTCGGACATAGCAACAACTCCCAGGCCAGTATCAACTACTCATTGAGCATGGCGAACCCTCCCGTGTTCTCGAACGGCAACAAGACTGTGACGATCACGCTGAAGAACTACGTGTGGTCCGACGGCACACCGGTCACCTCACGCGACGTGCTCTTCTGGATGCATCTGATGTTGGCGGACAAGAGTGACGAGGGACTGTACGTGCCGGGCGGCTGGATGGATCATGTCACCTCCATGTCCGCGCCCAACGCCAAGACCTTCGTGTTGAACATGAACGTCGCCTACAGCCCGACCTACGTGTTGTACAACGACCTCTCGGTCATCACGCCGCTGCCTCAGCAGTCGTGGGACAAAGAGTCAGCGACGGGCGCCATCGGCAACTACGACGACACGGTCGCCGGGTCGCAGGCGGTCTACAAGCTCATGAACAGCGCCTCGATGTCCCTTTCCACCTGGGACACGAACCCGCTCTGGCAAGTGGTTGATGGTCCGTTTCACCTGAAGCCCAACACAGGATTCCAGGTG
The DNA here is from genome assembly GCA_963706305.1 of uncultured Acidimicrobiaceae bacterium. GTDB lineage: Bacteria > Actinomycetota > Acidimicrobiia > Acidimicrobiales > RAAP-2 > RAAP-2. The sequence continues at coordinate 570,594 of OY970152.1, read as the reverse complement.
ACCGGACAGGTCATCATGGTGCCCAACACCAAGTACGTCGGTCCGAACAAGCCCAAGATCAGCGAGTTCGAGGAGCTGCCCTTCACCAGCGCCACCGCTGAGTTCAACGCGCTGCAGTCAGGCTCGATCGACTACGGCTACGTGCCCACGACCGACGTCGGCGACATTGGATCTCTGAAATCTAACGGCTACAACATCGACCCGTGGTACGAGTGGGGACTGACCTTTGCGGTGTTCAACTTCGTGAATCCGAAGTACGCGCCGCTAGAAGATCAGCTCTACATTCGCCAAGCGATGCAGACCTTGATCGACCAACCCGAGTACATCAAGAGCCTCCTGTTGGGCTACGGAACGCCGACCTACGGTCCTGTGCCGGTCTTTCCCACGAGCAACTTCCTGGCTCCCCAAGCCAAGAACAATCCGTTCCCGTACAGCGTGTCGGCAGCGAAGAAGCTGCTGACCTCGCACGGGTGGAAGATTCCGAGCAGCGGTGCGGCGACCTGTCAGAAGCCCGGCACGGGGTCGGACGAGTGCGGCGTCGGCATCGCCTCTGGTGCCGATCTGACGCTGCCCTTCGAGTACTCCTCGGGCTTCCCCCAACTCGACAACGAAGTGCAGGCGCTGCAATCGGCCGACGCGTCGGCAGGGATTCAGCTCGTGCTGAAGGAAGCGCCATTTGACACGGTGCTCGCTGACGGGTACGCGTGCCAGGGCAAGACCATTGCGAAGTGCCCGGCCAGCTCGACTGCCGTCGCCCTGCTGTCCTCGCCGAGCTGGACGTACGTCCCGATCTACTACCCCGACGGCGACAGTCTCTTTGGTTGCGGTGCCGTCACGAACGCGGGCGACTACTGCAACACGACGGTGGAGAACATGATCAAGCAGATCACGACCGGCACGACCGCGGCCGCGACGCAAGCCGCGATGTACAAGTACCAGCTCTACGTGGCGAAGCAAGTGCCCGACCTGTGGATTCCAAATGCCGCGTATCAGATCTCGGCTATCTCCAGCAAGTTGGGTGGCGTCACGGCGCAAGACTCAACGGGGCACATCTACCCCTCCACCTGGTTCCTGAAGTCCTAATGTGACCGCCATGAGCGGGCACCTCACGCGAGTCTCGCGCAAGAGGTGCCCGCTCATGGCGGTTCGCGCATCCGCTGTAGTTTGTCGTTGACGTTGAAGGAATCGAAGCGATGAAGAGATTTGTGTTCTGGCGCAGCGCACAAGCTCTCGTCGTCTTGATCATCGTCTCGATCATCGTGTTCTCGATCCTGCACTTCTTGCCCGGCAGTCCGGCGAGGGCGTATCTGGGTGCGAAGGCCACGCCCGGGGCGATCCGACAGTTCAACATCGAAAACGGTTACAACCACACCTTGCCGGTGCAGTACTGGTTGTACCTTGACCACCTGTTTCACGGCAACTTGGGCTTCTCCTACCACTTCGACCAGTCGGTGTCGTCGTTGCTGAAGATGGACCTGCCAAAAAGCGCGCTGCTGGTGGGGCTGTCCTACGTCCTCGCACTCATCATCGCCATTCCCATGGGCATCGTGCAGGCCTTGCGCCGAGGCAAGGTGCTGGACCACTCGCTCACGACCGTCTCGTTCGTTGGGTACTCCATGCCCACGTTCTGGCTGGGCATGCTCTTGATCGTTCTCTTCTCGGTGCAGCTGCACCTCTTGCCCTCTGAAGGGCCCCAGGGCGCGAGCGTCGGCACGGTCCTGCAAGATCCAAGAGCCCTCATCCTCCCGGTTCTCACGCTCACCATCGTGACGGTCGCCCAGTTCAGCCGGTTCGTCCGCTCCTCGGCCATCGACACGCTGTTGGAGGACTTCGTACGCACCGCGGTGGCCAAGGGCGTCTCCAAGCGCGGCCTGGTGATGCGCCACCTGCTGCGTAACAGCCTGCTTCCCGTCGTCACGCTGATCGGCCTCAGCCTGCCCGGCGTGCTCTCGGGGGCGATCATCGTCGAAGCTCTCTTCAACTACCCCGGCATGGGCTGGCTGTTCTGGACCGCGGCCACCTCGCGCGACTACGCCACCTTGATGGGCTTCACCATTGTGGTCGGAGCCGCCACCGTGATCGGCAACTTGATCGCCGACGTGGTGTACGCCGCCATGGATCCCCGCATCAGGTACCAGTCGCGATGAGTACGAGCGACGCCTTCGGCTCGGCGGACGAGTTGGCCAAGCAGGTCACCGATCCCGACTTGGAGCGGTTGCCGCACGATGTCCAGGCGTCCTCCTCGCCGAGCAAGAGCCCCTTGCGCCGAGCTGTGCGCGACTTTGCGCACAACAAGATGGGCATGACGGGCCTTTCCATCATCATCTTCATGCTGCTCTTCTCGTACCTCGGCCCCGCGATCTATCACACCGATCAGATCACGACCAACATCTTTCAAACGACCCTTCCTCCGAGCGCGAAGTACCCCCTCGGCACCGACGCGGTGGGCTACAACGTGCTCGGGCGGCTCATGGTGGCCGGCCAATCCTCACTGGAGGTGGGCTTGGCGGCCGCCGCGATCGCCGCGATCTTTGGCACGTTGTGGGGAGCGACGGCGGGCTACATCGGCGGCCGTGTCGACTCGGCCATGATGCGCGTGGTCGACAGCTTCCTCGCCATTCCGTCGTTGCTGCTCGTTTTGCTCTTGGCGAGCTTCGTCACCCCGAGCGTGGCCACCGTCATCCTCATCTTGGGATCGATCTCCTGGCTCGCCACGGCGCGCTTGGTGCGCGGCGAGGTCCTGGTCTTGCGCACGTTGGAGTACATCCAGGCGGCCGAGGGGCTCGGTCAACGAGCTTGGCAGGTGGTGACGCGTCACCTGGTGCGCAACGTGGTGGGCACGGTCGCGGTCCAGGCGACCTTTGAAGTCGCCAACGCCATCTTGTTGCTCGCAGCCTTGAGCTTCCTCGGACTTGGACCACCACCCCCGGCCGCCAACTGGGGTGGCATGCTGACCGACGGTCTGAACTACCTCTTCGACGGCTACTGGTGGCTGATCTACCCGGCGGGCATCTGCATCGTGCTCACCGTGGTGGCCTTCAACCTCGTCGGCGACGCGGTGCGCGACGCCATGGAGCTGAGGCTGCAGCGATGACCGAAGCCCACCTCGAGGTCAGCGACGACGCGGCGGTCGCGGCGAGTGGGGCGGTGCTGGAGGTTCGCGACCTGTGCGCGGAGTTCCGCATGCGAAGTGGCACGGTCACCGCCGTCGACGGCGTCTCGTTCTCGGTGGGCCAAGGTGAGGCGTTGGGCATCGTGGGGGAGTCGGGGTGCGGCAAGACGACGACCGGCCTCGCGATCATGAGACTGTTGCCAAACAACGCCTATCTCTCAGGCGGCAGCGTCATCTTGAACGGTCGCGATCTCGCGGGACTCACGGAGAAGGCGATGCAAGGGGTCCGGGGCAACGAGGTCGCGCTCATCCCGCAAAATCCCATGACGTCGCTCAATCCGACGACGACGATTGGGCGCCAGATCGTCGAGGCGGTGCGTCAGCACCGCAAGGTCACCAAAGAAGAGGCCGCGGCGCGCGCGCTCGAGGTGCTGACGCTGGTGCGCATGCCCCAGCCGGCGGAGCGGCTCGATCAGTACGCGCACGAGCTGTCCGGTGGCCTGCGTCAACGCGTGATGATCGCGATGGCCCTGGCCTGCGATCCCAAGCTGCTGATCGCCGATGAGCCGACGACCGCGCTGGACGTGACGGTCCAAGCGCAGATCCTCGACCTCATCGACGAGCTGCGTCAGAACTTGAAGATGGCCGTGATCTTGATCACCCACGACATGGGCGTCATCGCCGGGCGCACCGACAAGGTGATCGTCATGTACGCGGGCAAGGTGGCCGAGCGAGCGAGCACCGACGCCATCTTCTCCCGAATGCGTCACCCCTATACCGACGCGCTGCTCGCCTCTGTGCCCAAGATCGATCAGAGCCCCTTCGAACGGCTGAAGAGCATCCCCGGTCTGCCGCCGGACCTCTCGCTGGTCCACGACAACTGCCGGTTCAATCCCCGCTGCCAGTTCGCGACCGACGAGTGTCGAAACGAGGAGCCCCCGCTCACCCTGACCACGGACGAAGGATTCTCCGATCCCGCTCCTCACCTCTTCGCCTGCTTTCACCCCGTCAACGTCGAGCACCGTCCGGTCTCTCTGCGCGACAAGCACTCGACGGAAGAAGTGGCGCTCGCCACGAAGCGCCGAGCAGAGCTCGACGCGCAGCCCGATCTTTTGGTCATCGATCATCTGGTGAAAGAGTTTCCGCTCATGAAAGGTGGCGTCTTTCGCCGGGACTCCGGTTCCATCAAGGCTGTCTCCGACGTTTCCTTCAGCGTCCGCAAGGGGGAAGTGTTCGGCTTGGTGGGGGAGTCGGGCAGTGGAAAGACCACGACCGGTCGACTGGTCGTCGGATTCGAGCGCGTGAGCACCGGTGAGGTGCGCTTTGACGGGAACACCGTCCACGGACTCAACGCGCAGGCGAAGCGCCGCCTGTCGCGTGCCGTCCAGTTCATGTTTCAAGACCCGTACTCGTCCCTCGATCCACGAATGCGCGTAGGCGCCATCGTGCGAGAACCTCTCCGCGCCCACAAGAGGGGATCGATCGAGGACCAGCGGGCCCGCGTGGATCGCCTAATGGATGAAGTTGGGCTCACGAGGTCGAGCGTGGACCGCTATCCCCACGAGTTCTCGGGCGGCCAACGACAACGCATCGGGCTCGCGCGGGCGCTTGCCCTCGAACCCAAGCTGATCGTCGCCGACGAGCCAGTCTCGGCCCTCGACGTCTCGGTGCAGGCCCAGATCCTCAATCTCATGAAGGATCTGCAGTCCGAGCACGGGCTGACGCTGATCCTCATCTCGCACGACCTCGCCGTGGTGCGCTACATGGCCGACTCCATCGGTGTCATGTATCTTGGCAAACTCGTCGAAAGAGGTCCGGCCAACGAGATCTACGACCACCCCGCCCACCACTACACCAAGGCGCTCCTCGACGCGGTGCCCGAGACGGATCTCGATCGCGCCCGTCGCAAGGCGGCCCTCGGTGCGGTCGAGGGTGAGATGCCTTCGGCCGTCAACCCCCCGTCGGGCTGCCGTTTTCGCACGCGGTGCCCGAGTGCGCAAGATCTCTGCGAGCAAGAAGAGCCACCGATGACGAGCTTTGGCGGCGGTCACGTCGCGGCGTGTCACTTTCCGCTGCGCACCCCTGTGGCACTCTCCTCGTAACGCCGTCAGGGACGCCGTTCGGATGGCGAGACGTTGCGGCGCCTACGCTATCGTCGATTGAAAAGGCGGTGAAGGTGCCGCCACCATCGAGCAAGGAACATCAACGTGACCCTGTATCAAGTCGTGAATCCTGCCACTGGCGAGACTGAAAGCGAGTTCCCGAGCGCCACGGACGCGTCGATTGCCGACGCTATAGCGCGCTCCTATGAGGCCTATCTCACGTGGCGAACCACCTCAAAGGCCGAGCGGACGCAGATCCTGCACCGAGTCGCCGACCTCTACGCCGAGCGCGCCGACGCACTGGCGACGTTGATCACGCGCGAAATGGGCAAGACGACCGCTGAAGCGCTGGGCGAGATCGAGTACGTGGTGGACATCTACCGTTACTACGCCGACGAGGGGCCGGCGCTGTTGGCCGACACGCCCCTGCCGTCGAAGACAGAAGGTGCTGCGTGGGTTCGCAAGTCCTCTGTCGGTCCGATACTCGGGATCATGCCCTGGAACTACCCGTACTACCAAGTTGCCCGGTTCGCCGCACCCAACGTCATGATCGGCAACACCATGTTGCTAAAGCACGCGCCACAGTGCCCCGAGTCGGCGACCGCCATGGAAGAGATCTTCCACGACGCGGGACTTCCTCATGGCGTATACATCAACATCTTCGCCACTAACGAGCAGGTGGCCGACATCATCGCGGATCCTCGCGTCAGTGGCGTGTCGGTGACTGGCAGCGAGCGCGCGGGTACGGCGGTCGCTGCGATTGCCGGCCAGAACTTGAAGAAGGTCGTCCTTGAACTGGGTGGATCTGATCCCTTCATCGTGCTCGATACCGACAACCTGGAGAAAGTGGTGAACGAAGCGGTTGGCGCGCGTATGGAAAACGGGGGCCAGGCCTGTAACGCGTCCAAGCGTTTCATCGTTGCCGACTCGATCTACGACGAGTTCGTCGACCGCTTTACCGCCGCCATGGCGTCGTGCACGACCGGCGATCCCACGGACCCCAACACCACGTATGGACCACTCTCATCGGAACAGGCGGCGCGCAATCTACAGGAGCAGGTTGACGACGCCGTGAGCAAGGGCGCGACAGTGCGCACCGGCGGGCGTCGCGTGGCTGGACCGGGCGCATTCTTCGAACCGAGCGTGCTCACCGACGTGAAACCCGGGATGCGCGCGTTCCGCGAGGAGCTCTTTGGACCGGTCGCGGTGGTCTATCGCGTCGCGAATGCCGATGAGGCGGTCGCGCTCGCGAACGACACGCCCTACGGTCTGGGAGCCAGCGTCTACACCTCCGACGAAGCGTTGGCGCTCGACATGGCGGACCGCATCGACACCGGCATGGTGTGGATCAACACGCCCGAGGGTGGTGGCGCTGAGCTGCCGTTTGGCGGCACGAAGCGCTCCGGCGTGGGCCGAGAGCTCGGCCCCTACGGCATCGAAGAGTTCGTGAACAAGAAGTTGATGCATACGCCGGGTAAGAACGTGGACGACTGAGGTAGGCACTGGGGATCGTTTGCTCCTGGCCCCGAGCGCTCCCAAACTTTCGGCCAAAGGACGTGTGTGGGCCGCAGTGGTCGTGCGAATCTCTTTCAAAGTTGACTCTCGGCTCGACGAGTGGGTGCGGCGCACGAGAGGGAGAGTTGGCGGTTTGAGAATGATGAATTCGCTACGGCAACGGACAGCGGGTGGGGAGGATAATCGAATGGGTCGATTGACCGATGAAGGACGAATGCGCTTGGAAGAGAAAGCGCTGTTCGTGCGCTTGGAGACACTGCGACTCGCTCGCATTGCGGGCGCCGGCCACTACAGCGGCACATTTTCGGCCTCCGAGCTTTTTGCAGTGCTCTATTATCGCGAACTTCGGATCGAACCCTCGAACCCCATGTGGCCCGATCGCGACCGCTTCGTCTTAAGCAAAGGTCATGCGGCGATCGGGCTGTACCCCATTCTCGCCGAGCTCGGCTTCTTCGATGTCGACGAGCTCGCGACGTACACGCGTCTCGGAAGTTCTTTTGGGGACCACCCCGACATGCGCAAAGTTCGGGGCATCGATTTTAGTTCAGGTTCACTAGGTCACGGTCTCTCCGTTGGCGTCGGCATGGCGTTGGGGGGCCGCGTCCAGTCCAAGGACTTCCGCGTCTTCGTGATGGTTGGCGATGCTGAGCTTAACGAGGGCCAGATCTGGGAAGCTGCGATGTCCGCGGGGCACTTCAAGCTCGACTCGCTGACCTGCATAGTCGACAGGAACCAAATGGGTATTGACGGGCGAACCGAAGACGTAATGTCCGTCGAGCCAATCGGGGCTCGCTTCGCTTCGTTTGGGTGGGACGTGCAGCGCATTGATGGTCACGACGTCGATCAAATTGCCGCCGCGTTCGACAACAGCAAAGATCCCGGCGGCCACCAGCCCCACGTCATCGTCGCGGACACCATCAAGGGTAAGGGAGTACAGCGGATGGAGCTTGACGTGAACTGGCACGTGGGAAACCTCAGCCCTGATGACTACGACGAGGTCTATGCAGAGCTCCTCAGAGGAGGGGCGGGATGACCACTCGTTCAACAACGACATCGGATAGTCCTGATGACGGCGCGGGCGGTCAAGACCAAAGTGAGGTCTTTCGCGGAGTCGGCCCAGATGCCGGGGAGCGCCGAGGGCGCACGGAGAAGGGCATTAGTTCGCGATCGGTGCCCGCCTTCGTCGCGGGGGACGAACTTGCCAACCTCGCCGATTCGGACCCTCGGATAGTCGTGATGACGGCGGACCTCGCCTCAGCGAACCGGCTCATCGACTTCCAGCGCCGCCATCCCGATCGATTCTTCAATATGGGTATCGCCGAAAAGAACATGATCACCGCCGGCGCCGGACTGGCGTCGACCGGACTCATGCCATTCGTTGGCACCTTCGCATCCTTCGCGGCGCTGCTCGGCTACGAGCAGATTCGCACTGACTGCGCCTACCCGTGCATGCCGGTTCGCATTCTGGCGCACCACTCGGGAATGTCGCTCGGGTATTACGGCACGAGCCATCACGCACTAGAAGACCTGGCGGCCATGCGTGCCGTGGCTGACCTCACCGTGGCGTGTGCCGCCGATGGCAATCAGCTTCGCGCGATGTTGCGCGCGTCGCTCGACCTCAAGGGGGCCCTGTACTTGCGCCTCGGACGCGGAAGAGATCCAGAGGTGTATGCCACCGTGCCTGATGACTTTGAGTTCGGGCGGGCCGTCACACTTCGCCAGGGAGCCGATGCCACGATCATCGCGACCGGATCTCAAGTCAACGCCGCCCTGGGCGCGGCGCAAATCCTGTCCGAACGAGGTGTGAGGACGCGAGTCCTCGACATGCACACGATCAAGCCACTCGACGTAGCGGCCGTGGTGGCTGCGGCCACACAGACCGCTGCCGTGGTCACGGTGGAAGAACACAACATCATCGGGGGCCTCGGAAGTGCAGTGGCCGAAGTGCTCGCCGATCATCGGCTTGCCGTGCCCTTCTTACGTCACGGCGTCCCCGACGAGTACGTGCTGATCGGTCCGCCCGTAGCGCTCTATGCGCACTATCGCCTCGACGCCACTGGAGTGGCGGACGTGGTCGACGAGGCCTGTCGCGCAGCGAAGGCTTGAAGATGACGGCGCCGTCACAGGGATGGGACGTGCTGCGAACCGCGAAGCGCGGAGTTCATGCTTGAAAGGAGCTCAGGCGACGTTCCAAGAGTTCCAACTGTCTCGAGGGAGGGACCGACTTTGGAAAGTGCACGCGTTCAACGCTGATCCCGTCGATCAAGATCAGCAGCTCTTGCGTGGCGAGCTCTATGTCGAGGTCGCGGCGCAGCTCCTTCGTCTCTTTCGCTTCCAACAGGTGTCCGCGCAGGCGATCGTGAAGAAGATCGACTTCGCCGCGACCCAACTCAACCAGACGTTCATTGCCGAGCATCCGTCCCCAGAAACTCACCTCGATTCTTGCCTCCAGCTCGCGCTCGGCGTCAAGGGGCAGAGCTTCGAGCATCGCGATACGCAAGGCGGCTAAGCCTCGGAGTTCCCTGACTTTCTTCACCGTGCGTTCTCGAACCCGTCGATGAGAGAGCAGAAGTGCCGAGGCGAGAATGTCGAGTTTGTCGTCGAAATAGTGCGACAGGATCCCTAGCGAGCAGTTTGCCTCGCGTGCGATGGCCCGTACGGTCGTATTCTCGAGGCCGTCGCGCGCAATGACCCGCCATGTTGCCTCCAAGAGCGAGTCCTTGCGAACCTCCCAATCGACTATCTTCGGCACGCACCACCCTTTCACCTCTCGTAGGTAGCGACCCACCATAACGGTGACTTCCGCGCTGGACAAGGATTCCTCATTGATTTTTATCGGTCATCCGTATAAAATCCAGGAAGCGAACAGGTCGCAATGATCGGGGGGATTGGCGATGCCGCAAGCGGACGAGCGTGCTCTGGCCGCCGTGCGAAACGAACTGGTCAGCTACGGCGTGCGTATGGTCGACGACGTTCTCGCCGTCGGGACCTCGGGAAACCTCAGCGTGCGAGTTGGTGACGTGGTGGCGATCACGCCGAGCGGCATCCTCTATCGAGAAATTGTGCCTGAGGACATCTGCGTGGTGACCCTGGACGGGCGAAAGATTTCGGGCCGAGGAACGGTCTCTTCGGAATGGCCGATGCACTCGAGCGTGTACCTGAGCACCGACGCCCTCGCGGTGGTCCATACCCACTCGGCCGAAGTGGTAGCACTGTCAATTTCGCGCCAGGAACTGCCCGCCGTTCACTACAACGTGGTGGGGCTTGGCGGGCCGGTACCGGTGGTGGACTACGTGCGATTCGGTACCGATGAGCTGGCCAAACGGGTGAAGGCGGTGATGCACGACCACACGGCTGCGATCTTGCAGAATCACGGAGCGGTGACGCGCGGCGCCACGCTCCAGCAGGCCTACGAACGAGCGCTGCTGCTCGAGTGGCTGGCGAAGGTCTATCGACTTTCATTGGGTTACGGTGAACCTCGCATACTGAGCGCGGAAGAACTTGCTGAGGTTGAGGCGGAGATCCTGCGACGTCGTTACGGCGACGGGGCTCTCGAGGAGAGCGCGTCTTGAGCACTCTCAGAGGTCGTGGACCGGTGGTGTGCCTGGGGGTGCACATACTTGACATTCTCGGTCGGCCCGTCACGACGATCCCTCCCGGCCAGCATTCGATCCTCATCGACGAGATCCGAGCAACAGTCGCGGGCACCGCTGCGGGCACCAGCGTTGACCTCGCCAAGCTCGGCGTCAACGTCATTAACGTCGGCGCGATCGGCGACGACGTGCTCGGCGATTTCGTTCTGCGACTCCTGGAGGATCACGGCGTCGATGCCAGCCTCCTGACGCGTCTCGGCGGTGCCACGTCGGCCACCATCTTGCCGATCCGCCCCAATGGCGAGCGTCCTGCTCTTCACGTTCCCGGAGCGAATGCCGTGTTCACGGCGGCGGAACTGACCATCGGGCAGCGCGATGCAGTGGCTACGTGTGCGGCGATTCACATTGGAGGTCTAGACGCGATGCCGGCCATGGATGCCGCGGTGATTGGCGAACTCGTTGCAGATGCGCGTGCTCGCGGCGCGCTCGTGACGATGGATGTGCTGAGAAACGGCGATCACACGTCCCTCGAGAGACTGGGACCGGTGCTTCGTCACACCGATTGGTTCTGTCCCAACGAAGAGCAGCTGCTTGGGCTCGCCGAGTGCACCGACGTGAGAGAAGCGGCGCGGGTGGTGCTCGACGCGGGCGCGAGCGGCGTCGCCGTGACGCGAGGCGAAGAAGGGTGTCGAGTGATTGATCGCGAGATCGACGTGTCCATTCCGGCCTGGGACATCGACGTCGTCGATACCACTGGTTGCGGTGACGGATTCGACGCGGGGTTTCTCGCGGGTCTGTTGAGCGGACTTTCGCCGGAGTCCGCAGCGTGGGTGGGCACCGTCTGTGGGGGACTGGTCGCCACCGGCCTCGGCTCAGACGCCGGCATTAGCGACCTGCAGCAAGTCGTCTCCTTGCTCAAGGGTTCGCGCTATGACGCGGCGCGAGCGGCGGGCGGACAGTTGGATGAAGCGAACGAGCAGTCGTTCGAGAGGAAGTAGGCGATATGTCAGTGCAACGAAACGTCATCGTGCCAAGCGTGCAGGAGAGTGCTCGGCCCCGCGATGCGGAGCTTCGCATGAGGGCTCAAGCCGTCATTCCCGGCGGGATGTACGGACACATGAACATGAGCTCGCTGCCGGCCGATTACCCGCAGTTCTTCTCGAGTGGGCGCGGTGCACGGGTGGTTGACGTTGACGGTCGCGAATTCGTCGACCTGATGTGCAGCTGGGGACCCGTGCTGCTCGGCCACCACCACCTCGAAGTGGAAGAGGCGGTAGCCCGCCAGAGCGCGCTCGGCGACTGCCTTGACGGACCTTCAGAGCGGATGGTCGAACTAGCCGAGCGTCTCGTCTCGGTGGTCTCGCACGCGAACTGGGCGATGTTCGAAAAGAACGGGACCGACGCGACCACGCTCTGTTGCACCATCGCTCGAGCCGCCACCGGCAAGGACAAGATCATGGTGGCCTACGGGGCGTACCACGGCGCCGCGCCATGGTGCACGCCCAATCCCGCGGGCACGACGAGCGAAGATCGTGCCAACCTGGTGCGCTACACCTATAACGATTTAGACAGCGTCCGAGAGGCGTTTTCCGAGGACGTCGCGGGCGTTCTCGCCTCACCGTTTCGTCACGATGCAGGCTTCGATCAAGAGATGGTCGACCCGGCCTTCGCACGAGGTCTGCGCGAGATGTGCAACGCCCATGGGGCTGTCTTGATCCTCGATGATGTGCGGTGTGGCTTCCGACTCAACTTTGGTGGCAGCTGGGAGTCCGTCGGCGTTGAGCCGGACCTCTCCGCGTGGAGCAAGGCGATCGCGAACGGCTACCCGCTGTCCGCGGTCCTTGGGAACGACCGCGTGCGAGCGGCGGCGTCGTCGCTCTTTACGACGGGATCCTTCTGGTTCTCTTCGGTGCCCATGGCGGCTGGGCTCGCGACGATGGACGTGCTCGAGCGCGATGACAGCGTGGGTCACATGCGGGCCATGGGCGACGCGCTTCGCGCCGGCTTGGCCGAGCAGTCCGCGCGGTGGGGGATCGAGGTGCTCCAGACGGGACCTTCGCAGATGCCCTACATGAGTTTCGTCGGCGACGTCGACAAGAAGTTGGCGAGCGCATTCGCCGCGAGCGCCCTTCGACACGGACTCTTCTTGCATCCCCGACACAACTGGTTCGTCTCTGCGGCGATGACCGACGCCGACTTGGACCTGGCTCTGTCGGCGACGAACGCGGCGTTTTCCGAGCTGCACGCGACGAACTAGCGATCGGTGATACTTCCTTCATACGACGAGTTGCCGCGCGACGAGTCGGGAGGCGCCAGCGCGTGGGGACTCTTTGGCGATGACGATTCGCTGGGCCGTCTCAACTTGATCACTCCCCAGGTGGTGCGAGCGGCGGCAGCTCTCGTTCGCCGGGGCGAGACCTTCGGTTTGGACGCCCCCGTCGGAGCGTTCGATCCGCCACTCGATGCCACACGCGCAGCGGCGAAACATCGGGTCCTGCGCGGCGGCGTCGGAGAGGTCGAGGACCTCGACGACGCGCTGGACGATTATTTTCCTCAGATTTCGAGTCAGTGGGATTCGCTCGCGCACATTCCCGCACGACCCGGCATCTTCTACAACGGTCGCTCCGTCAGCGACGTCGTCGATCAGGGTTACAACACCATTGACCATTGGTCGCATCGCGGTGTGGTTACCCGGGGCGTCTTGTTGGATCTCGCGCGCCACGGACGAGGAGACTCGTCCTCGCTCGAGCGCGCGTTCAGCATCGAGGACCTGGAGTTTGCGCGACGAGCGGTGAACGTGGACTACAGCCAAGGGTGTGCGATCATCCTGCGGACGGGATTCGTGGCGCACTACGGGGAACTTGATCTCGAGGAGCGTCGCTCGCTGGCTGGTGACCTTCGCGCCCCGGGCATCGAACACACTGAGGCCATGGCGCGATACCTCTGGGACAGCGGCGCCGCGGCGATCGTTTCGGACTCCTTCGCGACGGAGGTCTGGCCGGCGGACTTCAGCAGTGTCGCGCGCCCCTTTGGCTTCTTGCACCGTTCGCTGATCGGTCTGCTCGGCTTCGCCATTGGTGAATTATGGGATCTCGAAAGGCTGGCCGACGACTGCGCCCGCGATGGGGTGTACGAGTTTTTCCTCGCGAGCGCACCGCTGCACGTCACGGGTGGCATCGGGTCGCCGGCCAACGCTGTGGCGGTGAAGTAGGAGTTGTTTTTTATTGGACGTCCGCCTTGCGTTAGCGACCGCTTTCACGTAGGCTCGCGCCCAAAGCTTTCACGAGTTGGTCCGTCACTTTAGGGAGTGTCGGGCCGGTCAGGGGTGGTCGTGTCGAAAGTGAATCAGTCGAGGCGGGGGAAGGTAGTCCGGCTCGCCGCCGTATCGTTGGGCTCGACATTGCTCGTCGCAGGGTTGGCGGTCGTGCCGAGTGTGGCCTCGTCGGCGGCCGCAAAAAGGTCGTCCGAATCAAGGTCGACCCCCTCAACGACCCCTTTAGCGCCACGGTCAAGTTCGGGCGCCTGTAGCGGGACGCCAGTGAACGGTGGCACGCTCACCTACGCGCGTCAGGCCGGTCCGGTCACCTTGAATCCGTTCTATCCGACGAACGGCAACGGCGACATCTTCGCCGACACCTTGCTGTATCAGGGCCTGGTCATGCCCGATCCGACGGGCAAGACCCAGGACATCGTGCCGGGAGTTGCGAGCAGTTGGACCGTGTCGAGTAACGGACTCACCTATACGTTCCATATCCGTCCGGGGATCAAGTTCTCCAACGGGCAGCGGGTGACGGCGGCCGACGTAGTCTTCTCGCTGGACTACTTCGCCAACCCAAAACTTGACGAGACGGCGGTCCTCTCGGGCGGATTCAAGAGTGCAACCGCCGTCAACAACTCGACGGTCGTCATGAAACTGTCCGAACCGACCCCGGGGATTCTCTACAACATGAGCATTTTCGACGCGTTCATCGTGCCAAAGAACCTCGTCGAGAAGGAGGGCTCGGCCTTCTGGAACAACCCCGTGGGCACGGGTCCATTCAAGCTGTCGAAGTGGGTTCGTGGCTCGTCCATCACCTTCGTGCGCAACCCCTACTACTGGCAGCCCGGTCTCCCGCACCTAAACACGGTGACCTATCAGTACGCGTCGAGTGACAATACGCGTCTCTTGGATGTCGAAAACAATGAAGCCCAGATGGCCGACGGCATACCCTTCTCCGACGTGAACACCGTCAAATCCAACTCGAGCATCACTCTCCAGTCGGTGAAGGTGCCCTACTGGGTGGGCCTCTGGATGAACTTCAAGCAAAAGCCCTTCCAGAACTTGGACGTCCGAAAGGCGCTCGAGTATGCCATCGATCGACCGGTGATCAACAAGACCGTCTTCGACGGGCTCGGCACCATACCCAATAGCGTGCTGCCGCAGTTGAAGTACGACGCGCCCGACAGCGTCGTGAAGCCCTACTCGTACGACCTCAAGCTCGCCAAGCAGTACCTGGCAAAGTCCGACTACCCCAAGGGCTTCACGACGACCTTGCAGTACCCGAGCGGCTACGCCGAGTACACCGACTTGGTACTTATCCTTCAGTCCGAGTGGGCGGCGCTCGGCATCAAGGTGAAGTTGGTCGCCGAAGATGAGGCAACGGAGACCTCGCTGTACATGAAGGGCGACTACGACATGACCTTCCCGTACGCGGAGTTCACGAGCGACGTGACGGTGCCCGAGGAGTACGCCACCTTCGTGACCACGTATGGAGGCGGCAACTACAGCTTCTACTCATGGTGGAATGACCCGACGATCGCCAACATGGTGACGACCTTCGACCACACGGCGAGCTTGACCAGTCAAGAGGCGCAGTGGGTGAAGATTCAAGCGGCGATGGAAGACCAGACTCCCTTTATCAATGTCATGGACTTGCCCTTCCTCAACGTGCACCGCGATGACGTCTGTGGCACGCTGCTCGACCCACTAGGAGCTGACTCACTGCAATACACGTGGATTGCCAAGTAGCGCGGCGCCGACGTCGTGAGGCGACGTCACTAGACATTCGAATGGCGAAGGTGAGCGCATAGTTCATGGCGGGGTACATAGCGAGGCGGATCGGTGTCAGTCTCGCCCAGCTACTCGGCGTTGCGTTCTTCGCCTTCATGCTGATTCACTTCGTGCCGGGCAATCCGGTCGCCACGATGCTCGGACCCCGCGCCACGCAGGCAGAGATTGCGCGAGTCAGTGCGAGCTTGGGGCTGAACCGACCGCTGCCGCTGCAGTTCTGGCTCTTTCTCGGACATCTGGTGACGTTTCACTTCGGTCAATCGATCACCTTCAGCCAAAGCATTTCGTCCTTGATCGCCGAGCGCATCGTGCCGAGCATCGCCCTGATCAGCTACGGGACGATCGTGGCGATCGCGCTAGGTGTCCCATTGGCGGTCATCGCCGCGGTGAAGGGGGGAACCCCCGTCGACCATGGCATCAGGGTCTTCACCACGGTGTCCTTCGCGATGCCGACGTTCTGGTCGGGACTCATCCTCGCCATCTTCTTCGCGCTGAAGTTGGGATGGCTGCCGGTGTCGGGCTATGGGACAGGATTTGGAGGCATCGTTCGGTCGCTGACGCTACCGGCGATCGCCCTCGGGTTGTCGCTCTTGGCTGTGGTCGTGCGTACATTGCGATCGAGCATTCGTCACACGCTGTCGCTGGAATACGTCGAAGCGGCCGAGGCTCGAGGGTTTTCGACTCGTCGCGTCCTGGCCTTCCACGTCTTTCGCAACGCCGTCATGCCCACCGTCACCGTCCTGGCGGTGAGCATTGGCTTCCTTATCGGCGGCACGGTGGTCCTCGAGCAGGTCTTTCAGATTCCTGGACTCGGCTCGCTGCTGTTTGAGGCCGTGGAGAACCGCGACTATCCCCTCGTTGAGACGTTGGCCGTCCTCGCGGGCTCGCTCGTCGTGTTCTTGAACCTGGGGACCGACCTCCTTCAAGCAGCCGTCGACCCGCGCGTGCGACCGGGGGCGAAGAATGTCTGACGTGACCACGTCGGCCCCCGTCGCCCCCTGGCGCGTGACGACTACCCAACGAGTGTTCACTCTCTGGCGTCGATTTCGACTGGCTCAGAACTGGGAGCTTACGATTGGCCTGAGCATCATCGTCGTGATGCTGCTCGCGGCCCTGTTGGCACCATTGATCGCGCCGTACCCGCCGAACCAGATCAATGTCGTTGCCAGCCTTCAGTCGCCATCGTGGCAGCACTGGATGGGCACGGACTTCGTCGGTCGCGACATATTCTCGCGCGTGCTCTTTGGACTACGTATCGATCTGCTCGTCGTAGCCGTGATCACCTACATCGGTCTGGTCGTGGGGGTCATCTTGGGCACCATCTCGGGGTACATCGGCGGGTGGTTCGACGCGGTGCTCGGGCGTGTTGCGGACACGGTCATCGCCTTCCCGTTCATCGTGCTGGTCTTGGCGGTCGTGGCAATCGTCGGGCCGGGTCTGAAGGGCGTCGGCATCGGTATCGTCATCGTGGGATGGGCCCTGTACTTTCGACTTGCGCGTTCCGAGATGCTCACCATGAGAGAGCAGCCATTCATGATGGCGACCAAGGCACTGGGTTACTCGCACCTTCGCGCCATCTTTCGACACGCGCTTCCCAATCTGATTCGCACCAGCCTCGTGTACTCGACGGTCGATGTCGTCGTGAACATGCTCGTCCTGGCGGGCATGTCCTATCTCGGCCTCGGTCAGCAGGCGCCGGGTGCCGATTTGGGATCAATCATCGCTAGTGGCCAGAGCTACCTGCTCAGTGCATGGTGGATCACCACCATTCCTGGCATCGTGCTCGTGCTCTTTGGCATCGGCGTCAGCATGATCGGCGACGGCATCACGAGCGGTGAAATAACGCTGGGGGCGACGTGAGCCTGTTGACGATAGAGAACCTGCGCATCGCCTTTCCCACCCGAACCGGGTCCACCGAGGTCGTACGCGGCGTCAACCTCGAGGTGGCGTCGGGCGAGACGGTCGGCCTGGTCGGCGAGTCCGGTTCGGGAAAGAGCCTCTCGTGCCGATCGATCATTCGACTGATGGCGCCTCGCGCACAACTCTCTGCGGGGATCGTCTTTGATGGTCGCGACGTCATGTCCATGAAAAAGAAGGAGCTCCGCGAGCACCGCGCCCGCAACGTCGGCATGATCTTCCAAGACCCATTCAGCTGCTTCAACCCGACGAAGCGCATTGGTGAACAGGTAGCTGAGACCCTTCGGGTCAATGCGGGCATGAGCAAGCCCGACGCGCACGCCCGCGCGATCGAGCTGCTCGCGAGCGTAGAGATCGATCGTCCCGAGCAGCGCTATCGCGCCTACCCTCATGAGCTCTCGGGTGGCATGCGCCAGCGAGTGATGATTGCCATCGCCATCTCTGCGGGCCCGCGCCTGCTGATCGCCGACGAACCAACGACCGCTCTCGACGTGACCACTCAGGCACAGATCCTTGCGCTGATTGAGCGTCGACGCCGCGACCTGGACATGGCCGTCCTTCTGGTTTCTCACGACTTCGGTGTCATTGCGCAGGCCTGTCAGCGAGTAGCGGTGATGTACGCCGGATACGTCGTCGAGACCGGTCCGGTCGATGAGATATGCGCTCGGCCACAGCACCCATACACGAGGGCTCTCCTCGAGTCGATCCCGAGTCTCGACGCGGCGGGGCAGCACGTTCGCCGTGAAGGGATTCCCGGTCAGCCGCCCACGCCCGGCGAGATGGGTCCGGGGTGCCCGTTCGCTCGCCGCTGTAGCTATGCACGCCCTGAGTGCGCGGCAGTTGACATGTCCCTCGACGTGGTGGGCGAGGGACACACGACCGCGTGCCCCCACGTGCGACTTGCGGTGGCGGGCTCGACGACGGGGAGCGACGCATGAGCGACGAGACGCTCCTCACTGTGCAGGACCTGACCAAGGCCTTCAGGCTGAGACGGTCGTTTCGCGAGTGGACCACGCGCCAGCCCGGTGAACGTCACCTTGCGGTCGATCACGTGAGCTTCGAACTGGCTCGCGGTGAGATTCTCGGACTCGCGGGTGGCTCGGGGAGTGGCAAGACGACGCTCGCGAGAATGCTCATCCGACTCATTCGCGCTGACGAAGGCACCATCACCTTGGAAGGCCGAAGCGTGCGAGATGCCCGTGGGCATGAACTCCGAGAGATTCGTCGACGCATGCAGATGGTCTTTCAAGATCCCTACTCGTCACTCAATCCACGACTCACCGTCGGAGGGGCGATCCTCGAGGCTGGGCGGGTCCATCATCAACCTGGCAGTGAGGACGGCACCGCGTTCACCGCCCGCCTCCTCGATCTCGTGCGGCTGCCGTCATCCATGGCCGTACGGCACCCCAGTGAGCTTTCGGGTGGGCAGCGCCAGCGGGTCGCGGTCGCGCGCGCGCTCGCAGTGGGCCCTGACGTGTTGATCGCAGATGAAGCGGTGAGCGCACTTGACGTATCGATTCAGACGCAATTGTTGAACCTCTTCCTCGATCTGCGCGATGAGTTGGGACTTGCCATTTTGTTCGTCGCTCACCAACTCTCGGTGATCGCCGAGGTTGCCGATCGGGTCGCGATTATGCATCGCGGCGTCATCGTAGAGATCGGCTCGGCGGCGGAGGTCTTCCACTCCCCGCATGACGACTACACGAAAACGCTGCTCGCGTCGCATCCGAGGTCAATCGAGATGGACCCGAAGGTCGTGGACTATCCAGTCCCATGAGCGAAAGAGGCGATCGCGAGTTGCACTGCTACAGAGGAAGTGTCTCTCGAGTCGAAGTAGCTCGTTATCACGAAGGCAAGACTCGCGGCAGCCCAAACGACGGCAGCACGTCCTTTCCGAAGATCGTCACCGCCGAGATGAGGCCGCCGCACAATGTCAACACGGCGATGCCGGTCGCGTGGTAGAGACCCGTCTGGGGATCGAGAACGTAGGTGGCGAGTGTGGGTTGCCCATTCGCTCGGGTCGACACCGTTCGCGTCGAGCGCCCCGGGCGAAACGACGTCATGCGGAAGTAGCGGCCTGCGTCCTCGGGGCCCTTGCACTCCCCAGGTATGGGCGGCATGGTGACCGAGACGTCCTGAGTGAGGAGGGCGATGAGCTCGTCCGGGTTTCCTGCTTCGAATGCAGCGGTGACGCGCGCGACAATCGCCTGTTCAGCAGCGGAGTTGGGTGCGGGGGGAGGCTCGCGATCCTGAGCGTCGCCGAAGCGTTCGTGGAGGGCCACCCGCGCGCGCTTGAGGGCGCTTTCCACCGATGCCTCCGTGGCATCAATCATCTCCGCCGCTTCGCTGGCTCGGTAGCCGAGGACGTCGCGGAGCACCAGCGCCACTCGCTGTCGAGGTGGCAGCAGCTGCAGAACAGTGATGAAGGCGAGCGATACCGACTCCCTGGTCTCGTAGCGAGCATCGGGTCCGGGTCGGTCGTCGGGCAACCCGTCAAGGAGAATGTCGGGATACGGCTCGAGCCAAATGACTTCATCTACCCGTGTGGGCTCAGGGAGGGCGATCTTGGGCGAGGAGTCCACTGCGGGTCGTCGGCTAGCGGCGCGCAGCATGTTCAGGCAACGGTTCGTGGCGATGCGGTAGAGCCAGGTTCTGATGGAGGCTCGCTCCTCGTATTTGGCGAGGGCTTGCCATGCACCGAGCAAAGTCTCTTGAAGAGCATCCTCGGCGTCCTGCGTCGAACCCAAGATCCAATAGCAGTGCAGCTGTAGCTCTCGTCGGTACCCATCGGTCAGCTGAGCGAACGCCTGCTGGTCCCCGGACTGGGCACGACGGAGAAGTTCCGTACTCACTGCACCACTCTCTCATCACCTCGCCTCGGGCTCCCTCTGATCCCACTACCTATACCGACACCGCCGAGCCCGGAAACTTGTCAATCCAGAGTGACCAGTTTTGCTTTTATCCGGTGTCCGTATTGGGAGAGACGCAGTACGGGTCGGACCAGCGTTGTTCGACAGCGTGCCTGCTTGCGAAAAGCCCGAATCCAAAGGAGTACGACCGTGCGAGAGAAGACCAGAAATCCGAGACTCTCCGGCAAGACCCGTCTGTTTCTCGCCGGGAACTTCCTCTCGATGCTCGGCACCGGCTTGGTGTTGCCGTTCATGATCATCTATCTTCACGAGGCGCGGGGGATCGCGCTACCCGTGGTGGGAGCACTGCTGGCGGCGGGGGCGGCGATTGGCGTGATCGTCGCGATTGGGTGCGGTGCCCTGATGGACCGGGTGGGCGCCCGGCCAGTGCTGGGCATGATCCTGCTTGGTCAGGTCGTCGCCGAGGTCGGGCTTGCCTGGGCTCACAACGCGCTGACCGCATTGCCGGTGGTCCTGATCTACGGCGCGACGTGGGCACCGATGTTCGGCGCGATCTCGACGATGCTCAATGGCCTGACTCGGGAACCCACGCTGCAGCAGCGCGCCTTCGCGGTGAACTTTGCGACCCAGAACATGGCGCTCGGCATCGGCGCCGCAATCGCCGCAGTCGTCATCAGGGCTCATCATCCCGGAACCTTCCAGGTGCTCTTCCTCGCCAACGCCCTCTCGTGTCTGCTCTTTGCGGCCCTGCTGCCCGCGCTGCCGAACCCGCGACGAACAAAAGTCGTCAATGAAGCCAAGGTTGGGTATCGCTATGTTCTGAGCAATCGCGGGCTCCGCTTGATGATTTTGGCTTCGTTGTTGCTCGCCTTCTCAGGCCCCGCCACATTCGATTCGGGGCTGCCGGCGTTCGCTTCAGTTGCAGACCACATCTCCGATCACGCGATCGCGGTGTCCTTCACCATTGACACCGGGGTCATCGTGGCCATCCAGATGCTGGTGTTGCGGGTCGTCCGTCGGCACCGGCGAACGTCCGCCTTGGCCGCCGTCGGCGTGATCTGGGCGGTCTCCTGGGCGCTTCTCGGATTCGCCGAAGTGGTCGACGGTCCCGGCTGGCGGGTGGTGATCTTGTTTGCCTTCGTCAGCTTGTTCGCTCTCGGCGAGACCTTCGTGGCGCCGACGAGGAACCCGCTCATCAACACGCTGGCCGATGACAGGATCCGCGGCCGCGCGAATTCGATCTCAGGCTTCGCGACCTCATTGATGTTGATCGTCTGCCCGGCCATGGTCACCAGCCTGCTCGCGGCGCACCTCGAGACGATCTTGATCGCGCTGCTGTGTCTCAGTTCGATTGGCATCGTGGCCATCGCCGCCCGACTTCGTCTGACCCTGACCACTGAGCAGGACTACGTCCAGCAGCCGCCCGTTGCCGGGTCGCCCCTCGAGCAGTTGAGCGAGCTTCCTACTGTGGACGAAGAGATGGGCATCTATCCTCCGATCGAGTCAGCATGAGTCGTCGGGGGCGCAATGCCGAGCACAATGCGAGGAGATGAGAGCCGCTGTCTGGGCCCGGCGCGGCTCGGGCTGCGTCGGGATCCCGCTTCGTGCGCTCTGAAGTAAAAGTAGTTTGAGTATGTAGTGTCGATGCATCCCTCTGCGAGGTCGACCACTGGTAAAAATCACTCGTGCGACCGGACAGACGCGAAGACCGACATTCTGAGGTTCTGGAGATCGTTTAGTGCGATGCCAAACTAAGAGGAACGTCAGACCCGGCCGCAAGACGTACCTTTCGGTTGTGGGGTTTGCGGCCTCGGCTCTCGCCCTGATGTTCGTGCAGGCAACGGCCGCCCAGGCCGCGAGCACCTGGGGGCTGCTGCTCCCGCTCCACCTCGCCACCACGAACGTCCCAGGACAGATCACGTCGATCAACGCCATATCGTGCAGTTCCGTTGGCAACTGCGGTGCCGGGGGAGCGTACTCGACGAAGTCGGGAGAACAGGCCTTTGTGGTGAGCGAGAAGCGCGGCACGTGGGGCACTGCGGAAGCGATTCCGGGCGTTTCGGCGCTCGACATCGGTGGTTCGGCGGCGGTGACATCAATCTCGTGTGGCTCCAGTGGCGACTGCACCGCAGTCGGTACCTACGCCGATAGCTCGTACGATCAACAGGCGTTCGTCGCCAACGAGACGAATGGCACGTGGGGCACTGCCATCGAGCTGCCCGGGCTGGCGGCGCTCGGCCAAGTTGGCTCCAGCGCAGTCAGCAATATCTCATGCGGTTCTTTCGGGAACTGCTCACTGGGCTTTGTAATCAACGTCAGCAGCGGGAGCGCAATCTATGGGGTTGCCACTGAGACGAATGGAACATGGGGTAATGGCGTGGCTTTGCCCGGCTTTGCCGCCCTTCCCTCGATCGGCGGATTCGGAAGTTACGACATCTCGTGCAGTTCACCCGGCAACTGCGGCGCGAGCGGAACATTCGACAACGGCTCGGGCTCGCAGGGCTTTGTGGACAATGAGATCGAGGGGGTATGGGGATCCGTTGCCGCGGTGCCGGGCTTGTCGCAATCGGATGTTCTTGGCAAGGCGGCCTTTGATTCGATTTCGTGCAGCGCTCCTGGCGACTGCAGCGCCGGCGGTAGTTACGCGGCCACTGAAAATGCGAGCGGGTCAACGTACTATCCCGAGGCATTCGTGGTGAGTGAAGTCAACGGGGTGTGGGGCGATGCGATTGAGGTGCCGGGTACAGCAGCACTCAACGCTGGCGGCGACGCGACGGTCAGTGCCATTTCGTGCAGCTCACCCGGCGACTGCGATGCCGTGGGGATCGCCAATAGCGGCAAGCAGCTGCAAGCCACGTTCGGTAAGGGGCTGGCCGACAGCTTCTCGTCGACTGAAACCGACGGACTTTGGAAGAAGGCGATCGAACTCTTCAGTGGCACGACGACTGCGTTTGTCTCCTGCCGGACAGCAGGCAACTGCGAGGCCGCAACCAGCAACTTGAATGCGGTTTTGACGAAGAGTGAATCCAATGGCGTGTGGGGGCCCGGTGCAACTATGTTCGGCCCGCTTTCCTCGAACGTCATGCCGAATGTCAACCTTGGGGCACTGTCGTGTGCCAGCGACGGTAGTTGCGGAGCCGGCGGCAATTTCGGTCTTCTCACCACGAACGAAAACGAGGCATTCGTTCTCAACAGCTCGGCGTCGGGGAGCGGAAAGACGACGGTGCCGGGCGCTCCGAGGATCGCCGTTACTTCACCCATGAAGGGAATTCTCGACGTGGCGATTGTTGGAACAGCCAACAGTGGCGGCCGTCCCATAACGGACTATGAGGCGACGATGAGCGTCTCCGGCGAAGTAGTAGAAGAAGAGACCTGGACCAACCCGTACGGCAACATCCTTCCGCTGGACGGTCTCACCCCAGGTACGTACAGTGTCCGTCTTCGAATCAAAAATGCCCTTGGTTGGGGCCCGCTTTCTTCAGCGCACGCCGTGACGATTAAATAGTCAGTCGCGGCCCCTTCCCCGCCGCAAAGCGACAGAAAGCGTGGGCGACCCTCGTGAGACGAGAGAATACGACGGAAATCAAGCATCCCTCTCCCACGTGCTCATTAGTGGCCGATGTCATTTGCCGCATTCCATTTACAGAGATGCGGGGCAAACCGAAGGGGTGCCGTTGTCCAGGCCCTGGTCCTATGGTACGTTCCCAGTTGAACCGCTGGTGAACAGACGGTGACAAGAGGGACAGAAGACAGAGCGGCACCAGACTGGTGAGGCTCGCATTGTGGTGGGGGGAATTTTGAGATCCAGTAAATTTTTTGGGAAGCGTACGGCCACTGTCGCAGCGGCGTTGGCAATGATCGCTTCAGTAACAGCAATTGGCGTGAACAGTTCGGCGGGCGCTTCGGCCAAAATCGGCGGGACCGTCTCCGTGTGGAACGAGTTTTCTGGCGCCGAGGCGACGGGCTTTGCCACCGCGCTGAAGCCCTTCGAACAGAAGACAGGGATAAAGGTGACCATCCGCAATGGAGGGTCTAGCCTGCCCACCCTGTTGGAAGCAGCAGTAGCGGGAGGAAAGCCACCGAACATCGCGGCCGTCCCGACGCCGGGGTCCTTCGACCTGCTCGCGGCCGGCAAGCGGTTGACGCCGCTCAAGTCGATACTGGGCAGTGAAGTGAAGAACTTCTCCGCCGGGTGGAGTTCGTCGGCAACGTATAACGGAACGTTGTATGGGGTCTGGCTCGACTCCTCGTCGAAGAACACCGTCTTCTACAACCCAGCAGTGTTCAAGGCCGCAGGCATCACATCGACGCCCACGACCTTTGAGCAGATGCTCACGGATGCCTCGACGATTGCCCAGGCCGGTTACACGCCGATCTCCTTCTGCAGCGGCACGACGGGTGCGGGCTGGGCGGCCACGGACCTCTTTCAAAACCTGTTCGTGAAGTTGAATGGCGCTGCTGCGTACAACGACCTCGTGAATGGGAAGTTGAGTTGGACCAGTCCCGAGGTCACCGCGGCGTTTGCCAACTACTCCTCGTTGCTCGGCACCAACGGAGCAAACGTGGGCGGCATCAGCACTGCGTTGGGCACCGACCAGCTGTGGCCGACGTGCCTGAACGACGTGTTCCCCACGTCGGGAGCGCCGACGGCGGCCATGGTCATTGAAGCGTCCTTTGTGGAGCAGTCGACGCCAGCGAACTACGTGGCGTCCGACGCGTCGACGTGCACTCTGACCCAGACCAGCCCGTGCTACGACTACTTCCCGTTCCCGGCGCCCTCGGGCAGCAAGTACGTCGACGACGACCAGTCATCGGGAGACGTGGCCATGTTGCTGACGTCGACGAAGGCATCGCGAGCGTTGATGCAGTACCTGGGTTCAAAGCAGTTCGCGACGCTCTGGGAAGAGGCTCCGGGAGGAACCATCACTCCCAACCTGGCCGTGCCGGCGAGTGCCATCAAGAATCCCGTGACGGCGAGCATCGTGAAGAACCTGAATAGTGCGGCCGCGACGGTGTTCAGCATGGACGACGAATACGGCGGCACACTGGAGCCCCAGATGTGGTCGAACATGCTGGCCTGGATCGGCGGCACCGACACGACGGCTCAGTTCCAGTCGACGATGGAGAGCGAGACCAAGGCGTACCTGGCCTCCAACGGATAGTCGTACGTAGCATCATCATCAGCGTGCGCGCAGCCCTTGAGTTGCGCGCACGCTATGAGCGCTGATAGTTGTCGCTAGTGGGTGCATCTGCACAATCGTGAGTGGTGGGGGGCCGTGAGCGCGAGCGCGATCAACGTAACCAGGAGAGTCGGCGCGCATCGCTCGTGGATTCGCAGACATGCGGTGTCGCTCGCGTTTCTGGCGCCCGCCGCGATCTGGTTGCTGTTCATCGTCGTCTGGCCAACGATCGACACGGTGCGCCTCAGCCTCTTTAACGAGTCGGCCACTAAGTTTCTCGGGCTGACCAACTACAAGACCGTCTTCTCAACGGACACCATCTTGACGGCGTTTCGCAACAACGTCATCTGGGTGCTGATCTTCCCCTTCTTCGTCACGACCTTCGGCCTCATCTTTGCGGTGCTCACAGAGCGAATTCGTTGGGCCACGGCGTTCAAGGCGTTGATCGTGATGCCGATCGTCTTTAGCACGACCGCCTCAGCCCTGGTGTGGGCGACCATCTTCGATAACAGCCCTCAGATTGGAGCCGTGAATGCGGCGGCACTCACCATCAGTGACTGGTTCAACCCGCCGGGCGCGTATCCGGTGAGCACGACGGCCGGTCAATCGATCGCCAACCTCGTGGGGAGCAATTCGCGCGCCCAGAAGAACAGCACCATCATCAGCACCTCGTCGGCTCGAGCGGGCGGCATGCTCGACATCGGGCTGAGGGACGTGAGCCCCACGACCCTGACCGTCCTTAAGGCCGAAAAGGCGGTGCAGCCCCAGCCGATTTCGGGCGCCATCACGGGGGTCGTCTGGCGCGCGTTTTCCCCGAGTGCCCCGACGAATACCAAGGACATCCTGCCCGGGGAACTCGGCCTTCCCCTGCTTCGCCTGGCACTGGTGAACTCCCAGGGCGCGACCGTCGCCTCGACGACGACGACGACTTCCGGTCAGTACAAGTTCTCCAATGTCGGGTCCGGTAAATACTTCGTGGAGCTCGTCCCTTCGAACTTCAGCTCGGGCTTCACGGGCATCTCGTGGCTCGGTGGCAGCTCCCTCACCCCAGTCTCAGGTTTGAACCAAACCGCCCAAGCGCTGCTCTCCGTTCCCCTCGCCGACATGGCGATGATCATCACCTACCTGTGGATCTGGGCCGGATTTGCGATGGTCTTGATCGGCGCGGGGTTGGCGTCGCTGAACCGCGAAGTCTTGGAGGCGGCTCGCATCGATGGCGCAAAGGAGTGGCAGGTGTTTCGTCGGGTGACCGTCCCGATGCTCTCTCCGGTGCTCGCCGTCGTCTTTGTCACCATGATCATCAACGTGCTCAAGGTCTTCGACATTGTCTTGAACATGGCGTCGGGCTCCTCGGTCAACGCCACGCCTACCCTGGCGGTCGAGATCTATAACGACGGCTTCACCGGCGGTGTTCACTCAGGAGTATCCAGCGCCATCGCGGTCATCTTGTTCTTGCTCGTCACCCCCGCGATGATCTTGAACCTCAAGCGGATCAAGGGCGTGTGATGGCAAATATCGTTGAGTCGACCGATCTCACCCCCCGTCGCCGCGGACTCGCGCGTCGCTTAGGGACGCGGGGACCGGCAAACATCGTCCTGGGGATCATTGCCATCGTGTGGCTGGTGCCCACCGTCTCGCTCCTCGTCATCTCACTTCGTCCCGAAGCGGACTTCGGCGTGACTGGATGGTGGAAGGCGCTGCTGGATCCAGCCAGCCTGACCTTTTCGAACTATCGCGTCCTCTTCGACCAAGGTTTCATCGCTGGCGGACTGCTGGACTCGCTGGTCACGTCACTCGAAATCACGATACCGGCCACGTTGCTGGTGACCTTCTTGGCGTGTTTCGCGGGACACAGCTTGGTCTTTGGCAAGTGGCGCGGGCGCGACATCGTGTTCTTGGTCGTCGTGGGGCTGATGGTGGTACCGGTGCAGGTTGCCCTCATCCCGGTCGTGCAGTTCTACCGCGAGTTGGGCGACGTCTTTGGCCTCAATCCCTACGGGACGATCCCCGGCGTGATCATCTTTCACGTGGCCTTTGGCCTCCCCTTCGGCATCTTCTTGATGCGAAATTTCATGAGCGGGATTCCCAAGGACCTGTTGGAAGCAGCCCGCATGGAGGGCGCGGGGGAGTGGAAGGTCTTCTATCGCATCGTGCTGCCGCTCGCCCTGCCGGCCCTGGCATCGCTGGCAATTTTCCAGTTCATCTGGGTGTGGAACGACCTGCTCGTGGCCCTGGTCTTCTTGGGTGGCAATCTTCACACCCCGCTCACCGTGTTTCTCTATGACCAAAATCACGAGCTGCAGGCGAACTACTGGATCATCTCGACGGGCGCCATCGTGTCGGTGATCGTACCGCTCATCGTGTTCTTCTCCTTTCAGCGTTACTTTGTCCGGGGCGTCTTGGCGGGCGCAGTCAAGTAGAGGAATGTCATGGCCAGCGTCGTTCTGAGAAATCTCTCCAAGCAGTACTCCGGCAATAACGCGCCGTCGCTGCGCGAGCTCAACCTGGAGATCGACGATGGGGAGTTCGTGTGCCTCGTGGGCCCCTCCGGCTGCGGCAAGACGACGGCGCTGCGCATGATCGCGGGCCTCGAAGACGTCACGTCGGGCGAGATCGAGATTGGAGACCGGGTCGTCAACGACCTTCCCTCGAGGGACCGCGACATCGCGTTGGTGTTTCAAAGCTACGCGCTGTACCCGCATCTGACCGTGGCCGACAACATGAGCTTCGGCCTGAAGTTGCGCAAGGTGCCCAAGGAGGACATCGAGAAGGCCGTCCAGAGCGCCGCCAAGATACTGGACCTCACGGATCTGTTGAAGCGCAAGCCGGCCCAGCTCTCTGGCGGTCAGCGTCAGCGCGTGGCGCTCGGTCGCGCGCTGGTGCGTGACCCGGCGGTGTTCTTGATGGACGAACCCCTCTCGAACCTCGACGCCAAGCTTCGCGTGCAGACACGAGCAGAGATCGCCCAGCTGCACCATCGGCTCCAGGCGACGATGCTGTATGTGACCCACGACCAGGTAGAGGCCATGACCATGGCGGACCGCATTGCGGTCATGAACCTCGGTGTCTTGGAGCAGTACGGGACGCCGCGCGAGTTGTACAACTTTCCCAACAACCTGTTTGTCGCGGGCTTCATCGGATCGCCATCAATGAACTTTGTGTCCATGAAAATCAATCGCGACGCGGAGCGCGTCTACCTCACCGGCGTGGGTGCAGGTTCGAGCATGAAGGTCACGTTGACCGACGAGCAGGCGGACGTTCTTCGCAAGAGTGACGGCAGCGAGATTGTGGTGGGCGTACGACCGGAACACCTGAGCGAAGGGTCGATCGACGGTTCCGGCTTTAGCGCGGTTGCTCAAGTGCAAGTCATCGAGTTCCTCGGGAACGACGAGCACATTCACGTGACGAGCGGTGACACTGACCTCGTCGCGATCTTGGACGCGCATTCCGCAGTTGCCCTGGGCGACACGATCACCTTGAGCGCCCAGCACGACAGCGTCCATTTCTTTGATCCAACATCGGGTCTCCGGTTGAACCAGTCAGGTTAACGATTGACTTGGTCGGTTGGAAGTGGCTGGAAGTTGGGCCTCGCCATTGTGGTGGTAGGCCTCATCTCGTTTTCGGCGACAAGTAGCGGCGCGGCCCCGGCAGCCAAAGGCACGCTGGTGGCGAGCGGCGGCGTGAACGGTCGGTGGTCCCTCAAGTCGTGCACCGTCAGTCCGAGCCAAGGCGTCTTTGCTCTCCAGCTGTCCTTCGGCCCCGGGCGGGGATACCCGGCGCTGACGATGGGTGCCCAGTTGGCGGCGAGTGTGGCGCCTGTCGTGGCCAGTCGCACCGTAAATCTGGCCACCGCTGAAACGGACTTTGTTGATTTTCAGACAAACTCGACGGGCGGGTGGTCAGCGGGTGCCGATTTTCTCCTCAGCGACCCACATCGCGGCTCCGGCGTGCTCTCGACATCTCCCACGGCGACGTCTGGCACTGACTGCCGTCGCGGTGAAGCAAGTCGCCTCGAGCGCCCCACCGGTACACCTCAAAGTCACCTGGAGTAACTGTCACCGCGTCACTGCTCCAGAAGAGTGATGTGTTCCCTGGCGGAAAGTCAGGTGGCTCCATCACCGGCATCATTGGAGTCACCTCTTCGACGAGATGCTCTTTCAACCGTGCCAACGCGGGAAAATACGAGTCGACTCGTTTTTAACGTCACGGTATTTTGGGAGCCTCTTACCACGAGCCCTAGACCCATCTCACAGTCCATATTCTCTCGTCAAATGGGTTGGGTTGTTCGCCAGAATTCTCTGAAATTCTTCCGAGTCTTGGCACATGGCTAGACGAATGGCTAGACGACAGTTCTTACTCCGGACTAGCCGATATGTTTCCGAGGAGGCGGACGGCGAAGTCAAGATACGAACCTTCGCCGAAGTCAATGAAGGCAGATCACCTTCAAGTGCGTCGTGTTCTCAAAGGAGTGAGGTGAGGGCTGTCGCCTGCCACGCCAGTTCGCTAGCTTCTCCGTCTGCCCCTTTGCGATCCTTTATCGCTAGGCGAGCGTGTCGGGCCGATTCGCGAGCACTCGTCCAGGCTGGGTCGTATGGCAATAAGTGCGGCGCGTGGAGCGCCACTGGGCCAAGCGGCGTGGAGATCAAGGTGGGCGCACTTATCGATGTCTGGCGGTCTTCGATCGCATGCTGCTCGCGATTCTCTCGGTCGTCCTGGAAGTCGCCGTAGAACTCGGGTAGCACGTAGTGGCGAAGTGCTTCGATAGCGGCGAGTACTGAGTCGGTGACAGTGATAGCGGTGGCGTACGCCGGGTCGTCGAAAGCGTCGATGTCCTTCTGTTCGTCTTCTTCGAGCTGTTCCAAGGACGCCCCGGCGATCTCAGTTCGCTCGTGGCGAAGTCGTCGCAGGGCGTGGAGACGCGCCAGTTGGCCGAGATGCTCCATCGATTTGGAGGCTGCGCCATCCAACATCTGTCGAGCGTCGGCGGTCACTTTCGTCAGCGATGTTCCATCCGGGAGCGCAAAGTCACCGACCTCGCTGAGCAAGTGATCGGCGCAGTCCAGCGCAAACCTGGTTGCCGCTTCGGCGTCCCAGTGTGTTGGCGCGCTGAGTTGAGCGGTAGGGACAGAGACCGTGCCGTCAGGGCCGATCTCGACACTCTTAGGTGATTCCGCGAGGTAAATGCGCTCATCAAGTACCTCAAGAAGAGCCTTCGCCTCTCGCAAAACGAGCGGATGACCAAGATCCGTCACTTGGCCAACTCCGTCCACGGGAAGCTTCCAAGCGACCCTTCCCGTGGCTGAGTGCTCAACGCCCTTCGCATCGGTCGCGACATAAAGGCGTTGGTCCATCTCGTCTCCGATCTTCGGCGTCGTCGTCTTTGGTCTTCGCCTAACGATAGGCGAAGCGCTATGTCGTAAGGGGCTGCCGTCGCTTTAGTTGACAACTTGTATGCGTCGCTCAGAGACCCACACTTGACCGCCGAAGGACGAGCATTTGGTTTCCACCGCGTTGGAACTCGTACGGAACATCGCGGATCTCCGTCTCTGTGCCGTGGCGAGACAGCGATGTCATCACGACACTGCACATTCTGTCCAGCGAATGGCCGCCCTGGTCCAAAAGAGGAAACACTCGGACCTCGCCTCTGCACACTCGGTTCAGCTCGACCAGCGACTGATAGTGAAAGCTCCAATCCAATCGATCCGCATAGGTGAAGAGGAAGTGTGAACTCAGCACAAGATCGAACTGGCGATCGCCGAACGGTAGAACAGGTAATGAAGCTGGCATATATCGCTCACGGTGCACTTCGAAATCATGAGCAAAGAGGGCAGCTGACTCCTTGCGAACTTGACGATGACCCTCGAGGTTGCCGTAGAAGTCCCAAACGTATCGGTCGCTACCGGCCGCGGTATGGGCACTTCCTCGGGCCGGTTGAGTCGAGGCCTGCTCTTGAAGCGCCGAGGTCGACATCGCGTAAACGGGATCCACGGCGATCACGTGAGCCCCGAGGTCGCTGGCTTCGACGGTAAAGCTCGAGGCCCCGCCAGGGCAGTCCAGTATCCGACCACAGAGATCACCTTCGACGAGAGAGAACATGGCTTCGTACTCACGAAAAGACCGGGAGCTGATCAGGTAATCACCCACATTGTCCGGGTCTGGGGGCGCTGTCATCCTGGCTCACTGGTCGGAGCAATTAAGGGCGTCGCGGCTGGTTGTGGTCGCATCGGTCTCTCCCGGTTTACGCGTCGAGGGACGAGGAGTAGCCCTCGGCCAAGAGCGCTCTGATCTCGTCCGTGAGTATCATGAGCGCTTTTGTCATGCGAAGATATTCATACATCGATCCTCGAACGTAAAAGGCATCGGCCATTGCGAAGGAGATGAATTCGTTGCGCGGGCGCTGAGCAAATCTGTGCCATGTCGCAGGCGTCGCTTCGATCGCGAACGTCGCCGCGTTGGCAATCGACCGCCCGTGATCGATAATTCGTCCTCGATAGAGGCGGAGTCCGAGCGATGCGACACCAAAGTTGACGGCGATCGAACCATCGAACGGCGAAGTGGCGTCGGCGAACTCCTCGTTCTCGGAGACTCGATGCAACAGCGCGGCGAGCCACTCAGGACTCGCAAAGCTTGGCCTGGACTCCTCTCTGGCGCGGGCTTCGGCGGGTGAGCGAACGAGCACCGTGATTGACGTTGTTCCTTCGACAATCCAAGTGCCGTCAGCCGCAACCGCGCGGAGACGCAGCCCTACCGTGCCGTCGGTTGACTCAGCGTTGAGTTGGCGATGCGTTATCTGCACCGATGCGGACAGCTTTTCACCGATCGATGCGGGGCGCCGAAACGAGAATTGTTGGTGGCTTTCGTTCGCGGAGTCGTCGACGGAAAGCCCGATGGTTTGCAGTTGCTGCGTGACGATGGCGCACAGCAGCGACCGTGGCACGACCGACGCTCTCGTCGATGAGGGCGGGTCCTCGGCGACGAGGCGCAAGAACGCGTTGACGTGATCCGCAGTGATGACGATCGCGCCGAGATGGATCTCGAGTCCAGGTTCTAGGTCCTCGAACCGATACTGCGTCATCGCTCGATCCACGTCAATCGTCCACCTCACTTGGAAGGTTCAGCTTCGTTCGCGCAAGTTCGCGCAACTCTTCGAACCGGATCTTTGTCCCGTTCGTCCCACTGGTTGTCGGAAACTTCTGGACTTGGAAGATGCGCGCGGGCACTTTGTACGAGGCGATCCGATCGCGGGCTCGGGTCAAGATCGCGTCTTCATCAATCGATTCGTCGGCCCGCGCGCGGGCAAAAGCGAAGGCCCTCATTCCTTCGCCCGTGTCGACGCCTACCACGTGCACCTCGTCGATGGCCGGCTCGGCGGACAGGAAGTCTTCGATTTCACCGGGCTCGACCAAGAATCCGCGAAGCCGCAACGCCTCACGGGCTCGGCATTGGTAGACGAACCCGCCCTGCGCGAGATACCCGAGGTCTCCGGTTTTGAACCACCCGTCGTCGGTGAATGAGAGCTCGTTGGCGCGGGCGTTGTTCAGATAGCCGGGGCTGACGTTGTAACCGCGAAACTGCAGTTCCCCCGACTCTCCTTCGGCAACTGGTCGGTTGGTATCTAGATCACAG
This sequence comes from uncultured Acidimicrobiaceae bacterium, assembly GCA_963706305.1. Classification (GTDB taxonomy): domain Bacteria; phylum Actinomycetota; class Acidimicrobiia; order Acidimicrobiales; family RAAP-2; genus RAAP-2. The sequence goes on along the minus strand of OY970152.1, from coordinate 537,629 downwards.
ACTCGGACCCCAATGCCGGGATCCACGACGCGCCCACCCCCCAGTCCGCGGAGCTCGACGTCAGCGCTCGTGGGCCACAGCGCGCAGAGCGCAAAGAGCTCCGAGGAGCCATAGACCCCGGAGATCTTGGTGCCCCAACGCTCGTCAGCCTCGGCGACCACCTCTTTGGCTCGGCCGGCAAAGTTGGCGATCACCCCACGTCGCAGTCGTGGAAGACCCGTGTCGTGCGGGACCAGGGCGAAGATTGCCCCGAGCATTTCGTCACCGCCCACGATGTGCGTGACGGGAGCCTCTTGCAGATGGCGGGCGGCGAGCTCCGCGTCGAAGGTTTCGACCAAGAGCGCCGAGCCACCCCCAATCAACAGGGCCATGAGCGCGCTGAATCCAAACACGCCGCATAACGGCAGGACTGCGAGCATCTCATCTCCGGGGCGAACGTCAAGCGCCACGGCTCCCGCGTGGGCGTGGCGGAGGATCGAGCGTTGATCGTGCGACGCGACCTTGGGTGCGGAGGTCGAGCCCGACGTGGTGAAGAGATTGGACGTCGCTCCAGCACGCCCTGTCGCGTCAGCCAGCGATCCACGCGTCAACAACTCATCGAACGTGAGAGTCGCCGCCTCGATCGATCGGGATTCATCGGGGATGGCGCCAAGAAAGATTAAGCGTGGCGCGTGGAACGCGGGGTTGCTCTCGCGCACTTGGCCGAGGGCCGACTCGAGTGTTCCAACAAAGTCGATGGCGAGAAAGCTGTCGGGTAGCACGATAGCCGAGACCGTGACGGTCGTGAGCAGGTGCGAGATCTCGTGAGACCGGTACCGAGTGTTGAGTCCCAAGAGCGCAACGCCGAGCGCGGCGCAGGCGAACTCGGTGATGAGCCACTCGACGCGGTTGGGTATCCACGCGGCTACCGTGTCGCCGGTGGCGACGCCAATGGTTTGGAGGCCCTTGGCGAGACGACGGCTACTCAGTTCGAGCTCCGCGAGCGTCACGGTCACTTTCTCGCTTCCCTGCCGACCGCGTGCAACGACTCGCCCGGGGTCGTTCGCGGCGGCGGCCGCGAGCCAGCCGAGCAGTCCTTCGTCGCCATCGATCAAGGCCTGTATGTCGAGCGATGGTGTTCGAGTCATGAGTCGAGTCGCTCAATGATCATCGCTTGACCCTGGCCCCCGCCGACGCACAGCGTGACGAGGCCGAATCGACCGTCCCCCTGCTCTAGGCCGTTAATGGCGGAAGTGACCAGGCGCGCGCCGGACATGCCGAATGGATGGCCCAACGCGATGGCGCCGCCATCGGGATTGAGCCGTTCGTCCGCCGGGTCGAGACCGATCTGACGGGCGACAGCGACGACTTGGGACGCGAACGCTTCGTTGATTTCGATCACGTCCATGTCGCGAAGCGTCAAGCTCGCGGCGTCGAGGGCGCGAGCAACCGCTTCAATCGGGCCGACACCCATGAACGCGGGATCCACCGCGGCAACTCCCGAGGCGATGATGCGTGCCCTCGGGCAAAGACCGAGGTTGCGAGCGAGATCTCGCTGCATGAGGAGAACCGCGACAGCGCCGTCGTTCAGCGCGCAGGAGTTCCCCGCAGTGACGCGACCGCCGAGGTCGGGCAGCAGGGCGGGAAGGGCTTCTAAGACTTCCAGCGTGGTGTCGGGTCTCGGACCCTCGTCGGCGCTCAACCACGTCCCGTCTGTAAGCGGCACGGGGATGAGTTGGCGTTCTAGTCGGCCCTCACGCTGCGCGCGGGCTGCTCGCTGCTGGCTTTGCAGCGCGAAGCTGTCCATTGCAGATCGCGAGACTTCGTAACGCGTCGCCACGTTTTCGGCCGTCTCCAGCATCGAGAGGTAGATGTCGGCGATCGTTTCGCCGGGCTGCGTCGGGTCAAGTCGAGCATTGTTCTCGGCAAGATGTCGGTCGCGCCCGACCCGAGAACACGATTCGACACCGACAACCGCGTAGGCCTGTCCTTCCCCCATCACAAGGGCGTGCTGAGCAGTCCGGATCGCTTGCAACGAAGAGGCGCACAGCCTCGTGATGGTGAATCCGGGCGTGTCGTGCGTCGTCCGCGCTAGGAGGGCGATCGTGCGCGCAACGTTGTATCCCTGCTCTCCCCAGGGGAAGCCAACGCCCGCGACAACCTCCGCCAGATGCTCCTCCGTCTCGGCGCCGACTCGATCGAGCAGGGTGCGCAGGATGAACGCGCCGAGGTCGTCGGGGCGCGTCTCGGTGAGACTTCCCTTCTTCGCCCGTCCAATGGGTGTGCGAAGTGCCTCGACGATCACGGCATCGCCCGGTGCGCTCAGCGTCATCGCGTGAGACGCTCGCTGGGCGCGTACGCGTGTCGGGGCACGGGCTGGACGCGACGACGGGCGCGGGTCAAGAACTCACCGCCGCCATTCGGCGCCTCGAGATCGTGACATCGACTAATCGACTTGGAGGAGGCGCTGGGTGAACTTCCACTCGCCTCCAACCTTTCGAAGCTCGTCGTCGTACACCGCGAACATTGCGACCGAATGATTATTGTCTCGATCGAGCAACTGGAGATAGCACGACATCGTGGCACGATCGCCGTCAACATGTATGTCGTAATTGGTGGTGATGTGACGCCCCTTGAACGTCGTCGAGAATTCGTTGATGAGCTCGCGTAGCTCGTCGTGACCGCGGTAGGAGCGCTCAGCGTTCGAACGATTAAAGTACGCGTCTTCAGTGAAGCACTCGATCCATCCTTCAACGTCCATATCATCGAACGCAATGTTGTAGCGCGAAACTAATTGCTGTATCGCCTCAAAGTCATTCATGGGTTCCTCCCTGTGCGGTGACATCAGTCGCTACGCCTCTTTAGCAGGCCCGCGAGCCAACCAGCCAGGAGTTCGGGGAAGTCCGCAAGCTCTTCCATCGGATAGTGCCCGATCCCTTCGAGCACGATAAATTCGCCGTTCACGACGGCGGTGGCGACTTCGCGACAGTCCTCGATACGCACCCAGAAGTCGTCGCTGCCCGCAACGACGAGGAGCGGGCAGCGAACTTGTGCCAGGCCATCGGTGACGTCGTGCGTCGACCAGCCGATCAAGTCAGAGGTGGTGATCACCGAGTCCTCACGGCGATGCATCGTGGCAATGGACTCGGCCCTCGCCTCGGGCACCGTAACGCCCACCGAGGCGAGCGACCCATAAAACGTCCGTTGCCCCTGGGAAGGGGACGCCGAATCATTCATCGAACGACGGAGACCGGACACCGAAAGGGCCCGATTGCGAGCATCTGCCTCCATGACGATCGCGCCACCAAGCTCGTCGCCGTGGTGGACGCAGAGATCGAGTGCAATCTTGCCGCCGATTGAACATCCGAGTATCACTGGGCTCTCGAGTGAGAGTTGCTGGGCGACCTCCCAGCAAATCTCGGCGTATTGATGCAGATCTGTTATTGGCTCGCCCGGGCTGGGAGACGAGCGCCCGTGTCCGGGCAGGTCGAGCACCACGACGTGAAAGCCTTGCGACGGCAGACGTTCCAATACGTCTCGGTACTGCACCCCGCTCTGACCAGCCGTGTGAATGCACAGCAACGGCATCCCCATGCCCGCCCGTTCGACGTAGATCTCCGATCCCAGGATCCTCAGCCACGTTGCGCTGTGCATGTTTAGATCTTCCTCGATCACGGGAGTAACTTGTCGAGCCACCGGCGAACCTTTTGGAGATCGAGTTTTGTCGTACCAGATCGCCTACTTGCCAAAAAAGTCGTCAATTTTTCGAGCTCGTTTCCAATCTCATTCGGGCTTTCCAGGACCGGCGGACCCGCACTTGACGTGAAATCTTATCGCGATTACGGTGTTTAGAAAACCACTTCGCGTAACCAGTACCTGTCACGGGTGAAGGCGACGGAAAGTGTACGACAAAATAGGGGGGATCGCTTGAAAAAGTTATTTATGGCAGCTGCGTCAGTGGCGCTCTTAGCGGGGAGCGCAGTGGCGGTCGCGGGAATCGGCGCGACGCAAGCTTCTGCTTCGGGCACCAGTCTCAAGGGGAAGTTACTCGTCGGCTCGATCATGCCGCTTTCCGGCGCGTACGCGACCACAGGCATCGCGGCGGACAACTCTGCGAAGTTGGCGGTCGACTATGTGAACACTCACGGCGGTGTCCTGGGAAAGAAGCTGGTCATCGACTACAGCAACGACGGGGCAGACTCAACAACGTCCGCGCTGTTGTTCAAGAAGTACGTGTCCGAGGGTGCGGTGGCGATACTGGGCTCTGGTGACACGGCCTCGACCACGGTGGCGGAAGCCGACACACTCAAGGAACCGGACGTCGGACTTATCGACGATGGCGGCTCTTCGATCTATCCGAACGGACCTAATGCCGCGCCTTACCCATGGGCGTGGAGCACGAGCCTCAACGGCTACGCCGTCGGCGCGGCCCTTGGATCGTACGCCTCCACGTCTTGTCCCAACGGCCTATACGTGATCCATGACAACACGTACTACGGCGAGGGCGGTTCTGGCGGGGATTGAGACCGTGATTGCGGGCAGCAAGCTCAAGGGTGACGACTCGATCAACGAGAACTGGTCATCATCCGAGCCGGCTTCGACGACCTTGCAGACTGAGGTGAACAGCGTGATCGCCTCGAAGGCGAGCTGCGTTGACGTATGGCTGACGCCCCAGGACCAGGCCACGTTTGTTCAGTTGCTGAACACGGCGGGCGGTGACTCGATCACGGTGCTGGGCAACGACGAGACCAACTCGGACGACACCTTCTCGAACCTCGCTACCAACGCGGTGCTCTCGAAGATGAAGGTCATCTCGGCGAACCTCAAGACCGCCCAGGACCCCGACGCCGCGGTCAAGGCGTACGAAGCGTTGTATCAGAAGACCTATCACGTCGCACCGACGGTGTGGGGTGAGATTCAGTACGACGCCGTGATGATTCTGGCGAAAGTCATCAACGCCGCCAAGTCCACGAAGAACACGGCGATCGCGGCCCAGCTGAACAAGTTGACGGACTACCCAGGACTCACGGGCACGCTCAGCTTGACCAAGAAGGTCCACACAACGATTAATGGCCCCCAGTTCGTCCCCGTGGAATACGACGCGAGTGGTACTTCGCTGACGACTTGGAACGAAATCAAGTAGGCGCTCGGCACTACCGTTGGTTTCCCCAACAGCCCACGACGAAACCCCGGTCGGTCTCCGCGATCGGCCGGGGTTTCGTCGTATGTTTTCAGTAATGCAGATCCAAGAGGATTAGTCATGCTCCAAGTAGTTCTGACCGGGTTGTCGAACGGCGCGATATACGGCATCGTGGCAATGGCCTACGCGCTCGTGTACTACGTGACTCGGGTCATCAATTTTGCTAACGGGCAGATCATGATGGCGTCAGTCATGGTGACAGCGGTCTTGACGATCCACCGGGTGCCCGTGCCGTGGGCGGTGTGTGCGGGCATCGCGACTTCCGTCGTCCTATCGCTCGTGGTGTATGCAGTCGGTATCGCGCCGGTGCTGCGGTTCAGTCGTTTCAGCTTCGCGTGGCTCGTTAGCACCTTGGGTCTTGGCATCATCATCGAGTCGCTCGCCGCCGTGATCTGGGGCGTCGACTCCCTCCCGTTCCCGGCACTGCTCAACAACAAGGACGTGATCATCGGTGGCGCGAGAATGCCCTGGCAGGGCGTCTTGTCCGTTGGGGTCGGTCTCCTCCTGATTGCGGGCTTCGAGCTGATGCGGCGAAAGACGCTGTTTGGGAAAATGGGCACCGCAATATCGACTGACCCTGAGATCGCGTCGTCGATCGGCGGGAACGTCCTCTTCTTCACGATCTTGGTCTTCGCACTCGCGGGACTTTTGCTCGGCATCGCCGGCATACTGGTCGGTCCGAACTCATTCGCTGACGCGTACCTCGGTGAGTCCTTCGGGATCAGCGGTTTCGTGGCGCTGATGATCGGTGGCATCGAGAGTCCGTCGGGGGCGATGCTGGGCGGGTTCATACTCGGTGTGCTCCAGTCGTTCGCCGTCACGTATATCAATCCGCAGGCTGATGACTGGTTCCCCTTCGTGATGGTGGTGGCGGGTCTCTTGATACTTCCAAACGGGATCTTCACGTCGGGCGGCGCCATCAAGGCGCTGGTTCGCCGCGTCGGCGCGCGAACGTCGGGCGCTCGGTCATGAACCCGAACACTGCGTCGAGGCCTCGCTCAATGTCATGGGTTCGACGCGCGACCGTTCCCGCCATTTTGGTGCTGTACATCATTGGCACCGTTGTGCTCGCCCATACCTCCAATTACGACCAGGGGCTGTTGCTCGTCGCCGTCGTCTTCTCGATACTGGCGCTGAGTCTGGACCTGGTAGCCGGCACGCTTGGCCTGTACTCACTTGGCCACGCTGGGCTGCTTGCGATCGCCGCCTACGCGACCACCATCTTGAATGTGAACTACCACTGGAGCCTGCTGGTCGCCTTGCCCGTGGTGATGATCGCAGACGGTCTCGTGGGCCTCATCATCGGAGCCCTCTCACTTCGCGTGAGCGGCCTCTACTTCGCGATCACCACCTACATCTTCACGCTCATCGTGGCGGTGCTCATCGAAGACCTCAGCATTACGGGCAGCTACCAGGGAATCCCGGGACCCGCCTTTCCGAACTTCCCGGCGGCGCTCTCCTCGCTGGGCACGTCATTGGTGTGGGCGTGCAGCGCCGCGTTGCTCTTCACGATTGCCATCATCTGGAGCATTCGGCGATCGGTCGCCTATCCCGTGCTCCTTTCGGTGCGCGACGCCGAACCGTTCGCTGCTTCGGTGGGTGTGAAGACGGCCCGGACTCGAGTCCTGGTCTTCGCGCTCTCAGCGGCCCTCGCCGGTCTGGCCGGCTGGGCGTTCTGCTTCCTAGGCTTTCTCAATCCTTCGGACTTCAGCGGCACGACGTCGATCAACGTGCTGGTTATGGTGATTCTGGGAGGCATGAACACGCTGATCGGTCCCATCATCGGCGCAGTATTCATCTCCCTCTTTCCGGTCGTCGTCTCGTGGAACCCGCTCTGGCAAGAGGTCCTCTTCGGGGGGATATTCGTCTTTGTCATCATCGTCATTCCCGAAGGAGTGGTTGGAGTCTTCAATCGAGTCGTCCGACTTATCCGCGGGCGTGGCGCGCTTGCGACTCGTGGTCTCCCGGAGCCTTCGCTCGCCGACAGCGATACGACGTCCGGGTTCGACCAGGTTGTCGTCAATGTTGAGTCGGCGTACGCGCTTGAAGCGCGCAACATTGAATTCGGCTACTTCAGGGATGTGCCGGTTCTTCAAGGCGTTGACCTCGTCGTTCGGCGTGGCTCCATTCACGGTCTGATCGGGCCCAACGGGTCGGGCAAGAGCACCCTAGTGAACTTGCTCTCGGGTCAGCTGACCCCCCAGGCGGGAACCATTCTGCTCAACGGCCATGACGTTGGCAACCTTCCCGCGTCGGAACGCCCCAAATACGGCCTGATGAGGACGTTCCAATCGGCGGCGATGGTGAAGGACCTGACGACAAAGGAAAACGTCTCCATCGGCATGTACAGCAAATATCGCTGGATACTGTCGCGCTCGCTGATCTGGCCGTTCCTGCCGAGCGGTCGGCGGGACAGTCGGTCGATCGGGACGAGCTCCGCAAAGGCCCTCGATCGTGTCGGCATGAGTCGCGAGTGGTCACGCGTCAAGGTGGCGGACATCCCCCACGGCGTAGAACAGCTGACCCAACTCGCCGCGGCGTACGTCGGAACTCCATCAGTGCTGCTCTTAGACGAGCCGTTAGCTGGCTTGTCGAGCGGCGAGATTGAAACCGTTGCGGGGGTGCTTCGAAATCTCAGTGCGAGCGGGGTGACGGTCATCGTGGTCGAGCACCAGACTCGCTTCATCTTCAGCGTCTGTGACGAGATCACCGTCATTGCCGCCGGTGCGCTCGTGAAGACGGGTCCAGCGAACGAGGTACGCGGCGATGAGCGCGTTAGAGAGGTCTATCTAGGACAGTGAGCACCGAAAACGTACTTGAGATCAACTCGCTATCAGCCGGTTACGGTCGCTTCGACGTCATCCACGACATTGGCTTGCACATCGCCCACGGCGAGGCAGTCGCCTTGCTTGGCCCCAATGGCGCGGGAAAATCGACGGTCCTGCGGGCGATCATGGGACTACTCAAACATCGCGAGGGCCACATCCTCGTCAATGGGGCCGAGCTGATCTCCATGGCGCCCCACAAGGTCGCTTCGGGTTACGTCGCATTCGTCCCCGAAGGTCGCCGTCTGTTCAAGGGCCAGTCAGTCGAGGACAATCTCCGCCTGGGTGGCATGCGATTTCGACGAAACCAACGAAGAGTGGACGAACTGATGCAAAGTGTCTTCGATCTGTTTCCCGCCGTCGAACGCTATCGCGCTCGACCGTCGACGTCGCTCAGCGGAGGCGAGCAACAGATGGTGGCGATTGGCCGGATGATGATGAATGACCCCGAGGTGATGCTGCTCGATGAACCGTCCCTCGGTTCTGGCGCCGCTCGCGATCGCCGACATGACGGGTGCGCTCCTCAAGCTTCGCGAACAGGGTCGATCCATCCTTCTCGTCGAACAGCGCGTCGACATCGCGTTGGCCGTCTGCGACCGAATTTACGTGCTTTCCGACGGCAGGATCATCGACGAACGCGTCACGAAGAGCCTGGGGAGCGACGGCAGAGAATTGATAGACCACTATCTAGGTTGAACTATGGCAATGCGAATCTGGCATCAGAGTATGACGGACCTCGAGCGACTTCCTCGATACGCCGAAACGCTCGCCGAGCACGCCGGCGCCGTGTGCGCGCCGGGCACCGTGGTCGACGTTCACGGCGTTGCGCCCGGGACGTACCCCGAAGGCGTCACGCCCATCGAGGCGATCGTGTATCCGTGGGTTGACCGGATGATCTCGGTCCAGATCGTGCAGAATGCGCTCACCGCCGAGGGTGAGGGCTACGACGCCGTCGCGATCAGCTGTTTTTTTGATCCGGGGTTGCGCGAGGCGCGAAGTCTCGTGGCCATCCCTGTCGTGAGCCTGTGTGAGACCTCGCTCCTCGTCGCTTCCGCGATGGGGGGACGTTACGGGCTCATTGGACTGGGGCCGGAGCAGGTCTATGTGCTCGAGGAGCTGGTGACGCGCTACGGCGCCACCGGACGAGTCGCGGCGACGCTGCCCATGAGCCCGCCGGTCACCGAAGACGATCTCGAGAGTCTTCACGCTGGAGGTGGCGGCCTCGTCGAACGCGTCGAAGCGGTGGCGCGCCGGGCCGTCGACATGGGTGCCGATCTGATCATCCCGGCCGAAGGGGTGCTCAATACCGCACTCATGCGACGCGGCGTGACATCGCTCGCTGGGGTTCCCGTGCTGGACGCCTATGGCACATTGCTCTGCTACGCCGAGATGCTCGTGAATCTTCAGCGTACGAGCGGGTTCACCGTCAGCCACCGGGGCTACTACTCGGGTCCAAACGCGTCAGGCGTTCGCCACTTCACGAAGGTGACGCGCGACGCGCTCGACGAGTGAGGCGGGTGGGCTGGCGATTACGAGTAGTAGTCGTGCGGGCCGAAGCGAAGCGTCTTCATCTGCCGGGCGTCGTGGCCGAAGATCATCGTCGCATCCGTACTCTGTTGAATTCGCCGGAGGTTCTCAACTGACGAAAGCCACGCCAGACTGTCGTGGACGACGGGGGAACCGACAGTCGGGGGACCGAAGGAAGTCGTCATGTAGACCGCGTCCGACGTGAACACCATGGTCCCGCTATCGGGCAGATCGACCCTCAAGGAGCAGGTGCCCCAGGTGTGGCCGGGGGATTGGATCAACGTCACACCGTCAACGATCTCCTGGTCAGTCTCGGCGGTCTCCCACTTCAGGTCCGCGTAGTCGGACTTGATGTGCACGCCCTGGTGGGGGCCGTCGAAGCCCATCGCCCCGTCGAGCTCCTTCTTGGTGCAAATCAATGTGGCGTCGGTGTTCTTGAAGTGCTTGACGTTGCCCGAGTGGTCTGCGTGGAGATGCGACTGGATCACGTACTTGATGTCCTCGACACCGATGCCCATGGCGTTGAGCGACTCGTCGAAGTATTGACCTTCTTGGACGTCGTCGTAGGGGAACAGTTCGCTCGACCCCGCTCCTGCCCAGTGCGTCTCCCAGTCGCGAGGGCACGTGGTGTCCCAAAGTATCCATCCATCGGGGTGGTCAATGAGGACCGTGTGCGTCGGGCACTCGACCCACTGCCGCGCCAGAGTTTCCTTCTGATCTCGATTGGCGAGTGTCACGCCCGCCTGTGCCACGAGCCAGCCCAGATCGCAGTGCATGTTTCCGTGGTTCTGTATGTAGAGACGCCGCGGCATTCTCATAGCTCCCCCATTCGTTGACGTTGTTGTTGCTCATCCGGCATTTCCCAGACTTTCTACGACGGTCCCGACGGGCGTGGCGCCCGTCGCGCCGAAGACGCACGACGATATCGATTCGGCCAGCGAGGCGTCATAGCCCGTTTCGCGCAGCAGCGCGGAGAACGCGGCTCCTGCGCTTTCCTTGTCGCGAAAGAATATGGTCTGATCGAGGTCCCTCGCGGCCTGACGCCGAACGCTTCCGTCGTCGAGCGTGACTTCAACGAGGCCGTCGATGTACGAGTACGCCTTCTGCGGGACGACCGTGAGCCGCTCGATCAGCGACATGGTCGCAGCGTCGTCAAGGTGCGTGGCGTAGCGGCCGTACTCGAGGCGCCCGTAAAGGAGTGTCGAGGCGACCGCGTACGCCGTGCTCGCCACCGCCTGGGCCGGTCGCACGTAGGGTCCGCGAAACGAGGTGCCGGGGTACGAGGCGAAGTGGGCGTTTTGATGCACCCGCACCGATGAGATGCGCGACGGATCGAGACCCATGTGGTGGAGCGCCAAGGCCGCGGCCACGACGGCGACGTTGTCGCCGAGCGTTGGATACGGCTTCGCCCACACCGAAAGGATCGAGCCAACATCTGGATCGCGTTCCCAGGCATCGGGCACCTCACTCAATCCGGCAAACGCCCTCAGCAGTCCGTTTGGACCCTCGAGGGCTCTCGGCGCTCCGAGCACGCCTCGTTGGGCGAGCAGCGCGCTCAAGACCCCTCGATGTCCCGCGGTGCCGTTGTGGATTCGCCAGTCGTCGGCACCCGCCCCCACCGGCTCCAGCACGCCCCCTGTATTGTCTGCGGCTATCGCCAAGGCGTTGCGCGACTCGCCCTCGTCAAGGTCCAAGATGACCGACGCACTTGCCGCGGCTCCGATCGAGCCGAACACGGGACTGGCGCGAAACCCGCGCTCCACCACCGCGCGGCCGACGACCTCGTCACCTCCGAGCCACGAGATGGTGGCGTACCCGCAGAGTATGGCCCGGATGACCTTGGCTACGGTCGCCTGCGTCAGCTCCCCAAGCGACACCGCCGGCGGCACGATGAGCGAGCCGGGGTGAGCCCACGATGTCATGTCGCAGTCGTCTTGAAAGCGCGCATGCACCGCTATCGAATTGGCAGTGACGCCGTCGAGAATCGAGACCCGTCCGGAGCGTCCCCAGATAGTGCAGCCCTGGGTCGGGTCCTTCAGCTCCTTGGCGAGCTCGATGAACGCTTCCACCGTTGGTATTCCTCGCGCGGCCAACGCGAGTCCGAAGGCGTCGAGCATCGCGGTGCTCGCGCGCAACGCGAGCGCGTCGCTCACGTCGAGAGTTTGACACTCAGCGACGAACGCGGCGAGTCGATCAGTTGGCGCGCTCGAGATTCCCCCTTGTTCGGTCATGTCTTCTCCGCGGGATGGCTGCTGTTGTCGACTCCATGGCTCGCACCGTGGGAGTCGCTGTGCTCATGACTGTGTGCGTGGCCGTGGCCGGAGCTGCCCGCGTGATCGTGATCATTCGTCCGTGCCGTATCGCCGGTGCGGGGCGAGGTACGCTGGGCGACCTCTTGGTAGCGTTGCTCGGCGTGCAAGAGGCGCTCGCTCGCCAGACCCGAGTCCTTCGCCTCTTCGGACTTCTCCTTCTCTACTCGTGTGCGCCAGTAGTTGGTCGTCTCCAGGTTGCCGTGGTCGATCGAGGACCACGAGGTTGGATAGGCCGACGCGCCGAGCCCGGGGTTGGCACCCTTCAGCACCGCGACCTGCGTGACGACGCGCCTTGTGTCAGCGGATGCGCACTGGGGACACGATGGGGCAGGCGCTTCACTGGACGACACCATCGACTTCATGAAGAGTTCGAACGTCACGACGCACCGTTCGCAGCGATATTCGTAGTAGGGCACGGTCTTCGCCTAGTCCGTGACAGAGGAATGGTGAGTGAGGCGCGAAGTCGTCACGATGAGTACCGCCTTTCGAAGTCGTCGTAGAGAGGTTTGCTCACGAGTCGCTGGCGCTCATCCCACGTCACCATCTCGTCCAACACCGACTGCGTGGTGCCACTGTTCTTCAGCACTTGGAGCACGTGCTGCATCGCGAGCATGCCGGCGCGCAGTGCCGAGTTCGCGTACAAGATGATGCGATAGCCCATGGCCTCGAGCTCGCTTGCTTCCAGCAGCGGTGTCTTGCCCCCTTCGACCATGTTGACGAGGAGCGGCAGTGAGACGTGCCGGGGAACCTCGGCCATCTCTTCGATGGTGGTCAGTGCTTCCACGAAAATGACATCGGCACCCGCCTGCGCGTATGCGTCGGTTCTCGCGAATACTTCGTCGATGCTCACCACTGCGAGCGCGTCCGTGCGAGCGATCACCAAAAACTCCGTGCTTCTTCGTGTGTCGACCGCCGCCTTGATCTTCGAGACCATCTCCTCCGCGCTGGCGACCTGTTTCCCCGCAAAATGGCCGCAGCGCTTGGGGAAGACCTGGTCTTCGAGCTGAATGGCGTTGGCGCCGCTGCGCTCGAGGACGCGCACGCAGTGGATGACGTTCAGCGCGTTGCCGAACCCCGTATCGGCGTCGACCACAATTGGCACGTTCACCGCGTCACGAACGCGACCGACCTGGGCGGCGAGATCGGTGAGGGAGATGAACCCTTGGTCGGGAAGCGCAAGTTCGCTGTTCGTGATGCCGGCTCCGGTGAGATAGAGGGCTTCAAAGCCGACATCGACCGCGATCGCAGCACCGACGGCGTTGGTGATCCCCGGCAGCACCAGGGCTCGATCCGCGTCAATGAGCTCTCGAAGGCTTCGTGTCATGGAAGGCCCTTCCTGTTCACGCGCGAGGATTGAAGGGGTCTTTGATCGGGCCGCCGAGATTCACCAGGACGCTCTTCACTTCGGTGTACTCGTCCAGCGCCGATGACCCGTTCTCGCGACCAAGGCCGCTCTCTTTGAACCCCCCGAACGGTGCCGCGTAGTTGGTGCGCCGATAGGTGTTCACCCACACGGTGCCAGCGCGAAGGCGACTCGCCACCCGATGGGCTCGCCCGATGTTCTCGGTCCATATGCCCGCGGCAAGTCCGAACGGCGTATCGTTGCCGATCCGTATCGCGTCCTCATCGTCTTTGAATCGGATGAGGCAGACGACCGGCCCGAAGATCTCTTCCTGGGCGATGCGCATGGAGTTGTCAACGTCACCGAAGACGGTGGGGGTGATGAAGAGGCCCTCGTCCAAGTCGGGGCGGTTCTCCGGGCGTTGGCCACCATAGAGGAGCGTGGCACCTTCGCCAATGCCGATGTCGATGTACTCGAGCACCTTCTTGTACTGGCCTTCGAAGGCCACGGTTCCCATTTCCGAATCGGGATGGAAGGGATCGCCGATCTTGATGGCTCGCACGCCCTCGAGAATCGACTCGGCAATGGCGTCATAGATCTCATCTTGAATCAGCACGCGAGAGCCGGCCATGCACGACTGACCGGTGGCGCCAAAGATTCCCGCGAGGACGCCCTTGACGGCGTTCTCCGGTATCGCGTCAGAGAAGATGATGTTGGGTGATTTGCCGCCCAGCTCGAGGGAGACCCGAGCGAGGCGCGACCCCGCAGCGCTGGCGATGTTCTTTCCGGTGGCCGTTGAACCGGTGAAGGCGATCTTGTCCACGCCCGGATGACGCACGAGTTCGCCGCCAACGTCACCAAATCCAGTCAGCACGTTGACCACCCCCTTGGGAAAGCCGGCCCGGTCGACGAGCTCGCAGAAGAGCAGCGTTGAGACCGGGGTGACTTCAGACGGCTTGATGACGATGGTGTTCCCTGCGGCCAGGGCCGGACCGAGCTTCCAGAGCATGAGCAGCAGGGGTGAGTTCCACGGCGTGATGGCGGCGACCACGCCGAGGGGCTCTCGCACGGTGTAGTTCAGCACGTCGGGAATGGAGATCGCGGTGGTCTTGCCTTCCAGGACTTCGGCTAAGCCTGCGTAGTAGTAGCAGTGGTTGGCCATCAGCTTCGCTTGACCCAACACTTCTCGAAGGAGCTTTCCGTTCTCGCGCACCTGCACGTGAGCGAGCTCCTCTGAGTTGTTCTCGATGAGTTCGGCGAGACTCCTCAAGAGCTGGGCCCGTTGCAAGGGACGAAGACCGGACCATTCGGGGTTCTCGAAGGCTGCCCGCGCCGCCGCGACCGCTCGGTCGACGTCAGCGGCGGCCGCTCGGGGGACGGATGCCCACTGGACCTGGTTGAAGGGATCTGTGCAGGTGAACGTCGCGCCATCAGCGCTGTCCACCCACTCGCCACCGATGAACATCTGGTACTGCTTCATCTCGCTGGGGCGAGGATCAGCGATAAGTGCGTCGGTCATTTCCCGGACCTCCTTCATTGCTTTGTTACCATTGACGGAAGGCCAGCCGCGTACGCCGCCGCAGTGAGTCCTGCTCGCTTGCCGAACACAAGCCCTCGCATGACCGATGTGGCTCCCGGATATTTGAAGTGGTACAGCCCGGTACATTCACCCGCCGCAAACAGCCCGGGGATTGGGCGATCGTCGGCGGTAATGGCTCGGCCCTCGAGGTCGGTTCCGATGCCGCCGAAGGTGAAGACGATGGAGCACGACAGTGGATAGGCAAGGAACGGCGCCTCGACGAGGGGCCGGGCCCAGTTCGACTTGTTGATGTCGAGTCCCTCGGTGGCGAGACCGTCGGGCACCGTACAGTCAAAGGTTCCCGGTCGTGTCGCGGCGTTGAACTCCTCGACGGTCGCCATGAACGCGTCGCGGGGAACTCCCATGGCGTCGGCGAGCTCTTCCAAGGTGTCGGCGATGATCGCGGGCCGGTCGGTCATGACGGCGTGATCGAAGTTGGGAAGACCGCGAACGGAGTTGTCGCACACCGTGTACGCCAAGTTCCCTTGGTCGCGCCATACCGTTCGAGCCGTCGCTTCGTACGTCTCGTCTACGGTGCCGGAGCCTTCGTCGAGAAAGCGCACTCCCTGTCGATTCACGAGGAGCCCGTACGCGTAGATCATCACGACCGCCTCGGGCTGGGAGCTGCGGGGATCGATGGGTTCTGCGTGGAATTGGCCCCACTCTCCGGTCGCTTTCGCCCCCACGTCCAGGGCCATCCGTATGCCTTCGCCCTTGTTGAACATGCCGCCGGGCGCAATCGTCCTGAGCTCCGAGGCCGTTGGCCCCATGTACTGCGTCATCATCTCAGGATTGCCTTCGAAGCCGCCCGACGCGATGATGACCGTGTTGGTCGCGATCACCCGCTGGCCGTTCGGATCGTTGACCAGGAGGCCTTCAATGTCGCCACGGTCGCCCAGTCGAAGCTTGATCGCCGTCGTCTCGTAGAGAATCTCGACTCCCGAGTTCTCGCACGCCTCGGCCAGCACGTGAACCAGGCGTTCGCCTCCGCCAACGGGGAGTACTCGCGGACGTGATTTGGTGATGAAGATCGTCGGCATGGCGCGAAATCGTGCGCCGAACTCTTGAAGCCACTCCATCGTCTCCGGCAGACGGTCAACGAGCGCAGTTACGTAGTCAGTCGGTACCCGATCGCGGCAGAAATCGGCGATGTCCTCGGCGAAGCCATCGGCGGGCGTGTATACGTCCTCGAGGCGAAAGTAGGCGCCGGTCCAACTGGAGTTTCCCCCTCGCTCTTCTCGCACCGCACGCTCGAGCACCGCAATTCGCAACGGTCGATCGGTTTCGGTCCCCGCGGCACTCGCAGCCGCTGCCAGTCCAGCGGTCCCGCATCCCACAACGACGATGTCGAACTTTTCGGCACGTTCATCCACGGTTGCTCGCCCCCTTCGTTGTGGCCCCTCGAACGCCGCACCGCAGCGAGCCCGCGTCTCGAGCACGCTCGCGCTTCGCCCGCGCCACGATTACCACGCCGACCACCCTCCGTCAACGTAGACCACCTGGCCTGTCATGTAGTCCGACGCAGCAGAAGCGAGCAGCATGAGCGGACCATCGAGATCCTTCCTTGGGTCCCCAAGGCGCTTCAGCATCGTTCGGTTGCTAAACCACTGCAAGAGCTCTGGGTTCTCGCCCAGTGCGGCAGTCATACCGGTTGGATAGAAGACACCGAGTGCGAGGCAGTTGGCGTGCACCCCTCGCTCGCCGAACTCACTGGCGACCGAGCGCGTCACATTGGCGACTGCGGCCTTGGTGGCGTAATACGCGGACTCGGGAACGGGCCCGACGCGTTCTGCATACACGCTTGCAAAGTTGACAATCTTCCCTTTGCCGGCGGGGGCCATTGAGCGAACGGCAGCCCGGTTGGCGAGCCAGGTGCCGGTCATGTTGACGTCGACCAGCTGGCGCCACTCCGACAACGACGTCTCGAGGAGGCCCCGTCGAAGATTGACGCCCGCCGCGTTCACGAGGATCGACAGGGGTGCAGATTTCGTCGCCTCGGCAACTGCTCGCTCGACCGATTCCTCGTCGGTCACGTCGCAGGTCATGGCGGCGCAGTCGATCCCTTCGTCAGACAGCTCTTGGTATGTCTGCTCGAGGGAGTGGCCCGCTCGGTCGTGATCGGTGACGATCACCGTTGCTCCCTGACGGCCCAAAACGAGCGCCGCCCGCCGTCCAAGATCGCCGCCTGCGCCGATCACCAGTGCCGTTCCTCCGCGAAGCTCGAACACATTGTCGGACATCTTTAGATCGTATCTTCGAACCCTGCCTCACCGCCAGAGGCCAGGATAAATAGACTCCTGAATATGGAGAAAATGTAGGTCGTCGGGCAAGATGGAGCGCGTACGACCAGGGCGTAGGGCGCCGCTTTCGAAGCTCACGGCGAAAAGCCTTCTGGCCTCTCTATGTGCGCTCGCGATGGTAGCGGCGCCCCTTTTGACCGACGCCGGTGCGGCGGACCAGAACCTGGAGCGTTGGGCCCGTCCCCGGCAACGGCGACGCGATCGCCGCGCTCAGTTGCTTCACCGCGACGCACTGCGTCGGCGTGAGCGCCTTCTCGCGTGAGGTGATCGTGAGTGACAACGCGGGGCTCACATGGCAGGTCTACCAACCCGAAGAGGTCGGTCGATACGGGTTCACGTCGCTCGATTGCGTGGCGAACGGGACCTGCTTCGCCATCGCGACGCTCGGTGCCGCGCCGAGCGTCGGCGCCGCGATCTACCGATCGACAAACGGCGGTCGGAGCTGGATTCGGGTCTATCGACGTCGCACGCCGGGGAACGCCAACTTTCGGTTCAATGACGTCAGCTGTCTCAGCGCAACGTACTGCCTCGTCAGCGGGACGACCGGAACGACTGGCTTCATACTCGTGACCAACACCGCGGGGCGGTTCTTTACTCCGGCCACGCTGCCGCCCCAGCCAGTTGGTGGCTCGATTGCGGGGCTTGACTGCGTCGACGAGTCATCGTGCTTTGCGGTTCAGAACACGACCGCTCGCGTTTACGCATCGAGTGATACCGGTCGTCTGTGGCGGGCGCTCCCGGTGCCCGCGAACTTCACATCGTATGAACGCAATAGCGTGACGCCGACCGGCCTGTCCGCGATTTCCTGTGGGTCCCCGCTCTTCTGCGTTGCCGGGGGCTACATCGGCCACCTCAACATGACCGGCACCACCCAGCCTTTCAAGTGGGTCACGCGCGACGGCGGGAAGTCGTGGAGCTACACCAATCCCTTCGCTTCGACCGGTGCGCGTACGCCCAACGCGGTGGGTCAGAATGCGGTCTCGTGCACGACGCGTGAGGCCTGCACAATGGGCCTTTCGTACGGCGACGTCTACTCCACTTCCGATGGAGGACTCAGCTGGAGTTGGGAACTCGGAGCGCCGCAGACAGACAACGACGTCTTGAGCGTCGCGTGCCCTCGTGTAACGAAGTGCCTGGTGTCGGCCATCTCGAACTTCCCCAAGGCGCACGTCTTCGCGGGAATGCTCTGGCGCGAACCGTGAACAGAAAGCCTCCGACTGGACCGCACGTGCGTCCTAGGCTGCGTGACCAAGACACCCTTAGGGCCACGCGACGTCACGTAGCCCTCACCCCACTGAGAGTTTCGTGTGACTGAGATCGATGTTTCGTTGATGCGTGGTGGCACGAGCAAGGGCGTCTTCATGGCCCTTTCGGACCTACCCGTTGACTTCGACATGCGCGACACGTTTGCGCTTCGTCTCATGGGAAGTCCCGATCCCATGCAGATCGACGGATTGGGGGGCACGCACTCGTCCACGAGCAAGATCGTCGCCGTCGAGTCTCGACCGCGCGATCACGGGGTCGAGATCGCCTACCTCTTTGCCCAAGTGGGCGTCGAGCGACCGGTGGTCGATTGGGGAGGCAACTGCGGCAACCTCACCGCGGCGGTGGGCCCTTTCGCCATGTACGAGGGACTCGTGACCGCAGACGACCCGGTCGTCGAGATTGCGCTCCTCAACCTCAATACGAACCGTCGGGTCACGGCGCACGTGCCCACCGCTCATGGCCGTCCCGCGGTCGAGGGCGAGTTCGCCATCGCTGGTGTGCCTGGTACCGGTGCGCCTATCAAGCTTGACTGGCATGATCCCGGGGGATCGGTGAACGGACACGTGCTGCCGACCAGATCGCCCCTCGATGTGCTGACGACCAGCTGGGGTGACGTTGCCGTCAGCATCGTCGACGTGTCGGGGCCGTACGTCTTCGTCGAAGCCTCGCAGTTCGGGCTGAGGGGAGTCGAGGGCTCGGCGGCATTGAACGAAGACAGGGGACTACTCACAAAGCTAAGGGAGCTGCGCGCGCTCGGAGCCCAACTCTTGGGACTCGCCAGTGCCGCTACCGCTGACGCCGAGTCCCCGGCAATACCTCGGGTCGCTGTAGTGGGTAGGCCGCTCGACTTCGTGGCCGCCTCGGGCACGGCGGTCGCGATCGAAGAGTACGACATCGCGGCGCGGGCGTTGTCAATGGGGCGCGTCCATCACGCCTTTCCCGGCACCGGACTGTTGTGCCTTGCCGCGGCATGCAACATCTCGGGGACGATTCCATCGATGCTCACTCGCGTGGCGTCAGATCGAGTCCGCATCGGGCACAACAAGGGGGTGACGAGTGTTGAAGCGCACGTCACCGACGGCGAGGCTGGCGTCCGCGTCGCCTCGGCGTCGACGTTTCGAACGGCTCGCCGCCTCCTTCGTGGCACCGCTTTTATTGACTGACAATATGAGAGTTGTTGGTTAAACCGTTATGAATATAAGGATGTAGTGACGTAACCAGTGAGAAAAACTTGTCGGACGGAGTGGTTTGTGATAGAGAGGTGTCCGATAGCGGGTGACCGACGTCGATATGAAGGGGGCCCAATGTCACTGTCTGAGCGGCAAGTGGAGATCAAGGAGCGATTCGTCGCCGAGCGCGGATTCTGGGACGAAGCGGTCTGGGCGAGCGTGCTGGAGTATGACCCCGATCTCCTCGATGCCTACATCGACTGGTCGTCGGTTCCCTGGCGCAAGGGCCATTTGGAACCGAAGGTCAAAGAGCTCCTCTATCTCGCCATGGACGTGTCGACCACCCACCTCTATCTCGCCGGCGTTCGGGTGCACATGGTGAACGCAATCGGCCACGGCGCCACGCGTGACGAAGTGCTGGAGCTCCTCCAGATCGTCGCCGAGATCGGTTCTGGGTACGATGACCGAGTCGGTGCCGATTATTCTCGACGAGCTGGCGAATCGAGGGGAGGCGTTGAGCGCAGCCCCACAAGAAGTCTCGAACGAGCTGCGCCAGCGATTCGTCGAGTTGCGCGGCTACTGGGATCAGACATTGCAGTCGGTAGCCGAGAACGACCCTGAGTTCCTCGAGGGGTTCATGAAGTTCACAGCGGTCCCTTGGCGCAAGGGCGCGCTCTCCCCGAAGGTGAAAGAGCTCATCTATCTCGGCATCAGCGCATCGCCCACCCATCTCAATCAGCAGGCCATCCGTCGCCACGTGCGCGGGGCGCTGGCCCACGGCGCCACCAAGGGCGAGCTGCTCGAGGTACTCGAGGTGGTCGCCATGTGCGGGATCCATGCGATCACCGAGGGCGTGCCCGAGCTCAAGCGCCAGTTCGATGGCGCTTGAGCGACGGAGCCGCGATTCATGATCGATTCAGTGTGTGGGGCATCGAAGGAGGGCAGTCATGAGTGAAGTCGGTGTCGAGGACACGCTGGCGGTCTACAGTCTCTATGCGCGCTACGCGCGAGCGATTGACAGCGGCGACGGCGACGCGTGGGCGTCGTGCTACGCAGAAGACGGCGTGTACTCCTCGTCAACGTTTGGTGAGTGCCAAGGTCGCGACCGACTCAAGCTCTTCGCCGCCGATCACTTTGATCGATGGATCAAACAGGGTGTGCAGACCCGACACTGGAATAATCAGGTTCTTCTGACGCCCTCAGCCACTGGCATCGATGGCTCGGTCTACGTTCTGCTGCTCGGCGTGCGAAAGGGCGAAGCGCCGCGACCACTGCTCCAGACGGTCTATACCGACGCGCTGATCAACGTCGAGGGGCGCTGGCAGCTGGCACAGCGACGGAGCGACGCCGACATGCTTCCTGATCCGAGCCAGCTCGGCTTTACCAAGTGGAGTGACAGCGACTGAAGTTCGAGAGGGGTGGAGGATGGATCGAAAGAGTCGTCTCAAGGGGGAACACGATGAGTGAGGACAGCCGTCCAAGGAGCGTTGGCGAGCTCTTGAAGGACTCACCCACGAACTGGGGCAAGTGGGGTGCGGACGACGAGGTCGGCGCCCTTAACTACCTCACGCCGAATGTGATCCTCGAGTCGCTCGCGAGCGCGCGTCAGGGGAAGGTCTTCACGCTGCAGATGCCGATGGCCGATCCGAAGGGCGATCCGGTATTCCCCGGGCGAGTGGGGGCGCAGCGCTTCATGGTGCTCGACAAGGGTCACTACCTGGCCGGGCGAGGACCGTCATTCCCGGGCGACATGGAGTACGCCGACGACGCCATGTTCTGCTTCCTCCAAGGCTCCACGCAGTACGACGCGCTGGGGCATGTCTGGTACGACGACAAGATCTGGAACGGCTACGACGCCATGACGACCATTGGCGGTTTGTCCAAGGCGAGCGTCATGTCAACCGCCGAACGCGGCGTCGTCGCGCGAGGCGTGCTACTCGACGTCGCGAGGTTTCGCGGTCGAGAACGAATGGAGCCCGGCGAACTGGTGGACCTCGAAGACCTCCTCGCGTGCGCTGCGGCGCAGGGAACCGAGATTCGAAAGAGCGACGTCATCGTGTTGCGGACCGGTTGGCTCGGTCGTTACTCAGAGGTCGGTCAGGCGGCGTTCTTCGCCGATCTGCGCGAGCCCGGTCTTCGATACAGTCCGGAGCTGGTTGAGTGGTTTCGCGAGATGGAGATTCCCAATCTCGTCACCGATTCCTTCGCGAACGAGACGAACGCCGATCCCCAAACTGGCTTCATCATGACGCTGCACGGCGCGTTGATGCGAAACCTCGGCGTCTCGATGACCGAGATGGCATCCCTCGACCAGCTGGCCGAGGACTGCGCGGAGGATGGTCAGTACGACTTCGTCTACGTGGCCGCGCCACTCAAGGTCATCGCGGGGGCCGGATCGCCAGTGAATCCTGTGGTAATCAAGTAGCGGTGGACTACCTTGAGCGACGTCCGGTCGTGCCCGTGATCGGATGTGTCAACTTCGCGCTCGAGCGACAACGTCGATGAGCGAATCTCGAACGAACGACGCCGCACTCCCTATCGCTGAGTGGTACCCGGACGAGCGGGCCAGTGCGCATCCCGCTTTGGAGCACTGGCGCGAGTCGCGTCGACGACACGGCGGCCCCTTCCGTCCGGAGTTCCGCATGTACACCGGCCACGGCTCGCCCGAGATGACGGCCGATCGACTCAACCTGCTCCAGCAACTCGGCGCGGAGTCGCTGCTGCTCGCCTGGGATCTTCCGTCCCAGCTCGGGCTTGATCCCGATCACCGGCTCGCCCGCTCCCAGGTGGGCCGCGCGGGCGTCTCGTGCGATTCGCTGGATGACATGCGAACCATCTGCTCCAAGGTCGACGTCGCGGCCTTGAAGAGTTTCGGGACGCTCGCCAACTCCCTCGGACCCGTCGGCTTGGCCTACGCCATCGAAGTACTGCGCGAGAGGGAGGCGGGCGACACCGCGATCTGCATGCAGAACGATCCCCTCAAGGAGTTCACGGCTCGTGGCACCGAGATCTTCACCCCCTTGCAGGCGATACGTCTCGCGTGCGACGCCGCAGAGTACGCGATCGCTGAGCACATCCCGGGTCACGCCATTACCGTCTGCTCCAACCACTACGACATCGCTGGTGCTGGCCCGGTGGTTGCCCTCGGGCTGGCTCTCGCGAACGGCGTGGCGTACGCCGACGATCTCGTGGGTCGCGGTCACGCTCCGGCCGACGTCGTTCGGACGATGTCGTTTTTCGTGAATGAGCGGAGCGACTTCTTCGTCACGGCGGCCCTGTTTCGCTCGACCCGAGTGCTCTGGGCAGACGTGCTCGCTGAGCGCTACGGCCTCGATCCAAGAGACGTCGAGCCCCTCAACCTGATGGGCTACGCGCATGGACTCGAGGCCCCCGAGGAGCCCTTGGTGAACGTGGCCCGGGTGGCGGTGAGTGTCGCCGCGGCAACGCTCGGCGGCGCGGACACACTGTGCGCCGCTGCGTACGACGAAGCCCTGCGCATTCCTTCCGATGATGCGGCGGCGCTCGCGCTGCGGACCATACAGGTCGCCAGCAGCGAGCACGGGATCGCCGAAACGGTTGATCCCCTGGGCGGCGGACCCAAGTTCGAGTCGCTCTGCGATCAGATCGTGACACGAGCTCGCGAGACCTATGACGAGGTTCAGTCGCGTGGAGGAGCCGTGGCGTGCATCGACAGTGGCTTTGCGTTGTCGTGCCTGGACGAGGCCCAGCGGCATCGTCACGATCAGCTGAAGAGTGGCGACCGCCTGTGGGTGGGCGTCAATCGCTACGCGTCGCCCCACCTCCGCCCTCTCTTCGAGGGCCAGTCTGACGGTAATCCTCGCTTGCGTGATGTCGAGCTCGAACTCGCGGAGCGATCACGGACTCGAAAAGAGCAGTACTGCGATGCCGCCTCCGTGCCACTGCTCGCGGTCGAGAAGGTTGCCGAGAGCCACGAGAATCTCATGGAGCCGGTCATCGCGGCCGTTCGCGCCGGGGCGACGACCGAGCAGGTCGTAGGCGCCGTTCGGCGAGGATTTGCAGCCAGCGATGGGCTGCGGCTGCGGTGACGAAGGTGGTCATCGGAAAGATTGGCCTCGACGGGCACGACGTGGGGATCCGACTGCTCGCGCGCGAGCTTCGAGATGCTGGTGCGGAGGTGGTGTACCTCGGCAAGCGCAATGCACCGGAGGATTTTGTCGCAGCCGTCGAGCAAGAAGACGCCGACGCGATCGGCATCGGGTCGCTGACCGGCGGGCTCGCCGAACTCGCAGATGAGCTGGTCCAGGCGCTTCGGGCCAAGGGGCTTGAGCACGTTCGCGTCGTTGCGGGCGGCATCGTCGAACGCGAGGATGAAGCGTCGATGGCCCTCATTGGCGTGCCGTTCTTTGGCCCCGACGCTCCGATCAGCGACGTCGTGCGCTGTCTCATCGAAGAGCGAGCATGAGCGCCCGGCTCCCGCTCCTCGGACGAGACGAGATCCAGCCCGACCTGCTCGAGCTCGCCGCGTTTCGCAGGAGCCAGAGCGACCAGCCGTTCAACATCTATCGCGCGCTCGCTCACAACCCGGCGATGGTGCGCAACTGGCTCGGCTTCGCCGACGGATTGAGGTTCGAGGCGGCGCTACCCGACCGCGATCGAGAGCTGCTGATCTTGCGAACGGGCGTCAACTGCACGTGCGAATACGAGTGGGGCCAGCACGTTCCGTATGCCCGTTCGGCCGGCATTACCGAAGTCGAGCTCGACGCCCTCACGCGACCTCTCGGCGAGCATGCGTGGTCCGAACGCGACGGGGCACTCCTTCGCGCGGCGGATGAGCTTCACGAGTCGGCCGACCTCGACGAGGCGACGTTTGACGCGCTGCGTCAGCAGTTTGCGAACGAGGAGTTGATCGAGGTGGTCATGCTCGTGGGGCAGTATCACCTCGTCTCGTTCATTCTCAACGCCTTTCGCATTGAGCGCGACGAGGGGCTCGCACCGTTTCCTCGGACTCTCGGCTAGGCGGCGACATGGTGATACCACGCCTCCTCGTACGCCGACCTACGGTGAGCGAGCATGAGCACACGAGGTGTACTGATGCCTCGCCGTGAGGACGGTTCATGGGTTCCTCCTCAGTACACCGTCGACGCCGATGGAAAAGTCGTGGGGTACGTGAATGAGCGCCGACCGCACAATTGGGGACGCTGGGGTGCACTCGACGAGTTCGGCACCACGAACTTCATCAGCGCCGAAATGGTCGCGGATGCCGCCCGACTCGTCCAATCGGGAGAGTCCTACAGCCTCGCCATCCCGCTCGACCGTTGGGGACCGGTCCATCCCGCGCGCGCGGGCGGCGTCGTCCACCAGTTCGCCTGGACCGGCTCGGACGCGGTCATCGGCGGTGCGCTGTCATCGAGCATTCCAGGAGGCTTCCAGGGATCGGACGACTACATCTTCATGCCGCTCCAAGGAAGCACGCAGTGGGACGCTCTGTGCCACTACAGCTTCGACGACTGCACCTATAACGGATTCTGGGTCGCCAACACCGAGAGCTTTGCCGGCGCCCGGCGCAACTCGATTCACCTTCAAAGGGACCGCCTCACCGGTCGCGGCGTTCTCCTCGATGTCGCCGGACACCTCGGCGTCACGCGCCTCGAACCTGGATTCGCGATCACGGCGGCGCATCTCGACCAATGCGCTGCGTCGCAAGGAGTCGCGGTGCGGACGGGGGACATCCTTCTCGTTCGCACCGGTCATCTCGGCTGGTGGTACGAGCTCGATCAGCCTGAGCGCCACCGATTCTGGGACGCGTCGCCGGGGCTGTCCATCCAGTGTGCCCAATGGGTGTACGAGCGAGAGATCGCGGCGCTCGCGGTGGACAACGGAGCGGTTGAAGTCGAGCCGTTCGAAGAACAAGACGCCATCTACTACCCGCTGCACGCTCGGCTCATCCGGGACCTGGGCCTGACGCTCGGTGAGCTGTGGTGGCTCGACGAACTGGCTGCGGCGTGCCGGGCGCAAGGGCGATGGGAGTTCTTCCTCTGCGCTGCTCCCTTGAACGTCACCAACGGAGCGGGGACTCCGCTCAACCCGATCGCCATTCTCTGAGCCCCGCCTCAGCGGGCGCTGGTTAGCGGGAACGCTCGGCCTCGAACTTCGCGGCCTCTTCATTCAGGATCGGCGCCGCGGTGATGGTCGCCTGCATGCCGAGCACGCTCGCAATCTCCATGACTTCGAGGATCTCTTGAGGCGTCGCGCCGTAGCCGATGGCGTTTTCGATGTGGAGCTTGAGGCCCTTCACGTACAGATGCGTGGCCGCGGTGTCAAAGGCGATGTAGACGAACTCTCGGACCTTGGGCGAGAGCGTGCCCGTGCGCCACGGCACCGAGGAGAACTCGGTGTAAGCGGCGAAGAGCTCAGGATCGAGTTCGAGCATCTCGTCCCAGAACGCGTGCCAGTAGCCCCTGGTCTTCGTGAACTCGGCTTTCACCTCTTCCTGGTAGGGCGTGAGGTCGCCCGGCCCGGTGCGCAGACCTTTTTCAACCAGTACCTCGACCAAGATCGGCACGCCAATGTTCATGGCGTGAATGCCGAGGGTGGACGTCAGCTCGAGGACCTCCATGATCTCTTGGACCGTCGCCCCCTGACGCAGGGCTGCAGCGATGTGCTCGCGAATGCCGGGCTCGTACAGATGCGTGGCGGCCGCGTCCACCGCGATGTACACGAACTCCTTGGTCTTGTTGTCCAGATGATTCTTGGTCCAGGGCACCGACGAGAAATTCAGATAGGACCGCATGAAGTCCGGGTCGAGGGCGAGAATGGTGTCCCAGTGCGCGGCCCACGTGCCCCGTACAGAGATGTACTCCTCCTTGATCGCCCGTTGATCCTTCGACAGTGTCACCGCGTCTCCTTGATGTTGATTGGCTCAGCGAACGAGACTGCCTCAGAAAATCGTCTCGCCCGTTTCCATTGCGCGCTGCAACTCGCTGACCACGATCGCGACCGCATGCTCAATGTGCTCGGTGTTGAGGCGGGCGGCTTCGTGCGCGTCGCGCTGGATGATGGCGTTCACCACGGCGCGCATCTCGGCCGCCGCTTCGGCCGGGCGGCCCGGCTTGGAGAGTGATGTCGCGCGCAGCGCGCGCACTCGCGCCTTGATCCCGTTGAGCACTTGTTCGAAAGTCTGACTGTGCGCACCGCTAAAGAGCACTCGGTAGAAGTCCTCCTTGGACTCGAGCAGCTCCGTGGTGTTGGTGGTGCGACGCACGACCTCGTCGTGTTGGTCGAGCGCAGTGACCAGGGCGGCGACTTCGCTATCGGTTGCGCGCTGGGTGAAACGAGTCACGACCAAGGACTCCAGGGCGGCTCGAATCTCAAAGAGGTCACCGGCCTCCTTGATGGACGGCTTGGAGACGCGCGCTCCCTTTTGCGGCACCACGGTGACGAGGCCCTCCGAGGTGAGCTCGCGCAACGCCTCTCGAAACGTCGTCCTCGATATTCCCAAGCGATTGATGAATTCGCGTTCTATCAGCCGCTGACCCGGCTTGAGTTCGAGGCTCAAGATGGCCCCGCGCAGGACCTGCACCGTCTGTTCGCGCACCGGGGCCGAAGTATCGAGGTCGAGGGACCGGAATGCCAGTTTGGGGAGTTCCTTGGTTTGTGTCATATCCTTCCTCGTCAAATCCCGCGCAGATCGTTTAGACGCCAGCCTACGAGAGTTCGAGCAGCCTCATACGATTCATTCCTCATGGTCCCCATCTCCATCCGAGACCCACCGGGCGATTTCGGTGTGGTCAGCTCGTGGGGGCAGATCCTCAGCCGCCATGCTCCAGACCTGGACTGCTTCGGCCCCGAGCGCAGACGGCGCGTCCACCTCGGCGGCGAGGGCCACGGCGATCTTCATGTCCTTCAACATGAGCCTCAGTCCGAAGCCGGAGTTATAGGTGCCCGGCAGGACGAAGTTCGGATACTTGTTCTCCGTTGAGCCGCTCCGACCGCTCGACCCGTTGAAGATGTCCAGCATCACCTTGGGGTCGAGTCCGAAGCGCTCGCCTGCGAGCATGGCTTCGCTCGTGATCAGCAGGTGCGTCGCCGAGAGCAAGTTGTTGAGCGCCTTGACGGCGTGGCCCGAGCCGATCGGTCCGGCGTGAACGACCTTCCCAAACACCTCGAGGACGGGACGGGCGTCATCCACATCCTCCGTGCGCCCTCCGGTCATGACGGTCAACGCTCCGCGTTCAGCCCCCGCGACGCCGCCCGAGACGGGGGCGTCGATCATGCGCACGCCTCCCTCGCTCAAGCGCTCGGCGAGGGCGCGGGTGCGAAGCGGCTCCGAGGAGCTCATGTCAATGACCAGCGTCCCTCGAGCGAGTTCCCTGCGAACATCGGTGCTGGTGAGCACCGATTCGACGGCGCTCGAGTCCGGGAGCATCAAAATCACGACGTTGGCGCGCGATACCGCCTCTTCGACGTGATCGACCGTGCGCACGGCGTATTCGGCTACGCGCGCGCGTGCGTCGCCAGCCACATCAAAGCCGGTGACGACGTAACCGGCATCCATGAGCCGGCGTGTCATGGGCGTCCCCATCGCGCCGAGACCGATGAATCCGATCGAGGGGAGGGGCTCAGCGCTCATTGATCTCCTTGAGGATTGCGTCGGCCACTCGGAACGACTCGAGGGCCGCAGGTACGCCGACGTAGATGGCTGCTTGGAGGAGCACTTCTTGGATCTCCTCCGGGGTAACCCCGTTGGTGAGTGCACCCCTGACGTGCACCCCGAGTTCGTGGGATCGATTGAGCGCGGTCAGCATGGCGATGTTCAAAAGACTCCTCGTCGCGCGCGGGAGTCCTTCGCGCGACCAGACTGTTCCCCAGCAGTATTCCGTGACCAGTTCTTGGATTGGTCGGGCGAACTCGCTCACCTCTGCGAGGGAACGGTCGACGTGTTCGGTGCCGAGCACCTCTCTCCGAATACGAAGTCCCTCCTGATAGGTCTCTTCGTGCGTCTCATCTGACGGCATCATTCGCCCCCATCGCTCGCAGCGGCTCTGAACTGTTCGTCGCTCACCTCTTCCGCCCACGACGTCGGGCCCAGGGAGATCGCCGTGTGGGTCATGAACGAATCGGACGAGCCCCCGTGCCAATGGCGTTCGCCCGGCGGTGCCCAGATCGTGTCGCCGGCACGAATGGTTCGCACGGGCCCGCCGTCGGCCTGGATGAGCCCGCGGCCCGCCAGCACAAAGATGATTTGGCCGCCCTCGTGGTGATGCCAGAACGTGCGCGCCGACGGCGTGAAGTTAACGGTGTTGATGACAACGCCGTCGGTTGCGAGCATCGTCGCGTACGGATAGGCGGCCCCCGTGAACTGCGAGCCCGGCTTGCCCGTGATGCCAGCTTGTTGCGCGGGCGAGATGATGATCATTGGTGCTCCTCTTCGGGTTCGAATAGACGGACGCCGCCAGAGACGTCGCCGATGGCGTCGACCACGGTGTTGCTGATCTCATTCGCGTAGCCGAGCGCGTTGGCGAGACCAAAGGAGGCGACCGGGCCCGCAGCGTTCAGGCTGGCGACGCCGAGATCACTGACGAGCTCGGCGTAGAGGACGACATCCTTCATCATGAGGGAGTTCGTCAAACCGCCCTTGAGGTAGTCGCCCGTGATGATCTTCGGGAAGCGATTCATGGTGGCGAAATTGACGCCCGAACTCTTGTTGAAGACCTCGAGCAGGACGGCGAGGTTCAGCCCTGCTTTCTTTCCCGCCACCATGACTTCGGCGGTGGCTGCGAGCGAGACGGCATTCAGGAAGTTGTTGAGCAGCTTGGTCGTGTGCCCGGCGCCGGACGATCCCACGTAGAAGATGTTCGTTGCAAACAGGTCCAGCACCGATCGGACCCGGTCGAGCGCCTCTGTCTCGCCACCCACCATAAGCGTCAGCTTTCCGACATCCGCGGCGGCGGCGCCGCCGGAGATTCCCGCGTCGAGATAGGCGGCACCCTTTTGGGCGAGGAGTTCGTGTACGCGTCGAGTCGACTCCGGTGCCGCCGTCGACAGATCGATGACGACCTTTCCCGAATCAATATTCTCGAGAACTCCGCCGTCATCGAAGACAACAGACTCCACCACGTGACTGTCGGGCAACGAAAGCAGGATGAAGTCCGACGCGCGCGTGAGCTCAGCCACTGATGCCGCGCCAGACGCCCCCGATCCGTCGATCGCCGAAGGGTTTGCGTCGAACCCCAGCACGTCGCGTCCGCCGCGGATGATGCATTTGGTCATCCGACCGCCCATGTTGCCCAAGCCGATGAACCCAATGGTTTCTGTCGTCACTGTGTCTCCATCTCACTCACGCGCGTACATCAGGCGATCGACCGCCGCGACGTCCCACGCGCCCGCTCCACCCGACGGGCGAACGGTGTTCACAATCGTCGCGCCGCCGTCGACGCTCACGACCTGACCGGCCATGTATGACGCGTCCTCGCTCAAGAGGAAGGCGACCACAGAGGCGACCTCGTCGGGCCGACCGGCGCGGCGCAACGGAGTAGTCGACGCGCGCTGCTCCATGTCGTTCTTGCCGCCGATGTTGGTCGCGGCCGCCGCGAACAGCTCGGTGGGCACGATGCCCGGCGCCACCCCGTTTACCCGGATGCCCAGCGGCCCACCGTAGACCGCTGCGCCGTGGATCAGCCCGAGCGAGCCATGTTTGGACGTTTGATAGGCGAGGAGGTCGGCGCTGCCGGTGAGGCTCGCGATGGACGCCGTAATGACAATGGATCCGACTGTCTTCTGTGTACGAAACTGTCGGAACGCTGCGCGCAAACCCAAGAATTGGCCGCGCAGATTGACGCTGAGCACACGGTCGAACTCCTCGACCGAGAGGTCGGGCAGGGGAGCGAAGCTGCCGAAGATCCCGGCGTTGAGGTGATAGAGATCCACCTGACCGAAGGTCGCGACGCCCGCTTGCATATATTGTTCGACGGCCATTTCGTCCGACACATCCGCTTCGACCGCGATGGAGGGAGTGAGGAGGCTCGACGCGACCTCGGCGACGCGATCGCCATTGACGTCGACGGCGACGATGTGGGCCCCCTCGGCGGCAAGCAGCTGCGCTGACGCCTTGCCAAGCCCGCCCGCGGCGCCGGTCACGACCGCAACCTGCCCATCGAAGCGCCTCGCCATCATGCCACCACCGAAGTTGTGTTCGTCAAGCTCCCAATGGTTGCGACGAGACCATCGAACTCGCCGTCGATCGGAGCGAAGCGTCGCAGGGTGTTCGGATCGTGCCCGGCGACAAGGTGATCGATCGATCCCAGTCGTTCCATCTCGCGGATCGTGTCGAACGCCTCGTACATCTCCACCAAATCGGCCACTGACGTGAAGAGCATGTCGCGCTCGTACTCTTCGTAGTAGTGAATCGCGTCACTCGCGAGGAGTACGGTGCCTTCGTCGGTCGCGACGCGAACCACGCACTGGCCCGGAGTATGCCCACCCACCACCAGCGCGTGGACTCCTGGTGCAATGTCCAGCCAGTCGTCGAACAGCCGTAGTCGTCCCTCGTCATTGATCCGGCGGAGGCCCGCGAGCTCCTCATCTTCCACCGAGTGATGAAACAGCGCGCGCCCGGCGTGTCGACTGGACCAGAACTCGAATTCGGCTCTAGCCATCACCACCTCGGACGTGGGGAAATGGTCGAGGTTGCCAATGTGGTCGTAGTGGGCGTGGGTGATCACCACGAGCGGGGAGGACTGCGGATCCACGCCGATTCGAGAGAACAGCTGAGGAACGGGGACCAACGTCGTTCGACCACGGACGTCGCCGCCGCGACGTGAGAATCCGGTATCGACGACGATCGTGCGCTCGTGGTTTCGCACCACCCAAAAGAAGTAATCCATCTCGATTGGACCATCGGCCTGGCCGTACAGGGGATAGTTGAGGTAGACGTCGCTCCGCACGGTCTGACGAGTCCCGTACTTGGCGATGACCACTTGGTAGCGGTCGTTGGACTGACTCACTTCCCACCTTTCGATGACTGCCGGTTCGGGGATCCGTCCGATGTCTAGACGAGAACGGTGGCGATGCTGCCGGCCGGTCCGTCGGCCGCCGGAAACTTGTCTCTTGTTCTGCCGTCGTGCCCGGGGATCACGGTGGCCCCCGTTTCTCTGGCCAGTTCACCGATGAACGACAGTGCCGAGCGCATCTCGTTGAGATTGGTGAAGGCGAAGAAGGGCCACTCATGCTCCAGCTGCTCGTAGAAGTGGGCAGCATCGCTCGCCAGGATGAACGGGCCCACCGTCGTTTCGATGAGCGCGATGAGCTCGCCGGGGCAGTGTCCGCCCACCGGAAAGACCGTAACGCCGGGAAAGATCTCGGTCCTTTCCGAGATCAACGTGAGTCGACCCTCTCGGCGGGCGGTTTCAACCGGCACGAGATTCTCTTCGGTCGTGAACTCACCCTCCAAGGCGTTCGCATCGCGCTTGGCGAACCAGTAGTCGTACTCCTTCTGACCAGAGACGATCTGCGCGTTCTTGAACAGGCCGAGGTATCCGATGTGGTCGTAGTGGAAGTGACTGGTAATTACCATGGCCACAGAGACCGGATCGAGATCGATCAGTTCGAGGGCATCCGGTGTTGGAACCACGCTGATTTCGCCCAGCCAATCGCGGGCTGCGATGTCGTAGCCGGTGTCCATCAAGATCACCGTCTCGCCGGACTTCATGACCCAAAAGTTGTAGTCCATCTGCAGGTCCCCGTCGGGAAGTCCATACTGGGCGTAGTCGTGGAAGACGTCCTTTTTGTGCACGACGCGTTCGCCGTAGCGCAACGACAACATTGAATCGATCTTTCCGTTTCCGCTTTCCATGCCCCCCCTTTTGGTGAAGTGATCTGCGCCCAGGACGCCGACGCGCATCGTCGCGCTACGGTGCTCAAGCGAGTATATGATTGTCCTACAAGCTATGCAAAGGCGTCGGCGTCTGCCCGGCGCAACATTGTTTCCTCGGGCGTTCGCTCGCCGTGTCGATGTCCGGCGGAGCTGGTTCTGAGGCAACTCCTAGCGCATGCGGTTTGACGGTGTGCACCTCGATCGTCGGGCGCCGATCACTCCGGGGGCACGAGCGGTTCGCGGGGGAGTTCGTTCAAGCCGCCCCAGCATCGTATGGACGAATTGTCATACAATACGGTCCACACACTCGAATGGGAGCGCCAGCGAGAACGCGAGGCGTGACCAACCCGGGAGAAGGACGAAAATGGCCCTCAGCGATGCCCAATCGAAGCTGCGTGAGCAGTTCCTCGACGACTTTGGCTATTGGAATCGTGAATGGGAAGAGGTGCTCACGACCGACGAGACCTTCTTCGCTTCCTACCTTGAGTTTGCTGCGGGTCCCTATCGCTCCGGGCATTTGGACCCGCTGGTACGAGAGCTCGTCCATATTGCTGTCGATGCGTCCGCAACCCACCTATTCGAGCCGGGAATAAGAGCGCACGTTCGTCGCGCCCTCGAGCTGGGCGGCACGAGCCACCAGATCATGGAGGTGCTCGAGATGACGGCGACGCTCGGGATTCATTCGTGCATCATTGCCGTCCCGATACTCCTCGAGGAGCTGGGGGACCGCGCTCCGGCGAACGACTCATTGAGCGAGCACCAGGAACGGATCAAGGCCGACTTCGTCGCCAATCGTGGCTACTGGAATCCATTCTGGGACGGAATGCTCGTGCTTGATGCGGACTTCATGGATTCGTACATGCGCTTCTCTTCGGTCCCGTGGCTCACTGACGTCCTTCAGCCCAAGGTCCGAGAGTTGGTGATCATCGCCTTCGACGTGGCGGCAACGCACTTGTTTGTCCCTGGGCTCCACCAGCACATACGCAATGCTCTCGGGTACGGCGCACCATCCGAGGAGATCATGGAGGTCATCGAGATCGCCTCCACGCTTGGGATTCATTCATGCAATCTTGGCGTACCGATTCTGCTCGAGGAACTTCGACGCGCGGGCGACTGATGGTTCCAGCGCCCGCACACGTCGACACGCACATTCTCCGACCTCAACTGAGCGATTGCACGTAGTCGGTGTGGAGAATGGCGAAGGCCGTTCGGACCGCGCCGTTGCCGCATGAATTGGTTTCGCGGTGTGGCGAGAGGATGAGGCCTCAAGACCCGCCTTTCGGTTGCGCTGGCGTCGTCGCACGTGACTGATGAAGTTTCGGTCAACGTGCAGATTCAGTCCGATTTAGACCCGTGGTTCTCAAGGCTTGACACATCTTTGGCCGTGGACTCTCTAATGATGAGCTCGGGGGATACGGCGACTCGTTGGAAGGTTTGATCGCCTTGCGCAAGACGCTCTTCTAACAGGCGGATTGCCTCTTTGGCAATGATGAGGTGTGGTTGGCGCACGGTGGTGAGTGGGGGAGTTGACAAACTCGCACTGGCGATGTCATCGAAACCGGTAACCATCACGTCTTTTGGAACTTCGACACCAGCCGAGGTCAGGGCTCGAAGTAATCCGATAGCGATGAGGTCATTGCCGCAGACAAGCGCAGTGCTCAGATTTGGTCGGCGCAGAAGCTGTTCACCAGCTTCGGTTCCCCACGCCACGGTGAAGTCGCCGAAGAGGTTGTCTTCCAGACGCAATCCAAAGTCCTCGCAAGCGGCGGCGAGACCATTCGCGCGGTCTTTCGCGGCCGAGTTGAGAGGTACCGCGCCAACGAATGTCACAGTTGAGGCTCCGAGGCGTGCGAGATGCTTACAGAGCGCTCTCATCCCCTCTGCATTGTCAACGCCGACCCAGTCGGTGACGTTCCCGTGGACGCGTCGGTCGATCTGCACCAATGGGACTCGCCGGGCTGCCAGCTCGATGGAGGCGACGCTTTCAGAGGCGTCGCACGGGCTGACAATAATCCCGTCGACCTGTCGGTCTATCAATGACTGGAGACGATGTGACTCGATTGCGGCATCGTTTCGCGAGTCACAAAGAAGGAGCTGCTTAGACATCCCAACAAGTTGCTGATCGACTGCCTCGATGAGCGCAGGGAAGAACGGATTGGTAATGCTCGGGACGACGAGTCCCAGCGTGTCGGTCACTTGCCTGCGCAAGGCACTCGCTACCATATTCGGTCGGTATTGAAGCGCTTCGGCAGCTTCACGAACTCGACGCGCCATGGAATCGGAGACCCTTCTCGTTCCTCTCAGGGCTCGGGACGCCGTCGCGACTGACACGTTCGCGCGATTCGCCACGTCTTGAATTGTCACGGCCATGGACCGGGTCCTCCGGAAATCGATTGCTCTGCCAAAAAAGGCTAGCGGTGGCGCGCTTGACAACGATGATTCCAGTAAATTAAGCCGTTACCTCGGCCAGAATTATCCTTGACAAGGAACGACTGGGGTGCAAGAGTCCTTCAATGGGTAATCGATTTCCAGCGACTCGCGCTCGGAATGTTCGTTCTGTTCATGCCGACCCCAATGCCTGAGAACGAGATCGTTCGAGCGGCTCTCGTCCAGTCGAAGTGGACCGGTGACAAGGACTCGATGATCGAGTCGAACGTGGCGCTCGCGCGACTCGCGGCCGATGACGGTGCCCAGGTGCTCTGCTTTCAAGAGCTGTTCTACGGCCCCTACTTCTGCCAGGTTCAAGACCCTGAGTACTTCGCCTACACCGAGTCGATTCCCGGCCCGACGACCGAGCTCATGCAACAGCTCGCGCGCGAGACGCACCTGGTGCTCGTCGTGCCGATCTACGAGATCGAGCAAGCGGGCGTCTTCTACAACACCGCCGTCGTGATCGACGCCGACGGCACCTATCTCGGCAAGTACCGCAAGCACCACATTCCCCAGGTGCAGGGCTTCTGGGAGAAGTACTACTTTCGCCCCGGCAACCTGGGCTATCCGATCTTCCAGACGGCCGTCGGTCCGATCGGCGTCTACATCTGCTACGACCGCCACTTTCCCGAAGGCTGGCGCGCGCTCGGGCTGGGCGGAGCGAGGATCGTCTTCAATCCCTCAGCCACCAGTCGCGGGCTCTCGGCCTACCTGTGGAACCTAGAGCAGCCCGCTGCGGCGGTGGCCAACGAGTACTTCGTGGGAGCGATCAACCGGGTGGGCGTCGAAGCGCTCGGCGACAACCACTTCTACGGCTCCTCCTACTTCGTCAACCCGCGGGGTCAGATGATCGGGGAGCCAGCCTCCGACAGCGAGAACGAGGTGATCGTGCGCGACCTCGACATGAGCGTCTTGAAGGACGTGCGCCAGACCTGGGCGTTCTATCGAGACCGCCGCCCCGACAGCTACGGGGCGCTGGTTGAGCCATAGGGAATAACGAATGAGGCGTCGTTTAGTACGCGAGTTGTGGAGTTAACGGGATTTAAGGAGTGAAGCTTGAACGGGGGTGAAATGGACTTCGGATTGGTCGTGCAGACAAATCCACCGGCGGCGCGGGTGATTGAACTTGCGGCGCTGGCCGAGCAAGCTGGTTTTACTCACTTCTGGACATTCGACTCATGTGTGCTCTGGGAAGAGCCCTTTGTCATCTACTCCCAAATCCTCAGTGCCACGAAACGAATCAAGGTCGGAACGATGGTGACAAATCCGCTCACCCGCGACTGGACCGTGACCGCTTCACTCTTTGCCACGCTCAACGAGATGTTCGGCTCCCGCACCGTATGCGGGATCGGCCGGGGGGACTCTGCAGTACGAGTCACGGGCGGTAGCCCTGCGAGTTTGAGCACGCTCTCGCAAAGCATGCACGCGATCAAAGGCCTGGTGGAAGGACGTGAGGTCTTGCTGCGCGGCACTCCCGTGACCATTCCATGGGTTGAGCGCGGAGAGTTCGAGATCTGGATGGCCGCATACGGACCGAAGTCGTTGGAGTTGGCGGGCCAGGAGGCGGACGGACTTATCTTGCAGATCGCCGACCCATTTGTCGTGAAGTGGGCGATCGATACCGCTCTCGAATCGCTGGAGGAAACGAATCGGCAACGCGAGCACTTCACGGTCTGCGTAGCAGCGCCCGCGTATGTCGGAGTCGACGTTGCCCATCAGCGCGATCAAGTGCGGTGGTTCGGGGGAATGGTTGGCAACCACGTCGCCGACATCGTGGATCGCTACGGTTCTCAGTCAAATCTCGTTCCCCTTGCACTCACTGACTACATCAAAGACCGAAAGGGATATGACTACAGCCATCACGGCAAATCTGGTAACCCGAGCACGGAGTTTGTGCCAGACGACATCGTCGATCGCTTCTGCCTGCTCGGGCCAGTTGAGCATCACCGCGAAAAGCTCGCCAAACTCCGCGAACTGGGTGCTGATCAGTTCGCCCTCTATCTGATGCACGACGACCCAGAGGGCACCATCGAAGCGTACGGCAACGACGTGATTGGACACCTCGATGACTGAGCGACGGATGACGATCGGGCACTTGGCTTCGCTCATCAATACGAGGTCAGAACAATATGCAGGTTCAGAACAAGCGAAGGGGAGCAGAAATGGCATTTTGGAATAAAGTTGAAAAAGCCGAAGTGGAGCTTCGAAGTGAAGCTGAGGATCAGTCCACCTCCGGTCGCCCAACACGAGAGGGCGACCTCCATCTGGAGCGACAGGGTCTCGCACCGATACCGGATGATGGACGCTACGGAGGCAAGATCAGAGCGTTCACCGTATGGTTTACGCCCAATATGGCTCCGTCCGCGCTGTTCACCGGCACGCTGGCGTCGGCATCCTTTATAGGCATCTCGTTTGTGTGGGGTGTGGTGGCCATCGTGATCGGGCTCACGATCGGGTGCGTCTTGACCGGACTTTTGGCAGCCATGGGACCCCGAACTGGAATGGCCCAACTGCCATTCGCGAGACTTCCTTTCGGTAAGTCGATAATTCTTCCCGGTCTGACCAACTGGGTGTCGCAAATATTGTGGGATGGCATCAACGGCCTTTTTGGAGCTGAAGCATTCAAGGTGCTTTTTCACACTCCATTTTGGTTTGGGCTGCTGGTGATCATCGCGCTGCAGGGCCTTCTGGCCTTCTTTGGCTATGAAGCCATCCACACGTTCAGTAAGTGGATGGCTGGATTTCTGGCCATTATCTTCGTGATACTCACCGTGAAGATAGTTTCTGTGAGCACTGTTCACATCCCGGCCACCTCGCATGGAGCAAACGCGGTAGGTGGATTTATTCTCATGGTGACAATCGTGGCGAGCGGCGTCATGTCGTGGGCACCTTACGCTTCCGACTACACCCGCTACATGTCACGCCAGACGTCGTCGTGGGCGATCATCTGGCGAACCATCGCGGGCATCGGGATCCCAGCGATTTGGCTCGAGATATTGGGTCTTGCCGCTGCGGCGCGTTTGGCGAATCAGACCGGAGCAGGGATCTATCACCTTCTGGGCGGCCGATTCCTCGGCGTCATTGGAATGATTGCCGTGATTGTGACGACTATTGCGGTTGACGCCCTAGATGACTACACCGGATCACTTTCTCTCCAGTCAACTGGAATCCCCATTCCGCGGCCGGTTTCAGCAGTGGTCGTCGCGGCGGGAGGGTTTGCCGCCGCGCTCTATATGTACGACGGCAACCTGGCAGGAAAGTACACGAATATCCTCCTACTGTTCGGGTACTGGATTGGGCCGTTCATCGCCATCGTGCTCGTGGATTGGTGGTTGCGCCGAGGCAATGTGGACGTGTCGAAATTGGCTCACTTCCCGTCTTTGCCCACTGGCTACCGAGCCCTCACTGCTTTCGTCATCGGATGGGCGTCAGTGATTCCGTTTATGAACACGAGCTATTACGAGGGGCCAGTTGCAACAGCTCTACATGGAGGCGACCTCGGTTACTACGTCGGCTTCATCGTCGGCGGAGTTGTCTACTACTTTCTTTGCCGCGGACCAGTGCGTCAAGGGTCGATAGGCACCAAGCACGAGACATTGGCAAGCGAGGTTTGATGGAGAGCGAGGTGCGCGCACAGCGAGACCTTCACGGGCGCGCACCTCGTGAACACCCTTAGAGAGTTCCGTAGTAAGTCGCGAGGCGTTGCGAGAGCAGACACCAACCACCGAGTTCCAGCACGCCCGGAGACGTTCCATCGTCTCAACGAAAGGAGAATGTAATGGCGAGATCGCTACTGATTGAAGCGGCATGGATCGTTCCCGTCGATCCACAGTTCAACATCATCAAGAATGGCGCCATTTTAATAAGAGATGACAAAATTCTTGAAGTCGGGAGAATCGGCGAAATTAGTGCAGACGGCGCCGAAGTTCGGTCCTTTCCACACCATGTGGTTATTCCAGGGCTCGTGAACGCGCATACGCACGTAGTGGGCGCGGTATTTCGAGGACTTCTCGAAGATCGTCGCGATGGCTTCTACGGTTTCGCACTGCCCATGGAGCAATTTCTCGATGCGGACGCGAGCTACGCGCTGAGCCGATTGGGAATCGGGGAGTTGCAACTTGCTGGCTGTACGGCCATGAACGACATGTTCCACTACTCCGAAGAGACCCTGCGCGCCGCGCAGGATGCCGGCATTCGAGCGCAAGTTGCTCACAAGGTATTTGATACGGATCTCACCAAGTTGGATACCGGAAGGCACATCACCGACAAATCGCTGGGTCTGCGACGGCTCCAAGAGAACATCGATCTCTACCAAGTTTGGAACGCGAAAGCCGAGGGTCGCTTGGAGGTGCGCTTTGGAGCGCACGCCGCCGACACCTGTTCTCCGGAGCTTCTCGGGAGCATTCGTGTTGAGGCCGAGCAACGCAGCGCCGGCATTCATACTCATGTGGCGCAAACGACGCTCGAACGGGACTTCATCCAAGAGACGTACGGCTGCGGCTCCGTCGAACACATGGAGCACCACGACATGTTGGGACCCGCCACCATCGCCGTTCACTTACTGTTCGCCGACGACGTCGGCATCGAGACGTTGGCTAGCACGGGGACGGGCGTCGCGCACTGCCCGGCAGGAGTATCGAACGTCGGTGAGTTTGGTCCACTGCGTGAGATCTACGACGCCGCCATCCCCGTTGGGTGGGGGACCGATTGGACTCGAATGGACCCGTGGGATGCGATGCGCTTTGGGATCGCGGGCCTACGTTTGAGTGAGGGAGAGAACTACTTACTGAACGCCCGAGAAGCCCTGTGGCACTTTACGATGGGCAGCGCTGAGATCATGAGATGGAGCGAGAAACTAGGTTCGCTGGAAGCCGGGAAGAAGGCTGACCTGACCATCGTTGATGTTGATCAGCCACATCTTTCTCCGATGTATGACCCAGTCACCGTTCTCGTCTATAACGCAGGCAGGAAAGATGTGACCCACGTGATGGTGGACGGGAAGTTCACCGTTGAAGACGGCAAGTTGTTGTGGGCGGATCACCATGACCTGGTCGCCGACGCGCAATCGGTGTCCGAGGGAGTCTGGAGTCGGGGCGGCTTAGCCCCGTTGCCCTCATGAGGTGCGCGAAGTCCGTATTCCAATGCCTAGTTGGTGGGTCGATTTCAATGACCACGAAAATACGAGCTTCCTCATGAGCCGCATTCTGCTGGTTGGCGAGTCCTGGTTCCACTACTCCGTCGAGGTCAAGGGATTCGATTCCTATACCCACGGAGGCTATGAGGTAGGCACCGAGTGGCTCGCAGCGGCCTTTTCGCAGGGGGGTCACGATTTCACGCATCTACCGAGCCACCTGGTGGCGACTGAGTGGCCGGTCGACCTGACTGCATTCGACCTCGTGCTGCTGAGCGACGTTGGCGAGAACACGTTCCTCCTCACGCCTGAGACCTTCGTACGCGGCGAGCGCCGTACGAATCCATTGGTGGCGATCGCTGACTACGTTCGGACAGGAGGTGCCTTCGGCATGATCGGCGGCTACCTCTCCTTCGGTGGCATCGACGGTCGGGCGCACTACGCGAACTCGGCGATCGCCTCGACACTTCCCGTTCTGATCTCACCATTCGATGACCGAGTCGAACTGCCAGAGGGCACCGACCCGACCATTGATATTCCGGGGCACCCCGCGCTCGGTGGAGCGACGTCGCTTGGCCCCCTGCTCGGATACAACCGGCTCGCGGCGCGGACTGACGC
This sequence comes from uncultured Acidimicrobiaceae bacterium, assembly GCA_963706305.1. Classification (GTDB taxonomy): domain Bacteria; phylum Actinomycetota; class Acidimicrobiia; order Acidimicrobiales; family RAAP-2; genus RAAP-2. Next base: position 497,098 of record OY970152.1, on the reverse strand, counting down.
CGAGGTAGTTGCTCGATGCGGAGATGACCCGCTGCTCACGGTCTGGAACGTTGGAGGTGGTCGCGCGTTCGCATACGCGAGCGACTGTGGTCCCCACTGGGCCGCTCCGTCGTATCTGGCCTCATCCGACTACGCCGCGCTTTGGAACGGCATTGTCACTTGGGCGACCGGCGAACGCGGGTCGAACTAACAACATGACGACCGCCCCGACTTCAACCGATCACAGCACGCCGCGTCTCCTCGTGGTCGGGAGTTACAACGCTTCGCTGACGGTGTTCAGCGACGAGCTTCCCCAGCGCGGCCAGACCGTGCTCGGCGACCAGGTCGATATCGGCCCTGGTGGTAAGGGGAATAATCAAGCGATTTCCGCTCGCCGACTCGGCGTCGACGTGGCGTTCGTCGTGAAGCTCGGCCGCGATCTATTTGGCGACTCCGCGCGTGAGCTGTTCGCTCGAGAGGGCCTCGCACCGGGTTCGATCCTCGAAGGTAAGCAGGGAACCGGTGTTGCATTGATCATGGTCGACGTGGCTGGTGACAACATGATCTCGGTGGGCCCGGGGGCCAATGCCGAGCTCGAGCTCGTCGACGTGGTTGAGCTCGAGCCCGCCTTTGAGGGTGCGACCCATCTCCTCTGCCAGCTCGAGTGCACCGCAGAGCTCTTTAGAGACGTTGGTCAGTGGGCGCGTGAGCGCAAGATGGTGACCATCCTCAACCCGGCGCCCGCAGTTCCCCTCAGTGACGAAACTTACGGACTCATCGACTTGCTCACGCCAAATGAGACGGAGCTACAGATACTCACGGGCCGGAATATCGACACTGATGACGCCGCGATCGCTGCGGCGCGCGAACTGATCGAGCGTGGGGTCGGCTCCGTCGTGCTCACGCGCGGCGCAAAGGGCGTTATCCACGTGACTGCTGAAACGTCGCAGGTCCACGACGCTTACCGAGTCAATGCGCGAGACACGACTGGTGCGGGCGATGCTTTCAACGGTGGACTTGTCGCAGCGCTGACCGATGGGGAGTCGATGGAGTCAGCCATCGACCTCGGCATGCGGGCCGCGGCGTTCTGCGTCACCAGGGTGGGGGTGATCGACGGCCTCGCGACTCGGGCGCAGCTCGATGCCGAAGTCCCTCGGCGATCACGTGATTGACGCCGCGGGAATTTGAAGTTTGATTCCGTAATGGACGGCCGCGAGGTCGCCAAGATATCCGGGCCTCGATCTCGTGCCGCCAGTCGTTCCGACGCTCGTCGTGCGAGTTCACGCCAAGAAAGTGGTTCTCAGCGTCTCCGACGAACACTTCAGGGATCAACGGACGCGACAAATTGCATGGAGCAATGGATCCGAGGCCTGAAGCCCGCTGAATTGGGGACCAGGACAAAGTTGTCTCGAGGAAGTCACTTGTGGCGACTTGGCGAAGCCCCTTAAGTGAACCGATCAACTCTGTGATGATTATCGTGCTGATGTGGCCAAGATTCCCATCGCCTGTTCGCTCGCGCCGGACGACGCCGCCGGTCGGGTGGGCGAATGGAGCGAGTTCGTAGAAGCTCACGTTGTCGAGACGGTGCGCTCCGCTACGGACGCGCGCCTCCGGCTGCGAGACGAGGACGCGACAATCCTCGCGGCGATCGACCTTGCGCGGCGCGAAAAACGGTGCTGCGCCTTCTTCGAATTTCACCTGACGATACAAAACGATGAGATCTGGCTTGTAATTGAGATTCCCGATGACTCCGGACTTACCATGGACGACCTGTCGCCATTTATCGCGCGATGAGTCAGCGCTATTGTCGTGACACGTAAATTCTCTTCAAAACTCCTGGTGGATCCCCATGTCTCATGGCACGCCAATGGACATTGCGGTCTCGTCAGCACCTGCTTTGACGACTTGACGATCAATCTACGTCGCGCCGTGTAGGTACTCCTCAACCTCCGGACACTGCGGGATATCCCCCGCGCTGCTGGCGGCGTTCACGTAGGCATCCGGTACGTAACTACGGTTCACTTGGTAGTCCCAGACGGTCGTTCCGTCCACCTCTGTGCCCGAGGTCTGACAAACGACGTTGACGGCATCTTGGTCCGCAAGCGCTCCGACCGAAGCGTCGGCGTTGGAAGGGCCGGCACGTTCCTGAAGTGAGGAGACTCCCGTGACCTTGTATCTCCACGACTTTGGAGTAATGCACACGGGTATGGGATAACTGAACGTGCCGAAGTTTGGTGTGGTGGTGTACGAATCCGAAATCCAGCCCCCGTTGCTTAACTTGTCCCACAAGGACGAGCCATTTACGTCAGTGCCGCTCCTTTGACACGTGAGATAAATGGTGTTCCCCACAGGGAGCACGGTCTGCACCTTCGAAGACGAGGAGGGTGAGGAGTACTCATTCACCGACGCCGCACCGGTGACTTGGTACTTGAAGGCCGAGGTCGGCATCACGACCGGTGGCACCGGAGGCGGGGGAGTAAACCAGGCGAAGCTTGTGTAGTAGTAGCCCGACGATGGCCCATTGATTCCCCAGCTCGTCGCTGAGTACATGGTGATCGTGTTGAGGCCACTGTTGTCATTGTTCTGGACCATCAGCTGAATCGAGTTACCGCTGACGGATCTCACGATGCCTACGTCCCCGTACTCTCGTGCGGTGTCGTTAGCTTCGCCTCTCGGCTCATTGGGGCTCACCATTTCGCTCAGGATGTCTCCGACCTGAGGCTTCCCAGACGATTGCCCATCGATATGTTGACCCACCGCCACATCGAGGTAGGAGCCGATGTCGCTCGCGAAGTTCTTCCCAGTCCCGTCCCAGTGTGTCGGAGAGTCGTTGTCAATGTTGATGAGAATCCCCGAGACGTCGTAGAGGTAGCGAATGGCGAGTTCGGTGCATTGAAAGCCGCCCTCATCGGTGGTTGGCCAAAACTCCGGGATCGCTGGCCCACTATCGTCGCCGCTGAGAGGGGTCGGTCCGCAGGCGTAGACGTTAGCGATCTGGGGGCCGAGGGGGTGCCCGCGTGCGGGATAGGCGTGAGCGCAATATCCCTTGCCGGTTCCAACGAGGTTGATCGGAGTCACCGGCGTGGGGGGTGCAAGTCGTGCGATGACCTGTTTGGCCGCGGCTATTAGATCACTCTGAAGAGCGGAACTCGAGTCGTGACCACTAGTGGCGCCGCCAATGCGCAGTGCAAACACGTCGTCCCCGTCCATCGCGGTGAGCGACTCCGCCACCTCGTCTTGCCCACTTTGGAGTACCACGGTGGCGCCGAGCCCGGCGACTGACTTGGGTGGCCCGAAGACGACCTGCGCTGCGGTGAAGGCCGAGTTCGCACTCGTCTGACTAGTAAGGATCTGTAGAGTCAGCCACAGTTCCACCGTGTACGCCGCAAACACGGGCGCGTTCGTCGTGGGCTTGGGCGCCAGCGAACCTGCCCAGGTACACCCCAGTACTGAGTGGTCGACGGAGGTCGACAGCAGAGTGACCGTCTGGTTCACGTCGCTCGTTACCTGGGCGCTGCTCAGCACCGGCACCGTTGGTTGCAGCAGCTGAGCCGACAGGCAATCGGTCGGCTTCGCTGGCGGAGGTGGAGGCGTGCCACCCATCTTCTTAGCGATACTGGTAGCCGCGCTCATTCGGTCGGCCGTGGGGTACGCCTCGCCGTACGCCAGAGTGATCAGCATCACCGTTATCGGTCCCTGCTGCATCACCGTCACCACAAGTTGGAAATAGGCAGAGGGACCTCCGAGCACCGAATAGTTGGAGTTGATGGCGAAGGCGGCACCTAGCGAGGTGAGGTCGGGATCCGCCAGTTCATTAACAACGGACGGAGACGCGGGTATCGTCAGTCCCTGTTGCTTGTTGAGCGCGTCGCTGGTCCGCGCCCAGCACCGCTGGAACGAAGGGTCGGCGAGCTCCGCTTCAGCTACTTGGGCGTTAGCTACGGAGCCGTCGCCGAAGGCGGCCGAGGCGACGCTGAGCACGGGTGTCCCGTAAGGGTCCTCCCCCTGCCCAAAGACCTGGCTCACCTTGGCATCCGGTCCAGTGTCGAAGTGATCGATGAGCGGGTGACCCTTGGCGCAGGAGATGAACGCCTGGTCAAATCCTTGGTCGTTCGGCTCTTGGAACGTTTCGTCGTCCGCACTGACTGCATGGAAGCCGGGTACGTCGCTCGCAACGAGCGACACAGACGTCAGGGTGGGACTACTCGCGCCAGCTGCCTGCGCGACCGATGACGCCACCGTAGTAAGGAGGGCACAACATGCCATCACGGCCAGGCTGTGTCTTCGCGTAACGGCGTGAGCCATGTCCAACCCCCGAGGGTTGGCGTTGCTGAGGAGTCAACCCTAGACGTGTGCTTTCTGACGCGAAGCGTAGCGGAGCGAGACCCGCTCCGCCATCGGCGATCCGGCGCTCGTGAATGCGCGGAGTCGAGGTGAGAAACTCGGGACTCGTCCCGCACACGGTGCCCCTGAAACAAGTCTTTTCGGCCGCCTGACGCAGGGTGCGGTGGGAAGCACATCGACTTTCTGCCAGGTGGCACGACATTCGATACTGCCCTACACTCAGCCCAGTGTATTGAGACACCGCCAGCATGTTGCGTCGTCGTAATCAATATCGCAAGGGGGAATCATGAAGGACCTTATTTTTCTGATTGTCATCGCTGCCCTGGCGTTCGCAGGCTATAGAGCGTACAAAGCGAATCAGGAAGAATCCTCCGAGGCACGGACGGTTAAGTCGCTCCCTCCGACGGTCCAACACACAGTCGCCCAGATGGACTCCGCCTCCCAAAACGCGTTCTTTAATGAATACGACAGGATGAGAAAGAAGACGTCACTGGCGTACATTGCCTGGTTCTTCATCGGCTTTCACTATCTCTACCTGAAGAAGGTGGGAGTGCAATTCGCGTTCTGGGCGACTTGGTTTATCGGCGTTGGTGAGGTTTGGTGGGTAGTCGACTTCTTCCGTATGCCGAGCATCGTGCGCAGTGCGAACGAGTTGATTGCACGCGATGCCCTTCAGACGCTGGCAATCGGAAACCAGTTTAGAAGCAACAGTGCACCTCCAACGCCGAGCGCGTCGCCACTGCTCCCGACAACGCCACATCAGCCTGACCCGGAGATCCCGCCATCCCTACCGCAGTGAGTTCGACCAATCACTGAAAAGTTACTGACGAACCAGGTCAACTAGGGATCGGCTCATTACAACAGCAGTGCACGACAAGCGGGTAGGGTTGCGGCTTCTCATATTCGGTGTCATACCGATTGACGCGCGCCGAACGAAGCACTACCTTCACTCCCAGTGACCTTTGGAACTGGCGCACGTGGAAGTTTTGGCGTTGCTGTCGTGGCGGCGCTGATAGTGCTGGGGTCGCAGACTGCAGCTACAGCCAGCGCGCACAGCACTGCATTCGCGTTCGTTCACCTCTCGTCGAACAATTTGAGCCAGAACCATCGAAAGATCCGCACCCGTGCGGTCTCTTCCTCGCGCTCGCCGTCCACCGCCACCGCAACGACAACTCTTCAGCCCGAACCTCGGGCCTCTGACCCTGGCGTCAACACGACAACTGGGGACGGCTTCCGTTTCCGGGTCCAGGCAGCAGGACCAAGCTTGTCGACGACGGAGGGCCACAAGAACGACCAGGGCAACCCACCGGCCATAGCCCCGCCGGGCAAGGACTACGTTCAGATTCCGTTGACCATCACGAATCTGCAGAGGGATCGACCTCTCTCCCTGATGGACGTCCTCCTCGGTCCCTTTCAATACGGGGCGTATCCGAATCCTGGGTTCATCTCCGGCGCAATCGAGGGGGACTTCGCTATCGATCTTCCTCCGAAAGATGAAGGCGGCTGTGCTTCGGGGCTAGGAACTCTTGTGAATGGGGTTTGTCAAAACGCGGCCTACATCGTCCTATCAAACGGTAGCGACGCCGAATCCGAAGCTGGGATCCAGGCGTCGCCCAACATTCGGCCCGGGAAGAGCACCAAGGTCACGCTCTACTTCGGTCCGGTCTCCGCCCAAACCCATTTGTCCTCGGTCACCGCTTTCGTGAGAACCGGGTACTCAACGGAGTACGGCAACGGAATATTCAAGACCAAAGCCATCCCCCTTGCGAAGTGAAGTGATCCAGACGACCAACAGATCGACGTACTTCTCGCACCGGGCAGGGCGACACTGCGGCTTTTTCTCAGAGGTGGGGTCGAGCGCTCGTGAAGTGCTTCGCGACCGTCATATAGTGGCGCCTGCCGATTGCGTGACAGCAGACGGAAAAACACCTTTGCACAAATATCTGGCGTTCGCAGGGCCCCTCGTGCCACTCTTTCGTTCCAAGTTCGCGCGTCCTTCGGCACCAGGGAGAGCTCGACGACGCGCTGCGCCTCGGCAACTCCGATTTGCCACGACTCAGTGCACGAACGACCCGTCAGTTTCTTCAAGCAGCGTGAGTGGAAGCCGATGCTGATCCTGACGCCGCGACGAGAGTGATCGACCCGCTCGCAAACGGGGAGTGCGCGCTCGTCCACTGCGGCTGGGTCTACGACAGCAGCGATGACGCTGGTGGATTTAGCGCTGGCGAATTTCTGCTTCGCGACGATGGTGCTTTGTTCACTCGAATTGGGTCGAGTACCTACGAACACGGTCAGACGATCTACCGGTTCCGGCCGTGGGTCCTCGACGGTCGGTACGAGGGACAAAGAGACACCGAATCCTGTCTGGCTTGGATGCGCTCAAGGGGCTACAGCCTCTACGAACCGGGACCCGTGCCAATTGACAAGTCGGAAGCGGGTCCGTTCTCGGGGATACCGTCAGCCCCCCACCCGCTTGAGCACCGACCGCGCGGCTAACTGCCCCCAAGACTCTCGGGCGTAAGCCAATGCAGCCACACCAGGCGGTGAGTCATCCACGAATCGTTCCCGACAGCTGAATCTTCACGATCTTCGCGAATGGTGTCGAACTGGAATCTCCCCGCGCCCCCTATCGGTTCAAAAGGCTCCGGTGACCACTTCACTAATCCCGTTGGAGACACTTGATACGGACCACGTGTCCCCACCGCTTGCGTGCGTCGTCAGACTCGACGTGAAGACGGCCGTCGCGGCACCCCCACCGCTTGCAATTGTGTCGCCAGCGTCCAGGGCGTAGGCATACGTCAAGTCGCCTCCCGAGGCCGACTCGGAGTCGGAGAAGTCCTTTTTCGTGAAGCTGAACTTCTTGCTGTCGTAGGTGATGGTCTCGCCCGCGCTTTGATTCACCTCAATGGTGATTGTCAATGCCGTAATTGGATTCGGATTCGACACCGTTACGACCTCCGTACCCTTTTTCCCAGATCGGGTGTACGCGCCCGTCGCACTCACGCCATTTGATGGCGGCAAGGTGGTCGTGGTCGTGGTCGTGGTCGTGGTGGTTGAGGTTGTCGTAGTCGGCGTAATGGACGAAGTGCTCCCAGCGCTGGCGCACGCGTTTGGAGAGCCATACGTGACCGGCGTCGCGCCGATCGGTGCAGCGATCATGACCTTTCCTGAATCGATCGTTATCGCGAAAAAAGGGCTCGTCGGGAAGGCCTGAAGATACTGGTTCGTTGCACTCGTCAGGATCTGAGGCGTCACCGGCGGCGTTCCGCCCGTTTCCGTGTCGTACGCCTGAACGGCCGTATCCACAGTGGTCGCGTCGGAGTTGCAAGCTGCGACCGCACTCTTCGCCGTAATGCTGCCCAAGGCGAATATCACAATCGCGGCGAGCACCCCAAGAACAGTGATCACGATCAGGAGTTCAACGAGCGTAAATCCCTGCGCCGTATCGATCGCACGACGATAAAGTCGCAGTTCCTCTGGCGAGCGAATCCACCCCCTCTTCAGGTTCGGCACGTTGAAAACGTTATCGAACCCATAGCCTCTGACGTGGTATTTAGATGCAATTGCGTGGGAGTCAAACGTGAATCGCGAACATCTTGTGACGCGGCACTCCGGATCGGCGACCGGTACTTTTGCTTCATATATCCGCCGAGGGCTCGATGATGACTACCAGCGAGCCAGCATTGTGGTGGTCATCTCCCTACGACCTGATCGCGTCAGCGCGTTCAGCCATCCTGTAGTAGACGATGGTCGACTTCTGACTGTCGATTGACGTCGCCTTCACCGAGAGAACACTGTCACACGGCGTGCCGCCGAGACCTCTGTCCGGCACCTTGGAAATGCCCAGGTGTATGGGGACTTTTGGTCGTCAATTTACCGCGTAGTCATCTAACATCTAACATTTCAATTGTGGGATCGCTTAAGCCAGTACGCCGAACTCTCTTGCGGGAGTCTGCGTATCGCGCACTTCGCGACGCGATCGTTCGAGAAGAGTTGGCACCGGGCACAACGGTGACCGACCTGGAACTCGCCGAGAGATTGGGGCTGTCGCGAGCTCCCGTTCGTGAGTCGCTGGCTCGGCTCGCCTACGAGGGACTGGTCGAATCGAAACCGCAGAGCTACACACGGATAACACCGATCGCCGCGCGCGAGGTTAGAGACGCCGCGTCGGTGGTGCGTTCCATGCAGGAGTTGGCAGTCAGTGCCGCGATGGCGAATCTCAACGATCGAGACATCGAATCGATGCGCGGGGCGAACAATGCCTTCAGAGCCGCGAGTCGTAGCGGCGACCTTGATGCAGCGATGGCCGCCGACGACGACCTGCACGGAGTGCTCATTCAAGCTTCTCGTAACGCTGCGCTCATGGAGACGGTGGAGCGATATACACCCCTGATTCGTCGATTGGAGCGCCGACTCTTCAGCACCAAAGGTGCAGCTCGATCGGCGGCGCTGCACGACCGGCTCATCGATGCCTGCGCCGAGCGCGACAGTGAAGGAGCGAGGTCGGTCTTCGCAGAGATCTGGCGAGTCCTCGAGGACCTTGCCGACGAGTCGCCAGCAAAATAAGCAAACAGGAGCCGTAGCCATGTCAATCGAGTCCTTCGAGCGTTACCCATTGCTGTTTGGTCCGTCCCCGGTGCACCGCCTCGATCGCCTGACTGCCCACCTCGGCGGAGCGTCGGTTTGGGCGAAGCGCGAAGACTGCAATTCGGGCATTGCGTATGGGGGAAACAAGACGCGCAAACTTGAGTACCTCATACCAGAAGCCCTCGCGACCCGCTGCGACACACTGGTTTCCATCGGCGGTGTCCAGTCCAATCACACGCGCCAGGTCGCCGCAGTCGCGGCCCACGTCGGACTGAAATGCGTCTTGATTCAAGAGAGTTGGGTCGACTGGCCCGACTCGGTCTACGACAAAGTCGGCAATATCCTCATTAGCCGCCTCGCCGGCGCTGATGTCCGTTTGGTCAACGCGGGCTTCGGGATCGGCTTCAAGGAGAGCTGGGAGGCAGCCCTCGCAGAGATTGAAGGCCGCGGCGGCAAGCCCTATGCCATACCCGCGGGAGCGTCCGATCATCCCCTCGGGGGACTCGGTTTTGCCCAGTGGGCCTACGAACTCGCTCAGCAGGAGCGCGAGCTCGGCATCTTCTTCGACACAATCATCGTGTGCTCGGTGACCGGAAGTACGCAGGCAGGCATAATTGCCGGCTTCGCCGCGCTCGCTGACGCGGGCGGAACGCCCCGGAGAGTCATCGGCATCGACGCATCGGCCAAGCCCCTTGAGACCTACGACCAAGTTGCGCGCATCGCCAGACACACGGCCTCGCTGATCGGGCTCGAGCGCCCGTTGCGCGACGACGAGATCGAATTGAACCCCGACTACCACGCGGGCACTTACGGTATTCCCGACGAGTCAACGCTGGAGGCCATGCGTGTCGCGGCTCGCGTCGAGGGCATGGTGACCGATCCGGTGTACGAAGGCAAATCGATGGCCGGTCTGATCGATCTGGTCTCGAGCGGTCAGATAGAGAAGAGCTCGAACGTGCTGTACGCCCACCTTGGGGGACAACCCGCCCTCAACGCATACAGCGCACTGTTCGCCATCTGACACGTCCGCAAGAGACGGCGAGATCCGTCTGGATGGGGCGTCGATTAGCTCGCGGGGCTGACTGAGCTCATATTGAAACCGGCCACGCGCAGCGCGGGCATGGCGACGCGATTGAAGTAGGTGCCGAACTCGCGGCCGACCGTGCGCATGGTCGAGCTCGCCTCGAATGAGTGGGCGAGCACGTCGACCGGGCTCTCGTTGAAGCGGAAGTTGTTGACCGCGCCGACGACGCGACCGTCCTCCACGAGGTACACGCCGTCACGGGTCAAGCCGGTGACCAACAGGGTCGCCGGGTCGACCTCGCGCATGTACCACAGGCTGGTGAGCAGGAGCCCACGCTCGGTGCGCGCGACGAGGTCCTCCGTGGTGCCCGAAGCGCCCGGCAGTTCCAAGACGAGATTGTCGACCGGCGCGGCGAACTCGGTGCCCTCGCGCTCGGCGTCAGCGCGCGGGGTCAGGAGCTGGGTGAGGACACCGCCGTCGATCCAGCCAACCCGCCCGAGGGGCGCCGCGTTGTCAAAGAGCGATGCGACGGCGCTCGACGCACTCACTGACGCGAAGGGCTCGCACTCCAGGCGCTGTGCCGTCGGGTCGGAGAAGAGCGTGAAGCCCAGGTCGCAGACGCGCTGGCCCACTTTCGTCGCGCCGTTCGGCGCAGAGAACACGGTGCGTCCATCACGCGCGTCGCGGGCCGACATCTTCCAGTAGAGAAAGGTCATCAGATCGGCGACGGCTATCGGCGGCAAGATGGTCTCGTAACGCCCGGCCTCGAGTTCGCGAGTCGTGCGCGCCCACTCCAAACGCCGGTGGATCTCGGCGACCCGCGCGTCAATATCGAGACCGGCCAACTGCGGGCCGGCGGCGCTAGTCCATGCAGAGCTTCGTCCCCCTCCGGTGCGCCCGTTCAGCTGAAACTCACCGGTGCGCTGGACGAACCGGCGGCGCGGCCCAGCGGAGGTGCCGAGGTAGGTGGTGGTGATTGAGTGCTCGGCGTATCCGGCGAGCGTCACGTTGAGCCGCTCGGCATTGGGAAAGGCCCGCGCGAGTCCGTCAACCACGGCGGCGAGCTCGTCGTGGGAGGTCTCGGGTGGTTCGGCACTGAAGTCCACGTCGACCTTCCCCGTGACCAGTGGCGCGGCGTCGGGCGCCGGCGGGCCCGATCGCGCCAGGGCTTCTGACTCGGCGACCAGTTCGACGACGTCAACTGCGCCCGATCGCCCAAACGATGCGGCCGACACCCCGTGGGGGGCGTCCACGATGCTCACGACCGTTACGTCGCGCGAACGGATGCGTCCGTTGGACGTCGCGGTGTTGACCGCAAAGCGCACGTTCACGCTCGACGTGTCGCGCACGATGACCACGCATCCGTCGGCGGTGCTCGCGGCAAGTGCTCGCTCAACGACCTCGGCAGCGGGTGTAAGGATTGGCTCGGGGTTCAACGGCCGGACTCCGCTTTCGTGTTGAGCACCTTGACCGACCGGAAGAGCGCCGATGGCGCGCCGTGGCTCACCGCCGCCACTTGGCCCGGCTGGGCTTTGCCGCAGTTGAAGGCGCCGTTGAGGAGGTAGGTCGTGGGCCCGCCCACCGCCTCCATCGATCCCCAGAAGTCGGTGGTCGTGGCCTGGTAGGCGGCATCGCGGACCTGCCCCGTGATGCGGCCGTCTTCGATCAGCCAGAAGCGCTGTGCGGTGAACTGAAAGTTGTAGCGCTGCATGTCGATCGACCAGCTGTTGTTTCCCTCGACGAAGAGCCCACGCGCCACACTGGCGATGAGCTCCTCGGTGGTCGGTCCCTTAGGGGCGGGCTGCAGGGACACGTTGGCCATACGTTGGATCGGGACGTGCAGCGGCGAGTCGGCGAAGGCGCAGCCGTTGGACCGCTGTGCGCCGGCGATCGACGCGACCGAGCGGTCGAGTTGGTACCCGACCAGCACGCTGTCGCGAATGAGGTCGAAACGCTGACCTTCGACGCCCTCGTCATCGATGGCGATCGTGGCCAGGCCGTGCTCAACCGTACGGTCCCCGGTGACCTGCATCACCTCAGAACCGTACTGCAGGCTCCCGAGTCGGTCCGGCGTGGCAAAGGAGGTGCCGGCGTAGGAGGCCTCATAGCCGAGCGCCCGATCAAGCTCGGTGGCGTGGCCGATCGACTCGTGGATCGTCAGCCACAGGTTGGTCGGATCGATGACCAGGTCGTAGGCGCCCGACACCACCGAAGGGCCGGCCAGCTTTTGGGTCAGGAGTTCGGGCAGCGCCGCCAACTCACTTTGCCAGTCCCAGCCGTCGCCCTCGAGATACTCCCAGCCGCGCCCGACGGGAGGAGCGAGCGTTCGCATCGTCTCAAAGTCGCCGTCGTCGGCGACTGCGACCACTTCGAACGTGGGGTGGATGCGAACGCGGCGTTGGCGAGCCACGGTGCCCGAAGAGTCGGCGTAGTGCTTGAACTCGCTCACCGCTTGGAGCTCGGCAGTGACGTGCGTGACGCCCCTTGCCGCCAGCAGCCTTCGACTCCACTCTTCGAGGAGCTCAATCTTGTCGGTCATGGCCACCGTGGTCGGGTCGGTGCGGAACGTCGAGGAGTACTCGACCTCGCCGTGCCCCGGCTCATCGACCAGTTCGAAGCGAGCGCTGCGCGCCGGTGCCACCAGTCGGGCACCCTCGATCGCCTGACGTGCGACGAGCGCAGCGGCGTCGCGGCCAAGCTCGACGGTCGCGGCGAACCCACTCGATCCTTCGGCGATCACGCGAACGCCGAGCCCGGACTCCACCGTGTCGAGCGTCGTCTCGACGACGCCGTCACGCAGCACCAGTGTCTGGGTGCGAATCTCCTCGATTCGTGCGCTGGCCTCGCGCGCGCCGGCAGCGGTCGCGGCGGACAATGCCGCGTCGCTCAGTGAGGCGACGAGTTCGAGCTGGTGTGCCAGTGTGTCGACCACCGACGCGACGCTACTCGGCACGATTGTTGAATAACAGGGGACACTCCAGTTCTCAACGTGCTCACTGAATGGTCGTCTCGGGCAAATTGCCGAGAGTCTGAATCGGCGAAATAAGGTGCCATCAGTGCAAAGCATCTATGAAGCGGTGGGCGGCGACGAGGGCCTGCGAGTGTTGGCGTCGGCGTGGCACGACCGGGTGATGGCCGACGAGGTCGTGAGTCACGCGTTCAGCCACGGCTTCGAACCAGATCACACCGAGCGGCTGGCCGCCTACTGGGCCGAAGCGCTCGGCGGTCCGCCGGAGTACTCCGCGTCATACGGCGATGAGAGCTCCGTCGTCAGGATGCACAGCGGCAACGGAGAGCATCGCGAGATGGATGAGCGCGCGATCGCCTGTTTCGATCAGGCACTCGCCGACGTCGGTATCACGGACCCACTGCGCCACGTGCTGCACGACTACTTCGCCTGGGCGACCACGACATCGATGGCCACCTATCACGCCTCAGCCGATGACGTGCCCACCGAGCTTCGGATCCCGACGTGGTCCTGGGATGGGCTCGTTTGATTTGGGGACGTCACCTGCTTTCGAGATCGATCCTGCCGCAACATTTCGGGCAAGCCTGCGCGTGATCGGCATACGAGCGGCGAGGTGCTGGGTGCTGTAACTTTCCTATTGGACTTTCTTTTAGTACTGAGGTAAGGTCCAAAAGAAGGGGGAGGGTTGAAGTCGATGGCCGTTCTCTGGCTGCAAACCTACATAGCGACAACCCGAGGGGGCTCTCAAGATGAATCACATTCGAACGCGGTACCTACGGATCTTGGTGGTGACGGCATCGTTGGCGCTGGTGGGCGCTTTCGTGCCGGTGATCGCCAACGCCGCATCGGGGACGACCGGCGCGACGTTCACCGTCGCTGAGCCGTGGGGGACCATACCCGACAACTTCAATCCCTACGCGCCGTCGGGGTCGAACGCGCCGGGCACGAAGAGTTGCGTGTATCAGTCGCTCTACTACATCAACGCCGCGACCGGCGCGCAGACACCGCTGCTCGCCACCGGCTACAGCTGGAGCTCGAACAACTTGGTCTTGACCGTGACGACGCGTTCCGGCGTTACCTGGAGCGACGGGACGGCGTTCTCGGCGGCTGATGTGGCGTTCACGTTCAACTACCTGAAGGCCAACCCGGCGCTTGATGTCAATGGCATCTGGAGCAGTCCGCTCACGTCGGTGACGTCAACAGGCACCAACACCGTGACGTTCACGTTCTCCAAGCCCGACACACCCGAGGCCGTCGCCATTCTGTACGGCACGGACGGTCAGCCGACCGACATCTTGCCGCAGCATATCTGGTCGTCCATCACCGATCCGGCGACCAATACCAACACCACGCCCGTCGGCACTGGCCCGTTCACGCTGTCGTCGTTTTCGGCGTCATCAGTCGTCTACGCGAAGAACCCGTCGTACTACGAGGCGGGGAAGCCCTCCATCGGTTCAGTCGTCTTCAACTCGGTTGACTCGGACACCACCGCGGAGCTCGAACTCGAGAACGGCACGATCGACATGTCCTACGACTACATCACCGATGCGGCGGCGACCTTCGTGGCGAAGAACCCGTCACAGAACGTCGCGTTCTGGCCAGCGGTGAGCGGGAACTACCTGTACATGAACGACGCGAAGGCGCCATTCAACAACGTGGCGTTCCGCAAGGCCGTGGCCGAAGACATGAACACGAACTTCATCGCGACGCGGGCCTACTTCGGTGCGCTGTCACCGGCGACCGGTGGCGCGGAGTCGGCCGTGACCGGACCCCAGGTGTCCCAGTGGTTCTCGCCCTCGCTGAAGGACCTTGAGTGGACCTACAGCGTGAAGGCGGCCAAGGCCACGTTGAAGGCAGCGGGCTACAAGTGGTCAAAGAGCGGCGAACTGGAGTCGACGTCGGGCAAGTCGTTGCCCCACATGACCGTCCTCATCGGAGGACCCGGTTGGACGGACTACATCTCGGCGGCTGACAACATCTCCAACGAGCTGAAGTCCATCGGCATCGACACGACGGTGGTGCAAGAGCCGTACTCGACCTACGCCAACGACCTCGACAGGGGCCTCTACACCTTCGCCGAGTCGTGGGGCAATGGCAACAACTCGACGCCGTATTACCAGTACTACTACATGTTCAATCCGAGCGAGTCTGCGCCGATCGGCAAGGTTGCGACGTCCGACTGGGAGCGCTTCACCTCTCCGGTGATCACCAAGGCGCTCGCCACGTACTCGGGAACGAGCAGCGTGACCGTGCAAAAGGCGGCCATGGCGTCGATCGAGAAGACGGTGCTCACCGACGTGCCCCTCGTCCCACTCACGGGGCGCGGGGACTGGCTCGACTACCAGACCGGCTCGTTCACGGGCTTCCCCTCGAAGTCCGATCCCTACAACGACGGCAGCGCGGCGGACCAGGAAGGCGCCATGCTGGTGTACCTCAACGTGACAGCGAAATAGTCATCTAGTGTCCGGGCGTTCGTCCGGAATCGGGTGAACACACCGAAGTGGGAGCGGCCCAGCGGTTCTGGGCCGCTCCCGTGCGGTGAAATCGGTAGATGAGATCGGTGGACACGTGCGGTACTTGTTGAAGCGCTCGGGAGCCTTCGTGGTGACCTTGTGGATTGCGATCACGGCGAACTACGTCCTGCCTCGCCTGATGCCCGGCAACCCAGTCGAGACCATGTTCGCGCGCTATCAGGGCAAGGTGAGCCCGGCCGCCATTCACTCGATGGAGCTGGACTTCGGTTTGAAGACCAAGACCGGCGAGCTGGGTCAGTACCTCGACTATCTCCATAACGTGGTGACTGGCAACCTCGGCGTCTCCTTCTCCTACTATCCGGCGCGGGTCAGCGCGCTCATCGGCGAGGCCCTGCCGTGGACGCTGGGCCTGGTCGGCTTTGCGACGATCCTCGCCTTCATCTTGGGCACCGGTCTGGGGATGTTTGCCGCGTGGCGGCGCGGCAACGCCGGCTGGAAGCGGGGCTCGATTGCCGACTCGGGCCTCGTGCCCTTCGGCCTCCTGCTCGGTGCGCTGCCCTCGTTCTGGATCTCGCTTATCTTGTTGTACTTCGTGGCCTTCAGGCTGGGGTGGTTCCCGGTCGGTGGCGGCGTGGCGGCCGGGGTGGGACTGCTGACCGGTCCGGGATTCGTCTCGCTCATCCATCACGCCGCGCTGCCCGCCATCACGCTCACGTTGATCTCGATGGGGCTGTGGATCTTGCTGATGCGCAACAACATGCTGAGCGTGCTCGGCGAGGACTACGTGAAGTTCGCTCGTGCGAAGGGCCTGCACGATCGCACGGTGGCCGTGCACTACGCCGCGCGCAACGCCGTCTTGCCGGTCTTCGCGCAGCTGGCGTTGGCACTCGGCATCGTGGTGGGTGGTCAGGTCTTCATCGAGATCGTCTTCTCGTACCCGGGCATCGGCTTCTTGCTCTTGAACGCCGTGGAGAACCAGGACTACCCCCTCATCCAGGGAATCTTTCTCATCTTCACCGTCGCACTACTGCTCGCGAACTTCCTCGCCGACGCGTTCTACGTGTTTGCCGACCCGAGAGTGCGTGTAGGAGCACGTCAATGAACTGGCGCGAGATTCGCCACAACCGCCGGGCCATGGCCGGCGCGACCATACTGGCCGTGTTCTTCGTGGTTGCCCTCTTGGCACCGCTGATCGTGCCGTATTCGCCGACCGCCATTCGCTTCACCCCGAACCTCCCGCCCAACGGGCACCACTGGCTCGGGACGACCTTGAACGGTCAGGACATCTTCTCCCAGGTCATCTGGGGCGCGCGCGCCAGCCTCTTCGTCGGGTTCGTGTGTGCCCTGTTGATCAGTCTCATCCAGCTGGTGATGGGCGTCTTCGCCGGCTACGTGGGCGGGCTCTTCGACACCGTCGCCAGCGCCATCACCAACGTCTTTCTCGTCCTGCCGTCGCTGCCGCTGCTGATCATCCTGGCCGCGTACCTCCAGGGCGGGAGCGTCCTCGTACTGATCGCGGTGATCGTGGTGACGGGCTGGGCCTGGGGGGCCAAGGTGCTGCGGGCCCAAGCCATCACGCTGCGAGAACGGCCGTACGTGCAGGCCTCTCGCATCTCGGGGGAGAGTCGCTGGCACATCGTGCTGACGCACATCGTGCCCAACATGTTGGGCATCATCGTCTCGAACTTCTTCGGCGCGGCCCTCTTCGCCGTCCTGGCCGAGGCCGGTCTCGAGTTCATCGGGCTCGGCAACATCAACGACGTCACCTGGGGCACCATGCTCTATTGGGCGCAGGAGGGCAACGCCATCTTGCTCGGCGACTGGGTGTGGCTGCTCGTGCCCGGACTGTGCCTGGCGCTGGTGGGGACGTCCCTCGGACTCCTCAACTTCGCTGTGGACGAAATCGCGAATCCCCGACTGAGGCGACTGTCGTGAGCGCCCTCCTCGAGGTACGCGACCTCACCGTCGGTTACGGCTGGCAGTTCCCCCCAGCCGTGACGGCGGTGCGCGGCGTGGACCTCACGGTACACGCCGGTGAGGTCGTGGGCGTGGCGGGCGAGTCGGGCTCCGGCAAGTCGACGCTCGCCTTTGCCGCGACAGGACTGCTCGATCCGCCGGCGAGGATCCTCTCGGGCTCGGTGTGCTTCGACGGATCCGAGGTCACCACGATGAGCCGTGAGGAGCTGCGCCAGATGCACTTTCGCTCGGCGTCCATGGTCTTTCAGGCGTCGATGAACGTCCTGAACCCGGTCACCCGCATCGAGTCGCAGTTTCGAGACGCCATGGCGGCCCACGGGGTGACCTCGCGCACGGAGGCCCGCCAACGCGCGGAAGAGGCCTTCGACCTCGTGAAGATACCGAGGCGCTACCTCGACGTCTACCCGCATCAGCTGTCGGGCGGCATGCGCCAGCGCGCCGTGATCGCACTTGCCCTCGTCATGCGACCCAAGCTGCTGGTGCTCGACGAGCCCACAACCGCTCTCGACGTGGTGGTCGAGCGCGCCATCCTGCAGTCGCTCGACGAGCTGCGCCGCGAGCTCGGTTTCGGGGTGATCTTCATCACCCACGACCTCTCGCTGCTCGTCGAGATTGCCGATCGCATCGCCATCATGTACGCGGGACGCCTCGTCGAAGAAGCGCCCGCCCGAGAGCTCTACGAGAGCCCCAAGCATCCCTACACGGTCGCACTGATGGGCGCCTTCCCACCGCTCGAGGGCGAGCGCCGGCGTTTGAGTGGCATCCCGGGCCAGCCTCCCGACCTCAAGGACCTGCCGCCTGGCTGTCCGTACGCGCCGCGTTGCCCGAAGTTCATCCCGGGCGTCTGTGACGTCCTCGATCCTCCCGACGTCGTCATCGACGAGGGCCATCGCGTGCTCTGCCATCTGTACGGGTCGGTGGAGGTGGCGCATGTCTAGCCCGACGACCCTCGCGGCGACGGGTTCGACGTCGGGATCGGCGCCGGTGCTCGAAGTTCGTGGCCTCTCCACCGTCTTCGGCATCGGGCGAGTCGGACGCCACGAGGAGGTCGCGGCCTTGACCGACGTCGACCTCGCGGTGTCGCGCGGCGAGGTGCTCGGACTGGTGGGGGAGTCGGGCTCGGGCAAGACGACGTTCGCGCGCACGCTTGTCTACCTCGAGCACCACACCGCGGGGACCATCACGATCGACGGGGAGGTCATGCCCAGGCATCCGAGCACCGCCCGACTGCGCGCGTATCGGCGCAAGGTGCAGATGATCTTTCAAGACCCCTACTCGTCGCTCGATCCCCTGCACACCGTCGCGAGTGCGATCACCCAGCCGCTGCGGGCCTTCAAGATTGTCCCGCGCCGCGACGAGCGCGCGGAGGTCGAAGAGCTCTTGGCCCAAGTGGGCCTCACGCCGGTGAAGGACTTTCTCCAGCGCTATCCGCACGAGCTGTCCGGCGGCCAGCGCCAGCGCGTCGGCATCGCCCGGGCGCTCGCCGCCCGACCGCAACTGCTGATCGCCGACGAGCCGACCTCGATGCTGGACGTCTCGATCCGCCTCACGATCATGAACCTCCTCCTCGACCTGCAGAGCAGCCGCGGTCTCTCGCTGATCTTCATCACCCACGACCTCGCGTCGGCTCGATACGTGAGCGATCGCATCGCCATCATGTACGCCGGACGACTCGTCGAGATTGGCTCGGCCCGCGACGTCCTCGGTGAGCCGAGGCATCCGTACACGAACCTGCTGCGAGACGCGGCGCCCGACCCCACCCGGGGCGGCCTTGCACGGATCCACGCCGAGGAGCGCGGTGAGCCGCCTGACTTGACCGCGCTCCCGATCGGCTGCGCGTTTGCGCCGCGGTGTCCGTTCGTGCGCGATGAGTGCCTTCTCGAGTTTCCGACGTGGCGCCGAGCCGGCGAGGGTCACGAGGTTCGTTGCGTCCTGGTCGATGAGGCAGCCGAATGACGTTCCACTATTCGCCAACCCGGCAAGTGCCGGCTATCACCACAAGGAGGTCCCCGTGACCGATGAGCTCGAACCCCGAGAGGAGTTCTACTGGGGCGCGTCAACCGCCGCGTATCAGATCGAGGGTTCGCCCCTCGCTGACGGCGCCGGGCGCTGCGTCTGGCACGAGTTCGCTCACACCCCGCACAACGTCGACAACGGCGACACGGGTGACGTCGCCTGCGATCACTACCACCGTCGCGACGAGGACGTCGCCTTGATGCGCGACCTTGGACTGGGCGCCTATCGGTTCTCCATTCGCTGGCCTCGCATTCTCCCGGATGGCACGGGCGACGTGAACGCCGTCGGCCTCGACTTCTACGACCGACTGCTCGACCAGCTGCTGGCCGCGAACATCGAGCCCTTCGTCACGCTGCACCACTGGGACCTTCCCGCGACCCTGCAGCGCCGCGGCGGTTGGTCGAATCGAGACATCGCCGGGTGGTTCGCCGACTACGTCGAGGTCGTGGCGGGGCGACTCGGTGATCGAGTCCGCCACTGGATCACCCTCAACGAGCCGTTCGTGGTGGCCGAGCAGGGTCACCTGGTGGGTGCGCAGGCTCCAGGGATCCGCAACATCTACGCAGCGGGCCACGCCATTCACCACCAGCTCCTTGCCCACGCCGCCGCCTTTCAAGTGCTCAAGGCCTCGTACCCCTCGTCCCAGGTCGGCATCGCGCTGCACAACGCGGCCGTCTATCCGGCGACGGAGTCACCGGCGGACGTCGAGGCGACCGAGCGCGCCAACGCGTGGCACAGCTACCCGCTCTTTCTCGAGCCGCTTATCAATGGCCGC
Source organism: uncultured Acidimicrobiaceae bacterium (assembly GCA_963706305.1). Lineage (GTDB taxonomy): Bacteria > Actinomycetota > Acidimicrobiia > Acidimicrobiales > RAAP-2 > RAAP-2. The sequence goes on along the minus strand of OY970152.1, from coordinate 476,954 downwards.
TATCCGGCGTCGATCGAAGATCGACTCGCGCCCTACCTGCCGAAGAACTACGAAAGCGACATGGAGGGTTTGCGTCTCAAGCCCGACTTCGCCGGCATGAACTACTACTCGGGCTATCTCGTTCGCAACGACCCGACAACCTGGCTCGGCTTCGACTCGGTCGATGAACCGAACGCTGCACGCACGTCAATGGGTTGGATCATTCGCCCCGACGGACTGCGCGACATCCTGGTCGAGGCCGATCGCCGTTACCAGCTGGAGGCGCTCTATGTCACCGAAAGCGGGGCGGCCTTCCAGGACCAGGTGGTCGACGGCGAAGTCGACGACACCGAACGGTTGACCTACATTCAAGAACACGTCGCGGCGACACTGACGGCGCGCGCCGAGGGCGTGCCGGTTCGCGGCTACTTCGTCTGGTCGCTCTTCGACAACTTCGAGTGGGCGTGGGGCTACTCCCAGCGCTTCGGCATTGTGCACATCGACTTCGCGACCCAGGAGCGCCTGGTGAAGGCGAGCGGGCGATGGTACTCAGAGCTCGCCCGTTCCGCGATCAGCGTGGTCTAGCGAGCAGCCCCGGACGACTTCGCACGACGCTCTTCGGTACGACCCCGCCATTCTCCAGCATCTCGTCGACAACGAGGCTTGACGCGCCCAGAACCACCGCGTCGTCGCGAAAGCGCCCGAGTTCGATGCGCACGCTCTTTGCCGTGTAGTCGAGCGCCTGTTCGCTCACGACTTCGCGAATTCTCTCGAGAATCGTGGGTCCCAGGGCCAACCCGAGCCAACCGCTGATGACGATGATCTCGGGATTGAAGAGGTTCGCCAGATTGGCTGCGGCGATGCCGAAGTAGTTCGCCGCCAGGTCCAGCGTCTTGGCGGTCGCCCCTCCGTCAGCGGCGGCCTCGACCAGTCGGGCGGCCCACGTCTCGTCGTCGGCGTCAAGGTCGGGGACGGCGAGAGGATCGTTGCGCCGCCACTCCTCCAGCAGCGACTCGGCACCGATGTACGCCTCGAGGCAGCCGCTGCTGCCGCAGCGGCACCTGTGCCCTCCGGCCACGACGCAGGTGTGACCCCACTCTCCTGCACTCGACGTTGCTCCGCGATACAGCGTCCCGTCGGTGAAGATGGCCGCCCCTACGCCGGTTCCCCACAGGGTCACGATGGCGTGTCGCGCGCCTCGACCGGCGCCGAGCCACATCTCCGCCTGCCCAAGTGCCTTCGCTCCGTTTTCAACGAAGATGGATCCACCCACGCGCTCGTGGAGTTGACGTTCGAGCGGGACGCCGTGCCAGCCGATGATGGGAGCGTGCACTCGCGCGCCCCCGGCGCCGTGCTCGACCATCCCGGGCACCCCGATGCCGACGCCGAGCAACCGTTGGCCCTTCGACTCGAGCAACGCTTGGAGCTGCTCGATCGCGCGTGCGATCTCGGCAATGGTGACCGACGCATCGACGTGTTGGGGGTAGAGGGCCACGTCCGCGACGCCGATCACGCGCAGGTCCAGGTCGAAGGCCTCCACGCGAATGCCCGTCTCGCCGATGTCGACACCCACGACGGCGCCATAGTCGGGGTTCACGCCCAGCAGAATTCGGGGCCGACCACCTTCGGACTGCTCGCGACCTACTTCGACGATGAGACCGCCGTCCAGGAGCGACGCCACGAAGTTGGTGACCGTGCCGCTGCTGAGTCCCGTCATCTGGCCGAGGCGCACCCGGTCGAGGGGGCCCTCCAGGAAGAGCAACCGTAAGAGCGCACTTTGATTGACTCGACGCAGATCTGGGCCAACCGCTCGTAATCGCGCTGACACGTGACTCCTTTTCCGCTTTTCTTGTACTTTAATTGAAGTCCCAAGAAAGGTCATCGGCTGGATACCGGCGGTGTCACGATCGCGCCCAGGAGAGATCTGGGCACCGCTCGCGGATGACGACAGTTCCTGATCGGACTTGTTTGACTCGGGCGACCGTTTGCTTTCCCAACTCAGCGAGTGGCGCTGCACGCGGAAGGGTATCGGTGACTGGCGGCTTCGAACGCATTCTGGTCGCGATTGGCTCGCTCGCGGCAAATTCGTCTCGCGGCACGGAGGCGCTCAGGCCGGCCGAGTCGCACCATCAAATGTGAAGCTTTGCCGTCCAACATCTGTCGCCATCACTATTCACGTCCGTTGGGGGCGCGCCGTCGGGGAGCGACACTTCTTCGACCTGGCGTTGAAGTCTCTAATTCACTCACTGCCTCTGAAAACACTTGCGAGTGTCGATCGACGTCAGAAGCTGAGGTCTCTGGACACATCAGAGCCATGTTGTGAAAAGGGGTCATCAAGATACCGCGATTGATCATGTACAGGTGCATGTATTCGTCAAGTTGATCGTCCGTCGCGAGCGCTGATTCCCCTCCACTTTGCGGCGCGGGCCGCGCGAACCGATATTCCGACCGCGCTCCGAGTTGGGTGATCGACCACGACAAATCTGCGTCGGTCAGAATCTGCTCAACGCTCGTGGTATAGCGAGTTGCGAGGTTGATCATGTGCTCGAACGATGATTCTGTCAGCACGTGTTCCAGCGTCGCCCTCATCGCCGCCATCGACAGCGCATTGCCCGCCAGTGTTCCACCGACGCCGCCGACATCGGCGATGTCGGCGGAACCTTCTTGGGCTCGGGCGTGAACGGCGCTCGCAACTGACTCACTGAGGCCGTAGGCACCGCAGGGTACTCCTCCGCCAATGGACTTTCCGATGACCACGATGTCAGGCAGCAGTCCGTCGCGGGCAGTCATGCCGCCGGGACCGGCAGAGAATGTGTGTGTCTCGTCGATCATCAAGAGTGCGCTGTACTTGGTTGCAAGCCGTCTGAGATCGTCGTGGAATCCATCTTGGGGAAGGACGATTCCAATGTTGGTCATTGCGGGCTCCATGAGGATCGCTGCCACATCGCCGTAGGACAGTTCTCTTTCGACCGCCGCGAGATCATTCCATTCGGCGACTCGCGTGGTGTCGAGGGGATCGACGCCTGGGGCCACATTCCCCGGGCGACTGCGCGCAACCCCGTGCGGATCGATGACGACGAACGTTTCGTCGACCGAGCCGTGATAGCAATATGAAAAAACCAGGATCTTCGACTTTCCCGTCACCAGTCGCGCCAGACGAATGGACCAGCGGTTGGCGTCCGTGGCGCTTAGCGTGAATGACCACGCCGGGAGTCCGAAGCGCCGAGATAACTCATTCCCAACCCACTCCGCATCTTCGGTTGGCAGCATCGTCGAGATTCCCCCGAGAGTTCCAGCCCTTCGGAGAAGTGCGTCGACCGTCGCCGCGGGTGAGTGGCCCGCCATTGCAGCGGTGTCGCCCAGCGAGAAATCAATGTAGTTGAAACCGTCGATGTCGGTGACGCGGTTGCCTTTGGCCGTGGCGAACGTGACAGGAAAGCCACCGGACCATCTGGTCATCCAGGTCATCGGCACTCGACCAAAAAGATGATCGGAAGATTCGTGAACGGCCAGCGAGCCGGGGTGCTCGTTGTGATAACGGACTCGTTCGCGCTCAACGAGTGCGGTGAGGTTTTTGCGGTCTAATTCGGTCATCGTCACGTTTCTCCTGGTCGTCCGCCCTTACGCAGCGCGACATGGCATCGCGCTCATGGGACTATGGTTGGCACTGCTCGCAGCTTGTTGCTCGCTCGTCTCGCCGGTCCCACCGCACAGTTGGACGCGTCGACGTCGTCAAATCGATCGCGATCGTCCTCGCGCGAGCGCACTTCACTGTACTCACGAAGTCGCGGTGAGAGACGTACTTGTTGGGCCTATCGTCGGGCGCGTCCGCACGCGGGCGTCGCCACCCCGACTGCGTTCTTGCGCCGTACCCGAACAACTGGGGGTGCGCGTGCTTAGATTCTTCTCGGCGCGGATCTCAACGACGTCGGCAGACCAATCATTGTCGTCGACATATCAGAAAGGATGAGGAAGTGATATGCAGAGAGAGGCCAACGTGGTGGACCAGTCGTCGATGGTGAGCCTCCTGCCCGATACGGCAGAGATAGGGGCAGGCACCTTCCTCAAAGTTGGAGGAGTGGAGCTTGCGGGTATCGCAGAGCGTCACGGAACCCCGGCGTACGTCTTTGACGTCGCGCATTTTCGAACACGGGCTCGTCGATTTCAACAAGGTTTGGCGACGCGGTGGCCGAACTCTGAGGTTCTGTTCGCGTCAAAGTCCTTTCCCGCGCTGGGGGTGTACGAAATTGCCTCTGACGAGGGACTAAGCGTCGATGTCGCGGGAGCAGGGGAGCTGCGGATGGCGCTCGCGGCTCGGGTGGAGCCATCGCGACTTTACTTTCATGGGAACGCGAAGACGACCGAAGAGCTGCGCTTGGCCACGGAGTCGGGTGTCGGCACCATCATTCTCGACAACTTCGACGAGTTCAGGCGACTCGAAAGCATTCTCGCGACAACTCAGGACGTCCTGATTCGTATCATCCCGGGTATTTCGCCGAACACCCACGCTTCGCAGGTGACCGGCGGGAATGAATCGAAGTTTGGCCTACCTTTGCAGCAAGCCGTCGAGCTCATTGACGCCATTCGTCGCAGCCGCCGCGTGCGCCTGCGGGGCATCCATCTTCACGTTGGCTCACAGATTCTTGAAACAGGGTCCTTTGCCCGAGCGGTTCGCGAGATCGCTGCGTACTCTGGCCATTCGGTCTATGACATTGGTGGCGGGTTGGGGGAGCGCTACACCTACGATGAGCATCCACCGTCAATAGAGCAGTATCTAGACGCGATAGTCGGTGTCGCTCGCGAGGTTTTGCCAGACGACGCGCGACTCCTTATCGAGCCGGGTCGTTCGCTCGTCGCGAAAGCAGGAGTGACGCTCTATCGGGTGGTGAGTGTCAAACGGTCGGGGCGCAATTTCGTTGCGCTGGATGGCGGTATGGCAGACAACATGGATATTGCGCTGACCGGTCAACGCTATGAGGCATTCGTCGACGGGCGAGTGTCGCTGCCAGGCGACGCTTCGTACGTGGTGGTGGGTCGACAGTGCGAATCGGGTGACACCCTCATTGATGGAGTGGAGCTACCAAGCCCCGAGGTTGGCGATCTCGTGGTGATGCCGGTCACCGGCGCGTACACCTATACGACGGCCAACAACTACAACGGCGCGATGATTCCGCCGATTATTTTCGTCGAAAACGGAGAGGCGACTCTCGTGGCGCGCCGTCAGACCTTCGAAGACCTATTGGCCCTTCAGCGAACCACGCGACAAAACTGAGTTAGCGGATGCCCCTTCTGCGGGTGACCGCGGCTTCGGCGATCATGGTCGCTCCCTTCAAGCCAACGCGCCGTTGATCTCCGCGTGCGTTACCGCGTTCTCCGCGTCCAATCTTTCGACGTTCGCGTGGCGTAGTCCTTGCGGTAAACCGGTGTCCATATATGCTTATAATGTGTTGCGGCGGGAGTAATGGGGTTCGTCGGCCAGCGTTGAGGGGAGCGATCGTGGGTGACAACGGTGCGACAAGTTCGGGAAACGAAATCTCACGACGGAGATTCTTGTCGCTCGGCGCTGCCTCAGCCGGTCTTTTGATCGGCGCGTCGCAGGTGGTAGGAGGCGCGAGCGCAGGAGCCGCGGCGGTCACGGCAAAGTCAACCATCCACGTCGGTTGGAACTCTCCTCCCGACGTTATGAACCCCTTTACGTTCACGACGACTGCTTCGAATGAGATTCTCTGGTTGATCTACGACACACTGATGGAGTATGACATTGACCTCAAGCCAGTGCCGGGTCTCGCCGAGTCCGAAACGGTTAGCGATGACGGTACGACATTCACGTACGTGCTACGTGCCGGTGCAACCTGGCACGACGGCGTCCCTGTCACCGCAAATGACGTGAAGTACACCTATGAGGTGACCGCTCAGCACAACCTCGGCCAGGCCGCATGGGCCATCGTGGAACTGGAGAGCGCCACGGTGCTCAACTCCCGCACGGTCGTGTTGAAATACAAGAAGCCCCAGGCCTTCGATCCTTCGTTGTTGGTGCCTATCGTTCCCGAACACATCTGGGGGAGCATGACGCCCACCAAGATCGAGTCGTATGACAACCCCAAGCCCATCGGAAGTGGTCCGTTCATGTTCAAGGATTGGATAACCGGCCAATCGCTCCAAGTCGACCGCTTCGAAAAGTGGTGGGGCAAGCTCCCGGCCGCCTCCAGCATCATCTGGATTCAGTATGAGAACAGCGACGTGATGGTTGAAAGTCTCGTGTCGGGCGACATCGATATCATCACGGAGGTTCCCGCGGTGCTCTGGGACGGACTGAAGGGAAAGCCTGATGTCGATCCCGTGTCGATGGAGTCCTTCTCCTTTCATCACATCGGGTTCAACGTCTCGACGAATCCTAAATCGGGCGGTAATCCACTGCTCTTGGACGAAAAGATCAGAGAGGCTTTGTCCTACTCGCTGAATCGCGAACAGCTTGTTGACCTGTGTTTGGCAGGCCACGGGATTCCGGCGAGTGTGCAACTGCCGCCGTCTTTTGGCGTCTGGCAAGACGTCATTCCCCAAGATCAGCAGTACGATAACAACCCAACCAAGGCGGAGTCGATCCTCGAAGCGGCGGGCTACAAGATGGGTTCTGACGGCGTGCGAGTGGACAAAAAGGGCAAGCCCCTGAGTTTCCGACTGATCGCGATCGAGACGACCGACGAAGACGTGTTGGCCGGCCAGATCTTTGTCAAGGCTGCGCAAGCGATCGGCGTCGAGTTGACCCTTGACACGTTGGATGCAACGACACTTGGCAATATCGTCTACAACGCGTCAGCGCCCAATTGGGACATTTTCATCTGGGGGTGGGACTCGGCGTCGCCGGACCCGACCTACTTGATGAGCGTCCCGCTCACGAGTCAAATCGGGAGCAACAACGACGTGTACTACTCGAGCCCCACCTACAACAGTCTGTATAACCAGCAGGCGACTGAGCTGGACCTGGCGAAACGAGTTGCGCTGATCCACGAGATGCAGAGCCTCTTCTACTTGGACGCTGCGTACTGCATCATGTGGTACCAGAGCAAACTACAGGCCTATCGCACGAACACCTGGAAGGGTTGGCAGAAGACGAAGGGCGGCATTATCTACAACTTCACCCGGAGCAACTATTTGACCGTCGTCCCGAAGTAAGTCATAGAAAGCCAGTTGGATTCCATACGATGACGGCACGTTACTTCGCGCGAAAGTTCCTCGCGCTGGGTGCAACGCTCTTCGCGACTGTCACGTTCAACTTCTTGTTGTTTCATGTTCTGCCCGGAAGCCCCGTCGAGCTCCTCGCACGTTCGGGGCACTACGACGCGGCCGCCCGGGCGCAGTTGGTGAAGCTCTTTGGTCTCAATCACTCCCTGATCGTGCAGTACTTGATCTACTTCAAGGACTTGGCGCACGGGAATCTGGGCTACTCCTTCGTGTACCGCGAGCCTGTCTCGACCGTCTTGGGTTCCGCTATCGGCAACACGGTACTGCTGCTGGGTGCTGCCACGTTCGTCACCGTCGTCATCGGCGTGGTGGTGGGGGTATATTCGGCGTCGCGGGCCCACACCACGGCCGACACATCGATCACCGTGGTGAGCCTGGGCGCATGGAGCATGCCCGACTTCTTCACCGGCATGCTGGCCATCTTCGCCTTTGGCGTCTGGGTGCACTGGCTGCCGATATCCGGCATCGTGACGCCCGGTCTCGTCAGCGGGTTCTGGGGCCACGCCTGGGATGTCATTCGACATCTCATTTTGCCGACGGTGACGCTCGCGCTCGTGAACATCGCCCAGTTCTCCCTCATCACTCGCAACTCTCTCGTCGAAGCGATGGTAGAGGACTATATGTTGACTGCTCGAGCCAAGGGGTTATCGCGCCGAGTCATCCTGGTTCGCCACGCGCTGCGCAACGCCCTCTTGCCCGTGGTGACGACGACGGCGCTCTACGTGGGAATGATCCTCGGCGGAGCAATTCAGGTGGAAACGGTCTTTTCGTGGCCAGGAATGGGGCTCTTGACCTACAACGCGGTCGAGCAGCGCGACTACCCCGTGCTTGAGGCATGCTTCTTGCTCTTCGCTATCGCTGTCATCCTGACGAATTTCGCCAGCGATCTGCTGTACCACTACCTTGATCCGAGAGTGGGCCGAACGTGACCCCCGACGAAGTGAACTCCGACGCGCTCGAAGAGCATGCGGCCGTGGGCCAGCGAGGCACCGCGCTGTGGCTCGCCGTGTGGCGTGACCGAATGGGGCGAGGTGGCGTCATCACGCTGGCGGTTGTGCTCATCTCGGTGATGATCGGACCGGTGTTCTTCCCGTTCAACTCGGAGGCTTTTGGTAGCTCGGCCGCGTCGATCTTGCAAGCGCCTTCTGGGGCGCACTGGCTCGGTACGAACGAGCTCGGACAGGACGTGTTCCGCGAGCTTCTCGTGGGCGGGCGGATCTCGCTCTACGTCGGAGTGTCGGCGACCATCATCGCCATCGTCCTCGGCGCGGGACTTGGCCTGGTCTCGGGCTACTACGCCGGTTGGCGAGACAATGTGTTGATGAGAATCACCGACTTCTTCCTCATCTTGCCGACCTTGCCCTTGATCATCGTGCTCGCCGCGCTCTTCGGCCAAAGCATCTTCATCACGAGTCTGGTAATTGGTCTGACAAGCTGGCCTCAAACTGCGCGCATCATCCGTTCCCAGGTACTCTCGCTTCGCGAGAGACCGCTCGTCCAAAGAGTTCGTTCGTTGGGCGCGCGCGATCTTCGAATCATGCGGGTGCACATACTCCCGAACGTCGCACCACTGATCTTCGCGAACCTGGCGTTGGTGCTGTCCGGCTCGATCTTGGCCCAGGCGGCGTTGGCGTTCCTCGGTCTCGGGGACCCCGTGCAGGTGTCATGGGGTACCATGCTCCACAACGCATTTGACGCCGGTGCGATGAGCGAGGGCGCGTGGTGGTACATCATCCCGCCGGGGGTGGGCATTGTCGCCATGGTTCTCGGGTTCTCTCTCATTGGCAACTGCATGGACCGAGTCTTGAATCCCCTTGGCGGGGGGACGCGATGAGTCTTCTCGAGATACGGGAGCTGAGCGTCGACTACCGGGTCACGAGCAACGTGGTCCGAGCGGTCGATCATGTGAGCTTGAGCGTCGAGCGCGGCGAGTCTTTGGGCATCGCAGGGGAGTCTGGTTGTGGCAAGACGTCCATCGGCTTAGCTGTCCCGCTGCTGTTGCCCAAGAACGCGTCGCTGCCGACGGGCAGCATCACGCTCAACGGGCGGTCCATAGTCGGGATGAGCGAAGAGGAGATCAACCAGCTTCGCTGGAGTTCGGTGGCCTTCGTCTTCCAAGGTGCCATGAACGCCCTCAACCCGGTGTTGCGCATCGATCGACAGATTCGCGAGGCGATCGCCCGGCACGAGCCAGACGTCTCGAAGGAGGATGCCAATGCCCGAGTGCTTGAGATGTTCGAGCTTGTGGGCGTGTCGTCTACGCGGGCGAGGAGCTTTCCGCACGAGTTCTCCGGAGGCATGCGCCAGCGCGCCATGATCGCCATGGCGTTGGTGTGTCGACCGCTCCTTCTCATCGCGGATGAACCCACGACCGCACTCGACGTGATCAGCCAATCGCAGATACTGGCACTTCTCAATCGCCTGCGACGCGACCAAGGGCTCAGCCTCATCATGATCAGCCACGACCTCGCCGCCATAAAAAAGGTCTGTGATCGCGTGGTCGTCATGTATGCCGGCGTGGTGGTCGAGATGGGAACGAGCCAGGAGGTCCTTGGCGCCGGCGCGCGACGGCCCCAGCCGGTCCATCCCTACACGAAGGCGCTCATTAGCGCGCATCCCGACCTGCGCAGCAAGCGCGTGCTCGCCGAAGGACTCAGCGGGCACCCGCCGGACCTGGCCATGAATATCGTTGGCTGTCGCTTTGCCGAGCGTTGCCCTTCAGCGATGCCTATCTGTCGCGTCACGACACCAGAGACGATCGAGGTTTCGCCCGGTCACATTGCGGCGTGCCACCTGCTGACGAAGGTCCGCTCGTGACCGCGATTTCGACCGACGACTCGTCGAAACAGGCGGTGTTGCGCGTGCGCGACCTCGTGGTGCACTTCGCCGCGCGCCGCGAGGGGGGGCAAGGAAGAACGGTGCGGGCGGTGGACGGGGTTTCATTCGACATCGAGCGCGGGGAGATTCTGGCGCTTGTGGGTGAATCGGGCTGTGGGAAGTCGACCATCGCAACGTCGGTGATGCGCCTAATAGAACCCACGTCGGGCCAGATTCTCAGTGGCGGGGAGGATCTCGCGAAACTCAACGGCAAGGCGCTGCGTCGCGCTCGCCGCCGGATACAGATGATCTTTCAAGACCCCTTCGGCTCGCTCGACGCGCGCCAGACGGTGTATGACGCCGTCGAAGAGCCGCTCATCATCCATGACGTCGGCGCCTCGGCGTCCGAACGACGAGAGATCGTGATGAAGGCGCTGGACTTCGCCCACCTGCGCCCGCCGGAGCGCTTGGCTAACGCCTACCCGCACGAGCTCTCGGGGGGCCAGCGACAACGAGTGGCGATCGCCTCGGCCATGGTGCTCAGTCCCGAGCTGGTTATCGCCGACGAGCCTGTTTCCATGCTCGACGTCTCGGCGAGATCAGGGATACTTCGCCTGATGGTGGATCTGCGCGACCGTGTGGGCGTGTCGTACCTGTTCATCACGCACGATCTCGCGGTCGCATGGGTGGTGGCCGATCGCGTGGCGGTGGTCTACCTCGGACGCATCGTGGAGATCGGGCCCTGCGAGAGCGTCATCGGCCATCCGGCTCACCCGTACACGTCGGCGCTTCTCGCAGCGTCCAGCGACGACAGCGACAGCGCGAGTGGTGGCGAAGACGTCGAAGTCCTGGCGGGCGAAACCCCGTCGGCGATCAACGTTCCCTCGGGGTGTCGATTCCACCCGCGCTGCCCACGATTTCGTGAGCTCGGCGAACCGGAGATCTGCACCACTAGCGATCCGAGCCTTCGGGTGGTGGGCCAAGCGCTGGGGGGTGTGCGCGAGTGCGCGTGTCATTTTGCGAGAGGAGCGACGTGACGGTGGTGACAAGCGGGGAGGTCGTAGATCTCATCAGCGACCTGGTGGCGATCGATTCGGTCACGCCATGGCTGGTGGAAGGTGGAGCGGGCGAAGCTGGGATCGTCGAATTCGTGCGGAGCTGGCTCGAAGGCCTGCCCATTGAGATCGACGTCCACGTAATTGAACCGGGCCGCTTCAACGTCGTCGCAACCCTTCGAGGCAGTGGTGGCGGAGCCTCGCTCTGCGTGAACGCGCACGCCGACACGGTGGGGTACGCGGGTTGGCCAGAGACCGCCCTCACGGCGCGCCTCGAGGGTGACCGGCTCTACGGCCTTGGCGCCGCCGATGACAAGGCGGGCTGTGCAATCGGGCTCTGTGTCCTGCGCCACTTCGCGACGGTCGGTCCGCGACTTCGCGGAGATCTGGTCGTCGCGCTCGTGGCCGACGAGGAGGGAATCTCCATTGGCAGCGAGCACCTGGTAGCTCGCCTGAGAACCGACATGTGCGTGGTCATCGAGCCTGACGGCCTGCCTCGAGTGGTGGTGGAGCACCAGGGCTTTGGCTGGATCGACGTGGTCGCCTACGGCAGGGCCGCCCATGGTTCGGTGCCCGATGAAGGGGTGGACGCCATTGTCGGCCTCTCGCAAATCGTGAGTCACCTCCATCGGCTCGACCAGAGTGCCTACGCCGCCACATCGACCTCGCGCAACGGCCGCACCGTGTTTCACACTGGCACGATACGAGGTGGCACGGACTACGCCACCTATCCGAGCGAGGCGACGCTCGGCATAGAGATCGGCACGCAACCGAACGAGACATTGGATGATCGCGTAAAGGAGATCACGGACATCATCGCCACCGTTGGTGAAGGGCTCCCGGGGCTGAGCGCTGAAGTCGTCGTTCGGGTTGAGCGCGAACCGTTTCGAGCGAACGGCCACGAGATGCTTCTTGCCGCGCTGCGCCGCGGCGTTCGACGACACCTCGGCAAAGAACTCGACGAGGCTGGCCTTAACGCCTGGACGGACGCGGCGCTCATGCAGAGCGCGGGCATCGCCACGGTCATGATGGGTCCGCTCGGCGGGAACCTGCACTGTCCCAACGAGTGGGTCTCGGTGGCAGAGGCCGTATCAACGGTTGACATTCTTGTTGAGGCGATCGAGGAGCTGCTGAGCTAGTGGGAAAGCGCGACGGTGCGAGTCGTCTACAACCAGACGTGTCGCCGTGGATCGAAGATCGCCTGAACACCCTCGCGCGCGAGGTGCTCGAATCCTTTCCTGTGGCCGGGGGCGTCGTTACGATATCGACGCGTGATGGCGTGTTCGCCGAAACGTGCTTTGGCTACGCCGACATCGAAAGGTCGATTCCTACCTCGCCTGAGCGCCTGTACGAAATCGGGTCGATCAGTAAGGTCTTCGCGGGTATCGTGATCGCCCAGCTCGCGCACGAGGGGAGCTGTCGACTCGATGAGCCGATTGGCGACATTCTCCCTTGGACGGCTGGCACGATCGTGCGGGCTGACGCGACTGTGCGCGACCTCTTGAATCACACCTCGGGCGCGGTAGTCGGCGCCGATGCGATGACCGACGACCCTGGAGAGATTTGGAACGCTCGAGCAGCGCGGCCCTCGATCGTCACGCCACCGCGCTTTCACTACTCGAATCTCGGCTATCAGATCTTGGGCGAGGTTGTGCTTTCTCAGACGGGCACACGAATGGTGGAACAGGAGCGACGACGAGTGCTTGGTCCCTTGTCGATGCTCGACGCAGTCACCGAAGTGACCCATGGCGTTCGCTCGAAGATGGCGGTGGGCTATTGGCCAGAGCGCACCGATCAGCCGTGGGCGCCGGGGGATCCGCTCAGCGTGGCGCCGTGGTTCGAGACCGACTCAGTCGCCGGCAACATTGCGGCGAACGCCGCGGACATGGTCCGACTGACGGGGGCGCTGCTCGGAGCCTCGAGCGGTGAACCCCTGGTCGACGAGACAGGCGCGACCGCACTGACGCTCGAATCCTTCGAGCTGATCACCTCGACCCTCGCCCCTCAAGGAGAGCCCTTCGACTCCCATCCCGGTTTGCTCGAAGTGACCGAGAGCCGCTACGGCGTGGGCATCAACGTCGCGCGCATTGGCGACAGCTTCTGTGTCACGCACGGCGGTGGGATGGTCGGCTACTCGACGTTCATGCTCGTTGATTGCACGTTGGGCTTCGCCGTGACGGCGCTGACCTCTGCCAACGGCGACTGCCACGGAGCCCAGCTGCTGGCGCGGGCCGCCCACAGCGAACTGTCGCGACGGCTGAGTGGTGAGGAAAGTCCCGCGATCGTCTCGTTGCGCTCGATCGTGGCGCCGAACGGCAAGGACGGCCTTCCCTTCAGTCATGAGCACCTCGGGCGATTCACCTCCGAACGAGACGGTACGGTGATGGAGGTTCTCGCGGGCGGGCACGGTTCGCCCGTGACGATCAGGCTCAGCGATGGCGCGGGCCGCCTGTATCGATTGGCGTCCGGCCGATTCGTCTCGGACCATCCCAAGCTGCGGCGTTTCTTACTCGACGCCGTCGTTGACCCAGACGGAACGGCGTGGATCTACGGCGACGTCGTGTTCTCGAAGGCGTCGATGCCCCGGCGCGCCGAGGGTTTGGGTAGCCCGCTGGTGGGTCGCTATCGATCGTTCTCGCCGTGGTATCCAGAGTTTCGAATCATCGAACGCCACGGAGTCCTGTTTCTGGTCGCGGGCGGCGGAACCGAGGCCCCTGACGCCGACGAGGAGCTCGTCGAGTTGTCGTCCGACTGCTTTCGAATTGGCGGTGAGGATTGGCTGCCCGAACGGCTCTACGTAGGTCCCGTGCAAGGCGGTCGCGTCGTCGCCGTCAATCGTGACGGGTGCCTCTACGCGCGCGCAGCCGGTGACTGATCCCGCCGCGATGGGTTCGGGGGAGCAGCCCAGTCTTCGCTGCCACGATGAGCCAACATCGGTGATTCAGAAGAATGTCACCACGGCATCAACGACTACGCACTCGTCGTCGATTATCGGCAGGAGCTTGAACTTGTCGAAGGCGGTACAGGGATGTGAGAGTCCCAGCGAGACGATGTCGGACGGAAGAAGCCGAAGGTCCGGGGGGAACGTTCGGTACGAGTGCTGATCCATCATCTTGCGCATCGTGACTCGCCCCCGTAGATCAATCGGGCCCGTGCCGTCGAGGCCAAAGGCGGCCAGAGGCGTGGGCAGCCCGGCGTCGAAAGGAAGGTCGCGTTTTCCCGCGCCGATGATGGCGAGTCCCGGCTCGGGTTGGGACAGGACGACGGCCTAGCTTTCGAGGGGGTTCAACAGTCGGGGGCCTCTCCTTGGTCGCGCCGCCCATCGAAGGGCGACACCTCGTGATATTCCCCGAGATCGTGCGTGAGATAACAGTCGCTTCGCAGCACGAGTCGGGCCAGCTCGAGCGCGTGCTCGACATCGCGCACGCCGCCACGGCCATTGGTCGGGCCAATCTCGATCAGGACGGGGAGCGTCCTCGATCTAAGTACGCCCTCAAGTGTGGCCTCGATCATGGCGATTGTGATCGCGCTGTCGACGAGGGTAATGAATTCGAAGGTTTCGTCTGCCTCCATCTCGCCCGCGATCCACCTGACCGGCGAGGGCTCGGCGATCTCATTAGCCAGCACGATGCGCGAGAACCCGTACTGTCGGAGCCCCGCTACTTCGGTGGGGTGGCGGCACAAAGTCCCCACGCATCGGCGGCAATCTGGCGGCGCATGAGCTGGGGAGCCATGGAGGTCTTGGCGTGGGGAGCGAGCAGCACGCCTCGACCCGCGCAGTACTCGGCCATTTCCGCGACGTTGTTCGTCAGCGCGCTCTCGCGAAGCGTGGTCACCGGTAGGGCGAGATCTCCTCGAGCGACGTTCCAGCCTTGACGACCAACGTCTCGAAGGCGAGCGACGCCCCGAGCGGCACGCCCTTGAAGTGATGATCAATGCGGAGATCGCCGAGCCGTTCGAGCGGCGTCGTCGGCGTCGTCACGTATCGCGACGCGCTGGCGATTTGGTGTGAGTGACCATCACAAATCGGGCCGGGTTCCGCGCACCCTCCCGACCTCGCGTGATCCGGGACTTGAACGACAACGCTTCAACGCTTCTCAACTTCTTGGAATCCTCTCTTCTGGTCGCCGCGGACTGCTGCTCCTCGCATTGCGAGTGATGTGCTAAAGTCATTATGTCATTATGTTGAATTAAGAGGAGCCATGACGACCCAGTATCTTCACCCAGAGCGATATAAGAAGTCGTCAGACCTATATATCCGGGCTCTCGAAGTCATCCCGGGTGGAGTGAACAGTACGGCTCGCGCCGCCTTCTCAGGGTGGGATCCTCACCCCGTATTCGCTGATCACGGTAGTGGCTCAAGAGTCGTTGACGTTGACGGGAACGAGTACATCGATTACTTGCTGGGCCTGGGCCCGATGTTGCTTGGCCACCGGCCCCCCAGCGTGACCGCCGCCGTCGTCGACCGGGTTCGTTCGGCCGGAACGGTGTTCGCCATGCCAACCTCGCTCGAGATCGACCTCGCGCAGGCCATCGTCAACGCGGTGCCGAGTGTGGAGACCGTGCGAGTCGTGAACACTGGTACCGAAGGCGTTCTCTACAGTCTTCGCTTGGCGCGAACCTTCACCGGGCGGCGCAAGGTGCTGCGCTTCGAGGGCCAGTACCACGGTTTCTCTGACGGCATCTACTGGTCCAAGCACCCAGAGCTTTCCATGGCCGGTGACGATAGGCATCCACTCGCCGTTGCTCAGGGTCCAGGCGTACCACCCGAAATGAGCGAGTCGCTCATCATCGCTCAATGGAACGACCTTTCGATGATCGAAGAGATCTTTGCAGAGCACGGTGGCGAGATCGCCGCAGTCATCACCGAACCCATCATGTGCAACACGGGTTGCATCCTGCCGGAGCCAGGGTATCTTGACGGCTTACGCGAGATCACCCGCCGATACGGAGCGCTGCTCATCTTTGACGAGGTCATTACTGGTTTCAGGGTGGCTCTTGGAGGAGCGCAAGCAGTCTTCGGCGTGACGCCCGATCTGACGGTGATGGCCAAAGGCTTCGGCGGCGGCTTTCCCGTGGCGGCGCTTGGCGGTCGACGGGACATCATGGATCTAGCGACCGATGGCACCGTCTCGATCGCGGGCACATACTCAGGCAACGCCATCGCCGTGTCGGCGGCCCTCGAAGCACTTGACTACCTGACCAACATCGCCTCCTACGAGGACCTTCATCGCCGCAGCGATCGTCTGCGGGAGGGTCTCGGCGCCCTGCTCCGAGACAAGGGCATCGCTGGTTCGGTGGTCGGACTCGGCCCAGTCTTTCAAGTCTGGTTCGCGGACGTCGATATTCACAACTATCGAGACGCCGCTCGATTCGCTCGGCCCGATATGTTTCGTCTGTGGTGGGAGGAGATGCTCGATCGCGGCGTGATGTTCCACCCCGGGCACCTCGAGAACCTCTTCGTGTCGTTCGCACACAATGATGACGACATTGAAGCCACCTTGGCGCGCGCGGATGAGAGCCTCGACGCGCTGGCGCGCCGCAGCTCCGTTGTTGCTTAGAGCGGTGATTCCTTGACGGCGAAGGATGCAGCATGTGTCCTGGCGATCGACCTTGGGACGTCGCGAGTCAAGGTCGGCGTCGTCAACGAGAAGCTGGAGGTGCTGTCGTCCAGCGCCGTTGGGTACTCAAGCCTTCACGGCGAGCCCCACATGTCAGAGCAGCGCACGGAAGACTGGCTGGGCGCCCTCGCACTTGCGACGAGTGAGGTGATGAGTGGCGGAAGCTCACGTCACAGTGTCGCGGCACTGGCGCTCACCGCTCAGATGCCCACGCTAGTCAGTGTCTCCGGGTCGTCAGTCATCGGTAACGCGGTCACGTGGCAGGACTCGCGCGCGGACGATCTCGTGTATGACCTACTCACGCTGGAGGAGCGCCGTCGAGTCGGCGAAGTCGCTGGAACGCCCATCGACGGGCGTTACATCGTGCCGATGCATTGTCGGCGCACATTGGATGGTGGATATCGGCCCACGAAGGTGCTGTCGGCGAAGGACTACCTGTTCTTCGAACTGACCGGTGAATTCGCGACCGATCCATCGACCGCGTCGGGCTTTGGATGCTACGACCTCCTCGCACAGGACTGGAGCGACGAGCTCTGTGCTCTCTGGGGCGTGACCGCAGACCTATTGCCGCGAGTCGAGAAGCCAACGTTCGCACGTCCGCTGAACGGATCCGGAGCAGCGTTGTTGACCGGTGTTCCGGAAGGGACACCGGTCCTCATCGGCGCCGCCGATTCGGTTTGCGCTCACCACTTCGTTACCCGAGCGTGGCCACAAGCCCTCTCGGTGATCGACGGGTCATCAACAGTGATCATGGCCTCCACCGAGGAAACGTTGACGCATCGCGGTGATCTTTTGTGCACGCCACTCATTGAGCCGCAGCACATGGGCGCCGAACTTGATCTCTTGGCAACGGGCTCGTCGATTTCGTGGCTCGCGAACCTCTTCAGTACGTCACCTCGTGAACTCGAAGAGATGGCGGTCGCGCGTCGCGACGCGTCGCGTGGCGAAGTCCTCGTCTTCCCCTACCTTGCCGGCGGCGAGCAGGGGGCGCTCTGGCGTAGCGACCTCACGGGCGCGATCGACGGCGTGACGCTCGACACCGACCTCAGTGATCTCGCGCTCGCCCTCTACGAGGGCGTCGCCTTTGAGACTCTGCGGTGCGTGCGGCTGCTCCGGACACTCGCGGCGACGGGGCCGGTCGTCATTGTGACCGCGCAAGAGAGTCGCGGGCTCGTGCCCTCGCTGCTGACGATGTTGCTCCAAGAAAGCGTCATCGCGCTGCGAAGGACGAGCCCCTCACTGCTGGGCGTCGCCCTCGTCGCCCTTAGCGAACTCGGCGTCGAGGTCGACGCGGCGTCGCTGCGCGCCGAGAGCGAGCCGCTGATTCCCGCCGCGAGTCCGACCTACGCCACGATGCTGCTCGCGAGATCGCGGCGGTACTTCGAACGCGCGCCGGTTTCATCGCTTAGCTTCGGGGAGGAGGTGTGAAGGTAGTCAGCGCCGACGGTGATCCGTCGTTCGCCGATCACGCGGCGAGTTTTGTGATGAGCCGCGTGAGCGAGAAGCCCGACCTGGTAGTGACGACGCCGACTGGTGCAACGCCCACCGGGCTGTATCGACGATTGGTGGAGGAGCATCACGCGGGTCGGTTTTCGATGGAATCGGCATCGGTCTTTATGCTTGATGAGTACGTCGATCTGGTCTCGTACCCGCAAGGCAGCTTTCGCGAGTATCTTGAGCAGAATCTCGGCGAACTCGTGTTCAACGAGACGACGAGCATGCACATGCTTGAACCCATGGATGACGCGCAACAGTGTGCGCGCTACGACGTTGCGCTCGACCTCGCGGGCGGAATCGATGTGGCGATCATCGGGGTTGGCAGAAACGGACACGTGGGATTCAATGAGCCTGGCGGCTCGCCCGAGGAGCGAACTCACGTCGTGAACCTCGCTGCGAGCACGATCAGCGACAATTTTCTCGATTTAGATGCCGAGAACCGGCCGACCACGGCGGTCACAGTTGGTCTCGCCGACATTCGTCGCGCGCGTGCCGTGCTGATGCTCATTGCGGGCGAGCCAAAACGCAACGTCGCTCGAATGCTGGTGAGTCATCGGTTCGATCGTCGCGTTCCCGCGACCTTTCTCTTGGACCACCCAGACCTGACCATCATCGTTGAGGCCGGACTGCTTCAGCCGTGAAACCTGCGAGTGCGCTAGAGGTCGATCGGATCCGCGGTGGGCGAGGATCGGAGGGTGAAGGAGAACTTGCTGGCGACAAACGTCATGGTGAAGCAGTCGAACGCCGTGCCGCCAAGCGACGTCGACACGCCTGTCACTTCGACCACGTAGCTCCCGCTCTCAAGTCCGAGATCGTGCCGTTCGATCTTCGTCGCCGGCCGGGCGATCAGCGTCTGTTCTTCCACCGATTCGACGAGCCCGTAGATCGTGGAGAGGACGACATAGAGCGACGTGTCCGGCGAGGCCAGGTGGCGATCGAGCTCAGGCGCGAGGACCCGAGGAATGATGGCGACTTCGCGAACGGCGGGAACTCCGTCAAAGTGCCGAAGTCGTACGAGCGACCATATGGCGGTGCCGGGGGCGATGGCGAGGCGCTGCGCCACGTCGACGTCAGCCTCCTCCTCGCTAAGCGAGAGGACTTTCGTTTCGAGCACGATGCCTTGCAGCGCGAGCGTCTCGCGTAACCCGCCGATGATGGTGGACTCGGTGTGCACGCGGTTCGATCGCACGAAGGTCCCTTTGCCCTGGGAGCGTTGCAGGACGCCAGCAGCTGAGAGTTCGGCCATGGCACGACGCACGGTCATGAGGCTCACGCCCGCTTGGACGGCAATCTCCGATTCACTTGGAAGTCGGTCGCCGGGACCGAGCGACTGGTCCGAGATCAGCTTCCTGATGAAATCCATCGTCTTCTCGTACAGCGTGATGATCGGCCCCTCTCGTCGCCCACTCAATTCTCCCTCTCCAAATTACGCCAAGAATGGCACTCCGAACACGGCCTTCGGACGCCAGCTTCATTCGGCTGAGTGTCGACGAGGGCGGCAGCCGTCCAGGGTGGGCTACTCGCACATCACTCTGAAGAAATAGCGGAATCCTCTCGAATCATTGAGTCTTCAGACGGCTGAGGGTATTCGAGCAACTCGTCCATCTGATACAGATCAGCGAGTTGGTCAACCGCCCCGGGTCGCGCAAAGTACCAACCCTGGGCATAGTCGACGCCCGCGCTGCGCAGCACCCCGGCGTCAGTCTTGATTTCCACGCCTTCTGCGACGACCACGGCGCCAGCGCCATGCCCAAAGCTAACGAGTGCTCGAACCAACGTTCGAAGCACGGGATCTTCGGCGATGCCGGCGACGATGCTGCGGTCGAGTTTGATCACGTCCGGTGCAGTTAACAAGATATGGCGCATCGAGGAGAACCCAGCGCCGACGTCGTCGATGGCAAGACGCATTCCCCTTTCTCTCATCGGTGTGAGCGTTGCCGACAAGATGTCATATTCCTCGACGGGATCATGCTCGGAGAGCTCAAGAACGATTCTTTCGGCCGGGAGTGCTGCGAGTAGCTCAATACAGCGGCCGTCGAGGAGCGTCTGTGGTGAGAAGTTGATCGCGAGATACCCGGAGAAGTCAGGCAGCTGAGTAACGGCGCGACGAACCGCGAGCAGCTCGAGCTCAACACCGAACCCAATCGACGTGGCCTCGCCAAATACCTCATCGGGCGGTTTGCCCCATTCAGGGGGAAAACGACTGAGCGCTTCGACGCCGACGCGGGTCCCGTCGGTGAGCGACACGATCGGCTGAAGCACGATGTTCGGTCCGTCGGAGAGGATGATCGGCTGCAGCTGATCGCGGATGGCGGCCTCTCGACGGCGCTCCTGGACACCAGGTTCGATGACCGTCGCCGCGGCGCTCGCGAGCACCTCCATCAGTGCGCGGTCCCGCTTCGAGAGCTCGTTATCGGCGCTGAAGCCAGCCGCGCAGAAGGTGCCGTAGAGCGTGCCGTCACTTAAGGAGACCGGCACCGAGACGTAGCTCCGGATGCGCGGGAATCGGGCCGCGGGCAACCGCTTTGCTTCGGGGAGCTTTGCGATGTTCGGGATGACGCTCGGTAACTTGCCGTCGAGGATTGCCTGACAGAGCGAGGTCGCCTGTGGCTGGGTCTGACCGTCGCGGAAGAAGGGGATCGACGATTCGACGACCTCGAGGTGCTGAACCTCGCCATCGAGGCGACTCAAGAACGTCAGGCTCAACCCGAGCGAACTTTTTGCGGTTCGCAGCAGTTGCGCGATCTTCAATTCGGTGTCGGAACGTTCAGAGCGAGTCGGAGCCATCCCCACTGAGATTACGGGACGTTCGACGCTCTCACTGGGTTGGATCCAGCGGCTTCGCGGTCGTGGAGTAGATGGGGGACCGGTTCACCGCTCGGGGAGGGCTCAATTCGTGTGCACCTCTTCACGTCACGAGATGGGGCGGCCGTTCGCTCACAGACTCTCGTTGGCCACCCACTGGATTGCTCGCAAGGCTTCGGGCGGGGTCCACCCACCCTTGTAGACGGGCGTGTTGTAGATGTTGCTCTTGTAGCCCATGAAGGTGGAAAGAACCTTTGAGAGCGTCCCGGTGAAGGCGGGAAGGTCGCCGCTCGCGAAGCGAACCGATTGGTCGGCGTCAACGATCCAAAATCCGTCAGAGTGGTTGATGTCGTACGACAAGAGGTCGTGTGGCGCCATCCAATCAGTGGGAGCTGGCACTGATTGGGGCACGACCTGAACGGTCCAGCCGAGAAACTTCTCCAACGCGGTCAGGTTGGCATTGAGGTCACCCTTTCCGATGGGATTCTTCGAGGCGAACTCTTTGTCGGTGATGTACGGGGTCGTGGTGGAGCCGGTCTCCGTCCAGATCTGAAAGGTTGCCCCGATGAGCTTGGCGTAGGCAGCGATGCGCGCCCGGGTGTCACGGTACGGGTCGACGGAGATCGCGACGACCTCGACATTGGCGGCCTTGGCGGCGCTCAGCTTGGCCTGCAGCTGTAACAGGTTGCCTGTGGTGAAGGGGCACGTGTCGCCGCACAAGGTCAAGAACGGCACGAGAAAGACCGTCTTACCGTTCAACGCTCCGAGCGTCTCGGGTGTGCCGCTCTGGTTGACGAACGTTGCGTCCTGGACCGAGGCCGGCAACGCGGTGCTGGTGGCGACACCAACCTTGGCGGGAGGCTGCGGATATGACGCCGCGGACGCGACGCCGACCAGCCCAAAGACCGTCAGTACCACCGCTGACCCGGCGAGGACGACGGCGGCAACTCTGCGGTTGATCACGAGGGCTCCCTTCAACTACGATGCGTAGTTGATATTACTACCTGACGTAGTAGTGAAGTCAAGTTAGGCCCGCCTGATGGAGCCAGAGGTACGATGGCGAGGACAGTTCCAACGGAAAACGTGAGGAGTGCTGTGGGACTCGGCGAGCTGGAGCGCGAGGTAATGGAAGTGATGTGGACGAGTCCCACCTCGGCCCTGACCGTCCGCGACGTGGGCGAGTACTTTCCCGATCACGCCTACACGACCATCTTGACCGTGCTGTCGCGCCTCAGCGCCAAGGGCTTCCTTCAGGAAGCGAAGCAAGGTCGCCTTAATACCTTCACGGCCACCGCTTCGAGGGAGGACTACATCACGGGGCTTATCCTGGAGGCTCTGTCGAACACGGAAGACCGCCAGGCGGCGCTTGCCCACTTTGCGGAGGCGCTGGCGCCGGGCGATCGGAGTTTCTTTCGCAAGATGTTCACTCGAAAGTCTTCATCTTGATCACGACCGTACTCGCCCTGGCCATGGCGCTGCTGTGTCTCGCGGTGCTGCCGCTGCTACTTCGCTCGTGGACGGGCTTTGACCGCGATCCTCGTAGCGGACTGGTCGTGTGGGGAGCGATGTGCGTAGTCGGCTGGTGCAGCGCGGTTGTGCTGTTTCTCGAGATCGGTCTCGGCTCTCCGCACGGCCCAATACTCGGCTCGCTGTCGGTGTTTCTACGTCATCTCGGCGACGGCCACCCGCTGCGCGGACTCGGACTTTCTGAGGTGGTGGGGCTTTCTGTGGCCTTTGACATCACCGTCTTGATGCTCGGGGGGCTCGTTGTAACCGCGGTGAAGGTGTGGAGCGTTCGATCCCAACAACGGACCGTGCTGGATCTGGTCGCGGAGGCCCCCGGATCACTGGACGGCGTATGCCTGTTGCGGCATCCACATCCCATGGCGTACTTTCTTCCCGGTGACGGAGGCCGAGTGGTGCTGAGCACCGGAGCCATCGACGTGCTCAGCCACAGCGAGTTGGACGCAGTCATCGCACACGAGGTCGGGCATCGCAGTGGTCGTCACGGCGCCTTCCTTGTTCCCTTGCAAGTGCTGTCCTCATTTGTCTCATTCCTGCCGCTCGCTCGCTACGCACCGAGCGTCATGCGTTCGTATCTCGAGATGTCGGCCGACGACTATTCGAGGTCTCGCGAATCGAGTGGGGCGATCAGAACGGCGCTGAGGAAGGCATCGCTCTTCCAGCCACCGCCCGCAGGAGCGCTCAACATGACCGACGACGTCATTGAGCGACGAATTCGTCGCCTGGCCGTTGTTCCGATGTCGAGACGAGGAGCGTGGGTCCCCCTACTGAACGCTGCGGTCGCTTCAGGGTTGCTGTGCGGTCTCCTTCTGAGCCATTAGGGAAGTAAGTCAGCGGAGGGGTCGCGGCTCAGGCGTACTTGAGTCCAGCCGGCAGGCGGAGTGCTCGCTGGTGGGTAGCGGCCTGGAGGCTGAGCGCGACGACGTGTCCGAACATGAGGGACGTACCCAGCACCATCATGACGAGTCCGCCGTCGCGCACGTCGGCGATGGTGACGTTCGACATAGCCATACCGACGCCCCGCAGCGAGGAAGTGGTCGCGGACCACAGCACCAGGCCCGTCGTGGCAATGACCGGAAGCGCGAGCACAGTGTAGGTGATGCGCTGCTGGTCGCTCAGTGTGCGGCCGACGCCGTAGACGGGTATCCAGAACCACATGCCCACGAGAAGAAACGTCGCGAGTTCCACGTAGTGCCCTTCGGGTATTGCATGACCCAGCTCCCGAGCGGCGTGAGGTGGAACAGTGGGACGAGGACCGTGAAGGCGAAAAAGCCCAACGTCGACATCGAACGGCTCAGGCGGAGAGTGGTGGCAGCGGCGAATACTGGAGCGATGACGAGCACCACGATGATGTGTTCGACCATGTGGGAGGGGTAGCTGGACATCGAAAGGGTTTGAACATCAGAAAAGAGCAGGAGGACGGTCGCACAGATACCGATCGAGACGAGATACCTTTGGCGCGCAGAGATTCGCGGCCACGCGACGAGAAGTCCCGCGACGCCGATGGCGGCGACCACGACGCCGACCTCGGTGATGTGCCACGACCCCCAGTGGGGCCACGCCGAACCCTTCGCGGTCATTCGCATCATGGCGAAGATCATGACTGTCTCCGCATCGACTCGTGCGATCGAGCATCATCTTTGACGCCCGCTCCTTCCACAGAGAGATCTCGTGGGCAGGCAGGTACGTGGAGGCGAGGCACGTTACATGTCCATCGATGACATGCCGAAGTTCAAGTACCGCGGCGGCTTGACGACTTTCGCCTCGATCGTCACTGACTGTGCCATACTAAAGTTGCTCCAGGTGATCACGATGGGAATCGTCTCTCCTTTCACGATCTTCTTCTTCAGTCGGCGAAGCATGGCGCCCTGGTATTGGTAGCCGAGTTGTTGGGTATGCCCGCCAATGATAAGGATGTTGGCTAACTCCATCATCGCGTGGTTGCCCTGGCACATGTTGGTGTCGTAATCGATCATGCTGGTCTTGGTTGCCGGCGACGCGATGGAAAACAGTGAGATGGGACCTTTAGAGTCGTTCGTGATCGTCATTGACACGGCGGAGTCCCCTTCCGCGTTCGCGGCCGTCACCGTAACGTGCGAAATCACGACGCCTCCCTTGGAGGTGGTCGCCGCCTCAGCGACCGGAGCTCCCATCGTGAACATCAGCGCGCCGCAGACGGTCAACGACCAGAGCGCGGCAAGTGACTTCCTCACGGTCGAATACTACCAGTCGTAGTTTCGGCACAGTTGTGGGTGCCCGTGCCGCTCCGGCGGCCTCCGCAGGTGTGATCGCTACGCCGGCTGCTTCGAAATCCGAACCACCGACCACCCATCGCCGACGCCACTGATGCGGCCTGGCACATGGTCAAAAGCGAAGATGTAGAGGGGCAAACCGCGATAGGTCACCTGCTGCAGGCCTCCAGTTCGAGTGATCGTGCCGAGATGCGACACGGCGTGACCGAAGGGCACCACACCGCTCGGAACAACGAGCGGTGGCCAGATCTGCAAGCAAAATGCAATGCAGTTCGAGTGGTTACTCGTGTCGAGGTCGTAGGTGTAAAGCGTGAGACCTCCTTGAGTAACGAGGATGTCCCCATATCGTCGCGTCAGATGGATCTTCACGACTGCGTCCCTGAGCTTCACGTTGGAGGACCCATCGCGAATGATGGTGTACGTGTACGCACAAAGAGCCACAATCGCCGCCACAACGACGGCGAAGATGAGTGGCGCTCGCCGGTTCCTGGGACCTCGAGCCAGCACCGAGCCTGCCATCGATGTCTCAGCGCTCCACTCGCATCGTGCGACATTCGGGGCCGACCGTGCTCGTTGGCGCGAATGAGGTCATCCGTGCGAGGCCATGAGCATTTTGATGCCTTGGGCCAACTGGGTTTCGGGAATTGCACCGTAATAGACCTTCTCCACGATGCCTTTCGCGCTGAGGAAGACGCTTTCTGGAATCTGACCGAATCCGAACACGCCGTTCGTCACTGCACCATTGGGGTCGAAGGCGACCGGAAAGGTGACACCGTCTCGTCGGACCATTGCTTGTGCTGACGACCGCTCGTCGATCGCATCGACACCGAGTACGTAGACGGGGCTCGGATTGTGGGTGCGAATGTAGCTCGCGATCTTTGGCATTTCGCCCTCACAAGGCCCGCAGTAACTCGCGAAGAAGACCAAAACGCTCGGGCGCCCGGACTCCCACGGTGCCTTGACCGTGCCGCCATTTAGTCCTCCGAGCGAGAAGTCCTTGATGCGCTGTCCTACGAGCTGCGATGTTGAGGACCCGCTAGTGTCTGGCGCCTTGCCGCCGGTGAGAGATGAAAGGGCGGCGACGAGTCCAATCACAAGAATGACGCCGATCCCAATTGCAATCGATCTCTTTCTTACAGGTCGCATCTCAAGCTTGACCTGGCACACGCGACGAATCTTCGGCCTCGAGAAGCTCCCCGCCCACGGTTGATGTCCATGATCCTCTTTTGACCAATGGTCTTCTCACCTAATTGTTCTACTACAGCAAGTAGTTGAAATATGTCCGCTTTGTCCTCGTGAGATTCATGTGGTCGCTTGATGAATTTGCTGTGTGATCGGAGGTTTACTGGTGGGACTGCGAGCGCTACCAACTCAAGTACGGCGAGTGTAGGGCACCAGGACATCCGCGTAATGGCACGCCGCAAAGTGGGAGGGGTCGACCCCTCCCGCCGTCACCTGAACGAGTTCCGGATCGTCGGTCGAGCACTTTTCGGTCGCATAGGGACAACGACTGCGGAATCGGCAACCCGACGGTAGACGAGAAAGGCTGGGCGGTTCACCAACGGGAGCAGCCACTCGTTCGTGGACGTCAGGCTGGAGGCGGGGGATTGAGTCAAGAAGCGCACGTGTGTATGGATGACGGGGGTTGCTAAAGATCTCGGCGGTCGTTGCTTCTTCGACAATCTTCCCCATGTACATCACGGCCACGCGATCACAAAGGTGACGCACGACCGCAAGGTCATGGGCAATGAAAAAGACTGTGACGCCGAGGTTGCTTCGGAGATCTGCAAAGAGTTGAACTATTCCGGCTTGCACCGAAACATCAAGCGCGGAGACGGGCTCATCCGCCACCAGCAGTTCGGGTGACAGGATCAGGGCTCGAGCAATCGCCACTCGCTGACGCTGACCACCCGACATTTTACTCGGTCGAGCGTCGAGCAGCGTGAGGGGCAGCCCTACTTGTCCGAAAACAGTTTCGCAGTGGGCCACGCGTTTGCCCGCGGGAATCGGATTGTGAACCTTGAGGATTTCCATGAGCTGCTGACGAACTGTCATGCGTGGATCTAGCGAGGAGAATGGGTCCTGAAAGACCATTTGAATGCGACGTCGCAGATCTCTTGGCCTCTTGGCGTTCGTGATTACCGCGCCATCGAAGGCTATCGAGCCGCTCGCGGCAGTGTTGAGGCCCACCACGAGTCGAGCAAGCGTTGACTTGCCAGATCCAGATTCTCCCACGAGTCCAAAGATCTCTCCTTTGCGCACGTGAAGAGTGACACGGTCCGCCGCGTTCACGGGTCTCTTGGTTTTGCCCCGGCGGGCCAGAAACGACACCGTTACATCAGTGAGATCCAAGATCGAGGCCGACATCAGGTTCCCTCACTAACCTTCAACTCATGTAGTCGGTCGATGTGGATGCAAGCGCTTCTGCGTCCATCACCTAGGTCTCGCAACGGGAAGGTCCCGGTACGACACTCGTCGGTGGCGTAGTCGCAGCGAGGATGGAAAGCACAGCCATCTGGCCAGTTCCCCGGCGTGGGAGCATTGCCGCGGATCCCCCTTAGCTTGTCCACCACCGCGTCGACGTCTGGAGTCGCGTCGGCCAAGCCCTGGGTGTACGGGTGGTTCTGGCTGACGAAATATATCTGCGACCAAACCGCTTTCTACGAGTGATCCCGCGTACATCACCTCAAGGCGTTGGCAAAGTTGCGCCACGACGGCGAGGTCGTGAGTGACGTACAGCATGCTCATCCCCAACTCGTCTTTGAGTTGAGCAAGAAGACGGATGATTTGAGCTTGAATCGTGACGTCGAGCGCCGTCGTTGGCTCATCACAGAGAATCAATTTTGGCTGACAAGCGAGCGCCGCCGCGATCATGACGCGTTGGCGCAGACCACCAGAAAGTTCGTGCGGATAGAGCGAGAGCGTGTTGTCGGGGTCGGCGATGCCCATCTGTCGCGCGAGGCGAAGCGATTGAGCCTTTGCCTCGCGCCTCGTCCAGTGGTGCTTGGCGCGAGCAGCGTCAATCATCTGCTCACCAACTTTGGCAATCGGATTCAAAGACGTCATTGGCTCTTGAAAGATCATCGTGATTCCAGTGCCGCGAATGGCGCGCAAGGTCTTCTTCGGAGCCGTTAAAAGATCGACGCCTTCGAAGAGAACTCTTCCGCTCGTTGCTCTAACGCCGGCCGGCAGGATACCCATGAGAGCTCGCAAGGTGAGACTCTTCCCGCTACCGGATTCGCCCACGAGGCCGACAGCCTCACCGGCGTCAACCTGGAACGAAACGTTGCGCACTGCTGGCACCGTCTTTTTTGTGGCCACTACGGCGACGTCGATGCAGAGATTATCGACCTGAAGCAGGGGACCGGTCGATAAAGACGTCATCGTCAGTTCCTCCCCAGAAGTGCATTGAGTCCATCGCCCAGCAGTGACAGACCGAGCCCGGTTATGACCACTGCGATGCCGGGAATCGTGGTCAGCTCCCAGTGCGTGGTCAAGAACTGCTGGCCACTTGCCATCATCTCGCCCCAGTCTGGGGCGGGCGGTGGTATGCCCAGTCCCAGGTAGCCGAGGGTCACGATGGCCAAGATGTCGTTGACGATGTCGGACATCGCAAAGACGATGGCCTGCGAGATCACGTTAGGCAAGATATGACGCAGAATGATTCGCAACGTGGAAAAGCCTTCCAGTTGGGTGGCCAAGACATACTCCTGATTCTTGGCAACCAACGTGGCTCCGCGAATGATGCGTGCGTAAGAGACCCAACTGACAACAGTGATGGCTATATAGATGCTGCGCGTCCCGGGCCCTAGCAAGAAGACGAGCAGTATCACCAGCACATAGAACGGAAAGGCGACGACCACGTCGGCGATGCGCATGATCAGGCCATCGAGCCAGCCCCCGAGGTAACCGGCGAAAGCGCCGAGCACAGTGCCGATGACGAACGGCGAGAGAACCGCGATGAACGCGACGCTGAGGTCGGTGCGTGCGCCGTAGACGAGGCGAGTCCATATATCTCGACCCAGCTGATCAGTTCCAAGCCAGTGTGCCGCACTGGGGCCTTGCAATATCCCGTTGAGATTTATTGTCGTCGGGTTGTAGAAGGTCACGAACGGAGCAAGGATCGCCAACAGCACGATGACGCCAAGAATGGATGCTCCCACGACAAGGGCAGGAGGTGGGCGACGAAATCTGCGGCGCGTCGTTCGGATCGAGGTGATTACGGAACTGGTCATCAGAGCCGTACCCGCGGATCGAGTAGTGCGTACGCCACGTCGGTGAGCAGATAGACGAGGATGACAACGACCGAGAAGACGATGGTGATGCCCTGCACCACTGGAAAATCGCGGCTCAGGATCGACGTGATCATGAGTTGACCCAGGCCGGGCAGCGCGAACACGTTCTCGATGATCACGGTACTGCCAACCAGGAAGCCGATGTTGATGCCCAAAACGCTCACTGCAGCGATCAAGGCGTTGCGAAAGCTGTACTGGAATAACACGGCTCGAGCGCTTGTGCCCTTGGCGCGTGCGAATGCGACGTAGTCCGATCCCAATGCGTCAATCAAACTGGTGCGCAGGCTTCGCAACAGCATCGGCGCGATCGAGATGCCAATCGTGAGGCACGGCAGGAACATGGAGTGCAAGTGACCCCAGAAACCGTTGCCGTATCCACCGACTGGAAAGAGTGGAAAAACCAATCCCAGCAGAATGATCAAGGTCGTGCCAACCCAAAAGCTTGGCATCCCTAATCCAGCGGTACCTACGAAGCGAATGATCTGATCGGCGATCTTTCCCGACCTCACGGCCGCGATGGCTGCCAGCGGAACGGCGATGAGGATCGACAAGACGGCGCCGCCAATGAGGAGATATAGCGTCACTGGCAGTCGTGAAACAATCAGGGAAGCGACGGATGCCTCATAGATAAGCGATTCGCCGAAGTTGCCGTGGAACAGCCGATCCAGGTAGAGCCAGTACTGCACTGGTACGGGGCGGTTCAGCCCCCACTCCTGGTTGAAAGCCGCGACGGAGGCCTTCGTAGCGTGCTCTCCAAGGAACACGTACGCGGGACTTCCCGGGACCATGTGGATCGAGAAGAACACCAGCAAGGTCACGCCAAGAACGACAGGAACCATCAGCGTCAATCGCCAGGCCACATAGCGCAACAACATAAGGTAAAGGGTCCCTCTTCCCCGTAAAAGCAGGAGAGGCGAGGGAACCCAAGCCCCCTCGCCTCTCCCTTAACTTACTTACTGAGCCAGACGTTCTCGAGGTTGTAATAGCCCTCCGGATTCACGTCATACCCGTGCACGTTGCTCGAGTAGGCGTAGGGAAGTGGCTGGTAGTAGAGATATGCCTGCGGCGGATCCTTTGCCAAAATCACCTGTATCTGATCGTAGATCGCCTTGCGCTGCGCAACGGGGAACACGTGCTCGGCTTCGGCGACCAACTTATCGACCGTGGTGTTGTTGTACCAGGTGAACTGGGCGTACTCGCCCCCCGTGCCGCTCGCGCCGTAGGACATGAGCTCGTCCGGGTCGATGATGTCGGTCGTGTCGTAGTTCAATGTCAACTGGTACGCGCCGGTTTCGATGTCCGTATTCTGCGCGGCACCGCTCACTTCCTGGAGTGTCACCTTGATGCCGAGCGGAGCCAACTCTGACTGGATGATCTCAGCCAACGTCTGCTGGTTTTCGTCACCCGAAGGGACGATCAGTGTTGTGTCAAAGCCCTCTGGATAGGCAGATTCCGCCATCTCCTTCTTGGCTTTCGCGAGGTCGTACTGCGCCCCTGGCGTGCTCGCGTCGTAGTCCCACAGCGCGGGGGAGACTTGAGAATTGGCGACGGTGCCGTGACCGTTGAGGACGGCCTTTATCAAGGCAGCGCGATCTATGGCGTACGAGATTGCCAAGCGAACGTGCACATCCTTGTAGTACTTCGTCTTCTCGCTGAAGGCAAGGTACTGGGTCCAGCTCGACGGGTAGAGACTCACCGTCACGCCTGGCTTGCTCTTGAGTTCACTGATCTGCGACCAAGCGGGATCCTCGTCTATCTGGGAGACACCCGACTCGAGTTGCAGCAGACGCGTGTTGTCGTCGGGAACATTCACAAAGTCAACGGCCTTGAGGTACGGCTTACCCGCCTGCCAGTAGTGAGGGTTCTTTACGAGTTCGAGCTCATCTCCCTTGACCCACTGCTTTACCATGAACGCTCCGGTTCCAATGGGGTGCTGCCAAAACACCGAGGGCGATTCGCCGGCGTAGTTGTTGGGGATGATTCCATTCGCAAAGAGTGCCGTGTCAGCTTGCATCGGCGCCCAGGGAGACTTGGTAGTGATCACGACCTGGAACTTGCTCGGCGTCGTGATGCTCTTGATATCTGAGTTGATGAAGGTCCACGGGTTGCTCGCTTTGGCTGCCACGCGCAAGATCGAGAACTTGACGTCGGCCGAGGTCATCTCTTGACCATTGGAAAAGTCCACGCCATGGCGGAGGTTGAACGTCCAAACCAAGTGATTCTTGGAGAGTGTGTAACTCGTGGCCATGTCGGGGACCAGCGCCGTTCCATTCTGATTCGGCTTGTAGAGAGTCTCATAAATGCACTCGTCAGCCCAGATGGTTTCGTTGTCGACAGCTTGGGTTGGATCGAGCGTGACGATATCGGCGGTCCGGTCGAAGACCAATGTGCCGCCGCGCTGGATCGCGGTGTGCGCAACCTCCTTTGCTTTTGAACTTGGCACACGACCACTGCCGACCGCGCCTGCGATCGCCGTGATGGATAGTGTCAAAACTGTCACTGACAGAACTGCAATCGTAAGTCGAGTGATCTTCATGCATCCCCCTGCCTTCTCATTGTTTGGTGTTGCTCCCTCATTGCGGTGTCAAAGACCACATGGCCGAACTTGAATCTTGCGGCCATTGCCGTCCGCGAACTGTTGAAGTGCCTGAGGATATTCCTCGAGGGGAAACCGACCTGAGATGAAGATCTCGGGATCGATGACGCCGTTGGCGAAGAGCTGGGAAGCTCGCTCGAAACTGTTGAGCACCGCCATGGAACCGACGATCGTTATCTCTTTGTTGTAGATGCGATAGGGGTCAATGGTGACGCGAGCGCTGTAGTCGGCGACGCCAAATTGCAGGAAGGTCCCGCCGGGGGCAACCCGCGATATCCCATCTTGAATGGCGCTGTCGTTGCCTGAGGCGTCGATAACGACGTCCCACCCGCGGATCGTTTCGAGGCCGTCGGCGCCGGTCGAACTTGCCGTCGTTCCGAGGAGCTCCGCGGTCTTCAGTCGCTCCTTGTTTGGATCAACGACGTACACCGATGATGCACCAGCCAGTTTGGCCAACTGCAGCATCATCAGGCCCATCGTGCCCGCGCCGTAGATGAGGACCGATGAGCCCAACTGCGCGCGCAACACGTCGTAACCACGAATGGCGCACGCCAGCGGCTCGATCAGGGCCGCATCCTCTAACCGAACTTGGTCGGGGAGCCTGTAGCAGTTGGCACCTGGAACGGCGACGAACTCGGCTGCACCGCCTTGAGCTGTCACGCCAATTGCGCCCCACCGTTCGCACAGGTTATTTCGACCGCGTCGACATTCGTAGCATTCGAAGCAGTAAAGCGAGGGATCGACCACAACGCGATCACCAACACTCAAATCGCGTATCAAACTTCCCGTCGCGACAATCTCGCCAGCAAATTCGTGGCCCGGGACAATGGGATATGAAGGCGCGAACTCACCGCGAGCGATATGGAGGTCTGTCCCGCATATTCCACAAGAAGTCACGGCGACGACAACCTCGCCCAAACCGGGGGTGGGATCGTCAATTGACTCGACCGTGACGCTGCCGAACTCAGAGATTTGAGCTGCTCTCATAAAAGTCGATCCAACCGCATGGTTTCCGAGTGAGATCTCGATTCCACGATGTCTTGCATCCCCCCAACATCGCTGCAGTTGTGCGTGAGTCATCGATGTCTCAACGGACGGTAGCAGCGCGCGACGAGGTTGTCAAGCGGAAGAAAGTTCAGTTATTTATTGTGTCTCGCTGACGTCGGTTCACCCTTGAGTACGGAGATATCGATGTCGCGTCGCGAGACCGAGAACGTTGTCACTGCCGGCGTTCGATCGAGGCGCTTGGCTCTTGGAGGACGGCGTGTAGGGTACCGCTTGACGAGCGCCGAGAAGGGTTCAGCGGCTCCGCCTATTAGATCCAACCGTCGATCGCTTCGAAAAAGCCGGGAAGATCGTCGGCAAAAACGACATGTCCGGAATCGTTGACGGTGCGGATCTCGTAGCCAGCCTCGCCGAGTTGCGCTTGCTCAGCAGGCGAAACAGACGGCCCGACGCCAGCCAGAATGACAAGCGAGGGTACTGCGGGTGGCAGTGAAGGCAGGTATGTCGTCCCCCACGGCAAGAACTCGAGCACCCTCGAGTCGAATTTCGCATAGGAAGCCAACGATTGACGGATGTGGGCTTCGGACCACTTGATGTTGATCCTTCTCAGGTGCTCTTCTGACATCGAAGAGCCGTCGGCAGCGGTAGGCGTGATGCCTTCGGGTACGGTTGCCGGTAGAGTCCATCCAGGGTCTAAGTAGATGGCGCGGTCCGGTAAGAGCCGATCTATTGCCAAGCTGAGGACGCGCCCGCCGAGTGAATGTCCCAATATGATTTCGACGCCGCGGGGGAGTGACTCCACTAGGTCGCCGGCGTATTCCTCGAGGTCATAACTTTCAGCCCGAGGGCTCTCGCCGTGGCCTCTGAGATCAGGCATCAACACCCTGTAACCCAAGCTGACCAAGTTGGGAGCGGTGTCAAACCACGTCCCACCGTCACCAGTTGCGCCATGGATGAGGACCGCGGTACGGTCTCCCGAACCTTCTTCACGGATATGTAGCTGCATCTTTCGTTCTGCTTTCTTTGGTGTGAGGTCGTGAGTGCTGCTCGCTCATTTCGTCGAGCGAAACGATCGCGGCGTTGTCCTCGAGGGCGTTGGTTTCACGACTGCCAATCACGGATGGTCGCCGTCACCGACAGTCACGTACACGTCGGCTGCACGCCCCACCCCTACGAACGGGTCCCACTCCCCATCGGCTTTCCCTTCTCAAAGCATTGACGCGGCACTTTGCGCAAAGAGCCCCAGTGCATACGCCCCAACCACCCCCGAAGCGCTCCCAAGTCCCGGCATGACGAGATAATCTGCAATCCGAGGTCCGAGTTCGTCCTTTGGAAGGTAACCAGCGAGCCGTCGAACCGTCTTCTCGCGTACTTTGTCGATGAGACCGTTCACCCCCATCAGACCGCCGCCAATGATAATGATCTCAGGCGAGGCAACGGTGATGATGTTCACCAGGGCGAGGGATAGATAATCGCTCTCGAGTTCCCATGCCGGATGGTTCGGCGCAAGGTCTCTGCTCGAGCACTCCCAGCGGTTCGATACTGCGGGACCGCTGGCGAGCCCTTCGAGACAGTCCCCATGGAATGGACACGAGCCAACGAAATCGTCTCCCTCTACGCGAGGCACGAACATGTGACCGAACTCAGGATGAAGGAGTCCGTGAACCCGAGCCCCGTTGATGATGAGGCCCCCTCCGATACCCGTTCCCACCGTCACATACACAGCGACACCGCAACCAGTGGCGGCGCCCCAGAACCACTCCGCGATGCCAGCGGCATTCGTATCCGTATCGAATCCAATAGGAATCTGGCCGAACCGTCCTTCAATCGCCGTGCGCCAACTGAAGCCACGCCACGCGCTCTTCGGTGTTGTCATCGCAACGCTCGTGGATGGAATGTCAACTGGTCCGAAAGATGCGACTCCAAATGCCGTGAGAGGCGATTCCTCATGTCGCTGCTTGAACCAATCCAATACTTTGGTCGCGGTCTCCACGGGAGCCTTCGTTGCAACCACGAAGTTTGCGTTGTCGCGAACCTCCCTCCAGGCTCCCCCCACGGAGCACACGATCTTCGTGCCCCCGGCTTCGATCGCGCCGATTCGGATCCCTTCGGAGGCTGTCACGCTTCTCACTTTCAAGCTTTCGTACCCGTCTCGGTCACCTGCGGTCACGCACGCGCTTCTCGCGGGCGAACCCGCTTTGCATTGGCGGCTTCACTGCCGAAAGTGGCGCGAAACGGTCCGGCGTGCTCATCGGCGCCGGTCCGTTCCCGCCATTGTCCACGAACGAGTGGGGAGTTTCGCCTAAGACAATGCTTGTCCACCCTGCTTAGTACGGGGAGAGCCGTGGCAGCGGGACAAGGAATCTCGAGATCGCGAATATCATCCAATTACCCTTGTTTAAGCCCCTTTTACTCGAGATCTCGATGTCCAGAACTGTAGTAATCGAGCCAGGCGTTGTCAAGGGTCGCTAGAGATCACGATGTCCGATGCATGATCGGAAAGTGCCCACAAGGTTCGTGAGGCCGCATTTTGTTGATCGCTTGGAAAGGGTTTCGGACTCTCACCTCATTGAGGAACTGCCCATAGAAGAGAAATCACTGCCGCGTTTCGGCGATCATGATCGCAAGTTCGAGGCTCTATGACTGGCCACATCGGGTGCAGGCAGTTCGCCAGAGCCCCGCTCAATTAAAGCCACCTGGACAACCCGTGTCTCGAACTCGCCCCCGTCGCCGCGAATTCTTC
Organism: uncultured Acidimicrobiaceae bacterium; assembly: GCA_963706305.1. GTDB lineage: Bacteria > Actinomycetota > Acidimicrobiia > Acidimicrobiales > RAAP-2 > RAAP-2. The sequence continues at coordinate 441,523 of OY970152.1, read as the reverse complement.
GAAAGAGAATCTCAGCACCAAGTTGCCCCATGGTTCCGGGATCCTGGGCAATGACCGTGATGCCAGGCTGGAGCAAATAAGCAAGGGAAAAGTCGTCGAAGCCCACGAGCGCGACGGTGTGCTGCGATTGACGTTCCCGAAGACCGGTGACCGCGCCAACGGTCAGGCGGTTGTGGGCCGTGAAAAGCGCGGTCGGGGGATCGTCGAGGTCAAGCAGCCGGAGAACTGCGTTACGGGCGTCAGCTTCAGTCCTCTGATTTCTGATGATCAAATCCTGGTCGACCGAGACTCCTCGCTGCTGCAAGGCAAGAAGATAACCGCCAAAGCGATCACGAGACGGGGCGTGCGTGTCCGGCTCTCCGACAAAGCCGATGCGTCGATGTCCGCGATCGAGTAAGTGGCCGACACCCATGTTCGCGCCCGCCTCGTTGTCAGACAGTACGGTGTCGGCTCTCAGAAGTAGTGGCGGGCGATCGAGGAAGACCATCGGCGTTCCGGACCGTTGGTCACTGGCCAAGTAACTCTGGTCAAGACTGGCGGGAACAAGCAGTAGGCCGTCGACCCGCCGAGCTATGAGGGCGGAGGAGAGCTCGTGCTCGCGTTCGGGATCCTCGTCGATATTGCTCGCGAGTACGGTGACGCCCTGTTGTTCGGCATAATTCTCAACGGAGCGAAAGATGCTCGCCGAAAACTCGTTGGAGACATCTTGAATGAGAAGACCAATAGTCGACGGACGACCGCTCTTCCGGCGAAGATCGCTTGCCACCAGATTCATCTTGTAGTTCAGTTGATCGGCTGCTCGTCGCACCTTGAAAACGAGATCTTCGGCGACCGTCGGTTCAGAATTGAAGACGCGCGACACTGTTTTACGACTCACCCCAGCAAGGGCCGCGACATCGCCCATCGTCGGCCTTCTCGGACTCGGAACTTGCTGCACGTGAACTTCCTCGCTTCGAACATTCTGGTCAGTTCGCAGTCCTCGCCGCCCTGATCGGTGGCGGCGAATCATTGGGCCTCAGTGTATTGGTCCCTGGTGGGCGAGGCGGGAAATTTTGGATCGCCGCCGCAGACGATCTCGCTTCTCTCGGCTGACGATATGCCTAGATGGCCGTGGAGGTCCGAGAACGGGGGGCTCATCATCTTCGACTCAGCGAATACTCCGCGGCGCGGTCGACGGTCGTTCTGCTGGCCTTGGACCTTGAGCCGGAGTCGAAGGGGGGCTGTGGATCGTATTCGATCATGAGCTGCGCTGCCTCGGCGGCCGTTCGGTCGACGAGCAGCTCTAGAAGTCGCAGAGCCATGTCGATGCCGCTTGACACACCCGCCGATGTCATGATTCGCTCGGGCAGGTTTTCGACCACCCTTTGAGGTGTGACGAGGGCTCCATGGGCGGCAAGTTCCTCGTAGCAACTCCAATGAGTGGTTGCCGAAAGGCCCCTAAGCAAGCCTGCCGCGCCAAGCACCAGCGAGCCCGAACAGACCGAGGTGGTGAACGTCGACTTGACGTGGGCGTGTCGGACCCACTCAAGCACCTCTTCGTCACGCTCGAGAATGCGCGTACCCACCCCGCCGGGAAACACGATGACATCGGGTTCAGGACAGTTCTCGAATGTGGCGTCGATCGCGACGCCGAGGGAACGATCGTCGGTGCGTACCACGCCTCTGTGGTGGCCGATAAATGTGACGTCAATCGAAGGGACTCGTTGCAGTACTTCGTAGGGACCAATGGCGTCCAGGGCGGTGAACTCAGGAAAGAGTGGTATCGCGACCTGGATGTTCTGTTTCATCAACGGATCCCTTCCTGGGCAAGGTCGACTTTCCCCGCCAGCGACGCTTCAGCGTAGTTCTCGATACGTGGTTTGGGGTAAAGACTGGCCGGCGGCTTTTGGTGTATCACGACACCATCCGATTCACGGGCGAACTGGACGCCCGGGCCCCGGCAGCCAAAGGCACGCTGGTGGCGAGCGGCGGCGTGAACGGTCGGTGGTCCCTCAAGTCGTGCACCGTCAGTCCGAGCCAAGGCGTCTTTGCTCTCCAGCTGTCCTTCGGCCCCGGGCGGGGATACCCGGCGCTGACGATGGGTGCCCAGTTGGCGGCGAGTGTGGCGCCTGTCGTGGCCAGTCGCACCGTAAATCTGGCCACCGCTGAAACGGACTTTGTTGATTTTCAGACAAACTCGACGGGCGGGTGGTCAGCGGGTGCCGATTTTCTCCTCAGCGACCCACATCGCGGCTCCGGCGTGCTCTCGACATCTCCCACGGCGACGTCTGGCACTGACTGCCGTCGCGGTGAAGCAAGTCGCCTCGAGCGCCCCACCGGTACACCTCAAAGTCACCTGGAGTAACTGTCACCGCGTCACTGCTCCAGAAGAGTGATGTGTTCCCTGGCGGAAAGTCAGGTGGCTCCATCACCGGCATCATTGGAGTCACCTGCAGCCTGTTCGACGCTCCGCGACGCCCGTTCTTACCTGTCAGCGGGTTTGCGGAAAACCGAGGTCCACGGTACTTGAGGAGGTTCGTGGGCACCCCGAAAGGCCACCCGCCCCGAATACCGATCGCATCCATACGTCATGTGACGTCAATCGTTCCTTTCATGAACTGGTGGATCATGCAGATGTAGCGATACTTTCCCCGTTTCATGGGCGCTGTGAAGGTCTTCGTGGCGCCGGGAAGAATGTCACCAGTATTGAACTTGCCGTCGACGGCGCTCAACGTGTGCACGACGTCGTCTTCGTTGGTGACCGTCACAGTGACTCCCGGTTTGACCTTCAACACCATGGGATGGAACATGAAGTTGTTGATCTCGATGGCGTCGTGCTTCGTCGCACTAGCGTCCACACTGGCGCCAAAGAGCACGCTCAGGCTCGCGAGGCTCAAAATGAGCGCCAGGGTGGTGGCGACCCAACGTCCCGAGAGTCGGCGCGCCATGGGCTAGAGCGCCTTCGACGTGGGACCGAAGGCGAGGGGCTGGCCAGCGCCATTCTGCACTCCGGGATACTCGCCTAGTACGTAGTAGAGAATCGCGATGTGCTGCATCTCTACCGGTTGGATAGACGCGGAGAGCCCAATTGCTTCCTTGCTCATCAGCGTCGACGTCTCGGCTTGGTAGGTCTGCGCGGCGATGATCTCGAGCATGAGCGCGAGGTTCGCGAGGTCCGGGACGGTCGTTACCTTCGCGAAGTCTGCCTTCACCGTGGGAGTGAGGGTTGGGTTGGTCACCGTGACTCGCGCCTTGCCGTTTGCCTTCAACACCGCGTTCCACGCCGCCGAATGCTCGGTGTGCTGAGCCTTCGCCGTGGTCGCGAACGTCGCGACGGCGGGCGGTACAGTGCCGAGCTTGCCGGCCGTGGCGGCGGAAAGGCCAGCGGCGTAGGCGAAGATGGCGAGGTTTTCGAGCGAGGCCGCGACCGCGGCGACGGCGAGGTCTCCTTTGAGGTTGGCGGGCGGAAAGACGTGACCGAGTGAGGCCGCCGAACCGGTTGCCGATGCGCCGACGCGCACCCGCTCGACGGCTCCCGCCATACCGGGCATCCCGGCGCTGAGGAGAGCTGCCCCTCCAACCGCGGCGGCACTCGCCCCGAAGAGGAACGTTCGACGCGACGATGGACGGCTGAAGAACTCGTCTCGTTGGGTCGCCTCGATGACGCGCTCGACGCCTTCCCACATGGCCGGCATGCCGAGGTCATTGTGCATCTCGTCCAGTTCTCGCGTCATGCGAACGAGTTCGCCCTCGGTACCCGCGAACTCAGGCTTCTTGTTCCTTCTCATTTGACGGCTCCTTGACTGGCGGGTGCTGCACTATTGGTCTTGTAAAAGGCGTTGGGGAAGCCGACACTGCCCGCGGCGGCGGGAAGTTTCGCGGACACGCCTGGCGCCAGTGAGATCAACTGCGGAGCACCGCCTTTGAGGAGCGCCTGAACGGCTAAGAGCACGGTGACGTGTTGCGCCTCGACGCCCATGATGCTCGCAAAGAGCGCGCGGTTCGACATGGAGTCGCTCTGGGTGGTGTCGTTGACGTAGGTTTCGGCCGCGATGTTCTCAAGCTCGATCGCCAGTCCGACGACGCCCAGCGTGCCAGCGGCGGCACTCGCGCCCTTCAAGCTGGCGACCGCCTTGTCGACGACGGGGACGAACGCGGGGTCGGGCTTTGTCTGGGTTGACGCATTGAGACTCCTCAGCGCCGCGTTGAAGGCCTCAGCGTGCTGGGCGTGCTGACTCATGGTCACCTGAGCGAACTTCTTCACCACGGCGTTCGCTGACGAGCCGCCAATGTAGGGGAGCGTGAGCGCCGTCTTGTACGTGGCGACGGCGAGATTCTCAATGGAAGCGGCCGTCTGCAAGAGTTGGACGTCCTTTGAGCTCGCTGCGGACGCGGCTGAAGCCAGAACTCCGACGAGGGCGATGCCGCCGACCGCACCCAGCAGTGGCGCCGCGGCGAAGCTTCGATGCAGGCTTTGGCGTTGCTCTTCGTAGAAGGCAAGGTATGACGCTGGCTCGACTTCGTCTTTGGAGTGACTCGCGTCAACGAACTCGTCCAGGCCCTCGCGGGCGGGACGAAGGGCGTCGGCTTGTAAGTCCTGGGACTCTTCGAGCAGCTCGGCGAGCGCTCTCGGATTTAGGGTCATCATCGCTCCTTTGACGGATATCAGTTAGTTCGGCGCCATCGACCCCGCGGATGTCGATAACTGGAAGGGCCAGTGAATCGCCGAACCTCACCCCACTACCCTTGAGTATTAAGTCGCGACATCCAATTTCGCGTCGCTGGCATCGTCAGGCGTCGGACCAACCGAGACCAACGGCAATTGAGCACGACGACAGCCGACTCGAGCGCGATCGCCACGTGTGCGAATGGCACCGATGACAATGGATCATCGATGCCCACCTTTTTCATCACAGTCGTCACGGCGTCATGTCCTTTAGCGCTGGCCACCACCTGCGACGTCGTAAGTCGACGCCGCAGGAGGTGGAGTGTCAACGGTCAGTCAGCCGTTGCTGCGGCACGCATCAGTTGTCACTAGGTTGCAGACGCTCCGTTATTGATCTGTGACAGATCAACCGAGATAGCACTTGGATGGAGTGGTCCGCTCGGGTCTCCACCCCCGGCACCTTGGGATTAAGAAGTTCTCGACTGTTGCGCGACGATGAGACCAACAGCGATCGTCTTTGTTTTCAAGGGCTTCGCCTCGCTCTTTGATGAACTCGTTTCGTGGTGTTGCCACTCGTCAACGCCACTCCCCGGTCGGACTTTGGCGAAGTGCGGATGTTGACCGAACCAGGCAGGGATACGCCGAGTGACGATGCTTTGTCCGCGAAGCACGATGCGCCCGTCGGCGAGGGCGTCTCGAAAGCGGGTATCACCCATCCAAATCTCGGTCAAGGTGCGGAGGTCGGCTTCGACGATCACGTCAACCTCGCGACCCGGGTCAGTGAGACAGAGATCGACTTCGTGCGCGTCGACAACAAGCCAAAAATAACGGTGGTTGGCTGACAGAGCCGCGAAGACGAATTGAATCGTGACGCGCCTGTCGCCGAGCCCGCCTGGTTGGAGATGACGCCGAACGTCCCAGAGCAGTAAACCGGGGTCTAGATCGTTGAGCGAATAGTCAGTGCGGACCCACCGTTGACCCCATTCGCCGAGGCCGAGAACGATTGGTAGTAGCTCCTGGCCGGCCTCCGTCAAGGAGTACGTGATCTCGTGGTTGTCGACGACGCGCTCGATGATCCCGGCCCGATCGAGTTCCTTCAGTCGTTTGGAAAGGAGTGTTGGCGAGCACGTGGGGACTCCACGTCGGATTTCGTTGAATCGGGTGCTGCCAACGAGCAACTCACGCAGAATCAAGAGCGTCCAGCGCTGGCAGATTAACTCGGCGGCCTTAGAGACCGGACAGAACTGGCCATACCCGTCCACAGATCTCGACACTATCGCTGCGCTCCACTATTTGTACTTTCAGGGTAAGCATCGTCGTAGGACAATGGCCCGATTGACGTCCGTGCTGCTCGCTCTGTTCAGGTTTCGTGGCGGTTGCAAGTTCGCGGCATCAGCGTGGTGATCGCAACCGTTCAGCCCGCCCTATCGAGATTCAGGACAACAAGGCCCAGTGAGTTACCAAGAGGAGGAGAAGCGTTATGAATGGTATGAAGGATTCCGCGGACGACGAGCTCAAGGCACGGCACCGTGCGATGTGGTCGATGGGGGACTACCCGGCAGTGGCGAGCGAGGTAATACCCGACCTCGGATCCATTTTGGTAGACGCCTGTGGTGTGCGAAAGGGTGACAAAGTGCTTGACGTGGCGTGCGGATCGGGTAACGCCGCCATTCCGGCCGGTCTTCGAGGCGCGCGGGTCACCGCGTGTGATCTGACTCCGACCTTGCTCGAAGCCGGACGTCGCGCGGCCGCGGTTCGGGGAGTCGAGATCTCTTGGCGAGAGGCCGACGCCGAGTCGCTGCCGTTCGATGACGACGAGTTTGACGTGGTGATGTCGTGCGTGGGGGTCATGTTCGCTCCTCATCATCAGTCAAGCGCCGATGAGCTGCTGAGAGTGTGTCGCCCTGGCGGCACGATCGGTCTCGTGAGTTGGACCCCGGGGGGATTCGTCGGTGAGATGTTCTCCGTCATGAAGCCTTACACGCCACCCCCACCCCCGGGAGCGCAAGCGCCACCACTGTGGGGTGACGAGCGTCACGTGCGCGGGCTCTTGGGGGACAAAGTGAGCGACGTCGTGACGTCCCTTCGGGTGGCGACGGTGAGCCGGTTCGAGACGCCGGAGGAGTTTCCCGCCTACTTCAAGGCAAACTACGGGCCGACCGTTGCTGCTTTCCGGGGACTGGCGAACGATCCCGACCGAGCCAGCGCGCTTGAACACGAGCTCGTCAACCTCGCTCGACGATACGACCGAGGTAGTGGCGACACGATAATGGACTGGGAGTACCTCTTGTTGACTGCTCGACGCCTCGACTAGCGCCGCTAGATCGACGTGCACCTCCTCGTTCCCGGACTGCCGATGAGGTTTCTGTCAAAAGTTGCGCGGCGAATCTTGCAGAGTGAGACGCCGATTGGATCTATCGGTTCACCCTCGACTCGAATCACTGATGATGCGCGCTGCATCCAAGAGCTCGCGGTGCTTCATTGAACAAATGGCGCACGATGTCGAGTACGCATAAAGTACTCGTTCTCGAAAAATTGGTTGATGAAATCGTCGGCGCGTTCGGCTAGGGCGTGGCGTTATTCGAAGTGTCGCATTTCAAATACTTCGATGGATCTACCGATGCCGTCGGTATCTTCATCGAATCGGTCGCCGAGTACGAAATTCCGCGTTCGCTCGACGAGGTTGAACCAAGGGCTCGACCTCCGCAAAATTTCGTACATAACCGGCTCATCGGAATCTAGCGGGGTCACGCCCGTCTTGAGGATCACTGCTTAGAAGACGAAGGTGCTTCAGTCTTTAGGTGTGATCCAAAAAAATAGAAACACCTTCGTCCTCGACGACCCTACCGAAATCTTGGAGGCCCTCGTCGGGCTGAAGAACGTGCGGGTCCTCGCCTACGAGCGCCGCGCGAGCGACGTGCAACTCCATATCGAGCGGGTGGTGGAGGACGTTCGATGTCCGCACTGTCGCTGGCCGGCCCGGGTGAAGGAGCGTCCAAATGTCACCTACGTCGACCTCCCCGTCTACGGCACGCCGATGAAGCTCGTCTGGAAGAAGCACCGCATGCGCTGTGTCAACGACGACTGCCCCCGCCAGAGCTGGGTGCTCAGCGACCACCGGATCGCCGCCAAGAACTGCCTGCTCACGACGAGGGCCGCCAAGTGGGCAACCGTCCAAGTCGGCACCGGTCGCACCGTGAAGGAAGTCGCGGGCGAGCTCAGCTGTGACTGGCACACGGTGAATGACGCCGTCACCACCTACGGCGAGGCGCTGCTCGCAAAGGACCGCAAGCGCCTCAACCACACGAGTGCCATCGGCCTCGACGAGACGAGCTTCGTCAAGCTCGGTGGACATCACACCAGCTACGCCACGACCGTCACCGACGTCGAGCACCACCGGATCATCGACATCCTGCCCACGAGGAACTACCTGGACGTGGCCGGTTTCCTGGATCAGCAACCCGAGGCCTGGAAAGCGCGCATCACCTACGGGGCCCTCGACATGTCGGCTACCTACGCGGCCGTTTACTCGGTGATCTTGCCCAAAGTGGCCCAAGTGGTCGATCCCTTTCACGTGATCTCCCTCGCCAACCGCAGCCTCGACGCGGTGCGCCGACGGGTCCAGACCGAACAGACCGGACACCGCGGTCGCCGAGACGACCCGCTCTATCGGGTGCGCCGAGCTCTCCTTACGGGTGAAGAGAAGCTCGATGAGAAGGCGGCGCTGCGTCTGTCCTCGCTGCTCCAGCTCGGTGATCCGAACGCCGAAGTGGCCATTGCCTATCGGGTGAAGGAACGCCTGCGCGATTTCTATCGAACGTTCGACGTGACCGAGGCCCGGTCCATGCTCGAAGAGCTGCAGGGGCACTGTCTACGACTCTCGATGCCCCCCGAGATCCAAAAACTCGGGCGCACCATCAAGACCTGGTTCGACAAGATCTGCAACTTCCATATCGCTCGGGTGAGCAACGGACCGACCGAGGCGATCAACAACCTCATCAAGCGCATCAAGCGCGTCGGTTTTGGCTTTCGAAACTTCGAGAACTACCGAATCAGAGCCCTGCTCTACGCGGGAAAACCCAACTGGAGAGTCCTCGGCTCGATCGTGGTGAGATGAGACTCACCCCGTCAGAATCCGATGAGCCGCTAATTTTACGGGTTTGCAATGAACACTGCATCGTCAGAAACACCGTTCTACCAGGAATTGTAATCGGTGGGCCGCCCGGGTCTCGATCCCGGCACCTTGGGATTAAAAGTCCCCTGCTCTTCCCGATGAGCTAGCGGCCCGATAGGCGATGGGATCGGTTACGAGATCCAATACCTTTGACTGGCCACATTATCAACCGGTTGACGTGTTAAAACACTGGTGAATCGCCGGAGAGATCTCTCTCAGATCATGGCGACAAGTGATGTTGGTGGCATAACGCGTGGGCGGTGCTGTCGCTCCCATTCGAGATCAAACACATTGCCTGAATCATTCGTGTGAGTTGAGAGAGCTGCGACCGGAATAGCGCCGGCGTCATCGACCATGAGTCAACTGTCTTTCGAATGCTTGGTTCGAGTCGTTGCGCGGCACTACGAAAGAGGCTTACATCAATTCCTCGCGCAGCTCGCGCGGCTTCCAATTCAGCCTCGATCCACACAAAGACCGTGTCCAGAAGTCCCAGGCGGGCGCAGTCGCGATGCACTTGGGCGCAGAGCACATTGTGTGTTCCTTCCCAGCTCTCAAACACGATGGAGTCGCGGTACAGGCGGGGGAGCGGCGAGAAGTCCTCGATCGTGCCATTCCCGCCAAGCACTTCGATCGCTGAGTGCACGACGTCCGTTGCCGAGATCGACGTGACATATTTATTAGCGTTGACGAGAAAGCGGTGGAGCTTCACTTCTTCGTCGGTTGCCACACCCTCGTCGATCTTTCCCACCAGTTCAGTAAGGAACAAGGTTGAAGCCAGTGCTGCCTCGACCTCAACTCTCATGGCTTCGAGTTGCTCCCAAACAGCGTCGAAGCGCTCGATAGCGGTGCCGAACGCCGTTCGATAGTGAGCGAAAGTCGATGCCTCAAGGTAGGCGCGACTCATGATGCCCGTTGACCCCACGGCATTGAGCCAGCGGGAAGTGTTGAGAAGCTCAGTGACGGCAATGCTGAACCCCTCGTTCAACTCTCCGATCGGATAAGCGAGCGCGGCTTCGAAGTCAATCTCTCCTGACGCGAGGCCCCGGGTGCCGAGCTTGTCCTTCAGGCGGCGAATTCGAAATCCGTTTGGCGTGACGCCGTCGACGGTACGGGGAACCAGGAAGCAGGCGAGTCCCTTGGTGCCGGCGGCCGCATCCAGAGGGCGCGCGATGACCGCGAACAGATCGGCGTCGGCGACCGAACAGAACCACTTCTCGCCGCTCGCTCTCCACGCGCCGGGTGTATCGGAATCAGGCGAAGCGACGGTGAGCGTCGCGCCGACATCGGAGCCCCCCTGAATCTCTGTGAGGAACTGCGAACCGCGCAACGCCGTCGATGCGTCGATGTCCATCAGGCCATCCAGGTAGTCGTCTTTCAGCGCGTCGGAACCTCTTCGTTCGAGCGCTCGTCGCAGCCCCACGGTGCAAACGATCGGGCAGCCCTGACCCCCTTCGCCGATGTGCGACAGAAGGAAGAAGTGTCCCGCAAGCTCGAACGCTCCTTCGTAGGTGAGCGGTGTCGCGAGCATGCCCGAAGCCCACGCGGCACGAGCGGCATCAGCGTTCGCGGGATGAAATTCGATGCGCTCCACGTGCTGGCCGAGTTCGTCGTACGAATGAAGCTTCGGAAACTCGCGGTTCTGCTCGATGAGCTGCACCGCCGGCTCGATCTCGGTGGCGACGACGCGCCCGAAGGCGTCGAGTCTCTTTCGAAGCTCGTCCGTGAATCTCGAACCCATCCGAGACTCCAACATGGTTTCGAGACTCGGTGTGGCGGCGTAATAGTTCGCAGGCTTCTCGGCTCTCCACCTGAGTAGATCGTCTCGTCCTGGGTTATCCATGCCGCTCCTCTTCATGATCAGAGATAGCACAACAGCGACGTCACCCCGTGGCGCTGCGCATTGGCCGTGTATCGATTGGTGACGACCAGACTCGTCAAGATGGATAACAAATGCCCGGTAGATTGGGCGACATGAGCGAGTTCACGAACGAGAGTGTGGCCCAGATCGAAGCCACGTTGAACGACGTGGACCGCGCACTCGAGCGTCTGCGCCAGGGCACCTATCGGACGTGCCAGGTATGCGGCTCGGCCATTGACGACGCGGCCCTCGAGGCGAACCCTCTGCTCGCGAACTGCAGTGCGCACCCGAAACTCGTCTAAGCACTGAATGGCAACGCCCGGTGGCACTGGCCACCGGGCGTTGCCATTGAACACCTCGTTACTTCTTCGTAGCCCAGAAGATCTCGGCGATGTCGTCGATCTCGGCGAGCAGTCGGTCGGCGACGACGACATCGGTCGTCTTCTTTGCCTCACTGGCGGACTTGGTCGCCATCCAGAACAGGTCGTTGAGGTTCGGGTACTCCTTCAGGTGGTCGGGCTTGAAGTAGTCGGTCCACAACACCCACAGGTGGTGCTTGACGAGCTCGCAGCGCTCTTCCTTGATGAAGATGGCGCGCTCCCTGAATTCGGTGTCGGTCGACGCGTTGAACTTCTCCATGCAGCCTTTGACGGACTGAGCTTCGATGCGAGCTTGCGCCGGGTCGTAGACGCCGCAAGGGAGGTCGCAGTGAGCCGAGGCAACCAGTGGCGTCGTTGACGCGTCGAGCAAAGCATTGAGACGGTTAAGCAGTGTCATACGGTGCCTTTCCAGTAGTCGCGCCCAACGATTTCGAACGCGTCAACCAGCAGGTTAGCCAGAGCGCCGAGGTAGCGTTTCGTTGTGAGCCGGGTGGTCGAGTTCTTCGCGCGCCGCGTGACAATCGACGGATACTCAATGCTGCCCACGTACCGACCCGACGAAAAAGTGACGGCGCTGCGTCGCTGGCGACCGGTGCGCGTGGGTGACATCGTGGTGCTGCACAACCCGCGCGGCAATGGGGGCTGGATCCTCAAGCGATGCATCGCGAAGTCTGGCTCGATGCTGGACCTTCGAGGCGACAATGCTCCCGGATCCACTGATTCTCGAGACTTTGGACTCGTGCCCAGCCGCGCCGTCGCGTATCTGATCGTCGCTCCAAAGGGGGTTGAGCGCGAACCTTAAGGCGATCTACTCACCGCTTCGCTGGCGCGCCCTATTAATACGTCTGCGCTGAGCGACCGTGCGAGGGTCGATTTCTCGGCGGTACATTGCCGTGACCAGGGGGTCTTTGGAACCATCCCGGTAGGCTTCGTCCCGTGGCGCGTCTTGCCGTTCTCTCCTATCACACATCGCCCCTGGCCCAGCCGGGGACTGGCGACGGTGGGGGAATGAACGTCTATGTGCGCGAGCTCTCAAGCGCGCTCGCTCGCCTCGGTCACGAGGTCGACGTCTATACCCGACGCGACAACCCTCACGTTCGAGAGATCGAGTTCGTCGAACCGGGCTTTCGGGTGCACCACGTGACGGCCGGTCCCGCCACCCCGCTTGACCGCGAGGGATTGACTGACTACGTCGGTCAGTTCACCGACACGGTGAAGACCCTGTTTCGCTGCTCGGGCGCGCCCGACGCCATCCACGCGAACTACTGGTTGAGCGGACTGGCGGGGCATCGTTTGAAGCACGAGCTCAACATTCCTTTGATCATGACATTCCACACGCTGGAACGGGTGAAGGCGGACACCTTTGAAGCCGAGTCGGACGACCGCGCCTTCCAAGAAGCCGCCATAGTCGCGTGCGCTGATGCGGTGCTCGCGAGCTGTGACGTTGAAGCGGCCCAGTTCGTCCGGCTCTACAACGCCGAACCCTCTCGTGTGCACGTCGTGCCACTCGGCGTCGAGCACGCGTTCTTCGCTCCCGGATACCGCCCACAGGCGCGTCGCGCCCTCGGCTTGGATCCGGATGCCAAGATGTTGCTCTTCGTCGGACGTCTCCAGGCACTCAAGGGGGCGGACCTTGCGCTCGAAACGCTGATCGAGCTTCGCCGGCGCGGCGAGCACGCCATGCTCGCAATCGTGGGCGGTCCTTCGGGTCCCGACGGGCGCGAAACACTGGAGCGCCTTCATCGTCGGGTCGCAGAAGCAGGCGTCATCCAGCACGTCACGTTCGTTGCCCCACAGCATCACCGCTTGCTCTCTACGTGGATGCGTGCAGCCGATGTCACCTTGGTACCCTCGCGCGCCGAGAGCTTTGGGCTCGTAGCACTCGAGTCCTCGGCGTGCGGGACGCCGGTCGTCGCGAGCGACGTCGGTGGACTGACGACGCTGATCGAAGAGGGCGTGACGGGTTATCTCGTCGGTGAACGCGACGAGACTGAGTGGGCGAACGTGGTCGAGCAAGCGTTTGATAGCGAGCATGCGACGGCGATGTCGAACGCTGCCGTGCTGCGCGCTCGCCAGTACACGTGGCGTCGGGCGGGGGAGTCGCTCGCGGCGATCATCGAGCAGCTGGCCGCCGAGAGTCTCGTTCGCTGTTAAGTGACCCGCGCCCCGCTCAGTGACGCCGACGCGGCGCTGCGCTTGGATGAGACCCTGCATCAATGGGCTGACCTCTGGAACGCGAGCGCCTTCGTCGGACAGATCGAGCACCAACCCCTCCCTGACGACAAGGGCCATTTCCACTGGCTTGTTCGCCTGAAGGGAGAAGAGCGCGACGTCATCACCCTTTGGCTCTCCCTTCGCCAGCGCACGGTCTTCGCAGAGACGGAGCTCATGCCGGCGCCAGACGAGAATCGCGAGGAGCTCTACAGATACTTGATGGTGAAGAACCACGAGTTGCGTGAACTGCACCTCGCAATCGGCCCAGAGGACGGCATCTACCTCGTCGCCCAAGTCCCCATCAACGAACTGACGATCGAGCGAATGGACGAGCTCGTCGGCGCCACCGTTCACTATGTCGACGAGATCTTTCCCACGGCCATGACGATGGGCCTGCCTTCGGTCTATCGGCGTCGGCGCACGCAGTAGGTAGCGTTGGATCGTGGGGTACAAACTGATCATCATCGGCGGTGGGCGAATGGGTTCGGCCCTGGCGGGAGGACTGCTCGACGCCAAGTGGTGCGAACCGAGCGAGCTGGCGCTGCTCGCTCGCTCCGTGGAGAATCGCGCCGAGCTCGAAGTGCGCTTTCCTGGCTCGGGCGTCTTCGCGTCGCTTGAGCAGGTCGACGTCGACGAGCACACCGGCGCCATTCTCGCGGTGAAGCCCGACTACGCCGAAGGCGTGGCACGTCTCGCGGCAGCGGTCGGCATCACGCGGCTGTTGTCGGTCGTCGCAGGACTTTCGACCGCGCGCATCGAGGCGGCATTCCCCGCACCGGTTGCCGTCATCCGCTCGATGCCCAATACGCCGGTGCTGATTGGCCAGGGTGTGACCGCCATGGCGGGTGGCAGTCAGGTCACCAGTGCCGATCTGGACTGGGCGGAGTCGATCCTCGGCGCCGTCGGAACCGTCGTACGGATCTCTGAGATGAATATGGACGCGGTCACCGGGCTCTCCGGATCGATGCCCGCGTACCTCTTCCTGGTCATCGAAGCGCTGATCGAAGCGGGCGTTCATCAAGGTCTGCCCAGAGACGTCGCCAGCACGCTCGTCGTCGAGACCTTCTCCGGATCGAGAGCACTGCTGAAGGCGACGGGGGAGCAACCCGAGGTCCTTCGCGCCCAGGTGACCTCTCCTGGCGGCACCACGGCGGCGGGCCTGCGCGCGCTGGAACAGCACGCGGTGAGGGCAGCATTCATTGACGCCGTCGCTGCGGCAGCGGAGCGCAGTCGCCAACTGGGACGCTGATACCCCTCCAGTAACCTGGAGCCATGGCGACGCCTCGTCTTCGATCGAAGAAGCTCTCGGAGCCAACCATCGCGCGTCTGCCGGTCTATCAACGCATCGCCGAAGGCTGGTTCTCACGCGGCGAGAAGAAGATCGACTCAAAGCAGATCGGTGAACTCGCAGGGGTGACGGCGACGACGGTGCGACGCGACCTGGCGGGTTTGGGTTCCTTCGGCACCCGCGGGGCGGGCTATGACGTGAGCGTCCTCATCGAGCGCATCGCCGACGCCCTCGGCCACGACCGGCTCTACGACGTGGTCGTCGTGGGCATCGGCAACCTTGGCCGCGCGCTTGTCAACTCCTCAAACTTTCTGATCCGAGGAGCGAGACTTGTCGCTCTCTATGACGTCGATCCTGATGTCATCGGTCACGAGGTCGCGGGACTCACCGTTCAGCCGCTCAGCAATCCCATCCCAAAGGCGACCGTCGGTGTCATCTGCACGCCGGGTTTTGCGGCCCAAGAAGTGGCCGACCGCTTGGTCGAAGCGGACATCCACGCGATCTTGAACTTTGCCCCCCAAGTGGTCACGGTGCCACTCGGCACCGCAGTTCACTATGTGGACTTCTCCATCGAGTTGCAGATTCTCATGTATCACCTCAACAACGGCACAGGACCGCTGGGCGGGGGACTGCTCCACTCACTCGGCATCGCAAGCACCAATCCGCTGCGCGGCTCCTAGCATGAGACTTGTCTTGGAGGCGATGTGGCACTGATTTCGGTAGGAATCGATCACGAGCACGCGTCACTCGACCTCTTAGAGCGCGCGACGGTCCCGGAACACGAGTGGGCGAAGATGCTGCGCACCCTGGTGAGCCACCGCAACATCCACGAAGCCGTCTTTCTCTCCACCTGTCTTCGCACCGAGGTGGTCGCCGTCATCGACCGTTTCCATGGAGCCATTGAAGAGATCACCGAGACCCTCGCCGAAGCGACGAAGCTCCCCAAGAGCGAGTTCGATGATCGCCTGACGGTCAACTTCGAACACGACGTCGCGACACACCTTTTCCAGGTCGCGGCCGGTCTTCGCTCCGTGGTGCCCGGGGAGTTCGAGATCCTCGGTCAGATGCGCCGCGCGCTCGAGCTGGCGATAGAAGAGCAGAGTGCTGGGAGCGAAGTCACCGAGATCTTCCGGCGCGCGATCGCTTCGGGCCGCCGCGTGCGCACCGAGACCAGTATCTCGCGCGGCACTACGAGCTTCGCCCAAGCCGCCGCGACCGCGGCCATCGCCGAGCTTGGCGGGGAGCTCGACGACGCGCAGGTCGTCATACTTGGCGCCGGTCAGATGGCGAGCGGTGTCGCCAAGAACTTGCTCGAGGCATCGCCCCAAATCGCCTCGCTTACCATCCTCAACCGGACCATTGAACGAGCCGACGTGCTCCGCCGTGATCTCGACGACCCGCGGGTCGCGATCGACACGCTGGACGCCATCGAACGTCATCTCCCGGGTACGCGCCTTATCGTCGGCGCGCTCGAGATCCCCGCGCCGATTCTCTCTGCTGAGCACTTCGCTCGCCTCGACCACGACGTGGTGATCGTCGACCTTGGGGTGCCGCGCGCCGTCGCGATCGACGTGAACGATCTCTCGCACGTGCGGCGCATCGACATCAGTGACCTGCGTGAACGTGTCGAACGTGCGCTGGGTGATCGCCGCGAAGCGATTGATGAAGCCGAGGCCATCGTCGCCAGCGATGTTGAAAAGTTCCTCAACGACCAGCGCGCCCGCGGCGCCTCGATGATCGTTCGCGACCTGCGCGAGCACTTCGACGATGTGGTCTCGAGTGAGCTCGAACGACGTGGTCACGACATAGAAGACCTCACCGGCGAGCAGCGCGAGACCGTGATCTCGCTTGTGCGCTCGGTTGTCGCGAAGATCGCGCACCGTCCCACGGTGGCGTTAAAAGAGGCTGCGGGCACCGACCAGGGCACTCGGCTCAACGAGGCGACGCGCAACCTGTTTGATCTATGATGCTTCGCTTGGCGACCCGTCGGTCGCCGCTCGCGATGATTCAAGCGCACTATGTCCAGCAGCGACTGAGGGACGCTGGACACGAGAGCGAACTCGTACTCGTAGAGACTCGTGGAGACCGCGAAGCGGACGTTGACCTCGCCACCATCGGTGGGCAAGGTGTCTTCGCGGTCGAGATCCAGCGGGCGGTCCTCTCTGGAGAGGCCGACGTCGCGGTGCACAGTGCGAAGGACCTCCCGAGTGTGACGCCCGAGGGACTCCTCCTTGCGAGCGTGCCCGAACGGCTCGATCCGCGTGACGTACTGGTCGGGCGATCGCTGGCCGGTCTCGGACCCGGCGCCACGGTGGCAACCGGATCACCGCGTCGCAGGGCGCTGCTCTTGGAGCGGCGACCCGACCTCAACGTGGTCTCGCTTCGCGGGAACATGGCGCGCAGACTCGCGAGCGTCGGTAAGGACGGCGTCGATGCTGTCATCGCGGCGATGGCGGCGCTGGAGCGCCTCGATGAGCTCGCGCTCGTGAGTGAAGCACTCGATCCGCGATGGTTCATCCCCCAGGTTGGTCAGGGCGCGCTCGCGCTCGAGGCTCGTGTTATCGATGTCGAGACTCAAGAAGCGTTGGCGCCCCTCAACGATCTGCGTTCGCATCGTGCAGTGCTCGCCGAGCGATCATTCTTGGCCGAGCTGGGTGCTGGATGTTCGATCCCGGCCGGCGCGCACGCCGAGGTCGAGGGCGACGCGATCACTCTGCGAGGCGTGATGCTCGCACCCGACGGGACGAAGAGTGTGCGAGCCGAGCTCGTGGGCAGTGACGCTGCGGGTCTCGGTCGCGACCTCGCCCGGCACTTGCGTGACGACCTCGGTGGCGGTACCTTTGTGGAGTGGGTGGGCTAGATGAAGGTTGTCGTGACCCGAGAACGTGGGCACAACGACGCACTGATCGGGTGGCTCCCCGAAGGCGCGGTGGTGCGCGAGGTGCCGCTCACCGCGACCCGCTTCTTTGAATCCGATGAGGTGATGAGCGTCCTGCGCGAGAGCCACTTCTTCGGTCAGTTCCGTTATCTGGTCGTGACGAGCGCGCGGAGCGCGCTCTATGCGTCGCTGGCGCGACAAGCGCTCGCTCTCAATGGGACCGTCCTCGTGGTTGGTACTGCGACGGCGCACGCGCTGGAGGAAGAGAACGTCGAGGTCGGAGTCATTGGAGACAGCGGCGCCGTTGAGCTCGCCCCATCGATCGACGAAGGTCCCGTGCTGCTGCTCGGTGCGGCCACGATGCGCGATGAACTCGCCACTGAGTTGCTCAGCCGCGGGATCCTCGTCGAGACGCTCGCGTGTTACGAGACCATCCCGGCCGACCTGAGCGGTGCGGACGAGGCGACGCTGCGCGAGGCGGACGTCATCTTCATCGGCGCACCCTCGGCGTGGCTGGTTGCCGAAGACTTCGTCAGTGAGGGAACCCTCGTCGTCGTGCCAGGAGCGACCACGGCAGGGGTGGTGCAGCGTCACCACCCGCGGGTGCTCGAAGGCTGGGGACCACAGCTCCGCGAACATTTAGACAGCCTTTAGCCGGACGCCGGAAACGGCCAACGGCTACAGCCCTAGGCTAAGTCCGTGTTTCCCGCCCAACGTCCTCGGCGCCTTCGTCGCACGCCTGCGATTCGCCGCTTGGTCGCTGAGACGACGCTGACACCCAGCGACTTCGTCGCGCCGCTCTTCGTCGCCGAGGGCTTGAGCGAACCGAATCCCATCGTCTCGCTGCCCGGGCACTACCAGCACACCCTCTCCTCGCTCCACGACGAGGTGAAGGCGCTGCTCGGTGCTGGGGTCACCGGCGTCATCCTCTTCGGCGTCCCCGCGACCAAGGACGAGTTCGGCAGCGGCGCCTGGGGCCGCGACGGTATCGCCCAAGTGGCCCTACGCAGCCTTCGCGACGCCTTCGGCGACGACGTCGTCCTCATGGCCGACCTGTGTCTCGATGAATACACGAGCCACGGACACTGCGGGGTATTGCGCACCGATGGCACCGTCGACAACGACGCAACCCTCGAGCTCTACGCGCGAGTGGCTCTCGCCCAAGTCGAAGCCGGGGCCCAGGTCGTTGCGCCAAGCGGCATGATGGACGGCCAGGTCGGAGCGATTCGCAGCGCCCTCGAAGAGGCGAGCTACCACGAGACGATCATCCTGGCCTACGCCGCCAAGTACGCGAGTGGACTGTACGGGCCCTTCCGCGAAGCCGTGGGCGTCCAGATCGCGGGCGGGGGCGATCGAAAGAGCTACCAGCAGGACTCGCGCAACGGTCGCGAGGCGGTGCTCGAGGCTCGACTCGACGTGGAAGAGGGCGCGGACATCATCATGGTGAAGCCCGCCACGACCTATCTCGATGTGTTGAAGGAGCTAGACCGCGAGCTGGACGTGCCACTTGCTGCGTATCACGTGAGCGGCGAGTACGCGATGATCAAAGCGGCCGCCGCAAACGGGTGGATCGATGGCACGGCCGTCGCGATCGAACAGCTGACGGCGGTGCGACGCGCCGGCGGGGACTTCATCCTCACCTACTTCGCGCGCGAGCTCGCGGAGGAGCTGGGTCGTTGAAGGAGAACGAAGCCTGGTTCGATCGAGCCCAGGCAGTCATTCCGGGCGGAGTGGACTCTCCCGTGCGATCGTTTCGCTCGGTCGGCGGCCTTCCCTACACCGTGGCGAGTGGCAGCGGCGCCTACGTCACTGACATGGATGGCACCACCTACCTCGACTACGTCCAGTCCTATGGTGCGTCGCTGCTCGGTCATGCCCACCCCATCGTCGTCGACGCGATTCGCGAGGCCGCGGGGAAGGGCACCACGTTTGGTGCGCCCACGCCCGGCGAGGTCCTCCTCGCCGAAGCGATGGTCGAGCGCGTGCCAGGACTCGAGCACGTGCGCCTCGTCTCGTCGGGCACCGAGGCCGTCATGAGCGCGGTACGGCTCGCGCGCGGCTACACGGCACGCGACAAGATCGTGAAGTTCGACGGCTGCTACCACGGACACTCTGACGCGTTGCTTGTCGCAGGCGGCAGCGGCGTTGCACAGATGGGACTGCCCGGATCGGCGGGGGTGACGCAAGGCGCGGTCGCCGACACCATAGTCGCGCCATACAACGAGGTGCCGACGCTCGACGAATCCGTTGCCGCAGTCCTCGTCGAACCGGTCGCGGCGAACATGAACCTCGTCGCGCCACTCCCCGGGTTCCTGCAAGGATTGCGTGCCGAGTGCGATCGGGTAGGGGCGCTTCTGATCTTCGACGAAGTCATCACCGGCTTTCGGCTCGCTCAAGGAGGAGCCGAAGAGTTCTACTCGGTGACGCCCGATCTCTGGTGTTTTGGCAAGGTGATCGGCGGGGGACTGCCGGTGGGAGCCTTCGGCGGATCACGCCAGATCATGTCCTCGCTCGCGCCGCTTGGCGCGGTGTATCAAGCGGGCACGCTCTCAGGGAATCCGCTCGCGACTGCGGCGGGAGTCGCGGTGCTTGACCACGTGACGATCGATGAGCTGGCACTGCTCGCGGGTCGCGTGCGTAACTTCGCGACGGACCTGCAGATGGTGATCCGCGACACGGGGCTCTTCGCCCTGACACCGATTGTTGGGCCGCTGATGGGTCTCTACCTCTCGAGTGACGAGGTGAGCGCGCCAACCAACTTCGACGAAGCGAAGGTTCTCAACGACAACGGTCTTTTTCGGAGGTTCTTTCACGCCATGCTGGACCGAGGCGTCGCGCTCGCACCCGGTTCCTACGAGATCGTCTTCACGTCGCTGGCACACACCGCGGACGACCTTGAACGGACGGTGTCGATCGCGGGCGACGCCGCGAAGGAAGTGCTCACGTGACCAACGTGCGAAGCGAAGACTGGGCCGTCCGTCCCTCGTTCGTGCCGAACGGACCGACGTCGCCAGTCGTGCTGCTCACTGACGACACGGGGCTGACCCAACTCGCCGGCATTCCGGCCGTCGCCTGGCAGACGCCGTGGAGCGAGATCACGAACCTCGAACTGGTGCGACTGCACCACCAGATGGCTCTGTTCGCGACCATCGCTGGTGTTCGCTACTGCTGGCGCAACCGCGAGACCACCGACTTCGACAAGATGCGCACTGTCGTCCTCGAGCACGGGGGCGTCATTACGCAGCGCCGACGCCGCGCGGGCATCTACGTCGTCGTCGCGATCGTGATTGTCGCGAGCTTCGCCGGCGGTGTCGCCGCCTGGTTCAACCGTACGAGCACCGGCGCGACCGAGCTCTCTGACGCGAGGCACGTGAACTTGACGGCCAAGGATCTTCCCGGAGGCTGGACGAGGCTGGGCGCCGACACGCCGAACCCGCTCGAGTTTCTGGTGGCGCCCCCCAGTCAGGTCTTCACATCGACCACGACGACGGCGCCCGCGAAGAAGGACGACGACTTCTCCACGGCGGCAAAGATCTTCCAGACCTGCGTTGGCGTCTCCAACGCCCACGACCGTGTCTACGGCGCCGCGGGCCAGCAGCCGAACTATCAGGTCCAGTCGCCGATCTTCCTCACGAACGCGCTCGACGGCATCGAGCTTGCTTCGACGACGCAGTACTACCAGACGACGAACATGGTGCATAAGGACACGGCCGAGATGTCCAAGTCAGGCTTCGGGAGATGCTTTGTCGAATCCAGCGCCTCGCTGATTCTCTCGGGCTACAAGCTCCCACCACCGACGACGTACACGGCGACGAACTGGAGTCCCGTCACGTTCACGAAGGGCTGGTCGCGCGGCGGCGTGGTGACAGTGTCCGTACCTGAGCTTGGCCAGCCGCTCCAGCTCGTCATGGTCGTCATTACCCACGGGCATTATGAAGTGACGCTGTGCGCCCTCGTCGGTTCGTTCAAAAAAGCAGAGGGTGAGCTCGCGAATCTGACGAACACGCTCCTTTCGCGGATGACGAACACGACGGCCGAAGCGGCCTGACGCTAGGCCTTGCTGTCGTGAAAGAGCAGCTCCCAGGCGGGCTCGGGGATGACGCTCGAGAGCTTGATAATGGCGCGATAGCCGCGCTCACCGAGTCCCGGCTCGTCGTTACTCATCAAGTTCGCCATGATCTTCAAGAGCTCACGCATCACCGGAGGAACGCGTAGTCCGAGCCCGACGCAGGCTTGGAGGGCCTTCGGCTCAGAGATGAGTCGCACGAAGGCGCGCGCCACTTTGTAGTAGTCCCCGTACGCCGCTTGCAGCTCCTCGTCGTAGAGGCGCAGCATGGACGCGTCGTTGTTGAGGAGCGCTTCACCAAGGACTGCCGCGGCGAGGCGCCCGGTCTCGTAGCCGTAGGCGATGCCTTCGCCATTGAACGGATTGACCGTTCCGGTCGCGTCGCCGATGGTCAGAGTGTTTGCACCAACGCGCGGCCCAATCGAAAGGCCCATCGGCAATCGACCGCCCATCGCTGGACCGCAGCACGTCTCGTCGTTGAGCCCCCAGGCGTCGCCGACCTGGGCGACGAAGTACTCCTGCAGCTTGGTCGTGTTGACACCCTTCCAGGCACCGCCCGTTGAGAGCAGACCGACGCCAACGTTGAGCCGACCGTCCCCAAGGGGAAAGATCCAGCCGTAGCCCGGCACGACCTCTCCGTTCGTGTCACGAATGTCGAGGTGCGAGTCGATCCAGGGCTCATCGTGACGATCGCTCGTGTAGTACCCGCGAAGCGCCATGCCCATTGGCCAATCGCGATTGCGCACGACGCCGAGCTCGCGGCCGAGGCGGGAGTTCTGACCGTCCGCGACGACGAGATAGCGACCGCGAATCTTGCCGGTGGCGCCTGTCTCCTTGTCCTTCACGACGACGCCAGCAGCGCCCACGAGCTCGCCCTCGCCGCCCGGCGTCGGCTCGATGAGGTCGATCGCTTCGACGCCGTTCACGATGTCGGCGCCGTTCTTCGCCGCATTTTCTGCGACAAGTCCGTCGAGGTTGAACCGCGTGATCGTGTAGCCGTAGTTCGGAAACTTCGGGTGCTCGGGCCAGTTCATCTCGACGGATGCGCCGAAGCCGAACGCGCGTAGTCCCTGGTAGCGATGGCCGTTGGTGGCGACGATTCCCTCCAGGCCCATCTCTGACAGCTGATACACCGAGCGCGGTGTGAGACCGTCGCCGCAGGTCTTCTCTCGGGGGAAGTGCTTCTTCTCGATCAGGCAGACGTGCCACCCCGCATTCGCCAACCAGTACGCGCAGGCCGACCCGCTCGGGCCGCCACCGACGATGACGACGTCGTAGATCGTGGGTTTGGCGCTGACCTCCTCGAGGCTTTTCACGTGACAACACTATGTCGTTCGACCACGCCCTCGACCGGCAAAGGGTCCTTGCTAGGTCTGGTAGAAATGATGTTCGTGGACCAGTACATGTCAATACTTGGGCTGCTCATCCTCGGAGTGCTGTTTGCGTCGGGATCGTTCGTAGCTTCGGCGATGCTCGCACCTCACAAGAAGCCCACCGACGCGAAGCTGGCGCCCTACGAGTGCGGGATCATCCCCGACTACGAGCCGCCCCAGCGCTTTCCGGTCCGCTTCTACCTCGTCGCGATGATCTTCGTGATCTTCGACATCGAGGTCGTCTTCATGTACCCCTTCGCCGTCGTCTTTCGCCAGCTCGGCCTCTTCGGTCTCATCGAAGTCGTGGTCTTCTCCTTGGCTGTCTTCAGTGCGTTGCTCTTCCTCGTCGCCGAGGGCGCGCTCACCTGGGGTCCGGTCAAGCACCTCAACGTGGGCATGCCATCGCGCACCAGCTCGTCGACCATCGTGCGCATCGGCGCTGACCCCGACAAGGCGGCCTAGTCGTGGCACTTGAGGATCTCCAGCACAACTTCTTGACGGGCCAACTCGAAGACCTCGTGCGCTGGGCGCGACGCGCGTCGGTGTGGCCCGCGACCTTCGGGCTCGCGTGCTGCGCGATCGAGATGATGGCAGCGGGCGCTGCCGACTACGACCTCGCGCGTTACGGCATGGAGGTCTTTCGCAACTCACCGCGCCAGGCCGACCTCATGATCGTGGCCGGTCGCGTGAGCCAGAAGATGGCTCCGGTGCTCCGCCAGGTCTACGACCAGATGATGGAGCCCAAGTGGGTCATCTCCATGGGCGTGTGCGCCTCGACCGGCGGCATGTTCAACAACTACGCCATCGTTCAAGGCGTCGACCAGATCGTGCCGGTCGATGTCTACGCGCCGGGGTGCCCGCCGAGCCCCGAGACGCTCATGCACGCGATTCTCACGTTGCACGAGCAGATTCGCACCGGTGAGATCTTGAAGCGTCGCAAGGAGCACCGCCCGACGCACGTCGAAGACCAGTCGAATGTTTGGACTCCCGAGGTCCCTGTCACGGTGAGGGTGGGAACGCCGAAGTGACCCTGCTTCCTCCTACGGCCCCCCCAGGTGTCGTTACGGCCAACGCGTTGGCCAGCGACCTCGGGTGCTTTCCGACCACCGCCCAGTATTTCGACCTCGTGCGCGCCTTCAAGGACGACGGGTTCGAGATGTGTGTGGACGTCTGCGCCGTTGACTACCTCGAGCACCTCGATCGCGCGCTGCCCGATGGCGTCGAGCCCACGCGCTTCGAAGTGGTCGCCAACCTGCTCAGTCTGTCCAAGCGCGAGCGCGTGCGCATTCGCGTGCAGGCCGGCAACGACGAGCCCCGTGTCGCGTCGCTCTTTCACCTCTATCCCGGCACCGAGGCAATGGAGCGCGAGGCCTTCGACCTCTTCGGTGTCCTCTTCGACGGTCATCCCGACCTGACGCGCATCCTCATGCCCGAAGACTGGGAGGGCCACCCCCTTCGCAAGGACTACGCCGTGGGCAAGGTGCCGGTGCAGTTCAAAGAAGCACCAGGACCACGATGACCGATAGCAACGACCCCGCCGTCCGTATCGCCGACCGTGGCGACCTGCTGACCGCTGAAACGTCCGAAGGTCTCCAGGAGCTCTCCCCACGTCGCCGGACGGCGCCCGACGAGCTCGGGCGCGAGGTCGGCGCGGTGCTGCGCACGTCGGACCTCACGATGGATCCGAACGACGTCGACTACGAGCGTCGCGACGACGAGACGATGATCATCAACATGGGTCCGTCGCACCCGTCGACCCACGGTGTGCTGCGTCTGATGCTGGAGCTCGACGGCGAGTTCGTCCTGCGCACGAAGACCGTCATCGGCTACCTCCACACCGGTATGGAAAAGACTGGCGAGGTGCTGAGCTACATCCAGGGCGCGACCAACGTGACGCGCATGGACTACGTGAGCCCGATCGGCAATGAGCTCGCCTTTGCGCTGGCCGTCGAGAAGCTGCTGGCGATCGAGATCCCCGAACGCGCGACCTGGATTCGCATGATGATGGCCGAGCTCAACCGCATCAGCTCGCACCTGGTCTGGATGGCCACCAACGGACTGGACCTCGGCGCGACGTCGATGATGATCTACGGGTTCAGGGAGCGCGAGCTGATCCTCGCGTTCTTCGAAAAGACGGCCGGACTGCGCATGAACCTGAACTACGTGCGTCCCGGCGGCGTCGCGGCCGACCTGCCCGACGGGTGGGAAGACGACGTGCTCGTGATCTGTGACACGGTCTACGAGCGGACCTTCGAGTACGACGAGCTCTTGACCGGACAGCCGATCTTCCGCGGCCGCATGGTCGGCGTCGCGCCGCTGGCGGCCGAAGAGGCGCTGGCGTTGAGTTTGACCGGACCACTGCTTCGCTCGACCGGCGTGCCATGGGACCTGCGTCGTACCATGCCCTACCTCGCCTACGACCAGGTCGACTTCGATGTCATTGTCGGCACCTACGGTGACAACTTCGACCGGTACGCGATTCGACTGAACGAGATTCGCGAGTCAGTTCGCATCGTGCGCCAGTGCCTCGAGCGCATGCCGAGCGGCGACTACCGTAGCCAGGATCCCAAAGTCACCCCGCCGCCGCGCGCGCGCATCGACGAGTCGATGGAGGCCCTCATCCACCACTTCAAGCTCTTCACCGAGGGCTTCCACGTGCCCGCGGGCGAGGTCTATAGCCCGACCGAGTCGCCACGCGGCGAGCTCGCCTGCTACATCGTCTCCGACGGCGGCCCGAAGCCGTACCGCCTCCACGTGCGCGGACCGAGCTTCGTCAACCTCCAAGCCGTGCCGCTCCTCATGCGTGGCGGCATCATCTCTGACGCCATCACCGTCATCTCGTCGGTCGACCCGATCATGGGCGAGGTGGACCGGTGAGCCACCTGCGTAACGACCTGCGTCAACGTGCCGAGGAGCTCATCGCGCTCTATCCGCGCAAGCGCTCCGCGATGCTGCCCTTGCTGCACCTCGCCCAAGAACAAGACGGCTATCTCACTGACGAAGGCATCGCCGAAGTCGCCGAGCTCACCGACACCACACCCGCCGACGTGCGCGGTACCGCCTCCTTCTACGAGATGTACCACCTGGAACCCGTTGGCAAGTACGTGGTCTCGGTGTGCACGAACATCGCTTGCCTCCTTCGAGGCGGCGAAGAGATGCTCGAGCACGCGAGCGCCACACTCGGCTGCGCCGTGGGATCCACGTCCGACGACGGGCTCTTCACGCTGGAAGAGGCCGAGTGCTTGGCCGACTGCGACTTCGCGCCGTGCGTGCAGATCAACCACCGCTACGTCCGCACGACGACTGACGAGACCTTCGACGCGCTCGTCGGCGAGCTGAGAGACGGCAAGCATGAGAAGGACATCCCGGCCCATGGCGTGCTCATCCGGGTGCGTCGAAGCGGGGGACTGCGGGTTGCAAAGTCGGAGATCGCAAACGAGCGCGCGGAAGCCAAGACTGCCCGTGACAAGCGTGAAGCGGAGAAGCAGTAGTGGCAACCCTCGACGCCCCCAAGATCGTGATGTCGCGCGCGCAGTACGACGACTCCTACACGATCACTCGCTACCTGGAGACCGGCGGGTATCTCGGTTTGCGGAAGGCCCTGACGATGTTCCCCGAAGCAGTCGCCGCCCAAGTCGACGCGGCGTCGCTGCTCGGACGAGGCGGCGCGGGCTTTCCCGCCGGTCGCAAGTGGTCGATGCTGCGCAAGTCGCCGATCTCGTATCTCGTGGTGAACGGTGACGAGTCCGAGCCCGCGACCTTCAAGGACCACTACCTCGTCGAACGCGATCCAAACCAACTGGTCGAGGGCGTCATCATCGCGGCCTACGCGCTGCAAGTCAACCAAGCCTTCATCTACCTGCGCGGTGAGTTCGCCCTCGGACTCGAGCGCGTGCAGCAAGCCCTGAACGACGCCTACGAGTACGGCGCGCTCGGCAACAACATCTTCGATTCCGGGTTCTCCCTCGACATCGTTGTTCACCCCGGCGCGGGCGCCTACATCTGCGGCGAAGAAACAGCACTCATTGAAGGTCTCGAAGGCAAGCGCGGCTTCCCGCGCATCAAGCCGCCCTTCTTTCCCGCCGTCGCCGGACTGTACGGCGAGCCGACTGTCGTGAACAACGTCGAGACGATGTCGAACTTGCCCTGGATCGTCATGAACGGCGGGGATGCCTTCGCCGCGCTCGGCGGCGGACGTTCGACGGGCACGCGGCTCTTCGCGCTCGCAGGCAACGTGAAGCGTCCTGGCGTCTACGAGATCGAGATGGTGAAGAACACCTTCCGCGACCTCATCTATGACTCCGCCCTCGGCAGCGGTGTGACGATGGATCGAAAGATCAAGGCCTTCATCCCCGGCGGCGTGTCGGCGCCGTGGTTCGGACCGGACCTGCTGGACCTGCCGCTCGGGCAAGACGAAGTCGCCGAAAAAGGCTCGATGCTGGGCTCGGGCTCCGTCGTCGTGATGGACGAGACCGACTGCATGGTGCGCGCTGCGTGGCGCATCACCAGGTTCTTCTCGCGCGAGTCGTGTGGTCAGTGCACGCCGTGTCGCGAAGGTTCAGGCTGGATCGAGCGTGCGATGTACCGACTCGAACACGGGGGAGGGCGCATGGAAGACATCGACCTCCTGCTCGACCTCTGCGACAACATCTCGCCGGGACTCCTGTGGCCGCCCCAGCAGACGACGATCTGCGTCCTCGGACCGTCGATTCCCTCATCGGTGAACTCCGCGATCACGATGTTCCGCGACGAGTTCGTTCGACACGTCAACGAGGGAGGATGTCCCTTTGACTGACGTCAAGTCCACCGTGACTATTTCCGTGAACGGCCGCAGCGTCGAAGCCGCGCCGGGTGAGCTCGTCATCGAAGCCGCCGAGCGGGCGGGGAGCTACATTCCGCGCTTCTGCTACCACCCGCGCATGGAGCCGGTCGGTATGTGCCGCATGTGCCTCGTCGAAATCGACGGACCACGTGGTCCCACGCTGCAGCCCGCCTGCTACATCAAGGTGAACGACGGCATGAACGTCACCACCGACTCGGAGAAGGTGAAGAAGGCTCAAGACGGCGTCTTGGAGTTCCTCCTCGCCAACCACCCGCTCGACTGCCCGGTCTGTGACAAGGGCGGCGAGTGCCCGCTCCAGGACCAGACGCTGACCCACGGCTCGGGCGAGACGCGCTTCATCGAAGAGAAGCGTCACTTCGTCAAGCCCATCGAGATCGGCGAGCTGGTGCTGCTCGACCGTGAGCGCTGCATCCAGTGTGCGCGCTGCACGCGCTTCAGCTCCGACGTCGCGGGCGACACCGAGATCGCCTTCGCCGGTCGCGGTGACCAGATCGAAGTCGCGACGTCGCCGACGCGGCCCTTCGACTCAGTCTTCTCGGGCAACACCGTCCAGATCTGCCCGGTGGGCGCACTTACCGCCAAGCCCTATCGCTTCACTGCGCGACCCTGGGACTTGGAGCAGGTCGAGAGCACGTGTACGACGTGTGCCGTGGGATGTCGCACCGCTGTGCAGTCCTCAGGCAACCGCTTGACGCGTCTGCTCGGCGTCGACTCCGAGCCGGTCAACCACGGCTGGCTCTGTGACAAGGGTCGCTTCACGCTCGACTCCATTGACGGACACGGCAACAAGGTCGATCCGTTGAGTGCATCGACGCGCATCCGCGAACCGCTGGTGCGTGACGGCGAGGTGTTGCGTCCCGCGAGCTGGGGCGAGGCTCTTGAGCGTGCGGCGACGATTCTGAAAGACGCTGCCACGAGCCCGAACGGGGTTGGTGCCATCGGGGGAGCGTCGCTCACCAACGAGGGCGCTTTCGCCTGGGAGCGTTACGTGCGTCAAGTGCTCGGCAGCGACCACATCGATGCGCAGTTTGGCGACGGTCTCGACGGAGGTCTGCTCCAAGCACTCCCAAAGGCGACCATCGACGACGCGGCGAATGCGCGCGTCGTCGTGACGCTGACGGGCGACCTGCGCGAAGAGCTGCCTGTCTTGTTCTTGCGCCTGCGCGAGAACTTCGTCCAGCGCGACAACAAGCTCGTTGAGTTCACCTTCGGTCCGAGCGGCCTGCGCTCGGTCGCAACGGTCTCCCTGCCGGTACGTCCGGGTGAGGCACACGTCGTCGCGAAGGCACTTGCTTCCAGCGACGCAAAAGTTGCCAAGGAGTCAACGGTCACAGAGGCCGAGCTCGACGAAACGCGCGCTCTGCTGGGCGAAAACGGCGAGGGCGTTGTCTTCATCGTCGGGCGCCCGAACTTCGCCGAGTCGCCTGAGGTCATGGAGACCGCCATCCGAACGCTCGCCGAGCGCTTCACCGCCGCAACGTTCCTTCCGGCGCTTCGTCGCTCGAACGTCATGGGTGCGCTCGACATGGGTCTCGGGCCACGACTTCGACCCGGTCGCGGCTACGACGCTAGCGGTGGCGGCCGCGACACGTTGGCCCAACTCGAAGCGATGCGTAGTGGCGAGCAGACTGCTGTGCTGTTGCTCGGCGGGTGCCTGCTTGGCAACGTGCTCGATCCCGACGCCGCGGTCGAAGCACTCCAGGCGGCGAATGTGGTCGTGGTCACCGGACATGGCGGACGCACGCTCGCTCACGCCGATGTCGTGTTGCCGGCCGCCGTGCAACACGAGCGCGAGGGGACCGTCACCAACGTCGAAGGCCGGGTTACCAACGTCACGCCGAAGATCGTCGCACCTGGGTCGGCGTGGAGCGATGTTGCTATCGCCTCAGAGCTCGCTGAGCAGCTCGGCCAGAGCCTCGGGCTCGACTCGGTGGAGCAGTGCGCGAAGGTCATCGAAGCAACGACCGGCTATCCGGCGCTGTCGGTCATGAACGACGTCTCCGATGAGGGTGCCCTCGTCGGTCGAGCGAAGGACCGTATCGAGCGTCGCCCACTCGACCCGATGGCATTTCCCGGCATCAAATCGACCAATACGGTTGGTCTTGGCGAGCTGTCGGGAGCGATCGTCGAAGCGTCGGTTACGGCCGCCGTCGCGCGGACTGACGCGACGCTCGCTGACGTCGCGGCGGGTCGTGGTGTCGAGGTCGGCCACTACGACGCGTACGGATTAGCGCTCAACGTGTCGCGCCGACTCTACGACCACGGCATCGCGGTCCAGGGCTCTCCCGAGCTCTTGAACCTCGTCGCTCGCACGACCGCACTGATCAACCACTTCGATCTCGACCGATTGGGCCTCGTGACCGGCGACATCGTGCAGGTGAACGCGCCGAAGGGCCCTCTGAGTCTCCCCGTGGTCATGAATGACGACACCCCACGCGGGACGATCGGCATCGTCTTCGGCTCGCTGGACGACGAGGGACACGACGGCACGGCCGGTGCGCTCTACGACCCGACATCCGTCATCTCGCAGATGAAGTTGGAAACGAAGTGAACTGGCTCGCCTCGGTCGACCCCTTGTTTGTCCACGGACATGTGAGCGGCATTGACATCTTGATCGTCCTCATCAAGGTGCTGGTGGGATTCGGCGCCTTGATGGGTGCCGTCACACTGATGATCTGGTTCGAGCGCAAGGCGATCTCGGACATGCAGAGCCGTATCGGGCCCCAGCGCTGGGGACCTTTCGGGCTGCTGCAGACGCTCGCTGATGGCATCAAGCTCTTCTTCAAGGAAGACTTGATTCCAGCCGAGTCCGACCGCTTCGTCTTCAAGCTCGC
Source organism: uncultured Acidimicrobiaceae bacterium (assembly GCA_963706305.1). GTDB lineage: Bacteria > Actinomycetota > Acidimicrobiia > Acidimicrobiales > RAAP-2 > RAAP-2. Next base: position 410,970 of record OY970152.1, on the reverse strand, counting down.
GCCGTATCTTGCGCTCGTTCCCGCGCTCATCACCTTCGCCATCGTGCCGGTCGGTGGGACGATGCGCATCGCGGGGCACGTGGTGCTGCTGCAGATTGCGAACCCACCCATGGGCATCCTCGTCATGCTGGCCATGTCGGGCATCTCGGTCTATGGCGTCATGCTCGCCGGCTGGGCGTCGGGATCGAAGTACCCCATGATCTCCTCGGTGCGCGCGAGCGCCCAGATGATCAGCTACGAAGCGGCCCTCGGCATCACCGTCGTGACGGTCATACTCGTGACGGGATCGCTCAGCACCCACAACATCGTCACGTCCCAGGGCGGGGGCATCTGGCACTGGAACGTGATTCGCCTCGGCATCGTGCCGTTCGTCATCTTCTGGATGGCGATCACCGCCGAGCTCAATCGGCCGCCCTTCGACGTCGTTGAAGCGGACAGCGAGCTCGTCGGCGGGTTCAACACTGAGTACTCCTCGATCCGCTTCGCGCTCTTCTACCTGGCCGAGTTCATGAACACGATCACGATGTCGGCGATCATCGTGACGCTCTTCTTCGGTGGTCCGGCCGGCTGGGTTCCGCCCGTGTCGCACCTGAAGTGGGTCTTTCCGATCATCTGGTTTGTCATCAAGACCACGATCTTCTGCTTCTGCTACATCTGGTTCCGCGCAGCGCTGCCGCGCTTTCGCTACGACCAGGTCATGGATCTCGGTTGGAAGCGGCTCATTCCCTTGAGCCTCGGGTGGATGCTCGTCGTTGCGGGCTTCATCGTCAAGCCGGCGTGGGGCCTTATCATGGCGGCGGTCGTCCTGCTCGCGTCGGTGTTGTTGTCGCGCGCCTTCCAGCTCGGTCTGACGCGCGAGACCGGTCCCGAGTCGGTCTTGCCGACGGTCGGTCAGCGGCCGCTTCCAGGACACGTGCTTCGTGCGTACACCGACATCGACGACCTGGGCATGGAGGAGGAATAGTGTCAAAGCCCCTCAGCTTCTTCGGCGGCTTCAAGCTCACGTTCCAGCACCTGACCCGCGCGCGTGTGACCGTGAGCTACCCGCAGGCCAAGCGTCCCAAGCAGCCTCGCCAGCACGGTCGCCATGTGCTCAACCGCTACGAAGACGGGATGGAGAAGTGCATCGGCTGTGAGCTGTGCGCCGGTGTGTGTCCCGCGAACTGCATCTACGTTCGCGGACTCGACAACCCGCCGGACCACCCGGTGAGTCCCGGCGAACGCTACGGCTACATCTACGAGATCAACTACCTGCGCTGCATCCACTGCGACCTCTGCGTCGAGGCCTGCCCGACCCAGGCGATCACCGAATCGAAGATGTTCGAGTTCTCCTTCACCAACCGAGCCGACGCGATCTACACGAAGGCCGAGCTCGTGGTCGACGACCATGGTTACCCGAAGCACCTCCCGTGGGAAGACTGGCGCGCGGGCGAAGCGGAGATGACGGGCGGCTGGATGCGCGCGACGTCGCCGGCGGGTGACGCCTCCTTCGAGGGCATCCCTCAGTGGACCGGCGATCTCGGCTTTGGCGTGAAGGCCGCCGAAGGCGGACAGAGCGGCAACCGCGATGACGAAAAGACGGGCTCTAAGCAGCTGCGCCGCGCGTTCTACAAGCACCTCCAGCCGATCGACATCGACGAGGACCAGCGAGGTGTTCAAGGCAAGATGAACGAAGCGCGCGAGAAGATGTCCGAGAAGATGGCGAAGCTGCCTCGTCGTCATCGGAAAGAGCACTGATGCTCGCGACGTCCTACGCGTACCCGAGCATTCTGGTCTTCATCGCGTCGGCCTTGCTCATCCTCGCGGGCGCTGTCGGTGTCATCACCGTGAAGAACCCAGTGCACGCTGCCATCTCGCTGATCACGACCTTGTTTGGTGTCGCCATTGCGTTCATCGCCCAGGCCGCCGACTTCCTCGCGGCCGTCCAGATCATCGTCTACGCGGGCGCCATCGTCGTCTTGTTCTTGTTCGTCATCATGTTCCTCGGGGTCGGTTACAAGAAGACCACCTTCGTCGAGCCGCTCGTCGGCCAGAAGGCCTTTGCCGCAGTGGGTGTGCTCATCACCGTTGCGGGACTCATCGCGCTCATGGCGTCCTCACACTGGGTCACCGGTGCGTCAAAGGTCACGGGCGCCCTCGCCGGCGGCAACGGCAACGTGAAGCAGCTCGGCACGGCCGTCTTTACGACGTACTTATTCGCGTTCGAGGCCACGTCAGCACTGCTCGTGATCGCTGTCGTCGGTGCAGTGCTGCTCGCTCGACGCGAGCGCCCGACGATCAAGGACGTCCCCCGCGACCACGAAAGTGACGCCGACGAGCAGGTGCCGTCGTGAACGTCCCTGCCGCCTGGTATCTCATCCTCGCCGCACTGCTCTTCGGCGTCGGGGCCTTCGGTCTCCTCACCCGACGCTCAGCGCTGATCATGTTCATGTGCATCGAGCTGATGCTGAACGCCGTCAACCTCACCTTCGTCACCTTCTCTCGCACGCTGTCGGACATTTCTGGTCAAGCGAGCGTCTTCTTTGTCATGGTCGTCGCCGCAGCCGAAGTCACCGTGGGACTCGGCATTGTGGTGGCGGTCTTTCGGCGCCGCTCATCGACCTCGGTGGACGAGATGAATGAGCTGAAGGGCTGAGATGGCACACATCGCCACGCTGATACTGCTCCTGCCGCTCGTTGGCTACGTCCTCGTGCTCGCGAACGGGCGCGCGCTGAAAGAGCGCGCCATCGGGATGGTCGCGACGGGTGTCGTCGCAGTGAGCTTCATCCTGACCGTCGTTGCGTTCATACTGCTGCTGCACCGGTCGAACCGTGAGGTCACGGTTCACCTGTTCAACTGGATATCTGTGGGCACGCTGCACGTGCCCGCGGCACTGCTAGTCGACCCGCTGTCGATCACGATGTGCCTGTTCGTGACGGGCGTCTCCGCGCTGATTCACCTGTACTCGACGGCCTACATGCACGGCGAGCGCGACTATCGCAAGTTCTTCTTGTACCTCAACCTCTTCGTCTTTTCGATGCTTCTCCTCGTGCTCGCGAACAACTTGCTCCTGACCTTCGTCGGGTGGGAAGGCGTCGGCGTCTGCTCGTACTGGCTCGTGAGCTACTACTTCGATCGCGAGTCGGCGGCGTCGGCGGGAAAGAAGGCATTCCTCTACAACCGGGTGGGCGACTTCGGTCTGCTCATCGCGATGTTCCTGCTCTTCCACTACACCCACACGCTGACGTACCTCGGGATCTTCCACGACACCAGCGCGCTCGCGCCGACCATCGCGACGCTGACTGTCCTTGCGCTGCTGCTCGCTGCGACCGGCAAGAGCGCGCAGATCCCGCTGTTCAACTGGCTGCCTGACGCAATGGAAGGCCCAACCCCGGTGTCGGCGCTCATCCACGCCGCGACCATGGTGACGGCCGGTGTCTACCTCTTGGTGCGGATGTCGCCAGTGTTGACCTCGTCGCCCGACGGACGGCTCACCATCGCCTTCATCGGTGCGATCACCGCGTTCGTCGCGGCGACGATCGCAACGTCACAACAGGACATCAAGAAGGTCCTGGCCTTCTCGACGGTTTCGCAGATCGGTTACATGGTGCTCGCCGTTGGGGTGGGCGCGTACTCGGCCGCGATCTTCTTGATGATCGCCCACGCCTTCTACAAGGCGCTCCTCTTCCTCGGGGCCGGCTCGGTCATCCACTCGCTCAACGGCGAACAGGACATGCGCAAGATGGGTGGACTCGCGAAGTATCTGCCGATCACCTTCCCGGCGTTCACCGTCGCGTGGCTCGCGATCATCGGTATCCCACCCTTCTCGGGGTTCTTTGCCAAGGGTGATGTGCTCACCAACGCCTTCGAGCACAACAAGCTCCTGTGGGCGATCGGCGTCGTGACGGCGATCTTGACCGCGTACTACATGACCCGTCTGTTCGTTCTCACCTTCCGCGGCCAAGAGCGCTTCCGCGAGCTCACCAGTGGTCACGACCCGCACGAATCCCCATGGCCGATGACCGTGCCGCTCATTGTGCTTTCGGTGCTCGCGATTCTCGGTGGTGTGATCAACCTGCCGTGGGCACACGGGGCGACGTTGTCGCACTTCCTCAGTCCAGTCCTCGGCTTTGTGCCAGCGGTCGCTACTGCCGGCACGGGCGCGCAATGGGCGCTCGCGCTCGTCGACGTGGCGGCAGCCGTGATCGGTCTCACGGCGGCCTTTGCGATCTGGCGTGACACCAGCGACTCGAAGCGCTGGGTCTCTCCGTTCCTCGAGCACGTCTGGTACTGGGACAACTTCTACGACGCGATCATCGGCCGGCCTCTCATTCGTGCGGCGAAGTTCAGCGACGACGTCGTCGAGCCCGACGTCATCGATGGCGCAGTCACCGGGGTCGCCGTCGGGATCCGCGACAGCGCGGAGGGCCTGCGCAAGATCCAGTCCGGCTTCGTGCGACAGTACGCACTCGCGATGGTGCTCGGCTTTGCCGTCATCATCGTCTACCTGTTGGCGAGGGTCCACTAGATGCACTCTTCGATCTATCTCGGCGTGCTGATCGTCATGCCCCTTCTCGGGGCGCTCGTGGCGATGTTCACACGCGCGCAGGAGAACGTTTCCTATTACGTCGCGGTCGCGACGGCGACCCTCGAGCTCGCGCTCACCATCGTTGTCGCGTGTCTCTACAACGACCACATCGCGGGCGCGAGCACCTTCGACTTCATGTCACGTCATGTGCTGTCTGCACCACTGGGATTGGCCTACGACGTGGGCGTCGATGGCATTTCGCTGTTCATGGTGGTGCTCACCGCGCTCGTGTTGTTCCTGGCGCTGCTGGGCGCGCGAGAGCGTCGACGCGAAGCGTCCTTCGTCGGCTGGCTGTTGCTGCTGACGTCATTCACGATGGCGGCCTTCGTCTCCCACGACGTGCTCGAGTTCTTCATCTTCTTCGAGCTGACCTTGGTGCCGAGCTACTTCATCATCGCGAACTGGGGTGGCGCGCAGCGTGCGATGGCTGCGCTCAAGTTCTTCATCTACACCTTCGCGGGCTCGTCGTTCCTGTTGGTGGGGATCTTGTACCTCGGCTTCGTGCACCAACACCAGACCGGCGGAGCGCTCACGTTCTCCTACAGCGCACTTCAGGACACACCGATCAGCCACGGCGTGTCGGTCTGGCTGTTCATTGCCTTCGCGATCGCCTTCGCGGTGAAGTCGCCGATCTGGCCGTTCCACACCTGGTCGCCCATCACGTATGCCGAAGCGCCGACGGCCGGCTCGATCGAGCTGTCCGCGTTGCTCGCGAAGCTCGGTTCCTACGGGCTGCTCCGCTTCGCCGTCGGGCTGTTTCCTTTGGCGCTCCCCGATATGCGGCCCGTGGTCTTGACCTTGGCGGTCATCGGCATCCTGTACGGCTCGCTCGTCGCGTGCGCGACGCCCGACCTGAAGCGCCTCGTCGCGTACTCCTCGGTGGCTCAGATGGGCTTCATCACGCTGGGTGTCATGTCCGGTTCAGTGATCGGCGCAACGGGTGCGGTACTGCTGATGTTCAACCACGGTGTCATCACGGTTGGCTTCTTCCTTCTCATCGGCTTCATCGAGCAGCGCCGCGGTTCGTACCAGATCAAAGACTTGACGGGTCTCCAGGGTCCCGCGCCGGTCTTGGCAGCGCTCTTCACCGTCGTCATGATGGCCTCGATTGGCCTGCCTGGCCTGTCCGGATTCGTGAGCGAGTTCTTGATCTTGGTCGGCACGTTCGGCACGCACGCCTGGTGGGCCGCGGTCGCGGCAACGGGTGTCATCGCCGCCGCTGCGTACTTGCTCTGGGCCTACCAGCGCGTCTTCCACGGCAAGGCCAGCGGCCCGAACGCCCACATTCCCGACGCCACGAACAAGGAGCGCTGGGTCCTCGTGCCGGTCGTTGCGCTCATCTTGGTGCTCGGTGTGTTTCCAAAGCCCGTGCTCGACCGCATCACGCCCTCGGTTGATGTCTTGATCCACCACGTCGCGCCCACGGCGGTGACCAAGTGATCGCCACCATCACGATTCCCAGCATCCACTACCTGGCGCTCCTGCCCGTCTTCACATTCTTCGGCGCGTCGCTCGTTCTGCTTGTGCTGAGCGCGATCGTTACGGACAAGGTGAGGATCAACGTCGCGACGATGGTCACATCGCTGGCCTCGATCGCCGTCATGGTCTACGCCGCGTTCGAGTGGGCGTACATCGCGCACCACGGCGCGACGACGACCGTTGCGCACGCGATCGTCCTCGATGGCTTTGCCGTCGTCGGCACGTTTGCGATCGGCGCGGGCATGCTGCTCAGCGCCTTTGTCGCCCACGACTGGTCAAAGCGCGAACTGATCGCCGGAGCGGACTTTCACATCCTCGCTCTCGCCTCCGCGACCGGGGCCTTGTTGATGGTCCAGGCCAACGACTTGATCGTGATCTTCCTCGGTCTCGAGATCCTCTCCATCGGGCTGTACGTTTTGGTCGGGTTCGATCGCCATCGCTCGACCTCTGATGAAGCGGCGCTGAAGTACTTCCTCCTCGGTGGATTCGCCTCGGCGATCTTCATCTACGGCGTGGCGCTGATCTACGGCGCGACCGGATCGACGAACCTGTCATCGATCGCATACTTCTTGAACCAGAACGTCGTCCTTCGACCGGGCTTGCTGTACGCCGGTGGCGGACTGCTACTGATCGGCTTCGCCTTCAAAGTGGCGGCAGTGCCATTCCACGCCTGGTCACCTGACGTGTACGAAGGGGCGCCGACACCGGTCACCGGCTACATGGCCTCGATCGTGAAGATCGGGGCGTTCGCTGCGTTGCTCCGCGTGCTCATCTCCGCCCTCGGCACGCAGTTGGACACGTGGCGCCCGATCCTCTTCGTGCTGGTCATCCTCACGTGCGTCGTCGGCGCGAGTCTTGCCCTGATACAGCGCAACGTGAAGCGACTGCTCGCGTACTCTTCGATCAACCAGGCCGGCTTCATGCTGCTCGGCGTCTGGGCGGGAGACGCGCGCGGCGTCGCGGCGACACTGTTCTACGTCCTCACGTACGCGCCCGTTGTTATCGCGACGTTCGCCATCGTGACGCTGGTCGGCGGCAAGGGTGATGAGCACCACTCGATCGACCACTACCGCGGCCTCGCGCGACGACAGCCCTGGCTTGGCGGCGCGCTCGCCGTACTGTTGCTCACCCAGCTCGGCGCGCCGCTCACGGTTGGCTTCTACGCGAAGTTCATCGTGCTGGCGGCCGCCATCGACTCAGGCGGGGGAGCGCTGGCGCTGGTCGCGCTGCTCTCGGCCGCGATCGCTGCCTACTTCTATCTGCGCTTCGCCCTCACGCTCTTCGACGACGGCTACGTCGAGGGCACGCGGATCCCCGTGCCGACCCTGACGGGCGTGACCATCGCCGTCGGCGTCATCGTTGCGATCCTCTTTGGTCTCTGGCCCGGTCCGCTCGCCACCTGGGTCCAGCACGCGACGCTCCTCTTTTTGCCGTGAGCCGCGTCGCGATCGTCACCTGCGAGGGTGCGGACGATCCGGACAACCCGACGCTATTCGCTGCCCTCGACGAGTCCGCGATCGACGCAGCGCTTGTCAACTGGGACGACAAGAGTATCGATTGGACAGAATTCGATCTTGTAGTCGTGCGCTCGACGTGGGACTATCCGCGCCGACGCGACGAGTTCCTCGCCTGGGCGCGCGCGGTACCAAATCTTCTCAACCCGCCAGACGTCATCGAGTACTCCTCGGACAAGCACTACCTAGCCGATCTCGAAATGCGCGGGCTTCGCATCATTCCGTCGCACTTCTGCGATGTGGGCCACGAGCCGGATTTCTTCGACGTCAACTTCGTCGTCAAGCCCTGCGTCGGCGCCGGCTCGCTCCACGTCGAGCGGTACCGCGCCGACGAGACCGCGCGAGCGCGCGAACACATCGCGGCGCTGCACGCTGAAGGACGCGACGCGCTGATCCAGCCCTACATCAACAGCGTCGACACCATTGGCGAAAGGGCCATCATCGTTGTCGACGGCGCGTACTCACATGCGATGACCAAAGGTCCCTTGCTCAACGTGCCGCAGACCGAGCGTGACTTTCTCTACCGCCGAGAGCAGATGTCGTTCGCGGAGGGAGAAGCCGACGCCGTTGCGTTCGCCATTGAAGTGCTTGCCACACTCGGGTATTCAAGTCTCCTCTACGCCCGCGTCGACCTCGTCGCGACCATTCAGGGATGGCTCGTGATGGAGCTGGAGCTTGTCGAGCCATCTCTGTTCTCGAGCTTCCACGAGGCTGCCGCTCGTTCGCTAGCGCGTGGGATCAAACGACGTCTCGCTTCTCATTGATGCCTACCAGCATCACTATCGCGGCGACGCACTTAGTCCGCGCGGTCCGGATGCGTTGACTATCCCTTGCAGGCGGAGCTGGTGTAGTGGTTGAGGGTCGTCTCAGCCGCCGCAACGCCTGCCGCTTTACCCCAGACACCGAACGCCGCAATGAGCTCGGTTTCGGTCGTTGCCTTCTCAAGTGCAGCCTTCAACTTGGGTGCGGCGCCCCCAATCGTCTTGATCGCTGCTTGCACACTGGCGGGCGTGGATTTGAGCGCGGCGGGCATGGGCGATGAGAGCTTCTCGATGTCAGTGGCAAGGTTGACAAAGAGCGTCTTCATTGCGGCAACGTTGTGTGACTTCTCATCGGCCGCGATCTTCGCGTCAAACTTCGCTCCGGCGAGCGAATTGTCGAGAATGCTGCACGCTGAGCTTGAGCTCGCCGAAGCGAGAGACGGCGACACGACGAAGAGTGCCGAGGTGCACGCCAGTCCGGCCACTATCACTCCGAGTCGACGGAGCAGTCCCATGGTCCTTGGCTGCGGGTGAGGGTCGAACTTCGTTCGTTGACGCATTCCTAGTTTGTTGTCTGCTTTCATTTCTCTCTCCCTCTTTTGGCAAATCCGAAACCGCGGCGCTCGCGAACTTCGTCTTGTCGTTGCCTTACGAGATCCACGGCCGCGCCGGCCGACACTGTGCTGTGTCCTGGACGGCGCCTCTCATGCGAGAGGCGATCAGAGCCGCTGTTACGAGCACGGCGACGGACAGCGTTCGAGACCGGTAACCGTTCCCCACGACTTCCCCCCGTGTCGCGCTGCGCTGTTGACGCTTACGAATAGGCGAATCGCCGTGAGTCTATGACTCGGCGTGCATCGCGGCCTGCCAGGGAGCGCGACTAGCCCTGGACCGAACGTATTGCAAGCTGCAATGCGGCGATGTGCATATCGACGCCCTTGAGTCCCGCGCCCATCGTGTTGAAACTGACGTGCGAAGCGCCCACGTCGACCCACTCGCCGAACTCCTTCACGATCCGGTCAACGTCGCCGTCGCCAACGAGGATTCGTCCTTCAACGCCAATCTCGTTCGGATCTCGGCCCGCTGCGCGGGCGGCGTCACGAATCGCCGTGAGCGCTTCATCAAGTTGCGGTCCCGGTTTCGCGTTGGAGAACCAGCCATCTGCGAGTCGACCTACTCGCGCCAGTGCGGGTCCGGCCCCGCCTCCCATCCACAGCGGGATTGGCTGTTGCAATGGCAGCGGTGAGATCGCGGCACCCGTGACGCGGTGAAACTTCCCTTCGAACGTCAGCGACGGCTCAGTCCACAGTCGACGTAGTAGCTCGATCTGCTCTTCGATTCTGCGTCCGCGATTGTCAAAGCGTTCGCCAAGGGCTTCGTATTCGACCGCGTTCCAGCCGATGCCGACGCCGAGGCGAAACCGGCCTCCGCTCAAGATGTCGACCTCCGCCGCCTGCTTAGCCACCAAGACGGTCTGTCGTTGCGGCAGGATGATGATGCCGGTCGCAAACTCGAGCGAGGGGCAGATGGCGGCCAAGAATCCGAAGAGCACAAATGGTTCGTGAAACGTTGATGTGACGTCGTAAGGTCCGGTCCATCCCACGTGCACCGCCGGGTCGGCGCCGACCACGTGATCAAACGCCAAGAGATGGTCGAACCCCATTGCATCGACTGCCTGTCCGTACCCGGAGACCGCGCTGCGATCCGCTCCGATGTCGAGCTGTGGGAAAATGGCCCCTATCTTCACGTCGCACCTCATCTCAGGTTGATGAACACTCTGCATCGAATGTACCGGGACGTCGTCAGGTCCTGGTACCCCAGAGCCTGTCGTAGGCGGATTCGCCGTGATCGCTCATGTCGAGCCCGGCGTCCTGGTCGTTGTCGCTCACCCGCAGCCCCACCGTGGCGTCGGTGATCCACAAGATGATCCACGTCATGACGAATGGAAAGACCAAACCCGCGAAGGCGAGTACCACCTGTCGACCGAACTGGACGATCCCTCCCGAGACGCCCGCGGCGTTCACGACGAGACTGGCGAAGACTCCGGTCAGCACGACGCCGATGAATCCTCCGACCATGTGCACGCCCACGACATCGAGCGCATCGTCGTAGTGCAGACGGTCCTTGAGGCGCACGGCGAGATAGCACAGCAGCCCCGCGGCACCACCGATGACGAGTGCTGCCCACGTCGGTACATATCCCGCGGCTGGCGTGATGGCAGCCAGTCCGGCTACGGCGCCTGAGGCGATGCCAACCCCCGAGGGCTTACGTCGCAACGCCCACTCAATGAACATCCAGGCGAGCATTCCCGCGCACGCTCCGATCTGAGTATTGACGAGAGCTGCCACGGCGACGGCATTGGCGCCGTCGGCGCTGCCGGCGTTGAAGCCGAACCATCCGAACCACAAGATTCCGGCGCCGAGCAGCACGAGAGGCACGTTGTGCGGCCGGTCAAGCTGGCGTCGTCGCCCGAGGTAGAGCACCGTGGCAAGTGCCGAGGCTCCGGCCAGCTCATGAACGACCGATCCTCCGGCAAAGTCAACCGCATGCAGCCCGCTCGCGCCCAAGAACCCGCCTCCCCACACCCAGTGGGCGAAAGGGGAGTACACCAAGAGCGACCACAGGCCTATGAAAACCAGATAACCCCGGAATTTCATTCGCCCAATGAATGCGCCCGCGATGAGGGCGGGCGTAATCACCGCGAACATCATCTGAAACGCCATGAAGAGCAGGGGCGGTATGTCCGGCGCGAACGGAGACGGCGTCGTGCCGATCCCGCGCAACATGAAGTACTGGAAACCGCCGATGAACCATGAGTGGTCGGGGCCGAAGGCGATGGAATAGCCCACCACGATCCAAAGTATTGAGACGATGCCAATCGCCACGAAGGACTGCGCCATGGTGGAGAGCACATTCTTCTCTCCAACAAGCCCGCCGTAGAAGAGCGCCAAACCGGGCATCATGAAAAAGACAAGTGCGGTTGCCGTCAGCATCCACGCGGTGTCACCAGCATTCACGGGCATATGACCTCACAATCAATGAACGCCTCGTTGCGCCCAACGGTTCAACCTACGACATTTCGATACCAGGGAAGGGGCGGCGCTATCGTTGCCGCTTATGGCGCCTGAGCGTGTCCGCCATCAACCAGCGTCTCCGCCGGTTCCCCTGTCGACTGACCTTCGACGCGTTACGCCGATCGCCCTCGTGCGAACGCGACTAAGTAAGGCTGACCCCGTGCTTGCGCGACTGATCGATGCTCGACCTACCTTCGACCCACAAGCCTGGCTGGCAGAGCTTCCGGCGATGGACCTATTCGGAACGCTCTTGTTCCAGGTCGCGGGCCAGCAGCTGTCAGTCATCGCGACGCGTCGGATACTCGCACGAGTCGAAGCACTCTTCGGTGGTCACCTGCCATCGCCGGCCGAGCTGCTCTCGGTGTCACCAGACGATCTTCGCCAGGCCGGCTTCTCGTGGCGAAAGGTCGCCACGCTGCGCGACGTGGCCGAGCGCTTTGAGGACGGGCGTCTGGACGCGAAGACGTTGAGCGAGCTGCCCGACGATGCCGTCATCGCTGCGCTGACGGCGATTCCCGGGATTGGCCCGTGGACCGCCCAAGGGGCGTTAGTCGTCGCCCTCGGACGCGAAGATGTGGTCTTATCAGGCGACCTCGCACTACGAAAGACGATCCAGCGGGTCTACAAGCTCACGCACCTCCCGAGCGAGCCCGAAGTGCTGGCCATTGCCGAGAAGTGGCGGCCGTACCGAAGCATTGCGACGAGCTATCTGTTCTCGTCGACCTTCGACGACCCCGTCTCACCGCCAAATGCCGCCGAGCGAAAGGCGCTCGATTCCTGAAAGTGCTTCGCCGTATCGCGGCCTGTGGAATCTCCCCGTCGAGTGCGAAACTTCACGTTCACCAGCTAGAGCGTCGTCAAGGACCCAAGTCGTTAGACGATGTTGACGTGCGACAAGCTCATCGCCATGATCACGTCATCGACGAAAACGTCGTCAAGAAGAAACTCTTCTCGCAAGACAGCTTCCACCGAGAAGCCACAGCGCTCGTACACGCGCATGGCGACGGCGTTGGTTCGCAGCACGTGCAGCTTCAGCTGTTTGGCACCGCTGTTCGTCGCTTCTTCGATCGCCTTCTTGACGAGCGCAGTTCCAAGACCATGGCGTTGCTCATTCGGATCGACCGCCAGACCTCCGATCACCAAGACGTGCGCGTTGGAGGCCAATTCACTGTTCCGGCGCACCTTGACGTAGCCGACGACGATGCCACTCACTACGGCGACGATGACGTCGTCGGGGGGATCGTTCGCAAAAAAGTTCGTGTCTTCGCCCCACAGAGGCACGGGAGAGTTGAGCGGCGACCAGGTGTCGCGATCGAGTCGCGCCAACGCTCTCTCGTCACGCAGCTCGGCGTAGCGAAAGTCAACTGGGCCGTTCGCCACTTCGTCGTTCATCCGTTCGACTCGCGTGGCACTAGCGCCGAGCTGATCCGGCTTTGTCAACCTCACGGGCCGCCGCGAGCACCTCTTCCGGAACGACCGTGCCGGGGCGGTTGGCGGGATCGTTGGCGAGGAACCGGCCGAGGACGGGTAGCTCGGTGATGCTTTCTGCGCGCAGTGTCGCCGCGACCACCGGAACGAAGCTCTCGGCTGCGGGGTAGACGAGGTGGCGTGGCAACCATGTTGGCTGGTACTTCGAGTTGAAGGTCCACAGCGATTCGATAGGGAGGATGCCCGACAGTCGCTTCAGCGCCCATCGCTCGACGCGCGTGAACGTCGTGTCCTTCTCACCGTCGATAATCGAGCGGAAAGCGGCGAAGTTGAGGCTGAGTCCCTTTGCTCCCTCGAGGCGCAGATGTTCGATCGTCGAGCAGAGTGCGTAGTCGAGCAACCCATTGGGATGTTCGCCGGGGTCTCGGCGCATCAGGTCAAGCGAGTAACCGTTGATCGCCGGCGAGGGCACGAACTGGCAAACCGCCGCCGCCTTGGCGTCCGGTCCGTAGACGACGGTGAGCAACAGCCCCTTGTCGCGCGGGTCGAAGAGCCGACCGAGCATCATCGAGAAGCCTCGCTCGCCGCCGCCTCGACGGAGAAGAGAGATCAACTCCACGATGTCGATGACACGCGAGGGATCCATCTTGCTCGGGTCGAAGAACTCAATCGTGTAGCCGTGACGCGAAAGTCGAGTGCAAGCTTGGCGAAGACCTTTCATCTTGTGGCCGGCGAGCGAGAAGCTCTGGCAGTCGACGATCGCCTCGTCGCCGAGGTATAGATAGTGGAGACCTGCCGCGTGGTAGATCCCGAGCCACTCTTCGCCCGCCGCCATGATGCCGATCGTCCAGCCGCGCGCGTCGGCGAACTCGCGAAAGGCGCTGAAGACTTCGGTGCGCTCCGCTTCCGGCCCGATGGGATCCGGTGAGATCAGTGCCACGCCGCCGTAGACGGCGTAGGCGACGAGGGAGTCGCGATAAAGGAAGAACTGCTTGTCGTCGCGCAGCGCGAAGTAGTCAAGGGTGCCGTGCCCGTGGCGGCGAACGATCTCTCGTGCGCGTAGCTCAGCAATGCGGCGTTCGCGCGACGACGCCGACGTCGACAGTCGCCGGTCGACCACGGGGCGAGTGAGGAAGAAGATCGCGAGCACGATCAGCGACAGGCCGATCGCGAGCAGGGTTGGGTTGACGAAGTCGGCCACTCGGTCGGGGAGCGCGATGTCGTACTGTCCCACCAGTCGTTCGGCGCAGGCGACGATCACGACGCCGAGGTTGGGCAGATGATGGCGATGGGACGATGCTTCGATGCCGAGCGTGGCGAACCAGACCGCGACGACCGCGACGACGCCAAGCAGCCAAAGGGTCTCGGCCGCGCTGGTCCGGTCAGACGATGCCTGAAAGTAGCGGCGCTGGCCGATCAGCAGGATGAAGATTCCCCCTGCGAGCAGGAAAACGAGGACTCCTCCACGAATGTGGGCGTCAACGGTCACCGAGATGGTGGTCACATAGAGAAACCAGACGATGGTCGCCGACAGGATCGCCACCGAGAGGAACCAGGCTCGTCGCTGGCCCCGTCGCAATCCCCTCGCGAGCATGATCAGGGCAATGCCCGCGAGCGCCGTCAAGACGGTCGCGCCTTTGCCGACATCGAGGGGCAGTACCGAGATGGCGGTGTGGAAGTGGACGCGCAGCTGTCGCACCGAGGTCGTGACCACGTCGAGCAGTCCGACAGCGAGGACGAGCCCCGCCGCCCAGCGACGTATCGCACGCTGGTGACGCTGCTCTTGGAGTCGCTCGGCGCTGAGTGGGAACGGCTTGCCGTAGGGCCACGAGCCCAGCGCCGAGGCGACGATGCCGGGCGACGGCTGGACATTGGGACCAGCGAAGAGTCGTTCGAGTAACGTGCCGCGCCGTCGCGGCGTCTCTCCGGAGAAGAGCCTGACCTGCACTGTGCTCGCAGCTTCGATCTCGACGATGCTCGCCCGGTCCATGGACGAGAAGACGGGGGGCAGACCGAACTTGCCGCGACGTTCCACGATGATCGTGCGCGATGGTCCAGTCGACGCACAGACGCCGCCGTCCAAAAAGGCGAGCGCCGAGCTCGGCGCGCCCCCGATGACCGCGCCGGCACCACCGCGTTCGACGACGCGACGAGCGAACTCGAGCGCGTCGACACCTGCGATCGTTGTGAGGGCGAGCGGTTCCGCGAGCTCTTCGACGTTGCCGCGCGCCTTGTGTTCGAAACGGCGTCTGACCAGGACACCCGCGAGCGCCGCCACGATCGTTTCGGCGACCGCCATGAGGATCAGGATGACAAAAAGATTCACCCAGAAGTTGTGCGTGCGGAGCATGTGTATCCGGTAGTGACGTCGGCTGAAGTGGTCGGCGAGCGTCGCGAAGAGGCTCCAGAGATCGATGGCAACAAAGGCGACGAGAGGGAGCCACAGCCACGCGATCAGCCGACGATAGAGCGTGCGCGAGGCGACGAAACGTTTGATCGCTGGAGGGTCTTCGAGTCGATCGGCGTCAGCGAGATCCTTGCGATTGACCGGGTCAAGGTTGAGGTCGTAGGTGCCCGCCGCGACCGCCACGTCGCGAACGCCGCTCGCGGTCGCGATCTGCAAGATCAGGTCGTTCGCCACGCAGATGCCGAGCTCGTTGAGCAGGCCCTGCGCGCGATCGTGTGTACGCAGGTCGACATCGTCGCTCCCCGGCAGCACGAAGAGCCGGTGACTGTCGGTGGCACAAAAGCTGCGCAGCGCCTCTCGCATGGCGGGTAGGGCCTCGAACGTTGCTTCGATGTGCTTGGCGAGGTCAGCCGTGGCGTCAGGGTGAAAGAGGTTGCCTGCCACCACCACAACGGCGGCGTCGTCGATGTCGCCGAGCAGGTTCACGAACTCTCGAGCCGAGCGACTGGTCAGGTCGGTCGTTGGTGAGAGCGATAGATCGCTCATCACGTAGACGTGGTGGCCATAGGGAACCGGGTAAGTTCGTCGTTCAGCGGTGGTCACGCCTTCCAGTCTCGCAGAGATGAACGTTGACAACCTGCTTGACAATTAACGAAAATGATCAAACAACCACATGACAACTGGCATTGGCACGGTGAGCCTTTTGGCCCCGGTCCCGCGGTCATTTTCGACATCGACGGTGTGATCGCCGACGCGGCGGGGCGCCAGCACTTCCTGGACTGGGGTGACTGGAAGAGCTTCTTTGACGCAGTTGGCGACGACCCCATCATCGACGAGATTGAGCGGCTCCTCGAACTGCTCGACGCTTCACTGCGCGTGATTCTGGTCACCGGTCGGCCTCGGCGAATACAGCCGCAGACCGTCGCGTGGCTCGAGCGGTATTCCATACGTTGGGACCTGCTGATCATGCGCGAATACGGGGACTATTCAGGCGTCGATCGCTTCAAGCGAGAGACGCTGCACGAGCTGCTCGCCGAAGGCTATGACGTTCGCCTCGCCCTCGATGACGATCCGAAGAACCACGCGATGTACGTCAGCGAAGGCGTGCCCTGCGTGTACATCCACTCCGGCTACTACCTGTAGTCGAGCTACGTCTGCTTCATCGAGGCGAGCACCTCGCGCGCCGCGTTGCGGCCCGAGCCAATGCTCGCAGGAATGCCCACGCCGTCGTACGCGTTGCCCGCGAGGAACAATGCGAACCGTCCGGCTGCGGCGCGAGCCTTATCGACGAGTTGCTCATGTCCCACTCGATACTGCGGAAGACCGTCGAGCCAGCGTTGCACGAGTGACGCAGTAGGCGTGTCGAATCGAGGCAGCAGCACCGCGAGTTCGTCGACGACGCGTTGAGTGAGCTCGTCATCGGAGAGATCCATGAATCGCCGATCGTCAATTCGTCCCACGTGCGCGCGAAGGATGACGTCGTCCTCGTGCTCAAGTCGTGGCCACTTGCGATCGAGGAACGTGACGGCGGTCACCATCATCGAACCGCCCTCGCGCCACGGGGTTTCGAGCGGCACGAGGATGCCCGTCCCTTCCCTCGGCAGTTCGATGTCGTTGGGTGACACAGCGAAGGTCACCATGCCCGTGCTGGCAGCGGTGACGTCGCGCAGCTGGGCGAGATCGGGGTCCAACGAACCAACGAGCGAGCCCACCACAGGAGCCGACGTTGCAAAGATGACCGCGTTGGCGGGCGTCGTCGTGCGAGAGGAATCGACCTCGAGTGGGTAGCTGCCCGCGGGCGTCCGTCGAATCGCCGTTACGGCAATGCCTCGACGGATCACGACGCCTCGTTGAACGAGTTGTAGGACCAGTTCAGACGCGAGCGAGCCGACACCGTGTTGCAACGAATAGAACACCGGACCCGTGGCGACGCGCTCGCTCTCCGGGCCAGGACTGGCCGGTCCGTTCGGTCGCAGCGCCTTCATCAACGAGCCGCCCATTTTTGCCGCGTCATAGAGCGCGGGAAAGACCGACTTCGCTGAGAGATCATCGATGCGTCCTGCCTGTATGCCGCCGATCATCGGCTCGACGAATCGGTACGCGAGCTCGGCGCCGAGCTTGGTGCGAACGATCTCGCCGATCGACGCGTCGGCTCCGACGTGGAGGCGCGCGGGCAGGTAGGCATCTCTGCGCGCGGCGAGGTGCGCACGCCACGTAACGCCCTTGAACGTGAGAATCGACCGGGGGTTCGTGGGCACGCCGAGGACAAGGTCCTTTGGCAGCTCGTGCAGCGCGCCGAGTGACCACAGCCACGCGCCGCTGGCTGCGATCGGTTCCAAGTCGTCGGCAAGACCGAGCTCGGTGGCGAGCATCACCGCCTCAGGACGGCGCGCGAGAAAGCCGTCGGCCCCAAGGTCGATCGTGCGTCCTTCGAAGGTGGTGGTCGCGAGCGAGCCGCCAAGATGTTCACTCGCTTCAAGGACTTCGATGCGCGGCGTTTCTTGCGATGGTCCCTCGGCACCGCCGGAAAGCTCCCAGGCTGCGGCGAGTCCACTGATGCCCCCGCCGACCACGACGACGGACGATCGGCTCACTTAGGCGGCCGCTTGGCGGATGACGTTCGCGAGGATGGACGTGAACACCGGATCATCGTTGAGCGACGCGGTGCGCACGAGATTCAAACCGATCTCGCGAGCGACACTCTGGGCTTCGATGTCGAGGTCAAAGAGCACTTCCAAGTGGTCCGAGACGAATCCAATCGGACACGACACGACGTCGGTGAAGCCATCCTCGCGCTTTTGGCGAAGGGCGTCGAGGATGTCGGGGCCAAGCCAGGGGTCAGACGTGCGACCAGCCGACTGCCACGCGACGTCAAAGGAGGGCACGCCCGCGATCTCGGCTGCGAGGACGGCACTCTCCTGCAGCTGCTCGGGGTACGTGTCGCCGATGTCGACCACGCGCTGGGGGAGGGAGTGTGCGCTGAAGATGACGTCGGTCGTCTCGTGACGGGTCGCAGGAATTGTGGCGAGCGCGTCGTGCACGCGGCTCGCTATCAGCTCCAAGAACCCCGGCGCGTCGTACCAGGCCCCGATGGCGACGAACTCGACATTCGCCCCAAGCGTCTCGCGGGCTCGACTCATGTACTGGTCGGTCGACATCGTCGACGAGTGCGGGGCGAGGACGACGCCGATGACCTTCGTGAAGCCCTCTTCGCGAAACGCGGCGGCGGGCTCTTCGAGCATTGGCGGTTCGAACTTCGAGCCGAAGCGCACGTCGAAGACGTCGGGCGCGTCGCGCTCGAGCGCGGCGGCGATGCCGGCAACTTGAGCGGCTGTGCGCTCAGTGAGTGGACTCACCCCGCCGATGGCGAGATAGCGACGCGTGAGATCGGCGAGCAGCTCTGGTGTCGGTGGATGCCCGCGACGAATCCTCGTGTAGAACGGCTCGATGCCCTTGGGTGACGATGGCGTTCCGTGGGCCATGACCAGCACACCAGTTTTCACATGAGACCTGCTTTTCCTTCTTCGTGGACGACGCGCACGACGGCGGCGAGGACGTCAGGGTCCGTCGCGGGCAGTACGCCGTGTCCGAGATTAAAGATGTGTCCAGCTGACGTGCCCGCCTTCGCCAGCACCTCGCGGGTCGCCTCGATGGCGAGCTTCTCGCCACCAAGGCAGCGTGCGGGATCCAAGTTGCCTTGCACCGACTTGTGGCCGACGCGTATTCGGGCGTCATCAAGGTCAACGTGCCAGTCGATACCCACAACGGTGCATCCCGAGTTCGCCATGAGGCCGAGCAGTTCCCCGGTGCCGACGCCGAACAGGATCGTCGGGACGTCGAGGTCGGCGATGCCCTCCAACACGCGCTGCGTCGCGGGCAATGCGTAGCGCTGGTACTCGTCTTTCGTGAGCGAGCCGGCCCACGAGTCGAACAGTTGGATGGCGGTTGCACCGTGGGTGACCTGGGCGCGAAGGAATGAGATCGTGATCGCGACCAGTCGGTCGAGGAGCTTGTCGAAGAGTTGTGGGTCGCGGTGCATCATCGTTTTGATGAGCGCGAACTCGCGCGTCGGTTCGCCCTCGACGAGGTAGCTCGCCACCGTGAAGGGCGCTCCGGCGAAGCCGATCAGGGGAGTCTTGGTCTTCTTGAGCTCCTCCAGGGCTCGATCGATCGTTGCAGTTACGTACGAGATGTCGTCGTCTTCGAGGTCGCGGAGGCGTTCAAGGTCAGCCTCGGCGGCGAAAGGTTCGGCGATAACCGGTCCGCGACCAGGTACCACGTCGATGCCGAAGTCAATGGCATGAAAGGGCACCACGATGTCAGAAAAAAGGATGGCGGCGTCGACGCCGTAGCGGCGAACCGGTTGCAGCGTGACTTCGGCGGCCAACTCAGGGTCGGCGATGGCGTCGAGGATCGATCCCGTTGCGCGAAGCGCTCGATACTCGGGAAGCGACCGCCCGGCCTGGCGCATGAACCACACCGGCACGTGGTTGACCGTCTCGCCTCGGCACGCCTTGATGAAGTCGGGTTCTGGCATCTTGCTCCTTTGGCCACCTCCAATCTACGAGAGGTGGCGAGCGTGAGGAATGGCCGAATATCGCGCAAGGGGGTCGCCGCGAACGCACTATTAAGGGGGAATCGCTGTGCATTGCCCGCTTGTGGGCCTTCGCGCAGGTCGAACTAGACTAGATAATTCCCGATTTGGGGAGATGGAAAGAGGGTCGTCCATGTCGCACGAGCGAGAGATCGCCGAGGAGCAAGAGTTCCTCGACGTGGCCTTGAGCGCACTCGATCACATGCGCCAAGGTGCCCGTGAGCTTCGAGACAGCGCCGCTGTGGCGAACATGCGTGGCGCCGGCGACCTTGTCGAGCGCGACGTTGTCATGGGTACGGCCCTGCACCGCCTCGATCAGCTCGCCATCGGTGACCAGCCGCTTTTCTTCGGTCGGATCGACTATCAGGCGAACGGCCATGGCGAAGGCGACGTCTACCACGTTGGTCGCCTCGCGGTCTCGGACGAAGCGCTCAACCCGTTGGTCATCGACTGGCGCGCCCCCGTGGCTGAGGCGTTCTATCGCGCGACGGGCGTCGAACCACTCGGCCTCTCTCGCCGACGCCACGTTGCCATTCGCGCGAACGAAGTCACGAGCGTCGAAGACGAGTACTTTGCTGACGCCAACGGAGAGCTCGACCTTCCCGAGAGCGAGGTGCGCGCGGCAACCGAAGAGGGTCTCGTCGACGGAGGACTCGCACTCGGCGGACCTGGCGCGCTGCTCGCGGCGCTGGGTCGCGCGCGTACCGGTCGCATGGGCGACATCATCGCCACCATCCAGGGCGAACAGGACCAGATCATCCGCAGCCCTCTCCCTGGCATCTTGCTCGTACAAGGTGGACCGGGCACCGGGAAGACCGCTGTCGCGCTGCACCGTGCCGCCTATCTTCTCTTCACGTTCCGCGCGACGCTCGAGCGCCAGGGCGTGCTCGTGGTCGGGCCGAACCCCCTGTTCCTCAACTACATCGAAAACGTGTTGCCCTCACTTGGCGAGTCAGGCGTCACGCTGTCGACGATCGCGGGACTCGTCACCAACGTCGAAGTGCGCGCAACGGAGTCTGAAGACGTCGACCAGCTGAAGGGTGACATCCGCATGGTGCGCGTGCTCGCTCGAGCACTCCGAACTCGCGAGCGCCCTCTTCGCCAGGACGTCGAGATCCCGGTCGGGCGCGCCATCTTGACGCTGAAGGCGTCGTACACCGAAGAGGCCGTCGAACGAGCGCGTCGTCGACCAGGCAACCACAATCAGCGTCGCTCCGCCGTGGGCCGCGAGCTCGCCACGCGTTTGGCGAACGAGTATGAGTCGCGCTGGACGCACGAGGCGGGCGAGGAAGCAAACGTAGCGGGCGAGTTGGCCGAAGTCATCCGCAACGCGCCCGAGTTCAAAGAAGCGCTGCAGCGGATCTGGCCGCGCATCTCCGGTCAAGAGTTGCTCCACGACTTGCTGGGTGCACCGGCGTTGTTGCGCGCGGCCGGTAAGGGGATCTTGAGCGATCGTGAGATCGAGATGCTCTATCGCCCGCGCTTCACCTCGCTCGAGGAGATCGCATGGACGAAGGCCGACGCGGCACTCATCGACGAGGCGCGAGTCCTCGTCGGACCCCGTCGCCGGCCGCGTCCCGCGCCGAAGCCGACCGACAATGTGCTCGACGGCGTTGATCTTGACGCCTACTCGGGCGATCACCGCGCCGCCGCCCTTCGCGAGGCCCAACGCCTCGCCGTCGCCCAGTCCCAGGAGCTCGACGAAGCGGAGTTCGTCACGTACGGGCACATCGTCGTCGACGAAGCTCAGGACCTTTCGCCAATGGAACTGCGCGTGCTGAAGCGTCGCGACCTCACTGGCTCGATGACCATCGTCGGTGACATGGGTCAGGCGACGACGGCCTCGTCGTCCGCGTCGTGGGACGCGCTGCTCGACGTGCTCGCACCGCGTCGCGCACCTGCACGAGTCGATCTCACGGTGAGCTACCGCACGCCCGAAGAGGTGCTCGACTTTGCCGCGCCCACGCTGCTCGCGGCCGCTCCCGACCTCGAACCGCCGCGACCGGTGCGCCGCGCGGGTGCGTTGCCGACGGTGTCGATCGTGAGCGACGCTGAGTTCGACGAATCGCTCGTCAAGCTGACGCGTCGAGAGATCGACGACGTTGCACCGGGTCGCGTTGCGGTCATCGTGACGGCATCGCGCGTCGATGAGATCGTTGCGACACTGCGCGACGGCGGACTCGAAGCGGTCGATCCCCGCGATCAGGAATCAAAGGGTCTGTCGGCCGATCTGGTCGTGTTGTCGGCCGAAGGTGCGAACGGTCTCGAGTTCGACGCGGTCGTCGTTGTCGAGCCTGGTCAGATAGCAAATCGAGGATCTGATCGCGCTGACGGTACAACACCGCGCGGCCTGCGCACGTTGTACGTTGCATTAACACGTCCGACGAGGCGACTCGCCGTCATCGCGAGTCACGAACTTCCGCACACACTTCGCTGAGAAAACGCGACCCGTTTCGACTAAGCGGGGTCGCGATTTCTACTAGAAAGGTAGGCGTGAGTCAGGCAGTTTCCCCCAATAGCCTGGCGAAGCAAGAGAAGATCGTCCACGATCGACCACCGATGCTCGCCATCGGTGTGATGATTTGGCTCGGTTCAGAGCTGATGTTCTTCTCGGGTCTCTTCGCCGCATTATTTACCATCCGCGCCCACCTGGCCTCGTGGCCACCTGCGGGCACCAAGCTCGACACAATTCAAGCGGGGATCTTCACGATCATCCTCATCTCGTCGTCGTTCACCATGCAGCGCGCCGTCTGGCTCGTCGAGCACCGCCGCCGCAAAGAGGCCCGCAACTGGGTCGTCGCCACAATCATCATGGGCGCGCTCTTCGTCTCCAACCAGGCCTACGAGTGGACCCACCTCACCACCCGCTGGTACACGAACTCCTACGGATCGGTCTTTTTCATCACCACTGGTTTGCACGGTCTTCACGTGTTCTTAGGACTCGTTGCGATGTCCTTCCTCTTGTTTCGTATGCGCGGTCGTGAAGGTGACCCCGGTGAGCTCGCCACGTTCCAA
Organism: uncultured Acidimicrobiaceae bacterium; assembly: GCA_963706305.1. Classification (GTDB taxonomy): domain Bacteria; phylum Actinomycetota; class Acidimicrobiia; order Acidimicrobiales; family RAAP-2; genus RAAP-2. Next base: position 388,130 of record OY970152.1, on the reverse strand, counting down.
GGCGTGAGCTACTACTGGCACTTCGTCGACGTCGTCTGGATCGGGCTCTACTCGGCCCTCTTCTTGTTGAAATAGGTGGACTCGTGACGTCACCGCTCCTCAGGCGAATTCCGCTCCTTGCCGCCGCCGGCTTTATTACGATCGCCCCGCTCGCGCTGTTCGCCGGTGGCGCGCAAGCGAACACCTATGGCCAGACGTCCCGCAAGGACGCTGGAACCCCGAACTCGACCATCGTCGTGAAGAACTCCTCGGGCGTGGTTGTCAGGTACGGCGACAAGTACATCACCTACTCGGCCCCGCCCTCGAATCTCATCAAGCTCGGTGCGGCGCTCTACTCGGAGAACTGCGCGTCGTGTCACGGCGTCCAGGCAAATGGCGTGCCCGCGAGTGGCACACAAGGCGCATACCCCGACCTCGTCGGCCTCGGGCCGGCGACCATCGACTTCTGGGTGGACTCGGGACGCATGCCCGACAAGGACACGGCCGCCATCGAGGCGCCACGCCGTCAGCCTGCGCTCACGCCCACGCAAGGAGCGGCGATCGCGGCGTGGGTCAACTCACTTGACCCGAGCTATCCCTCTATCCCCACGCCGGACCTGAAGAACGCCAACGTGGCCAACGGCATGGCGCTCTTCGCCCTCAACTGCGCGGCGTGCCACACCATCGAGGGCGACGGTGACGCGCTCGCTTTCAGCACGTTCGCGCCGTCGCTCCGCCATATTCCCGCCTTCCAGGTTGTTGAGGCCATTCGCACCGGTCCCGGCGACATGCCGCGCTTTACCGGCAACCTCAGTGACCAGCAGGTCGACGACATCGTCAAATACGTCACGACCGAGATCCAGCACCCCAGAAACATCGGGGGCTTCGGACTTGGTGGCCTCGGCCCGGTCGCCGAAGGCTTCGTGGCGCTGTTGATTGGCGTCGGCTTCTTGGCCCTCATCTGTTACTGGATTGGAGATCGCTCGTGAGCGACGCGGAACACCGCACGCCCGTTTCACTGCAGGGACTACCGCAAGACGACCCGCACCTGCAGCCCGCGGCGAAGAACCCGAACACCGTCTCAATGGTCATCGCCATCCTCTTCGTGCTCGGCATTCTGTTCGTCGCCGCGTTCGGCGCCGCCTACTGGGTGAATGCCAAACCGTGGATCCTCGGTGCGACCATGGGCGCGGGTCTCTTCCTTCTTGGCATCGGGCTTGTCTCGTGGGGCAAGTACCTCATGCCGCGAGGACCGTTTGTCGAAGAGCGCCACACGCTCGCGAACGACCAAGCGGATCGTGACGCCTTCGCTGCGTCCATCGTCGAGCGCGGAGGCGACGTTGTCAAGCGTCGCAAGGTCTTGGCCGGACTGCTCGGTGGGGGACTCGGCATCTTCACCATCGTGGCGATGTTCCCGCTGCTGCGCAGTCTCGGGCCACTGCCCAAGGGCACGCTCTTTCACACTGACTGGAAGAAGGGCACGTTTGCCGTCGACTCGACGGGACGTCGCGTCTCGGTGGGCGAGCTCGCCGTGGGCTCGATTATGACCGTCTATCCCGAGGGACTCGAGAACACCGACCGCGGTCAGGCCGTTGACCAAACGGTGTTGATTCGCATTTCGAACGAGAACTTCACCACCCAAAAGGGCCGCGAGACGTGGGGCCCGAAGGGCTACGTCGCCTACTCCAAGGTCTGCACGCACCTCGGCTGTCCGGTCGGACTCTACGAGCAGCAGCTCCAGCTGCTCGTCTGCCCGTGCCACCAGTCCATGTTCAACGTCACCAACGGGGCCATCCCGCAATTCGGTCCCGCGCCCCGTCCGCTGCCGCAGCTGCCGCTCTACATTGACGCCGACGGCTACATCCGCTCGCAAGAGGGCTACGACCAGCCCATCGGACCTGGCTTCTGGGAGCGCTCGAACGTATGAGTGACGTCGCCATCCCCACCAACCGACGAGCGAAGAAGCGTGCCGAGGGACCCTACGGCAAGGTCGGCAAGATCCTTGACGAGCTCGATGATCGCTTAGGTGTCGCCAAGGGTGGGCGCACCTTCATGGACAAGATCTTCCCGGACCACTGGTCCTTCATGCTCGGTGAGATCGCGCTCTACTCGTTCGTCATCCTGCTCGTGACCGGCGTCTTCTTAACGCTCTACTTCGTGCCGAGCTCGGCGCTCGTGACGTACCACGGCTCATACCTGCCGCTTGATGGTCAGAAGGTCACCGAAGCGTTCGCCTCCACGGTCAACATCTCCTTTGCCGTGCGCGGGGGACTGTTAATGCGACAGATGCACCACTGGGCGGCCGACATCTTCATCGGTTCAATGGTCGTGCACATGGCGCGCATCTTCTTCACCGGCGCGTTCCGCAAGCCGCGCGAGCTCAACTGGACGATCGGCGTGACGTTGCTCATCCTCGCGATCGCGAACGGCTTCCTCGGGTACTCACTGCCCGACGACCTCGTCTCGGGCACCGGTATTCGCATCGCCTACTCGATCATGCTGTCGATCCCGCTGGTCGGTTCCTACCTCGCCTTCTGGGTCTTCGGCGGCAACTTCCCGGGGACCGCGGTCATACCGAGATTCTTCATCATCCACTGTCTGATCATCCCGTTGGTCATCATCGGACTGGTGGGAGCGCACTTGTTCTTGCTCGTACGCCAGAAGCACACGCAGTTCCCTGGGAAAGATCGAACCGAGAAGAACGTCGTCGGCTCGCCTATGTTCCCGGTCTTCATGGCCAAGACCACCGGGTTCTTGTTCATCGTCGGCGGCGTCACTGCGTTGCTGGGCGCGTTCGCCCAGATCAACCCGATCTGGCAGTTCGGACCCTATACCGCGTCGCGCATCTCCTACGCCGTCCAGCCGGACTGGTACATGGGGTGGCTCGACGGAGCGCTGCGTATCTTCCCCTCCTGGGAGTTCACGGGCTTCGGCCATACAATCCCGTTCGAGGTCTTGATACCGGCGGTGATCTTCCCGGGGATCGCCTTCAACCTTGCCTACGCGTGGCCGCTCATCGAGCGAAAATTCACCGGCGACATTCAGATACACAACCTGCTCGATCGACCTCGCAATAGACCGAAGCGAACCGCCGTCGGTGTCATGACGCTTACCTTCATGGCGATGATCTTCATCGCCAGCTCAACCGACGTCTTGGCGAACTTCTTCCACGTGTCGCTCAATACTGTGCTGGTTGCCATGCGCATCCTCGTCATCCTGATACCTGCGATCTCCTATCCGCTCACGTACAAGATCTGTAAGGAGCTCCAGGCCGAACACGGCTCGGGTAAACGCAAGACGCCCAACATCGTCACGCGCACCGCCGACGGCGAGTACGTCGCAGTGCCGGCGCCGCGCTACGGCGAAGACGTCGGCCACGAGCTCGATCCGACACCAGTGCCGACCTACATCGAACCAGAACCCGAAGAGGTCCGCGAAAGCGGCGTCAGAACGGTGGAGCGCTAGAAACTTCTCCTGCGCAAATTCAGAGCGTTCGTATTACTTCTCTTTTCGACTTGTCACACGTCGCTTCTACCGTCGCTCCGTGATTCAAGCAGCAAAGATGTGTCGCACGTATCGCTATCGATTGCACCCAACTTTTCGTCAGCAGAACGCTCTCGAACGTCAACTCGAGTGTCAGCGCGAGCTGTATAACGCCGCTCTGGAAGAGCGCATTGGCGCTTGGAAGTGGGAAAAGCGGTCGGCGACATACGTCGATCAATGTCGTACCCTCACCACATTGGTGGAAGTTCGTCCCGATGTCGTTGCATCAGGAGTGGTGCTGTGTCGAGGGACATTGAAGCGCCTCGATCGAGCCTTCACCTCATTCTTTCGTCGGGTACAGCAAGGTAGCAAGCCCGGTTATCCCCGCTTTAAGGCAGGAAATCGATTCAACTCGTTGATGTGGTCGGACGACAACGGCTGGAAGATCAAGATGAGTGGTCGCCGTCTCCACATCATGGGCATCGGCGATATTCGTGCGAATTACCATCGCGGGTTGAAAGGTACTCCCAAGACCATCACTGTGCGACGAGAAGGAAAAAAGTGGTGGCTAAACGTAAGTTGCGTGGGTGTACCGGCTGAGCCACTTCCGCTTACAGGACTTGAAGTTGGCGTTGATTTGGGAGTCACAAATCTGGTGGCCACGAGTGACGGTCAGATCTTCAGGGGCGATCGGTTCGCCCAACACGCTCAAGGCCGATTGATCGCAGCTCAGCAAAAGCTTTTCCGCCAGGTGTGCGGTTCGAAACGCCGAGGGCGTCAGGCGGAAAGTTACGCGCGCCTTCATCGCAAGGTCGCCAATCAGCGCATCAACGCGGCTCACCAATTGAGTCGACGGCTCGTTAACGAATACGACTTCATCGTCCTCGAGGATCTTCGAATATCATCAATGTTGAAGAGGCCGAAGCCAAGGCCCAGCCCAGAAGATTCCGGACGTTTTTTACCGAACGGCGCTCGGGCAAACGCCGGACTAAATCGATCTATATCTGACGCGGGGTGGGCAATCCTACGGTCACACATCAGTTACAAGGCTGAAAGCGCCGGTCGCTCGATGGTGACAGTAGATCCTCGCCATACCAGCCAGACGTGCGCCGAGTGCGGTCACGTTGAATCTGGTAACCGCGTTAACCAAGCGGTGTTTCGATGTCTCGGTTGCGGTCACACGGATCGTGCCGACGTTAATGCCGCACGCAACATACTTCGGGCCGGTAGAGCTCGACAGGCATCAGCCTGTGTCGGCCTCGCCTAGGCCACTACCCCTAACATGTCACGCGTGCCCTTGAACGACTCCAAGTGGCGATCCGCCACGTCGTTGGTCTTTGACCGACCAATCGACGCACGGCGCAACGTTGCCCTGTTCGGGATCTCGACGTATCAGACGTCGGTTTCTCCACGTTCCTCGACGAGCACGCCGCAAGCGGTTCGTAAAGCACTCGAGCGCTATTCGACCTGGTCATGGGCGAGCCGAGTGGATCTGGCTGAGTACGTCGCTGTCGTCGATCACGGGGATCTGGACGATCCTGATGGCGAGGGAGCTCGGGGGCGACTCGCTTCGATGCTCGAAGGTGTCGATGCTCCGCTCACGATCTTCCTCGGTGGCGACAACGCCGCGACTTGGCACGCGATGGGCGCCTTCGCGGGCGATCACCTCGACAAGTTCGGGCTGATCACGCTGGACGCGCATCTTGACATGCGCGACGGCCGCTCGAACGGCTCACCCGTTCGTCAGCTCCTCGAAGAAGGTCTCGATCCTCGCCACGTCGTCCAGGTGGGACTCGCCGAGTACTCGAACTCGCCGACCTACGCGCGCGATTCGCTCAAACGCGGCGTGCGCATCGTCGAGCGAGACGCCTTCCATCGCGAGGAAGCCGCCGTCATCGCCAGGCGCGCGCTCGAAGTAGCGCGACAAGGTGGTCGCAAGGTTTACGTTGACATCGACCTTGACGTCGCCGATCGATCAGTCGTGCCGGGATGCCCCGCGTCGGCGCCAGGCGGACTGAGCGCTGATGAAGTACGCCGCTTCGTGCGCGAGATCGCCTCGTCGCCACACGTCGCCGCGATTGACTTCACCGAGATCGATGTTGATCAAGATGCACCGGACCAGCGCACGGTGCGCCTCGCGGCGCTGTTAGTACTCGAAGCGCTCGCGGGCGTACAAAGGAGACTGTCGTGACGGTCATTGTTGGATTAGAGCCGCTCACGAGAGCCCAGCTCGTCGCCGTGACACGCGAGCACGAACCGGTCGAGCTCAGCGCGGAGGTTGTCGATCGACTCGACCGCCAGCGCGTGGCGATCGACACGCTCTCTGACTCGGGCGAGGCGATCTACGGGCTCTCGACAGGGTTCGGATCCTTGGCCACCACGTCCATCTCGCCCGATGAACGGCGCGACCTGCAGCGCTCGCTCATCCGCTCTCACGCGGCGGGCATCGGGCCCGAGGTCGAGAACGAAGTCGTTCGCGCCATGATGGTCTCACGTCTCACCAATCTCTGTAGCGGTGTCTCGGGCGTGCGCTCTTCGACCGCTCTGGCCTACGCGGCCCTTCTCAACGCCAACATCACGCCGATTGTCCAGGAGTTCGGTTCGCTCGGCTGCTCAGGCGACCTCGCCCCGCTCGCGTCCGTCGCCCTGGCGCTGATGGGCGAGGGCGACGTCCGTGACGCCGGCGGTGCGCGACGCAGGGCAGTCGACGCATTGAGCGACGCGGGACTCGCGCCGATTGAGCTGGCAGAGAAAGAGGGGCTCGCGCTCATCAACGGCACCGACGGCATGCTCGGTCAGCTCATCCTCGCCTTGGACGACGGCATGTCGCTGATGCGCCAGATGGACATCGCCGCGTCGCTCTCGATCCAAGCGCTGCGCGGCACCGACAAGGTCTTCATGGCCGAGATCCATGAGCTGCGCCCGCACCCCGGCCAGCTCGCGAGTGCGCAGAACCTGACAATGCTGCTGACTGATTCGGGGATTGTCACCGCGCACTTGGAAGACCTCACGCAGGTTCAAGACGCGTACTCGTTGCGTTGCGCTCCGCAGGTGCACGGCGCCGCGCGCGACACCTTCACGCACGCGACGTCGGTCGCAGACATTGAGCTAGCCGCGTCGATCGACAACCCGTCGGTCCTCGCGGACGGCTCGCTGGTGAGCAACGGCAACTTCCACGGTGCGCCCGTCGGCTACGTGCTCGACTTCCTCGCGATCGCCCTCGCCGATGTCGCCTCCATGAGCGAGCGGCGCACGGACCGGATGCTCGACGTCAATCGCAGCTTCGGGCTGCCGCCGTTTCTCGCTGACACTGCGGGCGTCGACTCAGGGCTGATGATCGCCCAGTACGCCCAGGCGGGACTCGTCACCGAGATGAAGCGTCTCGGCTTTCCCGCGAGCGTCGACTCCATTCCCTCGTCCGGCATGCAGGAGGACCACGTCTCGATGGGCTGGCACGCGGCGCGCAAGCTGCGCACGGCACTCGACTGCTTCCGCGACGTGGTCGCGATCGAGCTGCTCGCCGGAGCGCGCGCGCTCGCGCTCCGCGCACCGCTTGAGCCCTCTCCCGTCACAGCCGCCATCGCCAACCGTGTGAACGAGCTGTCGGGTGGGCCAGGACACGACCGCTGGTTATCGCCGGAGATCAAGGCCGTCAGCGATCTTGTCGCGTCACGTGAGCTCCTCGACATAGCGTCGCGGTACGTGACGTTGCAGTAGCGACCAAGGAGGATCATGGAAGGCGCCCGACCGGTTCGAGCCGCGAGAGGGACGGCGATCACCTGCGTCGCCTGGCCCCAAGAGGCCGCCTTGCGCATGCTGTCGAACAACCTCGACCCTGAGGTCGCCGAGCGCCCCGACGATCTCGTCGTCTACGGCGGCACCGGCAAGGCCGCGCGCGACTGGCGCAGCTTCGACGCGCTGGTACGCACCCTGACGACGCTCAAGTCCGATGAGACCATGCTCGTCCAGTCGGGTCGACCAGTCGGTGTGCTGCAAACCCATGAGTGGGCGCCGCGCGTCTTGATCGCGAACTCCAACCTGGTGCCCGACTGGGCGACGTGGCCGGAGTTTCGTCGCCTCGAGGCGCTCGGCCTCACGATGTACGGGCAGATGACTGCGGGTTCGTGGATTTACATCGGCACCCAAGGCATCTTGCAGGGAACCTACGAGACTTTCGCGGCGGTGGCGGCGAAGCGCTTCGGCGGCACGTTGGCGGGCACGCTCACGGTGACGGCGGGGGCCGGCGGGATGGGCGGCGCCCAACCGCTCGCGGTCACCATGAACGACGGCGTCTGCCTCTGCGTCGACGTCGATCCGTCGCGTCTGCAACGCCGCGTCGACCAGCGCTACATGGACGAGTGGACTGCGGACTTGGATGGCGCGCTCGAACGAGTGCTCGCAGCGAAGCGCGACCGGACTGCGCTCAGCGTCGGACTCGTCGGCAACGCAGCGACCGTGCTGCCCGAGCTGCTGCGTCGCGGCGTCGAGGTCGACATCGTGACCGATCAGACCTCGGCGCACGACCCGCTCAGCTACTTGCCCGAGGACATCGACCTGAACGACTGGCACGACTACGCGGACAAGAAGCCCGAAGAGTTCACTGACCGCGCCCGCGCGTCGATCGTGCGCCACGTCGAAGCGATGGTCGGCTTCATGGACGCAGGGGCCGAAGTCTTTGACTACGGCAACTCGCTCCGCGGCGAAGCACAGCTTGGCGGCTACCCGCGCGCCTTCGCGTACCCCGGGTTCGTGCCCGCGTACATCCGCCCGCTCTTCTGCGAAGGAAAAGGGCCCTTCCGCTGGGCCGCGCTGTCGGGAGAGGCGAGCGACATCGCCGCCACCGATAAAGCGGTCCTCGACCTCTTCCCCGAGAACGACGCGCTGCGACGATGGATCACGAAGGCCCAGGAGCGGGTCGCCTTCCAGGGGCTGCCCGCGCGCATCTGCTGGCTCGGCTACGAAGAGCGCGACAAGGCGGGCTTCGCGTTCAACGAGCTCGTGAAGTCCGGCGAGGTGAGGGCGCCGCTCGTGATCGGCCGCGATCACCTCGACAGCGGCTCGGTCGCCTCGCCCTACCGCGAGACGGAGGCGATGCTCGACGGCTCTGACGCGATTGCCGACTGGCCGCTGCTCAACGCGCTCGTGAACACTGCATCGGGGGCAACATGGGTCTCGATCCATCACGGCGGGGGAGTCGGCATCGGACGCTCCATCCACGCGGGCCAAGTATGCGTCGCCGACGGCACCGAGCTCGCCGGCGAGAAGCTGCGCCGCGTGCTGACGAACGACCCGGCGATGGGCGTGTTGCGCCACGTCGACGCCGGCTACGAGATCGCAGAAGAGAAGGCCGACGAGACGGGCCTTCGCGTGCCCATGCGCGACTAGATGACCACGCGCGTTATCTGCAATATCTCTGAGCTCACGACGAACGATCCGACGCTGGGCGATGAGACGAAGCTCGGGCGTCTGCACGACGCGGCGCTCGTCGTCGACGACGACGTCGTACTCTGGGTTGGTCGCAGCGACGAGGCTCCCGACGCGGACGAGATGATCGACGCCACAGGTCGGGCGGTGATTCCCGGATTCGTCGACTCGCATACGCACCTTGTTTTCGCCGGTGAGCGCAGCGACGAATTCGAAGCCCGCATGGCTGGGCGGCGCTATGACGGTGGTGGCATCATGCGCACGGTCACGGCGACGCGCGAGTCGAGCGTCGGGGAGCTGGAGCGCGGCACACTTCGCCGCGTGGCGGAACTCTTCTCCGGCGGTGTCACGACGATCGAGATCAAGTCTGGCTATGAGCTGACGGTCGAGGGTGAGCGACGGCTGTTAGAGGTGGCCTCCGCGTTCAGCGAGGATCTCACGTTCCTCGGCGCGCACGTGGTGCCGCCCGAGTACGCCAACGATCGCGACGGCTACGTTCGGCTGGTCATGACTGCCATGCTCGAAGCGTGCGCGCCGTTTGCGAAGTGGGCCGACGTGTTCTGCGACCGCGGCGCCTTCAGCGTCGACGAGGCGCGCGCGATTCTCGAGGCCGCGCGCGCGAAGGGTCTGGGGCTGCGACTGCACGGCAATCAGCTCGCCCACAGCGGTGCGATCGCACTCGCGGTTGATCTGGACTGTGCCAGCGTTGACCACTGCACTCACCTCGATGACAGTGACATCGACCTCTTGAGTGGATCAGCGACCGTCGCCACGCTGCTGCCCGGCGCGGAGTTCTCGACGCGCTCGCCCTACCCTTCGGCGAGGCGTCTGCTCGATGCGGACGTCACGGTTGCGGTGGCAACAGACTGCAATCCCGGATCGTCGTACGTGACGAGCATGGGCTTCATCATCGCCCTCGCGGTACGCGAGATGAACATGACCGTCGACGAAGCACTGTGGGCCGCGACGAAGGGCGGGGCGCTCGCCCTTCGTTGTGAAGAGGTGGGACACCTCGGCATCGGTGCGCGCGCGGACTTCGCCATCCTTGATGCACCTCGAGCGGCGCACCTCGCGTACCGACCCGATGGACGAGTCGTCGCCCAGACGTTTCGGGCGTCGACGAACGAGGGCCGATAGTCGACGGATGTCGACTCTTTCTGTTTGACGCTTACGCTCCGTCATAGTGTTGCGATGACGAAGGGGTGAACTCCGAGAGTTCCCTCTGCGAAGTGGGAGGCGTAGCTACCGATGACCACACTGATGACGTTGGAACACTCTGACGCGGACGAGACACCGGTCGAAGAAAGCAACTACGACTTGCGATGGCGGATTCTTGGCGTGCTCGGGCTCGCCCAGCTCATGGTCATTCTCGACAGCACGATTGTCAACATTGCCCTGCCCACGGCTCAGCACGCGCTCCACTTCTCGAACGCCGATCGCCAGTGGATTGTCACCGCATACTCCCTGGCCTTCGGTAGCCTGCTCCTCCTCGGCGGTCGCATTGGCGACATCGTGGGACGCAAGCGGGCGCTCGTCATCGGACTGGTCGGGTTCGCCGTGGCTTCTGCCATTGGTGGGTCATCGGTCAACTTCGCGATGCTGGTGATCGCTCGCACCGTCCAGGGGATGTTCGGGGCCCTCCTTGCTCCCTCAGTGCTCGCTCTCCTAACCACCACATTCACGGATCTGAAAGAACGCGGTAAGGCGTTCGCGATCTATGGCGCCATCGCGGGCGCAGGCGGCGCGCTGGGACTTCTCCTTGGCGGGGTCCTGACGTCCTATGCCTCTTGGCGGTGGACGCTCTTCGTCAACCTCGTGTTTGCGGCGGCGGCCACGACGGGTGCCAGTCTCTGGCTGAAGAATGACAGGGGAGCTGATCGCGATCCGCTGGACTTGCCGGGACTCTTCCTGGTGGCCGGGGGGCTTTTCTCGCTCGTGTTCGGCTTCTCGCACGCCGAAACGACGGCGTGGCGCGATCCCTTTACGATCGGATTCCTCGTGGCGGGAGTGCTCTTACTGTCCACGTTCGCCTACTACGAAGGCAAGGCAAAATATCCGTTGCTCCCACTTCGAGTCGTGTTGAGCCGCACGCGCGGCGGCGCCATGTTGACGATGCTGTTCGCCAGCATCGGCATGTTCGGCGTGTTCTTGTTCTTGACCTACTACCTCCAGGAGACGCTGGGGTTCAGCCCCGTGAAGACCGGCATCGCATTCCTCCCCATGGTCGTCGTCCTGGCCGCGACGGCCCAGGTGTCCAATCGCATCCTGCTACCGCGAGTGGGACCGAAGCCGATCATCCCGGTCGGGTTGCTCGTATCCGCTGTGGGCATGTTCGGGCTCCACCTCGTCGGGCTGTACTCGTCGTACTTCTCTCACGTGTTTCCGTATCTGCTCGTCTTGGGGCTCGGGCTCGGGCTCAGCGTCTCGCCCTCCTTTAGCATCGGCACGCTTGGTCTGGCGCCTCAAGACGCCGGCGTAGGATCGGCCACCCTCAACACGTCCCAACAGGTGGGAGGATCCATTGGCACGTCGCTGCTCAACACGCTGGCTGCAGGGGCCGCCACTTCTTATTTGGTCAGTCGGTCACTCACCCCCGCCACTGTCCAAGCGTCCCTGCTCCACAGTTACACGACTGCGTTTCTGTGGTCCTCATTGATCTTCGTTGCCGGCGCCGCCGTTGCCGGTCTCCTGCTCCCGCCCGGTGGCCTCGCGGCGTTGACGTCTAATAAAGCAGCGGTGAAGATAGTCGATCCGGTTGCCGAGCACCAGGCCGATCCGGTTGCCGAGCCAGAGGCTGATCCTGTGCTCGTGGTGCACGCCCACGTCCACGTCTGTCGTGTACGGGTCTCATGTCGGTAAGTCACGTGTTGGCGGTGCCACCTCCGAATCGTCGTACGCGGCGTCGCTGCTCTTACGCTGTCGCCAGACCCGCACCCAAGATTCTTGCGACTTGATTCAACCGGTCGGGCACGACGTGCCACCACATCCATCGGCCCCGCTTCTCGCCCTCTATGAGGCCGGCATTGCTGAGGATTCGCGTGTGGTGTGAGATCGTTGGCTGACTCTTGCCGAGCGGGCCTTCGAGGGCGCAGCTGCACACCTCGTCTTGTGATGCGATCAGCGACAACATCCGAAGCCGAATGGGGTCGCTCAGCGCGGCGAAGATGAGCGCCGTCTCTTCCGCTTCCACATCGCTCAGCTCGCTCTCGCCCAGGGGGCTGCAACAGCTGACGAGAGATCTGTCGATGTCAACTCGTGGAGGCGCCATCGCCCTACTCTAACATTGACATATATCAATATGACGGCTACTCTTCACATTGACCACTGTCAATCTATGGAGGCCCTGATGTCAAGAGTTCAGCTCGCGCTCAACGTTTCTAACCTCGATCAAGCGATCGATTTCTACTCGAAGTTCTTCAAGACTCCGCCTGCCAAGGTCCGACCGGGATATGCGAACTTCGCGATCGAACAGCCACCACTCAAGCTCGTACTGATCGAGAACACCAACTACGCAGGCTCGCTCAATCACCTCGGCGTCGAGGTCTTTTCGACCGATGAAGTGTCAGACGCGGCCATCTACCTCGCAGGGGTGGGATTCACGCCTCGCGGGGAAGACGAGACGACGTGCTGCTATGCAGTGCAAGACAAAGTGTGGGTAGACGGTGTGGACAACGTGCCGTGGGAGGTCTACACGGTGCTCGCAGATTCGCTCACCGCTAACGGAGCGGCTGGAGATGATCGGTGCTGCGTGTTGGACGCGTCGGCATCGCCCAAAGGTTCGACCGTTGCCAGCTGCTGCTGACGCGCCGTTGTCCGTGACCCATCGTCCGGCGCTCTGGCGCCGACTCATAGCGGAGTACGTCGGCAGTGGGTTGCTGGCCGCCATCGTCATCGGATCGGGCATCGCCGCCACCACGCTGTCGCCTCACGCCCTCGGGCTGGAGCTCTTCGAGAATGCGGCAGCGACGGGGACGGGGTTGTACGTACTCATCGTGACGTTCGCCCCGGTATCGGGGGCCCACTTCAATCCGATCGTCTCGCTCGTTGACGCGACGTATCGCAGGCTGTCCTGGCTCGACGCTGCTCTTTACTGCGGTGCGCAAATACTTGGATGCGTGAGCGGCGCGGTACTGGCGAATCTGATGTTCTCGCATCCTGCGATGTCGCTGTCTACGCATACTCGCGCAACTCCTTCCCACGATCTTTCTGAGATCGTGGCAACGGCGGGACTTATCGTCGTCATCTTTGCTCTCGCGAGAAGTCGGCGAAGTCACCTGGCGCCCGCCGCCGTTGGCGCCTACATCGCTGCCGCGTACTTCTTCACGAGCTCCACAAGCTTTGCCAATCCCGCGATCGTGATTGGTCGGATGTTCTCCAACACTTTTGCAGGCATCGCGCCCTCGTCGGCGCCCGCGTTCATTGTTGCTGAGCTTCTCGGTGGCTGCGCTGGCGTCGCGCTGCTTCGAGCGCTCTTTCCGGAGGTTGTCCCCGCGGAGGCGGCGGCGACACGTGCGTCCCGTGCTGCGCCCCTCGCTGAGGAGCAGCCGTGAGCGACGGTGGTGTTGATTCGATGCCGCAGCGGCGACCAGTAATACTCTTCTTGTGCGTGCATAACGCGGGGCGTTCCCAGATGGCCGCTGCATTCGCGAAAAACATCGGCGAACATCGCATCGTCGTGCACTCGGCGGGCTCTGCTCCTGGGGAGTCTCTGAACTCTGCTGTCGTTGAGGCCATGCGAGAGCGGGGCATCGACATTTCGGCTGAGGCGCCCGCCAAACTGACTGACGCAATGGGTCGCGGTGCGGACGTCATTGTGACGATGGGCTGCGGAGACGAGTGTCCGGTCTACTTCGGCAAGCGGTACGTCGATTGGGAATTGCCAGATCCCGCGGGCAAGTCTGTCGGAGAGGTCCGTCCGATCCGTGACGACATTGAGCAGCGAGTGAGTGCGCTCATCGAGGATCTACTCTCGCAACATCCCGGCACGTGAGTCATTTGAATCAGGCGCGCTCTATCGGATCTGCACTGCTCGTTCAGCGTCGCCGTAGTCGTGCTCGACGAACCACCTGGCAGCGTCGCACAGCCCTCTAGGAAGGCACCGCACGAGCGATGCCCTCTACCTAGCCGGCGGCTGATGTGAGGGGTGAGGCGATCGAATCGCTGGCGACTGCTTCGACGATGAGCTCCTCGGCGCTCAGATGTTCTCCGCAGAAGGGGCACGACGTCGGTCGGCGCGCGTTGATCTGCACGACGGAGCCGACGTGCACGCTTCTCAAACGTTCGTGCAGCACCGCGAGGTGCACGCCGTACAGCACCGGCACCAGAGCAACGACTACCGCCATTGCCACCAACGCCCAACCCAAAGTCGTGATTAACATATTCGTCTAGCCCTTATCGTTCGAAGAGTCTTCACTTCCGTGTCAGGGTTAGCACCGGCACCCATTGCGGCGAAAGCGGTGGGGCGTTGGTTTTCATAAACGTTGATATTTTTCAACGCTTGGGAGGGCTCGCCCCTCTACCATCTCCCTATGAACCGGACGATGGTCCGTAACGCGGTCGTGACCACGATCTCCGTGGCGATTCTCGCGGCGGCCCTGGTCGGGAACAACACGTTGATTGAGCGCCAGGCACCGGCTGTAGATGCGGTGGTGCAGACCGCGATCGCACTCACCGGGACCCTCGTCGCCCTTCTCGTGCTCGGTCGATACCGGCGCTCGTCTGACGTCGGGGATATCTTGATCTTCCTCGCCGTGCTCCTATTGGCCTGGGTGCACACTCTGTTCAAGGTCGTACCGGATTTGATCTCGCCCAACTCCGTGGGCAACGGCATCAGTGAGCGAATCGAGATTTGGGGAGGGAGCGTTGCCAGAATCCTGGCGGCCTGGTACGTCCTTCGTTCGACCATGAGGATTCCCCGAAGCGTGCAGTCGGCCACTGTGGCGACTCGGCGTTATGGGCCGATATATCAACCAGCCATCGCGAGCCTTGTGGCGCTCGTATTGCTCGTGTGGCTCGTCCCCGTGTCGCACGGTGGCCTGGAAGATTTGGTGCCGGCCAATGAGCTCGCGTCCGTGCTTATCGAATTCGTCGGCGCGCTGGTGTTCTTTATCGCGGGCTGGCGCTTGACCGAGAAATCAGTGCGCATCTCGGACTCGTTCGTTGGTTGGATCGCCGCCGGATGCGTCTTTGGTGGTTTCGCCATGATCAGTTCGGGGCTGTTCGGCGTGAAAGACGGAGACTGGGTGCAGACGAGCGACATCCTTCGAATGGCCCTCGTGTTCACGTGGGCGTGGGGTGCGGTCACCGAGATACGCCAGTACTGGTCGGGCGTTTCCGAAGCGTCGTGGCGAAAGGCGGAGCGCAGCGTCGCCCTCGACCTACATGACGGGATCGCCCAGGAGCTCGCACTCATTTCGAGCTATCTGTACGCTCCGGCTTCGGAGCGAGAAACTCACGAGTGGCATCGTCGAGTTCAGGCGACGGCAGGTCGCGCCCTCGCTGAGATTCGTCGCACGATTACCACCCTCGCATCGGAGCCAAACTTGACTGCCTCGCCCGACACATCGACGATGGCGGACGTTGAGTCCGAAGAGCGGCCTGAAGGCAGTAACCGACTGGTGCGAGAGCCCATCGTGCGAATGGTGCGCGAGGCCGTGACGAACTCGCTTCGTCATGGCGGCGCGACTCGCGTCACCGTTGACGTGTCGAATGAGGAGTCGCCCGTGCTACGTGTCTTCGACGACGGCGTCGGTTTCGATCCCGAGGCGGCAGACAATCACGGACGACTTGGTCTCGTCAGCATGCAGGAGCAAGCCGACGCCGTCGGCGCTTCATTGTCGATTCGCTCGACACCGGGCGAGGGAACCACCGTCGAGGTGACGTGGCCGTAACGGCGCCGCTCCGGGTCGTCATTGCCGATGACCACGCGCCCACGCGTGCAGCGGTTCGCCGCGCCCTCGAACACGGTGGGTTTGACGTGTGCGCAGAAGCCACCGATGCGGACACCGCCGTGCAAGCGACGCGCGACACACGGCCAGTCGCCGCATTGCTCGACGTACGGATGAAGGGGAATGGCATTCGGGCCGCGGAGATCATTCACCACGAGTTCCCGGCGATCGCGGTCGTGATGTTGACAGTCTCATCGGACGAAGATGATCTCTTTGCCTCCCTCGCGGTGGGCGCCTGTGGATATTGGCTCAAGGGGCAGGATATGTCGACCATCCCGCCACTCATTCTTCGCGCTCTCGCCGATGAAGCAGTGCTGTCTGATGAGCTCATCAAGCACTTGGTACGGGACTGGCGCGCACACGACGTCCGCATTCGTTCTGAGCTCGAGTTGGTGCACGGTTATCGCCTGTCATCTCGCGAGCGCCAGGTCATCGGTCTGTTGAGCGAGGGGCTGACGACTGCCGAGATCGGAGGCCGGCTCTTCATCGCGCCCGCCACCGTGCGCACTCACATTGCGAGTATCGCCCACAAAGTTCGAGCGAGGGATCGCACGGAGATACTCGGTCGGCTTCGTCGGCCCTTGCGCGACGAAGATGGCGACCCTCCTGTGGAGGTCACTTAGGTGCCCGGCGGACTCCAGCCAATCTGTCCTGCACGCTCCTCACTCACGTAGCCCCGATCCACGAACCACTTGGCAGCGTCGTACAGCGCGAGGGCAGGTTTGCGAGAGGTGTAACCGAGCTCAATGCGAGCCCGTGAGTCGTCGAAGATCATCGGCGTGCTTGCCATCTGCGCGGCTTCAAGTGGAACTCGCGGTTCTCGACCTAACAGCTCGCCCTCTACGAACTGAGAGAGAACACCCGCGACCATCGGAAACACCGAGGGGAAGTGCCGGTCTGCTGCCGGCAACCCCGAGACCTCACTCAGAATCCCGAGCATCTCGGCCATCGTGAGATTCTCACCTCCACAGATGTAGCTGCGACCTTGGGAGCCTTTTTCGAGCGCGAGAAGGTGACCCTCAGCAAGATCATCCACGTGCGCCACATTCATCGCGGTGTCGACGAACCCGGGCACTTTTCCGTTCAGGTAGTCGAGGACGACTTTGCCGGAGGGTGTCGGACGATGGTCGAAGGGACCTTGGGGCATCGTTGGCAGGACGAGCACGAGCGACGCGCCCGATGCCGCGAGCCGCAGCGCCTCGTGTTCGGCGACGTACTTGCTGCGCTTGTAGTTGCCGTAGAGATGTGAGAGGTCAGCGACGTCGTTCTCGTTGGAGGGGCGGCCCTCTTTTGTGTGCCACAGCCCGAGCGTCGCGACCGTCGACGTATACGCGATGCGCTCGACGTCGGCGTCCATGCAGGCGCGAAGCACATTCTGTGTGCCGTTGACGTTGACCTCGTAGAACGTCGACGGGTCTTTCGGCCAGAAACCGAATTGTGCGGCGAGATGAAAGCAGAAGCGAGCACCGTCGAAGACGCCGCGCAGCTGCGTCGCGTCGGTGATGTTGCCGCTGACGCGTTCAACGTCGAGTCCGTCGAGATTGGAGGACGACGAGCCCGGTTCGAGCAGCGCCACCACGCGTACGTCACGGGCAAGCAGCGCCCGCGTTACGGCGGAGCCGATGAAACCCGCGGCTCCGGTGACCACGACGCGGTCACCCGGTGTGAGCTCGTAGCTCACGACGAGGGTTTGCTCCCGGTGTCGTGCGGCAACGACCTCGTGCGCTTGAAGGTGCCCTTCGCCATCGAGACCGCGAAGTCTCTCAGCCAGCCACCCTTTTCCTCGGCGTCGGTCAAGAGCTCGTCGAGTGCGTTGACGAAGTAGTCGATCTCCGCTTCGCCCGCGATGAGTGGAGGCAGCAGCTTGATCACGTTGACGTTGTCTGCCGCCACCTGGGTCAAGATGCCGTACTTCTGGAAGAGCGGCACCACCAAGGTCTGAGAGAACATCGCCGTGCGTGCGGCCTCGAGAGCGCGCCAACGCATCTTGGCCCGCGTCGAGGTCGGTGGACCGAAGACAATGCCGATCATCTGACCTCGTCCTCGAATCTCATGGATGAACTCGTGGCGCTCTTTCACGTCGGTCAGTCGCTGATACCAGAGGTCACCCATCTTCAGTGCGTGGTCGATGATGCCTTCGTCGTCAAAGACCGACAAGGTAGCGAGGCCCGCGACCATGGCCATTTGGTTGCCCTTGAAGGTCGTCGAGTGCACGAGCGCACGGTCCATGGAGCTATAGACGCTGCGGTAGATACGATCGCCCGTCAAGACTGCTCCGACCGGAATGAAGCCGCCCGAGAGCGCCTTGGACACCGTGATGATGTCGGGGGAGAGTCCGTAGTGCTCGAAGGCGTACATCTTGCCGGTCCGTCCGATACCAGTTTGGACCTCGTCGCAGACGAAGAGCGCGCCGGCTTCTTTGACGGCCGCCTGCATCGCACGCCAGGTTTCAGTGTCGAGCTCATAGACGCCCTTGCCCTGAATCGGTTCGACGATGAATGCTGCGACGTCGCCATCGGCGAGCTCCTTGCGCAGAGCCTCAACGTCGCCAAAGGGCACTTGGGTCGTGTGGGGGAGCATCGGGCCGAAGCCGTGCTTGAACTCTTTCGAGCCGTTGAGCGAGAGCGCACCCATCGTGAGTCCGTGGTAGGCGTGGGCGTGATAAAGGATTCGCGTCCGGCTCGTATCGGCGCGCGCGAACTTGATGGCGGCTTCGACGGCTTCGGCGCCGGAGTTGCAGAAGAAGACACGCTCGATCTGGGCGGGGCTGCGCTTGACGAGCTGCTCGGCCAGGAGACCGGGCAAGAGCGCGCAGTCCATTTGGACCATGTTGGGCAGATCTGCGTCGATCGCTTGGTGCAAAGCGTCCTTGATCTTGGGGTGGCTGCGTCCCAGAGCGAAGACGCCAAATCCGCTGAGGAGGTCGAGGTACCTGGCGCCCGTCTCGTCGTAGAGGTAGCAGCCCTCGCCTCGTTCGTAGAAGCGGTCCATACCGAGGGTCTTCAGTACCTTTGCGAGCTGCGGGTTCACGTATTCGGTGTGCAGCTGAAAGTTCTCGCCGTGACGGCTCTGCATGAGTTCCGTGAGGTTAAAGGGCACGACTCTCCTTCACTGTCCCCCTAAATCTAAATCAACGGTCACGATTCTCGCGACTCGGCCGCTCACGGTCGGTGACGCCGCCGCCAGATGGTCGTAGGCTCCAGCAATGGTCGTTTTCCTGGCCCTCATTGCGTCGTGTGCCAACGCCGTCGCGAGCATCTTGCAGCGTTTAGGGGTAGAAAACGCTCCGGAGGCGAACGGCCCATCCGTCGGCCTGGTGCGCCACATGATCCAACGACCGATCTGGCTGATCGGTCTCGTGATCATGTTCATCGCCTACCTGTGCCAAGCCGTGGCCCTCCACCTCGGCACGCTCGATGTCGTCCAGCCCCTCATGGTGAGCGAGCTCCTGTTCACCGTCATCCTCCTCTGGCTCTGGTATTCGACGCCCATGCGCGCCCGCGATCTCCTTTCCGCGTTCGCCACGGCGCTCGGGCTCGGCCTCTTTCTTGGATTCTCTTCCGGATCTCCCGGCACTGCCACGCCGAGCGAGTGGCGCTGGTTCGTCGTCGGCATCGTGACGGCGGGGGTCGTCGCTCTCTTTGTCGTCCTCGGCTCGAGCGGTCCCACGTGGCGTCGCGCGCTGCTCCTCGGGGCCGGCGCGTCGGTGGGCTTTGCGCTGCTTGCCGCCATCACGAAAACATTCACGACTGTGTTGTTGGGCGGTTGGGGCGCGGCCTTTTCGTCATGGCCTCTCTACGCGATTGCCTTCATTGGTGCGTGCTCGTTCGTGATCATGCAAAGCGCGTTTCAGGTGGGACCGCTCGGGGCGTCACAGTCGGCACTCATTCTCGTCAACCCGATCGCGTCGATCATCATTGGTCACACACTCTTTCACGAGACACTTCGCGGCGGACCGTTCTATGTCACCTTGGAGATTGTCGCTCTCGCCATCATGGTCGCCGGTGGCGTCGGGCTGTCGTCGTCGGCGCTGATCGCAACGGTGCACGACGCGGAACCCGATCACCACCATCTCGCGGGACGGAGTCGGTACAGTCGTTGGCGTCAGGAGCGCGTAAAGCTGCCGTAGTCTGCGGATCTTTGGACAGGGACGCCCGGTACGCTTCTCTGGTGTTCGAGATCACCAATGAGCGCTTTGACGAGTTAGTTGACGAAGCGCTTGCATCACTGCCAAAAGAGCTCTCTTCGCAAATCGACAACGTCGCGATCATCGTCGACGACCGACCGCCCGGCCGACTCTTCGGCCTCTATGAAGGCATCCCCCTCACCAAGCGGGGCGGTAACACGAGCTACAGCGGCGTCATGCCCGACCGGATCACTCTCTACCAGGAGACGATCTTGCGCTACTGCTCGAACGAAGAAGAGGTCAAGGCGCAGATTCGTAAGACAGTGCTACACGAAGTCGCGCATCACTTTGGCATCAGCGACCCTCGGCTCAAGGAGCTCGGATGGGCGTGACCGCAAAACGTCAGTTCTCCTTCGACACCGACCGCGACGAAGCGATCGATGCCATCAACTCAATCGCGTCGGGTCGAGGATGGTGCAACGTGGTGCCGCACGTCGCGGACGACACGCCTGACATCAGCGTGAAGTTCACCGGAATGTGGGTGAGCCACGGGGCGACAGAGGCGACGTTCGTGACGTTCGCTCCAAAAAAGGGCGTGGTGCGGCCGTCCACGCTTGGGATCTTGCATTCGAGAGGACGTCTCGGCAAAAACCGCATCACGATGATGCTCAATGGTGCGCCGTTTGTGATTCGTCAAGATCACGCGAACCGTGGGGTGCTACTGGAAGTCCCTGTCGACGCATCGGCCGCCCAAGTGCTGGATGTGATGTGCCCGATGACAGAGACGCTGTGCGATTATCCGCTCACGGGTGGCTGGCGTTTCGATCTCTACCAGCGCGAGACGTAAAGCCGGGCTAAGCGGAGTTGTCGCTCGCGGCGTTTGCCGCAGCGATGACTTTTGTCAGTGAGGCGTGCAGTGCCTCAAGTTCACTTAGACCCATAGCGAGGCGTTCCACCACGGCCGGCGGGATCTTCTCTGCCTCGCGGCGTAGCTCGCGGCCGTGCGCGGTCAGTTCGATGTCGAGGCGTCGTTCGTCGTCGTTGCTGCGGGTACGCGTGATGACTCCCGCCGCTTCAAGGCGCTTAAGAAGTGGCGAGAGCGTGGGGGAGTCGAGCTGCAAGAGCCCGGCGATCTCGCCGACGGAACGCGGTGACTGTTCCCACAGCGCGAGCATCACTAGGTATTGAGGGTGCGTCAGCCCCATGGGTTCAAGGAGTGGGCGATAGACCGATAGCACGCTGCGCGACGCGACCACGAGGGCAAAGCACACCTGGCGTTCAAGGGCGAGGGGATCGGCCACCGCGCCCGACTGCTTCATTTTCCCCACTCCTGCCTCCCTTGATGCGCCGATACGAACGCCAATAATCTATGCTACCCTATTAGATAGTGTACGAACTAATAGTGCATGATGAATATGCATTAACTGAGCGAAAGGTGTCCTGATGGCATTGGTTATCCCCATTATTGCGATGGTGTTCTTCAGCGCTCTCTACGCCGGTGCCTACATCTGGATGCGGCGCTCGTCCTTCGGCGAGGGCACTCCGCATCGCGCGAAGAAGCAGCACTAACACTCACGAACGCGGGACGATGTGGGAGTCGCGAGCGTTTAAGGTGCTCTCATGAGCACCCCAATTCCCCCCTCGAGCCTTCCCACGACCTTCGGCGCCCTACGGGCTTCAGGATATGAGCCAAAGACCGTTCGTGAGGAGCTTCGTCTCAACCTCGAACAGCGGCTTGCCGACGGCATTCCGCTGACCGTGTCGGTCCTCGGGTACGACGACACCGTCTTGCCCCAGCTGGAGACGGCGCTGCTCGCGGGCCACGACATCATCCTGCTGGGCGAGCGTGGCCAGGCGAAGACGCGCATTATCCGCTCACTCGTCGAGCTGCTCGACGAGTGGCTGCCGATCGTCGCGGGTTCTGACGTTCGTGACGATCCCTTTGCGCCGATCTCTGCCCACGCCATCGATGTCATCGCCGAGCACGGCGATGAGACCCCGATCGCCTGGGTGCACCGCAGCCAGCGCTTTGCCGAGAAGCTCGCTTCGCCCGACACCTCCATGGCCGACCTCATTGGTGAAGTGGACCCGATCAAAGTCGCGGGCGGGCTGTACCTCGACGACCCGAAGGCCCTCAGCTACGGCCTCGTGCCCAAGTCGAACCGCGGGATCTTTGCGATCAACGAGCTGCCTGACCTCTCCGAGCGCATCCAAGTCGGTCTCCTCAACGTCCTCGAAGAGCGCGACGTGCAGATTCGCGGGCACCTCGTGCGCCTCGAGCTCGACGTGCTTGTTGTCGCGACGGCGAACCCCGAGGACTACACCAACCGAGGTCGGCTGATCACGCCGTTGAAGGACCGCTTCGGCTCCCAGATCCGCACGCACTACCCCTTTGAGGTGGAGACCGAGATCGAGATCATGCACCAGGAGGCTCACCTCCCAGTGACGTCCGTGCCGACTGTGATTCCGTGGTTCATCGACGACATCGTCGCGCGCGTGAGCCACGTCGCACGACGCAGCCACGTGATCAGCCAGAGCTCAGGAGTCTCAGTGCGACTGTCGATCACCAACTTCGAGACGGTCGTCGCGAACGCGCTGCGCCGCACGCTGCGCACGCACGACGAGGTGGTCGTGCCGCGAGTGAGCGACCTGAGCGCGGTCGTCCAGTCGACCCAGGGCAAGATCGAGTTCGACACGATGGACGACAGCGACGCGGACCAGGTCATCGCGGCACTGGTCTCGTTGGCCGTTCGCCAGTGCTTTGCCGACGTGCTCTTGGAAGAGGCGCCCGAGATCGTCGAGGCATTCAACTCCGAAGCGATCGTCCACACGGGCGACGACCTGCCCGACGCGAGCTACATGGACGTGTTGGCGGCCATGCCCGCGCTGCAGGGTCCGGTCGAGCGCATCGCGGGGCCCGGTGCGAGCAGCGGCGAGAAGGCGTCGGCCATCGAGTTCATCCTCGAGGGGCTGTATCTCACCAAGCGCCTCGCCAAAGACGCCTCGGGCGCACGCGCCCTCTACCGTTCGAGGAACCGCTAGGTGCCGGTCCGCTACGGCTACCGCCGCTTCGGCGAGGACGACGACTTCGACGACCTCGATATCGAAGAGCTGCTCGCGCACTTGGCCGATGACTTCATGGAGAGCGGGGATCTCGACGAGGCAATGGACCGATTGCTGCGCGAGGGATACGTCAACGACGAAGGCGAACGCATCGAAGGTTTGCGTGAGCTCTTAGAGCAGACGCGTCGCCGACGCCGCGAGCTGGAACAGCAGGCCGACCCCGAGGGCGAGATGCAGCGCTATCGCGACTGGCTCAATGACATCGAGGCGATCGAAGGGCGTGAGCTCGACCAGCTATTGGACGAGGCCGAGACATCTGGTGACGAACGTCGCCAGGAGGTCACTCGCGACCTCGTCGACCAGAAGAAGATGCAGCGCGAGCTGATGAGCAACCGCCTCGCCGAACGCCTCGGCGAGTACCGCAACTACGACTTCGTCTCCTCCGAAGCGCGCGAAGAGTTCGAAGAGATGATGTCGGAGCTCGAGCGTGACGTGCTCGACACCTACTTCCAACAGTCCAAGGAGTTCATGGGCCGCCCTGACCCTGAGGAGCTCGCTCGCATGCGCGAGATGATGGATGCCCTATCGACCATGATCGAACAGGACCGCCGAGGCGAAGAGATCGACCCGAGCTTCGAGAGCTTCATGGAGAAGTTCGGCGACTTCTTTCCCGGGGCGGAGAGCCTCGAGGACGTGATCCGCATGATGGCCGAGCGCGCTGCCGCGGCCGAAGCGATGTTCAACTCGCTGTCATCTGAGCAGCAGGGCGAGCTACGCGCCATGTTCGACCAGATGATGCAGGACATGGATCTCAACTTCTCGATGAATCGACTGGTGTCGAACTTGCGCATGGCGACGCCCGACATCGACTGGAACCAAGCGCATCGCATGCGGGGACGCAGTGGCTCGCCCTTTTCTCAGGTGGCCTCGGTCGCAGAGCAGCTCGGTGAGCTGCGCGGCCTCGAAGAGTTTCTCGGTCAGAGTCGTCCGGCCCAGAGCCTGCCCGAGGTGGACATCGAAGCCGTGCGACGTAATCTCGGCGACGACGCGGCGCGTCACGTGCAACGCTTGCAGAAGGCCTTGCAGGGGTTGAAGGATCAGGGATTCATCGACCGCACCTCCAACCAGCTGAAGTTGAGCGCGAAGGGCATTCGCAAGATCGGACAGATCGCGCTGCGCGACCTCTTCAAGCAGCTCCGCGATTCGCCAACCATCGGGGGACACCCCGTCGCGACGCTCGCGCGCGGCGGCGATCGTGAAGAGACGGCCAAGCCCTGGGAACCGGGGGAGCCCTTCGCGCTGCATCTGCCGCGTACGTTGCGCAACGCGCTGCTGCGCCAAGGACCCGGCACGCCGGTTCGGCTTCACCCCGACGACTTCGAGGTCGAAGAGTACGAGGCGACGCGGCGCTCGGCGACCGTGTTCGCGATCGACCTCTCGCTCTCGATGGCGATGCGCGGCAATCTGGTGCCGGCCAAGAAGATGGTCCTCGCGCTTACCCAGCTGATTCGCTCGAAGTTTCCCCGCGACTTCGTCGCTGTCGTGGGCTTTGGCGAGAAGGCCCAAGAGCTCAAGATCGAAGACATACCTGCCCTCACGATCGACTACAACTACGGCACGAACCTCCAGCACGCACTCGCCCTCAGCCGGTTCCTGCTGCGCAACGAGCGAGGTGAGCGCCAGGTCGTGGTCGTCACCGACGGCGAGCCGACCGCGCACCTGACCGCTTCGGGCGAGCCTTTCTTTTCCTGGCCTCCGGTCCACGAAACCTTGGAAAAGACGATGGCCGAGGTGCTTCGCTGCACCAAGGCGGGGATCACGATCAACACCTTTGCCCTGGACATCGAGCGCAGTCAGTTCCCCTTCGTGGAGCAGATCGCAAAGGTGAACGGCGGGCGACTGTTCTACACCGACGTCGACGATCTCGGTACTTACGCCCTCGACGACTTCGTCAAACACCGTCGCGCGGGCTGAACCAATATCCGTCCCACCAGGCAGTTCGAAAATTCAATTTGCATTTTGCGCCAAACCCCGCAACAATGACACCGTTGTAATTACATCGGTGAGAATCGCTGACGGGGAGGATCGCAACTGTGGAGATAGTCGAACTGTTGAGCGGCCTGGAAGATCGCGGTTGGCAGGCCCGCGCGAACTGCATGGGGGTCGACCCGGACCTGTTTTTCCCTGAGCGCGGGGCGTCCACCCGCGAAGCGAAAGAGGTCTGTCGGGGCTGCGTCGTTCGCGATGAGTGCTTGGAATACGCGCTCGACAACGGGGAGAAGTTCGGCATTTGGGGTGGCATGAGCGAGCGGGAGCGCCGCCGCCTGCGCCGGGCGCGGGCGATTGAGCGCCGCGCACAGGCTGGCTGAATCGAGATTCGGGCTTAGTCGAGGCGCGACTCTATGGTCGCGTCTTTGCTTAGTCCCAGCTGCTTCCAGCGTTTTGGGGTCTCAAGCTGCAGTAGGGCTTCTGGGATCAGGCCGACTAATTCCACGCGATCGATCGTGCCGACGCTGAGAAGGTCCACCGCCTCGTCATAGACCATTGACGGTGTCACACGCAACGGGTCGATGAGATTGAAGCTGATCTGGATGAAGTCGTCGGGCATCTCAAAGGCGAGCGCGCGCACTTCGCTTCGCCGTAGGGCTTTTGCCACGATGTTCGCTTCGCCAAGGCTGATGCCGCGCACCCAGAGGTTCCACGCCACGAGCAGTGGTCGCGCGCCGATCGCGCTCGAGCCGCGTTCGGGACTCGGCTTCAGCGGGCCGAGGTCGGGCATCAGCGAGTGGAACGCGTGGCGGCGCACCTCGGGGAGGGTTCGCTTCGAACCATCGCGCAGCCGTCCGTAGAGAAAGACTGGCACGTCAAACGTGTCGGCAACCCAGGCCGCGACCTCGTTGCGCATCGAGATGGCCTCTTCGGCCTTGCGCGGATCGAGCGCCACGAACGGGACGACGTCGAGGACGCCAAAACGCGGGTGTACACCCTCGTGGTGGCGCAGATCGAGGAGCTTCATCGTTGCGACGACAAAGGACTGGACATTTCGGCGCAACTCAGTGCGATGGTGAATCAGCGTGAAGACACTGCGGTTGTGTGTCGCGTCACTTTGTCGATCTCGAAGCGACACACCGGCCGCTGTAGAGAGCTCATCGAGTACATCAACGCGTCGCCCCTCGGACACGTTGATGACGCACTCGAACAAGATGCGTCCTAGTGAACGTCGCGATTAAAGAGGCGCAGGCGGCGGCGTTCGCGCAGCAAGCGACGACGCTCGCGCTCACTCTTTCCGCCCCAGACACCGTGGTCGATGTGATTGTCCAGTGCGTAACCGAGACACTCGCTCGCGACCGGGCACGTGGCACAGATGCGTTGGGCGACGATCACGCCCATGCCGTCACGTGGAAAGAAGGTCTCAGGCGGATACTCTCGGCACTTTCCATCGGCCATCCACTCGGCACTCATACCCACCTCCTTTCCTCAATACTGTTCTCACAGTAGTGACTTTCAAGCCACGCAGCATTACGATTCCCTTACGCTTCCGTGTACCTGGTGAACTCTAAGAACGTTCGCTTGGAACTCTAAGAACGGCCTAAGTTACGGCCCCCCTCTGCGTTAAGAAGTGGAAAAGTTCGCGCTGTGCAGCTACCGGTAGAATGCCCACAAGTCCGTGTATTTGAAGGAGTCCCGTGAGCCAGGTCCCGACGAGTGAAGCCACCGAGGTCGTTGACCCGGTCGGCCACGTCCAAGTCATCTACTTGGGACCGGTTGCACCCCACTGGGAGTGCCGCATGGTCTTTGGCGACGAGGAGCAGATTCAGGCCTTCGTCGACCGCGTTGACGCGCGCCTTCGCTTCCTGCCGCCGCACGACCCGCAGTTCCGCCGCAACCGCGAACGTGTGAATCGCGATGCGGAGCGAGAGAACCTGCTCGTCGAGTGGAACCTCGGCTACGACGAAGAGGCGTAACGAACTACGCGAGCGGCGACGTCGTCACCCGTTCGTACCACGCTTGCGGATCGTAGAGTTCCTTCGCGCTCGGCAGTCCATCCACACGTAGCAGCGCGCCGAACACGCCGAGGCCGTGCTCTTTCGCGAGCGTCGTGACGAACTCCGTCGCGGCGTCGTGGTGTGGACCCTGCGTCGCAATGCCGAACAGCGCCGCCGCTGCGTCCTCGCCACGCGCGTCGCTTCGACGGTGACGGGCGAACGCTTCGGCGAGGGCGGGTCGTGGACCCAGCAAGGTCTCCGTGATATCTTGGGCGGCCTTCGTAAAGAACGCCAGCAGCACGCTCGCTGCCGCATTGATCGCGCGCGTCGCGTTGCTCTCTTCGGGCGTGGAGATGCTGTCGAGCAGCGCCGCGGGATCGTTCATCAAGTCGTTGAGGTTGCCCGACTCCATCATCGACTGCAGTCGTTCCATGAGATCGCCCTGGATGGCGGTCGCTTCGTTGACGGTATCGATGAGGAGAGCTCTGAGCGCGTCGCTCGTGCCCGGCTGGCTCAAGACCAGTGACGCCACGAACTCCTGGGCGAGGGCAAACACGTAGACCTCGTCGTGCTCGAGCGACCACGCGCTCGCAAAGGCGGCGAGGTTGTTGACCACGAGGAGATGTTGGTCGTTCTGTCGCGGCAGCGGGAGTACTGCGAGGGACCAGGCTCGCTCGGAGAAGTGGCCCGCGACCGATCCCATCTGAAAGCCGGCGAAGAGGGGCCCAATGGCCGACGAGATCTGAGCCATCAGCTGGTTCTCGTGAACGTCGAGGTCCTCGCTCATCGGTGTGGGTTGCGGCGGGTTGACCATCGGTCCCATGAGCGGACGCCACTGCTCGAGGGCGGCGATCGTGAGTGCGGAGCGGTTGACCGCGGTCACCGTTGGTTCGATCGACACACCAAAGAGGGCGTCGACGTGTCGGCCGACATGAGGAGCGAGCTCTTCGAGGCGTTGGCGCTCGATGGGTGAGGGGTTGGGGTCGCCGTCTTCGCCGCGCGCGATGTTGAGTGCGAGCTGAGTCGCCGTCGTGTACCACGCGTCGGGGCCTTGCTGGCTCAGCATGGAGAAGATATCGCCGAACATGTCGCCGAAGGGGTTGGTCGTCACGGCACCAACTTAGAGGGACAACCGAGCGTGACGTTCGTGGAATGGACAGTCGTGCTCTTCGCGTAGGTGATGGTCGCCTTCGTGTATGCGGGGGTTAAATACAGTGTCGAGACGAGCTGGTTCCAGGTGTCGAGATCGCTGCCATTCCAGCCGGTTAAGACCTCGCCTACCTGGAGCCCCGCGTGGGCGGCGGGGCTGTAGCGCTCAACCTTCGTGATGAGGACGCCACCGCCCTGCTCGTTCTTTCCCTTGACGCCGAGCATCGCGTGGCACCCGTGCCCGGTGGCCACGACATTGGCAACTTGGGCCACGAACTGCGCGGGATACCAGAAGCGCGTCGAGGAGAGCACGGCCACGACGTGACCCGACGCGTCGACCGCGATGGCGTCAACGAAGTTGCTTAGACTCGTGGTCGATTTGGTGGCGAGGTAGCGAACGACGCCGTGGGTGTCGTTCGAGGGATCGCCGAGGGTCGTTGGCGTCCAGTCGTACTCGGGTTTGTTGGCAGGACCCTTGACGATCGGCGCGATCGCGACGACGTCCACGCTTGCGGGCATGGCGTCGAGCTTGAGGGGCGCGATGGTTACCCCAAGCTTTACGATCGAAAAGCCCATGACATCGTCGCGGCCTTCCAGTGTCACGGGAAAGTTGGACTTCGTCGCCGAAGTGCCCGTCATCTCCGCGTCAACGGGAATCGGCAATGTCGTCACCGCGAGGTCGTTCGGAAGCACCAAGGCGGCGACGTTCCTCACGTGGCCCGGGGTGGTGATCGTGAGCTCAACCGTGTGGGCGGCGGCGATTCTCGTGGAGGCGGGCAGCTCGTCCAGGGTTACCGCGAGGTGCGCGGGGAGGTCAGGACGTGGCGGCGCGGCGCCGCGATTGACCAGGAGTACCGTGCCGCCCGCGATCAACAAGAGGGCCATCGTCGCGATGACGAGTCGCGACGTTCTCACGTGTGGGTGGGCGTTCACCGTCGTCGTCAGGTTTTCGAAGCTTGGCAGCTCGCTCGGGTGGACCCATTGACGGCTTTCTGCCGGAGGTCTCCGACGCTTTGGGCGCCACGATTCCATCCACTCCCACGCAGCCACTTTTGAAAGGCTAGTTAGGCAAGGGATGTTGAGTGGGTCGGCCTAGGCTGGTCCATCGTGGCTGTGGACGTAGCACTGGATATTGGCACTTCGCACACACGCCTTGCAACGAACCAGCACGGTGTGTTGTTCGACGAGCCCACCATGGTCGCGATCGACACCAACACCGGCGAAGTCCAAGACCTCGGCCACGGCGCACTCGACCTCGTGGGGCGCACGCCGCGCCACGTGGTCGTCTTTCGACCGTTCAACCAAGGCGCAACGGTCGACTTCGACGTCACGGCCCGTCTCATCGAGGCGCTCTTTGAGCGGGCCGGCGTGTCCAAGCTCTCTCGAGCCCGCGTCGTCATGAGCGTTCCTTCGCTCGCGACGGCCATTGAACGCAGGGCGCTGCGACAAGCGGCGATCCAAGCGGGTGCGCGCGAGGCGAGCCTGATCGAGGCGCCCCTCGCCGCCGCTATCGGCCTTGGCCTGCCGGTGCAAGACCCGGTCGGATCGGCCGTGACGCTGTTGGGCGCCGGAGCGTCAGAGACGGCCGTCGTCTCGCTTGGCGGCACAGTTACTGGCGCGGCTCGTCGCATCGGCGGCAGCGACATTGATGCGAGCATCGCAACGCTGTTGCGGCTCAACATGGGTGTCGTGGTCGCGCCCACCGTCATCGAAGCGCTCAAATGCTCCCTCGCCTCGGCGCTTGGCAGCACCGCCGGGCTCGTCGAGATCGTTCCCGCGCGGACCGTCGATAGAGGACGGCTCGTCGACGTTGAGGTCACCGCCGAGCTCGTGAACGCGGCGGTGCGCGAGATTCTCACGCCCACCATGCGCATGATTCAAGAGTGCCTGGGCGACACACCACCTGATCTCTCGCAGGACGTGAGCGCGCGGGGCATCACCCTGGTGGGCGGTAGCGCCAACATTCGCGACATCGATGAGCTGGTCGCGGCCAGCACGGGCGTGCAGGTGACCGTCGCCGATCAGGCAGATCTGACGGTCATTCGCGGTCTCGAAGCGTGCTTGGAAGAGATGTCCTCACTGCACGCGCTCTTTCGAAGCGCCGAGCGCTAGCTATTCGTCGCGTAGCTGTGTAACAGCCGCGCGCACCTGCCAGTCGCGGTCCTCGCTTGCGCGCGCGAGGGCGGCATCGACCTCGGGTCCTTCAAAGTTCGCGAGGGCGACGATCGCTCGGCGTCGCACGGGCGCCTTGTCGTCGAGTGCCGCAATGATCGTCGCGAGCGCTGCCTCGTCGCCGATCGAGCCGAGTGACGCGATCGACGACTCGCGACAGCGCGCGTCGTCGTGGTTCGCCGCGACGTCGATGAGGCGCGCGACGCTCGGCGCGTAGAGATGCTCACCGAGCGCAAAGGCCGCGGCATCGACCACGAGGGCGTCGTCATCATCGAGCAGCGCCATGACATGTTTGAGCACGGTCGGATCAACATCGCTCGCGTGCGCGAGCTGTTCGAGCGCGTCACGTCGAAGTTCGATGTCGGGATCGTTGAGTACCACCCGCCAGCGCACTGTCTCCATCGCGCCGCGTCGAGCAAGCCCGCGCAACGCGAGCACCCGGTGGCGAACATCAGGATCGCCGAGACTTGCGACGAGGAGCGACAAGCTCGCGTCGTCGCTGTCGAAACCCGCGCGAAGGAGGTCACCATCGGGCCCCTCTACTAGCGTTGCGTCATTACCCTGCACGACTCCATTTCACCACCGAAACCTCGACGACGGGGCTACTGGCTCTTCATCGCAGCGCTGGCCCTCGTGTTTGCCGTCATCCTCGTGCTCGAAAGCGCGTCGACCAACGACTACGCGCTCACGCCCGGTCAGGCGACGCCCGTCGCCCCGCTCGTCACGATCAAGGGCGGCGTCGAGACCAACGCACACCCGTCCAAGATCCTGCTCGTCGACGTGTACTTGAGCTCACTCTCGGTGTGGGAGTGGATCAAGGTGCACTTCCAGTCGCACGTGCAGATCGTGCCGGCCGATGAGCTCGTCGAACCCGGCGTATCGACGAGTGAACTCTCGGCGCAAGGATTCTTGGAGATGAGCGACGCGAAGCAGGCTGCCGAAGTGGCGGCCTTTCGTGCGCTCGGTTGGCACGTGCCAGCGACGCCAACGGGAGCGGTCATCACGGCGGTGGTCGACGCGACGCCGGCGTCGCGCGCGGGACTCACCGTCGGTGACGAGATTGTCGGCGTGAACAACACGGCGATTCATTCGGGCTGCGCGATCGTGTCCTACCTGCACGACCTCGCGCCGGGAACAGGATTGACGCTGCATCTCAGCAAGGTGAAGATCTCTTCGACCGGCATCCTCTCCTACAACCCGGATTCGACGGTGCACGTCGTGACGGCAGCCGCACCGAGCGGCGCTGCCTCAGGGTGTCAGGGCGTCTCCGGCGCCGACAAGTCATTCCTGGGCATCGCCTACGAAAACGGCTACCGGTACACGTTGCCGGCGACTGTCAACATCAACACGTCCAACATCGGTGGGCCATCGGCGGGCCTGGCGATGACCCTCACCTTGATCAACAAACTCAGTCACGGTTCCCTCACGGGCGGTCACATTGTTGCGGCGACGGGCACGATGGCGCCCACCGGCCAGGTCGGTGGCGTCGGGGGCGTCGAGGAGAAGGCGGTCGCGGCGCACGACGCCCATGCGCAGTACTTCATCGTGCCCGACGGTGACGGGGACGTGGACGCTGCTCGCGCCGCGAACCAGCCGGGACTGACGATTCTGCCCGTCACCTCGTTGAAGGAGGCGCTCAAGGACCTGCGCAAGCTAGGCGGGGCTGCGCCAGTGCCAATCACAACGCCGTAAGTCGGGATTATTGGTCACAAGGCCGTAGTCTGGAAGGAATGGACGACCGCCTATTCATTTCCGCGACGCGAAAGCCGTCGAGTGAGATCACGCGGGTGAATTTCACGACCTTGCGCAAGGGGGGCCTGGATCCGAACGAAGTTCGCCTCCATCTCGAGGCGGCGGCCCGCGAGATGGGCCACCTGGAAAGCCGCATCCGCGAGCTTCAAGAGCAGCTCACCGAAGCACAACGCCGTGCCAACAACCCAAGTTTCGACGAAGCGACCCTCGCGACGGCCCTCGGCCAGCAGTCCGCCTCGATCCTGCGTTCGGCGCACGAAGAGGCAGGACGTGTCACCGCCGAAGCCCAAGAACGCAGTGCGCAGGTGCTCGCCGAGACCCAACAGCGCAGCGCGACCCAGCTGATCGAGGCCCAAGAGCGCGCGACCGCGCTCATCACCGAGGCGGAGAACACGACGGCACAGATCGATCACGACGCGCGGCTCGCCGCGGAACGTCTGATCGATTCGGCGAAGGTGAACGGCGAGGCATTGATCGAGCGTGCTCGCGAACAGGGTCGAGCGATCGTCGAGCAGTCGAACGAAGCGCGCCGCACCGTGTTGAACGATCTCGCGATCAAGCGCAAGGCACTTCACCTCCAGATCGAACAGTTGCGCGCCGCTCGAGACACGCTTGGTCAGTTCGTTGCGACGTTGCGCCAACAGGTCGACGACGTCCTCTCGGGCATCAACAGTTCTGACGAGGCCGCGCGCGCGGCCGCGCTCGAAGCGTTGCGCGCACATCCTCCGACACCGGAGCCCACCGAAGAGGAGCTGCTCGCGGGCACACCACTGCGCGAGGTGTCCGCTCCCGGGTCAGCGTCAGAAGACCGCGTCGCCGCGCTGGGCGAAGCGCCGGTCAGCGATAAGGAGCCTGGGGCTGCGAAGCCTCGAATCGACAAGATCGTGGCGAAGATCCAAGACGCGGAAGGCGAGACGCTGCTCGAAGACGACCCTTCGGGAACCGACGTCGTCAACGAGATCTTCGCGCGACTTCGCAAGGCGACCCTCGAAGAGCGCGGCGCCACTGCGCTCGGTCCGAAGAAGGCCGCTCCCCACAAACCCGAGACGCCGGTCGGCGTGCTCTTTCGCCATCGCGACGAGTCGCTTGAGGAGTCGCTCTCCGTGCTGACGCGCCGGGTAAAGCGTGTCTTGCAAGACGATCAGAACGTCATGCTCGAGCGCACGCGCAACGTGAAGGCCATGATCACCGACGAGCTCGAAGACGAGCTGGTCCAGCGCGCCCGTTACGCCGAAGCCGCCAACGAAGCGCTTGATCTGTCCGCCAAGGCGGGCGTTCTGTTTGCTCGTGACGAAGGTGGCGTCGCCATCACCGACGTTGACGCTTCCCTCATCGATGACTGCGCTGCCGATCTCGCGGTCACGATCGTGCTGGCGCTGCGCAAGCGCATCCTCTCTGAATCAAGCGGCGATGGTGTCGATCGAGTGAACGCGGCCTATCGGGAGTGGCGTGGCGCGCGCGTCGAGCGTCTCTGCACCGACGCCGCACGACGGGCCTTTCACCTCGGCGTCGTGACGGCCTCCAAGGGACGTTCGGTTCGATTTTTCGCCGTGCCGAACGATGCGCCGTGCGACCTGTGCGCCCACGACTCCGAGGCCGGAGAGCGTCTTGCGGGGGAGAACTTCCCGAGCGGTTCGCCCTACCCACCACTGCACGCGGGCTGTGCCTGCACTGTTATCCCCGTCTGAAACTGACCTAGGCTCGATTCGTGCGTAGTCCAGCTGACGTGTCACCTCGCCCGCGTCGCGTTGGACGGCTTTCCAGGAGATTCTGGATCGGGATCATCATTGTCGTGATTCTGGTGGGGTTTCTCTCCCTGCGGAACCTTGCGGTGCTCTGGACCGACGAGATGTGGTTCTCTTCGGTGGGGCTCTCGTCCGTCTTTTCGACGCTTTTCTACATCAAAGTGGGGCTCTGTCTCACGTTCGGGGCGATTTTCTTCTTCATCATGTGGGGAAACCTCCTGCTCACGGACCGATTCGGAGCTCGTGACCTCTCCTTTGACCCCGAAGACGAGGTGGTACGGCGCTACCAGAACATCGTGCGCCCCTACGCGAAGCGCATCTACGCCGCGATCGCCCTGTTCATGGGCCTCATCGCGGGCCTGAACGCCACGGGACAGTGGCAGAACTACATCCTGTTCACCCACTACGAATCGTTCCACAAGGTCGACCCGCTCTTTCACAAGGACCTTGCGTTCTATATCTTCACCTTGCCGTTCGTCTCGTTCATCATCACGTGGTTCCTCGTCGTCTTAATCATCGCCATCATCGTGACTGCGGGCTTTCACTTCTTGAACGGTGGCATTCGCACCACGAAAGTGCATCCGCGGGTTTCGCCGAGGGTGAAGGCACATCTCTCGGTCATCGGCGCGGCGATCGCGCTCATGAAGGCGGCCGGATATCTCATCGCAAAGTGGGAGCTCGTAAACGCGACGAATGGCTACGTTCAGGGCGCAACGTACACCGACATCCACGCGCGGATGCCAGCGCTGACGATTCTGTTCTGGCTCTCGCTCGCCGCGGCAGCGATACTCCTCTACAACGTCCGCTCGCGCGGGTGGTCGCTGCCCGTCGTTGCCGTGGGACTCTGGGCCTTCGTCGCGCTCGTGATCGGTGTCCTCTATCCGACATTTCTCCAGGCCTTAAAGGTCAGCCCCAACCAGGAGTCGTTGGAGGCTCCCTACATCCAGCGCAACATCGACGCCACGCGCACGGCCTTCGGCCTCGACAACGTACAGGACCGCGCGTTCGCCGGCGCGCCGTCGATCACGGCCTCGGAGATCAAAGCGGACATGCCGACCCTCCAGAACATCCGCCTCTGGGACCCCTCATCGAACATCACCCTCGAGACCGTGACCCGGCGCCAGTCGATTCGCTCGTACTACAACTTCAATAGCCTGGCCGTTGACCGCTACTACATCAACGGCAAACTCACACCCGTCCTCATTGGCGCGCGCCAGCTCAACAGCGCGAACCTGCCCTCGAACAGCTGGGTGAACGAGCACCTGCAGTACACCCACGGCATCGGTGTCGCCGTCGTCGCCGCCAACACAGTGGACGGCTCAACCGGCAACCCTGTCTTTGACGTCTCCAACGTGCCGCCGCAGTCAACGAATGGATTGCCGACCCTCACCCAACCCGACATCTACTTCGGACTGGGCCTCTCCGGTTGGGTCGTCGGCAATACCAAGCAGCCTGAGCTCAACTACCAAGTCAACACCGGAGCGAACGCGGGCACACCGGTCGAGTCGCACTACCAGGGCACCG
The DNA here is from genome assembly GCA_963706305.1 of uncultured Acidimicrobiaceae bacterium. GTDB lineage: Bacteria > Actinomycetota > Acidimicrobiia > Acidimicrobiales > RAAP-2 > RAAP-2. Next base: position 352,780 of record OY970152.1, on the reverse strand, counting down.
GTGGCGTCGCGGTGGGCGGGATCTTCTCGCGCATGGCGCTCGCGCTTCGACTCGGCGACTTCAACTTCTTGATCTCGAATCAGATCACGTCGAAGAGTCGCGTGATGTTCGAGCGCAATGTGCTGCAGATGGCCCAAAAGGCCGCGCCGTTCCTCTCCTTTGACTCCCAGCCCTACGCCATCATCGCCAACGGCGAGGTGGACTACGTGATCGACGGCTACACCACGACAACCCAATACCCCTACAGCGAGAACGCGAGCAACCTCAACCTCCAGATGGATGGACTACCGAGCAGCTTCAACTACGCGCGCAACTCCGTGAAAGTCGTCGTGAACGCGTACTCGGGAGCGATGAAGTTCTACGTCATGGACCCGAACGACCCCATCATCGAGGCCTACCGTTCGGCGTTCCCCTCGATGTTCTTGCCGATGAGTGCCATGCCCGAGACAATCCGAACCCACCTGCGCTACCCCCAGAACCTCTTCTCGGTGCAGGCCGCGACCTATGGGCGCTATCACATCACCAACGCCAGCGCCTTCTACTCAGCCTCTGACCGCTGGGAAGTCTCGCCGACCACGGGTGCGGGACCTCCTTCGAGCACCATCGCCAAGACGACGGTCGTGGACGCGGCAGGCAACGTGCTCTCCTCCTCGAACACGCCCATGAGCCCGGTGTTCACGGTCGGCGCGCTGCCGAACACGCGCGAGCAGCAGTTGCTCGAGTCGATCGACTTCGTGCCATCGGGCAACTCGAACACGGTGCAGAACCTGACAGGGTTCATGATCGCCACGAGCAACCCGAACAACTACGGGCAGCTGAACGTCTATCCAACGCCGCCGGGAGAGACCGTGACTGGTCCACTCCAAGCGGACTCAGAGATCGAGCAGAACTCGGACGTCTCGTCCACAATTACGTTGCTCGACCAGCACGGCTCCGAGGTGCTCTTGGGCAACGCCTTGACGGTGCCGCTCGACTCGTCAATCCTCTACGTCCGTCCGCTCTACGTGACGAGTACCACCAACCCCATGCCGCAGCTTCGTTACGTGATTGCCGTCTTCAACCAGCAAGTCGGCATCGAGCCCACCTTGGACGCTGCGCTGTCCGTGGTGCTCGGCGCGACCGTGAACGGCACCTCACCGTCGACGACCGGTCCGAGCAGCACCACGCCATCGACGAACTCGACGGTGGCCCAGTACCTCGCCCAAGCGTCATCTGACTACGCCGCTGCCGAGTCGGCCCTCTCCAAAGGTCAGCTCGGCACGTATCAACAAGACGTGAACGACATGTACCAGCAGCTGAAGCTTGCGCAAGCCGCCTCGACCGGGACGAAGGTCTCGAAGTCCTCGACCACCACGACGACCACACTGCCGAAGAAGAAGAAGAGCTAGGCGTCCCCGCCGCCTCGAGCGTCGAGGTGGCGGAATGGGTTGAGCAGGCCCTTCGGATCGAAGACGCGCTTGATGCGTCGCTGCAACTCGACGAGCGCGGGGTCGGTGAGCTGCAGATACGCTGCGCTCTTGTCGACGCCGAGGCCGTGCTCTCCCGAGATCGCACCACCGAGACCGATGCCGATGCGAAACAGTTCCAGCAAGAACTCCTCGCGCACCGCATCATCGGGCTGAAAGACGGAGAGGTGCACGTTGCCATCGCCCACGTGTCCGCAGCCTGCGACGTAGACGCCGTAGCGCTCAGCGAGAGCCGTGACCCCATCCAAGAACTTCGGCACAGTGGATCGGGGCACGACGACGTCGACGATGTCGTTCGCCCCGGCCGCTTTCGTGAGCCAAAAGGCTTTCTCGCGAGCCTGGATGAGTCGATCGGCTGCGACGCCTTCGAGCACGTAGACCTCAAGGGCGCCCGCGTCACTCACGAGCAATGCCGCGGCTTCGAGGTCCGCCGCGAGCTGTTCCTGCGTTCTCGTCTCGAGCACCACCACGAGATATGCGGTGGTTCGTTCGGCGACCGAAGGATCGACGCCCAGCGTGAGCTCGGTGCTGCGACTGAGCGCTGCCAGTGTGACGGGGTCGAGGTACTCGAGCAGCGATGGCGCGAGCCCTGACGAAATAAGGGCCGGCACGACGGTGGCTACGGACGCGAGCTCGCTGAACAGAACCAGCAGCGTGGCGCTGTGGGGGAGGACAGGTGAGAGCTTCACCGTCACTTCGGTGACGAGCGCGAGCGTTCCTTCGCTGCCGACGATGAGCTGGGTGAGGTCGTAGCCGGACGACGACTTCACGACCGGTCCACCGGTTCGCACGATCGTGCCGTTCATCAACACCACCTCGAGTCCAAGCACGTGGTGTCGCGTCACGCCGTGACGAACCGCGCGCATACCGCCTGCGTTGGTGCTGACGTTGCCGCCGAGCGAGCCGGAGAGCTCACCGGGATAGACGGGGTAGTGGAGACCGGTGCCCTCGAGCGCCTCGTTGAGTTCACGGAGCGTGATCCCGGGCTGGACCACCGCCACGTGGTCGCCGAGGTCGAGGCGCGAGACCTCGCGCATCCGATCGAAGGAAATGACCAGGCCGCCCTCGATCGGAAGCGCCCCACCCGAGAGGCCCGTCCCCGACCCGCGGGGCGTCACCGGAACGTCGCAGCGATCAGCCCATCGAACGAGCTCGACGACCTCGGCAGTGCTTTGTGGACGCGCGACGGCGTACGGCTCGCGGTGTCGTTCGAGGAGGGACTCGTCGTGCAGGTCGGCCGGATCGTGGCCGCCCTCGAAGGTGACGAAGCGGACGATCCCTTCGAGCTCGCTGCGCTGCGCCGACGAATCCACGAGGGTGACGTTACTTGGCACGAAGGGGCGTCTCGATCACCGCAACGCGAGTGGTACGAATGCGAGAGGTCCTTGACGTGACGAAGCCCCCTCTATCGAGGGGGCTTCGTCACTATCGAGGGGACTTCGTAACGTCAGATCTGCTTGCTCACCCTGTAGTCAACCCTCACTGACTTGCCATTCTTGAAGACGATGACGAGTGTTGCAGCGCCGGCTTTCGCGTGCGCCGACTCCGTGATCTTCAAGTGCAGTGCGGTGCTCGCGACACCGGTCACGCGCACGCTTGAGCCCGCGCCACCCGTGACCTTTGACACCGCCGTGAAGTTCTTGCCGATCACGACCGCAGCGACGGACTTACCAATCACTGCGGTACCGCTGACGCGCGTCGCCACCGGTGCCGACGTAACGGCGGGGCCGACAAAGTCAATCGTTGCGACCCCACGGTCAGTTCCACCGGTATTCGCGATTTCGACGATGCAGCTGGAGTAGTTTGCCGCTGTCGTTCCACACGAACCTGTTCCTATTTTGCCCGTGACGACCTTGAAGTAGGTCGACGATAGCTGGCCGGTTGAGCTCACCGTCAAGGGCGCCGCCGTCGACGTGTCACAGCCTGCCTCGGAGGTAGCCGTTGCAAGACACTCGATCGCATAGACGGTGTCGCCAGGGGTGAAGCCTGAGCCGGCGACAGTGACCGATTGGCCGTTCACGAGACCCGTCGATGGAGTCAACGAGACACCTGGACCTCCTACGAAACCGATGGACGCGTCGGCGACAAGGGCATCTGAGGTGGTACCGATGGCAACGAAGCACAGCGAGTCAGTAGCGCTAATGCCGCAGGTTCCGTTGCCGATGGTGCCGGTCATCACGCTAAACGTCGTGGTGAAGGTGCCGCTGGACGTCACGGTAATGGGGTCGATTGACGAGGTGTCGCATCCCGCTACCCCCGTGGCCGATCCGTTGCATTCGACCGCTGCGAGCGAGGCGCCGGGCGTGAACCCACTCCCCAAAAGGCTGATTACTTGACCATTCGTGAGGCCAATGTCCGGCGTGAGCGTAATGGTGGGAACAACCGTCGTTGCTGCGCTCGCAGCGAGCGCGTCCGCCGTGAGACCGAGACCTCCCAGTATCAGCGCCACGACCGCAACGCTTGATAACACTCGTTTGATCTTCACATTTCCTCCCTTGGAAAAGATTCTCCTTACTTGCTATCAGATTTGGGACGAGTCTGCGTAGCGCATAAGTGCTTAAGGAGCGGGTTTTGGCGAATACGGGTCGATCTGTCGTCCCGGTGGCTGCGCCGGAAAGCGAGCAAAGCGACAAAGGTTTGCAAAGACGTTGCCTAGACGCGTTGCGACCCGAGGGTTATGGTGCCACCAACGACTGTTGAGCGAACACTCGCGACCCCGGAGCACCATGACTGCGCAGCGCACGACATCGCTAAGACAGACCGCCAAGATCTGTCGCGTCGCGTTGCTCCTCGTGGTCGTCACGGGGCTCGCGACGTGGGCAAACCCGCCCGTGAGCGCCTCGAGCCGCCGACCTCATGCGTCGGCACCTCCGACCGCGTCGCCGCTTCCGAGCTCGCTCTGCGGGTCCGACGAGGGCGACTACGTGAACCAGTCCATGAACGGCGACTACACGGCCTGTTTCCGCGTGCCGAACGTACCGAGCTCTTCGGTGGTGGTCGCACTGCAGACCGACATCTTCGTCGCGAACAAGGAGGACGCGCCCACGACAACGACGACGTCGCCACCAGTTGGTGAGCACGTTTCGTTGTCGCTGTCATCGTCGAGCGCGAAGCCGGGACAGTTGGTCCACGTGCTCGGCCATCTCACGAAGCCACTCGAGCAAAAGCCTTCCTTCGCCACGCTCTGCTGGGACGGCTGCGGTGGACTCCAAGAGCAAGCTGTCGGTATTCACTGGTCCTCGTCAACGTCCTTTCGAATGACGCTCCGCGTTCCGGAGTCTGCGTGGCTTGAAAGTACAAACAAGTCCGTGTCGATTCATCCACTGACGTCGGGCGAGTATGAAGTCGGCGTGCAGTGCGTCACGTCGATGTTCGGCTGCGCATTGCGTAACGCCGAAGCTCAGGCCTTGCTTCGACTGAAAGCCCCCGCAGCGACACGGTGCGTTGGAACAGAGCCCTGCGCCACCATGACACTGAGCACGACGAGAGCCACGGTAGGCGAGGAAGTGCTGGTACGGGGATGGGCGCCGTTGCAAGCGATCATTGGCCAACCGCAGAGCTACTCGCTTTCTCTCACCTCGGCGTCAGCAACGAAGAGCTATCCCGAACTCTCCTACACGCCCCTCCTCAAGGCAGGCGGCTTCAACGTCGAGCTGACCCCGAGATCGGTGCACGTTGCACCCACGACGACCTGGGCGGACCTCGGACGCGTCAATGTCATTTCGTCGACGTTCTCCGGACCGTCCGCCATCAGTCCCGCGCCCACGTCGAATCTCATCACCTGGTGCCAACCGTCGGACATCGTGATTACAGGCGGCGCAGCACCGGTCCACGTGCCGATTGCGGGTGCACGAGCAGCGCTGAAGGGAACCGCGCTCAACATGTTTACGAATCCGCCCTTCGTCCCACCGTGTTCGGAAGTGCAACTCGATCCGCGCTACCCGGACACCATCTACGCGGGTTTTCAAGCGGAGCACGGCAACAGCGCCCCACCCGTGTACTTGGCCCCTCTGTACACCACCAACGACGGCGCCACGTGGCACGCGGTGCCGCTCCCTCGGGGCATGTCGCTCGAGGACTTCGGGGGCTTCACGACCCAAGGCGATCGGGTGAGCGCGCTCTTTAGCACTGGGGAGAGCTACAACAATCGCGTCAATCCCATCGAGACGGAGAACGATCTCGCGATCTCCGAGACGACGACCACCGGCGGCCGCACGTGGGTGCAGAGCTCGCTCGGATGCCCGGTTGACGGGCCCTGCATGACGTTTGGTCCGTATCAATGGGGAGGCTGCAACATGAGCTACGACTATCAGTCGGTCTTGCTCGGACCTCCCGGTGTGTCACAACTCGTCGGGGTCAAGTGGCGGGACTCCGACTGGGTCACGACGGTGAACAGCTGCTACTCCCAGCAACTGGTCGTGAGCTCGTCGCACGAGCTGTTCTTCTTGGATCCCTCGTCGCAGTATTCCTTGCTGCGCTCAACCGACGGCGGCCTCACGTGGGCGTACGTCGCGCTGCCCGTCAACACGTCGGCCAGCTACAACTCCAACTACACGCCGCCGACCAACTCCCTGGTGCTCGCACCGGGCGGGGTCATCTTCAACTCCGTCACCAGTCGATCGGGTCTGACGCAAGTGCTCTATCGATTGAGTCCTTTGGCCAAATCTTGGTGCGAAGTACCACACGTCTTTGGAGCGACACTGGCTTCAGCCGGCTCGGTGGGGCTGCTCAGCGTCAATCGATCCGAACTTCTCTGGAGTCAATCGTTGACCTCGACATCAGGACATTCGACGTCCACCATGCATGCGAGAAAACTCTCGAGCCTTACCTGTTAGCGGAGTCGCGATCCGTCGTTTTGTCAGCGCGCCAGGCGATGACGGGCCCGACTACTTCCAGGCCTACTTCGTCGTCGATCTGGGGGAGTCGAACTGGGTTCTGCGTCCGCGCGCTCAAAAGGAGTGACTCCTTATCCGTGGTGCGCAGCTTGACGACGGCGTCGTGGCCGTAGAACTCGGTGTCGAGCACTCGCGCGAGGGCGCGGCCAGTACGCGCGTCATGAGAGAGTGTGATCTGCTCGGGGCGAATGAGGACGAGGAGCTTCGTGCCGTCGGGCACGACACCGTGGAGGAAGGACGAGTCTTCGAGCTCGAGTCGACCGATTGGCGTCTCGACCGCGCCGCCGTTCGCGACGCCGCTCACGAAGTTGCTGTTGCCGAACTCTCTGGCGAGCTCGGGTGACGCTGGCTTCGAGTACAAGTGTGCGGGCGAGGCGCACTGGCGAATACGGCGGTCGCCGATGACCGCGACTTGATCGGCGAGTGAGAGCGCCTCATCTTGATCGTGGGTGACGAGAATGGCAGTCGTTCCCGAGTCCTTGAGCACTTGGCGAACGTCGCGGCGAACGGCGGAGCGCAAGCTCGCGTCGAGCGACGAGAACGGCTCGTCAAGAAGCACGAGCAGGGGATCAATTGCGAGCCCTCTCGCGAGGGCAACGCGCTGCTGTTGGCCACCGGAGAGCTCGTGCGGGTATCGGTGCGCGAAGCCGCCGAGTCCGACCATCTCCAAGAGCTCGGCGACGCGCTTGCCCCGTCGATCCTTGCGCGCGAGACCGAAGCCGACATTCGCCTGCACCGACAGGTGCGGGAAGAGGCTGCCGTCTTGGGGGACATAGCCGATGCGTCGCGCGGAGGACTCGACGAAGTGCGACTTGTCGTCGACGACGTCGCCATGAAGTCGCACAGTGCCTTGATCGGCGCGCTCGAAGCCGGCGATCACCCGTAACAGCGTGGTCTTGCCGCTGCCCGAGGGCCCGAGGATGGACATGAACGAGCCGGCCTTCACGGTGAGGTCGAAATCTTCAAGCACCAGTTGCGAGTCGTACGCCTTGTGCAGTCCTTGGACGACGAGTTCGTTCATGTCATCAGGCTAGGGACATTCACCGAACCTCGGTGAGCCGGCAGTCGGTCGAAGAATCGACCGACCAGGTACGCGGGCACGGCGGCGATCGCGATGATGACCAACGCAAACGGCGCCGCTTGACCGTAGGAGAGGTTCTGCTGGTACGACCAGAACTGCGTGGCGAGCGTCTGGACACCCGTCGGAATGAGGATGAGCGTGGCCGTGAGCTCGGTGACGGCTGAAAGAAAGACCAGGCAGAAGGCGGCGCCGAGCCCGGGGGCAATGAGCGGGAGCGTCACGCGCCACAAGACGCGATGACGCGGCACACCCAGTGAACCCGCCACCTCTTCCAACGAGGCCGGTGCCTGGGCGACCGAGGCGCGCACACCGACCAGCGCGAGTGGAAAGAACATGATGGCGTACGCGAAGATGAGCAGTGGCGCCGTCTGATACGCGAATCCGTTCGCGTGCTGCTCGGAGAAGTACGACAACGCGAGCGCGACGACGAGGCCGGGCATGGCGAGGATCAAGAAGGTGGTCTTCGACAGCAGTCGATGCCAACGGGTCGGGTAGCGAACGACGAGGAGCGCGAGTGGCAGCGCCATGAGGGTCGAGACCAGCGCCGCCGAGGCGCTGTAGCCCGCGGTGTAGAGCGCCGCAGAGAGCAGCGACTCGCCGCCGATCGCGTGCACACCTCCTTCGAAGATCCAATAGATCGACGTGCCGACCGGTATGCCGAGTGCACCGACGACGAGCGCGGCGAAGCAGAGGAGCACCGGCACCTTCATTCGTCCGAGCTCGCGGCGCTGCTGCGCCCGAGCAACGCCCGGACCGCTTCGACTGAGGAATCCACGCCCGTTGACTGAGCTCTCGGCCGTCATCACGATGACGGAAAAGATTACCAGCACGAGCGACAGCGCACACGCCGATGCGGTGTCAAAGCCGATCGAGAACTCACTGAAGATCTCGGTCGTGAAGGTCTGGTAGCCCAGGATCTCGAAGGCCCCGTACTCGGCGAGGATGACGAGGGCGACGAGGAGGCATCCGCCCAGGATGGCCCGACGAGCCTGGCCGAGGGTGATGCGTAAGAACGTCGACAGTCGACTTGCCCCGAGGCTGCGGGCAATCTCCTCTTGGCCGGTGTCGGCACCGCGCAGGCTTGCCGCGACGGGAAGGTAGACGAGGGGATAGACCGCGAGAGTCATCACGATCACCGCGCCGCGAAAACCGGCGACCCACGTGGACAGCGACGACCAGGCGAAGCTCACGACGAAGTCGGGGATCGCAAAGGGAATGACCACCAGCACCGCCCAGACGTGACGACCGGGCAGATCGGTTCGCTCCACGCAGTAGGCGGCGAGTGTGCCGAGGATCGCACACAGCGCCGTGACCACGAGCGTGAGGCGAACGGTGTTCCAGAGCAGCGTGGCGGTGAGCGATCGCCAGATGAGGTGCCACACGCTCGATGCGCCCGCATCGGACGCTTCTAGGAGCAAGAAGATGAGCGGCAGCGCGAGCGCCACGACCACCACGGTGCTCAATGTGATGAGCATCTTGGGACGGGGGCGGCGGCGACGCTGACGGGTGAAGTCCTTATAGCTCTCGTGGATCGGCTCGTAGCGAAGGTCGCTCGACGTGGTCACAGCAGCTGCACCTCGCGAAGCAGTGCGATCGCCTTCGCCCCCGTGCCGAGTTGAGCAATGTCGATGGGATAGGGCTGGAGATCCTGGAAGGGCGTCTCGGGCTGGGCGGTTGTCACTCCCGATGCAATCGGGTACTCAAAGCTGATCGAGTGGGCAATGATCTCCTGGCCCTGCTTGGAGACGAGAAAGGCGAGGAACTTCTGTGCTGCCGCCTTGTGCTTGGAGGACTTCAAGATCCCCGCCCCGGACACGTCGAGCACGTAGCCGGGGTTGTGCGGAGAGAAGTAGGTGATCTTCGCGTGCACGTTCGACGCGCCGATCTCGGCTTGCATGCGGTACCAGTAGTACTGATTGACGACGCCAAAGGCGACCGCGCCACGGTTGACCTCGTCGGCGATCGTCTCGTTGTCGGGGTAGATGTGACTGCCCGCGTTGGCCTTGATACCGTTCAGCCATTTGAGGGCGGCCGTCTCTCCATACGCCTGTATGACGGACGTCACGATCGGCTGGAAGTCGGTCTCGCCGGCCGCGAACGCCAGCTTGCCCTTGTACTTGGGACTAGCGAGCTGCAAGACACCCGTCGGCAGCTGACTCTTCTTGATGAGCGACGGGTTGTAGATCAAGACGCTGACTCGCGCAGAGACCCCGACCCAGTCGCCGATGGGCGAGTTGTACTTGGACGGAGTGTCCTTGAGCGTCGACGCATCGACCTTGGCGAGGAGACCGCGCTGTTGCAGGTACTCGAGCGCGGGGGAGTTCTCGGTGTAGAACACGTCGGCTGGAGAGCGTGATCCCTCTTGAACGATCTCCGCGTCGAAGGTGTCCTCGTCGTCGCTGCGCACGGCCACACTGATATCGGGATACTTCTTCTCGAAGCCCTGGACGAGCGAGTCGGTCGTCTGCTCGTGTTGACCGTTGTACAGGGTGATCGTGACCGTTGCGCCGTTAGATGCACTTCCACACGCTGAGAGCGCCAATGACGTAACGGCGGCAACGACGACAACGACGGCGAGCTTCTTCAGGCCGATCAGAGTGTGGCCGTTCGGAGCAGCTGTTCGTCGCCTCACGACGTTGCCCCCGGGCAGTAATCATCGATGACGTGGCTCGAGTGACGGACGAGTGACGCTGCCGACGCACCCCCGCCGTCGTCGTAGAAGGTCTTGTAGGCATTACTCAAACCTGTGATGGCGTGCTGGAGCGGCGCATTAGCGGTGGTGATCTCCCGAAGCGGCAGTATCTGTGCTTGTGCGTATCCAACTGGGTCCGCACTTGGATCAGGACCGTCCGATAGTGCGGCGCTCACCTTGAGACACGTCGCTGACGTCGCGGCGGCTGAGGAAATCGGCCCATCGGTGCCAGAAAGACGAAGAGCGACAATGACCGCAGCCGCGATGACCAACGCCAGCACGGCGAGCTTCCCAGACTGCCGGATTCGAGCGCTCCGTGCGATCATCGTGGTGCTCTGGACAGCCACGTACAGCGTTCTTTCCGAGGGGTAGAGAAGCGAAAGTCGATAGCGTCGTCACACACGTTGAGACTGCTGTCGACAGTCATGGACCGACCTCCGGAAGTAGTTAGGTTAGCCTAACCTAATAGCCGTTTTCCGTCCAGAGAGCCGCGAGTCGGCTGCGGTCAACGGCCTTATGCGCCTTAGAGGGGACTGCGAGCCAGATTAGAGCCGACTGCGAATCTGACGGGCGATGAAACACAAAATGCCCTCAATGCCATGCAATGACTGACGCGTAGCTGTTTTTGTGCGTCGTCTGTGATGTCGTTGACTGACCCATGTCGGCAAAGAAGTCAGGTACATGCTGGCCACATGACACACAATCTGCACTTCCAACAACGTCGAAATGGTCTTCTTCGCGGAACTGCGCTCACCGCAGGTCTGGCACTTGCCATCGGCCTCTTCGCGACGCCCGCCTTCGCGGCTGGCACCGCTTCGAACACCATCAGCGTGAGCGCTGCCCCAGGGGCGGGGAGCACCCACGGCACCTACAGCCCAAAGGCGACGGCGACCTCAGGTGACACGGTGGTGATCTCGCTCGACAAGACGTCGTCGGGCTGCTCGCTCAGCGACGGCAAGGCAACCTTTACGGGTGCCGGCACGTGCGTGATCGACTTCAACGACCCCGGCAACAGCACTTACGCCGCGGCGACGCAAGTCACCCAGAGCATCAAGGTCTACTCGGACAACGCCATCTCGACGAGCACCTTTCCCTCTGCAGGGAGCACGGGCGGCTCGTACGCTCCGGGCGCCACCGCCACGTCCGGCGACAAGGTCGTCATGACACTGGGAAAGGACTCATCGGGCTGCTCGCTCGACTACGGCTGGATCGACTTCACTGGCGCCGGCACATGCGTGGTCAACTTCAACGATCCTGGTAACGGGGCGTTCGCCGCCGCGAGCCAGGTCCAGCATTCGGTGAAGGTCTACTCGTCCAACGTGATCTATCCGAGCACGCCGCCCGCGGCAGGCACGATCAACGAGACGTACACGCCCCACGCGTATGCGACATCGGGTGACACGGTCAAAATCTCACTGAACAGCTCTTCAACGGGGTGCACGCTCAGCGACGGCAAAGCGACCTTCACAGGCAACGGGGTCTGCGTCATCGAGTTCAATGACCCGGGCAACGGCGCGTTCGCGTCGGCAAAAGAGATCGTCCAGTCGATCACCATCGGTTCGGGAAATCCAAAGGAGCAAGGCGCGATCACGATCACGAGCACCTCGACGCTCTACGGCCACGCGCTCACGTTGACTTCGACCGGCGGTTCCGGTAACGGTGCGCTGTCGTACGTCGTCACCTCGGCGGGCACCGCGGAGTGCGCCATCAATGGAGACTTGCTCACGAGCGCTCGTGCCGGAACGTGCATCGTCACCGCGATGAAGGCGGCTGACGGGACCTACTCGGCGGCGTCATCGCTCGCGACGACGGTGACCATCGTTCCGCTCCCGCCTCGGGCCATCCGTATCGATCGCGCGATCCGGGCTGGCGGCAGTATGACCGCGCTCATCATCGGTTCAGGCTTCTACGGCCGCCCGCTTGTGGTGAGCGACCTGGTCGGCACGAGCGCGGTCGTGGAGCACGACAACGGTCGCGTGCTGACGATTCGAGTCGATGTTGCTCGTGGCAGTCACCCGGGTCAGTACCGGTTCATCGTCATCTTCGCCCACGGCCAGCGCACGTCGCTGCGCTACACCTTGCGCTAGAGAAGTATGTGTCGGCCGTGCCGAGCACCGCTCGCTTTGATGACGGCAGCAATTTCCACTAATGTGTAACAGTCATCGCGGGGTGGAGCAGTCTGGTAGCTCGTCGGGCTCATAACCCGAAGGTCGCAAGTTCAAATCTTGCCCCCGCCACGAATGGCAACGCAGGTCAGGGCCGGTCCGCAAGGGTCGGCCCTTCTGCGTCTTGTGAGGCGGTCAGTGAATCTTCGGGAATCCGGTCAGAATGGGATCGTGATTCGAGACTCGTGGCCGACGCCGCCTGAGGGTTGGCCAATCGGACTTTCGTCGGTTCCATAATTGTCCGCCGCAGTTCCGGGATCGGGTGACCCACTGTCTTGGTTGGAGGGTTCCAATTGTCAACGCTTTGCTTACGGCGTTCTCGCCTTGTTCGGACTTAATTGTCCCTCGCTTCGTTCGTCGGAACTTTGGGAAGACACAGTCGGGACATTCGTCGTTGATTCACCGCTACCTCTGGATCTTGTCTTCTTTAATAAGGACCGAAATCCGTTTGGCGCCCACCTCGGTCTATTAATGGCCGAGGACGAGGTGCTCCACCTCTGTCGTGAGGTGGGCCGGCCGACCGTCTGGGCGCTGGACGAGTTTCAAAGGCGACCTAGTTACCGGGTGCTCATGGGTTCAAAGCGCGTCCTCAAAGATGCATGACTACGTCCACGACCACGCACGGAGTGCCGAGGACGTTTCCTGCTTACACTCGGATACTGATAGCGGATATGTTATCATGCAGCCATGCGAACTACTGCAACTTCTCCGACAGTCGCCGGGAGCCTGCTGGCATTGGCACGCGTGCAATTGAACCTCACTCAGCGCGAATTAGCAACTCGAGCAGGTGTCGCCCAATCAACGATCGCTCGAATCGAGTTGGGACGAATTGATCCTGGATTTGAATCGGTGCAACGAATTCTTGCTTCGGTGGGATTGGAACCAAGAATTCATCTCGAAAGTCTTAATGACCACGACCAGTTGTTAATTGAGAGACACTCAAGGCGGAGTGATGTTGAACGACAGCGAGTCGAAGATCGACACAGAGCGAATGTTGCCGGATTCAAGAATGCGCGAGTAATCGAGGAAGCCAGTGAACCACGAACTAGAAGCCGAAGTGATAATTGAGGCTTTCAATAGATTCGCAGTCGACTACGTGGTGATCGGGGCATTTGCGGCTATTGCGCAGGCCGTACCAATTCCTCCCACCATGGATATTGATTTTTATGCGTCTCCTGATCACTTTAATTTGGACCGTCTCGCCAACGCCCTTGACTAACTCGACGCGAAAATTCGAGTCAATGATCTTGAGGAGGGCCTTGCTTTTGACCGGTCTCCCGAGTTTCTGGGAAGGATGCAAATGTTGAATTTGACTTGTGAATTCGGTGAATTTGACGTCCTCTTCGAGGCCGCTGGAATTCAAGATTTTCGGGGTCTAGAGGAGAGGTCGCTCACTGTGGTTGTGGGAAGAACCGAGACTCACGTTGCATCAGTCGAGGACATCGCGCAGTCGAAGCGGGCCGCCGGTCGTGTAAAGGATTTGAAAGTCCTGCAGGTCTTCGAGAAGTTTTTGAGGGCCAGGGACAATGACCGTGGTCTTGGTCGTTAGGTAAGTACGAGTCGTTGGGCCGCTTTGGTGACTAGCTCAGCATCGTTGCATCATCTCTGAGGCACTTAATCCGTTGGGCTCGTGAGGTCATCGCAGGATTTGACTGTCAAAGCCGTTTGCACACGATTTGCACACTTCAGTAAAACGAAGGAGGCCTTATTGGCCCTGTGTTCATCTTCTTACTCCGACTCGATAACAATCATCTTTTCCAGTGTTTCCTGGGGATATCAGTGCTAGATGGACGGATGAATTCACTTGCACGGCGTTAACGCTTCGTACTCGAGTCGGGCTCATAACCCGAAGGTCGCAAGTTCAAATCTTGCCCCCGCCACGAAGTGATTTGAAGAGCCGGTGCTGAAGCAACCAGCTCTTCTCTATCCAAAGTGGTTATCGTCACATCTTGGCCATCGAAGAACTTGGACCTGATTGAAAGGCCTGACTGCCACAGCATTGGGGCGGATCCATCAGCGAAACGAGATTCTCGTAGACGATCTCTTCCGGGTTGGGCGCGGGCAAGGCTGCCGATCCACCTGTGCGAGAGGGGCGAATCAAACACTGCTCGATTGCTAACGTGAAACGGTGACCTCCGGGTGGTCGGCCATTTCCTACGAGCAGTGGAACGAGACCTGCGACACACTGCACGCCTACACGCAGCTCCTCGGCAAGCTTGCGGTCGCACTCGCACCGCCCGAGCCACAACTCCAACACGCGGCGTTGCGTCTGACGGCTCGAGGCTGGGAGACGGCGCCCCTACCGGCGCCGAACGGCTCGGGTTCGTTCGTCACCTTGATCGATCTTCGAAGCCATGAGGCGGTGGTGGAGACCAGCAATGGCGGCGTCCGTACCGTGGCACTTGTCCCCAATCGCTCCGTGGGCGTGGTCACCAGCGAGGTGCTCGACGCCATTCGGAGCCTTGTCGGCGCCGTCGAGATCAATCCAAAACCGCAAGAGGTTCCTTGGAGCGTGCCACTCGACGAGGACGAAGAGCATGCGCACTACGACCCTGATCAGGTTGCATGGTATTTCGCCGCCGCCACTCAGGCGGCCCTCATCCTGGCTGAATATCGTGCGCCGTTTCGGGGTCGCTCCACTCCGGTGAACGCATGGTGGGGATCGTTCGACCTGGCGGTGAGCCTGTTCTCCGGCCTTCCGGCCAGCCCACCATCCAAAGACTTCATCATGCGCAATGCCATGGACGCCCAGGAGGTGGCCGTCGGATGGTGGCCGGGCGATCATAAGTACGGCAAAGCGGCCTTCTACGCGTACGCACATCCCGCGCCGGAGGGGTATGCCACGGCGACGCTCTCCCCGCCGCCGGCCTACTGGAACGCGACCCTCGGTGAGTACATCCTGGACTGGGCCGATGTCTGCAGTAGTCCCGACCCCCATGCGGCTGGAGTCCAGTTTGCCAACTCTGCGTTCAGCCACGCCTGCGTCGTCTGCGATTGGGATCCGGCATTACTCGCCAGCGTCGAAGGTAAGCCACCGCCAATTCGGTGAGACACATCAGTCGGCTCCGAATGTCCGACGCCATATCGGTGCGCTCGTGCGATTTGCGACGCGGACACCTGTCAAGGCCATCGAGGATTGTCACACGACTCGCCGACTCCGGCAATGACGAGCGAAGATAGACCGCAACTCAAATATTCCCTGCCAAGGTGGCATCGCACGTACGCGGTCTATACACTGCGGTTTCGCAGTCGAGTCATCGGTCGGCGTGTGGCCAGAGCGGGCTGTGATGGAACGGGGGGCCGAATGATGGAAGACGATGAAACGGCCACTCCGACGTTCGACGCCGACGACATGGCACTGGTCGCGCAGTTCGGCGTCCGACGCCAGGTCCAAGAGGGGGAGTACCTCTACCACGAGGGCGACGCCACCAACGAGTTTTTCGTCCTCGTGAGCGCCGAGGTCGACATCGTGATGTCAGTCGACGGCGAGGAACGGCTCATCCTGCGTCACGGACCCGGTCGGTTTCTTGGCGAGTTGAACATGCTGAGCGGGCTCAGGGTTTTCGTCACGGCTCGCGTCGTCGCGGCGGGCGAAGTTATCGCGATCTCTCGAGATCGGATGCGAGAACTGATGGCCACGAAGCCGCGGATTGGGGACACAATTCTCGCCGCGTTCATGGCCCGACGAAAGATACTCATGACGGGAGCAGCGCCTTCGGTCCGGCTCATCGGGTCTCAGTTCTCCCCGGAGTCCCTCCACATTCGAGAGTTCCTGACCCGGACCCGCGTGCCCCACGAGTGGTTGGATGCCGATCACGATCCCGAGGTGAACACGCTCATGGGCCAGTTCGGCATCGCTGCGTCGGAGCTACCGGTGGTCATCACCGCCGGCACCGTGCTGCGACAGGCCACCCCAGGCGTCGTAGCGAACTTCCTGGGGCTCACCGTCGAGAGCCTGCCAAGTCGCTGCTTCGACCTGGTTGTTGTTGGCGGCGGACCCGCCGGTCTGGCGGCCGCCGTCTACGGAGCCTCCGAAGGGCTACACACGCTGAACCTGGAAATGACCGCGCCGGGCGGGCAGGCGGGGATGAGTTCTCGGATCGAGAACTACCTCGGGTTCCCCATGGGCGTCTCTGGAGCGGAGCTCACCACGCGCGCAATCATCCAGGCTGAGAAGTTCGGTGCCAGCCTCACCGCACCCTGCGCGGCGGTCTCCCTCGGACATCGTGCAGGGCATCTGATCGTGCGACTCAGCGATGGCAGCGAAGTCGCAGGACGGGCCGTCATCGCGGCGACTGGTGCCTCCTATCGCCGACTGGAGGCCTCGCGACTGATCGATTTCGAAGGCAACGGCGTGTACT
This sequence comes from uncultured Acidimicrobiaceae bacterium, assembly GCA_963706305.1. Taxonomy (GTDB): domain Bacteria; phylum Actinomycetota; class Acidimicrobiia; order Acidimicrobiales; family RAAP-2; genus RAAP-2. Next base: position 336,120 of record OY970152.1, on the reverse strand, counting down.
ACGCCGCGACCGAGATGGAGGCACGTATATGCGGTGTCTCGCCGGTGATGATCGTCGGGGGCGGCAACTCGGCCGGGCAGGCGGCCATCTTTCTCAGCCAGAACGGGTGCGCGGTCACGCTCGTCATCCGGGGATCAGATCTCGCGAAGGATATGTCGCAATACCTCATCGAACGGATCGACGCAGACTCGAATATCACGCTCTTGACCGAGACGAAGATCATCGCTCTCGACGGAGATGAGACGCTCAGAGCCGTGCATCTCGATGGTCCCGAGGGGACGACGGTTCAGCCGTGCGCTGGACTGTTCTCTTTCATCGGAGCGGACCCCGCCTCCGGCTGGCTCAATGGCTGCGCAGCGCTCGATCCCCAAGGCTTCGTGCCAACCGATCTCTCTCTGACCTCCGAGCAGCTCGGCGAGGATTGGCACTCCCTTGACCGGTTGCCACTGCCGTTTGAGACCAGCCATCCCGGGCTCTTTGCCATCGGTGACCTGCGATCGGGGTCCATGAAGCGCGTGGCGACTGCGGTGGGCGAGGGTTCAGCGTCCGTGCGATCGGTACACCAGTACCTCGCCTTCGGGCCGCCGGCACCGCTGAACCAGCCCTTGACCGATGTGCACGAGGAGGTGCAGTCATGACGAATGCCATTGATCCAACGGTGCCACCAAGTGGGACCGGCTGCGTGGAGTGCCTCGCGGCCAAATCGTGGTGGCTTCATCTGCGGCGCTGCGCAGAGTGCGGTCACGTCGGGTGTTGTGACGAATCGCTGGGCAAGCACGCCACTGTCCATGCGAACTCGTCTGGTCACCCCGTCATCTGCAGCTTCGAGCCCGACGAAGAGTGGTTCTGGGACTATCGCACACACGAATACACAGAGGGTCCTCGCCTCGCGCCGCCGTTGCACCATCCGATCGACCAGCCGGTGCCGGGACCAGAGGGACGAGTTCCCGCCAACTGGCAACGTCTTTTGATGGAGTCGAGTCAGTAACCTTCGAGCCTCGTAGCTCGATCCGCACAAGTTACGCTGAGCCATGATCGTGGCCACTGTCTTCAGGACTGGTCAATGGTCAGATTTCTTTCTCCTGGTTGGAACCGGGGCTGTCACGCTCACTGGTTTGGTGTTCGTGGCCATGTCGCTCAACGTCAAAGTCATCGCGGTCGACGCCACATATCGCAATCGAGCCATTAACACGCTCACGGGTTTGGCGCTCGTCTTCATGCGATGTGCGCTGGTTCTCATGGGATCTCAAAACCATCAGTCCATTGGCGCAGAACTGCTCGTCGTGTCCGCACTCTCGGCGGCAGTCTTTGGCAACGGTTACGCGAGAGCCATCAAGATGGGCAATGGTCTCAGGGTCACTCGCATCGTTGGCGGAAGTCTCGTGCACTTGGCGGAGATGATCGGCGCCGCGCTCTTTATTGCCGGGTACCTACCCGGCGCAGCGATAGCGATCGTGCGCAACACGTGCTACATGGTCACCGCGGCCTGGTTGCTCGTCGTCGGGGCCGCCGAACAAACGACTGCACAGTCGTAGCCGCGGGCTCCTCGGCGATATCGCGCTCGCCACGAATGCTCTTTGTCGGTGCAAGAACGCCGAGCCTCGAACTTCGAGTCGAATCGATCGACAGTGACAACAACGCCGAATGAATATATGATTCCCCTTAGGTGCGCCGGGAAGCCTGGTCGGCAAGTTGTACTAGCCACACCAGAGAGGGACCGGCGTCAGACGGTCTGCTCGCGAGCCGCCGTCTCTTTCGGGTGTTCTAAGAAAGGGATGAGCATGTCAAACAGCGACACTGACACCAGGACCGACGCCACGTGCGCGACCGCCGGCATCTACCGGAGCAGCTGCGCAGATCAAGAACGGGTCACACTGGCAGTGGGCGATCACTTCCCCAAGTGCCCCAGCTGTCGAAAGGCCGTGGGCTGGAACTTGGCCGTCGCCACCTGAGAGTGACTCCGGCGACGTGAACGCTCACGTCGCCGGAGCCGGACGACCGCCGCCGACGATGCTTCTCAGCAGTTCCCGGCGTGGGGGGTCGATGTCGTCATCAGTCGCTGTCCTCTATCGACGAGGTACGACCCGAGGCGGGACTTGACTCGCTGGCTCGCGCCGTGGCTCCGATTGAGAAGTGTCTTTCGATCAGCCGGACGAGGTTGAGCCGCCTGCTGACGGAGCTCTTCGATGTGGCCCGCGACGAGCTGTTCTATGAGTGGGCTGATCATGGCTGCCCCGGTACCGCGTGAGCGAAGAAGAACACCGGCGGTCGAACGGAGCCGTCGTCGGGTACCTCGCGGTCTTCCCAACGACTCACAAGGGCGATGAGCTCGTCTCTAAATGCTGACAGCTCGTCGTTATTGAGGCGCATCCAGTGGTCGGTGCTGAACGGTCCACTCTTCCAATCGTTCTTCTCTTCGTCTGACAGGTTGTCCCACTGGCGCAGCTGATTCAACTGGTAGTCGAGGTTGAGTGAGACGGCAGCTCGAGCGATTGCCTCGGTCTCGGCGTCACCCTTGAAATCCTCGGTCGTCCAGCGAATCGTCGGGGTTGATCGGCGCCACCAACGCTCACGGCGATCGCGCGCCAGCTCGGGTACCTCTTCCACGAGGCCGGCAGCGGCCAGCGCCTTGAGGTGATGACTGATGTTGCCGGGCGCCTGCCCCGTCTGCTGCGCGAGGACACCCACGGTGGACGGGCCGTCGAGGCGAAGCAGGCTGAGCAGGCGCCGTCGCAGGGGATGGGTCATCGCCGCGATCACCTTTACGTCAGTGATCATTGGGCTTTCGTTGTCTACCATGAAGCCACCTTAGTCGTACAAGAGTTATTGTGCAACACTATTTGTGCAATAATTCTTGTGGATATCGAACGGTTCAGCGTGTTGAAATGACTTCCAAACTCAGTGAGGCGGTTTGTCATCTCGGTACCTTTGCCCGGGGCTGTGACATCTCTATGGCCTGCGGAGACGGGTTTAGGCTCGCTCCAATGCGAGTCAGTGCCCCCGAGCAATCCCGGCGCATGTCGGCGGGTGGCGCGGCATGAGTGGACGCAACCGCTATCTCAACGCTCGTCTCCAGGGCTACACAAGCACGATCTTCGCGGAGATGTCGGCGCTCGCTCTCGCCACCGGGTCGATCAACCTCGGCCAGGGATTCCCCGACGTCGACGGTCCCGACGTGATCAAGCGCGCCGCGATCAAAGCGATTGAAGATGGCCACAATCAATATCCCCCGGGCATCGGCATCGCGTCCCTGCGTTCGGCGATCGCCGACCATCAGCAGCGCTACTACGGGCTCAGGTTCGATCCGGACGCCGAGATACTGGTGACCGCGGGAGCCACGGAAGCGATCGCGTCGTGTCTGCTGTCGCTGTGCGAGACGGGCGATGAGGTCGTCATGTTCGAGCCGTACTACGACTCGTACGCCGCGTGCACCGCGATGGCCGGTGCGCAGCGTCGTGTGGTGCCGCTGCGCACGCCCGACTGGTCGTTTGAACCTGCAGCACTCGAGAACGCCATCACGGAGCGCACCCGTCTTATCTTGGTCAACTCGCCGCACAACCCTACCGGCAAGGTGTTCACACTCGCTGAACTCGAGGTGATCGCCGACACTGCTCGGCGCCACGATCTCCTCGTCGTCACCGACGAGGTCTATGAGCACCTCGTCTACGAGTCGCCCCATATTCCCCTGGCGTCGCTGACGGGCATGGCGGAGCGCACGATCACGATCTCATCTGCAGCGAAGTCGTACTCCTTCACCGGATGGAAAGTGGGGTGGGCGTGCGCGCGGTCTGAGCTCATCACCGCGATCCGATCGGCGAAGCAGTTCCTCACATACGTGAACGCAGCTCCGTTTCAGCCTGCCATCGCTGAGGGTTTGAATACGTGCGACGACTACCTCGTGGAGGCCGCCGCGACGCTGCGCGAGAAACGCGACCTCCTGGCCTCGGGGCTTGATGCTGCGGGATTCAAGGTCTTTCCGTCCCACGGCACGTTCTTCATTACGACCGACATCACGTCGATCACCGACGAGGACGGTTACACGTTCTGTTTGGCGCTCCCCGAACGGTGCGGTGTGGTGGCGGTTCCGAGCTCGGTCTTCTACGACGACCGTGACGCGGGTTGCCACCTCGTGCGATGGATGTTCTCGAAGCGCCGCGAGGTGCTCGTTGATGCGGTTGAGCGCCTCGAGCGTCTGCGCTGAGAATGCCACTGGACGACGCGACTCAAGGTCGCGACCACTCGCGTTCAGAGGCAGAGACCGTCGATCACTTGGACTCCCGCTAACTGCGACAGGACGTGGCCGGGGAGAAGGATCTTTGAACGTCGCACGCCCGATCCGATTACGACGATCTCGGTGTCGACCACCTGGCGATCGACGAGGATTGGCCAACTCTCGGGCAGTCCGATGGGGGTGATGCTCCCGTACTCCATGCCGGTCAATTCCACGGCACGTTCCATCGCCAGGAACGAGGCCTTGCGCACGTCGAGGGATCGCCTCACCACGTTGTTGATGTCGGCCCGTCCGGTGGCTAGGACCAGGCACGCGGCGATTCGTTCATCTCCTTCGCGTTTTCCGCTGACGACGACACAGTTGGCCAACGTATCCATGGACAACCCGAACACTTCTTGCGTGGCGGCGGTGTTAGAGACCGCGGGATCGATCTCGACGACGCCGACCGCGTCGAGGAGGCCCGCGAGCTCGAGTGCAGCACGAGTTCGCGGGGCGAGCAGATCGGTTCGAGCTGAGGCCGGGACGCTCACGAGACCTCCAAGACGGAAGAGCGTCATGAGCGTGACGGCGGAAGCGACGATCCCGCATGAGCCTGAAGGTTGCATGCGCTGCTACAAGCCAAGGAACTTGACAGCGACTTTGTATTGTGCGACCAGCCAATCCTCATGAAACTTCTAGCGACGGTTGACACAGAGTGGATCTCATCCTCGGATCATCATGCTCGATCGAGCCGGTGAGCCGGTGATGAGCGCGCTGAAAATGAGCGAAGATGCCACGCGGGAAAGCGCCAGGCGCTCACTGCCGAAGCTGGTTCACCCCAGAGCCTTCAAAATCAGGTCGGACGCGACGTCGGGGTGAGCAATGAACGCAGTGTGAGAACCGTCGATGGACTCGGTGACAGCGTTCATCCGGTGTGCCATGAAGCGTTCGCAGTCCGGCGGGATCGCGTTGTCGTGCTCTGACACGAGGTACCAGCTCGGAATGTCACGCCACCCAAACAGCCGAGGCGTTCTCGCCAAGTGCCGCCGCGGCGAGTGGGCGCTGGCCCACCGCCATCGGTCCCGCGACATCGTCACTCAGGTCTGCGCAGAAGGTCTCGTGGAACTGGTCGATCTTGATAAAGAGGTCGGGGCCGCCGGCGGCGCCAGGTGCGTCGTAGGGACTGGCGATGTTGGTCGTCGCGAGGAGCGAGGGCGGGAATGGCGCTTGGACGCTCACGCAGCTCTCGCCCTCGTCCAGTGCGAACGCGGCAAGGAACACCAGTCCTGTGACGTCCTTCACTGACGATGCGGCCTGGGAGATGACTGCGCCGCCGTACGAGTGGCCAACGAGGACGATCGGCCCATCAATGGTTGTCGTGTAGCGCCTGATCGCCTCTGCGTCCGATGCCAATCCACGAAGCGGGTTCATGGGAGCCCTCACGGTGACCCCTTGCGCCTCCAGAATCCTGATGACTGCGGCGAAACCGGACGCGTCCGCGAACGCGCCGTGCACCAGTACTGCGTTTGGTTGTGTGCTCATTTTTCTACCTTCCCATGGTTGACTTTCCCGAAGCGAACGCTCAGTGGAGCGATCACTCCAGTGCCCAGGCTGTCCCATTGCGCCGACGGCACTCGAGTCGCCCATCATCAACCCACGACTTCGCGTCATTGCGGCGCGCTGCTTCGACCAGTGGGAGAGTCTCATCGCAGCGCGACTGCGCGCTGAGGACTGGCCAGACGATTCCGTCGCCGAGATAGCGTCGGCGACACTGTCGCTGGTCGAGGGGGCACTCCTACTCGCGCGCGTGAGCGGGGACGTGAGTCACCTCGACAACGCGAAGATCGCCGTGCGATCTCTGCTCGCCTCGCCCATCACGAAAGGCAGCTAGCGGGCACTTCAAGAGCCCGAGCCAGGCTCTAATGGCTAACATTGATAGCCGTATTGGCTAACTGTGTTAGCCTACGTAGGAGCCCTGCGGTGGCACCGCAGGCAGGATGAAGGAGTCAGACATGACTACACCAACTCACTACCGTCGACCCGGGTGGTTTACCCGCAACATATTCAACAAATCGGTCGCGGGACTTACTCGCATGGGCGTCAGTGTTCTCGGGAGCCGGGTCCTCGAGGTGCGAGGTCGGCGATCGGGCGTAGCCCGCCGCACGCCGGTGAACCTGCTCGCGTTCGATGGATCGGAGTACTTGGTCGCCCCTCGCGGCGAAGCCGAGTGGGTACGCAACGTCCGAGCCGATGATGGGCGACTCGTCCTCTTGCTGGGCTCTCGTCGAGACCATCGGCTAGCTCATGAACTGCAAGGTGACGAGAAGATTCCCGTGTTGCGCGCGTACCTGCGACGCTGGAAGGCGGAGGTTGGTGTTTTCTTCGACGGCGTGTCGGCAACGTCAACCGAGGACGAGTTACGAGCGATCGTGGATCGTCACCCGGTCTTTCGTCTCGAGACGGGGAAGCAGTGAGCGATACGCCGGTCCTTGCGCCGCGCGTCGGACGATCGGCACAGATCGTCCAGGCGGCGCGCGAGATTTTGGAGAGGGAGGGACCCGAGGCGCTCACGATGCGTAACCTCGGCGCTGCCGTCGACATTCGTGCGCCTTCTCTCTATAAGCACTTTTCAAGCAAGCGAGCGGTTGAGGTCGCACTCATTGAAGAGGGACTGTTGGAGAGTGGTCACCTGATGTACCACGCCGTGGCCAAGCCAGGCCGACGAAGTCCCGTCGCCGCCCTTCTCGCGACATATCGAGCGGTTGCGCTGGCCAATCCCAATCTCTACCGGTTGATGACGTCAGGCTCCTTGCCGCGCACCGACCTGACGCCGGGACTTGAGGACTGGGCAGGCAAGCCGTTCCTCCTCGCGACCGGCGATCCCTACCTCGGTCAAGCGTTGTGGGCGTTCGCTCACGGCATGGTCGTCTTGGAGATTGACCGACGCTTCTACGAGAGTTCCGATCTCGATCGGACGTGGCGATCCGGTGCGCGTGCCTTCGAACGATCACAAAAGTGAAGTGACGGGCGAACGTGAGTCGTCGAAATAGCCAGATTGTGAGGTGTACGTTCGCACGTCTGCGTTTCGACTCGTGCGCCTGGCTTAGGATTAATGACCGTGCTAATCGCCACTCACTACACGCTGTCGCCTTACATCGCCATTCCAATCCTCGTGGTGGCGCTGGCAGCCCGGTTCTTCGTGCGCGGACGCGGACGTAAACCGCCTCCATCAGATCAATGAGCGGTGCCTACTCGATTCGGCCATTTTCGGATCGTGATCATTGAACGGTGGAGGCGTTGAGCCAATGACCGCGAAAGAGCCGACCAGGTCGCCGATGCTCTCAGGATCGCCGGATGCGTGCTGACGACGAGGACTTTGATGATCACTCTTGAGCCGGTCTAAGGAGAAGCGAAGGTGGCGAACGAGTCGAAGCTCGATGTTCGAGAGATGCAACTGTCGGAGGTTGGCATTCGGATCGACTATTTTCACGACTCCTCCGACGATCATCTCCGAACACTCGGCGTGGATCCAACCTTGTTGCCATCGCGAGAGGAGTGGCTCTCCTTCTATCAGGAGGACTACGCGCGCCCGATCAGCGCTCGGATGAGCTACTCGCTGCTCTGGCTATCGGACGGCGACGTCGTCGGCTTCAGCTCGACCGATCGAATCGACTTCGGTCAGCAGATTTCATGCATCTGCACATCGTCGTCCCGGAACTTCGAAAGAAGGGTCACGGTGCGGAGTTCGTGAAGCAATCAGCGCGCTGTTACTTCAGCGCGCTCGAGCTCGAGCGGCTCTACTGCGAGCCCAATGCGTTCAACGCTGCGCCAAATCTGACCCTGCAGAACGTGGGATTTCGTTACGTGCTAACCCACGAGGCACAACCGAGTCCGATTAATTTTACGCAGATCACCAATCGCTGGGTGCTGCCCCGAGCAGCGCTATTCGTCGAGTGAGAACGTTCCGATTACCCGCTCAACGCGCTCGCGATCACCGATCACATCGATCTCGGTGATCTTGTCGTCGTTCACGGTGAACGCCATGAGGACGAATGGGCGTCCTCGCCTGGTGATGACATAGCCCGCTGCGCCGTTGACCACGGCGGGGTGAATCTTCGACGAGGGTTGCGCACCGAGGCGGGCCTGATGGGCCACCAACGCGGCGCCACGAATGACGGTCGATTGGTGTGGCTGGCTTGGACTGGAGTCGACGCGCAGCGTGACATCGGGATGCAGCAGCGCCACAAGAGCGTCGAGGTCGCCCGCACGACTGGCTGCGTAGAAGGCGTCGACAACGGCCCGTTGGCGAGCGAGGTCTCCTTCTGGCTGGCGAATGTTGGCACCCTTGATACGACGGCGAGCCCTGCTCGCCAGTTGCCTCGTCGCCTGCGGCGTGCGATCGAGCATCGGGCTGATCTGATCGAAGGGGAGATCGAACATGTCGTGCAACACGAAGGCCACTCGCTCGTCAGGACTCAACGTGTCAAGGACGATCTGCAGCGCGAGGCCTACCGAATCGGCGAGCATGGCCTTTTCTTCGGGACCGGCTTCGTCATCGGCACTCACGATGGGGTCGGGGAGATAAAACTCAAGGGACGATTCGCGCCGCGTCTTACGCGTGCGCAACATGTTGAGACAGACTCGAGCGACGATGGTCGTGAGCCAGCCGCCCAGGTTCTCGACGTCGTCAGCGCCCGCTCGGCTGACCCGCTCCCACGCGTCTTGGACGGCGTCGTCCGCTTCAGTGAGTGAGCCCAGCATCCGATACGCCACCCCTCGCAAACGCGAACGGTGATCTTCGAAGCGTCCCGCCAACCACTCGTCGTCCATGCACCGCCTTTATACGTGGGAGATCTCACGTCTACGACCCGTGACGGCCCGCTGGTGTGACAGCCGATCTCAGAAAAACCGTACTCGGACGCGCCGAGGTGTCACATCTGGTTGTACTCGCGTGTCATAGGTGGTGGAGAGAGATAGTTCCAACCCCCAAAGGAGTAAACGATGAAATCCAGGATTACGAACCCCGCCATCGCGGTCCCCGGTGCGATGGAGGCTTTTCAGACGTTGGGCAATGTCGCGAGAGAGGCGGCCAAAAATGCGGGCGTGCCCGAGTCGACGATCGAACTCATGAGCTTCAGGGCGAGCCAGATCAACGGTTGTGCGGTGTGCCTCGACATGCACTCTCGGGGCTTGAAGAAGATGGGTGAAAGTGATGAGCGTCTGTTTACTTTGGCTGCGTGGCGCGAGACGCCTTACTTCAGTGACGCCGAGCGCGCCGCGCTGGCACTCGCCGAAGCGGGGACACGCCTGGCCGACCGATCCAATCCGGTGCCCGACGAGGTGTTCGACGAAGCCGCCACGCACTACGACGAGGCCGCGCTCGCGGCGTTGATCTTGAACATTGCCGCGATCAACGCGTGGAATCGGTTGAACGTCATCTCCGCGCAGGAGACAGGTGAGTGGGTCGCGCAGTGGGTCGGCTAGGCCTTCGTCGCTAAGACGCAACATCCCGGCTCTCCCTTGAGAGCCCGGGGTGGTGCGCAGTTCAGCTCTCGCGAACATCTGTAGGGACGCCGCGAGGTCTCTTCCGGCGTCGACAACTGAGGGTAGACGAGAAGCGTCCCTCGCGCGAGGCCGAGCCAATAGCCTCGTAATGTCGGCCGGATCTTGATGGCCGATTCGTCAGGGATCAACGAACAGGAGGACGTCCATGACCAACGAAGTCATCGCCGCAGAACCGTGGCTGGCGGCGCTCGACACCAGCTCAGAACGCACCCGCGCCCTTGTCGTAGATCTCAGGGAAGAGCAGCTCGAGCAACAGTCCTTCGACAGGGAGTGGACCATCGCTCAGGTACTGTCGCATCTCGGCAGCGGCTCGGAGATCGGTGCCATACTCATCGATCGCGCCATCGCGGGCGACCCCACGCCGGTGGATCGTGAGCTGGCGTTGCCTATATGGCAGCGCTGGGACGCCATGACGCCGGTCGAGCAGCGCGACGCGTGGTACACCGCGGACGCCAGCCACCGTGCGGCACTCGCCTCGTTGATCGCTCTCGGCCCCGAGCGCCTCGAGGTGCTTCGCATCCCGTTTTTCGCCGGACCGGTCACTGTGGGCGTGTACGCGGGGTACCGACTGTCCGAGCAGGCCGTCCACGGCTGGGACGTCGCAGTTGCCCTCGACGCGCAGGCGGCCATTCCGCAGCCCGAGCTCTCGTTGCTGTGGGACCGGATCGATCTCATCGCCACACGTGTCCGCGACGAAGCAACCTTCGAACGACTTCGCCCCCAGCGAGTGGCGATCACCCTGACCGATAACGATGCGACCTATCGACTGGATCTCGCCGATGAGCTGCACCTCGTTGCCGACGAACAAGCGGCGCTCGACGACACGACTGGCTCGATCACCGGACCGGCTGAGGCGGTGCTGCGTCTCGTCTACGGGCGCAACCGGCCTGCCGATGAGATTGAGGTCAGCGGGCCGATTGCGCTCGAGGACTATCGAGCACTCTTCCCTGGATTCTGATCACTGGTCGCTCGCTTAGAGCAGACCGCGGTGACCGCCGTACTCGGCGTCGTTGCCGAGACCTCGCTCTTTGATGACGTCGTTCGCTGCGGCGAGCGCGTTGGCGACGGCGGGGTATCCCACGTACGGCAGTGTTTGGATGAGCGCCTCTTCGATCTCCCTCAACGTGAGGCCGTTGTTGAGGCCGATATTCATATGGATGCCGAACTCGTGAGGCTGTCGCAAGGCGACCATGACCGCCATTGTCACCAAGCTTCGCGACTTTCGATCGAGCCCTGGCCGAGTCCAGATCTCTCCGAAGGCTTCGTCAATGGCAAGCTCCGAAATGACCGCGCCGAACGTATCGGATTCGGCTGAGGCTATGAGCTTGTCGGCGGTTTCCTCGCCCATCATCTCGCGGACGACCGACCTGCCAGCTTCACTTCGATCAGGAGCACTCATGTTTCTTCCTCTGCCTCACACTTGTCTTTGCGGTGTGTCACCAACCACGTTCTAACGGGAAGCACAGAGCAGGCGGCGGTAGAGTCGGCATCGTGATGTGACCCGTTGACTAGTGGGCAACGCAAAGGAAAAGATCGCCATGACGCCAAGCAGTGCACCGAAAACGAAGACGCCGTCAAAGTTGATCGACGAGAGAATCAAAGAGTTAGGGGACTGGCGGGGCGTCACGCTCGGCCGTCTGCGCGCGCTGATCAAAGAGGCAATACCTGGTGTGGTCGAGGAGTGGAAGTGGCGCGGCGTTCCCGTCTGGTACGACGAAGGAATGATCTGCACCGGTGAGACGTACAAAGAGGTTGTCAAGTTGACCTTCGCCAAAGGAGCCGCACTGGCCGATCCTGCGGGTCTCTTCAACTCCAGTCTGGAGGGCAACGTGAGGCGCGCGATTGACTTTCACGAAGGCGAGAAGATCAACGAGAAGGCCTTGAAGACGCTGTTTCGTGCCGCGGCCGCACTGAACCAGTCAAAGGCGAAACGCTGATCAAGGACTGCGCGACATTACTGGCGGAGCTGCGTCAGGACACTCGTCCGTAGTTCTTGAGCGTGTGGAGCACCTCCACCGTGCGAACCCCTCGCCACTCATGCTCGGTGATCGGCGTCCAAATCATCCAGTTGACCGTCCAGCCGCCGTCTGGCTGCTGTTGACGAATGAGCGCATCAACGTTCGCCTCGATGACCTCGTCGCTGAAGAGGCGTCGGCCGAGACTCGTCGGCGACGGCGCAAAGGTGAGCGGAAAGTGCACCTCGCCTCCGGCATCGGGGTCGAGCTCGATGAAGCCCTGTTGTCGCACAATCCGTGCGATGCGAGCGAATGCCGTTTCTGCGCGATCGCGATCCGGCGCTGATTCGAGGAACGAGAGGATGTTGCCCAGTTCGTACGGGCTCGTCTCGTGCAGTTGTTCTATTGCCGCCCAACAGAACGCCTCGGCCGGTGCGAGCCATGAGTTCTTCACCATGTGCTTGTTCAAATAACCCACGAGGCCCCCCGTGGGATTGAGGGACGCCGACGGGGAATCACCGATAGTCCACCACGGGGCGTGCGGCGAGTGCGACACGCTCGGCAGGACGAAGGGCACGCCACCTTCGGACGAAGTGATCGACGACAGGAACGCGCACGCTCGCTCGACGATCGGACGATCGAAGTCATCGCATTCGTCGAGCACGCCGAAGGCCGACCACACGGGGACCGGCTGACTCTCGGCGCCGCGAAGGTTCTGGTTCGAGCGCGTTGCCGAAACCTCCATCGGCGTTTTGATACGGCGCCAGCGCAGCGACCACGCGTTCGCTCGGACCATCTTCGAAGAGGAATTCGTAGCGCAGTCGCTCGATGAGGCGCGCGTGCGTTAGAAGAAATGTCCTTGCCGTTTCGAGATTGATGGATGCCGCCACCCCACCATTAGAGCAAGGGGATGTCACAGTTCGACAAACTTCCGCGCGGTAACGGACGCCACGATCACCGCAACCCCCTCATCAAATAACCTCGTCGGCACTTATTTCTGAGTGGGGCTCCGTGATGACAAGAGCCACCAACCTCCGATGTTCACGCAGTGGGCACTTTGAAGTAGTGGCCCTCATCGAGATCCTCAATCAGACTCGGCTGCGTTGGCTGCCAGCTCATGAGTTCGCGTGTGATCGCACTCGAGGCCGGGCTGTCGACGCCAACGAACCCGGCGAGCCACGTGAAGTGCTCGACAGCCTTCTCCGCAGAGATCGACTCGACTGGCACGTCGAGGTGGCGCCCCATGACATCCGCGATCTCGCGAAGAGGCACTCCTTCGTCAGCGACGGCGTGCAACGTTGTGCCCGCCGGAGCGTTCTCCAGCGCTAAGCAGAACAGGTGCGCCGAGTCCAGACGGTGGACCGCCGGCCATCGATTGGACCCATCACCGAGATAGCCCGCGACGCCGGCAGCGCGCGCGATGTTGATGAGCGCCGGAATGAAGCCCGTGTCACCAACACCGTGGTTGGTCGGAGGTAGCCGCACGACAACGGAGCGCACGCCGCTCGATGCGAGTGAGAGCGTGTACTCCGCCGACTCCCAGCGGGCGCGTGGGCCCTCACCGTGAGCGGCGGGCGGCGCCTCGGCTCCGTGCCCATCGAGCTCAGTTGCCGGACGTCCCGCCACGCTGAGCCCAAGCGTCCCCGATGCGATGACGAGAGGTCGGTCCGAACCAGCGAGAGCATCAGCGAAAGCCTCCATCACGCGACGGTCTGCGTCGGCGGCGGCTTTGAAGTTCCCGGAGAATGCGAGCTCGTGATTAAACGCAAGATGAATGACGCCGTCGGAGTCGGCTGCGCCGAGCCGTATGGCGTCGAGGTCTTCGAGAGAGCCGCGAAGCACGTGCACGCCCGCAGCGCTGAGAGCACTTGCCGACGACTCCGAGCGGGCGAGTCCAATGACGTCGTGACCTGAGTTGATGAGTTCTGCGGCGACGGCGGAGCCGATCCAACCCGAAGCACCTGTAACAAAAATGCGCATGGCAAACCTCCAAGAGTGAACCGCCCTTGGCGTAGAACGCTGCGCCAAAGTGACGGGATGTCAGTTACTGTCATCACTATAACATCAATGTCAGGTACTGACATCACATAGCATCGAACCATGGGTCGATGGGAACCGGACGCGAAGAGTCGCCTTGAGCGAGCGGCACTCGAGCTATACGGCGACGGAGGCTTCGAACAGACGACCGTCGCGGAGATCGCAAAACGTGCGGGTCTCACGGAACGGACCTTCTTTCGCTACTTCTCGGACAAGCGTGAGGTCTTGTTCGCGGGTGCGGATCGCCTGAAGTCGCTCCTCGTGGACGAAGTCACCGAGGCGCCCGCTTCGGCGACCCCGATCGAGGCGGTGGCGGGTGCTCTGGAGGTTGCGGCGTCAGTGCTCCAGGACAATCGCGAGTTCGCGCAGCGACGACAGAACGCCATCACCACGAACGCCGAGCTGCAAGAGCGCGAGCTGATCAAGCTGGCGTCGCTCGCGTCAGCCATGGCCGAAGCCCTTCGAGAGCGTGGTGTGCCGGAGCCGACCGCCAGCTTGACGGGAGAGGCCGGGATCGCCATCTTCAAGGTCGCGTTCGAACGATGGACCGATGAGTCGAACGACGTCGAGCTCGCTCAGTTGATCAGAGACTCGCTGCGAGAGCTTCGACTCTTGACGGCGAACGATTCGTCGCGCTAACTCCAGTGAGCGACGGCAGCGAGGAGTTCGTTCGCTGCCCACCAGCGCACAGGGCGCCCGGGAGCGCTCGAGTGAATCGGCGCCGGTGACAAGATCCCCAGCGACTCAAAGCGCAGCAGCATCTGTCGAGCAGCCTCGTGTGAGATCTCGAACGTGTCGGCAACGAACTGAGCGGAGATGATCGGATACTCGGGCAACATGTCGAGCACGCGCCAGAACGTCGCCCCGCTCCGCACGGCTCTGCCGCCCGTTCCACTTCGATCGCCCGCGCGCCCGCGCCACTCGCCGAGGAGCGACTCGATGTTGATGACCAGGGACGACGCTGCACCCGCTGACCTTTCGAGCGTGGTGGCGAACCACCGAACCCACTGGGCGAACTCGTTCATCCGATAAAAGGCCAGACCGGAGAGGTAGCCCCCGTGATCGCGCGCAACGAAGATGCTGAACGGCGGCGGGACATGAACGCGGAGGCGCCGAACGAGGAGCCACCCGATGAGGACTCGGCCCAAGCGTCCGTTGCCATCGGCGAAGGGGTGGATCGATTCGAACTGCGCGTGCAGCACCGCCGCCTGCGTGATGACATCAAGCGAGTCCGAGTTTGCGAACTCGATGAGATCTTCCATCAGTTCGCGAAGCATCTCTGGGGGAGGTCCCACGTAGGCCGCATTGAGCGGAGTGCTGCCGCCGATCCAGACTGGTCGATCGCGAAACTGGCCGGTGAGTTGCGCGTCGCTCGCGCCGACGGCGTGTTCCATCAATCGCTCGTGCCAGCGGAGGAGCGTCGCCACGTCGAGGGGGCGTTCTCGAGCGTCGTCGACGGCACCTGCGACGACCGCGAGATTGTCCGCGACCCAGGCAGAGGGACCTGTAATCAGGTCCGTAATCTCCGCAGCGGCGACCTCTTCGAGCGGGGCTCGAACCTGTTCGACCGCGCTGCTCGCCACGCCCTCGGCGCGAAGCAGGAGGCGGGCGAGTGGTTCCCATGACGGCGGTAGCCGATCGTTGGAACGCACCACTGCGGCCGCGGCCCGTTCGGTGGAGCGGACCACGGACTCCGGGAGGTTCCAGGTGATGGATGCGAGCCGTGGCGGCACCGACGCCTTCGCGCGCCGCCCACTCCAGTTGAATTCGACTACTTCAAACATGTCTTTTCCAAGGATAGCGGAATCTTCATTGGATAAATCACCGCGTTGAAGAAGGATAATGGGTGACGCGTGCCGAGCGGGATGTCAGGATGCATCAGAACCGAAAGGGGCCACCGACATCGAACACGTACTCGTCACGGGCGGCACCGGCACCCTCGGGCGCGAAGTGGTGGACAACCTCCTTGTCGGCGGTGCCACAGTTCGCGTGCTGAGTCGACGACCTCAGCTATCGGGCAGTCCGGAGGTCGAGTGGACGATCGGTGACCTTCGCAAGGGCGAGGGGATCGATGAGGCGCTGCAAGGCATCGACACCGTGATCCACTGCGCCAGTCGATTCAGCGACGCGACGTCGGCGAGACACCTATTGCGCGGAGCGACCAACGCGGAGCGTCCATTCATTGTCTACATCTCCATCGTCGGCGTGGATCGAGTGCCGCTTCGTTACTATCGCTCGAAGCTGGAGGTCGAACGATTGATCGAACGGTCGGAACTCCCGTGGACCACCCTTCGCTCGACGCAGTTTCACAATCTCATCGCGGGAGCGTGCCGTACCCTTGCGCGCTCACCGGTCATGTTCCTACCCGCCCAGACGAGCTTTCAACCGATCGACGTAAAAGAAGTCGCGACACGCTTGGTCGAACTCGCGAGCGCCGCGCCTGCAGAACGCGTGCCGGACATGGGAGGTCCCGAGATCCTTGGAACGGGCGAGCTCGCCGCGTCCTATCTCGACGCCGCGGGCCTTCGACGGCCCGTCGTGCCCGTGCGCCTACCGGGAAAGGCGTTTGCGGGCTTTCGAGAGGGAGGGCATCTTGCACCGGAGCACGCGGTCGGCACTGTGACCTTCGAAGAGTTCCTGGCAGAACGTTTCGCGACTCGCTAGAGCATGCCGTAGGCGCGAGTCGGTCGCAGCCGCGCGACGACGCGCTGCTCACGGACCATGGCATCGCGAAAGTCGTCCCAGTTCTCGTGCTCTCCCGCGATACCGCGATAGACCTCGACGAGCTCGTTGACCGTCTCGTCGTCAACGCGACTCGCGACGGGGGAGAGGTCGATGTCGCCTTCGATGACCGCGTAGGCGTAGAAGTCCTCGCGCGCGACATCGAGGGCGGCCCACGGATCGCGCAGCAGGTTCTTGTACTTTGCTCGTTCTGCGGTGATCGAGATTCGGATCAGTCCATCGTCACCCACGAGGTGACCAACATTGGAGAGCTGCGGTCGCCCGTTCGCACGCATCGTGACGAGCACAGAGAAGCGCCGAGTCCTTGCCAGGTCAAGCGCGTCGGAGAGGTCCATGTCGTCAGTTTGCCACCACCGAACGCCGAGCTGTTGAAGAAATCGGTCGCAATCAGTGAAGTTCCGGGGTCGGATGTTGCAGGTCCCAATTAGGGTTAGCGACCATGGACAAGAAATGGTGGACGCTCATCGTCGTCTGTGCGGCGACGTTCATGCTCTTGCTCGACGTGACGATCGTCATCGTTGCGCTGCCCGAGATTCAGCACGGCCTTCACGGCACGTTCTCTGATGTCCAATGGGTGGTTGACGCGTACGCGCTCACTCTTGCGTCGTTGCTGCTCACGGCGGGTGCCCTCGCCGACCGCTATGGCCGAAAGCTGCTCTTCGTCATCGGTCTTGTCGTCTTCACACTCGGTTCGCTGCTGTGCGGGCTCGCGCAGTCCCCGCTCATGCTGACACTCTCACGCAGCGCACAGGGGATTGGCGGCGCCATCTTGTTCTCGACGTCGTTGGCGTTGCTCGCGAACAGCTTTCGCGGCAAGGAGCGTGGCATCGCCTTCGGCGTCTGGGGTGCGATTACCGGCGTCGCTGTCGCCCTCGGGCCGATCCTCGGCGGCGTCATCACAAGCGGCATCAGTTGGCGCGGGATCTTCCTCGTCAACTTTCCGATCGGCGTTGTTGCGGTCATTCTCACCGCCATGTACGTCGAGGAGTCAAAGACGCCAGACGCCTCACGTCCCGACTGGGCGGGCTTCGCCGCGCTCACCCTCGGCCTGGTGACCCTCGTCTACGCGCTCATTCGAGCCAGCGAGACGCATTGGGGCGACCCGCGGGTGATCGTCTGTCTCTGCCTCGCCGCGGTGTTCCTTTCTCTCTTCTGGTTCATCGAAGCCAAGGTCGCACACCCCATGTTCGACCTCTCCTTGTTTCGCACCGTGACGTTCGACGGTGGCTTGATCGCCGCCTTCGCCATGAACGGCTCGCTCTTTGCGATGCTGCTCTACATCGTCCTCTTCCTCCAGGACGATCTCGGCTTCTCGGCACTCGGCACCGGTCTGCGCCTCTTGATTCTCAGCGGAGGCACGCTGATCTCGGCGACTGCCGCTGGTCGATTGAGCACCCACATGCCGGTTCGCTGGCTGATTGGCCCTGGACTCCTGCTCGTCGGCATCGGCCTCTTTTTGATGGCGGGCATCAATGCGTCGACGGGCTGGACGCACCTCATCGCCGGCTTCATCGTGGCTGGTTTCGGGTCGGGCATGGTGAATCCACCGCTCGCCTCGACGGCTGTCGGTGTGGTCGCTCCTCAGCGCTCGGGGATGGCGTCGGGCGTGAACACGACCTTCCGACAAATCGGCATCGCCGTCGGCATCGCCGTCTACGGGACGATCTTCACGTCGGTCTTGGATCACGATCTCACGCACAATCTCGCGGCGACGCCGGGTGCTGCTACCCACGCGAGTCAGATCATTGCGGCCATCCAACAAGGAGACCCCGGTCGGGTCATCAAGGCGGCGCCCGCCGGCGTGCAGCACGTGCTGGGAGTTGCTCTTCGAGCAAGCTTTGCCAGCATGCTCGATGAGCTTCTGTACGTGAGTGGTGCGATCGCGATCATCGGTGCGATCTGTTCGATGGTGATGATTCGCCAGAAGGACTTTGTCGTCACGCAGTCGAGCGAAGTCGCACAGCCAGTTCACTAACAGCGCGTTCACCCCAATCGTTACGAGATGAACAACGCGTGATCACACATGAATGAGAACGTTTCATGCCGTTGATGCGCCGCCAAACGGCGGAAGAACACTTCGCGATCGCCTAGATTGCTGGGCGATCATCGTCGAAGGACCCCTATGGCCAAGCGACAGTTTCTCCCAGTGCGAGAGGCTCTACGCGGCCGTCGGTTGAGCTGGGTTGACCTGGTCGTCGCGGCTGGCATTGTTGCCACGCTCTACGCGGTGGTGAAGCTTGGACGCGGCGTAACAGTGAACCTCACAGCCGGCCACACGGCGACGCACGTCTCGACCGACATCGCCGACGTGCCCTACTACGCGGCGCAATCGCTGCTGCGAATGTTCATCGCACTCGCGATCTCAACGATATTCACCCTCGTCTACGGAACGGCCGCGGCTCGTCTGCGACGCGCCGAAAAGGTGCTGCTGCCGATCCTCGACATCTTGCAGTCGATTCCGATCCTCGTGTTCTTGCCGATCGCGCTGACGTTCTTCGTCAAGCTCTTTCCCGACAGCGAGTTCGGACTCGAGATGGCCTCGATCTTCGTCATCTTCACGTCTCAGGCGTGGAACATGACGTTCAGCTTTTATCACTCTTTGATCACACAACCCATCGAACTCGATGAGGCAGCGCGCATGTATCGGCTCACGAAATGGCAGCGCTTCTGGAAGCTCGATGTGCCGAGCTCGATGATTGGTCTCGTGTGGAACATGATGATGTCGATGGGCGGGGGGTGGTTCTTCCTCACTGCGTCTGAAGCAGTGACCGTGTTCATCAAAAACAAAGGTGTCTCTGAGAGTCTCCCCGGAATGGGTAGCTACATGGCGGCCGCCATAAAAGATGGCTCCTACGCCGACGTCGCGATCGCCATCGGCGTCATGGTGATCCTCGTTGTGGGCGCCAACTTCTTCGTCTTTCGCCCCCTCGTCGCGTGGGCGGACAAGTTTCGACTCGAAACCTCTGAGTCCGGCGACAAGCCCAAGAGCATCGTGCTCAACATTCTTCGTCGCTCCAGCATCCCGAAGCTGCTCGGTCGCGCCGTTCATCCGATCGGGCGATTCCTCGATACGGTGACGCGACCGTTCGGACTCGCCGAGTACCCGCTGCGAGCCGATCAACGAAAACGACAAGTCGGCGACGTCATCTTCTGGATCGTCATCGTGGGCGTCTCGCTCGCCATCACGGTGCTGGGTCTCGTGTACATCAACGCTCACCTTGGCTTCGGTCGGTTCCCGAGTCTCATCGGCTACGCCTTCGCGACGTTCGGTCGCGTGGTTGTGTTGCTGATCATCTCAACAATCATCTGGGTGCCCGTCGGGGTGAAGATCGGCATGAGCCCGAAGCTCTCTCGATTCGCCCAGCCCGTCGTGCAAGTGCTGGCGAGCTTTCCTGCGATCCTGCTCTTTCCCTTCGCGACGCTCATCTTCATCGACATCGGGCTCTCGCTCGATGTCGGATCGATCCTGTTGATGATGCTCGGGGCGCAGTGGTACATCCTGTTCAACGTCATCGCCGGCGCAAACTCCATCCCGAACGACCTGCGCGAGATGATGGTGTCGATGCGCCTCACCCGCCGCCAGCGCTGGCGCAACGTCATCTTGCCCGCGATCTTCCCCGCGTTTGTGACCGGCGGCATCACGGCAGCCGGCGGTGCGTGGAACGCGTCGATCGTCGCCGAGCTTGTCTCGTGGCGCGGAAAGACACTGCACGCCTACGGACTCGGTAACTACATCGCAACCGCGTCCAGCCAAGGAAAGTTCGCGGCGCTCATCGCGGGCGGTGTCGTGATGAGCGCCTTCGTGGTCGTCGCCAATCGACTGTTCTGGCGACGGCTGTATCACGTGGCCGAGCGGAGGTTCACGCTATGACGCGTACGTTGGGAGCAGCAGTGCCCCAAGGAGGTATCCGATGACGAACGGTACGAGTGACACCTCGCGCGCGAGCACAATGCCCGCTCCGATCATGGAGGTCTCGCACGTCACCAAGACGTTCGAGTCGCCTGACGGCACGCCACTGCCGGTCTTGGAGGACATCTCTCTCGATCTGCGTGAGGGCGAGATCGTGGCCCTGCTCGGCAGGTCCGGTTCCGGAAAAAGCACACTGCTGCGCTGCATCGCCGGTCTCATTTCTCCCACCACGGGAGAGGTCTTCTATCGCGGCCAGCTCCTCAACGGCGCGAATCCCGGCGTGTCCATGGTCTTTCAGAGCTTCGCGCTGTTGCCGTGGTTGACCGTTCGCCAGAACGTCGAGATCGGGCTGGAAGCGCTCGGGGTCAGCGTCGACGAGCGGCGCCAGCGCGCTGAGCGCGCCATCGACACCATCGGTCTGGACGGCTTCGAGTCGGCCTATCCAAAAGAGCTTTCGGGCGGCATGCGCCAGCGTGTCGGCTTTGCGCGTGCGCTTGTCGTCGAGCCCGACGCGTTATTGATGGATGAACCGTTCTCCGCCCTCGACGTGCTCACGGCCCAGAACCTGCGGGCCGAACTCTTGCGGCTCTGGCGAGAGAGGGACTTTCCCACGAAGTCGATGTTGATCGTCACCCACAACATCGAAGAGGCGGTCTTCCTCGCTGACCGCATCTTCGTGCTCGGCGCGAACCCCGGCCGGATCCGCACCGAGATCGGTTGCCACTTTCCTCAGCCGCGCAACCGACACGACGAGAGCTTTCAAGCGCTCGTGGACCAGATCTACACCCTCATGACCGGACCCGACACCCGACCACCTGCGCACATCTGGGCAGCCCCGT
Source organism: uncultured Acidimicrobiaceae bacterium (assembly GCA_963706305.1). Classification (GTDB taxonomy): domain Bacteria; phylum Actinomycetota; class Acidimicrobiia; order Acidimicrobiales; family RAAP-2; genus RAAP-2. The sequence continues at coordinate 314,862 of OY970152.1, read as the reverse complement.
CACCCGGCGAGGGCACGCCGACCGATACGCCGCTTCCTGCCGCGAGCGTCGGTGGAATGTCGGGACTGCTCGAAATCCTCATGGCGCACGGTGGCGAAGAGGACCTGCCGAAGCTCGCGCACGAGCTGACCTTCGAAGTCGACGACCTGTTGCCGCTCGTGGACGCGGCGCAGGTGCTCGGACTCGCGAACGTACACGATGCCGACATCAAAATCACCGACGAAGGTCGTACGTTCGTTGCGGCGGACATCCTCGAATCGAAGCAGATCTTCGCCAAGCTGGCGCGCGAGCGAGCGCCGCTCGTTCGTTCGATCTGCAATGCGCTGTCGACAACGGACGACAGCACGCTCGGCGAGGGCTTCTTTCTCGACCTCCTGCGACGAGGATTCTCAGAAGACGAGGCACGCGCCCAACTCAACGTCGCGATCGACTGGGGCCGCTACGGCGAGCTCTTCGACTTCGATTCGAACACGGGACAGCTCACGCTTGAGCACCACGATCCCGCTGACGTCTCGTCCCACGGCGGCTGAGTCGTCACGGCGCTCGGTAAATCGGATAGAACGGAGGGCGTTCGAGAATGTATGAGGAGGTAACCGATGCCGGTTGAGGGCGAATACATACCGAGTCCCGACAAGTGGGTACGCGACCAGGTCGAGGAGTACGAAGCGTCGGGGGGCAAGTTCGCGAACACCCTGCTCGACACGGGCTGGCCGATTGTGATCTTCACGATGAAGGGACGCAAGAGCGGCAAGGTTCACAAGGTCCCCTTGATGCGCGTGGAGTACCGAGGTGAGTACGCGCTCGTCGCCTCCAAGGGCGGGGCGCCAGAGAATCCGACGTGGTACGAGAACGTAAAGGCTCACCCCGACGACGTCATGGTCCAAGACGGGCCTGAACCGTTCGATGTCGAGGTGCGAGAAGTCGCGGGCGAGGAGAAGGCGCAGTGGTGGGAGCGGGCCGTCGCGGCCTATCCGCCCTACGCGGACTATCAGCAACGTACGGCGAGACATATCCCCCTCTTGGTCGCAAAGCGAAAGAGCGACTAGGCCAACGCTCTGACGGACGCATGCCCGCCTCGCTACGGTGGTGGCATGTTCGGATCGGGGTTTCTCGCGCTCTTTCGTGACACGAGGGAGGTCACGTGAGTGCCAGCGATCGCCTGACCACCTTGCGCGAGCAGCTGGCGGCGCACCCCTACGACCTCCTTGCCGGAGAGTTCATCCGCTTTCGCACCGACGAGAACGATGACGTCGTGGCGGGCATCGTGCGCTCGGTCGTTGCCGAGGGCTCGCATGGTTGCGACGTGTTTCGAAGCGGCCTCGATGACGAAACGGCGAACACGCTGCGCCTTCTCGGGATGCGTCGGACGTTGCTCGGGCGTCGACAAGCCTCCCTCGGGCCGCTGTACGAAGCGCTCGATGCGTTCGCGTTGCTGCCCACGCCGGACGACGTGCCCTGGGATTCGTGGGTGAAGGGCGCCCTTTTCGTGATTCGTTCGATGGGCGGAGATCTGGATCTCATCGAGCGTCGCTTCAACGATCTTGCGGGACCGCTGATCGATCGTGCGCAAGTCGCCTTTGAGGCGATGAACCGCGTGGAGTCGCTCGCACAGTGTCACCTTGTCGAAGTGACGACAAATCACGGCGTCGGACTCGTCGAGACGCTGGTGTTTCGCGGCAAGCCGACCATCTCATTCCTGGGCGCCCCTCGCCAGGCGGATCGTCAGATCGAGTTCGAGCCGACAACCAATCTCGCTCAGCTCGCCGCCAGCCTCGCCGACGCCTTCGACGCCTCGGGCAAGCTCGTCGCCGGGCCCATCGGTCAAGACCAAGTTGCGGCCTCCTCGTTCGGGCAAACCGCCTCCGGCTCGTATATCTCCGTTGCCGGATGTTTGAGCTTCGTCGTCGACGAGGCGGTCGGTTCGTTCACGGTGTTCGTGGCAGAACTGCTCGACGACACCGAAGGCGAAGAGCTCGCCGAGCGGGCGAATGAGACCGATGAACAGTTTGCGGCGTCGGACGGCCTTCGGCTCATTCTGTTGAGCCCGCAGCCGAGCTTCGATGATGACTACGACGTCATGATCGAGGTGCGCGACTTCAGCGACTTCGTCCAGACCGCACTGCTGGAGCCGACCACGATCTAAGTTCGTTGAGGGCAGGCGTCTGGATGAAGGCTGTAGCCAATGCCCGGGTTCGTCTGGATGAGCCGACCTTCGTCGTCGTTCAACTTTTGTCGCAAACGGTGCACGTACGCGTGCACGTAGGCGGCCTCATCGCCGTACCCCGGTCCCCACACGGCGTTCAGGATCATCTGGTGGGTGACGGTCATGCCGACGTGGCGGCCGAGGAAGGCGAGGACGTTGAACTCCTTTGATGTGAGCTCGACTGTCTCGCCGTTCAAGTGCACATCGTGATGCACGAGGTCAATGTCGAGTGCGCCGAGGGAAAGGTTGCCCTGGGTCGACTCATCGCTCCCGCTGGATCGATTGCGAAGAATCGCTCGGATGCGCGCTTCGAGCTCGCCCATGCTGAATGGCTTTGTCACGTAGTCGTTGGCGCCCGCGTTGAGTGCCTCGATCTTTCGGTCAGGGTCACCGGTGGCGGACAAGATGATGATCGGCACCTCGCTCCACTGACGGATGCGGTGGGTGACGACGAGTCCATCGAGGTCGGGCAGTCCAATGTCGAGCACGACGAGGTCGGGCGACTGCAAGGCCGTCATCGAGATACCGCGTTCGCCGTTGGGTGCCGTCGTCACGTCGTGGCCGTCCGCCTCGAGGCCGAGTCGCAGCGCTCGCAGGAGGGAGTGGTCGTCGTCAACCACGAGCACGTTGGCCATCAGCGCTCTGGCGCCATCGAGGGTAGCGACACCACGAAACGAGCACCGCCGTCGGTCACTTCCTCGTACCAGACGCGTTCTCCGTGAGCCTCGACGAACGTTTTGGCGATGGTGAGCCCAAGCCCGGCCCGTCCACCAGTACTCAGCGAGACGAAACGATCGAAGATGGTGTCGCGGTCGGCAGCGGGAACGCCGGGCCCGGTGTCGGCGACCGACACGACTACCTCGTGACCTCGGCGCTCTCCCTTCACGGTGATCACACTATTGGCCGGCGCGTGTCGCACGGCGTTGTCGAGCAGGTTGATGAGGACCTGGCCGATCAAGACGCGGTCGATGTCAACGTAGGGGAGGTTGTCGGGCACGACGACGTCGACGCGATGGTCCTCGAGTGACGACGACATGGCCGTCACCGCGTCGTTGACGACGTCGTTCACTGACGTGGTCACTCGATTCAGCGTGAGCACGCCCGCTTCGATGCGCGTCATATCGAGCAAATTGGTGACGAGACGAGTCAGGCGGTCCGACTCGATCTCAATCAGCTGGTGGAGGAGGTGGCTATCGGCCGACGACAGGAGGTCGCCGCGATTGGCCAGCGTCGAGGATGCGACTTTGATGGTGGCAAGTGGAGTGCGCAGGTCGTGGGAGACTGCACCGAGCAGTCCCCGGCGAAAACGGTCGGCCTCTTCGAGGAGTGCCGTGCGCAGGGCCTGCTCCCGTAACTGCGCACGCTCGAGGGCGAGGGCCGCGTCGTTTGCGAAGGTGCTCAAGACCGAGCGATCGGTGTCGAGGATCGGCACGCCCCGCATCGCGAGGATGCCCACGGGTCGACCTGAAGGGGAGAGCGCAATGGTGCGCAGCTCGCTCGACTCGCCCGCTGATGTGCCCACGCGAACCGGATGTCCCGAGTGCGGGTCGAGTTGATGGAGCTCCTCGGGCGTCAATGGCTCACCGGCGGTTGCCACTACGACGAGGCGGCCTTGCTCGAGTTCGAGCAGCGAAACGCCCGGCACGCCAAAGACGGTCTGAGCAGTGGCGACAATGTTTCTCAAGAGGACGTCGATCGGCTGGTCCGCAACGAGCAGTTCGGACATCTCGGAGACTCGTCGCATGACTTCTTCAGTGCGTCGAGCGGTAGTTCGCGTGGTGTCAAGGATGTCGACGACTCGAGCGACGATCAGCATCACGACCACGTAGACGACCAGTGCGGCCCAATTGCGCGGCGCTCCCACGCTGAGCGTCCCGTACGGCGGAATGTAGAGAAAGTCGTAGACCAAGAATCCACCGACGACACTGATGGCACCGGAGGTGAAACCGCCGATCACGGCACCCACGACGACAGGGATGACGAGGACCAACGCCATCGTCGACGAGCCGGTATGCGATCTCAACGGCAGGAACACGCCACCGATCGCGAGTGCGCTCGCCACGCCCACGATCGAACCCCACAGACGTCGCCGCACGTAGTAAGTATCATCCGAAACTCGCAGATGAGGGCGATGATCGAAAATGAAGAGAAAATGAAGAGGCCTAAGGGGAATTGAAGAAACTCTTCAGAACTTCGCAAGTTGTATGGAGTTCATGGCAGATTTCTACTCGATACTCGGCTTCCTCGCGTTCACGCTTGCGATGCTCGGGCTCATAAAAGTCCTGGACAAAGTATGAGTTACTCCCAAATCATACTTTTGGTCATTTCGGTCGTCATGTTCTTGTACCTCGGGTACGCCATGTTCAAACCCGAGAAGTTCTAATGGGTTTCTTCCTCACCATTGTCCTTCTCGTCGTCACGCTCGGTATCGCGTGGCGCTATCTGGGTTCCTACATGGAAGCGGTCTTCAGCGGCCGCGTGCACTGGCTCGGTTGGGTCGAGCGGCCTATCTACCGGATGCTCGGCACGAGTCCTGAGCAGGAGCAGACCTGGAAGCGTTATGCCGGGGCGCTGATCATCTTCACCCTGGTCTCGCTCGTCTTCACCTACGTGATTTTGCGCATACAGGGATCGCTGCCCTTGAACCCTCAGCACTTCGGTCCCGTCGGTCCGGCGCTGAGCTTTAACACTGCGAGCTCGTTCATCACCAACACGAACTGGCAGAACTACGGCGGCGAAACGACAATGTCGTACTTCTCTCAGATGGGCGCACTCACCGTGCAGCAGTTCGTCTCACCCGCCGTCGGCATCGCGGCCGCCATTGCCATGGCGCGCGGGTTCTCGCGTCGCAAGTCGCCCACGATTGGCAACTTCTGGGTCGACATGACGCGTTGCATGTTCTACATCCTCCTTCCGATCGCCTTCATCTTCGGCATCATTTTCGTGGGCGAGGGCGCCGTTGAGACGCTTGCCGGCACCGCCACCATTCATGACGTGCTCAATGGTGCGACCCAGGTGATCGCGCGAGGCCCGATTGGCTTTATGGAAGCCATTAAGCAGCTTGGCACGAACGGTGGGGGATTCCTCAACCAGAATTCCGCGACCCCCTTCGAGAACCCGACCGGCCTCACCAACTTCCTGTCAATCTTCCTTCTCTTGTCGATCCCGGTTTCCCTGACCTACACCTTTGGCAAGATGGTCGGCAGCATCAAGCACGGCGCGGCCCTCCTCGCCGTCATGATCATCATCTTTGGCTCGTGGGTCGCCTTCACGGCCACCGCCGAGCACGGACAGAACCCGGCCGTCGCCGCGGCGGGCATCCACTCAACGGTCGGCAATACCGAGGGCAAGGAGGTCCGCTTCGGCGACACCTCAACAGCGCTGTTCGGCGTCGCCTCGACGCAGACGTCAACCGGCTCTGCCGACGCCTCCTACGACTCTTTCACTCCCATTGGTGGCATGGGACTGCTCACCGGCATGATGCTGGGCGAGGTCACACCGGGTGGCACGGGAACGGGGCTCTACACCCTGTTGATCTACGCCATTATCGCGGTGTTCATTGGCGGATTAATGATCGGACGAACACCCGAGTACCTGGGTAAAAAGATCCAGGCGAAAGAGGTGAAACTCGCCGGGCTCGGATCATTGGTCATGCCCATGATCGTCCTGATACTGACGGCGATCGCGGTGTCGCTCGTCGCGGGCCGGGCGGGACCGGAAAACGCCGGGCCCCATGGCTTCACAGAGATTCTTTACGGGCTCACGTCCCAGGGCAACAACAATGGATCAGCCTTCGGCGGCTTGACCGGCAACACGCCGTTCTACAACATCATCGGCGCCATCGACATGTTGATCGGACGATTCGGCATCATGATTCCGGCGATCGCCCTTGGCGGCATCCTCGCTGAGAAAGACGTCGTGCCGGAGTCCCTCGGAACGTTCCGCACTGACAACGGCATGTTCATCGGCCTCACCATTGGCGTGATCTTGATCATCGGCGGACTCACCTTCTTCCCCGCAGTAGCACTCGGCCCCATCGTCGAACAACTAAGCCACCTGAGGTTCTTCTAATGACAACAGTTATCAACCAGCCCACAGCCGGTTCGTCCGAACCGCACGGCGTCGCCCAAGCGGTGGGGCTCTTTGACGGGCCGATTCTGCGTCAGGCGCTCCGCGGCGCCGTGCTCAAGATGAACCCCCGTACGCAGGTGAAGAACCCGGTGATGTTCGTCGTGCTCGTCGGTTCCATCATCAGCTTTATCGAGGCGTGCGCGCACCCCGGCACCTTCACGTGGTCCATCACGATCTGGCTGTTCTTGACCGTGCTGTTCGCCAACTTCGCTGAAGCGATGGCAGAAGGTCGGGGCAAAGCCCAGGCCGACACACTGCGAAAGATGCGCTCAGAAACGGAGGCTCGCCGACTCTTGCCGGATGGCACCGAGGAGCTCGTCCCGGCGGCCGCCTTGACTAAGGGCGACCTGGTCGTGTGCGAAGCGGGTGACATCATTCCCTCCGACGGCGAAATCATCGAAGGCATCGCCTCCGTTGACGAGTCGGCCATCACCGGCGAATCTGCGCCCGTGATTCGAGAGTCCGGTGGCGACCGGTCCGCGGTGACCGGTGGCACCAAAGTGCTGAGCGACCGCATCGTTGTGCGCATAACTGCCGAGCGGGGTCAGACCTTCATCGACCGAATGATCACGCTGGTTGAAGGCGCGAACCGGCAAAAGACGCCCAACGAGATAGCGCTCACGATCCTTCTCGCCGTGCTGACCATCATCTTCATTCCGGTGGTGGTGACGCTCGTACCTTTCGCGAATTTTGCCGGGACGTCGGTCTCGATCGTGGTGCTCATCGCACTGCTCGTCTGCCTCATTCCGACCACGATCGGTGCGCTGCTGTCCGCCATCGGCATCGCGGGCATGGACCGCCTCGTCCAGCGCAACGTGCTCGCCATGAGCGGTCGCGCAGTCGAAGCCGCTGGCGACGTACAGACGCTGCTGCTCGACAAGACCGGCACGATCACCTTGGGCAACCGCATGGCGTCGACGTTCTATCCGGTGGGCGACCACGCAGAACAAGAAGTGGCCGATGTGGCCCAGCTGGCCTCGCTGGCCGACGAGACGCCGGAAGGACGCTCGATCGTCGTGCTCGCCAAGCAGCTCTTCGATATCCGAGAGCGCCAGCTCGAGGGGGATCACGTGTTCGTTCCCTTCACCGCGACGACGCGCATGTCGGGCCTCGACATTGGCACGCGTCAGATTCGAAAGGGCGCAGGCGACTCTGTGAAGCGATGGGTCACCGAGCAGGGTGGCACGATCCCGGCCGATCTTGACGGCATTGTCGAGCGCATCTCGCGCGCCGGCTCCACGCCGCTGGTCGTCGCCGACGGCCCCGACATCGTCGGCGTCATCGAGCTCAAAGACGTCGTGAAGCAGGGCATTCGTGAGAAGTTCAACGAGATGCGCCAGATGGGCATCCGCACCATCATGATCACGGGCGACAACCCCTTGACCGCAGCTGCCATCGCCCAGGAGGCCGGTGTCGACGACTTCCTCGCTGAGGCTACGCCCGAAGCGAAGATGGCGCTCATCAAGCAGGAGCAAGAGGGCGGCAAGCTCGTCGCCATGACCGGCGACGGCACCAACGACGCACCGGCACTCGCTCAAGCCGACGTGGGCGTCGCGATGAACACCGGCACGACGGCAGCCAAAGAGGCGGGCAACATGGTGGACCTCGACTCAAACCCCACCAAGCTGATCGATGTCGTAGAGATCGGCAAGCAGCTGCTCATCACGCGTGGATCGCTCACGACCTTCTCCATCGCGAACGACGTCGCGAAGTACTTCGCCATCATTCCCGCGCTGTTCGCGGTGGCCTATCCCCAGCTCGAGACGCTCAACATCATGAAGCTCCACAGCCCCCAGAGTGCGGTGCTGTCCGCCGTGATCTTCAATGCCCTCGTGATCGTGGCGCTCATCCCGCTCGCGCTGCGCGGGGTGAAGTTCCGCGCCTCGAAGTCCTCGGTCATCTTGCGCCGGAACGTCTGGATCTACGGAGTGGGCGGCGTCATCGTGCCGTTCATCTTCATCAAGCTCATCGACCTCGTGCTTGTCGCACTGCACGCTTACTAAAGAGGAACTGACATGTTGGTACACCTTCGCCGTTCACTGATCTTGGCAGTCATCTGCTTGGTATTCTTCGGCTTCGTCTACGCCTTCGCCGGTACCGGCGTCTCGCAGCTTCTGTTCAAGAATCAGGCAGACGGCTCGCTCACTGCCGATGGCTCGACGCTGATCGGCCAGCCGTGGAACCTGACGAAGTGCCCAGGTCACCCACTCGGCAGCTGCGTCTTCCAGGGACGTCCCGACGACCTCGGGCCCTACTCCGATGCGGAGAAGAACAACCCGAGTCCGGTCGGACACCCTGGTGACGATCCGTACTACCTGAACGGTGTCGAAGGCGGCTCCGGTGCGACGAACCTCGGCCCCCGCTCGGAGGAGCTGCTCAAGTACACGAAGATGCTCGTCGCGTACTGGCACGCTCGCGGGGTCAACCCGACGCCCGACCTCGTGACAACTTCGGGCAGTGGGTACGACCCGGACATCTCGGAGCAGGACGCCATCGTCCAGATCCCGATGGTGTCGAAGGCGACCGGCATCGACTCGTCAAAGCTCAAGACGCTCATCGCGAGCTACACCAACCCTGCTCAGTGGGGCTTCCTGGGAGCTCAGTACATCGACGTGCTCCAATTGAACGAGGGGCTCGCGAAGCTAGAGAAGTAAGCCCCCGCAGAAAGAGAGGTAGTCGTTGACGTTCTTGCAACGCCACCGCTCGTGGGTGATGTTCGCCCTCGCCCTCGTCGTACCTCTCGCGATCGCGATCGCCCTCGTGCCGTCGCGCACCGAGTTCGCGGGCGCAGCCGCCGCGCTCATCTTCGTCGCAGCTGTCGTCGCGCTGTCGGTAATCGGGACTCGCTTCGTGGGCTTCATCGCGAGCGTCTCGTCGGCGCTCTGGTATGACTTCTTCTTGACGCGTCCGTACGACCGCCTCTACATCAGTCACCAACATGACGTCGAAACGACGATATGTCTCCTCGTCGTTGGTCTGATGGTGTCCGAGCTCGCGGCCCGGAACCGCCACCATTCCATCGTGTCCGCAGAAGAGTCCGAGTACGTTGACATGGTGCGCGAGCTGACCGATGTCGCGAATCGCCGGGTGCCCAGTTCGGCCGTCATCGAGCAAGCCATCTCGTCGCTCATGCCGCTGCTCAACTTGCGCGCCTGCCAGTTCGATCGACAGCCGTCGAATCCTCCCATGGCGCGCATCACGCAAAACGGCGACGTCCATCATGTCGGGATGGAGTGGCCGGTGAGCGAGATCGGCATTCCTGGCCCCCAAGCGGAGATCGTGGCCGAGTGGCGCGGACGGGCATTCGGGCGCTTTGTGATCACTCCGACGCCCGGAGAACCGATCGCGCGCGAGCGCCGCATCGTCGCGGTGCTCCTCGCGAGTGTGGTGGGTGCGGCCATTGCGAGCGACGTGCGAGCGGCCTAGATGGACTCCTTCGCCACGGGAAGCGGGTAGCCGGTGGCGCGCGGTCAGCTACGGGTCTATCTCGGATCGGCGCCGGGAGTCGGCAAGACCTATCGGATGCTGGACGAGGGCTGGCGCCGTCGCGAGCGCGGCACCGACGTGGTGATCGGCTACGTCGAAACCCACAAGCGTCCAAAAACCGACGCCCTGGTGCGTGACCTCGAGATCGTGCCGCGCGTCGCGTACGAGTACCGGGGCGCGACGATTGAGGAGATGGACCTCGCGGGCGTCCTCGCACGAAAACCCGAAGTAGTACTCGTCGACGAGCTCGCCCATACCAATGCCCCGGGCGCTACCAACGAGAAGCGCTGGCAGGACGTCGAGGCGATGCTCGGCGCCGGGATCGATGTCATCACGACCGTCAACATCCAGCACCTCGAGTCCGTGAACGACGTCGTTGCCAAGATCACGGGCATCACCCAGCAAGAGACCGTGCCCGACTCCGTCGTGCGACGCGCCGAGCAGATCGAGCTCGTCGACATCACGCCCGAGGCGCTCCGTCGACGCATGGCCCACGGCAACATCTACACGGCCGACAAGATCGACGCGTCGTTGTCGAACTACTTTCGCGTTGGCAATCTCAGCGCCCTGCGCGAGCTTGCCCTCTTATGGCTTGCCGATCGCGTGGAAGACGCACTTCAGCGCTACCAGGAAGAGCACGAGATCTCCGAGACGTGGGAGACGCGCGAGCGGTTGATCGTGGGGGTGATAGGCGATCCGTCCGACGAGATCCTTCTGCGAAGGGCCGCGCGCATCGCCTCACGCACGGGTGCAGAGATCATCGCCGTCCACGTCGTACCCGCCGACAGCATCCGCCACGGAAACGTCGACACGTCGCTCGCTCAAGAGCTGGTCACCGAGTTCGAGGGGAAATACCGCGAGATCGTCGACGACGACACCGCGACCGCGCTCGTGGCGTTTGCTCGGTCCGAGCGAGGCACGCAGATCATTCTCGGTTCGAGTCACTCGCGGCGGTGGTATCGACCCTTCGGCGGCGTGATCCAAAACGTGATGCGCCACACACCCGATCTCGATGTGCACGTCATCTCCATCGACCGGGACCAACCCAAGCACACGCACGCTCGACGTCAAAAGAGCGCGGTGCCGTGGAGTCGGCGTCTGCTCGGGCTGGCCTGTGGCGCTGCTGCGCTGCCGCTCTTCACTTGGATACTTTCGGAGTTCCGTTCGAGCCTCTCGCTCTCCACCGACTTTCTCGTCTACCTCGTGATCGTGCTCGGACTCGCCGCACTGGGCGGTGCGATCGTTGGCATCGTCGCCGGTCTCGTGGCGTACCTGCTGGAGAACTACTACTTCATCGTTCCCATTCACACGCTCTCAGTGTCGCGGCCCGACGACTTCGTCGCACTCGTGGCGTATCTCGTCTTTGCCGTGGCCGCAAGCGTGCTCGTGAGCCGTTTCACTCGTCGGACCTCCGAAGCGGACCGCGCTCGCGCCGAGGCGCAGATCCTGGCGAGCGCTGTCGTGACCTCGGGCTCTTCGCACGAGGGCCTGCTGCCACTGCTGGACTCGCTTCGAGCGGTTTTTGATGCCACAAGTGTCGCGATCATCACGCGTCATGACGGCGCCTGGGTGAGCGACGTGACAAGCGGCGAGCCGCTCAAAGACATCGAGACGGCGACACGCTTTCCCATTGATGACGACTACGAGCTCGCGCTCGAAGGCACCTCGCTTGACGGAGAGGATCGCCAGCTCGTCAGCGCATTCGCCGGCCGGGTCGCCAACGGCTTGCGCGTCATGCGCAGTGCGGAGGAGGTGGCGCAGCTGCGCGTGCTCGCCGACACGGGAGCAAAACGCTCTGGACTGATGAAGGCCGTCTCGAGCGACCTCACCGATTCGCTGTCGGCGATTCAGCTCAAGGTCACATCACTTCTTGATGGGGGCGCCACCGCGCCGGTTCGCGTCCAGCGCGAGCGACTGCTCGCAATCGGGACCGAAGTGCAACGACTGACGAGGGTCGCGAGCGATCTGGCTGACCTCGGTCGGCTCGAAAGCGAGAGTGTTGTGCCGCACTTTTCGTGGGTGACCGTGCGACCGCTGGTTGATCGGTCCCTCGCAGGGCTCGACACCGGCGGGCGATCGATCGACGTCGACGTCAGTGATGATCTCCCGCGCATCGACACTGATTCGGAGATGGCCCAGCGCGTGCTATCCATCGTGATCTCGAACGCGGTCCGCTTCACTCCGAACGACCGGCCCGTGCGCATCACCGCTGGTGCTACGAACGATGGCGTTGAGTTGCTTGTTGTCGACACCGGTCCGGGTATCAAGCCCGCGCCCCGCGCGACGATCTTCGAACCCAGTTCGCGCAACGGTGATCAGGGTGCAAACGACGTCCACCTCGGACTGAACGTGGTGGCGGGATTCATGGATCTGCTTCACGGCGAGGTCCGCTTGGAGGACACTCCCGGCGGCGGCCTTACCGTGGTACTGCAGTTCCCGCTCGCCACGGCGCAGTCCTAGCTGCTAGCCGTTCCCGACGGTTGTCTCGTATGCGTCAAGGATGTCACGAGGCTCACTGCGCGTCGTGTAGTTCGGGTGCACGTCGATCCAGCGAATGGTGCCGTCGCGGTCGACGATGACCACTGTCGGCATCGGAAGATCCGCATCGTCGTCGACGTTGAGCGTGCTGACGTCGAGCCCTAGTTCGAGCTGCGCGGCCCGGGTTCCGGGCGTGGGAGTGGCGACGATGCCAAGGTCGCGAGCGAGTGCGTTCGCAGGATCGGAGATCACCGGGAAACTCAATGCATGCTTTTCCTTCACTGAGAGCGATCCGTCAGGCTTCTGGGGACTGATGGCGACGAGGGTGGCACCGAGTTTCTGCAATGCGGGCATGAGCGTCGACTGATACGTGTGAAGGGTGACGTTGCAGTACGGACACCAGGCGCCGCGGTAGAAAACGACGACGGCGGGACGATCACCGACAACCTCTCGCAAGGTGGTGGGTGTTCCGGTGGCAGTGAGCAGTGCAGCGTCGGGCATTGCCGTGCCGACCTTCGCGACCGTGTCGGGAACTCCCGCCGCGTCGAGACTGTCCTGGTCGGCTTGAAAGGTCTGAGCAACGTCTGCGGGGAGGTGCGAGGCACCCTCTTCCTTCACGGCCGTGAGTTCTTGCGTCATCGTGGTCTCTTGCGTCATGTCGTTTCCTTTGGGTCGGGGACTGACGACCATCTTGGTAATCAGAAAATGGATTGTCAACTCCAAAAAGATGTAGACTTCCTTGGTGCCTGCGACCAAGAAGAGCCCCGTGAAACTGACCCCCAAAGGGGAACGCACGCGCCAACGCATCGTCGAAGGTGCTGCAGCGCTCATATACGAGCACGGGGTGGCCAAGACGACCGTCGACGACGTTCGTGCTGCGGCCGGAGTGAGCAGCTCGCAGCTGTATCACTATTTTCGTAACAAGGATGAGCTGGTGCGCGCGGTCATCGCCCTGCAGAGCGACGTCATGGTTGGCGCGCAGGATCGTCACTATTTCGATTCTCTCGAGGGACTTCGTGAGTGGCGAGACTTTGTTGTTCGCACCGTTCGTCGACAACGCGCTCGTGGGGGATGTCCCCTTGGTTCGCTCGGCAGCGAGCTCGCGGACATTGAAAGCCGGGCTCGGGGTGACGTGTCACTGGGCTTCGAGCGCTGGGCGAACGCGCTGGGAAAAGGCCTTCGAGCGATGAAGGCGAATGGCGCGCTCAACGTTGCGACCGATCCGGACGAACTCGCACTCGCTACGCTCGCAGCACTCCAGGGGGGACTACTGCTCGCGAAGATTCATCGAAGCGAGAGGCCCGTTGAGGTAGCGCTCGACTCCATGATCGCCCTCATCGCTCTTTCCTGATTAGTCAGAGATTGCCGACGAGGACCACGACGTTTCGTTGCCTGGCCCGTCCTTCAAACGCGACGACCACTTCTCTTCGATGTGCCCGACGCGCCAGATCACCATGGCGCCCCCCCAGGTCAGGATGAACATGCCCACGATGATGAAGCCCGCCGCGTTGATGTTGAAGTTCTCCATGAAGTGCCAGAAGCCGCCCTTCCAGTCCAGCTCCGTCGGGAGGAGTCCGAGCACCTCGATCGTGCCAATGAAAAAGCAGATCGCCACCGAAAGGCCGGTGATCGCGAGGTTGTAGTAGATCTTGCGCACTGGATTGAAGAACGCCCAGCCATAGGCCATATTCATGAAGCAGCCATCGAGAGTGTCGAGTAGCGACATGCCTGCGGTGAACAGGATCGGCAGGCAGATGATCGAGTACCAGGGGAGTGCCCTTGACGCGAGCAGCGCCGTCGTGGCGAGTAGCGCGACTTCGGTGGCGGTGTCAAAGCCGAGCCCGAAGACGACCCCGACCGGGTACATCTGCCACTCCTTCTTGATGGCGCGCATCCACGGTCCGAAGAATCGAAACATGAGGCCGCGATTGTTGAGCTGACGCTCGAGCTCGGCTTCGTCGTAGGAGCCATCGCGCATCGAGCGAAAGACCTTCATGATGCCGGCCAGGATGACGATGTTGAGCAGCGCGATCAGGTACAAGAAACAGGCCGACACGATCGTGCCCGCGACGCCGCCAAACTGTTCGAGACCCGAGTGGCTGTTCGACACCGCGCCGTAGACGGCCTTTTCCGCGATGATCAGCCCGAATCCAATGGCCACCACGATGGTCGAGTGGCCGAGTGAGAAGTAGTAGCCGACGCTCAGCGGTCGGCGAGCACCCTCGACGCCTTGGCGTTCGGCCATGAGCTTTCTCGTCGTGTTGTCGATCGCAGAGATGTGATCGGCATCGAACGCGTGGCGAGCGCCGAGAGTGTAGGCAAGGATGCTCACGCCGATGCCGAGCCCCTTGTAGTGACCGGGCACGACAAAGGCAATGAAGATGCCAAAGCCGATCACGTGCAGCGCCAGGATCGAACTGAACATCCAACTTGCTCGGCGCCACTCTTCCGGGCTCAGCGACCGTCGAAGTGTCATCAGCCGATTCGTCGTTGGGCGCTCGAGCGTCGTCATCGAGCGACCCTTGCGCTTCGCGTAGGCAGCGCAGATTCACGAGATGTGCGTCGTCTGCTCACACGTATCCCTCCTCCCGGCCCTCGGGAAATCCTGGCACAAACACGAGCTGGATGCAACAACTATCAGTGCGCATTTAGTTGGCTATCCTGTCACTATGCGCTCACGCGTGCGTAAATCGAGTTCGACGACCGACATCGATGCGCGCGTCGACGAGGTGCTCGGCTTGCTGCGTGAAAGTGGTGGGCGGGCGACCACGTCCAGACGCGAGTTGCTCCGCTGCCTGTTCGAAGAGAGCTCGCACCACACGGCAGAAGAGCTTGCCGCGGACGTCCAACGTGTCGCTCCCGACGTGCACTTGTCGACGATCTACCGCAACCTCGAAGAGCTCGAGCGAATGGGCATCATCGTGCACGCCCACCTCGGTCACGGTCCCGCGACCTACCACCTCGCGTCCGACACGCATGGTCACCTCGTCTGCGAACACTGCGGCATGGCGTTCGAGGCGCCCGAAGGCATCTTTGAAGACCTTGCCGAAACCGCCCAGCGCGACTTTCACTTCGTCATCGATCCGAGGCATTTCGCGGTCCTTGGACGTTGTGCGGGTTGCGTGAACGCCAAGGACGACTGACTCGTTACGAGGCGTCGTCGAGAAGTGCGAGCTGGCGCTTCGTCGCGACGCAACGGTACGCCTCGACACAGAGTGTCTCGACCTCTTCCAGATCGACGTCGCCGTCGAGCCGAACGCCCACCCACCCGCGATGACCGACGTAGGGCGGATAGAAGAACTGATCCGGGTCGCTCTCGATGAGGGCAGCCTGTGCTCCCTCGGGGGCCGCGCACCACAGATGGGGGAACTCGTGATCGTGGTGACCGTGCGGCCACAGCATGACGAACTGCTTGGACGCAAAGAACGCAGGTGAGCCGTGGCTCTCACGCTCGATCGCTTCGGGCAGCGATAGGCAGATCTCGCGGACTTGTTCCTCGATATCTGCGCACACGAGGCGACCTTAACGTCGCCTCGCCCTCGGGGTTGGGGGAGGGTGAGGCGACGTCCGCCGTGTCACGACGATGGGACCCGACGAACCGGCGAATCTTCGGTCCTGGGGTCATCTTCGCTCCACGGGTTGGGTACTGAGTTGTTCGGCGCCAGAGCAGGTGCGGATGCCAGATTTTTCGGTCGCCATCAAGGAGAAGGTGGTGCCCACTACTGTCGGATCACCAGTCGCGACATCCAATATCGCGTGGGCGCCGAATAGGAGAGGTATGGGTGACCTCGGCGAAGCGAGCGACGCGCAGCTCGTCACGCTCGTCGCGCGCTACGACGAAGTCGCTCTCGCTGAGGTCTATCGACGCCACGGTGGCGCGGTCTTCGGCCTTGCTCGCCGTGTCCTCAACAATCAGACCGAGGCCGAGGACGTCACTCAGGAGATCTTCCTCCGCCTGTGGAATCAGCCCGAGCGTTTCGACCCGGCGCGAGGGACGTTGCGCTCATTCCTGTTGACGCAAGCCCACGCCCGTGCCGTCGACGTCATCCGCTCACTCAACGCGTCTCGTCGACGCGAAGCGAATGATGCCGCACAAACGGCGAACGCCGGCTATGACGTACATCGCGAGGCGTGGGACGTGGTCATCTCCGACGAGGTGTTGCGCGCGCTTCGCGAGCTGCCAATCGAAGAGCGTCGCGCTATCGAGCTCGCCTACTTCGAAGGCCACACCTACGTGCAGGTCGCCCAGATCCTCGACGAACCGGAAGGAACGGTCAAAGGCCGCATTAGAAATGGCATGAGGCGCATGCGTCGCGAGCTCGCACGCCACGGCATTGAAGGAGCGGACCAATGAATCACGACGACGCCTCCGAGCTGCTTGCCCCGCTCGCCCTCGACGCGCTCGACGATGACGCGCGCGCTGAGATCGAAGCTCACGTTGAAGGCTGCCATGAATGTCAGAGCGAGCTCGACGGACTCCGCGAAGTTGCCACCGCCCTCGGCAACACTGTTGAGTCGCCGCCCGAGGGCCTCTGGGACAAGATCGCGGGGCGTCTCTACGACACCGAGCATGAAGTGGCGACCTTGCCGCCGCTTCTCAGCGAATATCAGGTATCCGAAGCACGCCACGCCCGGCGCGCCGTTCGTCGTGTGAGGGTTGTGGTCGCGACGACGCTGCTTGCGGCTGCGGCCGCCATCGTTGCTCTGTCGATCAATTTGTCGAGCGAGAGCAATCAAGTCGCAAACCTTCAAAGCGCGTTGGGCACGAGCGCGGTTCGCCAGGCACTCGTCACGCCGGGCCACCGTCTGGTGACACTTACCGGAAGCGCCGATCAGGAGCTCGCGAAATTCGTGCTCTTGAGCGACGGGACGGGCTATCTCGTCAGCTCGAAGATGCCCGATTTGCCCTCTGGTGAGACTTATCAGCTCTGGGGCATCATCGCGGGCAAGGCGGTCTCCATCGGCATCATGGGATCGTCGCCCCATAACGCGACCTTTACGCTCGCGAGCTCGCCTGGACCTTCATCGCTCGCCGTTACGGTCGAGCCAGCCGGGGGGGCCCAGAAGCCGACGACTCCCTTGGTCGCCTCAGGCGCGGTGTAGTCCTTCTGCGAGGGCCCGCAGCTCTTCGAGTCCCTCAGGGTCGCCGAGCGCCGTGAGTCGATCTCCGACTTCAATGGTGCTGTCGCCCGTCGGTACGCTCAACGAACCGTCTCGCTCGAGTCCGAGGATGAAGACTCGTCGCGGCAAGGGAGCACTTCGCATTGTCAGGCCGGCGAGATCCGACGAGTTGGCGACGCGCACGTCCGAAAGCCCCGAATCGTCGCCACTCATCGTGACAGCAGCCAAGCGCTCGCGAGCGGCAGCACGATAGGCACGTACGACCTCGGTAACGCCTACGGTGCCGATGACCCGACGCTCGTCGTCGACCACGGCGAGCCAGTGGGCGCCCCAGGTCGCGAGCGACTCAAGGACGATGTCCAGGTGTTGGCCCTCGCGTACGGGCGCCCAGGTCGACTCCACCAATGGCGTCGTTGCGATGACGACGTGGGTGGGCAACGCGCGGAGCTGCTCGAGTGATACTTGGCTCAGGAAACGACCGTCGTCATCGACGAGGGGGGCTGCCGTCACGTTGGCGTCTTCGAGATTGGCAATCGCTTGGTTGACGGTTTCGCCGTCGTGCAATACGCAGCGCGGCACGGACATCGCGTCGCTCACGGGAATGCTCGCGAGGAGCGGGAGACCGCTCACGAGGCGATGGGCTGGCGCGTCGGCGCGCGTTCGCAGCTGACTGCGATAGATCGTGTCGTCGTTGCGGCGCACGATGAGTGTTGCGATGCCGACGGCCACCATGGCGGGCACGATAAGGGCGAGCGAGCCCGTCATCTCGGCGACCATCAGCATGATCGCGAGCGGGGCTCGAGAGATGCTGCCAAAGCACGCCATCATGCCGACGATGACGAACGGCGCGGGGCTGTGCCCGACACCGGGGGCAAAAGGCTCGAGGAGCCGCCAGACCCCGGCGCCGAGGAATGCACCGATCACCATGCCGGGGCCGAAGATTCCGCCTGAACCACCGGAGCCCACCGAGAGACCTGTGGCGAGAATGCGCGCGAAGGGCACCACGAGGACAATCCAAAGGGGAATGCCGAGAAGTCGCGCGCCGAGCGACTCCTGGATCCATCCGTAGCCCGTGCCAAGTACTTCTGGAATGATCAGGCCGATGCAACCCACGAGAAGGCCACCGATCGCAGGACGCACCCATCGCGGAACCGGGAGTCGTTCGAAGAGTGCTGCCACTCCGTAGAAGCCCTTGGCGTAGAGCAGTCCCACGCCACCGCTCAGCGCGCCGATGAGAGCGAACCAGAGCAGCGGCGCCGCACTCGTCATGGTGTAGTTGCCCACGAAGCCGAAGAGAGGACCGAAACCTTCGAAGGTGCCCCAGACCGCATAGCCCACAAAGGAAGCGATGAAGGCTGGAACGAGTGCTTCGACTTCGAAGTCGTCGCGATAGAGAATCTCCGTCGCCAGTACGGCGCCCGCGAGCGGCGCACCGAAAATCGAACCGATGCCCGAGCCGATACCGCTCGCGACCGCAATTCGCGAATCGCTCGGGCTGAGGTCAAAGACGCGCGAGATGAGCGAGCCAAAGCCTGCACTGATCTGGCCAGTTGGCCCCTCACGGCCCGCCGATCCACCCGATCCGATGGTGAGTGCTGACGCCACTATCTTCACGACGACGGTGCGAATACGAATGCCACGCGGATTGTGGTGAACGGCCTCGATCGCGGCGTCCGTGCCGTGTCCTTCGGCCTCAGGAGCGAAGCGATAGACGAGAATTGCCCCAAGCAGTGCCCCGCCCCCAGCCACGAGCGGTATGGCCCATGGGCGCGGGAAGTGCGTCGAAGGCCTCATATTGCTTTCGGCTTTTGGTCCTCCTGGGTGGTAGCCACCCAGATTCGTCAACAGCAGATGGGTCGCAACTTTGAGCGCCTCGAAGAACACGACGGCACCAAGTCCGGACACGACGCCGATGAGGGTCCCGAGGATCAGCCACTTCTGCGCGTAGGTTGCCGACGCCAGCCATTTCGTCGCGGTCGTCTGTAGCCACTGGAGCGCTCGACGATGCAGAGATTGCAACGACGACGGGAAGCTCGTCACGCAATATCCCAGCCAGTCGACCAATCCTGCTCGGGCACTTCGCCGCCCAATTCGGTGAAGAGACTCAAGGCGTGCACGAGCGCCGACTGCTCCTCAACCGGCACGGACCGGAGCAACGACTGAATCTCTCGACGCCGGCGACGTGTCACGGCATCAACGAGCTCGCGACCCGATGCCGTGAGGTCAAGGCGAATGGTGCGTCGATCACTTCGTTCGTGCGTTCGGCGAATGAGACCTTTGCGAACGAGCCGGTCGCACATCCTTGTGGCCGTAGCGGGCGTCACCTCGATATTGGCGGCAAGACCAGCCAAGGTCTGAGGGCCGCGTGAAGCGAGCACGACGAGCGTCCGGTACTGGGCGAGGGTCACTTCTTCTGCGGTATCGGACAGTGAGCGAACGGCGATGGCGACAAAGACGCGGCTGGCCGAGAGGACGGCGTCAATGAGCGATGTCGGTAGTGCGTCTGCAGCCAGATCGGGTTCATTCATACACTAATTATTGTAGTGACTAATTAATTGATAGAATGTTCCATCTGAGCCAGGCGCAAATGGGCCAGGGCCCAGGGAAGAGGGCGTCGAATCGGACTTAGGACCCGAGCCGAGCGAGGTAGCCGAGCCCCATGACGGCGGCCTCGCATCCCGCAGCTTCGAGTTCGGCCACGTCGTGGTCATCGCGAATTCCACCAGCCGCGACGATCGGAATTCCGCTCGCGCAGGCTTCTCTATAGAGAGAGAGATCTGGTCCACGAAGGGTGCCGTCACGTTCGATCGCCGTGACGTGAAGTCGTGCCGCCCCAGCCGCCTGACACCGTGCGAGCGCCTCTGCGAAGCTGATCTGAGAACTCTCCAGCCATCCGCGAACCGCCAGATTGCCGTCGCGCACGTCAAGTGCGGCGAGGAGTTGGTCGCCGAGCGCGTCCACGTACTCCGACATTGCCCCTTCGTTTTCCCAGAGCGACGTGCCGACGATGACCCTCGCCGCGCCCGCGTCTAGTGCGCGTTGCGCAGCGTCGATAGTGCGAATGCCACCGGAGACCTGGAGCGGGATCGAGCCCGCGGCGCTTCGGCATCGCTCAATGACGGCGGGTCGCAGTGCTCCGTCGCGAGCGCCTTCAAGGTCGACCACGTGAATGAGCGAAGGCGCCGTCGCAACGAGTCGAGCCATGTACTCCTCAAGGGGCTGGCGAAAGACGACGCGCTCGTAGTCGCCCTGCTCAAGTCGGACGGCGTCGTCGCCGAGGAGGTCGAGGGCGGGGATAATTTGCATATCAGCGAATTAGCATACTAACATGCTAAAATGACAAGTGGAAAGGTTGTTTCGGCCGACGCGTCCCCTGAAACCGCCACGAGGTTCGACGAGCTCGTCGAAGCCGTCGCCCACCTTCGCGATCCCGTGGTCGTCGCCGCGTTCTTGCGCGACCTGTGCACCTCGAACGAACTCGATGCCATGGGCCAGCGTCTGCAGGTAGCTCGCCTCGTCGATGACGGCGTGCCGTACCACGAAATCTCCCGTCGCACCGGCGCCTCGACGGCGACGATCACCCGTGTTGCACAGTGGCTGCATCACGGAGAGGGCGGCTACCGCGCCGTATTAAAGAGGAGATCACGATGACTCGCCGATTGACCATGGCCCTTCCCTCGAAAGGCCGTTTGCGCGAACCGTCGTGGTCGCTGCTCGAAGCGAGCGGCGTCTCGCCGCAAGAGCCAGGGGAGCGCATGCTCCAAGCGCACTGTCGAAACGCCGACATCGACCTGTTGTTCGTTCGCGCTGACGACGTGCCCGAGTACGTCCAAGACGGTGTCGTGGACTGTGGCATCACCGGCTTTGACCTCATCCACGAACGCGAGTGCAACGTCGAGGTGCTGCTCCGACTGGGGTTTGGCACGTGTTCGCTTCAGGCGGCGGTCTCGAACGAAGACAAAGCGACGCGCATCGAAGACCTCGAAGGTCGACGCATCGCGACCTCGCACCCCCGCATCACATCCAAGATCCTTGCCGAGCGAGGGGTCAACGCAGAGATCGTCGCCGTAGCAGGGTCAGTCGAGATCTCTCCGCGCCTCGGACTTGCCGACGCGATCGTCGACCTCGTCTCGACGGGCAGCACGCTGCGCACCAACGGACTGCGTTCGATTGGCGTGCTGTTCGAGTCAGAGGCCGTCTTGATCGGTCGGACCAACTCGAAGGACTTCGAGGCTCGTCGAACGCTCACGACGGTGCTCGGATCAGTCATCAATGCCCGAGCGAACCGTTACCTGCTTTGCAACGTTGCGAAGGATCGTCTGAGTGAGGTGACGGCCGTCCTACCCACGGCCGGCTCCCCGACGATCATGGATCTCGCGACGCCGGGCGTCGTGGCCGTGCACGCGCTCGTGCCCGCGGCTGACATCTGGTCGCTCCTGCCGCGGCTCGAAGCGGCCGGCGCGAGCTCGATTCTGACGCTTCCGATCGAAAGGATGGTGCCGTGAGCACACCGGTAAAGACCGAGCGCGCAATCTCGATCGAAGAGATCGTGAGTGACGTACGTGAACGCGGTGACGCTGCGGTCGCCGAATGGTCGAAACGCTTTGATGCGACGACATCGGACGTGCCCGAACGAGCCCGCGCGTATGGGGATATCCCCACCGCCGAGGTGCTCGCCGCCGCGGAAGCGGTCCGCACCTGGCACGCCGCCCAACGGCCGGTCGACCTGATGATGGAGGTCTCACCCGGCGTCACGCTCGAACGTCGTTGGACGCCGCTTCGTTCGGTCGGCATCTACGTGCCGAAGGGACTGGTGTCATCGCTGATCATGGCGGCCGTGCCCGCACAGGTGGCGGGCGTCGAACGCATCGTCGTCTGCACACCCCCGAACGGTTCGGCCACGGTCGCTGCGACTGCGGCGCTGCTGGGCATCGACGAGGTGTGGGCGATTGGTGGCGCGCAAGCGATTGCCGCCATGGCCTATGGCACCGAGTCGATCGCGCCCGTCGACAAGATCTTTGGGCCCGGAAGTGGGGCCGTGAACACGGCCAAGCTCATTGTGAGCCGTGACGTCGCCATCGATCTGCCGGCTGGACCGAGCGAGATCGTGGTCGTCGCCGACGAAGGAGTGGACGAGGAGATCATCGCTCAGGAGATCGCCGCGCAAATGGAGCACGGTCCCGACTCCAAGGGCTACGTGGTGCGCGTGGGCGACGACCTTGACGCAGCACTCGCCGAAGTCGAAGGGTACGCCGCCGAGCACGTCTTCTTACTGGGAGAAGGCGCGGAGTCATTGGCGGGACGCATCCGTAACGCGGGCGCGGTGTTCGTCGGGCCCTACTCGCCAGTGCCGGCCGGGGACTACGCGACGGGCGGGAATCACGTGCTGCCAACCGGCGGTTGGGCGAAATCAACGGGCGGCCTCGGCCTCGAAGGTTTCATGAAGACCGTCACCGTGCAGCGCGTCACGAAAGAAGGGCTCGATCGAATCGCGCCAACCATCGAGGCACTCGCCGAGCTCGAGGGCATGACTGCCCACAAAGCGACGGCGCGCCGATGAAGCCCGTCGCCCTTGACGCGTACCAGTGGCCGCCGTCCACCGAGGTGCTCGCCGAGCGCGTCGGCATTGACCCGCGTTCGATCGTGCGCTTCGACGGCAACGTCGCCGCGGCGCCCCCGCCGTCGGCTCGACCGGCTGCGTTGGCACGGGCCCTCGCGGACGTCAACGAGTACGACCGCGGTCGGTACCTTTCGCTGCGCGAGGCGATCGCGCGCCATCACGACCTCGATCTCGAATGGGTCGCACTCGGCGCAGGCAGTGACGAGTTCATTGTGCTGCTCGCTCGACTCTTCGCCGAAGGCGGCACCATCGCGACCGTGCCGGCCTACTCGTATTCGATGTACCGATACGCGGCCATCATGGCGGGCGCGACGCTAACTGACGACCCGAAGATGGCCGATCTGGTCTTCGTCTGCCGACCGAACAACCCGACCGGCGAGATGTGCGACATTCCCGACGTCGACGGCCAGCTCGTCATCGACGAGGCTTACGCCGACTACGCGGGTGTCGATGCACTCGACCGACTCGACGATGGCGTCATCATCTTGCGCACGTTCTCGAAGGCCTTTGGGCTCGCCGGTGCCCGAGTCGGCTACGCTCTCGCGACGCCCGAGCTTGTCGCAGCGATCTCCTCTCGTCAGGCGCCGCTCTCGGTGTCCGCGCTCTCTGCGGCGCTCGCCTTGACAGCGATTGCAGTGAAGCCCGACGTCTCCTCGACCATCGCGGAACGCGATCGACTCGCGAGTGAGCTCTCCGCGCTCGGTCTTGAACCCCTGCGCTCGTTCACGAACTTCTTGTTCATCCCGATGGACGAGCCGGAGAAGCTGGTCGAACAGCTCTTGCCCTACGGCGCGGTGACGAGGGCGTACCCCGGGGGTCTCCGCGTCAGCGTGCGCGACGAGATCGACAACGACTTCCTGCTCGACGCCTTACGCGGGGTGCTCTTTGATACGCCGATGCCGGTGCAGTATCTGCGCCACGAGCGCAACACCGCCGAAACGCTGTTGAGGATTCGTCTGCGTGTGCCCGGCGAAGGTCGGGTGCTCGTCAACACCGGTGCGGGTTTTTACGATCACATGCTCCAACAGCTCGCCTTTCACGCCGGGATGGACCTGCGACTCGAGGGCGTGGGCGACCTCGAGACCGGCGACCACCACACCGTCGAGGACATGATGCGAACCTTCGGCGAAGCGTTCGACCGCGCCCTCGGCGATCGCAAGGGCCTCACTCGCTATGGCGAGGCGCGAGTGCCGATGGACGAAGCGCTCGCACATGCGGTCGTTGACCTCTCGGGTCGCGCTACTGCCAACATCGACGTGACCCCCGACGAGGGAATGGTCACCCACGCATTTCAGTCACTCGTCCAGACAGGGCGCATCACGCTGCACGTAACCGCAACGGGCGAGAATGCTCACCACGTCGCCGAAGCGGCGTTCAAGGCGGTGGGGCGCGCGATTGCCCAAGCGTTGAAGAAGGATGGCTCCCTGGTCCGCTCGACCAAGGGCACGCTGTGAACGTCGTGGTGGTCGACTATGGCGCGGGCAACACTCGCTCCGTGCGCGCAGCGCTCACGCATCTTGGTTACGAAAGTGTCGTGACGAGTGACTCGCGAGCGATCAAAGAGGCAGAGTTTGTCGTGTTACCAGGGGTCGGATCGGCGAGTAGCGCCATGGCCCACCTCAACGAAACTGGTGCAGCGAGTGCGCTTCGCAAGCGCCACCGTCACGGTGGCGCAACGCTCGGGATCTGCCTGGGGATGCAGCTCGCCCTCGAACGCAGCGAAGAAGACGGCGGAGTGAACGGACTCGGACTGCTGTCGGGCGACGTGGTGCGTCTGCGTGATGGTCGAGTGCCGCGACTCGGGTGGTCGATCGTCGAACCCTGGGGCGAGGCTTACTACTTCGCCCACTCCTATGGAGCGAGAAGCGAGCACGGTGTCGCGAGCGTCGATGGCGTCACCGTCGCTGTGCGCCGAGGTCCGTTTCTCGGCGTCCAGTTCCACCCCGAAAAAAGCGGGCCCGCGGGCCTCGCCTTTCTTGAGCAATGCCTCTCCCGCGTCTGATTCCGTGCCTTGACGTGGCGCACGGCCGCGTCGTCAAGGGCGTGAGCTTCGTGCAGCTGCGCGACGTTGGCGATCCCATCGAACTCGCGACTTACTACAGCGAGGGCGGCGCCGACGAGCTGGTCTTTCTCGACATCAGCGCCACCCCCGAAGAGCGCACGACGATCACGTCGGTCGTCCAGCGCGTCGCCGATGTGGTTTCGATTCCTTTCACCGTGGGCGGCGGCGTGCGGACGGTGGACGACGCCTCGCGCATCATCGAATCAGGTGCCGATCGCGTCTCGATCAACACCGCGGCACTGGCTGATCCATCGCTCATCACCGCGATCGCGAATCGTTACGGCTCCCAAGCGGTTGTGGTCGCGATTGACGCGGGCGATGGCGTCGTGCACACGCACGGCGGACGGGTAGCAACCACCACAGCGACCGTACCGTGGGCCGTCGAAGCCTGCGAGCGCGGTGCGGGCGAGATTCTCCTCACCTCGATGAGTCATGACGGACATCGTCGCGGCTACGACCTTCATCTCACGACCGCGGTGCGCGACGCCGTGACCGTGCCCGTGATCGCATCGGGTGGCGCGGGCAGCGCGGCGCACGTGGCCGAGGTGTTACGGATCGCCGACGCCGCGCTCGTCGCGTCGATCGTCCACGAGAATCCGGGAGGTCTCGGCGCACTTCGTCGCGAGATCGAAGCGCTCGGCGTGGGGCTTCGACCACTGAAGGAGGGCTATGAGTGAGGAGTTGCGCGCGGCCATCGTGCAGGATGAAGCGACCGGACGGGTCTTGATGCTCGGATGGATGGACGATGAGGCCTATGAGCTCACGAAGTCAAGCGGCCTCGTGCACTTCTTCTCTCGCTCACGACAGCGTCTGTGGAAGAAGGGAGAGACGTCGGGCAACGAGATGCACGTGACCGACACCGCGCTCGACTGCGACGAGGACGCAGTGCTCGTTACGGTGCACGCAGACGGACCGGCGTGCCACGACGGATCGACGTCGTGCTTCACGCCGTGGCTTTGGCGGAAGATCCTTCGGCGTGAAGCCGAACACGACGAGGATTCGTACGTGCACCAGCAGCTGAGCGCTGGGCTCAGTCAGAATGCCAGAAAGGTCGGCGAGGAAGCGGTGGAGCTTGTCGTCGCGGCACTCAGTGAAGACGACCAGCGCGTTGTGAGCGAAGCGGCGGACTTGTGGTTCCACACGCTGCTCTTATTGCGCGGGCGCGGGCTCGATCCCGCCGCCGTAGAGGACGAACTGCGCCGTCGCGAACGTTGACATTCGCGTTGTCGTTTCACGAACGTCACACCTCGTTTGAATGCGACTCGAGACAGGACTGAACGAAAAAAATAATTCGTCTGACTCTCACGTGCCAACTGTTCCGCGAAGATCTCCCATCACTTGCGAAGATGTCACGCTTCTGTAATTGGCGCGTCGTAAAAAATCTGCATGAACCTATCCCTGCACTCAGGCGCGCTGCGTAAGCGGATCGCCGTGGTGACCCTTGCGGGCACCGTCGCATCACTGTCATTGGTCATCTCGGCTGGCGCGGGCGCCTCGTCGAATCCGGGCTTCGTCCTGTATTCGGCTCAGGGTTACGACCAGGCCTCGGTGACAGCGTTTAACAAGACCGACCCCGGCTTTACCGTGACGCTGAACGACAACTCGACGGGTCCGCTGCTCGAGCAGATTCAAGCCGAAGGCAAGAATCCCAAGTGGGGCGTGCTGTGGGTCGATGGCGCGACGGCGTTTGCTCAGCTCGACGACGAGGGCATGCTCGTCAAGAACAGTGTCCCGAAGGTCGACTTCAACACACTGGGCAAGCAGAACGTTCCCGCTGATGGCAGCTTTACGCCGACCGGCCTGACCGTGACGGGGGCGCTCTGCTACGACTCGAGCCAAGTGTCGCCCTCCGACCTGCCGAGCACGTGGCAGGAGTTGACTTCGTCCAAGTACAAGGACATGCTCGGCATGAACGACCCCTCCCAGTCCGGTCCGACGTTCCCCTTGATCGCGGGCGTCATGGACCAGCTCGGTCACTACACGAAGGGGTCGACCTCGAGCGCTGTCGCTGCCGGCGAAGCGTTCTACAAGGACCTCTACGGCAACGGCATCCTCGTGAACGCGACCAACGGCCCCACGATCGCGGCGATGGAGAGCGACTCGATCCAGATGGCGACGATCCAGAGCTCCGCGTGTTACGGTGCCGAGCTCACGGATTTCCCGACGATGCGCGTGAAGTACTTGGACTTCTCGGTCGCGCTGCCCAGCGTCATCGGCATCGATGCGAAGCAGCCCCCGATCGTGCGCGCCGACGCGCAGAAGTTCGTCGACTGGGTGATGTCGCCCGCCGGACAGCACGTCATGCAGACCGGTGACCCCGAGGGCGACTCGCTCTTCTGGCCGGTCATCAACGGCGAGCAGCCCGCCAACAGCATCATCCCGCCGCTGTCCTCGACGCACGCGGTCTCGCTCGACCCCTATGTCTGGGGGCCGCTCGAAACCAAGATCAACACCTGGTTTGACGCCAACATCGCCAACGACGGCCTCTAAGCCATCCTGTTCACACCATCGAACTCGGCGCCGCGGTTTGTCCGCGGCGCCGAGTTCGCCTGAAACTGACCCATGGCCCTCGGCACGCTCGAACTGACGCCCTCCGCGCCCGCGCCGGCGATCGCGCCGAAGAAGCGACGTACGTCGCTCGGCGGCGTCCTCATCTGGGTGGTACTAACGCTGCTCATCATCGCGCCCGTGTTGAGCTTCGTCATCCTCGCGGTGAGTCCACGTGTGTTTTCTCAGGGTTCTCAGTGGTTCACCTTCAAGTTCATTGCGCAAGCCTTCCAGGGCTATTCGGGTCGGGCGATCTTCAACTCGTTTTGGGTGGCAACCGTCGTCTCACTGTTCGCGGTCGCGATCGCGACGGCGATCTCCTGGCTGGTGCACCGTACCAACGTCTTTGGTCGTCGATTCTGGACGATCGCAATGTGGCTGCTGTTGATGATGCCGACCTGGATGATGACGCTCGGTTGGACGGACCTGCTGCAACCCTTTGGCGCTGCTTCCGCACTCGGCGTCAACACCCACTACCTCTACGGCGAGTTCTTCGGGCCGACGGGCATCGTCGTGGTGCTGATCGCCGCGGCGCTGCCCTTTGCCTACTTCGTCGTCTCGGCGGGACTGCAGGGACTAGGTCCTGAATACGAGGACGCGGCGCGCATTCATGGCGCGGGTTGGCGACGCACCTTTCAGACGATTTTGCCGATCATCGCACCGGCGCTGCTGAGTGCGTTCGCCATCAGCTTTGCCGAGACCTTGAGCGACTTCGGGGTCGCCTTCACCTTGGGCTATCACTCGCACTTTCCCCTGGCGACCTACACGCTCTTTGCCGCCATCAGCAACTTCCCGGCCAACTTTCCCGTCGCCGCGGTCATCGCCGCCGTGTTGATCCTCATGGTCATCCCGCCGATCCTGCTGCAGTCCCATGTCATGCGAAGCCGTTCCTACGCGGTGCTGTCAGGCAGGACGCGCACGCCGCGTCGCCGCGAGTTTCGACCACTCGCGCGCATCGCGGTCACCCTCGGCGTCGCCTTCATCTTCTTCGTCACCCTCGGCGTGCCGATTCTCGGGGCTGTCATCGGTTCGTTCGTGCAGAACCTCGGTATCTACTCGACAACGGGCATCCACTGGACGCTCATGTACTTCTCCCAGGTCTTCCACCCCTCCATCTCGGGCAAGAGCCTCGGCGCGCCGCTGCTGCTCTCCAACCAGCTGGGCTTTGTCGTCGCAACAGGCACCGGGGTGCTGGCCGTGATACTCGCGCGGCGTCTCATCGCAAACCCCGGGAGCTGGAGCCAACGCATCACCGACGTGTTCCTCCTGGGCTCTATCGCCGTACCAGGCGTGGTCCTTGGTGTCGGCTACATCTTCTTCTACAACCTGAGCTTCATCACAAACAACGTCGTCGACATCTACAAGACGCTGCCGCTCCTCATCCTCGCGCTCGTTGCCAACGCAGTGCCGGGCCAGACGCGCTTCATGGCGGGTCCTGTCGGTCAGATACAGCCATCACTCGCCGAGGCGGCACGAGTCCACGGCGCGAGCCGCTTCCGCGCCTGGAGCACGACCAACCTTCCCCTAATGTCGAGAGTCCTGTTGTGGGGCTGGCTGCTCACCTTCACCAAGACACTCTCGGAGCTTGCGATCTCCCAGATCCTCTATCCACCGAGCCAAGAGCCCGCACCCGTCGCAATTCAGGCCTACCTCGGGGGCTACGAATCGGGCACCGGCACTGCGATGACCGTACTGATGTTGCTCGAGATGCTCGGCGTTATCGTGATCGCCCTCGCCATCTATCGTGCCGTCACGCCCAAGGGCTGGCGACGGATCGGTTGGACGGGAGCGCAGACGTGAGCTCGAGTGGCGCGGGCCTCTCCCTCGATCGCTTGAGCAAGCAGTTCGGCGAGAAGCTCGCGCTCAACGAGGTGAGCCTCGACGTGGTCCCTGGCACGTTCCTGGTGTTGCTCGGGCCCTCGGGGTCGGGCAAGACGACACTGTTGCGCTGTCTTGCAGGCATCGAGCGACCCACGAGTGGTTCGATCACGATCGACGGACGTCTAGTCGTGGGCGGAAAGACCTTCATCGCACCCGAACATCGACACCTCGCGATGGTCTTTCAGGACTACGCGCTGTGGCCGCACCTCAGCGTCCGAAAGAATGTTGCGTTTCCCTTGGCGACGACGGCCCTCTCAAAGAGCGATCGCGAGCAACGCTGTGACGGTCTGCTCGAACGCGTGGGCATCGCGCACCTCGCCGATAGGTACCCGAACCAGCTCTCGGGTGGCGAGCAGCAGCGCGTCGCGCTCGCACGCGCGCTCGCTGCCGATGTCGGGCTCATCTTGTTCGACGAGCCCCTCTCGAATCTGGACGCCGACCGGCGCGAGCTGCTGCGCATCGAGATCGCGACGCTCACGAGAGAAGCGGGGGCGACGGCGGTCTACATCACTCACGACCAGTCCGAGGCGTTCGCGCTGGCCGATCAGATCGGCGTCCTTAATCTCGGTCGTCTCATCCAACTCGATACACCTCAGAACATCTACGCGAAGCCAACGAACGCATTCGTCGCGCGGTTCACCGGGGTCGCCGGGGAGTTTCCCGTGGACATCGTCCGCGAGGTCGCCTCCGGTCATCACGAGGTCGTCCTGCCATTCGCGTCGGGCCACGTCTTGCGAGCAACATCGTCGAACGGGGCGGGTCCCGCCGATAAGGTGAGCCTGTTCGTGCGGGCGGTGGGAGTGTCGCTGTCGGCACCGGCACACGGTGATGGCGTCGGAGGCGTCATTCGCGACGTTGCGTTTAATGGGCACGGCTATGACCACGTGGTTGACGTCGGGGATGGCTTCTCCTTGACGAAGATCTTTTCGAACTTGCGCTTCGAGCGAGGCCGAAACGTGAAGGTCAGCTTCGAGCCCTCGTCGTGCTTTGTGATGGATGCATCGAAGGAGGTGCCAGCTACATGATCGGGGTCACCGTCTCCTCGGGCAACGTCGTACTCGTCGCCGCGGTGTTCATTGCCTGCGCCGTTGAAATGGTCGAAGCGCTCACGATTGTCTTCGCGGTCGGCCACACCCGCGGCTGGCGCTCGGCGCTCCAGGGGTCAGCGGCTGCACTCGTCGTGCTCGCGGCGCTGGTGGGGGCATTCGGCCCGGCGCTCGTGCACGTTCCGATCGATGCGCTGCGTCTCATCGTCGGTGGCGTGCTGCTGGTATTCGGCTTGCAGTGGTTGCGCAAGGCGATACTTCGATCGAGCGGCTTTCTTGGCAAGCACGATGAGGACGCGATCTACAAGAAGAAGGTGGCAGAGCTCGTCGCTGACGGAGGTGCACCCGGGCACGACCACGTCGCCTTCGTCGTTGCCTTTAAGGGCGTATTTCTCGAAGGCCTCGAAGTCGTGGTCGCGGTGCTCACCTTGGGCACCGCCGCCAATCGACTCGGGCTTGCGGTCATCTCAGCGGGGGCCGCGCTCGTGGTCGTCAGCGTGGTTGGTGCCGTCGTTGCCAAGCAGCTCTCCCGCGTGCCCGAGAACGCGATGAAGACATTGGTCGGCGTGATGCTCGTCAGTTACGGCACCTTCTGGACGGGCGAGGGTCTGAAGGTCAAGTGGCCCGGCGGCGACACCATGCTCGTCGGGCTGGTCGGCATCTATCTCGTCGTGACGTGGGCTTACGTCGCGTGGCTTCGTTCGGCCCGAGCCCGCGAACTCGAGGTGCCGGCGTGAAGTGGTTGACAAAGGTGACCAAAGGCTTCGGAATGTTCTGGTGGGACTTTCTTGTTGGCGACACGCCCGAGATCTTCGTCGCAGTGCTCGTCATCATTGGTGCGATTGCGCTGCTGAGCGTGAACGGACACTTCAATGCTGCGGCCGCGACGCTCTTGCCGGTGCTCGCGGTGCTTGCGCTCGGCGCCTCGGTCTGGCGCGCCGCGCGATCGATGCGTAAGTAGCTACGCCGCGCGCAGCTCGTACGCCGTCATCGACAGCGAGCCCATCTCGTAGCCGTCGATGATCGTCGACGTCGGCGTTCCGGCGGCGGAGGCGAGCCCTGCCAGGTAGGCGAGCGGCAGGAAGTGATCGGGAGTTGGCACCGCCATGCGATAGTCGGCGAGCGACTGCGTTGCGCCGAGTCGACTCGCGTCGCTCGTCATGATCTCTCGTGTCGCGTCGTCGAAGCGATGCGCCCAGTCGGTGCCCGCTCCGGGGGAGTTCCAGTCCACCAGCCGCAAGTTGTGGACGATGTTGCCACTGCCGAGAATGAAGACGCCTTCTTTGCGCAGCTCGTGCAGCTGCGCTCCCAGGTTGAAGTGATAGTCAAAGGGAAGTTCGGCGTTGATCGAGAGCTGCAGCACAGGCACGTCTGCCTTTGGGTACATGTGGACGAGCACGGACCACGTACCGTGGTCGATGCCCCAGCTGTCGGTGTCGAGCCCGACGTAGGTCGGTTTGACAACATCGATCACGCGCTGGGCGAGCTCGGGATTGCCAGGGGCGGGATACTCGACATCGAACAGCGGCTGTGGGAATCCATAGAAGTCATGGATCGTTCGCGGGACGCGCATCGCGGTCACCGCGGTGATGTTGACGAACCAGTGCGCGGAGACGACGAGGATGGCTTTGGGTGTGGGGATGGAGTCCGCAAACGCGGACCACGCCTCGGTGTAGCGGTTCTGTTCGATCGCGTTCATAGGACTGCCGTGGCCGATGAAGGCCGCGGGCATGATCTCAGACATGTCGCCTCGCTTTCGCTGGCATCGCAGCGACGGCAGTTTAAGGTGCCACCGCCGTAGCCTCGGCGTATGCGTACATATCGGGTGCTCGTCGGTGCGCTCGCACTGAGCGCCCTCGGGCTCGTCCCCGTGCTGGCGACGCCATTTACACCGTCGGAGGCCGCGCTCACGACGGTGCAAGCAGCGAATCTCGCCTGCGCTGCACATATCGTTTCCGACTGGACCGTGGTGCAGCTCGCAAACGAGACCATCTCTGTATCCGTCGAGGCACCCGATATCGCTGCGATCGCTCCCGCCGCGCGCGCTGGCTACGGCGGCATCCTCCTCTTTGGCACCACGGCTCCAGCCAACTTTGCCGCGACTGTCGCCGCGCTCCAGCGCGAGACGCCCGACCATGAAGCGATGCTCGTGATGACCGACCAGGAAGGCGGCGGCGTGGAGCGCCTCACCAATCTGGTGGCGACGCTTCCGTGGGCCCAAACCATGGGGAAGAATCTCACGCCTGCCCAGATCACTGCCGAGGGTCTACGAGTTGGCCGCTCGATGAAGGCGGCAGGCGTGAACACTGATCTCGCGCCGGTCGCTGACGTTGACGGGCGCGCCGTAGAACCGGACGAACAGGATCCCGACGGCTTTCGCTCCTACAGTGGAGTGCCCGAGAAGGCGGCGGCCGATGTTGTCGCATTCGCCAGGGGCCTGCGTGAGGCGGGCGTCCTCGCTGTGGTGAAACACTTTCCGGGTCTCGGCGGCGCCACGGGCAACACCGACGACCGTCCCGCAGCGACGCAGCCCTGGTCGATCCTTCAGACGACGGGACTCGTTCCCTTTCGATCCGCGATCAACAGTGGCGTCACCGCGATCATGGTGTCGAACGCATCGATCCCAGGCTTCACGTCGTTGCCATCAAGCATCTCGGCGAACGTCATCAACTACCTGCGTGCCCAGCTGGGATTCAGGGGACTAATCGTGACCGACTCGCTGTCGGCTGGAGCCCTCAGCGCGATCCACCTCGGCGTGCCGTTGGCGTCGGCTAGGGCACTCGAAGGGGGCGCGGACATGGTGCTTGCGGGTTCACCTCCGTCGCCGAGCGCTTCACTGCAGCTCGCCGCCGAAACCTCCCTCGTCATTCAACAAGCGGTGAAGGCGGGCACGCTATCGACCGCGACGCTCCAGAGTGCCGCCGCCCAGGTGCTCGCGAGCATCAATACGCTGAACTGCTCTTCAACCACAACTACAACTACCACGACGACCACAACGACAATGGCCACAACGACCACAACGACCACTGTGCCCTAGGTGTCACCTCTTCTCTAAGGCGCTACCGATCGCACGAACGACATCGCGCGCTGATGAGAGATCGATGCGGATCCCTGATTCATCGGGCTCGAGCGGCTCCAACGCCTCATACTGGGACTCCAAGAGCGCTGCGGGCATGAACGAGTGGTGTCGGGATTCGACCCGAGCCTGCACGACGTCGAAGGGGCGGTCGAGCATGACGAAAAACGCGTCAGGCGCGTACTCGCGCAGTATGTCGCGGTAGGCGCGCTTGAGGGCGGAGCACGCGGTCACCGTTCGGCGACCGATTGACTGCTCCTCGCGAATTAGCTCACCGACGCGACGCAACCACGGCAGGCGGTCTGCGTCGTCGAGTGGGTGGCCAGATGCCATCTTTGCGATGGCCTCTGCGCTGTGCAGATCGTCGGCTTCGATGTACACGTAGCCCCACCGCTTCGAACACGCCTTGGCGACCCGGCTCTTGCCCGAGCCCGAGACGCCCATCACGATGATCGGGACGTCGGTCGATGGGGGACCGCTCACCGCCTTGTTGGTCGTGTTGCTTGGCGAGCGGTTCGTTTTGCGGGGCTTGCCAGCTGTTCGATCAGATCGCGCACCTCATCGGGTGTGAAGTCGAGCGTGCCGTCGCCGACGGTGAATTCGATTCGTTGCAGCGATCCGCCTTCTGCGACAAACGGCCTGGCAAAGGTCCAGATCTTTTTGCGACGCGCCATGTCGATGGCTCGCTCGCGCAACTCTTCTGGCGTGATCGAAAGACGCAAGTGCATCATCGACGACTGCACCGGAAGGGGCAGGATTTCGACCGACGGCAGATCCGCGAGTGCCTTTGATATGGCGACGGCGTGTCGGTAGTACTTGCCCATGCGGGGCAGTCGAGTCTCAAGGACGCTGAGGGCTGACGCCGCGTAGGGCCACATGCCAAAGAGACGACCGCCGTGGCGTGTTCGCCAGACCGAGACTTCGTCGAGGAGGTCCTGGTCTCCCGCGACACAGCAGCCGGTGATGCCGCCGAGGCCCTTGTAGAAGGACACGTACACGGAATCGAAGAGCTCGGCGATCTCGGCCGGTGACTTCTTGTAGTACGACGTCGACTCCCAGAGT
The DNA here is from genome assembly GCA_963706305.1 of uncultured Acidimicrobiaceae bacterium. Classification (GTDB taxonomy): domain Bacteria; phylum Actinomycetota; class Acidimicrobiia; order Acidimicrobiales; family RAAP-2; genus RAAP-2. Next base: position 280,149 of record OY970152.1, on the reverse strand, counting down.
CGCGCGCCGTCGAGGTGCGCAGCTGTCCCGCGCTCGCGCGCCCAGGCGACCTGCGCGTTCAGCTCGCGCCACGTGGGCAACGTGCCGCCGAGGTCGCGCTGGGGCAGCTCGATGAGCAGCGAGCCCACGGGTTCGTGGACGAGCGAAAGACTCGCCGCGGTGAGCGGCAGGTTGCGCGGACCGACAGGAATCGCGAAGAGACCATGCAGGAGTTGGTAGCCACGCTCCTCGTGGGAGTCGAGATGGCACGCGGGATGAAAGGCGACGCTCTTCGTGCCCCGCCGCTCGCCGTGGACGCGCAGCACGATCTGTTGGGCCATCGTCCCGCTCGGCAAGAACAAAGCGGCCGGTTTGTTGAGGAGTGCCGCGACCTTTGCCTCGAGCGCGGTAACCGCGCCACCCACGCCGTAGTAGTCAACTTCGGTCTCTTCGGGGATCGTGGCGAGCAAGTTACGGGCAACCCGCGGGCCGTGACCGTTTAAGAATCGTTCGCACGACATCATTGCCGCTTCGGCAGCAGCATCTCGCGAATGGGGAGTGGACGTGACCGCGGGGCGCCGTGGTGTCGCGGGCGGAGGGGTCATCACGCCGATTCTATTGAACGTCGTGCGCCTCGTTGTTCGTCCAAGCAGCGTGCGCGTTCGAACGTGGTGTCCTTTGCATTGACGAGTTCCGAGACAGGTCGATACAGTGACCAACGTGGCTGCACGTCGTGCAACGCCAAAAGGAGACCACCATGGCGAGAGACCCCTACGAAGACCTGCCCCAGGTCCCGAGCTTTGAGCTCACGTCGACAGACATAACGGACGGTGCGCCGTTGCCCATGCCCCAGGTGAGCGGCATTATGGGAGCCGGCGGAGAAGACGTGTCCCCAGAGCTTTCGTGGAGCGGTTTTCCCGAAGCGACGAAGGGATTTGCCGTCACGGTGTACGACCCGGTGGCGCCGACGGCGTCGGGCTTTTGGCACTGGGCGGTGTTCGACATTCCCGTGACCACGACGTCGCTGCCATCGGGTGCAGGAGACGACGAGGGGAGCGGGTTGCCCAAGGGCGCGGTGCAGCTCAAGAACGACGCGGGCGTGAAGCGTTACCTCGGTGCGGCGCCACCCGCCGGACACGGCCCGCACTACTACTACTTCGCCGTTCACGCTCTCGACGTCGATCATCTTGACGTGCCCGCCAATGCCACGCCGGCGTACCTCGGCTTCAACCTCTTCATGCACACGCTGGCACGCGCCATGATCGTCGCAACGTACGAGCAGCACTGAACGACGAGCTCGCCATCGCTACCGATCGCGGGCTGAGGCTCACGGTCATTGGGAGCGCAGGGTCGTCGTACGATCCTGCGCTCAGTCTGCCCTGTTCGAGCTATCTGCTCGAAAGTTCTCGTGTGTCACTGCTGCTCGACTGCGGATTCGGTTCGTTCGAGTCGCTCGCCAGACTTCGCCCGGCGGCGCAGCTCGACGCGATCATCGTGTCGCATGCGCACCGTGATCACGTGGCCGATCTGGAAGCGTTCCTCTCGGCGCCGTCATGGTGGCGAACGGCACCGCGACTGATGGCGGCGCCGGCGACGGTGGACGCGCTGGCGTTCGATCCCGTGACCATGGGCGTAACGCTGCTCGACTTCGTCGGCGACGGTAGACGTGTCGCCGGCAACGGTTACGTCGCAGAGTTCTCATCGACGCGCCACCACATACCAACCTTGGGCGTCCAAGTCACGATGGGCGGCTCACGCGTGGTCTATAGCGCCGACACCGGTCCCGGCTGGTCGTACCCGATGACGTTCCGCGGGGCCGACGTCGCGATCGTGGAGTGCACGTTGGAGACTCGTGACGATTCGTCGCCACCGGATCACCTCGACGCTCGCGAGGTAGCTGACCTTGTTGGCGGGATGGCTCCGCTCTCGACGCTGATCACGCACGTCCCGCCGAGTGAGAACGGTGATCGCCGACGCGAACTCATAGAGCGGTACGCGCCCAAGACGCAGGTTCTTCTCGCGCGCACCGCGCTGACCCTGGAGATAGGTCGCGATCGTCCGCTATAGGTAGTGCGGGGGTCGCTCATCGCGATCGCGTCGCAGCCGAGCGATCTCCGCCTTGAGTCGCTCCACCTCGTCGCGCAGTGAACGCACGAGCGCCTCGAGCTCTTCTTTGCGCGAGTTTTCGTCCACCATCCCAGCGTGGCACAGCAGAAGGGATCAAACGGCGCGGTTTGTAGGCTGGAGGTGACAGCGAGGAACAAAGAGAGGACTCATGGCGTACTGCCCGGTGTGCGGCTCCCTCGAGACGTCTGGGCAGAGCTTCTGCGCGCGCTGCGGGAGCCCGACGCCGTCAACAGGAACGACGTCGCCCTCTTCGACATCATCCCCACCACCCCCATCGTCGGCGATCCCCGCGTACTCCGGGATGTCGCCATACCCTCCCGCGCCCGCCTATCAAGGTGAGCTGTTGAATCAAGCGGGCATCGCCGGATTCTGGTGGCGGGTACTCGCCTTCGTGCTTGACGAGATCTTCATCGACCTGGTGCTGTACGTGGCCCTGCGCAACTCGGTCACCTTCTACGAAGAGGCCGCGATCGCGGTCATCGCCAACTTCTTGTACTTCGGGCTCATGGTGGGACTCGCGAGGGGCCAAACGCTCGGCATGAAGATCTGTCGTCTTCGGGTCGTGAACGCGACCGATCGCGGCCCGGTTACCTTCAACCAGGCGATGGCGCGCTCGGCCTTGTACTGCGTGCTGTTGCTGCTCGCGTCCATCTACAACTATCACGCGCGGCGAACGACGAACCTCACCACTAAGCAGGCCGAAAAGGTGGTGCGCGACGGGCTGCTCTATCTCGCGCTTGCCGCGCCGCACTTTCTCGACCTGCTCTGGGCTGCGTGGGACAAGCGGCGCCAGACGCTGCACGACAAGTTTGCCAAGACCGTCGTGATTCGCACGAGGTAGATTCGGCGCTGCCGCGAGGATCAGGGGAACAGTCCGCGAAGCTTCGTCGCTTCGGCGATGCGCTCAACGCCGACCACGAGGGCCGTGTCGCGAAGGGCCAAGTCCAGCTGTTCGTGTCGCTCCCAGATAGAGTCGAACGCTTCGTGCATGGTCTTTTCAAGACGCTGCTGGAAGAGGTCGCGCTCCCACATGAACCCTTGAAGGTCCTGGGCCCACTCGAAGTACGAGGCGACGACGCCGCCCGCGTTCGCGAGCACGTCGGGAACGACCGGGATGTTGCGGCTCGTGAGCACTGCGGCGCCGTCGGCCGTCGTCGGCCCATTCGCCGCTTCGACCATCATCGAGGCGGCCATCGACTCGGCGACCTTCTCGGTGATAACGCCGCCGAGGGCCGCGGGAATCGCGATGTCACTCGGCAACGCAAACAGCTCGTCCGCGTGGATCTCTTCGGCGCCGGGATAGCCCATGATCGAGCCGGATTCGGAGAAGTGCACACTCATCTTCTCGTGATCGATGCCTTCGGGCACGTGGATCGCGCCATGCACGTCGGCGAGTCCGACGACCTTCATGCCGCGCGCACTCAAGAGCCGCACGAGCGGCGCACCGACCTTGCCGTACCCCTGAATGACGACGCGCTGACCCTGGGGCAAGCGATCGAGCTTCTGGAGCAGCGCGACAGTGCAGATCGTGACGCCGAGTGATGTCGCGCCCGCGTGGCCGAGCGTGCCGCCGATGGCGAGTGGCTTGCCGGTCACGAGTCCGGGCAGATTGTGTCCGCGCAGCATCGAGACGGTATCCATGATCCAGCTCATGACTTGTGCGTCGGTGTTGATGTCGGGTGCGGGGATGTCGCGGTCCGGACCGATCATCGGTGCAATCGAGTAGGCGTAACGACGAGTCAGGCGCTCAAGCTCGTTGCGTGACAGCGCGTTGGGGTCAACCTTCACGCCGCCCTTCGCGCCGCCGTAGGGGATGTTGACGACGGCGCACTTGATCGACATGTCCGCACTCAGCGCGGCGATCTCATCGACGTTCACACTCGGGTGAAAGCGAATGCCGCCCTTGCCGGGGCCACGGGAGCTGTTGTGCTGGATGCGCCAGCCGGTAAACATGTGCACGTCGCCCGAGTCCATGCGCACGGGCACCGCGACTTCGAGGATGCGCTCGGGGGTGACGATCCTCATGATCATTCCGTCGTCGAGGCCGAGGAGCTCCCCGGCTTCTTGTATGAGAGTGGCGATTCGCAACCAAGGGTTGAGATCGTCGGGGATTGCTTCGTGCAGCCGTGTAACCACGTGCCACCAGCCTTTTGAAAATGTGGAAAGCGCCGTTGCTTTCACTGAACAGGTTACGTGAGCGCAGACCCCAGCGATTGCACTTCTCGCCGAGCCCGAACCGTTGGTCCGGTACTGTGACAGCCAAGTGCGCGAAGGGTGAGTGAGATGAAGATCACGACCAACATGAGCTACGCCGGGGGCTTCAAGCAGGCCGTGCGCGAGGTGGCCGAGATGGAAAAGGCGGGCCTTGACCTCGTCTGGATCGCCGAGGCGTACGGCTTTGATAGCCCGTCGCTCATGGGCTACCTGGCGGCACTCACCGAGACCGTCGAGATCGGCGCCGCGATCCTGCCCATCTACACGCGTACCCCAACCCTGATCGCGATGACTGCAGCCGGGATCGATGCACTGTCCGACGGGCGATTCTCGCTGGGACTCGGTGCCTCAGGACCCCAGGTCATCGAGGGATTCCACGGCGTTCCCTACACGAACCCCCTCGGACGCACGCGCGAGATCGTCGAGATCTGTCGAGACGTCTGGCGTCGCGAGGCTCCTCTTGTCCACCAGGGAAAGAACTTCACGTTGCCCCTGCCCGAGGGCGAGGGCACCGGGCTCGGCAAGCCGCTCAAGATCATCGCCCACCCTGTTCGCAGCGACATTCCGATCTGGATCGCCTCGCTCGGCCAGAAGAACGTCGCGATGACGGCTGAGATCGCCGACGGCTGGCTCCCGATCCTCTTCATCCCCGAACGCGCCCACGAGGTGTGGGGGAGCGCGTTAGCCGAAGGCGCCGCCAAGCGCGAACGACCCGACCCGCTGATGATCAGCGCGGGTGGACTGCTCGCCATCGGCGAAGGCGAGGAGTTCACCAAGCTGCGCGAGCTCGGACGATCCCTGATCGCTCTCTACGTCGGCGGCATGGGCGCGAAGGGTAAGAACTTCTACAACGAGCTCGCCCAGCGCTACGGTTTCGAGCGCGAGGCCGAAGCCATCCAGGATCTCTACCTCGCGGGCAAGAAGCAAGAGGCCGAGGCCGCGGTTCCCGAGGAGTTCTTGGAGCTCACCTCGCTCTGCGGGTCGCCCAGCTACGTGAAAGAGCGCATCGCCGCCTATTGCGATGCGGGCGTGACGCACCTCTCGGTCTCACCCCTGCCGCAGCTGGGCCAGACGAACGCCTCGTTGATAGAAACTGTCAAGGGCTACGTCTAGCGCTCGAAGCCGATGAGCCAGTGCAGTCCGTAGCGATCGCGCACCTGGCCGTCCGTTGCTCCCCATTCGCGCTCCTGGAGTGGGTCGATCACCGTGCCGCACTCCGATAGTGCGTCGAACCATCGGGCGAGAGTGGCGGGATCGGCGCTCCCCAGGAGCGCCAGCATCAGTCCCTCTGCGCTGAAGCTCGGCTCGCCGTCGGCCGCGTCTGCCGCAAAGAGCTCGAGCGGTCCGTCTACGAGCTGGCCGTGCGCGATCGCTCCGGTTGGTCCGTCAGTGCGCCCGAACTCGGCGTACGTGTGCACCTCTGCCTTGCCCCCGAACACGCTCGCGTAGAACTCGAGTGCCTCTCGCGCGGTGCCGGAGAGATGAAGGTACGGAGTGATACCGGGCACGGATGGACCATAGCGCCCCTCACCGGGAGTATCTGACTGTTTCTCAGTCGGCTGTTGAGGTGCGAGTGGCGTCGCGACCACCCGACGCAAGCCACGCCTCGTACATCATGGCGTAGGCTCCGCCGGCGAGGATCAGCTCTTCCGGAGTGCCCATCTCCACGACGCCGCCGTCGTCGATCACGACAATGCGATCGGCGCGCTGGGCAGTTGTGAGCCGGTGAGCGATGAGAATCGCCGAGCGACCTTCGAGCAGGCGGTCGAGCGCGCGCTCGATGACGGTTTCGCTCTGCAGGTCGAGTGACGATGTCGCCTCATCCAAGATGAGCACACGCGGACGCGCGAGGAATGCTCGAGCCAGGGCGAGCTGCTGGCGCTCTCCGGCCGAGAGCGTCTGACCACGTTCGTGCACCGGAGTGTCCAGGCCCTCGGGGAGACGGTCGACGAGCTCTCGCAGTCCCACGACGTCGACGGCTTCGTCGATCTCTTCGTCACTCGCACCAGGACGCCCGAAGCTCAAGTTGGTTCGGATGGAACCGGCGAAGAGGAACGGCTCTTGGGGGACCACGCCGAGCTGAGAGCGCAGCGAGCGAAGCGTCACGGTCGTTATATCGATGCCGTCGACGAGCACGCGACCCGACGTGGGATCGTAGAAGCGATTGGCGAGCTTGGCCATGGTCGACTTGCCGGCGCCGGTCGGTCCGACGAACGCGACCGATTCCCCCGGGGCGATCTCGAGGTTGACATGCTCCAGCACCAGCTCGTCAGGGAGGTACCCGAAGCTCACGTCCTCGTACGTGATGCGTCCTTCGATGGTCGGCAAGATCGTCGAGTCGGGGAGCTCGTTCACCGTGGGCGTGGTGTCCAAGAGCTCGCGCAGTCGAATGATCGATGAGCGTCCCTGCTGGAGCGTGGTGTACTGCTGGACGAGGAGCTGGATCGGTGCGAAGAACCGGTTGAGGTACAAGAAGAAGACGATGAGCTCGGCCACGTTGAGCTGGTGCTCGAGGACCATGTGGCCGCCAATACCGAGCAGCATCGCTTGACCGAGGATGCCGATCATGAGCGTCGAGGGTCCGTAGATCCCGTTCACCCGCCCGGTGTAGTTGTTCGCGTCGCGATAGGCGCCCACCACGTGGCGGTGGTTGGTGATGTTGCGACGCTGGCGATTGTTCGCCGTGACGACGCGAATGCCGTACAGGGACTCAGAGAGGTCGGCCAGCACGAGCGCGATGCGGTCCCGCGCGAGGAGATATCCCTTTTCTGAGGCGTGGTGATACCACAGGGAAAAGACCGAGAGCAGCGGCACGATGATCAGGACCGTCCAGGCGGCGAGCTCGACGTTGGTCAAAAACAAGATCACGGTGATCACGATCATCGTCAGACCCTGGAGAGCGAACTGGCTGATGCCGTCTTGGATGAGCTGCTGGAGGTTCTCGATGTCGCTTGTCATCCGGCTCATGAGGACGCCGGCCTTTTCTTCCGTGAAGAAGTCGAGGCTGAGCCGCTGGAACTGCGTGAAGACCCGGATGCGAAGGTCGTGCATGACCCGTGAGGACAGCTTCCCGGTGACCTCAACCTGTTCGCGCTGGAGATAGACGCTCACGAACGCCAACGCGAGGTACAACAGCGCACAGACGACGATCACGGTGAGGTCGTGATGCTGCTCCATCCCGTGGCGGATGGCGTACTCAGTGAGGAGCGGTCCCGCCTGCAACGTCAGACTGATGATGATGACGAGGAACGAACCCGCGACGACCCACTTGGGGTAGACGGCGAGCAGGCGGGGCAGGGTGAGCTTCTCTCGCTCCTTCGCGCTCGGCAGCTGGGTGAAGTGGATGTCGGCCTTCGGGTGTTCGGGTTCGGTCGCGAGCAGCTTTGTCGCTTCGTCCATCAGCTCCTCGGGTATCCCCCCAAAGGGCAGGCCCGCTCGACTGGACGTCGAGACGGCGCTGCCTCCGAACATCCCGCCACCGCCTCCAAATCCCATGGCCATTAGGAGCTCTCCTCGTTCGTGGCCTGGGCGAGGATCTCGGAATAGAGCGGCACGTTGGCGAGCAGATCCTCATGCGTGCCGTCGGCGATGACGCGGCCCTCGTCGATCAGCAGCACCCGACTCGCGAGCGCGATGGTCGAGATGCGGTGCGCGATGACGATCGTGGTTCGCTGGGTGAGCAACTCCCGGAGTGCCTTGTAGATGCCTGATTCGACGTGCACGTCGATGGCGCTCGTCGCGTCATCGAGGATCAGAATCGGTGGATTGAGGAGCAGCGTCCGCGCGATGGCGATGCGCTGGCGCTGACCGCCCGAGAGCGTGTAGCCGCGCTCGCCGATGACGGTGTCATAGCCCTCGGGGAGCCGCACGATGAACTCGTCGGCGTTGGCCGCACGAGCCGCGGCCTGGATCTCCTCAATGGATGCGTCGGGTCGGCCGTAGGCGATGTTGTCGCGAATCGAGATCGAAAAGAGGAAGGGCTCATCGAGGACGACGCCGACGTTCTCGCGCAGCGACGTGAGCGTCACGACGCGAATGTCGTGTCCGTCGATTTCGATGTCGCCGCCGGTCACGTCGTAGAAGCGCGTCATGAGTCGGGCCACGGTGGACTTGCCCGATCCGGTGCGCCCGACGAGCGCGACCGTTTCGCCCGGCTTGATGTGCGCGTCGAAGTCGTTGAGGATCTCCGCGCCGCTGTCGTACGTGAAGTTCACGTGATTGAAGTCGATCGCGCCGCGGACGTCGAGCAGGTCGTAGGCGCCGGGACGATCGACGATCTCGGGGCTCTCGTCGAGGATCTCGAAGATCCTGCCGGCGCTCGCCTTGGCGCGCTGTCCCATCATGACGAGTTGACCGAGCATCATGAAGGGCGCTTGGAGCATCAAGAGGTAGAGGCTGAAGGCGAGGATCTCGGGATACTGAAGGTCGCCGTGGAGCACCATCCACCCGCCGCAGAGCAGCACGAGGGCGAGGCCGAGCTGGGGCAGGTTCTGCACCCAGGGCGACCAGACGGCGCGGATGTTGGCGTCTTTGATGTACGCCCAGGCCACGCCTTCGGCCGCGTCAGCGAGTCGATCGATCTCCGCTTCTTCCTGAGCGAAGGACTTCACGACCCGAACCCCGTTCACGTTCTCGTCGACCACCGTGGCAACTTCGGCCAGGCGGGCCTGAGTGATCCACGAGATGGGAAACATCACGCGGCGCATCTTGATCCCGACGAAGTACAAAATCGGCATCACGATCATGGCGATGAGCGCGAGTGCCCAGTTGATGCTCAGCATGAAGCAGAACGCCACGACGCCGATGAGGCACTGGACGATGATGAGTGGCGCAAAGATCGAGTACATCTGCACGCTGCGGATGTCACTGTTCGCACGACTGATCAGCTGACCGGACTGGACTCGGTCATAGAAGCTGAACGACAGCCAGGTCAGGTGCTGGTAGATGAGCGAACGCAGGTCCGCTTCGACGTTGTACGCGGTGTAGAAGAGGTATTGGCGCGAGACGATGCCGGTCACGCCCGCCAGCACGCCCACGATCACGATGAAGATGACGTCCGTGTGCAGTGCGGACACGTGCTTGACGAACGTGTTGGTGATGTCGTTCGCGAGCATGTTGGGCACCAGCACCTGGAAGACCAGGCTGACGAAGGAGAGAACGATCGCGGTGATGAATGGGACCCGGTGCGACTGGATGACCGGGAGCACGCGCCGCCACCAGGGGAGCGACTGATCGCGCGAGATCTCTCGCCGAGGCCCCAGGTACTTCGACGTCACCCCACCAAGCGGGTTCGCCTCACCTCCTCCGTCTCGCGCGAGACGGTCGGAAAGGGAAGATGACACTTGCGGATTCTACCAACGGCAGATCACAACTCTGCCCTGCGCCCGTCACAAACTGCGCACCTTGTCGGCTTCGGCGTTAGCGCAGACGTACGGCGTAGTGTCGTCACGTGGATTCGCTGCTCGTCGTTCAACACCCGGTCGTCGCGGACAAGGTTCGCCAGCTACGCGATGTCAACACCTCCAACGCCGACTTCCTGCGACTCGCCGGAGAGATCTCGCGCTTTGTCGCCTACGAAGCCTTTCGCGACACGCCCGTCGCAGTGACAAGCGTCGACACGCCCGTGATGCGCGGCGCACCTGCTCTTCGTATCGACGCTGAGTACCTGATCGTGCCGATACTCCGCGCTGGCCTCGGCATGAGCCCTGCGGTGCAGGAAGTCCTGCCGCTCCACCGCGTCTGCCTGGTTGGTCTTCGTCGCGACGAGGTGACGCTCAAGCCCGATGTCTATCTCGACGGATTGCCTGAGTCGCTCGAGGGCGTGCACGTGGTCATCTGTGATCCCATGCTCGCGACCGGCGGATCGCTCGACACCGTCTTGGAGATGCTGCGCGAACGCGGCGCGGGCGAGACGACGGTGCTGTGTCTTATAGCTGCCAGACCAGGCGTTGACTTCGTGCTCGAACGCCACCCCAACATCAAGATCGTTGCGGCGGCACTGGACGATCGACTCAACGAAGTCGGCTACATCGTGCCCGGACTCGGTGACGCCGGCGACCGACTGTTTGGTCCTCCCGCGCGCTGATCTAGAGCCCGATGTCCTCGTGCCAGAGCTCGGGATGCTCGGCGATAAATGATCCGAGCATCGACGTGCACGCTCCGTCATCGAGCACGACGATCTCGACGCCGAGGTCGGCCAACCAGTCGTGACCGCCATAGAAGTTGTTGGCCTCGCCGATGACGACGGCGCCGATGTTGAACTGGCGCACGAGACCCGAGCAGTACCAGCATGGCGAGAGCGTGGTCACCATCACACAGTCGGGGTAGTCCCGCCGCCGTCCGGCCTTGCGAAAGGCGTCGGTCTCTGCGTGTATCGACGCGTCGTCTTCTTGCACGCGACGGTTATGGCCCGAGCCGAGGAGCGTGCCGTCTCGATTGAACAGTGCGGCTCCGATCGGGATACCGCCCTCGCTCAGGCCGAACACCGCTTCGTCATAGGCCGTGCGCAGCATCGTCGCTGCGAGTGCGCGATCGAGTGCTGGTCGAGGTGAGGTCACTAAATCAGTATGCTCCGTCTCCGTGAGAGGCACCTACTCCGTCGACATCGGATCCCAGCACGTGGAGCTGCCGATCGTGTCACTGAACGACACCTTGGCTCTCGCGTTGCTCATCACCGTCGACATGGGCGTCGCGTTCATGGAGAAGGCGGGTGCCGAGCTCGCTGAGGTGCTCGCTCCCTACGACGTGGACATCGTCGCGACGGTTGCGACGATGGGCATCCCACTCGCGGTCGAGGTCACCCGTCACCTCGGACTCGATCAGTACGTCGTGCTCCACAAGACGCAGAAGATCCATCTGGCCGACGCCATCAGCGAGCCGGTGCGATCTATTACGACGGCCGGCGAGCAGCGCCTTCTCTTTGATCGTGCGCGCATCGGCGATGTCGAGGGAAAGCGCGTCGCGATCGTCGATGATGTCGTGTCGACCGGCGCGTCGACGGGCGCCAGCCTGCGGCTGCTGCGCGCGGTTGGCGCCGACATCGTGGCGATCGGCGCAATGGTCACTGAAGCGGGTCAGTGGCGCGACGCACTCGGCGACGACGCCGCGATGGTGCGAGCTCTCGGTTCGCTGCCGGTCTTTCGCCCCGACGGCGCCGGTGGGCTCGTCGAGGACTGGAACGGCTAGCCCACAGACTCCAGTTCTCGCTCTCGCTTATTCTGGCGATCGATGTTGCCGGTCAGCTTCTCCAAGACGAAGTAGACGACCCCCGCGATCACGATGCCCGCTTCGATCGAGAAGTCGGCTCCGCCGTACCAGCCAGCCGTACAGACGCCGTGCACCAGGTTTGCCGCGCACGCACCGCCGTAGTGGTTGGAGACGGGCGTCATCCAGTGGAAGGGGAAGTTGACCGGCGGCGGCGCCTTGGAGAAGCAGAGCGTCGCACAGACGAGCCCCGCAACGAAGGCGATCATCGCGTTCCAGTTGATGCCGCTCTTGCCAACCCAGTAGAGACTGCCCGAGTCACGGCGTTGGAGCTCGTTCGCGTTGTAGCGATAGCGACGCATGATCCAGTCGACCATCATGATCGCGAACCAGGGGGCGATCCACACGATGATGACCCCGACGAACTCTTTCATGTAGAGCGAGAACGTCGACTGGAACTCCGCATAGATCGTGATTCCGCACGCGATGAACGAGTCGAGCACGACGGCCTGATAGCGCTTGAGGCGTAGTCCCATCGCCTGGAGCGACACCCCCGAGGAGTAGAGGTCGAGGGAGTTGATGCCGAAGAGCTGCACGATCGCAAAGATCAAGAAGATCGCGACGAACCAGCTCGGCAGCGTGTGCTGGGCGTGTAGCGCCTCGAAGGGGTTAGCTCCATTCCAGTCGGCCGACTGCGCGGATGAGGAGAGGAACGTGAAGGTCGCCGCCCCGAGGACCATCATCGCGATCTCGGGCAGCGCCGTTGCGACGAAGATCCAGCCGACGATCGAGCCCTTCTTCGCGTCGCGCGGCAGATAGCGCGTGTAGTCGTTGCCGCACTCGGTCCAGCCGAGACCCGAGAGGGCGATGGTGAAGGCCAACCCCGCGGTGTAGAGCTCCCAACCGCCGCCGAATCCCTTGAAGGACGTCGAACCGTGCTTGATGTCGTAGAAGGCGAGGACGATGAAGATCGCGCCAAAGGGAATGATGAGGGCGCGAAGGACCTTCACCATCGTCGCGTGGCCGAAGTACGGCATGACCGCCTGGATGGCAGCCGCGAGAACGATGAAGACCACTTTCAGTGGCGTTGACACGTGCACGCCCGCCATCTGGGAGAGCACGATGGCGGCGCCGACGATGAGGATGAGCCCTTCGGTCTCGAAGCCCAGCTGCGTGATCCAGTTGAAGAAGCTAACGATGCGTGACCCGCGGGTGCCAAAAGAGGCGCGCGAGATCGCAAAGGCGGTGGTGCCGGCCTCGGGGCCCTGCAGCGAAGCGAGACCTAAGAGGAAGAACGAGAGGTTGCCAACGATGATGATGCTGAGCGCGGTGTAGAAGCTGAAGCCGAAGCCCATGAGGAGCGCCCCGTAGATGAAGTACTCCACGTTGATTGCCGATCCTGCCCACAGAGCGCCGATGTTGCGCGGGGTCGCCCAGCGCTCGGACTCGGGAATGAAGTCAATGCCGTGTTGCTCTACGCGAAACGCCGGGTCACCCGGCGATCCGTCGTGCGAATCGATGGTCGTAGCCACTGAGGTCGTCCTCCTGTTGTTTAAGCCCCCAAAGACGACAGGCCGACACCCAAGTCGTACGCGCCCAGTATGCCCGAAAGACCCGGCGAACATTGGCATCACGGGGTCGATTTCTCATGCTCGAAACAAAGCCCACTTTTAATGGGTTCTTACCTTCTTCCAATGGCGTCCACACAGTCGCGCGACAGACTGGCGAAGCGTTACAACAACGATCAGTGAAGAAGTGTCGCATGTTTGCAAAAACAAATAGTTTGGATTCTTTGTTCGGTGACCGTTGGGTTATGGCATCCCCCGAGGCGCGAGCCTAAAGCCCCCCTTTTCAGGACCCAGGCGGCCCCTCCCTCCGCCTGGGTCCTGAAGTAAATCCCAATTCAAAAAATTCTGTCGACGTGTACTGGTGAGTAAGCCAGACCTTGCTAAGTTTTCGCCCAGTGAAGAAACCCATGGGGGTTTCTTCGGGGGAAAGCAGGAAAGATGTCGTCAACGTTCGATCGTCGTTCGTTCCTTACTCACTCAGCTGCCACACTCGGTGGCGTCGCCATGGCCGGCACCGTGGTCGATTCGCTGCTTTCAAGCGCTGCGGGCGCGGCCGTGGGGGTTAGCACCAAGAAGCCCAAGCTCGGGGGCACGCTCACCGTTGGCACGCTCTCTGATGTGCCGAACTATCACATCTTCAACGGTTCGGACGGCAAGCTTGACGCCTCGGGCTTCTGTGTCGCCAACGCGCTCTACGACCCGTTGTTCGTAATGTCGGCAGACGGGAGGACCGCGTTGCCGATGCTGGCGCTGTCCGCGACGCCCAACAGCAATTACACCGTGTGGACCATCGCACTTCGCCACGGCGTTCAGTTTCACAATGGCACCAACTTCGACGCCTCGGTGGTGGTGGCAAATTACACGGCGGCGGCGGCCAACGAAACAGTCGGCGCGGCCATTGCCCCCCTCATCGCGTCGGTAAAAGCGGTCAACTCCTACATCGTCGAGTACACCATGGTCATCCCCTTCGCGTCGTTCCCGATCACGCTCGCCCAACAGCAGATCGCCTACATGGCGGCGCCGTCAGCGTTGGGCTCTAACTACTCTGGTCACCCGATTGGCACGGGCCCCTTCAAGTTCAAGTCGTGGGTCGTCGGCGTCGAATCGCAGTTCACTAAGAATGACAAGTACTGGCGCAAGGACGCCGCTGGTCGGCGGCTGCCGTACCTGGATGGGATCAACTTCAAGACGATCGTTGACAATGCGTCTCGAAATGAGGCGCTGCAGAGCGGCGGTGTCGACATGATCATTCAACAGACCGGTACCCAGATCACCGAGCTGAGAAAGTTGTCGGGCGTTTCGGTCATCACCGACCAAACACAGCCTGCTGACCCATTGCTCAACTGCCTCATCGTTAATACGACGGGAACACTCAACCAGTATCTGGAGTGGGCGGGGGAGTTCGCCGCAGAAGGCGTACCGGGCGCGCTGCCGTACATCGAAAAGGGTCAAGCGGTACCCACTGCAGTGCAAGATGCCATCTACGGGGCCACCGGTGCCATTAACCCCTCGACACTCCAGTGGGACCCATCGCTCAAGCCAGTCCTCAACGACGTATCGATCAGAACGGCCTGCGCCATGGCGATCAACCGCTCGACCTACTTCAAGATCATCGACGGCGACGTTGGTGCGGTGGCAAACGGCTTGTACCGAAAATCGTCGCCGTTCTACGTCAACCCCGGATACCCCAACTACAACCCGACGGCGGCGAAGGCGTTGGTCGATACCTACAAGTCAACCAACAACGTCACTGACGTCAGTTTCGTCCTTGACATCCTGTCAGGTGACGCAACGGCGACGCAGGCGTTCTCCTTCTTTCAACAGCAGCTCGGCGCGGTTGGCATCACCATAACGCCGCGACCGCTCGTGCAGAGCGCGCTCATCCAAAACGTAATTGAGGGTGCCTACGACTGCGCGACGTGGAACCAGTTCGGCGGCGTCGACCCGTCACTCAACTACGTGTGGTTCTTGTCACAGCCCGCGGCGGCGGCATACCCCGAGGGTCTCAGCCTCACGTCGCTGCCGGCATCCGTCAACATCGCCGGCGCGGTGAACTTTGCGCACCTTGGCGATCCTGTCGTCGAGGACAATATGCTGGCTGCCCTGGCGGCGGTACCAAGTTCGCCAGTCGAAGTCCGCTCCTGGCGCGCAGTCAACGCGCAGTTCGCAAAGGACGTCCCGTACCTCTGGCTGGACATCATCGTGAACGCGTGGGCGGCAAACAAGAACGTCCAGAACTGGGCGTACGCGACGGCCGCTGACGGCACGACGCGCTGCCTCAACCCCGACCAGGACGTCTCGCGCTGGGACCAGATCTGGCTATCGTAGCTAGATCGTCGTACCTGACGTACGTGGTTCAACTCGCCCAGAACCACTGTGAGCGAGCGTCGTCACGTGACCGGGCACGCGGCGCCACCAGTAGAGCGTCGTGAGGGCGAATAGGGCCGATGCTGCTGCGACGGCCGTGAACGGAATCGC
The DNA here is from genome assembly GCA_963706305.1 of uncultured Acidimicrobiaceae bacterium. GTDB lineage: Bacteria > Actinomycetota > Acidimicrobiia > Acidimicrobiales > RAAP-2 > RAAP-2. The sequence continues at coordinate 264,580 of OY970152.1, read as the reverse complement.
GGGGTTGATGGAGAAGAGGAAGCCCGAGACCCCCGCCGCCAGCGCGAGCGCTGCGGTGTTGGACGTCGTGTAAAGACCCTGACGTCGAGAGAACTCACGATCGGCGGCGCCCTGGCTCATCAATGACGAGATCGACGGCAGCGAGAGCGCAGCGCCAACCGACTCCAATGAACCGAGTCCCAGAATCAGGTCGTTGCTGTGAATGTGGGGGTAGAGCGCGAGGAAGAACGCACCGTTGATGAGCCCACACAGCGCGATGAGTCGACGGTTCGCGTGGTCGGCGAGCCAGCCACCAAGTCGTGCGAGCACAATCCACGGGAGGCCGAAGGCCGTCCAACTGAGTCGTATCTGCAATGTACTCGCGTGGTGGGCGTGCATCAACAGACTCCAGCACGCTTCGTAGACGCCTATCGTCATGCCCGCGGCACTCGAAGCAACCAGCGCGCCGGTCAGCTGTCTGCTCCACTGCAGCTTTGGTAGCGGTGTCGGATCGTATTCACGATCGCCGAGGTTCGTCTTCATCGTGACGAGCGCTGCGATGAGGCTGACGATACCCGTTGCAAAGAAGGCCCAGCCGAGATCGCGCACCGACGCGGCCACACCAACGACCGGACCGATAGCGAGACCGAAGAGTTGGGCGGCGAGAATGCGTGACACCGCTCGACCGCGCTGTGCTTCGGGAAAGAGCGACGCGACCGCCGACATCGAGGCAACTTCGATCGCTCCCGCGGACGCTCCTTGAACAGAACGGGTGAGCGCGAACCATGGCGCGGAGATGGGCAATAGATAGGTCATGCTCGCAAGTCCGTAGATCACAAGGCTGAGCACGAGCAACCGCCGGCGGCCGAACCTGTCGGCGAGATGACCGAAGGCGAACTGCGTCGCAATACCGGCGACGAAGAACGATGCCATGACGAGACCGATCACGCTGGGTGTGCCATCGCGATGCTCGAGGAACAAGGGGAGTAGGGGTAGGCCGAGAGTGGCACCCATCCACTGGATGCCCACGATCACCGTAAGACGGCGCAAAGTTTGGTTGGCGCTGCTCTGAGCCATGACGTCCACGCTAACGGTGGCGCGTGTCGACTTCGTGACGAATCAGAAGGTTCGACACTCCACCAAGATGAGGACGCCGAGCAAGAAGTACACGACGGGCAGCGCACTAGGCGCGTGCGCGCGGCCCCACGTGACAACCTTGGGATGTTTGGTGAGGCGCTGTGCGGTCAAAATAAAGACGGCTTCCCAACACGCGAACACCGCGACTGTCACGAGTGCACGGGCAACGCCGTTCGCTCGCAGCAGCGGGATCCAGACGGCGATGTTGTCGCCGCCGAGTGCGAGCGTGACCGCAAATGTCGTGACGCTGCCGCGTTTGAACTGTTCGCGCGGCTGTTGGCGGTGACGCCAGGCGTAGATCGCAAAGCTGAAGGGCGCGACGCACAGCAGCCCGACCCAGCGCAACGGCACCGGCGCGAGCAGTGTGCCGATGCCCGCTGCGAGAGCGACGAGGACGGCGACGGCGATCGCTTGCGCCCAGGCGACGCGGCGGTACTTCTCGTGACCCGTGACGATGAGTTGGGCCGCAAACGCGAAGAAGTTGTCAAACATCGTGCCGATGAATGCGAGTGACGCGACCACGACGACAACAAGGAAGGTCTGCACTCGGTGAGATTACTTGAGAGTAGGAATGAGTGAAAAACAGCCGCAGTAGGCTTCCTCTGATGAATCGTCACGTCTTACCCCCCACGAGCGAACAACTCGAACACGCACGCGAGATCGTTTCTCAGTACTTGGAGCCCACGCCGACCGTGACGATCTACGTCGACGGGCGCCCCGTCTTCGCCAAGCTGGAGAGCCTCCAAGTCACCGGTAGCTTCAAGTTGCGCGGCGCACTCGCTGCGGTCGACGCGGGTCAACGTGTTGATCCTGACGGCGCAGTGATCACGGCGTCTGCGGGCAACCATGGCCTGGGCGTCGCGCACGCCGCACAGCTCCTCGGCGTGAGGGCGACCGTCGTGGTGCCACAGAACGCGTCGGCCGCGAAAGTGAAGAAGCTTGCCACGTACAACATCGAGCTCATTCAATTCGGCGACTCATATGACGACGCGCAAGCTCACGCCGTTGAGCTTGCTGAGCAGAGGTCGGTTCGGTTCATCTCACCCTTCAATGACAGCGACGTGATCGCCGGTCAATCGACGGTCTTTGATGAGATGCTCGCTCAGGCGCCGGAGATCGAACACGTCGTCGTGCCGGTGGGTGGCGGTGGACTCATCTCGGGCACATTGGTGTCGCGCGATGGCAATGGCCGCACCGATATTCGAGTAACGGGCATCCAGGCAGAGGAGAGTGCCGCGCTCTATCACGTGCTACGAGGTGCGCACATGGACGATGTGGTGCATCGTCCTACAATCGCCGACGGGCTTGCTGGCGGCGGCGACGACGGAGCGATCACCAACGAGATCGTCGAGAAGAGCGGCATCGAGCTTGTGCTCGTGCCAGAGGTCGAGATTCGCCGCGCGGTGCGACTACTCGCCGAGAACTCGGGCCTTGTCGTTGAGGGATCAGGGGCTGCGCCCTACGCCGCGATCGCCAACGGCCTCATCGGCGATGACACGTCGCGCGTCGGTTTCATCGCGAGCGGGCGTAACATCGCCCACGAGCTTTTCGTGGAGCTTTTGCAAGCACCGTTGGCCTGATGCCCCCGGCTGTGCAACGGCACGCCAGTAGGGTGGTCGGATGACCGGTCGAAAGCGCGTCATGGCCTTCGCCATCGGGATCATCGCTCTTGCGCTCACCGTGCTCGGCGTCGTGCTCGCTGCAACTGACCCCAATCCCGCAGACATTGGCAAAGATCCGTTGGCGCTCAACGGCTATCCACCCCGCTCAGCCGACCTTGCAGTGTCGCTGTCGACGTCGGGAGGTGTCGGACTCAACGCGAACATCACGGTCAACTTTAAGGACAATCGGGCGAGCGCCCTGGTGAGCTTTCCGACGGTCATCTCGCCGTCCGACGTACAGGTGCTCATGGCGAACGACGATCTCTACGCGCGGTCGGCGTCTGTGACGAGTGGCCCCTGGTACGCGACGCCGTTTAAGGCGCTGCCCCTGTTCGGCGTCTCGCTTGAGCTCACGAAGCCCGACATCTATCTCATCTCGGGTTTTCACGAATCGATCAGCCAAAGCGGATACTCAACGACGTACACGTTCACCCGAAAGCACGTGGTGCTCTCGCGACTGATTGGTTCCTCGACCAGCCTGTCGACGCTGGGCTCCGTGCGTTGGACGATCACCACCGGCAGCCAGGGTGAGGCTTCAGCGAGCACGCTCGTGATCACGTCAAAGCACTCGACATCGACGATCTCGGTGAAGGTGCTGTCCTACAACCAATCGGCGGCGATCACCGTACCTTCGTCAAACTCTCTGCAGACGCTGCCGCTCTCCGGTCTTGAGAAGCTCCTGAAGGGCCAGGATTTCGCGTCGCTCCTCATTCCGCGCAGCCTGACGTCTCTCGGCCAGACGTCGATTAGCTAGTCGCTCATGAACGATCCCATTGAACCGCGCTGGCCCGCGTCGCTCGCGTTGATCGTCTGCGCGGGGCTGTACGTCGTGCTCTCATCTCGCCTCGTCGTCGGTCCGCGCTGGTTACTGCCCGTGCTCGTCGTGCTGCCGCTGATTCCGCTGTCGCTTACGTGGCGCCGCCGTCCAGAGAATGCGAAGCTGCTGCGCTTTCTTCACGTCCTCGCCATCGCACTCGTCGCGATCATCAGCGCGGCCAACTTGATCTCGTTGATCTTGCTCATCCATCGGGTCTTTTACTCAAGTCACGTTGCTGGGCGAGGACTGCTGTATTCGGCCACGTCAATTTGGGTGACGAACGTCATCGTGTTTGGACTCTGGTTCTGGGAGCTCGACCGTGGGGGGCCCATTCTTCGCAGGGGCAGCGACGAGCGACGGCCCGACCTTCAGTTTCCCCAAATGCAGGTGTCCGGATACGACCCGTCGAAGTGGCATCCGCAGTTCTTTGACTATCTCTATACGTCGCTCGCCAACGGAACCAGCTTCGCGCCCGCCGACGCAATGCCGCTCACGGCGTCGATGAAGGCGCTGTTCGGCCTCGAGTCGATTATTTCATTCATCACGATCGCCATCGTCGCGGGTGAAGCCGTCAACATCCTTCGGTAGGTCAGTTGAGGAAACGCTCGAGCAACTGACCAGCGCGGCTCTCGTGGCCGCGTCGCGCTTCAACCCGGTCAGCCCAGTTCGCCGCACTCAGCCCGGCGTTGATGCCGAGCCAACGGAGTGGCTCGACTTCCCAGCGCCTGCTTCGGTGCTGAGCGAAGGGGAGTTGGGTGACGTCGGTCTGGGTATCCGGGTCGACGATGAGATCGGCAAGCGCGTTGGCCGCAACGTAGCTCATGACGACGCCGTCGCCTGTGTAACCGCCGGCGCTCGCGAGTCCGCTGACGTGGTCGACAACGACCGACGGCGACTGGTCACGCGCCATGGCGAGAGGACCGCCCCAGCGAAAGGCGATCTCGCCTTCAAGTGAGGGGAAGAGCTCTCGCAGGGTCTCTTCCAGAAGCGCGAACACCTTCGGGCTGTCATCGAAGCGCTCTTCGACGGTAGAGCCGAAGTGGTACGGCGCACCTCGTCCGCCAAAGGCGATGCGACCGTCGGTCGTGCGCTGTCCGTAGACGATGAGGTGGCGATCGTCGGCGAACGTCTCATACCTCGAAAACCCGACCTCGTCCCAGAAGGCGGCAGATTGAGGATCGGTAGCGATCATGAGCGAATAGATCGGCGCAACGGTTCGACGCTGTCCCGGGAGCGTCGGGGTAAACCCTTCGGTCGCTCGCACGACGACGCGCGCGTGCACGCTCTCGCCTTCGGTGACGACCTCAGCCGCCCGCCCGCGCCGGGCGCTGATAATACGTGTGACCTTGGTGTTCTCGAAGATCTTGCCGCCGCGTTGCTCGACGACGTCAGCGAGTCCGCGGACGAGACGCGCGGGGTGAATACGTGCGCAGTGCGGCGTGAAGGTTGCGCCGAACGTCTGGGTGACGAGTGCGCGTTCGCTCGCCTGCTCCGGCGATAGCCACGCGAGATCATCAGGCCCATCGCCGAGCTCACGAGATGCCTCGACCTGGCTGATGAGACGTTGCGCCTGCAACTCGCTGCGCGCGAAGATCAATGTGCCACCACGGACGTAGTGCGCGTCGATGCCATCTTCAGCGATCGCGTCACCAAGTGCCACCACGCTTCGTCGCAGATGAGCGCGCAGGCTGTCGAACGCCTCTTGTCCGTGATGTGCGATGACCGCGCTGTCGGTTTGGGGATAGAGCGCCGATGCCCAACCACCGTTGCGCCCCGAGGCGCCGAAGCCGCAGACCGAGCGCTCGAGCACCGCGACGCGCAGGGCGGGATCGCGGCGCAACAGCTCGCGTGCAGTCCACAGTCCCGTGAAACCGCCACCCACGACGGCAACGTCGACATCGAGGTGCTCTTTGAGCGCGCGCCGCGCTACGACGGGCTCAGCCAGCGTTGACCACCACAGCGAGTGCGGGGGCTGCACTAGATGTTGAGCTTGGATGCTCCGATGAAGACCTCGCGCAGCACTCCGGTCATGAAGTCAATGTCTTCACGAGTGGAGATGAGCGGCGGGGCCAGTTGCACGACGGGGTCGCCGCGGTCGTCCGAACGACAGATCAGTCCGCGACGGAACATCTCGGGCGAGACGTAGCCGCGAAGGAGCCGCTCGGCGTCGTCGCCGTACCACGTCTCCTTGGATCCCTGGTCCTTCACCAGCTCAATGCCCCAGAAGTAGCCAGTGCCGCGAATGTCGCCAACGATCGGGATGTCCTTCAGGGATTCGAGGCTCTCTTGGAAGTAGACCTCGTTCTTCGTCACGTTCTCGAGCACGTTTTCGGTCTCGATGATCTCCAAGGCCTTCAGTGCGGCTGCGCACGAGGCGGGGTGCCCCGACCAGGTGAAGCCGTGGATGAAGGAGATGTCGTCGTGCAGGAACGGCTCGGCGATGCGATCCGAGACGATCATGGCGCCCATTGGTGCGTATCCGGCAGTGATGCCTTTCGCACAGGTGATGACGTCGGGGACGTAGTCGTAGCGCTGCCCGCCGAACCAGGTGCCGATGCGACCGAACGCGCAGATGACTTCATCCGAGACGAGCAACACGCCGTAGCGATCGCAGATCTCGCGCACCTCTTGCCAGTAACCCGGCGGGGGAGTGAGACACCCTCCGGCGTTCTGGACCGGCTCCAAGAAGACGGCCGCGATCGTCTCGGGACCCTCGCGCAGGATCGCCTCTTCGATCTGGCGTGCATGCCAGAGGCCGAAGGCTTCGAAGTCGTCTGCGTGTCGCTCGGGGCGATAGAAGTTCACCGCGGGCACCTTGACAGCACCGGGCACGAGTGGTTCGAACGGAGTTCGGTACGGGTCGAGCGAGGTGATGGTCAGCGCGCCCATAGTCGTGCCGTGATACGCGATATCGCGACTGATGACTTTGTAGCGATCGAGGTCGCCCCGCAGTCGGTGATACTGACGGGCTAGCTTCCAGGCACTCTCATTCGCCTCGGCGCCACCGGAGGTGAAGAAGACGCGATTGAGATCGCCCGGGGTGAGGCTCGCAAGTCGCTCGGCCAACTCGATGGCCCTTGGGTGCGCATACGTCCACAGCGGAAAGAAGCCAAGCTCGCCGACCTGTGCGGCCATCGCTTCACCAATGTCGCGGCGTCCGTGACCGAGCGAGTTCGTAAAGAGTCCCGAGAGGCCGTCGAAGTACTCGGTGCCGTTCGCGTCATAGACGCGCGTGCCTTCGCCGCGCACCATGATCGGGATCTCTTTGTTCTCGTCGTACGCACCGAGTCGCGACATCTGCAGCCACAGGTGGCGTCTCGCGCGTTCGGAGAAGTCGCGGCTCGCATGTCGCTCGTCGCTGACGGTAATACCGTCAGATATGGTCTCGTGAAGTGTCACTTTGTCCCCCATTCATAGGTTTGCTTCGCTAATTTCAAATACAGAAACGTCTCGACCTCGGTGACACCCGGGATCGAACGAATCGAATCGTTCAAGAGGTGCACCAGGTCGTTGTCGTCCTCGGCGATGACTTCGGCAATGATGTCGAAGCTGCCCGCGGTCATGACCACGTAGTTGGCCTCGTCGATCGCCGCGATTTTGTCCGCCACCAAACGCACGTCACCTTGAACACGAATGCCGATCAACGCCTCGCGGCCGTAGCCAAGCTGCAGGGGATCGGTGATCGCGACGATCTGCATCACGCCCGAGTCCTTTAGGCGCTGCACGCGACGACGCACGGCCGCTTCGGAGAGTCCGATCTCTTCGGCGATCGCGCCGTAGGCGCGTCGGCCGTCTTTCTGCAAGCGATTGATGATCTTGCGATCAAGCGCGTCGAGTGCTCCCGGCGCTGAGTTGACGAGCTCAATGTTTACGCGATCGTCACCAGATTGACTCTGTCGTTGTGCTTTGGGTGCTGGCATTTTGGTTTCCCTAGCTTGAGGTCTTTCGACCCCGAGGCTGCGGATTGGTTCAGTGTAGCGGCATATGGCGACGGAAAGCGTCGATTTTTTGCGCCGGCGGTCCTCATTCCTGCCTTTCCGGTTGCAAAGTCCTTGTGCTGTCTGGCAGAGTGGCTTGGGCGCCGCGACGATGCGGCGCGTTTCGAGGGGAGCACAATGCGACGTCTAGCCAACTTCATCGGGGGCGAGTGGGTAGAGCCCAAGAGCGGCGCGTACGTCGAGCTCATCAACCCCTCGAACGGTCAGCCCTTCGCCGAGATGCCGGTGTCAAACGCGTCCGACGTCGACCTTGCCGTTGGCACGGCGGAGAAAGCATTCGCATCCTGGAAGCGCACGACACCGTCGGAGCGCTCGCTCGCACTGTTGAAGATCGCAGACCTCCTCGAAGCCCACGCCGAGGAGCTCGTCGCGGTCGAGTCCGAGAACACGGGCAAGATCATCGCGGTGACGTTAAGCGAAGAGATTCCGCCCATGGTCGATCAGATCCGCTTCTTTGCGGGCGCCGCGCGACTGCTCGAAGGCCGCGGAGCGGCAGAGTACATGTCCGGCATGACGAGCTACGTGCGGCGCGAACCGGTCGGCGTGTGTGGCGCGGTGACGCCGTGGAACTACCCGATGATGATGGCGGTGTGGAAGTGGGCACCCGCGATCGCGGCGGGCAACACGATGGTGTTGAAGCCGAGCGACACGACGCCCGCGTCCACGCTCTACATGGCCGAGCTGATGAGTCAGGTCCTTCCCGAGGGCGTCTTCAACGTGGTGTGCGGTGACCGCGGGACTGGCCGGGCGCTCGTTGAGCACCCGACGCCGGCCATGGTCTCGATCACCGGCTCGGTACGCGCCGGTACCGAGGTCGCCGAGTCCGCAGCGCGCGACCTTAAGCGCGTCCACCTCGAGCTCGGTGGCAAGGCGCCGGTCATCGTCTTTGACGACGTTGATATCGCCACGGCCGTCGAGAACATCGCCATTGCGGGCTACTTCAACGCGGGTCAAGACTGCACGGCGGCGACGCGAGTGCTGGCGGGAGCGAACGTCTACGGTGACTTCGTCGACGCGCTGGCCGAGCAGGCGAGCAACACGATCATCGGGTTGCCCGAGAGCGAAGAAGCGCTCTTCGGGCCCGTCAACAACCAGGCGCAGTTCGAGCGCGTCAACGGATTCCTCGAGCGCAAACCCAAGCACGCCTCGATCGTCGCCGGCGGCTCTCCGGTCGGGGGCGATGGCTTTTTCATCTCGCCCACGGTTGTTGCGGGCCTGCGTCAGGACGACGAGATGATCCAGAGCGAGATCTTCGGGCCGGTGATCACCGTCCAGCAGTTCTCCAACGACGCAGAGGCGCTCAGCTGGGCCAACGGTGTCCAGTACGGTCTCGCGTCGTCGGTGTGGACGCGCGACCATGGCCGCGCGCTGCGTTTTGCTCGAGACCTCGACTTCGGCTGCGTGTGGATCAACACGCACATTCCCCTGGTGGCCGAGATGCCCCACGGTGGCTTCAAGAAGTCCGGTTACGGCAAGGACCTTTCGGTCTACGGGTTCGAGGACTACACCCGGATCAAGCACGTCATGCACAACATCGAGTTCTAAGCGCAACGAGGTATTAGAGGTCTCGAGTTGTTAGCGTGGTGACGGTTTAAGTGAAGGGGATGAGTGATCAACGATGATCATCGGCGTAGTTAAAGAAATCAAGACGGACGAGTATCGCGTCTCACTGACCCCAGCGGGCGCAAGGGAGCTCACCGCCGCCGGTCACCAGGTCCTCGTCGAGCAGGGTGCGGGCGTTGGCTCGTCGATCAGCGACGCCGAGTACATCGCGAACGGTGCGAGCATCGTCGAAAACGCTGACGATGTGTGGGCCGACAGCGAACTCCTCTTAAAGGTTAAAGAGCCCGTCGGCGACGAGTACAAGCGGCTCGGTTTGCACAAGAATCAGGTGCTCTTTACGTACTTGCACCTCGCCGCGTCGCGTGAGTGCACTGACGCGCTCATCGCCGCCAACAATGTGGCAATCGCATTTGAAACCGTTCGACTTCGCGATAACTCGCTGCCCCTGCTTACGCCGATGAGCGAGGTCGCGGGGCGTATGGCACCACTCATGGGCGCCCATCACCTCATGCGTCCCGGCGGTGGCCACGGCACATTGATCGCGGGCGTACCTGGCGTCGCGCCGGCGAACGTCGTGGTCATCGGCGCGGGGGTCTCCGGTCTTGCCGCTGCAACGATGGCGGCCGGTCTACACGCCAATGTGAAGATCCTTGATCGCAACCTGGAGCGTCTGCGCCAGGTGGACATCCACTTCGACGGCCGAGTCCAGACGATTGCGTCGTCGGCGCTCGCGATTGAAGAAGCCTGCATCGACGCGGACATCGTCATCGGTGCAGTGCTCGTAGTGGGTGCCAAGGCGCCCAAGCTCGTGAGCAACGACCTGGTCGCGCGCATGCGAGACGGATCGGTGTTGGTTGACATCTCGGTCGACCAGGGTGGTTGCTTCGAGGCGACTCGCCCGACGACGCACTCGAACCCCACCTTCGAAGTGAACGGCTGCATCTTCTACTGCGTCGCGAACATGCCGGGCGCCGTGCCCGCCACGTCGACGAGAGCGCTCTCGAATGCGACGTTGCCGTACGTGTTGGAACTGGCGCGCCACGGCTGGCGCGAAGCGGTGATCGCGGACGACGCGCTTGCCGAGGGCGTCAACGTCGTCAACGGCAAGGTCACCTACGGTCCGGTGGCCGAATCGCTCGGCCTTGCCTACACGCCCTTGCGTTCGCTTCTCTAGTCCTCCAGGTAGGGGCAGTGGCGGCACCCGCTCTCACAGCAAGTGCCGCGCGCGAGATGCGTGGCGACAGTGAGCACGACAAGACCGGTCTTCGGGTCTACATAACTCGATCGTCCCTGTTCGACTGCGCGCTCGTGGGCATCGATGATCGCTTCGTAGTCCTTGCGAGAAGGATCGAGTCGCGATGGATGGGGACGATGCAGGGGCACCGGGCCAAACTAACTGCGGTCAGTGGTCGACGCGCAGAATCACCTTGCCGAACTTGCCGGGCTGAGCGAAGTAGTCGTAGGCGTCGGCGACGTCGTCGAGGTCGAAGACCTTTGCCACTGGAACGACCAACTCGCCCACGCGCCATCTCGGCACCAGCGTGTCGCCCACGAGTCGGGCGACCTCGGACTTCTCCTTCAACGTTCGCGTGCGCATGGTCGTACCCGTCACGACGAGTCGCTTCTGCATGAGGTTCAAGAGGTCGACCTCGACGCGACTTCCCGAGCCGACGCCGATCACCACGACGCGAGCGTGTGGATTCAGCACCCCGAATGCGAGGTTGAGATCGGTGGCGCCCACAAGTTCGAGCACGACGTCGACGGGGTTGAGCGAGGGAATCTCATCGAGGGTGACGGTGTCACTGGCACCGAGTGCGCGCAGCTGCTCGTGGTGCTCGCTCGTCCTCGTGACCGCCACCACCTTTGCGCCGAGCACCCGCCCGATCTGCACAGCGGCAACGCCAACCCCACCGGCAGCGCCGGAGATCAGCACGCGTTCGCCAGCCTTGAGATCGGCTTGGGTGACGAGCGCGTCGTAAGCGGTCATGAACGCTTCGGGAAAGCCGCCGGCGTCTATGGAGTCGACGTTGCTCGGCGTGTGGAGGAGGTGTTCGGCGGGCACGACGCAGTGGGTCGCGTGTGCCCCACCGCCGACGATCGCACAGACCCTTCGCCCGAGCAGCAGCTCGACGATTCGGTCGCCCACCTCGGTGACCACGCCCGCGAGCTCCATTCCCGGGATGTCCTCGGGCCAACCGGGAGGCGGGGGATAGAGGCCGGCACGTTGCAGGAGGTCGGCGGCGTTGAGACCCGCCGCCTGCACTTCGACGAGCACCTCGTACGGGCCGGGCACGGGAGTAGGGCGCTCTTCGAGGACGAGCTCCTTCGAGCGAATCACCACGGCGCGCACGGTTTGATCATATGAGCGTCGGTGAAGCAAAGGCCGAAGATCTCTTAGGTCGCTCTTAATGCTCTCGGCGTTAGGGTTTGCACATGACCATATATGACGTTCCCATTCACACTCTTACGGGAGAGCCGACTTCGCTCCAGCAGTACAAAGGCGAGACGCTGCTCATCGTCAACGTCGCTTCGAAGTGCGGTCTCACACCGCAGTACGAAGGACTCGAGACGCTGCAGGAGCGTTACCAAAAGCGCGGGTTCACCGTCTTGGGCTTTCCCTGCAACCAGTTCGCCGGACAAGAGCCCGGCACGGCCGAAGAGATTCAGACGTTCTGCTCGACGACCTACGGCGTCACCTTTCCGCTGTTCGAGAAGATCGACGTCAACGGCGACGACCAGAACCCGATCTACGCGGAGCTGGAGAAGGCGCCCGACGAAGACGGCTACACCGGCGACGTGCGCTGGAACTTCGAGAAGTTCTTGATCGCTCGCGACGGGACTGTCACGCGCTTTGCGCCCCAGGTCGAGCCCGAAGACCCGAAGATCGCCATCGCGATCGAAACGGACCTCGGCTAACCCGAGCCGATCGTGCGATGGAGTCGCACATAGGTGGGACGAAAGCCGTAGCGCAGCCAAAAGCCGGCCGCGCGGTGGTTGGTGACGCGCCAGTTTGTCTCGACGTAGCGAAAGCCGTCGTCGGCACCATCGGCGAGCGCGCGGTCGACGAGCGCGCGCGCGACGCCGTGGTGCTCGTGACCGGTACGCACCGACAGCGCGCTGAGGTGCAGCGCGTTGTCAAAGGATCCGCGACGCGTCTCGAGGCCGAAGGTGAGACACTGCGCGATGCCCACACCTTCGTGCTCGACCACGTAGTAGCGGACGTCGGGATCCTCCAACATCTCGAGCATCTCGTCGGGCCGCGACGCGTGCTCGACGAACAGCGCGAAGCTCGGTCCGCGCTGCTGTGCTTCGTCGAGCACCCGATCGAGCTCGAGCGTGAGCTCAAGGTCATTCGGACCGCCGCGCCGAAGCACGTACCCGACGGGTAGCTCGCTGCGCTCGCGAGCAGCAAGCGCAAAGACTCCGCGAACGTGCATGCGCGCGAAGCCGAGTTCATACCAGGGTGTCGTGTCGGTGGGATCGTCGAAGACCCACGCGTAGTGCTCGATCGCCTGACGCTCGATCCAGTCGGTGCCGGCTTCGGCGTAGAGAGCATCGAGCACGGCGGGACTCTCGTACGAGACGCCGTCGGGACCGACCCACGCGCCGCGTCCGTACTCGGGGCTGTCGAGGAGAGCTCCGAAGAGGTGACCGACGATCGCTCCAGATTCCTCGGCCACCCAGGTCTGGTTAGCGGCGTCGCGCAGCGCGGCGGCGAAGTGGTTATCTGAGAAGCTCGCGTTGAGCAGACCGTTGCGCCGCGCGTCAATCGCGAGGCGCTCGTTCACTCGCGCCACGACCTGATCGATATCGCGAGACTCAAGGCGACGCACGATCACTACTTAACGGTAGCGCCGCATATGTAAAGGTGGTGCGGTGAGTTTGCGAGCGACACTGTTCGACATGGACGGGCTGCTGCTCGATTCCGAAGTGCTCTGGCACAAGGCCGAGGTGGAGATCTTTGGCGCGCTCGGCGTGCCGCTCAAAGAGGCCGAAGGTCGCTCGACGAAGGGCATGTACGTCAACGAGGTCGTGGAGTACTGGCGCTCGCGCTATCCGTGGGAGGGCCCTTCCACCGACGAGGTCGTCGACATGCTGCTTGCTCGCGTGGGCGAGCTCGTCGAGAACGAGGGTCGACTCTTGCCCGGAGCAATGCGCGCGCTCGACCTCGCCGGTGAGCGGGGGCCGTTAGCGCTCGCGAGCTCGACGCCAATGGCACTCATCGTTCGCTGTCTCAAGCACTTCGGGCTGCTCGATCGGTTTGCTGCGATTCACTCTGCGGAGTTCGAAGAGTACGGCAAGCCCCACCCGGGGGTGTTCCTCAGTGCAGCGACATCACTAGCCGTGGCGCCGTCAGCGTGCCTCGTGCTCGAAGACTCGGCCGCCGGCGTGCTCGCGGCCAAGGCGGCAACCATGACCGTCATCGCGGTGCCGGTGCCCGAGGATCGTGGCCGGGCAGAATTCTCTCTCGCCGACCTGGTCCTCTCGTCACTCGAAGGCCTGTCGCCGGAGTGGCTGGACGAGCGTTTCGCCTAGAGCTGTTTCGTGAAGCGATTCGCCAGATGGTACGAGTGCGCGCCGGGCGGATACTCCGCGACCGTGTCCCAGCCGTGTGTTCGATACAGCTCGAGTGCCTCGGGCTGGGCATACCCCGACTCGAGGTAGAGCTGTAGGTAGCCGATCTCGCGGGCGCGCTCTTCGACGGCCGTCATGAGAAGTGCTCCCACACCGTTACGACGTTGATCCGGGCGAACCCACAGTCGCTTGATCTCTCCTAGGCGAAGCACCGGGTCGCTGATCGGTCGTAGTCCCACGCCGCCGATGGGGTGTCCGTCGAGACGGGCGACGACGAAGGCACCGTTTGGAGGTAGTAGCTCCTCCACGTGCAACAGCTTGTCCTCATCACTGCCGCCATAGCGACGGTTCAGCTCATCGATCGACGCGTGATAGACGCTGAGCGCACCGTGAGTCGAAATGAGTTCATCGTGAATGATGAGATCGGGCATCCGAACACAGTAGGTGCCGCGTTAGTCCAGAGAGATCGCCTCGATCACTACGATGTGAGGATTCATTGAAGGAGATCCATGTTTCGCCCCGTCAGCGCTGACCTCGAGTTCGTGGCCATCGAAGAGTTCGAACTCGCCCGTTGGAAGGCGAACGAGGTCTTTGAACGCTCGATGAAGCTGCGTGAGGGCGCCGAGCCGTGGGTCTTCTACGAGGGTCCTCCGACGGCGAACGGCCTACCCGGACTCCACCATGTCTGGGCGCGCATCTATAAGGACCTCTTCTGTCGCTATCACACGATGCAGGGCCACTTCGTGGCTCGTCGCGCCGGGTGGGACACCCACGGCCTGCCCGTCGAAGTCCAAGTGGAAAAGGAGCTGGGGGTCTCGGGAAAGAAGGAGATCGAAGAGCGCGTCGGCATCGCGGAGTTCACGCGGCTGTGTCGCGCCTCGGTGCTCATGCACGTCGAAGAGTTCGAACGGCTCACCGAGCGCATTGGCTACTGGATCGACACCGAGCACGCGTACTACACGTATCACCCGTCCTACGTGGAGTCGGTGTGGTGGAACCTCAAGCAACTGTTCGAACGCGGGCTCCTCTACGAGGACTACAAGGTCATCCCGTACTGCCCGCGCTGCGAAACGGGCCTCTCTTCGCACGAGCTCGGCCAGCCCGGCGTCTATACCGATGAGACCGACGAGAGCGCGTACGTGAAGCTGCGCCTTACCGACGCCGAGGGCCGGAGCGATCTTGGGGGAGCGACGCATCTAGCTGTCTGGACGACGACGCCCTGGACGCTGATTTCGAACGTGGCGGTTGCGGTCAATCCTGAAGTGACCTACGCCGTCGTTGATGGCATGGTCGTTGCCGAGGACCTCGCGGCGAGTGTGGTTGGCGACGACGCGATCGTGACGGCGACCTTTCCTGGCACGACGCTGTTCGGGTTGCACTACGAGCGGCCCTTCACCGACGTGCCGATTCCCGAGGGCTACGACGCGAACTATGTGGTTGGTGCGGAGTACGTCACGACGGAGGACGGCACGGGGCTCGTCCACCAGTCGCCAGCCTTCGGTGAGATTGACCGCCAGATAGCGCGCGAGAACGAGCTACCGATCCTCAATCCGGTCGGCCCCGACGGTGCTTTCTTACCGGTCGTTGGTTGGCTCGCGGGTCAGCATGTGCGCGACACGAACCATGAGATCAACGACGAGCTCGAACGCCGAGGGCTCCTTATTCGACGCTTCAACTACACCCACTCACTGCCGCACTGTTGGCGCTGCGGAACCGTGCTGATCTACTGGGCAAAGCCCAGCTGGTACGTCGCCACGAGTCAGTTCAAAAAGAAGATGCTCGCCGAGAACTCAAGCATCGACTGGCACCCCTCGTATATTCGAGACGGCCGAATGGGCGAGTGGCTCGCCAACAACGTCGACTGGGCGCTCTCTCGCGACCGCTACTGGGGCACGCCCCTGCCGATCTGGCGCTGCGACGAGGGTCACCTCACGTGCGTCGCCTCGCGCGACGAGCTGTCCGTACTCACCGGCAAGGACCTGAGCGACCTCGAGCCGCACCGCCCCGAGATCGACGAAGTGATCTTCGCTTGCCCAGAGTGCACCCAGGAGGCTCGTCGCGTCGAGCCAGTCATCGACGCGTGGTTCGACTCGGGCTCGATGCCGTCCGCCCAGGTCGGCTACCCACACGTGCCCGGCAGCGCGGAGGCGATGCAGTTTCCCGCCCAGTTCATCTGTGAAGCCATCGACCAGACGCGCGGCTGGTTCTACTCGCTGCTCGCCGTCAACACGCTCGTCTTTGACGGAAAGCCCTACGAGCACGTACTCTGTCTCGGTCACATCGTCGATGAGACCGGAAAGAAGATGAGCAAGTCCGTCGGCAACGTCATAGATCCCTGGGAGGTCCTCAACACGAGGGGTGCGGACGCGTTGCGCTGGTGGATGTTCTCACAGGGATCGCCGTGGACATCGACACGCGCGAGCCTCGGCGCGATCGACGCCTCGCTGCGCGAAACGCTGGCGACGTTGTGGAACACCTTCAGCTTCTTTACGACCTACGCATCTCTCAACCAGTTCGACCCCTCAGACGAGGACATCCCAGTCGTCGAGGAGCGCAGCGCCATCGACCGTTGGATCATCTCGCGCATGGAGAGCGTGACTGACACGGTGACTGGCGCGCTGGACAGCTACGAACCCTTGGGAGGCACGGACGCGCTGCTCGAGCTCATCGATGATCTGTCCAACTGGTACGTGCGGCGCAGCCGGCGCCGTTTCTGGCGCACCGACCCCAACGAGCCACGATCTGACTCACTCGCGGCCCAGGCCACGCTGCTCGAGGTTCTCCAGCGCGTGACCTTATTATTAGCGCCGTTCTGCCCCCTGCTCACCGAGCGCCTCTACCAGGACCTCTTTCCGGTGAGCGACATGGACTCGGTCCACCTGGTGGACTGGCCGAAGGCCAACCTGGCAAGGCGAAACGTCGACCTGGAAACGTCGATGGCCGTCGCCCGTCGACTGACTTCGCTCGGTCGCGCGGCGCGAGCCGAAGCGGGGGTCAAGGTTCGCCAGCCGCTTGCGCGCGCCCTGGTCTTTATTGGTGCGAGCTCACCGCTGCCGCCGGACGGCGTCGTCGAAGACGAGCTCAACGTCGACCACCTGGAGTTCGGTACCGAGCTTGCCGAGGTACTGACCTTTGAGCTCGTGCCGAACTTTCGCGTGGTCGGTCCACGCCTCGGCGAAGCGGTGAAAGAGCTGCGCCCCGCGCTCGCGGCGCTCGATTCAGTCGTGGCGGCGGCGAAGATCGAGTCCGGTCAGCCGATTTCGGTGACGCTCTCGACGGGAACGTTCGAGCTGAGTGGCGACGACGTGGAACTTCGCGTGCAGGGACAAGCTGGCTTTGCCGTCTCGCGAGACGGCGCCGAAGTCGTGGCGCTCGACCTGACCCTCACCGACGAGCTTCGTCGTCGCGGGTTCCTGCGCGACGTCGTTCGTCAGGTGCAGGACCTGCGAAAGAACTCTGGCTTCGACGTCAGCGATCGGATTGCGCTGCATGTCACCGGACTCGACGATCTCGCGGACGGATTTCCCACGCTCGCGACAGAAGTACTCGCCGTCAACGTCATCACGACGCCTGGGGAGGGTGAAGGCACAGTGCTGGAGCTCGACGACGAGCGCGACGCGCGTGCGTGGGTGACTAAGGCCTAGCGCCTATCGAGGAGCGTTCAGCTTCGTGAGGAGACCCGTCAACTGGGTTCGCTCATCGCACGTCAGTCGCGCCGCGAGATTCTCCTCGAGGTAGCGGACGTGCACGGCGAGCGCCTCTTCCAACTTGGCGATGCCGGTCTCGGTGATCGCGACGTAGATCGCTCGACGGTCCTTCGCGCAGTTCTCGCGTCGAACGAAGCTGGCTTCCTGCAAGCGGTCGACCAGTCGGGTCGTACCGCCGGTCGAGTGGACGATCGCGTCCGCCATCTGGCTCATCGTCATCCGACCGCCATCGCTGTTGCTCAGTTGCAAGAGCACGTCGAACCAGGCGAGGGGCATCTGGCACTCGGCTTCGAGCTCCGCGCCAAAGTCCTTCGACATCCGGGCGTTCGTGTCGAGCAGGAGGCCGAACAGCGCCACCCTTTCATCGCCTTTGGGACACGCGCTCGACGGATTCATATACCAACGATTCTACCAGATAGTTGCTGAGAAAGTTACTGCTTGACAAGTAATTGCATAAGCAACTATAATAGGAGGAGCACAGACAGTGCGACATATCTAGGAGATATCCCCGATGACCACCCTTCCCGCTCCCGGCGTTTACACCGTCGACCCCACGCACTCGAACCTCGACTTCATCGCCCGCCACCTCGTGGCGTCCAAGGTTCGCGGCAACTTCACTGAGTTTTCCGGCACTATCACCGTTGGTGACAGCATCGAGAACTCCTCGGTGACAGCAGAAGCCCAGGCTGCCAGCATCACCACCAATAACGAGATGCGTGACGGCCACTTAAAGAGCGCCGACTTCCTCGAGCAAGAGACGTATCCCACCATCACCTTCAAGTCGACCAAGATCACCTCAAAGGGTGGCGACGACTATGAGATGCTCGCTGAC
Source organism: uncultured Acidimicrobiaceae bacterium (assembly GCA_963706305.1). GTDB lineage: Bacteria > Actinomycetota > Acidimicrobiia > Acidimicrobiales > RAAP-2 > RAAP-2. The sequence goes on along the minus strand of OY970152.1, from coordinate 246,311 downwards.
CTCACTATCAAGGATGTCACGAAGTCCGTCGCCTTTGACCTCGAGTACTTGGGTACGAACCCCTCGATGCAGCCCGGCGTCACCATCATCGGCTTCGAAGCGAAGGCGGACATCGACCGTCGCGACTTCAACGTCAACTTCAACGCGGCTCTTGAAAACGGCAGCCTCGTTGTCGGCAACAAGGTCGTCATCCAGCTGACGGTCGAGGCGTCCAAGCAGGACTAACTCACAGCGCAGTACGTGTTCGAACCGCCGGGGGAGTGTCCCGGCGGTTCGTTCTGTACGATGGACCGATGGCCGACGACAACAGCAACAAGGGCAAGGTCGTGAAGTCGAGCATCGGCGTCCTTGGGGCGCTCGCGACCATCATTTCGGTGTGGTGGTTCGCGCTTCGCCCACGACACCACAACGACGAAGAGTGACGGCGCGCCGTTAGTTTGTCGGCGTGCCAGTAGCCTCGCTCACCCCGTTACGGCACAAGAGCTTCGCGCTTGCCATGACCTCGTCGTTCGTGTCCTCGGTGGGCACGTGGATGCAGAGCGTCGCGCTCGGGATCTATCTCACTGAGACCACCCGCAATCCGCTGTGGCTAGGGTTGCTGACGGTGTCGGCGTGGACGCCCGCGATCATCGGCGCGCCCGTCGGTGGCGTGGTCGCTGACCGGTGGAGTCGCCAGCGGTGGATCCAGCTCAACAACTCGGTGATGGCGTGCACGGCGAGCGCGCTGGCCGTCGCCGCGCTCACCCATCACCTCTCTCCTTCGCTCGCGTGCTACCTCGCCATCGGCGAAGGCCTCTGCAGCTCGGCGTCGTGGGCCGCGTGGCAGTCGTTGCTGCCTGATCTCGTCGATAAGGACGAGGTGCTTGCGGCGGTGTCGTTGTCGTCAGCGCAGTTCAATCTCGGCCGGATCATCGGACCGATCTTTGCAGCGGTCGCCCTCGTCGTCGGCTCGGTGGGACTGTGCTTCCTCGCCAACGCTCTCTCATTCATCTTCGTGCTCGTCATCTTCTCCTTCGTGCGCACGCCCCATCGGGAGGTGCCAACCACCAAGGTTCGATTCTTCGCCGAGGTATGGGCGGGTGCGAGGAGGGCGTGGCACGTGAAGGGCTGTCGCAATCCCATCGCTGGGGTGGCTGCCGTCGCACTCGTGGCGAGCCCTTTTATTACCCTCGTTCCCGCGATGGCGATCATCGCCCTGCACTCGGGAAAGATCGGCACCACGTGGCTCGTGACCGCCCAAGGCGTGGGTGCCGTGGTGGGAGCTCTCACGCTGCCGATCATCGCCAAGCGCACGTCGAGGATCGCCGTCTTGCGCGGATCGATCTTCACCCTGGCGGGATCCTTGATCGTTTACTCGCTGGCGCCGGTGCTGGTCGTGTCCGCACTCGCGATGGTGGTGCTCGGTGGCGCGTACATGGGCACCTTGACGGGACTCAACACCTCGGTGCAGGTGCACGCGCCCTTCGCGGAGCGCTCGAGAATCCTTGCCCTCTACACGCTGTCGCTGTCGCTGTTCTATCCGCTGGGTGCGTTCGTCCAGGCCGATCTCGCACGAGTGGTCGGCGTGCGCCCCGTCACGTTCGTCGCGGCGCTCGTGCTGTTGGTGGTGCTCACGGTGGTCACGCTGGCGCGTCCACAGTTCTGGCGTGAGATGGGCAGCCCGATTGGAGCGCCGCTTTTGCTGGCAGACTAGGGCCATGCCATTTGTTGCCGTCAATCCCACGACTGAGCAGGTCATTGCTGAGTATCCAACCCTGAATGACCTAGAGATCGACGCGGTACTCGAACGGGCGAGCGCCGCGTACCGGTCGTGGCGACACGCGAGCTTCGCCGAGCGAGCGACGGTGATGGTGCGTGCCGCCGAGTTGCTCGAAAGCGAGATTCCGGTCGTCGCCGAGCTGATGACCCGTGAGATGGGCAAGACGTTCGCCGCGGCCAAGGGCGAGGCGATGAAGTGCGCGGCCACGATGCGCTACTTCGCGGAGCACGCCGAAGCCATGCTGCGTGAGGAGAGCCTGCCGACGAAGGGCTCGCGCAGTGGTGTCCGCTTCGATCCGATCGGTCCGATCTTCGCCGTGATGCCGTGGAACTTCCCGTGGTGGCAGGTCATTCGCATGGCGGTGCCCACGTTGATGGCGGGCAATGTCGTCGTGTTCAAACACGCGCCCAACGTGCCTGGCAACGCCAGGTACTTAGAGGACCTGTTTATCCGCGCCGGCTTCGCCCCGGGGGTCCTCACGGCGATCTTCGTCGAGATCGATCAGGTTCCCGACATCATCGCCGACCCCAGGATCGTGGCGGCGACGCTGACCGGTTCGGAGCGGGCTGGGCGATCGGTCGCCGAACTCGCTGGGAAGAACCTAAAGAAGTGCGTGCTCGAACTGGGTGGTTCGGACCCGTTTATCGTCGCTTCGTCGGCCGAGCTCGAGCTCACCGTGTCCGCCGCGGTCACTGCACGCATCCAGAACAACGGACAGGCCTGCATCGCATCAAAGCGCTTCATCGTCGTGCGCGATCGAGCCGACGCGTTCATCCAGCAATACGCCGCGGCGATGAGCGCGGTCCGTCTCGGCGACCCCATGGATGCTGCGACCGAGCTCGGTCCACTGGTCTCGAAATCACAACGTGACCTGCTGGACGCGCAGGTATCGTCGTCGATCCACAAAGGCGCCCAGGTGCTGGTCGGCGGCTACGTCCCCGAACAGATTGGCTTCTACTATCCCGCCACGGTGCTCGCCGAGGTTCCCGAAGATACCCGCGCAGGTTGCGAGGAGTTGTTCGGTCCCGTTTCGGTGATCCACGTCGCGCGTGATCTCACCGACGCGCTGCGTGTCGCCAACGACACGCCGTGGGGACTTGGTGCGTCGGTCTGGGCCCAAGATGACGCCGAGATCAACCAGGCGATCGCCGAGCTTGAGGTGGGCACCGTCTTTGCCAACGCCATGGTCGCGTCCATGAATGAGCTGCCCTTTGGCGGCACGAAGCGCTCCGGATTTGGACGTGAACTCTCTACGTTCGGCGCGCGCGAGTTCACCAACGTCAAGTCGTTCTTCGTGGCATGAGCGAGTACTACTTCGACCACGCCGCCTCCGCGCCGCGTCGCGACGAAGTGACTGAAGCCATGGCGCGCTGGCAGCACGGCGTCGTGGGCAACCCTTCGGGAAGTCACCGCGCCGCCCGAGAGGCGCGCCGCGCCGTCGAGGACGCGCGCGATGAGATCGCAGCACTCGTCGGGGCCAAGCCTGGCGGGGTTATCTTCACCGGTGGCGGCACCGAGTCGTGCCAGCTCGCGATCGTCGGCGCCGCGCATCGCTACCGTCGCTCCCACGAACGTTGCGAGATCGTCGTGTCCAAGATCGAGCACCACGCCGTGCTGGACGCCGCGGAGATGATGGCGCGTGACTTCGACGACGTGAGTGTGCGCTACATCGACGTCGACGCCGAGGGAGTGACCGACCTCGACTCGTTGCGCGGACTCATCAACGAGCACACCGCGGTCGTCAGCGTGATGGCCGTGAACAACGAGACGGGCGTGCGCCAGCCCTTAGATGGCGTCAATTCTGTCGTGCGCTGCGTGCCCGGTGAAGCCTTGACCCACACGGACGCGGTCGCCGCCGCGCCGTGGTTGAGCTTGCCGGTTGTGACTGCGACGACGGACATGGTCTCGATCTGCGCGCACAAGATCGGGGGACCAGTCAACAGCGGCGCGCTGATTCTTCGCAACAACGCAGCGGTCGACGCCGTCATGCCCGGTGGTGGCCAAGAGCGTGGACGACGCGGCGGTACGGTCGACGTCGCTGCCGCGGTCGGGCTCGCGACCGCGCTGCGACTCACTGACGCGGAGCTCACCGAAGTGAACGATCGAGTGATCGACTATCAGGAGAAGCTGACGGCTGCTTTCAGCTTCCTGCCGGGATGTCAGGTGACCGCCCTTGGCGCGGCGCGCGTCCCGGGCACGGTGCACGTCACTTTCGAGGGTCTCGCGAGCGACGAGCTCCTCTTTCTCTTGGATCAGGCGGGCGTTTGTGCATCGGCCGCCGCCAGCTGTTCGAGCGGGGCCTCGACCCAAAGCCACGTGCTCGCGGCCATGGGTGTCGCGCCCGAACGAGCTCACGGGTCAATTCGCTTCTCAATGGGAGGAGAGACGAACGAAGGCGACATCGACGCCTTGATCGGTGCACTTTCCTCGGTCGTGTATCAGCTCCACGGCGAGGCGTAAGACCGGCCTGACAGACTGGGTGTTGTGAAAGTCCTCGTAGCGATGAGTGGGGGAGTCGACTCCTCGACGGCCGCCGGCCTCTTGCTCGAGCAGGGCCACGACGTTGTCGGCGCCACGCTCAAGCTCTGGGGCGGCGCCTCTGACTCAGGCTGCTGCTCGGTCGCTGACGTCGAGGACGCGCGACGAGTGGCCCAGACGCTCGGCATCGATCACCACGTCTTCAACTACACCGAAGAGTTCGAACGTCACGTGGTCGCGCCCTTCGTCGAGGGTCACCTTGCCGGCCAATCGCCCAATCCCTGTATCGAGTGCAACCGGCACATCAAGTTCGACCTCTTGTTCGAGCGAGCGGCACGTCTCGGCTTTGACGCTGTCGCGACCGGACATCACGCCCAGGTCATCGAGCGAGGCGGCGAGCACCTCTTGGTGCGCGGTGCAGACGACCAGAAGGACCAGAGCTACGTGCTCGGCTACCTCCGCGAAGACCAGCTCACGATGCTGCTCCTGCCGATTGGTCATCTCACCAAGAGCGAGGTGCGCGATCACGCCGAGCGGCTCGGCCTTCGCACCTGGGACAAGCCCGACAGTCAGGACGTCTGCTTCATTGAGGCTTCAAAGGGCCGAGAGGTCTTCTTGCGCCAGCGCGCGACGCTCACGACTGCGAGCATCGTCGATGTCGTCACCGGCGAGCAGCTCGGCGAGAGTGCAGCCGCCGAGCTCATGACCGTCGGTCAGCGCCGCGGCGTCCTGCCCGGTCGAGACGGCGAGAAGCGCTACGTGTCGCACGTCGACCTCGCGAACCGTCGCGTGGAAGTGGGACGGCTGGAGGAGATCCTCGTGACCGCACTCCATCTCGATGAGCACTCGCTGAGCTTCAGTCACGTTGCGCTCTGTGACGGTGCCACCGTGCTTGCACAGGTGAGCGCCCACGGCCGAGTGGTATCTGCCACGTTGCGCCACGATGAGCGTTGGTGGCTCGAGCTTGACGCGCCCGCCCGGCCGGTCGCCGTCGGCCAGACCGTTGTCATGTACCGAGTCGATGATCCCGCGGTCGTTGAGGGCGCGGCGATCGTTTCCGCTGCATGAAGCCCGCGGAGCGCGTCGCCTGGCTGCGCGCCGAGCTCGCTCGCCACAACGATGCCTACTTCGTAAACGACGCGCCGACGATTCCTGACGCCGAGTACGACGAGCTCGCGCGAGAGCTGCGCCGCCTCGAAGAAGAGCACCCCGAGTTGCGCGACGAGCACTCAGTATCCCGGACCGTCGGGGCCGCGATCTCGACAACCTTCTCGCCGGTCGTGCACGTCGAGCCGATGCTGAGTCTCGACAACGTCTTTGGCGTCGAGGAGCTGACCCAGTGGAGTCAGCGCGTGACCAAGGGGCTCGGCGTGGACCCTGAGATAATCGACTTCAGCGTTGAACCGAAGATTGACGGGTTGGCGCTCTCGATCGCCTACGTCGACGGCGAGTTGGTGCAAGCTGCGACCCGCGGCGACGGCCGCGTGGGTGAAGACGTCACGGCGAACGTTCGCACCATCGCGAGCGTGCCGAGGACGCTCCGCGGCGCGCGAGGGCGCGTCGAGGTTCGAGGCGAAGTCTTTCTCGCTCGCGAGGACTTCTTGGAGATGAACCGACAGCAAGTGGCGCTCGGACTTCGCGAGTTCGCCAATCCGCGCAACGCCGCCGCGGGTAGCCTGCGCCAGAAGGACCCGGCGGCGACCGCGAAGCGGCCGCTGTCCTTTCTCGGGTACCAGCTGGTCGACCTTGACGGCACGATGAGCTTCTCGGCGTACCACCAGACGATCGAGCAGTTGCAGACGTGGGGCTTTCTCACGCCAACTGAGGCGACCATCGAACGCGGCGTGACCGCGATGATCGCGCGCAGTGACTGGTTCGAAGTGCATCGGCACGACCTCCCCTTCGATATCGACGGCGCGGTGATCAAGGTGGACGATCTCGTCGAGCGTGCTCGACTCGGCTTCACCAGCCGGGCACCGAGGTGGGCGATCGCGCGGAAGTTTCCGCCCGAAGAGCGCACGACACGGCTCCTCGCGATCGAGGTGTCGATCGGTCGGACCGGTCGCGCTACACCGTTCGCTGTGCTCGACCCCGTCGTGGTCGCTGGCTCGACGGTCTCCATGGCGACATTGCACAATGAGGACCAGGTTGCCGTGAAGGATGTCCGACCGGGTGACCTCGTGATCGTGCGAAAGGCCGGTGACGTCATCCCCGAAGTGGTGAGCGCCGTGCCTGAACCCGGCAAGCGCCGCGCAAGGAAGTGGACCTTTCCTCTCAACTGTCCCGAGTGCGGTCAACCCCTCGTACGGCTCGAGGCCGAGAGCGACACCTACTGCGTCAATCCGACGTGCCCGGCCCAGCAGCTCGAACAGATCGTGCACTTCGCGTCGCGCAGCGCGCTCGACATCGAAGGTCTCGGCGAACAGCGCGTCGCACAGCTGCTCATGGCTGGTCTGGTCGCCGATGTTGCGGACCTCTTTACGCTGCGCGTCGCCGACGTCGAAGCACTCGAGGGATTCGCAGAGATCTCTGCGACCGCGCTGGTGCGCGAGATCGGTCGCGCCAAGACGGCGCCGCTGTCGCGCGTCCTGGTCGGACTGGGCATCCGTCACGTCGGCCCAGTGGCGGCGCGCGTGCTCGCGAAGCGCTTTCGCACCTACGCGGGGCTTGCGAGCGCTCCCCTTGAGGAACTCGAGGCAGTCGAGGGCATCGGCCCGATCATTGCCCAGGCGATCTACCTCTACTGCCGCGAAGAGGAGAACCGCGAGCGCATCGCGCGCTTTGTCGCGGTCGGTTTCACCCTTGAAGAGGCGGGCGAGGGCCCCTCGACACTCGAAGCGACGCTCACCGGCAAAGCCGTCGTCGTCACGGGAACGGTGCCGGGCTTCACCCGAGAGGAAGCGGAAGCCGCGATCGTCGCTCGCGGAGGCACTTCGCCGGGTTCGGTATCCAAGAAGACCTACTGCGTCGTCGTGGGCGAGTCGCCCGGAGCGGCCAAGGTCACCAAGGCCGAGGACCTGGGCATCCCCATGGTCGATGCGTCAGGGTTCACCGCATTGTTGGAAACTGGAGAGATTCCATCGGCAGGCGCGTAGCGAGCCCCGGCGTGCCTGGTCTTACTATGGTTTAGCCGATGGCGCCTATGTTCTCTCCCGATCATTTGCTCGCGGGACGCTACCGCATCGTCCATCTGCTCGGGGTCGGCCAGACCGCCGAGGTCTACGAAGCTGAGGATGTCTCTCTGCAGCGCCGGGTCGCGGTCAAGGTGCTGCTCGCGGGGCTCGCCCAACACGAGGACATTCGCCGGGCCTTCCGTGACCGTATTATCCGTGCCTCGACGTTGAGTCACCCCCACCTCGCTCGTGTCTTTGACGGTGGCCAGGAGTCCGGCGCAATCTTCATGATCAGCGAATTCCTCGGGGGCGGCTCCCTTGAAGATGTCCTTCGCTCGGGACGTCGCCTCAGCGTCGATGACGGCGCGCGCCTCGGGCGTGACGTCGCGAGCGCGCTCGCCTACGTGCACGAGCACGGCTTTGTGCTGGGCAACCTTTCGCCGTCGAAGCTGCTTTTTGACGACGAAGGACGGGTGCGTGTCAGCGACGTCGCCCTCGCCGGACTCGGTTCTGCGTATCGCGAGCGCATGACGCTTGACGACGCTCGCTATCTCTCGCCCGAGCAAGCGGTGGGCGAGCCGACCGGACCCGAAAGCGATGTCTACGCGCTCGCGCTCATTCTTTTTGAGGCGGTGACTGGCTCTGCGGCCTACGAAGGTTCGACGCCGGAGGCGATCTTGCGCGCCCGCCTCGACACGCCGCTGCCGGTGCGTCTTGAACTTGGCACGCTCGACATGGTGCTCGCTCAAGCGGCCGTGCCGGATCCGCGTCTGCGCCTCGACGCCGCGCAGTTCTCTGCGCGCCTCGGCGCCGTGGTCGGTGACGCCTCGCCGCTCGTCGTCCACCCCGGTGCGGAAGAGCCGCTGCTCGCACAGTTCGAGCCGCTGAAGCCGCGCAGCTCCATCGGATTTACTGCGCCTTCGGCCGAGCAGGTGACGGGGCCCGCGCCGATCGTCGCGTCAGGGGCGTTCCCGAGAGCAACCCGGGGTCAAGTGCCGGGCACGCCCACGGTGCGAGCGCCCCTCGGGCGTACGCCTCGTTTCGAACGTCCTCAGTATGACCTGCCTCGAACCGAACGGCGCCGGTGGGGCTTTCTCGTCGCCGCGATCATCATCGTCGTCCTGGCCATTGTCGCAGGAGCACTCTGGAAAGAGGGCTTCTTCAAGAAGAGCTACACCGTGCCCAACCTCGTGGGCATGACGACGAAGCAGGCGTCGACTGCGATCACGAGCGATGGCTACACGCTGAGCATTGTTGACGCTTACTCACCCAAAGTCGCGGCGAACGACATCATCTCTCAGACGCCGGCTGCCGGTGCGAAGGCGAAGTCTGGCGCCGTCATCGACGTGAGGGTGTCGAAGGGACCCGCCGTGTCGACGCTGCCAACCGATCTCGTCGGTGAGAGCTGCACGACCGCGGCCGCGCAGCTCGCCAAGCTGCACGTCAAAGAGATCTGTCCCGCGGGTGACCGCATCCCTTCGAACGTGGTCAAAGCGAACCGTATCGCCCGCGTGCTCTACAAGGGCACCGTGAATCCCGTCGGCGTGCCCCGCGGCGCGACGGTGACCCTCGAGCGATCCAAGGGCGCGCCCGTGGCAACAACCACGACCACCACCGCACCGCCGGCGACCACGACCACGGCGCCGGCCAGCGGGACCACCACGACGACGTCGAGCACCACAACAACCACCACGACACCGCCCAACGAGGGGCCGCGCGCAGTGCCCGACGTAGTGGGCGACAACTACGCGGAGACCAACGCGGCCATGAAGAAGGCGGTGCTCTACTTCACGACCGAGGGTCCCGGCGCGGGGACGACGACCTGGACCAAGGTGGTGTCGGAAGACCCGCCTGCCGGTACGAAGGTCGCCTACAAGTCCCAGGTCATCTTGCACGTGCAGTGAGCGGGACGTGCGAGCTGTGCGAGGCGGCGGTCGTCACGAAGCGCTACTTCGAAGACGAGACGTGCTGGATCGGCGACTGCGAAATATGTCTCGTGCCCATGGTCGTGTGGCGCGTGCACGATGCCGATCCACCCGACGACGTCAGGCGTCACCTTCACGACGCGCTCGCTCGTGTCGCTGACGAAGAGTTCAAAGAGTCCACCTGGTCGATCGATGACCACATGCGTAATATCCCCGACCACTACCACGCGCACGCAAGGCCGCCTACCTTTTGGCGGCGCCACCTTGGTTAGCGGCCTCTAGCCCCCTCGTTACAATCGGTGGAGCACTTCAACAACGAGGGGGGCCCATGGGAGCACTCGACGGTCGCGTCGCCATTATCACCGGAGCGGGACGGGGCATTGGTCGCGAGCACGCTCTGCTCTTTGCCGCAGAGGGCGCGAAGGTGGTCGTGAACGACCTCGGCGGCGGACTCGACGGATCGACGAGCGAAGCGACGCCCGCTGAAGAGGTGGTCGCCGAGATCAAGTCCTTCGGGGGAGAGGCGGTCGCCAATCACGACAACGTAGCGACATGGGATGGCGGCGAGCGTCTCATCAACAGCGCGATCGACGCGTTCGGTGATCTGCACGTGCTCGTCAACAACGCGGGTATCTTGCGCGACCGAGTGCTCGTCAACCTGAGCGAAGAGGACTGGGACGCCGTTATCAGTGTCCACTTGAAGGGCCACTTCGTCCCGACCCGTCACGCGGCCGCGTACTGGCGCGAGCAGGCAAAGTCCGGCAAGACCGTGCATGCGTCGATCATCAACACCTCATCGACCTCTGGCCTGCTCGGCAACGTCGGCCAGTCCAACTACGGAGCTGCCAAGGCGGGCATCGCAGCCTTCACGGTGATCATCGCGGAAGAGCTCGGCCGTTACGGCGTGCGCGTAAATGCGATCGCGCCCGCGGCACGCACGCGGATGACTGAGTCGACGCCGGGCCTTTCGGACTACGTCGTGAAGCCACCGGACGCGTCTGTGTTTGACGTGTGGGATCCCGCCAACATCTCGCCGCTCGTCGCCACGCTGGCCATGGAGAACTGTGCCGCCACGGGTCAGGTCTTCTTCGTTCAGGGCGGCACCGTTCGCAAGTTCCAGAACTGGACGATGACCGAGACGCTCGAGAAGAACGACCGCTGGACCGTCGCCGAACTCGCAGCCGAACTGCCCACGCTGCTGACGTGAGTGACGGGCGTTCGGCGCCGCACTCCTAAGCGTCAGACCTTCTGCGTTCGACCGCTCTGCTCCTCGCACCACGAAGAGCGTCCGATGAGAGCCGGTAGTCTTGGGGCCTATGACAGCAGACATTCTCCCCGGCGCTGAGCCCTTTTCGCACCGCGGCGGAGGCTCGGGTGTGCTGCTCCTGCACGGTTTCACCGGTAATCCCACGTCGATGCGCTCCATCGCAGAGCTGTGCGCCGGAGCCGGCTACAGCGTCGAGCTGCCTCGCCTGCCCGGCCATGGCACGAGCGTCGAAGACATGATGACGACCACGTGGGCCGACTGGACCAAGACCGCCGAGGACGCCTATGACGAGCTGTCCGCGCGCTGTGAGCGAGTCGCGCTCGTGGGGCTCTCCATGGGCGGGGGACTGGTCGCGTACCTCGCCGAAGAGCGCGAGCCACTTGCCGGGTGCGTGCTGATCAATCCGCTGGTCAAGCCACCTCTTCCCGAGCTCTACGACGGTCTGTTGCAGCTGCTTGACGCCGGCGTCGAATCGATCGAATCGATCGGGTCCGACGTGAAGAAAGAGGGCGTCAACGAAAGCTCCTACGGCGCGACACCGCTCCTTCCCGCGAAGAGTCTTTTCGATGGGATTGCGTCAGTGCACGAGAAGCTCGGCCAGATCACCGCGCCCGTGCTTTTGCTGTCGAGTCGCGAAGACCACGTCGTCACCTCCGACAACGGCGATGACCTTGTGGCGGGAGTCTCGGGCCCCATCGAGCGCATCTGGCTCGAGGACTCGTATCACGTGGCCACGATCGATAACGATCAAGAGCTCGTCGAGTCCTTGACCATGGACTTTCTCGCCCGAGTCCTCTAGCGATGGCGACGCCCCTTCGACGTGAAGACGTCGCCAAAGTCGCGAAACTTGCGCGCTTACGTTTGAGCGACGATGAGCTGGACATGTTCACCGAGCAGCTCGGCAACGTCTTGGAGCACGCGAACGACATCGCCGCACTCGACCTCGAGAACGTCGTGCCGACCGCCCATCCCTTCGATCTGATCAACGTGGTGCGCGACGACGTGCTCACTTCCTGCCTGCCGGTTGCCGATGTCCTCGCTATGGCGCCCGACGCCGAAGACGGGCGCTTCGCAGTGCCGCGCATCTTGGGAGAGGCGCCGTGAAGCGCGCGGAGCAGATTGTTCGCGAAGTAAAGAGCGGCGAGACGTCGGCTGTCGCCGAGGTCGAACGTTCCCTCGAAGCGATCCGTGCCCGAAACGAGGAGCTCAACGTCTTCGTGCACGTCGATGAGGAGGATTCGCACGCCATCGCTCGCCGCGTCGATGAGCGTGTCGCAAAGGGCGAGGACCCGGGATCGCTCGCCGGTGTGCCGATTGCTCTGAAGGACAACCTCTGTCGCATTGGCGTACCGACCACCGCGGGATCGCGAATCCTCGGAGGATGGAAGCCGCCCTACAGCGCGACGGTCGTCGATCTGCTGCTCAATGCGGGCGCCGTGCCGGTCGGCACGACGAACATGGACGAGTTCGCCATGGGCTCTTCGACCGAGACGTCCTACTACGGGCCGACGCGCAACCCTCACGACCCGAGCCGCGTACCGGGTGGCTCGTCGGGCGGTTCCGCCGCGGCCGTGGCGGCGGGGATGGCACCGATTGCACTGGGCTCGGACACGGGAGGGTCGATTCGTCAGCCCGCAGCGCTCTGTGGGATCGTCGGCGTCAAGCCCACGTACGGCCTCGTTTCGCGTTATGGACTCATCGCCTTTGCGAGTTCGCTCGACCAGATCGGCCCCTTCGCGACCAACGTCGCTGATGCGGCGCTCGTACTGGAGGCGATCGCCGGACACGACGCGCGCGATTCGACATCGCTGCCCGAGCCGGCGCCTTCTCTGCTCGCGGACATCGACGCGGGCGTCGCGGGCAAGCGTGTCGGTCTCGTGCGCGAACTCGTTGAAGGCGCCGATGCGGACGTCGTGGCAGCCGTCGAGCGTGCGGCCGACGTACTGCGCGACGCGGGTGCGACGGTCGTCGAACTGTCGATTCCCGAATGTCGCCTCGGCCTCAGCGCGTACTACCTCATTGCCCCCGCGGAGGCTTCGAGCAACCTCGCGCGCTACGACGGCGTTCGCTATGGGCTGCGCGTGGACGCAGAGGACGTGACGGCGATGAACGAAGCGACACGCACGCTCGGGTTCGGCGCCGAGGTCAAGCGACGAATCATGCTCGGCACCTACGCGCTTTCCGCCGGGTACTACGACGCCTACTACGGCCAAGCGCTCAAGGTCCGCACGCAGATGATCGCGGCCTTTCGCGCCGCCTACCGCGAGGCCGATCTGTTGCTCGGGGCGACCGCGCCGTCGGTCGCCTTCAAGTTCGGCGAGAAGACGAGCAACCCCCTCGCCATGTACCTCTCGGACGTCTTTACGATTCCAACCAACCTCGCGGGCGATCCCGCGATCTCGGTGCCCTTCGGCACGGGCGAGGGTGGCCTGCCCGTCGGGGTGCAACTGCTCGGGCCTGGTCGCAGTGAGGGCCAGCTTTTTGCCGCGGGTCGCGTGCTCGAACTCGCGGAGGAGGCGTTGTGACGCTGCCCGAGGGATGGGAGATGGTGGTTGGGCTCGAGGTGCACACCGAGCTGCGCACGACGTCGAAGATGTTCTGTGGCTGCGCGAACGCCTTCGGCGCTCCGCCCAACACGCTGGTGTGCCCCGTCTGTCTCGGTCTGCCGGGATCGCTACCCGTGCTCAACAAGCACGCCGTTGACCTCGCGATGGCGATCGGCATCGCGCTGCATTCGCGGATCGGCTTTTCGACGTTCCACCGCAAGAACTACTTCTATCCTGACATGCCCAAGGACTACCAGATCAGCCAGTACGACCTGCCGATCAACTCGGGCGGCTACCTCGATCTCGTCGATGGGTCGCGAGTTTCGATCGAGCGCGCGCACTTGGAAGAAGACACCGGCAAGACCACGCACCTCGGCGCGAGTGGCCGTATTCACGGCGCCGACCGATCGCTGGTCGACTACAACCGCTCCGGTGTGCCGCTCGTCGAGATCGTATCGGGACCCGACATCCGCAGCTCTGCCCAGGCCCGTCTCTACGCGTCAGAGCTGCGGGGGATCCTCATCGCCACGGGCGCCTCAGACGGACGCATGGAAGAGGGCTCCATGCGCATCGACGCCAACGTCTCGGTGCGAAAGAGCGGCGAACCTTTCGGCACGCGGTGTGAGATCAAGAACCTGAACTCGCTGCGCAGTCTCGTCCACGCGATCGACTTTGAAGCGTTGCGTCAGATCGGACTGATCGAAGAGGGTGGCGTCGTGCGCCAAGAGACACGCCACTGGGATGACGCGGTAGGCGCCACTTCGACGATGCGGACAAAGGAAGAAGCGGAGGACTATCGCTACTTCCGAGAGCCGGACCTGGTCGACCTCGACCCAGACGCGGCGTGGCAGGAACGAGTTCGCGCGTCGCTCGGAGCGATGCCCGCCGAACGGCGAAGCGCACTGCTCGCGAGGCTGAACGAGCCAACGCCAGCGCACGTGGACGCGATCGAAGTGGTGGTCGACCTTGATCTCGACGGCTACGTGCTCGCTGCCCTTGACGCAGGCCTCGTTGGGGTGCTCGCGCTGGCGCGCGCAGCGAACGAGCTCGCAGCCGACATCGAGCACCTCTCGAATCTGACGTTCGACGCGTTCGTTGCAACGCTGTCGATGGAGTTATCGGGCGCTCTCTCGGCGACCCAGACCAAGAGCGTCCTCGCTGAGCTGCTCGCCCACGGGGGAGATCCCGCGGCGATCGCGACGGCGAAGGGCTTCGAGCAGCTGTCCTCAGACACGCTCGGAGCGACCGTCGCCGCACTCATTGAGGAGAACCCTGACGAGTGGGCGCGTTACCGCGACGGCGACGAAAAGCTCGCCCAGTTCTTCATCGGCCAAGTGATGAAGCTCACCAAGGGTCAGGCGAACGGCAAGGCCGTCATCGCCGAGCTCCAATCTCGTCGCTAGCTAATTCTTCAACCGGCGCGGTCGTCACCTACGCAGTCCAGCGTGATGCAACGCGAGGAGATCGTTTCGTAGTCGCGGCTCGACTCGCCGCCTCGCTGAGTACGGACACCATCTTGTCGACTTCATCGGGAGGCAAGATGAAGGGCAATCGGAGCCACCTGTCAGCTGTGCCGTCGATCGTGAATCGCGGACCTGGCGTCAGTCGCAGGCCCGCATCGAGCGCGTGACCCACCACGCGAGTTGCTCCAGGCTCGGGTAGTTCGACCCAGAGGAAGAGTCCGGCGGCGGGGAGGTGGTAGCGCCACTCCGGAAGGTGCCTCGCGAGCGACATCGCGAGCGCGTCGCGATTTCGACGCACGAGAGAGCAGCGTTCTGGGAGCACCTCGCCGGCGTGGCGAAGCAGCCACGTCGCCACCAGCTGTTCGAGCAGGGGGCTCGCACCGTCGGCCATCGAGCGAGCGAGCGCCAATTGGGCGATGACATCGCGGTCGGCCCGAATCCACCCAATGCGCAGTCCCGACCAGAAGGATTTGCTCATCGAGCCCACGGTCACGACGCGAGCGTCAAAGGACCCGAGCGGTCGAGCGGGCGAACCGTCCAGCAGCAGATCAGCGAATGTCTCATCGGTCACGATGACGTCGCTCCTGAGTTGACGGAGAAGTCTGCTTCGTTGCTCGTCACTCGCCACGAGCCCCGTGGGGTTCTGTCCATCCGGCGTGACGTGCGCAAGTCGGGTCGCCGTCGCAGAGATGTGTTCCCATCCGCCCGCTGACACGGGCAACGCAACCGCGCGTCGACGATGCGAGCTGATGGCGTCGAGCACCGCGGGATAGGTCGGCTGCTCCGCGAGCACCTGATCGCCCGATCTGGTGAAGACCTGCAACATGAGGTGCCACGCCTGTTGAGCGCCGTTGGTGATGAGCACTTGATCAAAGGATGTCGTGAGCCCCCGGCTCGACAAGTGGGAAGCAACCGCCTCTCGCAACGCGGGCAGTCCCATGGGGTGAAGTCCGTGGCCCGCGAGATAGGGATGAATGTCGTCGCTCGCGCTCGCCAGCGCTTCAACCAGAGCAGCCGGAGCCGGCAACGCCGCCACGGTGAGATCCCAGCGATCGTGACGGCTGTCGGCAACGCGATCTGGTCGCACCGGTGCATTCGACGGGAGTGTTATCCAGCTCCCGGCACCGCCCGCGCTCGAGAGGTAACCCTCGAAGCGAAGGATGTCATACGCCGATGAGACGGTGATGCGAGCAACATCAAGCTCTGACGCAAACACCCGTTCCGAAGGAACACGCGAACCAACGGGCAGTCGACCGTCAAGGATCAGGCTTCGCAGCCCCGTCGCGACCCCCTGATACGCCGGGCCGACGTCAAGCCACGGGTCGAGGAGCTCGACGAGCCGAGCAGGAGCGATGGCGCCATCAGTTTTCACTTGGCCCTATCCTAGTAAGACCAAGTTTGCGAAACTAGGTGCGTGACGATCCTCGCGCCCGTGCCGACCACCCGGCGTCCGCTGCGATTCGTCCAACTCTTCGGCGGGCTCCTTCTCTATGGCTTCAGCGACGGGCTCTTGGTACGGGCCAATCTTGGACTCGACCCATGGGACGTCCTGCAACAGGGCTTGTCGCGAACGATTGGTCTTGAGATTGGCACGTGGTCCATCATCGTGGGCGCATGCGTGCTGCTGTTATGGATACCGTTTCACCAGCGACCTGGCGTGGGCACGATCTGCAACATCGTCGTCATCGGCTTGGCGATCAATGTGACCGTGAGCGACTTTCCCGCGCCGAGACTTCTCGTCGTCCGCTTCGTCGTGTTGGCGATTGCGATCGCACTGAACGGTGCGGCGACTGGCGCATATATCGGCGCGGAACTTGGCCCGGGGCCGCGCGACGGGCTGACCCTCGCGATTGCCGCACGGGGAGTGTCGATACGAGTCGTTCGCACGTGTATCGAACTCACCGTCTTGATCACAGGCTGGCTCCTCGGCGGCACCGTCGGCGCTGGCACGCTGGCCTACGCGCTGTTGATCGGCCCCATCACTCACGTGACGATCCCCGCGTTACGACTGCGCAAAGAGGAGAAGTAGACCGTGCCCGCGCACGCTGCACTCATCGGCATGGCCTTGGTGGCGCTCGGCATGGTGCTCATACCTGGGCCGAACATGATGTATCTCGTCTCGCGGAGCGTGAGCCAGGGGTATCGAGCCGGCCTCTTCTCGCTCATCGGCACGGGCACGGGCTTTGTGATCTACATGGTGATGGCGAACGTTGGCATGGCCGAGGTCTTCCTCATCGTCCCGTGGCTCTACATAGGACTCAAGCTCTGCGGCGCCGGCTATCTGCTCTACCTGTCGTGGAGAACGCTCCGGCCGGGCGGGGTGGCGCTGTTCGAAGAGCGGGTGCTGCCGCGCGACTCGAGAGCGAAGCTCTTTCGCATGGGGCTCGTGACCAATCTATTGAACCCCAAAGCAGCCATCTTGTATCTCGCGCTCATTCCGCAGTTCATCCGACCAGACGCTGGGCACGTCATGCTGCAGGGGTTCGTGCTCGGCGCCGTGCAGATCTCGGTCAGCATGATCGTGAACGCCATCATCATCTGCACCGCGGGCGCGCTTGCGGTCTTCATGAGGCGGCGGCCCTCGTGGATCAGATGGCAACGGTGGGTGACCGGTGGACTGCTGGGCGCCGTCGGTGTGAAGCTCGCGCTGGACGCGTTCACCTCGGCGACGTTGTAAGACATCGAGCTTCCGAGGCTGCTTCTTTGTCCTCATAGACTTTGTGGCTATGGCAATCCACCCCACTCCGCGAAGCACCGACGTCACCCTCGGCAAGGGCAGGGCGCCGGCGCGTGCCATGCTGCGCGCCGTCGGGCTGACCGACGAGGACATGACAAAGCCACAGATCGGCGTCGCGTCGAGCTGGAACGAGGTCACACCGTGCAACATGCCACTCGACCGGCTCGCCCAGCGCACGAAAGTCGCCGTACGCGACGCCGGGGGAGTGCCCTTCGAGTTCGTGACCATCGCTGTCTCCGACGGCATCTCGATGGGGCACGAGGGGATGCACGCGTCCTTGGTATCGCGCGAGATCATTGCGGACTCGGTCGAAGTCGTCATGCATGCAGAGCGCTTTGACGCCATGGTCACCCTCGCGGGATGCGACAAGTCCTTGCCGGGAATGTTGATGGCAGCCGCCCGCCTCGACGTGCCGAGCGTCTTTCTCTACGGCGGGACGATATTGCCCGGTCACCTTGACGGCGAAGCCCTTGACATCACGTCGGTCTTCGAAGCCGTCGGTGCCAACGCCGTCGGCGCTATCACCGATGAGCAGTTGACCGCGATCGAGTGCGCGGCGTGCCCCGGCGAAGGCAGCTGCGCGGGTATGTTCACGGCGAACACGATGGCGAGTGTCGGTGAAGCGCTCGGGATGTCGCTGCTCGGCAGCGCGTCGGTGCCGTCGATCGACCCGCGTCGCGACCAGTTCGCCTACGACTCCGGACTCGCGGTGCTCGGCCTGCTCGACGCGGGCATCACTGCTCGCCAGATCATGACCAAGGAAGCATTCGAGAACGCCATAGCGGTCGTGATGGCGCTTGGCGGTTCGACCAATGCGGTCCTTCACCTGCTCGCGATCGCGCATGAGGCGCGCGTCGGTCTTGCGCTCGACGACTTCAATCGAATTGCCGCGCGCGTGCCCCACATCGCCGACATGAAGCCTCATGGCAAGTACCACATGAGCGACCTCGACCAGGTCGGCGGCGTGCCCGTGGTGTTGCAGCTTCTCCTCGAGCACGGCTTGCTCAATGGCGACGTGATGACGGTGAGCGGCAAGTCGATGGCCGAAAGCCTCGCCGCGTTTCACCCAAACCAATCTGATGGCGAACTCGTGCACGATCTCTCGCACCCCATCCACGTGCAAGGCGGCATCGCGGTCCTTCGCGGCTCGCTCGCGCCCAACGGCGCCGTCGCCAAGGTGGCGGGCATGGACGACCTTACGTTCCGCGGCACCGCGCGCGTCTTTGACGGCGAGGACCTCGCCATGGAGGCGATCATGGCGAATGAGATCGAGCCCAACACCGTGCTCGTCATCCGCTACGAGGGTCCAAAGGGCGGTCCCGGCATGCGCGAGATGCTCGCCATCACCGGCGCCATGAAGGGCGTCGGGCGAGGGGCGGACTGCGCGCTCGTGACTGACGGCCGCTTCAGCGGTGGTACCCACGGGTTCTGTATCGGTCACGTTGCCCCCGAGGCGCTCGACGGCGGTCCGATCGTGCTCGTGCGTGACGGCGACGAGATCGCGATCGACGTGACGACCCATTCGATCGACCTGTTGGTCGACGAGGCCGAGCTGGCCGAGCGCGCGAAGCACGTCGCTCCGTTTACTCCTCGGTACTCCAGTGGCGCGTTGGAGAAGTTTGCGCGCCTCGCCCAGGGCGCGGACAAAGGTGCCGTCACGAGCCGCTAGCGCCTTGTGCGCCCTGTCGAACTGTGTTTAAACTAAAGACGTGAAGACGCGTAACGAGATTCTGGCGGTAGTAGGCGCACGGCGCCGGTAGTCACGCATTCACGTACACCGGAGGCCTCCCGAGAAAGGGAGGCCTTTTTGCTTATATGACTAAAGGAGCGCTGTGAAACTCACAGGGGCGCAAGCACTCATTAAGAGCCTTGAACGTGAAGGCGTGGATACGATCTTTGGCCTGCCCGGTGGGGCCATCCTGCCCGTCTACGACCCGATCCTCGACTCGCCGATCCGTCACATCCTCGTTCGTCACGAACAAGGCGCCGGCCACATGGCTGAGGGTTATGCGCTTGCCACCGGAAAGCCCGGCGTTGCGATGGTGACCAGCGGCCCCGGAGCGACCAACATCGTGACCCCGATTGGCAACGCGCACATGGACTCGACCCCGCTCGTAGTGATCACCGGCCAAGTGGCGACCGCCGCTATTGGCTCGGACGCCTTCCAAGAGTGCGACATCACCGGCATCACCCTCGGCATCACGAAGCACAACTTTCTCATCCAGTCCGCACACGAGATCCCACGCGTCGTTGCGTCGGCGTTCTACATCGCGACGACCGGTCGGCCCGGCCCGGTGCTCATCGACCTGCCCAAAGACATCTCTCAGTCGACGATGGAGTGGTGGTACCCCGAGACGATCGAAGAGCTCGACCTGCCCGGCTACCACCCCGAGATGGCGATCGACGAGGATGCGGTCAAGCTCGCGGCCGAACTCATCTCGCGAAGCGAGCGGCCAGTGCTCTACGTCGGCGGCGGCACGCTCAAGTCGCGCGCCAGCGCGGAGCTGATGGCCTTTGCCGAACGCACGAAGATGCCCGTCGTCACGACACTCATGGCGCGCGGGGCCTTTCCCGATTCGCACCCGCAGAACTTGGGCATGCCCGGCATGCATGGCGTCTACAGCGCGGTGACGGCGATTCAGAAGTCTGATCTCCTGATCTCTCTCGGTGCGAGATTCGACGACCGAGTGACCGGCAAGATCTCGAGCTTCGCCGCGGGCGCGAAGATCATTCACGTCGACATCGACAAGGCCGAGTTCAACAAGGTTCGTCACGCCGACGCGGCCATTCAGTCCAACGTGGCTGCGGCGCTGACAGCGCTCGATGCAGTCCACGCGATGCCGCTCAACCTTGATGTGTGGTGGAAGGAGATCCGCACCTGGCAGGAGCGCTACCCACTCGTCTACGACGAGCCGACGGCCGAAGGGCCGCTGCGCCCACAACACGTGATCGAAGCCATTGCGAAATCAGCCGCACCGGGGACCATCGTCACCGCAGGGGTGGGACAGCACCAGATGTGGGCGTCGCAGCACTGGCGCTTCGAAGAGCCTCGCACGTGGGTCAACTCAGGAGGGGCGGGGACGATGGGGTTTGGTGTGCCGGCCGCCATCGGAGCGAAGGTCGGGCGCCCCGATCGCACCGTCTGGTGCATCGACGGCGACGGCTGCTTTCAGATGACCGCGCAAGAGCTCGTCACCGCACGCGCGGAGGGCATACCGATCAAGGTCGCCATCTTGAACAACGCGTATCTCGGCATGGTTCGCCAGTGGCAGGAGATGTTCTACGAGGAGCGCTACTCCGAGGTCTACCTGAGCGCCGATCTGCCCGACTACGTGAAGTGGGCCGAGGCGATGGGATGTGTGGGACTGCGTGCACACAACCTGAAGGAGATGCACGAGGTCATCGCACGCGCCAACGAGATCAATGATGTGCCCGTGGTGATCGATTTTCGCACTGACTCGTCGGAGAAGGTCTTTCCGATGGTGGCCGCGGGAGCAAGCAACGATGACATCATGGTCCATCCGCTCCAGCGTGACGGCGCGCAGTGAGCCCTGAACCGTTCCTCGGACCGACCGACGTCACACCAGTGCGTCACCACATCCTCTCGGTGCTCGTCGAGAACAAGGCGGGCGTGCTCGCGCGCATCGCGGGGCTCTTCGCCCGGCGCGGCTTCAATATCTACTCGCTGGCCGTCGCTCCGGCGGAGGGCCACGCGCGCTTCTCGCGGGTGACGATCGTCGTGGACGCGCAGTCCGCCCCGCTCGAACAGATCGTCGGGCAGCTCGACAAGCTCGTCAACGTGGTCGCCATCACGGACCTCGCGCCGAAAGATGCCCTCGAGCGCGAGCTCCTGCTCGCGACCTTGAGCGTGGACGACGGCAACCGTGCCGCGGTGCTCGATGTGGCGGCCAACACCGGAGCCTCCATCGTGGACGTCAACGGCGCGTCGGTCACCGTCATGCTCGCAGGAACGCCGAGCGCGTGCGACCGGTTGGAACGCGAGCTCGAGCGCTTCGCAGATGTCGCGATCCAGCGGACGGGTCGTGTGGCACTCCCTAGACTCGATCAAACGGCGAGGGCCGCTATCGAAGAGAAAGTTTGAAGATGACCACGATGTACTACGAGAAGGACGTCAATCGCGAGATTTTGAAAGACAAGAAGATCGCGATTCTGGGCTACGGCTCACAGGGCCACGCCCACGCGCTCAACCTTCACGACAGCGGCTACGACGTACGTGTCGGCCTTCGTTTGGAGTCCTCGTCGGTCCACAAGGCCGAAGAGGCAGGACTGCGCGTTCTCTCCATCGCCGACGCCTCGAAGGAAGCCGACGTGATCATGGTCCTCGTACCGGACACCGAGCAGAAGCGCACCTATGACGCCGAGATCGCGCCGTATCTCACGGCGGGCAAGATGCTGATGTTCGCGCACGGCTTCAACATCCGCTTCAATCTCATCAACCCGCCCGCCGACGTGGACGTGACGATGATCGCCCCGAAGGGCCCAGGGCACCTGGTGCGGCGCACGTACGTAGAGGGAGGGGGCGTTCCATCGCTGATTGCCGTCTACCAAGACGCGACGGGCCACGCGCAAGAGATCGCGCTGGCCTACGCCGACGGCATCGGCGCGACGCGCGCCGGCGTGCTCGAAACCACGTTCTCCGAAGAAACGGAGACGGACCTCTTCGGCGAGCAGGTCGTGCTGTGTGGCGGCGTCACAGCCCTGGTGAGGGCGGGCTACGACACGCTGGTCGAGGCCGGCTACCAGCCCGAAAGCGCGTACTTCGAGTGCCTGCACGAGCTCAAGCTCATCGTCGATCTCATGTACGAAGAAGGCATCACGGGCATGCGCTTCAGCGTGTCCGACACCGCCGAATACGGCGACATGACCCGTGGCACGCGCGTCATCAACGACGCCGTCAAGGCCGAGATGAAGCAGATCCTGACCGAGATCCAAGACGGTACGTTCGCCGCAGAGTGGATTCAGGAGAACGAGATCGGGCGACCCCGCTACCGCGAGCTTCGAGAGGCGGGCAAGAATCACCCCATCGAAAAAATCGGCGCGGAGCTGCGCGAGATGATGCCCTTCGTCTCGGCTGGCAGGCAGAAGGTCTCGGACGTCTCGGGTGGCGACACCGACGAGAAGTAGCGTCGCGACACTGGTAACCCACTGCGTGAAGCGTGGGTGACGATGCGCGAGTCTTACAGCCCCTTTATTTGAGACGGCTACATTGGATTTCGCGCCCGCGTGCGCGTTCCGACCGGTCTCGATAAAGGACAGCACATGCAACTCACGATCATCGGCGCCGGAGCGATTGGCGGCACGATCGGTGCGCACATGGCCCGGAACGGACACGACATTGTCCTCTGTGACCTTGACGCGGATCATGTCGCGGCGATCAATCGCGGCGGGCTCAGCATCGAAGGGCCTGTCGAGAACTTCACCGTCGCGGTACGAGCCATCACACCGGATCAATTGCCCGACCGGATTGAACACGTCGCCATTGCGGTGAAGAGCCACCACACGGCCTCGGCTGCCGCACTTCTTCGCGGCCGTCTCGCTCCAGGCGGATACCTCGTCAGCTTTCAGAACGGATTAACGGCCGAGACCCTCGCCGAGGCTGTCGGGAAAGAGAACTTGCTCGTCAGCTTCGTCAACTTCGGAGCCGATTACCTTAGTCCTGGCCACATCATCCAAGGCAACATCGGCGCGTTCCGTGTCGGAGAGCCCTATGTGTCGGTCATCACCCATCGAGTGCGCGAACTGGTTGATGCGTTGCCCTACGCCGTCGCAACGGACAACATCATGGGCTTTCTCTGGGGCAAGGAGGCCTACGGTGCGATGCTCTATGCCGGTGCCGTCTCGGACCTCTCGATCGCCGATCACCTCGAAGACCCGCGTTATCGCGAACTGATGATCGCCGTCGCGCGCGAGGTGCTCGCACAGTCGCCTGTCAGAACTGAAGGTTTTGACGGTTTCGAGCCCGACGATCTGGAAGGATCGCTCGATCGACTCGTCGCCTTCAATCGCAAGAGCGCGAAATCTCACAGTGGTATCTACCGCGACCTCATGGTGCGAAAGCGCAAGACCGAGATCGACGACCTCATGCACGACCTCGCCGGGCCGCTCACCAACTATGTCGGTGAGCTCATTCACGCGATCGAGCGCGGCGAGCGCACGTGCGAAGTGGAAAACCTCGACTTGCTCAACGCGTATGAGCGCACCGAACGTCTCGGTCGTCCGCTGCACGCGGTCGTAGATATCCTGCCCGCGCCCAAGCGCAGCCCGAACGGGCCGCTGCACGGTGTTGCCGTCGCGGTGAAGGACCTCATCGACGTCGAAGGAGTGACGCGCGGGAGTGGGAACCCGTTTGCGAAGAAGGGAGCTGCCGCCACCGCGGACGCGCCGGTGGTCGCTCGCTTGCGCGACGCGGCGGCCGATGTCTATTGCACCACCACGCTCCTCGAATACGCGGCGGGAGCGCTGCATCCGGATGTACCCGAAGCGTTGAATCCGTTCGACCCATCGCGCACGGCAGGGGGATCGAGCGGCGGCTCAGCCGCACTGGTTGGCGCGGGCGCCTGCGACGTCGCCCTCGGCACCGACACCGGAGGGTCGATTCGCATCCCCGCGCACTACTGCAATGTCGTTGGCTTTAAGCCGAGTTACGGTGCGCTCCCACTCGAGGGCGTCCAGCCCCTCGCTCCGTCCCTCGATCATGTGGGTCTACTGGCGAAGAACGTCGAAGTGACCCAGCGCGTCTTTGGTGCATTGACCGGTCGTGCAATTACTTCGGCGCCACTCGGGCCGCTACGGGTCGGCGTCTTCATGAATCAGATCAACGACCCGGCAGTGAGTGACGACGTGCGCACGTGTCTGCTCGACGCGCTCCAGACGCTCCGTGAAACGGCCGACGTACGTGAGCTCGATGACGCGACCTTCGTCGCGATCCGCCCGACGATCGACGACATCATCCTCTACGAGGCGTGGCAGGTCCACGGCGAACTCGCAAGCTTGGATCCGTCGCACTTCGGGCCCGAGACCCTTCGACTCTTGAACGCGGGGTCTGCGGTGACGCGCGAGCAGTACGATGCGGCTCTCGCGCGACGCGCCGAACTGCTTGAGGCAGCCGGGGAGTGGTACCGCGACGTCGACGTGCTGCTGACTCCCGCGGCGCCGTACGTGGCACCTGCGACGACGCCACCGATCGATACGCCAGAAGGCCAGGCCGAGGGAATGTTCACGGGGCCCCTCAACGTGACGGGCGACCCGGCCGTCGTCGTGCCGTGCGGCTTCACTGATGAGGGCCTGCCGGTCGGACTGCAGCTGTCTGCGCCTCGAGGTGAGGACATGGCACTGCTCGCCGCTGCGCTCGTCGTTGAATCGTCGCTTGCGCCCCAAGCCTGAATGAACGCAGTATCAGTCGTGATTAAAGGAGATCAGTCGTGAAATCGGCACCCATCATCATCGGCAGCGAGCGCAGTGAGGCCGGACTCTCTGCGGGAGCGGCGCTTCTTGCTGACGGGGCGTCGGCGCTCGATGCCGTCGAAGCGGCGCTTCGTCTTTGCGAAGACAATCTGAGCGACCACTACGTCGGTACGGGAGGCCTGCCCAACGCGCGCGGGGAAGTGGAACTCGACGCGTCGATGATGGTCGGATCGAGCCGTGCTTTTGGTGCGGTCGGCGCGGTCAAGGGCTTTGCGCACCCCATCTCGATTGCGAGGCGTGTGTTGGAGAACCTGCCTCAGCACTGCCTGCTCGTCGGCGAGGGCGCCGAGCTCTTCGCGGAAGAAGAGGGCTTTGAACGCAGCGAGCTGCTCACCGACGAGGCGTGGCAGCTATTTCGAGACGCGCTCATACCTTCGGACGAGTCGGTGGAAGGCGAGCGCACGCGTGCGGTGGCCGGCGACGACATCTACCGTACGACGGCCGTCGCGCTCGTCAATCGTTTTCGCCCGCACGACGGCCCGTGGGGGACCATCAATGTCATTGCGCTCGACGAGGGCGGCGAACTTGTCGTCGGCGTCTCGACGAGTGGCTTTCCCTGGAAGTATCCGGGCCGCGTGGGCGACTCGGCCATCCCCGGGGCGGGCAACTACTGCGACGCGCGCTACGGGGGGGCCGCGTGCACCGGACGCGGGGAGATGAGCATGCGCATCACCGGAGCGCGAATGGTCGTTGACCACTTGGCTGAGGGCAAGGATCCTGAGGCGGCGTGTCGAGCGATGCTGGCCGAGGCCGCAACGCTGCCTGATCCGTTTCGCGCCGAGCTGCGCACGCTCTGTCTCACGCCCGACGGCCGCCACGGGGGAGCGTCCGGCCAAGCCAACTCGACCTACAACGTGATCAGCGCCGCGGCAGGCGAGCTTG
The DNA here is from genome assembly GCA_963706305.1 of uncultured Acidimicrobiaceae bacterium. Taxonomy (GTDB): domain Bacteria; phylum Actinomycetota; class Acidimicrobiia; order Acidimicrobiales; family RAAP-2; genus RAAP-2. The sequence continues at coordinate 220,656 of OY970152.1, read as the reverse complement.
AGGTTCGTCCGAGGGCACAACTATGAAGATCTTCATCTCCTCGGACATGGAGGGAACGGCGGGCGTTGTTGATTGGGACCACGTCGTCGCGGGCGGCCTCCTCTATCCCTACTACTGCGAGCTCCTCACCAACGAGGTGAACGCTTCCATTGAGGGAGCGATGCGGGCGGGAGCAGATGAGTTTCTCGTCAACGACTCGCACTCAAAGATGGCGAACCTGAAACCGAGCGAGCTTGCGGGTTCCGCTCGCTACCTCTCGGGCCGCCTGAAGCCGATGTACATGATGGAGGGCCTCGACGAGACCTTCGACGCGGTCTTTTTCATCTCGTACCACGGCTCGATGTCGAGTCGCGGTTCGACGCTCTCGCACACGTATTTTCCGACGGCCTTCGCTCAGGTGGCGATCAACGGCGTCGTCGCCGGTGAGGCGGGAATCAACGCGCTCGTCGCGAAGGCCTATGGCGTGCCGATCGTCCTCATCAGCGGCGATGAGGTCACCGCTCGCGAGATCGCGCCCTTCGCCCCGAGTGCTCGTGCTGCGGTGGTGAAGCGCTCGGTGTCGCGCTTCGCTGCCGACTCCTTGCACCCAACAGCCGCATGCAAGCTGATCGGCGAGCAGGCCTACGAAGCGGCGTCGTCCCTGGCGAACGCGCAGCAGGTCGCGATTGCGACACCTGTCACGATGGACATTGACTTTCGAACGAGTGACTACGCGGATCTGGCTGAACGCGTCGCTGGCGTGAAGCGCACGGGCGATCTCCACTGTTCGATCACCTCCGAGAGTCCGCTTGAGCTCTATCGAACGTTCATCACAGTTGTGCTGCTCTGTCGAGGCCTCACCGAGTAGCTCACTCCGGCAGCGTAGTGAGGAAGTCGCGCATCACGCTCTGAAAAAGCTCGAACTCCTCGTACTGGGGCGAGTGGCCCGACTTCTCGAACACCACAAGCTTGGCGTTGGGAATCAGCGACGCAATGGTCTCGGCTGAAGAAACCGGCGTGACCCAGTCGGTGCGTCCGACCGTCACGAGCGTCGGGGCCGTGATGTTGGGCAGTAGGGGACGCAGGTCGTAGTTGGGCATGTTATAGAGGAAGCACCAGTTGTGCGCCTCGTGACGGTAGATGCGCTTCTCAACGTCTGCATTGGACTTCTGTTCGTCGTACTCAAAGTCATAGAGAGGAATGATGTCTTTCCAACGCTGCTTGAGGTCCTCGTCGTCGTAGATCTCACCGTGCCAATAGCGATTGAAGTTGTCCCAGTTGATTTCGATGCGGTCCTGGTTGCGCGCGTTCTCGTACGCGCGATCGAGGTTTGATTTGTCGGCCGACGTGTCGCGCAGGATCATCGCGCGCGTGTGCTCGGGATAAGCGATCGCGTACTCCAAGGCAATGAATCCACCGTACGAGCCGCCGGTGACGATGATCTGATCAACCTCCAGCCACTCGCGGAGTCCGTCGAGGTCGGCCGCCCACTGGGCGTGCGAAAAGGGCGGCTTGCCTTCGCTGCGACCACATCCGCGCGCGTCAAAGACGACCACGCGATATGTGTTCGCGAGCGGGCCGAACGTGGCCTTGGGCTCTTCGAGTGAGCCAATGCCGCCACCGCCGTGATGAGCGATCAGCACGGGAGCGTCCTTGTCGCCGAGTACCTCGACGTTGAGTTCGTTGTCGTTGATGGTGACGCGCACGGTACTTCTCCTTTGGTTGATGTTGCGTTTAGGCCGGGCTGAGTTGCTGGTTGATCCAGCGGTCCACCATCGACGCCAGCACGTCGAGGGGAACGGCGCCGCTGCCGAGCACGATCCCGTGAAACGCGCGCACGTCGAAGGCGTCGCCAAGCCGGTTCTGAGCCTCGCCGCGCAGCCTGCCAATCTCAAGACGGCCGATCATGTAGGCGAGCGCCTGTCCGGGCCAGCCGATGTAGCGGTCGATCTCGTTCGCGACGTTGGATGCTGTCGTCGCGGTATGACCCCACATGAAGTCAACGGCCTGCTGACGCGACCAGCCGTAGTGGTGCATGCCGGTGTCGACGACGAGACGACATGCGCGAAGCGAATCAAACGACAGCATTCCCAGGCGAGCAAGGTCCGACGTGTAGAGACCCATCTCGTCGGCGAGTCGCTCGCTGTAGAGGCCCCACCCCTCGACGAATCCACAGACTTGTGCGTCGAGGTAGCGCCGATAGTCCGGCAGGTCCGTCAACGTCTGGGCGGTCGCGACTTGGAGGTGATGCCCGGGCGTGCTCTCGTGAAAAGCGAGCGCCTCGTATTCGTAGGTGAACTTGTCTTCGGGGTTGATCGTGAGGGCCCAGTGGGTGCCGGGCCGCGAGCCGTTGGACGCTGGTGAGACATAGTGAGCGAGCGCCGCGCTCTTTGCTTCGATGGGATGGATCTCTTCGACGGTGCACTCGGCGATGCGATACGGCGGGAACCACTCGTCGCGGGCAGCCTCGGCGCGCTCGAGTGCGCCAGTGACGGCGTCGACGATCTGGCTCGAGTCGGTAAAGCGCAGCGAGCGATCGTTGCGCAGTCGATCGAGGATCGTCGGCACGTCCCGCTCTCCGAGCACCTTCTCACCAAGTTCGGCCCACTCGAGGTCGAGTGCCGCCAAGCGGTCGAGGCCGATCTGGTGGATCTCCTCGGGTGAGAGGTCAGTCGTCGTGTGTCGCCGAACAGCGACCTCATAGGAGGCGTCGCCTTGGGGAACATTGCACAGCCCGACGTGCTCGTCATCACGAACGTGACCATCGAGCATCGACGTGAGGAACTCGCCCAAACGCGCCATCGCCGGACGCACCGACCTGGCGACAAGGGATCTCGATGTCGCGAGAAACGCATCACGGTCGACCGCAGGGCCAACCGTCGGGTTCGCGAGCGTGTCCTCGTCGAGTGCGAGCTCGAGATGTCCGTGCAACTGGTCGAGTGAGCGGCTGACCCCGACCCGCGTCGACAGACGCCCCTCGTCGGTCGCGGCGCGGTAACGATTTGTGATCGCGTCGAAGTAGTCCGCGAGTCCTGTGAGCCGGGTGAGGTAGGCCTCTGCGGAGGCGTCGTCGATAACGCTGGCGGAGGGCACGCACATGAAGACCATGGCGTGGGGTGATGAGTAGCTCTCTGCGGAGGCGTCGGTCTCCCAGATTCCCTCGTCGAGGTCCGCACGAGCGCCCCACGCGAGGCGCGCGAGGATGGCAGCGTTCACCCGCTCAGATTCAGTGAGAGCGTCAGCGTCGATTGCGGCGAGTCGCGCTTCGAGGTCGCGCAGCTTGGCAGCGCCGCTCGCGCTGCCTGCGCGACTTGGGTCGGGCAGCAGATCGTCGTGACCGACAATCCCGAGGAGCGTCGCCGACAGGGGATCGAGGGTGTTTTGCAGATCGAAGAACTCGTCGCTCAAGCGTTCGAGCTTGGTGCTGGCATCGCTCACGGTCGCGTCACTTTCTCAAGTCGGTGCGGTCCTTCGGCGAGGGAGCGCCACAGCTCTTCCCACGCGAAGATGCCTTCGCGAATGCGGCGAATACGCATGAACTCGTTGGGCGCGTGCAACTTCTCGTCCGCCGTGGAGAACGAGAAGAACAGCGTCTTTGCGCCAAGCACGTGCTCCATCAACGTCGTCGCGGGCAGTGTGCCGGCGATGCAGGCGAGCAGGACCGGCGAGTCGGGGTAGACCGATTCCAGGGCCTGGCGACCCGCACGAATCGCCGGATGGTCGGCGTCAATCGTGTAGGCGGGCGTGCCGTGCGCGTCGCGAGCGAGGCGGACCTTCAGCCCCGGGAGGTCGTAGTTCTTGATGTGCTGCTCGATGACATCGATCACGTGATCGGGGTCTTGACCAGGCACGAGTCGGCACGAGACATGCGCTCGCGCGATATGGGGGATCACCGTGTACTTGCCGCCACCGTCGACGCCGTTCACTTCCAGTGTCGGTCGTTCCCAGAGCCGTTCAAGTGTCGAGTAGCCCGGCTCGCCGAACGTCGTCTCGAGGCTCAGGTTGTCGCGGTAGGCCGCTTCGTCCCACGTGACCTCGGCGAGCACGTTGCGGCGCTCATCACTCAAGGGCGCTATCCCGTCGTAGAAGCCCTCCACTGCCACGGCACCCTCGTGCGTGTGCAGGCTCGCGACCAGTTCGCTGAGTCCGTGCAGTGGATTCGCCACCGTGCCGCCGAAGCGTCCTGAGTGGAGGTCAACGTTCGCGCCTTCCACAATGATGGTGAACGTCACCAGGCCCTTGGACATGAGCGACAGTGACGGCTCGCTCGGACGCCACATCGCACCGTCAGCGGAGATGACGAGGTCGCACGCCAGCTCATCGGCATGGGCTTCGACGTACTGGGCGAGATGCGGGCTACCGATCTCCTCTTCACCCTCGAAGAGGAACTTCACGTTGAGCGGAAGGCGTCCTTCGTCGCGAAGAAACGCCTGAGCGGTCTTGAGCACGACGAAGACCGGCCCCTTGTCATCGGTCACGCCACGACCGCGCATGACGTCGCCTTCCACGGTCAGCTCGAAGGGGGGCGTAATCCACTCATCGAGGTTGCCGGTGGGCTGCACGTCGTAGTGGCCATACACGAGGATCGTCGACGCATCCGGGTCGGAGAGCCACTCCCCGCGAACCACCGGGTGTCCGCCGGTCTCGTCCACGAAGGCATTCGCAAAGGCGAGTTGGCCCGCGAGCCAACTCGCCGCACGATGCATGACCTCGGGCGTTGCGTCGCGAGAGACGCTCGGGATCGCGACGTACTCGGCGAGCTCCTCGATGTACTGCTCGTTCGAATCAGTAGAGAGCATGGCCACCGTCGATCGAGAGCGTCTGACCACTGATCCATGAGGAGGCGGGACTGACGAAGAAGCGCACGCCGTTCGCGATGTCCTCGGCTTCGCCGAGACGACCGGTAGGAATCTTCTCGAGCAGTGCGCGCTGTCCCGCTTCGCCGTAGCTCTCCCACTGGGCGATCGAGGTGGGGTTGGAGAGGACAAAGCCGGGCGCGACGCAGTTCACTGTGATGCCGAAGCGCCCGAGCTCGTGCGCCATCTGGCGAGTGAAACCGATCTGGCCGGCCTTCGCGCTCGCGTAGGCCTGGATGCCGGTCAAGCTGACGCTGCGGCCCGCCCCCGAGGAGATGTTGACGATGCGCCCCCAGCCGCGCTCTTTCATGCCCGGCACGACGGCGCGCACGCAGATGAACGTTCCCGTCAGGTTCGACTCGACGACGTCGCGAAACTGCTCGTCGGTGACTTCTTCGATCGGTCGACCGACCTGTCCGCGCACGCCGCCCGCGCTGTTGACCAAGATGTCGGCCCCGCCGATGCTCGCGACGAACGCGTTCACGGCCGTCGAGTCAGTGACGTCGACGGTGTCGAGGTCGATGCCGTGGACGGTCGCGCCGTCGAGCTCTAGCCCGTCGGCGATCGCGCGCCCGATGCCGTGCGCCGTGCCGGTGACGATCGCCACTTTGCCCGCGAGCGGTTGCTCCTGTGCCATTAGTGCTTCACCCATCCCGATTCGAGAATCGTTCGTACTTCGCGGACCCCCGCGGCCCACACCTTTTCCATCATTTCGTCCGGCGCCTCGTACGGCCCGCCCATGCTGCCGTCGGGGGCCAGTTCGCGGATCGCGTCCGGTCCGAGATTCATCAAGAGCTCTCGCGGCACGACCGGCTTGGGCTCGGGCGCAGGCGCGCCGGGAATGCGGTTCCAGGGAAAGTTCTCGACCCACGCGCCGTGCATCTGGTCAGCGCAAAACTCATTCGCTACTTCAACCACCTTCGGTCCGTTGTACCAACTGTGAAACAGCACCTGGACCTCTTCGGCGCGAGGTTCGCAGATCCACTCGCGAACCAGTCCGCCGACCGGCACGTTGCCGCCGTGTCCGTTGATGATGGCGATGCGCCGAAAGCCGCTGTGCGCAAGGCAGTTGAGTACGTCGCGCATCACCTCGATGTACGTCGAGAGCCGAAGGCTCATCGAGCCGGGATACGAGGTGAAGTAGGGAGCCATGCCGAAGGGAACGACGGGCAAGACCGGCACGCCCAGAGGTTCAGCGGCTTCTGCGGACACTCGTTCAGCGAGCATCGCGTCGGTGCCGAGCGACAGATAGCCGTGCTGTTCCGTTGATCCGACGGGCACGACGACTCGGTCATCGTGCCCGAGATACTCCTCAATTTGCATCCAGTTGTTGTCCCACAGACGCATCGCGGCCTCCTTGCAGTTACTTTTGGTCGACTCGTTTCAATCTATCCAGTGTTCGAGCGAGCGCCATTTCGACCTGTCTCGTTTGCGCGTCACGGCGAATGATCGTCGCACGCGAAACTAAACGGAATGTGAACTCGCTGTACGCTGTGGCTACATCGCGCAGTCCAATGCGGTCGATCGACCGACGGCGCCGATGGGACTCGGAACAGGAGAGCTCGTGGGTCGCATTTTGGATATCAAGGACCTGACCGTCACGATCGACATGCGTCATTCGGCGGTCACCCCCGTAGGCGGTGTGAGTCTGCACGTTGAAGAAGGCGAGACTCTCGGCATCGTGGGCGAGTCCGGGTGCGGCAAGTCGATGACGGGCCTTTCGATTCTGAAGCTCCTTCCGCCGGGCGGACACATCACGGGGGGCAGCATCGGCTTCATGGGCAATGACCTCGCGAAGTTCTCTCACGATGAGATGCAAAAGATTCGCGGCAACGACATCGCGATGATCTTCCAAGATCCAATGACGTCGCTCAATCCGACCAAGAGCATCGGGGACCAGGTCGCTGAACCCGTTCTCATCCACCGCGACGTCAGCAAGAAGGAAGCGCTCGACCGCGCGGTGGAGGTGCTCGGTCTCGTGGGACTGCCGCGCCCCAAAGAGCGTCTGACCGACTTTCCCCACCAACTCTCTGGCGGCATGCGTCAGCGCGTCATGATTGCGATGGCCCTCGCGTGCGATCCAAAGCTGCTCATCGCGGACGAGCCGACCACCGCCCTTGACGTCACGATTCAAGCCCAGATCCTGGAGCTCTTGAGCGATCTGCAGCAGAAGCTTGGGATGTCAGTCATCCTCATCACTCACGACATGGGTGTCATTGCGGGGCGCACCGACCGCGTCATGGTGATGTACGCGGGCAAAGTGGTCGAGGCCACGTCGACCAAACTGCTCTTTGACGAGATGCGCCATCCGTACTCCCAGGCGCTGCTCGCTTCCATTCCGCGACTTGAGCAGGACAATCGTCAGCGCCTCTACAGCATCCCGGGTCTGCCGCCGGATCTGACGAACCCACCAGTGGGTTGTCGATTTGCCCCGCGCTGCGCGCGAGCGACTGATCAGTGCCGCCGTGAGGAGCCACCGCTCGACGGTCTCAACGAAGAGCACGTCTTCGCGTGCTGGCACCCGATCGACGGCCCGCTCGACCTGTCGGCATCACGCCGCTCTCGTCAAGACGCCGAGGCCGTCAGCGAGTCGCCCGTGCTGCTCAACGTGACGAACCTCGTCAAAGAGTTCCCCGTCGGCGGGAGCCTCTTCACTCGCAAGCACGGCGCAAAGGTACACGCGGTGTCGGACGTGTCATTCAGCGTGCGCAAGGGTGAGACGTTTGGACTCGTCGGCGAGTCGGGCTGTGGCAAGACGACGGTCGGTCGCCTCATCACGGCGCTCGAAGTGAGTGATTCCGGCTCCATCGAGATCGAGGGCGAAGACATCACGAAGCTGCCGCGCAAGGCGTTGCGGGCGAAACGCCGGGACTTCCAGCTGATGTTTCAAGACCCGTATGCATCACTCGACCCGAGAATGCGGGTCGGGCGAATCTTGCGCGAGCCGCTCGCGATCCAGCACATCGGAACGAAGTCAGAGCACCACGAGAAGATTCAACAGCTACTCGCCGACGTCGGTCTGCCGTCGGACGCGACGGAACGATACGCGCACGAGTTCTCCGGCGGTCAGCGTCAACGCATCGGCCTTGCTCGCGCCCTGGCGCTCAATCCGAAGCTGGTCGTCGCCGACGAGCCGGTGAGTGCATTGGACGTCTCCATCCGCTCCCAGGTGCTCAATCTCATGAAGCGCCTTCAAAGCGAGCACGACCTCACCTACATCGTGATCTCGCACGACTTGGCCGTAGTGAAGTACCTGGCCGACACGATTGGCGTGATGTACCTCGGCAAGCTGGTAGAGATTGGACCGAGCGAGTCGATCTACGAACAGCCCGCCCATCCGTACACGGCTCGGCTCATTGAGGCCATCCCGCTGCCGTCGCCCGAGCTCGAACGCTCGAAGAACGGCACGGTGGTTCGTGGAGAGTTGCCGAGCGCGATTCATCCGCCGTCAGGGTGTCGGTTCCGCACCCGGTGTGAGCGCGCGACGGATCTCTGTGCGGAACAAGAGCCCGAGCTCCAGACGTTCGGACCGGGACACCGCGCCGCGTGCCACCATCCGCTGCAGCCGGTCGCTGTGTCAATTGGTTCGGCGTCATCCAGTGGGACCAACACCTGATCGAGAGGGCTGTCGCGGCTGATCGGTCCGCGGTCGTCTGCTCCGGTGCAACAAAAGTGTTCATTGACGAGCGTGCTGCCCGCCTGAACTTAACGGTAATGCGTGACATACTAGGTTTTCTGTGGTTCCTGTCTACTTGGGGGAGATGAGTGTGAGAAGGCTATTAACCAAACGGATCGGCGTGGTTCTTGCGTCGTTCATCACATGTGTCGGCACGCTCGTTGCCGTGTCCGGATCGCTGACATCAAACGCGTCGGCTGCGTCGAGCGCTGACATCACGTACGCGCTGCCGCCTGCGGTCACGCCCAACTACATCTTTCCGATCATGGGTTCGGCGTACTACAGCAACGTCAACCTGTATCAGTTCCAGGCCGAGATGTATCGCCCGCTGTACTGGTTCGGCGAAGGTTCGGACCCGACGTTCAACGCGTCGCTCTCTCTTGCTGACGCGCCGGTGTACACGAACGGTGGCAAGACGGTGACGATCAAGCTGAAGAAGTACGAGTGGTCCGACGGATCGCCGCTGACCTCAGAAGACGTCTTGTTCTTCATGCAGATGTTGAAGGCGGAGACGAGCATCTGGCCCGTGTACGTGCCGGGCGAGTTCCCTGACAACGTGACGGCCATGTCGGCGCCCAACGCGTCAACCGTCGTCTTTACGCTCAACCAGGCGTACTCGTCCAACTGGTTCTTGTACAACGAGCTGAGCCAGATCACACCGCTGCCGTCGCACGTGTGGGACAAGGAGTCGACGACCGGCAAGATCGGCAACTACACGACGACGACCGCTGGTGCTACCGCGGTGTACAAGTTCCTGACCGCTCAAGCCATGACGCCAACGACGTACGCGACCAACCCGCTGTGGCAGGTCGATGACGGTCCGTTCAAGTTGAAGTCATTCGAGACGACCGGTCTCACCGTCTTCGTGCCGAACGACAAGTACTCGGGCCCGCAGAAGCCCGACTACGGCGAACTGACGCTGTTGCCGTTTACCACCGACGCGGCCGAGTTCAACGCGCTGCGCGCAGGCACCGTCGACTACGGCTACGTGCCGCCGGAGGACTCGAGCGAGATTCCCGTTCTCAAGAGCGAGGGCTACTCGAGTGACCCCTGGATCGGATGGAGCATCAACTACTTCCCGATGAACATGAATAACCCAACCGTCGGCCCGATTTTCCGCCAGCTGTACTTCCGCCAGGCGTTCCAAGAGATGGTCAATCAGCCAGTCGACGTGAAGAAGGCGCTCTACGGCTTCGGCTACCCGACGTACGGTCCGGTGCCGATCTTCCCGAAGAACGACCTCTCGACGTCGCAAGAGGCGACCAATCCGTATCCGTACAGCCCGAAGAACTCCGTGGCGCTGTTGAAGAGCAACGGTTGGAACGTGGTCCCGGGCGGCGTGACCACGTGTGCGAAGCCGGGTACCGCCGCGGGTGACTGCGGTACAGGCATCACCAAGGGCCAGAAGATGGTCTTCAACCTCCAGTACAACGACGGGTTCACGTACGTGACCTTGTTCATGGAGCAGCTGAAGAGCAACCTCGAGTCCTCCGACGGCATCCAGCTGAACCTCACGACGTCAAACTTCAACACAGTCATCGCGAACGCGGCGCCGTGCAAGGTGGGTCCGTCGTGCACGTGGGAGATGGAGAACTGGGGCCAAGGATGGTCCTACGGACCGGACTACTACCCGACGGGCGAGTCGATCTTTGAAACCGGATCGGGCATCAACGAGGGCAGCTACTCGAACCCGGTGAACGACGCCAACATCAACAAGACGCACACCGTCTCGGGCACGGCAGTACTCGACACCTACGAGAACTACCTCGCCAAGCAGCTCCCTGTCGTCTGGCAGCCGGACCCCGACTTCCAGATCTCGGAGATCAAGACCGGCCTCACCGGTGTGACCCAGAGCTCGATTCTGAACTACACGCCGGAGTACTGGAGCATGTCGAGCTAGGGCGGTACGGCTTCGACCCATCACACGAAGTGAGATAACAGCGTGCAACATTCAGTGATTCGGGTCGACGGGGCCGAAGGCCTCGTCGGCTCGGAAGTACCTTTCTACGTCTACGGCGATCCCGCACTCGGCCCCACGGTGTCGATCATTGCGGGCGTCCATGGCTGTGAGTACGTACCGATGCTCGCGTTGCGAGAGTTTCTGGACTCGCTCGATGAGACAAAGCTCCGTGGGTCGCTGCGCGTCGTGCCGATCGCCAACCTGGCGTCGTTTCATGCGCGCAGCGCCTTCGTCGTGCCGCACGACGGGCTCAACCTCAATCGCTACTTCCCGGGTAAGAAGGACGGCAGCTTCACCGAGCGTCTTGCGTTCGCGATTTTTCAAGCGGCGATCAGCCCCGCCCAATATCACATCGACATGCACGCCGGCGATCAAGTGGAAGACCTTGAGCCCTTCACGATCTATGACGTTTCTTCGGTCGAAGAGGAATCGAGCAAGTTGGCCCATGCCTACGGGCTCGGTTACGTCATTCGGACGGAGCGGTCGGAGAGCCCGATCGCGGGCACGTCGAGCGCGGCTGCCGCCGAAGCCGGTATCGCCGCCATCACGGCCGAAGTCGGCGGGCGAGGGCTCGTCGACGACGCGTCGGTGGCCCGTCACCTGGAAGGTCTTCGTCGCGCCCTCGCGGCCGTCGGCGTCTTGCCCGTCGAGTTCTCGCCGCCTGCACCGCCCGTCGAGATCAATCACTGGGTGTGGCTGCGCAGCACGACAGGTGGTTGGTGGAGCTCGCGAGTTCGTGTCGGAGAGTTCGTGGAAGCGGGCGACGTCATTGGCACCGTTCGTTCACTTGACGACTTGACGTACGAAGAGATCGTGGCACCCGAAGCGGGCACGCCGATCTTTCTTACGACAAGCCCGGCGGTGGCCGCCGACGGACTGTTGTTAGGACTCGGCGTCAGATAATGTTCCCTTCGATTGGCTCGTGCCCCCCACGAGTCGTGACAGGTAAGTGGTAGATGACCCGGTTTTTAGTTAGGCGGATCGGCCAGGCGATCGCGGTCGTCTTCATTGTCTCGATAATGACGTTTTTGTTGTTGCACCTCTTACCGGGCGGCGCGGCAAGAGCGGAGCTCGGCGTGCGGGCCAGCCCAGGGTCGATTCGAGCGTTCAACAAAGCGAACGGCTACAACCTGCCCCTTGTGCCGCAGTACTTCCTCTACCTGGATCACCTGTTCCACGGGAAGCTCGGTTACTCCTACAAGCTGAATGAACCGGTCTCGACGCTGCTCGCCCAAGATCTGCCGAAAAGCTTTTACCTGAGTGGTCTCGCGCTGTTCTTCACCTTGATCATTGCCATCCCGCTCGGCATCTACCAGGCGGTGCGCCGCAACAAGCCCGACGACTACCTCGTGACCGGCATGTCGTTCATCGGTTACTCGATGCCGACGTTCTGGCTTGGCTTGCTCTTGATCGCCTTCTTCTCCATCTTTCTGAAGTGGTTACCGCCCTCCGCGCCACAGTCGGCGACCGTGGGCGGGGCCATCACTGATCCGCGGGCCATGATCTTGCCGGTACTGACCCTGACGATTGTCGGCATCGCCTTCTTCAGCCGGTACATGAGATCGTCGGCGATTGAGAGTCTGGCTCAGGACTACATCCGCACCGCGCGGGCCAAGGGAGTGACGAGGCGCGGCCTCCTCTTCGGGCACATGTTGCGCAACGCGATCTTGCCCGTCGTGACGCTGATCGGATTGAGCGTTCCCGCGTTGCTCTCGGGGAATCTCATTACGGAGTCCGTGTTCAACTATCCCGGGGTAGGCCTCTTGTTCTGGACGGCCGCGGAGACGCGCGACTATCCAACGCTGCTGGCGTTGACCTTGGTGGTCGCGATCTTCACCGTGACCGGCAACCTCCTCGCTGACATCAGCTACGGGATCATCGACCGAAGGGTGCGTGTGTCGTGACGATCCCGCCTCCTCTCGAGAAGCCGGAAGTATCAACCGAACCGGTTGACGCGTCGACGGAGATCTCCCAACTGGTTCGTCCGAAGCGCCGTCGCGGCGCCGCCCTCTTCGCTGTGTTCGCGGAGAACAAGCTCGCCCTGGCGGGTCTCGTAATGATCTTCTTGATTCTTATGTTCTGCTTCGTGGGTCCGCTCGTCTATCACTCCAACCAGATCACCTCGAACTTGAGCATCGCCAACACGTCCCCGGGGACTGGTCACCCACTCGGCACCGACAACGTGGGTTATGACGAGCTCGGTCGACTGATGGTCGGCGGCCAGACGTCACTCGAGATCGGCTTTGCCGCCGCACTTCTGGCCGGCATCTTCGGCGTGCTCTACGGTGCCATCGCGGGCTACTTCGGAGGGATCATCGACACCGTGATGATGCGCGTCGTCGACGCGCTGCTCTCCATTCCGGTGCTCTTCGTCCTGCTCTTGATGGCGGCGATCATCAAAGTGAATCAGCTCAACTTGACACTCGCTGTCGCATTCTTCGCGTGGCTTGTGCCGGCTCGACTCATACGGGGCGAGACGTTGACGTTGCGAACGCGCGAGTTCGTCCAGGCCGTCAAGGGCATGGGCGGGGGAGCGAGCCGCAGCATCTTCTTGCATCTGATACCGAACGCCATCGGCACGATCGTCGTCAACATCACCTTCCAGGTGGCCGACGCGATCCTCGCGCTCGCTGCCCTCGGCTACCTCGGCTTCGGCCTGCCGCCGCCCGCCGCCAACTGGGGCGCCATGCTCTCTCAAGGCGTGACCTATCTCTACGCCGGTGAATGGTGGTTGATCTACCCTGTCGGGCTACTCATTGTCCTGACAGTCATGGCTTTCAACTTCGTGGGCGACGCGCTTCGCGACGCTTTCGACGTCCGCCTGCAGCGTCGATGAGCGACGAGCCCTACGAGTCCTACGGCTACCTCGACGCGAGTGTCGACCTGGCGGCGTTTGATCTCGCACCCGAGTTTGGTCGTGTACCGCCCTACCAAGGACCGGTGAGCCCGGAGGAACGCCGCCGGGCGCGTCGGCTGATGGACGAGCATCTCGTGATCAGTCTGCACGATCACCCGGTTCGCTTTCCCAACGACATGCGCGACACCCCGGCGTACAACCGCACGGGCCGCCAGCACACTGCCTTTGCGGGACTCAAGGCCTCGGGCATGACGGTTGTCTTTGACAACATGATGGATGGCACGGCGTGCGTGACCGGCAACGCACCGTGGCGCTGGCTCGACATCATCACCGACCTCGGCATGCGCCAGGCGGACATTGCTCACCAACGTGACGTCGTCGTCATCCGAACGCTTAACGATATATATAGGGCGAAAGCGGCGGGCGAGGTCGGCCTGGTCTTCGGCCTCGAGGCGGCAACCCCCATCGAGAACGAGATCGAGCGTCTTGACGTGCTCTTTGGGCTCGGACTCCGGCAGATCGGCATTGCGTACTCGGACGCGAACGCGCTCGGCAGCGGCCTCAGCGAGAAGGTCGATGGGGGACTCACGATCTTCGGTCGTAAGGCCGTACGGCGAATGAACCAGCTCGGTCTCGCCATCGACATCTCTCACTCTTCGGATCAAACTGGCATTGACGTCTGTCGCACGAGCACCCAGCCGGTCCTCATGACGCACGCCGGCGCTCGCGCGATCTGGGACACGTCACGCATGAAGGGCGACGACGTGCTGCGCGCCGTCGCCGACGGCGGGGGAGTCATCGGGATGTCGGCGGCGCCGCACACGACGCTTTCGGCGGCCCACCCACTACACACGATCGATTCGGTGATGGACCATTTTCTTTACTGCGTCGATCTCGTCGGCATCGAGCATGTGGCCTTCGGGCCTGACACGCTCTATGGCGACCACGTGGGACTGCACACGGTCTTCGGTCATTTGCTGCGCGGAGCGGACGTGGCTGGCCCGAGCTTCGAACGCGTCGCCTACGTCGACGGCCTGGAGAACCCGACCGAGAACTTCACGAACATCACCGAATGGCTAGTCCACCAGGGATTTTCGGACGACGACATTGCTGCAGTGCTGGGCGGCAACATCGTGCGCGCCTTGAAGGAGATCTGGCCGTCCTAATCGGCGCTCGAGCCCCGAGAAGAGGCTGGCGCTTTACAGGTTGCCGACCACCCAATTGATACTGGCACAAAGCGACGCCACGTCTTCGGAGTCGATGCTCGGGAACATCGCCACGCGCAACTGGTTGCGACCGAGCTTGCGATAGGGATCGGTGTCGACGACGCCGTTCGCGCGAAGCACCTTCGCAATCGCGTTCGCGTCGATGTCATCGCGGAAATCGATTGTGCCGACGACGGTGCTCCGGTCTGCCGGGTTCGTCACGAACGGCGTCGCGAAGTCGGACGCCTCGGCCCACGTGTAGAGGATCTCCGCCGACTTCGCGGAGCGGCCCGTGGCAAAGGCGAGGCCACCGTTGTCGTTCATCCACTTGATCTGCGATGCGATCATGTGGATGGTGGCAAGGGCTGGCGTGTTGTAGGTCTGGTTCAGCCGGGAGTTGTCGAGGGCGATCTTGAGGTCGAAGAATGCAGGTGTCCAACGCCCTGATGAGGCGAGTGTTTCGATGCGCTCGATCGCGGCCGGGGAGCAGATCGCGAGCCAGAGGCCGCCGTCGGAAGCGAACGACTTCTGCGGCGCGAAGTAGTAGCAGTCGAACTGGCTTGGATCGACCGGGAGTCCGCCGGCGCCAGAGGTCGCGTCAACGGCGACGAGCCCGCTCGCACCAGCCGGCCGCTCAATGGGCATCATGACGCCCGTCGAGGTTTCGTTGTGGGTGAGGGCGTAGAGGTCGACCGTTTCGTCGGCGACCGCCTGCGGGTGCGTGCCGACCTCACTCTTGATGATGGTGGGCTCGCCGATCTGTGGCGCCTCCTTGGCGGCGCTTGCGAACTTGGATGAGAACTCGCCGAAGCTCAAGTGCTGCGAGTGGTTGACGATGAGGTGAAATGTCGCCGCGTCCCAGAAGCACGTCGTGCCGCCGTTGCCGAGGAGCACCTCGTAACCGTCGGGCAGATCGAAGAGTGCGGTGAGCCCGTCGCGAACTTCACCGACCTTCGAACGCACCGTCGCTTGGCGGTGCGACGTGCCGAGGTAGGTCGGCGCGTCAGCGGCAAGTGCCGCAACTTGCTCTGCTCGAATCTTCGAGGGGCCTGATCCGAATCGTCCGTCGCGCGGAAGAAGGTCAGTGGGGATCTTGAGGTTGTCGGGGGAACTCATAGACTTATTCTTACGGAAATCGAACGGAGCCAAATCATGACTTCCCGAGTGAGCGACCTTCTAGGCGGACTTGCCCCCAGCGCGACGCTGGCGGTCGACGCAAAGGCGAAGGCTCTCAAGGCCAAGGGCGAGCCTGTCATCGGCTACGGCGTCGGCGAGCCAGACTTTCCGACACCGGTGCACATCGTTGAAGCAGCGGCGAAGGCTTGCTACGACCCGGTCAACTACAAATACACGCCCGCGGCGGGCCTTCCCGAGCTTCGCGAGGCGATCGCTGCAAAGACCATGCGCGACAGCGGCCTCGACGTGAAGTCCAGCCAAGTGCTCGTCACGAACGGCGGTAAGCACGCAGTCATCAGCGCCTTCATGAGCGTGCTGAACCCGGGCGATGAGGTGCTGATTCCCGCGCCCTATTGGACGACGTATCCCGAAGCCGTGTATTTGACGGGCGCGACCGCAGTGCCGGTCATGACGAGTGAGGCCAACGGCTTTCGCGTGACGGTCGACGAGCTCGAGCGCGCACGCACTGAAAAGACCAAATTGCTCGTCTTCGTCTCGCCGTCGAACCCGTCCGGAGCGGTGCTCTCGCCCGAAGAAGTGGTGGCAGTCGGCCGCTGGGCGGCCGAGCACGACATCTGGGTGATGTCCGATGAGATCTACGAGCACCTGGTCTACGGCGGCGCTCGTTGGACGTCGCTGCCTGCGGTCACGCCCGAGCTGGGCGATCGCTGGATCGTCGTGAACGGTGTCGCGAAGTCCTACGCGATGACCGGCTGGCGCGTGGGCTGGATGATCAGCGCGCCCGACGTCATGGACGCCGCCTTCAACTACCAGAGCCAGACGACCTCCAACATCTCGAACATCTCACAGCGCGCGGCCATCGCCGCGCTCACCGGCGATCTCATGGCCGTCGCGGAGATGCGCGAAGTGTTCGACAAGCGTCGGCGCACGATGGTCAAGATGCTGAATGAGGTCGACGGCGTCACTTGCGCGGTGCCAGAAGGCGCGTTCTACTGCTACCCGAATGTCACGGGACTTCTCGGCCGTTCGCTCGGTGGACGCGTCGCGAACAGCTCGGTCGAGCTCGCCGAGTTGCTGCTGGACAGCATCAAGATCGCCGTCGTTCCGGGCGAGGCGTTCGGTACGCCCGGATTCTTCCGCTTCAGTTACGCCCTCGCCGACGACGACCTCGTCGAGGGTCTAGAGCGCCTTCAGGCGTTCGTCGCCGCGGGCTGAACCGTCGGCCGTTTCCTTTAGTGTGGCCCCTACGAGTGAAAGGTAGTCCGTGGCCCGAGTTCTAGTCACCGAGGAGATCGCTGAGTCTGGTCTCCAGAAGCTTCGCAACGCCGGCCACGAGGTCGACATCCAGTTGGGCCTCACCCCTGAGCAGCTGCTCGAGACGGTCCCCGGGGCGCACGCCCTCATCATTCGCTCCGCGACCAAGGTCGACGCGCCGACGCTGGAGGCCGCGAAGGATCTCATCGTGGTTGGAAGGGCCGGTATCGGCCTTGACAACGTTGACGTGGCAAAGGCCACCGAACTCGGCGTCATGGTCGTAAATGCTCCCGTCTCGAACATTCTCTCCGCCGCAGAGCAGACAATGGCGCTCTTGCTCGCTCAAGCCCGCAACATTCCTCAGGCGCACGCGGCGCTGAAGAACGGCAAGTGGGAGCGCAGCAAGTGGGAGGGCGTCGAGCTGCACGGCAAGACGCTCGGCATCGTCGGGCTCGGCAAGATCGGTGCGCTCGTGGCACAGCGGGCGATGGCCTTTGGCATGCGCCTGATCGCCTATGACCCCTATATCTCCGATGAGCGCGCCCGACACATGGGCGTCGAACTCGTTAGCCTCGACGAACTGCTCGCACAGAGTGACTTCATCACGATCCACCTGCCCAAGAACAAGGACACGACCAACCTCTTGAACGCCGAGTCCTTCACGAAGACCAAGCCCGGTGTGAGAATCATCAACGTCGCACGTGGCGGGATCGTGAACGAGGCCGACCTCGCCGAAGCTGTTCGCGACGGCAAGGTGCAGGGCGCGGCGCTTGACGTGTTCGAAAAGGAGCCGACGACCGAGTCGCCGCTCTTCGAGCTGTCATCGGTCGTCGTCGTGCCGCACCTCGGGGCGTCAACCTTCGAAGCCCAGGACAAAGCGGGCGTGACGATCGCGGAGCAAGTGGAGCTTGCGCTCGACGGTGACTTCGTGCCCTACGCGGTCAATGTGTCCGCGGGCGAGGTCTCTAACTCGGTGAGTCCGTTCATGGGTCTTGCCGAAGTGCTCGGACGATTCATCGGTGGTCTGCTCGACGGAGAGCCGGCCGACCTTGAGGTCGTCTACCAGGGTGAGCTCGCCGGCGCCGGCACCAAGATTCTGACGCTGTGTGCGTTGAAAGGCCTTCTCAGTGCGACCGGCCACGACGGCGTTTCCTTCGTGAATGCACCTCAGTTGGCTGAAGAGCACCACCTCACCTATAAAGAGGTCTCCTCGGTGGCGGGCTCTGAGTACATCTCGCTCATCACGGTTCGTTCGGATGGCCACAGCGTCTCAGGCACGCTGGTGACCATCGGCACGCGCGTCGAGACGCGCATTGTTGCCGTCGACGAGCATGCGGTGGAGATCGCCCCAGCCGCGTCGATGCTCGTCGTGCACAACGACGACCGTCCTGGCATGATCGGGCGCGTTGGCACTGCGCTCGGCGCAGCGGACATATCCATTTCGTCAATGGCAGTCGGTCCGGACCCCGAGACTAAGACGGCGCTGATGGTGCTCTCGACGGAAGCGCCGACGCCCAACGAAGTCGTCGAACAGCTACGCGAGACCGACGGCATCCAGGACA
The DNA here is from genome assembly GCA_963706305.1 of uncultured Acidimicrobiaceae bacterium. Taxonomy (GTDB): domain Bacteria; phylum Actinomycetota; class Acidimicrobiia; order Acidimicrobiales; family RAAP-2; genus RAAP-2. The sequence goes on along the minus strand of OY970152.1, from coordinate 202,170 downwards.
TCCACCTCATCACGCTGCGGTAGTTCTTATGATGCGCACGTGAGCGTCATTGAACCAGCGTCGTGGCGAATCTCATCGCTGTGGCGTTATCCGGTGAAGTCACTGCGGGGCGAAGCGCGCGACGAGCTCGAACTCAGCCCGACGGGAGTGGTGGGGGACCGCCAATGGGGCATCCTCGACATCGCATCGAGCACCGTGCTTTCGGCCAAACGCGAGGGCCAACTGTTTGATGCCGTCGCGACGCTCAATCACGGCGAGCTCACGGTCACGCTGCCCGGCGGACATTCGTATGAACCCGGAGACCCTCTCGACGAAGCCCTGACGACGTGGCTGGGCCGACCCGTTCGACTCGTCGAGGCAGCGGCCTTTGGCGCCGCTACCTATGAGGCGCACGCGGACTTCGAAGATGACGACTCTCACCTCGAGACATGGGAGGGACCTGCAGGGTCATTCGTTGACTCAAGTCCCCTCCATCTACTGTCATCGCTCGATCTTGAGCAGATGTCGCGCGAGCGGCCTGATCTGCAGTGGGACGTCCGTCGGTTTCGACCGAACGTCTTCCTGTCGCCGACCGTGGAGAACCCCGCGCCACTCGAAGTTGGATCGCACGTCGTCATCGGTAGTGGCGAGATTCGGATTCAAAAGCCGTGCATCCGCTGTGTGATGACGACGCGTCCCCAACCAGGCGGAGTGGATCGCCAACTGGATGTCTTGCGACACCTTGCTCGCCAACACGACAGCGCGGTCGGCGTCCTCGCGAGCGTAGAACGTCCCGCCACGGTGCGCGTTGGCGATCTCGTGTTCGCGACGGCGTAACCGCAGCGCTACTTCTGACCGGAACGCCCTGTGCGACGTGCGCGTCGGCTCGCGTCTCGGAATTCTTGGGCGATGAGATGGGCCTGGCGACGAATCTCGAGGGCCTCCTCATGCGCATCGCGGTGAGCCCGAGCACGCGCTGCTCGCGCCTCGTCACGCGCTTGACGCGCGACCGCGGCTCCGTCGTGCGCGTGAGCGTCGACCTCGGTCTTGAGGGTTCGCCACGCGGAGCGCGCCTGCTTCATGGCGGCAAGGACTTGTTTGCGCGCTTCGTTGGAGGCTTCCGCCGCGGCCTTGATCTGATCGCGGCCGTTGGCGCCTTGGACCACCGTGGCGAATGACCAAAGTCCGGTGTCCAACAACCTTGCCGCGCGACACACGTCGTTGAGTGTGTGATCGCGAAGCTCTTCCGGAGACATGCCCAGTTCCGAGTACTTCACGATGGAGCGGTAGAAGATACGCCAGAGACCGACGAGCGCGTCAGCCGCGATCTGAGGCTCAGGGTCGCTAGGGTCGACGCCCGCTCGTGCTGCCATCAAGCCCGCAGCCAGCTGGGCGAACCGTTCTGTCATGTCAGCGCGAGCGGCTTTGAGCGCGGGCGTGCTCTCGATGAGCTCATTGAACTGCATGATCTGAGGAAACGTGGAGAAGTCGGCCGCATCATTGAAATGCCGCACGAGCTCGTCGAGCTCATCTTTCAAGATGCCGACGATCGCGTCGACGGGCGACGCTGCAGGGGCATTGGGACCGAGCGCCTCGCTGATGGCGATTCGCGACCCCTCCTCGCGGTCCAAGAGGAGCGACTCTTTGGTGGGGAAGTAGTTGTAGACCGTTTTCTCCGAGACGTCGCACGCTTCGGCGATCTCGCTGACGCGAACCTCATCGAATCCGCGCTCGAGAAACATGAGCGTCGCGGTATCGGAAATCAGCTGCCTCATCAGCGCCTTCTTGCGCTCGCGAAGGCCCTGGTGGAGGGCTTCGGTGCCGCTGAGGCGCTCACGCGACTTCTCGCTGGTGTTGTGATCGGATATTGCCACCACCACAGTGTAACGCAAAATTCACGAAAATTCTAGTTGCTAAATCTTTTCAGTTACTGTAGTGTTTCGCCTCGAAGGGAGTCCTATGTCATCTAGAGAATTGGTCGTTGTTACCCACGGCCTCACCAAGCGCTTCGGCGACTTTGTGGCAGTCGATAGCTTCGACCTCGAGGTCAAAGAAGGAACGGTCGTCTCGCTGCTTGGTCCGAACGGCGCGGGCAAGACCACGATCGTGCGCATGTTGGCCACCTTGATCAGGCCGACAAGCGGCACGGCGTCGGTGTGGGGGCACGACGTCGTGAAGGAAGCGGACACCGTTCGCAGCCTGCTCTCGCTGACCGGTCAGTTCGCCGCGCTCGAAGACAACTTGACTGCGAAAGAGAACCTCATGCTCATGGCGCGTCTGCGAGGCTATTCGCGCAGTGCCGCCGAGCGGGTGACAGAGAACCTCGTCGAGCGCTTTGACATCGGCGAGTTCCGCGACAAGCTCGTGAAGTCGCTCTCGGGGGGCCAGCGCCGTCGCGTCGACTTGGCGGCGAGTCTCGTCGTCCAGCCCAAGGTGCTGATCCTTGACGAGCCGACGACCGGTCTTGACCCCCGTAGCCGCCAAGTCGTGTGGAGCACCATTCGCGAACTCGTGGGGACCGGCGTGACGCTGTTTCTCACGACGCAATACCTTGAAGAAGCCGACGCGCTGGCCGACTACATCGTGCTCATGGACCACGGTCGTGCGACCGCCGCGGGCACGGCGAATGAGCTGAAGTCCCTCATCGGCGACCAGCGCGTCGATATCATCGCCGCCGACGCTCAAGGGTTCGACCGTCTCGCCGCCGCACTGTCGCCGCGGTTTGAGGTCTCCCTCTCGCGCGAACAGCGCATGGTGTCCGTGCCGGCTCCCGACGAGCTGGGCGACCTCGCCCGTGTCACCGACGCGCTGCGCGACGTGGACGTTGAGATCGACGAGATCGCGTTGCGGCGTCCGACGTTGGATGACGCCTTCCTCGCGCTGACCGGCCAGCCGGTTGATGCACCAGTGAATGAAAACACATCGGGCTATTGGGCCCCCAAACTTGAGGAGTCACACTCATGACCGTCATCACCGCGTTCACCGGCGAGCGTGCACCGGCCGATTACGAGCCGCTACCGGCACGTCCTTCGAGCGTGCGGCGATTCTTCAGGGAGACGGCGTTGCTCGTTTCGCGCGGACTGCGGACCATTCCGCGGGTGCCGACACGCCTGAGCGACGTCACCATCCAGCCCGTCGTCTTCACGCTGCTCTTTCTCTATGTCTTCGGATCGGCAATCCATATCCGTCACATCACGTACCAGAACTTTCTGCTGCCCGGGTTACTCGGACAGAGCCTGGCTTTCGGGGTCATCGGAGCGGGTGTGGCGACGGCGACCGACTTCTCCAGCGGCGTCGTCGATCGTTTCCGCTCGCTGCCAGTCACTCGGCTGTCGGTCATCTCGGCGCAGGTCGTTGGTCAGATACTCGAGCAGATCCTTGGACTGCTGATCGTGACAGGCATCGGACTCGGACTCGGCTGGCGGCCTCACCTTGACGTGGCAACGTTCTTCGAGCTGATCGGCCTCGTATTGCTCGGACTCACGGCCTTCACGTGGTTCGGGGTCCTCATGGGAATGATCCTTCGCAGCACCGACGCGATGCAAGGCATCGGCTTTGCCATCATGCTCCCGCTCTCGTTCCTCGCCGGCGTCTTCGTGCCAATAGCAGGCATGAAGCTCGTCTTGCGTGAGATCGGCTACTGGGATCCGCTATCCGCGATAGTCGCCGCTGTTCGCCACGTGTCCCAGGGCTACAACGTCGGGGGATCGTGGCCGCTCGAGCATCCTGTCATCGCGATGATCGGATGGTGCGTCTTGATCATGGCGATCTGCGTGCCGCTCGCACTGCATCGCTTTCGCACGACGACCTCGGCGTAGCCGGGGTCGTCGTGACGGCGGCTACATCAAGCTGATGAGGTCGACTCGCTCCATGATCTCAGGCGTAAGCAGTGGGACGACGTCAAGTGCCGCCATGTTCTCGCGCACCTGCGCGGCCGTCGAGGCTCCGGTGATGACCGTCGACACGTTCGGATTCTTCACGCACCAGGCGAGTGAGAACTGAGCGAGCGGCACCTCGAGCTCGTCCGCGATCTTCTTCACTTCGGCGACCTTCAAGTTGCTGCTCGCGTCGGTCAGCATCTTTCGTAGCCACTCGTAGCCAGGAAGTGTCGCGCGTGAGCCCTCGGGCACGCCGTCTAGGTACTTGCCCGTGAGCAGTCCCGACGCGAGCGGCGACCAGATCGTCGTGCCAAGGCCGATGTCCTCGTACAGGCGCTGGTACTCCTTTTCGACGCGGTCGCGCGTCAAGATGTTGTACTGGGGCTGTTCCATCACGGGCTTGTGGAGGTGCTGGCGATCGGCGATGTCCCAGGCGGCGCGAATCTCGTCGGCGGTCCACTCGGAGGTTCCCCAGTAGAGCGCCTGGCCGCGCTCGACCATGTCGTGCATAGCCCAGACGGTCTCTTCGATCGGCGTGTTCGGGTCCGCGCGGTGGCAGAAGACGAGGTCCACGAAGTCGAGGCCGAGACGCTCGAGCGACCCTTCGATGGCTTGGCTCAAGTACTTGCGGTTGAGCGTGTTGCGCATGTTGGGTCCGTCGTGAATACCCCAGAAGAGCTTCGTCGAGATCAGGTAGTCGTAGCGCTTCCACCCGAGCTCGCGAATCGCAGCCCCCATCACTCGCTCGGACTCGCCGCTGCCGTAGGCCTCGGCGTTGTCGTAGAAGTTGACGCCCGCGTCGTGGGCGGCGACCAAGCACTCGGCCGCCTGCTCGGCGGTCTCGAGTTGATTCTTGTTGGCAAAGGTCACCCAGCTGCCAAACGACAAGATGCTCACCTTCAATCCTGAGCGCCCGAGACGGCGATACTCCATTTCTGCCATGACAGACTCCTTGATCGGTGCGGGGGGAACTACGCCGCAGGATTACGTGGGACCGTTGGCCACTCCTCAAACGAGAGCGGCCCCGTGTCGCCTTCTTTGGTGATGGCGAAGATGACTCCGGCAATGACCGCGCCCACCATGACGAGCAACAGCAACTTGAAGAGTGTTTTAACGAGTCCCACGAGAGTTATGGTAGTCGCGCCCACACTGGACATTTCGTGGCGAAGCGGTAGAATGGTGTTGTGATGAGCCAGAGCGAACTGCTGCTGTAAGGGGCGAGCGCTGCTCGCCCTGCCCCCGCGTCTGCGGGGGCATTTTTGTTTTTCTCTGACTGTGACGAAAGGATGGATATGAGGGTCAGTCCCCAAGAGCCCAGTCCCATGGCCTTTGGCAAGTACCGCGCGACGGTGCCCGTCGACCTGCCCGACCGCACCTGGCCCGATCGTCGCCTGACAAAGGCACCCCGCTGGTGCAGCGTCGACCTGCGCGACGGCAACCAAGCCCTCATCGATCCGATGGACGCAGAGCGCAAGAACGTCATGTTCTTGCACCTCGTAGAGATGGGCTTCAAAGAGATCGAGGTGGGCTTTCCCTCGGCGTCACAGCCCGACTTCGACTTCGTGCGCCAGATCATCACCGAGGACCTCATCCCCGAGGACGTCACGATCCAGGTGCTCACCCAGTGTCGTGAAGACCTCATCCACAGGACCTACGAGTCGCTTCACGGCGCGCCGCGCGCCATCGTCCACTTCTACAACTCGACCTCGACGCTGCAGCGCCGAGTCGTCTTCGGCCTCGACACGGACGGCATCACGAAGATTGCTACCGATGCGGCGGCGCTCTGTCGCTCGCTGGAGTCGACCTCGCCCGAGACGGCATTCCTGTATGAGTACTCGCCCGAGAGCTTCACTGGCACCGAGCTCGACTACGCGCTGGACATCTGCAACGCCGTGATCGAGGTCATCGATCCGACCCCCGAGTGGCCGCTCATCTTGAATCTTCCTGCGACCGTGGAGATGTACACGCCGAACCTGTATGCCGACGCCATCGAGTACTTCTTGCGTCACGTGGATCGCCGCGACTCCGTCGTGCTGTCGCTGCACCCCCACAACGACCGGGGCACGGCCGTCGCCGCGGCCGAGCTCGGTGTCCTGGCAGGTGCGGACCGCGTCGAAGGGACGCTCTTTGGCAACGGGGAGCGCACCGGCAACGTGGACGTCGTCAACCTGGCGCTCAACCTCTTCTCCCAAGGGGTCGACCCCGAGCTTGACATCCGCGACATCGACAAGGCGCGTCACGTGGCTGAGTACTCGAATCGGCTGCCGATCCACATGCGCCACCCCTATGTGGGTGAGCTCGTCTACACCGCCTTCTCGGGTTCACACCAAGACGCGATCAAAAAGGGCATGACCGTCATCGGCGATGAGTACGACTACTGGGAGGTGCCCTACCTCCCCATTGACCCGAAGCACACCGGACGCACCTACGAGGCGATCATCCGTGTCAACTCCCAGTCGGGCAAGGGCGGCGTCGCCTACCTGCTGAGCACCGAACACGGTCTTGACCTGCCCCGCGCGATGCAGGTGGAGTTCTCCAAGCACGTCCAAGAGCTCACCGAAACCAAGGGCGGCGAAGTCACGCCCGCGGAGATCTGGGACGTGTTCACGACGACCTACCAGCCCGAGAACCCGCCGATTCAGCTGCTCTCGAGTGAAGTCTCGGCCGATCAGCACCTGACGCGTATCTTCGCCCAGCTCATCGTGAACGGCCAGCACGTGACGGTGAAGGGTGAGGGCAACGGCCCGATCGACGCATTGATGTCGGGACTCTCGAGCGAGATGGATGTCAGGTTCAAGGTGCGCGACTACCACGAGCACGCGCTCACGGCGGGTTCGGAAGCGTCGGCCGTGGCGTACGTGGAAGCAGAAGGTGACGACGGTGTGACGTGGTGGGGCGTTGGCATGAGCTCGTCGATACTCGACGCGTCACTCGAAGCAGTCGTGTCAGCCGCCAATCGCCGAAGATGAAAAGTCAGCAGATTAAACTCGGTACATGAGCTTTGGCGAACTGGCCGACGCGATCGGCTGGGTCGCACTTTTTCTGGGCGTCGGTAGCACCGTCGCGCAGTTCGACCGGGTGCGCCGCCTCGGCACTGACGGCGTCTCCATCGCCACCTGGACGCTCTTCGCATTGATGAGCGTCTTTTGGGTCTGTTACGGCCTGGCCGAGCACTCGGTGGTCGTCATTCTCGGCAGTGCGATCTTGATCCCGTTCCAGCTGTCCATCGTTCGTCACTTGCGACCCCGCCAATCAAAGGCCATCGTCGCGCGCTCGTGTGCCTACGCGTTCGGTCTCTGTGTGCTCACCACGTGTCTGTGGGGGTGGGAAGGCGGCCTTTTGGGTACGGGCGCCCTCATGATCATCAACCGCGGACCCCAGATCCTCAAGCTCCTGCGTCCGGGCTCTGGATCAGGAGTTTCGGTCGCCTCGTGGTCAGTGGGTGCGATCTGTCTCGCCGGCTGGGTCATCTACTACGCCGGACAGCGCCAGTGGGCGGCCTCGGTCGCAACGGGGATTGCGGCCTTCGCGAGCTCGACGATCGCGCTGCTCGCGACGTGGCGCCACCGTCAGTCAGACGAGTCGTTTGAGCTCGCAGGCGCTCAACTCGCTCAGGCGTAGCGCGCGTGACCCTCGTGGTCGAAGACACCCTCAAGACTCGGCGCGGTGCTCGTTGACTCGTAGCGCGTGATGTCGTCCTCGCGTCGCAGGCTGAGACCGATGTCGTCCCAACCCTGAAGGAGCCGCTCCTGGGTCATGGGGTCGAGCACGAAGTCTCGCTGCCACCCCACCTCTGGAACCTCAATGCTCAGGCGTTCGACATCGACGACGAGGAGTCGTGACGGGTCATCTTTGACGAGTCGATTGAGCTCTTCGACGTCAACGTGATCGAGCTGCACGGTGACGAGTCCTTGCTTCGCCGAGTTGTTGCGAAAGATGTCGCCGTAGGAAGAAGCGACGATCGCTTGGAAGCCGTAGTCCATGAGTGCCCACACGGCGTGCTCGCGAGAGGATCCCGTGCCAAAGCGCGCGCCGCCGACGAGGATCGTCGCCCCGACGTACTGCGGCTGATTCAACACAAAGGAGGTGTCATCGCGCCACTCGCTGAAGAGCCCGCGACCAAAACCGGTGCGCTCGACCCGCTTCAGCCACTCCGAAGGAATGATCTGGTCGGTATCGACGTCAGAGCGCTCCAGTGGAACGCCGCGTCCTTCGATGATGTGGACGGGCTTCACGCAGTCACCGCCGGTGCGTCGAGGTGCCCCGCCAGTGCGGTCGCCGCCGCCACGGCGGGGGAGACCAGGTGGGTTCTTCCCCCGCGACCCTGGCGGCCTTCGAAGTTTCGATTCGAGGTCGAGGCGCAGCGCTGACCAGGGCTCAAGATGTCCGGGTTCATGCCGAGGCACATCGAGCACCCCGGTTCGCGCCACTCAAACCCGGCGTCCTTAAAGACCTCGTCGAGGCCCTCGAACTCGGCCTGTTCCTTGACGCGTCGAGACCCCGGTACGACAAGGGCACGTACACGGTCGTTGACCTTGCCGCCCTTCGCGACCGCTGCGGCGGCGCGAAGGTCTTCGATGCGCGAGTTGGTGCACGAGCCGATGAATACGACATCGACAGGCACCGAGCGAAGCGGAGTTCCCGGCGCCAGGTCCATGTAATCGAGCGCGCGCTGCAGCGAGTCGCGCTCGTCAGCGTCGTGGGCGTCGTCCGGCGAGGGCACCACGCCATCGATCGCGACGACCTGAGCGGGGTTGGTGCCCCAGGTGACGAATGGCGTCAGCGTTGTCGCGTCGATGGTGACGGTCGCGTCGAAGACGGCGCCGTCGTCGGAGACAAAGGTGCGCCAGCGCTCGGCTGCAGAATCGAAGGCCTCGCCGCCGGGTACGCCCGGCTTGTCGCGCAGATAGTCGATCGTCGTCTCGTCCACGGCGACAAGTCCCGCGCGCGCACCCGCCTCGATGCTCATGTTGCAGACGGTCATGCGGCCCTCCATCGACAGTTGGCTGATCGCCTCGCCGCGGTACTCGATCACATACCCAGCGCCGCCGCCGGTGCCGAGTCGCCCGACGATCGCGAGCACGATGTCCTTTGCCGTGACGCCCGGCGGCGGCGTTCCCTCGACGACGACCGCCATTGTCTTTGCCCTCTGCTGGGGCAGCGTCTGCGTCGCGAGCACGTGCTCCACTTCACTGGTGCCGATGCCGAAGGCGAGCGAGGCCAGCGCGCCGTGGGTCGAGGTGTGCGAGTCGCCACAGACAATGGTCATACCCGGCTGGGTGACCCCGAGCTCAGGACCAATCACGTGGACGATGCCCTGGTTCTCGTGCCCGCGCGGAAAGAGCGTGATGCCGAACTCGGCGCAGTTCTCATCGAGCGCCTCGAGCTGGCGCCGCGAGACGGGGTCTTCGATCGGCGTCGAGAGCGGTGACGTCGGCACGTTGTGGTCGGCCGTTGCGAGGGTGAGGTCAGGACGGCGAACGCGGCGCCCGTTCAGGCGAAGGCCGTCAAAGGCCTGGGGGCTCGTCACTTCGTGGACAAGGTGAAGGTCGACGTAGAGGAGTGTCGGTTCGCCTTCGGGGGAGACGACGACGTGCTCGTCCCAGATCTTTTCGTACAGAGTCTTTCCCGACATAGCTAGCGCAGTCCGACGATTTTCACCTTGAGGGTGCCCGACGGCGCGTCGTATTCCACGACATCGCCAACGCTGCGTCCAAGGAGGGCCTCACCGAGCGGTGAGGTAGGCGAGGCGACGAGCACTCCGTCGGGCTTCTCTTCGATGGAGCCGATGAAGAACTCCTGGGTGTCGTCGTCGGCGTCGCCTTCGTAGACGACCTTCGCGATGGAAGCGTGCTGCACTTTGCCCGCGTGCTCGTCGCGCGCCACAATCTCGTGATTGCGGATGACCTGGTCGATCTGGCGGATTCTCGCCTCCATCTTTCCCTGCTCGTCCTTCGCGGCGTGATAGTCGCCGTTTTCGGAGAGATCACCAAGCAGGCGTGCTGATTCGATCGTGCGGGCGATCTCGGTACGCCCGACCGTGGTCAGGTAGAGATACTCCGCTTGGAGCTTTTCAAGCGTCTCTTTGGTGATGCGATGGATTTCGTCGGCCATGCCAACCTCAACTAGTAGAGGACCCAAATTCTACCCGCCGTGATCTGCGCCCTTGAAGTTGCTTGGGGGCCGCTCGACCGACCAAAATGGGTAAAAGAGGAGTGGGATGAGCAACCAACGTAGCCACCGTGTGGCCGTCATCGGTGGCGACGGCATCGGGCCTGAGGTAACGGAGGCCGCCCTTGAGGTCGTGGCGAGCGCGCGGGTCGCCCTGGAGACGACCACCTTCGATCTGGGTGCCGCGCGCTACCTGCGCGACGGCTTCATCCTCGACGACGAGACCCTTGAAGAGCTGCGCGGTTATGAGGCCATTTTGCTCGGTGCCATCGGCCCGGCCATCGGCGACACGCGAATCGCCGGCGGCGTCCTCGAGCGCGGGCTGCTCCTTCGGATGCGCTTCGGCCTCGACCTCTATGTGAACTACCGGCCCTTTCGGGGCGTCGCCGGTTCGCTCGCCGAGGGCTGCGAGTTCGCGATTGTGCGCGAGAACACCGAAGGTCCCTACGTGGGCGAGGGGGGCGTGCTGCGCTACGGCACCGCTCAGGAGGTGGCGACCCAAGGTTCGGTGAACACGCGATTCGGCGTCGAACGCTGTGTGCGCTTCGCCTTCAACGCCGCCAACGCGCTGACGCGCAAGAAGCTCACCCTCGTGCACAAGACGAACGTGCTCACCTTTTCTGGCGATCTCTGGCGTCGCGTCGTCGCCGAGGTTGGTGCGCTGTACCCAGATGTCGAGGTCGACTACCAGCACGTTGACGCGGCGTGCATCTACTTCGTCGAAGACCCGAAGCGCTACGGCATCATCGTCACGGACAATCTCTTCGGTGACATCCTCTCGGACTTGGCCGGGGCCATCACCGGCGGCATCGGCTTTGCCGCAAGTGCGAACTTGAACCCCGATCGCACCGGCGCGTCGCTCTTTGAGCCGGTGCACGGCGCGGCCCACGACATCGCGGGCACCGGTAGGGCCAACCCGCTCGCTGCGGTGTCGTCAGCGGCACTCATGCTGGAACACCTTGGTGAAGTCGACGCCGCGATTCGGATCGCCCGGGCGGTGGCAGACTTTGAGGGCGACGTGGCGGCACTCGGCACCGACGGAGTCACGAAACAGTTACAAGAGAGGTTGTAGATGCCCATTACCCCGACAAAGAAGATATGGATGGATGGCACGTTCGTCGACTGGCCTGATGCCACCGTGCACGTGCTCAGCCACACCCTGCACTACGGCACGGGCGCCTTCGAGGGTATTCGCGCGTACAAGACGCCCAATGGCGTCGCGATCTTTCGGTTGAAGGAGCACATGGAGCGCCTGCTCCGCAGCTGCAAGATCCTCATGATCGATGTGCCCTACAGCCTGAACGACCTGTGTGGCGCCGCGAAGGAGATCGTTCGGGTCAATGAGCTCCACGACGGCTGCTACATCCGTCCGATCGTCTACCTGGGATATGGCGAAATGGGCGTCAACCCAACGGGCTCGCCGGTGAACACCGCGATCGCGGCGTGGCCCTGGGGCGCCTACCTGGGCGAAGAGGCGTCGCTCAACGGTGCGCGCATGAAGATCTCGTCGTGGAGCCGCCACTTCCCCAACTCGATGCCCACCGCCTCGAAGACGGTCGGCGGCTACGTGAACGCGAGCCTCGCGAAGGTTGAAGCCATCAAGGCCGGCTATGACGAGGCCCTGATGCTCGGTCCGGACGGTCGAGTGAGCGAGGGAACCGGCGAGAACCTGTTCTTGGTGCGCGACGGTGTGCTCGTTTCGCCTCCACCCTCGGAAGCGGGCGCGCTGCAAGGCATCACGCAGGCGAGCATCGTGAAGATCGCCCAAGACCTCGGCTACGAGGTGACGTTCGAAGCGCTACGGCGCGACGACATCTACCTCGCTGACGAGGCATTCGTCACCGGGACCGCCGTCGAGGTGGTGCCGCTCTCGTCGGTCGATGACCGTCTGATCGGCGACGGCAAGCCCGGACCGATCACGAAGAACATCAAGACGACCTTCCACCAAGCGGTGAGCGGCGAGCGGCCACAGTACGAAGACTGGCTAACGAGGGTGTAACGGGCGAGAAGGTAACCTCGACCCGTGGCCCAACCCTCCTTTTCTCCTGTTCCAATTGCTGGCGAGGTGCGTCCCGTCATGGAGACGCAGCCGCCCGAGCTGGGCCGACCCCAGAAGGCGGGGCTTGAGCGCTCGGCCCACCCTCCACAGGGCAAGGGCTACGGCACACCCGCACCCGGCGAGGGCTACGCGCTCACCATGGCCTCGCGCGAGTGCCAGAAGCTCACCTTTGAGCACCCCCACGACGTTGAAGACGTGACGGTTGGAGTCGCTGGGGTTGCCGCCAAGCGAGCGAGCCTGATCGGTCGTCAACCGACGCTCGGTGACGTGCACGTGGCGATGGACTACTTCGGGCTTCGCACGACGTCGCCCGTTTCTCGCGTGACAACTAAGCCGTTTCGCGGCCTCGCGCACAGCTACGTCGCCCAGCGACGATTCGTGGACGCCGTCACCAGCACACAGCTCGTGAGCGGCGCCAACGATCCGGCCACCTCTCACTAACCTCGAGGTAGGAGGAGGCATCATGAGTTTTGACCTCACGGATGAACAACGCAGTTTTCGTGATGTGATGCGCAGCTTCGTTGACGAGCGGATCGCTCCGAATGCGGCGCGATACGACCGCGAGCAGGTCTACCCCAAAGACAGCTTCGACGCCTGTGTCGAGATGGAGCTGCCGTCGCTCGGGGTCCCGGAAAAGTTCGGCGGCGCGGGGGCTGACATGGTCACCCAGGCCATCATGGTCGAAGAGATCGCGCGCGGGTGCGCGTCGACGTCAGTGACGATTCTCATCTCGAAGCTCGGCATGTTGCCTGTCATGAACTTCGGATCAGAAGAGCTGAAGCAGAAGTATCTCCCTGGCGTCGCGGCCGGTGAGATCCAAGCGAGCTACTGCCTCTCGGAGGTCGACGCGGGTTCGGACGTTGCTTCGATGCGCTGTCGAGCCGAACGCGACGGTGATGACTACATCTTGAACGGCTCGAAGTACTGGATCACGAATGCGGGCATCTCTGACACCTACACCGTGTTCGCGAAGACCGATCCGACTGCTGGATCGCGAGGCATCACGTGCTTCCTCGTCGAAAAGGAGTGGGGCTTAGAGTTCCCGAAGTTCGAAGACAAGATGGGTCTTCGTGCCTCGCCAACGGGCGAAGTCGTCTTGAACGATGTGCGCGTGCCCGCGGCGAACCGAATCGGCGACGAGGGCGAGGGCTTCAAGATCGCCATGCACACCCTCGATCGATCGCGTCCGACCATTGGCGCCCAAGCCGTCGGGATCGCCCAGGGGGCGATTGACTACGCGGGCACCTATATGAAGGGCCGCAAGGCGTTCGGAACGTCGATCAGTGACTTTCAGGGACTTCGCTTCATGCTTGCCGACATGGCGATTCGCAACGAAGCAGCGCGCGCTCTGGTCTATCGCGCATGCGCAACGATCGACGATGGCGACCCGGATGACGCGCTCAGCTACCTCGGCGCGTCCGCCAAGTCGTTTGCTTCTGACACGGCAATGAGCGTGACGACCGACGCCGTGCAACTACTCGGTGGGTACGGGTTCACCAAGGAGTTCCCCGTCGAGCGATTCATGCGCGACGCCAAGATCACCCAGATCTACGAGGGCACGAACCAAGTCCAACGCATCGTCGTTTCGAAGCACCTGCTCAAATAGGATTCGCGCACTAACAGGTTCTTCATCGCGAGCGACAGGACGGACGTTGACACGATGAACAAGTCGCACAATGTGTTGAGCATCCAAGAATTGCTGTACCCAGACATAAAATGCTTTGGTTGCGGTCATGCAAACCCTAAGGGATTCCATCTTCGTAGTTATCGGGAAGGTGAGGTAACGGTCGCTGAGTTTGTACCAAGGCCCGAGCACGACAACGGATTTGGGTTTGTTAATGGCGGCATCATCTCAACGGTGCTGGACTGCCATACCGCAGCAGTCGTGATGTGGGAGGCCGACCATCACGGTTGGCAGGCCGCGGATGGAGCTCCAATTCCGTTCATTACTGCCGGTTTTGATGTTCGATTTCTACGTCCAACTCCTCTCGGACCGCCATTGTTGCTCATGGCTCGTGCCGTTGAGATTTCGGAGAAAGCCGTGGTCGTCGACGCGGAACTCGCGGTCGACGGAAAAACGAGAGCGACGATGAAAGCGAACTGGGTTCGATTTCGGCCACGGTAGCGAAGCGGAGAGTGTCGGAACTCACCGTCTCCATTGTTGTAGCGATGTACTTTGAAACGCGGCGAGATCTTGGTTTTGCCGAGAGAGATCCAGGGGGAGGAATGACGAGGGACATAGTGAGGACGGTCGGCGCGCCGTCCTCGATCACCCAGATCTACGGAGGAACGAACCAGGTGCGGCGTATCGTGGTCGCGAAGCATCCACTCAGGTAAGACTCTTCAGCGACGTCTGGTTTTCAGTCGGTTGATTCTCCACACTCCCTCGCCATCTGTAAGGGGGTTACGCATCAAAATTGTCATGTTCGACGACCCGATTTATCCTCCTGCAAGCGTCTAGGTTGCGGGACATGACCAGACCCTGTCGCCGGAGCGTCCGGCTGCGACTCATCAACGTCAGTGCGGCGACGGCCATCGCGGTCGCTCTGCTTTGCGCGTCGCTGGCCGGACCGGGAGCCAACGCGTCGGGCCTGCCCAAGGGGAAATACGTGCCGTACGTGCTCTACGCCGGTCACGGTATAGAGGTCATCGCCTCAACAAACACTTTGTCAGACTGCAGCCGCGTCTACATCTCCAGCGACCTCAGGCACTGGCGCAACATCACGCCGTCGTTGAGGTCGAATCCCATCCCCGGCGGGTGTCTCTACACGTGGGCCAGTGCGTCGTTTGTCTCGCCCACCGATGGTTGGTTGCTGGCGATCAATGGTGCCGATGTGAGCACGATCCTGCGACATACCGTGAATGGTGGCCGCACGTGGGTCGCCGAGCCGGGCGGAGAAACCGGGAGCGCCGGTGGTTTCGAAAGTATCGACTTCGTGAACGCCGAGCTTGGGTGGCGACAGCAGATGGCTAACGGCTCCAACCACCCGTTCGTGCTGCAGCGCACCAGTGACGGAGGTTCCTCGTGGACGAACGTTGCACGCGCGCCCTCGAAGAACAACGGTTGTGAGTTCCTGACCGACGTGTTCGCGAACGCCTCGATTGGTTTTGCCGCGCTTCCTTCGGGCGAAATAGGAGCGGGTCTCTCGCTGAGTACGCCCTACGTGTGGCGAACCCTTGACGGGGGTGTTCACTGGTCCAAGATGACCGTGCCTCGTCCGCCCGTACTCGGTCCAACCGCAAGCGCCCTCTACTTCCAGCCGGCATTCTTTGGTAGCAACGGGTCTCTGGCTGTCGACTACGCCACGGGTGCTCATCAGGACCTGGCGTGGTACGCGTCCACAGATTACGGAATGCACTGGTCCCTTGTTCGAACTCGGCCGTTTCTCGTGTCAGTGAAGGGCGCCATATCCATTCACTACGGATCTGCGAACTATGCATGCAGCTTTCAATCCCGAATAAGCGGCTCTCCGGTGTCGGTTGACCTCCTTAGCCCCGCGAGCTGGTGGATCGTTCGCCCCGGACCGAAGGACGACACGACAGAAGTGAAGTCGTACAAAAGTGACGGTGACGCCTCAACAACCACGTCTGAACTACCTGCAACCACGCACGGCGTGACGCTACAAGCTGTGAATAACCACGACGCTCTGGTCACCGTAGGGTCAGGCCAGTCTTCATCTGTGTACGCAACCACCGATGGGGGATCAAGGTGGGTCAAGGTGGTTCCTCCTTCACAACCAACGATTGGATTCACTGTGCCGGCACCGCAACCGTCCAGCTCGTGACGTTGCAGCGCATTTTTCGCGTTCGATCGCTCATCGCGATCGCGTTGCTCGGCAGTGTCGTCATGGCGCCGGTCGTCGAGTCGGCGTTTTCGTCCGAAGTATCAGCCTCGACAAAACCGCCCGCTATCTTCCAAGAGCCGTGGGCAATCGCTTCACATGGTTCTCACCTCTGGGTCGTCAACTTCGCCAAGAACATCGTCGAACTCGATGCCAAGACGGGATCGGTCATTCGCACGATCACCGCTGGTCATCTTGAGCCGGACAGCATCTCTTACCACGCCGGTCATCTGTGGGTGATCAGTGGCGCCTCGGTTGCGGAGTTAAACGCCAGCAACGGAGCCCTGATCCGAGAGGTACGCGCCAAGTCCTATGACTTCGACTTTGACTCAGGACCTATCGACTTCAGCGGACCGAATGCCTGGGTCTTAAACGCTCACAACGAATCCGTGACGGAACTCGATACCGGCAGTGGTGCACTGATTCGCGTCGTTCACCTCCACATCGACGCTTTGTCCGCTCGCACACCAGACATGTACTACAGCCCTCTCGACATGGCGATCAGCGACGCGCGAGTAGTTGTGTCAGATGTGACCGTCTCGGGAAACCAGATCATCGAACTGAACGCGACGTCGGGATCGCTGATCCGAGTCATCAAGGCTGGAAACGGACCGTGGCGTAACACCAGGGGGATCCTTGCCGCAGACGGAGATCACGTGTGGATCACGGGCGACAGTTACGGGCGGCTTGTCGACCTCGACACTCGCAACGGGTCGATAACTCGAGTCATCAAGCACAAAGTGCCCGTGGTCGGATTTGTGACCGCGATGATTGTTGACGGCTCGCATCTTTGGATCACCAACCAAGACAACACTGGGAGTGTCACGGAACTCAACGCCAACACCGGATCGGTGATTCGGACCATGAAAGACACGTATTACAGGTTGACAAAAGCCCAGAAGGGCCACTCTCACGGCGGCGCTGCCTTCACTGCTGTCGCCGCCACCCTTTCTCGCGTCTGGGTCGTCAATCAATTCGGCTCGGTGCTGGAGTGGAACTCGTCCAACGGGTCCTTCATTCGAAACCTCGAATAGAGTCCGAACGAAGACGACGGTGCTTTGTGCCAAGCTCGACAACCGCCGGTGCGCGGTGCCGGATCTATTTCGTCGCCAATGAGGGACCGCGCTCGTGCTGAACTTGGCCTTACGCTCCTCGAGGGTCAGCGGTGAACTCGACGACCAGCCACAAGTCGTGAGGGATCTCGGAGAGTCGTCGCTTTAGCTCTTGGCGAACCTGATCGGACTGGCGCACCGTCCAATCGGGAGATACGACAAAGTCGAGCTCAACGTAGAACTTTCTGCCGATCTTGGTCATCCGCAGGTTGTTTTCACTCAGACCAAACGCGTGGCCCACTGCGTCGACCGCAGCGTGCGCTTCGTCGCGAAGCTCTGACTGAGGGGACCCTTCGACGAGTTCGATGAATGTGGAGCGAATCATGTGAATCGGGGGAACGACGAAAGCCAAGCACGCGACAATGACCAACGAAGGGTCGACGTAGCGCGCGGCTGGATCCCAGGACGTCGTGACAATGATTCGCGCAAATATGAACGCAAGGAGCATGGCGAGACCGAGGACGGCGCCCGCCTGCCAGGCGGTACCTTCGGCGCGGACGAGCTCCGACGTTCTCGCACTACGACGCAGGGAAACGTAGAGGCCCGTGGAGATCACCAGTGCCAAGGAGGCATAGGCAATGGCCCACGCGGAGGGAACCTTGCTGCCGCCATCGACAATGGTGAGAATGGCGTTGAACGTGGCGTAGATGCAGGTGGCTAGCAGTGCGACACCTTCGATGCCAATAATGAGGGGGGCGAGCGCTTCGCGCCCGAAGGGGTAACGGTCGGTCGGACCGGAGGCCACCAGATGCGAGACCCGCAACGCCATCCACGACAGTCCGATGCCGAGGAATGTGTAGAAGCCGTCAAAGAGAATGATCTGCGAATCGGTGATCACGCCGATCGCGATGCCGGATGCGGCAAGTATCAACCCAAAGATCACCGAGATGCCAAGGGAGCGCCGCTCGGAAATGAACTCGTCTCTCGCGTGTCGCGCGGTCATCGTCCACGCTGTCGAAGCGGCATCGCTACTTGGTCCCTCAGTCGTCGTTGCTACAAGTTAATCCTTCAGTCCCTTGTCATTTGACCTTCACTCGGGGGCTGACACTTCATGGAAGCGCCCCGTTACAGCTTCACTTGGCTCCACGCGGCGCCACCGTCATCGGTGCTCCACAACCTATTGTGTAGTCCGCCACCGTTTCCCTGGGATAGCGCCACGCCCTGCTGCGCGTTCGTGAAATCGAGCGAGATCCAGTCGCCTCTGTTCGGCATTCTGACCTGTGTTCGCGCCGGCGACGTCTCACTGTCGACTCGAAACAACGTCGGCTGACGGAACACGTTGATGAAGTAGGCGAGGTGAGCGGAGACGGCGTCAAAGACGCCAAAACCGAAGCGGCCGAGCAGTCCTTGCCCGCTCTCCTGCCAGGACGCGCCGCCGTTATCGGAGTACGGAACATCACCTTGCATCATGCCCTGGTCACACGTGGCCCACAGCACGTCCGGTGAGCTGGCCATAAGCGAGCAGCTGTTCACGCTGGTGAGATCAGCTTGCACCGCAACGTTGAACGTTCTCCCGTCATTGTGTGAGGTGGCGAGGAAAGGCGAGTAGGGGCTCGACGTCTGATCCTGCGTCGTAAGCCACACGTTGCGACCGGACGCCGCGATCGAGAGATTCCCCAGCCAGTACTTAGCTAAACGCTTCGGCAGGGCGAGCCTCGTCCACTTTGAAACCGAGACCGGCGACCGAATTAGTCGGGACTCGCTGCACTTCGAGGTTGTGGAAGGGCACTGATCAACGGTGGCGTAGAAGTAGCTCTCGGAGCTCGCCATCGAGAGTATTTGAGCGTTTGGCGCGAACCTGTCGCGGCGCCACACGCGGCCGCCGTCAAAAGTGGCGAAGAGCGCTGTCGTCGTCCACTTCGCCCCGGTGCTTCCATATTCGAGGGCGTAGCCGTCCGATGGATTCGCGAAATACAACTGACTGATCGGTGACTGCTTCTCGTAGCGCACCGGAGTGACGGAAGGCACGGTGACGTCAAAGAAGCTCTGGCCGGCATTGTTCGAGCGCTCGAGGCGCAGGCATCGTTGCCGCATGCAGGTCGTTGATTCCCACAGCACATACAGCACGTTTGAAGAGCCGGCTCGCACGACGATGGATGGTGACATTCCGCTCGGTGCGACGGCACCCGCGGCCACTGACGATGTGACAGGTCCAATGAGCAACAGACATAGCAATGGCACGGTTGCGGTCGCCCATACGGGCGCGAGATGGCGCGGGGCTCTCGGGAGGCGGCGGGTCAGCACGGTCACTCGTGCTCTGCATCGGCGAAGATGCTCTCGATGTCTCGTCCGTCCTGATCGAGCCACGAACTCACCATCGCCGTAACGTCGAGTTCTCGCCCGGTGTGAAGTCGAACGACAGGATGACCATTTGGCCATATGATCCATCGACTTCCTTCAACGTGTGTCACGATGACGTGACCGAGATACATGCCGACTTCCACCGGCAGATTGACCTGCTCGAAGTGAGTTTCATCGGAGTACCACTCGTCAAGTCTCTGATTGAGCATTCCCAAGCTTGACGCGCTGTTGTCTAGCGCGACGCCGCGCGCAAGA
Organism: uncultured Acidimicrobiaceae bacterium; assembly: GCA_963706305.1. Lineage (GTDB taxonomy): Bacteria > Actinomycetota > Acidimicrobiia > Acidimicrobiales > RAAP-2 > RAAP-2. Next base: position 182,573 of record OY970152.1, on the reverse strand, counting down.
GACCATTGCTGGAGCCGTTCAAACTGCGGTTGGTAGCCACTCATCTCCTCGAGCCCTCGAGTTTGACTAGATGTGAAGACGGCAACACCGCGAGCAGGTCCGTGCTTTGGCCCCATCCATCGTCGACGAAATCTGACCCTCACGTATTCACCTTTCCTGGTGTGAGCTCTACGTGCTGCACGTTAGGAGTCGTCGTGATGCTTCGCTGTTGAACGTTCCTACTGATATGTCGAGTGAGGGGACTGTCAGGGTTTCCCCTCATATCGCTTTCGATCACCCGTTTCTAGGATGACGACGCAGGGCAGGGCCGATCGAGAGGACAAAGAGATGACCGTAATCGAAGGAGTCTCTTCGGACTCCTGGGCCGTCGAAACGCAAGGACTCATCAAGCGCTTCGGTGCCAGCGCCGCCGTCGACGGCGTGGACTTGAGAGTTCCTCGAGGCAGTGCCTTTGGATATCTCGGTCCGAACGGCGCCGGAAAGACGACGCTGATACGCGTGCTGCTCGGTCTGACGCGCGCCGACGGTGGTTCAATGCGCCTCTTGGGTTTTTCCGTTCCGCGTCACCGAGATCAAGCACTGGTGAGGGTCGGCGCGATTGTCGACGAGCCCCGATTCCACGGCCACCTTTCGGGCCGACAGAACCTCCAGATCTTGGCCGCGGCGCGCGAGCCCGAAGCGCGTCAGCGCGTCGACTCGTCCCTCGATCGGGTCGGACTCGGTCAGCGGGCGAATGATCGGGTCTCAAAGTATTCGATGGGCATGCGTCAACGCCTCGGTGTCGCGGCGTGTCTCCTTGGGGATCCGCAGTTGCTGATCCTCGACGAGCCAATGAACGGGCTGGACCCGGCGGGAATGCAGGACATGCGAGTGATGATCCGGTCCTTCGTCGCAGAAGGCCGAACGGTCGTGCTCTCCTCGCACCTGCTCGACGAGATCGAGCGGACGTGCGACGCGGTCGCGATCGTCGATCATGGCAAGGTCATTCGTCAGGGTCCGATCACCGAGTTGCTTGCGGGTACGCCACTCGATCTTCAGGTCGAGTGCTCCACGCCGCCCTATGCGCTCGCCCTCTTGGAGAGAACGAGCCTGAGCGCGCAGATGACAGTGTCCGAGCAGGGCCTCAACATTGTGTTCGCTTCGGACACGAATCGAGAAGTGATCGCAGAAGTCAATCGAGTCCTTGTCGAGGGCGGCGTGTCCGTGTATCGGTTGCAGGCCGACCAAGCTTCTCTCGAATCGTGGTTCCTCGAAGTGACAAGTCGACTGGGTGCCCCAGAATGACTGCGAACCCTCCCACGATTGCCCCAACCGCGTCGGGCGTGAACGACATTCGTACTACGGACCATCGCGGCTCTCCAATACCAACCGGCGCCATGATCACGACTCGGATCATGGAGCTGCGAAAGCGCCGCGGTCTCATGGCGGCTCTCATCGCGGTCAACATTGGAATCCCGGTGATATTTCTTACGATTCGTCTGCTGCTGCATGCGTTCGACCCGCACTCCTACTCTCCGGCGGGTGGCTACCAGACGTTTACCGGATTGGTTGGCGGCGTGCTGTTCATCTTTGGCTTCATCGTGGCGGCCGTTCTCGGTTGCACCGCCGGATCCATCGATCTCACCGAGGGCGTGTTTCGTCACCTGGTCGTGACGGGCCGCTCCCGGGTGGCGCTCTACTTGGCGCGCATTCCCGCGGGCCTCGCGATCCTTGTGCCCATCGTGGCGGTGGGCTTTGCGATCGTCTGCGCGGTCTGCGTCTTTGCAGCACCACCGAAGGTGAACTTCGATGGCTTTAACGCACCTGCGGGACTTTCGCGCACCGCATTTGTCGAGTACGCAGAGCTTCACCCCAGCCAGGCCTATTGCGATCTCCCGTATCAGGGACAGGGGCCGGGACCCGTAATCAATCTTCCGTGTGGGCCGAACGGCAGCATCGTCAAGGGAGGCACACAGCAGCCCGGCTCAACTGCCCCCGCCCCGCCGACGGCGGCACAGTTGCGCACGTTTGTCGGCAAGATCGCGGATCAGAACTACGCCGCCTACACGAAGGTGTTTCGGACGCCCCCGCTCTCACTGATGGTAGAGACAGGGCTCTGGATCGAACTCGAAGCTGCAATTGGCTTCGTGGTCGGCCTCGGTCTCGCGTCGCTGATGGGCCAGCGAACCATTCCGATCGTCTTGATGATCATCCTGGAAGTGATTCTGACGCCGATACTCCTGCATGGCGTCATCCCGCACTTCATCGATGCTCAGCGCGGATTGGTCGGGCTTGCCATGGCCCACATCGAACCCAGCGCGCTGCCGCCCGTGTTTGGGGGCAATAACGGACCAAACGGTGGATCAGACGTAGTCACGGAATCGACGCCCGTGGCGATCAGCGTGATCATCGCGTGGCTGGTTGGCTGGACCGCTCTCGGCGCGTGGCGAATGGCCAAGCGCGACGCCTAAGCACGCCTTCGAGTCGCACCCGCTGGCGTAGGTTGAACGGTCAGTCTTCGGGTAGTGAGGCGAACTCGCGCTTCATCTTTTTGTACCAGCCCATCCCGCCCAACGGATTCTTCCACCGTCCCTTCATCTCCTTCAAGGCTGCTTCGTGGATGTGGTCGCCAGCGGCAACCACATCTTTCAAATGCCGATCTTGTGCCTTGATGATCTCGTCAGCGGTAGCGCCGTGGTGCTCTAAGTCGCAGGCTCCACCTAACTGTTTGCAGGTCATGGTTTTCATAGGTTCTCCGTTCGCTGTGGGTAGAGAAGTCCGACCAGCACGCCCATCGCTGAGTGACGCAACGTCTTAAGCCTGCTGGATGCGAATCAGATTGCCCGAAGGGTCGCGCACTGCGCAGTCGCGCACCCCCCAGGGCTGATCGGTCGGTTCCTCCAGCACCTCGGCGCCCGACGCGCGGACCCTCTCGAAGGTCGCGTCAAGATCATCGGTACGAAAGATCGCGGCCTGTAACGCCCCTTTGGTCACCAGCGCCAACAGGGCGTCGCCCTCGGCTTGAGAACGACCGCCGTGGGGTTGTGACAACACGATGCCGACGTCTTGGCCGGGAGCCCCAACGGTGATCCAGCGAAAGCCCTCGTTGGAGACGTCGAGACGCACCTCAAGGCCAAGTGCATCGCGATAGAACCCGAGCGCAACCCCTGGGTCCTGAACGGAAATGAATGTGGAGGCAAGAGTTACTGTCATGCGAGCAACTTAGCGGCACGTCGCCTTCGCACGCTTCTTCAATCCTGCTCAATCAGACACCAGTGTTCCTCGACTGCCCCGAACGACGACGGTGTGGTGGGAGCTCAGACTCGGGCAGGGCTGCGGCGGGGCCGCGTGGCGTACATGGTCACGCAGGAGGGGAGTGCGTCAAGACCGCAGTGGTCGCGTTCGCGGTACTGCGTCGGCGTCATGCCCACGATTTCGGAGAATCGTGAGCTGAATGAGCCGAGCGAGGTGCAACCAACGGCGACGCAGGCGTCGGTGACGGACCCTCCCTCTCGCAGGAGTGCCTTGGCACGTTCGATACGTCGCGTCATGAGATATGAGTAGGGGGTCTCTCCATACGCCGCGCGAAACTTGCGCGAGAAGTGCGCCGGCGACATCAGCGCGGAGCGCGCCATGGAGGGGACGTCGAGCGGCTCTGCGTAGTTGCGATCGACGAGATCACGCGCTCGGCGCAAGTGCGCGAGCTCGGCGATCTCGTCGGGGGTCATGATGACGACGATACCCGTCGCGTGCGATCGGCTGGAACGCATTGATGGGGATCTCATTTCCTACCAAGGGCGAACCTTGCCAAGGCGGCTGACGCCGAGAAGGATCGTCAGTGAGACGACGACCTGCACAAGCGCAAGCACCATCGTCTGCTCGTGGGTTCCGTAGTAGACCGCGTTGTAGAGGGCGATCGGCATGGTCGTCGCCATCGGCACCGAGCCCGAGACGATCAGCGTTGCTCCGAAGTCACCCATGGCGCGGCCGAAGGCCATCGCCACGCCAGCGACCAGCCCTCGCCGCGCCAGTGGCAGCGTCACGAAGAGCGCCGTGCGCCATCGCGACAGACCCATCACGCGAGCGGCCCGCTCGTAGCGGGGATCGACGCCCGCGATGGCCGTTCTCGAGAAGCGCAGGCAGTAGGGGAACGACTCGACGATCTGGGCGACGACAACGCCAGCGAACGTGAAGGTGAGCGGATGACCGAAGAGGTGCACTTCGAAGTCTCGTATCGGGCCGGGCCCGCCCAGCCTCGTGAGGAGGTAGTACCCCACGACAGTTGGAGGGAGCGCCATTGGCAAACTGAAGATCGTCTCGATGGCCCCTCGTCCGGGAAATCGGCCCTTCGCGAGCACGTAGCCGAGTGCGATGCCGAGTATCGCGACGACGATCGTCGCCTCTATCGCGGCGTGAAGTGAGATCCTGAGGGGATTCCACACCCACGGCGGAATGCCGAGCCAGTTCAGCCACGAGTGGGGGATCAATCCGATCACGATGGTTCGGTGTCCTCTGTCGAGGTCTCCGGGAGATCGGGCTCTCTTGGACGCTCGATGACGCGTTCGCCGGCCACCCGTCCGTCGCTGTAGCCGATGACCACGTCGCCCAGCGCGTCTGCTTCATCAGCATCGTGGGTGACGAGCACTGCGGGGATGTCCGACGAGACGATCACGTCGCGAATGAGCGATCGCAGCTCAAGGCGCACTTCGTGGTCGAGTGCAGAGAGCGGCTCATCGAGCAGGACCAACGACGGTTCGCCCGCGAGGCCGCGGGCCAGCGCGACACGCTGTCGCTGACCGCCCGACAGCGAGCCCGGACGTCGGTGGGCGAGATCCTCCGCCCCCACTCGTTCGAGCCATGAACGAGCGATCGCTCGGCGTGGCCCCCGGCCGCTCGCTTGTCGAACGGCGAGGGCAACGTTGTCGAGCACCGTGCGGTGGGGAAGGAGCAGTCCGTCTTGGAAGACCATGCCGACGCGGCGCTGTTGGGGTGAGACAAACAGCCCGCGGGCGGTGTCAGTCACCACGTCGCCATTGATGGCAATTGTTCCGACGTCGGGACGAAGGAGGCCCGCGATGAGGGACAACGTCAAGGACTTACCGGCTCCCGAAGGTCCGAAGAGCACCAGTATCCCCGACTCGAGACGGAATGCCGCGTCGAGGTCGAAGTCCCCGATCTTTCGAGCGACGGCAACATCGAGCGCGGTCACGTCTTGCTCCTTCCGAGCAGTCCGACGCCCGTCATCGCGGTAATGGCCATCAAAACGAGGATCAACAGCATGGTGTTGCGCTCCGGCGTCGTGAACGAATCGAGGATCGCCAGCGACAGCGTGCGCGTTTTGCCATTAATGTCACCGCCCACCATCAGCGTTGCCCCATACTCACCAAGCGCGCGGGCGCACCCGATCGTGAGTCCGGAGGCGATGCCCCGTCGAGCGAGTGGGATCGTCACCAAGAGCGCGACGCGCCAGTTGGCTAGCCCCATCGTGCGAGCCGCCTGCTCGATCAGCGGATCGACGCCTTCGATGGCACTGCGAGCTGCGCGCATGCAAAAGGGGAACGCCGCGACCGTCGCTGCGATGATGCACCCGGCCACGTTGTAAACGAGCACGTGGCCCACGACGCGCGTGACGAACCCTCCGATATCGGAGCCCGGGGAGAGCACCTCGAGCAGGTAGAAGCCGATGACCGTCGGCGGCAGGATGATCGGCAGGCTACCGATCGATTCGAGTATGTCTCGACCCGGAAAGCACCCCTTGGCGAGTACGTACCCCGCTGCGACGCCCGCGATGCCGGCGATCAACGTTGCGGGAATGGCGACGCGCAGTGTGATGAAAAAGGGAACGGAAACGACGCCCCAGTACGCAATGAATCCGGACAAGAGGTGAGCGACTCCAAATCCGATCCCGAAGCCGACGAGCACCGTGGCGACGAGGGCCGTTACCTTCTGTTTGGCGTCCAGCGCCTGCACGTAATCGCGCGTTCGCGTCACGCTGGATGCTCGCGTTAGCTAACTGATCGGGTCAAAGCCGAAGCTCGCCATCACCGCTTGCCCCTTGGCGGAGAGCAGGTACGTGATGAAGGCCTGCGCCGCAACGCCATCGGGGCTCGAAAGGTCCGCGGTGGCGTTTTGTCCTTGGTCGTCGTTCTCTACCACGACCCACTGCCTGATCGGCTGATAGTACCCGCGCTGTCCAACCAACGACTTCGGACTGTCGGCACCGTTCTTGCCGAAGTTTCGCGAACTCAGCCTGCTTGCCACATTGTCGTCGATGCCCGCGACGTAGTCCTTATCGGTGCACGACTCGGCTCCCGAGATGTGAGCGGTCCAACCGTTCGACACGCTGGCGGCTGTAGCGTTCGCCGCGCCGCACTCTGGAATCTCGGCCCAGAAGTTGGTATCGTTGCCGGCGGGAGCGATGACGAATGCCCTCGGCAGTATCGCGATCTGCGAGGTGCCAGCGACGACCGTGTCCTGCGTATAGGTCACGTTGTCGCCAAAGATAACCGGCAGCGAGGGGTCTGAGTAGTTGCCGTTACCGTTTTGGCCGCCCGACGACGAGCTTGTCGTGTTGTAGTTGTCGAGACTTGCTCCCTTGTCCGTCATTCGGTCGATCTCGGCGCATGCTTGATCGGCGGCCGTTGGCCCGAGCCCACGGCTCGGGTGAGCGTGGTAGTACTCGACGGCCGCAACGTAGAGCGACTCCATCCCGGCAAGACCGTAGGGCGCGTTGGGTGCGACGTCCGACGGGCCGCATCCCGTGTTTGCAAACGTCCAGCCGTTTTTCGGATCGGCGATGGCGAGGTAGCCGCCGGTGCTATGGGTAGCGGTGCCTCCGTGGGCCTTGTCGGTGTGGGCCAAGAGATCGCTCCACACCTTGGTCATCGTGGACGGCGCTTCGTTCTTACCGGTCTCAGTGAAGAATCCGCTCACTGGCTCGGCGCACGCGGGAGAGCCTTGCGCCGGCGCGAGCGTTTTGCCCCCACTGCGGCACGAGAAGATCACGAGTCGTCCAGTGGTGTACTGCGCTCGGGTGGACGCGATCCCGGGGCACGACGTGCCGTCACTGTTGCCACCGTTCGCTGACGAGTAGTCCGACGAATTCGGGTCGATGCACTGACCGACAGTGTTCTTGGCGACCGCTCCCTGGTTGACCGCCGCGCTTGCTCCTTCGGGGATCGTCTTATCCACGTTCTCCTCGTCTGCGGAGGCGAAGAGGGCGAAGCCAGCGGGCGAGTTACCGGTGCCGTCTTTCGCAAAGTCAACGCCCCCGTCCACGTCGCCCGCAAGGGATCCCGAGCCGCCGAAGGTGAACGTGACGCTATTGCCACCGTTCGCGCTCTGAATGAAATCCTGCGTCATGAAATCGAATGCCGGTTCGGTGTCCGACGCTGCGAGGAAAACGGTGCCGGTCGGCGCAGCTGACGCTGTGTCGGTGCCCGTTCCGAATGCGCTGATGGCAAAGCCGAGAATCAATCCCGTTGCGCCTAGGAATCTTGGGAAAGAATGCTTCCCGTTCATGCGAGTGCCCCCTTCGACCGACGCCCGACGTGTGGCGTGGTAAGTGCTCCCGAGATTACCGTTCCGTACGCCCCCGTGGCAACGCAGGTCATAACTTTTCCGTCGATCAAGTAGGCAAATGTGGTCTTTAATCGCCACCTGTTTGGTAAATCGGTCGTTCCATGACCGCACGCGCCTCGATCAACCCGATGACGACTGGTACGCCGGCGAGCCAACGATGACCGTGCCGCAGTGCGCGCCCGGCAAGAGGACGACGGAGTTGTACGTGGGCTTGAAGGTCAGCAACCCTTCTCGTCGCAGCGTGGCGATCGAACCGTAGCTGCCGAATGCGTGGCAGCTCGCCTTCTCGGCGCTCATGATGGCGGTGTACTCGCTCGCGATCGCGCCGGTCGTTCCCTTGTTGGTCGTCGCTCCCGACAGTATGAACACCGCGAATCCCGCAATGAACGAAAGCACCAACGCCAGGCAGAGAATCCGGAGGTATGAGCGCTTCTGGAACACCACGATGCCCCTCTCGATGCTTGCGGTCAGTCCCAAGGATAAGCCCTCGGCGACGTGATTTCGCTGGCGGCGGATGTCACTGGAGCGGGACGACGGGGCGACATAAACTCACCCCACATGAGCGACTACAGCGTGGGTGAGGCAGCGGGGGTCTTGGGCGTGAGTGCCGATACAGTCCGGCGCTGGATCGATAACGGCAGTCTTGACGCCACCCGTGCTGGCAACGGCAGGCGTCGGATCGAAGGCGCGACGCTTGCTCAATTCGCCAAGTCGCTTCACGACGACGCTGAGTCGAGCTTGTCAACGGAATCGATTCGAAACCACTTCACGGGGATCGTGACCAAGGTCGTTAAGGACAAGGTCATGGCGCAAGTCGAACTGCAAGCAGGACCGTTTCGTGTCGTTTCTCTCATCAGCCGCGAGGCGGTTGATGACATGGGACTCGTGCCCGGTGTCATGGCTTCTGCTGTCGTCAAGTCGACCAACGTCTCCATCGAGCTCTAAGTACTGCGCACACACCACGCGTCGTGAAAAGCCGTTGGAGCGTCGCAAACCGCGGACGCGAGGAGTCCTGCCATAATGGAGGTAATGCACGCGACGAGGGAGAATGAGAAACTGACGCCTCGTCCCTCTTCGCTCGTCGCCGGATTATCGCTCAAGTAGCCGCGCATGACTGACGCTTCCAGCAGTGCCAACACCGTCGTTCGTGCAGCGCTGCTCAAAATCAGCGCCGACACCGTTCTCGCGAACGTCGATTCGCTTGACCTTCGGGCCCATTCGAAGGTCAGTGCGGTCGTGGGCGTGCCGCTGCGCCAGCTTCAACAGCGCCGCGACGTTGACGCATTTGCGACGACCGCGCCGATGGCTGCGGTGAGAGGGCTGCTCGAGGTCATCGCGATGGCACCTCTCGAGAAGATCATCGGACTGCTCGGCGAGCACGCCGACTCGCCGACGTATGAACAGCTTTCGGCGGCGGTGGACGAGGCGCTTGCCACGGGATCGAGCGCCGATGACGTGATTGCGGTGCTCGTATTCGCGATCGGCGAGTCATTTCCCGCCGCGCCGCATTGTCGTCGCTTGCTCACTGAACGTGAGGAGTTCGCGCTACCGGAACTACCCGACGTTGCCGCACCCAGCGTGCTGGCACCGCCGCGCGAAGTGAGTGCAGAGATTCGAGAGCAACGCAAGAATCGTCGCGAGGAAGAGAAGCGTCGCAAGAAGAGCTCGACCGTCGCTCGTCCGACGCGCACGACTCGGCCAAAGAATGTCGCACCGCCGCGCACGGAGGCCAACGCGACAACGCCGTCGGCGCCGGCAATGCCAGAAGAGCGACGACGGGCACTATTGACGCCGCTCGAGCTCGCTCGCTTCGACGCCGACCACCCACTGGTTGGAACAGTCGTTGTGGTCGAGGTGGCTTTTGACGTAAAAGACCCGGAACAGCCTGAGGTCACGTCGAAGGAGCGACCAGCGCTCGTCGTTGCCGCATCTGACGAAGCGCTTCTCGTTCGGGCGATCTACTCGAATCAGTCGGCGACGCGTTCGCTCTTCGGCGCGTGGCGCAGAATTGGTCTTGACCACATTTCCTACATCGACGACATCCGAGTCGTGGTGGCGAGTGAACACTCCGAGACGCTGCTCCGCCTTGGCACCGTGACGACGGGCGAGTGGAACGCGCTGTTCTAGTCCTATTAGTTCGTCAAGTTGAATCGGCGGGCTGAGTGGGCGTCGAACGAACGTCTGGGGCCGAGGCCGAGGCGCCATGTCGCGGCCAATGCACGATCAGCGTTGCGACACCTGCGGCGGCGAGCACGAGTCCCGCGATCTGCACGCCGACCGAACCGCTGTGGGACTCCTGACCGAGCAGGAAATGCTCGTCGGTCGTGCGCACGATGCCCCAGATGATCATGCCGATCGAACAGATGACCCCCGTCGCGTTCTTGAGGCGAGTCTTTTCGAGTCCGACGAGGATGAGCCAGAGGCTGCCATCTTCTAACCCTTGGATGAGTGGCACAGGCACGCGCTTGCCGGCTTGGCCGGCGTAGCGAATACCGAACCACTGATGCGTGAGATGGCCGCCACCGTCCACCATGAACTGAGGTCCGAGGAAGCGTCCGATGGCCCAGCCCAAAATGAGCGCCGGCACCAGCGCGTCAGAGAACTTGGCGAGTGACGTCTGCGGCCACCACCGTCGCTGCAGGATAAGGCCGACGACCAGGGAGAAGCCGAGACCACCGAAGCTCGCGAGGCCTCCCTGCCACACGGCGATCCAGCGTGCGGGATGTCCTGAGTAGTAGCTCCAGTTGGTCGCGATGTTCGCCGCTCGCGCGCCGATGAGGGCGGCGACGAGGATCCAAAAGGTGAACCACCCGAACGGCTCAAGGGAGATGCCCTTGCGACTGAGGCGGTGTCGCGCGTAGAGGTAGGCGACGTACGCAGCGATCGCGAGCCCGAAGCCGTAGGTGTGAAAGACCAGCGGCCCGAGGTGAAACGAAGTGGGAAACCCTCTCACCTAAGCCCGGGGCCGCCCGAGTCCCACGAATCCTCCGTACAACCGGATCGGCGTGATGTGCACGACCTGGCCGGTTTCGGGCGCCTCGATCATCTCACCGTCGCCGACGTACATGGCCACGTGCTCGTCACCGTCGTAGCCGTAGAACAAGAGGTCACCGGGTTGGATGTCCCACAGCGGCACCCGTTCGGTCATCTCGTACATCGCACCCGAGTAGTGGGGGAAGTAGATGCCCGCCGCGTCGTAGGCGAGCATGATGAGCCCCGAGCAGTCAACGCCCGCGCGACTCGCCCCGCCCCAGACGTAGGGAACCCCCAGATAGCTCTCGGCGGTGCGGATGGCTATGTTGGCAACCGAGTCGGGCGGCGGGGCCGGAAACCCAGCGACTGGTGTCGCGCTGTTGAGCGTGCTCGATGAGGCGGCCGCCGCGGCGGCTTCAGCCTGATCAATGTAGGTGGCGATCTGGCCCTTCACCTGGGCGAGGCTGCGGTTGAGGCTCGCTTGGATGACGTTGCCGGTGTTGAGTGACTTCGCCGCGTCGCGGGCGACGTTTCGAGCGTGGTTGTCTTCGGCCTTGAGGATGCCCTTTTCTTCGGTGAGCTCGACCCTGTCGCTCTTGAGGCTGGCGATCGTCGCGTTGATGTTGCCCTCGGCAAGCTGCGAGTAGACGTTCGTCGCACCGAGCTTTGCCGCGTTCTTCGAAAAGAGGGGATTGTTGCCGACGTTCGCGCCGTTGGTGACATAGGCGAAGACCACGTCGGCGCGCAGCTGCTTGCTGCCCTTCTTTTCGTTGGCCTCGATGTTGCGCACGATGTTCTTGGTGTCGGCGATCTCGTTGTTGAACTTGTGGAGTTTGATGAGCGCATCGTCGTACTTCTGACCGAGAAGAGACACCTCGCCGTTCATGCGATTGATCTGGCGAAGGAGCACCTTCGCCTTCGCACGATCGTTGGAAATGTTCGACGCCCCCGCAGGAAAGGATGCGATCGCGACGCCGCTTCCGCAGATGGTGACGGCGGCAAGGAGAGACAGAAGTCGACGAAAAGGCATGCATTCCCTCGCTGGCCGAAGCGGCGACAGCACGCTGTGCTCGACGTCAGTCACCGAACCAGGCTAGTTCGCGGGCTCAACGCGCTGTCGAGGATTTAACGGTCGTTCGAGCAACGTACCTGATCATCGGCTTCATGTGGCGAAGGATTCGTGTGGCGTCAGAGAGAGGTTTCTCGTCGAAAAATGGCTCGCGCGTAGGCTTTCGCCCATGTCGAAACGCTCACGGAACCTGCCTCGCCGTTCGTGTCTTTCTACGCCGGGTTCATCCGATCGATTCCTCGCAAAGGCGCCGATGGCCACGGCCGACTTCTCGTTTCTCGATCTGGAAGATTCGGTGGCGCCCAAAGAGAAGGAAGCGGCGCGCGAAAAGGTCGTGCACGCTATCCGGACGCTCGAATGGGACGATCGCGTGCTGTGCGTACGAGTCAACGCGTGGGACACGAGGTGGACGTACGGCGACGTCATCGAAGTCGTCGGTAATGCGGGGGAGCGACTCGACGAAGTCATGCTGCCCAAGGTGCGTCGCGCGTCGGACGTCGTGGCGCTCGATCTTCTGCTGAGCCAGGTTGAAGCGAACTCGGGGCTGCCCGCCGGTCACGTGGGCATCGAGGCCCAGATCGAGACGGCCGAAGGCCTGATCAACGTGGAAGAGATCTGCGCCGCGTCACCACGGATCGAGTCCATCGTCTTTGGGCCGGCCGATTTTGCTGCGTCGATCGGCATGCCCGTCACCACCATCGACGAGACGATTCACGAAGCACCGTCCACGCCCTTCAGCTACGTCTTTTCGAAGATTCTGATGGCCGGTCGTGCGAACGGACTGCACGTCATCGACGGACCGTTCTTAAAGGTGCGTGACCTCGAGGCGCTTCGATACGCGGCTTCCATCACCGCGTCCTACGGCTTCGACGGTAAGTGGGCGCTGACCCCGGACCAGGCGCTGGTCCTCAACGAGGTCTATTCGCCGAGTCAGGAGCTCTTCGACAAGTCCTTTGACATCCTCGACGCGTATCGCGTTGCGACCGAGGAGCATCTCACCGGGGCGGTCATGTTCGGCGACGAGATGATCGATGAGGCGTCCGCCAAGATCGCGAACTCCTTTGTCGAGCGCGGCGTGCGAGCCGGTATGAAGCGCTCGACGCCGAACTAGGTTCGTGCGTCTTCGAGCAGTCGGCGTGCGATGACCTTGAGGCAGAGCGTCTCGTCCGCGCCCTCGAAGATCGAGAGCACTCGCGCATCGAGGAAGTAGCGGCTGACCGAATACTCCTCGGCGTACCCCATGCCGCCGTGAATCTGCATGGCCTCTCTCGTCACCCATTCGGCGGCGCGACAGACATAGGCCTTGGCCATCGACGCTTGGAGCGAGCCGTCACCTTCGCCCATGAGCCGCGCGACCTCGAGTGAGAACTGACGCGCGCACTGGATGATCGCCGCCATCGTTGCGAGCTTCACGCGAGTGAGCTCGTAGTCGATGATCGCCTCACCGAAGACGACGCGCGTTCGTGCGTAGTCGAGCGCCGCGTCGTAGGCGGCTTGCATCACTCCAACGGCCCGAGCGGTCGTTTGAAGACGTCCGTTCTCGAAACCCGCCATCTGGAAGTAGAAGCCCTTGCCGAGACCGGACTCTTTGCCGATAAGACTTTCGTTCGGCACGAACCAGTTGTCGAAGCTGAGCTCGTAGGAGTGCATGCCGCGGTAGCCAATGGTGTCGATGGGTCGACCTTCGAGCCGTCCGTTGGCATCGCGTCGCCCCTCACTCGCGGCATCTTGCTCGAAGAGGAAGCCTCGACTGTCGCCGCGAGGTTTTTCGACAAGAAGGAGGCTGAGGCCGCGATGGGCGAGGGACCGGTCAGGGTCGGTGCGCGCGAGGAGCACCAACACTTCGGCACGGGCCGCGAAGGTGCACCAGGTCTTGGCTCCGCTGATCAACCAGCCACCATCGGTCTTGGTTGCACTCGTCGTGATCGATGCGACGTCCGAGCCGAAGTCCGGCTCGGTGACGGCGATCGCGCACAGCGTCTCCGCACTCGCGAGACGAGGGAGCCACTTCTCGCGCTGCTCGTCAGTGCCGCCCTTTAAGAGCGCTCGGGTCATGATCTCAGGCCGTGTGATCAGTGAACCGCCGATGCCGAGCGAGCCCCACGAGAGCTCTTCAGTCGCAACGACCATGCCGACGTACTCCGATTCGCCGCCGGTAGAGAAACCGCCGAACTGCTCGGGGATCGACAGACCGAATCCGCCGAGCTCGCTCAGCCCGGCGATGATGGACTCGGGAATGTCGCCGTTGGTCCTATGCACTTCTTCGGCGAAGGGACGAACTTGTTCGTCGGCGAAGCGGTGAAACAGTGACGCCACCATCTCGAAGTCGTCGCCCAAGTGGCGTGGCCCGGGCGACTCGGCGAGCGTCAAAAGAAACGAGGGATCTCGATAGGTCGTGACGAAGCTGCGAAACGGCGCGAACCAGTCTTCGCTCAGACCCCAGGCGTGTTCGCGACCGAGCGCGCGGCCCGCGAGGTCGGAGAGCGCGATCGCGAGGAACGCAGCGACCAGACGCGCCTCCTCATCACCGCGAGCGGCGTAGGCGAGGCACGAACGCGCGGTAGCGAGCGCACTCGCCGCGTGGGCAAGGTCGTAGGCGAGGGTTTCGTTGGCGTCGATCCCGCCACGTTCATCGAGGATGACAAGAGCAGAGCTGATGACCTCGTTGCCGCGTTCGATCAGTTCTGCGATCTTGTCGAGGTCGACGGAGGGCGTAGGCATAGGAAGAACCTACCGTTCACGCCTAATCGCGTCGGCGTAGGCTGGGCCGCGTGAATATCTCCATGCTTCTCGCCGACTCTGCTCAAGTAGCCGACGGCAAACTCTTCATCTTGGGTGGCGGCTGGTCCGTCATCGGACCCGAGCCCACACCGAGTGCGGTTGCGATCAAAGTCGGCATCGATTCGCACGAGTTCAACACGGCCCACCACTGGGAGCTGTTCCTCGAGGACGCCGACGGCCAGCCCGTGCGTTTTGAAACACCTGAGGGATCTCAGACCATCGAGGTTCGCGGGGACTTCTCGGCGTCGGCGCCGCCCGACGCCCCCGAAGGAACGCCCGTCGACGTGCCGATCGCCGTCAACTTCGGACCGATTCCCTTGACCGGGGGGGCGCGCTACACCTGGCGCATGGTGATCGACGGGGAGACACTGCCTGGGGGGACGGTGTCCTTTACGACCCGACCCGCGCGCCAACCCGCCGAAGAAGAAGCGTAACGAGCCCATTCGTGACTACCTACGAGCGGCCATTCGGGCGTTACTTCGAGGACTTCGACGTCGGCGACGTCTACCGGCACTGGCCCGGTAAGACCATCACCGAAGCGGACGACCACCTGTTCTGCATGATCACGATGAACCACCATCCTCTGCACACCGACGCCTGGTTCGCCGAACACGAGACGATCCAGGGGAAGAACGTCGTCGTGGGCAACCTCGTGTACTCGCTCGTGCTCGGAATGAGCGTGCCCGATGTGTCCGGTTCGGCGATCGCAAACCTAGAGGTCGAGTCGCTCATCCACCGTCACCCGACGTTCCATGGCGACACCATCTACGCGGAGTCTCGTGTGCTCGAGGTGACGCCCTCGTCGTCCAAGCCGGACCGGGGGATCATCACGGTCGAGACCAAGGGTTTCAATCAGGATGGAGTTGAGGTCTGCTACTTCCGTCGAAAGGTCATGGTCTGGAAGCGTGAGCACGCCCCCGCGCGTCAGCGTCCCTACGGCGACAACGCCTGGCAGTAGCGACCACGCAGCGTTCGCCCGCGCGCTTCGCCGCGTGGCGCCGCAATTGCGTCGCGATCTGCCCTGGATAGACGACCCGAGACCGTGGGCGGTCCTCGTGAGCGAAGTCATGCTCCAACAGACCCAGACATCTCGGGTCGTCGAACCCTGGCACCGCTTCTTGGAGTTGTTTCCCACCCCAACACGCTGTGCCGATGCACCGCTGTCAGCGGTGCTCACGGCGTGGACAGGACTTGGCTACCCTCGACGCGCGAAGGCACTGCATAGCGCGGCTCGCATCATGCGCGACGACTACGCCGGCGAGGTTCCGAGCACCGTCGCCCAGCTCCTCGAGTTACCGGGCGTGGGTGAGTACACGGCGCACGCTGTCGCGTCGTTCGCGTTTGGCGAGCCTGTCGCGGTGCTCGACACCAACGTTGGTCGAGTCCTCGCCCGAGCGCTCGAAAATCGGACCCTGCGCCACGCGGAGGCTCGTGCGTTGGCCGCATCGCTCGTGCCGCAACGCGACTCGGCCCGCTACAACCAGGCGATGCTCGACCTCGGGGCGCAGTTTTGTCGTGCCGCTCCGATTTGCGAGTTCTGTCCTATGCGCACGAACTGCGCGTGGCAACGAGACGGCGGTCAGGACCCGGCGCCGAAGAGCGCCGCAGTCTCGCGGCCGCAAACTTCGTTCAAAGGTTCGAATCGCGAGATGCGGGGTCGCGTGCTGCGCGAACTCACGGTAGGCCCTCGCACGACGCGGCAGATTGCTCGAGTGTTGGGCGAGATCGAAGCGAGTCGGCGCCGCGAGGTGCTCGAGGGCCTTGCGCGCGATGGACTGGTCAGCCGTCGCGGCCAGTCGTACTCACTCGCTGAAGGCTGAGTCCCCACAACGTCGAACGGTAGGGTTGCCGTCGTGGCCTTCGACAGCGCACACGGCAGAGAAGTGATGGGCCACTACGCGACGGGCGTGGCGATCGTCACGGCGCTCGCCCCGGACGGGCCCGCGGGTTTTACGTGCCAGACATTCGGCTCGCTCTCGATCGACTCGAGGCTGGCGTTCTTCGCGGCGACGACCACCTCGCCGTCGTGGCAGCGAGTTCACGGCGTGGGCGTGATCGGCATCAACGTCCTGCGCAGCGATCAAGAGCCTCTCGCTCGGGCCTTCGCTCGAAGCGGCGTCGACAAGTTCGAGGGCGTGCCATGGACGAGCGCGCCGAACGGTTCGCCGTTTCTGGACGGTTGCCTCGCCTACCTCGAAGGCACGATTCGAGAGGTGGCGACGCACGGCGATCACGACGTGGTCGTCGCCGAGCTCGACTTCGCCTCGACTCAGCCGGGCGAGCCTCTCGTGTACTACCGCAGCCAGTACCGACTGCTCGCTGACTGATCTCGCGTTCACTACGCTCAGCAAGGTGACCTGGGCGAGCGAGGCGATCGGCGCGGTAAGGCGGTGCGCGTGATCATCGCCCTTGAGGCCGTCGGTGGGGTTGTCGTCCTCCTCGTGCTCGCAGGCGTGACTCTACGACTGCGTAAGATCCGTCGAGATCGCCGGCGCGAAGGGATCTCAATGGACGACCGGCGTCTCGTGACGCCGCCTCCGTCCCCCTATGAGCCCTCAAGAGGTTTTCGACTCATCGACGAGTCGGGGGAGCCGATCGTTCGCCCGCCGGTCCAGCGCCCGCGCCTCGACCCAGAACGTCACTACGTCTTTAGCGACGCAGCGGCGCACCACGAAGAGACCTTGTCGACTCATCTGCGCCACAACGATGACTGGTTCCTCTCGCGCTCGGCTCACCGCTCGACTTCTTCACTCGTTCTCCGAGCCGTGGGGGTGTTTCTGCTCATTGCCATCGTGATCGCAAGCATCACGACGTACTACCTCAACAAGAAACCCGGCAAGGGAGCGTCTTCGACGACGACGACCACGACGAAGCCGCCGCCGACGACCACGACGACGCTGCAGGTGACGTTTCGCCCGACCTCGACGAACGGAGACGACGCGGACTACTCAATACCCGCGGCGCGGTATCGAGTGACCGTCAGCGGTGCGCGAGGAGAGACGTGGGCGGAGTACAACATGGGCGCGTCGAACACGCTCGAATGGCAGGGCGCGGTCGATCAAGACCAGCAGAAGTCGCTGGTCATGATTGGCAACTCACAGATCACGCTTGGCTCGCCGTCGAGTGCGGCGGTCACGGTTGACGGTCACGCGGTCGTGTTCCCCTCACCACTCCCAGTGACGCTCGTACTGGTGTTCAACGTTACGCCGGCAGGCTCAACGAATCCGGCGTGATCTCGTTCAACAGCCAGGCGAGCACCTGGGCTTCGTCGCGCCACGCGTCGTAGCGGCCGGACGGTCCGCCATGTCCCGCGCCCATCTCAGTCTTTAGGACGGCGTGGTTCTCAGGGTTGGCGTCGCGAAGACGAAGCACCCACTTGGCTGGCTCCCAGAAGCCGACGCGAGAGTCGTTCAGCCCGCCCGATGCGTACAGGTGCGGGTAGAGGACGTTCGTACCGTCATCGACCCGCACGTTGTCGTAGGGCGAGTAGCTCTTCATCGTGCGATAGCTCGTGGCGCTCGCGTCAGGGTTGCCCCACTCCTCCCACTCGCCTGCGGTTAAGGGGAGTGACTCGTCGAGCATGGTGGTGACGACGTCCACGAAGGGCACTTCAGCGACAATCGCGCGAAAGAGCTCGGGTGCGAGATTGATGACAGCCCCCATCAAGAGACCGCCGGCTGATCCGCCGCGGGCGGCGAACTGCTCGGGCGTCGTCCAGCCCTCCTCGATGAGATAGCGCGCCACCGCGACGAAGTCGCTGAACGTCGTCGGCTTCTGGGCGAGGCGGCCCATCTCGTACCAGGAGCGACCCATCTCGCCGCCGCCGCGAATGTGTGCGATCGCGAAGATGACACCGCGATCGAGGAGCGACAATCGCAACGATGAGAACGTGGGATCGATCGAGATCTCGTAGCTGCCGTACCCGTAGAGGAGGAACGGCGCGGGCGAGTTTGCCTCCAACGTGCCGTCATCGCGCGCGTGGACGAGGTCGCGTCGGGCGACGACCGAGACCGGGATCTGCACGTGATCGCTCGCCTCGACCCAGAGCCGACCCGTCACGTACTTCGTCTCGTCATAGCCGCCGAGTACCTGTTGCTGCTTGCGCACGATGACTTCGCCGGTCGCCACGACGACGTCGGCGACAAGGCGCGGCGTGGTGAGCGACGTGATCATCACGCGCAGCTGACTCGTCTCGAAGTTCGGGTTCGCCGAGATCGCGACAGTGTTGGGGAAGACGCCGCCTTCGACGAGCTGGGACCGTTCGATGAGGTCGCTACCGAAGGGGTCATCTCCCTCAAGGAGCGGCGCGATGCGCAACGCGGCAGATCCGTTCTCGCGCACACTGACCGCGAGGAACGACTGGAACGCGTCAACGCCATCGAGGCGACTGCCCGCTCGCTCGGGGATGATCTCGCGCCACTCGCCACCGTCAACGGGTCGAGCGAGCAGTCGAAAGTCCGTGGCGTCTTCATTAGTGACCTTGAGCCACCAGCCGCGACCGGACGTGTCTTCGAAGTGCTCGACGCCGTACTCGATGCCCTGGCGACGCTCTTCGAGGATGCGCAGCTCGCCCGTGGGGTCGTCGGCTCGTAGGTAGCGAACCTCGCTCGTCATCGACGAGTTCATCATCACGACGATCATCTGGTCGTCGCGGCTTCGCCCGACCGACACGTTGTACTGAGGGTCAGGCTCTTCGTAGACGAGGATGTCGCTGGAAGCATCGGTGCCGAGCTCGTGGCGCCAGACCTGCCAAGGGCGCATCGCATCATCCACGCGGGTGTAGAAGAAGTGTCGACTGTCGGTCGCCCAGGCGAAGCCGTAGTAGACGTCGTCGAGCTCGTCTGCGATCGGCGCCTGATCGGCGAGCGGTCGAACCGTCACGTGGTGGCGTTCGTCACCGTCAAAGTCTGTCCCGACCGCGACCCACGACTCATCGGGGCTGAGGGCAAGTACTCCGACCGACAGGAAGTCGTGGTCGCCGGCTTCAACGTTCTCATCCAAGATGACCTGTTCGCCCGGCAGCGTCGTGAGTGGATCGATCGTCGGGGGAGTGAGATCGTCGCTCTCAGTGGGCACGCGCGAGCTGATGGGGTAGTTGAGGCCTTCGCGCGTGCGCTCGAAGTACCACCAGTTGCCCTTTCTCGTGGGCACCGAGATGTCCGTCTCTTCCACCCGACTCTTGATCTCGGTGAAGAGCTCCTCCTCGACCGCTTTGAGCGGCACGAGCTCGCTCGCGAGGTAGTCGTTCTCCGCGCGTAGATGACTCAGGACCTCATCATTCGAGCGGTCCATTAGCCAGTAATAGGGGTCAATCCTCGTATCGCCGTGACGGGTGATCGGAAATGGGCGCTGGTCAGCGCGAGGGGGGTTGGGCATCGCATCTACTCTGTTAGGCAATAGGTCAAAGGAATCTTTCGACTTACTACTATATGTGTAGGGATTATCCCAAAGGAGCGCGATGGCGATTGACAATCTGGACTTCAGCCGATATCAGTTGGGCTGGTCGGACGATCAACTCCCCGTGTTCAAGCCGAAGAAGGGCTTGAACGAAGCCATCGTTCGCGAGATGTCCGCTATGAAGGGCGAAGAGCCCTGGATGCTGAAGTTTCGCCTTGACGCGCTGAAGCGCTTCGAGAAGAAGCCCATGTTGCCGTGGTTCGCGACGCGCATGCCCGACCTCGACTTCAACGACATCTACTACTACATCAAGCCCACCGACCACCAGGTCAACAGCTGGGACGACCTGCCCGACGAGATCAAAAACACCTACGAGAAGCTGGGAATTCCTGAGGCCGAACGCAAGTACCTGGCTGGCGTGACGGCCCAGTACGAGTCCGAGGTCGTCTTTCACCGTAACCGCGAAGACCTCGAGCGCCTGGGCGTGCTGTTCTGCGACATGGACACGGCCGTTCGCGAGTACCCCGAGATCGTTCGCAAGTACTTCGGC
Source organism: uncultured Acidimicrobiaceae bacterium (assembly GCA_963706305.1). Lineage (GTDB taxonomy): Bacteria > Actinomycetota > Acidimicrobiia > Acidimicrobiales > RAAP-2 > RAAP-2. Next base: position 162,243 of record OY970152.1, on the reverse strand, counting down.
ACGATCATCCCGCCCAACGACAATAAGTTCGCGGCCCTCAACTCAGCCGTGTGGAGCGGTGGATCCTTCATCTATGTGCCACCAGGCGTGAAGGTCGACCAGCCGCTGCAGGCCTACTTCCGCATCAACACCGAGAACATGGGTCAGTTCGAGCGCACGCTCATCATCGCCGACGTGGGTTCCCAGGTCCACTACGTCGAGGGCTGCTCGGCGCCCGTCTATTCGACCGACTCGCTGCACTCCGCCGTGGTCGAGCTCGTCGCGCTCGAGGGCTCGCGCATCACCTACACGACGATCCAGAACTGGTCGAACAACGTCTATAACCTCGTCACCAAGCGCGCTCGCGCCGAAGCCGAGGCGCACGTCGAGTGGATCGACGGCAACATCGGCTCGCGTTTGACGATGAAGTACCCGTCGGTCTACCTCATGGGTCCAAAGGCCTCCGGCGAGGTGCTCTCGGTCGCCTACGCCGGACCCGGACAGGTCCAGGACGCCGGCGCCAAGATGGTGCACCACGCGCCCGAGACCACGTCGACGATCATCTCGAAGTCCATCTCGAAGGACGGCGGTCTGACCGCTTACCGCGGACTGGTGAAAGTCGAAGAGGGTGCGAAGGGCGCGAAGGCCTTCGTGCGCTGTGACGCCCTGATTCTCGACGAGTTCTCAACCTCAGAGACTCGCCCCTACATGGAAGTCGGCGAGCAGGACGCCTCGATTGGACACGAAGCAACCGTCTCAAAGATCGGCGATGACCAGCTGTTCTATCTGATGAGTCGCGGACTGACCGAGAGCCAGGCCATGGGCATGATCGTGAACGGCTTCATCGAGCCCGTGACGCGCACGTTGCCGATGGAGTACGCCGTCGAGTGGTCCCGTCTTATCGAGCTGCAGATGGAAGGCTCAATCGGCTAGCGAGCCGTGCGCCACATCGTGTAATAGGGCGGCCCTCCCGGCATCGGGTGCAGCGTCTCTCGCAGCTCAAATCCGAATCGTCGATAGTACGCGTGGTTGTCTTCTTTTTGAGTCTCCAAGTACGCGCCGACGTGCTCTGCATCGATGCGCGCGATTCCGTCGTTCATGAGCATCGTGCCGACGCCCTGACGTTGCGTCGCGGGATCTACGGCGAGCAACATGAGGTACCAGTGAGGCTCCTTCGGGTGGACGCTCAAGAGCTCGCGCAGGTACACCCCGCCTACCTGTAGCGAGTGCGGGTGGCGATAGAGCGCGCGCAGCGAACTTGGCATCTGGGCGATCTGGGCGCGAATCGACAGCGGAAAGCCGCCGGTCGTGAGCCACAGCGCCACGCCGACAATATCGTCCTTGTCGTCTCGCACGACGACGACTCGAGCGAAGCGCCCGAGGTGACCAATCTGTCCTTCGAAGAGAATGGGCAGTGCGCGTGCCCTGAACTGCTCACCGGGGAGCAGATAGGCGAAGTAAGCGTCGTTGAGAAACGCCCGCGTCGCAACGTCGGCCGCTTGGCGGCGATCGCGGCGCGAAAGGGGCCGATCGTCAAGGCGCAGCGCGGGGGTCACGGGGCGAAAGCCTACGACCCGAGGCCGCGTGGAACAATGTATCGATGGGTATGCGAGAAGAGTGCAAGCACTTCCAGAGCAGGACGTACAAATCTGGCGAGGTCGTTCGCTTCTGCGTGCTCGGCAACGCCCCCGACCAGCCGTGGGCCTGTCCGGAGAACTGCCTGACCTATGAGCGCAGGTTCATCGACGTTGGCTGGTCGCACGGCACCCTCGTCGATCGCCCCGTCGAGAAGCCGCCGTCGGACAACATTCCCCTCGAAGAGCGGCGTGAGCTGCTGGACTCGGCCGAAGAGATCATCAACGCCGTCGCGCCGGAGATGTTTGAAGAACGTGCTCGACAGCTCGAAAAAGACAAGAAGACGAAGAAGAAGAAGTTCCGGCGTCGCTAGTCGCCGCGAAACGTGGGCGGACGTCGTTCGATGAACGCGGTCATCGCTTCAGCCAGATCGTTGCTCGCGAGATACATCGTGTTCCAGCGGGCGACGAAGTCCAAACCCTCGTCCACGGTGCGCCCTTCGCTGGCCGCTAGGACCGCCTTCGTGCCCTTGACGACGAGTGGGGAGTTGGCTGCGATCTCGCGCGCGAGCTCATAGGCGGCCTCGAGCACAGCGTCAGGGCCTTTCTCGTGCGTCGAATTGACGAGGCCGATCTGGCTCGCGCGCTCGGCGGAGATGTCCTTTCCGGTGAAGGCCAACTCGGCGACGTGTCCGGCGCTCACAATGCGTGGAAGGCGCTGCAGCGTGCCGAGATCCGCGACGATCGCCACTTTCGTTTCGCGCACAGAGAAGATCGCGTCGCTTGAGGCGAGGCGAATGTCGCACGCGCAGATGAGGTCGATGCCGCCGCCGATGCAGTAGCCGTGCACGGCGGCGATGACCGGTACCTTGAGACCAGCCAGGGCGCTCACTGACGCTTGCATCGCCCTGATGCTCTCGTAGGTCGTCGCGTTCGACGCTGCCTTGGAGACCGTGCTGTCGCTGACGCCGAGGTGGCCACCGTACTCTTTGAGGTCGAGCCCGACCGTGAAGTGGGGGCCCTTCGCGGCAACCACGAGCGCCCGGATGGTGTCGTCAGCGCTCACCGCCGCGCAAGCGAATGGCAGGTCGCGCCAGAAGGCACGTCCGAGTGCGTTGCGCTTTTCTGCGCGATCGAACCAGAGGGTGGCGACGTGATCGTTGACATCGAGACTGATGACGTCTGAAGAGAAGTCCACGAGATCCTTTCGAACGCACTGGAGCCTACGACGCTCGGCGGGGGAGAGTTGTCCCGGCCCGGTACACTGCCTGAGTTCATTCGTTATGAGTTCCTTCGCTGATTCAGCCTCCTCTTTCATAGATTCGCGTCCCGACGCGAGCGATCGTCGCCTCGCGTGGTCGCTCTTCGAAGCAGAAGGTCTGCCGACGACGAGCGACGAGGTCTGGCGTTACGCGCCCTTGGGAGACCTCGACCTCGACCGTTTCGCTGTCGCCAGTGAGCCCCAGCGGGTCGCCGATTCGCCCTTCGCGGCACAGCTCATCGAGCGTGCCGGTCTCATCGTTCGAGTGACCGACGGTTTAGGGAACGTGCCAAGCGTCGAGATTGAGGGCGTCACCGTCGACTTCGAAGAGACGACGACGTCGCTCACCGGCGAGCCGCTCGTCGGCCGATACGAGGGTGACACGTTCGCCCTTCTCAACGTCGCACTCGCCCCGTCGACGACGGTCATTCACGTTGCCGCAGGCGTCAACGTTGCCGAGCCGATCGTTGTGCTCAACCAGTCCTCGGCGAGCGCTTCTTTCTCAAGGACGCAGCTCCACATTGGCCGCGGTGCGAGCGTGACGATCGTCGAGTACTTCGAGGGCGGCAAGGACGCGCTCGTGGTCCCGGTGAGCGAGTACCGAATCGAAGACAACGCTTCCCTGCAACTGATCACCTACCAGCGTCTTGATGCGAGCGCCTGGCACGTGGCACGAACCACCGGTCATTTGGCGCGCGACGCTCGTCTCCACCAGGCGGTCGTCGGATTCGGTGCGCACTACGACCGCTCACGCAACGACGCCGAGCTCCTCGGCGCCGGGGCGTCGAACGAGCTTCGCACGACGTTCCTGGGCTCAGGCGATCAAGTGCACGACTTTCGCACCCGGCAGTATCACGTGGCGCCGCGCACGACATCGACGCTGCTCTCAAAGGGTGCCGTCGCTGACTCGTCCCGCTCGGTCTACACCGGGCTCATCGAAATCGAAAAGGGCGCCAAGCGCACCGACGCCCGCCAGACCAACCACAACCTTCTGCTCTCGCCAGCTGCCCACGCCGACAGCGTGCCCAATCTCGACATTCGCGAGAACGATGTCATGTGCGCACACGCCTCGAGCGTGGGCCCCCTCGACGACCTCCAGCTGTGGTACCTGGAGTCGCGCGGCGTGACGCCTGATGATGCACAGCGCCTGCTCATCCAAGGCTTCTTCTACGAGATGCTCTCCGCGTTGCCTGCCGAACTCGCCGAGCTGGTCGAGCGCGACGTGGCGACGGTGCTCGCGGGCGTCGCAGAGGTCGTGCCAGCGTGACGTCGATCGACATTGGGGTGCTGGACGACTACGAGCAGGGCGTCCCGCGTCAGCTGCGCGTCGGGGGCCGCGTCTTCGTTGCCGTGCGCATCGATGATCAGCTCTATGTGCTCGACGACCGATGCAGCCACGAGGAGTTCAGCCTGTCTGATGGCGACGTCGACACCGACACCGCCGAGATCGAGTGCGCGCGCCACGGGGCGATGTTTCGCCTGAGCGACGGCGCGGCGCTCACCTTGCCCGCGACGCGCCCGGTCGCGCACTACGACGTCCGTGAGAACTCGGGGCGCCTCGAGGTGGAGATACCGTGAGCTCAACGTTCAAGATCGAAGGGCTGCGCGTCGAGGTGGCGGGCAAAGAGGTCGTCAAGGGCTTTGACCTCACGATGCATTCCGGCGAGGTCCACGCCATTATGGGGCCGAACGGTTCGGGAAAGTCGACGTTGGCCCACGCGCTGACCGGTCACCCCGGATACCGCGTGCTCGACGGCTCGGCAACCATCGACGGCGTGGAGCTTCTGACGCTGTCACCTACCGATCGCGCTCGCGCGGGACTCATGCTCGCGCTGCAGCAGCCCTTCGAACTCCCCGGCGTACGGCCCTTCGACCTGTTGGAAGCGGCCGGGGCCAATCCCGCGACGCTGCGGGTCCGACTCCTCGAAGAGGCGAGTCGCGTCGACCTTCGTCCTGAACTTCTCGATCGCTTTGTGAACGTCGATCTCTCGGGTGGTGAGCGCAAGCGCGCGGAGATGGTCCAGCTCGGCGTTTTGCAGCCGAAGTTCGCGCTGCTCGACGAGATCGACTCAGGTCTTGACGTCGACGCCCTTGATGCAGTTGCCAAACGCCTTCAGGCCGCTACCACCGAATGGGACTGCGGCGTGCTCGCGATCACTCACTTTCGTCGACTGCTCATCGAGCTCCCGCCCGACGTCATTCACGTCATGAGCGACGGCCGCATCGTCGCGACGGGCGGGCCCGAACTCGCAGAAACGTTGGAGCGCGACGGCTATGAAGGATTTCGCCGCGTTGCGGCGACCGAATAGCCAGCGTCGTCAGCGGTAAGGTCATCTAATGGCTAACGGGCGTGACGACACGTCAGGCAGTCGCCGTCGGCACTCGAAGCATTCGGTTCCCAACGAGAATCGGTTGGCGGCACTGGGGGAGGCCGTCGACGAACAAAACGGTGAGAAGGTTCGCCGCCGACGCCACCGCAGCACCGGCAAGAAGGTCGCCATCGGTGGCCTCATCTTCGTCCTCCTGATCGCTGGCGTCGTGGGCGGCAGCTACGCCTATGCGAGATGGCGCTTCGATCAGATCTCACGGATTCAGGTGGCGCACGAGGTGAAGCCCATCTCCGGCCAACCCTTCAACATTCTCATGATCGGGTCCGATTCTCGCGCGGGACTGACTGGTCTCGCCGCAAAGCAGTCGGGTGCGACGTCGGGCTCGGTCTCCGGCCAACGAAGCGACTCCGTCAAGATTGTCCATATCGATCCCGTTGCCGGAACGATCTCGATCATCTCGATTCCTCGCGACACGATGGTGACGCTGCTCGCCAACCAGTCGCTCTATGGACAATTCAATCGAATTAATGTCAACTTTGGCGTTGGGCCGTCGCTTCTTGCCCAGACCATCACGGCGAACTTCGGCATCACGATCAATCAGACGATCGTCGTCAGCTTCGAGGGGCTCATAAACGCCGCCGATGCGATCGGAGGGGTCTACCTCGACTTCCGGTATCCGTCGTGGGATCCCTATTCGGGACTACGCATCCTCCACCCGGGCTGTCAACTGGTGACAGGCTTCCAGGCGCTCGCGCTCTCGCGCAGCCGTCACTTCTACTACAACGTCGATCACGCGAAGGTCTTTCCGACTGTGGACTCCTCGCCTGACGCGCTGTACGACGCCGGTTGGATGTACGACCCTACGAGCGACTTCGGTCGCATCGACCGCCAAGATGCGTTCCTGCGTGCGATGATCGACGCGGCCAAGAGGCTCTACAACCCGCTCACCATCAACCAATTTCTGTCGAAGTTGCCTCAGGGCATCAGCCTCGACCAGAACTTCTCGCTGAATGAACTGATCGGTCTCGCGGTACGTTTTCACAGCATCAACTCCAACTCGATTCCCACCTGGACGTTGCCCACGGTGGCGGTGAACAACACGGCCCTGGGCGACGTGCTCTACGTCGAGCAACCCCAGGCGCAACAGATGCTGGTCGACATCTTCGGCAGTCAACTGAAGGCTCCCACTGACCCGCCACCGAACACCTCCAACGAAGAGCAGCAGCCGCCCACGGTGACGCCGGCGGCGTCAACGACCAAGGTCACAACTTCGAGCGGCAAGTCTTCAACGACGACGACCACGACCAACCCGACGCTCGCTGTGCCGAGCTACGACCCGGTGCCTTGCACGCCGTAGAGCCAGGTACTCGAAGCGAGGTCTTGCAGTCGTAAGAACGACCGCGCGCACCCTATGGCATGCTTCGACGGTGAGGGAGGTGCGTACATGGAAGATCCGACCGATGATGGCGTCAGGCACGCCCCGTTGCGCAGCTTCATCGGGGGACAGGGAACTCGTCTTCGAAACGTGGGGTGGCCTCTCACGCGAATGGATCTCTACAGTGACATGATTCGCCTACGGCCGATCGTCCGCTTTCTCCGCGTCCTCGTGCCAACTTGGGAGGCGCGCTTCGAGGAGATCACCGAAGTTCGGGCGATCGGGAAGGTTGACTTCTTCACTACTGGCGTTCGATTCCGAACCAATCGGCCGCGCGACTTTGCGGTGTTCTGGACATTTCAGCGTCCCGACGTTCTCAACTCATTGGAGGCTGTCGGACTCGCCGTGCACAGAGATCCGGCGCGTTTCCACTATCTCAACCCGGACCTCGACCGTTACTGAGGTAGAACGGCGCTAGGCGATCTCTTGTAAGCCTTGAGCCAACGTGTTCCAGGCGAGCGTGGCGCACTTGATGCGAACGGGAAACCTCGCCACGCCCGCGAGAGCCGCGAGCTCACCGAGCGTGCGCAGTTCGCTTTCACTCTTTTCCTCGTCACCCGTGGACTCAGGCGTCACGGTCATCAGGTGCTTGAAGGTTGCGATCGTGGATCGAACATCATCGAGAGATTTACCCTTGACGGCAGCACTCATGAGTGAGGACGACGATTGGGAGATCGAACAGCCATGTCCGGTTAGCTTGATGTCGTTGAGCACACCGTCGCGAACGTCGAGATACACGACGACCTCGTCACCGCAGAGTGGGTTGAATCCCTCCACGCGGTGGGCAGGTGGGGACTCCAGCTCACCGCGGTTGCGCGGGGACCGATAGTGGTCGAGGATGATTTCGCGGTAGAGGTCGTCAAGGTTGGACATGATCAGCCAAACATTTTAAGGGTGTGCTCGAGGGCCTCGAGGAGCACGCTCGTATCTCCGGTATTGGAATAGGGGCCAAAGGACGCTCGAGCCGTCGCTACCAGTCCGAAGCGACGCATCAGGGGCTTGGCGCAGTGGTGCCCCGGTCGCACGCACACGCCGAACTGGTCGAGCACTTGGGCGACGTCGTGCGCGTGCACACCCTCCACATCGAGACTGATCACGCCACCGCGGTTCACGGTGTCCAGCGGTCCAATCACTCGCACACGTCCGTCGAAGGTCAGATCGAGACGCCGAAGGGCGTCTTCCGCGAGGTAGTGCTCGTGCGCGGCAACGTTGTCCATGCCGAGCCCTTCGAGGTAGCGAACGGCCGCGTGCAGCCCGACGGCTTCGGCGATGGGGGGAGTCCCCGCCTCGAAGCGAGCGACACCCTTCGCCGGCGTCCACCCGTCGAGACGAACGTCAGAGATCATGCCTCCTCCGCCGAGAAAGGGCTTCATGGTGTCAAGAACGCTTTCGCGTGTCCAGAGGACGCCGATTCCCGTCGGGCCAAGCATCTTGTGACCGGAGAACGCGAGGAAGTCGATGTCGAGCGCGGCCACGTCAACGGGGCCGTGGGGGACGAGCTGGGCACCGTCGACCGCGACGAGCGCGCCGACGTTGTGCGCAGCGTCAGCGAGCTGGCGCAATGGCGGCCGGGTGCCGAGCACGTTGGACATGCCCGTCACTGAGAGCAGCTTCACGCCGCGCAGCAGCTCATCGAGGTTCGTGAGATCGAGGCGGTAGTCGTCGCCGACTGGGATGAATCGCACCTCAACGCCGGTTTGCTCTCGCAGCTGGAACCATGGGACGATGTTGGCGTGGTGCTCCATCTCGGTGACGAGGACGGCGTCGCCTTCTTTCAGGTTCGCGGCACCCCAGGTGCGCGCGATGAGGTTCATCGACTCCGTGGTGTTCTTGGTGAAGACGATCTCGTTGGCCCCACCGGATGCAGCGATGAAGCTCCCGACGGCGGCACGCGATCCCTCGTAGGCCTCGGTCGCTTCGTTGGCCGTCTGATAGACCCCGCGGTGGACGTTTGAGTGGCGCAGCTCGTAGTAGCGGCTCATCGCCGAGATCACCGCGTTGGGCTGGAGTGAGCTCGCGCCCGAGTCAAGGAACGTGATGGTTCGGCCGTTGATCTCTCGTGTCAACAGAGGAATGTCCCCACGGACGCGGGCAGCGTCGAAGCTCGTCACGCGTTCACCGGACGCCAGGCGTCGTATCCATCGCGGTCGATCGCTTCGGCAAGCTCGGCGCCGCCGGTGTGAACGATGCGTCCATCGACGAGGATGTGCACGAAGTCGGGTCGGATCTCATCAAGGAGTTTGACGTAGTGCGTGACCACGATGGCGCCCATCGTCGGGTGCTCGTCGCGCACGGTGCGCACACCCTTTGCGACGACTCTGAGGGCGTCAATGTCAAGTCCAGAGTCAGTCTCATCGAGCAGCGCTACGACCGGTTCGAGCAGCGCCATCTGCAGCACTTCGTTGCGCTTGCGCTCGCCACCAGAAAATCCGTCGTTCAGGTGTCGCTCCGCGAAGGCGCTGTCGATGCCGAGCCGTTCCATCCACTCGGCGAGGTCGAGACGCACCTCGAGCACGCTGAGCTCATCGAGACCTTTGCGCGCGGCGATCGCCTGACGCAGGAACTGGATCACCGAGACACCGCTGATCGCCTCGGGATATTGGAAGGCGAGAAAAATACCTGCACGAGCACGCGTGTCGGCCGTCCAACTGGAAATGTCCTCTCCTCGTAGGAGAATCTCCCCGTTGGTGACGCGATAGCCCGGGTGCCCCATGACGACGCTCGCGAGTGTCGACTTGCCGGCACCGTTGGGACCCATCAGCGCGTGAACCTCGCCCTCGTTGACGACAAGATCGACGCCGCGAAGGATGGACGATCCCTCGGCCTCCGCGTGGACATTACGCAGTTCGAGCAACGGTTTTGGCATAAAGAAAGCCTACTGGTCACCCTTGAGTGGTTGACCGACCTACCAGCCGCGTTCTACCCATTCGTCGAGGTGGGGGCGCTCTACGCCGAGGGTAGAGGGTGTTCCGTGACCGGGCCAGATCGTCGTCCCGTCGCCGTAGACACGAAAGAGTCGCACTTCGATGGAGGCGATGATCGTCGCGAAGCTTCCGCCGTCGAAACTGGTGTTGCCGGGGCCGCCCGGAAACAGCGTGTCACCGGTGAACAGCATCGGCGTGTTCTCGAGGGCGAAGCAGATGCTGCCCGGTGTGTGACCGGGCGTGTGAATCGTGCGAAGGCGCAGGTGACCGACCTTGTGAACCGAGTCGTCGTCGAGGAGGTGGTCGTAGCCAGGCAGCAGGTGGGCGTCTTCGGTGCGCACCCAGACCTCGATGCCGGCGTCGCGAACCGCTTCCACCGCTCCGATGTGATCCCAGTGGCCGTGCGTCTCGAGCACCGACGTGACGCCGAGGCGTGTCGCCACGCGCAGCAGCCGGTCGTGCTCGTTGGCAGCGTCGATCAGCGCGGCCTCACCGCTTCGTCGACAGCGCACCACGTAGACGTTGTTGGCCATCGGACCCACGACAAAGCGGTGCACCTCACTAAAGGCGTCGGACCAGACGAGTTCCACATCATCCATGCCAATACTTTGGCACGATTTTTTCCGTATCTCAGAGTGGCTATTCTCGAAACGTACCGAGAGGGGCGCAAGATGAACTTTGGATTCAGCGAAGAGCAAGAAGAGCTTCGCAAGATGGTGCGCCGCTTTCTCGAAGAGAAGTCGCCCGAGAGCGAAGTGCGACGCCTGATGGCGACGAGCGAGGGTTACGACCCCGCCGTGTGGGCCCAGATGGCCAACGAGCTCGCCCTCCAGGGGCTCGGCGTTCCCGAAGAGTACGGAGGGCAGGGTTATGGCCCAGTCGAGCTGTACGTGGTCTTCGAGGAGATGGGCGCGGCGCTGCTCTGCTCGCCATATTTCTCGACCGTGGCGCTCGCTGCCAACGCACTGCTCCTCGTGGGCGACGATGCGTCGAAGAACGACTACCTGCCCGGCATCGCATCGGGAGAGACCATCGCGACGGTGGCGCTCACCGACGACGACGGGCGCTGGGACCTCACCGCGACCTCGACGACGGCGACGCGCGACGGCGATGGCTACCGGCTCTCGGGCGTGCGCAACTACGTCACCGACGGATCGACGGCGTCGCTGCTCCTCGTACCCGCCATGACTGACGCGGGTCTGTCGCTGTTCGCCGTCGACGGCAACGCCGAAGGCGTGTCGCGCGAGACGCTGTCGACGATGGACCAGACGCGCAAGCAGAGTCGCATCGTCTTTGAGAACGCGCCCGCTCAACTCGTCGGCGTGGACGGCGGGGCGCTCGACGGTCTCGAAGCCACGACGCAGATCGCGGCCGCAGCGCTCGCTGCCGAACAGGTCGGAGGAGCCCAGCGCGTGCTTGACTCGTCGGTTGAGTACGCGAAGAACCGGGTCCAGTTTGGACGGCCGATTGGCTCGTTCCAGGCCATCAAGCACAAGTGCGCCGACATGCTGCTCGACGTCGAGTCGGCCAAATCGGCTGCGTACTACGCGGCCTGGGCCGCCCAAGAGCGCAATGACGAGCTGCCCATTGCGGCGAGCCTCGCGAAGTCCTTCTGCTCAGAGGCCTACTTTCACTGCGCAGCGGAGAACATTCAGATTCATGGCGGCATCGGCTTTACCTGGGAGCACCCCGCACACCTCTACTTCAAGCGTGCGAAGAGCTCCGAGCTGTTCCTGGGAGACCCTGCCTACCACCGCGAGCTGCTGGCCCAACGCCTGGGCATCTAAGCGGTGCTCGCGCACGAGCAACTCGAGAGCGGCGGTTCGACACTCGACTTGCGGATCTCGGACTCGAACGGCCGACCGGTTGTCGGCCACGTCCTCGTCATCGTTCACGGCCTGCCTCGTCTCATCGGCATGGGTCGTCAGGCCGCTGGGCTCTTGCCTGAGCTCGCCGAGCACGTGGCCAACGAGTCCGGTTGGGTCGTCGCCACCGGCACCCTGTCGGGCGTCGGCGGCAGCACCGGTACGTTCTCTGCGAGCAAGTGGCGAGAGGATCTCGCGACGATCCTTGATCGCGTCGCCGAAGGGGAGCGACGAGTCTCTCTCGCGGGCTTTGGCTTCGGCGGATCGCTCGCGCTGCGCGTTGCGGCGCACGACGACCGCGTGCGAGGCGTGGCGACTTTCGCGTCACCCGCGCACCTCCAGGCGTGGAGTGGCTCTGCCGAAGAGATACATCGTGCCGTCCAGGTGGCGGGCGTCGTCGGTGACCCCAAGGAGCTGCTCGAGCCGCAAGCGCTCTACGACGATCTGCTTGCCATCGATCCGATGGGGGCAATTGCGGAGATCCCGCCGAGGCGCCTGCTGATCGGACACGGCACCGACGACGTCGAAGTTCCCGCGTCTGACGCGAGAGATCTGGTGGCGGCGGCCGACGGGCGAGCGGAGCTGCGTCTCATCCAGGGCGCCGGTCACCAGCTTCGCGCGGACCCGCGCATGGTGGCGACGCTTCTAGGTTGGCTTGATCGTCACCGCTAACGCGTCGTCGAGCGCGCCGCGCAACCGGCGTGCGGCGTCTTCAGGATCCGGTGCTTCGGTGAGAGCGCGCACGACGACAAAGTGGCGAAGTCCCGCGACGATGAGTGCCGGCACATTGAACTCATTGACGCCGCCGGTCACGAAGACAGCCTTTTCGGTGCGAGCCTGCGACTCAACGGCGTAGTCCAGTCCCGTGCCCGGCCGACCGAGCTTGGTCGGTGTCGGTTCGATCGGTCCGGCGCTGAAGTACGACGCTGGCTGAGGAAGCGCGGCGCTGAACTCTTCAGTCGAATGGGTGGAGAGGCCCACGATCGCTTCGTCGCCAAGGATCTTGCGACAGTGCGCCACGCTCACGTCGTCTTGGCCGACGTGAACGCCGTCGGCCCCGGCTTCTGCCGCCAGCTCGGGCGAGTCGTTCATCACAAAGGGCACGTCAAAGTCCCGACAGATCGGCAGCATGATGCGGGCCGCGGCCAACTGCTCCGTCGGACCGAGGTCCTTCTCTCGAAGCTGGACGATGTCGACGCCGCCCCGGAGCACCGCTGGTAGGAAAACAGCCATGTCACTTCGCGCGCCCACGCAGAGATAGAGCCGGCGCGAGGCGAGGTCGAACACGCGAGCAATCCTAGAAGTTCGGCCGTAGGGGGTCCCATGTGGCCACCCTGTGCGGCAGAATAGAGGAATGCAGATTCCCGCCAAAGCCGAGTACGCCATACGGGCGCTCTTGACCTTGGCGGCGAGTGACGTCTCGGTGAGCGCCGATCACTTGGCTCACGAGCAGGACCTCCCGGCGAAGTTCCTCGGCGCGATCCTGAGCGACCTGCGCCGAGGTGGACTCGTGACGAGCCAGCGCGGCCCCGAGGGCGGCTTCAAGCTCGCCCGGGACCCGGACCAGATCATGATCGCGGACATTCTTCGCGTGGTGAGCGGTCCGATGGCCGGTGTGCGCGGCATGCGACCTGAAACCCTCATCTATGAGGGCGAAGCGAAGCACCTTCGTGACGTCTGGGTGGCGGTGCGCGGGACGCTTCGCGAGGTACTCGAGCACGTCACCTTGGGCCAGGTGCTGCGCGGCGACCTGCCGCCTGCCGTAACCCGATTCACCGACGATCCGGACGCCTGGATTACTCGAGTCATATGAATCGCATCTATACCGACGGCGCGTGCCGCGGTAACCCGGGACGGGGCGGCTGGGCGTGGGCGAGTGGATCCGACGACTTTGGCAGCGGCGCAGAGCCCCACACGACCAATCAGCGGATGGAAGTGATCGCGGTCATCGAAGCGTTACGCGAGCATCTCGATGGCGACATCGAGATCGTGAGCGACTCCAACTACGTGGTGAAGTGCTTTCACGACCGTTGGTACGAAGGTTGGCAGCGTCGCAACTGGAAGAACTCCAAGGGTCAACCGGTCGCGAACCGGGACCTCTGGGAAGCGCTGATTCCTCTGGTCTTGGAGAGCAACCGAAAGGTCAGATTCTCATGGGTCAAGGGGCATTCGGGCGACCGCATGAACGACTTCGTCGACGAGCTCGCAACGTCTGCCGCCGACTCTCAACACGGGCGTCACTCGTAGTCAGAGCGGTAGGCGATACCCAAGAAAACATTAGGATTTCTCGGCGGGGGATGTCGCTGTACAACTGAAGGGAATGTCCGTGGCTAACGAGGTCCAAGAGTTCGATGTCGTCATTATCGGTGGAGGACCTGGTGGATACGCCGCCGCCCTCTACGGTGCGGCCGCCGGCCTCAACTGCGCCATCGTCGAGCGCGACAAGGTTGGCGGCACCTGCCTGCACCGCGGCTGTGTTCCCGCCAAGGAGTTTCTGGAAACGGCGCACGTGCGTCGTACCGTCGAGCACTCCTCGCAGTTTGGCATCGATACGAAAGACGTCACCGTCGACTTCTCGGTGAGCCAAGCTCGGAAGAACGAAGTGGTGGACCGGCTGTTCAAGGGACTGTCGGGTCTTTTGAAGGGCCGCAAGGTCACCACGTTCTCGGGCACTGGCCAGCTCGGGAAGGATCTCACGGTCACCGTTCTTGACGGCGCGGACGCCGGTGTCGTGGCGAAGGGAAAGAACGTCATCCTGGCGGCAGGCTCCGTGCCGCGCACGATCCCCGGCTTCGACATCGACGGCAAGATTGTTGTTACCTCCGACGAGTTCTTGGACCTGAAGGTCCTACCCGAACGTGCCGCCGTCATCGGTGGCGGCGCCATCGGCTGTGAGTTCGCCTCGCTGCTTGCCGACATGGGATCGAGCGTGACCATCCTCGAGGCGTTGCCGTCGATTCTCGTGGGTTGTGACGCGGAGGTCGCTAGCGTTGTGGGCCGCTCGTTCAAGAAGCGCGGGATCGACATTCGCACTGACGTCAAGATCACCGGGCACAAGCCGAAGAAGGGTGCGACGACCATCGAGATCGAAGGCGCCGAGAGCGTCGAGGCTGACATGGTCGTCATGTCGGTAGGTCGACGTCCGCGCTCCGAAGGACTGCTCGCAGAGGGAACCGGCGTCGTCGTGGACGATCGCGGCTTTGTCGTCGCCGACGGCTACATGCGCACGGCGGCCTCCAACGTCTTCGCCGTGGGCGACGTCGTCGCGGGCACACCGCAGCTGGCTCACGTCGGATTTGCCGAAGCCATCGTGACGATCAAGACGATTCTCGGCGAACCCGTGGTGCCGGTCGACTACGACCGCGTGCCGTGGGCCATCTACTCGAACCCCGAAGTCGCGTTCGTCGGACTCACCGAGGCCGCGGCGAAGGAGAAGGGTTACGACGTCGTCGTGAAGAAAGACCCCTTTGGCGGCAACTCTCGCGCTCAGATCATCGGCGACACCGAGGGTGTCGTGAAGATCATCGCCGAGAAGGGTGCGGACGGATCGGGAGGACAGATCCTCGGCGTGCACATGGCGGGCCCGTGGGTCACCGAGCAGCTCGGCGCGGGCTACTACGCGGTCAACTGGGAAGCGACGGCTGAAGAGGCAGGCGCATTGATCCAGCCGCACCCGTCGCTATCCGAGACCTTCGGCGAAACGCTCCTGGCGCTCGCTGGGCGTGGGTTGCACCTTGCCTGACGTCACGCTTCCCTCGTTGGGTGAGTCGGTCACTGAAGGAATCATCACCCAGTGGTTCAAGAAGGTGGGCGACGTCGTGGCTCGCGACGAACCGCTGTTCGAAGTGTCGACCGACAAGGTGGACTCCGAGATGCCCTCCCCAGCGTCTGGCGTGCTTGTAGAGATCTTGGCGGCTGAAGGAGATACCGTCCAAACGGGATCTCGCGTCGCGGTGATTGATGACACGGCGAGTGCCGGTGCGGCGAGTCATAGCGCACCCCCTACTCCCGCAACTCAAACTGTCACGGCGCCTGCGCCCGCACCGGTACCGTCGCCTGCTGCGGCACCCTCCGCTCAACCCACAGCTGAATCGAAGCCAACACCATCACCAACGCCAGCGCCGACCGCACTGGCACGTCTCGCGCCGGACGTGGCCGACAACGGTGCATCCGGCGTCGTGGTCTCGCCCGTGGTGCGTCGCATTCTGAGCGACGGCGGTGTCGAACCTTCGACGGTGCAGGGAACAGGTCCCGGCGGTGCCATTACGCGTCGAGACGCCGAACGCGCGGTCGTTCAGGGTCCGACGGAAGAAGTCGTGTTGCCACTCAGCAACGGGCGACGTCGCATGGGTCATCACATGTCGGTCTCCAGCCAGAGCACGCCACACGGTTTCGTCGCTGTCGAAGTGGATGGTTCGATCTTCGGTGAGCTCGACGCACTCGGCCGGGTGACTCGAGACGGCGAGCCGATCAGTGATGAGATGGTTGTCAGCCTCGCAGCCGTGCGTGCGCTGGGCGAGTTCGAGTTCCTGAACGCCACCTATTCGGGCGACGAACTGGTGCTGCATCGCACCGTCAACTTGGGCGTGATACGCGCGATCGCTGACGACGGCATGCTCGTGCCGGTGGTGCACGCGGCCGCCGGACTCACGCTTCGCGCCTTGGCGCGACGTATCAATGAACTCGACGCTCGACTGGCCGCGCGCCAACTGACGACCGATGACTTGATGGGCGGCACCTTCACGATCGCGGGGGCGCCGACCGACCACACGCTGTTCGCCAAGCCCATCATCATCCAGCCTGAAGTGGCGATCCTGTCGATGGGCGCCGTTCGTCTCGCGCCGGTCGTCGGGAAGGACGGATCGACGATCGAAGCCGGGCGTCGCTTGGTGCTTGGGCTCTCGTTCGACCACCGCGTCTGCGAGCCCACGGGTGCAGCGAGCTATCTGGAGCGAGTGGGAGAACTGCTCGCGGGGATGGACCTCGGGAGCGAGCGCTAGGTGCTGCGCCGCCGTCACCTCGGGAGGGTCTCGTTCGCCGAAGCCAACGACCTCCAGCGTGCGCTCTTGCAAGCGAGCGATGACTACGTGCTGCTGTTCGAGCATCCGCCGACCTACACGCGCGGCATTCGGACACTCGAAGAGCACTTCTTGATACCGCCGTCGCAGTTGAACGCCGTGGTCATCGACGCCGATCGAGGCGGTGACGTCACCTATCACGCGCCGGGTCAAGTCGTGGCGTGGGCGATTGTCAGCGTCGACGACGATCCAGCCGCTGGCAAGGCGCATGTTGCTCGACTCGAAGACTCCGTCATCGCGGCAGTGCGGCGCAGCGACGTGGAAGGCCGCCTTGGCGACGTTGGCCGCCTCGAGGGGTATCCCGGTGTGTGGGCACACCTTGAAGCGACTCCCTCCAAGATCGCTGCTGTCGGCGTGCGCACAGAGCGAAACGAACAGGGAGTTCGACGGACACTTCATGGGGTCGCGCTCAACGTGGAGATCGACCTCGACGGATTCAAGGCAATCGTGCCGTGCGGCATACCGGATAAGCCTGTCGCCTCCCTCAACTCACTGGGCGTCGCGGCCACGACGCTCGAAGTGGAAGAGCTCCTCGGTGAAGAGCTCGAACGCCGTCTCGGTGGCGAGTCGAGCGTCGCGCGGGTCGATCGAAGTGCGGCAACGACGTCAAGCGAGCGACCGTTGATTCGCCGTCTGCGCAAGGCGGGCGTCGACCCTGATGCGGGCCTTGCGATCAACGTGCGCAAGCCTTCGTGGCTGCGAATCGAAGCCCACATGGGCGACGAGTACCAGTCGCTACGTAAGCTCACCGAGGACTTGCGCCTCGTCACGGTGTGCGAAGAGGCGGGATGCCCGAACATCTTCGAGTGCTGGGCGGCGGGGACCGCGACGTTCATGGTCAACGGCGAGCGCTGCACGAGGGCGTGCGGATTCTGTCTTGTCGATACCAGCAAGCCTTTGCCACTTGATCCGACCGAACCCGAACGCGTCGCCGAAGCAGTTGTGCGCCTGAAGCTGGCCCACGCGGTCATTACGTGCGTCGCCCGCGACGATCTCGACGACGGGGGAGCGGGCGCGATCGCGCAAAGCGTTCTCGCGATACGAGAGCGCTCGCCGCGCACGAACGTGGAGGTGCTCACGAGCGACTTGAAGGGTGACGCTGAATCCTTGCAACTCATCATCGACGCTCGCCCTGACGTGCTCAACCACAACGTGGAGACGGTGGCGCGTCTGCAGCGCGCCGTTCGGCCGAGCGCGGGATACCTGCGATCACTCACGGTGTTGGCACGAGGCGCGCACGCTGGTCTCACCACGAAGTCCGGACTCATGGTGGGTCTCGGCGAGACGGCCGACGAGGTCGAAGAGACGCTCGCGGACATGGCGTCGGTGGGCGTCCAGATCGCAACGATCGGCCAGTACCTACGGCCGACGGAGCGTCACTTGCCGGTGGCGCGATTCTGGGAGCCGGCGGAGTTCGATGATCTCGCCGAGCGTGCGCGTCGACTCGGGCTGCGTCACGTGCAGTCCTCCCCGCTCACGCGATCCAGCTACCACGCGCGCGAGGCACTGCATGAAGCGACGCCCGTGGCCGCTCCCGCGCTTCGTTCCTGACGCGGCGTCAGCGACGACGAGCGTCAAACCATAAGTTTGCATTGACAACGACCTAGGAGCAGCTATGGACGTCCTCTTCATCGGGGGAACCGGCATCATCAGCACGGCGTGCGTCTCTGCCGCCCTCGACGCCGGGCACAACGTGTCGGTACTTAATCGCGGTCGGTCGGTACTCCCCAACCAGGTGGGTGAGGCGCGCACGTTCACTGCCGATGCGTCCGATGAGGCACAGGTGCGCGAGGCGCTCGGCGAGCGCCACTTCGATGCCGTCATCCAGTGGACGGCCTACGTGCCCAGCCAGGTCGAGCTCGACCTGCGCCTGTACGCCGACTCAGGTCAGTACGTCTTCATCAGCTCGGCTTCGGCGTACGAGAAGCCGCCGTCTAGCTGGCTCATCACGGAGTCAACGCCGCTTCGCAATGCGTTCTGGCAGTACTCGCGCGACAAGATCGCGTGCGAAGAGGTGCTGCGCGACGCGTATGAGACAAGGGGGTTTCCGATGACGATCATCCGTCCTTCCCTGACGTACGGCTACTCGCAGATACCCGTCGCGATCGGCAGCTGGGCAAAGCCCTACACGGTCGTCGACCGCATGCGCCGTGGTGTCCAGGTGCTCGTGCCCGGCGATGGGACGAGCATCTGGACCATCACGCACAGCTCGGATCTCGCAAGAGGGCTGATTCCGCTGCTCGGACGCCCGGACACACTCGGCGAGGACTTTCACATCACCTCCGATGAAGCGCTGACCTGGAACCAGATCTACGCACTGGTGGGAAGGGCCGCGGGCGTCGAACCCGACATTCTTCACGTTCCTTCCGATGGCATGGTCGCGGCGAGTCCGGAGTTGCTCGGCACACTGTGGGGCGACAAGATCAATTCATCCGTGTTCGACAACTCCAAGCTCCGTCGGTATGTCCCCGAGTTTGAGGCGGTCGTGCCCGTCGAAATTGGGATACGTGAAGCGGTCGAGTGGTTTGACGCAGACCCTCGTCGTCAAGAGATCGACGAGGACGCCAATCGTCTGTGGGACAGAGTCGCGAAGGTCTACACGAACGCTCTGGCGAGTTTGGCAACGTGAACGCTCGACTCGTTCGTGCGTTGGTAGCGTGGTCGCTTCTCGTTGGTGTCGCCGGCGCGTTGATCCGCAGTGGCAGCGCACCCGCCTCCGCGTCGAAGGCACCCTCGTACGTGGTGACCACCCAGAACATGAGCGGCCTCGGCGTCATTCTCGTTGACGGCGCCGGTCAGGCTCTGTATGCCTATGGCCCGGATCACCACTCCGGAAGATCCAAGTGCAATTCTGCCTGCGCAGATGAGTGGCCGCCGCTGCTCTTGCCGAAAGGCGTCACCACGCCGATCTCGTCAGGCAAAGCCAAGGCGTCGCTCCTCGGCACGACGAAGCGCATCGGTGGCTCGACGCAGGTGACATACAACGGCTGGCCGCTCTACCGCTTCGCTACCGATGAGACGCCGGGCAGCGCGCCCGGAGAGGGTCTCGACAATTTGGGCGGCTACTGGTACGTGCTGAGCGCGAAGGGAAAAGAGGTCCGCTGAGCGGCCGCGACGGGCTAGGCGATGAAGTATTTGGCTTTGGGGTGATGGCAGATGACGGCGTCGGTTGTCTGCTCGGGGTGCAGCTGGAAGCCTTCTGAGACCGAGACGCCGATGCGCTCGGACTCGAGAAGTGCCGCGACCTTCGCGTTGTCGGAGAGGTCAGGGCACGCGGGGTATCCCCACGAGTAGCGACCCCCTCGGTACTGCTGGCGGAAGAGTCCCGTGAGGGTGGGGCCGTCTTCATCCGCGTAGCCGAGCTCTTCTCGGATGCGCTTGTGCCACAACTCGGCGAGCGCTTCGGCCATCTCGACGCCGAGCCCGTGCAGCATGAGGTAGTCGGTGTAGCGGTTCTCGCTGAAGAGCTGGTGGGTGCGCTCGGAGATGCGGTTGCCCATGGTGACCAGCATGAAGCTCGCGTAGTCGTGATCCGGACTCTCAACGGGGCGAAAGAAGTCGGCGATGCACAGGTACGGCAGCTCCGCCTGTCGGGGAAAGTGAAAGCGCGTGATCTCCTCGTCGCGCGAGTCGTCGGCGAAGATCACGAGGTCGTTGCCATCGGCGGCTGCGGGGAAGTGGCCCCAGACGACCTGGGGTACCAGGAGGTCGTCGGCTTTCGCGAGACTCAACTGCTCACGAAGCGTTGCACTGACCCGCTCCTTGAACGAGGTGTCGTCCTCACCGTTTTCTGGTCGAAAGCCCCACTGGTTGCGAAAGAGCGCGGTCAGGTTCAAGAACTCGGCGATCTCGTCGAGCGACATGCCTTTTGCGACCCGGCTGCCGAGGAAGGGGGGCGGGAATAGGGGACTGTCGATCTCGACCTCGGGGCTGCGGCGTGGCAGTTCGGTCGTGGGTGCCGGCCGCTCTTCGCGAAAGCGACGCTGCACGTTCTTGGTCGAGATCTCTCGACCAAAGGTCGGGTCGTCCGAACCGCCCCTGCGAATGTCACCGAGCTGGTCGAGGACGCGCAGCCCTTCGAATGCGTCCTTGCCGTAGAAGAGACGGCCCTGATAGATCTCTCGAAGGTCGCGCTCGACGTAGGTTCGCGTGAGCGCCGCGCCACCGAGCAGCACGGGCACATTTGCCATCTGTCGCTCGTTCATGATCTCTAAGTTCTCGCGCATGATCAGCGTTGACTTCACGAGCAGTCCGCTCATGCCCAGCGCGTCCGCTCCGTGTTCTTCGACCGCGCTCAACATCTCGTTCACGCCGACCTTGATGCCAAGGTTGATCACCTCGTAGCCGTTGTTGGTCAAGATGATGTCGACGAGGTTCTTGCCGATGTCGTGGACGTCGCCCTTGACGGTCGCGAGCACGACCCTGCCGCGTCCGCCCTGATCGGACTTTTCCATCAACGGCTCGAGATACGACACCGCCGACTTCATCGTCTCGGCGCTCTGGAGCACGAAGGGAAGCTGCATCTCGCCGCTCGCAAAGAGGTCGCCGACCACGCGCATCCCGTCGAGCAGGATCTCGTTCACGATGTCCAGTGGACTTTTCCCACCGTCCAAGGCTTCGTCGAGGTCGGACTCGAGGCCAACTCTCGCACCATCGATGATGCGGCGCTTGAGGCGTTCGTTGAGCGGGAGGTCGTCGAGTGACGGTCCCTGGTTCGAAGAGATCGATTTACCTTCGAAGAGGCGGAGCAGTTCGCTGAGTGGGTCGTAGCCGTCGCGGCGGCGGTCGTAGATGAGGTCAAGACAGACCTGACGAGCCTCTTCGTCGATGCGGTGGAGCGGAAGGATCTTTGAGGCGTGCACGATCGCGGCGTCGAGGCCAGCCTCGGCGGCCTCGTGGAGAAAGACACTGTTGAGAACCTGGCGGGCTGCGGGGTTGAGGCCGAAGGAGATGTTCGAGAGCCCAAGAATCGTGCGCACGCCGGGAAGTTCTGCCTTCACCTGGCGAATTGCCTCCAGGGTCTCGATGCCGTCGCGCCGCGACTCGACCATGCCTGTCGAAAGAGGCAGGGCGAGCGTGTCGATAAATATGTCATGGGGATCCAGCCCGTAGCGCGTGACGGCGAGATCGGTGATGGCTTGGGCGGCGCGGACCTTCCAGTCGGCTGTTCGAGCCTGGCCCTCCTCGTCGATGCACGTGGCGACGACGGCCGCCCCGAACTCTGCGGCGAGGGTGAGAAAGCTGTCGAGACGAGTGCCGACGGCATCGCCCTCTTCGAGGTTGACGGAGTTCAGCATCGCCTTACCGCCGAGCCACGTGAGCGCCTGGCGCGCAACGGGCGCCTCGGTTGTGTCGATCATGATCGGCACCGACGACTGGGTCGCGAGGCGGCTCATCACCTCGTTCATGTCGCTGACGCCGTCTGCGCCGGTGTAGTCGACGCAGACGTCGATCACGTGGGCGCCTTCTTTGATCTGCTCGCGACCGATGTCCACGCACGTGTCCCAGTCGCCTTCGAGCATGGCGTCGCGAAACTTCTTCGAACCGTTCGCGTTCGTGCGCTCGCCGACGAGCAGCACGGAGCGGTCCTGCTGGTAGTTGACCGCGGAGTAGATGGACGTGACCGCCGGCTCGGGGACGGGGGAGCGCTTGGCCGCGTTGAGCGGTCGGATCGCCTCGACCACCTGACGCAGATGCTCGGGCGTCGTGCCGCAGCAACCGCCGACGACTTGCACGCCATATTCGGTCACGAACCTGGACAGATGCTCGGCAAGTGCTTCGGGCGTCAGGTCGTAATGCATGTGTCCGTCGACGACGCTCGGAAGTCCTGCGTTGGGCATGCACGACACGGGCGTCAACGCGTTGTCTGACAGCGTGCGTAGTGGCTCGTACATCTCAACGGGACCGGTCGCACAGTTGAGGCCGAGCACGTCGACCCCGAGCGGTGAGAGGGCGGCGATGGCGGCGCCGATCTCGGTGCCGGGCAGCATCCGACCGGTGAGCTCGATGGTGACTTGGGCCTGGATGGGCACAATGCGTCCGTGGCGGGCCATCGCGCGGTGACACGCGGCGATAGCGGCCTTTCCCGAGAGCAGATCGAACATCGTCTCGACGAGGAGGAGGTCGACGCCGCCTTCGAGGAGGCCGAGGGCGAGCTCTTCGTAGCTCGCCGAGAGATCGTCGTAAGTGATCTGACCAAGGGTCGGGAACTTGGTGCCGGGACCCATCGATCCTCCGACGAACTTGGGGTCGCCCGCGCTCGCGTAGCTGTCGGCGACCCGCCGGGCGATGCTCGCTGATTCGAAGGCAAGCTCGCGAGCGCGTTCGGCGATGCCATATTCGGCCAAGACGACGGAGAACGACCCAAAGGAGTCGGTCTCCACGGCGTCGACACCGACGTCGAAGAACGAACGGTGCAACGACTCGATCACGTCAGGACGAGTCGCGACGAGCAGTTCATTGCAACCCTCGAGGTTCGCGCCACCAAAATCGTCGGCGGAGAGCTGACGCAACTGCAGATTGGTGCCCGTCGCGCCATCGAAGATGACCACTCGCTCAGAGAGCGCCTTCAGATAGGGATCGTCGGCGCGGGGTCGAGCGAACGGCGGACGCGGGGCAGACTCCATTGAATGTCCAGGTTACTTGTGTGGTTCTGCTTTCACTACGCTGACTGCGTGAAGGTTTACACCCGCACGGGTGACGATGGTACGACGGGTCTCTACTTCGGTGGTCGAACCGCGAAGAGCGCCGAGCCAATCGAAGTGAACGGCGCCGTTGACGAAGCGCAAGCTGCTCTCGGTTGGGCGCGCTCGCTCTGTGAACCCGGCTCGCGCATCAATGAACTCTTGATCACGCTCGAGCGAGATCTCTGGATCCTCATGGCCGAAGTGGCGACGCTGCCCGAGAATCGGCGAAAGCTGGTCGCAGAGAAGTCGCTCGTGACATCCGCGATGGTCGGTCGACTCGAGCAAGAGATCGACGAGCTCAGCGCCGACATCGAGGTGCCCAAGGAGTTCCTCGTGCCTGGTGAGACGCAGCTGTCCGCAGCGCTCGATGTCGCTCGCACGGTCATTCGCCGTGCCGAGCGCGTCGCAGTTCGCTACCCGCTCCCCGAGTCGTTTGTCAATCGCTACCTCAATCGACTGAGCGATCTCGTCTGGACGATGGCGCGCTGGGCCGAAGGGCCCCAACACCGAACCGCTCGGGTTCACAACTAGAAAAGGCTGGAATGGCACGTACGGCGCAAATCTCGTCGATCAATGAAACACTGTCCCACGCATTGATCGCGGTACCTGTCGTCATGCGGGATGGAACGGGCACGGTGAGTGCGTCGCTTGCGGGGATCGTCGACGGCGTGGAACTGCCGACGACTTTAGAGGAAGAGTGGTTGAGTGTTCAGGGGTTGAAGGCCGAGCCGGGCAGCGTGGTTGTCTTGCGCTCACTGCACGGCGCAAATGTTGCGCTCGTCTCCGTGGGCGACGACGAAAGCACCGATAGCTACCGCCTCGCGGGTGCAGGCGTCGTGCGCGCGGCGGGTGACGGATCGATCGCTTTCCTGCTACCGACCGAAGGCGTTGAGAGCCCCGGTGACCTCGCCCAAGCGTTCGTTGAAGGCGCCCTCCTCGCGGCGTACGCCTACAAGCCGAGCACGACCAACGCGACCGTCGACGTGATACCGGTCGGCTCACCGTTGCCGACCATCGAAGCGCACGACGCGGTGACATCGGGTGTTGAGCGAGGCGTGGTCATCGCCGACGCCGTCAACTGGGCACGATTCCTCGTCGACTCGCCGGCCGGGTACATGTCGCCCAAGGCCCTCGCCAACGAGATCGACATGCACGTCAACAACGACCCGCACGTGAGGGTCGAAGTCTGGACAGAGACGAAGATCAAAGAAGAGCGCCTCGGTGGGCTGCTCGGCGTGGGCCAGGGCTCGGCGCAACCGACGCGCGTCGTCTACGTCGCCTACGACCCCGAGCCCGGTGTCGACCTGCCCCATGTCGCCCTCGTGGGCAAGGGCATCACCTTCGACTCAGGCGGCCTGTCGATGAAGCCTCCCGAAGCGATGATGACGATGAAGACCGATATGACCGGCGCCGCCATCGTGAACGCGGTTACGTCGGTCGCGAGCCGACTCGGCTTGCGTGTTCGCATCGATGCGTTTGCGATGCTGACAGAGAACCTCGTCGGCGACAAGGCAACCAAGCCCGGTGACGTGCTTACGATTCGCAACGGAATGACGATCGAAGTCCTCAACACCGATGCGGAAGGTCGCCTCGTCCTCGCGGACGGACTGAGTCTTGCGGCCGAGACGGGCGCGGACGCCATCATCGACGTCGCAACGTTGACGGGCGCCCAGAACGTCGCACTTGGCGACGAGGTGGGGGCGCTGTTCAGCTCGAGCGACGATCTGGCCACCGCACTTTCGGAGGCGAGCGAGCGTTCGGGCGAACAGCTCTGGCGCATGCCGCTCGTCGACAGCTACGAATCGCACATCGAGTCCGACGTCGCTGATATGAAGAACATCGGGAAGCCGCCCAAGGCCGGGGCCATCGTCGCGGCGCTGATCCTTCGCCGTTTTACCGATGGTCGAGCGTGGGCGCACCTCGATATCGCCGGTCCTTCGCGCGCCGACGCTCCTCGCGGCTATGTCGGTCGTGGTGCGACGGCATTCTCGGCTCGCACGCTCATCGAGTATCTGCGAGCACTCTCGTTGCCCAGCAAGTCTTAAGGTTCGACGCGACGTACGCGTTCGCGTCTCGAAGGAACCGAACGGTCGAGCGACTTCGAGGGGACGTCGCTCCCATCGCTTTTTCCAATGAGGACGCTCGCAAAGAGTTGCTCGTCGCTCAATCCCGCCCACGACAGAACCTCCTCGTCGTGTCGGAAGCTTCCCCAGATCGTTGCCTGCCAGTCGCTCTCATCGAGTAGCAACAAGAGCGCCATCGTCGCCATGGCGGCGTCGGCGTGCCAGTAGGGGAGTGGCCACGCGTCGATGTCGCTCAATCCGGACGCCACTTTGTCGGCTTCGCCGTATCGCTCGAGGTAGTCCTGGGGTCGTGTCGTCACGAGCACGGCGGCGCCCGCACGACGGAGGCCCCCGTATCGCCGGGAGCTTTCACGCCACGACGCGTCGGTCGCCACCTCGAAGAACGCGTCGATGTCCTCGGCGGCGACGACGTTGAGGCGCACACCCGCGGCGTTGCCGGCTGTCGGCGCCCAGAGTGCGCTCGCACAGAGCTCCTCGAGCCAGGCCGTGTCCACGACGGGCGTTCCGTCGAAAGAGCGCGTCATTCGTCGACGTGCAAGGAGGTCGCGAAGGTCCACGCGATGGGTTTAGCACGGCGTCGGCGATTGTTGACTCGGCAGGTAAGATTTCTGCACCGAAAAGAGGAGCAAGCTGTGCCATCACCTCGAGACCTGCTGAACGCCGCGAAGGCTGAGATTCGTGAGGTCGACCCCCACGAGGTGGCCGACCACCTCGATGAGTACACCCTGCTAGACGTTCGCGAACCGGACGAGTACGAGCAAGGGGCCCTGCCCAACGCCATCCACGTCCCGCGCGGCCAGCTCGAGTTCTCCGTCGAAGGGCGCCTGCCCAACAAAAACGCGCACATCGCCGTCTACTGCGCCGGCGGCACACGAAGCGCCTTTGCTGCGAAGACCCTTCAGGATCTCGGCTTCACCGATGTTGTCTCGATGAGTGGAGGCTTTAACAAGTGGAAGGACGAGGGACTGACCTGGTCGACGCCTGCGACGATGACCCAGGACCAGCGCATGCGCTACCAGCGCCACTTGCTCCTTCCCGAAGTGGGAGAGAAGGGCCAGTTAAAACTGCTCGACTCAAAGGTGCTGCTGCTCGGCGCGGGTGGCCTCGGATCTCCGGCCGCCATCTATCTCGCGGCAGCGGGTGTGGGAACCATCGGCATCATCGACATGGACGTGGTCGACTCGTCGAACCTGCAGCGCCAGATCCTTCACACGGTCGACCGCATCGGGATGCGCAAGGTCGACAGCGCGAAGGTAGCTATCACGTCATTGAACCCCGACGTCAACGTCATCACCTATGACACGCGCCTTGGCGCCGACAACATCCTCGACATCATCGACGGCTACGACGTCATCGTGGACGGCACCGACAACTTTCCGACGCGCTACCTCGTGAACGACGCGGCGCTCTTGAAGCGCATTCCCGTTGTGCACGGCTCGATCTTTCGTTTCGAGGGTCAAGTCACGGTCTTCGATCCCTATGTCGGGCCTTGCTATCGCTGCATGATCCCCGAGCCACCGCCCGCGGAGCTCGCGCCCAGCTGCGCCGAAGCGGGCGTCCTCGGCGTGCTGCCAGGCATCATCGGATCACTGCAGGCGATCGAAGCGATCAAGATCATCCTCGGTCTCGGTGATCCACTTGTCGGACGTCTGCTCACCTACGACTCGCTCGAACAGAGCTTTCGCACGTTCAAGGTTCGACGCGATCCGGCATGCCCGGCGTGCGGCGAGAACGCGGGCGAGATTGTGATCGCCGAGTACGACGACCTCTGCATGCCCCATCCTGTCGGCGTCTAAGCAATCACCACGATCGTGCCCGCGAACTTGTCGTGCAGGGTCTGGTTTCGCTTGTCGTAGAGCGGGTAGAGGCAGTCGATGAGCACTGCGAGGTAGAAGAGGATCGGCACGTAGGGGCTCGGTCCGAATCGAAACGCCACGTAGACCGCGACGAATGCCCAGCGCTTGAACGCTTGGATGAAATTGATCCGCTGTCCGGAGGCGGCGTCTCGCACTCGCGTCACCGTGACGCGATTACCGAGGGACTGACCGCGCGTGCTCGTCCACAACGGCACGAAGTACGCACCGATACCGACGAGGGTCATCGCCACGCCAATGGCCGTCCCGTCGAGCTCGTAGAAGAGCGAGAAGATGAAGTAGCCGGGAATGACGAGCACGAGCCAGTCCGCGACGACCTGACCCGCACGGCGCCCCCAGCCCGCGAGCATCAGTCCGGTGATCGGGTCAATGATGCCTCGCGCGTTGTCGGGCAACTGTCGCTTGCACGTCGGACAGATCCTCTCGGTCAACGTGTCGCCACAGTTCGAACATTGCATCCGTCCATCTTGACCGCTCAATAATCGCGCTTTCTACTTTTGGGTAACGGCGGTGTTAACTCGTTCTACGGAATCGCGAGGCACAGCGCCTAACGTGGGCGTGTGGATCCGAACGAGCGCTTCACCGACTCCGGTATTGAGGTCAAAGCGGTCTACCGCGGCGCTGACTTGAAGGATTTCGACGAAGCGACAGAGCTGGGCGAGCCCGGTCACTATCCCTACACGCGCGGCGTTCAAGAGACGATGTATCGCGGCCGGCTCTGGACGATGCGGCAGTACGCGGGGTTTGGCACGGCCGAAGCGACGAACGAGCGCTTCAAGTTCCTGCTCGCGGCCGGTCAGACAGGACTCTCTTGCGCCTTCGATCTGCCCACGCAGATGGGCTACGACGCCGATCACGTACGCGCAGAGGGCGAAGTCGGCAAGGTCGGCGTCGCCATCTCGTCGCTGGAGGACATGCGCCTCCTACTCGCGGGGCTGCCACTCGGTGAAGTGACGACCTCGATGACGATCAACGCCACCGCCGCGACCTTGCTGCTCTTCTACCAACTTGTCGGGGAAGAGCAGGGCGTCGCGGGCGACCAGCTGCGCGGCACGATTCAGAACGACATCTTGAAGGAGTACGTCGCGCGCGGCACCTACATCTACCCACCGCGACCTTCCATGCGCCTCGTCGTCGACACCTTCGCCTACTGCGCGAAGGAGATGCCGAACTGGAACACCATCTCGATCTCCGGCTACCACATTCGAGAGGCCGGCTCCACCGCGGTCCAAGAGATCGCCTTCACGCTCGCGAACGGCATCGCCTACGTCGAGGCGGCGCTCGCCGCCGGACTCGAGCTCGACGCCTTCGCCCCGCGGCTCAGCTTCTTCTTCAACGCCCACAACAATCTCTTCGAAGAGGTGGCGAAGTACCGTGCGGCACGACGTCTGTGGGCATCGATCATGCGCGACCGCTTCCACGCGACCGACCCCAAGTCGACGATGCTGCGCTTTCACACCCAAACGGGTGGCTCGACGTTGACGGCCCAACAGCCCGAGAACAACATCGTTCGCGTCACCCTGCAGGCGCTCGCCGCTGCGCTCGGTGGTACGCAGAGCCTCCACACGAACGGCTTCGACGAGGCGCTCGGCTTGCCGACCGAACGCGCGGCGAAGCTCGCGCTGCGCACCCAACAGATCGTGGGCTATGAGTCGGGTATTGCCGACACCGTCGACCCCCTCGCTGGCTCGTACTTCATCGAGACGCTCACCGACGAGGTCGAAGAATGCGCGCGAGAGTACATCACGGCGATCGATGAGCTCGGTGGATCGGTGGCCGCGATTGAGGCGCACTACCTGCAAGACGAGATCGAGTCCGCGGCCTACGAGTTTGCCCGCAGCGTCGAGCGCGGCGACAAGGTCGTCGTCGGCGTCAATCAGTTCGTCGACAACGAGACGACCAAGGCCGACGTCTTTCCGATTGATGAGGCCCAGCAGCGCGCGCAGATCGATCGCGTGCGCTACCTGAAGGAGCACCGCGATCAAGAGGGCGTGCGCGCCGCGCTCGACGACGTAGCTGCAGCCGCTCGCGGTTCACAGAACTTGCTGTATCCAATGAAGACCGCGCTATCGCGACTGGCGACCCTCGGTGAGGTGGCAGACGTTCTTCGCGGGGAGTTTGGCGTCTACCGAGCGAGCTGACGCGCTAGCGCTCGAGTGGTTCGTAGAAGTGCGTGACGCTGATGGTCTCGCGATAGAAGGGATGGGTGAGCGAACGCCACGACTCGTAGAGCTCGGTGTCGCGGAACGCAATGTGGGCTTCGATCGAACCCCAGCGCACGAGTAACAGGTACACCGAATCATCTTCGGCTTGACGGCGGACTTCGGCGCCGAAGCACTGGTCCGCCGATTCGATGATCGGCAGCGCTTCGCGCATCGAGTCTTCGAACGCGGCTTCTTCGCCTTGTTTGACATAGAGCAGTGCGTGTTCGAGCACCATCAGCGATTCACCAGCCTTTCGCGCAGCGCCTCGTCATTCGCGACGCCGACGGCCGTCTCGGCGAGGGCGAGTGCGCCGTCGATCACCGCCTGGTCGGCGGCGGCGGTGATGCAGGCGGCCGTGAACTCGGGCTGATGGTTGATCGCACCGTGGGTGGGAATCATGAGCAGCGGGTGGATCGAGGGCACAGCGAGGGACACGTTCGCCATGTCCGTCGAAATCGTCGGCTTCGGTGCGTCCTCGTCGTCGAGGAGAAAGTCCCGACCGAGCGACTCGGCGGCGCGCCGGTAGTGCGCCAGGATCTCGGGGTCGGCGACCATCTGGGAGAACTGTTGGCCGACCTCTTCGAACTCGAGCGACGTGCCGGTCGCGAGGGCGCCCGCTTCAAAGCAGGCGTCCACGCGAGGACGCAGGGCGGCGAGGCTGTCGATCGTCAGCGAACGCGCCATGTACCGCGCGATCGTTCGGCTCGGGATGATGTTGGCGGCAACTCCTCCGTCAGTGACGATGCCGTGGAACTGATCTCCGGGAGGGAGCTGCTGGCGGAGCAGGCCGAGGGCAACCTGAGCGATGGTGAGTGCGTCGAGGGCGTTGAGTCCCAGCCAGGGTGCTGCCGAGGCGTGGGCCTCCTTGCCGGTGTAGATCACGTCGAACTGATCGACGGCAAGACAGGTGGCGTCGAGTCGCTCGGTCGGGAACGGGTGGACCATGAGCGCCATGTGCTCGTCGTCGAAGTAGCCCGCCTTCAAGAGATCGATCTTTCCGCCGCCTCCTTCTTCGGAAGGGGTGCCGAGCAGCGTGACGCGCAGGTCAAGCTCATCGGCTGCCTCGGCCAGCCCGAGGGCCGCGCCGAGCGAGGAGGCCGCGATGATGTTGTGACCGCACGCGTGTCCGACCTCAGGCAGCGCGTCGAACTCAGCGCAGTAGACGACGTGGAAGCGTCCCGTGCCCTTGGTGGCGCGAAACGCGGTCGCCAGTCCAGCCGCGCCCCGCTCGACGTCGAAGCCCGCGCGTTCGGCTGCACCCGCGAGCGCCGCGGACGATTCGAACTCCTCATAGCCGAGTTCGGGGTGAGCGTGAATGAAGTGACTGAGTTCGACGAGTTCGCTGCGCGCACCCTCGATCGCCTTCACCACGCGCTGGTTGGCGCTCACTCGATCTCCACCACGACGTCACCCGCGCTCACCGAGGCTCCGGTGGTCACGTTGACGCTTTTGACGACGCCCGTCTTTTCCGCGTTGACGCTGTTCTCCATCTTCATGGCCTCGAGGATGACGACGGTGTCACCAGCTTCAACCGTTTGACCGACCGTGACGTTCACCTTGACGATCGTGCCCTGCATGGGGACTGTGACCTTGCCCGAACCACTGCCGAGGACGCCCGAGTGGTGTTGACGACGGGGCTTGAGCGCGGTGCTCTGGGGTCGCGCGGGCAGATCCTCATCTTCGGGCACCCACAGCGCCACTGTCACGCGTCGGCCGTTCACTTCGGCCGTGACATCCTTTCGCACACGGCCTTCGCCGATGGAGACGACGGACGCAGCGTTGTTGGGGATCGAAGAGAAGTCGAGGTCAGTCTCAACCCACTTGGTCGAGTGCGTGCCGTGGACGAACGCTTCGTCCGAGAGAATGATGACGTCAGCGCCCAGCGTCGTGGCGACGCCTTCGATGGTCGTCTCTTCGATGGCGCGAAGCATGCGCCGTCGCGCGCGTTCACGGTCGGGGGCCCAGACGATGAGCTTGGCGATGAGGTTGTCGTAGTACTGGGAGATCACATCGCCTTCGACGTAGCCAGCGTCGAGACGAACGCCGGGACCCGACAGCTGGTCGAAGCGGGTGATGGTGCCTGGTGTGGGGATGAACTTGCCGTTCGCCGGATCTTCGGCGTTGATGCGCACCTCAATCGCGTGGCCGTTATGGGCGATGTCGTCTTGAGAGAAGGTGAGTGGTTCGCCCGCGGCGATGCGCAGCTGCCACTCGACCAGGTCGAGCCCGGTGACGAGCTCGGTGACCGGGTGCTCGACTTGGAGCCGCGTGTTCATCTCGAGGAAGAAGAACTCGCCGTCTTGGTAGAGGAACTCGACGGTGCCCGCGTTCACGTAGCCGCACGCCTCCGAGACCTTGACTGCCGCTTCGCCCATGGCGCGACGAATCTCGTCGGGGAAGTTCGGGGCCGGGGACTCTTCGATCAGCTTCTGGTGTCGACGCTGGGCCGAGCAGTCGCGCTCGCCGAGCCACAGCGTCGTGCCGAAGCTGTCGGCGAGCACCTGCATCTCGATATGGCGGGGCCAGCTGAGGTAGCGCTCGACGTAGCACTCGCTGCGTCCGAAGTAGCTGAGCGCCTCGCGCTGGGCGCTCTCCAACGCGGCTTCCGCCTCATCGGGCGCGTTGACGACTTTCATGCCGCGACCGCCTCCGCCGTAGGCAGCCTTGATGGCGACCGGCCAACCGAACTCGTCGCCGAAGTCGATGACTTCCTTCGCGCCCTTGAGCGTCTGGCTGCGCCCGGGTACGCCAACGACGCCGGCCGCTTCTGCCGCGAGGCGCGAGGAGATCTTGTCGCCCATGACTTCGATGGCCTCGGGCGGGGGACCGATGAAGGTCACTCCGAGTGACGTGATGGCCCGAGCGAAGTCGGTGTTCTCCGAGAAGAAGCCGTAGCCAGGGTGGACGGCGTCGGCCCCCGAGCGCTCGATCACGTCCAAGATGGCGTCGGTGTTGAGATAGCTCTCTGCCGCCGTTTGGCCACCAAGGGCGTATGCCTCGTCGGCCAGCCGCACGTGCAGGGCGTTGCGGTCGAGCTCCGAGTAGACGGCGACGGTCGTAATGCCCATCTCCCGACAGGTCCTGATCACGCGAACGGCGATCTCACCCCGATTGGCGATGAGAACTTTCTGCAACACGCGTACCTCCGTTGTCGGCCTGTTATTTTCTAGCACTCAGCTAATAAACCCTAATGTTTGAGCGTGAGTCCCATCGTGTGGCGCGTCGAGCATTTCGAAGAGATCGAGTCGACAAATACCTATCTGAAACGGCGCGTACTGGACGGTAGTTCCGAGGGCCTCGTCGCGTTTGCCGACTTTCAAAGCGCTGGTCGAGGCCGACTCGATCGCTCGTGGGTCGCACCGCCTCGAACCTCGCTGCTCTTTTCGGTTGCGCTTCGTCCGACGCTCGACGCGAACGATCTGCAGCTCGCCGTCGCGGCCGTCGCGCTCGCCACACGAGGCGCGCTGGAACGCTTGAGCGGGCTTCGCGCGCAGCTCAAGTGGCCCAATGACCTCATCGTGGGCGATCGCAAGCTCGGCGGCGTGCTTGCTGAAATCGTGGCGCCGCCGAGTGGCTTCGACGTCGTCGTCGGCGTCGGCCTCAACCTGACGTACGAAGGTCCCGAGGACGGGGGCGGGACCTCGGTAAAAGCCGAGACCGGACTCACCCTCGAACCTCGAGGCGTGCTCGATATCGTGCTCGAAGAGCTCGAGGTGCGCCGCGAACAGCTTGATAGCAAAGAGGGACGGACGAGGTTGCACGCCGACTACGAGCGAGCGCTGTCAACAATCGGAATGTCGGTGCGCGTCGAGCAGCACGACGGCGCTCGAGAGGGCCGCGCGCAAGGCGTCGATGAGGCGGGGAGGCTGATCGTGGAGATCGACGGCGAGCTCGAGGTCTTCGGCGTGGGCGACGTTGTGCATCTGCGCGCGAGCGAGGTCCCACGATGAGTCCCGCGA
This sequence comes from uncultured Acidimicrobiaceae bacterium, assembly GCA_963706305.1. GTDB lineage: Bacteria > Actinomycetota > Acidimicrobiia > Acidimicrobiales > RAAP-2 > RAAP-2. The sequence goes on along the minus strand of OY970152.1, from coordinate 128,990 downwards.
CGCGGGTGCTCGTCACCGGCGCGGGTGGGCAGGTGGGCCTCGACCTGATGGATATCCTGCACGGCTCGACGCCGCCCGGTGGTGACTCGAGCTTTCAACCTGATGGACGTCTCGTCGAACCCGGTGAGTTCGAGGCGCTCGGTCTCACGCATCACGAGCTCGACGTCACCGACCGCGCGGCAGTGACGCGAGCGCTTGATGCGGCGCGACCCGACGTGATCGTCCACCTTGCCGCCTACACCGCCGTCGATCGCGCAGAAGACGACGCCGACCGATGCTTCGAGGTGAACGAAGAGGGCACGCTCATCATGTCCCACGGCGCGCGCGACATCGGCGCGCGACTGATCACCGTCTCGACCGACTACGTCTTCGACGGCAAGAAGGGGAGCGCATATGTCGAGTACGACGAGACCGACCCGCTCAACGTCTACGGTGCCTCGAAGCGCGAGGGGGAGCTGCACTGCTCGCCGTTTGACACCATCGTTCGCACTTCATGGGTCATGGGCGTTCGCGGCAACAGCGTCGCGCACGTCATCGCCGATCGCGCGCTGAGCGGCGCGACGGTGCGCTTCGTCGACGATCAGATGGGCACGGTGACGGCGGCAAGCGATCTAGCTCGTGCACTCGTCACCTTCGTGCGCGAGGTACCCGGCGGCGTCTGGCATGTGGCGAACGTCGGGGCGACAACGTGGTTCGACGTCGCCAAGTACATCGGCACGCTGTTGAATCGCGGCGAAGACTTTGCCGAACCGATTTCGACCAGCGAGCTCAGCCCAGCGCCGCTCGCGGTGCGTCCGGCGCGCAGCGACCTCGACACGGAGAAGTTCGCGACCTCGTGGTCGCAGCTGCCCGGCTGGCCTGACGCCCTCGAACGCCTTGTCGTTGCCCGAGAGCGTCTCAAGGGACTTCGGTGAGTGATGTAGAGAACGACGTCGTCGCAGTCGTCGTCGACTACCACGCCGACGAGTTCCTCATCGAGTGCGTCGACTCCCTCTTCGACAACGGCGTGTCCCAAGTGGTGGTCGTGGAAAACGGCGAGGTCGGCTCGGTGCCAGCGGCACTGCTCGACCACGACGTCGTGCTCGTCTCGCCGGGCGTCAACCTCGGCTACGGGCGCGGCGTGAATCGTGGGGTTGCGGCCGCGCGAGCGACGCCCTACGTGCTCGTGTCCAATCCCGACGTCGTGGTTCATGACGGGGCGATCGAGGCGTTAGTTGCGTATCTCGATGACCACCGTGACGTCGCTCTGGTCGGCCCCAAGATCCTCCGACCCGACGGCACCGTATATCCGTCAATGCGCGTCTTTCCGAACGTCTGGCTGGCCGGTCTGCACGCGATCCTCGCGCCGATCTGGCCGGACAACCCGGCCACCAAGCGCTACCGGTCCGCGCGGTCTGACGGCTCGGTCGACTGGGTGTCTGGGGCGTGCTTTCTCGTTCGACGAAGCGCCTTCGAGTTGGTGGGCGGCTTTGACGAGCGTTACTTCATGTTCGCCGAGGACATGGCGCTTTGTTGGGCGCTGCGCGAGCACGGCTTTCGCGTCGACGCGATTCCCGAAGCGGTTGTCACGCACGTCGAGGGCGTCTCGCGAGCGAGGCTCTCACGAGAGATGCTCATTGCCCACCACCGCAGCGCTCTGCGCTTTGAGATTCACACCGCCAAAGGGTGGCGGAAAGCCCTCGTGCCGTTTGCTGGCCTCGTGCTCAGTCTGCGCCTTCTACTCGTGCTCTTCGCCGAGTCGAGGAAAGAGCAGCCCGGTGCTGCCTGAGGGCGGGACGTAGACTTGAGCAGGGCTGCGAGTGGTCTGTGGTTGAAAGTCGATGCCAGTCGCGGGCGAAACGACCCACGTAAGGCGTCTTGTCGACGCTGAGCATGGCGCGGTTTAGAAGTAAGTCCTGCCCCTAGGTGATCACCCTGATCAACTCGGGAGCCGGTGAAGTGTGCGCAAGAGCCGAAGGAGAGCGCGAGCTGCCCTCGGTGCGCACGGACACTGCCGCAGGCAAGTGTGGGGTCAAAGACCAGGTCAGCACTCGTAGCCCTCTTAAAGAACCTGTGGGACCGGTAGGGTAAAACACGACATGAGCGTATTTCAGAAGATTTTGAAGGCCGGTGAGGGCAAGCGCGTGCGCCAGTTGGCCGAACTGGTGGGGCCCATCAACGACCTCGCTGACGAGATGGCGGCCAAGGCCGACGCCGAGCTCCAGGCCTACACCGACATTTTTCGCGCCCGCCTCGCCGACGGCGAGGAGCTCGATGACATATTGATCGAGGCCTTTGCCGTCGTTCGCGAAGCATCAACCCGTGTCCTCGGACAACGCCCATACGATGTCCAGCTCATGGGCGGCATGGCGCTGCACTTCGGGTGGATCGCCGAAATGAAGACCGGTGAAGGAAAGACGCTCGCCTCGACCTTGCCGGTGTACCTGAACGCGCTTGCCGGCAAGGGCGTGCACGTCGTGACCACGAACGACTACCTCGCCACGCGTGACGCCCGGTGGATGGGCGAGCTGCACCGATGGCTCGGCCTGACCGTGGGACGCGTCGGCCCGGACCTCCAAGAGTTCGAAGAGAAGCGTGCCGCCTACGCGGCTGACATCACCTATGGCACGAACACCGAGTTCGGCTTTGACTACCTACGTGACAACATGGCTCGTCGCAGTGAGCACATGGTCCAGCGCGGGCACCACTACGCCATCGTCGACGAGGTGGACTCCATCCTCATCGACGAAGCTCGCACCCCGCTCATCATCTCGGGCCCTGCGGCCGACGTGACGAAGCTCTACTACCAGTTTGCCTCGATCGCGCGCGCCCTCACGCGCGACGCCGACTATGAGGTCGACGAGGAGAAGAAGACGGTCATGCCGACCGAGGCGGGCATCGAGAAGGTCGAGCGTCAGCTCGGCGTCACGAACCTCTACGATGCGGTCGCGACCAACTACGTCCACCAGCTCGGCCAGGCGCTGCGCGCCAAAGAGCTCTTCCACCGTGACAAGGACTACCTCGTTGACGGCGGAGAGGTGAAGATCGTCGACGAGTTCACCGGACGGACCCTCGAGGGCCGTCGCTGGAGCGACGGTCTGCACCAGGCCGTCGAAGCGAAAGAGCGCGTGCGCATCCAAGAAGAGAACCACACGTGGGCGACCGTCACGCTGCAGAACTACTTCCGCCTCTACGAGAAGCTCGCCGGCATGACAGGAACAGCCGAGACCGAGGCCGCCGAGTTCGGCAACACCTACGGTCTGTCCGTCGTTCCCATCCCGACGAACGCTCCCGCGATCCGTCAGGACCAGCCTGACCTCATTTACAAGACGGAGCAGGCGAAGTTCGCCGCGATCGTCGATGACGTGCGTGAGCGCACTGACCTCGGCCAACCTGTCCTGCTCGGTACCGCATCGGTGGAAAAGTCCGAGCTGCTCTCGCGCGAGCTCTCCAAGGCGGGCATTCCCCACGAGGTCTTGAACGCGAAGCAGCACTTTCGCGAAGCGGAGGTCGTGGCCCAGGCGGGCCGCAAGGGCGCGGTCACGGTCGCGACCAACATGGCTGGTCGTGGCGTTGACGTCGTGCTCGGGGGCAACTACGAAGGACTCGCCGCGCGCGAAGTCATCGGCCAGGGACTGCAGCCGGGCACCGAGGAGTACGACGCGGCCTACGAGATAGCAGCGAAGAAGTGGAAGCCGATCACCGACAAAGAGGGCGATGAAGTTCGCGAGGTCGGCGGCCTCTACGTGCTCGGCACCGAACGACACGACTCGCGTCGCATCGACAACCAGCTGCGCGGCCGATCGGGACGTCAGGGTGATCCTGGTGAGAGTCGTTTCTATCTCTCGCTGGAAGATGAGTTGCTGCGACTGTTCGCGACAGGGGCGGTCTCGTGGGTCATGGATCGCGCCATGCCCGAAGAAGAGGCGATCGAAGCGAAGATGGTCTCCAAGGCCATCGAGCGTGCCCAGAACACCGTCGAAGCGCGCAACGCCGAGATCCGCAAAGACGTCCTCAAGTACGACGAGGTGATGAACGAGCAGCGCAAAGTCATCTACAAGCGCCGCCAACAGGTCATCGACGGCGAGGACATTCACGACTCGACGATCGAGCTCATAGAAGAGCGCTTGACCGAGGTCGTCGAAGACCACATCGGCGCTGGCTTTGCCGAAGAGTGGGACTACAACGCGCTCTTGCTCGACCTCCAGTCGTACTATCCGACCGAGCAGACCCTCGAGAGCTTGAGAGCCTACGACGACGTGGATGAGATCATCGGTCTCGTGGTCGACGAGGCAGCGGGCCAGTACGAGAAGAAGTCCGAGAACTTTCCCGGCGGACTCGACACCGCGAAGGACATCGAGCGTGATGTGATGCTCCAGATCCTCGACCAGCGCTGGCGCGAGCACCTCTCGGACATGGACTACCTGCGCGACGGCATCCACCTGCGCCAGGTCGCTCAGCAAGACCCCCTTACCGCGTGGCAGAAGGAGGGGTACTTGATGTTCGAGGGCCTCCTCGCATCCGTCGACAACGACTACGTGCGATACATCACCCACGTCGAGGCGACCCCCGAAGAAGAGGCAGTCATCGAGGCTGGCATGACGGACGATGGTCTCGAGGGCGCGCTCACCAACGCCAACCAACTGGCCCCGGGCGCCACCGAGCTCCCCGCCGCGAAGGCGTCAACGTCACCGTCGGCCGCCGCCGCGCCCAAGCAGCACGAGAAGCTCGGACGAAACGACCCGTGCTGGTGCGGCTCCAAGCGCAAGTTCAAGCAGTGCCATGGCCGACCCTAAGGCGGAGAACGCACTGCGCAACGCCCTCGTCTCGCTCGAAGAGCTCGAGACGAGGTGGGATGCGGCTCGCGACTACCTGAAGATCGACGCCAGCCGGACGCGTCACGCTCTCTTGAGCGATCTCGCGGCTGACCCAAATCTCTGGGACGACCAGGACCATGCCCGAGAGGTGACCACTGAGCTCGGGCGCCTCACGAACGACCTCGACGCCTTTGACGCGTTGCGCCGCGAGCTCGACGACGCCTCGGTCTTGACCGAGTTCGCGCGTGACTCACTCGACGCAGGTGACGCCGACTGGTCGATCTTCAACGAGCTTGCCGACGCGGTCGAGACGCTTGAGCGTGACGTCGCCGACCTCGAGACGCTGAGTCTCTTCAGTGGACCGTTCGACGAGAACGACGCCATCGTCGAACTGCACGCTGGCGCCGGCGGCACCGACGCGCAGGACTGGACCGAGATGCTGTTGCGCATGTATTCGCGTTGGGCCGAGCGTCGAGGTTTCGGCGTCGAGATCGACGAAGCGACCGAAGGTCAAGAGGCTGGGCTGCTCTCAGCGACGTTCATCGTGAAGGGCAGATTCGCCTACGGGTGGCTCTCCGCTGAGCGGGGTGTCCACCGACTCGTGCGCATCAGCCCCTTCGACTCGCAGTCGCGTCGACAGACGAGCTTCGCGAGCCTCGACGTGACGCCGCTGCTGAGTGACAACGCAGCCGAAGTGGAGATCGACGAGAAGGACCTGCGCGTCGATACGTATCGCTCGTCGGGCGCGGGCGGCCAGCACGTCAACAAGACCGACTCGGCAATTCGCCTCACCCACCTGCCGACCGGCATCGTCGTGAGCGTGCAGAACGAGCGCTCCCAGCATCAGAACCGTGCGCGCGCAATGCAGATCCTCGAGGCGAAGCTCGCCGAGCGTGCCCGCGCGGAGCGTCAAGCCGAGATGGATGCGCTGAGTGGCAAACGCTCCGACAACGCGTGGGGCTCACAGATTCGCTCCTACGTCCAAGCGCCCTATCAGTTAGTCAAAGATCATCGCAGCGACTACGAGACTGGCAACGTCGAAGCGGTGCTCGACGGCGATCTCGACGGTTTCATCGAAGCCGAGCTACGTCGTCAGCGTTCTGCGTCATAATTCCTCCCCAATGCAACAAATGCCTGATCGTTATGTCCTAGGGGCCCATAGCGACCTCAGTAGAATGGCTTTGCCGCTGCGTCCGAACGTCGCACCATTATTCAAGAAACCCGAGACGGAGAAGCCGTGATCCGATTCGAAAACGTGTCCAAGACTTACAAGAACGGCACGTCCGCGCTGAAGAACCTCACCCTCGACATCGAAAAGGGCGAGTTTGTCTTTCTGGTTGGCGCGTCGGGTTCGGGCAAGACGACGTTCTTGCGGCTCCTCCTTCGTGAAGAGCACCCCGACACGGGTCGGATCCTCGAAGCGGGACGCGACATCGGTGATCTGCCGAAGTGGCGCGTGCCCTACCTGCGACGCAACATCGGCTGCATCTTCCAGGACTTCCGCTTGCTCCCCAATAAGACGGTCTTTGAGAACGTCGCGTTTGCGCTCGAAGTGATCGGTCGGCCGCGCTCGACCGTCGAGTCGCAGGTGCCCCAGATCTTGGAGCTCGTCGGACTCACCGATAAATCGAAGAACCTTCCACACGAGCTGTCCGGTGGCGAGCAGCAGCGCGTCGCTATCGCGCGCGCCTTCGTCAACCGCCCGCTCATCCTTCTCGCCGACGAACCGACCGGCAACCTCGACCCGTCGAACTCCGAGTCGGTCATGGCGCTGCTCGAGCGCATCAATCGCACGGGGACAACGGTCGTCATGGCAACTCACGACAAGTCGCTCGTCGACCGCATGCGTCGACGCGTCATCGAACTCGATCGCGGCGAGATGATCCGCGACCAAGTCCGTGGCGTCTACGGCATCGACGAAGGAGTAGCCAGCTGATGCGCGTGTACTTCCGCTACGCCTTTAAAGAGACCTTTAGCAACCTGTGGCGCAACCGCATGATGACCATCGCGGCCGTCCTCACCGTTGCGGTGTCGTTGTCGCTCGTGGGATCGGCCTTGCTGCTCAAGCAAAGTGCGGCCCAGGCGTCAGTTGAGTGGCAGCAGGCGACGCGGGTGACCGTGTGGATGCAGCCCAACGCTTCTGCCAGCGAGATCTCGAGCGTGGGCACCCAGTTGCACTCCATGCCGATCGTGAAGAAGTGCGTCTACTTCACCCAGGCCCAGGACCTCCAACAGGCGAAGACGCTCCTGCCCGAGTCCGAGTCGTCGGTGCTGACCGTCGCTTCAGTTCCTTCCTCGTTTCAGTGTGTCCCCGTTGTGCCCTCAGATACGTTCGCAGTGGAGAGCACGTTCGCGCACGCCCCCGGCATCTACTCGGTGACCGGTCCTAACCAGCAGATCCGCTCAATGAACAAGGTGATCCGAGTGCTGCAGATTGTGTTTCTCGCCCTCGCCGCCGTGCTCCTGCTCTCGGCGCTGGTACTCATCCTCAACACGATCCGCATGGCCATCTTCTCGAGGCGCCGCGAGGTATCGGTGATGAAGCTCGTCGGAGCGACGAACTGGTTCATCCGCGTCCCCTACATCACGGAAGGATTCATCCAGGGATTCCTCGGCTCCGTTGTGGCGATCGCCGCGGTCACCGCGCTGCACACGTGGTACCCGCTGCACAACGAGTTCGCGCTGAACACCTCGGCGCTCCTCGGGACGAACGCGGTCGTGCTGATCGTCGGAGTCGTGATCGGCTCGGTTGGGTCGGCGATCGCGATCCGCCGTTTCCTCGACGTCTAGCTACGTCGTTTCGTCGAAGTCGATGGCGAGCGAGTTCACGCAGTAGCGGAGTCCCGTTTCGGTGGGTCCGTCGTCAAATACGTGTCCCAAGTGACCGCCGCACCTGGCACAGAGGATCTCGGTGCGCTCGCGAAAGAGTGATCGGTCGGCGCGCTCGATGATGGTGCCAGGCTCGCACGCGTCAAAGCTTGGCCACCCACAGCCCGAGTCGAACTTCTGCGTGCTCGTAAAGAGCGTCTGGCCGCATCCCGCGCAACTGAAGACGCCGTCTGCGTCGACGTGCAGCAGTGAACCGGTGAACGGCGCTTCGGTCCTGGCCTTGCGGAGCACGGCGTAGCGATCGGATGAGAGCTGCTTGCGCCACTCTTCGTCGCTCTTTTCGATCTCAAACGTCATCGCCCCAAATTATCGGGCGTGCGTCGAGGCGTTGACGCTTAGTAGAAGTTCGGACGCGGCGATTCGGGGACGACCCGAGGGAACTCGGGCTTGCCCTCGAGCAGACGCGAAAACGCTCCCGCCAACCCTTCCGGATCGAGTCCTATCTCGGCGAGGAGCTCGTCGGGCTTGTGGTGCTCGAGGTAAGCACGCGGCACGCCGAGGATTCGAGTGAGGGGAAAGGGTCGATTGAGCTCTTGTGCACGCGAGCGAACGGCCGAGACCATCAACGTGCCCGCGCCACCGTGGCGCGTGGCGTCCTCGACCGTGATGATGCGCTCGTGGTTGAGGGCGTCGTCGATCATGTTCGGATCCGGCGGCAGCACGCGCACGTCATAGAGCGTGATGTGCTTCGCCTCATCGCCGAGGCGCTTCAACGCCTCATACGAGCTGGGCGCCATCTTGCCGATGGCGAGCACGCACAGGGAGCCGTCGCCGCGCACGACCTCACGGGCCGTCAGTCCTTCACCGACTTTTCCGTCGTAGGGCTGGGGGTCGGTCTTCGGGTAGCGGATTGCGGTCGGGCTCGACATCGAGAGCGCTGATTCCAGCATGATCGGAACCTCTTCGGCACTCGAGGGCGCGAAGATCGTCATGTTCGGAATAGCGAGACAGAGCGCGATGTCGAGGATTCCGTGGTGGCTCGGTCCGTCGTCGCCGGTGATCCCTGCGCTCTTGAAGACGAAGACGACAGGTAGGTTGAGCAGTCCAACGTCGAGGTTCGCCTGATCGAACGCACGAGCAAAGAACGTCGAGTAGACGGCGACGATCGGCTTGAGGCCACCCATCGCCATGCCCGCGGCCGCCGTGACGGCGTGCTGCTCGGCGATACCGACATCAAAGAAGCGGTCGGGGAATCGGGACTGGAACTCGAGCAGTCCGGTCGGCCCTGCCATCGCGGCGGTGATCGCGACGATTCGCTCGTCTTCGCTCGCAGCCTCGACCAGCGAGCGCGAGAAGACCTCGGTGTAGGTGATGGCGGCGACGTTCTTCGCGTGCGCGGCGGGGAGCTTGTAATCGTGCATCTTGAGGTCGTCCGTCATCGCCGGCTCATAGCCGCGACCCTTTTGGGTGAGGGTGTGTACGACGATCGGGCCGTCCCACTCAGCAGCCGCCTTGAACGCCTTTTCGAGCGCTTGGATGTCGTGGCCGTCGATCGGACCGACGTAGCGCACGCCCAGGTTCTCGAAGAACGTGTGCGGCGTGACCATCTCGCGCACGACGGCGGTGAAGCCGTCGATGCCCGTGTAGGCGGCCTTGCCGAGGGGGAGCCGTGGCACGAAGCGGCGCAGGCGCTCGCGCGCCGTGAGGTAGGTGCGGTTGAGGCGCAGCGAGGTGAGAGATTCGGAGAGCTTCGAGATGGTGGGCGCGTAGCTGCGCCCGTTGTCGTTGAGGACGATCACGACGCGCGTGTTGGAGTGGCCGAGGTTGTTGAGGGCCTCGTAGGCCATCCCGCCGGTCAGCGAGCCGTCGCCGACGACGGCAACCACGTGGCGCTTGCCGCCGTGGCCGATGAGCTCCTTGCGCTGTTCGAGCGCGACGGCGAGGCCGTGCGCGTAGCTGAGCGCAGTGGAGGCGTGACTTGACTCGATCCAGTCGTGCTGGCTCTCTGAACGATTCGGATAGCCCGAGAGGCCGCCGCGCTGGCGCAGGTTCTTGAAGCCGTAGCGGCGGCCGGTCAGCAGCTTGTGCACGTAGGCCTGGTGTCCGGTATCCCAGAGAAGTATGTCTTTGGGTGACTCGAAGACGCGGTGCAGGGCGATCGTCAGCTCGACCACGCCAAGGTTGCTACCGAGGTGGCCACCGGTCTTGGTGACCGTAGAGATGATGAACTCGCGAATCTCTTCACTCAGTTTGTCGAGTTGGCGATAGGAGAGTGGTTGAAGGTCGGCGGGCGTTTCAATCGACGGCAGAATCATTGCGGCCAGCCTACTGGGGTCGCTACAAGGGCATCAGGCCGAAAGGGTGACCGGTACGCTGAGAGTGATGAGCAGCCCCCTAGTTGAGCGAGATGTCCTGCAACGCACCATTGATGAAGCGCTCAGCCACGGGGGAGCCTTTGCAGAGGTCTTCGTCGAAGACCGAGCAACATCGTCTGCCCTCCTTGACCAGCGACGAGTCGAGCAACTGAGCTCTGGACGTGATCGCGGAGCGGGTATTCGTGTCGTGGTCGGAGAGACCACCGGTTTCGCCCACACCGCCGATCTCAGTGAATCGGGCCTGCACGCGGCCGCACGAGCGGCGGCATCGGTTGCGCGAGACGGAGGCAGCGTGCGAGAGGTCGCGCTTAGCGAACTCCGCCGTCACGAGTCGCCCGCCGAGATTGAACCGAGCAGCGTGGAGAAGGCACGAAAGATCGAGCTTTTGCGCCAAGCCGATGACGTTGCGCGTTCGGAAGGCTCTTCCATCACCCAGGTCCAGGTGTCGCTCGGTGACTCCACGAGGCGCTTTGTCGTCGCGAACTCTGAGGGCGTCTTCGCTTCCGACCATCAAGTGCGCACGCGATTTAACGTCTCCTGCATCGCGACGGGGGACACTGGCATGCAGACGGGGTTTCGTCCGATCGCTGCGACGCGCGGCTTCGAGGTCTTGAGCGCTGACGCGGTCGAGGAGGCTGCTCGAGGCGCCGCGCGTCAGGCCATCACGAAGCTGGCTGCGCGCCCCGCCCCTTCGGGGGATCTTCCGGTCGTCCTCGCGAGTGGCTCGGGCGGCATCCTCTTTCATGAGGCCTGCGGTCACGGACTCGAAGCGGACGCCATCATGAAGCAGGCGTCGGTCTACGCGGGACGAGTCGGCCAAAAGGTGGCGAGCCCACTCGTCACGCTCGTCGATGACGGGACGGTCGCCGGTGAGTGGGGCTACCTCGCGATCGACGACGAGGGTCACGAGAGCTCGCGCAACGTGCTGATCGAAAATGGAGTGCTCACCGACTATATGTGGGACTACCTGCGCGCTCGCAAGGAAGGCGGCCGGGCGTCGGCGAATGGACGTCGACAGAGCTATCAGCATCTGCCGATGGTGCGCATGACCAATACCTATCTGCTCGAGGGGGACGCCGACGCCGACGAGATTGTCGCCCAGACGCCCTACGGCGTCTACGTTGCCCAACTGGGCGGTGGCCAGGTCAACACTGCGACGGGCGACTTCGTCTTTGGCATGACGTCAGCGTTTCTGATCGAAGATGGCAGGATCACGACGCCGCTGCGTGACTGCAACCTCATCGGGAACGGGCCCGAGATCCTTGGTCGCGTCGACGCCGTCGCATCGGACTTCTCGATGACACCGGGGACATGCGGCAAGGACGGCCAGCAGGTGCCCGTCGGCTGTGGTCAAGCGACCATGCGTCTCAGCTTGATCACCGTCGGCGGAGCCGCAGGATGACGCTGCTCGAACGAGCAGAACAGCTGCTCAACGACGCGCTCGGTGACGAGCAGGTGGAGATCTACCTGTCGACCGGCTCCGAGACGGACGTGCGCGCCTATCAAGGAGAGATCGAGGACCTCACGAGCGCGAGCTCATCGGGCATTGGCGTGCGGGTCTTGGTGGACGGGCCGAGCGGCGCACGTGTCGGCACCGCGTGGGCGGGATCCTTGGACGACGAAGCCGTGCGCGAGGCGCTGCGCGACGCTCGCGACAACGTGCAGTTTGCGACCGAAGACGAGTTTGTCGCCTTCGCCCGTCCCGATGGGGTGGTGGCGCCCACGCTCACGCTCACTGATGATGGAGTGAATGCGACACCGATCGAAGAGAAGATTGCCCTCGCGATCGAGCTGGAGCGTCGAGTGCGTGGCGGTGACTCCCGCATTCGTCAGGTCGACTCCGCCAACTACTCTGACTACGTCGCTGAAGCCGCCGTTGCATCATCGACAGGTATTCGCGCGAGCTACGCGAGAACGGGCGCGTATCTCTCGGTCGAAGCGATTGCGAGCGATGGTTCCGACGATCAGACTGGCTGGGGTCTGAGCGCCGGACGTGCGCCTCGCGAGCTGAGCGTCGACGAGGCGGCCCGCGATGCCATCGATCGCGCAACAGGGATGTTGGGGGCTGTCAAGCCGTCATCGTGCAAGTGCACGGCAGTCTTTGACCCACGCACGGCGCGAACGCTGCTCTCGATCATCGGCGGAGCGCTAAGCGGCGACGCGGTGGTGAAGGGCCGTTCGTTCTTCGCAGGTCGTATTGGCGAGGACGTGGCGTCGCCGCTCTTCACATTGATCGACGATCCGACCGACGCGCGGCACTTCTCTGCCAGCGTGTACGACGGCGAGGGCCTTGCCTGTCGGAGGAACGTCCTCATCGACGGTGGTCAGTTGAAGGCTTTCGTCTACGACACGACGTCGGCACGTCGGGCGGGGACCGCCTCGACCGGAAGCGCGCTACGTGGCGGCATCGCAGGATCGCCTTCCGCGGGGTGCCGAGCGCTGCAGCTTGTCCCAGGCAGCGAGGATCAGGTCGAAATCTTGAAGCGCGTCGGCTTCGGCGTCTTCATTGAATCGATCATGGGCGTCCACTCAGGCGTGAACGCGATCTCGGGCGATTTTTCCGTGGGTGTGACCGGACACATGATCAGAGACGGTGTGCTCGCTGAGCCGGTGCGAGAGCTCACGGTCGCCTCCACCCTCCAGCGAATGCTGCTTGATCTTTCGCACATCGGCAGCGACGTTGAGTGGCTGCCGGGCGGGGCAGTGGCGCCCACCCTCGCCATCGAGGGGGTCGCCGTCTCGGGCACCTAGTCGCTGCTGGCGGCTGGCGTCTTTGAGCTGGCAGCTGGCGCCGGTGTCGCCGCCGGGGCCGGCGTCGACGAGGACTCCGACGTCGAGCTCGAAGTACTTGGCGCGGCGTCAGAGCTTGACGTGGAGCTCGACTTGCGACTGTCGTTCTTGTAGAACCCGCTGCCCTTGAAGACAATGCCGACAGCCGAAAACACCTTGCGCAACTCGCCCTCGCAGAGGGGGCACACGGTGAGCGCGGCGTCAGTGAACTTCTGGACGGCCTCGACACGCTCGTGGCATTGCTGACACTCGTATTCGTAGGTGGGCATCGTGACTCCAAAGACAAACTGGCTAGTTGAGTCTACCGGTCAGGGCGTTTTGCTCTGCCTGGTCGCGTAGCATTGCGCGGTGGACGATTTCCACCAACTCCGACGTGGCGGGCCTGCGGGCACCGCGTTTCCTCGCGATGTAGGTCCGAGCGAAGTCAGCGCTCGCCGCGCCCTCGCGCGCTGTCGGGTGACCATGATGGCCTCAACGACCGCTGAGGTCGCCGCGAACACCCTGAACAAGGGGGACGTCCTCGCGACGGCCCGCGTGGCCGGCATCCAGGCCGCGAAACGGGCGTCGTCGCTCCTGCCGATGGCGCACCCCGTGCTCGTCGGCAACGTCTACGTCAATTTCACGATCGGCGACACCTATATCGACATCGAGGCGGGCGTCGACACCATCGACCGTACCGGCGTCGAGATGGAAGCGCTGACAGCCGTGACCGTCGCTGCCCTCACCGTCTATGACATGTGCAAGTCGAGCGACCGAGCGATGACCATCGAGCAGATCGCGCTGTGGGAGAAGTCGGGCGGCCGTTCGGGCACGTGGCGACGCGAAGAGTCACCGACCGCCGGCGCTTGACGTCACCTGATTGTTCTGTCGGACGCTACCCTCGTGGCAGATGAAAACGGGAGTTTGATGAGTACCATTCGCGGGGGCGTTGAGCAGAGTCGAGAACGGCTGGTGGCGCTTGTCTTGCTCCTCCAGCGCGCCTGGGACTACGGAGCGCTCACCCAAGAAGAGATCCTGCGCGAGCTGATGATCGACGAGTATCCGGTCGCGGCGAAGGGTCCGCGCAAGATTCCCGCCTACGAGGGAACTGAGAGCACCGTGCGCCAGAAGTTCGAGCGCGACAAGGCCCGCATTCGGGAGCTGGGCTTTGAGATCGAGACGGTCGCGAATGACGACGGATCCGTGGGCTACAAGATCGATCCGAAGAGCGGCTACGCTCCACCCATCTACTTCTCGCGCGACGAGGAGCGCGTGGTGAAGCTCGCCCTGCGATTCTGTGGTTTCGGCAAGTCGGGAGCCTTCAGCGTTTTTAACGAGGTTCCTGCGAGTGACGGAGGGCTTGCCGCCTCGAACTACTACACGCCGGTTTTGCGAGCGCTCAACCTGCGTCGGACCCTCGCCTTTGACTATCTCTCGGGCGCCAACAAGCCGCGCATCGTCGAGCCACTCGTGATCGACGTCTTCAACGGCACGAGTTACCTCGTTGCCCGCGTGAAGGACACCCGCGAGATCAAGGGCTATCGCTTCTCTCGGATGACCTCGATGCCGGTCGTCTTGCCCGATGCGTTCGAGATCGAGGGGAAGGACCTCGCTATCGCGCGCGCCTGGCGCCCCGAGTTCGCCAAGTCTCCGCGCCCCTTTGAGGTCATCGTGTCGACCAACGAGGACTACGCCGATCTTCTCTCGCGTCAGTATCCTGGGTCGCTCGCGGCGAAGAAGCCCAACGGCAAGGTAGAAGTAGGACTCGAGTTCGAGAGCCCACGAGCAGCGCTGCGCTTCGTGCTCGACAGCGCCGACAGGGTGCGACTTCAGTCACCCAAGTCGCTCAAGACCGAGCTCGCCGCGTGGCTGCGTGACGTGAATCGCGGCGCCGTACCGGACGGCAGCACGCTCACCTTCGACTCGGCGCCTACGAATGACGTGCTCGGACAGACCCTGCAGCTCCTGCATGCGATCTACGCCAGTGAGGACGGGCTGAGCATCAGCGAGCTCTCACGGCGCTTTGGGCTTAGCCACGAGCACGTGCGCCTCATCATGGACCGTCTGGTGTCGCTCGAACCGATGGCAGAGTCCTCCGACGGGACGAACCGCTTTCCCGCGCACATCTTGAAAGAGTGCGACGATTGGGACGACGAAGCGCACGATGACTCGACCTACCGGGCGGACTTCTCCGACCTGCCAGAGGGCGCAGATGATCCATCCGCCTTCATGTGGCGCGACCTCTTCGAGCTCAACATCGCCCTTCGTGAAGCGTCGCGCGTCTACACCGATCCGGCCATCTTCTCCGCCATCGAGAAGATCGAGCGGGCGACGAGTGCGCCGGTCCAGATCGAGATGTCGAACGAGGCGCTCATCGCCCAAGTGGAGCGGGCCATCGAGTCCCACTCGCAGATCAAGATCGACTACACCTCGGCGACGAGTGATGAGACCCACACCCGAGCCATCGAGCCCCGCGAGATGAAGGTTTTGAACGGCCACACCTACGTGCGCGCCTACTGCACGACGCGCGAGGCGTGGCGAACGTTTCGTCTCGACCGGATGAGCGCCGTGCTCGCCACGTCACCGGCGAACGAGCATCGTCCCCCGGACAACGTTGCTAACTGGCTGACCCAGATCGGCGAGGAAGGTGACGAGGTCGTCGTCGTGCTGGAATCCGACCAGCGCTGGCTGTTCGAGCCGCTGCCCGGTGCGCAGTGGCGCCGGCTTGAGGACGGTCGCCACGCGGTCAGGATTCGCGTGTCCGAAGGGCGATTTCTCGACGCGTTGATGCTCCAAGCTGGTCCCGGTGCGGTGGTCGTCACTGAGAAGTACGCCCTCGCCGGACACGAGCTCGCAAAGCGAATAGCGGCACAGCTCTAGGCGACCGTTGGGCCCCGAATAAAGGGGTGCACGTGCTTCGTCTACTACCGCGTCGCTCGAACGACGTCACCTACTTCACGAACGATGCCGCCCATGAGCTGGACGGCCTACGAGACGGGGGTCCGGGTTGGTGGCTGCGGGGGAGTGGTGACACCCGCGATCCCTCCGACGTCGCGCGCGTGCTCACCACGAGCGAGCGCGCGTCCATCGTTGGCTACGACCTGGTGGTCGCCGCGCCTCGACCGATCTCGGTGCTGCTCGCGGTCGATCCCGAGCACGCTCGCGGAGTCGTCGACGCGCACCGAGCGTCGGTTCGCTCGACGATCGAGTACCTCGAAGAGCGCGCTCTTGTGGTGCGCAACCAACGTGGTGGACAGGTGCGCGATCAACCGGCCACGTGGGAGCGTGTCGTGAGCTACACACACGGGCTCAATCGTCACGGCGAACCGCACCTGCACGATCACGTGCTCGTCGGTGCGCGGCCGCACGGTCAGCAGAACGTGCTCGACGCCCGAGCGCTCTACGCGCACGCCCAGACGGCGGATGCGCTCTATCGATCGTCGCTTCGACACGAGCTGGCCGAGCGCACGCCGTGGTCCGCGTGGCGTTCGTTCGAGGGCATTGAGCACGTGATCGACCTCGACGAGGGATACCGAGCTCTTTGGTCGGGTCATCACAACGAGCGCGGAGAGAAGCTGGCGTGGAGTCGAGACGAGACGCTCGCCGCCTGGGCTCGCGATCAGTCACGCTTCGAACCGCTGGGCGCCGTTCGAGCTCCCGAGAGAGGAGCGGCTCTCGATGAGCACCGATTCGCCGGCGCCCTCGAGGGTCGCTACGACGTGGCGCGTCGTCACGTCGTCGCAGCGTGGGCGAACGCGGCAAGTTTCGGACAGCCTCCAAAGGACCTCACCCGTGCGGTTGACGATCTTTATCCCGCACTTCGCGGCCGCGGAGGGGTGTATGAAACGACGATGCCGGTTCGAGACGCGCGGATGATCCCGACGGTTCGCGCGCTCGGTCCGCGTCCGCTTGATCGCGATCAGTTCGACAGGTGGCGCGAACGCTCACTCGAGAGCGAGCGATCGCGCTCGGGTCGCTCGAGATAGGGACGAAACCGAGGATCGCGGTACGCGGGGGTGAGCTCGACCCACTTGAGGTGGTTCTGGGCGTCAAGACCGAGGGCGTAGCCGTCGCGCCCCTGCGCGAGGTGACTCACCGTCATTCGATCGCGTTCGACCCACGAGGTGCTGTGGCCAAGGGCGCGACCTCGCTTGTCGCGCTGGACGCTTGGTGACATGACCAGCTCTCTTCCGGCGAGCGATCGCAAAGTTTCGAGCGTCGCTCGATCGGCGATGCCCGGGAGCACCAAGGTCGTTGGAAAGAGTGAAAGGAAACCTTCGGCCGACGTGCCCCATCGAGCGCGGGCTTGGCTCAGGTCTTGGAGGCACGCGAGCGTCAAGACTCCCTGGCCGCCGCCCTCAGACACGATGCCCGAGAGCCGGGGCAGGGGAGCGACGTTCGCAAGCTCGTCGAGAGCGAGGAGGAGCCGGGCGCCCTCGTGGTGACGGTCGTAGGTCGCGTGCACCAGCTCTTCGACAAGTCCGACGACCAGGGGAATGGAGACGGCCTGGTGGCGACTGGGGGCGACGATATGGAGCTGGTGCGGGCCTGCCAGGAACTCATCGATGTCCAGCGGCGCCTCTCGAGCGGACGCCCTCGCGGCTTCGGTGCGGATGCCGGCGAACAGTCCCGCGGTCGTCGACCAGATGCTCGAGCGCTCGCGCTCTTCGGTGGCGAGCACACCTTGGAGGAGCGAGACCGACGGATGATGTTCCCCGTGTCGCTCTGCGAGTTCGCGAAGAAGATCATCACCACGTCGCTCGTCGACGCGCGACGCGAGCTGTCCGATCGAGTCGCCGCGCAACGCGCTTGCGTGCATCAAAGGAGCAACGAGAGCACCCGCACGTTCGGTCCAATGGTCGTCGCTTCGATCACCTCGACCTCGTCGAGCAACGTCGAGAAGGCTCCGAGAGGCGAGAACAGCGCCATCCCAGGTTAAGGATTGTCTTAGAGGTGAATAACCAACTCGATGCACACCATGTGGTGTTGGCACGGTTCCCGAAGGATCGAACAGCAATGTTGCACCATCACGACGTGCATTCGACATCAACGACACGACATCATTCTTCGTCGAAGTAACAACGCACGTGTCACTTGTCATCAGGAGATTCGGCACGATGATTGATGATGTCTTACCACTACGAGTTGGACCCAACACGAGTGTTGAACGTTCGTGTCCACTCATCGCATCACCGTGTGCACCGCGTCCTAAGTAGATGCCGAACTCAGAGAGCACGCACACCATCGGTCGTAAAAAATCTCGAAATGCTTGACATTGGTGTGAATAACGACTGAACTTTTAGTTGTTCTCCTGCGGAGGAGGTACGCGTTGTTCATCGCGTTGCGATTAACGCTGTGAAGAACGCTCTTTCGCGAGGGGACCGTGCACTGCGTTCAGTCGTCGCACAGCCGTGAGGTTGGGTGGCACATGGCCGAGTTCACGAGATATCAATGCGGTACCTATAGTCCACGCATGTGCGCCTTGGGTCCCAAGTTGATTCAACGTTGAGTCCCAAGGAGGGAAAGTGGCACCAGCCGCGAAGAAGAAGGCTGTAGCCAAGAAGGCTCCAGCAAAGAAGGCCCCTGCAAAGAAGGCCGCGAAGAAGCGCGCCCCCGCAAGGAAGGCCGCAGTTAAGAAGGTAGCGAAGAAGCGCGCCCCCGCAAAGAAGGCCGCGAAGAAGCGCGCTCCGGCGAAGAAGGCCGCGAAGAAGCGCGCTCCGGCGAAGAAGGCCGCGAAGAAGGCGCCAGCTCGTAAGGCCGCCAAGCGTCCTGCGAAGCGCGCCGTCAAGAAGGCGTAGCCAAGCCACTCTCGCTACTGAGAGATGTACCTCGAGGGGGCCGAAAGGCCCCCTCGAGTGCTGTACGGCGCCGGTTCGCTTCGATGCTCCACGAGCATCGTTTAGCGTACGTTTCGCTGAGGAGTGAAATAGGCGGCGTCGGTGGAAAGGTGTAGGTGTGCTGAGTAGTCAGTTGCTTGTTGTAACTCACGCCTCCAAGACCAGCGCGTACGAGCTGGTTCCTCTCGTGCTCATCGGACTGCTCTTTGTCTTCGTGATGCGGCACAAACGTCCCTGACGCCAGGGCAATCAGGGCCCAGGAAGATCGTCCGGCACGTCCACGTCGAATCGCCACGTGCTGGAAATATTCACGCAGTAGGGGAGCTGAAGACGCTCGGCTTCTCGGACGTGGCGGTCAAGCGAGCGCGGACCATAGGCAAAGTGGAAGTCGAGGCCGGTTGGCAACGCCATCACGTTGGTTCCGTCGGCCCGATGGTCGCCGTAGAACGTCAGGTCGCACTCCGGGTCGAACGTGCCAAGCCCCTCGGGCTCGAGGAGGTCCCCGTGAGCGATGATCAGCCGCTCGAATCGAGGGCCGAGCGCATCGTAGGCGGCCTGGACTGCCTCGTTCAGGTTCGTCGAGGACGTCAACAGCAGTTCTGCACCGAGCGAGAGGGCGAAATCGCCGAGTTCAGGGTCTTCGCTGACAACGACCACCGGACGCGGGCGACTGGCGAGAATGACGCCTCGGGCGAGATCTTCGACGATGCGCGGGACATCCAAAGTGCCGTCGTGTCGCAGTCTGGCCTTCGCGCGGTCGAATCGTTTAAGGGGAACAACGACCGCGGCGTTCATCGCGAGAAATGCTAGGCGAAGTACTCTGGAGCCAGTGACGGGGCGTTCGCGGGATCTCATGAAGTTCGAGCGACGTCTCGTTCGCAAAGGCGACATTGTCGCTGGCATCGACGAGGTTGGTCGAGGAGCGCTGGCTGGTCCCATGATGGTCGGCGCCGTAACCATTCGAGAGTCCACGAAGCCTCCCGCCGGTCTTGACGACTCGAAGCGTCTCACTGCAGAGGTTCGTGAGGCGCTGGTCGTGCCACTGCGGGAGTGGGCGGCCGAGTGGTCGCTTGGGGTCGTCAGTGCCGCCGAGATCGACGAGTGGGGTCTTCGACGCGCGCTGGCCGTCGCGTCCACGCGTGCGCTGGAGGGGCTGAGCGTCACGCCGACGCACGTGTTAGTCGATGGGCCGTTCAACCTCCTCACCGTTGGACCAGAGAACGAGGTGCGCGATGACCAGGCGTGCCCCGAGCTGCGCTTTGCGAGCCTGCCGGTCACGACCATCATCGGAGGGGACCAACGAAGCGCCGTGATCGCGGCGGCCGCGGTGTTGGCCAAGGTCGCCCGCGACGCTCTCATGGTCGAACTCGACAGCGAGTATCGCGAGTACTGCTGGCGGGACAACAAGGGCTATGGGGTGCCCGAACACCTGGACGCGCTCCGTCGCCACGGAACGAGCACGCATCACCGAAGGTCGTGGAATTTGCCCGAAAGATCCCTGTTCTAGCGGTGTGTGCCGGCGCCAGCGGAAAATATTTACTGGGCTCCTGAGACTAGAATCAGTCAGTTATGCCTTCACTGCTCTCGGTCAATAATCTAAGGGTTCAATTTACGTCGCGAGACTCCGTCGCAACCGCCGTTGACGACTTTTCGGTATCAATAAATACGGGGGAGTGCGTAGGGCTGGTTGGCGAATCTGGGTGCGGTAAGACGACCACCGGACTGGCAATCATGCGCTTGCTGCCAGTGAACGGTCACATCGCTGACGGCAACGTGGTGTTGGACGGGGTTGACCTGGCTACGTTGAGCGAAAAGGAGATGCAGGCGCAGCGTGGCCGCACGGTCGCACTGATTCCTCAGGATCCAATGAGCTCGCTCAACCCGACGTCCAAGATTGGCCGTCAAATCGGAGAGGGCCTGCGCATTCACGAAGGAGCGACCAAGGAGGAGGCGCACAAGCGTGCCCTCGAAGTCCTCGAAATGGTCGAGATGCCCAACCCCGCCGAGCGGCTCAATCAATATCCATTCGAGCTCTCCGGCGGTCTTCGTCAGCGTGTCATCATCGCGATGGGCCTCGTGTGCCGCCCCAAGCTGCTGATCGCCGACGAGCCCACGACGGCCCTTGACGTCACCATCCAGGCACAGATTCTGGACATTCTCGACAATCTCCGTCGCGAGCTGGACATGGCGATACTCCTCATCACGCACGACATGGGCGTCATCGCTGGCCGCACTGATCGCGTCGTCGTCATGTACGCGGGCAAGAAGGTGGAAGAGGCGACGACCACGGAGCTTTTCCGCAGCATGCATCACCCGTATACGCAGGCCCTGCTTGCATCGATGCCCAATTTGGAGAACACGACAAAGCACCAGCTGAAGTCCATCGCAGGCATGCCGCCGAGCCTGACGCGCGAAATCATCGGGTGCCGTTTCGCACCCCGATGCGTGTTCGCGACGGAGCTCTGCACGAGCGAAGACCCACCGCTCACGAACGAGAACGGTCACCTCTTCGCGTGCTTTCACCCGGTGCCCGGCCCTGCTGCCGTCGAGATTCTTTCTCACGAGACCGTCGTCGGTCGCGCCGCGAGCGAACGAAACGAGCTTGCGAAAGTGAGTGGGCTCGTCAAGGAGTTCCCGATCAAGGCTGGACTGGTTCGCCACAAGGTCGGCGTGATCCACGCCGTCTCTGACGTGAGTTTCACGGTGACTGAAGGCGAGACGCTCGGTCTCGTAGGAGAGTCGGGCTGTGGAAAGACCACCATCGGGCGGATGCTCGTCGGTCTCGACACCCTGACAGGTGGCGAGATCTACTTTGACGGCAAGCTCGTCTCTGCGAAGGGCCACAAGCCCTCTCGGGAGGATCGTCGCGATCGTCAGATGATGTTCCAGGACCCTTATTCCTCACTCGACCCGCGAATGAAGGTCGCCCAGATCCTGGGCGAACCGCTCATGATTCAGCACCAGGGGACGAGAGCGCAGCAAAGGGCCCGGGTCGACGAGCTACTGATGCAAGTGGGGCTCGACCGCTTGGCGGCTGACCGGTATCCCCATGAGTTTTCGGGCGGCCAGCGTCAGCGGATCGGCTTTGCCCGTGCGTTGGCGCTGAATCCCCGTCTGATTGTCGCCGACGAACCGGTGTCCGCCCTCGACGTCTCGATCCAGGCGCAGATTCTCAACCTCATGAAGGAGCTCCAGCGCGAGCACCATCTCTCTTACGTCATGATCAGTCACGACCTCGCCGTCGTGTATTACATGGCCGACACCATCGCGGTGATGTATCTCGGAAAGATTGTCGAGATAGGCGACGCCGAGTCAGTCTTTCGAACACCGGCACATCCCTATACGCAAGGCCTTCTCGATGCGGTGCCTGTCCCGGACCCCGAAGAGGCGCGACGCCGCAGCGGTCGTCCGGTCATTGGCGAGTTGCCGTCGTCCGTGCACCCGCCGTCGGGTTGTCGCTTCCGCACCCGATGCCCGCGGGCGCAGGAGAAGTGCGCAGAAGAAGAGCCGCTGCTACGAGACTTCGGCCTGACCCAGCAGGCAGCATGCCACTTTCCTTTGAGGACGCCGGTCGAGCTTTCGTTGCGGAGCTAGCGTTCGACGCACTTGGGAGAAATTAAGGCCGCACTCCGTTGAATTGAACGGGGTCGGTGAACACCTCAGCGCGTATTCCGATCCTTCTTGCCGCGATCACGTTCTCTGGGCGGTCATCAAAGAACACAACGTCATTCGGACGCGCTCCAAGAGCGTCGAGCGTGGCCAGGTACGCGGCGGGCTCAGGTTTGACTGCACCGAGATCGCAGCTGAATAGCCGCGGAGCGAACTCCGCGAGCCAGTCTCTGGAATCGATGGCTTTGGCGATTTCGAATGGCGCGTTCGAGAGGATCGCTAAGTGGAGGCCGCGGCCAGCTGCTCTCGAAGCTGCATCCAGAGAGAGTGGATTGGAGTGCAGCCAACTGGCTGCATCAGTTTCGACGATGGCGTCGAGGCGCGCTGGCGACGGGCAAGATTCCAGGACCGCGGCCCAGTAGCTCTGTGCGGTCACGTCACTGCGGTCGTAGGCACGACGATGGCTCCAGTAGCGAGCCCAAAATGCGGGGCCTGATTGCTTAGCGATGGACTCGATGGCCTCACGGTCGGCAAGTGGTTGCGGAAGACTGAGAACTTCTCCGTAGTCACAGAGCAACCACGTCACGACGCGGACGACTCACTGAATGGCCGTTTGGGAGCAACAGCGCCAGCAAGGACAGTGGTGACCGCACACACGACGACAATGACGCCCAGCGCCGCGGGAAGTCCGAGCGCGTCCGCGATCCCACCGATGAACGCCGGTCCGATGAGCAAACCGAGATAGCCGAAAGAAGTGACGGTGGCCAACGACTGGCCGGGTCGTTCGAGTTGCGACGAAGTCGTGAAGACGAGCGGGACGACGAACGACATGCCAAGGCCCAGCAGGACGAAGCCGGCCATCGCCGCGACTACCTGTCCGGTGGCCAAGGCGGCCGCAAAGCCGATGGTCGCCGTGGCGGCTGAGAAGCGAACGAGGCGGACGGGCCCTATCCGTTCAGCCAAGTGGTCCCCGAGAAGACGGCCAATAGCCATGGCAAGGGAGAACGCCGTGTACGCGACCGCGGCGAGTCCGGCTCCCGCCTTCAGAGATGAATGCAGATATATAGCGCTCCAGTTGTTCACGGCTCCGTCGGAAAGAAAACAGCCAAAGGCGATGACAGACAACGCCACCAGCGACCACGACAGTTTTGGACGCCGCGGCAAACGGACTCGCTCCATATCCAACGATGACGAGCCGGGCTCGGGCCTCACGGGTGTTTTCGAGAAGGCCGAGCTGGCAGCTACGCCGAACGTCAGAACTAACAGTCCGACGATCGAGAAGTTGACGGTGACGCTCAGTCCGGTCGCAGCGGCCAGGGCTCCGCCGCCGGCGCCGGCGAGGCCTCCCAGACTGTAGGCAGCGTGGAAACGCGACATGATTCGCCGACCGACGGCGTCCTGCAGCGCGGTTCCCTCGGCGTTCATCGCGACGTCGATGGTGCCCATCGCCGCACCCCAGCCGACGAGCGTCACGAACAGCTGCCAGGGCGAGTCAGCGAAGCTCAGGGCACAGAGCAGTCCTCCCAAAGGGATGAACATCGCGCCCACAATGCGACGCGGCTCCACTTTGGCGAGCAACGCTCCGACAACGGCCATCGCCACGACAGCTCCCGCGGCGGGTCCCAACAGGGCCAGACCCAAGGTGCCCGCGGAAAGATGCAAGTGCGCCTTGACTTCCGGGATACGCGCAGCCCACGTCCCCGCGACGCTGCCCATGAGAAAGAACACCATCGTCACCGCAAGACGGTGTGTCCTGGGAGATCGGTCGAAGGAGGCTGGCGGTCGCGGAAAGGGTGTCGACAGAGAAGGGCTGTTCAGAGAACCGGGACCGAACTCAGACACGATGGATCGTCAGTCCCGCCAACTCCAGTCCATTGGTTTGAGTCGGTGACGCGTCGGTCACCATCTGCTCGATGGCATCAAGACCACAGACTCGCGCAAAGGCCACCGCACCGAGCTTCGACGCATCACCGACGACGATCGTTCGCCGAGATGACGCGACCGCCGCCCGTTTGATCCTGGCGTCTGCAGGGACGTGGGTGGTGACCCCATCGAGTTCGCTGATCCCGCAACAGCCGAGTACGAAGGTATCGAATCGTAAACGCTCGAAGGCCACCTCGGCGAGATCGCCAGTGACCACCAACTCCCCAGAGCGCACGTCGCCTCCTACAGCGATCAGGCGCACTTGATCGTCGTCTGCGAGGTCGATGAGTGTTCGCAGTCCGAGCGGCATGATCGTCACCGGTCGCCCGCGCAGTGCCCGGCCCACTTCGGCGGTCGTGGTCCCACAATCGAGGACGACAGTTTCTCCGTCGGCGATGAGACCGGCGACCGCCTTTGCGATGCGCTCTTTCGCGTCGGCCGCTTCGAAGAGGCGCAGAGAGTAGGGCACTTCATCGCCGCGCAAACTGGACGTCACTGCGCCCCCGCGTTCGCGACGAACCACCCCGTCGCGTTCAAGCACTTCGAGGTCACGGCGAACTGTCATTTCAGAGCACCCAAGCGAAAGTGCCAATTCACTGACCGGGACGCACTCCGAGCGCACCGCCTCAACGAGAGCCTGACGCCTTAATCGCACATTCACAGTGATAAAACTAACAGAAAATATGTGAGGACCAGACCGTCCCTAACACCGAATCAGTGCGAGCGATGTGGAAAGTCGGCGTCTCGCCACTGTTCGAAACTGATGACGTGAAGTAGTCCGAGCGAGGAAAACCCGGGAAATGTTGCCATGAACAAATGAGAAAGAGCAGACGCAATTGGACTGCGTCTGCGTGATTAACGCTCGAGGAGGCGTACCTCAAAGACGTCGCGTAACGCCTCACCGATGTAGGTGATGGCAACAATGACGAGGATGAAAACCACGGCAGTCGGGTAGATCTCCCACCAGAAGCCATTGGACTGCTGCACGGAACCGTTCTGCATCATCGTGCCCCAGTCCGTGCCCGGCGCCGAGATGCCGAGACCCAGGAATCCGAGGGTCGACAGAAAGAGAATGGCGTCAGCCACTGAGAACGTGGCCACTGTGACGATGTTGCTCATGGAGTTGGGAAAGACATGACGTCTGATGATGTGCCACTTGCTGCCTCCCATGGCCGTGGCGGCCTGGGAGTACTCGAGTTTCTTTATGAGCAGTGCGTCGCCTCTGATGATGCGGGCGTTGCCGAACCATCCCGTCGTACCGATGATGACGATGAGAAATACGGTGGATCTTGAAAAGACCGAGATGAGCGTGATGAGCAAGAAGAGGAGAGGGATCGACAAGAAAGCGTCGAGCAGGCGCATCATCACCGTGTCGACGAAGCCTCCGAGAAACCCTGCGACCATCCCGTAGAGCGTTCCTACGACGATGGTGATGAAGCCAGCCAAGATGCCGAGACTCAGTGAATACTCGCCGCCGAACATGATGCGGCCCAACTCGTCGTAGCCGGAACTATCGACGCCGAGCAGGTGCTTCGCTGAAGGTGGTTGGTTCTCCGTCACGTTGAGCGCGGCGGCTTGATTCGTTTGATTGGTGTGATAGAGGTGCGGCCCTAGGTAGCAGAACAGTAGGACGAGGATGAGGAAGACGACAGAAGCGATGGCGAGCTTGTTATGGAAGAAGATTCGCAGACGTTGTCGCCATAGCGGAATGATCTCCTGACTTGCTTCGAGGTCGGCGAGGTTGCTCGATATCGGAGTCGGAATTGGCGCGGGCAGCTCGGTGAGCTTGCTCATCGGTTAGATCCTTGTATGCGTACCCTCGGGTTGACGACGCCGAGGAGGATGTCGGCCAGGAAGTTGCCGGCCAAGGTGAGGATCGAAACGAGCAGCGTGATGCCGAGCACGGTGGGGATGTCCAGACTCGACGCGGCGTTCACGATCTGAATGCCAAGGCCGCTGTAGTTAAAGACGCTCTCGATGACGACGGCGCCGCCGAGAAGGCTCGGTAGGTAGAGACCGAGGATGATAACGATCGGTCCGAGAGCGTTGCGAAACGCGTGTCGAAACAGCATCCGACTCGTGCTGCATCCCTTTGCCTTGGCAGTGCGGATGTAGTCCTGCACCAGAACCTCAAGGACCGCGCTACGCATGAAACGACTGAGGAACGCGATGCTGAGCAGCGTGAGAGTCAAGACGGGGAGGAAGAATCCCAAAGGATCGGTGAACATAGCCCACGGCGCAACCCCCGAAGGAGGTGACGCTGGCAGATGCGTCACCCCGAAGCTGAAAAACTGCAGCATCAAGATGCCCAACAGAAACGCGGGAATCCCATACAGGATGAACGCCGTGCCAGTCGCGGTGTAGTCAAAGGCGGTATTGCGCTTCGAGGCCTGATAGATACCGAGGGGGATGGCGATGATGACCGTGAAGATGAGTGACGAGAGGGCGAGCCATATGGTGCGAGGGACATAGAGCGAGATGATGTTCCACACCGAGAGGTTCTGCTTATAGGAGTGGCCCAAGTTGAAGTGAAAGATGACGCCGGAGATGTAGTCCCAGAACCGTACCCAGTACGGCTTGAACATTCCATTCTGCACTCCCCACAGGTGAATGTTCGCTCGCGTGGCGTGAGTCCCGAGGACGACGTATGCGGGGGCGAGAATGCCGTTCGGCTCGAAGTAGGGGAGCGAGAAGGTGATGAGCAAGACGATCAAAAGAACGACCACCGACTGCAGCAGTCGCCTGATCAGATATGCAAACACGAGGAAAGTTTATCAGCGACATTCGCGGCGGTTTGATCGCACAAAACGCCCGTACCTAACGACAAATGCCCTCCAAAAAGGAGGGCATTTGTCGTTAGGTGAGCGAACTCAGCCGTGTCGTTCTACTTCCAGTAGTAGTACTCCGGCATGAAGTTCTCGAGCGGGTTCGGAGTGAATCCGATCTTGCTCTTCAGGGTCTTGATGACCTCGCCGATGCCACTTCCCGAGTAGTTGTTGGTGGTGTTCGGCTGGTAGAGGTCAGGCAGGTCTTGTGCCGCCAGGTTGGCGAAGTTCGCCAACGTCGCGGTACCGAACGTGGTCTGCTTGACCGCTGCCGTCAGGGCTGCGTTGCTGTACAAGCCAATGTTGAAGCTCGCTCCCGGTACGAACAGCGATTCGCCCGATGGGTAGTAGTCGGGCGAGTAGATCCAGCCCGCACCCCAGAGGCAGATGCTCCAGTTACCGGAGTTGCCCACGCAGTCGCTCACGACGCTGTCGAAGGGCTCGGGAATCGTCGTAGCGTTGATGCCGATCGTCTTCCACTCGGACACTTCGGTGTTGACCTGAAGCAGAAGGACGGGAACGCCGCTTCCGTACTCAAGCGTGACATCGAGCTTGTCGCCCTTTGCAATGCCCGCGCCACAGTCAGACGATCCGGTGCCGGGCTTCTCGCACTCATCGACACCGCCCGTGTTCACCCAGCCGTGGGTCTTTAGCAACGTCTCAGCCTTTGCTGGGTCATATGGATACGGGTTCGTCTTTGACGCGTTTCCAGAGATCGCGGTTGGCGTCACAGGGGGCAGCGGGTTGTACTGAACGTAGCCGTAGCCCTTGTAGATCTGCTTGATCATCTGCTTCTGGTTCACCGTCATCTGAATGGCTTGACGGATGTAGAGCTGGTCCAGGAACTTCGCCTGCGAACTCTTCGGATTGAAGTTGTACGCCGCATAGTCAACCGACCACGGTGCGCCCACTTCAAGGTTGTAGTTGCTCGCGATGGCCGACCAGTTGGCTCCCGGCTTGCTGGGTGTTCCTTGCTGGGTGAGCACGGAGTTGTCGACGTAGCCAAGGTCAATCGTTCCCGAGCGCAGTGCCTCCTGCTCAGCAGTGGCGGTCGTGTAGGCGTATTCCTTGACGTACTTGACCTGCGCCTTCTGCGGACCGGAGTACGCGTCGTTGGCCTGCATGGTGAGGTTGCCCAGGTCGTCGATGGCGTCCAGCTTCCACGGACCGCTCACACCGGACTGCCACATAGCGTCCGTGTAGGTCGAGATCTTGGAGGATTGAGCGTCCAAGTACTTCTCGACCGCCTTGCACGCCGTGTCGGTGCTCGCCGCACCGTAGGCGCCGCTGGCGCACGTCGAAGTCTTGCCAGGAGCGGTGATGTCCCACGTGTTGGGCATGGGGGTCAGCTCTGCCAGGTAGTTGTACAAGATCCAGTTCGGGTTCACCGATGTCTTGAAGTTGATGGTGACCGTGTTACCAGTTCCTGTCGCGCTGGTCACTTGGTCCGGAATGCCGTAGCCGGCGTTGTAGCCGCAGTAGGACGTCGGATCAGCCTTGTACATGTTCAAGAAGAACATCACCGACTCGGCGTCGACGGTCTGACCATCAGCGAACTTCCAGCCCTTCATGTTGATGGTGACGGTCTTGTTGCCGTTGGTCATGACGGGCATCTTCGCGAGTGAGAGCTTCGGCTGGACGACGGTGGTCGTACCGAGGCCGAACCAGTACACGGGTCGGAACATCATGTATTGGAACCCTTGCGTGTTGTCTACCGAGAAGTAGGTGCAACTCATATAGGGGAAGATGTAGTTTGGCGAAGCGCCTGGACCCTCGGCGAATGTGATCGTATTCGAGGCAGTACTTGCCGCGCCGGCGCCGCTACTCGACAACGGTGCTATCAGACCCAAGGCGAGCGAGCCGGCAACCGTGCCGAGCGCTACCCAGAGCCGAAATTTATTCTTTAATTGCATGTTGTTATTGCCTCCCCGTACCATTACTGGTCACGTCCAGTTATCACATCCTTCAAGGATGACTGGACGCAACTGTATCGGGGGAGTGCAGAGGATACAAGTAAGCCCACGTCGTCGTTTGACGGTTTAAGCGTGCGAGTTCTCCGTGATCAAAGGGGCGAAAGGCCGTTCATTTACCAGTTGTTTGGTTGCAAATGGTCTTGGCGGTCACCGCGGGGCCGTTGCGAGCGTACAAACAAGTTGGCGGTGGCGATGATCACGGTCACTGGACTGTTCTGTTCGAATTTGGTCAATGGAGGCCGTTGTCAGCAGTGAAGTACCTGACGAACTGCCCTTTAATTTAGAAGTGGAGATACTCCGGAAGGAAGTCTCCGAGGGCGCTCGGCGTCCAGCCGATCGAACTGTTAAGGCTTCGTGAAGTCTCGACGATGCTCTCCTGAGTGGGCAGATAAAGCACGGGCAGCTGCTCCGCTGCGTATTGCGCGAAGGCGCTCAGTGTGCTCTTTCCTCGCGTGTCGGCCGCGACGAGCGCGTTCATCTGCGAGTCGGCGTAGCCGCCCGCGTTGGCGCTTGCATCCGAGACGAACATCTGCTCACCCGAGGGGTAGTAGTTCGGTTCGTACGTCCAGCTGTCGCCGGACCAGCAGATGGACCACGGGGTGGTGCTGGTTGAGGTGCACTGCGTGGCGAGGTTGTTCAGGGTGTTTGCCGTCACCGTCACCGCGATGCCGATCGCGTTCCAATCGGTTGACATCAAGTTGACCGTCGAATCGACCGTCGGGTCACCCGTCACGTACATCAAGGTGAACTTCAGCTGTGCACCCGCAGCGATATTCGCGCCACAGTGCGACGCTGTCGTCCCCGGGCTCGTGCACGTCATGACCCCGGCCTCATCAGTCCAGCCGTGTGATGTGAGCAGCGCCTTTGCCGTCGTCAAGTTGAACGGGTAGGGGTTGGTGGGCTGACGGCCAAAGGACGATGGCGAGGCGAGTGGCATCGGGCTGTCCTCGGTCACCCCGTAGTTGTCATCGACGGTTCGAACGATGCTCGCTTGATCGATCGACTCCTGGAGGGCCTGGCGAATGTAGAGCTGTTGGAACTCGGACTGAAGGGGGTTGGACGAACTGAAGTTCATCTGAGCAAAGTCGAAGGCGTAGGGCGCCACGACCGATAGGCGATAGTTCGCGTTGAGCGATCCGAGATTCGGTCCCGGCGTGTCGGGCTTGGGCGCAGGCTGGGTGAGATCGGCAGGCTCGAGATACCCGATGTCGATCTTGCCGCTCTCGAGGTCGCTCTTCTCTTGGGACTCCGAGGTATAGGCAACCTCCTTGACGAAGCGCACCTGGGCGGGTTGCGGGCCCGAGTAGGAGGGGTTGGCTTCGAATGTCGCGTCGCCGGCTGCGTCAAACCGGAAGAGCTTCCACGGGCCGTCGACACCGCCTTGCCAAAACGCGGACGTGAAGGTGCTCGTCGCGCTGGCCTCCTTGTCGAGGTACGACTCGACCGCCTTGCACGACGCTTGGGTCGAGGCGGCGCCGAAGGCTCCTTCAGCGCAACGTCCTGCAGCGTGTGCGGAGATCATGTCCCAGCGGTCCGGGAGCGGAGTGATCTCTGACAGATAGTTGTAGAGGAACCACTGTGGATTGACCATTGCCTTCATGTGCAGCACCACGGTGAGGCCGGAGCCGCTGGCGCTCGCGACCTCATCGGGAATGCCTGCGCCCGGTGTGTAGTCGCCGTAGCTCGTCGGGTCGGCGTCATAGAGGTTCAAGAAGAACATCACCGACTGCGCGTCAACCTCTTGGCCATCGGCAAACCGCCAACCCTTCAGCTGGATGGTGACGGTGCGATCACCGTCGGAGAGGACGGGATTGTCGGCAAGTGAGAGAGACGGTACGTAGGCCGACGTATCCCCAACGCCGAAGAAGTAGAGCGGGCGAAACATCAGCTGTTGGAAGTCGTTGATATTGGAGGCTGAAAAGTTGAGATAGCCGGTATAGGGAAAGATCCAGTTTGGCGCCGCGCCAGGCGCCTCGGCGTAGGTGATGGTACCGCCAGACGTCGCCCCGCCCGAGGAGGCAGCGAGCGAGAGGATGACTGCCCCGACGGCGATGACGAAGGCAGCCGCGAATCTCAACTTGCGATCGAACGTCATACGCCTTGCCTGCCAGTAGCTGCCAAAAATGCATAAGGGATGTGCGAGGTCACATCAAGTGTCAGAGGTCAACTGTACTTGAGCGCGTCGCGATGAATTCGTCATACGAGGCGTTTGACGAGCAACTTCACATCCGATCCACAGCAATCGGCGAAATTTGGTCACTGCGCGATCGCTGCACGTATTGCCGACGTTGCATCGCGGTGCGTGAACTCGAATCCTGAGGCCGTGAGGCGTGTTGGTACAACGCGTTGACTGACGAGCAACAACTCATCCGCCATCTCCGCGCCGAGCAGGTTCGACAAGACAATGCGTGGTACGCGCAACTTCACTGGTCGACCCAACGCGGCGCCCACTGCCTCACTAAACGCACGGTTGGTCGTGGGTTCGGGCACGACAACATTGAAGGGACCCTCGAGACGATGGTCGATGATCCACTGGATTGCTCGCACCTCGTCGTCGAGCGATATGGGGCTCATCCACTGCTGTCCCGATGCGAAGTACGCGCCGAGCCCCACCCGAAAGAGGGGCAGCTGACGTTTGAGCGCGCCGCCTCGCGCGCTGACGACGATTCCGGTTCGAATGTGCGCGACGGAAGTCGTGACCGCCGCGGGCGCAGTCGCGTGTTCCCACTCAACGCACACGTCAGCGAGAAATCCTTCGCCGTGCGAGCTCGACTCATCGAGCACCTCGTCGCCGCGATTGCCGTACCAACCAATTGCCGACGCGCTCGCGAAGATTCCGACGCCGCTTGGAAGGTCCGCGATGGTGTGTGCGAGCAGAGACGTGCCTTCGACGCGCGATCGTACGATCTCTGCTTTGCGCATCGAGCTCCACCGTCGATCGCCGATGCCCGCGCCCGCGAGGTGCACGACCGCATCGAAGCCGCCGACACGTCGCAGGTCGTCACTATCGACGAGGTCGCGTTCCGGATCCCAGCGCACCGAGAGCGCCGGCCGGTCCTTCGCGGTCGATCGTACGAAGGCGACGACCGTGTCGTCGCGAGCGGTGAGCGATGCCACCAGCGCACGGCCGATCAGACCGCTCGATCCCGTTACCCCGACGCGCACGAATCCCAGCGCTCTTCGATAAGTGCGGCGAGCAAACGAGGGTGGTCGAGGTGGGCCGAATGCCGGGCGCGGGGGATCTCCGCGCCGGTGACGAGCGGATTGAGCGCATGCATGGCGGCGGCGAAGGCGCGAAAGTACGAGGCGGCGTCGCCATCGCCGGTGCCGTACGCGTACGTCGCCGGCACGTGCAGGTCGGCGAGGTCGAACGGCGGCCGCTCGCTGCGGACGGTCGTGAGGTCGCTCAACAGCGCGGGGCCATCGCGACGGCGAGACTCGCGCTGCGCTTCGCTCATGTGATCCCACGCCGCATCGGACACGACTCGACGAAAGAATCTCTCTACTTCCGCTGGGCTGTCATCGGTGAGGGGAAGGGGAGTGTTGCGTCGAGGGAGCACCCACGGGGCGGGCGACTCGTAGTTGATGACGAGGTTGATCCGCGACGGATCTTCAATCGCGATGCGAAACGTCACGACGCCTCCGAAGCTGTGCCCGAACAGGATGAGGGGTCGACCGAGCGGCTCACGATTCATCAGGGCACGCAGGTCGTCGACGTGGTCATCAAGGTCGATCGGGCGAAGGTCTCGCGAACCTTGGTAGCCGCGTCGGTCATAGGCAACGACGTCGAAGTCATCGAGGCGCCGAGCGAGGCGCGAGAAAGATCCCGCTCGATCGAGCGCTCCGTGTACGCAGATCACCGTGGCGCGCGGGCTTTGGACGCGCCGTTCAGCGACGGCGAGTCCCTCGACGGGCGAGTCGGCGACGAAGCGCAGCCGCAGGGGCGCGGTCGAGGAGGGCATAACCAAAACCTACCGGCCTCATCGGTGCCACCAACCCATCTATATATGGGTTTTGCGCCCTAGGCTGGGTAAGTGACTACACCCCCTGATGCATCGACTGAACGCCCCGCGCGGGGCTCGTTCGGGCCTAACGCCTGGCTCGTTGACGATATGTACGACCGTTTCCTCGCCGACCCGACGTCGGTTGCCGAGAGCTGGCGGGAGTTCTTTGCCGACTATCAGCGCTCGACGCTACCGACGGTGGCGAGCGCGACGGTCGCCGCTGTCGCTGAGACGAAGCCGATCGCCATCGACACCGAGGCGTCGCCGCTGCGCGGCGCTGCGGCGCGCATCGTCACGAACATGGAGGCTTCGCTTGCCGTGCCGACGGCGACCAGCGTGCGGACCGTGCCCGCTCGCTTGCTCGAGATCAACCGCACCGCGCTGAACGAATCGCTCGCACGCTCGAGCGGCGCAAAGGTCTCCTTCACTCACCTCATCGCGTACGCCATCGTGAAGGCGCTGCACGAAGTGCCCGTGCTCAACTCGACCTTCGTCGGGGCGGTTGACGAGAAGGGCACGCCCGGTGTTCGCCACCACGAGCACGTGGGTCTCGGTCTCGCGGTTGACGTCGAGAAGAAGGACGGGTCGCACAACCTGCTCGTGCCAGTCATCAAAGACGCGGACACGATGGACTTTCGCACTTTCCTGCTCGCTTACGAAGATCTCGTACGCAAGATCCACGGTGGCGCATACGGCGCAGACGATCTCGCCGGGGCGACGGTCTCGATCACGAACCCGGGAACGCTCGGGACGGTGCAGTCAGTTCCGCGACTCATGCCCGGACAGGGCGCCATCTTCGGCGTCGGTGCGCTGAACTGGCCAGCCGGCTTCGAAGCGGCCGACCCGCGCGCGCTCGCTGAGCTTGGCGTGGGCAAGGTGATGACGCTGACATCTACGTACGACCACCGCATCATCCAGGGCGCCGAGTCGGGGCTGTTCCTCAAGTATGTCGCGGAGTGCCTAGCCGGAGCGCACGACTTCTACGACGAGGTTTTCGCGTCGCTCGGCGTTCCCTATGAGCCGGCACGCTGGGCGAAAGACGCCAACCCGTCTGCCACCGAGGGCGAGGCCGAGCGCATCTTGAAGCAGATCCGCGTGCAAGCCCTTATCAATATGTATCGAGTGCGCGGCCATCTGAACGCCCACCTCGATCCATTGAGCAGCGGGCCTCCCGCTCCCCACGCGGAGCTCGAGCTGTCGACATATGGACTCACGATCTGGGATCTCCAGCGTTCCTTCGTCGTCGATGGACTGGCGGGGCTGCACGAAGCGACGCTCGAGAAGATCCTTGCCATCCTGCGCGACGCGTACTGTCGCACGACGGGCATCGAGTACGGCCACATGATGGATCCTGTGCAAAAGCGCTGGATCCAAGAGCGCGTCGAAGGCGTCACGACTACGACGAGCTCGGAAGAACAGCGCCGAATCCTGAGTGCGCTTAGCGAAGCCGAGGTGTTCGAGAGGTTCCTGCACACGCGTTACGTTGGCCAGAAGCGCTTCGGCCTCGAAGGGGCCGAGTCATCCATCGTGGCCCTGCAGACCGTGCTCGACGAAGCGGCAGACCGTGGCCTTAAAGAGGCCGTCATCGGCATGGCTCACCGGGGCCGGCTCAACGTGCTCGCGAACATCGTTGGAAAGTCCTACAGCGACATCTTCTCCGAGTTCGAAGGCAACCTTGATCCCGAGAGCGTCCAGGGAAGCGGCGACGTCAAGTACCACAAGGGCGCCCGAGGCGTCTTCAAGAGCTCTCGTGGCGCGACCATCGACGTCTCGATGGCGTCGAACCCCTCGCACCTCGAGGCGGTCAGTCCCGTGGTCGAAGGAATCGTTCGCGCGAAGCAGGACGTCGTAATTCGTCCGAGCGACGGTACCGAGCAGGATGCGCCCGTCGTCGATCACCCCTACCTCGCTGTCCTCATCCACGGCGATGCGGCCTTCGCGGGCCAAGGCGTGGTCGCCGAGACGCTCAACCTTTCCCAGTTGTCGGGGTATCGCGTTGGCGGCACCATTCACATCGTGATCAACAACCAGGTCGGTTTCACCACGGCGCCCCAGTCAGCCCGCTCAAGCTTCTATCCGACCGACGTCGCCAAGATGATCCAAGCGCCAATCTTCCATGTGAACGGTGACGACCCGGAGGCTTGCGCGCGTGTGGCGCGTCTTGCCTTCGACTATCGCGAGACCTTTCAGCGCGATGTCGTCGTCGACATCGTCTGCTATCGCCGCTACGGACACAACGAGGGCGACGACCCGAGTTACACCCAGCCACAGATGTACAAGATCATCGACCAGATGCGCTCGGTGCGAAAGATCTACACCGAGACCCTCGTTCGTCGTGGCGATATCTCGATCGACGAGGCCGAAGCCACGCTCAACGAGTTCAACGCTCGACTGCAGAGCGTCCTTGATGAGGTGCGCACGGTACCGGTGCCCAAGCTCGAAAGCGTGCACGTCACCGATGCTCCCGAGGATCTGCCCGCGCCAGAGACAGGGGTTGATCGTGCGACGCTGCTCGAGCTCGCGAAGGCGACGGTCACGGCACCCGAGGGCTTTACCGTCCATCCGAAGCTTGAACGTCAGTTCGCCCAGCGCATGACGCTGCTCGAATCGGGAGAGGTCGACTGGGCCTTCGGTGAGGCGCTCGCCATCGGATCGCTTGTGCTGGCCGGTTCGAACGTTCGCCTCACCGGACAAGACACGCGACGTGGCACGTTCTCCCACCGCCACGCGGCATTGATCGACTACGAGAACGGCCGTCAGTTTGTGCCGCTCGCGAGCATGGATGCGCCCGGGTTCTTCACCGTGCGCGACTCGTTCCTCTCGGAGTACGCCGCGCTTGGCTTCGAATACGGCTACTCGGTCGAAGCGCAGAATACGCTCGTCGCGTGGGAGGCGCAGTTCGGCGACTTCGCCAACGGTGCCGAGATCATTATCGACAACTTCCTCGTGGCGGCAGAGGACAAGTGGGGTCAACACGCCACACTCACGATGTTGCTGCCACACGGGTACGAAGGCCAAGGCCCGGAGCACTCGAGCGGACGCATCGAGCGGTACTTGTCGCTCAGCGCACGCAACAACATTCGTGTGGCCCAGCCCACGTCCGCGGCCCAGTACTTCCACCTGCTGCGCAGTCAGGTACTGCGCGAGCGGCCGACACCACTTGTCGTCTTCACGCCGAAGTCAATGTTGCGCGCCGCACAGACGCGTTCGCCGCTCGCGGAGTTCGAGCACGGTTCATTCCAGACTGTGCTCGATGATCGCATCAGTGATCGTGCGGTCGTGACCCGCGTCGTACTCGCCTCGGGCAAGATCGCTCTTGAAGCGATCGCCAAGCGCGATGAGACGGCGGCCAACCACGTAGCGATCGTGCGCGTCGAGCAGCTCTACCCATGGCCGACCTCGGAGATCGAACGCATCCTTGCGTCGTACCCGAACCTCGCTGAGGTGGTCTGGCTGCAAGAAGAGCCCGAGAACATGGGCTCGTGGCCCTTTGTGCACCTGCGCATGCACCACGAGTTTCGGGGTCTCGAGGTTTCGCACGTCGCACGCGCCGAGTCCGCCAGTCCGGCGACCGGCAGTGGTCTCGTCCACAGCGCCGAGCAAGCGGACCTCCTGGCGCGAGCGCTTCGGTGAGTCCCGCCAAGAGCCCACGGCTGCGCGTCGTGGTCGATGGGTCAAACCTCGCGACCGAGGGCCGTGTGACACCCAGCTTTACTCAGCTCGACGAGGCGGTGACCGCGTTTCGCGAAGAGAACCCGGGTGCGGAGATCATCGTCGTCGCGGACGCGACGTTCGAGCACCGCATGGCGACGAACGAGCGAAGCCGCTTCACCGATGCCTCCCTCGCCGGCGACATCGTGACGCCGCCTGCAGGAGCCGTGGGACGAGGTGACGCGTTCATCTTGAAGATCGCCGATCGCATCGATGGGGTCGTGTTGAGCAATGACTCGTTTCAAGAGTTCCAAGACGAGTATCCCTGGCTGTTCGACGTCGGTCGACTCATTGGCGGCAAGCCCGTGCGCGGTGTTGGCTGGGTCTTCACGCCGCGCATCCCGGTGCGCAACGTCAAAGTGACCCGTACGGCCAAGAAGCTCGCGGTCACCCTCGCCAACGGTGAGAAGCCGACCATTGGCACCACGCTCACCCCCGTCAAGGCGAAGAAGGCTTCCGCGAAGAAAGTCGTCAAGGCTGAAAAGCCCACCGAGAAGGTCCTAGAGAAGGTGCCCGAACGGCACAAGGCCGCCGAGAAGCCGGTCGAGCACGTCGCGAAGACACCGGTGAAGGCGGCGAAGAAGCTCGCGAAAGCGGCCGAGGTCGTCAAAAAGACCCGAGCGAAGAAGGCCGCGAAGGTGGTCAAGGCGCCCAAGAAGGCGTCGCCTCCTGTGCCGGTGCTCGAGACGCCGCCGCCCGCCGTCGCGTTGAAGCGGGGTCGCCAGCCGGTCAACCCCGAGGCTGCATTCGCGCAGTTTCAAAGCACCTACCGTGTGGGATCGAAGGTCCCCGGCGAGGTCACCGCCTTCACCTCCCACGGCGCGGTCATCAAGGTCGAGCTCAAGAACGATCAACAGGTCGAGTGCTACGCCCCGACGACGTTGCTGGGCTCACCACCGCCGGCGCGCGCACGTGACGTCCTAAAACGTGGCGACAAGCGGACCTTTCGCTTGATGAACGTCGACAGTGCGCGACGCATCGCCGAGCTGGCACTGCTATGAGTGAGCTCTCGCTCGACCCAGAAGACTGGCTGCCCCACCGTCCACCGTTCTTGCTGCTCGACACCCTGCTCGCCATTGAGCCAGGGGTGCGCGCGAGCGCGCTCTGGACGCTCACCGGCGACGAGTGGTTCTTTCCCGGGCACTTTCCCGGTCGCCCGACCACGCCGGGCGTGTTGTTGATCGAGTCGATCGCTCAATGCGGTGCGGTCATCGTGCTCTCCGACGAGCGCTACACCGGACGTCTGCCTCTTTTTGGCGGCGTCGAGCGCGCCCGTTTCCGCCGCCAGATCGTGCCCGGCGACACCGTGCGCATCGAGTGCGAGATGACCAAGCTCTCGGCGCGCGGGGGCAAGGGCTTTGGCGCCGCCACCGTCGAAGGTGACCTCGCGGCGTCGACGGAGCTGTTCTTCGTGCTGGCGGACGTGACGTGAAGATCGCCACGTGGAACGTCAACTCACTGACGGCACGACTGCCCCGCGTCGAAGAGTGGCTGCTTGCTCAGCGGCCCGACGTGCTGATGATCCAAGAGACGAAGCAGACCGACGAGAAGTTCCCGTTTGAGGCCCTCGCGGCGCTCGGGTACGAATCGGCGCACCACGGTCAGGGCCAGTGGAACGGCGTCGCGATCCTCTCGTCGATCGGACTGAGCGATGTCGTCAAGGGGTTCGGCGACGACGACCCCGAAGCGCGCTTCATCGGCGCGACGTGCGGCGGTCTTCGGGTCTACTCGTGCTACGTGCCCAACGGCCGAGCACTCGATCACGATCACTATCGGTACAAACTGCGCTGGCTCGCCTCACTGGCGACGCATCTGGGCTCACGCGATCCGGCCAACCACGTCGTCGTGGGTGGCGACTTCAACGTCGCACCGAGCGACCTCGACGTCTACGACCCGAGCGCCTTTGTCGGGATGACGCACGTGAGTGAGCCAGAGCGCGAAGCGATTCGCGCGATCGAGGCGTCCGGATTCGTCGACCTCACGCGACGGCTGCAGCCCGACGCGCCGAGCTACTCCTGGTGGGACTACCGCAACGGAGCGTTTCACCGTGGGTGGGGTCTGCGCATTGACCTGCTCTTTGTCGATCCAGCGCTCGCCGAGCTCGCGACCGCCAGCTACGTCGATCGCGACGCGCGCAAGGGCGTGAAGCCTTCGGACCACGCGCCGGTCGTCGGTGAGTTCACGCTTTAGGAAAAGCGCTTCGGCAGCACCGCTTCAATGAACGTCGGGCCCGGCGTGTCGTAGGAGCGTTCGAGGGCGACGACCAACTCGTCGGCTGTCGTGACTCGTTCGCCGGGCACGCCGAGCGAACGAGCAAGGTCGGCCAGCTGCAAAGTGGGATCGTCGATGTCGAGCATGCGGGCGCTCGCGGCACCTTCGGAGGTTGCGCCGACCCGTGAGAGCTCGTACGTAAGCACCGCATAGCTGCGATTGGCGAGCCCGACGACGGTGACATCAAGGCTCTCGCGCGCCATCGTCCAAAGGGCCTGTGCCGTGTACATCATCGAGCCATCGGATTCGAGGGCGAGCACGCGTCGATTCGAAGCGACTGCGGCGCCCACCGCGACGGGCAGCCCGTAGCCAATGGCACCCCCGGTGAGCGTCATCCACTGATGCTCGGGCGCGAAGCGCGTCGCGCCGAGCAGGTGTACGCCACTCGTGTTGGACTCATCAGCGACGATCACGCCTTCAGGCAGTGTCGCTCCAATCGCATCGGCGAAGGACTGGCTCGTGAGCTCGCCGCGCGGAGCAGCGGGTCGTTCGCCCCGCTCGATGTCGAGTGGCGCTGCGTGCAGCGCGTCGGCGAGCGCGGCGAGCGCCGCGCCGGGGTCATTGCCCGGGGCAACAAGGTCGATGATCTCTGCGACGTCGGGTGCGAGGCGACTCGCCAGATG
The DNA here is from genome assembly GCA_963706305.1 of uncultured Acidimicrobiaceae bacterium. Classification (GTDB taxonomy): domain Bacteria; phylum Actinomycetota; class Acidimicrobiia; order Acidimicrobiales; family RAAP-2; genus RAAP-2. Next base: position 89,445 of record OY970152.1, on the reverse strand, counting down.
CGGGTAAGCGAAGAAGCTCACCGGTTCTCGAGCGCCCACAAGGATGATGGCTTCACAGTCCTTCAGCTGATCCATTGCAAACTCGGGCACGTAGATGAGTCGCTCGGCGTCTGCGACGTTCGCCCCGCGGTCCATGAACGTGGGGAACGTCTCCATTAGAAGCCGGGATGACGTGGCCTCTGCGATGCGACGCCCGAGTGCGAAGTGCTCTTTGGTGAGCGATCCTCCAAGGACAAGGGCGGTGCGTCGTGTGGTCAGCACCTTGACCGACAGCGCGATGTCGTCTTCGTCAAGCGCCGACGCGACGGGTTGAGCGATCGGCGGACGCGAGATCGGCGCAGTGATCTCGTTCCAGGAAACGTCCGCCGGCAGCACCAGTGTGGCGATGACGCCGGGCGGGCCGTAACTCTCGGCGATGGCGTCTGCGGCGTCGCGCGCGACGTCGTTGGGTGAGGTGCTCCGGCGGTACCAACCTTCGAGTGGGGCGACGAGCGATTCGATGTTGCTCTGGAGCGGTGCATCGTAGATCTCGTGATGGGTCGCGTGGTCGCCAACGATGTTCACCATCGGCACGTGGGCTCGACGCGCGTTGTGGAGATTCGCCCAGCCGTTCGCAAGGCCGGGCCCGAGGTGAAGCAAGGTCGAGGCGGGGGAGCGAGTGACGCGCGCGTAGCCATCTGCGGCGCCGGTCGCGACGCCTTCGAACAGGCAGAGGACCCCGCGCATGTTGGGCGCGTCATCGAGTGCGGCGACGAAGTGCATCTCCGATGTACCAGGGTTAGCGAAGCACACCGTGACGCCGTTGTCGACGAGCGTCGCGAGCAGCGCGTGGGCCCCGTTCATACGCGGCCCCGTTCGTGGATATTGCACGTCATGCGCTGGGAACTATACCTGGGCGCGGAATCACCTTTGCGAGCGACTGTCCTGTTCGATCTGTTCGAGGCTCTCGGCGAGTGACGCTTTGATGGCGGCGAGGCGCTCCTTGCGTGCCTCGCCGCGCAGTGGTGCGTTACGCGCTTCGATCTCGGCGACGACTGCTTGCACGGGCGCGAGAAAACGTGACGGCTGGCGGTCGGGATAGCGCGGATCGTTACGCCCTCGACTCCAGGTGATGAGCAGTGAGTCCTCAGCGCGGCTCAACGCGACGTAGGCGAGGCGTTGTTCTTCGGCGAGTTGATCGATGGTGGTGGCGTTGTAGTTCGGCAACTGACCCTCCGCCCATCCAACCGCCGCGACGTGTTGGAACTCGAGTCCCTTTGCGCGGTGGATCGTCGAGAGCGCCACCGCATCTCGATCGCTGTCCTCGAGGCGGCGTGCGGGCAGTTCGGGTGCCATGAGGTCAGAGGCGGGCGAGTGCTCCGGTCCCCGACGCTCGTTGGGTATGCCTGCGGCGTCGAGATAGGTCGAGATCAGTTCGAGCTGGGCGTTCGTTCGCGCGAGCACGGCCATCGACCTCCAGGGACTCCCCGGTTCGTGCTTTGCGGCAAGCCACGTGGCGACGTGGCGAGCCTCTTCGTCGTCGGTGTCGTAGCCGCGCACGAGTGGCACGTCGCCGTCGTCCTTGGCCGGCTCGATGCCTCGCGCGCCTTCTTCGAGCAGCGTGTTGGCGACTGCGATGATGTTGGCGGTCGAACGGTGGTTGCGAGTGAGATCGAGGATGACCGTATCGGGCCAGGTCGTGATGAGTTCGTTGATCAGTGAAGGGTTCGCCCCGTTGAAGCCGTAGATGGACTGGTTGGGGTCGCCCACGCAGAAGAGGTCCGGGTCGTCGCCCGCCATCTGACGCAACAGCATGAACTGCAGCGGGTTCATGTCCTGGGTCTCATCGACGTAGATCGAGCGGTTGCGATAGCGAAACGACGCCAGAACGTCAGGCTCGTCGCGCAACAGTGCAATGGCCTCGCTCAAGAGGAGATCGAAGTCGAGCACGCCGCGGCTGCGACAAAGACCGATGTAGCGGTCGAGGACCTCGGCGAACTGCGCGGGCGGCAGCGGCGCGTCGCGCTTCAGTCGACGAGCATTCTTCGCGTACTGCGGACCCTGGAATCCCTGGCTGAGCGCCCAGCCGATCTCCTGTTCGAGTCGGGGGAGCTGCCAGTCTTCGAGCTTGAGCTCGCCGCTCTCGCGTAGCTGTGCGGCAAGCGTGGTGACAAGCTTTCGACGATTCGGTTCGAGGGTGAGCGGGCGGAGGTGATGGTCCTCTCGGTACTGGGTGACGAGGGTCAGTGCCGCCTTGTGGAAGGTGCCCGCGCGCACGTCGCGCACGCCAGCGCGAAAGAGGCGCTTACGCAGCTCGTCGCCGGCCTTTCGCGTGAAGGTCATCGCGAGAATCTGGTCGGGCGCGACTTCGCTGTCAGCAACGCGACGCTGGATGCGCAAGGTCAGCACGTGCGTCTTTCCCGAGCCGGCCGTGGCGCGCACCAAGAGTCGCCGGGCCGGCGACATCACGGCTTCACGCTGTTCCGGGGTCAGTCCGACGAGCAGCTCGGAAGAAAATGTCGCCTCATCCATAGTCTGTAGAACGTTACTGGGGCCCGGTTACGTAGAACCGGGCGAACAGACCATCGTCGATAACCTCTTTATTGTGCTTCGAAGCTACGGTGACTCGCGACTTTTTGGGGAAACCTATGGTCCGAGCGAGATCCGTGTCGTCTGGCTCCACGGTTGGGCGCGCAGCGCCCAGGACTTCACGCTTGCGGCGAATACCCTGGCTGAAAGCGGGATTAGCTCGGTCGCCCTCGATCTGCCCGGCTTTGGGGCATCGCCCGTGCCCGAAGCGCCCGGTGGGGCTCGCCACTACGCGGAACTTGTACTCCCCTCCCTGCGCGAGATCTCCCACGAGCCGCTCGTGCTTGTCGGCCACTCCTTTGGCGGGCGAGTCGCGGTCGCGCTCGCTGCCGAGCACCCCGAGCTGGTGCACTCGGTAGTGCTTACCGGTGTCCCGCTCTTGCGCACCCAACCTCCCGCTCCTTCTCCGCGTGCGTACCGCGCCGTTCGCTGGCTCGCGGCGCATCACCTCGTGGGAGCGACACGGCTCGAACGGGCGCGCCAGAAATACGGCTCCAGCGACTATCAGCGAGCACACGGGGTGATGCGCGACGTGTTGGTCGCGAACGTGAACGAGACCTATGAGCCCGAGCTGGAGCAGCTGACGATGCCAGTTGCGTTTATTTGGGGAGAGGGCGACCGCGAGGTGCCTTACGAGGTCGCCACGACCGCCGCAGCGCTGGTCAACGGTCCGACGACGCTGCGCGAGCTTGCAGGCGTTGGTCACTTCGTTCCCCTCGAGGCGCCGGGCGAACTCGTTGATGCCGTGGTGAAAGCCCTGCACCAGTGAATCTCGCGCTCGCGGCGGTCCTCGCCGTGCTGTTGGCGCTGGCGTACTGCGCGCAGATGGCGCGGTGGCTGCGCGTTCTACAGCGCGAGCACTACGACCCGGCGTCCCTGGTGCGATTCCTTGGTCGCTGGTCAGCGCCGCAAGTACCGAGCGCGAAGTTCCGCCCACTCGCCAGACCGCACCGCCCGGTGACGTTGAGTCACGTGCTCATTCTTGCGATGTTCGTCACGATCATCTTTCGCCAGTGGAACCTCTTGGTCGTTGCGGTCGTGATCTATGGAATCTTCTGCCCGTGGGGGCTCGCGCTGCGCGGACGCACGAGCAAGCTCGACTGGACACGACGCTTGCGCATGACCGCCATCGTGGCGGGAGCGTTCTCCGTCGTGGTTGCGGGCGCTGGCGCGCTTGCAGCCCATCCACTGCTCGCCGCCGCTGCGATGGTGGTTGCCGTGCCGCCCGTGCTCGACCTGTCGACGCGCGCGCTACGTCCGCACGAAGAGCGCGGCGCCCAGCGATTCGTCGATCAGGCGGTGGCGCGCCTGCAACGAGTGCACCCACGCATCGTGGCCATCACCGGTTCCTACGGCAAGACCTCGACGAAGAACTACCTCAGTGCTCTGCTCGCCGACGAGTACGGTGTCGTGGCTTCGCCGCGCAGCTACAACAACCGAGCAGGACTGTCACGAGCGATCAATGAAAACCTCGATGAGGACACGCGCATCTTCATCGCCGAGATGGGGACCTACGGACCGGGAGAGATTCGAGAGCTCACGTCCTGGTGTGTGCCCGAGATCGCTGTTGTCACGGCCATTGGGCCTGTGCACCTCGAGCGGATGCGCACGCTCGACGTGGTCGAAGCGGCGAAACGCGAGATCACCGGGCGGGCCGCGACGGTCGTGCTCAACGTCGACGACTCGCGTCTGGCGAAGTGGCCCACGTCGTTGCAGGCAGAGGGCAAGCGGGTCATCTCCGCGGGCTCTTCCAGCGCTGACGCCGACGTGCGCGTCGTCGCCGAGTCGGGGCGCTGGAGCGTCGCCATCGCTGGCGCAACGATCGCCACCGTCGACGCGATCCTTGGCGTGCAGCCGACGAATCTGGCGTGTGCCCTCGGCGCGGCCGTCGCACTCGGCGTGAGTACCGAACACCTGATAGCCGGCCTCGCGCGAGTGACGCCGGTGGCGAACCGTCTGACCGTCGCCACCGCACCTTCGGGCGTCGTGGTCATCGATGACACGTTCAATGCCAACCCCGCGAGCGCCGTGGCGGCCGTCAAGATCTTGTCCTCGCTCGAGCTCCTCGGTCGCCGCGTCGTCGTGACCCCGGGACTCGTTGAGCTCGGCCGTGACCAGTACGGGGAGAATCTGCGACTGGGACAGCTCGTTGAATCGATGCCGGGGGAGCTTGTCGTCGTGGGACGCACGAACGCGGTTGCCCTCGCGGCGGGCTTGTCAAAGGCGCCCCAGCGCTTCGATACCCGAGACGACGCAGTGGCGTGGGTGCGCGCGACGCTCCGCCCCGGCGATGCCGTGTTGTTCTTGAACGATCTTCCTGACCACTACCCTTGATGTCTTAATGACGTTGCGAGGTGTGCGGTGACCAGTGGTGTGCTCTTCGGGGGTCCGACGCCCGAACACGACATTTCCATTTTGACGGGGCTCCAGGCGTTGCGCGAGATGGCGAGCACGAGCGACCCAGTCGGCATCTACTGGACGAAGTCGGGATCGTTCTTCTCGGTGGCGAGCAACGTAGAAGCAGAAGCCTTCCTTGACGGCGTCCCAAAGGGATCGAGCGAGCTGACGCTGCGCGTCGGCGACGACGGCGGGTTCTTCGCCTCCGGCGGACGACTCGCCAAGGAGCGAAAGATCGACCTCGATGCGTTGGTTCTCGCCACTCACGGCGGCCCGGGTGAAGACGGAACCCTGCAAGGTGTGCTTGACCTCGCCGGCATCAACTACTCGGGTCCGTCGCTCGCGGCGGCGGCCATCGGCATGGACAAGTGGACCTTCGCCTCGCTCGTCGCCCAAGCCGGCCTGCCCACGTTGCCACGCGTCCTCTTCGGCCCCGACACGTCGTCGCTGCCCTTCGACAGTCCTTACATCTTGAAGCCGCGCTTCGGCGGCTCGTCGATCGGCATCGACGTGGTGGCCGACTTGCAAACGGCTCGCGCGCGCCTCTCGACCAACCCGCACCTCGCCAACGGCTGTGTCGTCGAGCCGTACCGCGAAGATCTCACCGACGTGCAGATCGGGCTGCGCACCTACCCGGCACTCAGCCTCTCGGCGATTGAGCGTCCTCTTCGTCGCACGACCAAGGAGATCCTCAACTACCGCGACAAGTACGTCGCGGGCGAGGGCATGGTCGCGGCGCCGCGCGAGCTTCCCGCCCCGTTGCCACCGGGACAAGAAGAAGAGATCATACGTCTGACGAAGGCGATCGCCGAGATCTGTCTCGTGCGAGGGGTCGCGCGCCTTGACTTTCTCGCGAACGACACAGAGCTCTACGTGAACGAGATCAATACCATTCCCGGATCGCTCGCGAAGTACCTATTCGTAGACCCACCGCTCCCGTTCGGCGAGCTACTTCGAGACCTGTTGGCTGAAGCGCGAGAACGACCAACTCATCGCTACAGCACTGCCGGTGCCGACGGGCTCGTGCTGCGCTCGGCCACCTCCATCGCAGCCAAACTCGCGTAAGCGCGGCACCCGCGTCAGCGCCTCGCTGAGCGCGTCGCTATAGGGATCGATTAGCCGGCCTTGCTGGATGGCCCAGAACGCGAGTTCGTAGTTGCCCTTCTCGAGCGCGGTGTGATGTAGGGCGAGCGCGGCCCACTCGCCGTCGCGAGCGAGTCGCGCACCATGACCTTCGGCGAGGAACCACTCAAAGCCGCGCAGCGCACTGGCAAGCGGTTCGCCCTTGATAAGGAGTAGCGCACGGTGACAGAGGGGGGAGGCATCGCTGACGGGATGTTGACGTGCGCGGGTCACGAGCGAGAAGAAGGTCTCCACGTCACTTGACACACCGTGGGTGACGTAGAGCCCTGACGACGTCACCGGGTGGAGGCGGGGGCCCTCAGCGTCAATGCCGAGGCTTCGCCGCACCGCACTCGCCGTGTTGGCGAGCGTGCGCTGGGAGGCGTCGACGTCAGCGTGGGCGAGGACCCGCGTGCGCAACCGCTCGCCGGTCACCGGCTCGTGTCGGTGCAGGGCGAGGTATGCGACCATCTCGACGCAGCGTCGCCGAAGCGTCGGTGCGAACGGCTCTGCCAGCCCCTCGACGATCGGGTCGGCCCGCAACAGTTCGACGCGAAGATCACTGGCCTGAGGAGCCGCGACGGGAAGTGATGGCGCAGCGTCGGAACCACTCACGTAGGGTCTCACCGTGACCGCGCAGGCGGCGAGTTCGTCGTCGAGTTGATTGGGCGCGCCGAGGAACACCACGACGTTCTGTCGCAGGGTCCGTGTCGCCAGCGCGCGCAGCAGCTCCGATTCACTCTTGGCGAAGACAACCTTGCCCTCATGCAGGGCGACAACATTGTTCTCGATGTCAGCACTGCTCCACGAGGGGGCGAGGGGGAGCCGGCCACCTTCGTGCGCGAAACCAACCAACGTGCCGGTCGCACTTGGGCCGAGGACGCACGCAACGAGCGGCGATGCCGACGTCCTAGTCCCAGTGGCCGAAAGGTTCTCGTTCACGTCCAGGACGCCGTCGAGGCTGTCGCCAATCAGCGAGGCCAGGTGACAGATCAGCTCGGGGTTCCTCGCACGCAACAGCTCAATCGACTCATCGACATCGAACTCACTCGCGTCGTCGGGCTGTTGACGCAGAAGGTCGCCTCGGCGCTTGGCCATGAGAGCGAGTGGCACGCTTCCCATGCCCGCGATCGAGGTCGTTCGAATTGGATGAGCCGGAGCGTGATGAGCGTCATGGAGAGGAGCGGTGATGGGCGCGGCCTCTTTGAGCGTGCCATGTGAGGCGGGGGCGAGGAGGGTGAGGATGGCGACCACGAGTCCCGCGAGCCATGCGCTACCGCCCGCATTGACTCGCGCACCCCGACGAAGTTGAGTGACGTTGCGCACAACTTGGCAGAGAAAACCCACCCAAAAGATGGCCAGCACGACGAGGAGGATGCGAACCAGTGTCGCGTGACCTTCTCCTACCGCGTGTCGCCACTTGGACAGGACCACGTAAGGCAGCAGCAGAAAATAGAGCACGAGCGCGATGCCGTGCACCCGCGCGCTGAGTGGTCGCTTCAAGGAACGGGCGTCAGCTGCCACGTCAGTGAAACTTTGGGGGTCGTTGCGGTGATCGACACCTGACACTGCTCGTTCGCGCCGATCACGAACTGCGACTCGATCGGAATCGTCGCTCCTGAGCACGCGAGCGTGACGGTCACCGGTGCGCTCGAGGCGACGTCCCAGGTCCCGGGGCCGGCGAGTGGGAGGTCGGCGACGCCGAAGGAGGGACTGAGCCGACCGCTGAGCTCGCCGTTCGAGACGTTCACGTCGGGCGCGTTCGCGACTGGCCCGACGCTCGAGGCGGTCGCGCTCGAGGAGTTGGCGTTTTGCGAGACGCTCGTCGTCGCGGGACTCAAGTGCGTACTCACCGGCGTCACGACCTTCGCCGATGAAGCTTTGGCAGTCTTCGAATGGTGGGGAGGATCGGTCGTCGTGGTCGTCATCACCGTCGTGCTCGTCGTTGGTGTAGTGACGCGCGTCGTCGGGCTCACGGCGGAAGAGTGGCGGAGCGGTGTTGAGCTTGACGACGCGGTCAGCGTGAAAACGAGGACTAACAGCAGCACGGGACTCGACCACATCACCCAATGCGCGCTCTTGAGTGAGTGGAGACGTCTCATATTGGTCCTTGCAGGGTACCGGAGCACTATTCGGATATTCGGGGAACATTCACAACCTTTGATAATCGCTACAGCAAAAATCGGACGGCGAAGTGCTGCAGCTCTGACTGCAACGACACGGGCGCGCTGTGATCATGCGCAGCCAGTTCGCGCAGCGACACTCCTTCGAAGACGCGAGCGTACGTAAGCTGCACAAGACGATCGTGCTCGCCGCCGCGCAGACTCTGGAGTCGGGCGAGGAGCGGTGATGAATCGTCCGCCGCTCGTTCGACGGCCTCGAAGGCACTGACGCGCTTGGCCGCTTCCTTCTCTTTGAGCAGCCAGCGACGGAGTCGACTACGCAGTGCCGAGAGAAGATCCGGCGCCGCGTATTGTCGCGACTGCCCGGCCCAGTCGACGAGGAGCTCGCTCAGGAGCGAGACAGCCATCGCGAGGGTCTCACTCGGCTCGTCGATGATGCCGTCGCCAAATCGCAGCTGTCGACAGACGCTGACGACACCGGGGAGGAGCGTTTGGAGGAGTGCTCGATGCACGTCGGGGTCGCACGCCTCTTCGAGGAGCGCACGAACGATACGCGCCCGTTCAAGGACCGGACGTCCGCTCCTTGATTCGAGGAGCGACACGACATCGCAAAGATCTTCTTGATGGCCGAGGTCGAGATCGGGGTGGCGCACGTCGAGGCGTCGAGCGGCCTCGCGGGCGCTCGATCGCCGTCCGACACGCTGCCATTCCGTTCGCAGTTGGGTGAGGATATCGGTGGTAGTCATGGCGCCCAGTTGAGGGCGAGGTGCGCATCGCTCTATGACCAGTTTCACGACCCGATGAACAACATTTTTCATGCCTCTACGGTGACGCGCGGCGTTCACAGCGCAACGCACATACCGGCGACGTAGTCTTGAGCGATGGACATCGAATCCTTCTACGAGCAAAACGAAGCACGACGCGAGAGTGCCGAGTTTGAGTTCGGCAGTGAGTGGACTGACTCCGCCGATAACGAGTACGAGTTGTCGTGGGTCGAAGCGACCGGCGAGCTTTACCTGATGGTGGAGCCGGATGCGGTCGTGACCGAAGACATGTTCGGCGACTTCTTGGTATCGGACGAACCCGTCAACGACCTCACCGTCGTCGTCATTGGAAAGGTGCCGTCGCTCGCTGGCCTCGAAGACATTCTCGAAGGTTGGGAAGAGGCGATGCTCGAGGTGAACTCACTCGCGTGGCTGCGCGAGCGGCTACCCGAGGGTTCCTAGAGGTAAGGATTCGGCGAGTCCGCCACCTTGCACAGCCGAGTCAGCGAGTCAACGAGATGGGGCATCGGGACACGCTCTGCCTCGTTGATTGTCGTCATGAGCGGGTTCCAGCTGCCATCAATCGATGTTGCCGCAGCCGCTGACGGTGTTGCCTTCAAGAGCTCACTCAACGCGTTCGCTTGCAGCGTGCGCCGACGCGACGAGGTGATGTTGGACTGCTCGCTCTGCAGTTCGATTTTGAGCGCGCGTTTTACGTAGACACAGCTGTGACGCACGTCAGCAATTGCGCCCGAGTTGCCGCACGAAGCGAGCAGCGCGCTCGTGATCGTCAGAGTCGCCAGAACGCTCGCGAGTCGAGCTAGCCGAGCCACGAGTCAGCGGACTGGAGCAGAAAGTCGCTCACACTCCGTCCGCGCTCAAAGATGTCGCAGAGCGGGTCTTCGCCCTTGGCGACTTGGCTCAACGAAATCGCTCGCCGAGCCACGATGGAGATGCGTCGCTCGCTGCTCTCGGTCGGCGACGCGAAGACATCGGTCGCCGTGACCTCAAGAGGCATTTCGAGGCCTCCGATGGGTGCCAGGTCGATTGCGAGCCTGAGCAGATCAGGCCCATGAGGCATTGGCGGCAGGCTCCAGGTAAGTACGAGGGGAAAGTGGAACTCATCGGGCGGGTCAACCTCGTCGGGCAGTCCGAGCACCGCGTCTTCGAACGCCAGCAGCGTGCGGGGATCGACGTCGAGCTCGATGTGCAGGTCCACCGGACCGCCGCATCCGTCTTCGGGGTGCAGATCGACCTCCCACGCTTGGCGCAGTGAGTACGTTTCGACGAAGTGTCGCTCGTCGTGCACGTGAAAGCCGTGGGTCACCGCGTGGTCTTTTAAGTCGGCAACGAAACCGGCGACGTCTATAGCGGCCATCACCATCCAGGCTAGCCGTGAACCCCACTACCGTTGCTTAGGTGAATGACGAACTACTGCAACCCCTTCGTGAGTGCGCGCACGAGATCGGTGCAGTGGTTGCTGCGGGCCAACACGAGGGTTATTCCGGAATGCGCGGCACGCAGTACTACCTTGACATCGCCGCCGACGAAGTGGCGCTTCGCGTGTTGCGCGGTGCAGGCTTTCGCGTCGTGAGTGAAGAGTCGGGGGTGACCGGCGACGGCGAGCTCACTGTCGTCGTAGACCCCATCGACGGGTCGACGAACTGCGACCACGGCGTGCCGTTTTACGCGACGAGTCTCGCGGTCTTGAAAGATGAGGAGCTCGTTGCGGCGCTCGTCGTGAATCAGGCCACAGGAACGATCTATGAGGCCGAACGCGGGGCGGGCGCCTATCGAGACGGCGTCGCCATTTCTCCGAGCGACCAACGCGACTTCGCGAAGTCCATTGTGAGCTTTTCTGGTCTTCCGAAACAGCACATGGGTTGGGCCCAGTACAGGTCGCTCGGGGCCGCGAGTCTCGAGATCTGTCTGGTCGCCGACGGTTCTCTCGACATCTTTAGCGTTGCTCGTCACTCGGGTCTTCACCCATGGGACTACCTCGGGGGACTGTTGATGATCAACGAAGTGGGCGCGTTCGCGAGCGACTACGACGGCAAAGAGTTAGTTGCGCGCGAACCCGTGCGTCGGCGTCCGGTATTCACCGCAACGAAGGAGTTGCTCGACTTCATGTGCAGCGCGAACGACATTTAGACGGAGCGAAGCACTCCCATTAGGCTGATCTACTCCGGGCGCTTAGCTCAGTTGGTTAGAGCAGCTGATTTACACTCAGCAGGTCGGGGGTTCGAGTCCCTCAGCGCCCACCGAAGTGCACAGTGGGCGAACCGCGACTTCTGTCCTAAGGTCATCGTCGTCGGGACAGCGGAAGCCCAGGTAGATTGCGCCGTATTGTAGAGCCGTGGCATGAGAGACGCCGCAATTGGACAGGTTCAGTCCGTTACTACAAGTTCGCGCGAGTGGGAGATCCAATTGGTACGCAAAGCTGTCATTGCTGCGGCAGGTCTTGGGACTCGATTCCTTCCGCAGACCAAGGCCATGCCGAAGGAAATGCTGCCGATCCTCGACAAGCCGATCATTCAGTACATCGTTGAGGAGCTCGTCGAGGCCGGGATCGAAGACATCGTCATCGTGACCGGATACCACAAGCGTGCGATCGAGGACCACTTTGCGGAGCCGACCCAGGAGCTTGCAGCTGCCCTCGGGGGTCCGAAAAAAAAGCAATTGAACGAGGTCGAGCACATCGCCCGCCTGGCAAATTTTGCCTATATGCGGCAGAAGGGTCCGGATGGCAACGGTACGCCTTTGCTCAACGCTGCACACCTAATCGGTGACGAGCCCTTCATCTACACCTTCGGGGACGACTTTATCCGCGCTACTCCGGGGCGGTTCAGCCAGATGGTGGACCTTCATGAGCGCACGGGCCTCGGCGTGCTGTCGTGTATTCGCGCGGACGATGACGACGACTACATCCGCTACGGGTACATAGGAGGCCAGGAGATCGAGCCGGGTATCGTGAAGATCGAATCGATCGTCGAAAAGCCCGGGCGGTCCCGCGCGCCGTCGGATCTCGCGAGCGTGAGCAGCTACCTCTTCACGCCGACGATACTGGGGTGCCTCAGCGAGCGTGCCTCCGAGCTTCGCCCTGGCGAGGAACTTTCGCTGCAGGATGCGATGCAGCGCTCGATTGACAACGGCAATTTCCTCCTCGGATATGAGATCGAGAATGCCCGTTACTTCGACACGGGAGACAAGCTCGAGTACTTGAAGACGATCATTGATTTTGGTCTTGAGGACGAACGCCTCGGGCCCGAGCTCCGGGCGTATCTCACCCAGTCGCTCGGCTCGCGAACTCCTTCGACGAATCGCCGCGGAGGGACATCGCGGAGGCGGGAATTGCCGCAACATAAGTGAATCTGCCGCAACATAAGTGACTCTGCCACCTTCAGCGGCGTCAGGAGCTCGTGCGCCGTCGCTGTGCCAACCGTGCGAATCACGACCGTCTATGAGCAGGTGTCCTCGAACGCCGTGACCGTTCGGCAGATCTGAGATGGCACGACCGGGGGTTCTTGTATGTTGAACGTCGACGACCGGGAGATGCCGTGAAACTTCTACTCACTTCCAGTGGCATTGCAAACTCGAGCATCTATCGCGCGCTCGAGGGTTTGCTGGGCAAGCCGATCGCAGAGTCGAGCGCCCTCTTCGTTCCCACCGCGATATACCCCTTTCCTGGCGGTGGTGCAAAGGCATGGGAGGCGGTTCGGGGAGCGGCGAAGAGCCCTCAATGCGAGCTGGGTTGGAAGTCGCTGGGAGTGCTGGAGCTAACGGCGCTGCCCAGCATCCAAAGTGAGAGTTGGGTCCCGACCATCCAGGAGACAGACGCACTGCTCGTCTGGGGCGGGAACGTCCTGTTCCTGTCCTACTGGATGCACCAGTCGGGACTCGCAGACCTCTTGCCGTCGCTGGAGAACTTGGTCTACGTCGGCGTTAGTGCCGGAAGCATCGCGACGACCCCCTACAACTGTGACGCCGAATCGAACCTGAAGTACGTGCCTCCGGGTAGCGACATGGCGCTGGGGAGCGAGAGGGCCATGGGTCTGGTCGATTTCGCGTTACGTGTGCACCTCGACAACCCGGACCCGATTTTTGACGACAGTGCCATGGCGAACATAGAGCGGTGGGCCGCCGGTGTGCCGGTGCCGACGTACGCGATCGACGACCAGAACCGCCATCAAGGTGGTAGACAGTGCCGTCGAAGTTGTCTCCGAGGGGCGCTGGAAGTTGTTTACCCCCGAGACAGCGAGCGGCTGATCAGGTTCGCCTGCCTCAGTGCAGTCGATCGCTCATATACGGTTCACGGTGTCGACGTCCGGCCCTGCGTGACTCGCGCCATTATCGGATCGAGGACGGGCTGACGCAGAGGGAAGTGGCAAGCGGCGAGGTGGCCTCCCGGACCAAAGGGCCGCAATGGTGGCTCCTCAGTGGCACAGAAGTCTCTCGCCGCGGGACAGCGTGTCCGGAAACGGCAACCGGAAGGAGGCGTGACAGCGCTGGGCAACTCCCCTTTGATGGGCACCATCGTTTTGGATCGCTCTCGGTCGGGATCGGGCTCGGGAATGGTGGCGATGAGGCCCGCGGTGTAGTGGTGCACGGCCCGCTCGTAGATGTCCTCGGCCGAACCGGTCTCGACGAGTTTGCCCAAGTACATCACGCCGATCCGATCTGACAGGTACTTGACGACAGCCAGGTCGTGTGAGATCACCAGATAGGTCATCCCGTGCGTGTCTTGCAGTCGTTTCATCAAGTTAAGGACTTGGCTACGAATCGAGACGTCGAGGGCGGAGACGGGCTCGTCAGCGACAATCAACTTGGGGCTGAGCGTGAGAACGCGGGCCAACCCGATGCGCTGGCGCTGTCCGCCCGAGAACTCATGAGGAAACCGCTCAACGGCGTTGGCGGGGAGCCCCACTTCGCCCAGAAGCTCGCGCACTACGGTGTCTTGACTTCTTCGATTGCCGATGCCCTGGATCTCCATGGGCTCTCGCAGGACCGCACCAACGCGCATGCGCGGGTCGAGCGAACCAATGGGGTCTTGAAACATCATCTGGATGTCGCGGCGAAAGTGGCGAAGGGATCCCTTGCTGAGACTCGCCAGGTCTGTTCCGTCAAACACCACGTGGCCACTGTCGGGAGTTTCGAGACCAACCACCAGCTTGCCCAGCGTCGTCTTGCCACAGCCCGACTCACCGACCAGTCCAAACGTCTCACCCCGGCTCACAGAGAACGACACGTCGCTGACCGCTTTGACGGAGGCCGTCTGACGTCGAAGGATCATTCCCGAGGTGATCGGATACTCGCGCACCAAGTTCTCGAGCACGAGGACCGGAGCGGCATCGTCAGATTCCGGAGACGAGCCGAGAGCGACAGGGGTGCGATGGATCCCGACGGCGACATCGGCCGGGCCATCGACGGGGTGCCAGCAGGCGAAAGCGTGATCGCCATCTTCGGCCGCGAGACGTGGCTCATTGACGACGCACGTTTCGGTGACGTACCGGCACCTTGGAGCGAATCGGCACCCCGGTGGGGGATCGGTGAGATCTGGTGGGATGCCAGGGATGGAGAAGAGTTCGATGTCAGGGTCCTGAGCCAGCTTGGGGATCGAGCCCAACAGCGCCTGCGTGTAGGGATGACGCATGCGCTTGAATATCGGCGACGTCTCGGCCGTCTCCACGATTCGCCCGGCGTACATGACGTTGACGCGGTCGGCCCGGCCGGCCACCACGCCCATGTCGTGAGTGATGAGCAAGATGGCCATGCCGAGGCGAACTTTGAGATCGTCGAGCAAGGCCAGGATTTGCGCTTGAATCGTGACGTCGAGAGCCGTCGTCGGCTCGTCGGCGATCAGCACCTTCGGGTCACAGGCAAGCGCGATGGCAATCATCACTCGTTGCCGCTGCCCGCCGGAAAGCTGGTGCGGGTAGGTGTCCAGCTGTTCCTTCGGGCGGGGAAAGCCGACCATCCCGAGCATCTCGGCCGCGCGGTCGAGCGCCTCGGCCTTTGAGGCGGACCGGTGCAGCTGGAACGGTTCGGCAATCTGATCGCCAATGTTCATGGTGGGATTGAGCGAGGTCAATGAGTCCTGGAAGATCATGCCGATGTCGTTGCCGCGCACCTTGCGAATCTCATGGTCACTGAGGGTCACCAGGTCCTGGCCATCGAGTGTCATCGAACCAGAGACGATGTGCCCCCCGTTCGGCAAGAGACGCATGATGGAAAGTCCGGTCATTGACTTGCCGCAGCCGGACTCACCGACCAGGCCAAGGGTCTCTCCTGCCTCGATCGAAAAGCTGACATTGCCGACCGGATGCACCACCGAGCGCGAGAGCGTGATATCGACCGAAAGATCATCCACTTGAAGGATCGGCGTGCCCACGATGCCTCGAAACCTCAGCGACGCCGCATGCGTACGTCAACGGTGTCGCGCAGGGCATCACCGATGAAGTTGAAAGCCATCACGACCAGCACGAGGCAGATGCCGACCGGGTAGACCAGCCACCAGTACCCGTCTTGAAGGTAGGTGAGACCGCCAGAGAGCATGTCGCCCCAGTCCACTTGGGGATAGTTGAGCCCAAAGCCGAGAAACCCGAGGATGGCCAAGAAGTTGATCGAGTCGGCGACTTGGAAGGTGATATTGACGATCACGACACCGAGTGCGTTGGGGATGAGGTGCTTGTAGATGAGACGACGTTGGGAGGCGCCCATGGTGCGCGACGCGAGGACGAAGTCGCGCACCCGTAACGTGAGCACCTCGCCTCGCACGAGTCGCGCCGACACCAGCCACGAGAAGCCGCCGATGATGAGTGAGAGCTTGATGATCGACGCTCCGTAGTGGGCCGAGATGATCAAGATGACGAACAGCACCGGAAGCGACAGAAGAACATCCACAATGCGCATGAGGAGGCCGTCGAGGAAGCCCCCCACGAGACCGGCCACCGCGCCCACCAGCGTCCCAATCACCGTGGCAATGAGGGACGCGAAGAGGCCAATCTCCAAGGCTGCTTGTCCGCCGACCATTATTCGTCCGAGTTCGTCGAACCCGTTGCCGTCGGTGCCCAGAGGGGCGCCCTTGCCTGGTGAATCGAAGGCGTTGAGCACGTTCGTGTCGATCTGGTTGGTGTGGTAAAAGTACGGACCAAGGAAGCAGAACAGCAAGAAGAACACGATGATCCCGGCGCCGGCGACGGCCAGTTTGTTCTCCACGAACGTCGACAGAGCGAGACGCCATCCTGCCCGAGGTCCCTGGATTTGACCACCCTCGGGCGACGGCGGTGTCAGCAGGCCCTCTGCGGCGTCGCCGATGATCACGATCAGGCGATCCTGATCCGCGGGTCGGCCACGCTAAGCGCGATGTCGGCGACGAAGTTGCCGACGACAGTCAGTACGCCGCCAATCAGGACGAGGGCAATGACGGTCGGGAAGTCCTCGTTGTTCAGTTCGTTGATGAACAGCAATCCCAGCCCGTGGGAGTTGAAGAGGTTCTCGACGATGAGGTTGCCCCCTAGAAGCGCCGGGATCGAGAGCCCGATCAGCGTGATCATGGACAGGCTCGAGTTGCGCACCAGGTGGCGGCGCAGCACCCGGTACTCGGGGAGACCCTTGGCTCGGGCCAGGCGGATGTAGTCCTGCGCGTAGGCGTCCAGGGCTGACGAGCGCATATATCGCGAGTAACCCGCCACCGAGCTCAAGGTCAGCACCAATATCGGCAAGAACATGGCGTGGATATCGGTGATATAGGTCACCATTGACTCGGACTGCGGCGCCTCGGCGGGGAACCAGCCCAGACTGACGGCGAACGCACCGATGACGAGGAGACCGAGAAAGTTCTGGGGCATCGAGTACGTCGTAAACGCGGCAGCGGTCAGGCTCTGGTCCGCGATCGAGTTTCGCTTGACGGCTTGAAAGATCCCCAGCGGAAAGGCGATGAAGATGCTGAGGAACAAGGACACGCCCGAGAGCCACAGGCTGCGCAGCACGTTCTCTGCCAAAAGTGAGTCAACCGTCTGGTTCAACTTGTACGAGTATCCGAGATTGCCGTGCAGGAGCTCGTTCATGTAGCTGAAGAACTGGACAATAACTGGCCGGTCGTACCCGTGAGCCCGATTAAAGGCGTTCACTGCGGCCGGGGTGGCCCGGTCACCAAGTAGCGCGCGCCCCGGCGTGGGTGCCAAGGCGTGAAGCATAACGAACGTCAGCAACGCGATACCTACGATCACCACCAGCGACGCCGCGCCGCGACGGACCAGATACGCGGTCACTGCGTACGCACGCCCACGTACCTGGTCCTCTTACCCCGCGATGCCACCATAATTCTGACTGGGTACTTTAGCTTTTCTTGAAGTACCAGTAGTTCGGCTCCGGTTGGTATTGCGACAACGCTTCGAAACTCGATGATGGCCCCGACAACGTGTTCTTGATGGCGAAGACGAGGTCCGGTTCGGCTTGGAAGAGTCCGGGCAACTCTTTGGCCACTTCCTTCAGCTCGATCTTCACTGCGTTGTTGTTGGGGGAGCTGGCAGAATTGAGAATGTCCTGGTTGACTGTGCTGTTCGAGAATCCACCGAGGTTGAACGATCCAGTGGTGTTGAACAGCTCGTTCGTAGTGGGGTAGATGTCATCGGTGAACCCGCCAAAGTCGTCCATGGCCCACAGCTTGTCATTGTTGGGGTTGGACACGTCCGAGAGGTTCGAGATGAGGTAGTCGAAGGTCTTGCCCGACAGGCTGATGTTGATCCCAACCTGCTTGGCGGCCGAGGCCAGCTGTTCGTCCTGCGTCGCAATCACCGGTGTCCCGCTGTCGTAGACAAGGTTCCAACTCAGCGCCGTCCCCTTGGGAATCCCGGCCCCGCACTCATCGCTGCCTGTGCCTGGCTTGGTGCACGTGGTGGTGCCGCCCGACTTCACGTCCCAGCCATGGCTCTTCAAGAGCTTGGCTGCTTTTTTGATGCTGTAAGGGTAGGGGTTGCTCGTCGCATTGTTGGGCGTGAACGGCGTATCCGGTATCGCGGGCACCGAGGCAAACGCTGCACCGGCCGCACCGTCGAAGCCACCCTTCGACTTGATGAGTGCCGGCTCATCTTGCAGATGTGCGAGGGCTTGGCGGATGTAGAGCTGGCTGATGATCTTATCGAAGTCTCCCGTCGGATCCTTGAAGTTGTAGACGACGTACTCGAACCCGAGGTCCGGGTATCCCCAGACGGAGTAGCCGTCCTTCTTCAGGGTCGGTACTTGGGCCAGGTCGCTGAAGTCGACGTAGCCCACGTCAAGCTTGCCCGTGAGCAGCTGGTTGAACTCTGACGAGGTAGAGGTGAACGCCAGCTCGTCGATGCCGGCGAAGTGCGACTTCTGCGGTCCCGTGTACGCCGTGTTGGCGACCAAATCGTTGGCATCAGTTGATGGATCGAACGACTGGATCTTGTAGGGCCCATCGACCACTTGCCACAGCGGGTTCGTCCCGTAGGTGGCGAGCGAGTCGGACTGGGTGTTCAAGAACTTGTAGATCGCCTTGGCATTGGCCAGGTTCGTAAAGCTGATGATGGGTCCACTGAGGCTCGTCTTCGACCACGCCTGAGCCGGCAGGGGCTGGAGAGCTCCCAATTGGTCCAGCTGGATGAAGGGCTGGTTGTAGGACTTCGTCAGCTTCAATACCAGCGTCGTGGCGTTGGGGGTCGTCATCGAGGCGAGATTGTCGGGGAACAGACCCGGAGTGTAGTCACCGTCGTTCGCCGGGCTGATGGCCACGGCGGCCTTCAGCAAGTCGATCATGAACTCCACGTCGGTCGAGGTCACCGGAGTGCCGTCCGACCACTTCCAGCCGGACTTGAGCGTGATCGTGATGGTCTTGTTGTCGTCGCTGTACTTGGGCGCAAGGCCAATGCTCTGGCTGTAGTCGATAGTGGGCTCGGCTCCCTTGGGGGACCACCACAAGTCGGGCCACATCAGCTGCTGGAACTGGGAGACGTCGTAGACGCTGAGGTCGGCGGCCGGGGTGATGGGGAAGATGTAGGTGGGTCCGCCGCTTGGCTGCTCGGCGAAGGTCAGGATGCCACCCTTAGATGGCGTGCCGGACTTAGAAGGCAGACTTCCATATTGACCAGGTAGCTTGGCAGCTCCTGCGGGAGGCGATCCCAAACTGGTGACCAGCCCCAACGTCATCATGCTCGCTGCCGCGGCGACCGCTCCCCATTTACGAACTGCTCCCATTGCTCCCATGGCACCCCCTCACGTTCGGGCCGCCTCTGGGACGCCCCTCGCCCTCAATATAGGGCGCTCGGGCAACCAAAAACATCACACTCTCGTTTCGCAATTGCCAATGTTGGGATAAGGCCGTGAGCGTACGAGAATTGTCCGCCGATTGGCGATGCAGCGCTCGAGGAGCTTTTGCGCCGCCCGAGATAGGGTTCGATGAAAGCGATCAAAGGAGAGCACCGTGCTAGGTGACAAGGAAGAACACTTCGTGGGCAAGGGCACCGACCTTGGTGCACTACAGACTCACCTGGAGGAGTATCTCAAGTCGAACGGCTTCACCGTTCAGACGTCCGCGCCGAGCGATCAGGGCGCCGTGATACAGGCAAAAAAGGGTGGCTTTCTTCGCGAGGCCGTCGATGCCGACCGGGCGCTCACCATCACTATCAAGGGAACCCCGGCTGACTTCACGGTGAGGTTCGGCATTGGCAAGTGGTTGCAGCACCTGGGCGTCGCCGCTATCGAAACGTTGCTGCTGTCCGAGTTGTTCTTGGTTGTCGACGTCGCTGATTCGGCCTGGAGCCTTGAAGTCGAAGACAAGATCATCGCTGATCTCAAAACATTTATCGGGTAGCCCGAGCTCCGTTTATCTGAATCCGCGCACGTCGTGGGGTCGGTAGCCCGCTTCGAGTTCGGCGACTTCGACGTCGTCCAGTGTGAGGTCGATCGACGCCACGGCGTCTGACAGGTGCTCGGGCTTCGTCGCTCCCACAATCGGACTCGAGACCACCGGATTCCTTAACACCCACGCGAGCGCGACCTGCGCAGGAGCGACGCCGCGCTTGGCGGCGACGTTGAGGACGGCGTCGACGATGGTGCGATCGTCGTCGGTGTACAGGCTGCGGCCGAACTCGTCGCTCTCTGAGCGGCTGGTCTTCTCGTCCCACGGTCGGGTGAGACGACCGCGCGCGAGCGGACTCCAGGGAATCGACCCGACACCCTGATCGGCGAGGAGCGGGAACATCTCGCGCTCTTCTTCGCGGTAGAGCAGGTTGTAGTAGTCCTGCATGCTCACAAAGCGCGTCCAACCGTTGAGGTCAGCGACATAGAGCGCTTGGGCGAACTGCCACGCGTACATCGACGACGCGCCGATGTAGCGGGCCTTGCCCGCTTTCACGACGTCGTGAAGCGCCTCGAGCGTCTCTTCGATCGGCGTCTCGTAGTCCCATCGGTGGATCTGGTAGAGGTCGACATAGTCGGTGCCAAGTCGGCGAAGACTGTGGTCGATCTCGCTCATGATCGCCTTGCGAGAGAGTCCGTGTCCGTTGGGGCCGGGGCGCATCTGGCCGTGCACCTTGGTGGCGATGACGACCTCGTCGCGCGTCGTCATTGAGAGCAATGTTTGGCCGGTGATCTCTTCGCTGCTGCCTAACGAGTAGACGTTCGCCGTGTCGAAGAAGTTGATGCCGGCGTCGAGTGCCTGACGCAAGAAAGGTGTCGCCGCCTCACGATCGAGTGTCCACGGTTGGTTGCCACGGCTGGGCTCGCCGTAGCTCATGCAGCCGAGGCAGATGCGAGAAACTTGCAGGCCGGTCGTGCCCAGTGTCACGTACTCCATTACGTCTCCTTTGAAGGCGCCACGAACTCATCGGTATCGCGGTGCATTTCTTCCCTCGACCGTTCTAGCGCGCCGACATAGAGGCGACGCCATCGTCTCTAAGGTAGGTGGGCGAAAAGGGAGCGCTCATGAGTCCAACGTCCACCATTGTCGTCTGCGACGGCGACCAGACTGGTCAGGAGCTGCTCGTCGAGGCGCTGCGGGCGCTCGATCCTTCCGTGCTCGGCTTCGATCTCACCCTCGTGCACTTTGACCTCTCGCTCGCGAACCGTGAGGCGACAACAAACGGTGTGGTGCACGACGCTGCGACCGCGATGCGCGACACCGGTCTTGGCCTGAAGGCCGCAACAATCACACCCACCGCGATCGGGAGCGTCGGTTCGCCGAATCGGATCCTGCGCGAGGGAATTGACGGCAAGGTGATCGTGCGCACCGGACGACGGATCCCGGGGGTCACACCCATCGTGGCGCTCAGCTACCCGGTCGTGGTCGTCCGCATGGCTGTCGGTGACGCCTACGGCGCACCAGAAGGTCGAGACGGCGAGCCCGGTTCCTTCGCGGAGTCAGCGTGGCGCACTGAGCGCATCGACCGCTCGACGTGTCGCTCCGTCGCGGAGTTCTCCTTCCTCACTGCGCGATCCCTTCAGGGTCTTGTCTATGGCGGCCCAAAGTGGACCGTGTCACCGATCTACGAAGGCATGCTGAAAGAGGAGATGGACGCCGCGGCGGCTCGTCATCCAGACATCACCTATCGTCCGATGCTGATCGACGCGGCCTACGCGGGGATCATGACCGAGGACTGGCGCTCTCCTGTCGTGATCCCGGCGCTGAATCGCGACGGGGACTGCCTGAGCGACATGGTGCTCGCAATGTTTGGATCCATTGCGGGAGCGGAGTCCGTATTGTTGTCGCTCGACGAGCAGTTGCAGCCGACGGTCGCCATGGCAGAAGCCCCCCATGGCACGGCGCCGTCGCTCGAGGGAAAGAACGTCGCCAACCCCATGGCAATGCTCCTCGCGTGTGCCGCGGTGCTCGAACACGCCGGGTATCGGGGCGATGAGCAGAGTGCTCTGGCGTCACGCGTGTTGCGCAACGCCACGATCTCTACCGCCGAGGACGGGATTCGAACCTTCGACCTCGCGGGCGAAGCGTCGACGAGCGAAGTGGTCGACGAGGTGATTCGTCGCGTGCGCGCCGCTCGCGCTTAGTCGCGGGGGGAAGTCCACGCTCGTTGGTGTCGCTGCACTACGTATGTGGCGCTCGGTGACAGTATCTAATAGTCGCCACCTTGAAGGAGACCCGTGGATAACCGCCAGCTAGTGCTTGTCGACCGCCCGAGCGGTGCGCTGGACGAGTCGACGACAAGCCTGGTCTCGACGCCTCGGCCCGTCTGTGGCGAGGGTGAGGCCCTTGTCAAAGTGGCGATGTTGAGTATCGATCCGACCATTCGCACGTGGATGAACGACGCGCCTGGATACTTGCCGCCCATCGAGCTCGGTGCAGTCGTGCGCGGGAGTGGCACCGGCATCATCGTCGAATCAAAGACCGATCATTTCGTTGTTGGCGACGTCGTGTTCGGCATGACGAACTGGCAGGAGTGGGTGCTCGCCACCCCCGAGAACCGCTTCTCTGTGATTCCCGCCGGTCTCGGTCTCGACCTCGCGACCGTGATGAACGTGCTCGGCGTGACGGGCATCACGGCGTACTTCGGTCTTCTCGACATCGGTCGCATGGAACCCGATGATGTGGTCGTGGTGTCGGCTGCGGCCGGGGCGACCGGATCGGTCGTGGGTCAGATCGCACGCGCGCGCGGCGCCGGAAAAGTGGTCGGCATTGCAGGGGGGCCCGAGAAGTGCGCGGAGGTCGTCGAGCGTTACGGCTTTGACGCGTGTCTCGACTACCGCGAAGGCCACCTGCGCGATCGACTGCGCGACGCGTGCCCGACAGGCGTCGACCTCTACTTCGACAACGTTGGTGGCGAGATTCTCGACACCGTACTCACGGTCCTCGCGCTCAGGGCTCGCGTCGTGTTGTGTGGTGCGATCTCCCAATACAACGCCACCGGTCCGCGTCGGGGGATTGAGAACACGAGCGCACTCATCACTCGGCGCGCCCGTATGGAAGGCTTTCTCATCCTCGACTACGCGAGTCGCTTCGCCGAGGCGCAAGGTGCGCTCGCGGGGCTGGTGCTGTCGGGGGAGATCCAGCATCAAGAGGACGTGCTGGTTGGCCTAGAGCGCGCGCCTGAAGCGCTCAACCGTCTGCTGAGTGGTGGGAACCATGGGAAGATGCTCGTCGCGGTCGACGAGAGCGTGCGTCTTGGCTGATACGTCGCTCGTCGCGATGGTGCGTCGCAACTGGGGACGCGTGACCATCGCGCTGTTTCTCATCGCGCTGGTGGCTGGGTTCGCCCCTTTCGGAGCGGTCGCGTCGCTCGACAAGGTGGCGAGCTACTTCGGACACCACTCGTCGAGCAAGTCGCTGCAAAGCGTGGTGGGCCTCTCTGGTTCAGAGCTGGGCATCGGACTCGCCGTGTTGCGGCTGGCCTCGCTCGGCGCCTTGCCGCTCGCGTCACTCGCTGACCGCTGGGGCCGAGTGACCACGTTGCGTCGCACGCTCCTCGTGGGGCTGTTGATCACGGCCTGTGCCTCGCTCAGTCCTTCCTACTGGTTCTTTGTTGGCTGCTTCGCGCTGGCTCGACCACTGCTGACCTCTACGTCAACACTCGTCCAGGTCGTCACGGTCGAGCTCTCGAGCACGCAAACTCGCATCGACCGTCTCGTCATCGTTTCGGCAGGGGCGGGCGTCGGCGCCGGGCTCGCGGCGATCTTCGCTGGACTCTTGCGTGGTCCCGAGTCGTTCCGCTGGCTCTTTGCGTTGGCACTCGTGCCGGTGTTGTTTCTGCGTCCCCTCATGCGCTCGGTGCCGGAACCAACGTTTCGCGGCGCCGGTGCACCGATCGCTCGTCTCGGCGCCGTGCCCCGCGGCCTTCGAGCGCGCGTGCTCACCGTCGGCATCATCGTGTTTGTCATCGGCGTTGTCTCGGGACCGGCGAGCGGCTTCACGTTCGTCTACGGCGAGGGCATCCTCAAGATCAGCTCGGAGGTGGTCGCGCTCGTCGTCGCGCTGAGCGCGCTGACCGGACTGGTGGGACTGCTGCTGAGTCGCTACCTCGCTCGAGCGCTCGGACGCCGCGGCACCATCGTGATCGGCACGGTGTTGACCGCGGTAACCGCGACCATCGCCTATGGCGGCGGGAAGACGGCGTTCATCGTCGGCTACATGACGGGTGTCTTGGCGGGTGGACTGCTCGCGCCCGCGATCGCGGCGCTCAGTACGGAGCTGTTCCCGCACTCCTCGCGCGCGACCTCAGCCGGCTGGATCGTGGTCGCGGGCGTGCTCGGCGCGATCGCGGGGCTGCTCGTCTTTGGGCTCATCGGCGACACCGTGCACGTGACGGGACCGGGTTCGCTGCGTCTCGCGGCGATCGTCACCTTCTTGCCGCTCCTGCCGTTTCTTGGTCTGCTCTACCGACTACCCGAGAGCTCTCAGATGGAACTGACCTGACGAAGCTCAACGTCGGCGATAAGCGCGAGGTGGTCGCTGCCGCCGTCACGGGTGAAGCTGCGCTCTGACACCCACGGACCTCGACCCAAGATGTGATCGATCTGGGAGTGCGGTCGCTGCGCCGGCCATGTGCGACCTCGCGCGAGCGTGCGCCAACCGGGAAAGAGCACTCGCAGGAGCGGACGCCAGCAGTTGAAGTCACCGGCCACCACCACCGGCACGCCGGCTTCGAGGGACGCGACGATCGCATTGATGCGTCGATACTGGCGGTACGAGCCGTGACTGATGTGCGCGCCGTGCACGGCAAGCGCGTAAAAGGGACGCGTGCCGTCGTTGAGCCGTGCGACGATCACGGCGCGGTTGACCTTCTCTCTCGGCAGGCGACCGAGGGGGATGATGCTGACGTCTTCGACGGGTAGGCGAGTGAGGAGTCCGAGCCCCCAGGTTCCGCGTTCGACGTGCTCCAGGAGCGCACGGTTGGCGAGCTGATCCTTGGTGAGGTTGCGGTGCTCGCCAAAGAAGAGGCCTCGCTCACCGACGAAGTGGGCGAGCAGGGGCTGCCACGACGACGACCCTGCGCCTGAGGTCACGCGCTCGCCAGTGGCGAGCGGGACGAAGGCTCCCGTCATGGCGAGTGACGTCGAGAGGTCCTCATAGAAGTCGGGACCATCGTCGGCTCGCCAGAGCTCGGGCAGGACCAAGAGGTCCGCGTTGAGCTCTTTGACGACCTCGAGGACTCGTGTGGGCCGACCCCAGCCGTCAACGCCGGCGTGAAGGTTAAACGTCGCTACACGCACCGCTCAACACTAACGGGCAGTCCATGGTGGTTGTGGCAGTCTCTAGTGGTGGAATCCGTCGACGTCGCCTTCGGCCATCGACTGTGGTGGGTGGACGCATTCATCGGCGAGAGCGAGCGCGGCAATCCCGCGGTCGTCGTGCTGCTCGAACGTGCGCTACCCGACGACGAGCTCCAACAGATCGCCTTCGAGCTCGGCGTTTCCGAGACCGCCTTCGTGCGCCGGGTCGGTGATCAGTGGTCGCTTCGCTGGTTCACACCGACTGTCGAAGTCGATCTCTGTGGGCACGCGACCCTCGCGGCCGTGCACGTACTGCTGAATGAGCTCGAGTCCCCCGGCCACGAGTTCTTCTTCGCGACGCGCTCGGGGGTGCTGTCAGGTCGTCAGCTTCCGGACCGACTTGTAGGGATCGACCTGCCGAGGGCGTACCTCGAACCGATCGACCCCGCCGCGCTCGGCGACGCGCTCGGGCACGTCGACGAGGCCTTCCAGGCAGGACCCTCCAGCGTGCTCGCGGTCGTCGACGACTACGAGACCCTCTGTGCCTTGAGCGTCGACCCGATCAGTCTGTTCTTGGTGCCGAGCTCGGTCATCATCGCCGCGTGCTACGGCGGCCCGGAGGTGGACGTGTCCATCCGCGTCTTCGCTCCGCGCCTCGGGCTCGCCGAAGATCCGGTCACGGGCAGCGCGATGTGTGCGGTCGCGCCCTGGTGGGTCGAGAAGATGGGATCGCCCACCGTCACCGTGCGTCAGGCGAGCAGCCGCGGCGGCATCATGTACGCGCGCCTGTTCGAGCACAACGTCGAGGTCGCGGGTATGGCGAGGACCTTCTTCAGAGGTGAGATCTATCCGTGAGTAACGAACCACTCGGTCCAGGCCCGAGGACCCGCGTGCGACGCCTCGCGAAGAAGGCGTCCTACGACGAGGCGACGATCTTTGCCATCTTGGACGAGGCGTGGGTTGCTCACGTTGCGGCGACGGTCCACGGCAAGCCCTGCGCACTGCCGACGCTGCACCTGCGCGAAGGGAACACGCTGTACCTGCACGGCAGTCCCTCGAACGAGATCTTGAAGTCGGTCGCACGTGCGGGCGAGGCCTTCGTCACGGTCACGATCTTTGATGGGATACGTGTGGCGCGCAGCGGCTTTGAGTCGTCGATCGCCTACCGATCGGTCGTCGTCCTTGGCGAAGCGAACGAGGTCCTTGACGACGACGAGAAGCGTCGCCTGCTTGACCGCTTCGTTGATCGTGTGCTCCCAGGACGAGCAGACGAGGCTCGTCCCATCACCGAGTCGGAGCAGCGCCTCACCATGCTCGTCGCGGTGCGCATCGATGAGGCGTCTGCAAAGATCTCCCACGGCGAGACCGATGACGATCTCGACGATCAAGCGCTACCGGTCTGGGCGGGCACAATTCCCGCCCGTCTTGTCTTCGAAGAGCCGGTGCCCGACACTCGTGGCGCGATGGCGAGCGGCGACGTGGAGGTTCCGCCGTCGGTGCGGACGTTCCTGGAAGATCAGTGATCGAAACGCTGCGCGAACAGATCAAGCGCATCAGCCCCGTGGACCAGCGTGAGATCGAGTCGATCGCGTTGACGCTCGACCGACTCAGCTGGCCGGGCAATCCCTTCTCTGAGACCGAGAACGAGCACCACGTGACGGCATCGGCGTTCGTGGTGTCCTCGCGCGGGGTTATCTTGCATCGACACCGTCGTCTCGGCATCTGGGTGCAGCCCGGAGGACACATCGACGACGGCGAGACCCCCGACGTCGCATGCGCGCGCGAGACCACAGAGGAGACCGGGCTCGACGTGCGCCACAGTGAACCTGTCTCCGTCTTTCACGTCGATGTGCACGCGGGTCCGCACGGACACACGCACTACGACCTGCGTTACGTGCTGCTCGCAGAACCGGTCGATCCCGAACCTCCCGAAGACGAAAGTCCCGATGTCTACTGGTTCGACTTTCCGCCGGCGATCACGCGCGCAGAGCCAAACCTCGCACCGGCACTCGCGAAGCTCGCCGAGTCGCGTGCCGCCTTCGGCGTGACAGACTGACCGCGTGAGTTCAGCAGATTCGTTGCGGGCCCTCATGGAGGCCGATCGCTGGATCGATCGCGTTCGCGCGCAAAGGACGCATCTGCCCGAGCTCACGGAGCTCGCATCGCTCGAGGCTGAGCTGCGACTGCTGCTCGTTGACCTCCGTGCGGCCGAAGGCGTGGTGGCGCCGCTGAAGAGCGAGTACGACGTGGTCGCCGCAGAGTCGCTTCGGCTGAGAAAGCGTGTCAACGATCTCGACAGCGCGCTCTCGCTTTCGACGGCAAATGCGCGGGAGCTGAGCGCCATGCAGGGCGAGCTCACGCACGTGCGCGCCGTGCTCGCTACGAGCGAGGACCGCGAACTCGAGCTGCTCGTCGAGCTCGAACCCAAAGAGGCCGATGTCGAGTTGATCAAGCGGCGCGCGCAGCCGGGCGTGAGGCGACGAGCCGAACTTCAGGCGACCATCAAGGACCTCGACGCATCGCTCGACGAGGAGCTCGTCGCGCTCGCGAGCACGCGCGCAGAGACCGCGCGCGCCGTGCCAGCCGAGCTGCGCGCTCGTTACGACGGGGCCATGGCGCGCGTGGGGGGATCAGGCGCGGCCCAGGTGGTCGACGGTCGCTGTGACGGGTGTCGCATCGCCCTCGCCCCGCTGGACTACGACCGGTTCAAATCGCTGCCCGAGGACACCTTCATGGACTGTCCCGAGTGCGGACGACTCTTGTTGCCGTGATCACGCTGATTCGCCACGGACAGTCGACGACGAACGAACAGGGTCTCCTCGTCGGGCGAAGCAACGCACACCTGACCGAGCTGGGCGAGCGACAGGCTCGAGCGCTGGCGCCGTATCTCACCGACATCGACGAAGTGTGGGTGTCGCCCCTTATTCGCGCGCGAGAGACCGCCGCGCTCGCGTTGCCCGGTCGCCTGCCCATCGTCAAGGAGGCGTTTATTGAAGTCGACTACGGCGACCTCGACGGCACGTCCCTGTCGCTGATGACGACCGAGCACTGGCGCGCCTTCGAGTTCGACCACGACGTCGCCTTCGGGGGCGGGGAGTCGCTCGCGGACGTGGATAAGCGTGTGCACGCTGCGCTGGAAGGGCTGCTGGAGGACGAGTCAAGCCTCTTGCACTCCTCGACCCGCCACCTCGCGATCGTGAGCCATGTGTCGCCGATCAAGTCGGCGATCGTGTGGGCACTGGGGGCGTCGGGAGCGACGGCCTGGCGCATGCGACTTGAGAACGGCTCGATGAGCGTGATCGGAGTACGCGCCCATGCGCCACAGCTCATTCGCTACAACGCAGTGCCGTTGCTCTAGCGAAGGGCAACCGCAATCGCGGCGAAGTTGAGCCCCGCCCCAACAAGTGTCGCGGCGTGGAACAGCTCGTGGTAGCCGAAGACGCGAGGAAAGAGTTGCGGACGTTTGAACCCATAGGCGAACGCGCCCAGCGTGTACGCGACGCCGCCAGCGACGACCAGCGCGAAGCAGAGCGGTCCACCACCGCGATAGATCTGGGGCAAGACGGCCAGGGCCGCCCAACCCATGGACAGATAAGGAAGGGTATTCACCCACTTGGGCGTGTCGAGGGCGAGTTGACGGATTGCCACCCCGACCAGGGCACCTCCAGCGACGATCAGCAGGAGCACAAGGCGAATCGTGCCGTGCATCGTGAGTCCCGCGATGGCGAGATAGCTGCCCGTTATGGCGAGAAAGATCGCAGAGTGGTCGGCTCGCTTCATAGCTCGGCGGTGACTCGCTGACCAACGCACGCGATGAAACAGAGAGCTCGTCACGAGCATCGCTTCGACGCCAAGCACGAAGCACAGTGACCAGCCAACCTGAGCCCAGTTGTGCGCACGAAGAAACAGGATCGGCGAGCATCCCGCGAGGACGATCGCTCCGGCAACGTGCAGCCAACCACGCAACGAGGGTCGAGTGTCGGCGTGCGCCGTCTCAGGAGAACGCGTTGGGGACACGCTCTCACCATAAGGTGCGTCGCGAAGGGCTTTTGTAACAACGGAGCCCGCCTGCTCCGTTGCCAGAACAGGCGGGCGCTCGATGTTTGGCCCCCCCAGCCAATGTCAAGAAATTAGTTCGTGGAGAACCTCTACTGTGCTAGCCAAAGCCAATAATCACCGCGTTGTGAGCAATTTCACATGAAGGTCGTCGGACGGAGCGCAACGGTCCTCACGTCGTGACACGAAGGAGTTCGCTCGCGCGCAGCTCGACAACAACATCGCACCAGGTCACGACTTCGTTGTCGTGGGTGGCGACAATGACCGTCGCGCCCGTTCCCGCAAGCAGTTCAAGCACGCGTGCGGTCTCGTTGCTCCCCAGTCCCGCTGTGGGCTCATCGAGCACGTAGATCGAAGGACTTGTCACGAGCGCACGAACGATTGCGACACGTACTCGCTCCCCGCGCGACAGCTCCTCGAACCGCGTCGTGCGATCACTCTCGACACCGAGCGCCGCGAGGTCGCGGTGTGGGTCCCGTTCGCTCGTTCGTCCCAGCGCGACGACGTCGACGGCATAGCCACGCGTGAGACCTGGTTCGCTCGCCACATAGGTGAGGTGTCGGCGGAACTCGTCTTCGGCGATGTCCGATATCGAGATGCCGCCGATGGTGATGGAGCCCGACGTTGCCGGGTCGAGTCGCGAGAGCGCACGCAGCAGCGTTGACTTCCCGACGCCGGACTCACCGATGACTGCCACGCGCCGACCTGGTGCCACTGTGAGATCGGCGTCACGAACAAGGGTTCGGCCGTCCTCGTCGAGGGTGAGGCGCTCTACCCGCAGCGTCGCCCCGTCGGGCCACGCGCGCGTTCCTGAGTGCACCGTTGTCGCGAGTGCTTCGAGGCGCTCGCCGCCGCCGCTCACCTCAACCGCCGCGCTCAGCGACGAACGGATGTTCGAAAGGAGCTCGAAGTTGGCTAGTCCGATCATTGCCGCGACGACGAGCCACACGCTCGAGGTGGCGGGATGACTGACGATGCCGACGAGCGCAAGCAGGGACATTACGATCACGACAACGTTCGATGAACGGCGGTAGCGGCGCAGGTCGCGCTCGGCTGACTGAAGCGTCGCGGTGGCGAGTTCGGATCGAGTCTCGGCGAGTGTCACTCGTCCAAGCAGCGCGATTTCGGGTGTGGCAGCACTCAGCTCCACGAGTGCCGCACGATAGACCCCGCGAGCGCGACGCAGTTCGCGATCGCGATCGAGTTCGCCGCGAGCTAGATAGCTGAGGCCGCCGATGCCGATCACTTGGAGGACGAGAAGGTTCACTGCGTAGGTCCACCAGTGGCCGTGCGGGGGAAGCGTCGCCACGACGACGTCACTCGCTACCATGACCGCGATGACGTCAAGGAATGGAATGACGAAGCGCAGCCACAGGTCCTGCAGCTCGTCGGTATCGCTGAGCGCGCGTTCTAAAAGATCGCCCGACGCGTAGGTTCGCCACCGGGAGTAGTCGAGCTGGCCGACCGCGAGGACGAGCCAACGACGCCATCTGGTGACCGCGGCGTAGCCCAGCCTGTGCGCGGTGAGGCGCTCACCGAATCGAAGGGGCGAGCGCAAGAACGCGAACAGCTCGACAAACACGAGCACGATCGCGACCGCGCGTAGTCCTGGTCGTGTCGAGCTTTCAACGAGTAGCGCGATCGCGCCGACGAGGAGTGCCACGTTGGTCGCGGTCGCGACGAAGCCCATGAGCAACGCCCGCAGCAGCTGTTGACGCGGCGGCTGAGCGCGGCGGAGCCATCGGCGAAGGCGAGCGATGTCGTCGTTCACGGTTGGATCTCGATGCGGTGCGTCGCCGTCGTGAGCAGCGGGGTGTCGACGGTCGCTTCGATGACCGCAACGTCGTGAAGCTCATTCAAGACGGCGCGGATGTCGTCTCGGGACTCAGTATCGAGGACGCCCGCGACGTCGTCGAGCACGAGCAGCGTCGATCGATGGAGCAGGGCTCTCGCGAGGACGAGACGAACCCGTTCTCCCGAGCTGAGGCCGCGCCCATCGCTCAGCAGTTCGGCGTTGAGATCGCGGAAGCGCTCGCCGACGAGACCGAGCGATCGAATGCGTGCGATGAGCTCCTCGTCGGGGATCGCGGCGCCAAGGACAAGGTTGTCGCGCAGCGATCCCGAGAGCAATGTGCTCTCTGCACTCACGTAGCCAATCGGCTCGTCGCTTCGCTGTGACACGCCTGACCTCGCGGGACGCCACTCGAGCAGCGTGTGCAGCAGCGTGGTCTTGCCCACACCGGACGGACCGGTGATCACGATGCGGTCCCCGCGGCGCACGTGCAGTGACACGCTCTGGTCGTGGGCCTCGGTGACGAGAGCCTCAGCGACCAACAGTTCGTCGCCCACGATGTGTCGGCGCGTGGTGGTCAGGGACTCGAGTGTGTCAAGGGCGTGCTGGGCGTTGTCTCGACGATGAAACTCGACGCCGTAGCGCCGCACTTGGGTGAATAGCTCGGCTGTGACCAGTACCGTGACGAGAGCGCGCACGAGGCTGAGGCGTCCGCCGAGCAGACCGAAGCCGACGACCATCGCGACGAGACCAATGCTGACCCCACTCAAGAATTCGGTAACGAGTGAAGACTCGAGTGCGACGCGAATCGCTCGGAGCGCGAGTGTGTGCTCACTGTCAGAGATCGCGGCGATCTCGTTGGCGCCATAGGTGACCGCGCCGAGCGCACGAAGTTCGGGCGCGTGCTGGAGGACTTCCAGTTGGCGAGCCTCGAGGGTCGCACGCCGGTCCTGGTAGTCCTTAGCCAGCTTCTCACTGCGCCGACCCGCGCGCTGGTAGAGCGGTGCGGCAACACCGAGCAGTGCCACGGTGATAACGAACGGCAACCAACCAGCTGCCCAGAAGATCACGAACACGCCAAGCAGCGAGCTTGCGGCGCTGGCAGCGAGGCGTTCGAGCGACGGCCCCTCGCCGGCCTGGTCGATGGCGAGCGCGAGGTCCCCACGAGCCCGTTCGCCCTCGGGGCGCGGCATCGCGAAGTGGGTTAAAAGCTGCACGCGCCAGCAGGCGCGGACTCGCGCGGCCGATGACTCGCTCCACTCGTCGAGCGACGTGGAAAGCAGCCAGCGCAGGGCCACGACGGCGACCAGGAGGCCAAGACCTGTGCCGAAGTGCCGTCGTGCCAGGTCGGTCACGCCGAGCGCGGTGAGTGCGGCGAGCGCTAGAGAGAACACCGTCGAGGCGACCCCCACCACGCGCGCTCTGGTTACGGAAGTGGCGCTCGACGACTGAGACAGTGCGGGGGCCACCGCTCAATGCTAATGATCGAGCACTTGAACTACAGGGGGTCGTCGCGATGCGCGAGTAGACGCGCGGGGCCATTCAACCAATCTCGCAGCGCCTTGGTCGCTCGACAGTCGTCTTCGTTGTAGGCCATGATCCGCTCGCGCGAGGCGACGGCGCCGGGGGAGTCGTCACGGCGCGCCACTTCATACCAGAGCATGGACGCTTCACCGCTCGGATTCGGATCACGCCAGTGGAATCCGGCCGCCACGGCCAGCTGCTTGAGGCCGAACGGGCCTTCGGTTTGGATCTGGCGCTTGACCTCTTCATGCATGTCGATCCACGCCGACGGTGTCGTACTACGAAAGTCAAAGAGATCAACCGCCGTCGGGCCATCGGGTTGCGGCGGGTCAACCGCTCGATTCATGGCGCCGTCTTCGGCTTGGGCCCAGAAGCAGTACGCGGCAAACGTGCGACCTTGTTGCGCGCAGAGCTCTCGGATCCCACTGAGCCACGTCCAGAAGTCTCGAAAGTTCCGCGCCTCGGCATCGTGGTGGAGCTCACCCCAGTCGACGAAGGCGTAGTACCCCTCGTCGATACCGGGCGTCGGTTGATTCACGCTGATGCTCGCGCCCCAGAGATACGTGGCGTCCTCGTAGCTCTCCATATCGACGTCAACTTCGATGTCTGCAGTGGGACACCCGACCGCGCTCGCCTCGACGACGCGCAATGAGGTGCCGCGCTCGAACGCGCGCGCTCGATAGATCAGGTCATCGAGCTTGTCGATCGAATGGCCAAGGACCTCTTCGGGCCGATGCGGCTCAAGAGGGTTGAGCACGGTGCTGCGGGCCCGGCGCGCGAGCGCGGGATCGAGACGAGCGAGCTGCGCTCGTGTCTCAACGCCGTGCTCGCGCATCAACAGCTGCTGCGAGAACGACGTGAAACGAACCAACGAGACGTCGTCGAGCTTTTCCAGCTGCTCTTCGCAGTACTCGCGAAAAGGACACTCGGGGCAGTCGCGATGCCAGTAGGGCGCCGTCGGAAAGGCGCCATCGTGCTGTACCCACTCCTCGTGGGCGAGGAGAACGTCAAGACGCTCGCGATACAGGCGGTCGTAGGCGGCGAGATTAAATCGCGGGTAGCTGGCGGTCGCGAGCTCGAACCACCACAGCCGTGCCTGGCGGTCGACCACGCCCACCCGTGCGGCGGGGTCGACGTGGCCGAGCGCTTCGAGGACGCGAGTCGCCTGGGCGAGAGCGAGGCCGCTCCTCGTCATTGGCAGTGCCGAACGCGTGCCGTAGCCGTCGACATACTCGGCCTCACTCGGGCGCAGCCGCTCGAGTGAGCCCTCAAGGGTGCGACGGGTGCTCGCGACCTCGACGACCTCGTGGTTCTTGATGAGTATTGGCGAGTAGGCGAAGCGCTCTTCATCGCGCCCCACGCGCACGAGTAGGTGCACCGAGGCGCTGCGCTGCGCCGCTCCGTCGCGCGCAAGGCGTGGACGCACGATGAGCTCGCACCCTTCGCGCATGAGTTGACTCGTCTCTTCCACACTCGTTGGTTCCGCGGCGTCGCGGTGCAAGAGCGTCAGACGGTCGATCACGCGCTCGCGATGTTCGGCGGCCGCGCGACGGCGCCGCTCGAACTCGGGCGTGAGGGCCGGCAAGGCATAGGCAAACGGCGCGCCGCGGCTGAGGGCAACGCGGTGAACGCAGGCGAGCACCTCGTCACTACGGAGATACTCGGCCACGACGAAAGCCTACGATGCTGCGGGCTTCTCGTTCCGCCAGCTGCTCCACAGCGCTGCGTACTCACCGTTCAGTGCGACGAGCTCGTCGTGAGTGCCGAGCTCCGCAACAACCCCGTCGACGACCACGCAGACGCGGTCGGCGTCGTGGGCGGTGTGAAGGCGGTGCGCGATCGCGATCACGGTTCGACCTTCGAGAACAGCGCTCAAGGATCGCTCGAGGTGACGGGCCGCGCGCGGGTCCAGCAACGCGGTCGCCTCGTCGAGGACGAGGGTGTGCGGGTCGCTCAAGACGAGGCGCGCGAGGGCCAGCTGCTGGGCCTGGGCGGGCGTGATCGGATAGCCCGTCGTGCCGAGCTCCGTGCCCATGCCTTCGGGCAAGAGTTGGACCCATTCCAGCGCGTCGACGGCGGCGAGGGCCCCTTCGATCTCTGCGTCGCTCGACTCGGGACGTGCGAGGGCGAGGTTGTCACGAACGGTGCCAATAAATATGTGGTGCTCTTGCGTGACGAGCGCGACGTGCCGTCGCAGGGCGGCCAGGGGCATCTGAGCGAGCTCGACGTCCCCCACGCGCACCGAGCCGCTGCGCGGTGCGTCGATACCCGCGAGGAGCCGTCCGATCGTCGACTTGCCAGCGCCCGAGGGTCCCACGATGGCCAGTCGTTCACCGGGGCGCACCACGAGGCTGACGCCGTTGAGCACGTCGTGACCCTCGCGGTACGAATAGCGGACATCGTCCAAGGTGATGGTCTCGTTCGTTGGCTCAGGCCCGCTCGTCGGCCGGTCGTCGTGGACGACGGACACGCCCACAAGTCGGGCGAGCGAGGTCTGGCCGATCTGGATCTCATCGAGCCAGGACACGATGCGGTCGAGCGGGTCGTTGATCTGCA
Organism: uncultured Acidimicrobiaceae bacterium; assembly: GCA_963706305.1. Classification (GTDB taxonomy): domain Bacteria; phylum Actinomycetota; class Acidimicrobiia; order Acidimicrobiales; family RAAP-2; genus RAAP-2. The sequence goes on along the minus strand of OY970152.1, from coordinate 54,364 downwards.
CGACGTAGAGCGTGACGGTAGTTGCCGCGCCGATCGACACGTGCCCGTTGATTGCGAGCCATCCGCTCCAGGCGAGCGTCACGGCGACCGCCAGTGCGAAGGCGCCCTCGACGGTCGGAAACCAGATCATTCGCATCAAGAGCGTGTACATCTCGGAGTAGAACGACTCACGGACGTTGTCTTCGATGCGCGTCACCTGACGGGGTCCGAGGCGGTGCGCGTCGATCGTGCGCGCGCCCTCGGCGGTCTCTGCGACCGAGCCCGACATCGTGGCGTAGCTCATGCGCTCACGGCGATAGCCGGGGGTGGCGTAGCGCAGGTAGTAGCGCGTGGAAAAGAACAGCACCGGCAGCGACACGAGGCTCGCCACGCTCGCCAGCGGACTTACGAGCAGCATCGCGCCCATCGTCAACACGGCCTGGAGGATGGCGACGAGCCATTCGGGCACGGCGAAACGCACCGTGCGCGAGAGCGACTCCATGTCGTTGGTGGTACGACTCAGCAGATCGCCCGTGCCGGCGCGCTCCACTTCGGCGAGCGGCAGGGCGAGCACACTTTGGAGGAACTCTTCGCGCAGCTGCGCAAAGACTGTCTCGCCGAGCACGTAGCTGCGTCGACGGGCGAAGTAGGTGAGCACGGCGTAGGCGAGCGAAGCGATCACGAGCAGTCCGACGTAGTCCGTGATCTTGTGTTCGGTGAGCTGGTGGTACGAAGCGAAGTTGGTGATCTCCCCGATCACCCACGCCGGGACGAGCGCCATGACGGCCGCCAACGCGTACAAAGAGAGCATGCGCGCAAGCGCGCGGCGGTGCTCGCGTATGAGGACCTTTGCGTAGGCGAGGACGGTCGCGGAGTTAGCGATAGGCAGCTGCACTAGGCGTCCTCTCGCAAGACGATCTGGCGGTACTTCGAAGAGCGCGCCACGAGCTCGCTGTGAGTGCCGTGCTCGACCACGCTGCCCTCAAGGACGAGGAAGACCTCGCTCATTGTTTCGAGCATCAACGGACTTGTCGAGGCGACGAGCGTCGTGTGGGTGCCGCGTACGTCGCTCAGGCGCGCCGCGATGCGACCTTCGGTGTGGGTGTCGACCGCCGAGGTTGGTTCGACGAGGATCAAGACGTCGGCGTTGGTCAGTATCGCTCGCGCCAGGCTGAGTCGCTGGCGCTGTCCGCCTGAGAACCCGCGTCCTCGTTCTTCGACGATCGTCGAGAGCCCGTCGTCGAGCGCGTCGAGCACGTCGAGCGAGCTCGTCGCCTGCAGGACCTGATAGATGCGTTCGTCGTCGACGAGGCCGTGGGGCATCAACTCATATCGGAGCTCGCCCGAAAAGAGCCGGGGCTCGATCTCACTCACGACGATGTGCGAGCGAACGTCGTCGAGACGGTACGCGTCGATCGCGACGCCGTTGACGAAGACGCCGTCGCTGTCAGCGACGAAGCGACCAAGGCGATCACAGAGCAGCACGGCGTCGTCGGGGGAGTCGGCGACGAGACCAGCAAGCTGGCCGCGCTCCAGCACGAGACCGCTGCGGCGGTCCTCCAAACGAGTGAGTCGCAATGGCCAGGCCACAGGGTGCTCGGGGTCTTTGACGATGGGCTCGATGGCGAGCACGCGCAGCACCTTGCCCGCACCGACGTACGCGCGCGTTGACATGATGACGTAGTCGATCGCGGTACGCAGCGGCGTGGTGAGGAACATGGAGTAGCCGAAGAAGGCAACGAGCTCACCGGGTTGGAGCGTCCCGTTCATGACGTCGCGCGCACCTAGAAAGGTCACGATGCCGGTCAAGATGGCCGGCAACAGCACCTGGCCCGACTCAAGTCCGGCCTGGGGAGCGGCGATGCGGTTGCCCGCCGCGCGCACGCGCTGGCTTTGGCGGCGATAGTTCTCGAAGAAGACGTTCTCACCGCCGACGCCGCGCAAGATTCGCAGGCCCGCGACCGTGTCCGAGCCGAGCGCCGCGAGCCGCCCCGCCGCCTCGCGCTGGGCGGCTTGGGTGCGGTGGAGCGGCCTCATCAAGGGCACGGTCAGAGAGCCGAGGATCGGTACGCCGAGCAGCACGACCAGACCCAGTTCGACCGAGGTCGACAGCAAGATGAATGACACGACGATCCAGGCGACGACGGCGCCCGAGAATCGAGCGAAGCTGTCATAGGAGCTGCCGATGCGCATCGCGTCCGCAGCGACGGTGTTGACGACATCGCCCGCGGGAATCTCGTCGGTGAGCGCCGGCCCCGTTGTCGAGATGTGTCGCCCGATGACCTGGATGGTGCGATAGGCCGCGTTCATCCAGTTCGTCACGGCGAGTTGGTGGCGCAACGAGCCGCAGATGGCTTGGATCAGCCCGAGCACGATCACGACGCCGACCCACCTGAGCAGCTCGGGGGTGTTGTGGTGCTCGACGCCGTGATCGATGGCAGCACCGACCGCGGCCCAGACGAGCGCCTGGGCCACCATCCAGCCAATGCCGAACAGCGCGTTCATCGAGAGGAGCCACTTCTGGTGACGAGCGAGCCATCCGAGGTACCGAAGGGGAGAACCGGTGTCGGGCGCGCCGGGGTCGTCCACGGGCAGCTCGCGGTACGGCAGGTGCAGCACGGTTCATCCTTTCGAGTAGTCGTTACAGAGGTCGAGGGATGGTGAGCCGACCTGTAAGCGGGGTTCTGTCCGCCTTCGCAAACGAAGGTTGGGTAGCCATCCATCTCAGCGATCTACCTCGGGAGTGCCTCTTTACGAGGCGTGCGGGCCGCCTCCCATGTTTGATCTTGCTCCGGGTGGGGTTTACCGAGCCACCTTGGTTGCCCAAGATGCTGGTGCGCTCTTACCGCACCGTTTCACCCTTACCTGTGCTCGGTTGCCCGAGCCATCGGCGGTCTGTTTTCTGTGGCACTCTCCTGCACGTCACCGCGACTCACATTTCGTGAGCACCCTGCCCTGTGGAGCCCCGACTTTCCTCACCGCCCGTTACCGGTCGGCGCGGCCACCTAGTCGACTCACCATCCGAAACAAGTTTGACACACCGCTCACGAACGGACAAGCAACAATCTGGTTACGGACCTCCGGTAGCCTCGCCTCGTGGTACTTGACGCAGAGACTGACCAGCCCGTCTTGGAGGTGGGCGAGTTCTACCAACTGCTCACTGCCCACCTCGAAGCCGGGTTCGGTCGGCGGCGCCCCCACTGGGTGCGCGGAGAGATCGCCAAGGTCTATGAGAAGGGTCACGTGTACGTCGACCTCGTTGACGCAGGTACCGCCTCGAGCGATACGAAACGACCCGTCCTGAACGCCCACTGCTGGGCCACACCATGGGCGCCGCTGAAGCGCCGCCTCGCCACCGAGGGCGTGACCCTCAAGGTTGGGATGGTCGTGACCTTTTACGGCTATGTCGACGTGTACGCACCCCAGGGAAAGATCGGCTTCTCCATCACCGAGATCGACGTCGAGGGGCTGCTCGGTGACGTCGCGCGTCGACGTCAAGAGCTCATCGCCCGCCTCGCCGCCGAAGGGTTGTTGGACGTCAATAAGGGCACGGCACTCTCGCCAGTACCGCTTCGCATCGGACTGGTCGCGAGCCCCGGGACCGAGGGGTACAACGACTTCACGGGCCAGCTGGTGAACTCGGGTTTCAGTTTTGCCATCACGCTCGTCAAGACCGTCGTCCAGGGCGACGCCGCGCCGCGCCAGATCGCGGCGGCCATCGCCACACTCGACGAGTACGGCGTTGACGTGATCTGTGTCGTGCGCGGTGGTGGCTCCAAAGGCGACCTCGTGTGCTTTGACGACGAGCGTGTCGCGCGCGCCATCGCCACTTCCTCGACGCCCGTCTTTACTGGGATCGGCCACACTGGCGATGAGTCCGTCGCCGACCTCGTCGCACATACACGCGCCATCACCCCGACCAAGCTCGGCGAAGAGGTCGCTGCGTTGGTCGCTCGCTGGTACGAGGCAAACGTCCAGGCGCCCGCGCAACGGGTGCTCGAAGCGAGCAGCGACGTGTTGGAAGAGGCGTCCGTCTATCTCGCTGAGCGCCGCCGGACGATGATCTTTGCGGTGCGCGACCGACTGCGCAGCGAAGAGCGCCACCTCGCGAGCACGCGCCAGCACCTCGTGATGCAGAGCGGGCACGTGCTGGCTGCGGCGACCCGGATGCTTGCGAGCGATCGACAGCTGCTCGCCGCCTACGACCCGGCCCGACGCCTTGCCCAGGGCTGGTCGGTTGTCACAGACTCGAACGGGGCTGTCGTAAAGTCACTAGCGGACATCGCCGCCGGGGATGACGTGCGTGTGCTCGTGAGCGACGGAACGTTTGGTGCCACGGTGGGCGACATGAAGGGATCACTATGAGCAACGTCAGTGACTGGAACGAGGCGGCTGACGAACTGAACGCGATCGTCGCCTCTTTTGACGAGGGCGAAGTGTCGGTCGATGATCTGTTTGCCAAGCTCGAGCGCGCGACGGCGATCATCGAGTCGCTGGAGGCACGCCTGGCGTTCACGAGGGCGAAAGTCGATGAGTTGACCCCGCGCATCGCACGCGTGATCGACGACGAATGAGCGATCACTTCTACTTCCGCCAGCTGCTGGCTGGTCGTGATTACGCGGTGGGCGACGCCGTGGCACTTTCGATGCGCAACTTCACGTACGCGATCGGTGACTCACAAACCGGTGAGGTGCTGCTCGTCGACCCGGCGTATCGTCCCCGCGAGTTGCTCGAGATGCTGAAGGCCGATGGCATGACACTCGTCGGTGCGGTCGCGACTCACTACCACCCCGATCACATAGGCGGATCGCTGATTGGCAGCCAACACATCGCGGGGATTGTCGAGCTGCGTGAGATGACGGGCGTTCCCATTCACGTCAACGAACACGAAGAGGGCTGGATCGTCGAGCGGACCGGCATCGATAATGCGGCGCTCGTCGCCCACGAGGACCGCGACCAGCTGAGCGTTGGCGACGTGCAGGTGACGTTGCTGCACACGCCGGGACACACGCCAGGAAGCCAGTGCCTGCTCGTCGAGGGAAACATGCTGAGCGGCGACACCCTGTTCATTGACGGGTGTGGGCGCACGGACTTTCCGGGCGGCGACACCCGCGAGCTCTTCGTCTCACTCAACGAGCGACTCTCCGCGGTGAGTGATGAGACGGTGCTCTTCCCGGGCCACCTGTACTCGCCTGAGAGTTTCTTGCCGATGGGCGTTGTGCGAGAACGGAACCCCGTGCTCTCTGTGGCGAGCCTTGAGCAGTGGCTCGCCATGTTTTCCGCGTGACCCTGCAACCGAGCGATCACGTCATCGTGGTCGGCGCTGGCCTCGCGGGTTGGCGCCTCGTCGAGTTCCTTCGTCGAGAAGGCTATGAGGGCGCTATCACCCTCGTGGGGGACGAAGCGCACGCTCCCTACGATCGACCTCCGCTCTCCAAGCAAGTGCTCACGGGGCGATGGGACGTCAGCAAGTCGATTCTCGCGACGCCCGAAAAACTTGCCGACTCGCACGCGACGGTACTGCTGAGCGACCGAGCGGTCGCTCTCGACGTCGAGTCGATCACCGTCGAGCTCGCGAGTGGAAAGAAGATAACGGGCACGCACGTGGTAATTGCGACGGGAGCGCGCGCACGGCCACTGTCGTATCCGTCATCAGGCGAGCTCATGACGCTTCGCAGCTACGACGACGCGCTGCGACTCTGCGAGACGCTCGACGGGCTCGCGCCCGATAGCGTTGTGGTCATCATTGGCGGAGGCTTCATCGGTGGGGAAGCGGCGACGTCGATGAAAGCGCGCGGGCTCGTACCGATCGTGCTCGAAGCCGCAGAGCGCCCTCTTATTACTGTCCTGGGCGACGAAGTGTCGGCGTGGCTACAGCTGATGGCCGGACCCGCTGGTATCGACCTGCGCACGCGCCAGCAGATTCGTGACGTGGCGGTGAGCGAAACTGGCGCAACGGTGTATCTCGAAGACGGGAACGCAATTGAAGCCAGCGCAGTGCTCGCGGCCGTAGGCTCGGCGTTCGACCTGGAATGGCTCGCCTCGTCGGGTCTGACGCTCGACGGTGGCATCGTGGTCGATCGGAACTTTGAAGCGGCACCGCACGTCGCCGCCATCGGCGACGTGGCGAAGTTTCCTCTTCGCGGCGTCGACGGTGACGAGCTCGTGCGCATCGAGCACTGGCAGCTCGCGGTCGAGCACGCCTTGGAGCTGGCCCGCAGCTGGATGTCGGATGAACGGGCGATCGTTCCCATGGTGCCGTACTTCTGGTCGGACCAGATGGGAAGGAAGATCCAGCTGCTCGGCCATCCACACCCGAGTGACGACGTGACCCTCGTCGAAGGAAGCCCCGAGGAGTTGAAGTGGCTAGCGTTGTATTCGCGTCATGGGCTCGTCACGGGCGTCGTCGCGCTGAGCAATCCTCGTGGACTCACCAAATCTCGACCCGTGCTCAACGAGGTGACAACCCTCGAGAACGCCTTCGCCCTCGCGCCGTGGTCGGGTTAGAAGGAGACCTCGGAGAGCTCAGGAATCGTGCGCGCCGCGCGCTCGACGGTTTCAGCCCACTGCCCTCTTGCAAGCGACCTCTCGCCGTCACTGAGTGATGGATGCGAAACGAAGCCTGGTGACCACAGACCTTCCACGTCCTCGACAGCGAGGTGTCCCGCGCTCACGAGGGCCATGAGTCCGGCGCCGCGCGTCGTCGCCTCACGCTCGGACGAGACCGCGACCTCCCGCCCCGAGAAGTCGGCGAGTCGCTGGATGAAGTAGCGATTGACGCTCATGCCGCCGTCCACGCGCAGCTGACCGAGCTCGACGCCGACTTCGGCTTCTGCCGCGTCGAGCAGATCGGCGCCGCGCTGGGCGACGCCGTCGAGCACCGCGCGCACGAGATGGGCTCGCGAGGAGCCGCGGGTGAGTCCGAAGAACGCGCCGCGCGCGCCAAAGTCCCAACGTGGTGTGCCGAGGCCAGAGAAGGCCGGCACAAAGGAGACGCCATCGGTCGTGGCGACGCTCGTGGCAAGTTCCTCGGACTCGCCGACCGTCGCCACGAGGCCGAGTTCTTTGAGCCATTCGATGCAGGACCCCGCGCTCAGAATGATGCCCTCAACGCCCCACGTGACGTGATCGGCATCGCTGCGCACGACCGTCGGGTAGCAGCCCGACGCGTAACGCGACAGTGTTGTTGGTGCCGCAGTCTCGTGCACCATGTCGAGCATCGCTCCGGTGCCAAAGGTGATCTTTGCGCCCGATCGAACACAGGACTGCCCGAAGAGCGACGCCGGCTGATCACCGATCAGGGCCGTGAGGGTCGGCGCGCCGTCGAGCGCACTTGCGACGCCGTAGGTGCCCATGGTGCTCACGAGCTGTGGGAGTGCGACGCCTTCGACGCCGAGCGCGCGCAACGTCGGTACGTCCCATCCATCGAGGCGCACGTCGACAAGTCCGCTCACGCTCGCGTTCGAGTGATCCGAAACGTAGGTTGAACGCTCGCTCAGGTGCCAGGCGATCCATGTCTCGATCGTCGCGTAGGCGAGCTCGTCTGCGGGTTGGCCTGACTGTTCGACGAGCCACTTCACCTTCGTCGCTGACTGGTTCGGTGCGAGCCGAATGCCGCTTCCTTGAAGGACGAGGCAGTCGACGACGGTGCGTAGGTCCTGCCAACTGAGGGCCGGTCCAACGGGAGTTCCGCTGCGGGGATCGAACACGATGGTCGTCGCGCGCTGATTCGTCACGCCGACGACGTCACACGTACCCGCGTCGCGCAGCGTTGCCTCCGCGAGCTCGAGCGCGACGGTGGCGATCTCCATCGGGTCGAGCTCCACCTCGCCCGGTTCGGGCGAACGGACCGACAGCGCTCGTTGGTGCACGTGGGTGACGGAACCACGTTCGTCGACAACGCCAGTTCTCACTGATGAGGAGCCGACGTCGATGGCGAGCGCCCTTACCACGGTTCACCACCAAGCCCAAGGACGCCGGGGTTGAGCGTCCCCTCAGGGTCGAGCACGGCTTTTATCCCTTCAAGCAGCGGATACGACGAACCGAGTGCGCGAGCGACGTGTCGGGCGCGGTTGCGTCCGACGCCGTGGTGGTGGCTGATCGCCGCCTTGAGGGCGATGACCTCATCCATCGCCGCGTCCCAGGCCCCGCGGTAGAACGCGTCGACATCGCCGTCAGGCTGGCCAGCGAAGGTGAAGTAGAGGCACGCGCCGTCGACGTACGCGTGCGACTGATGCACGGAGACGATGAGCATGCCGGCACGGGCACGTAACGCGGCACCAACGCGCTCAGTGAGATTGTCGAGCACGCGCCAGTTGCCCGACACTTCGATCGTGTCAACGACTAGTCCGCGCTCCCACAGCGGTGCCAAGGCCCCCACGTCGTTTCGCCGCTCGAGCCAGTGCTCGACAAGAGTGTCCCCGAGCGAGCTTGCTGTTGTGCACTCGTCGAAGATGACGTTGAGCGTCGCATCGACGTAGGGGCGTTCGCCAATGTCGAGCACGACGAGCACGCACGCATCGACGTCAAAGTTGCGTTTTGACTCGACCCCGTCGTAGAGACGAAGGACGGCCGGATTCGATCCCCGCTGGACGATGCGCCGACACGCGTCGAGTCCTTGAGCGAATGTTGCGAAGCCGAACGCGCGGCGCGCCTCGTAGGAGGGGCGCCGTCGCAGCACGAGCGTCGCTTCGGTGATGACGCCGAGTGTGCCCTCGGAGCCAACGAAGAGCTGCACGAGGTCGGGTCCAACGGCCTGTCGTGGGGCTCGACCGCCGAGTTCGACAATGTCGCCGTTTGCGAGGACGACCGTGAGCGCTCGCACGATGTCTTCGATCTTCCCGTAACGGTTCGAGTACTGACCCGCCCCGCGACACGCGATCCACCCGCCGACGGTGGCGAAGTCAAAGGACTGCGGAAAGTGTCCGACGGTGAGGTCGCGAGGACGAAGTGCCGCCTCGAGGTCGGGACCGAAGACACCGGCTTCGACTCGCACCGTGCTCGAGATCTCGTCGACATCGACGATGTGGTTTAGCCCGGTCAGGTCAAGCGCGATCGCCCCCGCTTCGGGCACGGCCCCTCCCACGACCCCGGAACGACCACCCTGGGCCGTCACGGCGACGTGGAACTGAGATGCCAGACGCAAGACGTCACTGACCTGGGCACTAGAGACGGGACGAACGACGGCGCTGGGCCAGCGTTCAACTTCACCTCGGCTCGTTGCACCGATGAGCCTCGGCCACCAGTCGCGAGAGTGCTCCGCTCGCTCGCGGGCCGTGATGTCAACGTCGACGCCCGCGTTCGTGAGCGCGTCGAGGATCCGTGCGTCTACGGGGGCCGGGGCGACGAACGACATGTCGGGGAACTCGTTGGGTGCGGTGGGTCGAGTCACGAACCTAGGCGTCGAGACCGGCAGCCGAGAGTTCGTACTCAACGAGGCTCCGGTACGCGTCGACCTCGTTCGTCACGTCCTCGTCGCTCCACCCGAGGTCGGGTGCGACGAGGCGAGCGATCGTGGGCGCAGCGCGCCATGTGGCGCGCGCGTCTTGGAGGTGCGCCCGGGTACGTCGAGTGAGGAGATCGACGAGCGAGGTCGCCATCTCCTCGCGCGCACTGAAGATGAACTCGGCCCCAAGGTAGGGGAGTCCCGAGATGACAGGCTCACCGAGTGAGGGGTCGGCCTCGATGAGCGCGAGCACCTTGAGCGCCTCTTCTCCGTAGCGGTGATAAAGGTGCTGTTCGACTGCGTCACCCGGACGCCAGGCGCCCGTCCCATAGAGGCGCAATGATTTAGTGCGCACGCGGCCGAGGTTGCTGAAGTAGGGCTTCAAGGCGTCGACAGCGTCTTGGGCCATCTTTCGGTACGTTGTCCACTTGCCACCGGTCACGTGCACCACGCCGTCGCCGGAATCAGTGATCCGGTGGCGCCGCGAGAGGTCTGCGGTGCGCTCGCTGATCCTCTTACCCTTCTCCGGCGCGAGCAGCGGGCGCAGTCCCGCCCACACGCCCGTGACGTCGTTTGTCGTGAGATCAGACGACGTCGACGCGTTTACCGTGGCGAGCAAGTAGGCGACGTCCTCTGGTGTGCAGGTCGGTGCGTCGAGCGAACCGTCATACGCCGTGTCCGTCGTACCGACGTAGGTGAAGGGCGCGTCTTCGAACGGAACGACGAAGATGCTGCGCCGATCATTGGGCACGTTAAGGACCGCCGCGACGTCGGCTGGAAGGCGATTCTGGGGAACGCTGATGTGCACTCCCTTTGCGGGCGTGATGCGATGCGAGGGCTGGTGTTCGGTGATCGTGAAGATACTGTCAGCCCACACACCGCTTGCATTCACGACCGCTCGTGTTGGAATGGTGAACTCAGTGTGGGCGAGTTCGTCGCGACAGACCACGCCCGTGACTCGTCCATTGATGTCGGTGACGCCGACAGCGCGCACGTAGTTGGCGACGGTCGCGTCGAACATCACGGCGGCCGACTTGGCGAGAGTAAGCGCCACCCGCGCATCGTCGCCGCGAGCGTCGTAGTAGAGAAATCCGGCCACGAGGCCATCGGTTCGCAGCGTCGGCAGGTGCGAGAGCGCCTCTTCGCGACTGATGCGTCGGTATCGATGGCCAATGCGCCATCCGCCGCTCAGGTCGTAGATGCGAAGCGCGGTTGCGTAACCGCGCACCAGCGCTTTTGACGCAACACCATTCGAACCGAAGATCGGAATGAGAAACGGGAGGGGCTCGACAAGATAGGGTACGTTTCGTAGCATGCGCTGGCGCTCGTGAAGGTTTTCATAGACGAGGCGGAACTCCTTCTGCTGCAAGTAGCGCAGACCACCGTGCGCCATCTTGGACGACTTTGAACTGGTGCCGGAAGCTATGTCGCCACTATCGATGAGCGCCACGCAAAGTCCACGCGACGCGGCATCGAGCGCCACGCCCGCGCCGGTCATCCCCGCGCCAATGACGATGACATCGAACGTTCCCGATGAGAGCGCACGCACCGCGTCGTCTCGCCGGAAAGTTGCCACGGTCAATGTTGTCACAACGCTTCTGAATCTTGCGATTGTCACCGCGCGAAGAACGATGTATTCCGACATGTGGAACTCTCGTGGGCTGCGTTGCTCGAAGGTCATCGCTCGGTTAGTGTTTCGCCGAACGCCATCAATGGCGAGTACATAACCCCGTGGGAGGGTAGGAGTATGGCACCAAGAGTAATTACGAGGGTTCTGCTCGCCGGAGCGACCTTGGCCAGCGTTGCGGCCATTGGACTGACGGCGGGATCAGGAGCCGCGAGTGGCGCGTCGAGCGTGAACTGGGCGAAGGTGACCCACCTCACGAAGACGGGCAACACGTCGATGACGGCACTCATCAAAGCCGCCAAGAAAGAGGGAACGCTGAATGTCGTGGCGCTCCCTGATAACTGGGCGAACTACGGCAACATCATCAAGGACTTCACTAAGAAGTATGGGATCAAGATCAACTCAGAGAACCCTGAAGGATCCAGCGCCGAAGAGATCCAGGCGCTGACGTCGGACAAGGGCCGCTCAAGTGACCCTGACGTTATCGACGTGGGTACCAGCTACGCGGTGACCGCGAAGTCGGAGTCCCTCCTTGCTCCCTACAAGGTGCAGACCTGGAGCGAGATCCCCGCGGGACTTAAGAACCCGAGCGGCTACTGGTTCGACGACTACGGCGGCTATGTCGCCATTGGTTGTGACACGACCACCGTCACGGACTGCCCGACGTCCTTTAAGCAGATGAGCACCGAGACGGGAGCCCAGGGCTACAAGATCGGTCTCAATAACAGTCCCCTGACGTCAAACTCGGCGTTGGCCGGCGTGCAAGCAGCGGCGATAGCGAGCGGGGGATCACTGAACAACGTGGCGCCGGGCGTGACCTTCTTTGCGACCCTCAATAAGAACGGCGCGTTCGTGAACACGATTGCGAACTCAACGACGGCCGAGGCCGGCACCACCAACGTCATCATCTGGTGGGACTACCTCATGGCGAACGGCGGCATCGATGTGCCGGGCTGGAAGGTCGTCATCCCGAGCGATGTGTTGCTGGGTGAGTACTACTCCCAGGGCATTAACTCCGACGCTCCGGACCCCGCCGCTGCTCGACTGTGGGAGGAGTTCCTCTACTCGCCGCAAGGTCAGAACCTGTGGCTGGCAGGCGGCGCTCGTCCCGCGGAGCTCGCATACATGACGGCTCATAACACGGTCAACACCGCCTTGCTGGCGAAGCTGCCCGCGTTGCCGTCGGGACAGACACCGCAGTACCCGACGACCGCGCAGATCACCGCTGCGGCGACGGCGGTTCAAGCCACGTGGGCTACGGAAGTTGGCGCCAGCTCGTAGCTAGCTCGGACGGTTTCCGCCCATGGCTCTAGACGAGGCCGTTGTTTCGGGGCCGGGTGCGTTCGCACCTGGCCCCGAAACAACGGCCTCGAACCACAAGAGACTTCGCCGGGTTCTGCGGCGAATGGAGTCAACGTTCGCAGTCACGCCATTTGTCGTCTACGCGTTTCTCGGTCTCGGTGTCCCGGCGCTCGCGGTCATCTACCAGGCATTCCACGGCAACACCGGTGGTTGGACGCTCAGCAACATGCGTCTCTTGTTGAGCGGGACGTCCAACACGACTACAAGAGGCGTCTACCTCCTCGGATTTGAAAACAGCCTCAAGTTGGGACTCCTGTCGGCCTTGATTCCCGGCGTCGTGGGCGTCTTCGTCGCCTACGCGATACAAACCTCGAAGCACGCGTTCTTTCGTCGACTGACATCAACGGCATCGGGCGTCCTCGCGAATTTTGGTGGCATCAATCTCACATTCATGTTCATTGCGACGCTCGGATCAACCGGCGTGCTGACCGCTTGGCTGCACGACATCGGCATCAACCTTGCGACCATTGGCTTCAACCTCTACACGTTTTCGGGTGTCGTGGTCGTCTATCTGTATTTCCAGCTTCCTTTGATGGTGCTCGTGATCACGCCTGCACTGGGGGGACTCCGCGAGTCCTGGCGTGAAGCGGCGGAGAACATGGGTGCCTCGAGCTGGCGCTACTGGATCCACGTCGGCATTCCAGTGCTGATGCCGTCAATTCTCGGTGGGATGCTCCTGCTCTTTGGGAGTGCGTTCGCCGCGTACGCGACCGCGGAGACACTGACGCTCGGATTGATCGCCCTGGCGCCGATTCAGATTGGCAACTTCTTAAATGGCAACGTCATTGCGGGTCAAACGCATATGGGCTACGCGATCGCTTTTGGCATGTTGGTCATTCTCGCCTTCATCATGACGCTGTATAGCTTGATTCGAAAGAGGGCGTCGAAGTGGCTCCGTTAGCCAGTGGCAGCCCCTTCGAAGTCGAATCGGCAGTAGCTGACCCCGTTGCGTCCTATTCGCTGGGCAAGCCCAAGCGCCGGTTTCACTTTCGTTGGTGGCGATTCTTCGTTCTCGCAATTGCGGGGGCGTACATCTTGATCCCGCTCTACGCCGGCATCAAGTTCTCACTGGAGGGCAATAACGGGGGATTTTCGTTCTTGGCGTACAAGAGCATTCCCTCGGCGCCCGGGTTCACGGCGGCCCTGTCGCTGTCATTCAAGCTCGCCGTCGCGACGATCGTCGTGTCGACGCTCCTGATGGTGCCGACATCGATCTACGTGCATCTGCGCATGCCTCGTTTTCGCCGGGTGCTCGATCTGGTGACGGTGATGCCCATCGTGATCCCTCCGATCGTGCTCATCGTCGGCGTCTTGGGCGACTTTCCGCTGTGGGCGAAGTCGTCTCCGTATCTGCTGAGCTTCATGTATGTGATCCTCGCGATGCCGTTCGTCTACCGGTCACTCGATGCGGGCTTGAGCGCCATCGACCTCAAAACGCTCACCGAGGCGTCTCGATCGCTCGGCGGTAACTGGATCAAGACCATGTGGCAGGTCATCATTCCAAACATCCGCCCCGCGCTCCTCTCGGCAACGGTCCTGACGCTCGCTCTCGTGTTTGGTGAATACACCATGGCGAGTCTTGACTCGTGGCAGACGATCCCGGTCTGGATTGCCCAGTTTCAAACGTCGAGCGACGGCCACTTGCAAGTCGCAGCATCCATGATGGGTCTTGTCGGAACCTGGGTGCTCCTGATGTTGGTAGTGTCCCTCGATCGGTCGCAGTCTCGCCGTCGACGCAGGCAGACTGTCTGATGACCCAGATGAAAGAGAGTCCGATGACCGGATCGACGTCCGTGACGCGCGCCTCAGGCGCAGCCGTGAGCCTCGAGAACTTGGTGCGAACGTTCTCGAAGGTCCGTGCGCTCGATGGGCTGACACTGTCCATCGAGCCCGGTGAGTTTATGGCGCTGCTGGGGCCCTCCGGGTGTGGCAAGACGACGGCCCTACGAGTGCTCGCCGGCTTTGAGACGCTCGACAGTGGACGGGTCATCGTCGACGGCATTGACCTCTCTGACGTCACCGCGCGTAAGCGTGACATGGGCATGGTGTTTCAGAGCTACTCGCTGTTTCCGAACATGAACGCGCTTGACAACGTCGCCTTTGGGCTACGGATGCGAAAGCAGTCTGGTCGAGACCGCCGAGCGAAGGCGGCAGAGCTCTTGGACATGGTGGGCTTAGGGGACCAGCGAGCGAAGTACCCGCACCAGATGTCAGGCGGTCAACAGCAGCGCGTCGCACTGGCGCGAGCGCTCGCCATCGAACCTCGCGTCCTTTTGCTCGACGAGCCGCTCTCTGCGCTGGACGCCATGGTGCGCGCCGAGTTGCGCGACCAGATTCGATCATTGCAGCAGCGCCTTGCGATCACGACTGTCTTCGTGACGCACGATCAAGAAGAGGTTCTCTCAATGGCTGATCGCGTCTGTGTCATGTCGAAGGGTCACATCGAGCAGGTGGCGACGCCCGCGGAGCTCTACTCGCGACCGGCGACGGCCTTCGTAGCCCAGTTCGTGGGCATCTCGAGTCGTTACCCCGTGGAGGCCACGAATGGGCGCGTGGAGCTTTTTGGTCGCGAGAGCCCCGTGAGAAGCGGCGAAGGTTCAACGCTCTCAGGACCGGTCGACGCGTTGCTTCGTCCCGAAGACGTCACCATCGACGTCGACCCTTCGGGTCAGGGATTCGTCACCCGCAAGAGTTTCCTCGGCGCGATGACTCGTCTCGTCGTGCAAGTTGGCGAGATACCGATTCGCGTTGACGTACGCAGTGACCGAGCGAGCGAGATCGATCTGGGCACTCGAGTGCGCTTGAGCGTTGTCGCCCGCGACGTGCTGATCGCTTCGCGCCAGCCGCTCGCTGACGCTCCAGCAACGTAGTTGCTATTCGCCGAAGAATTCCGCGTCGTCAGCGAGGACTGCATCAACGCCGGGGAGTTCACTGAGGGCCGCGACGAGATCGTTGACGAGCGCTTGGCCGCGTACATGCAACGTGACGCCCACCATCGGCGTCCCTTCACTCTCGCGGTCCGAATCAGAGCCGGGGGCGCGCTGGTAGCCAATCGCCTCGGTGGAGATCTCCGACAGGGCAAACCCGCGAGCGGTCGCGAGCGCGAGAATCTCTCGCAGCACGCCCCGTCCATCGGGGTAGCGCACGCGCAGCACGGACATCGTCGAAGAAGCGCGTGGCAAGCGTCGCGCGAGATGCGGGAACACCGTCGCCACGATGAAGTAGATGAAGGTCGCGGCAACCGCGAGCACGATGAGGCCGGCGCCGCACGCGGCGCCCACTGCGGCTGTCACCCATACCGCGGCGGCCGTCGTCAGGCCACGCACTGAATCACGTCGAACGAAGATCAGACCAGCGCCGAGGAAGCCAACGCCTGAGACGATCTGGGCGGCAACACGCGAGGGATCGAGCACGATGCGGCCGGGAACCAGCACGTCATTGAACCCGTACTTACTTATCAGCATGAACAGCGCCGCTCCGACACCGACGAGGGTGTGCGTGCGAAGCCCCGCACTCTTTTGATGGATCTCGCGCTCGACGCCGATGATCATCGAGAGAGCGAAGGCGGCCATCAGCTCTGCAACTTCAGGCCACCCCTGGATGTTGGGAGAACCGGCGGCGAGCATCGGCGAGGCCGCGAGGGTCGTCAAAGACATCTGCCTAGGTTAGCCCGAAAGTGAACGAAAAGTGAACGTTAGGTGACGGATACGTGAACGAGTCCTTCTGAGCTCTTTGATTCCACGGGCTAACTTTCGTGTCATGGACTTTCAACTCAGCCCGGAACTCGCCGACCTGCAACGGAGCGTCCGACGCCTCGCCCAGGACAAAATCAAGCCTCGTGCCCGCGAAATCGACCGGTCGGGCGAGTATCCACAGGACATCTTCGACGAGTTCAAGAAGGCCGACCTTCTCGGCCTCTGCATCCCCGAGGAGTACGGCGGCTCCGGGGCGGGCATCTTGGGCCTCACGCTGGCGATCGAAGAGGTCACCAAGTACTCGAATGTCCTCGGTCTGATGCTGCTCCTCACCAGACTGCCGACGGGGCCGATCATGATCGCGGGCAACGAGGAGCAAAAGCAGAAGTATCTCCCGGGCATCGCTCGCGGGGAGACGCGCGCGGCGTTCTGTCTCTCCGAGCCCGGCGCGGGCTCTGACGTGGCGGGAATGCGCACGCAGGCGATCGAGGATCCCGACGTTGAAAACGGCTTCGAGATCACCGGCACGAAGTGCTGGATATCTGGCGGCATGCAGGCGGACTGGTTCGTCGTCTTCGCCAAGGTCGGCGATCCAAGCATTCGTCTGCACCGCAACATTTGGGGCTTCATCGTTGACGCTAATGCACCCGGTGTCTCGCGTCCGCGGGTGGACAAGAAGATGGGCGTGAAGGGGATCGACACCGCCGAGATCGTCTTCGACCATGTGAAGGTCGGTCCACGTCAGGTGATTGGCGGAGGGTTTCTCCTCGCCATGGAGTCACTCAACGCCATGCGCCCAATCGTCGCCGCGCGCGGCATCGGCTTGGCCGAAGGTGCGCTGATGTACGCCGTTGAGTACGTGAAGGAGCGCGATGCCTTCGGCCAGAAGATCTCCGACTTTCAGGGCATCCGCTGGGAGATCGCGAAGCTCGCCACTGAGATCGAAGCTGCGCGACTGCTCACCTATCGCGGGGCGTGGCTCGCGGACCAAGGCAAGTTCGAAAAAGAGTACGTGCCGCTGCTCTCGATGGCGAAGTACTACGCGACAGAGGTCGCGGTCAAGGCCTCGGGACTTGCGGTGCAGCTCCTCGGTGCAGCCGGCTACATGGAAGACCATCCCGTCGAGCAGTACTACCGCGACGCCAAGCAGCTCACGATTGTCGAGGGAACGAGTCAGATCCAGCTCAACCTCATCGGACGAGGGGTCCTGCACCACGACCTCTGGTGGGATTAGCGACGACGGTGGCGCCGAGCGGACCTCTTTCGAGCGTGAAAGTGCTCGAACTCGCCGGCATTGGTCCGAGCCCTTTTGCCTGCATGCTGCTCGCCGACATGGGCGCCGACGTCCTTCGCCTGGAACGCGGTAACCCCGACGCGACGCCAGGAACGTCGTGGGACCTGCTCAATCGTTCGCGGCCGTCAATCGCCATCGACCTCAAGGCCGTCGCGGGTCGCGACCTCGTGCTGGAGCTCTGCGAACAAGCCGACGTACTCGTCGAAGGGTTTCGACCCGGCGTCGCCGAGCGCCTCGGGCTCGCGCCAGAGGACGTCTGGCAACGCAATCGGCGTCTCGTGTATGGCCGCATGACGGGTTATGGCCAGGAGGGCCCGCTCAGTGGTCGAGCGGGGCATGACATCAACTACATCGCGATCTCGGGGGCGCTCTGGCCGCTCGGTCGCGCTGGCGAAGCGCCGGTGCCGGCGCTCAACTTCGTCGGCGACTTTGGCGGAGGTGCGATGTACTTGGTCGCGGGCGTGCTCGCTGCGCTCATCTCGGCGCGCGAAGGCGGCGAGGGCCAGGTCGTCGATGCGGCGATGGTCGACGGCTCCGCGTCGATGATGGCGATGACGCACTCGTTGATGGCCGCGGGCTTTTGGAACGAAGAGCGCGGTACGAACATCCTCGACACGGGCGCGCACTTCTACGAGGTCTATGAGACGAAGGATGCCCGCTACGTCGCTGTGGGCGCTATCGAGGCGAAGTTCTACGAAGAGCTGCTCGCCGGGCTCGGACTGCACGGGGAGGAACTGCCCGCACAGATGGACCGCGCGCAGTGGCCGGCCATGAAGCAACGATTTGCGCGCATCTTTCGCGAGAAGACGCGCGACGAGTGGACCGAGATCTTCCTCGATCGCGACGCCTGCGTCACGCCGGTGCTCTCCCCGAGTGAGGCGGCCGCGCATCCGATCAACGTGGCCCGGAGCGTCTATTCGATCGGCGAACCGACGCAGCCCGAGCCGGCACCGCGGTTCTCAAAGACCCCGGCTCGAAGAGGCGCACCCCCCGCGACGGCGGGTTCGGGCACGCGCGAGGGTCTCGCGAAATGGGGGATCAGCGACGAACGGATGTCAGCGCTGCGCGCTGCGGGCGCGTTCGGCTAAATATTCACCACGGGGCACGTGAGGGTGCGCGTGATGCCGGGCACCTTTTGAATCGCGCCCACGATGAACTTGCCGAGGTCGTCGACGCTTTCGGCCTCGCACCGCACAATCACGTCGTAGGGTCCGGTGACCTCAAATGACTCAAGGACTCCCGGGACGGCGCGTGTGGCGAGGACGACCTTTTCGCTCGAGCCAATTTCCGACTGAATCAGGATGTACGCCTGTACCGACATGAGAGACCTTTCTCTTCGAGTCCCTCCATATTGCCCGCTTTCGGGTTGTCGCGCTAATCGTCGCGAAACCGTCTGCCGATGTGCCACTGGTGGCAGACGTCGCACCGATACGCGTTCAGCTCGGCTCGATTGAGCGTCCACGCGAGCTGCGCGGCGCCCTTCGCCTCCTGCTCGGTGCGGTAGGAATTCTTCGGCGTACCCTCGCGGGTGAAATGCGAGGAGACGGGAAGCGTGCTCCGAGACGTCGGGAGTTGTCGGCGTCGTCGCTTCATCGTTTCCAAACTAATGGCGATGCTCGTACAGTTGAGATGGTGAGCGTGCAGCTAGAGACCACCGTCGAGGTGACGACCAATCCAGTCATCGACGACGAGGACCACGAGCGATTCACGCACATCGTGCTTGAGGGGTATACGCCTAAGCGAGGTGAGTTCGTGCCACTTGAGAACTCCGTTGTCGATGCGATGGTGAACGCGACACCGGTTCGAGCGCTGTGCGGCAAGGTCTGGGTGCCAGGTCGCGATCCGGCGAAGTACCCCGTGTGCCCCACGTGCAAGGAGATCGCGGAATCGCTCGGGTGGTCGCTGCCAAAGGCGTAGGCCCGTGGCGACTTCATTAGAGTCGTAGTCATCATGTCGCGCGCACTGTTCTTACGACACCACCTCGAGGACAGCCCCGGGCTCATCGGTGAGGCTTTCGAGGCGCGCGGCTACGAGATTGACCTCGTCATGATGAACGAGCGCAGCGGTACTCCCTCGCTCGAGGGCTACGCCATCCTCGCCATCCTCGGCTCCACGTCGGCTGTCTACGACCACGATGTCGAAACCGCCTGGTTCCATCGCGAGCTCGCTCTCATCGGGGACGCGGACGGACGCGCGCTGCCGATCTTGGGGATCTGCTTCGGTGCCCAGGCACTTTGTCGGTACTTCGGGGGCGTGGTCAGCCGCGCGCCCGAGGGTGAGATTGGCTGGTACGACATCGACGTCACAGAAGGTGTTGAGCTTTCGCGCGGACCGTGGTTCGAGTTTCACTTTGACGTCTGCACCCTTCCCGAGACGGCGGAGCTGTGGGCCACCTCAGCACGAGCCGTCCAAGCGTTTGCGATCGGTCGTCATGTTGGCGTCCAATTCCACCCCGAGGTCGACGACACCCAACTCAAGGAGTGGTTTGCGAGTGACGAAGAGGGAATCCGCAAGCTAGACCTCGATGTGGCGGCGCTGCTGGAGCAGACCGCGCGTGAAACGCCCGCCGCGCGCGTTCGCGCCCAAGAGCTGGTCGATCTCTTCTTGCGACGAGCCGGGTAGCACCCGTGAGCGAGGAGCAGTCCGAGACCACCTTCGACGTGCGCGTCGAACGTCCCGCGAGCGGCGGGGCCGTCGGGCGTGCCCCGGACGGACGGGTCACCTTCGTTCGCTACGCACTGCCGGGCGAACTGGTTCGAGTGGCCGTGAACGAGGCGACCTCGAGCTTCTATCGAGGTGAAGCGGTCGACGTGCTCGAAGCGAGCCCGGAACGTGTGGCGCCGCTATGTCCGTACTTCCACCCCGGCGGGTGCGGCGGGTGCGATCTCCAAGAGGCGTCGAAGTCGGCGCAGCTGGAGTGGAAGGTCGCACTTGTGCGAGAGCATCTGCGTCGCATTGCGGGTCTCGAGCGGGACGTTCAGGTGACCGCGACATCAGGCACGGGAGAGGGATCGCGCACGAGGCTTCGATGCGGCGTCGACGAGGACGGCATACTCGGACTTCGTCGAGCTCGCTCCCACGAGCTGGTCGCGATCGATACGTGCTGGATCAGCGATCCCGTCTTCTCGCAGGCCTTTGCCCATGCGTGGCCGGGGGTCGATGAAGTCGAGCTCCGAGCCATTGGAACGGGCGCGCCCTTTGCTGTGTCCCGTCGAAACGCCGAGCGAGGAGCTCAGTACGATCTCCGCTCGCTCGAGGGCGCGCCGCTCGATCCTTCGACGCACTCGCGCGTAGAGGTTCGCGACCACGTCTACACGGTGGGTCCACAGTCGTTCTGGCAGTCACATCGCGACGCGCCGGAGTTGCTCGTCAACGCGGTGCTCGACTACGCCGAGGTGTCCGCGGACGACGACGTGGTCGACCTCTTCAGCGGTGTCGGCCTGTTCTCGGTACCACTGGCGAAGCTGGTCGGGCCGGGGGGACGCGTGAGCGCGGTCGAGTCATCGCCGCATGCGGTGCACGACGCGCGCGAGAACGCGAGCGGACTGCGCCAGCTAAAGATTCGCGAGTGGTCGGTCTCGCCGCGCTCAGTGAACGACACGGTGCACGAAGGATCGATCGTCGTGCTCGACCCTCCGCGCCACGGTCTTGCGAAGGGCGTCGTTGACGCGCTCGCGCGACGGGGCCCGCGTCGCGTCGTCTACGTGTCGTGTGACGCCGCGACGTTCTCGCGCGACCTTAAAGACTTCTTACGCAACGGGTTTGTCCTGAGTGACCTGCGAGTATTTGACCTATTTCCCATGACTGAGCACGTAGAGCTCGTTGCGCTCCTTGACAGCCCCGCCTAAATGGTGGATAGTGCTGATGAGGCACGCAAAGTTCAGTCGTACTGAGGGGGTTATCAATGTCGATCAAGTTAGATCATCACCACCGTGTCACCGCTCAGAAACTCTTTTGTCACCCGCTGAACCACAACATTCAGTGGCATGACGTGTGTTCGTTGCTCGCTCGCTTCGGCGAAGTGCACGAGACGCATCGAGGGAATTGGGCGGTAACGGTCGAGGGTGAGACAGTGTCGTTCGGATCGACCCGCACGCGCGAACTCACCGAAGACCAGGTGGTGAGGGTTCGAAACTTTCTTCGATCCTTCGGTCTGACTAAAGACACACTCGCGGCCTAGACAATCCTCTAGCGTTATGAGCCGTGACAGAGCGGCTCTACGTGTTGGTGCCGCCCTCCCTCGGCAAGTCGCGCGGCGGTCGGCGCTCAGCGTCTCGCGGCATCTTCGACGACGACCTCGCGGCATCTCGGAGCCAGGTGATCGGTGCCCTTCGCGAAGTCCTAATCCGCGGGGTGCCTCGCGAGCTGGAGTCGACCTTCTCGGCGAAGGGCGAGCTGCTCGTACGCGCGATCGAAGCGACGAAGGAGCTCGAGAGCGGCGGAGCGCCACTGCTCGCGGCGTGGCGGCGCTACGAAGGTGTCGTGTGGACCCATCTCGAACCTCACTCGCTGACCTCGTCGCTTCGTCGACGGATCCTCGTGCCGTCAGGCCTGTATGGATTGCTCTCGGGTGAGGATCCGATCGCTGACTACCGGCTCAAGATGAACGCGCCCCTCGCGCCGTTTGCATCACTCGCTCGATTTTGGCGGCCTCAGATCACCGACGCAATCGAACGCCATACTCGTCGTGCGAGGATCGTGAATCTCTTGCCGAATGAACACGTTGCGAGCATCGACATGGCGAGACTTGCCGCATCGCGCGAGTTCATCAACGTGCGCTTTGTAACGAGCGACGAGCAGAGCGCGGTGGGCCACGACGCGAAGGCGGTGAAAGGAGTCCTTGCTCGACGGATTCTCCTCGAGGGCGCCGATGCGCTCGATGGGCTGTCGTGGCAAGGCTGGCGTTCCCGTCGCGATGGTGCTGAGGTAGTCGTTACCGCCCCCGTCGTTCGGTGGCCCGTGGCCTAGGCTTTCTCGGTGATTGAGCGCGTGATCGTCATTGAAGAGCGTCTCGCGTCGATGGGCGTCGCGCTGGCGATCGGGGGAGTCTTGGTCGCCTTCCTCTTCATCTCAACGTTGTTCTTTTCGACGAGCTCCTCAACTCCCGTCGTCGCTATCGCGATCGAAACGGTGGTGGTGCTCGCCATGGCCTTCGTCGTGTTCTTGTTCTGGCAGGTCATCGTGCGCGTGGTCGAAACACCTGAGGGTCGCGCCCTCGAGATCTTGTACGGACCCGGCGGATTCGTACGTCAAACGTTTGGTCCCGACGATCTGGAAGAGGCCTACGCGCGAGACTTCTCCTTCGCCCAGATGGGCGGATGGGGTTATCGCGGTAGCTTGCGACTTCTCCGCCAGGCGGCACTGGTGACGCGCCGCGGTGAGGCGCTCGAACTCATCTTGCGCGGAAAGCGTCGGTTCATCGTCACGGTGAATGAGCCCGCCGAGTTCGTCGCCGCATTGCAACTCTCGAACTAGTCGCGCCGTCGTTCGTGGCGGGGTCACCAGTCGAAACGA
Organism: uncultured Acidimicrobiaceae bacterium; assembly: GCA_963706305.1. Taxonomy (GTDB): domain Bacteria; phylum Actinomycetota; class Acidimicrobiia; order Acidimicrobiales; family RAAP-2; genus RAAP-2. The sequence continues at coordinate 31,448 of OY970152.1, read as the reverse complement.
CGTGCCGCTCCCGCTAGTGTCCACGAGTGACCGAACTGTCGCCGCGTCGCCGAAGCCTCGCCTTGCTCGTGTGCTGTGTTGCGGTATTGCTCATCGGCATCGATCTCACTGCCGTCAACGTCGCGTTGCCCACGATCGGGCGTCAGTTTCACGCCAACGTCTCTGCACTCTCATGGACAATTGATGCGTACGCCCTCACGCTGGCGTCGCTCCTCATGCTGTCTGCCTCGACCGCTGATCGGGTGGGGCGCAAGAGGGTGTTTCGCATCGGCTTGATCGTGTTCATGCTGGGGTCGCTGCTCTGTGCACTGTCGCCAAATCTCGGCTGGCTCGTGGCCTTTCGGGTCATTCAGGGAATCGGTGGCTCGATGCTCACTCCCGTCGCGATCTCCATTATCGCCAACATCTTCACCGACTCCGCCGAACGGGGGCGCGCGCTGGGCGTCTGGTCCGGCGTCGCGGGGCTCGCGCTGGCTCTTGGTCCCGTCGTCGGTGGTGCGCTCGTCGGCTCGAGTCTTGGATGGCGCTGGATCTTTGTCATCAACATACCTATCGGTCTGGTGACGCTCGTCATGGCCCAGCGCTTCATCCCCGAATCGCGCTCGGAGCATCCGCGACGGCTTGATGCGGTGGGCCAGCTTTTCGTGATCGTCACGCTGGCGTCGCTCGTCTTCGGCATCATTGAAGGGCCCCGTTTTGGCTGGACATCACCCGTGATCATCGTGTGCTTTGTCGCGACGGTCTGTGGGGTCGTGAGCATCATCTACTACGAGCCACGCCGTTCTCAGCCGTTGCTCGAACTTCGATTCTTTAAGGGCGCACCGTTCACGGGGGCCAATGTAATCGCCATCGCCTCGTTCGCGGCCCTCTCTTCGTTCTTGCTCGTGAATAGCCTCTATCTGCAAGAAGGTCGCCACTATGGAGCGCTCGACGCGGGACTTTTGATATTGCCGTTGGCGGCCGCGAGCATCATCTTTGGACCAATCAACGGGCGAATACTGGCCAGATATGGAGCGCGCACCTCATTCGTTATTGCCGGATCGGGGCTCACTGTGGCCGGACTCATGCTCACGCGAGAAGGTCCGACGACGCCGATCTGGTGGCTCCTCATTGCCTACGCCGTTATGGGCATCGGGAACTCTGCCGTTGGCGCGCCGATCACCCACACGGCCGTGGCGGGCATGCCGATATCTCAGTTAGGCGTCGCGTCGGGCATCAACTCGACGACTCGCCAGGTTGGTTCCGCGCTCGGCGTCGCCATCGCCGGTGCCACACTCGCCACCGCGACGCATCGCGACTTCGCGTCGTCGACCCACATCGCGTGGTGGATCAGCACTGGGTATGGCGTGATCGTGCTCACGCTCGGGATCGTCTCGACCTCCACATGGGCAAAGTCGACTGCGGACCGGATCAACTTCGACGAGCAACCAGCGACCCTAAAGCACGTGCGGACGACTTCTGAGTAAGCGACAAGGCTGATAATGTCCCGCAAAGTGGGGCAAGTGACGCGACCGTTCTTCTTTTTGGTCTCGGTGTGTCTGGCGACCATTGCGGCACCGAGCACTGCGCTCGCCAGCTCGGCGATGCCACGGGTCGTTCACGGGCAGCTCCTGAGTTACGCCGTCACGGCGCGCGAAGGTTACGGCGGGGTGGTCGCTTACGACAGCGTCGTGAGTCGGACGGCGCTCGCGCAGTTTGGGCCACCGAATCCTGCCTCGTCCTCGTGCGCAGGGGACACATGCTTCGGACTCGGCACCGTCGACGGCTTCCAGTATCCGTTGATTTCGAACGACGGCCGTAAGACGTGGCGTAATGCAGGTCACTGGTTTGCGGGGGCCTGGGCGGACGGTGCCGCCTTCGCCTCAACGATCACGACCTTTAGCGCAGCCACGGCCGTCGCGTGGTTCCCAGGCCAGAACACGTTCTACGTGACGAGTGACGCAGGACATCGCTGGTATGCGGCGTGGCCCGATGGCGCGATTGTTGCGGTGACGAGTCCCAACGGCGGCTCGACCCTTGTGATGCACGTGGGACCCTCTTCGATGACACCAACGACGGTGGTGATTACGTACCAGTCCACCGACGGAGGTCGCCAGTGGATGCGTACTGCTTAGTTGTCTGAATGGTGGAGGTGCGGGGGAACGATCCCCGGTCCAGTAGCTTCCAAGTGAACATTCTCCGAGCGCAGCTGGCAGTTGATTGTCGGGATCGTCGCCAATGCCAGCGCCGGCGGTGATCCTTAGTTGGCTGAAATGTCCCCGGAAGATCACCAACGAATCTTCCGAGTAAGCCTTGCTCTATGACACCCGTTATCTAGACCGCAAGGCTGGGTCTAGGCGGATGTTGCTACCTAAGCAGCAAACGCAAGCTGAGGCTTGGCGTTTATTTATTGTTTCCGGCTCTTTTACGTGGCTCCGGAGACCACGGCTCGCTTCTTTCACCAAGACGACTGCTGTCGAATCCAATCACCCCCTTGTACGGTCGCGATGACCGTTTTGTGATTCTACCTGGGTTCGACCCTGCTTCAACGCTCGGCCCGACGTTCGCGCGTTCGGCGGGCCTAGCATTGCGGTACTCGATTCGAGTTCAGGCCGTGAAAGGGACATCCATGCGCACCGTTCGACTCGCCCTCGCAGGCGTACTTGGCGTCTCACTGCTCGCTGGAATTTCGCTGACGACGGGCGTCGTCGCACAGGCGGCGAGCACGAGCGCGCTCGCCAAGTGCAAGACGACGATACTTTCGCAGGAGATCACCAAGGGCGTACTGACGGTCGCCACGGACAGCCCCGCCTATACGCCGTGGTTCGTGAACAACACGCCCTCCAACGGCAAGGGGTTCGAATCAGCCGTCGCCTACGCCATCGCGGCCGAACTCGGCGTCAAGCGCAAGGACGTGAAGTGGGTCGTTGAGCCCTTTGACTCGAGTTACCTCGGAGGACCCAAGTCCTTCGACTTTGACATCAACGAGATCTCTTACACGGCGGCTCGAGCGAGGGCCGTCACCTTCTCAGTGAGCTACTACGACGTGAATCAGTCCATCGTCGCGCTCAAGACCGACGCCATCGTCAAGAAGCACACGCCCCAAGAGCTGAAGAGCTACGTCTACGGCGACCAGCTCGGCACGACCGGGCTTGCCTACATCTACAACGACATCAAGCCCACGAAGACGCCCCGCGTGTACTCGACGCTCGACCAGGCGGTCTTGGCACTGCAAACGGGCCAGATCGACGCGATCATCATCGACACGCCCACTGGCCAGTACATGGCCTCGGCCCAAATCGTCAACGTGCACAAGAAGCTCGTGGCAACCCAGGTGGGCCAGTTTCCGAGCACGGGCGAGCACTACGGCCTGCTCTTTGCCAAGGGCAACCCGCTTGTGGGATGCGTCAACGTCGCCCTCAACGCGATGAAGGCAAACGGCACGCTCGCGGCACTGCAGAAGAAGTGGCTGGGTATCTACACCAGCGTGCCCATGATCCAGCCGTAGACATCGTGCCGGATCCGGGCGTCAACAACACGTCGTTTTTCATGGGTGACGACGCGCCCGATACCGCACCAAATCTCTTTGCTTCGCGCAGAAGTCGACTGCTCGTCGGCAAGCGGGGCGTTGTCGCAAGCACCTTGTCGACACTGGTCGTCGTCGCCCTCATCGTCGCGCTGCTCTTCGTCCCGAAAGGTGGCGCGACCTTTCGCTACACCTTCTTCGATCCCCACAACCTCTGGCTCGCGTGGGTGGGTGATCCCCGTCTCGGGCTGGACGCCATTCGAGACGGCCTGGTGACCAACATCGAGATGTTTCTGATCAGCGAGGTGATCGTGCTGATCCTCGGCGTCTTGATCGCATGGTGTCGCATCAGCCAGTCGCCCGTGCTCTTTCCCTTTCGCGCGATGGCGACTGCGTACACCGACATCGCTCGTGGGGTGCCCTTATTGCTCGTCATCCTCATCGTCGGCTTTGGTCTGCCGCAGCTGGATTTCGGGTACGTCTCCTCCCGTCCTCCCATCGTCTATGGCATCTTCGCGCTGGTCTTTTGCTATACGGCCTACGTCTCTGAGGTCATTCGTGCCGGGATCTTCGCCATCCCGAACGGTCAGCATCAGGCCGCCCGTGCGCTCGGCCTCTCTCACGCCTCCATGATGCGGCACGTGATCTTGCCTCAGGCCATTCGCAACGTCATTCCGCCGCTGCTCAACGACTTCATCTCGCTCCAGAAGGACACCGCCCTGGTGTCAATCCTCGGCGTCATCGACGTCACGCGAGCCGCCCAGATATTCTCCTCGACCGAGTTCAACGAGAGCGGACTCACACTGGCGGCAATATTCTTCCTCATCCTTACGATTCCTATGACCCGATTCACCGACCGGCTCATTGCGCGAGATCGCGCACGTCGTCTGGCGACCACATGAATCACACGGTTCTCGAGATGAACTCGGTGGTGAAGAAGTTTGGCGACAACGAGGTGCTGCGCGGCGTGTCGCTCGAACTTCGACGGCACGAGGTCGTGTGTCTCATCGGCGCCTCTGGATCCGGCAAGTCCACGTTGCTTCGCTGTGTGAACCTGCTCGAGCAAATTGATGGCGGCGACATCAAGCTGTTCGGCCACAGCCTGACTGATCCTCGAATCGATCCGAAGCTGGTGCGACGCCACGTCAGCATTGTCTTTCAGGCCTACAACCTCTTTCCGCATTTGACCGTCCTCGACAACGTCGCTCTCGGTCCCGTGCGCGCACACAAGCGTTCGCGCGATGAGGTGCACGAAGAGGCAATGGTCCTGCTCGAGCGCATCGGCCTCAAAGAGCGCGCCAACGACTACCCGGAGCGTCTTTCCGGGGGCCAGCAGCAGCGCGTCGCGATCGTACGCTCGCTCGCGATGCGCCCGTCGTTGCTGCTGTTGGACGAGGTGACCAGCGCGCTCGACCCCACACTCGTGGGTGAAGTTCTCGATCTGCTCACGGACCTGGCCCACCAAGGGATGACGATGTTGATCGCGACGCACGAGATGAACTTCGCCCGTGACGTGGCGAACGAAGTGGCGTACCTCGACAACGGCGTGCTGGTGGAGAAGGGGACGCCCGAAGAGATGTTCTCCAACCCGCGCGAGGAGTCGACCAAGACCTTTCTCAGTCGCGTTCGATAGAGCGATCGCCTACGAGAACTTTTCGGCGTGGCGAGCGACGCGGGCCATCTCTCGTTCGGCGTCTCTCTTGGCGAGTGCCTGGCGACGGTCCTGCTGCTTGCGGCCCTTGGCGAGGGCGAGCTCGACTTTGGCTCGGCCGTCTTTGAAGTAGAGCTTGAGCGGAATGATCGTGAGGGACTGGGTCTCTGACTCTCGTTTCCACTTGTTGAGCTCTTGGCGGTGGACGAGCAACTTGCGCTTGCGGTCAGGGTCGTGGCTCCCAAAGCCCACGGCGTAGCTCCACGGCGGCACGTGCATCTGATACAGCCAGAGCTCGCCATCATCGACGCGGGCGTAACTGTCGGCGATCTGGGCGTGGCCTTCGCGCAGTGATTTGACCTCAGAACCCTGGAGGACGATGCCGCACTCGAGCGTCTCCAATATCTCGTAGTCGTGACGAGCGCGCCGATTGGTCGCGACCACGCGGTCGCCCTTTAAGGCTTCGTCACGTTTTTGAGCGCGCCGCTCTTGGATCTGCTTGGCTCGTGCCACCTGTCAAGCGTAGTGATGGGGGAGCGGAGATCGCCTGGTGGCTAGGGTGGCGCCGTGCTCACTCTCGACTCGGCGCAACGCGAGGCGATCATTGCCACGTGCGTTCGCGCGCTGCCCGACGAAGGGTGCGGCCTCTTGCTGGGCACGCCCGAGGGCACGGTGCACGACGTGGTGGCGAGCACCAACGTCGCCGACTCGGCACGGATCTACGAGATCGATCCAAAGGTCTTGTTGCGTGCGACGCGCCAAGCCGACGACGAAGGCCTCGAAGTCATCGGGGTGTTTCACTCCCACACCCACAGTGAGGCGTATCCGAGTCCGACCGACGTGCGTCAGGCACCAGATCCCGCGTGGCACTACGTGCTGGTTTCGCTGCTTGACGCCCCGGCCGACCTGAGGAGTTTTCGAGTCGTAGACGGCGCGGTTGACGAGGAAGAACTCGCTGTCATCAATTGATGACTGAATTGATCATTTTTTTGTCACGAGGCTCCTTGGAACCGATAATGTTGACTCAGCAGGTCATGTATCAATCAAAAGTCGAAAGTGGGCGCTATGTCGGCTGTTCTTAGAATCCCTACCGTTCTACGACCCGCCATGGGTGGCGAGAGCGTGATCGCCGTTGAGGGCGGGACCGTGGGCGAGGTTCTGTTGCATCTCACGCGCACGTACCCCGCGATCAAGGGCCAGCTCCTGAACGAGGACGGCACGCTGCACCGCTTCCTCAACGTCTACGTCAACGACGATGATGTGCGCTACTTGGGCGGCGTCGGCGCCACCGTGACCAACAACGATGAGATCACCTTGCTGCCCGCCGTCGCGGGCGGCGCTTGGTAGTGGCGCGATACGCCTCCGTACTTGAACTGATTGGCCAGACGCCAGTCGTTGACGTCAGCGCGCTGTCACCACAGCCCAACGTCACCATCCTCGCGAAGCTGGAAGGTCGCAACCCCGCCGGTTCGGTAAAGGACCGAGTCGCGCTCTCACTCATCGAAGCCGCCGAGCGCGACGGCCGTCTCATCCCCGGCCAACCCGGCCAGACCCTCATCGAACCCTCCTCAGGCAACACCGGCATCGCTCTCGCGCTGGTCTGTTGCCTGCGCGGCTACCACCTCAAGGTGGTGCTGCCGACCAACGTCTCACCCGAACGTCGCCAGCTGCTTCAAGTCTTCGGCGCGGAGATCATCGACTCACCGGGAGCAGAAGGATCGAACGGGGCCGTGCGGCTCGCGCTAGCGCTGAGCACCGAGCACCCCGAGTGGGTCTTCCTCTATCAGTACGCGAACCCCGCGAACCCCGCGGCGCACTACGCGACGACCGGGCCCGAGATCATCGAGGACGTCCCCGAGATCACACACTTCGTGGCCGGCCTCGGCACATCGGGCACCCTCATGGGTGTCGGCCGCTACCTGAAAGAGAAGAAGTCGGACGTGCAGGTCTGGGCCGTTGAGCCACCGAGTGGCGAGATGGTCGACGGCCTGCGCAGCTTGGACGACGGCTACGTGCCGCCAATTTTCATCGACAATCACGGCGAAGAGCTGCTCGACCGCAAGGTCATCGTTCGTCCGCGCGAATCCATCGAGTGGACGCGGCGACTCAGCGAGGTTGGACTGTTCGTGGGCATCTCCTCGGGCGCCGCGATGGCGGGCGCCGTCAAGTGCGCAGCGACGATTCCTGATGGTGAGGAGGCGACGATCGTCGTGATCATTGCTGATGACGGCTGGAAGTACCTGTCGACCGGCGCGTGGAACGATGAGCTCGACGACGTCGTGGAGCGCGCGCGCCACACGATCTACTTCTAAACCACCACCCGATTCTCCAGTACCGTGGTCACGCACTCTCTCGTGCGAAAAAGGAGAACCATGACCTCACGACAGGACGGGCGAGCGCTCGACGAGGGACGGCCGCTGTCGTTCCAGCGCGACTTCACGGAGTTCGCCGCGGGTTCGGTGCTCGTGACGGTGGGTCGCACTCGCGTGCTCTGCACGGCGTCGATCGACGAGGATGTCCCGCGCTGGCTGCGCGGCACCGGGCGGGGTTGGGTGACCGCCGAGTACTCCATGCTGCCAGGCTCAACCGCCGAACGCGCCAGTCGCGAAGCGGCGAAGGGCAAGCAGTCGGGTCGCACCCAAGAGATTCAGCGACTCATTGGTCGTTCGCTCCGCAGCATCACGCGTCTCGAGCTGCTTCCTGATCTGCAGATCATCGTGGACTGTGACGTCCTCCAAGCCGACGGCGGTACGCGCACGGCCTCGATCTGTGGAGGCTACGTCGCCCTGCACGACGCGATCACTCGACTCGTGCAGTCGGGTCGGATCAAAGAGCACGCGCTCACCGATCTCGTGGCGGCGGTGTCGGTGGGCGTCGTGGGCGGGGTCGCGATGCTCGACCTGCCCTACGAAGAGGACGTGCGCGCCGACACCGACATGAACGTCGTGATGACGGGCTCCGGCCGCTTCGTCGAGGTTCAAGGGACGGCTGAGGGCGAGGCGTTTAGTCGTGACGAGCTGGATCAGCTCCTCGACCTCGCGGCGATCGGCATCCATCGCATCAACACCGCTCAGCGAGAGGTGCTCGCGACGCCTCCGGAGTCGCGCACCTAGTGGCGACCTTCGTGCTCGCGACGGCCAATCCTCACAAGGCCGAAGAGATGCGCGACGTACTGGCGCCGCTTGGCGTCGAGCTCGAAGATCGCCCCGTCGACGTGCCCCACGTCGACGAAACGGAGTCGACCCTCGAAGGCAACGCACTCTTGAAGGCGCGCGCACTCGTCGCGGCGACGGGCATCGCCGCCATCGCCGATGACACGGGTCTGTTTATCGACGCACTCGATGGGCGACCCGGGGTGTGGAGCGCGAGGTACGCGGGGGACAACGCCATCTACGCCGACAACGTCGACAAGGCGCTCCGTGAACTTCGCGACGTACCCGACGATGAGCGTGGCGCCCGATTCCGCACAGTGATCGCGGTCGCCTATCCAGACGGCACCTCGTGGTACGTGGAGGGCGCGCTCGCCGGCGTCATGGCGCGTGCGCCGCGCGGCGAGCGCGGCTTTGGCTACGATCCGATTTTCGTGCCTGACGGTTCGGGTGGCCGTACGCTCGCCGAGCTCAGCGCGACAGAGAAAAACTCGATCTCGCATCGCGGACGGGCGCTCCACGCCTTCGCTGAGAAGCTCCGTTTCTCATCGGATGTTTAGGTAATCTTCACCCTTAGGGTAGGAGAGTGATGAACCGCGAGCTCGCGATGTTCCCTTTAGGGATGGTGGTGTTTCCACATCAGACCGCGGGACTGTGCATCTTTGAGCCGCGGTATCACCGTCTTCTCGCTGACGTTGAAACTGAGCGTCGATTCGGCACGTGTCTGATCGAACGCGGATCGGACGTCGGGGGAGGAGACGAGCGCTCGTTCGTCGGCACCGTGCTCGACGTCATCGGCACCCACCGTCTTTCGAATGGCCAGACGCTCGTCGTCGTCGAGGGCGTCGAGTGCTTCGAGGTCCAGCGCTGGCTGCGCGACGACCCCTATCCACGGGCCGTGGTCGGAGAGCGGTGCTGTGACGACGTGCCGATTGAAGCGGCACTGTTGAAGTCGACCGAGTCGTCCGTTCGGGCTCTGCGGACGCTGCAAAGCGAGGTCTTTGCCGACGAGTGCCTGCAGCGTGACTGCGCGATGGACGACGATCCTCGCGTGCGCAGCTGGCAGCTCTGCGCGTTGACGCCGATGTCGCTGCTCGATCAGTTCAAGGTGCTTAGCCTGAGCAACCCCAACGATCGACTGCGTCTGTTGGCAGAGATTTGCTGTGAGCGTTACGGCGACTACGAGCGCATGCTGGCCGTTGACGACCTGCGCGCACCGCTGAACTAACGAAGCTCTAGCAGGTCAACGACGAAGATCAATGTCTCATTGGGCGCGTTGACGCCGCCCGCACCGCGCTCGCCATAGGCGAGGCGGGAGGGGATGACGAGACGACGACGGCCACCGACACGCATGCCGACGACTCCTTCGTCCCATCCTTTGATGACCTGTCCGGCGCCGAGCGCGAACTCGAAGGGCTCGTCGCGGTTCCACGACGCGTCGAACTCTTCGCCGCTCGTCGCACCGACGCCGACGTAGTGCACGACCGCACTCTGGCCGGCGGTGGCTTCGGGGCCGTCACCGACGATGATCTCATCGATCAGAAGGTCGTCAGGAGCATCTTCGAGGTGCGGTTCAACGAGTGGTTTCTCGGCCATGACCGAAGACCCTAGCGACGACGTGTGCGCTGGGCGCCGACAACGCGCACATTCTTCGCTTCGCGCCCCTTGGGACCCTGCGCCTCTTCGAAAGTGATCTTCTGGCCCTGGCTGAGCGATTTGAAGCCGTCGCCCACGATGCTCGAGAAGTGGATGAAGAGGTCGTCGCCCTTATCGTCGCTCGCGAAGCCGAAGCCTTTCGAGTCGTTGAAGAAGCTCACGACTGCTTCCTTGCCACGGCCGCGAGCGTTCTCCGTCCGCGGCGCTGTCTCGCGGCGTTCGAAGCCGCGCGAAGGGCGCTGGGGCGCGTCGTTCGAGGCGTGTTCGCGACGCGCGCTCGCCGGACGCTCACGCGCCTCGCGTCGCTCGAAGCCGCGCGGAGCACGATCGCGGGTTGCTTCGCGTCGCGGCGCCTCACGGGTCTTCGTCGTGCGATCGTCGAGTCGCTCGGAGGCGACTGCGTCGTCAACGGCGCCCAGGCGGATCGCCGGCGCGTCCTCACGAGGTTCGATGGAGGGTGCGATCCCGAGTGCGCGCTGAAGTCGCTTCACCTGGCCGATGACGTCTTCGCCGACGAGCGAGATGACCGCTCCCGTCGCACCGGCGCGGCCCGTTCGGCCCGAGCGGTGAAGGTAGTCGGTCGCCTGCGCCGGTGGGTCGTAGTGCACGACGACGGGCAAGAGGTCAATGTGGATGCCTCGCGCGGCGACGTCAGTCGCCACGAGGACCTGCACCTGACCACTCTTCACGCTGCGCAGCGCTCGGTCGCGCTGGGCCTGGGACCGGTCACCGTGCAGCGGCACCGCGGAGATGCCACGCTCGCCGAGCTGGCGGGCGAGACGGTCCGCGCCGTGCTTGGTGCGGGTGAAGACGATGGCGCGCTCGTAGGTGCCGACGATGTCGGCCGTGATCTCGGGGCGACGGTCACGCGGGACGCGCCAGAAGAAGTGATCGACGTCGCTCGGCGCTTCTTCGCCCACGACGTCGTGGATAGCAGCGTCGCGCGTGAACTCACGAACCAGTGAGGAGACGTCGGGTCCCATCGTGGCAGAAAACAGCATCACGTGACGATCGCGTGAGGTCGCAGCCACGATGCGTCGCACCGCGGGCAAGAAGCCCATATCGGCCATGCGGTCGGCTTCGTCGACGACGACGGTCGTCACCGACCCCAGGTCGAGGCCGCGCTGTTCGAGCATGTCTTCGAGTCGGCCAGGGCAGGCGACGACGACGTCGACGCCGTAGTTGAGTGCCTTGCGCGCGACCTGGTAGGAGGTGCCGCCGTAGATGCAGATCACGCGGCGACCGCGGTCGTCGGTGAGCTGGGCGATCTCTTTTTGGACTTGGGCCGCGAGTTCGCGGGTTGGCACGAGCACCAGGGCCGTGGGCTTGCGGGGCTGGGCTTTGGTGAGCCGGGCCAACAGGGGCAGGGCGAAGGCGAGGGTCTTACCGGAGCCGGTGATCGCCTTTCCGACGACGTCGTGGCCGTTCAGGGCGTCGGGGATCGCGGCCTCTTGAATGGGGAAGGCTTCGAAGATCCCACGGGCGTTGAGACGCTCGACGAGACGTGAGGGGACGCCGAGAGCGGCAAAAGACACAGACATGGAACTCCTACGAGTTGAGATGAGCCCAACTCGCAAGAAAATTGTCGAATCGGTCTCTATCGCGAGATGCGACGAAACAGCGTTTGCCATCCTAGCAGGTGCGCCAACGTGTTCGAGACGCTCGGTGCGTGCGGGCGGAGGGACTCGAACCCACACTCCGAAGAACTGGTACCTAAAACCAGCGCGTCTGCCAATTCCGCCACGCCCGCGACGCAACAACTCTACCTAGGAGGGTGAAGAGAGGGATGAACAGGTCGCTCACGGTAGATTGGATCGCATGATTACATCCCAAATGGCCGACGGCATGGACCCGAGCGGCCTCAATCAGCGCCTCTTGCGCGAGCGAATCGTCTTCCTGGGCTCTCAGGTCGACCAGAACACCGCGAACCGCATCTGCGCTGAGCTGCTGCTGCTTGAAGCCGAGGACCGCGACAAGGACATCAGCCTCTACATCAATTCGCCCGGCGGTTCGGTCTACGACGGACTCGCCATCTATGACACCATGCAGTACGTCAACTGCGATATCCGCACGATCTGCATCGGCATGGCCGCGTCGATGGGCCAGTTCCTCCTCTGCTCCGGCGCGCCCGGCAAGCGTTTCTCCCTGCCGCACAGCCGTATCTTGATGCACCAGCCGTCGATTGGTGGCATGCAGGGCCAGGCCTCGGACATCGCCATTCAGGCTGAACAGATTATCTACACAAAAAAGACGCTCGCAGAGCGCATTGCCTTTCACACCGGTCAGTCGATCGAGCGCATCGAAATTGACTCGGACCGCGACCGCTGGTTCACGGCGCAAGAGGCGTTGGAGTACGGCTTCATTGACGCCGTCATCGAGCGTTCGGCCCTCCGCCAAGGGGTCTAGTGAACGACGCCCCGTTAGTGGGCCAACGCAGTCGTTCCTTAGAGGACACCCCGGTGCGCGTCGTGAGCGCGAGCGTCGCGTTGCCGACGCGCTTGGCAAACCTGTGGGCGAGGCGAGAGCTGTTGCTCGGTCTCATCACCTCTGACATTCGCATCAAGTACAAGAACTCGACGCTCGGCCTGTTCTGGTCGATGGTCGCCCCGGCCTTCACGCTGGGGGTGTTCTATCTCGTCTTCAACGTGTTCTTGAAAAATGGCTACCCGAACTTCGTGATCTACCTCTTCTCGGGGCTCATCGTCTGGAACATGTTTCAAACCTCCATCCTTACCGCGACGGGAGTAATCATCGATCGCGCGGCGCTCGTGAAGAAGGTCTCGTTCCCTCGAGAGATCTTGGCGCTGTCGAATGTCGGCGCGTCGGTCGTCTACTTCTTCGCACAGCTCTTCGTGCTGGTCATTGTCCTGGCGGCGCTCCGGCACTCGCCGTCGTGGAAGTTCGCCCTCATCTTGCCGATCTCATTCATCTCGCTCTACCTGTTGACGTCGGCGCTTGCGATCGTGATGTCGGCGATCAACGTCTATCTGCGCGACATGAAGCACCTGATTGAAGTGCTCCTGCAGCTCTGGTTCTACCTGACGCCCATCGTCTACTCCTACGAGCACGCGATCGCGCCGCACCTCCAATCGCGCGGACTCACCTGGGTCTACTTCTTGAATCCGATTACGTTGATCGTGGTCACGTTCCAGCGGGTCTTCTACGTGAGCACCATCGTCAGATCGACGGTTGCTCCGCATCCGATCATCGACGTCCTGCCGACGTGGTCGTTCGACAAGTTCTTGATCTTGAACGTGCTGCTCTTTGGCATCGCGCTCGTCGCCTTCTTCGTTGCCGAGGTGATCTTCGGTCGCCTCGAGGGCGAGTTCGAGTCGGAGCTCTAATGACGACCGTGATCGACGTCGAAGGCGTCTCCAAGAAGTTCAAGATTCACCACGAACGCCATCAGTCGCTGAAAGAGCGTCTGCTGCACCCCAAGTCTGGCTCGACCGAAGTCTTTGACGCGCTCCAGGACATCAGCTTCACCGTCGGCGAAGGCGAGACCCTGGGTATCGTCGGCCACAACGGCTCAGGCAAGTCGACGCTGCTGAAATGCATCTGTGGCGTCTTAAAACCCACCACGGGTGAGATTCGCCTGCGCGGCAGCCTCGCTGCGCTGTTGGAGCTCGGCGCGGGCTTTCAGACCGAACTGTCGGGGCGCGACAATATATATCTGTACGGTGCCATGCTTGGCTTTTCGAGGCGCATGGTGGACGGAATTTTCGACGATGTCGTGGATTTCAGCGAGATCGAGCAGTTCATCGACACTCAGGTCAAGTTCTACTCGAGCGGCATGTACGTGCGTCTCGCCTTCGCCGTCGCGGTGAACGTCGACCCCGACATCTTGGTCGTCGACGAGGTCCTCGCGGTCGGTGACGAGCGCTTCCAGGCAAAGTGTGTCGACCGCATCAAGCGTTTCCAGCAGGAGGGACGCACGATCCTCCTCGTCACGCACAACGCCGACCAGGTTCGTGCGCTGTGTGATCGAGCAGTCGTGCTCGACAGCGGCGAGATGATCGCCGATGGCCCGACGCGCGACTCGTTGCGGATCTTCCGTGAGCACCTCTTGAGCGACGCCGTCGAGCACGACCACACGCACCTGCTCGGCACGGTCCACATCGAGTCGGTGTCGACGCCGTCGGGTTCCTTTGAGGTGAAGAGCGGGGCGGGGATCCACTTTGACGTCGCAGTGACGTCCCAGAACGCCTACAGCGGAAACTTCGTGATGGAGCTCTTCACCAAGACCGGGCTGCTCGTGAGCCGCACCGACGCCCAGGCCTCACCGGTCAACCTCATGCCAGGTCGAAACGTCGTCGGCGTCGACCTCGGACAGATTCCTCTGCTCGACGGGAGCTACGACCTCAACGTGGGCATCGTCGATCCGAGGGGCCACACCGTCATTGCGTGGAGTGAGCGGGCCGCGTCGATTCAGGTCACCTACGACGGCCGCGGTGGCGGACTCGTCGAGCTCGACGCCTCTATTCGTCAGCAGTAGCGTCCGCCTCGACGACGGAGCGCTTCAGTCGCGGGAAGTTTCGCAGTGCCCCCAAAGGACCGAGGCGTCCGACGTTGTAGGGGTAGGCTGCTCCGCGCAGCATGCGCCGGTCGCCGCGGGAGTTTCCGTACGCGTAGAGCGTGGGGGCGGTTTCGGGGTAGCGAAGCGACAGCCACTCATCGAGGCGGCGAAGCTTCTCTCGGCCCCGGCAGTTCCTTCCGAGATAGCTCCCCGAGAGCTTGCCGCGTGCGTCCTCTGCGAGACGCGTGCCGAGCGCGCCATCGGCGTGCAGCATCTCTGCCACCACACCCACGTAGAGCTCGGGCGACGCCGAGACGATGACGACGTCGTTGCCTTGGCCCAGGTGCCAGTTCAAGCGCTCGATGACCCAGTCACGTCCGTGCTCTTCGAAGTGGGCGATTGCAAAGGCGCGCGACACTTCTCGCACCTGCTCGGCATCGCGGCCGTTCAAAAGACGACGAAAGAGTCGCTCCTTGGCCCGGTCGGCCCACGGACCGCTGCGGACGGCGCCCACGAGAAGGGGACCGGCGAGTGACGCGGCGGCAAAGTACGTCGCCCGCGAACCGCAGAGGTAGCGCAACCAGCGAAAGACACTGCCGCCGTCGCTGAGCGTGCCATCGAGATCGAAGGCAGCGACGAGTGGGCCTGGGGTGGTCACGTGACCAGTCTCACAGGGCCGCGGTGCACGGAAAACGATATCTCTACTAACTTAATGGAAATTTGAGTGAATTAAATTCTGCCCGCTATGGTGTTCTCGTGCAGTCGAGTGACTCGCACCTCACAGGCAAGGAGTAATGATGGCAATTCGTTTAGGGGATGTGGCTCCCGACTTCTCGGCGGAGACCACCGAAGGACCCGTGAACTTTTACGAATACCTGGGCGATGGTTGGGGCATCCTCTTTTCGCACCCCAAAGACTTCACGCCCGTGTGCACCACCGAGCTGGGCGCATTCGCCGCGCGCAAGGGCGACTTCGACAAGCGCAACACCAAGCTGATTGCGGTATCGGTTGACCCCGTCGAGTCGCACAATCGCTGGAAGGCCGACATCGACGAAGTCACGGGCGCCACGCTCAACTTCCCGATCATTGGTGATGAGAACCGAGTGGTCGCCGACCTCTACGACATGATCCACCCCAATGCGAACGACACCTTGACCGTGCGAAGTGTCTTCATCATCGCTCCTGACAAGAAGGTCAAGCTCACCTTGACGTACCCAGCGTCGACGGGACGCAACGTCGATGAGATCGTTCGCGTGCTCGACTCCGTGCAGCTCTCGGCTGCCTATCCCGTGTCGACGCCCATCGACTGGAAGGACGGCGACGAGGTCATCATCGCGCCGGCAGTGAGCGACGAAGACGCGAAGGAGAAGTTCCCGAAGGGCTTTAGGAAGGTGAAGGACTACCTGCGCTTCACCCCGCAGCCCAACAAATAGCTCTCTAACATCTCGGTGAGTTGCCCCGGCGCGTATGCGCCGGGGCTTCTTACTGCAACGAGTCGCGCAGCTCGCGCTTGAGCACCTTGCCTTGGGGATTGCGCGGCAGCGCGAGCGCGCGAAAGACGAACTTCGTTGGAACTTCGAACTTTGCAAGCCGCGCGGCGACGTGTCGAGTGATCTCTTCGCCTTCGACGACCCGTCCCGGTCGCAACACGATGACGGCTGCGACCTCTTCACCAAGGAGGGGGTGTGGCACGCCCACGACCGCGCAGTCCGCGACGTCGGGGTGCTCGAAGATGGCGGCTTCCACCATCACCGAGTACACGTTCTCACCACCTCGAATGATCACGTCTTTTTTGCGATCGACGATGTAGATGAAGCCGTCATCGTCGATTCTCGCGATGTCCCCTGAGCGCAGCCAGCCCTTGGAAAAGACTCGCGCCGTCTCTTCGGGCTTGTTCCAGTAGCCGCGTATGACATTTGGTCCCTTGATCCAGAGCTCTCCCAGGACGTCGGGACCTTTCGGGAGGTCGTCGTTGGGTTCGTCACCGACGAAGTCCTCCGGTACGATGGCGACCTCGTTGACGGGATAGGCCGGTCCGCAGCTGTCGGGCTTGGCGACGTAGTCGGGTCCCGAGTTGCCACTGATGCCCGCTGAGGTCTCGGTCAGGCCATAGCCGTTGCTCGGCTGGCCACCGGGAAACTTTGCGCGCAAGCGCGCGACGAGCTCGGGCGGGGCCGGAGCACCGCCGTAGGAGATGTTCTTCACGCTCGACGTATCGAACTGTTCGAAATCAGGGTGGTCGATGATCTGCATCGCAATCGTCGGCACGCCGCCGATGGCAGTGATGCGTTCAGTCTCGATGATTTGCAAGGCGCGTCGCGCGTCGAAGTGGTGCATCATCACGATCTTCACGCCCGCGGCCGTCCCCGGCACCAAGAATGCGTGTGTGCCGGTCGCGTGGAAGAAGGGGATGTTGATCAGCCCAGAGCTCTGCTCGGTGGGCGCCGTGTCGCCAGGATCACGAAAGCGAAGCGTGGATCGCTGGGCACCGAAGGCGAGGTTCATGAAGTTTGTGATGATGTTGCGGTGCGTGCCGACCGCCCCCTTCGGGTGGCCCGTCGTGCCCGAGGTGTAGAGCATGGTGGCATCGTCGTCAGGCTGCATGTCGACCGGAGGCGGCGTCGCCTTGGGCTCGACGGTGCCGAGAAAGTCGTGGAAGTCAACGACGCGAACGCGCTCGAGCGCTCGTCCAAGACGCGCGGAACGCGTGGGCTCATCGCTCATGACGACGACCGTCGTCATGAGCTCGAGGTCGTCCAGGTGATCGCGAAGGCGCTCGAGGCGCTCTTCGTCAACGAAAAGGATCGACGTGCCGGAGTCCGCGAGGCCGTAGACGAGTTCGTCACTCGTCCACCACGCGTTGAGCGGCGTGACGACCGCGCCGACAATGCTTGCCGCCCAAAAGGCCATCACCCACTCGGGCAGGTTGCGCGCGGCGATCGCTATTCGGTCACCCTTCTCGACACCGGTATCGAGAAGTCGCTGGGCGAGGGTGGCGACGATGCGGTAGTGCTGATCGAAGGTGTAGCGGGTGCCCTCGTAGACGAGAAAGTCGAGGTCGGCCTGGCGTAGCGAGAGATCGAGCACCTGGCGAAGATTCGTTGGGGCGTACTTCCAAACCGTCATCTCGACATCGTTGACCACGGTGCGCTCGGTTTCAAAGAGCTGTCCGGACGCGATGAGCTGGGCCGTTGCCTCGTCGATGGAAAGTGTTCCTGCCGCCATCGCGTGACGACTACGGGTTCGTTTCGACGGGCTGAAAGAGCGTCGTGCGGTAGTGGACGAGTTCTGCGATCGACTCGCGGATGTCGTCGAGAGCGCGGTGCGTGGTCTCTTTTTCGGCCATGGCGTCGAGCACCGCGGGGTTCCAGCGGCGCGCGAGCTCCTTGATGGTCGAGACGTCGACGTTGCGGTAGTGGAAGTACGCCTCGAGTTCGGGCATGTACTCCTGGAGGAAGCGGCGGTCGGTGCCGATCGAGTTGCCGCACAGTGGCACCGAGCCCGGCTCGGGGATGTGCTGCTTCAGAAAATCCAGGGTCTGGGCTTGTGCTTCTTCGACGGTGATGGTGGAGGCGATGATCTCGGGCAGCAGGCCCGACTTCGTGTGCATCTCGGTGACGAATGATCCCATCGCGGCAAGCTGCTCCGGGCTCGCGTGCAGCACGAGATCGGGCCCTTCGGCGATGATGTTGAGGTGATCGTCGGTGATGAGTGTCGCGATCTCGACGATGACGTCGCTCAGTGGTTCGAGGCCAGTCATCTCCAAATCCATCCACGCAAGCACAGTGCGACACTACTTAACGAATGGCCCTACGGGGCGTGACTAGCCTTCCCGCTATGGAAATCCTCGCGAAACGACTCCACCCTGACGCCGTCGTGCCGGCCTACGCAAAAGACGGTGACGCCGGATGCGATCTCGTGGCCGTTGAGTCCTGCACGCTCCCAGCCGGTGGCGGTCGGGCGCTGGTCGCAACCGGCATTGCGGTGGCAATTCCCGAGGGCCACGGGGGTTTCGTGCTGCCGCGCAGCGGTCTCGCTTCTCGTCACGGGGTCACCCTCGCCAACGCCCCCGGTCTCATCGACGCGGGCTATCGCGGCGAGGTGAAGGTCGCGCTGGTGAATCTCGACCCGGAACACGACTACGAGGTTGAAAAGGGCGATCGCATCGCCCAACTAGTTGTGATGTCCGTCACGTCGCCCCCGATTCTCGTGGTCGACGAGCTTCCAGAGTCCTCGCGAGGAGAAGGCGGCTTTGGGAGCTCCGGGCGATGACCAAGTTTCTCGATCCGCTCGACAGCGCATTCATCCTGCTCGAGAACCCCGGCACGTCAATGAACATTGGCGCGGTCGTTGAGCTCGGTGCGGGCGAGCCGAGCGATCCGGCAGAACGCTTTGCGCTGCTGAAGGACAATATCGCCTCGCGCATCCACGAGATCCCCGTCCTTACTCAGCGAGTCGTGCGAGCGCCCTTTGACATGACGTGGCCAATTCTCATCAACGACCGTTCGTTCGATCTCGATCGTCACGTGGTGCGCGTCGCATTGCCGACGCCCGGCTCGTCGGAACAGCTCGACGAGTTCATCTCGGATTTCCTTTCGCGTCCGCTCTCTCCGCAACGACCGCTCTGGCAGATGCTCGTGATCGAAGGGCGAGAGGACGGCCGCGCCGTGCTCGTGATGAAGGCGCACCACGCCCTCGCCGACGGCGTGTCGTTCGCTGAAACGTTCGCCAATCTCTTTGACATCTCCCCAGAGGTGCGACCACCGGGCGAACGCATCGATGAGGACGTAGCAGCACCGACCGTCACGACGTCGCTCGGCCTCCTCGCCGAAGGCGTCGGTCATCTGCGCCAGCGACCTCAGCTCATCATCGAGGACCTGGCCTCGTGGGGGAGTCGCTTCTACGAAATCGTTCGCGCCTTGGCGGCGGTGGTGGTCGTGCGCGGACGTCGCCACGCGACGCCCGACCAGCCCTCCATCTTCGAAGCTCGACGCACGTCGCTCAACGGCTCGGCCGGCATTGAAAAGACGTTTTTGCGGGCCCGCGTCCCGCTCGCCGACGCGAAGCGCGCGGCGAAGGCTCACGGCGCAACGGTCACCGACTTCGTGATGGCGACGACGAGTGGCGCATTGAAGCGTCTGCTCGAGGACCGGGGCGAGGAGCTCAGAAAGGATCTCATCGCTTTCGTGCCCATCAACGTTCGAGGTGAAGGTGACACGGCCGAGCTCGGCAATCAGATCTCGGGGATGCTGCTCGCCCTGCACACCGACGTGGCAGACCCACTCGAGCGTTTGCGGGTGATCTCGGCCGACGCCGGCAAAACCGTCGGCGAACAGCGTGGGCACCGCGCGAAGATCTTTCAAGACGTGCCTCGCGTGCTCGGCCCAACGCTCTTATCCATCGGCGGCAAAGTCGTGTCGGCGTTCGGTCTGTTCGAGCGCATCCCCATGGCGAACCTCATGATCTCCTCCGTGCCGGGGCCGCCGATCCCGCTCTGGCTGAGCGGATACTCCGTTGAGTCGGCCGCGCCATACGGGCCATTAGTGGGGGCCATCTCGCTCAACATCACCGTGCTCGGATTTGGTGAGTATCTCGAGTTCGGTCTGCTTGGCTGCGCCGACGTGATGAGCGATCTCGCCGTGCTGCGGGACTACATCGTTGATGAAGCGGTGTCCATAATTGCGTTAACGCCCTCGTAAACGCGGTTGGTACATTCGCGCGGGTCGGCTACAATCGACGTACCACGCGGACGTAGCTCAGTTGGTAGAGCGCGACCTTGCCAAGGTCGAGGTCGCCGGTTCGAGCCCGGTCGTCCGCTCCAGTAGTTTTCCGGCCCATCGGGTTTCAGTGGGTCCCCTGATCTCACAGGTCCGTGCCCGCGAACGTTCCTGCGTCACGCCGTGTCACTGTCGAGCGCTATGACTGCAGGAGTGGCTGAACGAACGCTGAGCGAAGTAGCCGACGCGATCGTTGCTTCGTGGGGCCCTGACACGCAGTACGCGACCGAGGAGCAGCCATCGCGCAAGCCGGGTGACCGATCCCGAGGTCAATGCGGTACAACAGCACTTGTTGTAAAGGACTGGCTGGGTGGAGAAATCCTCGCCGCAACAGTCTCTCGTGACGGGGAGTCCGTTGGCGCCCACTACTGGAACCGACTGCCCGATGGGACAGAAGTCGATTTGACAGGCGGGCAGTTCATAGCCACCGAAACGCTCAGTGAGCAACGGGTAGCACCGAGCAGGCCACCCGACAGCGAGTTTCAAGCTCATCGGGGCTTTACCCCGTACCTTTTACTTAGCCAGAGGGTACGGGCGCTGCTCGAACCGCCAGACCTCAGCGGCTGATCCGGGCAGTCGGACTCTGGTGGGATCGACCGCGGGAGCGAGCCCACCCTGCTGCATCAACTAATCAGTGGATGCAGCGCCTCCAGCGGAGACTGCTCGGCCCGGCAAAGGATCCCCTTGGGGACTCAGCCACGCGGGACCCCCCGGCGCAGCGCCTGCCCTCGCTCGATGAGCTCGAAGCCGATTGCCGCATAGGTGGCGTTCGGTGTCGGATAGGCCGGGTCAGGGCTCGAGTTGATGAACACGGTGCGCCCGCCGCGTGCAGCCACGCGCGCTCCGGCCTCCGCACAGAGCGCGCCGGCGAGACCGAGCCGGCGATGCGCCGGCACGACACCGAGCGGCTCTATCTCCGCCACCCCGATTGCCGGGTCCCACCAGACGATGCAGCACGCAGCCAGGCTCCCGTCGGAAGCTTCCACCACGAGGTCGAGGCTTTGATCGTAAAGCCACGTGTGGCGCACACGTTCGTAGAAGTCCATGGTGAAGCGGCTGGTTGCGTCCAACGGGATCGTCGCTAGAACCTCTGGTGACATGGGCATCGTTGACGGGCGCCACGCCTCCCGGTGGCACTCGACGCGAGCATCCAGTTCGGCGTCCTGCACGCTTCGCACCCGGTAACCGGGCGGGAGTTCGGGGGTCTTCAAGACAGCGGGATGGAACATCCCTCGCTGTGGTCCGACGAGGGATCCGACATCTGGTGCGGGGGAAAAGCCAGCGGCCGCGACAGCGAAGGCAAGCGTGTCATCACCATTCGCCACTGCGATTCTCAGATCCTCACCGCCCACCGCGATGCCCCACTTGAGCAGCTCCTTCGTAACATCGGGTCGGGCTGGGTCGGCTTGGACGTGGAGTTCGCCCTCTCCGCCGGCGTGGTGGTAATCGATGCCAGCCCAGCCGGCGGGAGTACTCGCCGCATCGAGCACGATGGGATCCGCCAACTGCCCTCCTGCCGCCGCCCATCCAAGACCGCCCGGATGGAGGCCAAAGGGCCAAAACCGGCTTGCCAGGCGCTGCATCGCCGTCGTGTCTTCGGCTCCTTCCCAGCCACGTAGCTCGACGGTCATCAGATCAAACTAGCCAGCGCTCCGCAGTTCAGACCCCGCTGAAATCCGATGAGACAGATTTCAAGGCAACCTACGTTCTCGCCCTTGGAGATTCTCCCGCAGTGTCGGTATGCTCCGCGAGGGAGGACCATGTGGTTCTCGAGGGAGACCAGGTTGATGTGGCGTAGCCCGAGTCGCGCTGGCGTGGCACGCGTCCTCGCTGTGGCTCTGATGACGGCGCTGTGGTGTGGCGAGGCGCCGGCGACCGCAGCGCCTCGTACGGGCCATTTCACTGAGCCGCTTGCCATCGCTGTCGATGGGTCGCACGTCTGGGTGGCCAATGTGTTTGGGAACTCCGTGACCGAGCTGAACGCGAAGACGGGCTCGATCATTCGAGTGATCAGCGCTCGCGCCGATGGCTTCAAGACACCCATCGCGATCGCGGTGACGCACTCGCGCGTATGGGTGGTAAACGACGGAGTCAAGGGGAACAGCCGAGGCACGGGCTCGATCACCGAATTGATGGCGAGCACCGGTGCGCTCGTGCGTGTGATCACCGTGGGTGCGGCTCGCTTCGACAACCCCGCTGCGATTGCCATCAGTGGATCACACGTGTGGGTCACGAACCTCGAGACGTCCTCCGAAGGCGGCTCCGTTACTGACCTCAACGAAGCCGACGGATCAATCGCTCGGGTCGTCAACGGACTCGACGATTTCTTCGATGGACCGGTCGCGGTCGCGGCGCGTGGCAACGACGTCTGGGTCGTGAGCAGTGGCGACAAGAACTACTACGGCGACGGTCGCGGCGTCGGCTCGGTGACCGAGCTCGACGCGACGACAGGCCGCGTCATACGCATCATTACGCCGCAGATGGCTCCCTTCGACGAACCGAGGGCAATTGCGATCAGCGGTTCGCACGTCTGGGTCGCGAACCTCGACTTCAGCTCGATCGTCGAACTCAACGCATCGAACGGCTCGCTCGTGCGGCTCATTCGAGCGAATAGCCTCAATCAGCCACTCTCCATGGCGATCGATCGCGAACACGTCTGGGTCGCAAATTTCTTCGGCAACTCCGTTACGGAGCTCAAGAAGTCCAATGGCGCAGTCGTTCGCGTAATTGGCGCAGGCATCAATGAGCCGGGCGGTATCGCGATCGCCGGCTCCCACGTCTGGGTGACCGATGGACCGAGTAACGCCGTCACCGAGCTCAACGAGTCAAACGGCGCACTCGTTCGCACGATCAAGTGAGGCGATCTCAAGTCCGCCAGTGAAAAAGGTCCGCGGTGGACGCGAGCAGCAGGAGTGTTGCCTCATAGATGCCCGGAGATTCGCTTTCGCGTGGTCCGGCCACGTTCAGGGTGACGGGAAAGCGACGCTCGAGGAGAAAGGCGCGTAGGCGGCCCGTCGCGACGGCGTCGAGCGCGTCAACTTCCAACAGCGGGCGAGAGAAGTGCGCGACGGCACGCGTCGTTGCTTCGGTGCCAGGTGACAGGTTCGCGCCTCGGCGAACGATCAAGGTCGCCGTGGAGTCGCGGACGTTCAAGATGGTGCGCACGTCGGGATTGTCGGACGGTGTCGCGCGGAAGTCGCGATAGCGACCGAGCAGCCCTGGCGCATCGGGATAGTCTTCGGCCCAACCGCTCCGCGGCACCCAACCTCCGTAGGGAATGTCGTACGCAAGGGCGAAGTCGACAGCCGCACGATCGGCGCCGCTTTGGCCTCCGCACACGATTCGACTGACTTGTTGGGCCGTCCCTTCTTCGTCACGTCTGAGATTCTCGTGAGAAGCCGGCCAATCGTTCACAAGGCCAATATTGCGCCAAAGCGGCGACGCCTTTCAGGGATGGGCCCCTGGGCCGGCGCCAGCATGGACGGGTATTGGGCGTAGGTTCGTTGTAAGGAGCTCGCTCGGTGGGACAGTACGTACGCGAGGGGGAGATGCCATGAAAATCAAGATGTCAATTGCACTGATGTCCGCCATTCTCGTCGTCGGCGTGGTCATCGGCGCCAACGTGGCGAGCGCGCAAACGTCTCGCGGCGTGATCACCGGTCGCGTGATGGAGTGCGGGCCAGGGCCCATCGTCGCTTTGCCCGCACCGGTGTCGACGTCGCATCCCGATGTGGTGTCGCTTTACCGCGATGGCGTGCTCTATCGAAGCTTTAGTATCACGATTCCCGGGCGCCCGCCTTGGACGGGGACGTTTACCTTCAGCGTCCCGCCTGCGCGCTACGAAGTTGTCTCCTCCTATCAACACCGAACGAACTGGGTCGACCTCGCGGCCGGGGCTCGCGATGTCGTGAACTTCAGAACCTTCGCCTGCCCGATGTAATCAGGTTCAAAGCGGTTGAGGGGCCCTCGACGTTTGGAAGCCGTCTCGTTGCCTAGTGTTGGGCCGGGAGGTAACCGTGGTCGATCCAGCGTTCGAGCCATTCCTGCGCCAAGCGAGAGAGAACCCACCGCCGGCACCGCCGTCAGCGGACTATGACGAGCGTCGACGGGCCTTTCGGACTGAGGCCGCCGTCCTTCGTGGCGTGGACCCACCAGGAGTGACCGCCCGTGATTACGCGCTGGCGCTGGAGGGACGGACTATCAGCGCCCGGCTCTACGAGCCTGAGGAGGCGAACACGAGGGCGCTCGTCATCTATCTCCACGGGGGCAGCTTCGTCATGGGTGACCTCGAGACCACCGACTGGCTCTGTCGGCGCCTGACGTTCGATACCAAGACGCCGATGCTCTCGATCGACTATCGCCTCGCCCCTGAGCACCCCTTTCCGGCAGCCTTGGAAGACGCGGTTGATGCCCTGCGCTACGTTGCGGCCCATCGCGTCGAGTTCGCGAGCGATCGAGCGCGTCTCATCTTGATGGGCGACTCTGCGGGGGCCAACCTCGCGACGGTTGCGGCCGCCTTGGTGCGCGATGAAGACCTCGGTCTTGCCGCGCAGGTGCTCATCTACCCGACGCTCGGACCGGAGCTCATCACTGACTCAGTACACCGCTTCGGTGTCGGCTATCTCTTGGATATCGAGTCGTTGCGCTATGACTACGGCCAGTATCTCGGAGCGTTCAGCGATCACAGCGATCCTCGCGTGACGCCCCTCATGTCGAACGACCTCGCGCGTGTGGCACCGACCATCATGGTCGTCGCTGAGTGCGACCCATTGCGCGATGAGGGCGTCGCCTACGCCGGACTCCTCGAGCACTTCGACGTGCCCGTCGAGCTGCTCGAAGCACATGGCATGGTGCACGGCTTCTTGGAGATGGGAGGCGCCGTGCCCGAGGCGCTCGCGATCTTGGACGATCTCGCTGAGCATCTGCAGCGACTCGTGGAGGCAGCAGCACCGTGAACGTGCTCTTTATCACGATGGACCAGTTTCGCGGCGACTCCTACGGTGCCGCGGGGCATCCCCTCGTCGCGACGCCGACGCTCGATCGCGTTGCGGGTGAGGGCGTTCGTCTGGAACGCCACTTCTCCCAGGCGGCCCCGTGCTCGCCCGGCCGCGCCGCGCTCTACACCGGGATGTACCAGATGAACAACCGGGTGGTGGCGAACGGAACACCCCTGACGAGAGGATTCGACAATCTGGCCCTCCTCGGGCGGCGCGCTGGTTACGACCCGACGCTGTTTGGCTACACCGACCAGGGGCTCGATCCCGCCTCGGCGAACGGCCCCAACGACCCGCGCCTCAACTACTACGACGGCATCTTGCCCGGGTTCTCGGTCGGACTGTATCTGCCCGAGAGCCAGGCAGGGTGGGTGCAGTATCTGCGCGACCAGGGCTACGACGTGGACGCGGGATGGCGCCCGCTCCTGCGAGGTGAACCGGACCGTCCTGCCGAGCACTCACTGAGCGCCTTTCTCACGACGCGATTTCTCGAGTGGCTCGAGCACCAAGACTCGGGATGGTTCGCACATCTCAGCTATCTGCGTCCTCATCCGCCCTACGCCGCCGCCGGTCATTTCGCGACGATGTACGACCCCGCAGACGTGGAGCTGCCGATCGCCCCCGTCGACGCCGCGCAGCGCCACCCGTTGCACGCGGCGGCACTCACCTGGGAAGCGTCGTCGGCTCCGACTGATGAGGCGGCGATGCGACGAGTCAGGGCGCAGTACTACGGCATGATCAGTGAGGTTGACTCGCAACTCGGTCGGGTCGTGGCGGCAATCGAGGAGCGAGGGGAGTGGGGCGACACGCTCGTGGTCGTCACCGCCGACCACGGCGACCAGCTCGGCGACCACGGGCTCATCGAAAAGCTGGGTTTCTTTCCGCAGAGCTACCACATCATCGGTATCTGGCGAGACCCTCGAGCAAAGGGACCGACGTCGATATCACGATTCACGGAGAACGTCGACCTGCTGCCCACGCTCGCCGACGCGCTCGGCGTCGACCAGCCTGTCCAGTGCGATGGGGAGTCCATCGCGCCACTGCTATCCGGCGACGCGACGCCGTGGCGGGAATGGGCGCACTACGAATGGGACAGCCGCTTCATGCTGCTCGGGCCGAGCGGCAACGCGCCGAGCAAAGAGACGCTCGCACGACGCAACCTCGCGGTGTCGGTGGGCGACGAGCTCGCATTCATCCAGTTCGGCGACGGCTCGTCCAAGTGCTTCGACCTCGCCATCGATCCAACGTGGCGCACCGAGTGCACTGACGCAGCGCGCATCCTGCTCGCTACCAAAGAGCAACTTCTCTGGCGCCAGTCGCACCTCCGCCACGATCTCACCGATATGTTGCTCACGCCCGATCGGCGAGGACGGTGGCCGAGCGGCGAGCGCATTGACGCGCTAGCGGAAGCCGTCTCGTAGAGTCTCGAGCAAGATGCCGTAGGCCTCGTCGCGCTGAGCAGCGAAGTTGATGCCGAGAAGTTCGAGCGACACAAAGCCGTGGCAGGCTGACCAGATCACCTGGGCGACGTCACCGGCGCTCGCTCGAGGAAAAAGACCAATCTCCTGGCCCCGCTCGACGTGCAGCACGAGCTCCTGATACGCGCGCGCGGCAACGTGCACCATCTCGACGGACGGCTTGAAGTTGGAAAAGCGGTGCATGAACATGATGGTGTAGAGACCGGGGTTGTCGAGCGCGAAGGTGCGGTAGCCGAGTCCGGCGCTCATGAGATCAGCCGCCGGGTCGTTGGTGTCGACGCGCAGCGCGTCGTGCAACGTCTCAAATCCCTGTATCCAGAGCGCTTCGATGACGCCGTTGATGCCGTCGAAGTGGTTGTAGATCGCCATCGGCGCCACACCGGCCCGTTCGGCGAGAGCGCGCACCGTGAAGCCGTCGGGCCCTTCGGTATCAAGGATCTCGACTGCGGCGCGCAGCACGCCTGGACCGATCTGGGTGGAAGGAGTTCTCGTCGTTTTGGCCATCACTTGACAAGTATAGAACAATGTTCTACAGTTATGGAACACTGTTCTATAGGAGGTCGATATGCCAGCAAGCACTCACGATCGGCGCTGGTGGATCCTCGCGGTGCTCTGCATCGTGGTCGTCATCGTTGCGATCGACAACACCATCGTGAACGTCGCGTTGCCGGTGCTCTCGCGCCAGCTGCACGCGTCGAACTCCTCGTTGCAGTGGATCGTCGACGCGTACTCGCTGCCCTTTGCGGGGCTCCTGCTCGCGGGAGGAGGCATGTCCGATCGCTGGGGTCGCAAGCGCGTGATGCAGATTGGCCTCGCGACATTCGGCGCCTTCTCGCTCCTCGCCGCGTTCTCCCACGACGTGTCGACGCTGCTCATTGCGCGCGCGCTGATGGGCGCTTCGGCCGCGTTCGTCTTTCCTGCCACGCTGTCGACGCTCACCATTGTCTTCGACGACGCTCGCGAGCGCGCGAAGGCCTTTGGACTGTGGGGCGCGGCCAGTGGGGTCGCCATCGCCATTGGCCCCGTCGTCGGGGGAACACTCCTGGTTCACTTCTGGTACGGGTCGATCTTTCTCATCAACGCACCGCTCGTGGTCGCGGCGTTGATTGCGTCGCACTTCGTTGTGCCCGAGTCGAAGAGCCCGCTCCAGCGTCGCCATGACGTCGGGGGACTCATCCTCGGCACGGCGGGCGTGTCGCTGCTGACCCTCGCGACGATTCAGGGACCCTCGCGGGGTTGGCTCAGTACGTCGATCCTCGCGCTGTACGCAGCCGGCATCCTCGCCGTGGTCGTCTTCGTACGCTACGAGCTGCGCCGCGAAGAGCCGCTCGTTGACATGCGCATCTTCGCTAACCGTGCGTTCTCCGCAGGCTCGGGCGCCATCGCGGTCAACTACTTCTCGCTCTTTGGCTTCATCTTTCTCATCACGCAGTACTTCCAGCTGGTGCGTGGCTACTCGCCGTTGTCGGCGGGCGTGCACACGCTACCCTTCGCAGCGGTCGTGATGGTGACGACGCCACTCGGCGCAATGTTGGCCCTGCGGTGGGGAGCGCGTTCCGTAGTGGCAGTCGGGCTCGGCGTGGTCGGGCTTGCTCTCCTCTGGGGTGGTGTGGTGAGCACTCACGCCGCGTACGTCGGACCGATCGTTGCCATCATGGTCTTGCTCGCGTTTGGATTCTCACTCGTCAACGCACCTTCCACGGCGTCGCTCATGGGAACCCTTCGGCCCGAGCAAGTGGGTGCGGGTACCGCAGTCAATGAGACGACCCGCGAGCTCGCGGGCACGCTCGGCGTCGCTGTGGTGGGGTCAGTCTTCTCATCGTTCTTTGGTCCCGGCGTCCACGCGGCGCTCGGCCGCTACGTTGGACATGGTCTCAGCTCTGCACAGCTGCGCATCGCTATGAGCTCGACGCCGGCGGCGCAAGCGACCGTTGCTCACTTTCCTTCCGTGTTTCGCCCGGTGCTCAGCGCCGACGTGACGAACGCCTTCATGAGTGGACTGCACCATGGGTGCCTCGTCGCGGGTGCGATCGCCATCCTCGGCGCCATCGTCGTGTTCTCGAAGATGCCGAATGCGCGCGCAGAGGTGGAGAAGGAGCTGGTCCTCGCGTGAGTTGGCCTACGCAGTGAAGGGTGGACCGTCGTAGCGGTCGGTAACTGCGAAATCGGACACATCGTGGCGGCGCAGCTTCGTCGCTCGGCGCCGGGGATAGCCGAGGACGACGACCGACGCCACGGCGAGGTGATCCGGCAGCGAGAAGACGTCGCGTAGTCGCGGTTCGTTTGCGGTCGCGACCGTCGTCATCACACCCCCGAGTCCGCGATCGTGCGCCGCGAGCAGGATGCTCCATGCGAAGGGATAGATCGACGCACCACCGACGAGGTGGTAGCGCTCGAGGTCGCGGTCGGTAGCGGCAAAGTTGGTGAGGTCGGCGAGCACAACAAGGAGTGCGGGTGCGTGTTCAAGCGTCTCGGCGAAGCCGTCGGGATTGGACTTCGCAATGGCGTCGGGCCGTCGCGCCGCCACTGCGCGACGCTCGGCATCGCTTGCTAGCGGCGAGAACGGGACGACGCCGACCAGCAGCGATGCGATGTAGTCGTGCCAGGCGTCGAGATACGCCGCCGCAAGCGCCCGACGCTGATCGGGATCGCGCACGACGATGACGCGCCACGCCTGTCGGTTGCCGCCTGACGGCGCGAAGCGTGCGTCGTCGAGGATCTCAAACAGGACTGCGTCGTCGACGGGTGCATCGGTGAATTCACGAACCGAGCCCGTTGTGCGCAGGGCTTGACGCAGGTCCATGGCGTCACTCTACGGGGCCGACGGGAGATGCGTCAGGCGTCTCGTCGAAGGAACATCGTTGTTCCGATCGAAAAGAGCACGACGACGTACGCGGCAAGTATCGCCAGCGCGGTCCAGGCGCCAAAGTCATGGGGGACAGCCGTCGTCGAGGTCATGGCGTGACCGAGCTCAGCGGGAAGGAAGCGACGGCTGTCATTCTGCCAGCTCGTCGGAAGGGAGAAGAGTATCAAGGGCACGACAAGCAAGAGCGAAACGAAGACACTGATGGTCGTGACGCTGTGACGGAGGATCAGTCCGAGCGAGTAGACAAAGGCCGCGAGCAGCGTGAGATAGAGGCCGGCGAGGATGACCGCGCGAAGTGTGTGCGCGTTCGAGAGTGACGCGGTGGGCACTACGCCCGAAAAGATTGCCTGGCCCATCAAGAACGTGGCAAAGGCCGCGACCTCGCTGACCACCAGCATCGACGCGAGCAGGACGATGAGCTTGCCGAAGGCGAGTTCCGCGCGGCGGGGTACCGCGGCGAGCGTTGTGCGAATCGATCCGGCCGTGTACTCACTGGTGATAAACAGCGCGCCGATGATCCCCACCGCGAACTGGGCGAAGATGATGCCGACGAGGCTGGTGCTCACGGGGTCGAACGTCACCTTCGTCGCAAACGTCGCGGTGGCCCAGTGCGTTCGTACGAGGATTGTCACGAGCGCCCCGATGCCGAGCGTCAAGACGAACGTGACGACCACGCCCACGATGGAGGATCGGACGCTCCGAAACTTCAGCAACTCCGAACGCAGGATGGAGCCGAAGGTCACGTCATGATTCATGGCGCGCTCCTGATGATCCGTACTCGACGGCGTCAGACGTGAGGTCCATGAACACGTCTTCCAGCGACGCTCGCTGAGGCGTGAGCTCGTAGATGACGATGCCCGCGTCGAACGCGATCTTGCCGATCTCTTCGGCGCTCAGGTCGCTCACGGTGAGCCCCTCGTCATTGCCGTCGACCACCTTGCCCTCGTGTTGGGCGAGGACATCGCGGAGGTGCGCGTGGTCGGACGCGCGCACGAACACGGTGCCCTGGGCGGTCGCCGTCAGCGAATCCACCGAACCTTGCGTGATGAACTTTCCTCGACCAATCACGATGATCTGATCGGCGCTGACCGCCATCTCACTCATGAGGTGCGACGACACAAAGACCGTGCGTCCCTCATTGGCGAGCGATCGAAAGAAGTCGCGTATCCACCTGATGCCTTCGGGGTCGAGACCGTTGACCGGTTCGTCGAACATCAGCACTTCGGGGTCTCCGAGGAGGGCCGCCGCGATCCCAAGGCGCTGGCTCATCCCGAGTGAGAAGTTGCCCACCTTCTTGTTGGCGACAGACGCGATGCCCGCGAACTCGAGCACTTCGTTCACCCGCGAGAAGGGGATGCGGTTGGAGGCTGCGAGCGCGCGCAAGTGGTTGCGAGCGGTGCGGCCTGGGTGGACTGACTTCGCGTCGAGCAACGCGCCGACCTGGTGCAAGGGATCTCGTAGCTCGGCGAAGGGCTTGCCCTTCACGAGTGCTTGGCCCTTGGACGGGTGGTCGAGTCCGAGGATGACGCGCATCGTGGTTGATTTACCCGACCCGTTGGGGCCGAGGAATCCAGTGACGACGCCGGCGCGGACCTCAAAAGAAAGGTCGTCGACCGCAACCGTGTCGTGGTACCGCTTCGTGAGGTGGTCGACTTTGATCATGAGGTAGCTAGGAAGAATCTATCGATCGCGGCACTGCACTTACAGCGTGTGTCCTATTTGGACGCACCGGTTCGCCTTGACCAACTAAGCCACGTGGCTCAGCGGTACTTGCTCACCGTCCGACATCCCAGCAGATGATTCGTCTGAGTACTCGGTTCCGACCCAGGGCCCTCATCAAGTCGCCGTGATGGTTG